>NZ_JACZDV010000001.1:0-2492632 GCF_015903845.1 Fictibacillus sp. 26RED30
TACGAACTATGCGACGGTGGACGGCAACGGTTTGATCAAAGTGCCGAGTAATGCGCCGAAGAATTATAAGGCAACGCTCACTGTAAAGAATAATGGAAAAATAATTTATATTAACGTAATTATAGGATAACCACACAGCACCTAATATTAATGTAAATATTAGGTGTTGTTTTCGTATTTTTAACTCCTTCCAGTCTCTTTTGCAACACATTTCTAGTAAACTTTCTCTTCTATTATGGGTATACTTCAGTATAAGAGAAGGAGAGTGTGGAGATGGATCGAGTATTTCGGATACAAAAGCATCTATGGATCTGTTTAATTTTAGGCATTTTAAATGCAGCAGACGCCTTATTTACACATCAGTTGCTGCAAAAGGGTGGAATAGAGCTTAATCCATTAATGCGTGGGTTGTATGAATACGATCCTACGATCTTTCTCCTTGTTAAATTCTTTTTTACCTACTTAATTATCGCGATTGGATTTATCCCTTTGAAGACTAGGGTTCAAGTCTTGCTTAGCATTGCATTGGTTGTTTATATCATCGTCATTGTGTGGCATTTGGTCATTAATATATGGTTAGTCAAATAAAAAAAGCCTTTCCACGTGGAAGGCTATTTTAAATATCTATTAATCTTAGTAACGCTTAACTCGGTTACGGTTGGTAGTCCTTCTGGAGGGTTTCGAATAAGTTCTGGATTATAAATAATCGTTAAACGGGAATCGTCTGGAGAAATAGACCTCTGATTTTTTGCATAATCAATGCCATTACGACTATCGTTTACTTCACCGCGTGTGGCGTTTAAAACTACCTTTCTCCCGAAAACTCCGCCTTGGATTTCCACATTAGAAGCCACTCCATAAATTTCCATTAAGTCTTCTGAATAGAAAAACCCTCTAACGATATTTGGTATATCTTGATATACGTTATTGTTGGCTATATGGATATCTTCTTTACCAAAGAGAATTAGAGAGGTTTCTGGTGAATTTGTGGTTTTCTTAATTCCTTCCAGCCTGGAATATTGAATGTTCGTTTTCCCGGTTACATAAACCGTTGAATTAAACTTAACATAGGCGTTCCGTAAGTTAAGGTTACCATCTATAAATAATGGTCCGTCAATTTCAATTTTTTGATATTCGTCTTTATTATACCCACCAGGAGTAAGTGAACTTGAGCCAATCGTTAAGTTCCCGCCAACATATGCCCCTTCTTTAAAAGTGAGTTTATTCCATTTTGTGCTGGAACCCATAAATCGTGCATCGGATCTGGTGCTCAATCTTTTAAATGTATAGCTGCCATCAAAATAGGCAGTGTTTAAATCTGCATAAACATTTCCGTTGTTGCCTGTATAATTACATTTTGGATATCCTGATATACTCAAAAAATAACAATTCTGTTCTGTAGTAACCGGTGAGATGGAACCTCTAGTATTAGTAAAATAATACTTGCTCCTTTCCCCTAATATATTTATAGGAGTAAAGTTTGGATTTGTTTTTTTTACTGTCGGAATAAAATCTCGTCCCACTTTGCTATAATTGGCAAAAGCATCTTCAACGTCTTCAGAATTCACTTCAGAATAATAACTAATTCTATTTGGAAAATTTGTCTCGTTTATATGATTATTATAAGTACGATTTGTATCTAATGTATAAAGTTTTTTTTGTAATATAAGATGCGCCTTTTTCCCGTTAGTACCTTCTATACTTGGAAAGTCAGAAGGAATCCACCTTTCATTTCCGTTTTCAATGGAAAACCCCTGGTCTCTAGTAATCAAATTTCCTTCAACGTAAAGATCCCCAGTTATTGCAACACCGCCATGTAAAAACATATTTCCATCATCCGGATTTGTAGAGGATTGTGGATTGTATGAGCCAAGAGCATAATCCAAGGCTTCAGGTGTTTGTTTTCCTCCAAGTTTAATGGTGGATATTAATGTCTTCTTCTTCCCGTTTACTGTTGCCTCACTATGCAAAGTCATGACTTGCGTAAGATCCTCTATATTATCAGTTAACTTGTACCGATCATAGATTTTAACTTTAAGTGTATCAGCATTGTTTTCTGTTGGTATGACAGAGGTAGTAGGTTTGAAGTCTGCCTCTGCACTTCCCACTTCATAGTTCTGTAATAGGCTTGTGAGTGCTGAGTTGAATTCATTTGTAGGGAGACTGATGAAATTTTTTGATTTGGTTTCTAATAATATCGTGAGGTAATCAATTCCCTTTTCTGCTAACTCTACCGATTTGATATCGGTTTCTCGTGCATCTGTTTTCTTAACACCATTAAAGGTTGTAGAGATTAATGATAGGCCCGCAATAGTAAAAATAACAATCATTAATAAGACGATAATTAATGTGTTTCCTCTGTCTGATTTTACATACTTCATGTTTTATTCCTCCATTAATCTGAATTGACTTTTTAGTTCTAAAGGCTTTGCGTTAGCATTCTTTTTGCTAGCTACCACTAAGGAAATAATTACGCTATCGTCTTTTAAAGTAATGGAGGAATTATTAAAATTGAATTCGTTTGTACTAATAGATTGTCCATTGACAACAGGTTGATTATTAAGGAAGCCAACGGTCCGCGACGTATTATTATCGATTTGATAAATTAGCATATTCTGTTGACCTGTAACAGCTTTAACTTTTGTATACGTTGCTGTGTAAAGATTATCAATGATTTGGGACATTACAAGGTCAGCTTCATCACGAATGAGCGTTTCTGTATATATTTTCTTTTCGGTTGTGAGCCCATTTAGCAAAACAAAATAGACAACAGTACCGATAATAGAAAAGAGTAGTAGGGACAACAGAGATTCAATTAAAGTTAATCCTTTTTGATTAAGATATTTAGTTTGTACTTTTTGCATCTTTTATGTACCCCTCTACTGTGGAGAGTTTAGGTTTACCGTAATCTACCGAAATGTTCGTGCTAAAAATCCCTATATTCTTTTCATCGGTTGATTGCGAGATTTTAATACTAATTGTATAACTTTTATTATTAATCTGAACTTTGTACAAATCCAAACACGCTTGTGTTTTGCAGATTGTACTTGAGTATGTCCCTGGTGTAAGAGTGAATCCAAAACTTTCTGGATTTGTTTGCACTCGCTCCAGCGTCATGCGAGCTAGATTGGTAGCTACTAGTTTAGTGTTATTTCCTGCTGATATTTGGTTAGCCTGGTGGAAAAATTGCGTTATACCTATTACAGAAACGGAGAGGATCGTCAGTGAAACTAGAACTTCTATGAGAGAGAATCCTTTTTCTGAAAGCATCATACACATCCTCTGAATCATTTAGTCAAAAAGAACTAGTAAATACTAAATTTCACCCTAATTATACAATATTTTTTAGAAAAGTTTGATATTATTGGATGATTTTTAGTAAAAATGTAGTATTATAGGTTTAATTAGCGAATATTGGAATTGAGGAGAGATCATTGATACAAATTATTGTCTTGTTAGTAATCACATTATTCGTAGGTTCGCTGTTATATTTTTATCCGTCAAACGTTTCATTACCATTAAAGATGATGCTACTAGGGTTGGCATTTCTGTTGGCTTTAGGAGGTTTGTTCTTACTTGATAATCTATCATTCGGATTTGCTCTTACTGCAATTATGTCAATCGCTTTCATTATGTCGTACATAGCAGCAAAAAAAATGAACTTGGTTTCAGTAAGTACAGGACAACCAAATTTAGTTTTTTCTTTTTCGAATAATGAAAAAGGAATTGAGAATAAGGTACAAGAGAGTCTTATAGAACAACATGAACACGCTGCTGCAATAGAAGAGCCACTAATGAGCAGTGAATTAGATAATGAAATAAAAGTATTTGAAGAAGGTTCATTGATAGCTGAAAATTTACAAGCGTTAGATCCTATTGAACTATTAGATTTAGATATTGACGAAATTATAGCAGAAGAAGAAAAAATGAGTATAGATATCGTTTTGCCTGTAGAAGAAATGGAAACAGAAGACATACTCTCTGAATCTATTGAAGATGAATTCGAATTCTTAAAAGAAACGAGAGAAATATCTGATGAAGAGCTTACGAATGTGCCTATAGCTACCGATATAGAGAATGAGGAGATTCTTTTACAACGAGCCTCATTATTAGAAGATTTAGGTGAAACGAACACAATAGTAGAGACACCAGAAAATATTGAAATCTTATCACTCGATGAGATCATTGAACCAACCGAAGAACTATCTCATGATAAGAACTTTAATTCGGAGGATAATGAATCATCAGCAGAATCCATGCTTGAGGAACTACTAGAAGTAGAGGATACAGAAGAGTTGTTAACTGCGATTGAAGAGACAAACACCGAAGAAGCCCACATCATGGAAGAACCTATCATCGAAGTTAAAAACACATTAGAAGAGCCTATCCGAGTTGAATCTGAAATTGAAACACCATTGGAAGAATTACCTGAAACAGTAGAATCTGTTGAAGAAAATCCTTTATTTGTAGAACAAGATGTAATTCACGTGTTGGATACAGAAGAAGTATCGGAAATAGAAGAAGTTGAAGCTTCTATAAACGAAACCGTTGAGATCAGTACACCTGACATGAATGCAGAGTTGCAGGATATGTTTCTAAGTACCTTGCACTCGTACGAAGAGACAGGTGATCATAGCTCTTATCAAGAAATGCTCGTCACGTTATTGAACCAAAAACTATCAGACAAAGACTTCTATCTGTTCTCGAAACTGTTACTAGATTCTTATGTTACATCTAGTGATTTAAGCAGCATCAATCCATTAATTGAGACGATGGAAGAAAAGCTAAGCCACTATGCTGTAATTTTAGAAGAGCTTCAAAGATACAAAGAAACGAACAAATAACATAATTATTTAAAACATAAAGGACTGGGTGAGTAATATGAAAAAAAGTAATCAATTTGTTGGACTGCCTATTATCAGTATTGCAGACGGAGCAGAAGTAGGACATGTAAAATCATTGGTCGTTAATCCAAAAGAAGGGATGGTTGATTTCCTAACGGTTGAACATGCGGACTGGCAGATCAGCGTACGTGCGGTGCCGTTTAAGAAAATCGTAGGTGTTGGAGAGTTTGCAGTAATGATTGAAGATAGCACATCGATCTTTGACTTAACAGAGATTCCGATCGCAAACGAACTTGTGCAAAAGAAAATTACTGTTGTAGGAGCTAAGTTGATTGATCGTAAAGGTCAACTGATTGGAGAAGCTACAGAGTTCTTTATCAACGAAGACACTGGAGCGATTCTAGGCCTGGAATTGTCACTGCGTTCAAAGAAAGTAATCCTTTCATCCGAACAACTTATCACGTATGGACGTGATTTGATCGTTATTAAAGAAGAAGCACAATTAAACTTTTTAGATAAAGCTGAATCTTTAGTAGGTGGCGTTGTTGAAGTAGAAGAAGAGGTAGCTGTGTCTGTTGAAACAAACGAGCTATCTGAGTTCCAAGAAAAGCAACTGAAATTATTGACTGGACGAACGACTACTAAAGATATTTTTGAAAGAAACGGTGAGCTTTTATTTCCAAATGGAACCACTCTAAATAAAGAGGATGTGCGAAAAGCTCAAGAGAAAGGACCAGCCGTTCTAGCGGAACTTTCCATGAACGTTGTGGGCTAAAGAGTACGCGATGGCTAAAAGAGAATTCAACTATAAAAATTTTCTTGTGATCTTTGCATCCCTTAGCCTTGCAGCTCTTTTTCTTTTCTTGTTTAGTCACTTAGGGACAAAGGTATACTCTAATATTTTCGAAGAAGAAAAGTATGGTACGGGGGTTGCGGTAGCTTCTGTGCCTTTAGAAAATGTTGCGAAATCTGAAGCATTACCACTGGTAAACGAAAAAGTATCGCAGTGGCAAAACGACCATCCCGTGTATTTCGTTTACAACGAGAAAAAAGTTAAATTGCATAGTGATGTATGGCAGTTTCAGGTTGAAGATAGTCTGAAGAACCTTTCGGGTACTTCATCACCACTACTAGTAAATGTAAACAAAGAAACTGTTGAACAATCCATACAACAACTTCAAGTTAGTGGACTTACAGAATTATTGGATGAAGAGATGCTACATGCACATCTGAAAAAAATAGGCTCTACCTTACAAACAGCTGAACTTGAAGTTCCCATCAACGAATTTCTCACTACGTTCGGACAAGCAGAAGAAGTGGTGAGTGAAAGCACGATTAAACTCCCAGGAGAGTATGTTCTCTTGGAAGATTGGGTAGAGGGTTTAGAAAATTATGAGATGAAACCAGGACAAGTTTTCTCATTAATTGGAGCTCTAGAAGAAGTAGATATGACCGCACAAGATTCAATTGATCTTAACGTGTTGGCTAGTGGCATTTATGGAGCAATACAAAAAACAAACTTCAGCATCATCGAACGTCATACATCAAGAGAGCTGCCTGATTATGCGTCACTCGGATACGAAGCACTCGTTAAACCTCAAGACATGGACCTGGCTTTTAAGAATACAAATGCTTCGTCTTATAAGTTCAACTTTATGATGGACGGAAACAATTTAAGTGTTTCGATTGTTGGGGTACCACTTCCTTATACATATACCGTCAAAGTGGACAAGCAAGTATTTGAACCAAAGACCATTATTCATT
Source organism: Fictibacillus sp. 26RED30 (assembly GCF_015903845.1). Classification (NCBI taxonomy): domain Bacteria; kingdom Bacillati; phylum Bacillota; class Bacilli; order Caryophanales; family Fictibacillaceae; genus Fictibacillus; species Fictibacillus sp. 26RED30. Next base: position 6,609 of record NZ_JACZDV010000001.1, read on the forward strand.
TTAATGACCAGCTGGCATCAATTCTGAGTGCAGTTACTGTAAGTGGTGGAAGGGAAGGCTACTTGGCAACGATCTATCGTAAATCGTTTGGTTCTGGTGGTGAGGAAGTGGCTTCTGAAAAGCTGGCAGAAGACTTTTATCCTCCGCGACATCGTATAGAGGAGAGAGGCTATCCGGTTGAGGAAGAGGAAACGCCTGAAACAACACCAGAAGAAGGTACACCTGGAACGCCATATCCGTATCCTTTCCCGTATTATCCAGATCCGAATAATCCGATGAACCCATATGTACCTGTAATGCCAGGTATTCCAGGCACAGACCCTTCGGATAAACCAACTACATCAAAGCCTGTTCCAGAAAAAGAAACGATTCCTAGTATTCCTGGTAAAGAGAGAGACGGTGATGCGCAATGATCGTTCAAAAAAAACGCCTTGGTGATCTCTTAGTAGAGTCTGGATTAATTTCTGAAGAAGTTCTTCAGCAAACGTTAAAAGAAAAACGCAGCAATCAAAAACTTGGTGATGCTTTTATCGAAAAAGGTCTGCTGACGGAACAACAGCTTATTGAGGTACTTGAATTTCAACTCGGCATTCCGCACTTAAGCTTGTATCGCTATCCGATCGATGAACAAGCAGTAGCGATTGTCCCAAGAGAGTTTGCAAGAAGACATTTTCTCATGCCGGTGAAAAAAGAAGCAGACAAGCTCTTTGTTGCGATGGCAGATCCTATGGATTTTACCGTTATCGATGATTTGCGATTAACAACGGGTTTTCAAATTGAACGTGCGATATCAGCGAAAGACGATATCATCCGTGCTCATAACAAGTATTACGATATCGATGATTCTATGGACGAGTTTCTTGATCTTTTGCCACAAGGTGCGTCGTTAAGTGATGACAGCCGAATGACAGAGGAAGATTCTCCAATCGTTAAACTCGTAAACCAGATCATACAGCAAGGTGTTCAGCAAAAAGCCAGTGATATTCATTTTGATCCTCATGAGACAAAGCTGGTCGTGCGTTATCGAATTGATGGAATGCTAAAAACAGAACGAAGTCTACCAAAGCATATGCAGAATATGCTGACGGCTCGTATTAAGATTATGGCGAACTTGAACATAACCGAAAGCCGACTGCCTCAAGATGGCAGAATTAAGATGACGCTTGATATGCATCCTGTAGATCTTCGTGTCTCTACATTGCCCGCTATCTATGGAGAGAAGATTGTTCTGCGTATTCTTGATCTCGGAAGTTCATTAAATCATCTAGAAAATCTAGGTTTTAACAAGCTGAACATGCAGCGGTTTACAAATCTAATCAAACAGCCGAACGGAATCATCTTAATTACGGGTCCAACGGGATCAGGTAAATCTTCTACTCTGTATGCAGCATTAAACAAACTGAATACAGAAGAAGTGAACCTTGTAACGATTGAGGATCCGGTTGAATACCAATTGGCTGGAATTAACCAAATACAAGTGAATTCTTCGGTCGGTCTTACGTTTGCAAGCGGTTTACGTTCGATTCTCCGGCAAGATCCTGACATCGTTATGATCGGGGAGATTCGAGATACAGAAACGGCAGAAATTGCAGTTCGTGCTTCTCTAACAGGTCACTTAGTATTAAGTACGCTTCATACGAACGACTCGATTGGTACGATCGCTCGTCTTACCGATATGGGTGTTGAACCATTTTTAGTTGCCGCATCTCTTTCTGGAGTTATCGCTCAGCGATTGGTTCGAAGAGTGTGCCGTGATTGTAAACAAACGTTTAAAGCCACAGAACGAGAAAAAGAGATCTTCGCTAAACGCGGTATCAAGATTGAAGCCGTTTCTCGTGGGAAAGGCTGCGGAATGTGCAACAGTACGGGATATAAAGGCAGGATCGCTCTTCATGAAGTTTTAGTTGTGGACGAGCACATTCGCCAGCTCATTATGAATAATAGACCAATCGTAGAATTGCGTGACTATGCAATGAAAAATGGAACGATCTTTTTGATTGATGATGGGTTCCTAAAAGTGAAACAAGGCTTAACGACGACTGAAGAAGTCTTGCGTGTAGCCATCAACGAGTAGGTGCTGACATGAAGGAAAAGTTGGAACAATGGCTGAGAGCAGCCTTTCAATTAAAAGCATCAGATGTTCACCTGTCTGTTGGAATGCCTCCTGTTTTCCGAATCAATGGGGGATTGAAACGATACGGTAGTGAAGCGTTGCGACCAGAGGATACGGAACAGATTTCAAAACTAGTCATTGATGAAAAGTATTATGGGGACTTTGAAGAAGCGGGAGAAATTGATATCTCGTATGGGATTCAAGGATTGTCGCGCTTTAGGGTAAACGCTTATCGTCAGCGATCTTGTGTGAGTCTTGCTTTTCGGATCATTCCAACATCTATTCCGAGTATGGAAGATTTAATGCTTCCGGAAAGTGTACGAAAGATGGCAGGGAAACATCAAGGACTCGTACTTGTTACGGGACCAACCGGTAGCGGGAAGTCTACGACTCTTGCCTCGATGATCGATTTTATGAACCGGACGATGAGCCGGCACATAATTACGTTAGAGGACCCGATCGAGTACTTGCACAAGCATCGAACGTGCGTGATCGACCAGCGTGAAATTGGGTTTGATACGAACAATTTCGCAAACGGTCTTCGCGCGGCACTCCGTCAAGACCCTGATGTGATTCTACTTGGGGAAATGCGGGATCTGGAAACCATTGCAACCGCTATTACGGCAGCGGAAACGGGTCACCTTGTTCTAGGCACGCTACATACGACAAACGCATCATCAACGATCGATCGAATCGTCGATGTGTTTCCACCGGAACAACAAGGACAGATCAGAATTCAGTTAGCCTCTGTATTAGTTGGTGTCATGTCGCAGCGGCTCCTTCCAACCAATGATGGTAAAGGAAGAAGAGCCATTACAGAGGTGTTAGTCAATTCACCTGCTGTAGCCAACTTGATCCGCAATGAAAAGATTCACCAGATTCATAGTGTGATGCAAACGAGCAAGAATGCTGGAATGCATACGTTTGAAATGTCGGCTAAGGAAGCTCTTGAGCGCAACGAAGTTTCAAGAGAGTTCGTGGAGCCATATCTCCTGGAGAAGGGAGGCTAAGATGGCACAGTTTAGTTATGTAGGTCGTGACAAGAGCGGAAAAAAACGTACAGGATCTGTTCTTGGACTATCCAAGCGTGAAGCGGTTCTAAAGTTAAAAGAAAAAGGAATCGCAGTCACAGAAGTACAAGAGATGAAGCAAACGCTGTTTAACAAAGAAATTTCGTTAGGCAGTCCAGTAAAATCTCAGCAGTTTGTCATTTTCTTAAGGCAATTTGCAACATTGTTGCGTGCTGGTGTATCCGTTGTAGATTCGACTAGTATCATGGCTGCTCAGACAGAGAGTAAAGCGCTGCAAAAGGTGCTTGCAGATGTCGAAGAAGAGCTTCGGCAAGGTAACCCTTTGTCTAATGCAATGAGTCGGCACCGAAATGTGTTTCCACCGATGGTGATAAACATGGTGTCTGCAGGAGAAGCAGGTGGTAGTTTGGACGATACACTTGACCAGCTGGCTACTTATTTTGAAAAACAGCATTATACGAAGCAAAAGATCATTTCAGCGATGATGTACCCGATGATTGTCGGGGTGGTAGCTGTGTTTGTTGTAATTTTCTTGTTAGCCAAAGTCGTGCCTACGTTTGCAAAAATGCTTCAAGACGCAGGTGGGGAGTTGCCAGCTATAACTAGGTTTGTATTAGGAGCAAGTGAATTTGTGCAGGATTTCTGGTGGCTTTTACTCATGTTCTTGGTGTTATTCTATTTGGCACTCTTGATTATTCGCAAAAATAAATCAAGCCGGTATTACTTTGATTATGTGATTTTAAAAGTTCCTATATTCGGAAAACTACTTCAAAAGTCTGCGCTTGCGAGGATGACAAGAACGCTTAGTTCACTATTCTCGAGCTCTGTTCCTATCTTACAATCTCTATCTATTGTGGAAAAAGTGGTGGGAAATGAGGTCGTAGCTAAAGTAATTCGGGAATCCAGAAGTTCTCTAGAAGCCGGTAGAAGGTTAACTGAACCAATGAAACAACATTGGATTTTTCCACCTCTCGTAACACAAATGATTTCAATTGGTGAAGAGACTGGATCACTAGACGAAATGCTTGCAAAAGTAGCTGACTTTTATGAAAAAGAAGTTGAAACTGGTACGGATCGATTAAAAGCACTGATTGAGCCTTTAATGATAGTTTTCCTAGCATCTGTGGTAGGTACGATTGTAGTTTCAGTAATGGTACCAATGTTTGAAATATATAAAACAATTGGATAAAAATTTAAAATCAATATTAAGGGAGTATGAGAAAAATGTTGAAAAAACTTTTAAAAAAGTATGCAAAAAATGAAAAAGGATTGACATTAATTGAATTGTTAGTTGTAATCGTAATTTTAGGAATTATTGCTGCAATTGCAGTTGTAAGTATTGGTGGGATTATTACTAACACGAGAGAAAAAGCTAAAGTTACAGAAGCTGTTCAAATTGTTAATGCAGCTAAATTAGCTCATTCAACTGAAGGGAAATACAGTGATACTGGATGGGACCAAACAGATTTAGCAAAGTATGTTAGTAATGTGAAAGACACTTCTTGGTCAGTTACAGTAGATAATAATGGCGTATACAGTATTAATAACCATGATGGGGTACCTTTAGCAAATACTACAGCAAGTGCGACATCAGCAACTGAAAAACAGCTAACTACTTATCTGGACGAGAAGTAGAAACAATTAGTTCATAATTCCCCTTCTATTTTGAAGGGGGATTTTAACCACATTTGTTTCACCATTCTATTATCATTGATAATAGAATGGTGAAACAAATGTAGTTCTGATTTGATATAAAGGATTAATATTTTTTATCATAACAGGCATTGGAGAGCTGACTATCATGAGGTTCAAATTAGGTCTTTTCAACAAAAAAAGAATCAACTTAATACTCCAAGATCATGTCATCCGCTATTTGGATTACCGTCATCCGGAAGATCTTGATGTAAGAAGCTCTGGTGAACGTTATCTTCCTGAAGGATTGATTCATGATGGGCTTATTACAAATCGAGAAACTTTATTAACCATTCTAGAAGAGTGTGTAGTTGAGTGGAGAATCAAAGGTCGAGAAGTCCAGTTCTTGATTCCTGACAGCAAGCTTGTTATTCGGAAACATCAGGTTCCCACTAATCAAAAGGACGAAGAGATTAAAGGCTACTTATATATGGAGCTGGGTAATACCATTCATCTTCCGTTTGAGGATCCTGTATTTGATTATGTTTTACTTGAAACGGATGAAGAAAAACGAGAGATTTTGCTATTTGCTGCTTCGGAAAAAATGGTACACGATTATTCATCACTGCTTACAGATGCCAAGCTAAAACCAGTTGTAGCTGATGCTTCATGCGTCTCTTTATATCGCCTTATTTATATGAAAGACCTTGTTTCTGAAAAAGATCACACGCTTTGTCTTCAGTTTGATATTTCAGCTGTCCAACTAAGTATCTTTCATCAGCATAAGCCTTATTTCTTCAATCACCTAAAAATGGAGACTGATTATAAGAGCTGGAACTTTAAGCAGCATTCTACTGGTGTACAGAGAATTGAATGGCAAGGTGATTCAGGATATATACATGGATTAATAGAAGATAAACTAGTAGAAATAGAGCGCATCGTAAACTATTACAAGTTTACCATGAATCAAGGTGAACAGGGTGTCACGAAAGTAGTATTGTCTGGTGAGTTGCCAGAGTTGAAATACATTCAAGAAAGATTGTCTTCAAAACTGGATGTGCCCGTACTGACGATCAAACCCTCTGACACATTACTGCCGCCGCAATTTGATGTTGTTTTAGGTCTCGGGCTAAAAGAGGTGCAGCTATGTTAGTCGATATTAACCTTTTACCTGTTAAAGAAAGTAAATCATTAAAGACTACCATTCTATTAATTGTGGCAGTGACGTTGTTTTTAGGATCAGCGACATGGTTAGGGCTCGACTATTATGTGAGTGCAGGCACATTGGAAGAAAAAGAACGGCTATTAGAACAAGAAAAACTTCTAGTGCAAACACAGTTGGAGAAACAGCAACAAGCCGTTCCACAAGTTGAATCAGCACCCTTAGCAGAGAAGATTGATTATATTCGTGATAAGAAAATCGCTGCTACCGATTTACTTCAGCATTTGGTTGCCTTGCTTCCAGAACGTGGTTTTTTCATGAAATACGAATATAAAGACAAAAAGACAATTCTCGTTGAGGCACAGTTTGATACACTAGCTGAAATCTCTAACTATTTATATGAACTGACCAACTCTCCTTATTTAGCTACTGCTACCATTGAAAAGATGGAGACAACTAACTTTGAGGAAATCAATGAGGGTGAAGATATGACAGCCATGAACGATTATCTACCTCGTTACAGAAGTCTGTATAAGATTGAATTTGAGAAAGAGAAAATTCTTGAATTAAAAGGTGAAGAGAATGGCGGAGAATAAAAAGCTTCTTACATATGTGGGACTAGGTGTCATTCTTTTATTAATTATTGGTGGAGTATATGGATACTTTGGATTGTTATCTCCCCTTCATCAGAGAATTGAAGCGGTAGATACAGAAATGAAGCAGCAAGAGGTACTTCTAAAGACGGCCAGTGAGTCCATTGCTGTAACTACTCAAACAAGTGAAAATACATTTGCTCTACAAGAGGAAGTGCCTGTGAAGCCCCTCGTTGATCAACTAATGTTACAGTTCGAGAAAGCGGAAGTCTTATCGGATAGCCTCATCCTAACGATGGACTTTACAGATGGCAATGAGTTAGAAGAGGAAGAGGTTGTTGCTGAAGAAGAGACAACGGAAGATGAAGCATCTGAGAATCCAGCAGCAGATGAAACAACTGATACTGAAAATACGGAGAACGCCACCGAAGTAGAAGGTGACATTTCAAACCCAAACGACACGGTAGAACAGAGTGAAACACCAATACCTGCTGCCCCTGAAGTTTTACCTAAAGGCGTTAAAAAGATTACTGCTAAAATGTCTGTTGTGTCAAAAGATTATGATGGTATTCGAAATTTCATTACAACAATTGAAGAGTTAAAACGTGTAATCGTTGTAGAGGGAATTACTTTTACAGGTATGGATGAGTTAGAAATTGCCTCTGCTGATGCTGTAACGGATCAGCTTAAATACGATATTACCATTTCAGCCTATTATTTACCGGAACTCACGGATTACTTAAAGGATCTTCCAAAAGGAGAGTTTCCAGCTCCAAACGGAAAAGAAGATCCACTAATAAAAAAAGATTAAATGAAAAAGCCAATCATCCTCTGCTTGGGATTATTGGCTTATCTTCTTAGTCAATATGTTTGATCAGAAACTCTGCATATTCTTTAGCACCCGTATGTGTTAAGTGAACACCATCATGACCAATGTATTCTGGATGGGACTCACTCTTCGTAAACCAATCCACCACTTTAACATTGTCATAATCTGGAGCGACTTTCTTAATGGTTTCATTCACTTCTTGTTGCCAAGGTTTAGGAACGCGCGTCGTAATCATATAAATATCTCGATCACCAATTAGCTCGATTAAGTTATGCATTCTCTTCTCAGATAGTGGCCCGTTCGCTCCAAGCTCAATGACAACAATCTCTCCTAAACTGCCTGAGCTTTTCTTTTGCTGAACGATATCTTCTGCTTCTCTAAACTGGCGTCCGATTTTTGCGTCCACTTTTGCATTCGGGAATACTTCCTCTATGTGAGGCGTCACGTCAATCATTACGGAATCACCAATGACTGAAAGTGAGCGTGTATCTTGAACAGATTCTTTCTCTTCATCTTTTTCTTCATCATTAGATGGTGTTTCTTCAGAAGGTTTTTCTTCAGGCTCTTCGGCCGGTTTTTCGTCTTCTTTACCGCCATCAGGCTTCGATTCTGGTCTCACCGTGTTCTCTGGCGGTGGATCTTCATTGCCGACTTTGTCTTGTATAGCAGAGATTACTTTACCCTTACTTAACGCTACTGAAGTTGTCGTGAAGCCGATTGCAGATACGCACATGAAAAGACCTAGAATACAAGCTGTTAACACAAACCGTCCAATAAACGACCGTTCACGTTTCCATTCTCCGCGTTTCACTATTCTGTAGAATCTCGATAACGCACCTTTACGAATTGGATTCTCAATGTACTTCCAAGATAGGTTAGCAAGCACGAAGATTAGTACAATTTGAAATGTCGTTCTAAATAAGCTAGGCGCATCCGCTCCCCATTGAGGGCTAGTCAGAACAATAACCGGGAAGTGCCACAGATAGATGCCATACGAACGGACGCCGACCCACCGTAATGGTTTAAAGCTCAACCAAGTGTTGAGTCTGCTTGATGGGTGGACCATAACGGCTACTACCAATAGAGCGGCAATAGATATCGCGACCATTCCACCTTGGTAGAGAAAGTCTTGATATTGGTCTGTGCTTCCGAACATGTAAAAGATAAAAGCGAGCGCAGATAGTCCGACAAAGTCTAGTTTCCATCGAATCTCAGGTGGTAGAGTGCTAGACAGTTTTCGACTCGGCCAGATGACAGCAAGGCTTGCACCTAGTAAAAGGGAGAAAACCCGCGTATCTGTTCCGTAATAAATACGGCTCGGATCTGCGCCTGGTTCGTACATGAGTGTCATCAGTGCTGCTGAAAGGAGAGCACCTGCTAGCATCATAGAAAACAGCGAACCTTCACGAACTTTCATTTTTAATAGAACGATGATGACCAACGGCCATAGGATATAAAATTGTTCTTCCACCGCTAACGACCAAAAGTGGGTTAGTAGGGAAGGGGGTCCAAAGCTTTCGAAATACGAAAGGTCTTGGAATATATACCACCAGTTGCTTACATAAAGAATGGCTGCAACGGTATCTTTTTCAAGTTTTTCAATCATGGCTGGCTCGAACAAGGTTACGTATGTGACGACGACGAGAAGCATCGTACACATGGCTGGCAATAACCTTCGGGCTCGGCGGATCCAGAAGTTTTTAAAGTTAATGGAATTTGTTGATACATATTCAGTGATTAATAGATCGGTTATTAGATATCCTGATAAAACAAAAAAGACAGTAACCCCTAGCAGACCGCCTGCCGCCCATTCAAAATTCAGATGATAGGCGATAACTGCAAGTACGGCGATGGCCCTTAGTCCATCAAGGCCAGTTATGTATCTGTTTCTGTGTAGAGGTTGTTCCATGGCTTTCGTTTGCTTAACGTTTAAGTTCGGCTGTTGGCTGCGTTTTCGCTGTTGCTTCGATTGTCGGTGTTTCATTACTGCCAGAATCCTCTCGTTTTCAATTTTTCATTTTTTAGAGTGTGTATTGATATATGTAAATGCCGCAGACATTATTGGTCATTTTTCTACATTTTTTATGTTCCTAAGCAACTATTTTACAATAAATAATTAGAAGATTGAGTAGTTTCATAGAATTGTAATAAAATTTTTTTCTGAACTTCTTTCTTTACTCTTCCTCAACAATTTTTTGAAGAATCCGATATAAATTTTAGAGAAAATAAAAGGGGCGATGAAGGTGGAACTGCAATCGATAAGTTCTCCTGTATTTCAAAAGTCTGAGCCTGTGCTTAAAAGCCAAAACCAACCAGAACAAACAACTCAAGCCGAAGCTTCAGTACAGAGTAAACCAACGAAAGAATCACTAGAAAAAGTAATTCATGCGATGAACGATATGTTAAAGCCAACACACACTTCTTCAAAATTTGTGCTTCACGAAAAGTTGAACGATTATTACGTTCAGGTCGTGGATGAAGTGACACAAGAAGTGCTCAAGGAGATTCCAAACAAAAAGTTCCTTGATATGTATGCGGATATGATTGATTTTATGGGTATTTTTGTAGATAAAAAAATTTAGGGACGGTGATGAACCGTGAGTATGAGAATTGGTGGATTAGCGAGCGGAATGGACATCGATACGATTGTTGGCGACTTAATGAAAGCAGAGCGCATCCCACTCGATAAACTGGCTCAAAAGAAAACAACGCTAGAGTGGCAGCGTGATGACTACCGTTCGATGAATAAGCTGCTGACTGATCTTGATCGTTTCGTTTTAGATGGAATTGCTCTTCAAGGAACGTTTAATAAGAAGACCGTCACAAGCACGAATCCAAATGCAGTAACTGCGACTGCAGCGGGAAGTGCTTCTAATATTACGTCTAAGATTAATGTTACAAAGCTTGCAACTGCAAGAACTTGGGTGTCTGAACAAGTTAAAGATAAAGACGATAATAAACCAAGTGGGAAAACAACTTTAGAGACAATGAATCCCACATTAGGAACGGCCGAAATTCCGCTTGAAATAAAAGTTACAAAACCAGATGGAACTGAAGTAACAAAGACAATTAAGATAGACCCAACAAAGGATACGTTAGAATCGACTGCGAAAAAGTTTTCAGAAGCTGGACTAGAGATGTCAGCCTTTTACGATGATTTTACAGGGAAGTTCGTTATCTCAAACAACTTAACAGGAAAAGGTTCTAAGATTACACTTGGTAACGATACAACGGTTTCTTTCTTTAAAAATATAGGTTTTGCTAGTGTGCTGCCGGGTGCAACAGGACCTCAAGAGCTCGGAGGAACTGATACTAGCCAAAATGCCATTTTTGATTTGAACGGACTTACTGGATTAGAGCGCACTTCCAACAACTTCACCATCAGTGGAGTTTCCTATTCATTAAAAGCACTCGGAGAATCTACCATCAGTTCAACCACTGATACTGAAGGTGTAATCACTTCCATTAAAGATTTTGTGAAAAAATACAACGAAACGATTGAAGCGATCAATAAAAAGACTGCTGAAACAAAGTACCGTGATTTTCCTCCTCTAACAGATGCGCAGCGCAAAGATTTGTCTGAAAAAGAAGCGGAACTGTGGGATGAGAAGGCGAAGAGCGGGATGCTGCGTGGAGATTCTATCCTTTCGAGTGGATTGAACACGATGCGTTCAGTTCTCTACGCTTCTGTTAATACAGGAGACACGAAATATGATCAGCTTTCTGAGATCGGAATCACAACTTCTCGTAACTACCTCGATAAAGGGAAACTGGAGATCGATGATAAGAAACTAAGAGAAGCATTAGCTGCGAATCCCGAAGCTGTGATGAAAATGTTCACTGGTGATAGCACGAATAATGTAGAAGGCATTGCAAAAAAATTACGTGCCTCGATCGATCAGACTGTCGATAAAATCGAATTAAAAGCAGGAAACGCGCTTCGTACAAATGCTCAGTTCACTCTAGGGAAAGAGTTAACTGATGTAGACAAGCGTATCTCAGCTTTTGAAGATCGTTTGAAGCAGGTTGAAGACCGCTATTGGCGTCAGTTCTCAGCCATGGAGTCAGCGATTCAACGTTCCAACCAACAATCCATGTACTTAATGCAGCAGTTTGGCGGCGGACAGTAATTTTAAACCAAAAAGGAGTGTTACCTTTACATGTCCATACTCAACGCAAACAAGGCGTATCAAAATAACTCAGTCCAAACGGCGTCTCCAGGAGAGTTGACGCTCATGCTCTATAACGGATGTTTGAAATTTATCGGTCTCGCACGAACGGGGATCGAACTTAAAAATACAGAACAAAAGAATACAAATCTATTAAAAGCACAAAAAATCATTCAAGAATTGATGGTCACGCTGAATATGGACCTTGAAGTATCAAAGTCATTAATGACGATGTACGATTACATCAACCGTCGTCTGATTGAAGCAAACATTCAAAATGACGTGAAGATCTTGGATGAAGTGGAAGACTATGTGCTGGATTTCCGCAATACGTGGAAAGAAGTGATCCAGATCAACCGCCGCATGCAACATGGCGAAACAGGGCGCGTGTGATGCCTGTCGTAAAAATTCTGCTTGAGATTACGAAGAACCTGTATGATCATGTGAGCGCAGGTTTGCCGAAAGAAGAGCGCGAAATATATATCGAGCGGTTAAATGAATTACTCGATCAGCGACAAGCGACAATCAGCAACTTACCTGGCACGTACTCGGAAGAGGAACAGCGGATGGGGCGTTTGATCGTAAAGATGAATGAAACGATTGATCCCCTTTTAACGCGGCAGTTTGAAGAGATTAAGCACAATCTTTCGACGATGAAGAAAAAGAAAGAAAAAAACACCCATTATGCGAATCCGTATCAGTCGTTGTCGGTGGATGGGATGTATTTTGATAAAAAGAATTAAATATGTAAAATAACAGGTAGTTGCTCAATAGAGGAAAAAATTTAAGGAAATGATGAATAAACGCTGTTATTGGATATGTAAATACATAAGAAAACGATCAGAATATTTCTGGTCGTTTTCTTATGATTATTAAAAAAGTTGTATTGTAATGGCTAGTTTAAATTATTGCGATAAAGACAAAATAAAATACGCGAGAAGATATTCGTTTTTTGTTATTATCTAAATAGTTAATTGTGAATATTAGTTAATTCAACTAGACTACTTTCATTGTTTGTAAAGGAGTATTTAATATAAACGCTTATCGATTCGCCTCAATTTTTATTACAATACTAATCGGTTCCATTTCAATCACAGCTTTCATATTTATTACAGATTGGCAGGGAGAAACAGATATAATTCTTGTTGTGTTAACCACTTATTTCTACATTTTGGTACTATTAACAATTATTTCTTTCTGCTTTCTACTTCCTATGGTTTGGTTGATAGATAATTTTTTAAACCCCACAAAAATACTTAGGTTTGTATTATATATTTTACTTGCCTTCATTATGAGTATCTTAATTCATTTTTTTATTGGTGGTGTATATCCCGAAATTATTCTAGACACAATCTTAGGATTAAGCATTTCTTATTTAATAATCTTTTATTATATTGAAATGAAAATAAAAAAGGGCAAATTACAAATGGAAAACTCAAAGTAAATATTTCTTGGTTTTTGTGCGTTTGTTTATGTTATTTGAGTGTGTAGATTCCTGATTTCAACATTTCTTATGATGTCCGGTTTTCTAAAGATGCCTCAAATACCTCTCCGGACTCTCCAAAAAGTTTTTCGTAATCTGCACATGTTCCAGTTCTTCGTAAGGAGTTGGAGCGGGTGGCAAGGAATCGAGACTGATGATTTCTGCACCGGGATAGGCCATTAAGATGGGTGAATGAGTCGCAATAATGAACTGTGCGTTTTGTTGCTCCATCTCTTTTAACATTGAAATAAAACTTAACTGTTTCATAGGGGAAAGCGGAACTTCAGGCTCGTCGAGAATATATAAGCCGTTCGGGCGAAAGCGTGATTGAAAGAAATCTAAAAATCGTTCTCCGTGTGAACGAAACTCGAGACCATCATTATAAAGTTCCTTGAGTTCAGCTAGCGTTCGATTGTGTGGAAGGGATGCAAGGCTCTTTGCATAAGCAGACTTGTCTTTGTACTCCACTTCGATGGTTGCTAATTCTTGTAGCGCCGTATCTTTCATTTCTGCTGCACGCCTCACAAAGCTAACAAAATCTTCTGCGTTTAGGAAGAATCCTTTTTTCGTTTTCACACTCCACGTCAGTTTTAACTGCTTCGCTAATTTTTTGATGGCGGTGTTCTCTTTTTCTGAGCGATTAATCTGAACAGAACCGGCTTGATCTGCGATTGCCTCAAGCAGCGTAGATTTTCCTGTTCCATTTTCACCTACTAAGATGGTAACAGGTTTTTGAAAGTGAAGAGACTCTAGGGATTGAAGAAGTGGAAGTTGAAAGGGATATCCTTCTTGTTTTTTCTCTTTTCTGTATAGAATTGATTTTAGGATCACGAAAAAGCACCTCTTTCTCAAACGGTTCATTTTGTCTATTTTACCATTGAAGTAAGGGGTGCTTGTAGATTGGATGCTCTGATATTTTCTTTTTGGAAGTAGTGGATTTCCATTCCAGGATGCTCGCTTTCCGCGGGGCAGGCGGTGAGCCACATTCGGACGTTTCACTTTTAAGTGTCTCACCTGCCAGCCTGTCCCGCAGGAGTCTCGCACCTTCCACTCCAATCGATTGTCAAGGAAGGCAAAAATTTGAAAGAAACAATCATTTAGAAAGAGAGTCGTTTAAAGAACTTTATCGTGAAAATTCCCGGTATACACGGACTGTGGACGGTAAATCGTGTTGTCTTCCGCTTGCTCTAAAATGTGAGCAGTCCATCCGACCATTCGACTTGCTGTAAAGGTAGCGGTGAATAAAGCAGGATCTAGTTCGATCGCCTTCATAATCGCTGCGGCGTAAAATTCAACGTTCGTATACAACGCTCTGCCTGGTTTATATTCTTCGAGCAACGTTATAGCTGTTTTTTCTACTTCCAGCGCGAGATCTAACCACTCATCTTCACCGACCAACTCTAACAGTTTTGCTTTTAGTGCTACCGCTCGTGGATCGTGTGTTTTATAAACACGGTGACCGAATCCCATGAGCTTCTGACCATTCTCCAACTTCCCTCGTATCACTTGTTCAGCACTTCCAGCTTTTCTAATTTCGTCAAGCAAGTCTATGACCGCTGAAGGTGCTCCGCCATGAAGAGGTCCTTTCATCGTTCCGATTGCAGATGTTGCGGCTGAAACCATATCCGATTCGGTGGATGCTGTGACCCGAGCAGAAAAAGTGGAAGCGTTCATGCCATGCTCGAGCGTTAGGATCATGTATGTTTCAAGTGCTTGTGTATGGGCTTTGGTGGGAATCTCGCCAGTTAACATATATAGATAGTTTTCAACATGACTTAACTCGGAGGATGGTTCAACAAAAGGCTTACCATTCAAACAACCTGTCCAGTAGCAAATGACGGTCGGAACAAGACTCGTTAACCGAATGGCTTGAGAAACGGTTGGCTTCCATCCATAACTCGAGACACCTTCAGAGGAAATGGCCGTTCGGATTACACTCATCATATCCACGTCTTTAGGTAGGTGATTTAAGATGTTTTTTATATGAAGAGGAAGCTCACGATTTCTTATAAGTTCGCTTTTGAGATTTTGTAATTGTTCATCGTCAGGAAGTTCACCGAACCAAAGAAGGTATGCCGCTTCTTCAAACGAAAAACGTGAAGTAAGATCACCAATCTCATAACCTCTATAGATTAACTTACCTTCAGTACCATCGATGTGGCTGATCGCGGTTTCCGCAGCAACGATTCCTTTAAGTCCTTTTTGCATCATGGTTTTCACTCCTTCCATTATTTAGTATCATTGTATAGAACGAAATTGATTTATGATATTAATTGTTTTTAATTGATTTAATAAGAAAAGTTAATCAGGAGGGATGGCAGGGAGATGGAATTCTCTTGGCTACAAACGTTTATCACTGCGGCAGAATGTGAGAATTTTAGAAGAACGTCTGAAATCCTCCATGTTTCTCAGCCCTCTGTTTCAGTACATATTAAAATGTTGGAATCTGAATTAGGGATGTCACTATTTTTACGAGATGGTAGAAGAGTGAAGCTGACGGCTGAAGGGAGAAGGTACCTGCAGCATGCGAGAAAACTGATGGAAGTGTATGAAAGTGGACTTGAAGATCTAAATGCGTTCCAGCAAGGCTATGATACGAAGCTTTGTATCGGAATCTCACCGCTCATTGCAGATACGATTCTGCCTTCTGTTTTGAAACGATATGTAAAAGCCAATCCTGATGTGGAGATATCGATAAAAATCATTGATTCAGAAGATATTGAGAGAGCGGTTTTAAACGAGGATGTGGACCTTGGGCTTTCTTGTCTAGGAAGTTTGCATGCTGAGATTACGAGTCAGATGCTTTATCAAGATAAGATCGTATTAGTGGCAACGCACGATGGGTTGGATTTTGAAGCAGCACCTCCGCTAGATGAAAAAGAAGTGCTGCTTTCAAACTACCTATTGACCCATAACCATCCAGGATATTGGGATGATCTTTGCAGACGTGTGAAATTCCGTTATCCCGGCGTTCGGATGATGAAGGTGTCTCAGATTCATATAACAAAACGATTTATTGCGGAAGGGTTAGGAATCTCGTTCTTACCGTTATCAACCGTAAGAAGAGAGCTGTTAGAAGGACGATTGCTAGAGGTGGACTGTGACTCAGTGGACATTCCGGATGCTCATACGTATGCGTTAACGAAGTACAATCATGGTAAACAACAAGAGTTTCTGACTTATTTGTCTGGATATCGGTTTTAATTATCTTATTCTTTATTTATCTTTTGATTCCATAAACAATACAAACGACACCTAACATGATCCAGATCAAACTGCCGAACGACAGTTTCGTTGATAATCCATAGATCCCAAGCGTCATCGTCGAGAAAAAGATGATCGGCCCGATGATGGAAAGCAGGGAATTGATGACGAGTGCTCGTTCTACTGTATTATAGTGCAGCATGAATAGGGCTGCCGTAATCTCAAGGGTACCGGATAAAATACGAATGGCCGCCATAGCTAGTACGACTTTTTCAATCATTTGCAGCAACGTCCATTGCCTCCTTTTAAACAACTGTTTAATGTTCCTACGCTGTATAGTGAATTATATGTGGGCAAGCTCCGATTAGAAGTGTAAAAAAGTTGCTACTATTCCCACTCTTTGCAATTGAAGGACTATACAGGTAATGATTGTTTTTTAGTGTATACTTGTCACTTAAATCTTTTTAAGGGGGAATAGGGATATGTTTGCAACATCAAACGGACCGCTCATTCAGGAGCCGATGGCGATTTTTGCTTATCTAGTAGCGCTAGTTGGCTTCGTATTCATCTTGGGCGAATCCAAAAACCACATTCTACGGAAGTTTTTCCATTATGCGCCGCCACTGATCTGGACGTATTTTTTGCCGATGATCTCAACGACTCTTGGCATCATACCTTCAAGTTCTGATTTATACAGTTTTGTTTCCGCTTACATACTGCCGGTTGGATTGCTGTTATTGCTTTTATCTATCAATGTAAAAGCGACACTCAAACTTGGACCGAAAGCGATCCTCATGTTCTTAGCGGGAACGGTAGGTGTAATCGTTGGAGGACCAATAGCGCTCGCGATCTTCCAGCCGTACTTACCAGAGGACGCTTGGACAGGTGTAGCTGCATTAGCTGGAAGCTGGATCGGGGGCTCTGCGAATATGGCTGCGCTCGTTGAAGCGGTGGACACACCAGAACACATTCTATCACCGATCATCGTTGTTGATACGGTTGTTGGATACAGCTGGATGGGAATCATGATCGCACTTGCGGGTTATCAAGCTCGTTTTGACAAGTGGAATAAAGCTGACAACCGCATCATTGGAGAAGTGAACAAGCAGGTTGGTGAACTTGAGAAAAAGAATGCTCGTCCGATCGCCGTACCTCAATTGCTTGCAATTCTTGGTCTTGGTTTTGGTCTAGCGTTTATCGTAGGGAAGTTTTCCGAGAAGCTGCCACAAGGAGATATTCTAAACACTGCAACTTGGACAATCATGATCATCTCTGCGATTGGAATCGTGCTATCCTTTACAAAAGTTCGTGAACTTGAAAATTACGGAGCGAGTAAAGTAGGGTACGCAGGAATCTATCTATTGCTTGCTACAATCGGGGCAAAAGCGAATCTGATCTATGTCGTAGAAGCACCTCAATATATCTTAATGGGAATCGTATGGCTTGCCATTCATATTCTTTTCTTGTTTGGAGCAGCTAAGTTATTGCGTTCTCCTATGTTTTTCGTTGCGGTTGGCTCACAAGGAAACATCGGTGGGACAAGCTCTGCACCTGTTGTAGCTTCTGTTTTCCAACCAGCGCTTGCACCAGTCGGCCTTTTAATGGGGTTACTCGGTAACATCGTTGGAACGTATGGTGCAATTGTTTGTGCAAAGCTCGCACAGATGGTTTCGCAGATGTAGAATAAAACCCCAAAAGATTAATTCTTTTGGGGTTTTATTATTACGCTACTTTTTGTTGTAAAGTTTTCAATTTCGATTGTTTTCTTTTTACATTTCCGATTACAAATGAGCCAAATGGCAACATTGACACAATTTTAATGATTGCCATGGAAGCCACTAAAGATATGAAAAATAGGGCAATTACCCTTGAAAATGTACTATCGAATAATTGAGCGATGTCATTTCCAAAATATCGTTGAATTTGCCAATGAATTAAATAAATTCCAAATGAATAATTGCTGATGTTATTAATGATTTTAAAGTTTTTTATGAGTTGTCCCCATGCAATGACCGCTGCACTGATAGTAATTGATAGTGGCAATAAGTCTATTCTTCGTGAACCGACGCTTGTATATCCTGCTTTAAAAAAGATAAATACACCAAACAATGAAATTATTACACCAACTAGGGTGAGCCATTTGTGTTTATAAAGAAGTGCTGATACTTTTGTGTAATGCTTTCCTATAACATAGGCAATTGTAAAATACCCAAACCATGCTGTGAATGGAATTTTTAATATACCCATATTTTCTTGTACGAAAGCAAAATTCCCGTTCAGAATTTCAAAATGGAAGATCATTAAAAGAATACTTACTGGAATCAATACATTTATAGAAATTTTATATTTAGTCACAAAATAATGTAAGACATAAAATTGAAAGATGATAAGAATAAAATATCCCTCAAACTGCCCTAAGAAAATGTTGTTTAGGATCATTTGTTTTAAATCAATTGTACTAGGACTTAGTTTGTAACTCACTAATGCGTCAATTATCGCAAAGGAAACATATGGAGCAAAAATCCATTTTAGTCGTTTCGTCCAAAATTTTTCTGGCAACTGATCTGGATATCGATTAGCTAAAATAATTTCAGATAATACGATAAATGTAGGAGTTGCATAACATAGAATGGTTCTTAATAATTGGTAGTATTCTGTTTCTGGAAACCCTGTGGCTAATCCTATTTGAGAAGTGCTGTGCAAGAAAACGATTGATAAGCAGGCAATAACTCGTAATAAGTTCCATTCTTTTATCATATAAAATCCCTCATTACATGTTAAATTTATGATTGTTTGATTTAAGCTGGCAAATAAATCACATCAGCAAATGTAACAGAATGGGAACTAAGTAAGAACCTTATATCCATTTTTGTAATGGTATTGTTATCGGATATCAACTGTACCGTAATAGACAATGAATAATCTGGAGTAATAGGGTATTTCTTCATAAAGTGTTCTTGTGTCATTCTGATGAATATTCGTAGTTATTATTGTATATTTATTCATTTTTAATCACTGATATTTTTCGACAAAACTTCTTATTTTTCGCCAATCTTAAGCCTTTGACAACTTTTTTGGGTATATGTCATACTATAAAGTGTATAGAAGATCTATACAAAGATTCGCATGATGAAGGGATTGTGAAACATGTTAGGAAAAGTAAAATGGTTTAACGCAGAAAAAGGTTTTGGATTTATCGAGCGCGAAGACGGAGACGATGTGTTCGTACACTTCTCTGCAATCAACACTGAAGGATTCAAGAGCCTAGATGAAGGTCAGCAAGTCGAGTTTGATATTGTAGATGGAGCTCGTGGGCCTCAAGCGGCTAACGTAACTAAACTATAATTCCAGGCAATATGACCATACTTTTAATCCCGTCTGTTCAGGCAGGCGGGTTTTTACTTTTAGCAAATATTTCATATTATGAATGATTAGTTTGCATCATAACGCAATCACTGTTATGATGGTGATAGATTATTTTTGTTCGGCGTAAAAGATTGTATGAGTTTCGACTTTTCTTCTTTAGCAATACTTTGGGCAAGAGTAGCAATATATCGTGTGGTAACGCACTAGGAGGCAACAAACATGGAACAAGGTACAGTAAAATGGTTTAACGCAGAAAAAGGTTTCGGATTCATCGAGCGCGAAAACGGAGACGATGTATTCGTACATTTCTCAGCTATCCAAACTGATGGTTTCAAATCTTTAGACGAAGGTCAAAAAGTAACTTTCGAAGTTGAGCAAGGTGCTCGTGGCGCTCAAGCTGCTAACGTTCAAAAAGCATAAGCTTCGTTATATGAAAACAGGTTCTTTTTAGAGCCTGTTTTTTTTGTTTTGTTTAAAAAAGTTTACATAAAAAAACCCCACTCAAGGATCGAGTAGGGCGATGAAACAGGTTTTGTAAAATGTTTTAAGCTTTAAAGGTTAGTTCCTAGTATACCACATAGTTTGAAACTTACAGAATGTAAGTCAAATTTATTTTTTTTGCTTCAAAACTGAATTGGTAAATATAAGAAACGGAAATTTTGTTTCGTGAAAATATTTTTTTTGATTCGTGGCTGATTGGATTTTGCCCGGTCTCATAAGGTTTGTAACCATTGTAAAGAATTTGTCGATAGTGTAAAAAAATTGTCAAAATATTTTAAATGTTACGGAGGAATTCTTTTGGGGTATATCGAAATATATATACATCACCGAAAGGAGGAGTTAAGTTATGCATTTTAACATTCGTGGAGAAAACATCGAGGTGACAGAAGCCATTAGGGCTTACGTTGAGAAAAAGGTGACGAAACTCACAAAATACTTTAACGAAACTCCAAACTCTGAAGTACACGTCAATCTAAAGGTGTACAACAATGAACAATCCATTGAGGTTACGATACCGATGAAGGGCCTGCTGCTTCGTGCAGAGGAACGTCATTTGGATTTATACGCTGCGATTGATTTGGTGGTAGAAAAATTAGAGCGTCAAATTCGAAAACACAAAACAAAAGTAAACCGTAAATTTAGAAATGCTGAAGGCACAAAGCACATGTTTGCTAACGGTACAGAAGGCGTATCAACGGCACTGTTAGAGGAAGAGGACGATTTCGAGATCGTACGTGAAAAGCGATTCGATCTGAAACCAATGGACACTGAGGAAGCCATTCTCCAAATGGGATTACTCGGCCATAACTTCTTCGTTTACAACAACGCTGAATCTGGTGAGATGAACGTCGTGTACAGACGTAAAGACGGCAAATATGGCCTGATTGCAGGAACGAACTAACATATACCAAACTAGACTACACACCCCATGATTCTTCTGGGGTGTGTTTTATGTTTAGGAAGCAAGGTTGCCGATATATTCGAGAACTCGTCGATATAATTGAAAACTCGCCGATAAAAATGGATTCTTGCCGATATATTCTAAATCTCGCCGATAAAAGGTAAATCTTGCTGATATTTTCTAAATGGAGGAGCCACTTACCATGAAAAACGATATCCTGTTAAAACAGCTCACAGCTTTTCGCCACGATACCTTGAGTGCTGTGGAAGGACTGACTGAGGAGGAAGCGGATTTTATTCCTGAGGGTTTCAACAACAACATTCGCTGGAACTTGGGGCATATTTTTTTGGATCAGTACGATTGGCTGTATCATAAAACGCGTGAAGATAATCCAGCGCCGATTCATTATCGAGAGTTATTCGGATTTGGAACGAAGCCAGAGAATTGGCAGCAGACGCCTCCAACGCTTCAAGAGCTTCGTCACCGTTTGATGGAGCAGATACAAGTGATTCAGGAGCAGTTTGGTCATCGACTTCACCAGGAGCTAGATGAACCAACTGAACTAGGGATGAATACATTTGCGGAAGTACTGCCTCGCACGTTTTATCATGAAGGTATTCATTTAGGAACGATCCTTGCTATAAAAAAAGCGATTCACCTTCAAAAACAAACACAAGCAAAATAAAAAGTGCAGACTCCACGTCTACACTTTTTTTGCTTCCAGCACAGATACAGCATTTATTTGATTCTTACTACGATTTAAATAACCATAAGAGTAAACCAATCCTACAAAGTAAAAGACAAACAATAGATAAGCGGGTGAAAGGTGAAAGTGGTTGTCGTACCCGATTATAAAATGTGTACCGACACCTGTTAAGAATCCAGGCAAACCGCCAAGTAACAGTGTCCACCACACCCATATTGCTCCTTCACGATATCCCCATAATGCGATGGTTAACAATAGAAATCCTTCTGAGATTAGTGCACCACCGAAACCAGCACGATCATGGGCGATCAATGGAATTAATTTATCGTTGAATGTAGTGATTTGTTCTGGTGTAAGGGCAAAGAACATTAAGTCTTCTTTTACAAAAACACCGTTCATTCCGATGATGGAAATCACGATTCCTGCAGAGAGCAAGCACATACCTGAGATAACAAATAAACTCTGGCCAAGCTGACTTTTTTTCCAAGATAACGTGTTATACAGATTCGACCCTTTTGATCCCACAGTCATGTTCCGAGATCGATAAAGCCCGTAAAGAAAAAACGGAAGAATGATTAAATAATAAACAAAGTGAAGCTTGTCAAAATAGCCGAAGCCCATAAAGTAAAAGATGTTTAAGAAACCGAGAGATGCAGCAATCACATACGCTTTTTTCGCCCAATGTTCACCTTTTCGAATCCCGTGATACGAAAGCTGCATGAACATGAAACCTGCTGAGATCATAACACCAGCTAAACATATCCGATCATGAGACATGAAATGAAACAGGTGATGACTAAACGTTTGAATCTCTTCTTTTTGTATGCCTAAATATTGTTCGTCATACGGTAAGAGAACTTCAGTCAGTCCAATAAATAGTGCGATAAAGCCTGCTACGAAAACGCCAAGTCCCATCAGGAAAAAGGAGATCCAGCCTGTTTGTTCAACAGATTTAGAGATAGGGTGTTTTTCATGCAAAATGCGTTCGTTGATGCGCTTCGGAAGACCGGGTCCGGAATAAACAAATCCGCTATGCAGTTGAATGAGAGATGCGCCTTCTTGAAAAAGTTCCATCGCATCACTCGGTTCATGAACGCCACCAGAAGTTATGATCGGTTTGTTATAAGGTAAGAGCTGGTGAATACTTTCTTTTAGCTGATGCATTTCCATCTGTCCGAGTTCGACCCCATCATCACTTTCCATTCCTTCGCGAATGATATAACCGTCTACAGAAATAGCTTCTGAAAGGCACTTAAGAGTCTGATGATTTAGTTCTAACATTAGAGGTTTTGATGTTCTCTCCCGAATTTGCTTCAGATAAGAAGCACCTAGCACATCGATAATGAAGAAAGCAGCATGTGTATCCAGTTTTTGAACAAGCTTCTCATAATCCTGCAGTGTTTCTCCCTTAATCAATATCCCCATTGGAATCGTCTTTATCTTCATAGATTGAAGTTTTACTAGAGCGGCATCGAGACCTAGATTTTCTTGAAGGTGTTCATATACAAGCGTTTCTTTTACCAAGTCCCGTCTAATTGTTTTTTCTGATTTTAGTGGCAGAACGGTTATCGGTCCTACTTCAATAAAACCAAAGCCAAGGTTGGTGAACGCTCTTGTTCCGTTCAGAAAGGGATCTAATGCACCACTAATGCCAACAGGTGAGGGGAAGGTGATTCCGGCAACCTTCCGCTCTAATTGTTTGCTAGGCTGCATATGACCGAAAAATTGTATGATTTTATCACCAAATGGCAGTTTGGCGAGGGTATTCATTGTATGTAATGTGAGATCACGGCTTGTTTCGGATGTCATGCGAAACAAGAGTGGTTTAAAAAAGGTATGATACGACCAATCAGGCATCCAAAACCCTCCTTTTTCTGCTTTTCCTTATAAGTTTAACGCAAAAACTGGATAGAATTTCAAACTTTCTTCAGCTGAAAAATATTTTTCGTGTTTTTCTACGTTTTGTTCAACTCTAATCTGTTTTAACAGCAGGATTTTGAAGTAGGTAAGGGGAACTAGTGAGTAACAAGAAAACGCTTACACTAATGACTATGTTTACTATTTAAGGAGGAGAAGAAGTTATGATGATGAATGTGCCTTTTCGAGTTACAAGTATGCTAGAGCATGCGGAACGGTATTTTGCTAAAAAAGAAGTAACGAGCCGCACGATGTCCGGGATCAGGAAGTTCAGCTACCGGGAGATTGGTGAGCGAACACGCAGGCTTTCGAGCGCGCTAAAACGCCTTGGTGTTCAAAAAGGTGAGCGGGTTGGAACACTTGCATGGAACCACCATCGTCATCTAGAAGCTTATTTCGCCATTCCTGGTGTTGAAGCTGTACTTCATACGATTAATATCCGACTTTCCCCTCAGCATATTGCATACATTATCAATCACGCCGATGACCAGATTTTATTCGTCGATCAGGACATTCTACCTCTTGTTGAAGCTCTTAAAGACCATATTCCAAATGTAAAAGCGTATATATTGATGACCGATGAAGACGAGCTGCCGCAATCGCCGCTTCAGCCTCTCTATCATTATGAAAAACTTTTAGAAACCGGTGACCCGGCTTATGAATTTCCGCAGGATGTCGATGAGAACGATCCAGTCGGGATGTGCTATACGTCTGCCACGACAGGAAACCCAAAAGGCGTAACGTACACGCACCGTTCGACCGTGCTTCACTCAATGTCACTAGGACTTGCTGATGGCGGTTCTGTATCAGAAAGTGATGTTCTTATGCCAGTTGTGCCGATGTTCCACGTAAATGCTTGGGGACTTCCGTATGCGGCAACCTGGTTCGGTTCGAAGCAAGTGATGCCTGGACCGCGATTCACGCCACAGCTTTTAGCGGAACTGATTGAGATGGAAAAAGTAACCTTTGCTGCTGGTGTACCAACGATCTGGATGGGACTCCTTCAAGAACTCGAACAGAATAGTTATGATACTTCTAGTCTTCGAGCGGTTATTTGCGGAGGATCTGCTGCACCTAAAGGGATGATAAAAACGTTCGAAGAAAAACATAACATTCCGTTCATGCATGCTTATGGTATGACGGAAACGAGTCCACTTGTAATCGCAACGCGACTGAAAACGTATCAAGAGGGTCTGGACGAAGAAACGAAATTTGATTACAAAGCAAAACAAGGTTATGTTGTGCAAGGTGTTGAGATGAAAGTGATCGGTGCGAACGGAGAAGTGAAGTGGGACAGTCACGAGATGGGTGAGCTGTTGCTGCGTTCGAACTGGATCGCGGACGAATATTATAACGATGACCGCACGGAAGGGACGTTCAACGACGGCTGGCTTCATACTGGGGATGTCGTTACGGTAGATGAAGAAGGGTTCGTGAAGATCGTCGACCGGACGAAAGACCTCATCAAGAGCGGTGGTGAGTGGATATCGTCTGTTGATCTAGAGAATGCAATCATGGCGTTTCCAGATGTTTTCGAAGCGTCTGTTATCGCCGTCCCTCATCCGGAATGGCAGGAGCGACCACTCGCATGTGTCGTGTTGAAGCCTGAGGCAAAAGGAAAAGTGCCAAAAGAAGACATTGTGGAGTTTTTGAGACCGCAGTTTGCGAAGTGGTGGATTCCAGACGATATCGTGTTCATGGATGAGATCCCGAAAACGTCGGTTGGTAAGTTTTTAAAACGGACACTGCGTGATCAGTTGAAAGATCATTATATGACGACGGCGAAATCGTAAAAATGTATGCAGAGAACTTCTCAAAAATTGAGAAGTTCTTTTTTATGCGCAGGGGGAAGAGGATTATCCCCTATAAATATGTGAGTTATAGGAAAAATTACGTATCTGATGGACACAAAGTCATTATGTCTCCCTCAAAAATACACCATGAAATATATTCACGGATAACTGCTTTTTATTCACGGTAATTTGCAATATATTCACGTATAACAGCAATAATTTCACGGATAAAATTATTTATCGAAAGTTCGACAAAGTTCACTATCTATCTCCTGGATCCTTCAGTCGAATCAACACTCAAATGACTCGATTTAACAAACAAAAAAAACACCACCCTCTGCAAACCTCGAGAACAGTGCCCAATCTACCTATTCTTTTATTTCTTTCTTAAGCCATTTACCTGTTTCCGTCACGTCCCAATAATCACTAGCTTTGTAGCCGTTCAACGATATATCGAGATCGTGAAAAATGCGGTGAACGCCTTTTAGTGGCTCTACACTCTCAGAACTTTTACTTTTCTCAATTTTATCAAGAGCGGTCTTGATGTCTGCCTTTAATGGACCCGCAACATAGGGCAGAATCTTATTTCGTATATCAATTTCAATATCGTTTAGTACAGGTGTATGTGTGTCTATGTTATATTTCGACCATTTATCATAGCCGAGCTCACCGTTCCAAAATTCGTGAATTACATTGATTCGTCTTTGGATCTCGGTCTTTGGAACTTCAATGGTTGGCTTGAAAAGAGCAGTGCCGCTCGATTTTTCAGCCTCCGTTAATTCCTCATCAGAAGGTGCATCTACACTCGCTGCAGAATTTGGTCCGAACAGTGAATAATATCCCCATGTGCCAAGGCCTCCGATGATGAAGAAGCTGAGAACGAGGGTGAGAATGATCGTTTTGCTTTTTTCACTTCGCTGCTTATTTTGCTGCAGCTGCGCTTTTTGTCCTTGCCCAGCGTTATTTGTCCTGTCTAGATCTGTGTTTTCCATTCAGAACCTCCCCCATCCATCTTTATATTATTTTACCAAAATTTAGGTCTACAGTCTCTATGAAAGTGTCAAATTTTTCACATATATAGGAAGTTTCTTTACGATGAATGCTACAATTCCGATGAAAAGATTTGGGATTTCTTGTGGCTCGTTTCACAAACTGGTAGAATAGAAGTGGTATATAATTTTCGAGAACAGGGAGCGTTATTCGGATGATTAGCATTTTGAAAAAGATTTTTCCAAGTTCCAATGACCGAACGTTGAATAGATACGAAAGAGTTGCGGAAAAAGTGGAAACGTTAGCTGAAGAGTTTAAGGCTTTAAATGATGAAGCTTTGGCGAACAAAACGGCTGAGTTCAAGAGCCGTATCGAAAAAGGGGAATCTCTGGATGACCTTCTCCCTGAAGCGTTTGCGACTGTGCGTGAAGCATCAGCTCGAGTATTGAACATGCGTCACTACCCTGTACAGATTATGGGTGCGGTTGCGCTTCATGAAGGTAACATTGCCGAGATGAAAACCGGTGAAGGTAAAACACTAGTTGCGACAATGCCTATTTATTTGAACGCACTAGATGGCAAAGGTACTCACGTTGTTACAGTCAATGAATATTTGGCTCGTCGTGACTCTGAGATCATGGCACCACTATACAATTTCTTAGGTTTAAGTGTTGGATTGAACGTATCTGACCTTTCGAAAGAAGAGAAGCGTGATGCGTACGCAGCTGACATCACTTACGGTACGAACAATGAGTTCGGCTTCGATTATCTGCGTGACAACATGGTGGTTTATAAAGAACAGATGGTTCAGCGCCGTAACTATGCGATCGTCGATGAGGTTGACTCGATTTTAATTGACGAAGCGCGTACACCGTTGATCATTTCAGGTTCTGCTCAAAAATCAACACAGCTTTATCAGATGGCGAACATGTTCGTGCGTCAGCTGAAAAAAGAAACAGATTATACAGTAGATGAAAAGACGAAGAACGTTCAGCTTTCTGAAGAAGGTATCAACAGAGCGGAGCAGATGTTCTCGATCGATAACTTATATGATTATCAGCACGTAACACTGAATCACCATATTAACCAAGCGTTAAAAGCGAACATCATCATGCAGCGTGATGTGGATTATGTCGTTCAAGACGGCGAGATCGTGATCGTTGACCCGTTCACAGGACGTTTGATGGCTGGTCGTCGTTACAGTGATGGACTTCACCAAGCGATCGAAGCGAAGGAAGGTTTGGAGATTCAGCGTGAGAGCATGACACTTGCGACGATCACGTTCCAGAACTACTTCCGTATGTACAATAAGCTTGCTGGTATGACGGGTACAGCGAAAACGGAAGAAGAAGAATTCCGCAACATCTACAACATGGATGTTATCTGTATCCCGACGAACCGTCCGATCGCGCGTGATGACAGAGCAGATCTTATTTATAAAACGATGCAAGGCAAGTTCAAAGCGATTGCTGCTGAAATCGAAGAGCGTCATAAAACAGGACAGCCGATCCTTGTTGGTACGGTTGCCGTTGAAACATCTGAACTACTTTCACAGCTTTTAACGAAGCGTAAGATCAAGCATAACGTGTTGAACGCGAAAAACCATGAGCGTGAAGCAGAGATCATCGAAAATGCGGGTCAGCTTGGCATGGTTACGATCGCAACGAACATGGCCGGTCGTGGTACGGATATCAAGCTTGGTGAAGGAGTTCTTGATGTTGGCGGACTGCACATCCTTGGTACAGAGCGTCACGAATCACGCCGTATCGATAACCAGTTGCGTGGTCGTGCGGGTCGTCAAGGAGACCCAGGTTCATCTCGTTTCTACATCTCAATGGAAGATGAATTGATGCGTCGATTCGGTTCAGACAACTTGATGACGATGATGGAGCGTCTTGGCATGGATGAAGAGACGCCAATCGAGTCTAAAATGGTTACAAAAGCCGTTGAATCTGCACAAAAACGTGTAGAGGGGTCGAACTTTGATGCTCGTAAACAGCTTCTGCAATATGACGATGTTATGCGTCAGCAGCGTGAGATCATCTACGCACAGCGTCAAGAAGTGCTAGATGCTGAGAACTTAAGTGATATCGTTCTTCGCATGATCGATTCTACACTTGAGCGAATCGTTACGGTTCATACACCAGAAGCGGAAGTTCAAGAAGAGTGGAACACGAAAGAAATCGCAGACTATGTGAATGCTGTCATGTTCACAGAGCCGACGTTCACAGAAAAAGATCTATTCGGTCTAGATCGTGAAGAGATCATTGAGAAGATTCAAGCGAAAGTACACGCGGCGTTTGCTGAAAAAGAAACACAGCTTCCTGCTGAACAGATCGCTGAGTTCGAAAAAGCAGTAATCCTACGTTCTGTTGATAGCAAATGGATGGATCATATCGACCAGATGGAACAGCTTCGTCAAGGTATCCATCTTCGTGCTTACGGTCAGAACGATCCGTTGCGTGAATACCAGTTTGAAGGCTTCGAGATGTTTGAAGCGATGGTTGCGGCGATCGAGGAAGAAGTTACAACTTATATCTTAAAATCGCAGATCGAGCAAAACATGCAGCGTGAACAAGTGGCTGAAGGTAAAGCCGTTGTCCCGAGCGATAAAGAAGATACATCGAAAAAGAAGAAACCGGTTCGTAAAGCACAAGACATCAAGCGTAATGATCCTTGTCCATGCGGAAGCGGAAAGAAATACAAGCAATGTCACGGAGCTGAACAAGAATAGAAAGTTGCGTGAGTGAAGAGAGTCTTTTTATAGGCTCTCTTTGCGCTTGTAATCAGATGTGAAAAAGGATTATTTTGAACAACGTTCGCATATTTTAAAGATGGAACAACTATAAGATGAGGTGCAAACTATGGATTTAGTAGAAGTAAAACAGGAATTAAACGTGATTGAAAAACGTATCAACGACTTTAGGGGGTCACTTTGACCTCGATACAAAGAAAGCGCGTATCGCAGAACTAGATGAAGAGATGAGTGCACCAACGTTTTGGGATGATCAGAACGCAGCACAAGTCGTGATAAATGAAGCGAACGGATTAAAAGAACAAGTGAACGAGTTTGAAGAACTTGCTTCCGCTTATGAAGATCTAGAAATCGCGCACGAGCTTGTAAAAGAAGAAGCGGATGAAGATCTTCAGAAAGAACTTGTAAAAGATTTAAAAACCTTAATCACGAAGCTGAATGATTTTGAGCTTCAGCTTTTATTGAACGAACCGTATGATAAAAACAACGCGATCTTAGAACTTCACCCAGGTGCGGGTGGTACAGAGTCTCAAGACTGGGCGTCGATGCTGCTTCGTATGTACACGCGTTATGCGGAGCGCCAAGGCTATAAAGTAGAAACACTTGATTATTTACCTGGTGATGAAGCTGGAGTTAAATCCGTAACACTTAGCATTAAAGGACATAATGCTTATGGCTATTTGAAGGCTGAAAAAGGGGTTCACCGCCTTGTTCGTATTTCACCGTTTGATTCTTCAGGCCGCCGTCACACGTCATTCGTTTCGTGTGAAGTGATGCCCGAGATCACAGATGATACTGAGATCGAAATTCGTACAGAAGATCTTAAGATTGATACGTACCGTGCGTCTGGAGCAGGTGGTCAGCACGTTAACACGACTGACTCTGCTGTTCGTATGACACATATCCCAACGAACACGGTCGTTTCGTGTCAAACGGAGCGTTCGCAGATCAAGAACCGTGAGCGTGCGATGAAGATGATGATGGCGAAATTGGTGCAGCGTCGTTTGGAAGAGCAGCAGGCGCAGTTGAATGAAATTCGTGGTGAGCAGAAGGAGATCGGGTGGGGGAGTCAGATTCGCTCTTATGTTTTCCATCCCTATAGTCTTGTGAAGGATCACCGGACGAATACTGAGGTTGGTAATGTGCAGTCTGTGATGGATGGCGAGATCACGCCGTTTATTGATTCTTATTTACGGTCTAAGTTGTAAAAAAACCATTTTGATTAAGCTTCGATGTTTGAAAGAGTTGATCTGCGCTCCAGGTGCTTCGCTTTCCGCGGGGCAGGCGGTGAGCCACTTGCCGCTTCGCGCCTTTAAGTGTCTCACCTGACCGCTAGTCCCGCAGGAGTCTGCGCACCTTCAGCTCCAATCAACTTTTCGAGGGTGTTAAAAACCAAAAACTTTCTAGTACTTAGAGACAAGTAAGCTTCCATTACAAACTATGAAACACAAACAACAAAAATGAACCGAAACAAAAACAAAACTTCCGGGCTATTTGCTTCCGGAAGTTTTTTTATCGTATGTGTGTGAGATCTCCCTCTTGTACGAGTTCGATCTTTCTATGTTGTCCGTCTGTTACAATCTCAACGTTTCCATTGTCATAAATCCAAACGACTTGATACTCCTGGCCGTTATAAATGACGAAACTCCCCACTTCTATCTGCATGGCTTCACTCCTAATAAAGCTCTCTAGTTAATTATACCTATCTAAGATGGAATGTATATTGGGAAAAAACATGGACATCTGTCTTCTTTAGTATAAAGGAAATTGCCCTATTTTCCCAACTTATATTTTCTATAGCAGAAATCTTCACCTGTTAAAAGGTTTGATGAGGTAATTATCAATTCCTTCTGACTCTATCGTTAGCCATGTTCATTTTATGTCGGCAAACATCGTAACTTTATAAAAAACAAAAAATTCTTAAACGTTTGTTTAAATCCTCTACATAGTGGCTTAACATTTCGACCGTATTCTTATAGGTGCAACATCAATTTTATGGGTCTAGGGGGAAATGACATGGAAAAGAAGCCATTGGATAGAAGAACCTTTTTAACATATTTGGGTACAGGCGCAACGGCACTTGCTGCAGCTACGACAGGATTAGGCGCTTTATCAGACACAGCTAACGCTCAATCAGACAGCTTGATGCGCATGAAACCTCGTAAAAAAGGGTTTAAGTTTCACCCGATCGCACCAACGGACAAAGATGATCTTGTTTTGCCAAAAGGATATAAATATGAAGTGATTGCATCTTATGGTGATGTGATTAATAAAAATGGTGACACGTTTGGATTCAACAATGATTTTACGATGTACTTTCCGATCGACAAATCAAGTGAACATGGCTTGCTTTGGGTAAACCATGAATACACGAACCCATTATATGTGGAAGGTGAAAAAGTAAACGATAAATATACTTCTGCTCAGATTGAAAAGATGCTCTACAATCAAGGCGGTTCTATTATTGAAGTGAAAGTGAAGAACGGCAAGTGGGTAATGGATAAAAATTCGATATACGCTCGACGAGTAACAGGACTCACACCTTTCGCACTAACTGGGCCAGCGAAAGGAACAGCAGCTGTAAATGGTGCAACAAAGGCACAAGGAACGTTTGCGAACTGTTCTGGCGGACGTACACCATGGAACACGGTTTTATCTTGTGAAGAAAACTTTGAAGATACGTCAAAAGCAGCTAATCTGGATCAAACTCATTATGGCTGGGTGATTGAAGTCGATCCTTTTAATCCGAACTTCAAAGTCAGAAAGCACACAGCTCTTGGACGCTTCAACCATGAAAATGCTAGCGTTGGAATCTCGAACGATGGACGAGTCGTTGTTTATATGGGAGATGACAAAAAGGATGCATGTGTGTACAAGTTTGTGAGTAAAGGCAAATATGCCGCTGCAAAAGGCAAAGACAACAGCAAGCTTTTAGAAGAAGGAACACTTTATGCAGCAGATCTTGCAAACGGAAAATGGCTTCCATTAACGATTGAAGCTGTTCGTGAAAAAGCAGCAGGGAAAGCTGACCTTTTAGAAAAGTTCAAAACACAAGGTGATGTAGTGGTTAACGCACATGATGCTGCCATCCTTCTAGGCGCGACACCGACAGATCGTCCGGAAGATGTGGAGATTTCACCACTGGATGGGACAGTATTCATCGCACACACGAACAACGACAAGCACGGTAACATTCATGGCCATATCACACGCTTTTTTGAAAAAGACGAAGATCATGGGGCAGAAAGCTTTGAGTTTGAGATCTTTGCAGCTGGCGGTCGTCAAAGTGGATTCAGTGCGCCTGACAACCTAACGTTCGATTCAAATGCAAACCTATGGACGGTGACCGATATTTCATCAAGTAAGCTGAATTCTGGTGCGTGGACAAGCTTTGGTAACAACGGCATGTTCATGATTCCTACGATCGGTCGTGAAAAAGGAGAGGCGTTCCAGTTTGCATCTGCTCCAAAAGAAGCAGAGTTAACAGGACCATCTTTTACACCGAACGAAAAAACGTTGTTCTTAAGTATTCAGCATCCTGGTGAGGAAACGGAAGATAAAGCTAATCCTACAAGCACATGGCCGCAAGTTCGTGGAGGCAACACACCGCGTCCATCTGTTGTAGCGATTACTGGTTTCAGATTCTAATTTCTTGTTAGTACGGAATAAAACGATTGATCACCAAAATTTGAGGAGGCGATCTACATGGGTTTCACAAACATCGGAGTACCAGGATTGATCTTGATCTTAATCATTGCTCTTATCATTTTCGGACCTTCTAAGCTGCCAGAGATCGGACGAGCATTCGGAAGCACGCTTCGCGAATTCAAGCACTCAGCAAAAGACCTCATGTCTTCGGATGAAAAAGAAGAAAAGCCGCAGTCTAAATAAAGAAAAGGAGAAGATGCGGGCACGGTTAGAGTCCGCATCTTTTTTCTTTATACCTGTTGCGATTTTAAACTCGTGGATTGGAAGCTGAAATTTGTGGATTGAGGGTCGAAACTCGTGGATTGAGAGTCAAAACTTGTGGATTGAAAGCCTAAACTTCTGGATTGAACTTCAATACACATGAATCTAGAGTCCAAACACGGCACAACAAATTAAAAATGAACCGCTATTTAAAGAAAGGAGGCTGTGTAGGATGAAAGCTGAAGAAATGTTTTTCGTTGAACACCTTGGTGAGCTTAGAAAACGCATTATTATCACGCTCGCGGTATTCATAACCGTTCTTTCTGTTTCCTTTTTCTACGTTCAGCCGATTTACGACTGGCTGATTCGAGATCTTGATCAGCAGCTTGCCGTTCTTGGACCAAGCGAGATTTTATGGGTGTATTTTATGATATCCGGTGTCATCGCGATCGCGTTCACCATTCCGGTTGCCGCGCATCAGACGTGGATGTTCATCAAACCGGCATTGAGTAACAGAGAGCAGAAGGTAACGCTGTCTTATATTCCGGCACTATTTTTCTTATTCGTACTCGGTTTAGCGTTCGGTTATTTTATCGTGTACCCAATGGTTCTAAATTTCCTTCTAGGTCTATCGGAAGGGCATTTTCAAACATTCTTTACCTCGGAAAAATACTTTAAGTTCATGATGAATCTAACGCTTCCGTTCGGCTTTTTGTTTGAGATTCCGTTAGTGGTGATGTTCCTAACATCGCTTGGTATCTTAAATCCGCACGTCTTAACGAAAGCAAGAAAAGTCTCGTATTTCGGACTTGTTGTCGTTGCCGTCTTGATCACACCGCCAGATTTAGTATCAGATTTTCTAGTCGTCATCCCACTTCTCGTCCTTTATGAGATTAGCATCATGCTGTCACGCGTGGTCTATAAGAAGAAGCTCGCGAAAGAACAGCTCGCCATGGAAGAAGAAAATAAGGTCGTGGAGATGAAACGTCCTTCATAAATAATTTGAAAAGGAAGCCAATTTCGGCTTCCTTTCTTTATCAAACAAACTGATTCGAACGGCGGTTTTTGTCCGCTATATATTGTGCGTACATATTTGCTTTTTCTAAATTTACGTTTCGATTATAAAAATCAAACAGCTTGATCTCA
Organism: Fictibacillus sp. 26RED30; assembly: GCF_015903845.1. Classification (NCBI taxonomy): domain Bacteria; kingdom Bacillati; phylum Bacillota; class Bacilli; order Caryophanales; family Fictibacillaceae; genus Fictibacillus; species Fictibacillus sp. 26RED30. The sequence continues at coordinate 40,809 of NZ_JACZDV010000001.1, forward strand.
TAGTGTTCAGCGGGTAATACATAGCCCTGCTTTTTTAAATGTGGATATAATTCTGTTTCAAGATAGTGAAAATAAAGATCGTCTTGCTTTTTCAATCGATAGATATGCATGTGAAAGAAGTGAACAAATGTCGTGCTGCTGGTTTCTTGCGCTGTTTTCAATCCTTTTTGTGCGAGTTGAAGGATGGTTGTCACAGGTTCTTTTCCAAGAAGAGTAGCTGCGTTCACATACCCTTCGAGAGATCCTAAATAGTTTGAAGTGCTAGGATCTTTTAGCTGCATCGATTCTTTGTAGTGCCGGCACGCATCTTCAAAATGTCCATGAAGAATCGAATGATAGCCAAAGTTGTGAAGAAGAAGCGCCTTTTGTTTCTCCAAGCCAAAGTTCTCACACATTTCGATAAGTTCTTGATATTTTTCGCTTTGAGGTCCGCTTGTTTGCTCTTGTTCGATTTGAATCAGCATCAGCATCTCAGTTTCAATCACTCTTACATAGCAATGGGATTTTTCAAAATAGTTAAGTGCTTTGCTAGCGTAATAGTATGACAGAACGCGTGAATTGGTAGAGTGATACGCGACAGCCATATGATAATAATATTCCGGGTTGTTGTAGTAGGTAGGGTCTACCTGTTTCAAGAGATCGATCGCTTCGTAGTAATCATGTTTCATTTGAAGTCCGTAGATTCCTTTAATATGTAGAAGCATGCTTAGTTCACGATGTGAGAGTTCAGTCCACTTTTCCATCTCTTGAAGAAGGGTTTCTGTCTTTTTTCTTTGTTCGGTAAGTATGTAATAGCGTGTTAACAAAAGGGTGTGAGTGCGATAAAAATCTGGAATCTGCAACAAAGGAATCTGTTCGAGTTGCTTTTTGATGGTTTCTGTTTTGACTTCCAGCTTCATGATGATTGCTTCTTCCCACTTTCTTAAGAGAAGTTCCACGTTTCTGTACAAATTCATCTCATTTTGAATATCAATCTGTAATCGATTCGCTAAAAAATGAATCGTTTCATCGGAAACCTCAGTCAGTCCTCGCTCGATCTTACTCACATGTGTACCTGAACAAATTCCGTCTCCGAGCTCTTTTTGTGTCATATTTCTAAGCTCTCGGTAGAATTTTATGATTTTTCCTTCAAGCATGAGATGACCCCCTATCTCTTTTAAGAAATTCTCTACTTTTTCTATTCTACTAAAGAAAACCCCAAATCAGTTAGACGTTTTTTAAGTCTATTTCCCTATTTCTCACCTCGTTTTCAAACGAAAATCTATTAAGTTCTAATTTGAAATAGGTATGGAGTCATGTGGAAAACCCCGATAGCGGCATAGGGTTATTGCTATTACAATTACATTTGAATCTACAAAAAATTCAAAAAATAGAAAGGAGGATACAACTTTTATTGTTTTTCTAGGAAAATTTTAACATCTAAGAGTTTCATATATAAATAACCGCTTGAAAAATCATTAATACCAAAGAAAGCAGGGAAACGATGAAAAAGATATCTTTTATTAAAAAGTCAACTGCCCTTACCTTAGCCGCTGGATTACTGCTATCTCCAAACACATCGATGTATACACAAAAAACAAGTGCGGCTCCTTTTAAAGCCGAGGATATTCTAGCATCACTTACCGCTAAACAAAGAGAAGCATTAAAACAGCTCGAACTAACAGATGTTGAAGGTCTTCAAGGCTTTAAGAAAGAAGAACTGCAGAGTGAAAAAGAGATCTCCGTAATCGTTCAATTTCAGTCAAAGCCCGGACAAGCCGCTGTATTAGACGCACAGTTGAAAGGGAAAAAAATCTCACGCCAACAAGCTGACAGCAAAGTAGATCAAGAGCATGCTCAATTTAAGAAGGATGTTGAGAAACTCATTCCATCTGTTGCACCCATGACAAAAAAATCAACGCACAGAATTACATCCACATACAAAACCGTATATAACGGTGTGGCGATGAAACTGCCTGCCAATCAGGTAGAAGCGCTTCTACAATCAGAATCTGTAAAGGCGATTTATAAAGATGTAACGTTTAAAGTGGATCCGATCGCGATGGGCGAAGAAAAAGCTCTGAATAGCAACAGTGCAGGAACATCAGTTGAGAGCATTCCTTACTTGAAGATTGATCAGCTACATAATGAGGGCATCACAGGTGAGGGTGTTAAGGTAGGAATCTTAGACACAGGGATTGACTACAATCATCCAGACTTAAAAGAAGTGTTTAAAGGCGGATATGATTTTGTTGATAATGACAGCGATCCGATGGAAACGACGTATAAAAACTGGCAAGACTCTAAAAAGCCAGAGTTTAACGGCAACGCCTATTACACGTCGCATGGGACACATGTTGCCGGAACGATCGCTGGTCAAGGCAAGAACCCGAATGTATCCGTTCAAGGTGTAGCGCCAGATGCTGATATCTATGCGTATCGTGTGTTAGGACCTTACGGGACTGGCTCTTCTGAAGGCATTATCGCGGGGATCGAGAAAGCAGTTAAAGACGGGATGGACGTGATCAACCTTTCGTTAGGTGCCGGTATCAACGACCCGTATTATCCGACGAGTACTGCGATCAACTATGCGGTTCTTAATGACGTGACAGCTGTCGTATCAGCTGGAAATTCAGGTCCGAACGCATACACACTAGGTTCTCCTGGTGCTGCTGCATTAGCACTTACGATCGGAGCGAGTGACGTACCGATGACGGTCGCTTCTTATACAGGATCAGTGGGGAGTGAGAGTGGACTTCAACTCACTGGACTCGCTCGTCATTATGCTGATCATTTAAACGAACTACAAGGCAAATCATATGATCTTGTTGATGTGGGTCTAGGTAAGGCTACTGATTACACGGGTAAAGATGTAAATGGAAAGATTGCTCTCATCGCTCGCGGTGAAACGACACTGAACGAAAAAGTGATACTCGCTAAACAAAACGGTGCGGTTGCAGTTCTTCTATATAACAACGTAGATGGAGTTATCGAGGCGAATCTTGGTGAGTCGACAACATTTATTCCATCATTCTCCTTAACAAAAGCAGCGGGTGAAAAGATTAAAACTCAGATCGCTGCAGGTAAATCCAGTTTTACGTTTGGAAAGTATGATGAAGTTCAAACAGAAGGCGATCGCTTAGCCGCTTTCAGTTCGAGAGGTCCAGCGAGACAGACGTACGACATGAAACCAGAAGTTACAGCACCTGGTGTTGCTGTTCTTTCAACGGTTCCATCATACATGGTAAATCCAGCGAACCAAACAAACTATGATTACGCATATTCCAGATATTCCGGAACATCAATGGCTGCTCCGCACACAACAGGAATCGCAGCTCTGATGCTCGATGCTAACCCTAACTTAGAACCTGAAGATGTTAAAACCATCTTAATGAACACAGCTGATCCGCTCAACGGAGATTATTCAGTATTTGAAGTAGGAGCAGGGCGTGTTGATCCTTATCAAGCTGTGTACAGTGGTACGAGTTTTCAAGTAAACGATGAAACGTTGATTCCTAGTTCTACGAATCTGGTTAAAATTAAAGAACGTACTGGTGGAATCGCATATGGAAGTCATTATGCCGGCAAAAAGCTGGCACTAAAGAAGTCCATTACGGTTGAGAACAACGAAAAAGTGAAGAAGACGTTCAAGGTAGAAGTAGAAGAAACAAAAGGTTCACCAAGCTTGAAGAAGAACGGAATCGAGATCTCTATTCCAGAAGAAATCAAGATTGCCGGAGACGATTTTAAAAAGGTATCAGCGGGGATTGAAGTTCCGAAAAAAGCAAAAGAGGGCATTTACGAAGGGTACATCACGCTGACGAATCAATCGAAAGCAGCTGAACACTACAGAATTCCATTCAGTATTCGCATTACGGAGGAAGGCTACAACAAACTAGAGCTTTCAACACCAGCCATCGCTCCGAACTATTTAAATACGGGAGGATTCTTCAATTACCGTGCGATTTATACACCGATGGAATTCAACTTTAAGTCTCCGATGGAGAAGATGGAAGTCGTCCTTCAAGACGGAAAGTCAGGGAAAGATCTGGGCTTAATCGGGACTATGAATTTAAAAGGTCGTAACGAAAACCAAAGCTATTACGTGTTAAACGCATTTAATGGCATGTACAACAAATTTACGGGGGATAAAACAGAACCTGTTGATTCCGAGATTTCCTTTGCACCAGCTGGTTACTATAAACTGAAATTTATTTCAACAACAGCCACTGGCAAACAACTAATAGATTACCGACATATATTCATCGATATTGATGAACCAACGTTTGAAAGCTCACTTGACGGTGATTCACCTTTCTTAGAATACAAACCAGGTCAAGAGACGTATCCATTTGACATCAAAATCAACGATCCTTTAGTAGATGAGATGAAGAAAGTCGGCTTGAACGTCGATCAATCATCAAACTCGATGATCTACTATTGGAACACGCCTTTCCCATCTACTCCGATCAAGATGGATAAAGAAGGCAGATTTGTTGAAGAGATCGCGATGAACGAAAACGTAACGACACTTAACTTCCGCATGGATGGTTTCGATCTGGCAGGTAACCCGGCTGTGCAGAAGAATTACTATTTTGTAAAAGAGGGCACACCTGTTTCCTATACGAAGAGTAAAAAAGCTCCTTTGAAAACTGGAGAAACGGTAAAAGCCACACTTGTATTGGATAACTTAAATGATCTGACCAAAGCGGAATGGAACTTTAACAATAGTAGCTTTGGCGCGGTGTCTCTTGTTGATGCTAAACTAACAGACGCTTTTAAAGACAAAGCATCTATCGAAGTAAAAGATGGTCTCGTAACTGTTGGGTTCAATAATAGTAACGAAACGCTAGATCACGCCGAGCTAGTAGAAGTGACGTTAAAAGTAAGTGATGATTATTATGCAACACGAGCTGCAGTAGCACCAATTGTAAAAGTAACAGATAACAATGCTAAAACATCAACAGTCCTGCAAGCTCAGTTAAGTTGGAAAGTAAAACCGCAGTTCTCTACTGCAAACGGTTATGTAACGCCTGAAGGCTTTCAGAACGAGGAGGGAACAGTGACAGAGAGACGCGATTGGACGAAGGTAGGAGGGTCTGTAGAAATTATCGATAGAGAAGGTAATGCACATGCACCATCAACACGCATCGCTGATAACGGTCAGTACAAGTACGACAAACTTCCATTGCAAAAAGAAGCGTTCACTGTTGAAATGAGAGTGCCAGGACATTTCCTAACAAAAGACGAACTATTCATTGGTTTTGAGCACAATGGTGAATTATATGCACAAAGCCGTTTCATTACTGCGCTTGATGTGAAGGCGGGAGACGTGAACCAAGACAACGTGATCGATATTCTTGATGCGATCGAGATTCAAAATGCGTGGGGAACAGGAAAACGTGCCGCGGATATTAACTTTGACGGAAAGGTAGATGCAAAAGATATGAAATTCGTACAAAGAAACTATCTCCTACAAAACCAGCATGTTGACGATACACCTTCACCAAGAAAGAAATACAAAGGAAAAACACTAGAAACGATCTTAGTTGAACTAGGTATCCAGCAATAACGGTGATTACATCTGAACAACCTTTAAGGAGAAGCATCTTCCTTAGAGGTTGTTTTTTTAACGAGATCATGGAGATCGTAGACGCGGGATTTTCGATGGCCTGTGAAGGGGAGGTTTAGCGACTGGAGCAGGTGATATGATTGGCTTGTTGATGTAAGGTTCAAAAATTGTTTACAGGACTTATTGGAAATGGTGTTGGAGATTAGCAGAGCGTAATCTACTAATGCAGCTTCATGAGCCTTGTTATAGTTGTTTTTACAAGACGCACAATACCAAGTTCTCCGATGACGCTGTAAAAATTCTGCCTCGCAACTAGGACAAAACACACCAGTTACTAAATGATTTGGATTGATTTGATACTTGCTGCAAACGTCTGGATTATCTGGCGTATGTATTTTTATCAGGTTTTTACTAATTTTTTTACTATCTTTAGGTAAGATTATTTCTTTTCGATGCTTATTGCTCAACTCTTCAAATTTGGCTACTAAACCAGAACTCTTGATTACTTTCATGCGAGCTTCTTTGTAAGCAGGAGAAAATTCTGTTATTGCCTTTGGATTAGTCATCACTACAAGAGATTCGATTGGTAGGTGGGGGACTTTGAAGTTATTTAAAATGGCCACTAAGTGATAGAATTGTCTTTTTACTTGTTCAACGGGATTGTCAAAAGCTTCTTGTTGATTATTTAATGTACGGATCATTGGATCGTATGCACTTTCAAAAAAGAGATGTCCTGCAATGTTCTTACTTTCAATAATAAGTAAGAAGTGCGGTGTGATCATAAGGGTGTCAATTTGAAAGTAGTAGTCTTCATGTGAAATTCTAAGACCATGAAGTAAAATAAGGTTAGTTTGAGGGAGATAACGATAAAAATAGTCCAGTGACTGTTCACCACGATATCCAGATATATGTTTTCTTAAAACACGATGTATTTCATCTTGTTTCGCATCATTTAGTAGTGCTCTTTTCAAAAGGGATTGTAACTTATCAATGATAATTGGCCGTGTTCGATGTTTTTTAATCAAAAGTGACCACCTCATACACATTTTCTATATAATGATGGCTTTTGCAGAGTAATGCAAAGTACTAAATGAAGAAAAATGAAAATATGCGTCATTAATTTCACGGTAATCCTCCATATATTCACGGTAAATACAATTATATTCACGTATAAAAACAATAATTTCACGGATAAAATTTTTTATCCGAAGTTCGACAAACTACAACATATTCCGACAAATGCACAAACCAAAATACTATTTCATTCATATGTCCATACTATCCACATCTAGCTCTCACACACAGAATCTCACCAAAACAACTGCTTTCAACCACACTTCACCTCATCACCGCGGCACTAAGGTCTCATTTACAAGGGCATACTGTGATTGGTATACTTTTTCTCGGTTTGAAGAAATTCCTTATGAAAGTTTGAGGGTTAAAGACAGCAATGATGATGGCTATGCGCAAAAGACGGGGGATCTTGCACCCGACCGTCGAACTCATTTTAGAATATGTATATGTTGTGATTGGATCAGGACTGGTAGCACTCGCATTCTCGGTATTCCTGCTGCCAAACCAGATCGCCTCTGGCGGAGTAAGTGGAATATCGACGATTTTATATGGACTCTTTCAATGGAAACCTTCTATTGTACAGTGGAGTTTAAACATTCCGCTCTTCTTTGCGGGATTGTTCTTCCTCGGCCGACGATTCGGCGCGAAAACACTTGTTGGAACCGTTGTGCTTCCGTTTTTCGTCTTTATTTTTGAAAGCTGGGGAGCAGCGACTGAAGATCCATTGCTTGGCGCGATTTTCGGTGGACTAGGAATCGGAGCTGGTCTTGGGATCGTGTTCCGTGGGAAAGCCTCTACGGGTGGAGTTGATCTGCTCGCACAGATCGTCCATAAGTATACGGGTGCTTCACTCGGATCAATCATCCTTCTCATAGATGGAACAATCGTTACGTCGTCCGCTCTATTTTTCGGGATCGAACAAGCTCTATATGCACTTATCGCGATGTTCATTACGGCAAAAACGATCGATGTCGTACAGATCGGGCTAGGGACGACGAAGATGGCGCTGATCATCTCAGATAAAGAAGACGAGCTTCGCCAAGGCATACTGACTCACATTTATCGTGGCGTTACGAAAATCAATGCCTTCGGCGGTTATACGCAAGATGAACGACCTATGTTGATGGTCGTTGTTGCTCAATATGAAGTAACAAAATTGAAACAATACGTAAAAGGTGTAGATCCAGATGCTTTCGTAATCGTAGTTAATGCAAACGAAGTATTAGGAGAAGGCTTTAAACGAGGATAAACGATCAGAAATGTAGCCAGTTGGGACTCATCCCGACTGGTTTTCTTTTGTTCACTAGTACTTTTCGCATAGAGGAGCCCTTTTTACTAGAATTAGCTATTCTACATTGAAAAAACTCTAGCAATACCAGGTCAAAAGACCCGAAATCCCACGGCAATGGTCGGTTTTATCGCACCTGTGTCGAAAAGTCTCCCTGCAGGTTTTTATGAGATATGAAGGATTTCAGCGAATTGTGTCGTATTTTAAGTACTACGGAATCTCGAAAACATGACCATGGTCCCTTGTCTGAGGGAAGATGAAACACAACTGTAATAAAATTGTCAGTGCAAGATGTTATAATAGTTATTGCGGAAAAAAACTGACATATATCGCGTATTTGTCGAAAGACCTTTATATAGAACTTGTTGATTGATCAGGGAAATATTTTTTGGGGTAGTAAGGAAGTGATTTTGCTTGATAGAAATGGTTGATGTATGGAAAACATACCCGAACGGTGTTATGGCACTTAACGGGATTGACGTCTACATAGAAAAAGGTGAATTTGTTTATGTAGTCGGACCAAGTGGAGCAGGTAAATCCACGTTTATAAAATGTATGTATCGTGAAGAGAAACCCACACAAGGTTCAATTATCATTAATGGAACAAACCTTGCAAAAGTAAAAGAAAGACAGATTCCTAAAGTACGAAGAAAGATTGGGGTTATCTTCCAAGACTTTAAACTGTTGCCGCGTTTAACGGTATACGAAAACGTAGCTTTTGCACTTGAAGTTATTGAAGAGTCGCCAAAAGTGATCAGAGAACGTGTTATGGAAGTTCTTGATCTTGTAAAACTAAAAAACAAAGCGCGCATGTTCCCAGACGAGCTATCAGGTGGAGAGCAGCAGCGTGTATCTATCGCACGTTCGATCGTGAACCATCCTCCAGTTGTTATCGCGGATGAGCCGACAGGTAACCTTGATCCAGAAACAGCGTGGGAGATCATGGAGATTTTCAAAGAGATCAACGCTCGTGGAACGACAGTTGTTATGGCAACTCATAATAAAGAAATCGTAAATACGATCACAAAGCGCGTAATTGCCATAGAAGGCGGCCGAATTGTACGTGATGAGGCGAAGGGGGATTACGGCTATGAAGATTAGAACATTAAAGCGTCATTTCGTTGAAGCATTCAAGAGCATGGGAAGAAACGGCTGGATGTCCTTTGCTTCCATCTCTGCGGTAACGGTAACATTGCTATTAGTAAGTGTGTTCTTAGCAATTCTCTTGAACATTAACTTTATTGCAAGTCAGATCGAAGACGATGTACAGATCAGAGCGTATATCGAACGAACGGAAAAGCCGGAAAGATACGATGCTTACAAACAAGAGCTTGAAAAGCTTGGTAAGGTAAAAACGGTAGAGTATCAATCTAAAGAAGAAGGTCTTGATGAACTGATTGAAAGTCTAGGAGATGAAGGAGAAGCTTTCTCATCTCTTAAGAATGAAAATCCATTGCGAGATGCGTTCATCATCTACACTGAAAAGCCGCAAGATACGGCTGCTGTAGCAAAAGAAGTTGAGAAATTTAAATTTGTAAACAAAGTTGAGTACGGACAAGGGACCGTCGAGAAACTCTTTAAAGTGACTGATGTTGCCCGCAACGTTGGGATCGTCCTCGTATTAGGACTTGTATTCACAGCGATGTTCCTTATCTCAAATACTATAAAATTAACGATTGTAACACGACGACGCGAGATTGAAATTATGAAACTCGTTGGTGCGACGAATGGATTTATCCGCTGGCCGTTCTTCATTGAAGGTTTTGCATTAGGTGTAGCGGGTGCTATACTACCAATCGTTGTCATCTCAGTTGGTTATCAAGCAATTTTTGATATCGTTAATCAAAAATTAGGAACAGTGTTCATTGAGCTATTGCCAGTAACACCACTTATCCCGCAGCTAGCGCTGTTGATGATTCTGATCGGTGGAGTGATCGGCGTTTGGGGAAGCTTAACGTCTGTTCGTAAGTTCTTGAAGATTTAGTAAAGATAGCAGAAATAAAGAGATCCAAGAAAAACGAAACAATTAATTGGGGTTAGGGAGGAAAACGAATGAAAAGGAAAGTGGTTGGTACAGTGCTTTCATTAAGTTTAGCACTGGGCGCCTTTACTATGTATCACTCTGAATCCGTCGTTCACGCGGAATCTTTATCAAGCATCAAGAAAAAACAACAAGAAAATGCAAAGAAAGCGGAGGCTGCAAAATCAAAGCTGGACAAGAACAAAAGCAGCCAAGCAGCGATTGAAGCAGAAGTAGCAAGAATCGATAAGCTTTCTTCTGAAACAGATCTTAAAGTACAAGCCAAACAAACAGATATTAAAGAAACAAAAGAAGAGATCGACGTGTTAAAAGGTGAGATCGCTGTTGTTCAAAAGCGAATCGATAAGCGCGATGCTCTACTAAAAGAACGAGTTAACTCTATGTATGAATCTGGCGGAGCTGTTTCTTACTTAGAAGTTGTTCTTGGTTCAAAAGATTTTGGTGATTTTCTTGACCGTGTTCTTGCATTGAACATGATCGCAGAACAAGATCGTCAGCTTTTAGAAGAACAAAAGAAAGATAAAGAGCTTCTAGAGAAAAAAATGGCAGCTGTTGAGAAAAAACTAGTTAACCTACAAAACGCAATGAAAGAGTTACAAGTATTGCAAAAGCAATTAAAAGCTCAAATGGATGAAAAAACTCGTCTTATGGCTTCTCTTAAGAAAGAAGAAGACTCATTGCATGCTGAAGCACACAAGATTGAAAACGAAGGTGCACTTCTAAAATCTCAAGAAGATGCGTTCCGTGCTGAACAAGCTCGTGCAGCTGCACGTGAAAAAGCTGCTCGTGAATCATCGTCTTCAGGTGGATCAGCTCCTTCAATGGGACCTGTTTCAGGTAACGGCATGATCATCAAACCTGCTGCTGGAAGAATTTCTTCTGGATTTGGTAACAGAAGCAGCGGTATGCATGAAGGAATCGACATCGCTCAAGGTGGAACCGTTCCGATCTATGCAGCTGCAGATGGAACAGTTATCCGTTCTGAGTATTCATCATCATATGGAAACGTTGTATATATCTCTCACTCGATCGGTGGGCAGCAATGGACAACGGTCTACGCTCACATGAGCAGCCGCGCTGTATCAGGCGGATCTGTTTCAAAAGGGCAGTTCCTAGGTAACATGGGGAACACTGGACATTCATTTGGTCAGCATTTACACTTTGAGCTTCACAAAGGACCTTGGAATGCAGGAAAAACAAATGCTGTAAATCCTGCGGCTTACTGGTAAAATAAACACATAAAGTAAACAAGCTATTCATATAGTGAAGTAGGAGACAGGCTGTTGCCTAAAGACTCTTACAATGGAAGGCATCGCACTTTGCAGGGTGTGATGCCTTTTCCTGCAAAAACGAGGTGAGCAGAATGAACGTAAATAAAAAAATGTTGGCCCTGCTGATTGTTCTTTCCTTGCTTGTTGGTGCCGGTGGCATGTATGGTTCGATGGCACTGTTTGGAAACGATTCGAAGTATGTTCAGAACGGTGAAGTAAACGATCTTCCGAAGACCGCAACGAAAGTCGACAACGATGAAGAATTTGCGAAGCTTCAGAAGACGTATGAGATCATCTCTTCTCGTTATGTAGAAGATGTTGATCGTGACAAACTCCTTGAAGGTGCCATTCAAGGAATGGTCAAAACGTTAAAAGATCCATATTCGGTTTATATGGATGAAGAAACAGCAAGTCAGTTTTCACAGTCACTCGATTCTTCTTTTGAAGGAATTGGGGCAGAAGTGAGCATGGTAGACGGTAAAGTTACAATCGTCGCACCGTTCAAAGATTCACCTGCTGAAAAAGCAGGACTCAAGCCAAACGATCAAATCATTACGATCGACGGTAAAAGCGTTGAAGGACTCGATCTCTATAAAGCCGTATTAAAAATCCGCGGTGAAAAAGGATCTGTCGTAACACTTGGTGTAAAACGTACAGGCGTTAACGATGTAATGCCAGTCAAAGTTACACGGGATGAGATTCCGATCGAGACGGTTTACTCTGATATTGAAGAAGTAAAAGGTAAGAAAATCGGTGTACTTGAAATCACCTCTTTCTCGGAAAAAACGGGAGCTGATTTCAAGAAACAGCTAACAGAGCTCGAAAAAGAAAAGATTGATGGTCTAGTTATTGACGTTCGTGGTAATCCAGGAGGCTATCTAGAAGCGGTTGACAGCATTCTTCGTCAGATCATTCCTGAGAAAAAGCCATTCGTTCAGATTGAAGACCGTAAAGGAAACAAAGAACGTTATGTTTCTACGTTAAAAGAAAAGAAAGATTATCCGATCATCGGTTTGATCGACAAAGGTAGTGCGTCAGCATCTGAAATTTTAGCTGCTGCTCTAAAAGAAGCAGGAAACTATGACTTAGTTGGTGAGAAGTCATTCGGTAAAGGTACTGTTCAGCAATCGATCGATCTTGGTGATGGATCGAACATCAAGCTGACACTGTTTAAGTGGCTGACACCGGATGGAAACTGGATTCACAAAAAAGGGGTAAAGCCTACTTTTGAAGTGAAGCAGCCAGATTACTTCTACACAAACCCAATTACGGTTGAGAAAAAGGCGTTAGAGTTTGATATGAACAACGAGCAAGTGAAGAACGCTCAAGTTATGTTGAACGGTTTAGGGTTCCAGACGGGTAGAGAAGATGGATACTTTGATGAAAAAACGCAAGCTGCGGTAACTGCGTTCCAGCGTGCGAACAACTTGCCAGCAACAGGGAAAGTAGATACGAAGACAGCTGGTAAGATGGAGTCAAAAGTGATCGATTCAATCCGTGATGACAAGAACGATGTTCAGCGTAAAACGGCGATTGAATTGCTTGCAAAATAAGGGATTATGGCAGGAAAAAACAACTGAAACACGAATACTATCCGTAGAGGAAATTATTCTCTACGGTTTTTTTTGTAAGCATGTTTAGATAGAGTAAATTACATATGGGAGAGGTTGATTTCCGCTCCAGGTTGCTCGCTTTCCGCGGGGCAGGCGGTGAGCCACATTCGTACGTTTCACGTATAAGTGTCTCACCTGTCAAGTTGCAGTGGCTAGCTCCTCGAGGTCAAAAGTTAAATGGCTCAGAAGGCAAAGTGCGCCTTCAAATCCATTCAACTTTTGCTAGTCGGAGCTGAACGAGCCACTTCCACTCTTCGGACTGCCGGCCTGTCCCGCAGGAGTCTCGCACCTTGCGCTCCAATCAACTATTCATAGAAGTATTAACGAAAAATAAGTAAAATCCTTGAGTAATTTCTATGGTGGGTATTAAATAAAACAAAATCAATGGATCTAAAAGATAAAATCCTTTGTCATGCTTAAAGGGGTAGACAATATGCAGTCATTGAATGTTGGAGATGTTCTTTATCAGCTGGTAATGTTTTTAATTCTGATTGCCATCATCGTTGGAGTTGGTTTATTAGTGAAGCGAGCTGTGAGTACGGATAGAAGATTGAAACGTATTGAAGAAAAAGTGGATGAATTAAAAGATGAGAAAGGAAGAGACCGCACATGACAGACACCTTTGTGAAAGAATTACTTCAGGGCATGCTGCTGCTTTTTTTACACCCGCTTTTTTATGGTTTTATTCTTGTTGCTTTCTTAATTGGATTAAAACGTGTGAAACGAGAGAGAAAAGAATTTAAAGTGCGCGTGCATCCCGTTATTGATAATTTAATATTTTCATTGCTGCCAGGCATTTTGATCGGACTCATCGGTTCAGTAATCTTTGTGGCAGCTGGTATCACATTGCCGCTTGGAATGATTGCTTTAATCGGTGTCGTATATGTGGCTTTAGGCTTAACGTTTAAAACAAGGTTTATGAACCCTGCATACGCTGTGAGTTTAGCTGGAGTTGTCGGTCTGTTGCTTCCTAAATTCCAGCTAGGAATCTCTTTTTTAGATCGTTGGATCGTAGATGTTCAAAAAACGCCGCTTGATTCATTAGCGGTCATTATTGGTGTTCTTTTGATTCAAGAAGGGATACTGGTCATCTGGAAAGGTGCAGATCGCACTTCTCCCCGGCTGTTCAAAGGAAAACGAGGACATTACATCGGTGCACATGAAGCTACGAGATTTTGGATTGTTCCTCAGTTTTTAGTTTTACCTGTAGGCTCAATTCCTGTTTTAGATTGGTGGCCGTTGTTTCCGATGGGTGCGGTAGGATTCTCATTCTTCCTCGTCCCGTTTGCCATTGGGTATCGCCAGCTGGTTACACATACACTGCCGGAAGAAGCGATTAAACATCTAGGCAGACAAGTTTTGATTTTAGGATTTATCGTAACAGGCATTGCAGCAGTAGGTCATTTTTATAATTTGCCGCTCCTAATTGCTATAGCAATCGCAGCCGGTCTTGCAGGACGAGAGCTCATTACACTCGTAACGAGCCAACGTGATGATACGAGACCATCACACTTTGTACCAAGAGATCAAGGAGTTATGATCCTTTCAGTCGTACCAGGAACACCTGCTGCAAAGATGGGATTAAAGATTGGCGAAGTCATTGTGAAAGTAAATGGAGTCACACTTTCACAAGAATCAAGTTTATACCGAGCGCTTCAAATCAATGCGGCATATTGCAAACTTGAAGTTCTTAATCTGAACGGTGAAATTCGATTCGTTCAAGGATCACTCTACCAAAACGAACACCACCAGCTAGGTGTACTGCTCGTCCATGATGTAGTGGATCGGAATGTTGCTGTTGGGGATTGATGTAATTTTTCATAATTAACTGGAATCTGTTCAAAATTCGCCGGAATGATTATTCATAATTTGTCGGAATCGAATAAATTTTATTTAAAAGGCTCATTCAATACGAGTCTTTTTTTGTTATTCAACAATAGGGCCAGATTGTTGAAGATGTAGTTTAACACTAGTAGTAGGGAACCGTAGCATAAATAACGGCAAAATGATTCACTCCGTTTACATTGTTAGGATAAGGTTGTATGTTATTGATATATCCCGCCAATAACATATATGAAACAGTGCCCTAATAAGGAGTTGTGTCAAATGAATAAAAATAAAAGCACAGAAATAAAACGCTCTTCGAAAGCAGAAAACATTCTATCTCAGATCAATAGTAAAACTAAGCTAGGTGACTTACGAAAAATCGCGAAGGACATTAAAAAAGATCATGAACTAGCTATGGAACTTTGGTCAACCGGAGATTTTGTACCAAGACTATTGGCAATCTTAATTCTGGACAAAAAACTTCTTTCACAAGAAGTACTTAATGAGCTTGATAAGGATATGCAGACTCACACATTTGATGAGCGAAATAACTTAATGGATTGGTTAATGGCTAATCAGCTGACTAAAAACAAAAAGAACATTGCATTGATGGAGTCATGGGAAAATAGTCCTTCTGCTCTTCAAAGGCGAGCTTTCTGGTATTTTCAAGCGCGATTGAGATGGACTGGACAAACATCGCCAGATAACACCGCAGACTTACTATCTGAAATAGAAGCTAATATTACGAAGGAAGAACCGGAAGTTCAATGGGCTATGAATTTCACTGCATGTTGGATAGGCGTTTACGATGAAAAGTATCGAGAACGTTGTATTAAAATTGGTGAGAAAACGGGTCTTTACAAAGATGAAATGGTATCAAAAGGATGTACTCCCAATTATTTGCCGAAGTTCATTACAATTGAGGTTAATAAACGAATTGAGAATTAATTACCAATGAACCCAATTTATCATTCGCACTTTTCTATCATCAATAAAGTAGACCATTAACAAATCTCAGACTGGAAATAGTCTGAGATTTTAGTAATGGATTCTTTGCAGCACTGGTGGTCAATAACGGGGGTAGCTTTTAAGTGCTTTGAGGACCGTGAGTCAAACAAACTGTCTCCTTGGTTTTTCGTCTTCTATATACGCTGAGAATCAGTCCTGCGGATATCATCTCCAGCAATAAATGTGAACCTCCATAACTCATGAATGGGACGGATACGCCAGTCAGTGGAGATAAACCGAGATTCGTCAGTAGGCTTAGTATAAACTGAGCTGAAAAGACTGCTGCCAATCCTGTAATAAGTAATTTTCCATAAGGGTGATTCACATTTTTAGCGGTAATTAATATTCTGCAAATAAAAAATATAACCAAGGCT
The DNA here is from genome assembly GCF_015903845.1 of Fictibacillus sp. 26RED30. Lineage (NCBI taxonomy): Bacteria > Bacillati > Bacillota > Bacilli > Caryophanales > Fictibacillaceae > Fictibacillus > Fictibacillus sp. 26RED30. The sequence continues at coordinate 56,856 of NZ_JACZDV010000001.1, forward strand.
AAGGCCATGATTGCGGCTAGCCACCCGAACGAATAGATGATGTACGCCAATATAAGATCAGTATGGACCTCAGAAATGAAACTTGGGGTCACCTGAAGGGTACTTCCTATAAAATAAGCCTCACCTATTTTATGATCGGTATAGGGGCTTACCATCGAATATCTCTGAGAAAGAGCCAGCAGATTCCAGATAGGCCATATAGAAGCAGCAACTGCGAATGTTATCGTTTGCTTCAGGCTGGACCTTGACGTATGCATGATTGCAACAGAGACAATGATGCTAATAGTAGTAGCTGCAAAGGCTCCTGTAGTCGACAATATGAAAATAGGTATTAACATAAGAGCTACTCCAAACCAAGACTTTTGTTTATCATGCCAGTCCCAGGAATGAAAGATTCCTGAAATGGCAATGACCAAAAGGAATGGTGTGATTTCGGTGAAATTAATACTGGCGAAGCCTACATTTAAAAATGGAACATCATTGACTCTAACACCAATGAGAACGGTTAATAAAAGTATGAGGATTGTTGCAGCATATAGGTGCTTAGAATACTTCAGCAATCTTCTGTAATCAAACATAAATAGGCTTAGCATGAGCACGACACCCAACAGGTAAAAGACAAGACTTTTATTGAAAACTTTCATTTCTTGAAGCTCTGTAAAAGCCGAATGAAATTGCAAATAATACATAATTAGCAGCCCAAATAGAGAAGCCGTCAGCACGGACAGCAAGGTTTTCATATCCATAGGGGCTTTATGTGTTTTGTTAAGCTGCTTCCCCAAAACTCCTGCATCTCCCATACGTGCCAATGCTTGTTCGATCGCCTCTTCTTCTGAAAGTCCTGTGCTCATAGCCTCCTCTTTGAGCGTATGAAGGTGATCGTAGATTTCCAATTTTATATGGGCGTGAACATCCTTATTTTTTATCCGTTTAAACAAATCTCTAATATACATTTCAAACTTATCTTCTAATCCCATACGATTTTCTCCCCACTTAAAACTTCGTCAACAGCATTCTTGAAAACGGACCATTCTTCTTTTTTCTCCTGAATAAATTCTTTGCCCTGATCATTAATCTTGTAATATTTCCTCTTTCTCTTTCCAGTCCCTTCGCCCCAGTAAGATACAATTAGTTCTTTCTCCTCAAGGGTGTGAAGGATGGGATAGATCGTGCCTTCCTTTAAACTAAAAATCCCATTAGACTTTGATTCCAGTTCTTTGATAATTTCATAGCCGTACATTGGTTTAGAATTAAGCAAACTCAAAATAAGAGTAGTAGTACTACCCTTAAGCAATTCTTTGCTTATCTTCATAAACAGTTCACCTCCATATACATAGCATATCTATGCATAGTTATTATATGTATAATTTATGATATAAATTAATTCCTGTCAATATGTCTATAAAGAAAAACGGCATGTTTTATATAACAAAGATTCATTTTCATAAGTTGCTCTTAATAGTTGAATGTGGTCTTGGTCTCAGTAAAGAAAGGGATAACAGACAATAAGAATTCCTATCAGATTTATTGATTATTCAACAAAAGGTCAACCAGAAATTCTGGATAACATTATATTACGATCGGGTGCATTTCTTTAAGAAGGAGAAGTGCTCTTTTTTAGTGAATTAAATTTTAGTATTATGCAAAAGAGGTGATTTCAAATGAGTTTAGCAAGTTACATTGGTTGTAATGTACAGCTACAGGTGAATGATAGTGAATCAGAAGAGTTGATATATATTGGTGCTTGTTTTGCTGGAGATGAAGAATTAGACAGTGTTAGAAAATATCAGTTCTCTACGCCCTTTGTTTATGAGGTATCGAGTCACTGGGGAATTGAAATCACAGAGTATATAAATGAGGATACACTTAATGAGTCGAAACAAAAGTTATTAGAACTATGTAAAATTATGGACAAGTACCTTCAAAAAGGGGATTATTTTGAGTTATATAGTTGTTGGGTAGGGGAAGAACGTGATAAACGAGTAGGTAAAGTAATACTTCCGATTTACGGATTTAATATTCAACAGCTTGTTTTACCAGAAAAAACTTTAGTTCGATTTGAAAAATAATCTGCTGGAATAATCGTCTGTATCTGTTATTCCACAAACGGGTGCTTTTCTTTAGAAAGGAAGCAGGAAATGGATCTAGAAGAATTAAAAAAGTATCTTAAAATTGGACATGATATTGAATTCAAATTCGATAATGAAGAATATTCTATTACTCCTACAGCGACTGGGATTTGTTTGACTAAATTTTATAATCTAGATCATCAAGAATACGAAAACCTTGATGAATTCATTAACAAAGCTAAAATAAACAATTACAAATTGAAAGATATCATCGATCAAATTAACGGGATATTTATTTATTAATTGTTAATAGAAGGTATCTAGTATTCTGCAACAAACGGGTGCGTTTCTTCAGGAGTGTATTTCCAAAAGAGATTCTCTTTTTACATATAAATAACGTTTAATAGTACTGTTAATCAAAATGATATTAACAGTGCTCTTTTTTTGAAATTTATAAGGTATAACAAATAACACTATAAAACTAATTTTTGGATAATTGAAATGAAATTAGTATTATATAACTGGGTTTAACTGTAAAATATAGATTGATCTATGCTTCTATTATTCATGCGAAATTGCCATCAAGGAGAAAAAGTTATGAAACAATTAGTAAGAATAATTAGCTTTTTGGTTCCATTGATTCTAGGATTGAATGGTCTAGCTGCTCATTTAGTAATCGCTGAATCAAGTGGAAAAATGGAGAAAATCCAAGAGCTGGTTGAACAGCAAAGACATATTAGTAAAATTCCAGGTATATCACTAGTTATCGTTGAAAAGGGTGAAACAGTTTATCAAAGGGGTTTCGGCTACAAAAACGTGAAAGAGAAAACACCTGTTACGTCCAGCACATTATTTGAGATTGGATCAACTACTAAGGCATTTACCGGTTTGGCCATTCTTCGTTTGGAGAAGGAAGGGAAGTTAAAACGTTCTGATAGTGTTCAAAAGTATATTCCATGGCTGAAGCTTACATATCAGGGAGAACCTCAAACCATTACGCTGAATCAGTTACTCTATCATTCAAGCGGAATCGCATCAAATTCTATAGCGCAAATTCCTGAAAGTAATGCTTCAAACGCACTTGAATTGAACGTAAAGACATTATTGAATCAGGAACTGAATCGAAAGCCAGGAAGCACGTTTGAATATGCAACAATAAATTACGATGTTCTAGGACTTGTAATTGAAAATGTAACGAAACAACCCTATGATTTTTACATAAAAAATCAGGTATTAAAACCTATTGGGATGAAAGATTCCTTCGTTGGTCTCCACCAACTTCAGCCATCTATGGTCGCACAAGGCTATAAGATAGGATTTTTGAGAGAGCAGAAATACACACCACCTATTTATCGCGGGAACATACCCGCTGGCTATATTATCAGCAACACTACTGACATTGCGAAATGGATGAATTTACAGTTAGGATCTGATTCGAATAAAGCGTTTAATAAGCAACTGATTAAAGAATCGCACCATCCTGATCAATCGGGGGCTGCTTTTAATAAGAATTCTTACTATGCTAGCGGATGGGAAGTTGTAAAAAAGGAAGCAAAACAATATATTCAGCATGAAGGGCAAAACCCAACATATTCATCGTTTATCATTATGCAGCCAGATAAAGAATTAGGTGTAGCAATCCTTTCTAATATGAATTCAAGTTTTACGACATCGATCGGCCAAAGTGTTATGGATATATGGGAAGGTAAAAGTGTTTCAACCAAACAAACTGACAGTTATCAAAAACTGGACAAAATAGCGACAGTTCTTCTTAGTATACTCACTGTCCTTGGTGTTATTTTTATCCTATTATTACTACGAACAATAAGACAGATAATTAGAAAACAAAGAGAAAGAAGAGCATTAAAAGGTAAAAGGATTTTAATGTTATCCATACATACGTTGCTATTCGTTGCAATTTTGATTTTAGTAATCTTATTTCCAAAAATCTTATTAGGATTTACCTGGACATTCATACAGGTATGGGGACCAGTTTCTATTACAGTATTATTTTATGGTTTTATAGCGACAAGCATTATTTGCTATGTATATGTGGTATTGGTCATTCTTACCAAAAAACAAACGACATTAATAAGGGAAAGCTTTGGCAATGATAATCTCAATTCTAACGGTTAGTACTTTAATGTAGCATTTATTACGCTTTTCCCGATTAAAAGATTATTTAACAAACGAAGCAGGATTGCGGATGATACTATTTAATGAAAAGAGTGTTCTGAATGGGCATGGAATGGTTAACATCTTTTATCGCTGGAACAGCTTTTATACTAGTATTTTATGAAATGGAAAAAAGAAAGAAGTTGGAGAAAAGACTCCGAGAACTAGAGAAGAAAAAAAGATGATATTGAAAAAGAGACTACATTAAGCAATACGAGTTTGTAACTCTTTACTCTACAATCTGGTAAGTTGATTTTGAGAAAAATGAACGCTTTTTTTGAAAGTATTGAATAAATTCGGCAGGATTGCTTCGCAAAATATTAATTAATTAGGGAGCTATTATGGTTAAACCAGAAGTGAAATTATTAAAAATAAATGATATTAAAGAAATAAAAGATGAGACATATAGAGAGTACTTATATTCCTTAGAAGAGAAGTATATTTATTATCTGTACATATTGGTGAACACATTGTGGGAGTATGTAACATTAAAAAAGTAGATAAAAGAAGTTATGAAATAGTTGATTATATTGGTTCTGAAAGTTGTATTAAACTAATTGAAGAAAAACAAGTGAATTTTAATAATTAGTTATTCAACAAATGGGTTGCGTGCATTAATCTAAGAAGAATTAAGACCTATTTTATGAACTTATTGAACAAATGAGCATTAATAAAGACATAATATATGACATAAATAAGTTTGAGGTGATTTCATGAAAAAATTTGGATACGGACTAATGGTAATGGTTTTTGGATTTGTTACTATAATGTTTACCGCATCTATCTATGATAATGGTTCGGAAGGTCCGATTACTGCTGGTACTTTATATAATGGATTAATGATGTTAATAGTCTCCATTTTGTTCTTTTGCGGAACAATGGCCGTGTGTACACTTTTAATAATAGATGCATTAAAGAAGAAGTAAAGATTACTCCTATATCAACACGGATGCATTTTTTAAATACAAAATATTAAAGTGAATCTACCAGAGATGGAATAGGATTTTAAATAGCTTTGGGTGTTTTTTTGCCGATATTATTTCTTATATCATTGTTATTAAGTTAGGAGGAATCCCATGAGCACAACAGTATATATGGTAAGGCATGGTGACTCACCAAAGGAAGGCAATGAACGGACGAGAGGATTAACGGAAAAAGGGTACGAAGACGCTCGTCGTGTGACTGAACTTTTAAGAGATAAGAAGATTGATGTTGTTGTCTCAAGCCCTTACCTTCGTTCTATTTTAACGGTAGAACAGGTAGCTCTACATACAGGGAAAGAAGTAATGGTTATGGAGGATCTGAGAGAAAGAGTATTTTCTTCTAGTGGCAATAGGTTAGATGATAAAGAGCTCGGTCCTCTTCTAGAAAAATCCTTTGCAGACTTCACCTTCTATTTTGAGAATGGCGAATCAAATGCTGCTTGTCAAAAGAGGGCAGTACTAGTTTTGAAGGAACTCTTACGTACGTATCAAGATAAAAATATGGTGATCGGAACTCATGGTGCCGTTATGACTTTAATGATGAATTATTTTAATTCCTCATTCGACATAGAATTTCTTTACAGCACAACAAAACCTGATATATATAGACTGGAATTCAATAACGAGAATCTAGTAAGTGTTGAAAGAGTTTGGGACAAAGCTTTAACGAATTTTACTTGATAGCGGGGGATTAAAGAAATGACCTATCATATACGAGTAAGAGTGGGTGCACTCATTATTGAAAATAATGAAATATTATTAACAGAGTTTGATGATCCATATCGGGGAATTTTTTATGATTTTCCAGCTGGTGGAGCGGAACCTCATGAATCTCTGATCGAAGCTGTAAAGAGGGAAGCGAGAGAAGAAGCGAATATTGATGTGGAGGTAGGTCCATTAGCTTTTGTCTATGAGTATGCTCCTCATCTGAACGAAAATAAGTATGGCCAAACACACACGTTAGTCATGCTGTTTGATTGTACATTGAAAAGTGGATCTAAGCCCAGATTACCGGAAAAACCTGATCCGAATCAAACGGCTGTTAAGTGGGTTCCTCTTTCAGAGCTCGAAAATCTAGAGCTTTATGCGAACATTGGAAAGCAAATAAAAGAATATGCGAGCAAGAAAAAAAACATTGATTTTCTTGAAGAACATAAACTTTTGGATAAGACATCTAGCCTAATGTAATTCCGTCCGTCAAGTTCTTGAAGTCTCTCCATTTGGAAATCTTGTAGCTACTACTATACAAAAAAGGCCACAATCCTATAAATGTGGCCATTTCTGCTTATTTACTTCTATTCAAGATTTGCATGTTTGCCATACATTTTATTAGAATCTAATCCTTTTTTCTCCATAAAACGTAAGATAATGGCGTCATAAATTAACAACATTGTTTGCTCAAATAGAGATCCCATTGGTTGAATAGTCTTGAAATCACCTTCAGATTGGTCTTTCGTTACTCCGGGTAGTCTAACAGTAATATCTGCTAATTCTCCAATGGTTGATTCAGGAGAAATGGTGATTGTTGCTACTGTTCCTCCCAAGCTTTTAGCTTTTTCAGCAATAGCAACTAGCGTTTTGGTCTCTCCTGAACCTGACCCAATGATTAATAGATCGTCCTTTTCGAAGGAAGCTGTTACTGTTTCACCAACTACGTAAGCATCAATCCCCATATGCATCATCCGCATCACAAAAGATTTACCCATAAATCCAGACCTGCCAGCACCAGCCACAAAGATTTTTTTGGATTCTAAGATTTGATCTACTAAATTCTCTGTTTCTTCATCAGAGATTAAGTTTACCGTTTGGCTTAATTCTTCAACGACTGCAGCTAAATATTGAGTAGTCTTCATCGTTAAATTAACCTTGTTTAATTAATTCCTGCATTTTACGTGCAATAGCTCGTTTATCATCTTTGCTTGTGATACCGCCACCCACAATAATCAGGTCAGGGTTTTCTTTAATCACTTCTGGGAGTGTTTCTAATTTGATTCCACCGGCAATTGCCGTTTTAGCATTTTTTACAACGCTCTTAATAGTGTGTAGATCTTCGAATGAATTTTTACCTACAGCTTGCAGATCGTAGCCTGTGTGTACACAGATATAATCGGCACCAAGTTCGTCTAATTCTTGAGCACGGACTGCAATGTCTTTTACCGCAATCATGTCGACAAGGATTTGTTTTCCTTGTTTTTTAGCTTCTTCTACTGCGCCTTTAATCGACTCGTCTTCTGCGGTTCCGAGAATCGTTATGATGTCTGCACCTGCAGCAGATGCTTGGCTTACTTCATATCCAGCTGCATCCATAATTTTTAAGTCAGCTAAAACAGTTAAGTTAGGAAATGCAGCTTTAACTTCTTTTACTGCTTTAAGACCTTCATTAATTACCACTGGTGTACCAATTTCTACGACATCAATATACTCTTCTACCTCTTTTACTAATTCGATTGCTCCCGGGATATCCACAAGATCTAATGCTAATTGTAATTTCATTTATATAATCTCTCCTTATAGATAATTTTATTTTGTTGCACTGAGTGGCTGGGTGTAAATGTTAATATTCATTTACTTACTAGCATGCTGTTTAGTATACTCAGTATGTAAATAAATTTAAAGTACGCACTTTTTCCGCATATAGTTACAAAAAGTATACTATTGGATGAAATAAAGGAGAATGGATGTAGATGCCTAATTTAGGAGATAAGGACTTTAACTGTGAAAAAGAATTAACTCTTGCAGTAATAGGTGGTAAATGGAAAATGTTGATTCTGTGGCACCTAGGCAAGGAAGGAACGAAAAGATTTGGTGAATTAAAGACTCTTATGCCGGGTATAACTCAGAGGATGCTTGTAAACCAATTACGAGAACTGGAAGATCATTTAATCGTACATCGAGAAGTTTATCCTGTAGTTCCACCAAAAGTGGAATACTCCCTTACTGAGCATGGAGAAAGACTATTACCAATTTTAGAGGCGATGTATGAATGGGGCAAAGACTACATTGTAAATGTATTGGAAAAGAATACGGATGATCAATCGCAGGTGAGCAAAAAGGGTTAATATTATGAATACAAACAGAAAGAAGAGACTTTCCATTTAGGAAGGTCTCTTTTCTTATAAAAATTAATAATTTTATAATATATATTAATTTTTTTGAAAAAAAAATAAAATAATTAAATCACCATATTAACTTTATTGATTTTATAGTATATAATGAAATTAATTAAAGAAAGGAGAATGAGATGGCTCACCCATTACTTACAAATTGTCCGGTTTGTTCACAAACATTAAAGGTTACTAAACTTCACTGCGCACATTGTCACACGACAATTGAGAACGAATTCGAATTGTCTAAATTTGCGTCACTATCGAAAGAGCAGCTTCATTTTGTGGAAGTCTTTCTTGTATGCAGAGGCAATATTAAAGAGGTTGAAAAAGAGCTAGGGATATCGTATCCAACCGTTCGAGGCAAGCTGAACGACATAGCCTCTTCATTAGGATATGAAACCAAAAAGAAGAATGAGGTCGATGAGAAAAAGATTGTTGGGATGCTTGAGCGCGGAGAGATTTCTCCAGATGAAGCAATCAAAATGCTAAAGGATGAATAGGGGGATATAAAAATGAAAAGTGAGATTGAGAAAGTCTTAACGATGGTGCAAGATGGTAAGATTGATACGGATAAAGGTTCAGAGTTAATTCAGGTCCTACAAGAAAAAGAACAGGGTACAACACTTAAACCATTAGACCATTCATCTCGGGTATCTTCTAACTATAGCGATAAAACCTTGAAGATACGTGTTGTATCTGAGAGTGACAATGTGAACGTGAACCTACCCATCAAACTAGTAAAGGTTGTACTAGCAGCAGGTCACAACATTGCTCTAAAGATTCCTCAATCTGAACAATATGTAAAAGATATTGATATCGACCTAATACTTGAAGCCATTGAAAACGAACTGGATGGACAGATTGTTGATGTGAAATCAGCGAACGGGGATACCGTTTCAATTACGATTGAGTAGAGGCTGCTAACATGTTACATGTAAACGTGAAAACAAAAGAGGCAAAGTTCTCAATTCCTGTTCCTTATGTCCTATTAAATATAGGGATATCCATTATCACTTCTAAGTTATTAATTCGACAAGTAAACAAATGGTCGAAACCTCATCTAGAAAAGAAAAACATAGCCTTCACCATTCCTTCCATAGATCAATCAGAACTGAAACCTATTATTAAAGAGCTAAAAAAGCACAAAGGATTAGAGCTCGTTAATGTGAAAGCACAAGATGGAACTGAAGTGATTGTAAGATTATAAAATTATTGATTCTCACTGAAGATTTCTGTGTCCACAAAGCATTCATAACAATAATGTTACAAATGAGTAGTTAAACAAAGGAGTGCATTTCTGTCATGGAAAGAGCACTCTTTTTTATGGGCCAATCTAGATTGTCGATGAAAGAGGAATCTAATTAAGCAATCGCGAAGAAAAGATTGGGATAGTGAACGAAGAGATCATATAATTTTAGCCCAAACAAAGTTAGTAGAGCCCTTTTTCCAACGTAATAATTAAAAACAAAAAAGGAAGTGTAATAAATGAATGCAGAAGATGTAATGCAGGAACTTGAAGCCCTTGGCAAGGAACGGAACAAGAAGATGTATATATCCAATGGTGCCAACGAACCGGTGTTTGGTGTAGCTACTGGTGCGATGAAGCCTATCGCTAAAAAGATTAAAGGAAATCAGCCATTAGCTGAGGAACTTTACGCGACAGGAAATTACGATGCGATGTACTTTGCAGGAATCATAGCTGATCCGACCAGCATGACTGAAAATGATTTTGAGCGTTGGATTGACGGAGCTTATTTTTATATGTTATCCGATTTTGTGGTAGCAGTCACACTAGCTGAAACTGATATTGCACAAGAGGTTGCTGACAAATGGATTGCAAGCGGTGATGAGCTCAAGATGTCAGCAGGATGGAGTTGTTATTGCTGGCTATTAGGAAATCGGCCAGACAGCGAATTCTCAAGAACGAAGTTAGAAAAAATGCTTGAGGTCGTAAAAAATACCATTCATGATGCACCTGAACGAACAAAATCTTCAATGAATAATTTTGTCTATACAGTAGGGATATCCTACGTGCCATTACATGAAAAAGCGGTTGAGACAGCAAACGCTATAGGACCGGTAGAAATGAAACAGGACAAGAAAAAAGCGAAGTATCTACTTGCTTCTGAAAATATTCAAAAGGCGATAGATAAAGGTCAGGTTGGTTTTAAGCGGAAATACGTAAGGTGTTAATTATTTAGATTATAATGATACTCCTGTTTTGAGTTCGTTTATGAAAAACAATTTTGCACGGGAATTAATTTTATAATTCAAATTCCGAATGATAGGGCGTGTTTTCTAGAGTGAATAAACAAGCTGATATGAAAGTTGTAATCGGTGCAGGTGAGTATAATAATAATCCCAATTGGCTGCAGACGCAGGAGTCAGAACTAAATTTATTAAAGCGGCTTGATTGGGAGAGGCGATTTTCAGGTGAATCGTTACAAGCAATCTTAGCTGAACACGTATGGGAGCATTTGACTTTTGCAGAGGGAGTCGAGGCGGCAAAGATTTGCTTTGATTTTTTAAAGCCAGGTGGCCACATTCGTTGTGCAGTACCAGATGGCTTTTTTCCTGATAAAGATTATCAAATGGGTGTACAAATAGGAGGTCCTGGGCCGAAAGATCATCCTGCTGCAAGTCATAAGATTGTACATAATTATAGAACAATTACATCTATGTTTAGAAAAGCGGGTTTTTCTGTTACTCTATTAGAATATTGTGATGAGAAAGGAAATTTTCATACACAGGATTGGGATGAAAGTGAAGGATATATTTATCGCTCTATGCGCTTTGATCATAGAAATCAAAACGGGAAACTTGGTTTTGTATCTTTAATAGTGGACGCAAAAAAGCCTTTTTAACCCTAATATACCGTTCAAGCTCAATAGGCATTGAACGGTATATTTTATTTTACACAACCAAACCATCGCTCATTCTAACAACATGATCAACATAAGAAAGCATTTCCTCGTCATGGGTGACCATAAGAGTGGTAATGTTTAACGTTTTCGTTAGATCTTGGATGAGTGACATAATCTCTTTAGATTTCTTAGTATCCAGACTTGCAGTCGGTTCATCTGCAAAAAGAACTTTCGGTTTATGAATAACCGCTCGAGCGATAGCTACACGCTGTTTCTCTCCACCGGATAAAGAAGAGGGATAAGCATGTTTTCGATGGGATAAACCAACACGGTCTAAAATATAATCAATTTCTTGTTCACGTTTTTCATTTTTCATTTTCACTTCAGATACATCTAACATGAGGCTTAATTGCTCCCGAACGGTTAAAAAAGGGACAAGATGTGCAAATTGGAAAACAAAACCGAATTTCTTGGCTCTTATGCTGCGCATTTCCTCTGAAGTCATGGAAGTTAAGTTATGTCCATTAAATAAAATATTCCCGTCTGATGCGGGTTGCAGTCCTGCAGCAATGGTTAGCAGGGTACTCTTACCAGACCCCGATGGACCGACCAACGCTGTAATTTCACCCTCCTTAAGCTTAAGGTTCACTCCTTTTAGTACCTCTTCTTTCACATCACCATTTTTAAATGTTTTTCTTAATTCAGCAATCTTAAAAATTTCCATATTAAACCTCTCCTTGTTGTATGGCTTGTAAAGGTTCAACTTTTTTGATTTGTAATCCAGAAAGTGTAGCTCCGATAAATCCAATCACGAGGAAGACGATTGATAATTGCAGAGTGGTTTCGTTCGTTAAATGATAAGGCATATCCTTAGGTGCAATTTCCTTGAATAATTGGCTAAAACCAACAGAGAGAGTAAGGGATATGATTGTGATGCATAGCATTTGTGTCCACATCATTTTAAACAGATCGCCCGTTTTTACGCCGATGGCTTTCAATATGCCATATAGCCCAATCTTTTGAACGTTCATCATATAAAAGAAGATGCCGAACAGCATTCCACTAATCACGATGAGAAACCAAACGATCATATTTAAAGACATCTGTTCTGCACTGTAGCTTGGAATGGTGTTAAGAAACTCTTTATTTGAAAAAGATTGAAGCTCTTTGAAATTTAGTGTTTCATCTGCACCTGGTATGAAAAGTAGCTGCATTTCTTCAGTTCGATACATCTGCTTGTAATCTTCCATATTCAGAAAAGCAACTGGAGCATGACTGAACTTTTTTTGGTCAACAAAATCCTTAACAACAAGCGGTTCGTTGAATGGTTTAAGTGTTAAGGTGTCACCAACTTTAACGCCATCTTTCTCTAATGAACGGTCTAGAACGATTTCCCCGGGTGCCACTGATTCAAATAATTTAGAATCGGTTGAAGCAACAAAAGCAACGCTTCGTTGTTTGTCACTCTCATCGTTTAGAAATCCCATTTGTATAGAGAGTGCAGCAGCATTTTTATGTTTGTTTAATACTTGCTCTTGAACGCTATGATCAATTCTAGAGAGGTTGTAATTTTCTTCTGCGTCATTATTTATATAAAACTGGCCGTTCGGCAAGTCTTTAATTAAGGCAGCGTTATCTTGTGATAGCCCATTGGCTAAACCAGAAATAATAAACGTTAACAAACTTACGAGAAAGATGATGGAACCTAATATGAAAAACCTCATTTTATTTTTTTTGATTTCTTTCCATGCGATGCTCATAACATCTCTCCTCCAATCTTTTTACATCCTTAGTTTAGAATCGATATATGAACGGACAATGAACAACACGTTACAAATCGTTGGAGAGAAGGGAAGAGGTGCATAAAAAAGGCACCACCAATGTATTTTCATTGAGAGTGCCTGAGTATTTTAAGATGTATTTAATCAATAGGGAGTTCAACGGCAATTGTCGTTCCTTCGTTCTTCTTACTTTTCACAACCGTTTTTCCATCATGCAGTTTTACAATGGTAGCGACGATCGATAGTCCGAGTCCAGTACCATCTATTGTTTTCGAACGAGCAATATCTGCTCGATAAAAGCGGTCAAAAATTCTTTCAACTTCCTCTTCATTCATGCCAATACCGGTATCTTTAAAGATGATCATGATGGATTTTTCTCTTTTTTCAACAGATACCTTAATGCTTCCTTCACGGTTATTATACTTGATGGCATTGGTAAGAAGGTTGTCCCATACAGTACTTAATAGAGAAGGATCTCCGAAAAAATCGATATCTGGTAAGGAATAACTAAGCATAATTCCTTTCTCATTGATCAGCCATTGATAATTACGAATCAGTTCTTTAATCTGTTGTGAAACATTGAGATGTTTTCTTTGTAAAATATCTTCGTTTCGATCCAGTGAAGCAAGAAGCAATAATTGCTTCGTTAAGTTCGAGAGTCTACTGATTTCATCATTTATTACAGAGATGTACTTTGCGCGGTCAATTGAACTCATTTCTTCTTTTTCTAACAGGTTGGTATATCCTTTTATATTCGACAACGGTGACTGAATATCATGAGAGATATTTGAGATGAACTCTTTTCGCATCTCATCTGACTGTTCTAGTTTTCGAGCCATGTGCTGAAAACTTTGAGAGAGCACGCCAAGTTCATCGCTACGCCTCGTATCGAGCTCAACAGAGAAGATTCCCTTTGAGAGCGATTTTGTAGCGGTGTTCAATTTTGAGATAGGTTTTACTAAATATTTTGTACTAACCACTACCATTAAGATACTAAGAACAATCATCAATCCAAAAAGCCATCCGAAAAGTACATGCATTTCATTAAAAAGTAGTTTGATATCAGGTCGTATAAACAGAGCATACTTTTTTTCCTGATATGTTAGAGGAACCCCGATCGAATTACTTAGTTCGTTTGCAAAAAAACCCGTTACAAATGTTTGTTTTGGAAAATGAAGAATTCCATGATAGATCTCACCATTAAGTACAGATTCTTTCGTAGAAGATGAAAGGGAGGTGTTACGAAATTTTGCCCCAAAATACGTTTCGTTTCCGGAACTCTCAACAAGGTAGATCTGATACCCAATCTTAGATAGGTTTCTCAAGTAATCGTTCAGGTTGATAGTAGGGTGTTTTTCCACAAAAGAAGCCATCTCAAGCGCAATCCCTGTATTTTTTTGATCATTAGCCGGTTTTAATTTTTGTTGATAGTATGTATTCGAGGCAACAAAGGCTAACACACCGCTTAAAAGCATGATGCCGATCGTTATGACGACAAATTTGGTATACAGCGACTTCATTTTTTACCCTCCAATAAATAACCAACTCCACGTACCGTTTTGATCTGAAAATCATCTGTCAGTTTGGAAAACCGTTCTCTTAACCTTTTTACATGTACATCTACCGTGCGTTCGTCCCCTTCATAATCGATACCCCAAATGTGTTGTATGAGCTGATCTCGAGTAAAAGCCTGCATAGGATTCGAGATGAAAAAATATAGCAATTCAAATTCTTTCAAAGGTAATAGAATCGTTACATCGTTAATATAAACTTCATAGGTTTTTTTGTTTACCGTTGTGCGTCCTAAGCTGATGATGGAATTATCTTGGTGTTTATCGTATCTTCTTAAAAGTGCCTTGATTCGAAAAAGTAATTCTCTCGCTTCAAATGGTTTTACGAGATAATCATCCGTTCCGGATAAGTAGCCCTGTTCTTTATCTTCAATCTGATTTTTGGATGTTAATAGAATCACAGGAATATCGTAATTTTCTCGTATTTCTTTTGTTAAGGAATAACCGTCCATAAAGGGCATCATCACATCAACTACAGCGAGGTCAAACCTCTTTAGCCGTAAGATTTCTAAAGCTTCAATGCCGTCTTTAGCTTGAGAGACTTGATACCCTGCTTCACTTAGATGATAGTGCAGCAGCTCAAGTATATTTTTATCATCATCTACAATTAAAATATGGGTCACGATGTAATCCTCCTAATGAGAATCAAATAGGTTGCAGTATAAGCAACATTAGTCTATCCGAAATGGTTGATATTCACAAATTTCAGCTTTGCTTCTGCCACTCAGCCACAGCAAAAAAGCTAACCAAAAGGCTAGCTTTTTTGTGGCTTTAATTGATTGGGTTAGCCAATTCTCTTCTTGTTTTTCTTGCTTTTTGCACGTTTTTTAGAAGATAGAACCCCGTTTAAGATACTAATGAAACTCACAATGAATTCCCCCCATATAGAACTTCCGAAAAGAGAATATTCGGTGTATCCTCTCTTCTCCATATCTTATGCAGACTTGTTTAAAATGTTTGGACAAACTGTATCCATACTTAAGCAAATAATAAAATACACACACACCTAATGAAACATTGAAAAAAATTTTTAAAGGTTATGAATAAGATTGAAAGTTAGTGGGATTATAAGAGTAGAAATGAAAGGGAGGTGAATAGAATGGCTAAAAACAACAGCAACCAATTATCAGTACCTGGAGCTCAAGGAGCTCTTGATCAAATGAAGTATGAGATCGCTTCTGAGTTCGGTGTAAACCTTGGACCAGACACTACTTCACGTGCAAACGGATCTGTAGGTGGAGAAATCACTAAGCGTCTTGTAGCACAAGCTTTAGGCGGACAACGCTACTAATTTTCAAACCTTTTGCTATGGCTATCTGTTTTATGCAGATAGCTTTTTTGTATGAATTAAAAGTTAAACAACCGTTTAAACTATCTCTGTTGGAGGTGAATGGATAGATGAATGAAGATAGACCGACGCACTATGATGGGAGTCTTTTAAACCATGAAGTTTTCAACGATAACCTTTTGCAAGAGCCTTTTCTTTTAACAGATGAAGTGAGGGGGAACATTGCTGGGAATCCTTATGATAAATCGTGATTGCAGTTCATTGAAAGTCGTTGATTTCCGCTCCAGGTTGCTCGCTTTCCATGGGGCGACCGGTGAGCCCCTTGCCGCTTTGCGCCCTTAAGGGTCTCACCTATCTAGTTGCAGTGGCTAGCCCCTCGAGGTCAAAAGTTTAACGGTCAAGAAGGTAAAAGGCACCTTCCTCGCCCATTCAACTTTTGCTGGTCGGGGCTGAACGAGCCACCTCCACATTTCAGAGTGACCGCTCGTCCCATAGGAGTCGGCAACCTTACGCTCCAATCAACTTGCATAGAAGTGAAAAGAACATTCAAAGCAACGGTAATTTAGAAAAGAAAAAACTGAAAGGCAGTGTCAATTACATGACAAAGGTATTATATATTACAGCGCATCCTCATGATGATCAAGTCTCTTACAGCATGGCTGTTGGTAAAGCATTTATTGATGAATACAAAAAAGTTAACCCGGATCATGAATTGATTCATGTGGATTTGTATAAAGAGGACATTCCTCACATCGACCTTGATGTCTTTAGCGGATGGGGTAAACTGCAATCTGGTAAAGGATTTGAAGAGCTTTCTGCAGAAGAAAAATCTAAAGTGGGAAGACTTTCAGAGCTTTGTGAGCAGTTTGTAGCAGCTGATAAATATGTATTTGTAACACCAATGTGGAATTTCTCATTTCCACCTGTTATGAAAGCATATATCGATTCAGTGGCGGTAGCAGGAAAAGCGTTCAAGTATACAGAGCAAGGACCTGTAGGACTATTAACGAACAAGAAAGCACTGCATATACAAGCTAGCGGCGGGGTCTATTCTGAAGGACCTGCAGCAGCAATGGAGATGGGGCACCGTTATTTAAGCGTGATCATGCAATTTTTTGGCGTTCCATCGTTCCAAGGATTGTTTGTTGAAGGACATGCGACCATGCCAGATAAAGCGAATGAAATTAAAGAAAATGCCATTGCTCGTGCTAAAGATTCCGCACATACGTTTTAACAGTTAGAAACCTCCTAAAAAGAAAACTTGTAGACCTTGTCTGCAAGTTTTTTTAAATGAAAAATCCTTGTCTACCAAGTAAAAAGAGCATTTGTAAACAATTGTATGTAAAAAACTCCTTGCAATTTTGAATGCGTTTTCATAGAATAAAAAGCAACATCAATATTGACTGAATTTTTTTAAAACAAAAGGTAGTGATGTTTTATTAAAGATACCTATGTTATTCGTTTTTGAAAAAGAGGAGGTAATAAGTTGTCACACGTAAACATGAAAGAAAACAGCATGATTATTGAGCATGTTAGTGATGATTCATTTAAGAGTTATGGAAAAGTGATTACAGGCTATGATTTTACACGTTTAATGAACACGATGAAGCAATCTACGAAAATTCCAGAGCATGAAAATGTTTATGTGGCTTCAGAACCGATTCTGGAAGACGATCTCGTAAAAAAACAAATTGAGACTTACTTCTATGGTGAGATGCCTGCCCAGATTGGGTATTGCAACGGTCGTAATTCAACGTTAAATGGCCTTGAATATCACAAAGGAAGTGAGATCAATATAGCAGTAACTGATCTAGTTCTCCTTCTTGGAAAAGTACAGGATATCGAAAATAATACATTCCATTCGAATAATGTAAGGGCTTTCTTTATTCCTGAAGGAACGGCAATTGAAATATACGAGACGACACTGCACTTTGCACCTTGTAAAGTTCAAGAATCAGGATTCAAATGCATTGTTGTTTTACCAAAAGGAACGAATGAACCGTTAGAAGTTGCGCCAGCAGAGCGTGAAAAAAGTACTGATGAAGATCACTTGCTTTTTATGAAGAATAAATGGCTGATCGCACATCCGGATCGAAAACAGCTGATAGAAAAGGGAGCTTATCCTGGAATTATCGGTGACAACATAGAAGTCTTGTTTTAACTATCATTATTTAAAAGGACAGGGGTGTTCGATATGTTTTCAGGCATTGGATTTACACTTTTATCATGTACATTTTTTATGGGACTGGTCGCATGGATCTCTTACTTAAAAACAAAAGGGGAGACAGAAGATTCTACGGGCTATTTCTTAGCAGGACGCGGGTTGAATGGGACATTTATCGCCGGGTCACTGCTTCTTACCAATCTTTCTGCTGAGCACTTGATCGGTTTGAATGGACAAGGGTATCGAACGAACATGTCCAACATGGCTTGGGAAGTAACGGCTGGCTTTGCGATTGTTATCATGGCTCTCTATCTATTACCGAAATATTTAGGAGGAGCTTTTACAACATTGCCAGAGTTTCTCAGCACGCGATTTGATGAGGGGGTTCGTCGCTATACGGTTTTGCTATTTATGCTCGGCTATATTTTAGTTACGATTCCATCAACCCTTTACTCAGGTGCACTGACTATTCTTAAACTCTTTGATGTGCCAGGTCTTTTAGGCATTTCCTACACGCAATCGGTTTGGCTCTTAATTTGGGTGATCGGAATCATCGGTGCAGTATACGCAATATTTGGCGGTTTAAAAGCCGTTGCTGTATCGGATACGATTAATGGAATCGGACTTTTGATAGTAGGACTTTTAGTGCCTGCTCTAGGTTTCTTAGCACTCGGAGATGGGAACATGTTTGAGGGCATGAAGACCATTGCAACAAACAGTCCGGAAAAACTAAATGCGATCGGATCGAGTACGGACTCGGTTCCGTTTGGGACCATCTTTACGGGTATGATTTTTGCAAACTTGTTCTATTGGGGAACAAACCAGTACGTTATTCAACGTACGCTTGGAGCACAGAACTTGAAAGAAGGTCAAAAAGGTGTGCTATATTCTGGTTTCTATAAGCTTGCGATTCCACTATTTATGATGATTCCTGGTATTATCGCTTTCCATCTATATGGAGGAGGATTGAATCCGGTTGACCTTGCTTATCCAACATTAGTAGCAGATGTATTGCCAAAATATTTATCAGGTTTTTTCCTAGCTGTTCTATTAGGAGCGGTATTTAGTACCTTTAACTCGTTGCTTAACTCAGCAGCAACCATGTTTGCTCTTGATATCTATAAACCGCAGTTCAATCCGAAAGCGACTGACGATCAGTTGATCCGGATGAGTAAATGGTTTGGTACAGTTATAGCACTTGTATCATTCTTTATCTCACCATTATTGATGAACGCACCTGATGGTCTTTGGGATCTGATCAGACGCTTTACAGGGTTCTTCAATATTCCGATCATCACGATTGTTCTTGTTGGTATCTTCTCTAAACGAATTCCTGCACTTGCTGCAAAGGTAGTAATCATTTTCCATGTTATTACTTACTACTTACTCGTTTGGGGCTTGGATCAGTTGTTTGGTATTCAAACCACCATTAACTTTATCCATATTTACGCGATTCTGTTCTTCGTAGAGGTTGGAATTATGATCGCTATAGGAAAATGGAAGCCTTTGCAAAAACCGTATGTGTATAAAGCGAATGCACAAGTCGACATGGTACCTTGGAAATACGCACTTCCCGTAACGTTTATCTTGTTAAGTTTGCTTGCGAGTATGTACATCGTATTCTCTCCGATTGGTTTAGCTTATCAGGACTCAATCGTTTCGGGGTATTTCTGGCCAGCGATTGCAGCATTGGCAATTGTTACTGGAGTTCTTATCTACCTTTCGCTAAAGGTTTGGAATCGTAAGTATGCAGACTTCTTAAGTGAACAGCACAAAAAAGAAGTAAAAGAAGCAAGAAAGCTAGCATAATAAGGAGGTTCTTATGGCTCTTAAAACTAATGAAACAACATTCGTGTTGAAGGAAATAAATAATGGATTTCAAATTGTTGCTGATGGCAGACTTCTCTTTCATCACTCGCATCAGCAGCCCATGCTATATGTAGGATATGGGGAAGAAACAATCAACATGTATCGAGGAAATTTTGACATTCACGATTATGTAGTAGAAAGAATCGGACTTCGTTATGTTGATGTTGTTCAAGAGGAGATTGGTTTTCAACTTTCTTTTTCAAAATTTGAAGGTGGACCAACTGATCTCGAAATTCTTCTCACCGAAGAGGACGGAAAAGTAAAACTTCAGTTTACAAAACGTTCATCAGAAATAAACCGGTTATGGTTACGTGTACAAGCAGATAGCAACGAGAAAGTCTACGGTTGCGGTGAGCAGTTGTCACATTTTAATCTGCGAGGCAAAAATTTTCCGCTATGGACTTCGGAACCTGGTGTTGGAAGAAATAAGAACACGTACACAACATGGCAGGCGGATGTAAAAGATAAAGCAGGCGGCGACTACTACAACACAAACTATCCGCAACCAACCTTTATTTCTACTAAAAAATATTATTGCCATGTTGAAACAACTGCTTATGCTGACTTTGACTTTCGGAATGACGAATATCACGAACTTCAAATATGGGATATACCACAATATGTGCTCTTTGAAACGGCGGAAAGCTATGTTGAGCTTGTCGAGAAGTTAACTGAAGTGTTTGGGCGTCAGCCTGAATTACCAGATTGGACGTATAACGGAATCTGGCTCGGTTTACAAGGCGGAACCGATATTGTTCAAAAAAAGCTGGACGTAGCACTTGAAAAAGGAATTAAAGTCGGAGGCGTTTGGTGTCAGGACTGGCAAGGAAAACGCGTCACTTCATTCGGAAAGAGATTGATGTGGAACTGGCGTTGGAACAGTGAAGAGTATCCAAATCTTGATCAAAAGATTGAGGAATGGAAAGCAAAAGGTATTCGCTTCTTGGGCTATATTAATCCTTACGTTTCTGTTGAAGGTGATCTCTACAAAACCGCGGCAGAGAAAGGATACCTTGCTCTAAATAAAACAGGGGACATTTACCTTGTTGACTTTGGAGAGTTCAACTGTGGAGTCGTAGATTTTACAAATCCTGAAGCTTGTAAGTGGTACAAATCAGTCATTAAAGAAAACATGATTGATTTTGGTCTTGACGGCTGGATGGCTGATTTTGGTGAATACTTGCCAACAGATGTTCAACTCTATAACGGTGAATCGGCTAAGATCATGCATAATGCATGGCCCGCACTTTGGGCAAAAATGAATTATGAAGCAGTGAGTGAAGCTGGAAAATTAGGTGAAGTTACATACTTCATGAGAGCCGGTTATACGGGAATACAAAAATATTGTCCGCTATTATGGGCTGGAGATCAAAGTGTGAACTGGTCACTAGATGATGGATTAGCTTCTGTTATCCCGGCTGCACTATCAGCTGGTATGACTGGCTGTGGTTTACACCATAGTGATATTGGCGGCTATACAAGTCTTCATGGAAACAAGCGAAGCAAAGAGCTTCTTCTTCGCTGGACAGATATGGCAACTTTTACACCCGTCATGCGAACACATGAAGGAAATCGTCCTGATGATTGTTTTCAATTTGATGGTGATGAAGAGACGCTGCAGCATATTGCTCGTATGACAGATATCTATGTAAAGTTAGCGCCTTATACGAAAGACATCGTTAAGGAGAATGCTAAAAAAGGAATTCCAGTACAGCGTCCTTTGTTCATGCACTATGAGGAAGACGAAACAGCTTATGACATTCAATATCAATATTTATACGGCAGAGATCTTCTTGTGGCACCGGTGTATGAAGAAGCCGCAACCCATTGGAACGTCTACTTACCGGAAGATGAATGGGTGCACGTATGGACTGGAGAAGAATATCGTGGCGGTTATGCAGAAGTTGAAGCACCGATCGGTAAACCACCTGTATTTTACAGAAAGAATTCCTCATACAAGGAATTGTTTGAATCATTAACGAACTAGAATTACAGAGGGGACAGGAATAGGTTTGTCCCCTGATTCTTTTAAGCTTTTAAGAACTTTTATAAATATAAAGGTAGTAATATATTTTAAAAGGTAGTAACCTTTTGTTATACTTATATTTAGAAAGCTCTTTTATAAAGATTGTTGCTTTTGGCTTTATCTATTCTCATCATTTGCAAGTTGATTGGAGCGCAAGGTGCGAGACTCCTAAGGGCGCAAAGCGGCAGGAGGCTCACCGCACGCCCCGTGGAAAGCGAGATACCTGGAGCGGAAATCAACTACTTTCAGATAGCAACAAGATATGCAAAAACAGCTTTAAAGATAGAACAATATGAAGGATGTGGACAACTATGCAAACGCCAACAATCGTATATATCCCAATTGGCAGAAAAACATTTGATCTAGAAGCTGGTGAGCAATACCGTAAGCAAAGCTCTGAATGGCTCAACAAGAATTACCACACAGTGTATGAACCAGAAGAAATTCTTACATCTGTAGAAGATCTACAGCAATTTCTTGAAACGTTAACAAATAAAAATATTGATTCTATCATCTACCAAAGTGTTACGTTTGCAGATGGTGAGTTTATTGCTAAAGTACTTCAGTATCGAAAAGAACCTGTTGTTGTATGGTCTGTAAGAGAACCAAGTGTAGGAGGTAGGCTGCGACTTAATTCATTAACTGGAGGAAACAGCACGAGTAATGTCCTCATGCATCATCGTCACCCTTTTACATTCGTACTAGGTAATCCCGACGAAGAACAGCTTCAAAAGCAGCTTTCTCGTCAGATCAGAGTGAATGTTTTGGTTAACAAGCTGAAGCAGCTGAAAATTGGAGTGATCGGAGAACATCCGCCTGGCTTCTTCTTCTCAGATACAGACGAAGAACTTCTGCATCAAAAATTAGGTGTCACAGTTCAAAAAATGGATCTTCTAAAAGCATTTCAAGAATGTGTCGAGCTGCCCGAGGAAGAATGGGCAGGTGCCATCGATCGTGCTGAGCAGCAAGTCATAGGGTTAAATCGATCTGATGAAACGGTAAAGAAGTTTGCACAGTTTTCCACGTATGTGAAAAAGTATATTGAACAAGAAGATATTGCAGCACTCGCTGTTAGATGCTGGCCAGAATTCTTTAATGAATTAGGAGCAGCTGCATGTTCGACACTCTCTCAGTTTACCGAAGATGGTGTGGTATCTTCCTGTGAGTCAGATATTCACGGTGCGGTTTCGATGTTCATCCTTCAAGAACTAAGTGGAGGAAACGCTCCGTATCTCGGGGATCTCGTTCATGTGAACGAACCAAATAATTCGGTTGTTTTTTGGCATTGCGGAGCAGGTGCTTATTCGCTCGCAAGTCCGTCAACCGGTGCACAATCAGGCGTGCATCCTAACCGTAAAATGGGCTTTACGATGGACTTTGGATTAAAAGCTGGAGAAGTAACGATCTTCAGACTAGGGTATACGCCAGACGGATATCGCCTTCTTGTGATGAAGGGGGAAGCGCTAGATGTTCCGCAACCGTTTTCAGGAACCTCTGTTGAAGTAAGATTAAACGGAGATGTCTCTGAAACGGTAAATGCTCTTATGGAGAGTGGCTATGAACCTCACTTTGCTGTTGTGTATGCGGATGTTGCTGATGATCTATCGCAGCTAGGCAAGCAGCTTAACATTCCTACTGAGGTGTACGTATAGGAAGGGAGCGAACTTAGATGGCAAAGAGAGTAGCAATTGGGCAGGCTGGGGGTCCAACAGCCGTCATCAATGCCAGTTTAGTAGGTTTTGTAGAATCGCTCCAACAAGAAGTAGAGTTATTCGGTGTTTATAATGGCTATCAAGGTTTATATGAAAACGACATTGAAAAGCTTGATGATGACCTTTTAGGATGGATCAAATCACATCGATATGTAAACGGTGCATGCCTTGGTTCAGGACGCTATGAATTTACAACTGAAAAGATTCAAAAATCACTTCTCCATCTAAAAAAACATGGAATTGATACTCTTGTTTTTATTGGTGGAAATGGTACGATGGCTGCTCTTCATAAGCTGGCTGAGCAAGCGCGTCACATTCACTATGCTCTTCAAGTCATCGGCATACCGAAGACGGTTGATAATGATCTATCTGAAACGGACCATGCACCTGGCTTTGGAAGTGCTGCACGTTATGTGGCAACTGCTGTCAGAGATATTAGTAGAGATCTATGTGCCATGCAGAATTTTGAGCAAGTGAGAATACTAGAAACGATGGGGCGGAACTCAGGATGGCTTGCTGCTGCAAGCGGTCTTTTGAGAAATGGGGAAGATGATGGGCCACACATCGTTTATGTTCCAGAACGAATTATTGAACCAGAACATTTTTTAGCAAATGTTAGTGAAGCTGTTCGATCTTTTGGCTATGCAACAATTGTTGTTGCTGAAGGGTGTAAAATTAATGCCACTTCAGAACAGGTCGAGAAAGCGAATGTTCAAGGCAGGACGATTCTTGGCGGCATTTCTGGCGTGCTTGAGAAAATGGTCAAAACAGAACTTGGTGTGATGGCTAGAGCTGAGATCCTTGGTATGAATCAGCGCAGCTCATCAGCAGTTATTTCTAAGCAAGATCAAGTGGAAGCCTTTGAAGTGGGACGAGAAGCTGCAAGACTTGTATTACATGGTGAGACGAAGAGAATGGTTACCATACAACGATCGGCAAATATAGATTATACTTTTAGTATGAATAGCTGTCCTCTGCAAGTTGTTGCTCAGGGTGGGGAACGTTTCCTACCTGATGCATTTATTGATGACCCGGAAGCCTATTACAAATGGCTCCGACCTCTCGCAGGGGAAGATCTACAAGCTTATCCCACTGTGAGAAAGAGGAGAATATTATATGAAAAGCAATAACACAGCACTTTATCTGCAAGTAAAAGACCATCTAATAGAAAAAATACAGCAGCAAATCTGGCGTCCGAACCAACTTATTCCAACTGAACAAGAGCTTATGAAGCAATTCGGAGTGAGCCGTACGACCATTCGTCAAGCGATTAATATGCTTGTGGCTGACGGTCTTTTAGAGAAACAACAAGGAAAAGGAACGGTTGTGAAGCCGCAACAGCTTGTTGGCTCATTAAAAAGATTAAAAGGATTTGCAGAAGAAGTAATGGAAAAAGGACAAGTTCCTCACTCTAAAGTTCTGCGTGCAGAATTTATTGATACGCTTTTCTTTGAAAAAACAAAGCTTGGATTAAATGAAGATGAAAAAGTCCTAATCATTGAACGCATCCGATTTGCAGATGATGTCCCGATCGCATTAGAGAGATCATGCTGGCCAGAAGCGATCGGAAAGTTACTGATGAAGCACGATCTAGATACGGCTAAATTTTATTCCATCCTGGAAGAAGACAATATTTTGTTAAAACGTGCGGATGAAAAAATTTCGGCTATAAATTCTACGATTTCTGAAGCAGATCTTCTTGGAATTCGTGCAGGAGAAGCGCTTTTAGAGATGACTAGGTTGAGTTATGGACTAAACGACAAGCCGATAGAGTATACAAAAACAAGGTATAGAAGTGACCAATACCACTATGACATTGAATTAAGACGTTAATTAAAAACATTCGGAGGTATTACAATGGGATATATTTCAGGAAAAGAACTGCTAGCTCATGCTTACGAGAACCAATATGCTGTTGGGGCATTCAGTGCACATAACGCAGAAACTATTCTAGCTATCTTGGAAGCTGCTGAACAAGAACAAGCGCCAATCATGATTCAAGTTGGTCAGAAAGTGATCAACACGATCGGACTTGAACCGATGAAGGCAATGATTGATGTATTCATGAAAAACATATCTGTTCCTGTCTGTATCCATCTGGATCATAGCAGGGAATATGAACAAACAATGAAAGCCATCCAGCTCGGTTTTCAATCCGTTATGTTCGATGGATCCGCTCTTTCGTTCGAAGAGAATACCTTCATCACAAGAAAAGTAGTAGACGCTTCACGTGCGCTTGGAATCGGTTCTGAAGGTGAAATCGGTAAGATTGGCGGAACGGAAGATGACATAACAGTTGCTGAAGAAGATGCAATGATTACAGCAACTGAAGAGGCTGTGGCGTTTGTTGAAGCTACGGATGTAGATTATCTTGCCGTCTCAATAGGTACAGCACATGGTATCTATAAGAATCCTCCAAAACTGGCATTTGAACGATTAAAAGAAATCTCAGCAGCGGTTAACCGTCCGATTGTTCTTCATGGTGGTTCTGATGTGCCGGATGAGCAGATTACAAAAGCAGTTTCGTTAGGTATTGCAAAAATTAATGTGGATACAGAGCTTAGACAATCATTCACAAAAGGCATGCAGCAAGTTCTTGAAGAAAACCCTGAAGAATTTCATCTAGCTGTTTCCCTTGGCAAAGGCCGTGAAGTAATGCAGAAAAAAGTTCAGGAGAAAATACGTCTATTCGGAAGTGCAGGAAAAGCGAGTGAATTCACAACGCACGAAAAGGTCGTAACGTTATAAAATAGGGAGTGATGATTTGTGGCGATAAATACAACGTATCAAACGTACGGACTATGGATTAACGGTGTGTGGAAAGAAAAAACAGAGGTGTTGGAAGTACTCAATAAATATACGCAGAATGTAGAAGCTGCGATTGCGCGCTCTGAAAAAAAGGATGTAGATGAAGCGGTAGAAGGAGCCAAAGAAGCATATAAAGAAACCTTCTCGGCATACGACCGTTATCTTGTGCTTGCAAATGCTGCACGATTATTATTGGAGAAAAAAGAAGAGTTTGCTAGAGTGTTAGTAGCTGAAGTAGGTAAGCCGATCCGTGATTCAAGAGTCGAAGTAGAACGAGCTGCACAAACACTTGAAATCTCAGCTGAAGAAGCGAAGCGTATCCACGGTGAGGGGGTTCCTGTAGAATCAGCACCAGGTTCTGAAAATCGAATGGCTTTTACACTACGAGTTCCAGTTGGTATTATTGCGGCAATTACACCATTTAATGTGCCGTTGAACCTTGTTTGTCATAAGATCGGTCCAGCGCTGGCTGCAGGAAATGCGGTCGTGCTTAAGCCCGCTGAAGTTACCCCATTGTGCGCCCTTATGTTAGCAGAGGTATTTAAGGAAGCTGGCTTGCCTGATGGCAGGCTCCAAGTCATTACAGGTGATGGTGCAGAAGTAGGCGGATGGCTGCTAGAAAATCAAGACGTTAAGATGTTTACTTTTACGGGAAGTCCAAGAGTCGGTGAAATTATAAGACAAAAGGCTGGACTTCGCAAAGTATCACTGGAGTTAGGAAATAACTCCGCAACGATCGTTCACAAAGATGCAGATCTTGATAAGGCTGCAGGACTCATTGCGAACAAAAGTTTTAATAATGCAGGTCAAGTATGTATTTCTGTTCAGCGTGTATATGTTCATCAAGATGTGAAAACTCCTTTTATTCAATTATTAAAAGATAAAACAGAACAGCTGCAATCCGGTAATCCATTGGACGACACTACTGATATCGGCCCGATGATCCGACAGGCTGAAGCAGAGCGTGTTGAAGAGTGGGTGAACGAAGCAGTGTCTGACGGAGCAACTATTGTAACGGGTGGTAGACGGAATGGAGCATTTTACGAACCTACGATACTATCAGATGTTAAAAGAGATATGAAAGTTTGCAAACAAGAAGTGTTTGGTCCTGTTGTTGGGATAGACACATATGCTACGATAGACGAAGTGATCGAACAAGTGAATGACTCGGATTATGGATTACAGGCAGGTCTCTTCACAAACGATCTTGCTTTCGCTATGAAAGCGGCGAAAGAGATTGAAGTGGGCGGACTTATCGTAAACGATGCTTCAGCCTATCGAGTGGATCACATGCCATACGGTGGCGTAAAGAAGAGCGGGACTGGAAAAGAAGGTCCGCGCTATGCGATTGAAGAGATGACTGAAGAACGAATCATTGTTTTAAATTTGTAGCAAGAAAAAAGTGCTGATCTCACTTGGTCAGCCTTTTTCAGTTGTAGTTAACAGAAAGAAGGGGTAAGACATGATAGAGCTGTTGAGCATTATTCTTCCGGTATTTGCGATCTTTGGTATCGGATTTATCGGCCAAAAAACGATAGGTTTTGAAACGCAAACCCTTTCCAAGATGGCACTTTATCTGATGTCTCCTTTTCTCGTATTTCGGACGTTTTATGAAACTACTTTTACGAAAACGTATGGATATATGCTCATCTATACGCTCATTCTATGTTTCACTTTAATCGGTCTCGTGTACGTGATCAGTTATATTAAAAGATACAATATGCGGGAAACATGCGGTGTTATTTTAGCTTCTGCTTTTATGAATAATGGGAACTATGGTACGCCAGTCGCGCTGTTCGCGTTTGGGGCAGCTGGGTTAGACTATGCGGTTGTTCTTATGGTTATTCAGCAGTTAGTCATGTGTACAGTTGGTGTGTATTATGCAGCAAAAGGCAGCCCAGAAAACGACGGTATCTCTTCAGCACTCAGAGCAGTAAGGCGTATGCCAATCGTATATGGAGCGATAGCGGGTGTAGTCTTTCAACAGTTACACATACCGATAAAAGGTTCTGTGTCAGAAGCTCTTGATCTTGTGGCAAATTCTGCGATACCGACCATCATGATTATACTCGGTATGCAGCTCGCGAAAATATCATTACGACATGTACAAGTGGAAAAGTTAACGTATTCGTTGCTACTAAAATTAGCCGTGTCACCACTGATCGCGTTTTGTATCACGTTGATTCTTCCTGTAGATGATATGCTCGCAGCGATTATGGTTCTGATGGCTGCGATGCCTTCAGCAGCAAATACGACGATGTATGCGTTACAGTTTGGAACAGAGCCTGATTTCGTATCGAGTGCAACCTTAGTAAGTACACTTTTTTCACTGATCACACTGCCCATCTTGCTCGCGATTTTAATTTAAGGATGAGAAGAACTCAAAAGGAAATACCTTTTGGGTTCTTTTTTTTGCAAACAAAGTTTTGATAGCAGTTTAATAAATAAAAAAAATCACAAAAATAGTGAGTTTTTTTGCTTTTATGTGTTAATGCTTTTCTAGCCACTTAATCAACTCTTTAGCGACAATACTTTGCTGTGTTTTAGCTGAAATGTCACTTCATTATCCCCTTTTTGTTTTCCATACATGCCGATTGAGCATGATTTCCGCCCTGAATTTCAATAAAAAACAAAAAAACTTGTTGATCTTACCTTGAACCTTAAAGTTGCGGAAATTACGGATGTAGTGATTAACGTAATATTTGTAGAATTGACATGATATTAGTGAAGAAGGAGCTACTTATGCGAAAAAAAGTGGTTATAACGGGAATGGGAATCATCTCACCAATCGGTCATACCCTTGACTCTTTTTGGTTCAACTTGAGTAAAGGAGTCAGTGGGATTGATTATATCCAATCTTTTGACACATCGACCTTTTCCTCAAGAATCGGAGGAGAAATAAAGAATTTTGATCCGACCGAATATCTATCTTCTAAAGAGATTAATCGAACGGATACATTCACACATTATGCTTTGGCAGCTACTCGTGAAGCTGTTGAACAAGCTTCACTAGATATGAAAGAACTCGACCCGTTTAGTGTAGGCGTCTTAGTGGGGTCAGGTTCAGGCGGGACAGGCATGATCCTTGAAAACCATCAGACATTACTCACGAAAGGAGCAAGAAGAGTCAGTCCTTATCTTGCATCTGGGATGCTCATCAACTCAAGCGTAAGTGAGATCGCAATTAAACTTGGCGCAAAAGGAAAGAGTGGTTCTTTCGTTACTGCTTGTGCGGCAAGCAGCAACTGTATCGGTGAAGCGATGCGTGCTATCCAATATGGTGATGCGGATATCATGATCGCCGGAGGAACTGAAGGAGCCATCACACCACTGGATCTGGCATCGTTCACTAAGATAAAAGCATTGTCTACACGAAATGACTCTCCACAAGAAGCCAGCCGGCCTTTCGATCGTTCTCGGGACGGCTTCGTGATCGGATCAGGTGGAGGGATCGTCGTTTTAGAGTCAGAAGAATCAGCGCTACGTCGTGGAGTTCCTATCATCGCTGAACTCGCAGGGTACGGAGCTACTAACGATGCATACGGTGTAACCGCTCCTGACCCCGAAGGACATGGTGTCATCATGGCCATGAAACGAGCGATACAAGATGCGAACCTCACACCTGATGACATCGACTACGTTAACGCGCATGGCACGAGTACCAAATTGAATGATCAATCGGAAACGTACGCGATAAAAAAAGTGTTTGGTGAACGAGCCTACGAGTTACCGATCAGTTCAATCAAATCGATGACCGGCCATTTACTAGGTGGTGCTGGGGCAGCCGAACTGATTGCCAGTGTGTTATCCATACAGAACAAATTGGTACCGCCGACCATCAATCATACAGAACCTGATGAAGATATGAACTTAAACTTTGTGCCTAACCGAGCGCAGAACCATCGCATCAGAACGGTTTTGAGTAATTCTTTTGGTTTTGGAGGACATAACGCTTGTTTAGTCGTGAAAGAGTGGAAAGAGGAGAGGGAAGTCTAGATGGATACTGTTTTTACTCACGTGTTAGAAGGAAGAAAAGAAACGTTTTCAAATGATGATGCCTGTATTCATCAATTAATCGAACAACAAGTAGAAAGAACGCCTGATCATGTCGCGGTCTTCTTTCAAGATGAGTCACTTACGTATAGAGAGTTGAACGACAGCGCAAATCAAGTGGCTCACCTGTTACTAGATAAAGGACTCAAGCGAGAGGAACCTGTCATTGTCAGTCTTGAGCGATCACTGGAGATGGTCATCGCGTTACTTGGAATCTTAAAAGCGGGAGGCGCATATGTTCCCGTCGATCCGACTTTTCCTATCGCAAGGATTCAAGGATTGGTCAGTGAGTTAGGACAACCATTCGTTTTAACAGCGAATAAGTACCAATCTCTTTTTGAGGTTTGTGATGTTGTTTGCTTAGACACGTTTTCATGGAGTGAGAAGCTGATCGCAAATCCTGAGGTGGAGATGGACGAAGATTCTCTCATGTACATCATCTATACCTCTGGCTCTACCGGCAAACCAAAAGGCGTCATGAACACGCACCGAGCACTCAATAATAGGTTGCAGTGGATGCAGCGTGAGTTTTTACTCGACGGTAACGACCGGATTCTGCAGAAGACACCGTATAGTTTCGATGTATCCGTTTGGGAGTTCTTTTGGCCGTTGATGGAAGGTGCATCGATCGTCATGGCCAAATCAGAAGGACATAAGGATCCGGATTATTTATATCAAACGATTCAAGAATATAGGGTGACGACTCTTCATTTTGTTCCATCGATGCTTCAACTCTTCTTGGATGCTGTTCCCGATCTTTCTCAAACTTCTATAAAGAGGGTGATCTGTAGCGGAGAGGCATTAAAGAAGTCGACAGAGAAGCAATTTTTCAATCAATCGACAGATGTAGAGCTTTATAACTTGTACGGACCGACAGAAGCAGCGATCGACGTTTCATATTGGAGATGTACGACGGATGACAGAAGTTCTTCTGTTCCGATCGGTTACCCCATCAGTAACATCGATCTCTATCTTTTAGATGAAAAGATGCGACCAGTGGCTCAAGGGGAGAGCGGGGAACTGTATATCGGTGGAGTGGGACTTGCGACCGGTTATTACGGACAACCGACTCTAACGAGCGAACGATTCATCCCGAACCCTTTTAAAACGGGTGAGAAATTGTATAAGACAGGAGACCTCTGTCGCCTGCGTAGAGATGGAGCGATCGATTATATCGGTCGCAACGATTTTCAAGTTAAGATCAACGGTTTACGAATAGAACTCGGTGAGATCGAACATGCTCTTGAGAACATTGACCTCATTAAGCAGAGTGTCGTTATGGCAGTTACAGAAGGTACACGACAGTTTTTGACCGCTTACCTCGTATTAGAGAAGAAGCAAGATTTTGTAGAAGAAGCAGTACGATCGCAACTGATGAGCGTACTGCCTGAATATATGATTCCTACTCTGTTCGTCTGTTTAGAAAAACTTCCGCTATCAATAAACGGAAAAGTGGATCGTGCAGCGCTTCCTCGTCCTATCCTGAAGAAGGAAATGAATGATTCTGAAACGTTGACTGAGACGGAATTGTTTATCGCAAGTGTCTGGAAAGATGATTTAGGAGTTTCTTCGTCTCTTCATCAATCCTTTTTATACATAGGTGGAAACTCGTTGTTTGCGGCACGTGTGGCTAGTCGTCTCAGAAAAAAATATCGCGTACCGATGACGATCCAAACAGTCTTCGAACATCCAACGATTTCTAGTCTAGCATCTTATGTGGACAACAAGAGTGTGATGCTAGAAGACGAAGACCTACAATTTGTGAGTGAGAGCTGTAATACCCTCTCTGACGCACAGAAGAGGCTCTGGTTCCTCAACGAGTTCGAGGGTGCTTCTTCTCTTTATAACCTTCCTAGTTTTGTAGATATAGAAGGAGACCTCAGACTACAAGATTTTAAGAGTAGTCTCGATCTTGTCATACAGAAACAAAGTGTACTTCAAAGCCGTTTTTTAACGAAAAACGGTGAGCCAATTTGTGTGATCGACGAAGGAAGAACAAGTGACTTGGTTATGTTGGACTATTCCATGTCTTCCTATGATCAAGCGATCAAGATGACCGAAGGTTATATGAGAGAAGATGCTGCTAAACTCTTTCACTTATCAACCGGTCCTCTGTATCGGTTTACCTTATTTAAGGTATCTGATACTCAGCATCGTTTCTATTTTAACTTTCACCACATCATCTTTGACGGGTGGTCAGAATCCATCTTCTTAAACAACCTTCTTTCAGCTTATGAGGGAGAGCCAGTCAAGGTATCTGGTAGTTATAAGGATTATATCAACTCTCAAGAACGTTATTCATCGACCACAGAAGCACAAGA
This sequence comes from Fictibacillus sp. 26RED30, assembly GCF_015903845.1. Classification (NCBI taxonomy): domain Bacteria; kingdom Bacillati; phylum Bacillota; class Bacilli; order Caryophanales; family Fictibacillaceae; genus Fictibacillus; species Fictibacillus sp. 26RED30. Next base: position 89,647 of record NZ_JACZDV010000001.1, read on the forward strand.
AGAGATCAATTTCTGGAAACGTAAACTGAGTAAAGACACGCCATCCATTGAGTTGTTCAAAACTCAAAAACATAGAGAGAGCACTGGTAGTCCTGGTGATGAGGTAACTTTCGAGTTATCTAAGAAAGAACTTCATTCATTAGAAACGTTTTGCCAGAGCTCAGGAGTGACGCTCTACACGGGTCTCCTTTCCTTGTACAAACTCTTAATCTACAAGTTATCGAGTGAAAAAGATATCTCGATCGGTACACCTGTTGCGGGGAGGTCGTTTGAAGGAACTGACGACATCATCGGCATGTTTGTGAACACGATCGTCTTACGTAATCAGATCGAAGGGACGATGACGTTTAAAGATTTCCTTCAATCGGTAAAACACACGACGCTTGAAGCACTCTCAAACGATAAAGTGCCGTTTGAGAAGGTTGTAGAGGCGATCCAACCGAATCGAGCGTCGAACCAAAACCCGCTCTTTCAATACATGTTCGCTTTTCAGAACTATCCGGATGCCGTAACAACAACAGATACACTCAAACTGGGGCATACGGTCTTATTAAACAATCACACTTCGAAATTCGATCTAACTTTGTTTCTTGAACCTTCTGATGAAGGTCTTAAAGGGAAGTTTGAATATAGAAGTGACGTGTTCCAACAAAAGGATATAGACCGACTGGCTTCACTGTTTAAACAAATGTTTCAATTCATAGAATCTGAGAACCCGATCGATGAATGGTCGTTAGTAACAGATGAAGAACGAGAAAAGGTGATCTATGGTTTTAACAAGACACAGATGGCTTTTCCTGATGTTCATCTTCACGAACTGTTTGAAGGACAAGTTAAGAAAACACCAGATCACGTAGCAGCAGAATACGAGGGAGAAACGATCACGTACGGTGAGCTTGAAAGAAGGGCCAACCAGCTCGCTCATCTTTTGATACAAGAGGGCATCACCCCGGATACACCAGTCGGACTTGTGATGGGTCGATCCATCGAGCTCGTCATCGCGATGATGGGTATCTTAAAAGCTGGAGGTGCTTATCTTCCGTTAGATATCGAGGCACCCGAATCACGGATGAAAGACATCTTGATCGATGCGAACGCGCCGATCTGTATAACGAATCAAGCGTTAACTCTCGGAGAAGAAAAAGAGATCAACGTTTTGATGTTCGAAGAGATTCTGAGTCGAATGGATGATCTCTCGACTGAAAAGCCTACGGTCGACCTGTCACCTCTAAACTTAGTATCCGTGTACTATACGTCGGGATCAACCGGAAAACCAAAAGGCGTGAGCAGCACACATAGAGGCTGGGTGAACCGAGTTTGTTGGATGCAGAACAAGCACCATCTAAGAGAGGGTGAGACAGCACTTCAAAAGACGACATTGACGTTTGATGATGCGGCGATCGAATTCTTCTGGCCGTTGATGGTAGGGGGAAGAATCGCTCTGATCCCACCTGGAGCACATAAGGATCCTCATGAGATCTTACGTTATGCCGTCCAGTATAACGTGTCACTTCTTCAGTTCGTACCAAGCATGCTGCAGATGGTCATAGACGAGATGACGCCAGAGATGAAAGAGAAGCTTCAAAATCTTCGAGTCGTTGTCTCGAGTGGTGAAGCGTTAAAAAGCGAACTGATGAACCAGTTCTATGAAAAGATGCCGGGCCATCTATACAACACATGGGGTGCGACGGAAGTATCGATCGATTCTACGTGCTTTGATTGTCAAAAGGATCACACGGGTGGTTCATACATCGTGTCAGTCGGAAGACCGATCGATAACAACCGGGTGTATGCGCTCGATCGTTATCTTCAGCCGGTTCCAATCGGCGTGCCAGGTGACTTATATATTGCAGGCATCGGGCTTGCGAGAGGATATCTGAACAACCCTGAAAAAACAAAAGCTTCTTTTATGGAAGATCCTTTTTATCCTGGTGAACACATGTATAGAACTGGAGACCGCGGATATCTCACGGAAGACGGAAACATCATGTTCTTAGGAAGAGAAGATAACCAGGTAAAGATCCGAGGGATGAGAGTGGAGTTAGGTGAGATCGAAAATCGCATCCGCGAGATCGCCGGAATCAAAGATGCGGTGGTTTTGTTTCAAAAAGGAGATGTAATCTCCCACCTTATCGCCTACTACTCGAGTGATCAATTTGATCTGGATGGGTTGACTATCAAGAACAAGCTCTCAAAAGAGCTTCCTGAATACATGGTACCGAGCTTTTATATGGAACTTCAACAGTTCCCACTTAACGCTAACGGGAAAGTCGACCGAAACCATCTACCGAACATATCTGAATCGAACTTAGTCGTAAGCACAGAGTTTACGGTACCTTCAAACGATACGGAAAGAGAGATCTTATCGATCTGGGTAGACAAACTAGGCATCGATCATATTGGGACGAACGATAACTTCTTTGAACTTGGCGGACACTCTCTGTTAGCCGTAAAGATCATGGCAAGCATCAACAAAGCGTTTTCTTTAGCATTACCTGTAAAGGTGCTGTTCGACCATCCGACGATCAAAAGTCTTAGCGAAGTCATGAACGTTTACGAGAAAACAGATCTACTTACGATAACGGAACGAACAGATAAGACAGAAGTGTTCCCTTTAACAGATGCACAAAGAAGTATATGGTTTCTAGATCAACTCAACCAAGACAGCAAATATAACATGCCGCTCGTTTTGAGGTTCGATGGACTCATGGATCCCGAAAAACTTCAGAATGCGATCAACGCATTAATAGCACGACACGAATCTTTGCGGACTCGTTTTATTAATAGAGACGGTGAACCTCTCCAGATGGTAATGGATAGAGGGGAGATCGAATTGAACAGACGAAAGGTTGAGAAGACATCGATTCAATCGATCGTCCAACAAGAACTTCTTACTCGTTTCGATCTTACTCAAGGACCTTTGGTAAGAGCCACTCTTGTCGAGATGGTCGATGAGATGTATCTGATACTCACGTTCCATCACATAATCTGTGACGGATGGTCGCTCATGGTGATCAAAGATGAACTTATCAAGCTTTGTAACGGTGAAGAACTTTCGCCATACCCTGTGCAGTATCCAGACTATGCTCTCGCTTATAACGAACAAGTCGAAAGAAGCGAGAACAGTCAAAAACAGCTTCAGTACTGGAAAGAAAAACTTAGTGGACCCATACCTCTCCTGCAGCTGCCTCAAGATTTGGACGAAAACCGAAAAGGCAATAACACGATAAAACAACACGTGCCAAAACCGTTTTCTAAGATGATCAAGCAGTTCAGTAAAGACCAAAAATATACACCGTTCATCGTGTTTCTGGGCGCGTTTTATGCGCTACTCACAAGACTCTCAAGAGAAGAGGACATCATCGTCGGAACACCGATCGTCAACCGTCCTTTAGAAGAGCTGGAAGGGTCGGTCGGGCTGTTTTTAAACACCTTGCCATTACGAACGACGGTGAAGAACGATGTGGCTGTACAAGAACACTTGGACATCGTACGAGATACCGTCTTCCATGCTTTTCACAACCAAGATGTTCCGTTTGAGAGAATCGTAGAGACTGTTCAGCCTGAGAGGAACTTAAACCGTAACCCATTGTTTGATGTGATGATCAACTATCGCAGTTTTGAAGAGAAAACAGATTTTAGAGTCGGTGAGATGAATGTCCAAGAAGTGGATGTGGATGAGATTCAATCCAAGTTCTTCATGACGTTGTACATCGAAGAAACAGAATCAGAATATGTGTTAGACCTTTCGTATCAGAACAGCTCGTTCTCATCGAAGAGGATGGAGGCGTTCATCGAACAGTATTTGCATCTGTTAAGAACTTGTATCCAACAACCACAGATGATGCTAAAAGAATGTTCACTCGTAACACCATCGCTCTCATCTCTTCTACCTGATTTAGAGAGTCAGCTGGTCCCAAAAGAGTATCCGCGTATCACGGATCTGATAAGGCGTATTGGAGAGGGAACACCAGAACAAACGGCGGTTGAAGAAGACGGCAACAGTTATAGTTACAAACAGTTGAACCACGAAGTAGATCGAGTGGCATCAGTGCTTCTCTCCACTACATCACCAGGTGACGTAGTCGCGGTTTACGGAAAACGAAGTTATCATATGATCGTTTCTATCTTAGGCGTGTTAGAATGTGACGCTGTATTTTTAAACGTAGATGAGAACGTACCAAGTGTTCGTTTAAAAGAGATGTTATCGCAGTCGAACGTGAAGCGAATTCTTCTGACAGAGGAGTTGAACCCAGACCACGTATCCGTCTTAGATGAATTTTCGCTACCACTATCACGTTTTGATGAACTTAGTGAAAATCTCGTAGATCTCGCGATAAGACCGAAAGAGAATCGTGGAGCTTATCTTTTCTTTACATCAGGGACTACCGGAAAACCGAAAGGGATCTTAGGAACACATAACGGGTTGTCACACTTCTTAGAGTGGCAGCGTTCTAATTTTAAGATCAAACAAAGTGACCGGTTCGCACAGCTGACGAACGTGACGTTTGATGTTTACTTACGAGATGTTTTTCTTCCCTTAACATCAGGAGCGACATTATGTATTCCGAGTGAGCATGAAGACGTTCTGTCTTTTATAGAAGAACAGAAGATAACCGCGATACATGCGGTGCCATCTTTATCAAAACTCTGGATCAAGTCGTATGAGGGGAACCAATTGAGCGACCTTCGGTATGTTTTCTTTGCAGGAGAAGCACTTTCAAAAGAAGTGATCACGCTTTGGCATGCAAAAAGTCATGCGGAATTAATCAGTTTATACGGACAAACAGAAACGACACTCGCTAAAAGTTTTTATGAAGTATCAGGAGCCGAAAACTATGAACACATGCCTATCGGTCGACCGCTACCTGACACCCAGATCTTTATCTTAAACGACAGTGGAAAACTGACAGGGATCGGTGAAGCGGGTGAGTTGATCGTCCGAACGCCTTATAAAACGCTCGGGTATCTAGATGTTCAGGAAACGTTTGTAAAGAATCCATTTACGGATTGCGAAGAAGACAAGATCTATCGTACAGGAGACATCGGTCGATATCTGCCAACAGGAGAGATTGAAATACTCGGCCGTCAAGATGAACAGATCAAGGTCAGAGGCGTTCGCTTCAACAAGCGTGAGGTAACAGAAGCGGTCAAGCGAATTCAAGGGATCAAGGAATGTTACATCCTCGATGTAAAGGAAAAAGACGAGGTCACTCTATACGGCTATGTTGTGACAGATATTGTCACATCAGAAGAAATCCGAGAGCAGTTATATCATGTTTTGCCACTCAGTTTGATCCCGAACACATTCATCGTTGTTCCGTATCTGCCTGTAACCGTGAACGGTAAAATCGATAAGGCGGAACTGCTTTCTTATAAGAGTCAAGAAGTGGAAGTAGTGAAGAAAGAAGCACTTCCTCAAGAACTACCGATCCAAAAGATATGGGAAGACCTCTTAAAGCTTCCTCATATGAGTAACACAGATAACTTCTTTACCCTTGGCGGCCATTCATTGTTGATCGTGAAGATGATCGGTAAGATCAAAGATCAATTCGGCATCGAACTCTCGTTGAAAGAGATCTTTAAGAACCCGACGATCCATAGTATCGCTGAATTGCTGTCGAAAAAGAAAGTCAAACCGAAGGGTGAGATCAAGCGAGTGAAGAGGGTTAAACAAACTATCAAGAATTAAAGGATGTGCCAGCAATGACCGTTTCAACCGAAAGTGAGGTTTATCTGTTACCAACGTCTTTTGGACAGGACCGGATCTATTTCTTTGAGAAGATGTTTCCTAACAGTGCGACGTACAACATCCCTTTTATTTTTAAGCTCAGAGGAACCATCCAGCCACAAACGTTAGAAAAAGCGTTAAGTAGAATCGTTGAGAAACATGAGATCTTACGAACGACGATCACTGAGGTAGAAGGGGAGCCGATGCAGAAGGTTTCCCTCTCTCCTTCTCTCTCATTCAAACAACTGGATAAACGAGAGATCGAACGAACGACTTCGCTCGAACAATATATGCAAGATTTTGCGCTACGTCCTTTTGATTTTAAATCAGAATCACTCATCCGTTTCGAGCTTATCTGTATCAAAGAAGAACTCTACTATTTATTGATCAACGTCCACCACATCGCATTCGATGCTTGGTCGATCGATCTCTTAAAAAAAGAGATACTCACCCACTATACGAGCATTGAGGAAGGGACGATCGATGAAGGTGAGGAACTTGAGCTGCAGTATGGAGATTTTGCGGGTTGGGAAAGAGGTGAGATAGATGAAGAAGCAATGGAGCTCCAGATGGATTTCTGGCGTGGGTATCTAGATGGTGCGCCGCCACAGCTCGAACTGCCCACTGACTTCATCCGACCACTCCAATCCACATATGAAGGAGATAATGTAAGGTTCTCTATCCCACAAGAGCTTCTCTTGAAAGTAAGGGAATATGCGAAGAGTAACAAAGCGACACCTTATAGTTTTTTCTTAGCAGCATTCAACGTCTTGTTGTATCGATACACGGGACAAAAAGATATCGTGGTCGGCACTCCTGTTGCGAACCGTTCGGAAATATTTACGCATGACTTGCTCGGATTTTTTGTGAACACACTGCCGATTCGTTCCACGATCAACCCGTATAGTAAGTTTCCTAACTTTCTAAAGAAGAGCGTTCAAAACTTTATTCAGACGTTCGAGTATAGCAATGTACCTTTTGAGAGAATCGTACAAGCTGTAAACCCAGAGCGAATCACGTCCACACAGCCGATCTTTCAAGTCATGTTCACCTTTCATGAAGGTCAGAGAAACGATCAGAACGATTCGTTCCTCATCGAGCATGAGAAGATCTATACGAAAACATCAAAGTTTGACCTTGTTCTATACATCGGCTGCGATGACAAAGGTGGGATCGGTGAGATCGAATATAGTTCAGAGATCTTTACGAAGACACGGATGAAGAAATTTATCGCGCACTACTTGTTGTTGATCGAAGAGATCTTAAAACATCCTAACAAGCCGATCTCTAAGATGAAGATCCTGGACGATCATGAAAAGAAAGAGCTCACGCTTTTTAAAGAGAGTCATTATCCTACCAATCTATTTTTTCATGAATGGTTTGAAGAAACGGTGAGAAAGCACGAAGCAGCGTGTGCGGTTAAGGATAAGCTTGCAAGTTGGACGTATAAATACTTAAACACCAGGGCTGATCAGATCGCGAACGAACTCATCAAGCGAGGAGTTAGAGCACCTTCCAGGATCGGTATCCAGATGACGCGATCGAACGAACAATTGGCCGCTCTGCTCGCTGTCTTTAAGATCGGATGCAGTTACATCCCATTAGATCCTAGCCTACCTGTATCCCGAAGAGAATATATCTTAAAAGATTCAGGAGCTGTTCTCTTGATCCAAGACGAAGAGTACGAAGGAAGTGGGGTACCCGTCTTATTTACGAAAGACTGTCTGATCGACCAGGAAGTGTCTGTCCCGAAACTCTTAAGAAGTCCCCATGAAACAGAAGCTTACGTGATCTATACTTCTGGCACGACGGGTAAACCAAAGGGTGTCTCTGTTTCACAAGCTTCACTACTAAATCATATAAACGCCTATGTGGAAGCGTTTCCGTTCGTACAAGGTGAGAGGATGCTCCAAAACATCAATTATACGTTCGATGCATCGATCACGGAGATCTTTAGCCCGCTCGTTTCAGGTGCTGCTTTAGTCTTGAGCGACTCGAACTGTCAGTTCGATGTGGATTATCTCGCAGAATTGATCCGTAGCGAAGGAGTCACACGAGCCCAATTGTTTCATAGTCTCATAGAGAGGTTAATCGAACACCAATCGTTCACGTCAACAGAATCACTGCGCTATATCTTTACGGGTGGTGAAGCACTAAACCGCAGACTCGTCTTGAACTATTATGATCGTATGTCTAAAGGGGTACCACTCATCAACTTATACGGACCAACAGAGGCAACCGTGGCTTCAACCTATTTTTATACAACACCAGAGCACAAAGAAACGGTCGCACCGATCGGTATACCTTTTTCAAACTATCGTCTTGCGGTATTGGACGAAAATCAAGAATTGGTTCCAGTTGGAGTGACAGGCGAACTCTATATTGGAGGCAATGGGGTCTGTAACGGGTATATCAACCAACCTCAGTTAGACGAAACGTTCTTTTTGGAGTTAGACGTGTTGGGTAAGGTTGAAAGGTTCTATCGGACGGGGGATCTCGTGAAAAGACTCTACGACGGGAATTTGCTCTTTGTTTCTCGCAAAGATTCACAAGTGAAGATCAGAGGTTTTCGTATCGAACTTGACGAGATCAAGCAATGCGTTCTAAAGCAACAAGAAATTCAGGACGCAGCGGTCGTCGTAGAAAAAGTCGGAGAAGAGAAAAAACTGTTCGTATTTGCAGTACGCTCTGAAGGAAGCAGTTTTTCGGCAAACGCACTCAAAGATCGCATGAGTGAGGAACTTCCACACTATATGGTACCGAACGTCATTGTATTTATGGAAAAGATCCCGATCAACAAACACGGCAAACTCTTAAAGGCAGATCTACCCTTTTCAAAGAACGATCTTGTTCGTTCTTTGAAGAGGAGGCCGTCTTCTCTATTAGAAACAGAACTTGTCTCACTTTGGGAAAAGGTTCTTGGTACGAAAGACATCAGCATAGACGATGATTTTTTTGACCTTGGGGGTCACAGCATAAAAGTGATCGAAGTGGTCGGATATATCCGAAAGACATTAAAGGTCCAGCTTCCAATCTCGTCACTGTTTCAATACCGGACGGTGGAGACGCTTGCTAAACATATAAAAGAAAACAACTTCTCTGCTGGTAACGTGATCGTTCCCTTAAAGAGGGAAGGAAAGAATGCGCCACTATTCATCGTCCACCCAGGTGGTGGTGGAGCACTTTGTTATATATCGCTAGCGGACCATCTTAAGATCGATCACCCTATATATGGCATTCAATCCGTTGGTTATGATTCCGATGAATTAAGCCCACTCAAGACGATTCCCTTGATGGCGGAGCGTTACGTGGAGGAAATTCAGAAGATTCAGCCTTCTGGTCCGTATTTACTCGCAGGTTGGTCGATGGGAGGAACGCTTTCTGTTGAGATGACCCGTATCTTAGAGAGTCAGGGAGAAGAGGTCGCTTTTATCGGTCTGTTGGATGCTCATCCTTTCGATCATACGATGGTGGTAGAAAAAAGGGATCCACTCGTCGTTTATAGTCAGAACTTTGGACTCGATCCCACCGAGTTCGAACGCCTTAACAAACATGACCAGTACAGTTTACTGTTGCATGCTACTAAAGAGAGGAACGTACTTCCTCAAAACGCAGAACTAGAAGATGTAAAACGTATCCTTAACATCATGGCGATCAACAACCAAGCGAGCGATTATTATATCTTTTCAGAACCGATCAAGACCGATCTGACCGTCTTTTGTTGTAGTGAGCGTGATCCGAACCATTTTCATACCATCGTCGACCCTTCAGATTGGGAGAAGCGGACGACCGGTAAAGTAGAAGCGGTCTATGTTCATGGTCATCATAACAACGTGATGAGTTCTCCATATGTTCAATACTTAGGACAAAAGATGACAGACATGCTTAAAGGGAGAGGGTAGAAATGACAAGTCAAGTAACAGGGAGGGTCACGAGCCCTCCACATGAACGCTATACCGAGACGATTCTGTATCCACAGTTCGACTTTGAACTGAAAAATTATCTACATCATTATGTATCGATCGAAAAAGCACTCATACATGCTTACAAAAAGATGGATCTTATCACACAAGAAGAAGCGAGCGAACTGTATTATGCGATATCGGCGGTCGATCGAGAAGAGCTTCATAACAAGTCCAAAGAGAACTTAACAGACATCGCGCTCACTCTTGAGAAGTTCATCGATCAACAGATGAACAAGACGGTCACACGTTGGCACTTAGACAGAAGTCGTAACGATTTCCAAGCTTGTGCTCAGCTCATGTTCGGAAGAGAAAAGTGGCTTTCGCTCATCGAGAAGATGATAGGGCTCAGTCATCTCGTTCTATCAAGAGCGGCCGAATATCGAGATACCTTGATGCCTGGATATACCCATTATCAATCCGCACAGGTCATCTCGGTCTCTTTCTATCTTACTGCGATTAGTGAACACTTGATCGTCACACTCAAAAAGATGATCGACACACTCTACAAAATGAACGAACGATCCCCGCTCGGATCTGGAGCGATGTCTGGGCAAGAACTTCCGTTTGATTGTGACGTGATGGCCAAACAGTTAGGCTTCACATCATATGTGGGCCACGCGCTGGTCGGTGTTGCTTCAAGAGATTGGACGCTTGAACTGGCTGAGAACCTTTCCTTTTTTGGAAATAATATGAGCCGTTTTCTTACAGATTTAATCAACTGGGGAAGCAGTGAATACCAGTTCATCCACTTTCCCGATGAACTCTCTGGAATCTCATCATCGATGCCTCAAAAACGAAATTACCCCATCTTAGAGAGAGCACGAGGCAAGACCAGCCATTTTAGCAGTTATTATGTGGATATCTTATTAGGACAAAGAAGTACTTCGTACAGCAATCTGGTTGAGGTCTCAAAAGAAGCAGGGAAAAATGTTCCTCATCTCTTAAAAGAAGCCGATCATTTTCTTGATCTGTTGTTTTTGATCTTTGAACAGATGGAGTTTCATACGGATGTCCTCGAAGATCGTTGTCAGGAAGATTTCTTTGGCGGGTTCACACTCGCGAACCAACTCACGATAACAAACGATATACCGTATCGGAAGTCACAGGTGATCGCTGGAAAATTTATTACCGAAACGTTAAAACAAGGTCTCCATCCAAAAGAAGTGTCTGTTCAACTTCTTCAGGACATTTGTGAGCAATACGGATATGAGAACAAGTTGAGCGAGAAAGAGCTTCTGGGTACCTTTGACGCGAAGCTTGGGCTCACGAAGAAAATTTCAAAGGGCTCGACTCATCCTGATGCTGTACAACAGATCATCTTCATTCAGGAATGTGAACTTCAAATTCTTCAAAAGCGATTCGTAGAAAAATATAACGAGATCCAATCAGGGATCAAAGGATTGGATGAATGGATACACGAGAAGGGACAGATGGTATGAAAATAAAAGAGCCTCTACCGCTGTCTACAAAAAGACAAGGGTATGGAAGATCATGTGGCACGTTCGGGGAACTTCTGCAGGGAGTCCTGCCGAACGAACAAAACTTCCTAGTCACATTCCCGATCGAGATGTATTCAACCTGTACCTTCGTTCCGATAGACGGAGAAACACTCTCTATCATGCCAGAGGGGAAAGTAAAGTCTTTGCAGCTAGCTAAAAGAATCCTAGAATTCTATGAACTGCCGTTGGGTGGACATCTGTTACTCAACAGTGAGCTTCAGCAAGGAAAAGGGCTCGCAAGTTCGACTGCTGATATGGTAGCTACGGCTAGGGCGATTGAGGATTATTATGATTTTTCGATTCCCGTCATCCTCTTAGAAGATTTTATCAGAGAGATCGAACCCTCTGATGGCATCATGCATGCTGGGGTCGTGGTCTATTATCATAAAGAACTCCGATTAAAAGAAGCGTTAGGAGAATGTCCGTCGTTTACCATCCTTGGAATCGATGAGGGTGGGGAAGTGGATACCGTCCAGTTCAACCGAACCGCTAAACCTTTTACAAAGAGTGAGAAACAAGAGTACGAATCACTTCTATCTCAAATGTGTACCGCTTTTAAATCGAACGACCTCGAATGGATCGGGAAGATCTGTACAAGGAGCGCTATCTTGAACCAAAAGTTAAGACCTAAAAAGCACTTGGAACACTTGATCACGATCTGTCAGGAGATCGGAGGCATCGGAGTAGTGACCGCACATAGTGGGACTTATATCGGTATGCTTCTTTATGATCGAGACCCCCAGTATCAAAAAAAATTAAGTGAAGGAACGAACAGGTTGAAGGGACTTGGGTTCCCTGTACAATCTTTTCACTCTATCACGAGAGAGACGGAGGTATTGGCATAAATGGCTCTATCAATGATCGAACTAATCGGAAAGACCCCTCTCGTTCAACTGAGACGAGAAACCATAGAACATGCTTCTGTCTACGCCAAACTTGAAATGCATAATCCGTTCGGCATGAAGGACCGAGTAGCCAAACAAGTCATCTTAGAAGCAAAACGTACAGGAGAACTCAAAGAAGGTGCACCGATCGTTGAGAGTTCTTCGGGAACCCTTGCGATGGGGATCGCGCTCGTTGGAACCTACCTCGGACACGACGTTCATATCGTAACAGATCCGAGGATCGATCAGTTAACGTATACAAAGATGAAATCACTCGGTGTCCATGTACATATCGTGGATGAAATGGGACCGAGTGGCGGCTGGCAGCAGGCGAGACTTGATTATCTAGATGGTCTTCTAATGCGCTACCCGGATGCGTTCTGGCCGAAACAATATGAAAATATCGAAAACCCAAGGTCTTATCATGAACTTGCAGACGATTTAATCGCAGATATGGGTCACGTTGATATCTTGATCGCTGGTGTAGGTAGCGGGGGTTCGCTCTGTGGAACCGCAGAGAGACTAAAAAAGCACAATCCGAACGTGAAGATCATCGCGGTGGACGCTGCTGGAAGTTCCATCTTTCATCAAAACGATCGACCGGGTCGTTTGCAGGGCGGGCTCGGAAACAGCCTTCAGCCGAAGAACGTGAACTATTCAATCATCGATGAAGTTCACTGGTTAAACGATGAAGAAGCGTTCTCATGGACTCTCGAACTCGCGCGATATGAGAAGATCTTTGCCGGAAACAGTTCTGGAAGTGTGTATGCTGTAGCCAAGTGGATCAGTCGTACGGTCGATCCTAACACGAAGATCGCCTGTATCTTTCCTGATCGAGGGGACCGTTATTACACGACGATCTATGACGAGATGTATCTGAAGAATAAAGAGATCAACCCTTTTGCTCTTAATGATTCTCCTAGAAAAATTGAGCATATCCAAGATACGGATCAGTGGTCGTACATATTTTTTGAAAACGGGAAGTGCTTACATGAAAAAGCTATTGTTTATTGAGTCCAATACGACTGGAACAGGGATGCTTGCAATCCAAAAAGCAAGGATGTTAAACGTCGAGCCCCTCTTTATCACGAATGACCCGTCCCGTTACAAGGGTCTTCCTAGAGATTGTAAGGTCATCGTCTGTGACACGAACGATATCGAGACGCTTCATCACTCAATAAAAAAGAACGTGTCGCAAGAACAGATCGCAGGGATCACGACGACGAGTGAATTTTATATCCACACGGTCTCCCTATTAGCAGAGAGGTTCGATCTACCAGGGAACCCGGCGATCGCTGTAGAGGCGGTCCGAAACAAAGCTTCTGTGAGGAGCTGGCTGAAAGATGCGACACACCTCTATAAACCTTGGTTTTTAACGGTGGATTCTTTGGATCAGTTAAGAGAGAAAAAAGAGCTTCTCTCTTTCCCTTGTATCGTTAAACCAGTCGATGATAGCGGTTCGAATCGAGTGGTCAAGTGTGAGACATACGAAGCGGTAGAGAAGTTCGTTTTGAGTCAATTGAAGATCGAGAGAAACACGAGGAATCAGCTCGCGAAAAGACTCGTACTCCTCGAAGAATACGTGGGTGGACAAGAGTATAGTGTCGAGATGTTCTCCTTTGAAGGTGATCATCAGTTGATCGGTATCACAGAGAAGACGGTTGGGGAAGGTCCTTATTTTGTAGAGATGGGACACGTTTTTCCCGCTCCTGATCTTTCTCACGAGATGAGAGAAAGTATTAAGGTTGGAGCACTCGAAGTTTTAAACACGATGGGATGGAGAAATGGTCCGGTTCATATAGAGATCAAATTGAAAGATCATAAGATGTTTGTTGTAGAGATGAACGGAAGGTTAGCGGGTGGTATGATACCTGAACTCATCCGTTACTCAACGAGTACCGATCTACTCACACAACAGATAAAGATCGCAATCGGACAACCGCCCGAGATTAACAAGTTCTCTTCATGTTTTGCGGGGATCCGGTTCTTCGTTCCCCTGACTTCAGGGAGAGTTAAAGTGTACTCGATTCAGCAGCAAGAAGAGATCAAAGACGTGAAGATTAACGTAGAAGACGGTCAGTTTGTAGAGAAGGCAAAGAATGCTTACGGAAGGTTAGGGCATATCATCGCTACACATACAAACAGCGATGCGCTGAGAAATATACTAAGGCAAACTGAGATCGTCACAATAAAAGAGGAAGAAGGTGCTCTACGATGAACTATTTAAGCGATACCGTGACACTCCCCACTGACGAGATGATGAGGTCCATACAGAACGCGCACCTCGGCGATGATGTTTATGGACAAGATACTACCGTGAACGTACTTGAAGAAAAAGCCGCTTCTATGATGAACATGGAGGCTGCGTGTTTCATGCCGAGCGGAACGATGGCGAACCTTGCTTCTATCATGGCCCATTGCCCAAGAGGCTCAAAAGTACTTGTTGGTAACGAATCAGATATTTATATCTACGAAGCGGGAGGGGCATCCGTCTGTGGCGGAATCATGTATGAACCGATACCTACTCAAACAAATGGAGAATTAGCGATCGGTGATCTAGAGAAAGCTTTTCCTGTTGATGTCGATGACCCTCAGTTCGCCCTACCCGCACTCATCTGTTTAGAGAACACGCATAACCGCTGTGGGGGTAAAGTATTATCGGATTCTTACTTAAGAGAGGTTTATGAGTTCAGCAGAGAAAAAAATGTTCCGATCCATATGGATGGAGCCAGGATTTTTAATGCTGCGGTTGCTTCTGGTGTTGAGGTGAAGGAGATTACGAAGTATGCAGATTCCATCCAGTTCTGTTTATCAAAAGGATTATCCGCTCCTGTTGGATCGATCGTAGCTGGAAGTCATGAACATATTAAAAAAGTTCGGACCCTTCGTAAGATGCTAGGTGGGGGGATGCGTCAAGTTGGGATCATCGCAGCTCCCGCAATCATAGCATTAGAAACGATGATTCATAGATTAAGTGAAGATCACGCTCGTGCACGTGATCTTGCGATGGGATTATCTTCTATTAAAGGAATTACACTAGAACCTGAAGTTATTGAGTCTAATATCATCATGTTTAAAGTTGATCCGAACCTCTACTCGTGGCAAGAGTTCCTGAATGTGACAAGTGAGAAGGGAATCGTATTCTCAGAGATGGGTTACGGCCGATTGCGTGCAGTCGTTCATCGCCATATTACAGACGAGGACATCTTTAAAACGGTAGAGTCCGTCAAAGAAATCATGACTCGCTCTCTAATAACGAAATAGGTTTATCTTTTAGCATACTGTTCCTCAGTATGCTTTATCTTTTTAAATAAGGTTTCTGCCAACTCTTTATCTTCAATTCTTTCAATTCGTCTTATAGAATCTGCAACGAGTTTATCTCCTTCAGCACGGTCTCCTTTTAAGTAACAAACCTCAGCGAGCGCTCTCATAGTACGAAGTAAAAAGAGTTCTTTTCCTTCTAAAGAGAAGACAGAAATCGCGTCTGTGAAATATTTATAGGCATTCTCATAATCTTTTTGTACTTCGTAAACAATCCCCAACAGATGGTAGAGTTCTCCTTTTGAATAGAATAGATGGTTACTTAATAGATAATATTGTAGCCGGTAAGCCAGATCGATACACGCATCATATTGTTTTTTTAAATAATGGATATACGCCATATTATATGCCACTCGAGGGTACAGAGACTTATCTTCCACTGATAATAACGTTTCCCAAGCCGTTAGCCCTTTCGATAAGAATACGGCGGCTTCATCGTATTCTTTCGTCTCGATGAGAATGATAGCAAGAGAGTTTGCAATATTGATATCCAGTTCTGTGATCACTTTATGGTTTAGTAGTTTTCGTAATGCTCTCTCTGCTTTTTTAGGAAACCTCTCTTTCTTATGAGAGAGTATCGCCTTTTGCCACTCGATGAAACGGATAAAACTTTTATCTAACTGGTGGCTGTTTTTTCTTATATAGTTTTCTGCTTCTTCAATCACGTATTGTAAGGAGTTGAAATCTTGTTGGTATAAACTTTCGCGGCAAAGTTTTTTTATCTTTGAGACGTAGATTGCAGAGGAGTCTTCTTCAGGTGTAAGGACAAAATCTACAGAAACATTTAATTTTTGGCAAATATTTTGTAGGACATCAAGTCGTGGCAACTGAGTGGATTTTTCTATCCGGTAAAGAGTAGATTCGTCACAAATGTTCTCAGCTACAAATTGCCTAGAATAACCGTTCTTTTTACGAATCCATTCAATTTTTTGACCTATATGTTTCATTTATCCTCCTAAAAATGACAATTATGTAAGAAACCTGCGTAAATGCATATATAACTTAACATATATTTATTTGATAATGATACTAGATACTTTCAAAGGAGGAAAAGATAGGATGAAAAGACTAAAAAAATTCGTATACGCAGCAATGCTTTTAACCTTACTATTCGGTAACCCGGTGGTAGATAAGGCTATAGTAATAGTAAATGGACCGGTTGATGACCCGATCATCGGACACCACTAAGAAAACGTATCAACGTATGAGGTGATTGTTAATGGGGAATAAAGTACTATTTGTAGACTTTAGTAAAGATAGGAAGAATACACATTCGTTGATTGAATTGTTGTCAAAAAGGGGATATCACTGCCATTATTTGAACCATTCATCATCTCTTTCAGATTCCGTTTTTACTAATTCTTTTGACCTAGTCATCATGAACCTTGCAAAAGGTGAACTCATTCATACTAATTTTGGAGAGTGCAAGAAGATCTTACTCGTAGGTAAGGGAGAGAAACATCTTCTCTCCTATGTCAAAAATACGCAAGCCGTCATCAATCGAGATAACATCCACGAGCTCTTAAAAGCAATACTGGTCATTCAGAACGGTGGATTTTATATATCTGAAGAGTATAGAAACGATATCATGCCTGAGATCAATCTTGATTCTCATGTTCATCAAGATATCGACCTCATCTCTGTGTTAACCGAGATGGAACTAAAAGTTGTGGAAGAACTGATCAACGATAAAACGAACCAGCAGATCGCGGATACTCTGTATCTGAGCAAACGGACAGTGGAATATCATATCGCTGCGAGTATGCAGAAATTAAGAGTAAAGTCCCGTGTCGGACTCGCTGTTAAAATCACAAAAGCGAATCTTATCTGTAAGTTTTCAGGAGCGACCCCTGCGATTCAATCCATATTATAAAGCTTTAAAATGAGTCCCTTCACAGGGGCTCTTTTTTTTAGTATGGATTGCGTGATTTACGGGTGTTTTAGCCCTTCTCTTTTCTTATGATGAACATGCAAAGTTTTACGCTCAAACAAAGAAAGGAGATATACATGAAAGGTAATTTTGTGAAACTAAGACCACTTGAAGAAGAAGATTATGCGTTGTTCTCACAATGGGTCGTACCGTCTAAGACCAGTGCACTAGCGAGAGGGTCCCAAGACTTTGCGACTACAGAAGAGATCAAACAGGATATCAAACATGGCAATACTCGCTATGCGATGGTCCTCACACACGAAGATAAGAAAATCGGGTTCGTATCATGGCAGCCTCAAAAGTATGAAGGAAGTTATCTTTTAGGTGGAGTAATTGGTGATCCGGATCTTTGGGATTCTGGATATGGAGCAGAAGCGTCGATCTTGATCATGGACTATCTTTTCCATTTCAAGAACGCGCATAAAGTCCAGTTCATCAACGGGTTACATAACTTAAGGTCTGTCCGATTCCTACTCAAGAACAAAGTCGTCATCGAAGGGATCCTACGGGATTATTTCTTCTTAGACGGTGAGTACCATGATGCGATCGTCTCTTCCATATTAAGAGATGAGTATTACCAAGATGAACAGAACAGGCCAGAAGACAGTATTCCTCGTGAGGAGAAACAAAAGATCCGTGAAGAACTCTATGAGTACATGAACGGCTATTGGCTGAAGAACACGTTTCCTGACCTCGTGACAAAAGGTGAACTTCATGAAGTGGAATGATGAAGTCGTTGTCATCACAGGGGCCAATAAGAGTATAGGAAAAGGAATGGCCTATCATTTTGCTTCTCTTGGCGCGAGTGTCGTCTTAGGATACCGAAGCTCAATGGAGGAGATCGAAAGAATCGTTAGTGAGATCCAAGAAGAAACGGGGAACCACAACGTCTCCTATGAAAAGATGGATGTTAACGACAGTGGAGCGATCGAAGAAGCAGTCGGACGAATCATCAAAAGGTATAAGAAGATCGATGTTCTCGTGAATAATGCAGGTGTCAGTTATGGTGGCGCTTTGATCCCGAGTAACCCACTCGACAAATGGGAAGAGATCATCCAAACGAACATCATGGGCACGATCAACTGCATTCATGCGGTTTCCTTGCATATGCTGACGGCGCAGAAGGGATCCATCATCAACATCGCCTCTTTAGCAGGACTCGTCGGGATGGAAAGACTAAGCGCTTATAGTGCGAGTAAAGCGGGTGTCATCGGACTCACTCGTTCACTAGCGAAAGAATATGCTCGTTTTCAAGTGCGGGTAAACGCAGTAGCACCGGGTTACATCGAGAACACCGGTATGGTAGATCGAATACCGGAAGATCAGATGAACGCTTTCCACAAGAAGATCGCGATGGGTCACCTAGGTGAAGTGAGTGATATCGCAGAAGCCGTATCCTTCTTAGCGTCTTCTAAATCCAAGTATATTACCGGCCAGACGCTAGTCGTTGACGGCGGACTAATGTAGAGAAAGAGTGGTAGTGATGAAAACAGCGGTTCTATTCCCACCGTTGATGGCGATCAAAGAGAAAAGCTTCTATGATCTCTATCAACAGTACCCTCATGTTCAAAGAAAGTTTCAAGAAGCGAGTGACATCTTATCACTCGATCTGGTCAAACATTTTTTCTCAGATGACGAGAGTGAAATAAACCGTGGTCTAGTCGCGAGACCAAGTATCGTGACATTGAGTACGGCGCTCTTTGAGATGTTAAGAAGTGAGTTAGGAGAGATCTCGTACTATCTTGGACCGAGTCTCGGGCAGATGACCGCGATTCATTGTAGCGGATCTCTCGACTTCACCACTACGATCCAAATGGTGAAGAGCATGGTGGAACTAGAAGAACAAGATGAAGCGAACAAAGGGTATAGCGTCTACTTCTTTTATAACATCGATGTCGAAAAGTTAGAACTGGCTATGCAAGAGGTTAGGCAGCAGGGTGGGTATCTTGAACCTTGTATGTACGCCAATCATAACCAGATGATCATCAACGGTGACATTAAGAGTCTTGAGAAGTTGAACCAGCTCGTCGTTCCTCAAGGGGGACTCGGGGTAACAATTCCTTTCGGACCCCCTGGACATTGTTCATTATTACAGAACGTTGTGGACCGTTTTAGTGAACAGTTCATGCCTAAAGCCATCTTTCTTGATCCTGATCGCCCACTCGTTAGTAACGTGGACGGAAATCTGCTTCTGACAAAAGAAGAGGTCATGAACGAGATCGTTGGACAGTATACAAGAAGTGTCCAGTGGTATCGCTGTCTACAGCGTCTCTGGAGCGATGGTGTGAGACGGTTAGTCGTGCTCGGTCCAGGGAACTTTATCACGAAATCTTTACAGTTTACGGATATTCCGTTTGAAGTCGAGACGTATCTAACGGCCGAAGAGATAAACAACAAACTAACAAGTGTTATCAAGGAGGTGTAACGATGGAAGCCATTCTTTTACCAGGACTTGCTCCTTCTTCGTACAGTGAAGTGAAAGAATTCATCCACCATAGTCCTTTTGCAATCAAGCGTTTTCAAGAGGCGAGTGAAGTGATCGGTTACTCACTGATCGATGCTTTTAAAAAAGCGGGTGAGAGAGACTATGAAGTGTATGAGAGTGCGTTCTTAGCGAACTCTATCGCTCTACTCGATCATTTTAAAGATCGGTATGGAGTCGAACCTAACGTTGCGATCGGCCCTAGTTTTGGTGTGTTAGGAGTAGCTGTGTATACGAAATCACTAACGTATGAAGAAGCTATGTGGCTCACTCATGAATCGGGGAAAGTATCAAAAGATTTCTATCTCAATCTAGAAGGTGATTTCCAGACTCATTTTGTTTATAACTTATCACTTCATGAAGCTAACGACCTGATCCAGTCGTTCACCCAAAAAGGGAAGTATCTAGAACTTGCAGGTTATCTCGAAAAAGTGGTCTGTCTGTGCGGGCCCAAAGTTGTGATTGATGAGTTGAAGGAAGAGCTCAACCACAAGCCTAAATGTTTTTCTCTTCATACGATGAACCAGCCGATCCACAGCAAACAGTTAAGAGAACTCAACCAAAAACTTAAGAATAGTATTTTTAAGGAAGTAGATTTTAAGCCGATCCATGGAACGTTCATATCAGACGTGAACGGAGCTCTGATCACAGATCCTGATGAGTTCAAACAGACCATACTAGATGGGTATGACAACCCTGTACGTTGGGATCTTGTAAAGGGCAGAATCGATCAACTCGGACTCCAAAAGATATACGTGATCGGTCCAAAGAACCTTTTCAGTCAGTTGCTTAAAAATCAGATACAAACGATCGACATTGGACCAGACAACGTGTTTGCGTCAGGAGCCGTGAAGTAAGGTATGAGCCGTGAAATTTTTACACCAGACGGTACATACTCTTATGAAATGTTTCTTCAAGAAGTTTGGGGTTGTGTCGATTATTTGACCGCTAAAGGGGTAAAAGTCGAAGATCGTGTCCTCTTGTCTATGGAGAACTCGTTCTCTTATATGGTTACGGTGTTTGCTTTGATAGAGATGAAGTGTTCGATTGTTTTAGTAGATTGCTTGGTAAACGGAGAAGAAGTCACGAGGATCGCGTTAGAGTCAAAGAGTAAATGTTCGATCACCGATCGACTCGTCCCTTTTTCTGATGCTTTGATCCACATCACGATGCCGACACATGAGAAAAGGATTTCGACGAAAACGGATGAGCTCTCCATTGAAGGATGGATGACGTTAAAAGACGCACTGATCCTTTACACTTCAGGTTCTACAGGAAACCCGAAAGGCATCGTAAAATCGGGTCGATCCTTCGTATGTAACATCGAATCAACGATGAAGAGGATGCGGTACTACCGTGAAGATGTTCTTCTGCCTTTGATCCCGTTTACACATTTTTATGGCCTGTCTATCCTCTTCATCTGGTGGCTAGAGAAGTGTGATCTTGTTCTATGTAACTATAAAGATATCAGAAGTATTGTGAAAGCGATCATCGATAAAAAGGTGACAGTCGTGGATGGAATCCCCTCCACCTATTATGTATTCAACCGGTTGTTGAACAAGCGATCAGAATCTCTTCAGTCGATCAAAGAGTCAAACGTAAGGATGTGGTGTGTCGGAGGAGCCCCACTATCTAAAAAATTGAGTGGTGAGTTCGAGCGCTTGATGGATAAACCGCTTTTGGATGGCTACGGTCTATCAGAAGTGGGGAACGTTGCTCTGAACGTTGAGAGTCCTAAGTTTGGGTGCGGACAGCCGATCGATGGTGTGAGACTAAAAGTCGTTCGTTCTGACGGTAAAGAGAGTGAATTCTTAGAGATAGGAGAAGTTCTTGTCCATTCTTCTGGCATGATGGAATGCTATTTTGAGAATCAGGAAAAAACAGACGAGGTCTATCAAGATGGATGGTTCAAGACGAACGATCTAGGTTACTTAGATGCTCATGGAAACCTCTTTATCGTGGGCCGATTAGGTGAAGAGATCCTACGGAACGGATATTTGATCTATCCTGCTAGTATTGAAAAAGAGATTGAAGATCGTTTAGGAATCAAAAGTAAGGTCATCTCGGTAGAAGATGAGAAGAAAGGTGCCGTTCTTCTGTTGTTTGTGGAAGCTACTGAAGAAGAGAATCAACTGAAAAGAATGATCAACCAGGCACTAAACCCTATATTGCGGCCGGATAAAATCATTGTGTTAGATGAGTTTCCGTATCTTGCGAACGGGAAGATCGATCAGATTCAGATTAAACAATGGGCTACACACTACAGCAAAGGAAAGGAGAGGGAGTTATGGGTTACGTAAGTGTGTTGGATAGACGCACTTCTTTGATGGAAGTACGAAAAGAAACCCTCGATCGAACGATAGAGTTCATGGAGAACAACCGAAAGGCGATCGAAGATATCTTACTGGATATCTCTACGTACCGAACAGTAGAAGAAGAGTTCGAGACGGCTATCCGAACGCTCAAGAAGGGCTATTGTGAAGTGGAGATGAATCAACCTCCGACCATCAACAAGATGTCTGTTTTTATGCCATCGAACCTTATTCTTTATTCGTATGTTTTGTATCTACTCATTCCTTCTTATTATACGAAAGAGATTGAGTTTCGCAGTTCTAACCAGGTGATCGACCAAGTGAGGAGACTTCATGAACTCTTAAAAGAAGCACACGAGCTGCCGATCACATTGCTCGAGTTATCACATAGACAATACATGAAGCGTTCTGCACTAGAAGCTGAAGTGGTGGTTTTTACGGGTACGTATCAAAACGCCGAACAGATCAAGTCCCAGTTCAGCAAAGACCAGATGTTTATCTACTTTGGACAAGGTGTGAATCCATTCATCCTTTTAGAAACAGCAGATATTGAGAAAGCTGTTCATGATCTCATCCAAGCGCGCATGTTCAATACGGGACAAGACTGTATGGGGCCGGATGTGGTGTATGTACCCGTTAACGTACGAAAAGAGTTTACTGATTATTTAGTGAAATCTCTTAAAAACTTGAAGTTTGGAGACAATCAGGATCCCTTCGCTGATTATGGGAAGATGTTCTACACTTCGACTCTAGAGTCGATCGGTGAGTATTTGAATCAACATAGTCAATTTATCGAACACGGCGGTACGATAGATTTTTGGAATAAAGTCATCGAACCCACCGTGATCACGAGTTCTCTACAAGACAACTTAGAGATCGAAGAGTTCTTCTCACCCATCTTTAACGTTGTAACGTATGAAGAAGTGGACGAACTAAAGAAAATAGTTCAAGAGAGCTACTTCCGAGAACGTGCGATGGGGGCTAGTGTATACGGAACAGATGATAACGGGCTTATTGATGTATTAAGACGAAAACATGTGGTGAGTATCAATGAGACGCTATTTGCTATCGAGAACGGTAACGAACCGTTCGGTGGCTACGGACCGATGGCTAACTACGTATACTACAAGAACCAGCTGCACATCAAACCGTTATTGATCTCAAACGTGTTACGTGAGCTATGGAGCAGCGAGGAGCCTCTGGATGACTAAACAGACTGTTTGGGAAAAGGTAGCATCGTGTCTCGGTGCGTATGGAACAGAGATCGTTTTTGGATTACCGAGTGATGACTTAAAACTGTTACAGTGCATCGAAGAAAAGGAGATAGAATTCTTCTCTGCTAAAGATCAAAGCAACGCTCTATACATGGCAACGGGTTATTCGTTAGCTTCAGGTAGACTGTCTGTATGTCATATCGGCAAAGGCCCCGCTGTAGCGAGTAGCGTCACAGGTGTTTTAGAAGCGAGTTCGCAGAGTATACCGCTCTTAATCATCGCTACCGCTACAGATACGAACCGCTATGGTTCAAAGAAAGCCTTTCAAGAAGCTGATCAGTTGAAGTTGATCTCACCTCTCACGAAGTGGAGTCATCGGGTAGAGAGCGCTGCATCTGTTGGGTGGGTATTAAAGAAAGCGATCTTTACAGCTATAAATGGTTCTCAGGGACCGGTCTATATTGAGATCCCTGAAAACATCGGCAGTGAACTCGTCGATGAAGAACTCTTTTCTTTCAAGAATTTCCACGTTTCAGATAAAGTCCCATCATCATACTCTATCCGTGAAGCGGAGAGGTTGATTCATAACGCGAGAAATCCGGTCATTTTAGCCGGTGGTGGTTGTAAACGTTCGACCAACAGATCAACGATCACCCAGCTCGCAGAGTTGATAGATGCACCGATCTTTGTGACGGCATCTGGAAGAGGGTGTGTAGATGAAGACCACCCCTTATTCTGTGGTCTTGGAGGCTTATACTCTTCAAGTGAGATGGACACGCTCATCAAAGAGTGTGACCTCTTCCTCTCACTCGGCAGTAAACTCGAAGAAACGGTGTTATTCGGGTGGGAAGAACATCTTTTATCGAGGGACATGATCGAAATCAACATCGACGAGAACGATTTTAACCTCTACTTTGACAGCTTAAAACTAGTCGGAGAGATCGGTTCTACTCTTAACCTTTTAATTGAAACCATCGAACCATCGTTTAAAGTTACATCACAGAATAAAGTCAGCATCATCAAAAAGAAGCTGAACGAGCAAAAACAAGAGATCCTGCAAAGAAACGATGAACTGAAAGTGATCGATGTACTAAAAGAAATAGAAGCGGTCTCAGCCGATAACAGTATACTCGTTCACGAGAACGGCCTACAGGACATGTGGAGCTATTTTTATCCGAATTTCAAGTTGAGAAAGAAACAGAACGCCATCGTCCCGAGTGAACAGACGAGCCTTGGGTTTGGGTGTGGAGCGGCTGTAGGCGTGAAGAAAGCTCATCCAGATCGTCCTGTTATAGCACTCGTAGGAGATGGGGCGTTCAACTTGTTCAGTGTAGAACTTCCTACACTCATCACTAAAAAGATCCCCATCCTCTATGTTGTTTTAAAGAACGGGGGATATGGTTGGTTAGAATTTCAGAACAACAGTCAGGAAACGAGCTTTGTAGAACCTTCGATTTCTTTAGTGTCTATCGATCACGAGCAACTGTGTGTTCTTCCGTTAGTTGAGAAGAACCAACTAGGAAAGGTTTTTTCAGAGAGTATCAAAAGGATGAATGAAGGAAAGACGGTTGTGATCGAAGCGACGGTTCACCTAAATGATGTTCCTAGTGCGTTAAGCGAACTGTATGGAGATTTTCCAGTAAAGGAGGTTGTTCAATGACGACACAAACGGTAGTAAGACCGAGTATTGTTGAGACGACAGGATTGAAGATCCCCGTCACGATTCAAGGAGCGGGTTTTGCCGTTCCGAGTCAGATCATAACGAACGACGAACTGAGCGAGAAGTTTAATACAACCGATCAGTGGATCCAAGAGAAGACCGGTATAAAAGAAAGACGGTACTTAGAAGAGGGTCGTACAACGTCTGATCTATGTATAGAAGCAAGTCTTGAAGCGATCGCAAAAGCGGGTATCCAACCAGGAGACCTTGATGCGATCATCATCACTACGACGACTCCTGATCAATGTTTACCATCAACGGCGATGATCATAAAAGATGCGCTTGGGGCTAATCGTGCGATGCCGATCGATTTAAACCAGGCTGCCTGTGCAGGTGGGATCTATTCGATCCTGATCGGCTCACACTTACTTCAGAACGAACATATGAACAACGTTCTTGTGATCGGCGCTGAAATCCTCTCACGGATCATGGATCCTACAGACAGAAGCACGTCGGTGTTCTTTGGTGACGCGGCTGGAGCTGTTGTTCTTCAAAAGACAAGTGAAGGGTATGGGCTGTTAGCGTGGGATGTGGATTCCAAGTTGAATGATGCTGTTAAGATCGTGGGTGGTGGGGCGACGCCACTTCCAGAGGGAGAGACGCTCGAGAGCGGTCAGTACATCAAGATGAATGGTAGAGAAGTTTGGAACGTAGCGACTGAAGCGATTCCATCATCCATTCGTAACGTCGTCAAGAAGGCAAACTTAACGATCGAAGATATCGATCACTTCTTGATTCATCAAGCAAACGTCAACATCGTGCGTGCAGCGTTAGACGAACTTCAGGTACCAGAAGACAAGACAACATTTACGGTTCACGAATACGCCAATACAGGATCAGCAACTCTCTTTTCTGTCCTTTATAAAGCGTTACAAGAACAACGTATCAATGAGGGTGATACGATCGTCTTCTCGGCGATCGGAGCAGGTTTTCTTTGGGGCTCACTCTGTTTAAAATACATCAACAATTAAAAATAGAAGGGTTGGATTATGATGAAAGAAATAATGAAAGAGAAGATCAAGTTGAAGTTTATCAGCTCGTACAAGTTATCACTCACGCCGGATGAGATCGATGATGATGCAGCATTATTCGGAGTGAACTCTCCTTATGGTCTAGATTCGATGGATGTTTTATTCTTTATCAATCATGTGAAACAAGACTATGAACTCGAGTTAGGTGCTATCGATACGGAGAGCTTTAAGACGGTTAACAACATCGTGAACTTTATTGAAAAACAAGCTCAAGAACGTCAGACGAACTAATCCACGGAACCCTGTACACACAGGGTTTTTATTTTCTTCCTATTAGAGAAAGGTAAGGATAAACATGGTAAATAAAATCGTCATAACGGGTCTAGGGATGATCAATCCACTCGGTCATACCTGTCTAGAGGTCTATAACGAATACCAAGACAAGACGAACTCTATCAATCAAGGCATCTCTCATTATGACCCTACCAACCACTTTGAAAAAAAAGAGATCAACCGACTAGATAGTTTTGCTCAGTATGCGATCGTTGCAGCGAACGAAGCGATCGAACAAGCGAAACTAAGTGACTATGAAGGTTCGATGGAAGAAATCAGCGTCATCATCGGTGCTTCTGGAAACGGAGCGGATCGGTTTCTTCAAGAGAATCACGAACTCTTGATAGAACGAGGCCCTAAACGGATCAGTCCCTATTATTCATCTGCAGCGATGATCAATTCACCACCCGCTGAGATCGCTTTAAAGAACGGGTTTCAAGGTCCATCGGCTGCTGTTTTGGCAGGAGAGACAAGCGGTCTACTCGCTCTCGGTCAAGCGGTGAACTATATCCAAAACGGTAGTTGTACGATCGCTATAGCTGGTGGAACACAAGGAGATATCTCACTTCTGACGGAAACAGGATACGAAAAATCAGCTATCATTTCAGAGTACCCACACCATCCACTCAACCCAGGAGCGGGAGCTGTCGTGATAGAAACAGAGAAAGAAGCAAGACGAAGAGGTGCAGAACCCATAGGTGAAGTGATCAGCTTTTCCATGACTACCGTGAGTGATGAAGCAGAGGTTAAAGAAGCGATGCTGGATGCGTTAGCTGAAGCTAACATTGAAACACATATGGTCGACTTGATAGGTGTTGCGGAAGAAACGGATGTTGTCACATCGATCTTCAAACAGGATGTCGAAGTTCTTTCGCTTAAAGAATCAATGGGTAACACGCTTGCAGCGAGTGGTGTCAATCAAGTCATCTTAAGCCTTCTATCACTTAAAGAGACGGGAAAGAAAGAAGCGATCGGGCTGGTTAACTGTATAGATCCTGCAGGGCATTTCGGATGTTTAATCATTAAAGTAGTTTAGGAGACAGATAATGGATAACTTTGATATTCAAAAAGTGCTTCCTCACCGCTATCCGTTTCTTCTCGTCGATCGTGTAACAGAAAGAGAAGTGTTGAAGTGGGCAAAAGGATTTAAAAATGTAACACGTAATGAGTGGTTCATGAACTCAAAATTAGAAACAACTATGCCAGAAGTCCTTATCCTAGAAGCGATCGGACAGCTCGGTGCGTTCGTTTTACCAGAAGAAGAAACTGATATCGGACTTCTTTCTGGAGTTAAGAACGCGGTCTTTATAAAACCGGTCTACCCCGGAGACCGGTTAGATCTTTACTTTGAAGTGATTAAGAAGAGAGCGACCGTCTTTAAAGGAAGAGGGTACGCGATGGTAGAAGGAGAAAAAGTGGTGGAAGTGGATGAGATCACGGTCTCTTACTTAAGAGAATAGGTAATTTGAAACTGTACAAAGACTCTCACGTTTTTTGAGGGTCTTTTTTTAGTTCTTTGTGTTGATTTATTCCAATTCCTTCATTTTTGCGGTAATTGCTAGTTTTTTTCTCACTCCTTGTTAATAAAATGAGGAGGTAGTTTTACAGAAAGGGGACAACACTTTGAAACGCAGGGTAGTCATTACCGGATGTGGCGTAGTAACTCCTATCGGTACACACATCGACGAATATTGGCAGAACATGATTTTAGGTAAGAGTGGGGCAAGACCGATTGAACGCTTTAATACGGAACGATACACTACGCGGATCGCAGCTGAGATCGATAACAGTTCCTCTCTAATTCAAAAGTCAGACGAAGTAGCTGACTCGTTTTCAGATTATGCACTTACAGCGGCAATAGAGAGCTGGAAGATGGCAGGGCTCGATGAAGGATCTTTCGATATCAGGCGGACCGGTGTGATCATAGGATCGAGTAACGGGGGAGATCAGTTCTTTCAAGAGAATCACCTTTCCTTATTAAACGGATCAAAGGAAGATGTAGATCCAGAGAAATTTAAAGCTAGTATGATCAACAGCGTACCTATCCGCATTGCAAAAGAACTAAAGATAAAAGGTCCCGCTTGGTCGATCTCTACTGCTTGTGCTTCTGGAACGAACGCGATAGGTGAAGCAGTTCGAGCCATACAGAGTGGTTCGATGGATGTTTTCATCGCAGGCGGAACAGATGATGGTATACAGAGTTTGAACATAGCAGGACTCGCACGCATTCATGCGATGACGAGAAAAAATGATTCACCTACAAAAGCGAGTCGTCCTTTTGATAAGAACAGAGATGGATTCCTCATGGGTGCTGGGTCTGGGATGGTTGTCGTGGAAGAATACAACCACGCTAAAGATAGAGGAGCCAACATCTTAGCTGAAGTGATCGGATATGGTGCAACAACTGATGCTCATCACATTACTGCGCCTCATCCAGAAGGTCTTCTAGCTGCTCGGGCGATGGAAAAAGCGTTAGATGAAGCGGGATTACTACCGAGAGACATCCATTATATCAATGCGCATGGTACGGGAACACAACTGAACGATCAGATGGAAGCAAAAGCGATCCATCGTGTGTTCGAGGAATATGGAAAAGAGATACCCGTCAATGCGATCAAGTCCATGACCGGACACATGCTCGGTGGATCTGGTGCGGTCGAAGTAATCGCCACGGTCCTTTCGATGGTAAACAACTTTATCCCTCGTACGATAAATTGCGATGAACTCGATGAAGATTTACAGCTGAACATCGTGAGGGAAGAATCCATTCCTCATCCGATCGAGAACGCAATGAGCAACTCGTTTGGTTTTGGTGGCCATAACGTAAGTTTAATTCTAAGAAAAGTCAGAGGAGAGTAAACTATGCAGAAATTTATCAAGTTCTCCATCAACAACAAACTTGCCATTTGGATCGTTACCCTATTTATAATCGTGTTTGGAACGTTTTCTGGATACTCGATGAAACTTGAAACGCTACCGAACATCAACGAACCGATAGTTGACGTTACAACGATCTATCCTGGTGCTTCACCTAATGAAGTTACCGAGAACGTAACGAAACCGATTGAAACAAAAGTAGAAGGCTTAGAAGGCGTCAAGAGTGTTACGTCTACTTCCTTTGAGAACGCTTCATCCGTACAGATTCAATATGACCTCAAGAAGGATATGGAAGAGGCAGAGCGTGAAGTAAAAGAGATTGTTTCTACGATCGAACTTCCTGCTGCAACAGAGCAACCGAAAGTAGCAAGATTAAGCTTTAACGATCTGCCGATCCTCGTCTTATCCCTCGCGGATGACAAACGAAGTATCGAAGAACTCAGCAAGATCGCAGAAGATGACATCAAAAGAGATTTTGAGAGCATCGAAGGAGTTTCAGAAGCCAAAGTCATCGGTAACAAACAAAAAGAGATACAACTCTCGTTCTCTCCTGAGAAGTTGAGTCAGTTTAAACTACAAGAAGAGAACGTTGTAGAATATGTAAAAGCATTGAGCAAAGATACACCGCTCGGCTTACAAGTGGTCGAGCAAAAAGAACAAGCTTTCGTCGTGAATGGAGCAGTCGCTTCGATCGACGATTTAAAAAGTCTAGAGGTTCCCACGATTGAAAATGCTGAAGGTTTCGCGACGCTAGGGCAACTGGCTGAAGTAAAAGAAGTCACAAAAGAACAATCCGTTGCCAGGATCAACGGAAAAGAAGCAATCGGGATTCAAATCTATAAAAGTGCTGCAGGAAACACAGTAAAAGTGGTAGACGGCATCAAAGAGAAGATGGCATCAAATACAGATAAGTTCGATTCAATCGAATTTACTTCTGTGTTGAACGAAGGAGATCCGATCAAGGATTCCGTTCATGTTATGTTCGAGAAAGCATTGATGGGTGCCGCGTTCGCGATTCTGATCATCTTGTTGTTCTTACGAAACATAAAAACGACGTTGATCGCGGTGGTCTCGATCCCGCTCTCACTCATCATCTCGATCATCTTCTTGAACCAGTTAGACATCACGTTGAACTTGATGACGTTAGGTGCGATGACGGTTGCGATTGGTCGTGTAGTGGATGACTCGATCGTTGTCATCGAGAACATCTTCCGACGAATGGCCTTAAAATCAGAAGTACTAGAAGGAAAACAGTTGATCAAAGCGGCTACATACGAGATGTTCTCACCCATCGTCTCATCGACGATTGTTACCATCGCCGTATTCTTTCCGCTAGGTCTCATCGACGGCCCGGTAGGAGAATTGTTCTTACCGTTTGGACTTACGATCGTATTCGCTCTTTTAGCTTCTTTGGTGGTCTCTGTTACCATCGTACCGATGATGGCACATCTTCTTTTACAAAAGAAGAACATCAAAGCACATGAACCAGAAACGAAACCTTCGTTCTACCACAAGACATTAAACTGGAGTCTGAATCATAAGATCATCAGTTTTATCGCGATTAACGTCCTGTTGGTCGGTAGTCTGTTCCTGTTACCGCTCATCGGGGTCAGTTTCATGCCTGACAGTCAGAACAAGATGATTATCGCTTCATACAACCCAGTACCAGGTTCAACGAATGAAGAGATCAAAAAAGAAGTTCAAAAAGCAGAAGCGATTCTTTTAGACCGCGAACATATCAAACATGTCCAATCTTCATTCGGTGAAGGAAACCCGCTAAACCCTTCAGACGTTAAGCAAGTGCTGTTCATTATGAACTATAAAGATGGTTTGGCAGACGTCACGAAAGAACAAGACAGGTTAGCCCCTCTACTGAAGAAAGCGAACATGGGAGAGTGGAGTATCCAAAGCTCTGGAGGAAACAACAGTCTATCACTCTACGTTTATGGTGATGATGTAGAAAGTGTTAATCAAGCAATCGATAAGGTCTCAAACACATTAGATGATCAAAAAGATTTGAAAGGGTTAGATTCAACTAGTTCCGATACGTTGAGTCAGCTCGGATTCTCGATGGATCTTGAGAAGATGGCTAAGTTTGGCGTTCAGCCCCTTCAAATCTATCAAACTCTTGGGGCGAAGGATTCACTTGATACGCTTACTTCTGTAGACGTAGAGGGGAACGAAGTGCCGGTTCGTCTCGTACAAGAAGCTGACGATCTTACAAAAAACACGATTCTTGATAAAAAAATAACCACTCTAGCTAATGAAGAGGTCGCTTTGTCTGAGTTCTTATCTGTAAAAGAAGAGAACGCACCAGCTTCTATCACGAAGAGAAACGGTCGAGTATACGGAGTTGTATCCGCTACGATCACGAACAAAGATGTAAAAGCTACTACAGAAGCCGTTAAGAACGAAGTGGATAAGATTAACTTCGAAAACGGGATCACCGTAGAATACGGTGGTGTGTCGGCGCAGATCGATGATTCCTTCACACAGTTAGGAATCGCGATGGGAAGTGCGATCATGATCGTTTACTTCGTGTTAGTCGTGACGTTCGGTGGCGGACTCGCACCGCTTGCCATCCTGTTCTCATTACCGTATGCGATCATCGGCAGTCTGTTAGGACTCTTTGTGATCAAAGAACCGATTAGCATCTCCGTAATGATCGGAGCTCTGATGTTGATCGGAATCGTCGTCACGAACGCTATCGTACTAGTGGATCGTATCATTCAAAAAGAAAAAGAAGGTACACCGTTACGACAAGCGATCCTTGAAGCTGGCATGACGAGACTACGTCCTATTCTCATGACGGCCCTTGCAACCATCGGTGCTCTTGCGCCGCTTGTGATCAGTGGTCAGTCTGACGGTAGTGGTTTGATCTCTCGTGGGCTAGGGGTAACGGTTATCGGTGGATTGATCTCTTCCACTCTTCTGACATTGATTGTTGTACCGATCGTGTACGAGACACTAATTCGAGTGAAGAGAAAGATATTTAAGAAGAAGATAAAAGAGAGTAATGAGAAAGCGGCATAAACTGTATAAATAATAAGTAAAAGCTAGCCGATTCGTCTATGAATTCGCTAGCTTTTTATTATTGTAGGTAAAAAGTAATCAAGTAGAATACTATTATTTAGTTCTTACTTAACAGTTTATGGAATCTGGGAAAGAGGTAATGAAAGTTATACATATAAAAGTGGGTGGAACATATGAACAAAGTAAACTGGAGATTGTGGGATGTTGTTTTCATATTGGGTATACATCTTATCGCAAAATTTATCGTTGTAGATTTTTGGTTAGAACCTTCTTTGACTGATCTCGGTCTTGATAGTGTAATCATAGGCGTGATCACAGGTCTGTTTTTAGCATGTGTAGCACTCACAGCTGTTTTTTTGTTCGGCATCAAAAAAAACAATCTATCGTTTAGAGATCTCGGTTTTCGTCCAGAGATCAAGATCAGGAAACATCTTCGGCTAATCTCGATATACACGCTTCTCGCGCTGGTGACGGCAGGCTTGCTTCTCTATATCATGTATGAAGTTTTAGATGTTGGGCCAAACGAAAGGTCGAACGCAGTCGCTGATCCGAACGTATTAAAGTTAACACTAGCTCTTCTTTCTGCTGCAGTGATTTCCCCGTTCTATGAAGAGATCGTCTACCGTGGTTTCATTTATAAGAACTTTCGTAAACACTTCAATTTATGGCCGGCCATACTCTTAAACGCCATCATTTTCTCTCTGGTTCACTTACCCTCACTCGACATCCTGCCTGTTAACATCGTGAACGGAATCTTGTTCGCACTTTCATATGAAAAGACAAGATCGATCTATGTTCCGATGATCATTCATGGTCTGTTTAACGGAATTCTGTTCCTAGGCGTATTGATTGGAAATTAATAAGTAGAGTTGAACCGATAACAAACCAAACCGAGTATAAAATCTATGATTTTATACTCGGTTTTTGTTCAATCAGGTGTTTAGAATTGTTTCGATATCGTTTATTTCATAGAGAGTGCTTTAAGAATAACGTGTATGACTTGTCTATTGAGATTCTTCAAGTAGAATAGAGGGAAAGAAAAAAGACCCACATGGGTCCTCCTTGTTAAGAGGCGCTGTGGGTTCTGTTAGCTATAGGATATTATAACCATATTTTTCTAAAAAAGAACGAAGTTGTTACATTTTGTCTTTGTATCTAATTGTTCGTAAAGACTGACTTTTTTTCGTTCTTCGGAAAGAACGTGTAGGATAGGGACGTGACGCCGTCGATGATCAAGACGAGGGTCCAGATTCGACTCAGGTTGTTCATCGATTCGTTTTTGAACGGGTAGAGAGCATCTTTGCTGCTGAACCACGTAGACAATAACTGTTCGATGTTTGCAGTTTGTGTGAGCTGATCAGAAAGACCGTAAACTATATACATACCAATATGCGCCAAGATGAAGATCGAGAGGTGAATACCAAAATGTTTTCTCTCTTGTCGTGCAAGGTCTTTACCGTAGAGCTTCTCTGGTCCTTTTAAGTCCGGAATCGGCTGCCCCTTCCACTTCGCAACCTTCTTCTGAATAAAGATATCCAGTTTTCTAAAATCAGACTTCCCGTAAGTCAGTGCATAGACGATGATAATCAAGATGACGATCTGGTAGCTCGTAAAGTTTCCGGTCTTTAAATAATCCATGAAGCCCATCGTCGCAATCCAAAGATCGTTGATGATAAAAAGGAAAAAGAAGACGATGCTTAATTTCTTTAGGTTGAACCAATAGCGAACGACAAGGAATGTTAATGAGAAAACCCAAAAGAAAACTTCTGCGGTGATTAAGAACTGCCATTTGTTTTCTAAGATAAAGTCCATCATAATGTTTACCTCTCCTTTAATCTGGGATAATTTCTAACCATTTCATATCCGCTTCAAGGTGAAGGATCTTCCCATCTATCAGATACAGTATGGTCTCATTCTCTTTTGTAAAAGAGATGTTCTTCCGTAGTAGCTGCAGTTCTAAGATGTTTTTAATGATCATCTCTTTTTGCTGTTTGACCATCTTCTCAAGGTTGAACGAACTCAGTTGTTTCACACATAACAGTTTAAAATAAAAATCGTCTTTTAAAAGTGGCTTCTCCACAGGTTCTAGCAGCCACTTTTGTATTTCCTCCTCACCCTTAGGCGTAATTCGGTAGATCCGAAGGTCTGTCTCTTCTTCAGAAGACGCATCTACAAGCCCATCTCTGACGAGCCGGTCGATGGTCGTATAGATCTGACCAGCATTTATCTCCCATTGCTTATAGACCATAGATTCGAAGGACACTTTTAGATCGTATCGATGCCTAGGTGATTGGGATAAAAGGATCAAGATGGCATGCTTTACTGACATAAAAACTCCTCATTCCTTCTTTACTCATGCTTTAACGCTTGTTGAAGATCATATTTTACAGCTTTCCTAGCTGGTAAGTACGCTGCTAGAAGACTCACGATCACTCCCATCATTATACTTACGAGTAACGTACTAAACGGTAGTGTAAATTCGATCATCTCATCTTTTGTCGTTAACGTGTTAAGGTAGATGGTTATAATCCCCATGATGATACCGAATACGATTCCGTTTACTCCGATCAAAAGCCCTTCTGTCAGTATCGTTCTATAGATCTGTGAAGAGGTAAAAGCTACCGCTCGCATGACTCCGAGTTCTCGCATCCTCTCCATCACGTTCATGAGTAACGTATTGACGATGCCAATACCTGAAACCAAGATTGTGATGAACAGAAGCCCGTTAAATAGAATCCTCACACCCGGAAGTGCCCGTTCTTGTTTGATCACTTCTTCTCTCATCGTCTGTATCTCCAGAAAATTAAAAGGAGATGTGGCTAAGAGATCATTCTTAATCCTGTTCTCTTCACCTTCTTCTGAGACGCTTAATATGGCATGATAAGGTCGGCTACCTGGAACAAGCGCATCGTAACGATCGTTCTCTATAAACGTCGCATACCCTCCGTGATGATTCGTGTTCACTTTTCCGATTACTTTCAATGACTGAACGTCGTTGTTCACACGAACCTTGATATCTTCTCCCACTTTACCGCCCCATTCATCAAAAGCAAATGAACCGAGCAAGACGCCTTTTCCGTTTTCAAAGGCAACTGTCGTCTTTTCTTCTTTTGTATCAAAATAGAACAGAGGGTGTTTCTCGTTCCATTCAGGGTCTACACTCACCATTTTGATCTGTCTAGTTGTTTCATCCGTATCCCATGTAACATCTGTTTCTTGGTACGAATAAACATCATCGACTCCACGAACATTCTTCAGTTCTTTCACATCTTGATCTGTAATCTCTTGTTCTGTCGTGACCTGGATGTCTCCACCGAAAGAACGAGCGATATCTTTTTTCGTGTTGTTCTCAAGTGATGTAAAGATCGATGAGACGAACAACCCTAAACAGATCGCAAATGCTAAAATCAACGCCATGTTCGCAGACCGGTTTAATGTAAGAAGCAAGTTATTGCACGCGATCTTTCCTTCAAATCCGATAAAAGGCAGTTTCATGATAGCCGAAACCGTGAATTTCATCAGAATTGGAAAGAGTAGGGCAAAGCCAAAGAATAAGAAGAAGATGGATAGCGCGTGCTCGATCAATCCGAATCCTAGCATGACGATGCCTAACGCAACACGTAGTCTGTTCGTCTTTGGTTTTGATTCTGGTATGTTTTTTAGTGTCTTTATAATATCAAGGCGACTTGCATGTGTTACGGGTAATAAGGATGCTACAAGCGGAATCAACAGACCTAGCGAGATGGATAGTAATAACGCCCATTGATATTTCATGGAAAAATCAAAATCTGTTTGAAACGAACTAAATAATCCGGTCTGAAGCAACGATCCCAACCCAAAGCCGATAGGGAGGGCGATTAAGATACCTATGACAGATAATGTTACTACCTCAGTTAAGAAGATTTTCTTGATCTGTGATGGTGTATATCCGATTGTCTTCATGACGGCGATCTCATTTTTTCTTTCTACGATCGTGACATACAGGGTGTTATATAAGATGAACGCAGATATGAACATCGCGAGTCCACCGATCACATACAGCATCAAATAAAGTTCTTCTAACTGATTGGATTGTTTCTCGTCTAGAACGACTTCTTGCAGATATACATTATCATTGGAGATCGTTCGTTCTAGGTCCAATACGATTTGGTCGTTAGATTTCTTATCGAACTTCATACGAACTTCTTGTACTCGATTTTCTAGAGAGTACCATTCCTGCAGGGTATCAAGTGGTACTATGGCCCGCCAACTTTTGTTCTTTGCATCTTCCCAGCTTGTTGGTCCTTCTAGAAGAGGAGTGTCTCCAACAATCGCCGCGACAGTCGTTTGTTTTTCTCCTTCTGGAAGGTTGACGTCGATCGAGTCACCGACCGACAAATTCCAAGTGGCAGCTGTAGACTTCGGAAGAATCAAACCTTCTTTTTTCAGTTCTCCTTTAACGTTTGTTAATGACAACAATTCGCTATTAAAAGAAGAGAGCCCAGTCAGCCGGATCCTTCTTTGGTCTTGATCCAGTCCCTCTTGACCGGTATCCACGTACGCTTGTTTATGGATGAGACCGAGTGAACTCTTCACACCGTCCACATCTTCTGTTTTAGCTAATATGTCTTCTGAAAAGAGGTTCTCACGGCTTAAGATAGAATAATCAGCGTTTCCCGTATACAGTTCTAACCGTTTTGTCGTTACATCCTGTGCGGTCTCTACCGTACTGATCACGGCGAACATGGAGGAGACACCGAGTATGATAGCAAGCAAGGTAAGAAGTGTACGTACTTTCTTACGAGTTAAGTTTCGCCAAGATGTTTGCCATAACATCAGTGTTTGCTCCTTCCCCTTGACGGATGTCTGATTCGATCAGGCCGTCTTTGATGAGAATGATACGATCTGCATAACTTGCTGCGTAAACATCATGGGTGACCATGATGATCGTAAGTTTCTTTTCTTGGTGAAGTGTCGTGAGTAAGCGGAGGACCTCAGTTCCTGATTTTCGGTCCAAGTTTCCGGTCGGCTCATCAGCTAAGATCAAGGGAGGGTTCATGCTTAAAGCTCTTGCGATCGCTACTCGTTGTTGTTGACCTCCACTTAGTTGAGAAGGATAGTTCTTCTCTTTTCCAGTAAGACTCACTGAGGTTAAAAGGTTAGAGACCGTTTGATGGATTTCTGCTTTGTTCTTATTAGCAGCATGCATCGGAAAACCAACGTTCTCTTCAACGGTCAAGTTTGGAAGCAATTGATAGTTCTGAAATATAAAACCTATCTGTTCTCGGCGAAACAGCGTACGCTGTTTTTCACTCATGGTATGGATGGACTCATCGTTAATCGTTATCGATCCGTTGTCAGGCTGGTCAAGGCCACCTAGAAGATTTAAAAGGGTACTCTTGCCAGAACCTGAAGGACCCATGACTGCTATGAACTCTCCATCCTCTGCTTTAAAGTCTACTCCCTTTAAAACATTGTAGGACTTGGTGCCGATCGTGTAGTTCTTCTCAAGATTCTGCACATGTATCATGGTCTACCTCCTGTAGTTATATACTGAGTATATAATAATATATATACTCAGTATATACAAACTTATTTACTAAGTATATACAAAATGAGGCTAATTAACCGTTTATGGGAGATGTTAGTATTTTGTGTTTAAGTAATTCGGAGGAGAAATCTAACTGTTTTATATCAACGGGGGTTGATGTACATATGGAAACAATGCTATCTTCTCTCATAAAAGAATTGAGATGATAGTGATTAACTTGCGCGTTTTGAAGCTGAACTGAGGAAGTAACATAACCTGTAATAGCATGAGGAGAGTGGCTGAAGCCTGTGCCATTTGCTTTTAAAATGGCTTCTTTTTGTGTCCAAACATGGTATAGAGCACGTTCAGGATCTGAAGAGAGCTCGAGTGCTTTCATTTCGTAGTCGTTTAAGAAAAGAGAACTAGCTTCTTTCAAACTCTGACCTGTCGTACATTCAATATCTACACCAATACTTCCCATGGTTATACCGATAACAGCCGAATGTTTACAGTGGCTGATATTGAAACTGATGTGAAGAGGGTTGTCTGTTAAATAAGGCTTTCCGAATGAATTATAGGAAAGAGAGATCGATGAAGGAAGTTGATCTAAATACAACGCTAATAAATGTCTCAACACATAACGACATTTAAGATAGGTATCTTTTTGTTCAGAAACTTTGAAGGTGTTCAGCCGATCGAACTCGTCATCTGAGAGGATAGAGATATCCATATCTAAAGACTGTAGTAAATCTAAAAACCATAAATGAACTTCTGTTGCTGATGCTTTAAGTTGTTGGACCATATCTAAACCTCCTCTTTCATTAACCATACAAGATTCCCTCCACGCTTTCTATACGGTTCAATAAACATTGCGGTAAATACGAGTAAAGAAAAAAACACTTGTTTAAAATTTTAAACAAGTGTTTAAGATCGTATATTTTGTTTTCTATTATGATTTATTGATTAACTTGGTAGGATAGATCAATGAAGAATATCTCCATAAAGAATATAGGTTACAGTTTTGACATCTACTGATGGAGATAACGTGGTTCTGGTCTGAATAATCAGGATCTGATAGTGTGAAAACGCGTTTAGAATCAAGTGCTGTACTTTTGTAATCTTGTTTATTATGGTGGATCTCATCCCAAGCGTGTTCAGCCAGTTCTCCACAGTGAGGACAATTAAAAGTCTTCGCTGAAAAGGTTGGTGGGGAATATGTATCTAATGCCATTTCTTTTCTTCCTTTCTCTTGTGTATTATTAAAAACATTCTTTCTTCTCCATAACAATAGGATAGCTTGTCTGTAAAATAATTCAATATTTTTTAAAAATTTATACTGAAACTAGCGTGCTCTGATAACAATATTTTAATTTTTATTCCGTTATCATAAACAAGCCTGAAAATTACCAGAAAGAGTAGTAGGGAAGCCCAGAGTTTAAGCTCATGATAAGCAAAACGAGGTAAGTCACTGTATTATTGTTCATTTTTTTGAAGTGGTGCGTGCTTCCTTTTTCCATAATGGCATACCTCTTTTTTGCAGCAACTTATATAGGGTGATGTAGGTGAACGGGAATAAGAAGGATAGTAGGGTGAAAAAGATAAACCTCCAAGTTAGAATGCGGGTTAATAATTCATTCATTTCGAACATTTATCTTAGACCTCCTGCTGAGCTAATCGTCGTATGGATCTGTGTGTTTATCTTCACTTGGCTAAAGTGATTTTTACCCGTTTCCCAGTCGTTTTTTAGTTTTAGCCACTCTTTATGATGATGCTTTTCCATGTAGACACCGAGACCTAGAATATCGGTTTTATATTGGTTCTGAAGTTTCTTAATAAATGGCTCTGTTTTTTTAGCGACCTGTTTTTCTACTTCTTTTTTTACATGATTGGCTGAAACAGTACGTGAATCCATCTGTTTATTGACTTCTTGAATCTCTCCTTCTAGGCTGATTCTGATCGTGAATGTAAGCTGACCGTTCTTAGTTGGAACAAGTTTAATCTTACTTTTTGATGTATCTATTTTATAGATGTAGAGATCGTCATCTAATTCGAAAAAAAGCATACCTTTTTGGAATTCACCGTTCAAAATGTTCATAGCTTCTGTATCTTTTTCATTAAGTATATGCGTTAATCTGCTTGATTCCCCTTTTATGATAGCGGCACCACCAAGCTTGATCTCTTCTGTATTCTTATAATGCAGCAATGGCAGGACGAATGAACGGTGAGCTAACAGATCTTCCTGCAGATCTCCTAACCTCATAATGCTAGCAGTACGTGAATGATTTTGTACATTAGCCGACAGCGTGTCGATATAGAGTGATGGCAGTTTTTCGTTATTCTCAACGTTAAGGTACTGCTTTGTTTCTCCTTTTGTAATAAAGACACGTACACTGCGTCTAATATCTTCATGTCTGACAAAAAAATCTAGCAGACGCTCCATTCTTTCAGGGTGTTTGGCCACCTTATCCGAAATCAAAATAATCTGGTTGTGAGCAAAATATAACTCTTTGTTCGAGTATTGAGCAATTTTTGATATTTGTTCGGATATATCGTGTCCTTTTTCCTGTAAGTTTTGATATGCTTTTTCGTTCGTTACGTCAGGTTTTAAGGACCTTGGGACAGCAACTTGAAAAGTTCCGTTCATCACTGGCTGATTCGAATTTTCACCCGATTTTTCCTGATCGATTCCGACACCAATCACAAAAGCCTTTTTCTCGATCTCTCGTGCTCCGCAACCTTGCAACAAGTTAATAAGAAGGAGGGTTGATAGCATATAACAAAGTTTCTTCATGATTTCACTCCTCTGATCTTAGCGATAATATAAAGAGGAATCGGTATGATCGCAATTAATGCCAAGCTGACTCGTCCGATAAATGTTCCCATCGCTTCCATACCTTCCATGCCTATCGGAACCATCGAGACGAAGAAAATGATAGGAGACAAGATGACAATCAATGTCTCTTTCTTTGCTTTTTTAAAAAGAGATTCTAAGACGATGAGTGAAGAATCAATGGACATCGATGTTGTATTAAAGATCGTCATGATCCATATCGTAAAATAGACGGATTCGAATCTTTCAAAAAAACCTCCCGGAAGCTCGATCTCTTTACCTAGCTCGATCGTTGGGTTCTCTAAAAAATCAGTCCCGAGATTAGAAAACACAGCCACACACGAAACAAAGACCATCGTGTAGATGATAATGGAGATAAATACACCTTTCACCGCGGCAGAGGATGCTTTATCAGGTTCATTTACGAGGTAAGAATAGCTTAGGATAATGGAGATGCCGGTGAACGAAAAGAATATATTGATCATACCTGACCCATAGCCCTGCAAGTCTGTTGTGAGCAACGGGTAAAAATTATCCAAATGCATGATTCGAATGTTTAAAACAACTAATAACAATGACACGATTAATACGACAGGTAAGAACATTGAGTTTATACGAATGAGTGCTGTACGAGAACCAAAAAGCGCATACAAGGTGACCAGCAGAAAAAGCAGACTTAAACTATCAGAGCTCGTGTTTGGCAACAGATATTTCTTCGTTATCTCTGCGATTGCTCGTATTTCATAGGCTGCTAATAAAGCAAAAAATGAACCATAAATAATGATTAATGGTAAGGCGAGTGGCTTTGGGATGATCGCTAGCAATATTTCATAGATGCCTTTACCAGGATACATTCGAATGAACTGCCCCATGATCCATACGATGCCTAGCACGATTCCTCCCATCAATAGGATGCTGATCACACCATCAATGCCGTTTGTTACTGTCGTGATATAACGAGGCAGATTAAAGATACCTACACCAATGACCATGGAAGCTACTGCGTACATTAATTCTTTAGCATTGATGGAACGATCGGTGTATTTGACTTTGCTCACAGTTTATTCCTCTTTCTCTGAACGGACTTCATCTACAGGATCTAAGAAAACAGGTCTTTTTTTAATAAATGATATGGGCAAGCGTAGGAATAGCTCTTTCCAGTCGTTGATAAAGATAGGGGCAAGAGGTGCGGCGTATGGAATACCTAGACTGGTCAGATTGACTACATGTATGACAAGTACAATAAAAGCAAGTGAAATTCCATAGAGTCCCATCATGCCTGCAGCAAAAATAAAGCTGAACAAGAGGATTCTATAGGTTACACCCATGCTATAGACCGGTAATGTAAAAGAAGCAATT
Organism: Fictibacillus sp. 26RED30; assembly: GCF_015903845.1. Classification (NCBI taxonomy): domain Bacteria; kingdom Bacillati; phylum Bacillota; class Bacilli; order Caryophanales; family Fictibacillaceae; genus Fictibacillus; species Fictibacillus sp. 26RED30. The sequence goes on from NZ_JACZDV010000001.1 coordinate 131,617, forward strand.
GCAGTGATTGCAATTACGATGACCATTACGGTACTAACGATTCCAGCTTGAACAGCAGCTTCCCCAATAACGATTCCTCCTACGATACCAATCGTTTGTCCGATGGGCTTCGGAAGGCGCAGTCCAGCTTCCCGTAAAAGTTCCATCGTGATCGCCATCATCAGAGCCTCAACAAATGCTGGAAAAGGAACCCCTTCACGCGAAGCAGCAATTGAAAAAGCAAGACGTGAGGGAATCAAGCCTTGATGAAAGGAAACAAGGGCTATATAAAAAGATGGAAGAAAAAGTGAGATAAAAACAGCGAATGCGCGCAGCATGCGCAGCAATGACCCGATGTGCCATCTTTCATAATAATCTTCAGGTGACTGAACCGTATCTAGAATCGAAATAGGTGCGATCAATACGTTTGCTGTCTGATCAGGGATAATTGCTAATCTTCCTTGCAATAATGAGAGTGCAACTTTATCAGGACGCTCCGTACTAATAAATTGCGGAAAGGGAGACATAAAGTTGTCCTCTATTGATTGTTCAATAATGCCTGAATCGATAGGTGCATCAATGCTTATATGGTTTAAACGATGTCTCGCTTCTTCTACGATTGCAGGATTGATCACATCGCCTATATACAATAAAGCTACTTTTTTCTTCCCTCGTTCACCAATCACAAAAGTCTCTATCTTCAGGTTCTCATCTGTGATCTGCTTACGAATCATCGCGATGTTGACACCGATCTCTTCTGTAAAACTTACTTTAGGCCCACGAATAAGAGATTCTGTTTGTGGTTCCTCAATCGCCCGAACTTTGCCGCCATACGTATCCACACTAAAGCCTTCGTTTATGGAATCCATTAAGATGATGGTCTTGCCGTTCAAAAGATGATTGATCACATCATCCATTTTAGTAACTTTAGCGGTTTGAGCGGTTAGATAGATATCGGAATACATTTGCTCAAATAACGATGATTCCACGGGTGGTGCGTATCTTATATATTTGATGGACTTTAAGATGTTCTGCAGCTTATCTGAATCAACTAAGTCTGCCATATACAGAATAGTTAAAGATGTGTTTCTAATCTCGTACTGTAGCATTTTTAAATCAGGTGTTGGACCGAGCGTAGTTTGAATCCCTTCCAGATTGCTAGAAAGACTGTTACTTAATAATGGGGAGTGGTCAATTTGTGAATTTACTTCTTTTTTCAATGCAACAGACCTCCCTCGTTTTTTACTAGGTATGTCCATTGAATGAGGTGTTTATTCCATTAATAGGGTAGAAGAGAAAATATAAAGGACATGCAAAAGAAAAGAGAAGCCCATAAGCTTGAATGGAGCTTCTCTTTTTTAGCTTTTTGTTATTTTATAAGGCATCATTGAAAAGTTGATTGGAGTGTAGGGTGGGAGACTCCTGGGGGAATAGTGTGCCAGGTGGGACACCTTATGGCGCAAAGTGTCAAGGTGGCTCACCGCACGCCCCTCGGAAAGCGAGTACCTGAAAAGGAAATCAACCTTGCAAGAACAACATTGACTAAGATGCATTAAGGATAGATTAGTGGTCTTTAACTATTTCTAAATTTACATAAAAACAAAGAACAACTATCATAAATGCATATCCATTTATTTGGAAGTATTGTGTAGATAGAAAGGAAATCATTCATGGATGTTGATCTGAATATACTATTGCAAGAAATTAAAATCTGCCGTCAAGAAATGTATGATCTTAAACCAAGCTCCAATGATTTTTCAGATGCTGATCTCGTCAAACAGAGTCAAAAGCTGGACAAACTAATCTACCTTTATCAAAAAGCAATCATGGAGAATCCATCTGTAAAATAAGATATTGAGATTACTGGTCTAAAAGAAATTTAACCTTCTCTTTAAATTCTTTCGCTTCTGTCGAGAGCCCTTTTGTTAAAGGAAATAATGTCCAGAAGTCTTGGTAGATCAGATCAGGCTGCATAAACGGAATAATTGCTAAATTGCCGTTTCTTACATCTGCGTTGTTTTTGAAAGTGAAATTAAAAACAAAAGAAAAAGCATGTCCATCCAAGATTGCAGAACGCATGACTTCAATATTATTGGATGAGAATAGAATCTGTTCGTTCTTTACGTATTTGTCATTGAATGTTATACCGCCTTTTGAATTGTAAATTACCAGTTTCTCATCGCTTAACTCATCTGGAGTAAGAAAATCTTTGTAATATAACGAAGATTTCTTGCCTGCACAAACGCAAACATGTCCCGTATACAACAGTTCATAATCCACTCCTTTTTCATGCTGAAGGTTGGATACTTCATAATCGGTAAATGGACTTAGTCCAATATCAATATGTCCATTCTTCATTTCCTCTAATATATGATCTTGATCGATCTCTCGAATCATAACGTTCGTTTCAGGAAATTGCTCATGAAATAATAAGAAGGCATCGTACACAATGTACATTAAGGCTGGTGCACAACCCACTCTTAAAACATGTGTTTTGGCATGTTGTTTATCGGCTAACTCTTCATGAAGCTCTTGCATTTTTTTTAGAATCTCGTAAGCTTTGGAAACAATAAATTTCCCATCAGTAGTAGGAATCGTACCTTGTCTAGACCGAGTAAAAATAGTAACGCCAAACTCTCTTTCGAGTTGCGTGATCGATTGTGATATCGCTGAAGGAGATAGGTGTAGTTTGTCTGCCGCCTTCGTAATCGAACTTTCTTTGGCCACTTCTACAATATATTTCATTTGTTCTAAGTTCATCGTTATCTCCTTTATTTAAGCTATGTTTAACTAAGTTAATTTTATTTCATTTTATCTTAAATAACGAGAAAGTTGTTGCATTTAAAGTAATTTAGGAAAGAAATTTATAAAAAAGATCAATTGACGCTATTAATTGATTAAGTAGTTACATGTGTCAAAGCTCTTGAATGAATACGGAAGGGTTAAGTACAAGGGAATTATTGTTTATAAACGAATACTTTTTAAGAGAAGGTACCATATACCCCTCATTTATTAAGTATAGTTAAAACGATTAGCCCCTGGCAGAGGAGGAAAAGAAAAATGATTGAAACGCACCGTCTTCTATTACTACCTTTTACTTATGAACTTGCGGAGGCCACACTTAAGAGTAAAGAAGATCTGATCAATTTACTAAACTACAATGTATCCAACGAGTGGCCGAGTCCGCAATATATGAAGTTGATCAAGATTCAAAAAGACAAGCTGCAACAAACGCCTGATAGTAGTGCATGGGGCAGAATAGCCATTGACAAGGAAACACGTACACTATTTGGAAAAATAGGATGTAAAGCTCCACCAGATGAGAAGGGGAGAGTTGAGATTGGATATGGCATGGTAGGTGAAGCACGAAACAAAGGGTATGCCACTGAAATGGTAATTGGATTCACGGAGTGGCTTTCTTCACATCCAGAAGTTGAAAAAATTTCTGCAGAGTGTCTAAAAAGCAATACTGCATCTGTAAAAGTACTGAAAAAATCAGGGTTTATGATCATAAGAGAGGTAGACGATATGATTTATTGGGAAAAGTCACAAAAATAATTTACTTGGATAATTAAAATAATGTTTTAAACAATCTCATTCGGGTATCCAAAGAGTGTTGTCCATATCTTGCCAAAATAAGTGAAACAGCATGTAATCAAAAGAAAGGGTAGATGCAGTATGAACCTTTCAAAAGGTGAATTGAATGGACACACTTTTTTAGCAAAACTCATTACTCAATATGCCCATATTCATAAAAAAGCAATTGGTCCTGCTGCGGAAAGATATATTGAGCAGCTGGGTCTACGTACCGGTGAATGGATAGAAAGATTTTATGATGATCCATTGGATTGGACAGTTGATCAATACGTTCATGTCATTGTGGATTTAAAAAATTCCATCGGCGGGCATTTTGAGATTGTCAGTGTAAAGCCTGACCATGTAATAGTTCGTGCAAAAGAGTGTCCTTTCGGGGAGTTTGTTAAGGATGCACCGCACTTATGCAAAATGACATCCAGTGTACTTGGTGGAATAGCAGCACGAAAATTTGGTTATGGAAAAGTCTCGCTGCGTCAAAGGATAGCCTTAGGAAATCCTATCTGTGAAGTAGCCATTTACTTTCAGCCTGATGAACGAGAACAAGGAGATATCTATCAAGGCATTCCAGTTACACCTGAAAACGGTGATCCTTTTTCTTGGGAAGAAGAGACCATCAGTATGCTTAATAATGAGCTGAAAAAATGTGATGAGATGGTTGAGTCACTTCTAAATGAGCTCGAAGAATTAAAAAGTGGAAAATCATAAAGATAATTAAAACAGACCCTTAATTAGAGTCTGTTCTTTTTGTTTTTTTATTTGTTTTATCCAATTTACCATACCCAAAGTCAGCCAATGCTTGAAGCAGGTTCCCTTTTAACGTGATCTCATCAAAATCTAAATTCAAGCTTACTGATGTTTGTGCGATCTCAGGGCTTAAACCGGTTAAAGTTGTTTTGACTCCTAAAAGTTTTAGCGTTGAGACAAGTTGGAAAAGTCGGTGAGCGACCATCGTATCAATATAACTCACACCGGATAGGTCGATAACTAAAGAAGTGATTTCATGATCTAAACACTGTTGAAGCGTAGCTTCGAGTAAGAGCTTTGCACGGTTCGTGTCAATATCGCCGACGACGGGCAGAACGGCAACTCCAGGAAAAAGAGGCACAACAGGAACAGATAGTTCTTGAAGAGATAGATGGAACTGTTTCGTCATTTCTCTGTAATTATTTACATAAGATTTGCTGAACGCTTGTACAGCGTAATCAATCATAGGATTAATCGTCGTAGAAATATGCAATACCGAGTGTGGAGACATTTCTTGCAACGAACCTTCTTCTTTTATAAAATCCCAGATTACATCGCGATAGTAAGACGTGCTTTCAAGTGTGACATCTAGCGGCTGTCCAGAATGTACAGCAAGCATGCCAATATTTTCTCCCCACTCATAAATCGTTTTTTTGGAGTCTGAGACCTTTCCAGAAACTGCATCCCCCAATAGACGAATGAATGCAATGGACTGTTGAAGTTCCTCGTAATTATTCAATGGAGCATTTTGTTGAAGGGAAACATATGCGTTGCTATCTTTTATGCTATTCATGATCTTCTCTGCAATTTGAGGTGCATTTTCAGAAATTCGTGTACCGATTTCAATTTGATCTTGTTTCTGCTTCATTTGAAGATCCATTTTGAACTCCTAATTATTTTAGACGTTAAATATATTTTAACAAAAACAATTAACACATGTTTGAATTTACTGAAAAAAAATTTGTGGAAGATGATTATGACTTTTGGGGATAAAAAAAAACAGGCCTCTTTTTCAAGAGTCCTGTTTATCTATTGGTTTATTAAGCTTTACGTACGTTAGTAGCTTGAGGTCCGCGTTGTCCTTGTTCAACTTCGAACGTTACGTCTTGACCTTCGTCTAAAGATTTGAAACCGTCAGCTTGGATAGCTGAGAAGTGTACGAATACATCGTCTCCACCTTCGCGCTCGATGAATCCGAAACCTTTTTCTGCGTTAAACCATTTAACTTTACCTTGTTCCATTTTTGTTGCCTCCTGTCGTGCCAAACCGCACAATAATACTATCTCTGCTCAAAAATATCAAGATAATAGGTCTACCTGTACAATCGAACAAAAATAATTCTTATTTATCGTAACATTTTACTAACCAATAAACAAGTAGAACAAGAAAAAGGAAATGATTAAATATTCGGTATGCTCTTAGAAAGCTGTTATAACAAGGAATAGTGAAGTAGAAGTAGAGAAAATTTGGTAATAATGGTCTATTTAAAATCTTAAATAGTGATTATGAACTATTCTCGTTCTCTTTAAAGAAGCTGAGTTTTGTAAGTAATTCTGGTTTTAACTTCCTTTTATTCGTGGTACATTGATAAAAATACTAAAACAAATGATGTGATGATATGAATGAAAGTAATGGAATCACTGATCGTTTGCATCGTCCGCTTCAGGACTTGCGGATCTCGGTAACCGATCAATGTAATTTTCGGTGTACCTATTGTATGCCTAAAGAAATTTTCGGACCAGATTATCCATTCTTAACACGAACTGAGTTATTATCTTTCGATGAGATCATACGTATTGCTTCCCAGTTTGCAAAGGCAGGTGTGGAAAAAATTCGAATTACTGGCGGTGAACCTTTACTTCGAAAAAACCTGCCAGATCTGTTAAAGCGTCTTCGGGCAATAGAGGGAATTCGAGATATTGCGTTAACGACCAATGGCGTGCTTCTTCCTAAGATGGCTGTTTCTTTAAAGAAGGCAGGAATGGACAGAGTAACAGTGAGTTTGGATACGCTTGATGACAATCTGTTTGGCATTATTAATGGAAGAGGTGTAGGCGTATCACCTGTTTTAAAAGGAATAGAAGCTGCACATGAAGCGGGTCTTGCTGTCAAAATAAATATGATGGTCAAAAAGGGAATTAACGACAAAGAGATTCTCCCAATGGCTCGTTATTTTAAAGATACGCCATATGTTTTGCGTTTTATTGAATATATGGATGTGGGGACTTCAAACGGTTGGAATTGGGATGATGTAGTTGCAAAGAATGAGATCTTAACGATGATTGATTCAGAGATGCCTTTAAAGCCCATTGATCGTAAGTATTATGGAGAAGTAGCCAAACGGTATCAGTATGCCGATGGTCAGGGAGAAATCGGTATTATATCCTCAATCAGTGATACGTTTTGTTCGACTTGTACAAGAGCAAGATTATCTGCAGACGGAAAAGTATACACGTGCCTTTTTACTGGACGAGGAACTGATTTAAAAGAATTTGTACGAGCGGGTGCTTCTGACAAGGAAATTTTCGATCGCATTGTTGAAATATGGGGAAATCGATCTGACCGCTATTCTGATGAAAGAAAAGAACAAGGAATGAGCGAAAGAAAAAAAATAGAAATGTCCTATATAGGAGGCTGAGTAAATCAGCCTCTTTTTCTCATTTTCTTTTTTCTGGTTGAAGTTTGTTAATAACTATTTTATAATTACTTACATAAAGTAATTAAATTACGTATAACATAAATAATTTCACTATTAAATAGGAAAGAAGGAAGAAAGATGACGCCTATTCATGAAAAAACTCATATCGGAAGTGTGACTTTAAAAGTTAGAAATTTGGAGAAGCTTGTTACCTTCTATACAGAAACGATTGGTCTACAAGTGTTAACAAAACGGAAATCTATCGTGGAATTAACAGCAGACGGCAAAACGCCACTTATCATTTTAGAAGGTAATCCTGAGCTTCGTGCGAGACCAATAAAAAGTGCAGGTTTATATCACTTGGCATTGCTTGTACCAAGTAGAACAGATCTTGCAAATGCTCTTTACCATTTTATTGAGACAAATACTCACTTACTAGGAGCATCTAACCACAGGTTTAGTGAAGCTATCTATCTACAAGATCCTGAGAACAACGGAATTGAAATTTATAGAGATGTTAATCGCGAAGATTGGCGACGAGATGAAAGAGGAAAATTACCTGCTGTCAGCGAACCATTAGACGTACAAAGTCTTTTAGCAGAAAGAGATACAAAGACTTGGAATCGCCTGCCAGAAAACACGGTTATGGGCCATGTGCATTTGAATGTACTAAATATAGCCGAAGCCGAAACTTTCTACATGAACATATTAGGTTTTGAAGAACAGACAAGGATGGGGAACCATGCTTTATTCATCTCCGCTGGAGGCTATCATCACCATATTGCCGTAAATATTTGGAACGGAAGAGATGGCCAGTCAAATCGAGATGATGTTACAGGACTTCTTCATTATGAAATCATCGTTCCATCGCAGTTGGAAGTCGAAAAAGTTTTAAGTGCTCTAGAACGTGAGCAATTTCCATATCATATAGAGTCGGAAACCATTTTGTTAAAAGACCCTTCAGGCAACGGTATCGTGATTAAAGCCGAACAGCGCTAACGTTTACAAACTCTCAGAAACAGGAATATTAAAAGTAAGAAAAAAACGGCAAAGAGGGGGGTTATATGAAAAGAAGTACTTTGGTAAAGATCACCGCAATCTTATTGATTGTTCTGTTTTTATTTGCTCTTAACCATTTTGTCTTTAAAATAACCCCCATGTCTTTGCGTGATTGGGTATTGTCCTTTGGGATGGTCGCTCCCATCGTCTATATCATTGTAAATGTAATCCGGCCTTTTACTCTATTTCCAATCTCTGTTCTTTCACTTGCAGGTGGTTTAGCATTCGGGGTAGTATGGGGAACTGTTTATACAGTTTTCTCAGCTACAATTGGTGCCATTTTATCGTTCTACATCGCCAAACATCTTGGGGCGAGATGGATCAAACAAAAAACAGATTCACCTTCAAGAATTGAGAAATGGCAGAATCAACTTAAGGAAAAAGGTTTTGTTTACATCTTCTTATTGAGAATCATTCCGGTACTGAATTTCGATGTTGTTAGCTATGTGGCTGGAATCTCTAAACTTAAACTCCGCTCCTATATTTTAGCTACGATGCTTGGCGTTTTACCAGGAACACTCGCATATAACTTGCTTGGTGACAGTTTTATTAAAGGAAATGGAACAATCATCGCAATTGCAATCGGCTTAGCGCTATTTGCAGCTTGTATACCTATTCTAATGAAAAACAAACAGATGATTACCAGTCAAATTCATCAGCATAAAGAAGATAACGCATAACCTTACTCTTACCCTTAGAGTAAGGCTTTTTTGTTTGTTTTCTTGATGTATGAGCATAATACTTGTTCCTTATTAATAATTATTATAAATTAGTATTGACTTCAAAATAGAAGTGAGTATAATAAATATTGTGAACAACACATGATAATGATATTCATTATCATTTAAATAAAAGGAGTGGAATTTAAAATGGCAGAACGTATGGTAGGAAAACAAGCACCTCGCTTTGAGATGGAAGCGATCATGCCTAATAAAGAAACGAAAAAAGTAAGCTTAGAAAAGAACATGGAAGATGGAAAATGGACCGTTCTTTTCTTCTATCCAATGGATTTTACTTTCGTATGTCCAACTGAAATCACAGCTTTATCAGATAGATATAGTGAATTCGAAGACTTAGATGCGGAAGTAATTGGGGTATCAACGGACACCGTTCATACGCATTTGGCGTGGATCAACACGAGTCGTGAAGATAACGGGCTTGGTGAGTTGAACTATCCTCTCGCTGCTGATACGAACCACCGTGTATCACGTGATTATGGAGTTTTGATCGAAGAAGAAGGTGTTGCACTTCGTGGCATGTTCATCATCAATCCTGAGGGCGAGATGATGTATCAAGTGGTCTTCCACAATAATATCGGCCGTGATGCTGATGAAACACTACGTGTTCTTCAAGCGTTACAAACCGGTGGACTCTGTCCAGCAAACTGGAAGCCAGGGCAAAAGACACTTTAAAAATATTATTGCTTCGAGGTTATTAAATGAATTTCCTCGTTGAACGTTGATTGGAGTGGAAGGTGCGAGACTCCTGCGGGACAAGCGGTCAGGTGAGACACTTAACGGCGCAAAGCGGCAAGTGGCTCACCGCCTGCCCCGCGGAAAGCGAGCAACCTGGAACGGAAATCAACTACATCTTGCAATTACTTAAGAATAAAACTAACGAACAATTTTTGGAGGGAATATTAGATGAAATTACGTGAACAAATGCCTGAACTTGATGGTGCTACAACTTGGTTGAATGAAGAAGTGACGAAAGAAGTATTGGTTGGAGAAAAAGCAACACTAATTCACTTCTGGTCCGTAAGCTGCGGATTGTGTAAAGAAGCGATGCCCGATGTTAACGAACTTCGCGATGAGTATGAAGACGATTTAAACGTAGTGGCTGTTCACATGCCGCGATCAGAAAATGATCTAGACATGAGCGTTATCGAACAGATGGCAATCGGACATGACATCACACAGCCTATCTATGTAGATAGCGAGCATAAATTAACCGATGCTTTTGAAAACAAATATGTACCTGCGTACTATGTGTTTGATAAAGAAGGTAAGCTTCGTCACTTCCAAGCTGGTGGAAGCGGTATGGACATGCTTCGCAAGAGATTGAACCGTGTGTTAAACGAAGAAACAAAATAAGGAGATGATACGATGAATACCATTCAAGAAGTATTGAATCGTCAAGTAGCTAACTGGAATGTGTTGTTTGTAAAACTACACAACTATCACTGGTATGTAAAAGGACCTCACTTTTTCACACTTCATGAAAAGTTTGAAGAGCTCTATAATGAAGCGGCAACGAACATTGACGAATTAGCTGAGCGACTACTCGTACTAAAAGGAACACCCGTTGCAACGATGAAAGAATATTTAGAGTTGGCAACGGTAGAAGAAGCGAATACAAACGAATCTGCAGAAGTTATGGTTCAAAACGTTATTAACGATTTTGAACTACTGATCGCTGAGATTAAAGAAGGAATGGAAGTAACCGAGCGTGAAGGTGATGAGGTAACGCACGACATGTTATTATCCGTTCGTGAAAGCTTAGCAAAACATAATTGGATGCTTCGTGCGTTCGTAAGCTAATCTAAAAAGGAGTGACTTCGGTCGCTCTTTTTTTGTGTACTGATTATATTTCTAAAAATTATAATTATTCTGCAATTTTAACGTAGCATATGCTAAACTTTAAGAATGGACCAAATTATTCCAAAAGGAGGAAGAATATGAAAAAGGGGATCGCATTATTTTTCGTAATGATTCTTGCATTTTCACTAGCAGCTTGTGGTCAAAAAATTGAGACTCCATCTGAAAAGAAAGACTCTGGTGAAAAAAGCGCTTCATTAAATCTTGATCAGATTAGTATTGTGACAGGCGGTACAGGTGGTACATATTATCCACTAGGTGGAGAGATGGCGAAGATTGTGAAGGATGAGTTAGATGTTGAAGCAAATTCTCAGGCATCAGGTGCATCTGTAGAGAACATGCAGCTGCTTCAAGATGGTGATGCTGATGTAGCGTTCACACAAACAGATATTGCTAGCTATGCAGTAGAAGGCAAGGAAATGTTTAAAGAAAAAGTTGACCAAGTATCGGGAATCGGGACACTTTATCCTGAAACAATCCAGATCGTTACGTTAAAAGATAGCGGGATTAAGAGTGTTGAAGACTTAAAAGGCAAAAAGGTTTCAGTTGGAGCGCCAGGTAGTGGAACTTTTGCTAATGCTGAACAAATTCTAAAAATTCATGGTATGACAATGGAAGACATTGATGCCCAGCATCTATCGTTCGATGAGTCTACGGAAGGTATTCAAGATAAGAACATCCAAGCGGCTTTTATCACAGCAGGCACGCCAACAGGAGCTGTGGATGCATTATCTGCAACAAAACCTGTAACGATCGTACCGATTTCAGATGACAAGATTAAAGAGCTGATCGAAGCGCATCCGTATTATATTGAAGATACCGTTAAAAGCGGAACATACAAGATCGAAGCAGACGTAAAAACGGTAGCCGTACTTTCCATGCTAACTGTTCGCAAAGATATGGAAGATGATGCGGTGTATGCGATCACAAAGGCAATCTTTGAGAACACAGATAAGATCAGTCATGCAAAAGGAGAGCTTATCTCTGCTGAGAATGCAGTAAACGGTATGGGAATCGACTTCCATCCTGGAGCTAAAAAGTATTTTGAAGAAAAAGGAATCTTAAAATAAGAGGTGTTGAGCATGGACTAAGAGTGTATTCTTTAGTCCATGTATTCTTATGAAGAAAATTTTTATTAGCATACTGATTTTATTGTCTTTAGCGATTGCTTCATTTGTGCCGTTTTTTAAATCAGTAGTAATTGAAGATGGCAAGACAGGTAAATCGTTAGCTTTCTTTGATGCAAAGCAAGGTAGTGAGTTCAGTATTGAATACATACACTCGATTCATAAAACACCGGTTCGTGAAATCTATCAAGTTCATAACGAAGAAATTCTTCAAACTGAAATGAGGTTTCAGGAATTTGGTGTTGGCATGCCATCAGGTGCAGAAGAAGGTGAAGTGTTTGCACAAAAGGGTGAGAACTATATTTTATCCAACATGAAAAGAACGTTTCCTTCATTAGATATTCGAATCGGACAAATTATAGCCAATCATACACTTCTTCTTAAAGGTCATGAATATCCCTTTTCTTCATTCAGTGAAAAAGGATCTTGGGTTTCAATAAAAGTAGACAACTTGAATATATGGCAAAGGTTGATAGGAGGGAAAAAACTTGGATAACAACAAGCATAACGAGCGTGAACAAATATCAGATCAAGCTGTACAAGAGCTGATAGAAAAGTATGATCCTGAAGCAGGGTTTCGGAAATTAAAAGGTGTTCTTTATTGGATTACACTCATCGGTCTTATTACCTTTTCACTATTTCAACTCTATACAGCTATTTTCGGAGTGTTGCCGGCACAGCTGCAAAGAACGATTCATCTAGGCTTTGCACTAACATTAATCTTTTTGCTATTTCCAGCTTCTAAAAAGAAAAAAGAAGGTAAGCCACTTTTTCAAGTCGCTTGGTATGACATGATCTTGGCTGTCTTGTCTATAGCGGTAGGGTCGTATTGGTACATATTTATGGATGATCTCGTGATGAGGGTAGGTAGATTAACGACTCAAGATTTTCTAATAGGGGTACTCGCAATCTTACTTGTTTTAGAAGCAACGAGAAGGGTCGTTGGGCTGCCGATCACGATTATTGCAGGTCTATTCCTGCTTTACGCATATATGGGACCTTATATGCCGGGCTTCTTAGAGCATAAAGGTTTGACGATCGAACGGATCGTAAGGACGATGTTCTTTACAACAGAAGGTATTTTAGGAACACCACTCGCGGTTTCATCAACGTATATCTTTCTGTTTCTATTATTTGGAGCCTTTCTCGTAAAGACAGGAGTGGGCGAATATTTCAATGATCTATCCATCGTCATTGCAGGAAGACGAGTCGGCGGACCTGCTAAGGTAGCGATTTTCTCGAGTGCTCTTCAAGGAACGATCAGTGGAAGCTCGGTTGCTAACGTTGTAACTTCAGGGGCTTTTACGATTCCGATGATGAAACGTTTAGGTTATGATAAAAACTTTGCAGGAGCAGTTGAGGCAGCTTCCTCTACTGGTGGTCAGATCATGCCTCCTGTCATGGGCGCGGCGGCGTTTTTGATGGTTGAATTTATCGGAGGCGGTATTACCTATTGGGATATCGCCAAAGCCGCAGCCATTCCTGCCGTTTTATACTTTGCGGGAATATGGATCATGACACATTTCGAAGCAAAACGCATCGGCCTTAGAGGGTTATCTCGTGAAGAGATGCCTGAAACGAAAAGAGTTATTAAACAAGTGTATCTGTTGATTCCGATCGTTGTGGTTATTCTCTTGCTTATGAGTGGTATGAGTGTAACAAAAGCTGCGCTGTGGTCCATCGTGAGTGCGATCGCGGTAGGGATGTTCAATAAGAAAACACGCATGGGGCCGAAGCTCTTTCTTGAAGCGTTAGCTGATGGAGCGAGAACCGCTCTTGGGGTTGCAGCGGCTACAGCAGCTGCAGGTATGATTGTCGGAGTGGTCACCGTAACAGGTGTAGGTCTTAAGATGGCGAACGGTTTGCTAGAGTTATCAGGTGGGTATCTCATTCCGACCTTGATCTTAACGATGATCGCATCGCTCGTACTTGGTATGGGATCACCAACAACGGCGAACTATGTCATTACATCAACGATTGCGGCTCCAGCTATTTTATTATTTGGGGTTCCTGATCTGTCAGCTCATATGTTTGTCTTTTATTTTGGAATCATCGCAGATATCACGCCTCCGGTAGCACTGGCAGCCTTTGCCGCAGCAGGGGTTTCGGGCGGTGAACCGATACGAACCGGTATTCTCTCATCAAAACTTGCCATTGCAGCGTTTATCATTCCCTATATTTTCGTTATCTCACCACAGCTCATGTTGATTGATACAACATGGACTGAAGCGATTTGGGTGATCTCAACGGCATTTGTAGGAATGATCGCGATTGGGGCAGGAATGATCGGCTATTGGATGAGACCTCTTTCTTGGCTAGAAAGAATCGCAGCCGTTGCGATCGGCTTCTTGCTGATCTATCCAGAAGGCATGTTCAGCGCGATCGGTCTTGCAGCGTTCGCTCTTATGCTTGGAAATCAGTATTGGTTATTAAAAAAAGACAATCCACAAGCTCCATCATCTCCAGCTGTTTAAAAGGGAAAAGCTCAAAGGCTATCTGTCTTTTGAGCTTTTTTATGTGTGCAAAGTTTAAAATTTTCAATGTGGGTAAAAGATTGTAAGGTTATACCTCTCGTATTTATGATACAATCAGTAAGTATGCATTTTTGTAGGATACGGATTTGAATATATGTATGTAGGCTGATAGAGATAGTTGGTCAGTTATATATAAAAAGGAGAGATATCCAAATGATTACGGTAACTAACGTTGGTCTTCGCTACGGCGACCGCAAGCTGTTTGAAGACGTTAATATAAAGTTTACACCAGGAAACTGCTACGGTTTAATTGGTGCGAACGGTGCGGGTAAATCTACATTCTTAAAAATTCTTTCTGGTGAGATCGAAGCACAAACAGGTGACGTTCACATGACGCCAGGCGAACGTCTAGCCGTATTGAAGCAGAACCACTTTGAGTATGAAGATCAAGAGGTAATGCAGACGGTTATTATGGGCCACGCTCGTCTTTATGAAGTGATGCTAGAGAAAGACGCGATCTATATGAAAGCTGACTTCTCAGATGAAGATGGAATTCGTGCAGCTGAACTTGAAGGTGAGTTTGCCGAACTGAACGGTTGGGAAGCTGAATCAGAAGCAGCGATCCTTCTAAAAGGTCTTGGTATTAAAGAAGATCTTCACACAAAGAAACTAGCTGAACTAACAGGTTCTGAAAAAGTAAAAGTATTGCTTGCACAAGCTCTTTTCGGTAAGCCGGATGTTCTACTTCTGGATGAGCCGACGAACAACTTAGACCTTCAAGCAATCCAATGGCTAGAAGATTTCTTGATCAATTTTGAAAACACAGTCATCGTTGTATCCCATGACCGTCACTTCTTAAACAAAGTATGTACGCACATGGCTGACCTTGATTTTGGAAAGATCCAGATCTATGTGGGTAACTATGATTTCTGGTATGAGTCTTCTCAATTAGCGCTTCGTATGGCACAAGATCAAAACAAGAAAAAAGAAGAAAAAATCAAAGAACTTCAAGCTTTCGTTGCGCGATTTAGTGCGAACGCATCTAAATCAAAACAAGCAACTTCACGTAAGAAGTTATTGGATAAAATCTCTTTAGATGATATCCGACCTTCTTCTCGTAAATATCCGTATGTGAACTTTGGCATCAACCGTGAGATCGGAAATGATCTACTTCGTGTTGAAGGTTTAACAAAAACGATCGACGGCGTAAAAGTACTTGATAACGTGAGCTTTATCATGAACAAAGACGACAAGATCGCTTTTGTAGGTAAAGAAGAGATCGCCATCACAACTCTATTTAAAATTTTAATGGGTGAGATGGAAGCGGACAGCGGAACATACAAATGGGGTGTAACAACGTCTCAAGCGTACTTCCCGCGTGATAACTCGAAGTACTTTGCTGGCAGCGAGCAGACTCTTGTAGATTGGCTTCGTCAATATTCTCCTGAAGATCAAACGGAAAGCTTCCTTCGCGGATTCTTAGGACGTATGCTCTTCTCAGGTGAAGAAGTAATGAAAAAGCCGTCTGTATTATCTGGAGGAGAGAAAGTACGTTGTATGCTTTCTAAGATGATGCTAAGCGGATCAAATGTATTGATCATGGATGATCCTACGAACCACTTGGATCTAGAATCGATCACAGCATTGAACAACGGATTAATCGGCTACAAAGGTGCATTGATGTTCACGTCACATGACCATCAGTTCGTTGAAACGATCGCGAACCGTATCATCGAGATCACGCCTAAAGGAATTCTTGATAAGCAAATGTCTTATGATGAGTACTTGGCGAATGATGAATTGAAGAAGCAGCGCCAATTGATGTATAAATAAAACAACGAAGGAGTGTTAAGTCTGATCGTAGATTTAGCACTCTTTTTTTGTTTGGCTACTTATTTAAAAAAGTGAGGAGAAATGATGGAGCCATTTACTGAGAAGGTCATTAAAGTCATCAAAAGTATACCGAAGGGACAAGTCATGACTTACGGACAGATTGCCCGTGTAGCTGGAAATCCGCGAAGTGCTAGACAGGTCGTGCGTATCCTTCACTCTTTGAGTAAGAAGCATGATCTGCCTTGGCACCGGGTAATTAATGCAAAAGGAGAGATCGGCATTCAAGATGAGGAATTGTTTTTTACGCAAAAGTCACTTCTAGAGAGTGAAGGCGTGCAATTTAAAGGGAAAAACAGAATGAACATCGAAGCATACAGGTATACGCCAGATTGCGAGGATTATATTTAATTAGCATTTACAGGGAGAAATGAGTATGCAGATCAAACAGAATCCGGTAATAAAAGTAGCAGAGTTGAGGGATAAAGAAACGATCCATAATCTTATGCAGTTTTATTTTTATGATTTCTCAGAGTTTATCGACATTTACGTCGATGACAATGGAGTTTTTGGTCAGTATGCTTATTTAGATAACTATTGGCAAGAAAGTCGTCGCTTTCCTTATCTGATCGAATGGGAAGGAAAGGTAGCAGGGTTTGTATTAGTAAGCGAAGTACAGGAGGCCAACAATACTTACTGGTCGATCTCAGAATTTTTTATCATGAAAAGATTCAGGCTTAGTGGTTTGGGTAAACTTGCTGCTCATCAGGTATTTGAAAAACATAAAGGAGATTGGCAAGTTTCTCAAATAGAAGCGAACAAACCTGCTCAAACATTTTGGAGAAAAGTGATCGGTGAATACACGAGTGAACAGTATAAAGAGCGTAATGAAGAGAGACGAGTCATCCAATCGTTCTCCAATAAAATAATCAAGAAGTGACGTGCGATTCTATTCAATAGAATTGCTTTTTTTTATTGTGATAAAACGATAGAAAGTTTGACTTTTTTTTAATAGGGCAAAATAGGATAGGAGCTCATTGCGTTTTGAGTGTTCCAAATAACTGTTGTTTTTACTTCTGAGGGGATGTACACATGTTTAGATTGAACCTGTTAGATAATTATTTAAAGAAATATACAAAAATGTCCGAGAGGGAACTATCACATACGGTGCAATCAAATATGTGGTTTACTCCCGTGCTCTACATGATATTTTCTGCACTATTAGTGACGGCCACATTAACAACTGATCTAAAGTACGATTTAGGAGATCAAATGCGTCCATTTTTTGCAGTCGATTATGATCTTACACGAAATCTAGTAGGAACGCTTACCGCTGCAACTCTAACTTTGACTACTTTCACGTTTAACTTGATCCTAGTTGTGTTTACGACGTTTTCTGGACAGTTTTCTCCTCGTATGTTGAAAAACTTTATAGCTAGTAAATCAACTCAGCGTGTTTTAGGAATATTTACCTCAAGTTTTATTTATATGTTGTTGAGTTTTTTATTTTTGAACAAAAGAATGGCCGAATATTATTTTGCTGTTCCTTTGGCGGCAGCTATTATTGCTGCATTTTCAATGGGAACCTTTATCTTTTTTATCAATCATGCTGTTGCTTGGCTTCAAGTGAATCAGATGACATATGACATGAAGAATGAAGCGTTGTACATTGTAAAGAGTACATTAGAGGACGAAGTCGATCCTTATAAAGTGGATGATTTAACTACGGTAAACAGTGAGATATGTGATGAAAGCGGCAATACGATCTCAGCGCGCAAATCGGGATTTATCCAACTGGTGGATTTCATTTCTATCATGAAAGAAGCTGAACGAGATGATATTGTCATACGATTGGAGTATGCGATCGGAAGCTATGTGTATGCTACAACGCCATTTATCACCTATTGGAAAAAAGGTGAGAATGAAG
This sequence comes from Fictibacillus sp. 26RED30, assembly GCF_015903845.1. Taxonomy (NCBI): domain Bacteria; kingdom Bacillati; phylum Bacillota; class Bacilli; order Caryophanales; family Fictibacillaceae; genus Fictibacillus; species Fictibacillus sp. 26RED30. The sequence continues at coordinate 149,589 of NZ_JACZDV010000001.1, forward strand.
TGGATGAACAAAAATATTTAGCGCTCATCAGTATTGGAAGAAGGCAAACAGAAGTTCAAGATATTGAATTTAGTATTAATAAACTTGTGGAAGTTGCGATTAGATCGCTTGGAAATAATGATCCAAAAACAGCGATTAACTCCATCTATCAACTAGGTGAAGTTCTAACTACGATTTCACGTGGATCCATTTTTTCGAAGTATTTGGTAGATAAACAAAATAATCTGCGCGTCGTTTTACAAGAACGAGATTTTAGCCATTATTTATACAATGCTTTTGGATACATTCGCCACTATGCAAAAGATAATGTGATAGTATGTACGGAAATACTGAAGGTTCTTGATCTGATGGCAAAATCTCTAAATAAGCGTGATTATAATGCAGTCTGGGAATTCGGGATTTTAACCGCAAGCGGGTTAGAAAATCAATTCTTATTTGCTTTAGATTATCAACAATTTCATCGAGCGCTGCAGAATCTTTCCGTGACGACAAATCATGAAAAAGAGTATGAGGATTTCTTATTTAAAAGTAAACAACCGTAGATGCAGCTATAGAATATGAAAAAGCCCGGTATAAGTACCGAGCTTTTTTATATGGAGGGCAATGCTTTTTGAACGTCCGATGCCGAATGAAACGGCTCGTCAAGTTGAAGCATTTTTCGAAGAACATATTTAAGTGAGGATGAAATTTCTAACTCTTTTTCCCAGCTCGCCTCTTTCTTCGTTTGGGGCACGTAAGTTGAGTAAAGAAGAAACAAGGCAAAATGACCGAGAGCAAACAGGTCGCTTTCCACTTTAACAGCCCGCATCCGAATTTTCTCCGGATGCTCATGTGGATCTTCAATCTCATGGTCTATGTCTGATAAATAACAAGCAAGCCCAAAATCAATCACGATCAGTCTTTTATTTCGTTGAATGATATTTGGAATTCGAAGGTCTCGATGTATGATCCCTTTCTGGTGAAAGCGTTCAGTAATAGTTAAAAGCTCTAGCAATATCGTAATCGTTTCTTTTTCGTTGAATGTTTGATTATCACGAAAAATTAGATCTTCGAATGTGTCTCCCTTGATCCATTCCATAGCGATAAAGTGACCTTGTTCATTTTGAAAGGTATTCATTAGCTTCGGTACAGGGTGTTTCTGCAGCGCTTCTAAAATTTGAGACTCTCTTTGGAAAGAAAGAAGACCTGTTGTGGTCTTTGCTTTAGTGTTCCGAAGCTGTTTTAGTACGATAATCTCATCTGTATGCGTATCAAGTGCTAGGTACGTAATACCGTAACTACCCATTCCTAGAACTTCTTGAATAAGATATTGATTATGAACAAGGTTTCTAGCTTTAATAGGTCTGTCCCAAAACGTTCTTTGCATACCTTTCCATAGTTCAGCTATCATGTTGTTTGAATGCTACTCAGATCAGGAGCTAAAGAAGCTGCTTCTCTTTTTCTTTTTATAATGCTTGTGTCCATATCCACCATAATGCTTCTTGCCAAAATCACTGCTGCTGTATTTCTTGTAGCTTTTCTTATATTTGTAGCCTGAGCTGCTGTACCTTTTATGGCTGCTTTGACCTAATAGTGATTTTAATAGTTTCTTTAACATGAAAAATCATCTCCTTTGAAGATCCTTGTTAATCATATTCGTCCTTTTCAAGCATTATCCTACTGTACGTACTTTTAAACAAAAAGTTTCAAAGAGAAGGGGTCTGACCCCAAACAATTTATTTCCCGCAACAATTTCCTTGTTTTTGTCTAGTGAGTTTTGTTAAATTTAGAGAGGTATAATAGAACGTTTACAAAAGTTATGTTTTTTGGTGTTCAAGGAGAGGGGTTCTTCGTTTCATGTCGGAGTATATTGTCGCAGCTTTATTGCCTTTTGGTCTACAGCTGTTATTTAATAGAGTGTTGTTTACAAAGTACTTACCTTTAGCGATTACTGTTGTTATCTTAATTTTTGGTTTTGATGGCTTGAATCAACCGTTGCCTCTCCAAATCGTTGCCGTAATTTCTACGATTTTAGGCTTCTTACTGGGACTTAAAATTTATAACAAACAAAAAAGAAAAGTAAGATAAAAAAAGACGTCACCTTTACGAGGTAGACGTCTTTCTTTTTGTATGAGTGATCGTTTCTTTTAAGAAAAGTACGAGCATGGATAGCACATATAGTGTAATGATACCTAAACCAGCTTTATCAAGATGAACGAGCTTCAGTACTACTGAGCTTAAGATCGTGATGTATAGAGCACCTAGATATTTTTGAATCTGTTCGCTGGAATAGATGGTTGTGAGCTTTGCACCTAGTTGAGTCCCGACCAACGCCCCTAAAATAAGCAGGAGGCCAAGTTTATAATCAATCTGTACACTTGATGCGTACGTTAAGAAACCAGCACTTACGATGAAAAACACACTGACTAAGCTCGTCCCAACCGCTTTTCTAGAAGGGAACTTCATTAAAGAAATGAGCATTGGAACCATTACGAATCCTCCGCCAACTCCTAATGTCGTAGAAATGAATCCCCCTGTAAATCCAATAAAGACTGCTTTTGGCCAAGAGAAATAGATCTCAGTAGTGCTTTGCGCTAGATTCTTGCGTTTTGTTTGCTTATAAAGCAGGGAAAGAGCAAAGTAGGCAAGAAGAACAATATAAAAAATTGGGATGATCGTATCGTCGTAACCCATCTTCTCTAACCATACTACAAGTGGATGAGCGACCTGTGTGGCAACGATTCCTACAATTCCTAAAACAGCAGCAGTTTTCCATATAATATTCTTAAATCTAAGATGAGCAGCAACGCCTGAAACACTTGTCCCGATTGAGTACATAAGACTCGTCCCGATCGCTGAAAGAGGAGGGAGACCGAACAAGATTAGAACAGGTGTCAGAATAAAGCCGCCACCTATTCCGAAAATGCCTGAAAAGATGCCGATGCATAAACCTAACAGTATATAAAAAAACTCCATTTTAAAACTCCTTTTAAAGGGACACACCTTTTACAATTTTTCCGAAAGCCTTGGTAATGCTAGCGGGAAATGGGGTCAGACCCCACACAATTTATTTCCCAACAAGTGCCTACCTTTAAGTATAACACTTTACTTTCCTTCCAGAAACTTCTGCGAATATTTGTTCGTAATTATTAGGTTTTTGGATATGGGCTGTGCTATAATTTGAGTAACCAGAATTTAGGAACGGAGGTTCGGTTTTGTGAGTCAAAGTCAATTGTTCGAAATCAAATCAAACTATCAGCCACAAGGGGATCAGCCCGCAGCGATCCAACATCTTGTGAACAATATAAACGCAGGAAAGAAGAGTATGACCCTGCTTGGTGCGACCGGAACAGGAAAGACGTTTACGGTATCCAACGTTATTCAGGAAGTAAACAAACCGACTCTTGTTATTGCTCATAACAAAACATTAGCCGGACAGCTTTACAGTGAGTTGAAAGAATTTTTTCCGAACAACGCAGTTGAGTATTTTGTATCGTATTACGATTATTATCAGCCAGAAGCATACATCGCACATTCTGATACGTATATCGAAAAAGATGCAAGCATTAATGATGAGATCGATAAACTTCGCCACTCGGCTACTTCATCACTTTTTGAACGCAAAGACGTTATTATTGTGGCCAGCGTATCGTGTATTTATGGTCTAGGTTCACCTGAAGAATATAAAGACATGGTGATCTCCTTAAGAGAAGGGATGGAGAAAGACCGTGATCAGCTTTTACGTGATCTTGTAGATGTTCAATACAACCGAAATGATATTAACTTTACTCGAGGTACGTTCCGAGTTAGAGGAGATGTCGTGGAAATCTTTCCAGCCTCACGTGACGAACATTGTCTTCGTGTGGAGTTTTTTGGTGATGAGATCGACCGAATTACAGAAGTGGACGCACTAACAGGCGAAATTCTAGGTGAACGTAAACACGTTGCCATTTTCCCGGCTTCCCACTTCGTAACACGTGAAGAGAAAATGAAGGTAGCGATCAAGCGCATCGAAGCTGAGCTTGAAGATCGCCTAAAAGAATTGAATGAAGCTGGAAAACTGTTAGAAGCACAGCGTCTCGAACAGCGTACAAGATATGACCTAGAGATGATGGCGGAAATGGGCTTTTGCTCAGGGATCGAGAACTACTCGGTTCATCTGACGCTTAGACCATTAGGATCGACGCCATACACACTTCTAGACTATTTTCCGGATGATTCACTGATTGTTATCGATGAGTCCCATGTTACTCTTCCGCAGATTCGTGGAATGTTTAATGGAGACCAAGCGAGAAAAGGGGTTCTTGTCGATCACGGGTTCCGACTGCCTTCTGCAAAAGATAACCGACCGTTAACGTTTGACGAATTTGAGCGGTATACAAAGTTTCAGCATATTTACGTATCAGCAACACCAGGGCCGTATGAGCTCGAACACGCACCTGATCCGGTTGAGCAGATCATTCGTCCAACAGGACTCCTTGATCCTACACTAGAAGTTCGTCCGATCAAAGGTCAGATCGATGACTTGCTCGGTGAGATCAACGAAAGAATCGCAAACAAAGAACGAGTTCTTGTTACTACTCTAACGAAAAAGATGTCTGAGGATCTTACCGATTATTTTGTAGAGCTTGGTATAAAAGTTCGTTACTTGCATTCAGAAATTAAGACGTTAGAACGGATTCAGATCATCCGTGACCTTCGTCTCGGTGTGTTTGATGTACTCGTCGGAATAAACTTGTTGCGAGAAGGACTGGATATACCTGAAGTGTCTCTCGTAGCGATTTTAGATGCAGATAAAGAAGGCTTCTTACGTTCAGAGCGTTCGTTGATCCAAACGATCGGACGTGCCGCGCGTAACTCAAACGGTCACGTTATCATGTATGGAGACAAAATTACGAAATCCATGCAGATTGCGATCGATGAAACGCAACGCAGACGTCAGAAGCAGATGCAGCACAATGAAAAGCATGGAATCACACCTACTACGATTAAAAAAGAAGTGCGTGATGTGATTCGTGCAACACAAGCTGCCGAAGATACAGAAACGTATACAAGTTCAAAAGCTCCTAAGCAAAAGATGAGCAAGAAAGATCGCGAAGCGTTTATCGAGCGTATGGAAAAAGAGATGAAGGATGCTGCAAAGAACCTTCAATTCGAGCGTGCAGCTGAGCTTCGTGACCTCATACTTGAGTTAAAAGCGGAAGGATGATTGCAGTTGGCTACCAACCAAAACATAGTTGTAAAGGGTGCTAGAGCCCATAATTTAAAGAATATAGATATTACGATCCCACGTGATAAGCTGGTTGTTTTGACCGGCTTATCTGGTTCGGGTAAGTCTTCACTGGCTTTTGATACCATCTACGCAGAAGGGCAGCGTCGTTACGTTGAATCACTATCTGCTTATGCCCGTCAGTTCCTCGGACAGATGGATAAGCCAGATGTGGATTCGATTGAAGGACTGTCACCTGCGATTTCGATCGATCAAAAAACAACAAGCCGTAATCCTCGTTCAACAGTTGGAACGGTTACGGAAATCTATGATTATCTTCGACTTCTATTTGCTCGTATCGGACGACCGGTATGTCCTGTTCATAACGTGGAGATCACTTCCCAAACAATTGAACAAATGGTTGACCGGATTTTAGAATATCCTGAGCGTACGAAGCTTCAAATTTTAGCACCTGTTGTTTCCGGTAGAAAAGGGGAACATGTTAAAGCGCTTGAAGATATTAAGAAGCAAGGGTATGTTCGTGTCCGCATCGACGGTGAGATGCGTGAGATATCTGAAGAGATTAAGCTTGAAAAAAATAAAAAGCATACCATTGAAATCGTGATCGACCGTATCGTTGTAAAAGAAGGAGTCGCTACTCGTCTAGCTGATTCTCTTGAAGCAGCACTCAACCTTGGTGGAGGAAGTGTTGTTGTTGATGTCATGGAAGAAGAGGAACTTTTATTCTCTCAAAATCACGCCTGTCCTCATTGTGGATTTTCGATTGGTGAACTAGAACCACGCCTGTTTTCATTTAACAGTCCGTTCGGGGCGTGCTCGTCATGTGATGGTTTAGGAGTAAAGCTTGAAGTGGATCCGGAGCTCGTTATCCCTGACTGGAGTCGTTCTTTACGTGATAACGCCATCGCACCTTGGGAGCCCATCAGCTCTCAATATTATCCGCAGCTTTTAGAGAGCATCTGTAACCATTTTGGTATTGATATGGACGTACCGGTTGAAAATCTTCCAAAAGATCAGATGGATAAAATTTTGAACGGAAGTAAAGAGTACCTGACTTTCACGTACAAAAATGATTTCGGTCAGGTACGCAAGAACGAGATTCAATTTGAAGGTGTATTAGGCAACATTCAGCGCAGATACCGTGAAACGAGTTCAGATTATATCCGTGAGCAGATGGAAGGATATATGGCGCAAAAGCCATGTCCAACATGCAAAGGGCATCGTCTGAAAAAAGAAGCTCTTTCTGTTCTGATCAATGGGAGGCATATCGGTGAAACTACTTCTCTTTCCATTACTGAAGCAAAAGAATTCTTCGATAACCTTGATCTGACGAATAAAGAACGTGCGATCGCGAAGCTCATTCTACGCGAGATCGTGGATCGCTCAGGTTTCTTGATCAATGTAGGACTAGACTATCTGACGCTAAGCCGAGCAGCTGGTACTCTATCTGGTGGTGAAGCACAACGTATTCGCCTTGCGACTCAAGTCGGGTCACGATTGATGGGTGTTCTTTATATTCTAGATGAGCCATCTATCGGGCTTCATCAGAGAGATAATGACCGACTGATTCGTACACTCGAAGAAATGCGTTCTCTTGGGAATACGTTGATTGTCGTAGAGCATGATGAAGATACGATGCTTGCGGCAGACTATGTCATTGATATTGGTCCTGGTGCAGGGGCTCACGGTGGCGTGATCACATCACAAGGTACTCCACAAGAGATTATGGAAGATCCGGCTTCGCTTACAGGACAGTACTTGTCTGGTAAAAAGTTTATCCCCCTTCCAAAAGAAAGACGTAAGCCAGATGGAAGATATATTGAGGTTAAAGGTGCAACAGAAAACAATCTGAAAAACGTATCCGCAAAAATTCCATTAGGTTTATTTACAGGAGTTACAGGTGTTTCTGGATCCGGGAAAAGTACGCTTGTAAATGAGATCCTGCATAAAGCTCTTGCACAAAAGCTGCACCGTGCAAAGGACAAGCCTGGTGCACATAAGTCCATCAAGGGTCTAGAGCATGTTGATAAAGTTATTGATATCGACCAGTCTCCAATCGGCCGAACGCCACGATCAAATCCAGCGACATATACGGGAGTATTTGATGATATTCGTGATGTGTTTGCATCAACGAATGAAGCAAAGGTACGTGGTTATAAAAAGGGACGTTTTTCTTTCAATGTAAAAGGTGGACGTTGTGAAGCATGCCGCGGAGATGGAATCATTAAAATTGAAATGCATTTCTTGCCAGATGTATACGTACCATGTGAAGTTTGTCATGGTAAACGTTATAACAGAGAAACATTAGAAGTGAAGTATAAAGGGAAAAACATCGCAGATATCTTAGACATGACGGTAGAAGATTCTGTTGAGTTCTTTGCCAACATCCCTAAGATCAATCGTAAGCTAAAGACCATTCTTGATGTCGGTCTTGGTTATATTAAGCTCGGTCAATCCGCTACAACTCTTTCAGGAGGAGAAGCACAGCGTGTAAAACTCGCGTCTCAGCTTCATAAGCGTTCTACTGGAAAAACGATCTACATTCTAGACGAGCCGACAACGGGTCTTCACGTTGATGATATCTCACGCTTACTTGTCGTACTTCAAAGACTTGTTGATAACGGAGACTCTGTACTTGTTATCGAGCATAACCTTGATGTTATCAAGCAGTGTGATCATTTAGTTGACCTTGGACCAGAAGGTGGGGACAAGGGCGGTATGATCGTTGGTGCAGGTACACCAGAGGAGTTAGCTGAAATTGAAGCTTCTCACACCGGTCGTTATCTTGCTCCGATCTTAAAACGTGATAAGAAACGGATGACTGGAAAGATCAAAGAAAAAGAAACGATTAAATAGAAGCTAGTAAAAGGACGGTGAAATGATTTCACCGTCCTTTTTCTATTAAAAGATAGGGGTTGAAAGAATATCGTCTTATTAAAACATTTATGAAACAAATATATTGGAAAAGTAGGATTTAACTAATTGGAATAGGACTTTTTTGCTATGCGATTGGTTAAATAAAACTACAAAAAAATACACCTTCTCAAAATATGAGAAAGTGTATGTGAACCTTAGAAATTATTTATATTTCTCTTCTGAGGACGAAGAATCTTTCGTACCTTTCTTGTCCTTTTCTTCGCGTTTTTCTTGTTTAAGATCTTCCATCGGAATTGAATCTACATTTTGTTCACTTTCAAATTTATCAAACAAACTTTGTTGATTTGTTTTGTATTGTTCAGGATTGTCCATTTTGCCTTTTTGCTTTTTTTTCTCTTCAGCCATAATAAATCACTCCTGTCGTATTTGTTTAACCATTCCTTTTTCGTGGTTTTCCTAAACAAAACCTCCTCAAAACGACAATTTTCGTATAAAATAGATAGGTGTTTTTATTTCCATATCTTAGAAAGAAGTTTGTAGATTACATAGTTTATCAACATTACGATGAAAGTGCCGAACATCCCAGCTAGAATTCGGTCACTAACTGTGAGTTCCATAGCATCTTCAGTCATAACACCGAATATAATGCTAGTGATCATCAGTATAGCTAATACTATAAAAAGTATTTTTAATGTTCGAATCTGTTTCAATGGTGGTAGCTCCCTTGGGTGTTTTTGTCATTATGATACGGAATTTTAGAAGTTATGTCGAATGGCTATAGAGATAAAGGAAGATTGTTTAAAGGGGTCGAAGTAAAAAAGGCACATGCCTCTTTTGCTCGTAGTCCCGTTTCGTTATGGATTTATTAAAGCAGGAGGTCTTGTTTCATGAAGGAAGGCTCAAAAAAAGCTATTTCTGCACTATGTTATTTTAGTCTGTTTTTCGCACCATTTTTATTTCCGATCGCCGTATATCTAATCGCAGATGAGCCTGAAGTGATGGAGCACGCTAAGAGATCATTTTTGTCCCATCTATTTCCCGTTATCGCTGTTCCATTAGGTATTATTATCATTTTTGAAACGCAATATCATCTTATCGCTATTATTATAAGTGCACTCATTTTTGGAACACTGACATTAATTGTGATGATCTGGAATATTGTTAAAGGGATAAAGGTAATCGTCTCATAATCTATTTTTGTACAAGTAATACCGGAAAGTCTCAGACATCTTAGAATCAGCCGACGCCGGTGACGGAACCCCAAAAAGGAGGCGTCAATGTATGGAAGAACGCAAAATGATTTTAAACATGCTGAACGAAGGAAAGATCTCTGTTGAAGAGGCGGAGAAACTTTTGTATGCCCTTAACGATAAGAAGAAGCTGCAGCTGAGCTCAATCAGTCCTCTCAATCTCAAAAATAAAGCCGTTAACGGTGCGACTGCTGTCAAACTTCCCACTTCCGGTTATAAAGTGGCAAAGTTTTTTGATCGTGTTGTAAAACGCATCAAGACGGTTGATTTTGATTTGAATTTCGGACCTTCTGAACCTGTTCATTATGTCTTTCAAGATAGCCATGTCATGTTTCAGGCAATGGATGTCGAAGTATACAACGGTTCAGTTACGGTCGTACCATGGGATCGAAAAGACGTCCAAGTCGAATGCGATGCTCATGTTTATAAAGTGCCAGAAGGATCTTCAGCGAAAACGAAATTCAGAAATGAAACGTTCTATGATTGTGATGCGACTAAGATGAGATTCTACTCAAGAAACAAGCATCAAAAGGTGAACGCCGTTATCTCAATTCCAAGAGAAGCTTATGACGAGATCAAGATTACAACGTTTAATGGTCCTGTGAAAATAAGTGATTCGCATGCAAAAACGCTTACGGTCAAAACAACTGTAGGAGCAATTGCGATGAACCATTGTACAGGGGACAACGTGAAAGCTTCGGCTGCTAACGGCTCATTAACACTTAACGATTGTCAGTTTAAGGACGTAGAAGCAGAAACGATGAACGGACCTGTTCGTCTTACTGTAGATGCATCCCAAGTACGCTCAGAAACGATAAATGGTTCGATTTACTGCCGTTTTGCTTCAGCAGTAGAAGGGTATGCATCTTTTAAGACGGTGACGGGAAAAATAGAAACTGAATTTCCAGAAACACTTGAGCTTGATGCCGTTCTCAAAACAATCGTTGGTGGATTTGTTTGTGATTTTGAGTCCGTTGAGGTGCGAGAAGAAAAGAAAGAAGTTACTCGTAAGTTTCTTTCGTTTATCGCGAATGGAGGTAAGAGCTGGCCTTCTTTTAAATTGGAGGCGGAAGCGAAAACAGGCTCTGTTGTGGTGCTAAAAGCGAAATAGAGGTGACATACATCATGAAAAAACTAAAAAGATCGAACGACGCTAAGATATCAGGAGTTTGCGGTGGAATTGCGGAGTATATGAATGTGGATCCCACGGTTGTACGATTAGGAACAGTAGCACTTGCACTGTTTACAGCGGTTATCCCAGTTGGTTTAGCCTATATCATCGCGCTAGCTGTTATGCCAGAGGATGGCGTATAAAATGATGAGCTGGTTTGCTTCTTTACTGATCAACACCGTTGCGCTAATGGTTGTGGCAGGGTATTTTGATGGTTTTCATATTGAAAACATCAGTGCTGCATTACTAGCCAGCGTTTTATTATCATTGTTTAACGTTTTTCTAAAGCCGATCCTGGTCCTGTTGACATTGCCTGTGACCATTTTCTCTTTAGGATTATTCTTAATCGTCATAAACGCAGCACTTTTATCATTAACGGCGGAGTTGATGGGTAGCTCGTTTAATATTGATGGATTCGGAATGGCATTACTCGCTGCAGTCATCATTTCACTTCTCAATATGTTCCTGACGAATTTTGTATTGGAGCCTTTAAGAAAGAAGCGAAAAAGAAACTAGTGGCAGTTCGATCATTCATACAAAGTTTGAAAAAAGCGGTGGATTTTCATAGCGAGTTCTCATTGAGGAGAAAATCGTAATCCCCAAGCCATTTAACAGGTGGAATAGCACTATAAATGGATATGTAAATGACATAAATAACGACCAGATCTTTTTTGAACTGCACCCCAATTGTTAGACACCACTAACAATTGGGGTGCAGTTCATCATTTTCTGGTCGTTTACTTTTTCGCCTTATTCAGTAATCGCCGTTCGTGGAATCACTCATTACAGGAAAAATCCTAAAACTGATTTAAATTACTTAAATTAAGTCTCTTTCATCTCAAAAAGGAGGGTGCATTTCTTATATTAGAAATGCACCCTAAAATGCAACTTTTTATTCTTATAACGTTTAGCGTTTTTTTTCAGAGATTTCATCAATAACAAGTGATGAACATTTTGTATCAAAATCAAAAGGAATGGCTTGTATATATGGAGGGGGGAACAATTTTGCATTCCGATGTTCCGTATAAGGATTATCAATATATTTTCCTTTTGCATCCCGTTCTTTGCTTAATTGATTAATTACAATCTTACCAATCTGTCTTCCGAGGCGCAGTCCTTCTTCATTATCCACGTTAAAATGAACCCCTGCGTATAGACGTGATAATGCATCTTCTTCAGCTAGTTGATGCAGACCTTCTCTTTCTGTAGGGAAGAAATAGCTTAAGATAACTTCCGCTGTACCGGATAATACGGAGTGGCCTGAAGGATAAGCAGGGAAGTTAGGGGTGCAGACGATTGTCGCGAGCTTAGGGTCAAACTGATTGGGACGAGGAACAAGCGCTAGATATTTTAAATACCAGGTGACAACAAGTGCATCATTCATTCCGGCACTTAAAGCTGCAAGGATACGAGCTGCATATGGCGGTGTCACATTATAAGTGTCAATTAAGATATCGGCAATGGGAGTCCATTGCTTACTTGGAGGACCTTCTGCCCAAAACTTTGCGATCCTAATCTGTTCTTGAGTTAAATGTCTTACAATTCTTTGAACCTGTTTTAATTCTTTCTTCCAATCAATCGTCCGGGGATCTTTTAACTTTAATTTTATCGGCTCGCCATCCAAAGTAGTAAATCCATGCTTTTCCTGTTTTAAGTAGTTCAAAGGCCATGAACCAGCATAGGGATTTACAGGATTTTTTGGCGGGTGCTCTTGTCCTGCATAAGGCAATTTTGTCCACAGAGGGTAATTATATCGCATATATTTTTTTTGCCTCTTTCTCTTATTTTTTTATAATGTATGGTGGACAAAAATTCATGCTTGGACAAGTGTCCTTTTCATAAGCCCAATTCAAAAAGAAAGGGCACATTTCTTATTACAGAAATACACCCGATTACTGATAATAAAGCTAAAAGTTTTGCTTATTATTATTTATCTCTACTAATTCTTTTTCGATCTCTTCATTTGATAAAATGAACACCGCCCGCCCTGCGGAAAGCATGAATCCTGAAGTGGAAATCTCTCCAAAAAAGATTAAATCGTTTCCATATTTTATACTTTATAGTAATATTAAGGTATTCTGTTTGAAGAAAGGACCTCAAGTGACCTGTATGCCAACATTTAACCTGTAATGGAAAACAATTTAGATCGCTTCTCAACCGTTAAGAAACACCGTGTTTCTGACCGCGGGAGAAGTCTGTCTACAACCCATTACAGAGGAAATACAGCGAACTGCAGTCCGTTATTACGGGTAACATTGCGTTCAAAGCTCTCCTTGTATGAGGGGAGCTTTTTTTTCGTTCTGCAAATAATCAAATAGAAGTTGTATTTCTTCCCTACTAATTCCAGAGGTGAAGAAACAATGCAATTCAAACAATATGCTTTAGCACTACACCAACAAATGAAAGCGGACACAGTAAAAAAACAGTGCAAAATGTGCGGAAAAGTTACCATATTTACAGATACTACCATTCGCAGACACAACGCAAACGGAAAGAACATCTATCAGTTTGCGATTTACAAATGTCCGAAAAATCATTCTTGGAACAAAAAACTCAACAACTATAAATCGTTCACAGAGCATGTCGATCCCCTGTCGATCATTCCGACATCTTTTATAGAGATAGAACCAGGGAAAAAGATTACTTCCATGAAAAGAGGGGATTCTGCTTGCGAAATACAGATAACATCTGTCAACGGAATCTTTCGGCTCGACCGCACGCTTGCGGATCACCTAGAAGGGTGGAGCAGAACAGAAATTGCACAAAACATTAAAGCAGGTAAGATTCTGTTAAACAATTGTTTAACGAAACCAAGTCAAAAGCTCTCTGTTCATGATAAGATTTTTATAGATGTAAAATAATAATATTCATTCCAGCCGTTTGCTTCGAATTCGATCAAACGGCATTTCTCTTTCAAAAGGAGCTGGTGATTTTGCAAACAGAAAGGCTGAAATTCCGACCGTACACGACTGAGGATTTTTCTTTTTTTGCATCATTATGGGCAGATCCTGATGTTGTTCAATTCATCGGGAAAGGGGTAACTCGTTCAAAAGAAGAAGCTCGAAAAAGCTTTGATGAATGGCTGATTCCGGGATATCGTGATGGGAGAGGTTTGTATCTAATCGTGCTTAAGGAAAGTCTAGTTCCAATCGGTCACGCAGGTATTGTGCAGCAAATGATCGATGGAAAAAAAGAGTATGAGATTGGCTATTGGCTGGCTAAGGAATTTTGGGGAAACGGCTACGCAACGGAGGCAGCGATTTACTTCAAAAATTACGCCATTCACGAACTAGGAATCACACGACTGACCTGTCTGATTCAGCGAAATAATAAAAAGTCTGTCTCGGTCGCATCGAGATTAGGGATGACCCTTCAAAAAGAATCAACGTTTAATACGATACCTGTAGACGTTTACAGCTGGGCAGAAAGTCAGAAATAACCCTATAGTACTCTTTGGTTAATCCGTGGTTGAAGTGATACAATAGAATCATTGAAAAATGTCGAGGAGGACCCAATGGCTAAGGTACATATTCATGAACTCATAAAAAAATTTCATCTAGAGCTTGTTAGTGGTGAAGAAGGCATCCACCGCACGATTCGAACGAGCGACATCTCCCGGCCAGGTCTTGAGATGGCTGGTTACTTTACATTTTATCCAGGGGAGCGATTACAACTCCTTGGGAAAACAGAGCTGTCGTTTATTTCTGAGCTCGATCCTGAAACACGAATGGAGCGTTTAACAGCGCTTTGTACGGATGAGACACCGGGAATTATCGTTTCTAGAGATATAGAAGTCCCGAAAGAACTGCTTAAAGCTTCTCATAAAAGCGGAGTGCCGATCATGCGCTCACCGGTTACGACAACGCGTTTATCAAGCCGTATCACCAATTATTTAGAAAGCCGCTTAGCGCCAACGACAGCTAAACATGGTGTTTTAGTAGATATATATGGAATCGGCGTTTTGATCACAGGTAACTCAGGTGTTGGTAAGAGTGAGACCGCACTAGAACTTGTAAAACGTGGGCATCGGTTAGTAGCAGATGATTCAGTTGAGATCAGACAGGAAGATGAAGATACGCTCATCGGCAGTGCACCTGAACTCATCCAGCATCTGCTTGAGATTCGAGGTCTTGGCATCATCAACGTGATGACGTTGTTCGGTGCTGGAGCGATTCGCAACTATAAAAAAATCTCAATCGTTATGAATCTGGAAGCTTGGGATTCTAAAAAAGTATATGACCGCTTAGGATTGGAAGAAGAGACAACGAAGATCATTGATACTGAGATTCCGATCTTAACGATCCCTGTTCGTCCTGGACGAAACTTAGCGGTCATTATTGAAGTGGCAGCGATGAACTTCCGACTGAAGAGAATGGGCATGAATGCCGCACAGCAATTCTCAGACCGTTTGACAGATGTGATCGAAGCTGGAGATGAAGAAGACCTATAAGAATGAGAAGGAAGTGTAGACTGTGGAAGAAACGATTCAGCCATTAAATCGTGTAGCACTCGAATTAGGACCACTCACGATCTATTGGTACGGACTTATTATTGGGTTTGGTGCGATGCTTGGCCTTTGGCTTGCGGTAAGAGAATCAGAGAGACGCGGGCTTGCTAAGGATACGTTCGTTGATGTAGTGATGATTGCAGTACCTGTGGCTATTTTATGTGCAAGGCTGTATTATGTAGCGTTTGAATGGGACTTTTATAAAGACAATCCAAGTAAGATTCTCGCTGTTTGGGAAGGCGGTATCGCGATTCATGGTGCACTGATCGGTTCTTTCTTAACAGCACTCGTTTTTTCAAGAGTAAAGAAAATCTCTTTTTGGAAGCTGGTTGATATCGCAGCTCCTAGCATCTTGCTCGGTCAGGCGATCGGACGCTGGGGCAACTTCATGAACCAGGAAGCTCATGGTGGGGAAGTAACGCGAAACTTTTTAGAATCACTCATGTTGCCAGACTTTATCATCAATCAGATGTATATTGATGGGACTTATTATCATCCAACCTTTCTCTATGAATCGCTTTGGAGTTTCATAGGTGTTATTGTCTTGCTTTATTTACGCAGAGTGAACCTTCACCGAGGTGAATTGTTCTTAACGTATATCATCTGGTATTCGATCGGACGTTTCTTTGTAGAAGGACTTCGTACGGATAGCTTGATCGTTTGGGGAACTTCCCTTCGCATCGCACAAGTGGTGAGTTTGGTCTGGATTGCAGCGGCGGTGATCATCTGGATCTATAGAAGAAAAACAGGATTGGCTAAACAACGATATCTAGAAAGCTAAGGGAGGCGAATGAAAAGTGGAAACGTTAAAAAAAGGCACACTTGCAGGCTTGAAAACCACTTGGACGCTAGGGAAAATTATTTTTCCTGTCACTTTACTGATCACGTTGTTGAGTCACACACCAGTGTTAGATTGGCTGATCGCTGTTTTAGCTCCAGCCATGAAATGGATCGGACTTCCGGGTGAAGCGGCGATCCCGCTCGTTCTCGGTAATTTTCTGAATCTATATGCAGGGATCGGGGGGATTCTGACTCTAGATTCTTTATCGGTACAAGATGTATTTATTCTAGCTGTCATGCTTTCGTTTTCGCACAACCTATTTATTGAGTCTGGTGTTGCAGCGAGTGTAGGTATCAAATTGTGGGTGATCCTACTCGTGCGAATCGGCTTGGCGCTTTTCTCTGCTTTTATGATCAACCTTTTATGGGATGGCGGAACAGAAAAAGCACAATATGGTTTTATTTCAAAGCCTGAAGCGGCTCCGAACGGCTGGGGAGAAATCACTCTGGCTGCTATAGAAAAAGCTTCACTCGGTATTCTGCAACTAGCACTTATCGTCATCCCCCTCATGATCATCATGCAGTATATGAAGGACAAAGGCTGGCTGAACAAGTTTTCGAAATGGATGGCACCAGCTATGAAGCTGCTAGGTATGAAAGAGAACATGTCCATGACGATGGCAGCTGGACTTACGATCGGTCTCGCATATGGTGCAGGTGTGATGATGCAGGCTGCAAAAGAGGATGGCGTCTCAAAGAAAGATCTGTATCTAGCTTTTATCTTTCTCGTAAGCTGCCATGCTGTTGTTGAGGATACACTTGTTTTTGTACCATTAGGAATTCCCGTTCTGCCGTTGTTGATCATCCGAGTAGTGACGGCGATCGTTCTTACGGTATTAGTTGCTTACGTATGGAACAAGCTTGAACGGAAAAATCGTTTAACAAGAAAGGAACGACAACATGAAACGCAACACCATACTATTTGATCTAGACGGAACATTAATCAATACGAACGAACTGATCATCGCTTCTTTCATTTACACGCTAGATAAGCATTTCCCTGAGCAATACAATCGTGAGAGTGTCTTGCCGTTTATGGGGATGCCGCTCGTTGAGACGATGGAGCAGTTCGATAAAGAAAAAGTATCAGACTTAGTTCAAACATACCGTGAACATAACATCTCACATCACGATGAATTGGTTACAGAGTTTGAAGGAGTTTTTGAAACGGTAGAAGAATTGTATAAAAAGGGCTATAAACTGGGCATCGTAACTACAAAAATGAGAAATACAGTCGAGATGGGCTTGCGCCTTGTTGGTCTTGATAAGTTCTTTCAAACGGTTGTTACGCTAGATGACGTGAAAAACGCGAAACCAGATCCAGAGCCTGTTCAAAAAGCGTTAACTTTGCTCGGTTCAACACCAGAAGAAGCAATCATGGTAGGCGACAGTAAGTACGATATTCTTGCGGGTCAGAATGCTGGCACACAAACGGCTGGTGTAGCATGGACCATTCGCGGCAACGATTATTTGCAGCAGTTTAATCCAGACTTCATGCTGAATGAAATGACGGATTTGCTGGATGTTTTAGGAGAGAGATAATTGCGGAATACTGAGCGTTATCCGGTAAAAGGAAGAAACTCATTGTACCAGGTGTATGACACTGTCCCGTTCTGGAAAGTGGTAAAGAATTTTATCGCGATACAAGTGGCTCGATACACGCCATTTCTACCTATGAAAAATTGGCTATACCGTACTTTTTTGAAGATGAAGGTCGGTGAGGGGACAGCGTTCGCCTTGATGGTCATGCCAGACATCATGTATCCGGAACGCATTTCAGTCGGGAAGAACTGTGTGATCGGCTATAATACAACGATATTAGCTCACGAATATTTGATAAAAGAATACCGTTTGGGTGATGTGATCGTGGGCGATGAAGTGATGATCGGTGCGAACTCTACGATCCTCCCAGGCGTTACGATCGGTGACGGTGCGATCGTATCAGCTGGAACACTCGTCCACAAAAATGTTCCAGAGGGATCTTTCGTCGGTGGTAATCCGATGCAGGTCATCTACACGAAAGAAGAACTTCTTAAGAGGGAAATGGAAAGATAGAAATTTGTCGTAAGTTCCCCTCTTGGGTTTTCTTGATTTTCGTCGTATACTTAAAACAGGCAAAAAAGCGAAAGCTGGAGGCGCATACTATGAGAAGGAAATCATTCTCGATCGTATTTATGAAGAACACGTTTAAAATTGGACACCTCGTTGAAGACAACTGTCAGTCTCAGCATGCACCGAAAGCATCTCATCCACAAAACAAGGCCGAACAACTTGCTGCCCGCGATACCTATCGTTTCCGGACTGCTGTGTCAAAAATGAAAGGTCATGGTCTTGTTAAGCATTACGAACTTCAAAGCAAACGTGCAAAGCTGGTTTTTTACGGCGACTATTCTACTTACAAACGTAACGTACCTCATATTGCGTTTACACGCGAACATTTTCAACACTACTTTGGAACAGAAGATTTAATCTGTGAATTTCTCCTAGATACTTCTATTTATTTATTTAAAGAACTCCATTTTTTAGAAGAGATCCAACTGGATATTCCGAGTCATGGCAAGATGTATACGGTCGAACTGACGCGACAGGAACTGGATGATTACATGAAGTGTGATCTGGCCGAAATGAAAGATGGTCATCACCATAGGTTCTTCTACATCTACCGAGACGAAGAGCTGGATCTATTTACGAATCAATTTGTAAAGGTCAAACGATTAAGACGAAAAAAATTATAAAGTGATTAAAAACTGGCGCCCAAACGTCTCATGAATGGGTACCAGTTTTTTTGATGTGTAAAGGGAGTGGGGAATAGCGAGTATGAGACTTGGGGGCTAGTGACAAACAGCGAAATTTGTCGAGGATTGCAGACTCGTGGATAAACAGCCAAAACTCGTGGATTCAGCACCAAAACTCGTGGATAAATAGCCAAAACTTCCGGATTGAATGCAGAAATTTCTGGATTCGACACCAAAAATTTTGGATTCAGCACCAAAACTACTGGATTGATTAGTCCTTATGTGCCACGCCACCTTGTTTTGGCAGCTAACAAGCTCAATATTAAATGTCTTCCAAAAAAATCTATTCCTTTTGTCGAAAAATGTCTTTATAATAAAAATGTTCCTTTTTATAATTTTTAAAATATTGAAAGCGTTTTTACAACAAGAAAAGGCAGGAGGAAAACTGAATATGGATTATGGAGTTGTTTTTTCAATTAGTGTGTACATGATCGGGATGGTGCTGATCGGGCTTTATGCGTACCGAAAGACCGATAACCTTACCGATTACATGCTTGGTGGAAGAAATCTTGGACCAGCCGTTACCGCACTTAGTGCAGGTGCATCAGATATGAGTGGATGGCTGTTAATGGGTCTTCCAGGTGCAATGTACGTATCTGGTTTGAGTGCTGGATGGATTGTGATCGGCTTGTGTGCAGGTGCCTATTTAAACTGGCTTTTCGTTGCACCTCGACTCAGAACGTATACGGAAGTAGCGAACAACTCGATTACGATTCCAGATTATTTTGAGAACCGATTCAAAGATACTTCACGCATACTGCGTATTACGTCTGCATTAGTTATCGTGATTTTCTTTACGTTTTACTCATCATCCGGAATGGTTGCGGGCGGACAATTATTCGAGACAGCTTTTGGTCTGAATTACATGTGGGGGATCTTGCTTACAGCTGGAGTAGTTATTATTTATACTTTATTCGGTGGTTTTTTAGCGGTAAGTTATACAGATTTCGTACAAGGAGCGATCATGTTTGTAGCGTTAATCCTTGTACCATTCGTAGCCATTTTAAAAGTTGGCGGATGGGATGCGTCGTTTAACGAGATCGAAAGCATCAGTCCAACTTTACTTGATGCCTTTACGGGGACTAGCTTGATCGGTATCATCTCCTTATTAGCATGGGGATTGGGTTACTTTGGTCAGCCGCATATTATCGTTCGTTTTATGGCGATCACGTCTGTAAAAGAGATGAAGAGCGCTAGACGAATCGGAATGGGTTGGATGGTTTTCTCCATCGTTGGAGCGATGTTCACAGGTCTAGTAGGGATTGCTTACTTCAACCAAGCGGGAGCACCTCTTGGAGAAGCAAAAGCTGAAACGGTATTTATCTTATTATCTGAAGTATTGTTCCATCCGATTATTACGGGCTTCTTGCTTGCTGCGATCTTAGCGGCAGTTATGAGTACGATCTCATCTCAGTTGCTCGTAACATCGAGTGCTTTGACGGAAGATTTTTACAAAGCATTCGTAAAACGTTCTGCATCTGACAAGGAACTCGTGTTAGTAGGGCGTTTGGCGGTTTTTGCTGTTGCCGTTATTGCATTTGTTATGGCTCTTAATCCGAGTGAAACGATTCTGAATCTTGTAGGTTATGCATGGGCAGGGTTTGGTGCTGCATTCGGTCCGGTCGTCTTGCTGAGTCTATATTGGAAGAGAATGACGAAATGGTCTGCTTTTGCTGGTATCGTTGTAGGGGCTGTAACTGTTATCGTTTGGGAACTCATCCCGGCTATGGCTGATGTATATGAGATCATTCCAGGATTCATCGCATGTACACTAACGATCGTAGTCGTTAGCTTGATGACAAAAGAACCAAGTGCAAGTATTCAGGAAGAGTTTGAAGAGACGAAAAGATTAGTAAGTTAATAGTGAGGTATGGACTGACCAAATAGCGGATTTAATAGCTGATTTGGTCAGTTTTTTTCTTAGAATAAAGTTACTGATAGAGGAGGACGCAGAATGGAATTCATGATTCTTGAAGGAATGCCAGAGGAGGATCTATTGAAGCGAATCCTTCAGCTACACGAAGTAATCTTTGGTGCATCAAATGACGGTCTCTTTTGTAAAATGAAAGGGAAGGACAAACTAACGATCGTTACAGCTATTCATCATTCAAAGGTAGTTGGCTATAAAATGGGCTATGAAATCGATCATAACACTTATTATAGCTGGCTAGGTGGAGTCGACCCCGTTTATAGGGGGCAAGGAGTAGCTTCGAAGTTAATGAAACAACAGCATGAGTATCTAAAAATGAAAGGGTATTCTGTTGTTCGAACCAAAACGATGAATAAGTGGCGCCACATGCTGCTGTTAAATATTAAAAATGGATTTGATGTGAAGGAAACGTATACGAATAAAAATGGGTTACATAAAATTGTACTCGAAAAAAAGCTGTGTGATTAAACAATTGTTTAAAAGAATTCACTCTTAATAGCAGCCTACGCATATGATGGTATAAGCGGGGTGACGGACATGAGGATAAAAGATAGAGTGAAGCTTTGGTTCTTAGGATCGCTTTATCCAGAGAAATCATTACGACCAATCGAGAGCAAAGAACAGTTTAAGAGCGACTTAAACAAGGGCTGCCCGGTAATCTTTACGTTAAGAGATGTTTACGGATTAATTTTATTTGATAAAAACGAGCAACTCGGAACACTGTATACAAAAGATGTGTTCGGGATAACGGAAGATTATAGAAGTTATTATTCTATGCCTGAGCTGATCTCGTTCTACAGTGAGCATGTCAGTGAAGGAATTTCATTCTATACAGAGAATAGTTAAAGAATCATATTCTGTTAGACACCTCATTTAATGAGGTGTTGTTTTTTACATATTCATAAGAAAGTGAGTCATAATCATGCCTATCATTATACACCGAGAATTTGTACATGCTTCTGCAGAAACCTGTTTTGATCTCGCACGAAACGTAGATATACATACTGAAACGACTTCTCATACAGGAGAAAGAGCGGTCGCCGGAGTAACGTCAGGTTATATGGAAAAAGGAGATCATGTGACGTGGGAAGCTGTTCATCTTGGCGTGAGACAAAGATTGACTGCAAAAATTATTGAGATGGAAAGACCTCATATGTTCATAGATGTGATGGTAAAGGGGGCTTTCCATTCATTCGTGCATACTCACACCTTTGAACCGAAGGGGAACGGGACCGTTATGGTGGATCATTTTCATTACAAGTCTCCGTTTGGCGTGATTGGAAGATTAGCTGATTGGTTGTTCCTAGAGAAGTACATGACTAATTTTCTAGTAGGACGGGCAAGAGCGCTAAAAGAGATCGCAGAAAATACGCAACACACATAAAAGTAGAAAGTGGTGATCAGTGATGAAGATAGGAATGGTACGTCATTTCAAAGTCAAAAGAGGCTATCCGACTGAAAAATGGATCACGCCCTCTGAATTTGATCAGTGGTTGAAAGAATACGAAGCGTCTGATGTAGAAGAAACAGACGTTGACTTAGGCGGAATCAACTGGAATACATGCTATTCGAGTACAGTTCGTCGTGCAGAATATACAGCAGGGAAGATTTATAGAGGAGAGCTGATTAGAACAGATGATCTTCGTGAAATCCCAGTCTATCCGTTTTTTAAAAGAGATATTAAGATTCCAATGATTCTATATCCTCTTTGCATTCGAACAGCATGGTTCTTTAACCACAAATCTCAGCTTGAGCGTAGAACGGATGTAGAAATGCGTGTTTCAAAGATCGTTGACCGCATACTAGAAGAAAACGAAGAAAATGCACTAATTGTAAGTCATGGTGGACTCATGATGTTTATGAGAAAAGAACTGATCCGTAGAGGATTTAAGGGACCAAGATTAGGCAGACCCGAAAACGCGAAGCTCTATTTGTTTGAGAAGATCTAGGTGGGGCTGTCGAGGTGTGTCGAAAATCGGATAAATAATTTTATCCGTGAAATTATGTATGCTATCCGTGAATATATTGGTCATTACCGTGAATAAAAAAGAGATTACCGTGAATTTGTGCACTTGTACATCTATATATCGAAAGAAAACTGGCTGATACCCCACACGAAAAGGGAATGTAGCCAGTTTTCTTTCGTAAAACCTTCATTTATTGAGCGTTCTTATAAAATTCTTCCATCATATCGTAGCTCATCGGGCCGATATGTTTTTGCACGATGATTCCTTTTTTATTAATAATAAAAGTAGTCGGAATCGTTACCGTTTTGTACGTGTTTCCGACTTTACCGTCTGGATCTAATAAAACCGGAAAATTTAACTTGTACGATTGCGCAAACTTTTTCACTTCTTTTTCAGAGTCGCTGTCTGTTAAGTTCACAGCTAAGATTTCTACTTTCTTAGAGGAGTGGTCTCTATAGAAACGGACCATCTCAGGCATTTCTGCACGACAAGGCGGACACCATGTTGCCCATAGGTTTACGAATACGACCTTTCCTTTAAGATCTGATAGCTTTACGGTTTCGCCTTCAATCGTTTTTAATTCAAAATCCGGTGCACGGTCACCTGTTTTGATTCCATAAGATGCCGCCTCTACTGCTTCACCGTTCATGTCCTGTCCCCCGAGCGGGGAATTCGTTAGAACGGAAAAGAAGAGTGCGGTGACTAGCATAGATAGAACGGTTTTTCTTATTTCAAATGAACCCTTCGTATATAAGTAGATTGACAGGATGGAAAAGAACAATGAGATCAACCCGTCTGCGAAGAGGGTGGTTGACGCAAAATGTGCACCATAATAAGCGGCGAAAAAAACAGTTAGACCTAATATTCCGATATAAAACACCCGAGTTCTATCAAGCTCACGTTTTCCTGAAGCCCTTAGCATGTAAAGGATTGAAAAGATGATCCCGAGTACGATTCCTGTTTCTCCTCCATTAAAGTACAAGATGCTTAACGGATGTTCAACGATCAGTAGGGGATGCAGAACAGAATAACTGAACTTCCAAACCAATAGAAAAATTCCTACCGCATTACTCAATACGTCTAACAGCTGTTTTTTATCAGGTTCTTCTCTTACTTTTACATACAATATGCCATACGCGATCAACGCTGATCCTACAATCGCAAGCCAAACCATCTTTATTGGAAAAGATCCGATCGTTAAATAATCCGCCATTTTACCACCCACCTTAAACTTGTCCTCTATTCTAAACTTTATCAAAGTTTTGCTATTTTTATTCCTAATTTGCTTGTTTCATTAAAAAAACCAGTGAAGGGTCTCTCCCTGCACTGGTCTTATGCTATATATTACATCTCTTTTTTTAATGCTGTTTCAGTGGCATTTAATTTTTTTCCTTCTTTGACTGTTGATTTGAATGGAAGGTGTGTGCCTCCTGCGGGACAGGCGGGCAGGTGAGACACTTAAAAGTGAAACGTAAGAATGTGGCTCACCGCTTGCCCCGCGGAAAGCGAGCAACCTGGAATTGAAATCAACTACTTTCATAAGCAATACTGAATACGAAACAGGCACTTATAAAAGATAAAAACCAACTCCCATGATCAGGTAGGCAGCTAGAAGCGTAAGCCCTTCAAACCAATTCGTATCGCCATCACTTGTTAACGAGATCGTTAAGAATACGGCGAGAACCATCGCTACGAGTTCAGGAAGCGTAAAGACAAGAGCCATCGACTTTTCAAAAAATAAAGAAACCAATACGAGCAAGGGAGCAACAAACATGGCGATCTGAAGTGTTGAACCAATTGCGATTTCTACGGCAACATTCATCTTATTCTTGTAAGCCATTATGATCGCTGAAGCATGCTCAGCTGCGTTACCAACAATCGCAACGATGATGATTCCGATGAACACTTCACTCCAGCCGAGCGTTCTGCCTACTTCTTCAAACGTATGCACGAGTTTTTCAGAAACATAAGCAACGGCAAGAGTAGCAAGAGCGAGGACGATAAGAGCTTTCCACTTACTCCATTCTGCTTTTTCATCTCCATGCGCAACATCGTGTTCTGACTGATAGACACCGCGGTGAGTAACAAGCTTGAACAGAAGTGCGGCAATATAAAGAACGATCATGATGACAGAGACCCAAACACTTAAGGTGAGTGAATCGGTGTCGTTCAGTTTATAAGAAAAGACCTCAGGGAAAACAAAAGCGACTACCACAGCAAAAATCAATAGACCAGCGTTATGGCGTGCATCATAAACGTTGAACTTTTGTTGTTTATACTTTAATCCACCGATGAAAAATGACAAACCTCCGACTAGTAAAAGATTTCCGAGTACAGAACCAGTTAAAGACGCTAATACTACACTTATAAGTCCGGCTTTTAAAGCAAAGATTGAAATGATGAGTTCGACCGCATTACCGAAAGTGGCGTTGAGTAACCCGCCGATTCTCGGCCCGGCTATGATGGCTAAGCTTTCAGTTGCGCGTCCCATATAACCAGCTAGTGCGATAATCGTTGCACAATAGATCACAAAGAGTAAGACAGCAGGCCAATGTAGGATGCTGCCGATAACGGATAGCGGTACGCCAATCATGATGGCAATAAAAAAGATGCGATTAAACAAGACGCATTCCATCCCTTCCTATGTATATATTTTTACATACTATTCCCTGAAATCTGTTTTCTTAACTCAGAATAAGGATACAAGATTTTGTTTGAATTGGTTGACAGTTTCGACAAGTACGTGTAGACTAACAACTAAATCTTTATCGTGGTAGTATATTAGCGAACTAAAGTGTTTTGTGTAATTTGGTAGTTCCCATTGATCAAATTTATGTAAAAGCCAGCTCATATTTTCGTAAAACATTACTTAATCTATTCATTTTATAAATAAAGGATGAAGGATCATGTCAAAACCGTTTGTGTTTGAAAAACCAGCAGGTATGCGAGATACACTTCCTGCTTTTTATCAAAAAAATGAAGACATCAAAAATAAAATCAAACAAGAGATGGAGTCTTGGGGTTATCAATTCATTCAGACTCCTACTTTGGAATATCACGATACAGTCGGGGAAGCCTCCGCAATTTTAGATCAACAATTGTTCAAGCTGCTTGATATGGAAGGAAAAACATTGGTGCTCCGACCAGATATGACAGCTCCGATCGCGAGGGTCGTGTCATCAAGCATGAAGCATGTAGCTTACCCACTTCGCCTCGCATACAGTTCTCCCGTTTTTAGAGCGCAACAGCGAGAAGGGGGAAGGCCAGCAGAATTTGAACAAGTAGGTATCGAATTGATTGGTGAAGGAACGGCTAGTGCAGAAGCAGAAGCACTCGCTTTAATGTCCGAAGTGTTCAAAAAGAGCGGAATTGCTGCATTTACTGTAGCCGTTGGACATATAGGATTTGTGCAAGAGCTTCTTTCCGATATTTTAGGAAATGATGATCGAGCAGCGGATTTGTTACGTTATTTAAATGAAAAAAATTATGTAGGCTACACTTCACATGTGAAGAAGCTTCCTCTATCTTCAATCGATACACAGCGCTTATTAAAACTGTTGGATTTAAGAGGTGGTATCGAAGTACTTGATGAAGCATCTTCATTAAATCCGAACAGAGTAGGACAGCAGACCTTACAAGAACTAAAGGACTTGTACAATCTCTTAGAAGATTATGATGCGGCACAAAACATTGTATTCGATTTTACGTTGTTCAGTCACATGAGTTATTACACGGGAATCGTGTTTGAAGGATACGCTGCTGGAATCGGCGCACCAATCGCGAGCGGAGGACGTTATGATGACCTGCTCAGTCGTTTTGATCGAAAAGCACCCGCTATTGGTTTTGCGATTCGGATGGACTATTTTGTAGAAGCGCTCGGAAACAAAAGTGATGATACAAAGAGACATTGCATTCTTTACACATTTGAACGCAGAAAAGAAGCACTGAAGTTAGCAAAAGAAAAGCGTAATAAAGGGACGCATGTTGTGATGCAGAATCTTTCTGGAGTCAAAAATGTAGATGAATTCAGCAAACGTTTTGATGATGTGCAATATTTAATCGGAACACAGCAAGGAGAGGACTTTTCATGAGTACGGTATTAACGATGGCAATGCCAAAAGGGCGAATATTTGAAGAAGCAGTCGATCTTCTCAGACAAGCTGGATATCCGCTTCCTCCCGAGTTTGATGAATCTAGAAAGTTAATTATCGATGCACCTGAAGCAGGTCTTCGTTTTATTCTGGCAAAACCGATGGATGTCCCTACCTATGTGGAACATGGTGTAGCTGATATCGGAATCGCCGGAAAAGATGTGATGCTTGAAGAAGAACGTGATGTTTATGAGGTGCTCGACCTGAAAATTTCAGAATGCTATCTGGCGGTTGCGGGGCTACCGAATGGACATGATCAAAGAGTTGCACCAAAGATCGCTTCGAAGTATCCGAATGTTGCGTCTCATTATTTTAGAGAGCAGGGCCAGCAAGTTGAAGTGATCAAATTAAACGGATCGATCGAGCTTGCACCATTAATAGGGTTAGCAGATCGAATCGTTGATATCGTTTCGACGGGGCGGACGTTAAAAGAAAACGGTCTGGTCGAACTTGAGAAAATAGCTGAAATTACATCAAGGTTGATCGTGAATCCTGCTAGCTACAGATTGCATGCTGCACGAATCAACGATCTGGTTGAGCGACTTCGAACACTTGTTGAGAGCAAGGAGGAAGTTCAATGAAGATACAACCTGTCACTGAACTGAAAAACTTAGAGAGAAGTGTTGAACAAAACACGGAGAAGCAAAGAAAATCGGTTCTTGATATTTTACACAACGTGAAATCGAAGGGAGATAAAGCCCTTTTTGAATATACTGAAACATTTGATGGTGTATCTCTTTCATCTCTTGAAGTAACAAAGAACGAAATAGATGAAGCCATCTCTTCACTTGATCCAAGTATGATAGAAATTATTTCAGAAGCAGCAAGCAATATTCGTGAATATCACGAAAAACAACGACGACAGTCATGGTTCTTCACACGTGAAGATGGAACGCTTTTGGGTCAAAAAGTAACGCCGCTTGATTCAGTCGGTGTGTACGTTCCAGGTGGAACAGCTGCTTATCCGTCATCTGTGTTGATGGGCGTCATACCAGCCGTTGTTGCTGGCGTAGAGGAGATCGTACTCGTCTCACCACCAGGGAAAGACGGAAAACTTCCGTCTGCTGTACTGGCTGCAGCTTCTATTGCAGGAGTTAAACGAATGTTTAAAATAGGTGGTGCACAAGCGATCGGAGCTCTGGCATATGGCACTGAATCGGTTCCCAAAACGGACAAAATCGTTGGTCCAGGTAACATATTCGTTGCGCTAGCAAAACGCGAAGTTTTTGGTGTATGTGACATTGATATGATCGCAGGTCCGAGCGAAATCGCCGTTCTTGCGGATGAAACAGCAAACGCTCGTTACATTGCGGCAGACCTTTTATCACAAGCCGAACATGATCCCCGATCAGCAGCGGTATTGGTTACAACTTCAAAAGTGTTAGCAGAAGAAGTTGCAACGGAAGTAGAGTCACAACTATCTGAACTCCCAAGAAAAGATATCGCGACAGAAGCGATTCGAGATCATGGAAGCATTTATATCGTGAATTCGCTTGAAGAAGGTGCAGATGTGATCAACCAGATCGCACCTGAACACCTTGAGATCATGACGAAAGATCCGATGAGTCTTCTCGGAAAAATAAAACACGCAGGTGCGATTTTTCTTGGAGAATACAGCTCAGAGCCTGTTGGGGATTATTTTGCAGGAAGCAATCATGTTCTTCCGACAAGTGGGACAGCGCGTTTTTCAAGTCCGCTTAACGTAGATGATTTTACGAAAAAATCAAGCGTGATTCGATATAGTGAACAGGCACTAAAAGAAAATGGAGAGAAAATATCAGCTTTTGCTCGCATAGAGGGACTTGAAGCACATGCGAGAGCGATAGATGTTCGACTGGAGGACAAGTAGATGGAAAATCAAGCGCGACAACATACGATTGAAAGAAATACGAAAGAGACACAGATCAGCTTATCTCTAAACATTGACGGAGAAGGACAAGCCGATATTCAAACACCTGTCCCTTTTTTAAACCACATGTTAGACGCGATCGCACGTCACGGACATTTTGATCTTACGGTAAACGCTGCGGGAGATGTGGAGATCGATGACCATCATACAACAGAAGACGTTGGCATCTGTCTTGGTCAAGCAATTCAAGGAGCACTAGGGGATAAGCGAGGAATCAAACGATACGGTAATGCGTTTGTACCGATGGATGAAACGCTCGCTCAAGTGGTGATCGATCTATCCAATCGTCCGCACCTTGAATTTCGTGCAGAGTTTCCAAGTCAAAAAGTAGGAACGTTCGATACCGAGCTCGTGCATGAATTCTTTTGGAAGCTCGCGTTAGAGGCGAGAATGAACCTGCATGTGATCGTTCACTATGGCTCGAACACACACCATATTATAGAAGCTATTTTTAAAGCTTTTACAAAAGCGTTAGATGAAGCCACACAGATCGACCCTAGGGTAAAAGGAGTGCCTTCTACGAAAGGAATGTTATAGATGATCGGAATCATTGACTATGGAATGGGCAACCTGCATTCTGTCTGTTCTGCTCTAAAGAGAATCAATCAACCTTACATCCTCTCCGGAAATCCAGAGGAACTTCAAAAAACAGATGGACTGTTGTTGCCGGGAGTTGGTTCTTTTAAAGATGCGATGACGGAGTTAGAGAAGACAGGTCTCGCTAGTTTTATAAAAAAAGAGGCGGAAAGCGGTAAGCCTCTGATGGGCATCTGTCTAGGCATGCAGCTCCTTTTTGATGGCAGCAGCGAGAATGGTTTAACGAAAGGACTGGGATTACTTCCAGGAAGAGTTGAACGTTTTACAGGCAAAACGAACGAAGGACATTCATATAAAGTGCCTCACATGGGATGGAACGATCTACACTTTTTGCAGAGTGATCAGCCGTTAGTAAAAGGTATAGACGAAGGATATGTTTATTTCGTCCATTCTTTTGTTGTACAGACGGAAAATAGAGAGGTACTTGCTGCAGTCGCTCACTACGAAGACGTGGAAGTTCCAGCTGTAGTCGGAAGCGGCAGGGTCATGGGTACGCAGTTTCACCCTGAAAAAAGTTCTGAGACAGGCATGAGCATGCTGAAAAACTTTTGCGATTTTGTTGAGGAGGGAAAACAAGAATGAGTGAATATGTATTATACCCCGCGATCGACATGCGTAATGGGAAGTGCGTAAGGTTGATGCAAGGAGACTATGAACAAGAAACGATCTACGGAGATTCCCCTTTTGATATGGCAAAACAGTTTGCAGATCAAGGTGCAGAGTGGATTCATATGGTGGATCTTGACGGCGCGAAAGACGGAAAGAAAATCAACCATGAGCATGTATTGCGTGTTGCGAAGGAACTGTCTGCAAAAGTTCAGATAGGTGGAGGAATTCGTTCGATGGATGACGTTTCGTATTACTTAGACGGTGGAGTTGACCGAGTGATCTTAGGCAGTGCTGCGGTTTCGAATCCAGAGTTTGTAAGAGAAGCGTTACAGCAATACGGTGGTTCAAAGGTAGCGATCGGACTTGATGCTCGTGATGGATTTGTAGCTACAGAAGGATGGCTTGAAACGTCTCACATCAAAGCTGTTGATCTCGCGAAAAGATTAGTAGAAGAAGGGGCAGAGACGTTTATATTCACAGACATCTCAAAAGACGGTATGCTACAGGGACCGAACGTAGAAGCGATCGGAGAATTAGCAAGCATCACTGGAAAAGAAGTGATTGCCTCAGGTGGTGTAAGCTCAATCGCTGATCTCGTTTCTTTAAAAGCAGATGAACGTAACATCGCTGGTGCAATTATTGGAAAAGCACTTTACACAAATCGATTTACCCTGCCAGAAGCGTTAGGAAGTGTGAAATAATGCTTACGAAAAGAATTATTCCATGTCTAGACGTTAAGGAAGGAAGAGTTGTTAAAGGGATTCAGTTCCTTAACTTAGTCGACGCTGGTGATCCTGTTGAACTAGCGAGATTTTATGATGAAGAAGGAGCAGACGAGCTCGTTTTTCTTGATATTTCTGCTAGTCATGAAGGACGGGACACGATGGTCGAAGTCGTTGAACGAGTTGCAGCAGAACTTGCGATTCCATTCACTGTCGGTGGCGGTATCAATAAACTCCAAGACATGAAACGTGTGTTACGTGCCGGAGCTGACAAAGTTTCTGTAAATACAGCAGCGGTTTTGCGACCAGAACTGATTACAGAAGGATCGGATTATTTTGGTGCCCAATGTATCGTAGTGGCGATCGATGCAAAGTATGACGAAGAGTTAAAATCATGGCGCGTGTATACGCATGGAGGTCGCAAACCCACTCAATGGGAAGTCACAGAGTGGGCGCGAGAAGCAGTAAACCGGGGTGCTGGAGAAATTCTGCTGACGAGCATGGATAAAGATGGAGAAAAGTCTGGTTTTAATCTAGAGCTGACGAAAGCAGTGAGTGAAGCGGTAACCGTTCCAGTTATTGCGTCAGGCGGAGCTGGATCTTCCGAGCATTTTAATGATGCGTTTACGATTGGAAAAGCTGATGCTGGCCTTGCTGCTAGTATTTTTCATTATAAAGAAACATCGATTAAAGAGGTAAAAGCAGATTTGCGAAAGTTAGGGGTGTCTGTTCGATGAATTTAGAAAAACTGAAATTTGATGAAAAAGGACTGATTCCTGCCGTAGTCCAGGATATTCAATCAAAAGAGGTACTAACGGTCGCGTATATGAACCGAGAATCGCTCCAGAAAACAATCGAAATTGGCGAAACGGTGTTCTTTTCAAGATCACGACAAGAATTATGGCACAAAGGCGAAACTTCCGGAAATACACAAAGAGTCAGAAGCATCCGCTATGATTGCGATCAAGACGCTGTGGTTGTGCTTGTAGAACCTAAAGGGCCTGCTTGTCACACGGGTTCATATAGTTGTTTTTCAGAAACACTTTATGAGGTGGATGAGAGAGTAGATGCGCCAAACCCTGATCGATATAGAATTCTGACAGAACTGCAAGAGATTATCGCAAAACGAGAGCATGAGATGCCAGAAGGTGCTTACACAACCTATCTTTTTGAACATGGAGTCGATAAGATTCTTAAGAAAGTTGGAGAAGAAGCAGGGGAAGTGATTATCGCCGCTAAAAATCGTGATACCGAAGAATTGAAATGGGAAGTTTCTGATCTTTTTTATCATGTTTTGGTACTGTTGCAGGAGCAAAAGGTACCTTTAGACGAGATTTTAGCTACATTAAAAGAAAGACATACGAAAAAGGACAACTGAGGCTTTTTAGCTCGGTTGTTTTTTTGTGTCTGAAAGTATTTATGATCGATTGCAGGGTTTTATGAGCGATTCCAGGGATTTATATTAAGCCCCATCAAAGTGTTCCAAACTTTTCGCAATAACTTACAAACCTCGGACTCCTTGTCTCATACAGATTGACACGCATCCATCATTTTTTGTCGAAAGTTTCCTGCACATTATTTACAGTCTAAGGGGTGTTACTCACTATCGCCTGTGTTATAATTTTTTGGTTGAAAACTTTGTAAACAGAACGATATAGAAGTATATATGTTTACATAAGTAGATGGAGGAACCAAATATGCATAAACAAAAACGGGCCAGTGCAGCTAGCGGCCGTGTTCTTCCCTTTATCCAGGATGGGGATTACTTTTTTGAAAAAGGAATAAAAGCCTATAATAGGCGTGATCTATATACAGCAAAAAAAATGTTTGAGCGGGCCGTTACCTTCCAGCCGGAAGAGCCCTCTTTTTTATGTCAGCTTGCTTCAACGCTTGCTGAGATCGGAGAATATGAAGAATCCAATAAGTATTTGCTGAACGCATTAGAGCAGTCTGGTTCTGATCTTTCAGAATGTCATTTTTTCCTTGCGAATAACTTTGCGCATCTAGGCATGTATAGTGATGCTGAAGAACATGCTCGTTTATATATCGCGATTGATCCAGATGGTGAATTTGTTGATGATACACAAGAACTATTAGATCTTATCTCACTCGAAACAGGAAGCAAGTCTTCTAACCTGCCTCTTTCTACTGAAGAAGAGCTGATCAAGCTTCATGATGAAGCAAGGCAATCGATTGAACGAGGAGATCTTCCATTAGCGCAACAACAGTTAAAGGAGATCATCACGAATCATCCTAAGTTTTGGGCGGCGTATAATAACTTAGCACTCACTCACTTTTATAAGAGCGAGTTTGATGAAGCGATGGATGTTCTTCAAGATGTGTTGGATAAGAATCCAGGTAACTTAAACGCGCTATGCAATCTTGCTATTTTTCTGTTCCATTTAGGGATGGACGAACCTGGTGGCAAGCTAGTTGAGCGGCTAAAAACGGTGCATCCGATGCACCCTGAGCATCGTTACAAATTGGGGAATACATTCGGGTTATTAGAGGAGCATCTATACGCGAATAAGTGGCTGCAATCACTTAGAAAGTCGTCATTTGTATATGATCCTGTAACCACACATATGCTTGCTGTGTCGTACTATGCACTTGGACAAAAAGACCTTTCTGTAAAAACATGGAAAAAGGTAATCGATCTAGATCCTGAAAGTCACGTTGCTCCTTTTTATTTGGAAAAAGCACAAAGTGATGAGTTGACGATAACAGGCGGGGACTATCAATATCGCATTCCAACTAACAATCAGAACAAACCGAAAAAAGATCGTCAAGTGAAAGCGATGGAGCATATTCAGCAGGTTCGTAAAGGACTGGAAAAAAACAAAATTACGCATTTAATTCTTTTAAGAGGGAATAAAAATGAAGAGGCTTATGAGACGCTTCGTGACTTTTGCCTTAGAAAAGAAGAGTCGTTATTCGTAAAAGAGATCGCTGCAACAATCATGCTGGAACATCAGCCTGAAAAAGCTGTAGAACTCCAACATGATGATGCACGTGTTGAAGTGAACGCACCTTCTGAGGTTATTAGTATGGCATTAGATGTACTTCTTTCTGTTAAAGAAATGGGTTCAGCGCTTGATGAGCATGTACTGTTTTATTGGGCAGAAGCGATTAAATATGCGGAGACGACAGGCGAACGAATCTTTGATAATCAAAAAGCAATTGCTGCGGCAATCGATCACTTAGCTCGTAAGCAAAAAGGGCGTTCTACCCAAAAGAGTGTTGCAGAGCAGTATGGAATCACAGTTTCTGTATTGTCATTACGCATAAAAAAACTGATAGGTTGGGTAAATCGCAACGTTTGAGCAGAATGATGGACTTTACTCCTATGTGCGAATAGGATATAGATATAGTAAATAAGAATTTCCTTATATAAGGAGTGGGCATTAATGACTGAAGAAAGAATTTATGATGTAGCTATTCTTGGTGCAGGACCAGCTGGTATGACTGCAGCGGTTTATACATCACGCGCGAACTTGGATACGATTATGATCGAACGAGGTATCCCTGGCGGACAGATGGCTAATACGGAAGATGTAGAAAACTATCCTGGTTTTGATCACATTCTTGGACCAGAACTTTCAAACAAGATGTTTGAGCACGCAAAAAAATTCGGTGCTGAATACGCTTATGGCGATGTAAAAGAAATCATCGATGGCGAAGAGTACAAAACGATTCATGCAGGAAGCAAAACGTATAAAGCGCGTTCGATCATCATCTCAACAGGTGCTGAATATAAGAAACTAGGTATTCCGGGAGAAAAAGAATTCTCTGGACGCGGTGTCTCTTACTGTGCTGTGTGTGATGGTGCATTCTTTAAGAACCGTGAATTAGTCGTTGTCGGCGGCGGTGATTCCGCTGTTGAAGAAGGTGTTTACCTGACTCGATTCGCTTCTAAAGTAACGATCGTTCATAGACGTGACAAACTTCGTGCACAAAAGATCCTTCAACAACGTGCGT
The DNA here is from genome assembly GCF_015903845.1 of Fictibacillus sp. 26RED30. Classification (NCBI taxonomy): domain Bacteria; kingdom Bacillati; phylum Bacillota; class Bacilli; order Caryophanales; family Fictibacillaceae; genus Fictibacillus; species Fictibacillus sp. 26RED30. The sequence continues at coordinate 184,101 of NZ_JACZDV010000001.1, forward strand.
TTGATAACGATAAGATTGATTTTATCTGGAATCACTCTGTTAAAGAGATTCACGGTGAAAACAACAAGGTGAACAAAGTAACTCTCGTTCATTCTGAAACAGGAGCAGAACAAGACTTCTCAGCAGATGGTGTGTTCATCTATATCGGAATGCTTCCATTGAACGCTGCCTTTAAAGATCTTGGCATCACGAACGAAAATGGTTATGTAGAAACGAACGAACAGATGGAAACAAGAATTCCGGGAATCTTTGCAGCAGGAGATATCCGTGAAAAAACACTTCGTCAAATCGTTACGGCTACAGGTGATGGAAGTATTGCGGCACAAGCTGCTCAGCATTACGTGGAGAGTTTAACGGAGAAACTAAAAAACGTAACTTCCAATTAATGTGATTGTAACAGTGATGAAATAATTGTGGGGTATTATAAAAATAAGAAATTGACCCCCTTTTTATAAAGGCAAGACTTTGACACGGAGCTATGCTTCGTGTCCTTTTTTTATGAGTTAATTTATGCGAAGAAGTGGTTGATTTCCGCTCCAGGTGTTTCGCTTTCCGCGGGGCAGGCGGTGAGCCACATTTGTTCGTTTCACTCTTAAGTGTCTCACCTGCCCGCCTGTCCCGCAGGAGTCTCACACCTTGCGCTCCAATCAACTTTGCCAAAGAAGAGGTAATGCCTGAAAGCTAGCTTTTAGTTTAAGGATCTCGTTTTAAACAAGCGATCATAGTGAAGGGAGTATTTGCTCAGAAGCTTCTCAGTTAAATGTCGCAAAGGTATTACCTGTATTGAAATAATTCCTTTAATTTAATAGGTTCTTTTTTCACATAATAAGAAAAGCAAAATACCATAAATTAGAATGCTAAAATACGTCAAACCCTTGAGGCCTCTGTATTGTGAGGGGTTACATAATTTAGTATACTAAAAAGTAGGACATAGCCCTGAGGTGAAAACAAGTGCAAAGAGTAACAAACTGTGTGTTAATAAGAGATAATCAAGTGCTTTTACTTCAAAAGCCTAGACGGGGCTGGTGGGTAGCACCAGGCGGAAAGATGGAGTCTACCGAGTCTATCCGTGATTCTGTTATACGCGAGTACCGTGAAGAAACGGGAATCTATCTGAAGAATCCGCAGCTTAAAGGTGTGTTTAATTTTATTATTAAAGAAGGCGACAAGATCGTCTCTGAGTGGATGATGTTTACCTTTTTTGCAACAGACTCAGAAGGTGTTGCATTAGATGAATGTGAAGAAGGGATTTTGTCATGGAAGCCGGTTGAAGAAGTACGTGAACTTCCGATGGCGCCAGGAGATCATCACATTCTTGACTATATGACGAGTGGCAGCAACATGATATTTGGCACATTTACGTATACACCTGATTTTGAACTGCTTTCTTATCGTTTAGACCCAGCATAAGTTAAGACGGGTCGCATAAAAATGGAACATAGTAAACTGGGGGGAAATGGCATGGAAAGACATGATGTACAAATGGTGATTATTACAGGAATGTCAGGGGCCGGGAAGACGGTAGCCATGCAGAGCTTTGAAGATTTAGGCTTTTTCTGTGTTGATAATCTACCACCTGCACTACTCCCTAAATTTGTAGAATTAATGCAAGAATCTGCTGGCAAGTTGAACAAGGTGGCACTTGTTATGGACCTTCGTGGTCGCGAGTTTTTTGATCAGTTGTTTTCAACGCTCGATCAACTTGCCCTCTCATCGGATGTTCAGCCGCAGATTTTATATTTGGATTGTAAGGATGCAACACTTGTACGCAGATACAAAGAAACCCGACGTTCTCATCCTTTGGCGAAGAGTGGAAACCCGCTTCAAGGGATTACTCAAGAGCGTGAGATGCTTGAAGAACTAAAAGGAAGAGCACAGCAAGTCTTAGATACATCTGACTTAAAACCACTTCAATTACGTGAACGTATCATTCAGCGTTTTTCTGCAAATGCCGCTCATCCGTTCACGATCAACGTAATGTCATTCGGATTTAAGTACGGGATGCCGATCGACGCTGACTTAGTGTTCGACGTGCGTTTCCTACCAAATCCTCATTATATTGAGCATATGAGACCGCGAACAGGGCTTGAAGCAGATATTTCAGAGTATGTATTGAAGTGGCCGGAAACGAACATGTTTTTAGAAAAGCTGCTTGATCTGCTTCAGTTTATGATTCCGCAATATAAGAGAGAAGGCAAGAGCCAGCTGATTATCGGGATCGGATGTACAGGCGGAAAACATCGTTCTGTAGCTCTAGCTGAATATATCGGAAATGCACTTTCCAAAGAATATGTGACATTCAGCTCTCACAGAGATATGGGAAAGGATAAAGTTTAAATGAATAAGCAGCCGAAAGTGGTAGTGCTTGGCGGAGGAACAGGTCTTTCTGTTCTTCTCCGCGGTTTAAAGCGCTATCCAGTTGATATCACTGCTATCGTTACGGTTGCAGATGACGGCGGCAGCTCAGGAAGGTTGAGGAGAGATTACGATATGCCTCCTCCCGGTGATGTGAGAAACGTGATCGCCGCACTTTCTGAAGTGGAACCGCTTGTAGAAAAAATGTTTCAGCATAGGTTTAAAGTGGGAGACGGAATTACGGGTCATTCGCTTGGAAACTTGCTTCTTGCTGCCATGCACGATATTACGGGAGATTTTTTAACAGGAATTCGGGAACTTAGCCGCGTTTTAAACGTAAGAGGACAAGTACTGCCTGCAGCGAAAAACAGTATTATTCTATGTGCGGAGTTAGAAGATGGGACGATTGTTCAGGGGGAATCTAAGATCCCGCTGTCGAATAAGAAAATCAAACGCGTCTTTTTATCTGATGAAAAGATCGAGCCTCTTCGTGAAAGTGTGAAAGCGATTCAAGAAGCCGATTTGATCGTGATCGGACCAGGAAGTTTGTACACGAGCATCTTGCCGAACCTTCTTGTGAACGGAATTTCCACGAGCATCCGTGAGGCAACGGCTCCTAGAGTTTATGTATGTAATGTCATGACACAGCCTGGAGAGACTACAGGTTACACGGCTGGTGATCACATTCAGGCATTGATCGATCATGTGGGCCACAACTTTATCGATGTTGTGATCGCGAACAATGAAAAGATTCCTTCAGAATACCTGGATCTATATTTGGAAGAAGGCGCATCGCAAGTTACTTATGATGAGGAACGGTTAAAGTCGTTCGGAATCGGTTTGTTATGTGACAACATCATTCAGTACGGAACGCTTGTCAGACACGATGCACAGCGTGTTTCTGACTTATTGTTAGGACTTATTGAAAAATAGAATACGGATTGAAACGGATGGAAGAGAGGTGGTGATGCAGGTGTCTTTTGCTGCAGATACAAAAAAGGAATTAACGCAGCTCGAACTGAAAGATTGCTGTAAAAAAGCAGAGTTAGCTGCCTTAATTCGAATGAATGGTTCCATCTCTTTCAGCAACAGAAAATTGATTCTGGATATCCCGACTGAAAATGCTGCTATTGCAAGAAGAATCTATACGTTGATCAAACGTGTATATCCTTATCACGTAGAGCTATTAGTACGAAAAAAGATGCGCTTGAAAAAGAATAATGTCTACATTGTACGTGTTTCAGAAGAATCAAGAGCATTGTTGGAAGATTTGAAGATTATTGACGGAGCTTTTACGTTTACCCGCAACATTGCAGAGGAATTTAATAAGAAGAGCTGTTGCCGCCGTGCATACATGAGAGGTGCGTTCTTAGCAGGTGGGTCTGTAAACCACCCAGAGACAAGCTATCACCTAGAGATATTCTCTATGTATGAAGAGCATACGGTTGCATTAGCTGAACTGATGAACAAATTTGAACTTAAAGCAAAAGTTCTAGAACGCAAAAAAGGTTATATTATCTATTTAAAAGATGGCGAAAAGATTTCAGAGTTCCTGACACTGATCGGCGCTCATCACGCAGTATTATTTTTTGAAGATATTAGAATCTTAAAAGATATGCGTAACTCAGTGAACCGACTCGTAAACTGTGAGACAGCGAACCTCAACAAAACAGTAGGGGCTGCTATGAGACAGGTCGAGAACATTAAGTTTATTGACGAACAGGTAGGACTTGAGACACTTCCAGATAAGCTGCGCGAGATTGCGCAACTGAGAGTCACGCATCAAGAAATTACCCTCAAAGAGCTTGGCGAGATGGTATCATCAGGCCCTGTTAGTAAATCAGGTGTTAACCACCGATTACGTAAGATTGATGAAATCGCTACGAAGATTAGAAACGGTCAACCCATCCATTGATGTTTTTCATAGAGAGATAAGGTTAGAGGAGGTAAGGTAGAATGGTTGAAAAGAAAGTAACCGTGCAGTTGAAGAGTGGACTGCAAGCACGCCCAGCGGCATTGTTCGTCCAAGAAGCAAACCGTTACACATCTGATGTATTTGTTGAGAAGGAAGGCAAGAAAGTAAATGCAAAGAGCATTATGGGAATCATGAGCTTAGCTGTAGGATCTGGCAGTGAACTTGTACTCGCTGTTGATGGCCCTGATGAGAACGAAGCAATCGAAGCCCTAACTGCTTTTGTTTCCAAAGCAGAATAACGGGGGTCTGACCCCATACAATTACAAAACCGGTGATTTGTCCTTTCTATAAGGACAAATCACCGGTTTTTTCGATTTTGCAGGGTTGGCCCACACCGTTCACTCTATATACTGTTAAAGAGGAAAAAGGGAGGCGATTACTTTGCATCACACAAGTTTTATGCATGACTGGTCGTTTGCCGCAGGATTAACGATTCTAAATATCCTTCTGACACTTTATCTGATTAAACCTCGAAGAAGTTCTGTACGTTTGATTTTCTGGGTTTTAATGTTGATTTTTATCTTTCTTTATCCTTTAGCATTGGCAGGATTTTCGTTGCAATATCCAGCAAGTTCAGGACTGTTTCTTGGCCTCGCTTTTATGATTACGATTATATTTAGTCTTATTTTATTTTTTAGTGTCTGCTGGGTGTGGGTGATTCGGCATTCTTTTTATCGATAAATGAACCTTAGGAAAAAGCATTCAATATTATTCGATTTTCTATTTCAAAGACATCTCATTTCAAAAAGAGATGTCTACTCATTTGAGAGTTGACAGAAAAGGGGTAACGCTATATATTAATCACTAATCAGGAGAATAGTTAGAGTTGAGATGAGTGGAGAAAAGAGAGCATAGTTTGAGCTGAGTTGAGAGTATTTTAATCCTCCGATTAAACCTCTTTCTTAGTTTTTTTATGATGCAAACATCAGCCTCCGCTGTAACAAGCGAGAGGTTTTTATTTTTTGAAAGAGGTGAAAATAACATGTTTATACCAAATATAGAGGAAGTCGTTTCTCTATCAAAAGAAAATTTTAATGTGATTCCAATCGGTTTTACTTACCTATCTGACCATGAAACGTGCATCTCTCAGTTTGAGAGAGTTCGTCATGAAGAACATGCTTTTCTGCTAGAAAGTGTTGAAGGCGGAGAGCGTTGGGCGAGATATTCGTATATTGGCCGAAAGCCGTTCTTGGTGGTGTCATCATCAGGGAAGACAGTAGATATCACGTTTATAAATGATAAGAAAAGTATACAAAAGCACGGTTCTCCGTTAGATATCGTGAAAGACTACGTATCACGATACAAATCTCCTAAACACTCTTCTCTGCCTCCGTTCACAGGAGGCGCTGTTGGCTTTTTCGGCTATGATCTGATTCATACGTTTGAAAATGTCTCAAGACCAAAATCTCCATCTGAGCAAGAACATGAAATGGAATTTTTGTTTACAGATGAAGTCATCGTATTCGACCATCTGAAACAAAAAACAACGATTGTATGCAATCTGCACGTTTCTCCTGATGATAGTGAAAACAACTTACACGAAAAATATGAACAAGTGTGCGATAGAATTCGTAGAACGTATGAAGAGCTGCAGCAACCCGCAAAAAAGAAAGCTGTTCAGACTGAATTTCCTTTATCGGAAATGAAAAAAAACGAGGTTCGTTCTTCACATACAAAAGAAGAATTTTGTTACATGGTGAAGCAAGCGAAGGAATATATCAAAACGGGAGATGTTTTTCAGGTCGTATTATCACAGAGATTCGAACAGGAAACCGAAGCGGACCCGTTCGATGTGTATCGACTTCTGCGTTCGATGAATCCTTCGCCATATATGTATTATTACAAATCGAAGGACGCGTATATCGTGGGGGCTTCCCCAGAGCTTCTTGTAAAAGTGGATGATGGATGTGTGGAGAACAGACCGATCGCAGGAACACGTCCAAGAGGCAAGACGCTTCAGGAGGATTTGGCTTTTGAGCAGGACTTGCTTGCTGATGAAAAAGAACGAGCAGAGCATGTCATGCTTGTTGATTTAGGAAGAAACGATGTAGGAAGAGTGAGCGAATACGGAACTGTAGAACTAGATTCATATATGGAGATAGAGCGATATTCACATGTGATGCACATGGTCTCACACGTGAAAGGTAAATTGCAAAAAGATAAAGACTTCTTCGATGCTCTCAGGTCTTGTATGCCGGCGGGAACTGTTTCAGGTGCACCAAAGGTCAGAGCCATGCAGATTATTTCTGAACTAGAGCAACAGTCACGCGGTGTTTACGGAGGAGCCATCGGATACTTAGGATTTAACGGCCAGATGGACTCTTGTATTGCCATACGGACAATCGTATTTCAGGATGGCAAAGCCTACGTCCAAGCAGGTGCAGGCGTGGTTGCCGATTCAGTTCCTGAGCGAGAGTACGAAGAAACGGTCAATAAAGCAAAAGCTATGCTGAAAGCAATAGAGGGGGGGACAGACCCCAGACAAATACAAACCCCCGTTTTGTCTATTCGGTGAAGACACTCACGACATTAATAATCAACTCATCGAACCATTGATTACTTAAGCTGTAAAACAATCATCATCTGAGCAGATTGCTATTACCAAATGCCGAAAATGGATATACTGTCCCTTATATTCTTTTCATATTTCCAAACTCAAAGGGGCGAGTATAGATGAAAGCTTTAACGCTTGAAGACAAAAATATGTGGAGTGAGATGAAGGTTCAGGAAACGGAAAAACCTACTCCTGGACCAGGTGAAGTCTTGATTCGTATCAAGGCTGCTGGACTTAATCCTGTTGACTATAAAACAGCAACTCACGGAAACCCAGCATGGAACTACCCTCACATCCTTGGTGTTGACGCAGCGGGAATTGTTGAAGAAGCTGGTGAAGGCGTTTCTGAATTCAAGCAGGGAGATCGTGTTTTTTTCCACGGCAACTTTATGAAAAGAGGCGGTTTTGCTGAGTATGCGGTGACAACGGCTCATTCTTTGGCTAGAATTCCTGTTGAGCTTTCATTTGAAGAGGCAGCGGCTCTTCCTTGTGCAGGGATGACAGCGTATCAAGCACTTTTTAGAAAGATGAACCTTCAACAAGGGGAGACCATCTTGATTCACGGTGGAGCTGGTGGTGTCGGTGGATTTGCAATCCAGTTGGCAAAACAAATCGGAGCTACCATCATCACAACGTGTTCGCCTGAAAATGAGGAATATGTAAAAAGTCTTGGAGCCGATCACGTGATTTTTTATAAAACAGAAGACGTTCATGCACGTGTGATGGAACTTACGAGCGAAGTTGGAGTCGATGCGGTCCTTGACACGGTTAGCCGGGAGAATGCCACGGAATCATTAAAAAGCATCGCCTTTAACGGACGCATTGCTTTCATTGCAGGAAACCCAGATTATTCGGCTGTAAAGCCTTTCAGTCAGGCTCTTTCTTTTCATGAAATCGCGTTAGGAGCTGCTCATTTCTCAAATTCAATAAAAGCTTTAAAAGATTTAGCGACCATGAACGAAGAATTAGCACAACTTGTCGTCGAAGGGAAAATTTCCGCGATGATCTCTGAAAAAATCTCGTTGGAAGAAGTACCGGCAGGGCTTATCAAACTTTCAGAAAGACATGTAAAAGGAAAAATCGTAGCTGTTTTATAAACCACAAAAAAACTGGACTGCAGATCCTGCAGTCCAGTTTTTTTATTACCTTACTTATTTTTTAATATCTGTGCTGTCTACAGATGTGATTAGTTTATCAACCAATCCGTATTTAACCGCATCTTCTGCAAGCAAGAAGTTATCACGGTCTGTGTCGCGCTCGATGACTTCAAGCGGCTGACCTGTTTTTTCAGAAAGGATCTTGTTCAGCTGTTCGCGCATCTGGATGATACGACGAGCGTGAATTTCGATATCACTTGCTTGACCACGTGTTCCTCCAAGAGGTTGGTGAATCATAACTTCAGAGTTAGGTAGCACATAACGCTTTCCTTTTTCCCCTGCAGCAAGCAAGAAGGCACCCATAGATGCAGCCATACCGATACAGATCGTGGAAACGTGCGGCTTGATGAAGTTCATCGTGTCATAGATCGCCATACCAGCTGTGATCGAACCACCTGGGCTGTTTATGTATAACGAGATGTCTTTATCAGGATCTTCAGCAGCTAAGAATAGAAGTTGTGCTACGATTGAGTTTGAAACATTATCGTCGATCGCACTGCCAAGCATAATAATACGGTCTTTTAATAGACGGGAGTAGATATCGTAAGCGCGCTCCCCACGGTTCGTTTGTTCAATTACTGTTGGAATTAAGTTCATGGAAATCCTCCTTCTCCTTTTTCAAGTTAAACTGTACTGTCATCATACAAAAAAGGTCAAACAAGGTCAAACGATATGCTGTATGTAACTCATTTCGCCAGCAATGCTCAATATCCTTCTTACACCTTATGTATGGGCTATCATCATAATGCCCGCTATATGCAGGATTTTAAACCTCTACATGTGAAAACAATACCCTTAAATGAGAAAAATAAGCTTTAGTTTTCGTTTTTAATCTCGATATAGGCGGTTTCTAAGTTGCGGATGCGACGTACGATCTCACTGTTTTTGTTAAGATTATCATTAATAAGAGTGCCGACGATCGAACGGTAGTAGGCATTCATCGCATGAGTCTTCGTGAAAACATCTTTATTGCGCTCTATGTATTGCTGAAAATTCTCTTTAAAATAATGGACTGAAAATGCTTCGCTCACTCGTTGTTCCTCCTTCATTCGTAAAACCCATTCTAAAAGGTTCTTGTTCTTTATCTATCATAGCCTATCTTAATGTTTGTGCAAAAGGATATTAAAATTTGTATCCCTTGTTTTGACAATTGAGTTTTAGCATGTTATAGTTAATTCAACCATTTACGTTGTGAATATCTTTTGGATTTAAAGCGGTCGTACTTTTTGAATAAGAAGTGGAACACTTAAAATCCACTTCAGAATTATTCAGATGAGTGCGCATTTTTTTATGCCTTTTTATTTACATAGTAAGTCGGTTAAAAGAGTTAAAACGCTTACATAGCGTTTGTAAGGAGGAAACACCCATGCAAAATGGTAAAGTAAAATGGTTCAACGCTGAGAAAGGTTTCGGCTTCATCGAAGTTGAAGGCGGAAACGACGTATTCGTTCACTTTTCTGCAATTCAATCAGAAGGCTTCAAGTCTCTTGAAGAAGGACAAGAAGTATCTTTCGAAATCGTTGATGGCGAGCGTGGACCGCAAGCTGCTAACGTAACAAAACTTTAATAGTAAAGTTTAAAATGCCAGACTGCCTTCGGGCGGTGCTGGCATTTTTTTGTTGGCTGAAGATCTTAAGAAGTCTTTGTAATCTAGTATGTATGCAGAGCTAGCTGTCTTCCTCACAAATACAAATTTCTAGGATTTGTATTTGTGTGGGGTCAGACCCCAAATTTTGTAGGATGTATAGCGCTTACATCTGTAGTATGATGAAGGAATAGGGGGGATTTAGAATGGAAATGGGTTTGTTTCAACAACAGAGCATGAACCTTGTCATGACAACTGAATTGCGCCAGGCCATTGCCATCTTACAAGTTCCCAGTTATGAACTGACATCATATCTTCAAGAGCAGGCATTAGAGAATCCGCTTATTGAAATTGCAGAACCAAAGGGTATGTTCACGACATTGAAGAAAAGCGTGCGGAAAAATGGGATTAATGGCCGCTCAGATGCACAGCAACCACTCGAGCATCTGATCATAGAGAAAGAAACCTTGTACGACTACCTTTATAAACAATCGATCCTTCTGCCGATCCAAGAACAGGATCGAAGAATATTTCAATACTTACTGCTAAGTGTAGACGAGAGCGGGTATCTCACCGTCTCTGCTGAGGATACGGCACATCGGTTTCAAACAACAGTTGAAAAATGTGAGGAGCTTATCTCACTCCTTCAAACGTTAGAGCCTGTTGGAATCGGTGCACGAGATCTAAGAGAGTGTCTGTTGCTTCAACTTCAAGAACAACATCAAGAACATACAATAAGCTACATAATCGTAGATCAGTATTTAGACCAGCTAGCAGAGCGTAAGATGAAATGGCTATCAACTCATCTAAACGTAACACCACAAGAAGTAGAAGCAGCGGCGGATTTTCTTCAAACACTTGATCCTCGACCAGGCGCTGCGTACGCTCCTGCCAACGATCAAGCGTATTTATATCCAGATGTCTCTGTAACAGAAGAGAACGGAAAATTTCACATTGCTGTTAACGAGCAATACTCACCAATGCTCAAGTTGAACGAAAGCTATGGCACACTCTTAAACGGAAAAAACGCAACATCGAAATTTTTAGATGATTCTTTCCAAAAGTTTAATTGGTTGAAAAAGGCTCTAGAACAAAGAAAAGAAACGCTCCTTAACATAACAAATGAGATCGTCAGAGTACAAGAGAAGTATTTTTTAACATTCGATCGATCGGATATGGTACCACTCACTTTAAAAGAAGTGGCATACGAAATCGGGGTACACGAATCCACGGTAAGTCGAGCTGTCAAAAATAAAGTAATTCAAACATCAAAAGGTGCAGTGGAGCTTAAATCCTTTTTTACAGCTAAAATCTTTACACAAGATGGGGGCAGCGTTTCTGCAACTTCCGCCAAATCGGAAATTAAGAAATTGGTAGAGAACGAAGATAAAACCAAACCTTTATCAGACCAGATACTTGCATCTCTCTTAGAAAAGAACAGCGGTCTCTCGATATCCCGAAGAACGGTTGCGAAATATCGGGAAGAATTAAACATACCATCTTCTTCAAAACGGAAACGGTATACCTCTTAAACTAAGGTCTTTTCCTCACGGAGAAGTCCTTTTTGTTTGGCTAGCCAATGCCACTTGAAAGGTGAGGCACTGATACATAACGTATGGGTGTGGCTCACTGCCTACCCGTGGAATGCGGGCATCTGCAACGGAAATCAATTGCTTTTTAAAATCAACGATGAATACAAAGGAAGGAGTACTAAAAATGGGTGAAAAAAAAGTCATACTTTATACGAAAATACATTGTCCACTTTGTGATGATGCACATAAACTATTACAGAAGCTGCAGCAGGAGATCTCGTTCACCTTAGAGTCGATCGACATCTATCAAGATGATCTCCTTCTTGAAAAATACGGATTGATGATTCCTGTTATTGAAGTCGATGGGAAAGAAATTGACTACGGAATGATCTCAGAAAGTAAAGTAAAGAAAGCGCTTACTAATTTTTAATAAGTAAAAGTTGTTGAAATGTAGTGAGACTATTTGATAATATAAACTTGCCAGAGAGAAATTCGACACTTTTATGACAAAAAGTGAAGTCTGGCACGTTTTAAAAGATCACTTTCAGGGTAATCTACAATAGGTAATATTGGGACTTGGGTCAAACCAAGTTATTTTCTTAAGCTAATGGGACAAAAAATGACTAACCGGGACATAAAAAGTCCAACTGGGTTTGCCATCAAAAAATTCCAGAGAGCTTAATCGTTCATCTCATTGAATCAGGAGAAATGTGCAATGAAAAAACTTATAGAGATACAAAAGAAGTTGCTGCCAGATCTTCTAGAAACGATGCGAAAGCGATACAACGTTTTAAACGTGGTGAGAATTCATGAACCTATTGGAAGAAGAAGTTTAGCATCAACCTTGAACCTGACAGAACGCGTACTGCGCTCAGAAGTTTCGTTTCTAAAAGATCAAGGACTTCTAAACATTCAGACCGCTGGCATGTCATTAACATCAGAAGGACATGATATTTTACTAGAGCTTTCTGAGATGATGAAAGAATTGTCTGGTTTGCATGTTTTAGAATCAAAACTTAAGGAAATGTTAAATCTGTCAGAAGTCATCGTAGTACCAGGTGATAGTGATCAAGATGTGTGGGTAAAAAATGATATGGGTAAGGCTGCAGCAGACCGATTAAAGCGTCAGCTATCAGCGAAGAATGTTATCGCTGTAACGGGTGGAACAACACTCGCTTCAGTTGCAGAGATGATGTCACCTATACAGAAAGGACAACAGTTATTGTTTGTTCCTGCCCGAGGCGGACTTGGTGAAAAGGTTGAGAACCAAGCGAACACCATTTGTTCCACGATGGCTCAAAAAGCCAATGGGGAATACAGGCTTCTTCATCTACCTGATCAGTTGAGTAAAGAAACGTATCTATCTTTGATGGCTGAGCCAGGTGTTAAAGAAGTCATGGAGCTCATACACTCCGCTGGTATAGTGCTTCACGGGATTGGCGATGCTAAAACAATGGCAGTACGTCGAAACTCAAATCCATCCGTTCTACAAAAGCTGGAGAAAGAAAAAGCTGTTGCAGAAGCATTCGGCTATTACTTTGATCAGCAGGGTGAAGTGGTTCACCGCGTGCGCACGATTGGCTTGCAGCTAGATGAGCTGCAGAATAGTGATTTCATCATGGCTGTAGCAGGCGGATCATCTAAATCCGATGCGATTGCAGCATTCATGAAACACGGTCCGAAAAAGGTTTTAATCACGGACGAAGGAGCTGCCCGACAATTATTGGGACGCTCGTAAGTTCATTTTCAATTCGTTATTAAGGGGATTTCCCTTTATATAAAAAATAAATTCTCTCTTAAATCAAGGAGGTCATTTTACATGGCAACAAAAATTGGTATTAACGGTTTCGGTCGTATTGGCCGTAATGTATTCCGCGCAGCATTCAACAACCCTGAGGTAGAAGTTGTAGCTGTAAACGACTTAACAGATGCTGACACTCTTGCTTTCCTATTAAAGCATGACACAGTACACGGCAAATTCGCTGGTTCTGTTGAAGTTAAGGAAAACGCACTTATTGTAGATGGCAAAGAAATCAAAGTTTTAGCTGAGCGCGATCCAGCACAACTTGGCTGGGGAGACCTTGGTGTAGAAGTAGTTGTTGAATCAACTGGACGTTTCACTAAGCGTGCAGACGCTGCTAAACACTTAGAAGCTGGCGCTAAAAAAGTAATCATTTCTGCTCCTGCTTCTGATGAGGATATCACTGTAGTTCTGGGTGTTAACGAAGACAAGTACGATGCAGCTAGCCACGATGTTATCTCTAACGCATCTTGTACAACGAACTGTCTTGCACCATTCGCAAAAGTTCTTCACGAGAAATTCGGCGTGAAGCGCGGTATGATGACAACTGTTCACTCATACACAAACGATCAGCAAATTCTAGATCTTCCACATAAAGATCTTCGTCGTGCTCGTGCGGCAGCTGAGAACATCATTCCAACTTCAACTGGTGCTGCTAAAGCAGTTTCTCTAGTGCTTCCTGAACTTAAAGGTAAGCTAAACGGTATGGCAATGCGTGTTCCAACTCCAAACGTATCTCTAGTTGACTTAGTTGTTGAACTTGACAAAGAAGTTACTGTTGACGAAGTAAACGCAGCACTTAAAGCTGAAGCTGAAGGCAACCTTAAAGGAATCCTTGGCTACTCTGAAGAGCCGCTTGTATCTACTGACTACAATGGCGACACTCACTCTTCTACAATCGATGCTCTTTCCACGATGGTTATGGAAGGAAACATGGTTAAAGTTGTATCTTGGTACGATAACGAAACTGGATACTCAAGCCGCGTTGTAGATTTAATTGACTATATCGCTAAAAAAGGACTTTAATAGATAGAGAAGAACAATAAGGAGGGGGAGAAGTCGTTTCAAACAGGCTTCTACTCCTCTTTCCCATGTAAAACCTGGGATTGTCGTTTCTTTAATCTTTTTACTAGTCAGGAGGCTGCATGTACTTATGAACAAAAAAAGTGTTCGTGACATCGATTTAAAAGGCAAAGTCGTATTTTGCCGTGTTGATTTTAACGTACCAATGAAAGATGGAAACATTACGGATGAAACGCGTATCAACGCTGCTCTTCCAACCATCAAATACTTAACAGAGCAAGGCGCTAAAGTTCTTTTAGCAAGTCATTTAGGACGTCCAAAAGGACAAGTTGTTGAAGAGCTTCGTCTAACTCCTGTAGCAGAACGTTTAAGCGAGCTTCTTGGTAAAGAAGTTGTAAAAACGGATGAAGCTTACGGCGAGGAAGTTGAAAAGGCAGTTGCTAACCTAGAAGAAGGCGGCGTGATCTTACTTGAGAACGTTCGTTTTTATCCAGGAGAAGAGAAGAACGATCCTGAATTAGCACAAAAATTTGCTGCACACGCTGATGTGTACGTAAACGATGCATTTGGAGCAGCTCACAGAGCGCACGCTTCAACAGAAGGGATCGCGAAACATCTTCCTGCTGTTTCCGGTTTGTTGATGGAAAAAGAACTTGAAGTGCTAGGAAAAGCTCTATCGAATCCTGACCGTCCTTTCACTGCCATCATCGGTGGTGCAAAAGTTAAGGATAAGATTGACGTAATCGATAATCTATTAGACAAAGTAGACAACCTGATCATCGGCGGTGGTTTAGGGTATACATTCATTAAGGCGCTTGGCCATGATGTAGGGAAGTCTCTTTTAGAAGAAGATAAGATTGAAACAGCTCGCGGTTTCATGGAAAAAGCTAAAGAAAAAGGCGTGAACTTCCTGATTGCTGAGGATGTTTTAGTAGCTGACGATTTTTCGAACGATGCTAACACGAAAGTAGTAGCGATCGATTCTATCCCATCTGATTGGGAAGGGCTTGATATCGGAACAAAAACGATTGAAAAGTACGTAAAGGTTATTAAAGAATCGAAGCTTGTAATATGGAACGGACCGATGGGTGTATTTGAGATCGATGCATTCGCAAACGGTACTCGTTCAGTAGCAAATGCACTTGCAGAAGCAACTGACACGTATAGCGTTATCGGTGGTGGAGATTCTGCTGCAGCGGTTGAGAAGTTTGGTCTTGCTGACAAGATGAGCCACATCTCAACAGGCGGCGGCGCTTCCCTTGAGTTCATGGAAGGTAAAGAACTTCCAGGCGTAGTAGCTTTAAACGACAAGTAAGATTTTGTGCGCGGTCGATTTCCACTTCAGGTGCTTCGCTTTCCGCGGGGCAGGCGGTGAGCCACTTGCCGCTTTGCGCCACTAAGTATCTCACCTGACCGCTTGTCCCGCAGGAGTCTCGCACCTTACACTCCAATCGACTTATCAATTAAGCTACTGTATAACTGACTGCTTCAACTTTTAGTACTACTCTAAAAGAAACACTTTTAAGAGGTGAAAAGAATGCGTAAACCTATTATTGCAGGTAACTGGAAAATGAATAAAACATTAACAGAAGCACGCAGTTTTGTAGAAGAAGTGAAAGGTCTTGTGCCTTCAGCTGAAACTGTAGACTCTGTAATCTGTGCTCCTGCTTTGTTCCTTGACAGCTTAGCAGACGAGTCAGAAGGTACACCACTTGCGATCGGTGCACAAAACATGCACTTTGAAGAAAGTGGTGCGTTCACAGGTGAAATCAGCCCTGTTATGCTAAAAGATCTTAACGTTCAATATGTTATTCTTGGACATTCTGAGCGTCGTGAACTTTTTAGTGAAACAGATGAGCTTGTTAACCAAAAGACACATGCTGCATTCAAACATGGTCTGACTCCGATCGTTTGTGTGGGTGAAACGCTTGAACAGCGTGAAGCAGACAAGACGAAGGACGTTGTAAAAGAACAGACTGAAAAAGGTCTATCTGGATTAACAGATGAGCAGATGAAACAAACGGTTATCGCATATGAGCCAGTTTGGGCAATCGGAACAGGCAAAACAGCATCTTCTGAAGATGCGAACGAAGTATGTGCTTACATCCGCAGTGTTGTAGCAGAGCAATTCTCTCAGGATGTTGCAGATGCAGTTCGTATTCAATACGGCGGCAGTGTTAAGCCTGACAACATTAAAGAATTAATGGGTATGTCTGATATTGATGGCGCTTTGGTTGGCGGAGCTAGCCTTGAGCCAAAATCTTACCTTCAGCTTCTGGAGGGCGTTAGCCGATGAGTAAAAAACCAGTAGCTTTAATCATCTTAGACGGTTTTGCTTGCCGTAATGAAGACAAAGGTAATGCTGTTGCACAAGCGAAAAAGCCCAACTTTGACCGCTACTGGGAAACGTATCCGCATGCTCAACTAACAGCTAGTGGGGAAGCCGTTGGACTTCCTGAAGGTCAAATGGGTAACTCAGAAGTGGGTCACTTAAACATTGGTGCAGGACGTATCGTCTACCAAAGTTTGACTCGCGTGAACCTATCGATCAAAGAAGGAGATTTTTACGAAAATCAAACGTTTATTGATGCGATGGACCATGTGAAAAAGACTGACAAAGCACTTCATATCTTTGGGTTGCTTTCTGATGGTGGTATTCACAGCCATATCGAACACATTCTTTCACTATTAGAACTAGCTAAAAAGCAGAACGTGGAAAAGGTATATCTGCACGGATTCTTGGACGGGCGTGATGTACCACCGCAATCGGCTAAAGGTTATATTCAAAGAACAGTGGACAAGATGAATGAACTCGGTGTTGGTGAGATTGCAACACTTTCTGGCCGCTACTATTCCATGGACCGTGATAAGCGTTGGGACCGAGTTGAAAAATCATACCGTGCTATGGTTTATGGTGAAGGACCAGATTACAAAGATCCATTTGAAGTTGTTGAAGATTCATACAGCAATGGCGTTCATGATGAATTCGTTCTTCCTTCTGTTTTAAAACAAGAGAACGGAGAGCCTGTTGCGACCGTTCAAGATGGAGATGCAGTCATCTTCTGTAACTTCCGTCCTGACCGTGCAATCCAAATCTCTCAAGTGTTTACGAACGAAGATTTCCGTGGTTTCGATCGCGGAGAAGCGTTCCCGAAAAACCTTCACTTCGTATGTTTAACACACTTTAGTGAAACGGTTGATGGGGATGTAGCGTTCAAACCTACAAACCTAGACAACACATTAGGTGAAGTTTTATCACAACAAAACTTTAAACAGCTTCGTATTGCTGAAACGGAAAAGTATCCACACGTAACGTTCTTCTTCAGTGGAGGACGTGAAGCAGAGTTTCCTGGTGAAACGCGTATCTTAATCGACTCGCCTAAAGTTGCAACGTACGACTTAAAGCCTGAGATGAGTGCTTATGAAGTAACGGATGCGCTTGTTGGAGAGATTGAAGCAGATAAGCACGATGCGATCATCCTAAACTTTGCAAACCCTGACATGGTAGGTCACTCAGGGATGCTTGAGCCTACGATTAAAGCAGTTGAAACAGTGGATGAGTGCTTAGGAAAAGTGGTCGATGCGATCCTTGCAAAAGGAGGAGCTGCGATCATTACTGCTGACCATGGTAATGCTGATGAAGTCATTACGATGGAAGGCAATCCGATGACGGCTCACACAACAAATCCTGTTCCTGTAATTGTGACACAAGAAGGATTAGAACTGCGTCAAGACGGAATCTTGGCCGATCTTGCACCAACGGTTTTAAACCTTTTAGGTGGAGAACAACCGAAAGAAATGACAGGTAAATCATTAATCAAATAAGTTTATTTTACGGAATATGTACAGAGCCTCTTGTGCATAGTGCTCGAAATACCTTATTCTCAAATTACATTTTCTTTTAAAAAGGAGAGACAAATATGTCAGCTATTATTGAAATTTATGCTCGCGAAGTTCTAGACTCTCGCGGTAATCCAACAGTTGAAGTAGAAGTTTACACAGAATCAGGTGCTTTTGGACGCGCAATCGTTCCATCTGGTGCTTCTACAGGTGAATACGAAGCAGTTGAGCTTCGTGATGGCGACAAAGAGCGTTACCTTGGAAAAGGTGTTATGAACGCTGTAAACAACGTAAACGAAAACATCGCTCCAGAACTTATCGGTTTTGATGTACTTGACCAAGTTGGAATCGACCAAACGTTGATCGAGCTTGATGGTACTGAAAACAAAGGTAAGCTAGGCGCTAACGCAATCCTTGGTGTTTCCATGGCTGTTGCACACGCTGCTGCTGATTTCTTAAACGTACCTCTTTACATGTACCTTGGAGGATTCAACTCTAAAACTCTTCCAGTTCCTATGATGAACATCTTAAACGGTGGAGAGCATGCGGATAACAACGTAGACATTCAAGAATTTATGGTAATGCCTGTTGGTGCTGAAAGCTTCCCAGAAGCACTTCGCATGGGTACTGAAATCTTCCACAGCTTAAAAGCAGTTCTTAAAGAAAAAGGATTGAACACAGCTGTAGGTGACGAAGGTGGATTCGCTCCAAACCTTGGTTCGAACGAAGAAGCTCTTCAAACAATCATGGAAGCGATTGAAAAAGCTGGTTACAAGCCAGGTGAAGAAGTTCGCCTTGCAATGGACGTTGCTGCTTCTGAATTGTTCAACAAAGAAGACGGAAAATACCACCTTTCAGGTGAAGGTGTTGTTAAGACTTCTGAAGAGATGGTTGCATTCTACGAAGATCTTGCTAACAAATATCCGATCGTTTCAATTGAAGACGGTCTTGATGAGAACGACTGGGATGGTTTCAAACTATTAACAGAGCGTATCGGTGACCGCGTACAGCTTGTTGGTGACGACTTGTTCGTAACAAACACAACTAAGCTTTCTGAAGGTATCGAAAAAGGAATCGGTAACTCCATCCTTATCAAAGTTAACCAAATTGGTACGTTGACTGAAACGTTCGACGCGATCGAAATGGCTAAACGTGCTGGTTACACAGCAGTTATCTCTCACCGTTCAGGTGAATCAGAAGATAGCACAATCGCTGACATCGCTGTTGCGACAAACGCTGGACAAATCAAAACAGGTGCTCCTTCACGTACAGACCGTGTTGCGAAGTACAACCAACTTCTTCGCATCGAAGACGAGCTAGGAAACCTTGCTGTATACCCAGGAATGAACGCATTCTACAACCTTAAAAAATAATTGGGGTCTGACCCCAAACAAAGACAAACTCGCCATTTTGTCTTTGTGAAAAAGACAAGCCCCCGGATCAAGCACTAGAAGTGCTGATTCGGGGGCTGTCTTCATTTTTAAAGTGGTAAAGCATACTCTGCTGCTTATCGAGAGCGATTGTTAGAATGAAGGATAGTAACAATGAGCATTGAGAAACTGATCATGAGCGACATCGTTTCAAAAACAGTCATCTTTGATCCCTCCAATCGTGTTACCCTTAAGATTCGTAAAAGCAGGGTTGTCCTATACCCCAAAAGAGAAAGATAGGTAATAAGGCTTGTCTTTCTTGCTTAAAGGATTTCAGAATTAATTAAAATAAAGTGATTTATAAAGTTGCGACCGATACGAAAGATTTGTGAGCGATTCGAAAGATTTATGAGTGATTCCAAGACTTTGTGAGCGATTTTAAAACTTCACAAACCTTCTCAGAATCTCTATATCACTGCAATCATTCACGAGCGTTCCAAGTTTCTTAAATTACCAAATACTTACCACAGCTCTTGCCGAATTTCTCACAAAACCTCATAATCCTTCTATTTTTAACGAAAATCATTTAAAATGCATATAACAAGTACTTGCTTGATGTACGGGGGAATTTTTGATGAATGATAGTTTATACATACGCATAGAAGCTGGGGATCCTTATGACACGGGGAGCCTCATGCCATTAAAACCTGAAGGAGAAGCATTAGTCTTTGGACGCTCTTCTCAAACGAACGAAACAGATGTGTCATTTATCAGCCCTTATGTATCTCGAAAGCATGCTGAGATTTACATGCAAGATGGGGTATCTTTTATTCGAGATCTTGATTCAAAGCACGGAACGGCGCTCAATAATCAGCTGCTCGAGCCACATATGCCAAAACAGTTGCAATCTGGAGATGTGATCAGCTTGGCAAAGGGAGTTATTCTTTTAACCTATCTGAACACTCAAGAAGATCAATCAGATCTTACGATGGAGTTTACTTCACCTATTCAACCAGCAGAATCACAGATCACGAGTGGGTTGCATATCATTCCTGAACGCCGCCAGATTTCGATTGATGGTGAGCCTTTATTTCTGTCAGGAAAGCACACCGACCTTCTTGTATTTTTGTATCGAAAAAAGAATCAGGCAGTCAGCAGTGACGAAATAAAGATTCAAATATGGCCGGAGCGAATGGTTGCCGGTTCGAACGATATACCTGACGTTGGAAACGATGAGATCAATGCACTTGTTTACCGACTCAGAAAGAAGCTTGGTCCGTACGGAGATGCTATCGTTACTGTCCCACGTTATGGATACATGTTGCAGATTAATTAAATAGAAACACTCCCAAGAGTCTGTTAGAACCCAATCGTTCTGATAGGCTTTTTTTTATAATAAAAACACAATCTAATTATCAGAAACTTATCATTTTCGTATGAGGAAAGAGTCATGATAAATCCATTTTAGAGTAGACAAAAAGAGAGTAAATTAAATAAAAGGAAAAAACTCCTTTTTAAAAAAAGATGTTTCTTTTAAATAGGTGTGGTGAGGAAGTAATGAGGGTAGAGGAAACTAGACGGGATCGAAGAGGAAGATCATATCGGTTTCGATTAATCAGAGTATTTATCATTCTACTATTTACGATTTTGTATATACGAACCTATGAACTGCAGATAACAAATGGAGAAAGAGCTCGTTTGAAATCTGAGACCTATAAAGATGTTGTGATCAAAAAATCCATTTTCAATGATAACTACTACTCGTCAAAAAAAGACACACCACTAGAAACAGACATAAAACATAACAAGTAACAGTAAAATGAAAATGGGGGATGTCCCCATTAATGCGAAGAGGGGATGTTTATGATGCAACCACTTAAACAAGAATCTTCGGATGGTGCAGAGAACAAACTGGAAAAATTGAATCCGATCAGCTTTATTGGAAAAGTGAAAGAAACCAATGGCCAAGTATTTACCATCTCTCATAAAAAAACGTTGATGAAAGTAAAACTGGACGCTAAGACAGAGCTGCTCGATGGAGACAAGACGCTAGATATCGCGCCAGACGAAGCCGTGCAGCCAGGAGCTACCGTCCAAGTAGTTGGGATGTTGAACAAAAGACTGAATGTAATTAAAGCGGTTCGTCTCTATATTTTTCATAAAGAATTTGATATTAACTATTCAGGAACAAATTAATGAAGGTTCTGAAAAAAACTTTGCCTCGTCCCTTCAAGTTATGGTACATTTAGGGTAATGTAACGTGGAACGGTGGAGGTGTAACATACATGCTAACAGCAGCAAAAATCCTTCTTATTTTAGTATCAGTCGCATTAATCGTTGTCGTTGTTCTTCAATCAGGTCGTTCGGCAGGATTATCAGGTGCGATTACAGGTGGAGCTGAACAGCTTTTTGGTAAACAAAAAGCACGTGGAATCGACGCATTGCTAAGTAAGTTAACGATCATTCTTGCAGTGTTGTTCTTCATTCTAACAATATCAGTAGCATACTTTATTCCGATGAACTAAAGAACAGTCAAAAACAACAAGCGGTGAATGCCGCTTGTTGTTTTTTTAGTCTGTAGAAACGCCGCATAACCTTTATGAGAGTGGTTGTGATATGATTTGTTACGAGGATAAAAGGGTAACCTATAGACAAAAAAGGTGGTAGCATGATCGGGTGTCTTTGTTTGCATGGGTTCACGGGTGGACCTTATGAGATCGAGCCAATTACTGAATATCTTGAAAAGCATACAGACTGGTTATTATCTGTGCCCACTTATCCTGGACACGGAACCGAACTCTCATTAAGAGGTAGAACACATACAGAATGGCTTCAAGAAGCGGAAAGTGCCTATTTGGAGCTTCGAGAAAAGGTTGAACAGATCTATATTGTCGGCTTTTCGATGGGCGGCATGATAGCGGGTTATCTAGCTTCCAAATATGGTTGCGACAAATTGATTCTGTTGAACGCAAGTGCCTACTATCTTAATCCCGCACAGATGATTAAAGATATTGCCAATATGATGGTCTCTGGTCTGAACGGTCAACTAAGAGATCATGAATTATATAAAAGGTATAGAAAAAAGTTCCTTGATACACCTTTTAGAGCAACAAGAGAGTTTCAAAAGCTTGTAAGAATGATTAAACCTGAATTCTCACAAGTCTCGGCACCAACTCTAATCGTTCAAGGAGAATGTGATGGCCTTGTTCCGAGAAGAAGTGCAGAATATCTGTATAAAGCGATAGCAGCCTCTAACAAGCGTCTTTGTTATTTTAAACAATCCAAGCACATGATCTGTCATGATGTAGAGAAAGAAGAATTAATTCAAGAAGTATATCAATTTTTAATGAATGAATAGGAGAGGTACAACATGAAAATCGCAGCACCAAAACCGTTTTTCTTTGAAGGAGGAAAGCGGGCAGTCTTAATGCTTCATGGGTTCACAGGCAGTTCAGCCGATGTACGAATGATGGGGAGGTTTCTGCAGAAGAAGGGCTATACATGTCACGCCCCTCAATATAAAGGGCATGCCGTTCCTCCTGAAGAATTAGTACACACAGGGCCCCAAGACTGGTGGGAAGATGTGATTGGCGGCTACAATCATCTAAAAGAAAAAGGCTACGACGAGATTGCTGTTTGCGGTCTTTCGTTAGGTGGAGTATTCTCTTTAAAACTTGCTACGGACCACCCTGTAAAAGCCGTAATTCCGATGTGCGCACCGATGTCCATCAAGAGTGAAGAAGTGATGTATAAAGGGGTTTGTGCGTACGCTGAAGAATATAAAAAGCGTGAACAGAAATCAGCAGAACAGATTCAAGCAGAAATGGAAGAATTCAAAAATACTCCAATGAACACGTTAAAAGCTCTACAAGACCTTATTCAAAGTGTAAGAAATTCGGTAGATCTCGTATATGCACCTACCTTTGTTGTGCAGGCTAGAAATGATGAAATGATAAACACGGATTCTGCAAATATTATCTATGATGAAGTAGAAAGTGAAACGAAAGATTTAAAGTGGTATGAAAACTCATCACATGTTATTACATTAGACAAGGAAAAAGAACAGCTGCATGAAGATGTTTATGCTTTCTTAGAAGACCTTGATTGGTCAGAATAGAACCTTTTTTCCTTAAAAAGGAGGTCAGTTTTTGGATAAACTGCAAATACTCCAGCTCATGAAAGAATCGGAAAAACCGATGACAGTAACAGAGATTGAAGAAGCTCTTCAACTTCCTGACGCTGAAGCTTTCAAGAAACTGGTTTTAACACTTAACGAACTAGAAGATGAAGGTTCTGTCGTTCGAACACGTACGAACCGATATGGATTGCCTGAAAAAATGAGTCTAATTAAAGGCCGCGTTCAAGGTCACGCGAAAGGCTTTGCGTTTCTTATCCCTGAAGACTCTGAACAAAAAGATGTGTATATCTCACAATCAGATATGAATGGTGCGATGAGTGGAGATACGGTTCTCGTGCGCTTAAACCAAACATCTTCGGGATCACGCCCGGAAGGTTCGATTATTCGTATTTTAGAGCGAGGGGTTACAGAGGTCGTCGGAACGTTCCAGGAAAGCCGTAAATTCGGTTTTGTTGTGGCTGATGATAAACGGATACCAAATGACATCTTTATTCCGGCAGACGGCGTTAACGGAGCTGTAGAAGGACATAAGGTGCTTGTGAAGATTACAAAATATCCTGAAGGCAAAAACAGTGCCGAAGGAGAGATCATCCACATCATCGGACATAAGAACGATCCAGGTGTAGATATTATCTCTGTTATCTTCAAACATGGACTGCCAAGAGAGTTTCCAGTTGAAGCACTCGAGCAAGCTCATAACACACCAGATGAGATCGATCCGAAAGATATTGAAGGACGTCGCGATCTTCGAAACGAAACGATTGTAACGATTGATGGAGCAGACGCGAAAGACTTGGATGATGCGGTTCATGTGATCAAGCTGCCTAACGGTCATTACAAGCTTGGCGTACATATCGCAGATGTTACGCACTATGTAACCGAAGATTCTCCGATCGATAAAGAAGCGCAAGAGCGCGGTACGAGTGTGTACTTAGTCGATCGTGTTATCCCGATGATCCCACATCGTCTATCGAACGGTATCTGTTCATTAAACCCGAAAGTTGATCGCTTAACGATTTCATGTGAGATGGAGATCAACCACGATGGTGAAGTCATTAAACATGAGATTTTCCCTAGTGTGATCAAAACAACAGAACGAATGACGTATACAGATGTTCGTAAAATTTTGCAGGATGAAGACGAAGCAGTTAACAAGAAATACGAGCCACTTATTCCTTTCTTTAAGCTGATGGGAGAGCTTGCTGAGGTTCTTCGTAAAAAACGTTTTGCACGCGGTGCGATTGACTTTGATTTCTCTGAAGCAAAAGTACTCGTAGACGAAAACAGCGATCCACAAGATGTTGTTCTTCGCGAGAGATCAGTCGCAGAAAAACTGATCGAAGAATTCATGCTTTGTGCGAATGAAACTGTAGCTCAGCATTTTCACGAGCTCGAGCTTCCGTTCATGTATCGTATCCATGAAGATCCTGATGAGGGCAAATTAGAGCGTTTCTTAGAGTTCATCGGTATGTTTGGTTATGCGTTAAAAGGCACCGCGAGCGACATCCACCCGAGAAGCCTTCAACAGTTACTAGAAACCGTAAAAGGTGAACCGGAAGAAATGGTGATCTCAAAGATCATGCTTCGTTCCATGAAGCAAGCGAAATATGATCATATGTCACTTGGTCACTACGGATTAGCGACTGAGTTCTATACGCATTTCACTTCACCCATCCGTCGTTATCCAGACTTGATCGTACATCGCCTCATCCGTACGTATCTGTTTAAAAAAGACACAGGACCAAAAACAGTCAGTCATTGGAAAGCGGAACTTCCTGGGATCGCCAAACATTCATCCGCGATGGAACGCCGTGCCGTTGATGCGGAACGCGAAACAGATGAGCTGAAAAAATCACAGTTCATGCTTGATAAGATCGGAGAAGAGTTTGATGGCGTGATCAGCTCTGTGACGAACTTTGGATTGTTCGTTGAACTTCCAAACACGATCGAAGGACTCGTACATGTTAGCTACTTAACAGACGACTACTACCGATTTGATGAGAAGTTTATGGCGATGATCGGTGAGCGAACGGGTAACGTGTTCCGAATCGGTGATGAGATTTCCATCCGAGTTGCGAACGTAAATGTAGATGAACGCGCGATTGATTTTGAAATCGTCGGAATGAAAGGAACACCTCGTAAACGCTTTAAAGATCGCCAGAAAGTGATCGATATTGGGGATACACCAAAACGTGGAAGAGGAAGAAGAAGCAAGAACCGCACGAGTGAATCTGAGCGTTCAAGCGGCCCTCAAGATTCAAAGAAAGGGAAGAAAAAGCCTTTCTATAAACCAGTAGCTAAGAAAAAAGGCAAGAAAAAGAAGAAATAATAAGCATGTTCAGTCAAGGTTCATCTATAGTGGTGAACCTTGACGTTATTTGACCATATTGCTATAATTAAACTTCACTTGCTGTGGGGAGGATTGAGTTTTACATGCCAAAAGGAGAAGGGAAAGTAGTCGCACAGAATAAGAAAGCGCGGCACGATTACCACGTCGAAGAAACATTTGAAGCAGGAATTGTCCTTCAGGGCACGGAGATTAAATCCATTCGCGCAGGCAGGGCTAATCTAAAAGATTCTTTCGCACGTGTGCAAAATGGCGAGTTGTTCTTACACAACATGCACATTAGCACATACGAGCAAGGAAACCGGTACAATCATGATCCACTTCGTACGCGTAAGCTGCTCTTACACCGCAAAGAGATCAACAAGCTGTTAGGTGCTACAAAAGAACAAGGATATTCGATTGTTCCTTTGAAAATGTATCTGAAGAATGGTTTTGCGAAGCTTTTGATCGGACTTGCAAAAGGGAAGAAGCATTACGATAAGCGTGACGATCTGAAGAAGAAGGATGCGAAGCGAGAAATTGAACGTGCATTCCGAGATCGACAAAAAGATTAATTGGTTCCTTTTACAGGATGTTACAATTGAGACGATGAAGCAAAAATGTTATACTGAGTACACAAGTGAATAGAAGCGATTGAGCTTTTATCTCTTTCCGAGGTTCGGCAGAATTAAGTTTCTGCTTACCATTTTATAATGGGGACGTTACGGATTCGACAGGGGTAGTTTGAGCTTAAGTTGCGAGTCGAGGGGGTCGGCCTCGTTAAAACGCCACAGCCAATAACTGGCAAACAAAACAACAACTTAGCTTTAGCTGCGTAATAGCACTTTAGCTGTTCCTCCCTCCATCGCCCATGTGGTAGGGTAAGGGACTCACTCTTAGTGGGCTACGCCGGTTGTCCTCCGCCTGAGGACGATGGAAGAGAATAATCAGGCTAGCGGTCCAGGCGCCTGTCGGCTGGCAGACGGATCCGCGAAACGCGAATAAACCGACTACACTCGTAGAAGCTTAAGTGCCAATATCTTTGGACGTGGGTTCGATTCCCACCGTCTCCACCATACATAGGTGGATAACAGGACTTGCCCAACTAGGGTGAGTCCTTTTTTGTATGCTAAATTTGGCAAATGTCGATATAATCTGATTTTCGCTGATATATTTAAAATCTTGCCGATATAATTCTAAAGTTGCTGATAAAATACTCATTCTCGCCGATATAACAAAAAAGTTGCCGATATCTATTTTCCTCACAGGATTTTGCACCCAAACAAAAGAATTATTAACAATATAATCACGAAAGGAGTTAGATCTTGATCATCAAAAAACGAACAAAGCCGATTAAATTATTTAAGTTTGAGGCACTATTTAGACGACTTGATCTTGATCATCCAAAAAGACAAATTGCTTCTGAAACATATGCAAAAAATATCGCTGGATATCGAGGTGAGCGTTCATTAGATTTTCCGCTAAGTTTTTTACCCGAACAGAAGTACCATATCTTTCATGACCTTCGTCTATATGATGGGTCACATTACTTCCAGATTGATTGCCTCCTGTTATCCTCAAATTTCATGATTATCATCGAAGTGAAAAACATAACTGGAACTCTTATTTTTGACTCAACATTTAATCAGTTGATCAGGATCAATGATAATAAGGATGAAAGAGCGTTCAGCAGTCCAATCATTCAAGTAAATAGACATGTAGAGCAACTTCAAAAGTGGCTTGCCTTTTATAAATATCCTTCCATTCCAATCGAACCGCTTGTAATTATCGGAAATGATAAATCAGTAATCAAATCCACTGAAAAAGAAAAATCTCACACTCTCTCCCAATTCGTATTACCTTTCTATGTTTTGCCTGAAAAAATAAAAGAACTTGAGGTCAGACACACCAATCATCTCCTTACTAAGGAATCTCATCATAATCTTTCCGTACAACTTCAATTACAACACCATCCACTAAAATTCAATATTCTTCAGCATTTCCAAATCTCAGAAAGTGATTTAATAAAAGGAATTCAGTGTACGAATTGTAAATTATATAGTATGCACAGAACGTTTGGTACATGGGCTTGTTCTAGATGTATGACCACTTCTAAAGACGCTCATATACAAGCCCTACATGATTATTACTTGCTAATTGGAAATACGATAAATAACCGCCAAATGAATGATTTCCTCCATATCAACTCACCTCATATAACGAAACACCTTTTAAACTCACTATGTTCTAAAACAATCGGAACGAATAAAGGCAGAAAATATGAACTAACCTTCAATTTTGAATAATTTCATTCTCCTTCTGAAAAAGAACGTATTCAAACCGTATCTTTTCCCCATCCTATAAAATAGGAAGGTGAAAAATGATGGACTTATTAAAAGAGTTAACCGAAACGAATGGTGCTCCTGGTTTTGAAAAAGCGATCCGAGAGATCATGAAACGTGAGATCAGCAAAACAGGTGCCTCGCTAATGAACGATCACATCGGTAGTGTATTCGGTGAAAAACACGGATCTACGAATGACGGTCCTAAAATACTTCTTGCAGGCCACATGGACGAAGTCGGTTTCATGGTCAGTGAGATCACAGAACAAGGGTATTTGCGCTTTGTTCCTTTAGGAGGCTGGTGGTCACAAGTTCTCCTCGCGCAGCGTGTCCATGTTCAGACGAAAAGTAAAACGTTCACAGGCGTCGTTGGATCAAAAGCACCTCATATCTTAACGGCGGATGAACGAAACCGGGTTTATCCGATGAAAGAGATGTTTATTGATATCGGTGCTAAAGATAAAGATCAGGTGAAGGAGTGGGGAATTAGAGTAGGTGATCCGATTCTTCCGATATGCCCCTTTGAAATGATGCCTGACGGTGACACCATTCTTGCTAAAGCACTCGATAATCGAGCAGGCTGTTATACAGCGCTTCAGGTTTTAGAACAACTTCAAAACGTCAAGCATCCAAACACCGTCTATTGTGGTGCAACCGTTCAAGAGGAAGTAGGGCTTAGAGGAGCAATCACTGCACCAGCCATTATGGAGCCAGATGTCGCGATTGCTCTTGATGTGGGCGTTGCAGAAGATGGTCCTGGCGGTAACGCGAACAAGGCGAAGCTCGGAAAAGGACCCCTCATTACGTTTCTCGATTCGTCGATGATTCCGCACACCGGTTTTCGTGATTTAATTATCGAGGTTGCAGAGAAACATAACATACCTTACCAAGTAGATGTGATGCTCGGCGGAGGAACTGATGCGGGTAAGTTCCATCTTTTCAAAAAGGGTATCCCAAGTCTTGTAGTGGGAGTGGCGGCTCGCTACATTCACAGTCATACATCCATGATCAGTAAAAGCGACTTAGAAAATAGCACAAAGCTTTTAGTAGAGCTAGTAAAGGTTCTAGATAAAGAAAAACTTCATTCGCTTCTGGATTACTAAACACTACTCAAAAAAACCTCGTTGGATTTTATTCCGACGGGGTTTCTCACTTTATCGCAATATGTTACAGTGTTATAAAAAGTTTTACATCATTCTTTGCTAATCATCGAAAAACGTCTATTATATAGAGATGAGAGTATAAGTTGTTAAAGGAGATCAGTTATTTTTATGGACATCCTATTGTTGTTAAAAGCCCTTATTCTAGGGTTAGTTGAAGGTTTGACGGAGTTCGCTCCTGTTTCATCTACGGGACATATGATTCTTGTGGATGACATGTGGTTAAAATCACAAGACTTTTTAGGTAAATACCCAGCGAATACATTTAAAGTTGTGATTCAGCTTGGTTCGATTTTAGCGGTAGTCGTTGTTTTCAGACAACGATTCATCGATATGCTGGGACTTAGCCGAAACAAAGCAACAAATGAAATTACGGGGAGTCGTTTAAAATTAACGCAAGTCATCGTAGGTCTCTTACCTGCAGGTGTTCTTGGCTTGTTGTTTGAAGATTATATTGATGAGTACCTTTTCACGACGAACACTGTCCTTATTGGACTCGCGATTGGTGCGTTTCTTATGATTTTTGCTGATCGATTTGCTGCTAAAAATCAAAATCCTGTTATTGATACAGTGGATAAGATTACGTACAAACAAGCTTTCTCTATTGGATTGATTCAGTGTTTGTCCCTGTGGCCAGGATTTTCACGCTCTGGTGCTACGATTTCAGGTGGTGTCCTTCTAGGGCTTAGTCACCGTGCGGCAGCTGATTTTACATTTATCATGGCTGTTCCGATCATGGCAGGTGCGAGTGGTATTTCCTTATTAAAGAACTTAGAGTATTTTAGTATGGATGCTATGCCGTTCTTTATTGTTGGATTTATCAGTGCGTTTGTATTCGCTATGTTATCGATCCGCTTCTTCTTAAACATTATCGAAAAAGTTAAGCTAACGCCATTTGCGATCTATCGTCTTGTGCTAGTAGCTGTTATCTTTTTTGTTATCATGTAATGAAAAAGAAGCCCCACTTGGTTCAAACAAGTGGGGTTTCACTATTTTTAATATTGTTCCATTCTGCTATACCAATCGTCGTATTCACGTTCTGCTTCTTCTCTTTTTCTTCCGTGCCTTTCTTGAATCTTTCCAATCATTTTTTCACGGTCACCTTGTGCTTGATCATAATCATCGTCCGTTAGGTTGCCCCATTGTTTTTGTGCCTCACCTTTAAGCTGTTTCCATTTACCTTCCATTGTATCGTTTTTCATGATTGATCTGCCTCCATCCGTTTATTTCGTAGAATACGTATCTTCGTATCGATGTGAGTTACTCGAGCGATACGTGTGGAACGTGTCATTTACTTGTCTATGTCGATTGATATCATCTGCATCAACAAGAACAAGGATGTCTCCCTCTTCAACAGATTCTTCATATTCTTTTGCTTCCTCTTCAGGAAATCCTAATCCTACTAGTGCGCCTACAATTCCTCCAGTACCAGCACCAACTGCCGCTCCACCGAGTGCTGCTGCAATAGGGCCGGCTGCTACGATCGGACCAATACCTGGGATAGCTAGTGCACCAGCACCTAGTAATAGACCACCAAGTCCACCAAGAATGCCACCAGTAGCCATCCCTGTCGCAGCACCTTCTGGAGCTTTTGATCCGGTTTCTTCATGAATGTGTTTTACTTCTTTTTTATCTTTTGCGATCACTGAGATTTCGTTGTCACTATAACCTTGATCTCTCAGCTCTTTAATTGCATCAATCGCATCATCTTCTGAACGGAAAACGCCAACCACTTTACCATGAGTATTCATCGATTTCCTCCTTTTGTAGAAGATTAGTACGTAGTTTGTGTTCCTACTGTCGGTTAAGATGAAACATGATATTACAGGTTGGTCAAAAGTATAAGGAGAAGTCGCAACCAACCATTTGGAAGCATTTAACAACGAAACACGTATTGTACTTGTTTACAATTTATGGTTTGATGTCTATATAAAGGAAAAAAGATTATTGATTGTGAATGGGGATTGAAATGGATATTTTTATCGGCAGACAACCGATCTTAGATAAAGATGAGAACGTTGTGGCTTATGAACTTTTATATAGAAACAGTGAGAACAATAGATATGATGGCTTGGATCATGACAGTGCTACGATAGATGTGATGGTGAACAGCTTTGCTGGAATCGGGATCAAAGAAGTTGGAGAACGCAAGAAATGTTTTATAAACTTTACGGAAAATCTGTTGTTAAATCGAATTCCTACTTATATTTCTCCTCAATATATCGTTGTTGAGATCTTAGAAGATGTTCGTCTAACGGACGAAGTACTTGAAGTCTGTAAAGAGTTGAAGAATAAAGGATATATTATTGCGCTGGATGATGTTTCAGTAAACCGCAACTTAGATAGAGTTCTACCTTATATCGATATTATTAAAGTAGATTATTTAATCATGGACGTCGAAGAGATGAAGATTATGATTGAAACGTACCGCGAGCAGATTACATTTCTAGCTGAAAAGATCGAAACACGGGAGCAGTTTGAAGAAGCCAAAGAGCTAGGATTTGAGTATTTTCAAGGCTACTTCTTTAGCAGACCCGTTATATTACAAGGCAAGGATATCGCTCCTATTCCAACGAACTATCTTTTGTTATTAGAAAAGTTGAATGGTTCCGATCCAGACATTGATGAGATCAGCAGCTTGATCCAACGTGATCTCTCGCTTTCTTATAAGCTTTTGAAAGTGATGAATTCTGGTACCTACTTTTTTAAAAGTAAGATTACAACGATTAAACAGGCTGTCGTTCTCGTCGGACTATTTGAGATCAAAAAGCTCGTTATGATTTTGATGATGTCGAGTTTGAACAGAGTCGATAATGGATTAGAAATCGTAAAGATGAGTCTTACTCGGGCCTTCTTTTTTGAACGCATCGCAAAATCTGTAGGTGTATCTAAAAACCATCTTTACATGTTTGGTATGTTTTCTCTTATCGACACTCTGCTAAGTAAGAACATGAAAGATGTGATCGCAGACCTTCCGATAACGAATGAGCTGGCTGAAGCTCTTTTAGGGAATAGGGATTCCTATAACCTTTCATTAAAAATCGTACAAGGTTTGGAGAGAGGTTCATGGCTGGAAATTCAGTCGATTTGCCGCACGTTAAATTTGACAGAAGCGGAACTCTTTACGCATTACCGAGCAAGTACATTATCTGCTGATCAGTTTGTAAAGGCGGATACTGAAATAAAAGTCTAGCGTTATCGAACCTCAAGTGGGGTTCTTTTTTTATTTGATAATCCTCAAAAAAAGTAAAGAGAGTCAGATTGGAGTAAAATACAAGAATACAAGGGAGGATGCACCTGATGAAATTAAGCATACTCGATCAATCACCAATCTCCTCTGGTAAAAGTGCGCAAGATGCTCTTCAAGCTTCAATGGATCTGGCAAAAGAGGGAGAAAAGCTCGGATATATTCGTTATTGGATCGCGGAACATCATAACTTTAGCGGCTTATCTTGTTCAGCGCCAGAAGTGATGTTGAGCTACATAGGGGCAAACACAGAAAAGATACGACTCGGCGCAGGAGCTGTGCTTTTACCGCATTATAAACCTTACAGAGTTGCGGAAACCTATAACATGCTTGCTACCCTTTTTCCAGATAGAATCGATCTAGGTATAGGCCGTGCACCTGGGGGTTCAGCAGAAGCGTCGATCGCTCTTTCGGGCAATTATCTGGAGAATGTTCGAAAAGTTCCTGACTACACTAAACAACTGCTGCATTTTCTGCATAACGATTTTCCAAACGACGATATGTTCTCTAAGATTCAGGCCGCGCCAGTCCCTGAGATTTCGCCCGTTCCATGGATTCTTGGAACTAGCCAAAAAAGTGCTGATTTAGCTGCAGAACTTGGAACAGCTTATGCGTTCGGCCATTTTATGAGTGATAAGCCAGGACAAGAAATTGTAGTATCCTACCAAAAGTCGTTTCAGCCAAAATCATTATTGAAAACAGCAAAAACCATTGTTGCGGTTTCTGTGATCTGCGCAGAAACAACGGAACGTGCTGAGGAACTCGCATTACCAGGAATTCTATGGAGAAAACAGAATGCTGCTGGCGAGGGAAGTGGCGTTCCAACACTAGAAGAAGCTCAGAGCTCTTTCTCAATAGAAGAACAGAAACAATTAATACTTGAGGCAAAAAGAAAAATGATGATAGGCACACCACAAGAGGTAAAGAAAGAACTACAGAGACTACAAGAAATCTATCATACAGATGAAATAATGATTGTGACGATTACTCACTCTTATGAAGACCGCAAAAAGTCATATGAGTTGCTCGCTAAGCACGTGCTATCCACATAAAGGATAAGCAGTATTTTTTATTTACGAAAGCAAACTTGTTATACTAGTAGCGAATTATTAAAATATAGTAGCTAATTTTTTGTTGCTTTAAATAAGGAGGACGTTACGATGTCCAATAAAAAAAGTTTAAGTGATGTGAAATGGTCAGTTCTTGACCTTGCACCGGTCGTTGAAGGCGGAACGGTAACGGAATCGTTTCAAAATACGTTAGATCTCGCTCAGCATGCTGAGAAATGGGGATACAACCGTTATTGGCTAGCTGAACATCATAACATGCCTGGAATCGCGAGCTCTGCTACTTCGGTCGTGATCGGACATGTGGCGGGTGGTACTTCAAAAATTCGTGTCGGTTCTGGCGGGATCATGCTTCCTAACCACGCCCCACTCGTGATTGCTGAACAATTCGGCACACTTGATGCACTTTATCCAGGAAGAATCGACCTCGGACTAGGCCGAGCTCCGGGAACTGATCAGGTAACCGCACAAGCACTTCGCCGTGATCTAGGCAACATGGGTGATGATTTTCCATATCAGTTAGATGAACTGCGAACGTATCTCGATCCAGAACGAGCAGAATCGCCGATGAAAGTTAGAGCAGTTCCTGGAGAAGGACAAGATATTCCGATCTGGCTTTTAGGTTCAAGCGGATTTAGTGCACGATTGGCGGGTAGAGAAGGACTGCCGTTTGCATTTGCGAGTCATTTCTCCCCAGACAACACGATTCCTGCTCTAGAGTTATACCGTAATACGTTCACACCATCAGAAGTACTCGAGAAACCGTATGCGATGGTTGGAGCAAACGTGGTAATCGCAGATACAGACGAGGAAGCAGCACGAATCGCTACTTCTCTTCAGCAGCAGTTCGTCAACTTAGTCCGTGGAAATCCAACGAAGCTGAAGCCCCCTGTTGAGAGCATGGATGGGATCTGGAGTCCGTATGAAAAAGCAGCACTCGACCAACAGTTACGCACATCCTTTATCGGTAGTCCTGAAACTGTAAAAGCCAAGCTTCAAGCGTTCTTGGATGAAACACAGGCAGATGAAATTATCGTAAATGGTCAGATCTACGACCATGCTGCAAGATTGCGTTCTTTTGAGTTGTTATCAGAGATCGTAAAATAAGATATGTGATGATCAGCGTACTCTTTAGGGGAGTGCGCTTTTTTGGGGGATTTTAGTTTAAGAGTTTGTCGAAGTTTGTAGATTCGCAGATAACTTTTGGATTGAGCAGCAAAACTCGTGGATAAAACCGCAAAACTTTTGGATTGAAGGGCAGATCTTGTGGATAAAATTATAAAACTTCTGGATTGAATCCTTCAAATACCCCTTTAAGTATACTTTGCTTGTTGCAAAGGCTATTGCGTACGAATATGGCTCAGCCACATTGCCACTTCCTAAAAAAAAGAACGTTTGTTTGCGTTTTTAAAGGAGTTTTCCATCTCAATATCGAAATTAGTACCTTGAATAACAAACTTGGAGGTATTAAAGATGGGTAAATCACTACAGCTCCAACTATTCAACTCTTGGGCTAATGAGAAGGTATTTGAGAAACTTAAAGAACTTCCAACCGAAATGTATAGAAAAGAGGTAGAAAGTGTTTTTCCTACGATTGCCGATGTTCTCGTACACATGTATCAAGTTGATTATGTATGGCTACAGGTACTAAAAGGGAGAACATTCGAAGATATTTTTAACTCCGTAAAACAGCTACACGAAGAAATAAATGAGGCTGATCTACAAAACATGCATAAGAAGTTCCAAACCATATCTGAAGACTACGAGAATTTCATCAAAGGAATAGGAGATTTATCCCCTGATATTACCGTTCATCATCCACATTTCGGAACACTACATTCAACCTATGCAGATCTTAATCAACACATCGTGAATCACGGCACGTATCATCGCGGTCATCTATCGGCGATCGTCAATCAGCTCGGCTATAAAGGAGCATCGATCGATTATATTTTTTATCTTTATTCACTACAAGAAAACAAGCAAACTTCATAAGAAAGATAAAGAAGGCATATCTAAAGATAAGTAGTTCAGTTTTTGTGGAGAAACATCGTAAATGGCATATGTATTAGCATCCCTTTTATCACGGTAAATAAAAGAACCGTTTGTATTGATATATCGGCATTTTATAAGAACATAACAACAAAATAACATAAGAAATAGCACCCATAATAACAAAGTGACAATGGCTATTGTCATTGTTGGAATTAGGCTGCTATTTTACTTGTGAATTGGTATGTGATTATCAGTCTGTTGCGAGAAAAATAAAGGGTTTATTACATTATGTGGTAAAATAAACTTAAAGATTATTAAAAGTTAGTTCTTCAACTAACGGGCAGTTTAATTGAATAAATGAAATTAAGTATCTCTCTTTTTGGAGGTAATAGAATGTATGAAACTCGATGGGCTAATGATGATGAAATTACTATTATGGCAGACTATTGGTACAGAATGGCATGCGAAATGGGAGAGATAGATGAAATTCCAAAGCCAGATATCCAGAGAATTGAAGAAGTTAAAAACTTGTTTATAAAAGAGACTAATTTAGGTAATTTAAAGTTCAGAGTTGCCATAGATAGTAATGATAAGATTGTTGCTTGTGCAGGTGGTTTACTTAGGAAAGAGTATCCCTACCCGCTTGCAGAAGAACAAAGTCTTTTTGGTTGGGTGTTAGCAGTATATACATTGAAAAATCATCGTAATAATGGATTAGCGTATAAATTAGTAGATGAAATTTGTTTGTGGCTATCACAAAAAGGGGCAAGACGAGCAAGGCTGTGGTCAAGTTCGTCAGGGAGAAAGGTTTATGAAAATCTCGGATTTAAAAATATGATGGATATGTCTAAGCCACTTACTTGAATGGAGGATAATTCTTGAATCCAAAAAGACCAAAATTACCTTTATCTCAAGAGGAAAAACAAATACTTAGGAAAATGAAAATAAAATTTAGTGACTTCCATAAGTTGATGATAGAAGAAATCGTTGACTTGTTTGATGTTTCAAATGAAAGGGCAAAAACGTTGAAAGGCTTAGCAACATTTCAAAAAGTGCCTTCAATTGGTTCTGAATTAGCTTTTAAGTTAGTTACTCTTCTGGGTTATTTTACCCTCGAACAAATAAAGACAGAAAATTGGGAAGAGGTCTTCCATAATTTAGAGTTGAATCTTGGATGTTGGACTGATTCTTGTGTGGAAGACCAAATTCTTTGTATTATTCATTATGCTAATTATCCCGACAGTGAAAAGCAGTGGTTTGATTTTACCAATGAAAGAAAATTATATAGACAACAAAATGGTTATCCAATTTCCAGACCAAAGACAGCATGGTATGAAAAATAAGATAAAGAATCATCTTCAACAAACGGGGGCTTTAATTGAATAAGAACTACACATTCAATAACAAAAAGCTTGGGATTTCCCAAGCTTTTTTTGTGCTAATTGTATTATTAATTCACTTGCTATTCAAATTGCGAAAACGTATGTTTTTTGGGCAGTGATTTTAAGTTTTCTCCACGTTATCTGAACTATTTAATCTAAAGAGATATGTCTTTTTTGTTACGTTTAAATAGATCTCTGTAAAAGTTACAGCAGAGTGATTGACAAGCTGCTTGTCCACCATGTAATCTAAATCTGGAAATAGATAGTTCAATGGTTGAACAGTTAAAAAAATGAACAAACAGGAGGATTTGCATGTCACAACTATCCATTAAAGAACTTGTTGATCGTTATATCGATCTCACATTTGCGGTTCATAAAAAAGGGGAGTCCCTTGTAAAAGAACAGCTACAGAGTGAACTTTCAAATGATCAATTTTATACATTGAAATATATCTACAAGACAGAGAACTGTACGTCAACAGAGCTAGCGAAAGTATTTGATGTTAAAAAAAGCGCGATTACCGCTGTGATCACAAAATTGTGGGATCAAGACTTGATCGAGAGAACGAGAGATCAAAATGATCGCCGCGTCGTTTACCTCACATTAACGGAAGCGGGACTCGAGCTTTACAAAAAAACTGAAGAAAGAATCTATAACTTGGTAGAATCTATCATTACTCAGTTTGAAGAGCAGGAGATCAAACAGTTTATTGACACGTACGAAAAGATCAACAACATCTTAACAACACTTCAGGAAAAACAATAGGCAGGGGGAAAAATCGTGCGGTTTATTTTAAGACAAAAGTGGCTTGTGCTTGTTGCATGGATCGCTGTCGTTGCCGTTCTTATGTTATCGGCACCTAATATGACAGAGCTGGTACGAGAAAAAGGACAAGTCGATGTACCGGATGGCTATTCGTCATCATTGGCTTCAGACATTATGAGCGAAGTTCAGGAACAAGAAGGCGGTGGTGATGAGTCTACCGTAGCCCTTGTCTTTTCAGATGAAAAGGGACTTAGTGCCGCAGATCAAAAAGAAGTTGAGCGAGCGATCCGTCAACTTGAAAAGAATAAAGAAGAGCTAGGAATCACGGAGATTCTGACTCACTTTAATGAAAAAAGTCTCGAGAAGCAGTTAGTCTCAAAAGATGGAAACTCTATCTTAACGTCTATAAAAGTAGCTTGGAATGACCGAGAGCCAAGTGAAGTGAATGAGGCTCTATACAAAACGATCCAAGACAACAAAGTTGATCACTATTACACAAGTAACTGGATGATCAACGAAGATCTTGTGAAAAGTTCTGAAGAGGGACTTAAAAAGACAGAAGGCATTACGGTAGTATTCATTCTAGGTGTATTGCTCTTAGTATTCAGATCGGTAGTTGCGCCACTTATTCCATTGCTAACCGTTGGTGTGACATATCTCGCTTCACAATCAATCGTGGCGATGTTAGTCGATTCGTTCGACTTTCCAATTTCCAATTATACGCAGATCTTTTTAGTCGCTGTACTGTTTGGAATCGGGACAGATTATTGCATTCTTTTGCTAAGTCGATATAAAGAAGAACTAACACTCACAGAAAGTAAAACAGAAGCGATCATCGCAACGTATCGTCAGGCGGGACGTACTGTTTTCTTTAGTGGATTGGCGGTCATGATTGGATTTGCTGCGATCGGTTTTTCTCAGTTCATTCTCTATCAATCAGCAGCAGCAGTCGCGGTTGGTGTAGGTATTCTTTTAATTGCTTTATTCACGATCGTACCTTTCTTCATGATGGTCTTAGGTCAGAAAATCTTTTGGCCATCTAAGAAAAAAGCGGAGCATGGCGAAAGCAAACTCTGGGCAGTTGCAGGGAACTTTTCATTAAAACGTCCATTGTTATCGCTCATCCTCGTTGCGGTAATATGCGTACCATTTCTTGTAACGTATGATGGAAAGCTATCGTTTAACTCATTAGAAGAAATTTCAGGGGATGTTTCATCGATCCAAGCGTTTAATGTAATTGAAGAAAGCTTTGGAGCGGGAGAATCGATGCCAACAAACATCGTTATTAAAAATGATGAAAGTATGGACTCGACTTCATACATGGAGCTTGCTGAAAAGATTAGTCAGGAACTTGAAAAGGTTAACCATGTTGATGCAGTAAGGTCTGTTTCCAGACCTACTGGCGAACCGGTTGAAGAGTTCTTCGTCTACAAGCAGGCAGAAAACTTAGGCGATGGCCTTGGTGATGGAAAAGAAGGAATCAATAAAATCAGCAGCGGACTTATGGAAGCGAGCGGAGAGTTATCAAAATCTGAGCCGCAGCTGACTGGTGCGACTGACGGCATTCAGCAGCTTATCGACGGCACGAGTGCTACTCAATCGGGTTTAAACGAGATTCAAAAGAATCTGGTGAAGATAGAAGATGGAATTCGAAAAGGAACGATAGGAGCAGCTGACGCAAAAAAGGGATTACAACAGATAAAATCTAAACAACAAGAGCTGTTGGCTGGTTATCAAAAGATTCAGCAGGGTTATGAACAAGCGGGATCAAATCTATCAACGATCCAATCAAACTACGTAAAACTAGGGCAAGGTTTAGGAAGCTTGAATACTGCTTTAGCCTCGATTACAGAACAAGATTTTCAAGCTTTGGAAGATCGTTATGAAATTCCAGAAAACGATTCAGAGTATCAGAAAATAAAGAACACAGTGAAAGCTACTCAAAACCAACTGCCTGTTATCAAAGGTCAACTAGACCAATTAAACGGTGGATTGAGTCAGGTTTCATCAGGTGTTCAACAAGCTAATGGTAAATTTAAAGAGATAAACGGCTATCAACAAGGCATTATTGGTGGACTTCAGCAAGTGATCGATGGTACAGATCAACTTCAGTCCGGTCTCGGGCAGTTAGCTAACGGTCAAGGTCAGATCGTTGATAATGTACCTAAGCTAACAAACGGCTTAAACGGTATTAATAAGGGCC
Source organism: Fictibacillus sp. 26RED30 (assembly GCF_015903845.1). Taxonomy (NCBI): domain Bacteria; kingdom Bacillati; phylum Bacillota; class Bacilli; order Caryophanales; family Fictibacillaceae; genus Fictibacillus; species Fictibacillus sp. 26RED30. The sequence goes on from NZ_JACZDV010000001.1 coordinate 223,918, forward strand.
AACAAGAGCTGTTAAAAGGATTTGAAGACCTTGGTGGTCAGTTTAGTCAGTTAACGACTGGTTTAGATCAGAGTGCTGACGGATTGAATCAAGTTTCAGATGGTCTTGGTTCTGCGCAGGATTATTTGAACAATCTAGCCGAAACAAAGGATAAGAGTGCTTTTTATATGCCAGAAGAGGTACTTGAAAGCGAGGATTTTGAACAGGCACTTGATGCTTATCTATCAGAAGATCGCAAAACGATGACGATGGATGTAGTGTTTGGAATCAATCCTTATTCTAACGAGTCAATTGATGAAGTAGGCGAGATAAAAGAAGCAATCAATCGAGTGACAAAAGGAACGGAGCTAGAAAACGCAAAAGTGGCAGTGGGGGGAATCACGAGTTCAAACGCTGACTTGCAGACTGTTTCTAGCAATGATTTCTCAAGAACCGTTCTGCTCATGTTAGTAGGAATCTCGATCATTCTCGTATTTTTGTTCCGTTCTTTAATCATGCCTGTCTACTTGATTGGTTCACTCATTTTAACGTATTACACGTCAATGGGGATCAATGAATTCATCTATGTAAACTTATTAGGATATACAGGAATCAGCTGGGCTGTTCCGTTCTTTGGATTCGTAATCCTTGTGGCGCTCGGCGTTGATTATAGCATCTTCTTAATGGATCGATTTAATGAATATAAAGATCTTACGGTTGCAGATGCGATGCTTCTCGCAATGAAAAAGATGGGAACGGTTATCATTTCCGCCGTTATCATATTAGGTGGAACGTTTGCTGCGATGATGCCTTCTGGAATGCTTTCATTATTGCAGATCGCGTCCATCATCTTAGTAGGATTGCTTCTATATGCATTTGTCGTGTTGCCGTTACTCATCCCAGTTTTAGTTAAGAACTTTGGCGAAGCAAACTGGTGGCCGTATAAACGAAGCTAAGCAATAAAAAAGATGGTTTTAAAGTGCTCTAAGACTAGACACTTTAAACCATCTTTTTTTGAAGATTTTTTATTAGAATGTAGCTGATTTAAATTTTTTATATTGAATGCATTCTAAAAGCTTGTTGTTTTTAAGTCTATTTCATTTCCTTCTTTGACTTTTTGATTGTAGTGAAATGTGGCTCACCGCCTGCCCCGCGGAAAGCGAGCATCTGCAACGGAAATCAACTACTTTCAAAAGCAACAACGAATACATAAACAGCTCTTATATGCTATTACTGAATCTACAACTATTCAGCTGTCTTACTATCTTTTTGAATCTTTTGCTTCAATTCCTCGATGTATTTCTTTTTAGCTTTTTCATCCTCTAGATTGCCAGGATTCTTCTGTTGCAGATATTTTTGGAGAGCGTTGTTGATCTCTTCTGTTGTGGCATTCTCAGGAATCTCTCCCTTATCTTTGAGCATCTGAATGATTCTTTCGTCATTCGCGATCATGGCAGTCACCTCGTTTTGTTCTGCAGATTTAGAATCAGAGGAATCTTTTGGATCAGTTTCTGCCTTTTTTTCTTCTGATTCCTTTGTGTTTTTCCCAAGAAGATTATCATTTTCTTGGGAACTGCAACTCATAAGCAAGATCAGTGTAAAAACCGTTAAGAATACGCGTACAAACTTTTTCATTTTTATACCCTCCTTATTAACAGTTTACCCTAGGAAAATAAAACCCAACTGCATGTACACAGTTGGGTTTATGAATAATGTTTATTTCTTGCGAGAGATCTTAATCTTCGCTACAGAATTATCTTTACTCTTTCCTTCAACTGAGAACTTTAGTCCGTATTGTGGAACGTTACGTCCTGCGTCTAGAAGTCCAGGGTTAGAGTAGTCATCTTTATCATTGAATACGGAGTTTGGATGGATCGCGTTATCTGTAAGCGATGTTCCATTGATTGATTTGTAATCTAAGAACATCGGTTTACCTTTATCTGTGTTGAACGCAGCGTCATGGATCAGGTAGCGAGTTGAAGCTACTTTACCATCACTCCATTTAAGCGTTTCTTGGTTCGCATCAACTACGCCTAAGAAACCATCTCCAGGGTGGATGCCTGTCCAGTTGTCAGAATAGCTGTTATCCACGTACCAAACAACAAGTCCGCCATCATAAGACATCAAGCTTTTACCGCGAGCGATGTGCCCAAGCCCTTTATCAACACCTTGGTGATTTCTCCATTCTAATAAGTAGTAATGATCAGAAAAGAATTTTCCTTGGTTCTTCGTGAAGCCTTCTTGCTTAAATGTAGACGTTCCTTCAGCATTATCAAACAATACTTCGGTTCCATCAACGTTTACAGAAATGTCATCTACAAAGAATCCAGGCATTGTTGCAGCTACATCTGTCCAATAGTTGAATTTCAGGTCGATCTTCTTGCCAGCATAAGCTGATAGATTGAACGCTCCGTTTACCCATTCGCCATTCGTGCTTCCTGTAATACCGTGGCCAGGGTTTTGTTCATTTGGATTCGTATCTGTTGTCAGGTTTCCTTTAACAGTTACCCAATCCGTTGCTCCTTCTTCTTTTACTTGAATAGAAGCATAATCCCAATCTGTTTCAATGTCATACCAAGTTTTAAAGTTTAGTGAAGCTGTTGAAGCTTTTGTAAGATCAAGAGAGGTAACTAATGAGTTATCTAGGTCATCTCCACTACCACTGAAATATTGGTTCGCACCGCTATAAGGCTTGTTAACCACGGTTTCTTTTTGTGGAAGATCAACGCGAACGGCATCATTGTTCGTACCTTTCGTGTTTGCCTGATCGAGAAGAACTTCAATCCCTTTACGATTGATCTCTTCGTAAACGAACGTTTCTCCACTTAACCAGTTACCACCGATATACGCTTGTAAGAACTCTTTAGACCAAGCACTGAAACCAGTTGGCTCAGTACCAGGAACTTTACCAGCCCAGCTTCCGCTAGACATGATCGACCAGTAAGCAACAGGCTCACCTTGGCCAGTGTATTGTGTATCGTACTCATCTGGAAGCTCAAGGTCATGACCATATTCATGAGCGAATACGCCAGCTGCTCCATCAGCAGGTTGAACCGTATAATCGTAAGCTCCCATCATACCGTTCCAATAATCAACTTCAGACTCTGAGCCTGCGATTGGGAAAGGTGAACCAAGGTTCCAACGGTGGCTCCAGATTGCATCACCTGCAAGTGCACCTCCGCCAGCTTCTTCACCAACGCTTGAGTGAACGATCATAAGGTGGTCTACTAAACCATCAGCTTCACGCGTATTACCATCTCCATCTAGGTCGTAGCGATCTTCTTGGTCATAGTCTCCTAGGTTAATGTTAGGATCTTTTGCAGCCGCTTCTAGCGCTTCTTTTACTAGAGAACGAGCGTCTTTGTCGTTACCGTCTGGAGTAGGTACGTTACCTCCATAATAAGCAGCTGGATGCTTAGCTTTATACCAACCTCCAACACTACCTGTTACAGAGTAACTTCCACCAGATTGTTGTTCATAATATTGCTTCATGGAGATTAATTTTTCCCCATTCGGCCCTTTATATCCTTTATTTCCAAAGACTAAGTCTTCATAGTGTTTCTTAGGGTATTCTTCATAAAACATATCTGTTTCGTCTGCTTTAATGTTCGTAGCAGGGTAGTCTGGAAACTCTATCATAAGAACAAGAACGTTATCTACACGCTTTTGTCCTTTCCACTTTTCTTCTTTTACATTTTTGATCTTATCTTCTTTTCTACGGTCTTTTTTAAGGCCATCTTTTTTATGCTTACTTCTAATTTCTTTACGTTTTTCACTATGTTCGTCTTCTAGTGCACCTTCAGAGAATTTAGAAGCGTTCTCTTGTTTTTTGTGTAAAAATTGCTGTAATTTTTTCTGTGCATCTGCTTCAGATGCATTTTTACTGATCTCGCCTTGTTTCTTCAGCATTTCGATCAATTTTTCATCGTTGGCGACGCCTAAATCAAAAGGACCGCCTCCATGCTTATGTCCTTTGTGATCATCGTGTTGATGTGTTGCTTGTAAATCGGTTGATACATTCGCTGGTGCAGCACTAACACCTGAAAAAGCAGAGCAGCTTAACATAGTAGCAAGTGCAGCAGATACCCATTTCCCTTTTTTCACCAAGATTCCCCCTAAAATCGTAGTAGTTACCGAAAACCGACATATATTGTCGGATAATTCCGTGTATTCAAAATGTTACCACGATAACGCAACTACTAGAATAGGAGATAACTCCCGTGTTTTTTATATAGAATAGGGAGTATTTACTATTTAAAGAACTATTTTCAAACACTTTTAATTTGAAAAAATGGTGAAGAATGTTTTATTTTAGGAGTTTTCATATAGTTCTTTAGACATAAAAAACAACTCTCGTTCAAAGAGCTGTTTTTTTTAGCTTTTATAAACGTTTAGAGTAAATCGTTTAACTGCCGTTCCATTCTTTTGAAATGGAAATAAAAGATTAAATAGATGAAGCTGTAGATGATAAGAAAGCACAGGAAGCATATTAGGAGTGGAGAAGTTTCAACAGGCACCCACTTTGCAAGTATGACGATGGGGAAGAAGAATGCGACTGAAGTTATAAAGTGAATACTAGTTTGTTTAAGGGTACTCCATTTTTCAATATCAAAAATCACCGATGCAGTTGAAAAGTAGATTCCGACCAGTAGTGAACCTGTGAAATTCAGCCAAAGTTCTTTTATCGTTATCTCAATTTCGAATAGCATGTAACTAGTTAAAGCAACAAAAAATATCACCGCACCAAAACTCAATCCGATTAAAAGCTTGTTTAAAAAACAATTATTCACAATCATTCATTAGTACCTCCGTTTAATAGTTTTTCTTTTAGTGCTTTAACATATTTTTTACTTACATATTCTCGGTGTCCAGAATGGAAGTACACACACAAATTTCCGTTAAACGATAACTCAAAACGTTTAATCTGATTTACGTTTCCTACTACTGATTTAGAGAAGCGTGCAAAATAGTGATTCCTCAAATGACTTTGGATCATAGTGAGATTCATGCTTACTTCATAGTGTGATTGTTTCGTTCTTGCATAAGTTCTTCTGTCTTCAGAATAAAAATAATCAATTTCTGATGGTTGTAAAATAAACGTTTGATCTTCTTTCGTCCCAAAAATTTTTATGTGGCTTGTTTTGGTGTTCTTAAGGCAAAGGAGGATCTTCTCTAACTCAGAAGTCATTTCATTTGTTTGAATCGTAATGGCAGTTTGTTCATACTTTGGATCAATATCAATCTTAATTTCCAAATAACATCACCTCCAAAAAAAGTATCGCATAATTCAAATCACAAGTACCATAATTTGGTATAAGAAGACTGGAATTACGGTTGAAAGAGATATTTTTTTACATAAATGTTTATTTCATTTAGCGAAGGGTAAATAAATGGGTGGACCATCAAAGTATAAACTCAAAAAGATTTTTGGAAATGAAAGGTTGGTCATTTACTTTGTCTATTCATCTAAATGCAACACTTAAAAATAAATCGGTTAAAAACTTTGAAGAAGCAACAGAGAATATTCTTCATTTTATGAGTAAACTTATCAACATTAATACGTTGTTTATTGCTAAGAACGACAAAGAAGTAAATGAAATAAAAAAAGCGATTAATAAAAACACAGTATTGATTCAAGAAGGTACATCAATGCCCTTTCAAGAAACGTTTTGTAAAGTGAGTGTAGATCAAGGCAATGATATTCTTTTAATCCAAGATATTACGGAAAATGAACGGACGAAGCATCTGAATGTGACGGCAGATCTAGGTGGTGGAAGCTTTATTGCAATACCGATCTATTATGAAGATGGTGAAAATTACGGAACCATCTGTGGTTTAGATACTGAAACCTTTGAGTTTACAGATCAGCACATCGAGCTTTTCCAGACGATGTCATCCTTATTGACGTACGTGTTAGAACTGGACAAGGCAAATAAAGAGATAAAAGAACTTTCAGTGCCGATCGTTCCTTTAACAAAAGGTGTTGCAATCCTTCCAATCATTGGTCATATCAATGAATATCGAGCAGAAATCATCATTCAAAGCACACTAGAAAGCAGCATGAGCTTAGAACTGGAGTATATGATCGTTGATCTTTCAGGAGTGAGCAGAATCAATAATTCGGTTAGTGAATATTTGTTAAATATTGTGAAGTTGTTAAGGTTAATTGGTGTTACTCCAATTCTAACGGGATTCAGACCTGATCTTGCAATGACAACTTTACATGTTGATGTAGATTTTAAAGGAATTATGATCACGAACAATTTAGAGAGTGCACTCTCGCAGATCGGATTTAGCCTAAATAAAACTGAAAGTAATCATTTAAGATCACAGTCTGTTATGTGATCTTTTCTTTTAAGTAAATGTTTCTTTATCTTCATTGTCCGTTTCAGATCCTTACTTTTCCGGAGGTGAGGTGAGCTTACCCTAAGTATGGGGTAGCTAAGAAGTTTCTCACACTACAGTCAACTTAGAAGTCATTAAAGAAAACAGTAGTCATAATATTCATTTTTTTATATAATTAAAATAATATAAACTTATCAGTCGTTTTTATGTTTTACCAATCGGAGGGGAAAGTATGAAGTCGTTTGAAGAAAAATTGGATCAATACGCTGAATTAGTGATAAAGGTTGGATTAGGTTTAAAAGAGGGACAAAGGTTGCTCATTAGTTCGCCAATTGAGACGGCAGAATTTACGCGTAAGGTAACGAAGCATGCATACGAGAATGGTTGTAAACGAGTGATGGTGGATTGGACAGATACACAAACAAGCCGCATTCATCTCACTCTTGCAGCAGAAGAGGTTCTTCAAAATGATCTACCTTCATGGGAAATTGATAAATATAACAGCCTTGTGAAAAATCATGATTGTTTTTTGATGATCACGGGAAATGATCCGAATGCTTATAAAGGCGTTCCTTCTGAGCGAATGATGTTCGTTCAAAAAAATCGCGGTGAGAAACTTCAAGCTTTCTCAGCGGGTCAATTAAGAGGAGATATGCACTGGGCGATCGCTGGTGCACCTACGGTTGGTTGGGCAAAGAGCGTATTCCCAGACAAAAGTGACGAAGAAGCAGTAGAGACACTCTGGGAAGCAATCTTTAAGACCGTCCGAGTCGATCAGGATGATCCTGTAGCAGCATGGGACGAACATGTGAAAACATTGACAGAGAAAGTGAATTACTTAAACGAACAGCAGTTCAAAACGCTTCATTATAAATCAGAAGGTACGGATTTAAGCATCGATCTTCATCCAGATCACACGTGGATTGGTGGAGGTCACCATTCAACGTTCGGAACGTATTATATCCCGAACTTGCCAACGGAAGAAGTGTTCACGACACCGAGAAAATATGGTGTAAACGGTAAAGTATCAAGCTCAAAACCACTTTCGGCGATGGGGAACATCATTGATAACTTCAGCTTAACGTTTAAAGATGGAAAAGTGATTGATTTCACGGCAGAGGAAGGGTATGACACATTGAAACAGCTGCTTAGCATCGATGATGGAATGGGGTACTTAGGTGAGGTTGCATTAGTTCCTCACGATTCACCGATCTCAAACTCAGGTATCACATTTAATAACACATTGTATGATGAAAATGCTTCATGCCATCTAGCGATCGGAACATCAATCACGATGTCAGTTAAGGATGCAGGAAACCTTTCACCAGAACAGATGGAAGAAAAAGAGATCAACTTCAGCCGCGGCCACACTGATTTTATGATCGGTTCTGCAGATCTTGAAATTGAGGCTGAATATGAGGATGGTAAACGTATTCCGTTATTTACAAAAGGGAACTGGGCGATATAAAGATTAAAAGACTCCACGCTGTTGGGGTCTTTTTTTTGTTCATGGAATCTTTGGCAGCCTATGAAAGTAGTTGATTTCCGTTTCAGGTGCTTCGCTTTCCGGGGGGTGTGCGGTGAGCCACCTCGGTGCTTTGCACCCCTAGGTGTCTCACCTGTCACACTGATCCCCCAGGAGTCTCACACCTTACACTACAATCAACTTGGCAATGATGCTTAAGAAGATAAATCACAAATAGCAATTAGTTTGGGACTTATGAAAGATAAGAGGATTAGATGGTGAGAGCTATTTTAAAAAAAGAGAATAGGACAAACCTCTTCATGGAAAAATAACGAAAATGAAGGAGGTTTGTTTATGAAAAAGATAGTCGCGCTTTTTGCGGCGTTTACGATTGTACTGAGCGGCTGCGGCAACTCTAATAATTTGAAGGAAAGCGAAGCCGCACCAAAGAACATGAGTAACGAAACGCGAAATAGCCCAAGGTTAGAACAGATTAATTCGCCACAGAAAAAACAAGTCGATATCTCAAAAGCTGAAACGAATCATGGTAAAACGAAGATTGAGACATTAGGATTCTTAGAGCCGATCGAAGCGAAACAATCAATAAAAGATGTACAAGAATCGGTAAACGATCTAACTTACGTAGCGTTTTTTAGTTATCAAGTAAATAAAGATGGATCACTTAAGCCGATTAAGGATTATGCGGCGCTTCAAGAAGTGAAGAAATCTAAAGCCATGCCGATGATGGTGTTAACAAACTTTATAGACGGAAACTTTTCACCTGAGATCGCACATAACATCTTCACAGAAAAAACCGCTTCAAAAACACTGATCGGCAGCGTTATCAGCACGATGAAGCAAAAAGGGTATAAAGCACTGAATATTGATTTCGAACATATTAAAGAAAAAGATCGAGAGCTATATAACGGTTTTCTAGAAACGATCATCCCACAAGTTCAAAAAGAAGGATTTAAAGTTTCTACTGCATTGGCACCAAAAACAAGTGATGAACAAAAAGGACCGTGGCATGGAGCACATGACTATAAACGTCATGGAGAGCTAGCTGACTTTGTTGTTCTTATGACCTATGAGTGGGGCTGGTCTGGCGGACCTCCAATGGCTGTTGCGCCTGTAAAGCAAGTAGAGAAAGTAGTGAAGTATGCAACATCTGTCATCCCTCCAGAAAAAATCGTGATGGGTGCACCGTTATACGGATATGACTGGACACTTCCTTATAAAAAAGGAAATAAGTTTGCAAAACGCGTCGCGCCAGCAGAAGCACATGATTTGGCATTAAAAGAAGATGCGACTGTAAAATACGATAACGAGTCTCAAGCGCCGTTTTTTAATTACAAAGATGATAGCGGCAAAGAGCACGTTGTATGGTTTGAGAACGAACAAAGTGCTGAAGCAAAGAATCAACTCGTGAAGAAATATAAATTAAGAGGGCTTGGTTATTGGGTATTAGGAGAACCATTCCCTGAAAACTGGACGCTACTAAGAGATCAATTTGAGATTGCTCATAAATAAAACAAAAAGGATTAAGCATTTCAGTGCTTAATCCTTTTTCCTGTTTAAGTTTGAGTTATAGAGCAGCGGACAAACATTTTTCGACGACTACACCTCTGCGATCTGGAAAAACTGTTTCAAAGTGGTACTGAGGAAACAGTGCTGATATTTGTTCTGTGATACCTGCTGCTTTTTGATGAGGCGTAAAACAGACGATGGATGGTCCCGATCCACTTATAGCTGCACCATAAGCACCGAGTTCAATCGCTTTTTCTTTTAGTTCAGCATAGAGGGGAACCCATTTTGAACGAAACGGTTCATGAAACAGATCGCGGTTCATCATATCGGCTGCTTTCTTCCAGTCGTTCTTCATCAATGCTGCAACAAGAACATTGCTGATCGCGCTTCCTTCAACCGCCTTGTTGAAGGGAAGAAGGTTTGGCAGAGAGCCTCTAGACTGTTTCGTATGAAGAACTCCATCTGGAATGGCAACGATCATCTCAACTGCAACATCTGGAACATGGACTGTTTCTACCACTTGTCCATTGTAAAAGCTGATCGTAAGTCCTCCAAATATGGCTGGTATCACATTATCAGGATGTTCTTCTAGTGAACTTGCAAGTAGTGATTTTGATTCTTTAGAAAGTTCAAGGTTTAAAAGGATGTTTGCGAGTTCGATGCCTGCCACGATCGCTGATGCAGAACTTCCCATTCCTTTTGATGTTGGAAAAGTACTAACCACATCTAGCTGACACGGAGGCAATTTTTTTCTAAAAGAATCTGCTGTGAAATGTGCAGCCTGCATGATTAAGTTGTTTTCATCTTTATTGAATGCTTGAAGTTCTTCGCCGTGAAATGTTGTTTTTCGCGGAGCGAACGGCTGAACGTGAACCGTTAAGTATCTATTTAGTGCAAGCCCGACAGAATCAAAGCCGGGACCAAGATTGGCAGTACTTGCTGGAACATGAATAGAAAAAGGTTCTGCTTTCATTTATACAACACATCCTTTTAGCTGTTGGCGTAGTAGATCAAAATCATTCGGAATCACGATTGGTTCTTGTTGCACTGTTTTTAGCGCAATGTCAGGATCTTTAAGACCATTGCCCGTTAGGATGGCCACAACCGAAGCGCCTTTTGGAAGCAAACCTTGTTTGTATTGTTTATACAATCCAGCAATCGTACTGCAAGAAGCAGGTTCAGCGAAAACACCTTCTTTGGATGCAAGCATCTGATAAGCTTCTAAGATTTCTTCATCTGTAACAGCATCAATGACCCCACCTGATTCTTCTAATGCAGATGAAGCTAACTTCCAGCTCGCAGGATTCCCGATTCGGATGGCAGTTGCAATCGTTTCAGGATTCTTTACCACAGATCCGTTTACGATAGGAGCTGCACCGGCTGCTTGGAATCCATGAATACGGGGGAGTCCAGAGGATCTCACTGCATCATACTCTTTGAACCCTTTCCAATAAGCACTAATGTTACCAGCGTTTCCAACGGGTATTGCTAGGATGTCAGGAGCTCCGTCTAGCGCATCAACTAATTCGAAAGCAGCTGTTTTTTGTCCTTCCAGACGATATGGATTTACAGAGTTAACAAGGGTGAAGTCTTCTTCTTCACTCATTTTTTGTACCATCTGAAGAGCTTCATCAAAATTTCCTTTTATCGCAAAGATCTCTGCTCCATACATTTTAGCTTGAGCAAGCTTTCCTTGAGCGATCTTACCATCAGGAATAACAACGATACATCTGAGGCCAGCTCTTGCACCATAAGCCGCAGCTGCAGCAGACGTATTTCCTGTAGATGCACAAATAATCGCTCTGCTGCCTTCTTCTTTCGCTTTTGCAACAGCCATCACCATGCCTCTGTCTTTAAAAGAGCCTGTAGGATTCGCTCCTTCGTACTTCGCATAAAGGTTGATGCCCCATTCCTTAGATAGATGTGTCAGTGGAATAAGTGGAGTTTGCCCTTCGTTCAACGATAGAAGGGGAGTAGACTCATTAATCGGCAAATATTCTCTATATTGATGTAGTAGTCCTTTCCAATGCATATTAAGCTCCCTCCACTCGATAGTGACTTTTGATTTCTTGTACCATTTCAGAGTCGCGAAGCAGGTTATAGACGTGGCTATCTTGCTGCTTGTTCGTTCCGTGTGTCACGATTACAACTTCTGCTACCCCTTTATGATCTACAGGGCTTTGAATTAATTTTTCAAGTGAGATGTCATGCAGTGCAAACAGAGAAGTGATCGAAGAGAAAGCACCTGCCTCATCTTTCACGTACAACCGGTAAAAGAATTTTCCGTCGATCTCGTTCGGCTGTTTTAACTGTTTATCAAACTGTGGAGCAACAACGCTTTTACCATTAACACCAAGTCGCATGTTTTTCACCACAGCAACTAAATCAGAAACAACTGAAGTAGCGGTTGGTAGCTGCCCGGCACCTGGTCCGAAGAACATGGTTTCTCCTACAGACTCACCGTAAACATAGACCGCATTGTATTCATTTTGAACACTTGCTAGCGGATGCGAGTCAGGCAGAAGAGTGGGCTCAACACTGATTTCCACTTTTCCGTTATCCTTTTTTGCGTTTCCGATCAGTTTCAGCGTATAACCGAACTGGCGTGCATATTCGAGATCTTCTTGTGTAACTTTTGAAATACCTGAAACAGTTACATCATCCAAGTGGATGTGCATGGAGAAGCCGAGTGTTGAGAGAATCGCCATTTTTCTCGCTGCATCGATGCCTTCTACATCTGATGTGGGGTCGGCTTCTGCGTATCCAAGATCTTGAGCTTCTTTTAATACTTCTTCATAGTTACGCTGTTGTTTATCCATTTTTGTAAGAATGTAGTTCGTTGTTCCGTTGACGATTCCCATCATCTTTGTAATTTTGTCTGAAGCCAACCCATCGACGAGTGAACGAATAATGGGGATTCCTCCTGCAACACTTGCTTCATAGAATAGATCGCATTCATTCTCATGAGCTACTTGTAAAAGCTCTGCACCGTATAAGGCCATCAAATCTTTGTTTGCCGTGATCACATGCTTTTTATTTTGAAGAGCAAGTGTGATATATTCCCGGGCTAGTTCAATACCGCCCATCACTTCAATAACAACCTGTATATTTGGATTTTGAATGACGTCCTCAGGATGCTGTGTTAACCATTCATTATTTATGGAGACAAGACGTTCTTTATCTACATTCTGAACGAGTATCTTTTCAATAAAAACAGGGCATCCAACTCGGTGCTGCAATTCTTCGCGATTCCCTTCGATCATTCTAACAACACCACTGCCGACAGTTCCTAATCCTAAAAGTCCTACTGATACGTGAGTAACCATTTTATCCGCCCCTTTGTTTTTATGGAAAGTACACATGTATGTTTGATATGGACATTTTACATGGTGTTGGAACATCATACAACAGGATTCTTTGTAAAGATTTAGATAGCGCTTACATTAACCGTTCCTCTTTAGTCTTTTTTATAGAGTAATAGGATAATCTCGGATATGATAGGAACAGGACTGTAAAAAAAGGGGAGCGCTTCTTATGGCTTATGAGTTAGAAGAAACGGTTAAGGACACACTGAATTGTTTAGATGAGAATATCTTTTATATAGATCAAGACTTTCACATTTCTTGGATGAACAATAGCAGCAAGAATTTAATAGGAATGATGAAGACTTACCTTAAAATAGAATCTGCCGAAGACATTCTTGGTTTACCTATTAGAAGTTTTCATAAAAGCTCTTTTCAAGAAGAGCTGTTGAAGAAAGGTGAGTTTCCGATCGATATGCAGATTGTTCTCTTTAATAGGTTTGTTGCAAGATTGATCGTGAAAGAACTAATCTTGCAGAATCAGAAAAGGGGATATCTGTTAACGTGGAAAGATATAACAGAGCGCGAACAAGAAAAGGAAAAAACAAAAGAACTTCTTAATGAACTAGCGACGCCTATTCTTCAAACAATCGCAGACCATACGCTGTTAGTGCCGCTGATTGGAGAGCTAACACTCGAGAGACTCGAGACGTTGACTACGAAACTATTAAAAGAATGCTTAAACAATGGAGCGGATTATGTCATCTTAGACTTTTCAGGTGTAACAACCATCACAGATCCTGAGCTGGGGCATGAGATTCAAAAGCTTACAGATGCGATTAAGTTGATGGGAGCAGATGTATTGTACTGCGGTTTTCCAAAAGAAATGGTTAAAAATATGGTTTCTCTTGGTGTACATACGAATCAACGTTCATTTGTATCATTTCGAAATGCTATTCGTTATGTTGTTTCAGAACTTCAAAAATAAAGAAGCAGCCGTTTAGTGCGGCTGCTTTGTCTTTTTAATATTTTTAATCGCCTCTTTATAGGAAAGTGGACTTAACTCCTCTGTATGAACGAACTCCCATACCCAATCGGCGTCAGTGTAGGCATATTCTCTCAACGCCCATCCAATGCCTTTTCGGATAAAGAAATCTTGATCGTACTTTGTATCCTTAATAATTTGTGCTAGGAGCTCTTTATCGGTCTTGTCTTTATATCCGAGTTGAAATAGAATGGCCGATCGCATAAGCCAGATATTTTTTGATGCGATCCAACGTTCCGTAACGTGTTCAATCTCTTCTGGAAACTTCATCAAATAATACCCTGCGATATGTTTAGCAATATGATCAACCGTATCCCACCAGCTTTTATTCACGATGGTATATTCGATCCAATCTATATCCTCTTTTGTCATCTGCTTCTTTAATTTTTCAACAATTGTAAACGTTGCATACTGCATCTCACGTTCTGTCCGAGACCAAGCTTCTTTAATCAATGATGGTAGTTCTTCTTTTGAAGGCAATCCATACTCCTTAAAAAATCCCTTCATACTTTGTTTCAAAATGGGAGAACGAATACCGAAAAATTCGAACTGATCACGCATATATTTTTTCATTGGTTCTGCATCTTCTTTATTCACATGTCTGTTTAAATACTGCCACAATTTTTCTTCATACATGGGATTTCACTCCTTTTAACAAAATTATACAAAATATTGTTAACTAACTGAAACTTTTTTCTGTAACTCTCGTAAATATCTATATAAAACCAATATTGGAAATTAATTATTGTCGACAAAATTTTACAATCTTTTTTGTTTCACTTTGTTAAGGTTATATCAAATTCGACAAAAGGGCGTGGTCATTTATAGCTTTGCAATAAAAAGTATATGAAGACAGGAGAGATGACCGTGGAGCTATTCGGATATCCGTTGTCTACGATCTATTTAGGAAGCTTTATCGTTTTTGGGTGCATCACTTTTGTATACATCCTTTTTGGTGACATGCTTGATGCAGCAATGGACTTTTTGCACCCATCGCTCATCTTATCCTTTTTTACAATCGGGACGGCTACGGGCTACTTATTAGAAATCATGACTGAAATTAACAGCTGGTTCATAATGGTTTTCAGTGGATTACTTTCGCTGTTACTCGTGACTCTTTTAAACGTTTTCGTCTTGATGCCGATCCGTTCATCAGAAGAATCATTAGCTTATCGAGATGAAGATCTTAAGGGAAGAGTGGGCACCGTATTAACTTCGGTTCCGACAGATGGATTTGGCGAAATTCTAATCGAAGGTATAAGCGGGAGGATCTCTAAATCCGCAATAAGCATGGATAACAAACCAATTTCTCAAGGAGAAAAAGTGTTGATCATCGACATCCAAAAAGGTGTAGTATCCGTCATGCGTTATGAGCAAGTGGAACAAACATATATTCATTAAACTGGAGGGGTTATTTTGAGTTTTTCACCGTTGTTTATCGTTATCGGGGTTGCCGTATTCTTAGTCGTTGCTCTTATTAGTGTTTTTATTACAAAGTATAGAACGGCGAGCCCAGATGAAGCATTGATCGTAACGGGAAGCTTCTTAGGAAGCAAGAACGTGAATATCGATGAAGCAGGCAATCGTATCAAGATCGTTCGTGGAGGCGGTACGTTCGTACTTCCTGTTTTCCAACAAGCAAAGCCGCTTAGTTTGTTAACGAGTAAGTTAGATGTACAAACACCAGAAGTATATACAGAGCAAGGTGTTCCCGTTATGGCTGACGGAACAGCGATCATTAAAGTAGGAAGCTCAATCGGTGAGATCGCGACTGCTGCTGAGCAGTTCTTAGGAAAGTTGAAGGAAGATCGTGAAAATGAAGCACGTGAAGTCCTTGAAGGTCATTTACGTTCTATCTTAGGATCGATGACGGTTGAAGAGATCTATAAGAATCGTGAAAAATTCTCGCAGGAAGTTCAACGTGTAGCTTCTCAAGATCTAGCTAAAATGGGATTGATCATCGTATCGTTTACGATCAAAGATCTTCGTGATAAGAATGGATACCTAGATTCTCTTGGTAAGCCTCGTATTGCACAGATTAAGCGCGACGCTGACATGGCGATGGCAGAAGCTGAAAAAGAAACGCGTATCAAACGTGCTGAAGCAGATAAAGAAGCAAAGCAGTCTGAGTTAGGCCGCGCGACAGAAGTAGCGGAAGCTGAAAAGATGAATCAGTTGAAAGTGGCTGAGTTCCGTCGTGAACAAGATGTGGCTAAAGCCCGTGCTGACCAGGCATATCACCTAGAAGAAGCGATCGCAAAACAGCAAGTAACAGAACAACAGATGCAGATTAAGATCATCGAGCGTCAAAAGCAGATCGAACTTGAAGAAAAAGAGATTCTTCGTCGTGAAAAGCAATACGACTCAGAAGTTAAGAAGAAAGCTGATGCAGACCGTTATGCAGTTGAACAAAACGCAGAAGCTGACAAACGCAAACAGGTTGCTGAGGCAGATGCTCATAAGTATCGTGTTGAAGCCATGGCAAAAGCCGAAGCTGAGAAAGTACGCCTTGACGGACTTTCAAGAGCAGAAGCGGAACGTGCAAAAGGGGAGTCCGAAGCAGATGTTATCCGTCTGAAAGGTCTTGCTGAAGCAGAAGCGAAACAGAAGATCGCAGAAGCGTTCGAGTTATATGGTCAGGCAGCGATGATGGATATGATGATAAAGATGCTTCCAGAATACGCGAAGCAAGTGGCAGCACCACTTTCTAACATCGATAAAATTACGGTCGTGGATACAGGCGGCGGTGAAAATGGTGGAGCAAACCGTATTACGGGTTACGCGACGAATTTAATGTCATCACTTCAAGAATCTTTAAAAGCATCTTCAGGCATTGATGTAAAAGAACTGCTAGAAAATTTCTCTGGAAAAGGGAACGTTCGCAATAGCATCGACGATCTTCGCATCGAATTTGCTAAAAAAGAGCCGAATGCAGTAGCAACAAAGGAAAAAGCAGAAGTAAAAGCATCAAAGGGCGAATAAATAAAGAAAAAGCTTACTCTGGATGGGGCGAAATAGCCCCTGTAAGAGTAAGCTTTTTGTAAATATATTTGCTAAGGAGACGTTGAGCGAAATTTATGCTCGTTCGCGGAGATTCCACATACCAGCCAGATTCAACGATTACTCCTTATTCATCTGAGCCTCGACAGCCTCAAGCTTTCCTGCCATCGTAGACTTTTTATCGCGGCGGTCATCGATGCGAATATTTGTGGCTACTCGCTGAATGCCATTTGAGAAAGGAACTTCATGAAGCTGCTGTATCACATGAAAGAGATCTGGAAGCTCGCCTTCAATCAATGTACTCATCGGAGTAAGCTGGTAATTTACTTTATCTTTATTTTGCTGAAGAACTTTTTGTATTTCAGCTACATATTCACTAACACTAGGAGTTTCAGTACCGATTGGAATGATCGTAATATCTACAATTGCCATAAATAAAACACCTCAACTTTTTACTTTATTGTAGCAAAACCAAACATAATGACAAACAAAAGGACGATAACTATGGAAATTCAGTATGCGAAGAAACACCAACTTCAAAAAATAATAGCATTAGATAAAAAAATAATAGGAAGTGATCATAGGAAAGAAGAGCTCGAACATGCGATAAAAGAGGAAAGATGTCTCATCCTCTATCAGGAGGATGAGATCGCTGCTTTTTTAATCTATCATACTCACTTCTTTGACTGCTGTTTTATATCGCTTATCATGGTTGATCCGGCTCATCAAAGAAAAGGATTGGCGAGTAGTTTGTTAACACACATGAGTAGGATCTCACCTACAAATAAGCTATTCTCATCCACAAATGAATCAAATGAATCTATGAAAAAGGTATTTATCAAGAACAATTTTAAGAAAAGCGGATATATCGATAACTTAGATGAAGGAGATCCAGAGATTATTTATTATAGAAATTGTTACTAAAAGTTTGGGCCGCTTTCAACAAGCATCCCTATAAAAGAAAGGAAGAAACAAGATGGTGGAACTAAAAAGAATAGATGAGGCGATCGATGAACTTTTTACATATAGAAATATTGGAACTGATCCAGCGTTCAGTAGGTTTATTCCGATGGTTTACGATCCGATCGATTTTGATTGGCGCAATGAGTTCCAACCTGAATTTACAGAACTGTTCAACGGACTCATGCTTAGAGGAGACGAAAAGGTAAATCGAGTATTTTTGGCTGTTTTCCCTACAGAAGAAATTTTAGAAAGATTCATTGCTGAAAGTCATCCAGGAGATCTGTTATTTATGCATCATCCCATTGTGATGGAATGCGGAGATCCAAAAGGGAAATGGGGAAGAGGCTTTATGCCGATACCTCCTCATTTTATCCAGCAGATGAAGAAAAGACGTTTATCGGTATTTACGCTTCATGTACCACTCGATTATTCAAGGGTAATCAGTACGAGTGATGCGTGGGGAGAAGCATTAAACGCAAAAGTGATTGGAGAACTATTGAAGGATGATAATGGAGCTTGTGGTATTCTTTGTGAAATAGCTCCTACTTCTACAGAGGACTTGATTCATCATTCAACCGAATTGTTCGGAATTCCTTATGCTGATGTGCATGGTCCTATTCATAAAAACATAACGAAGATCGCGATTGTTGCAGGATGCGGTGATAAAGTAGAAGCAATGATCGAGGCGGAAAAGATGGGCGCAGAAGCCTATTTGACAGGTGAGGTGCATTGCCACATCGATAATGAGTACGGTAAAAAGAAGTATGAACAGATGAAAAGCTATATTGCTCAAAGTACAATGAGCTTAATCGGCGTATCGCATGCTGCTTCCGAATATTTAGTTCATGCTACACAGTTGAAATCTTGGTTTGAAGAGCAGTTTCAATTGCGTGTAACGCTATTACCTCAAAGTAAATGGTGGGTATGATCACAACAAAAAAAGAGGTGGGAAGAAGACATGAACATTCGGCGAGCGAAAATAACAGATGCAGCAGAAATTGCGAAAGTACACGTGAAAAGCTGGCAGCAATCGTATAAAGGTCTAGTAGATGACGATTATCTATCACAGATGTCAGTTACGGAAAGAGAACAAAGATGGAGTAAATGGTTGGTCCAGAAATCGCACATTGTTCTTGTTTTAGAAGATGAGAATCATCATTTATGTGGCTTTATTTCTGGAGGTTCGATCAGGTCACAACATCAATATGAGAGTGAGATATATGCTTTTTACTTAGAAAAAACAGTGCAACAAAAAGGACATGGAACAAGAATGCTTAAAGCGTTCTGTAAAGAACTAACATCTATAGGGAAAAAAAGCATGATCGTGTGGGTATTGAAAGAAAATCCATCCAAACAAGCATATATTTCAACAGGTGGGAAAAAGATAGATGAAGAACAGATAACAATAGGAAAGCAGCACTTGTTTGAAGAATGCTTTGCATGGGATGACATAACGTATATACTGACTACTAGTACCGAACAAACGACTTAAATACATAGAAAAAATACCACTGCGTTTTACTGAAATGCATTTTCCTCTTTCCAAATTACCCAATTTATCGTTACAATGGTAGAAGGTGTAAAAAAAGAAGTTGGTGACGTCATGGAATTTGACTTAATAAATATCATACATCAATATAGCTATTTTGGTATTTTTCTACTATTGGCATTAGGTATTATCGGCTTACCTATCCCGGATGAGATCCTTTTGGCCACTGTAGGATACTTCATTTTTGCAGGAGATCTTCCTGCTTTACCTGCTGTAATGAGTGCGTTTTTAGGAGCGATAGCAGGTATTACGGGTAGCTATTATTTTGGAAACATCTGTGGTAAACCTCTGTTAAAAAAGTTAGGCCCAAAATTTGGGGTATCTGAAGAAAAGATAGATAAGACACAAAATTTCTTTTTGAAGTACGGAAAATCAGCTTTGTTTTTCGGTTACTTTATGCCAGGAATCAGACACCTGACTGCTTACTTCGCTGGAATGTATTCTTTAAATTGGAGACAATTCGCACTTTACGCTTATAGTGGTGCTTTGTTCTGGTGTTCCTTCTTTATCGTGATCGGCTATCAATTGGCAGGTCGATGGGCTCTAGTCATGGAAGTAATCCATAAAGTAGGTCTGTTTGCTTTTACAATAGTAATCCTTAGTGTTGTTGCTTGGTTCATCTTTAAGCCGAAAAACAAAGGTTCCTATTCAAATGGATGGTTTAAATAATAATGTCTTCCAATACTGGAAGGCTTTTTTTATGTCTTTTAACAAAAATCATTGCTATGTATATTTTCTCTTCAACAAACAAATTTTATTAGATGACAGTCAAAAATTTTTAAAGGAGTGTCATTTAATGAAAAAGACTATTCTCGTTACTTCAATGGCCGTGATGCTATCATCGTTTCTAGGGGCTTGTGGAATGAACAACAACGACAAGGACATGGGAAAAGAAGCGCGTAACAACATGACTGAAGTGAACTACGACAACCGTGCTGACCGAAATATGGATAACATGAACAACAACATGGATATGGGTATGGATAATCAGTACGACGAAAACACGCGTATGGATGTAGCAGATAAAGCAGCGAACAAAGTAACAGATCTTAAAGAAGTAGACGATGCGACCGTTATCGTTACAGAGAACAATGCTTATGTAGCTGCAAAGCTTAAAGGCGGCGAGAGCATGAAGCTTTCGAGAGAGACAGAAAAGAAAATCGGCGATACCGTTCGTAAAACAGATCCTGATATAAATGATGTCTTTGTTTCAACGAACCCTGACTTCATCGATCGTATGAACGGATATGCAGACGAGATCAACAAAGGAAACCCTGTTTCAGGTTTTGTAAAAGAGTTTAACGATACGATCAAGCGTGTGTTCCCAACCAATCGTTAAATGAGTAAAAGGGCTGAGTATGTCTCAGTCCTTTACTTACGAAAACATTTGTTAGAAAATTCATTATATCTGAATATTGACTCCAATCTCATATCGTGTTACAAATACATATGGATAAAAAAATATTTCGACAAAATTCGATAATTACAATAAAAACGAAATCATATAGATGACCACGGAGGAGGAATTTAATATGCAGAAGCGGACGCTCTCGGTGGGCTTAATGTTATTTGCTTTATTTTTTGGAGCAGGAAATTTAATTTTTCCGCCAGCATTGGGTCAGTCAGCAGGGGAAATGGTCTGGCAGTCCATGGTTGGCTTTTTCATAACAGGAGTTGGATTACCTTTATTGGGTGTAATCGCACTAGCACGTACGGGTGGTGGCCTACAAACCTTAACGGAACGAGTTAATCCGTTATTCGGTTCTGTTTTCGCAATCATACTTTATTTAGCCATAGGGCCTTTCTTTGGAATCCCTAGAACTGGAACTGTTTCTTATGAGATGGCAGTCGTTCCTTTCTTACCAGAAAGTATGAACAATGGTCTGACGCTTTTCTTGTTTACAGTTGTATTCTTTGCCGTAACGTATTGGCTTTCGTTAAATCCATCAAAACTTGTAGACCGAATCGGTAATATCTTAACGCCAGTATTATTGCTCATTATCGTATCTCTTTTAGTTAAGGCGATCATTACTCCGGTTGGAAAACTAGGTACTGCATCTCCTAATTATGCAAGTAATCCTTTAATTAAAGGGTTTATGGATGGATATTTGACGATGGATACACTAGGCGCACTTGCGTTTGGTATCGTAGTCATCACAGCAGTGAAACGACCAGAGATGAAAAAAGAACAAGTAACCAAGATGGTTATCAAGGCAGGACTGATCGCAGCTACTTGTTTGGCCGCAGTTTATGGTATTTTAGCTTATTTAGGGGCAACAAGTCAGTCACTAGGCCAAACGGATAATGGCGGTCAGATCCTTACAAATGTTGTAGCAGAACTTTTTGGACCGTTTGGAAACGTACTCCTTGGTCTAGCTGTAGCATTAGCTTGTCTTACAACTTCAGTAGGTCTTGTAACTGCTTGTGGAGAATTTGCAAAAAAAATGTTCCCGAATGTTTCCTATAAAACAGTTGTACTTCTTATGAGTGTTTTCAGTGCTGGTATTGCAAACCTAGGATTAACACAGTTAATCTCAGTTTCTGTACCTGTTTTAACAGCGATCTATCCAATTGCGATTGTTTTGATCCTGCTTTCTTTCCTACATGATTTATTCTCTGGGAGAAAAGAAGTATATATCGGTGGAATCATAGCAACTGCACTTGTCTCAATAGCAGATGGATTAAAAGCTTTTGGACTTAAACTGGGTGCGATCGAACAAATTTATTTGCATATCCCTCTTTATGCAGATGGAATCGGGTGGCTGCTCCCTGCTATCATAGGATCAGTTGTAGGTTTTATCATTGCCGTAATAAGAGGTAGAATCGTCATCTTCTCTACAAATTAAGAAAAAGCGAATGCCTTAGGATCAGATCCTAAGGCATTTTTTTATGTTATTTAAACCAACGCTGGTGTTTTTTCTTTTATCTTAGCTGCAACGTTTTGAGCGATCCATACGCCACATGCGCTTGCTTGGGCTAGACCACGCGTGATTCCAGCACCATCTCCACCAACATAGAGGCCGTTGATCTCTGACTCGAACTTATCATCAAGCTTTGGACGTGCAGAATAGAACTTAGCTTCTACACCATAGAACAATGTGTGTTCTGATGCGATACCTGGTGTTACTTTATCTAATGCCTCAGTCATTTCAATCAAACTTTTCATCGTGTTATAAGGAAGCACAAGCCCTAGGTCGCCAGGTACAGCTTCTTTTAATGTTGGAGAAAGGAAGCCTTCTTTAATTCTCTTATCCGTTGATCGACGTCCTTTTAAGATATCACCATACTTCTGAACGACAAGGCCACCCATAGAAAGCTGATTGGCAAGTCTTGAAACCTCATGAGCGTATTCTGTAGGCTGATCAAACGGTTCAGCGAATTGATGTGATACAAGCAGTGCAAAATTTGTGTTCTCACTGCCTAGCTTAGGATCTTTATAGGCGTGTCCGTTCGCAAGCATGATACCAGAATGGTTCTCTACGACAACATGTCCAGAAGGGTTGGAACAAAACGTTCTTACTTTTGTGCCGACAGATGTATTAAATACAAATTTACCTTCATAAAGATGCTTGTTGATCTCTTCCATCACTAAGTTAGAAGTTTCAACACGAACGCCAATGTCGACTTGGTTAGCTGTCATTTTTATACGTCTTTTTTTAAGAATTTTCGTTAGCCATGTTGAACCATCGCGACCGGGAACAATAACAACTTTTTCTGATGTAAGAGATGTTCCGTCTTTTAGAAGGATTCCTTTTGCTACATATCCTTCAGCCGTTCGTTCGGTAATGAGATCTTCAACCTCAGCTTTATATTTCATCTCAATGCGTGTTTTTAAGTATTCATAGATGCTTTTCAGTATTTCAAGGTTTTGTTCTGTACCAAGATGACGAACTTGAGCTCTTAGAAGCTTCAAACCAGCTGCATAACCGCGCTTTTCAATATCCTTGACTTCTGGTGTAAGAGGGTCTGTGATTGAATCAGTGGCTCCGTGCTCTAAGTTGATCTCATCTACATATTTAATAAGTTCAACCACTTGTTCTTCCGATAGGTAATCTGTCATCCATCCTCCGAATTCGCTCGTAATATTGAACTTTCCATCCGAATAAGCTCCTGCTCCGCCAAAACCATTTGTGATCGAACAAGCTGGTAAACAACCGGCAAATTCTTTTCTGCCTGCTGCAGGCGGACATTTTTGAATTTTCTTCTCTAAAATCGGGCACGAACGTGCATAGATGTCATGTCCCTTATCTATTAACAAAATCTTTGCATCTGGAAGCTGTCTTGTTAGTTCGTAGCTCGTAAAAATTCCTGCAGGACCTGCGCCAACAACGATTACATCATAATGGGTATTCATAATAATCCCCCTTGAAATACTTGGTAGTTTTTCTAGAATTGTTTTTTCCCTTGGTAAATATAACAATTATTAAGGTGGATTTCAACTAAAATACGAACAATTTAATAAAAAAATATATTTTTATTCGTGTTTTAGATTGAGAAGGTGATTGATATGAGGATTGACAGTAAATCAGGAAATAAGATTACAATGTAAAACAGGTAAGAGTAACCGATTTTCAAATCTTCTAAAAGATTGTTGCTTTAATATCTTTTGTCTACCTCTTTGACTGTTGATTGGAGTGGAAGGTGCGTGCCTACTACATGAGATATTTCTTGCAAGGCATGCGACGAGGAAGCTTACTACGAAGCATCACTTGTAGACGCAGGAGCAAGTAACTTCTTAAGACTGGCTTGTGAGACACTTAAAAGTGAAACGTCCAAATGTGGTGGCTCACCGCCTGCCCCGCGGAAAGCGAGCAGCCTGGAATGGAAATCAAAACTCAAAAGCAACAAAGTTTACGAAAACAGCCCAAAAAAACCTAAAGAAAAAGCTTCTTCAGGTTTTAGAATCTGATCTTCATGATCTTCCAGCCGTCTGTCATTGATTTTCTTTCCATTAAAAACGTAAAAGTATCCGTTTGTAATCCGTTATCATCGTACTTTTTTACTCTAGCTCTTATTTCGGTTCGAACAACAGGAGGATACCTAGTACTTGGAGATCTGATCTCATATTGCATACTTGTGATTCCTTTGAACAGCTCTGTAACAGTTGCATCTTCTAACAAGGTCCTGTTTAGGACAGGCATAGCTAATTTGATGTCTTGCTGTTTCATTCCGACTAAAAACATAGAAACGGCTTGTTTCGCACTTGCTCCAGCTGCGTATTTAGAAAGTTGTCCGCCAGCTTTTAAGATCATAAATTGATGAGAAGGATCAATATTGCGTGATCGGTGTGTTGAACTACCTAAAAAATGTATACAAAAATGGCCAGGAAATCCGTTTTCTAATGCACCTGCTCCATGAGGCATTCCATGCATGCTGCCTGCGAGCATCCTGCCTTTTACGGGAATAAGTATAGCTCGTCGATTCCAGCTCCATTTATCGTTATATAGATGCTTTAAAACAGCTGTATCATCGCGGGTCAACGGCTGTACATCGGCATGCTTATTGCCAGCCCTTCTTTGTACTTGAAAATAAAAGCCGGTCTCTAGATCTACGACTTTAAATGTAGCACCTTTAGGAAGGAGTTTGTTTACTTTCTCCCATTCTACAACCTCCCCCTTTTTTACGATTGGGAAATAAGTTAGGGGTTCTTTTGCTTCAGAGGTGAGGGGAGAGAAGAAGCTTAAACAAGCAGTTAATAGAACTCCAGTCATGATCTTATTCCACATAGTCAGTCCTCAATTCCGTATGATTTTCTCTTCCTTAATATGGATCGTTTTGTCCTTTTTATCCTCCAAAAGTAAAAGAGTGAATGAAAATATTGGCTTCAAACGTCTAAAAGGTAGAGGAAGGGGGAGCGTTATGAAGATTATTAAGAAACTGTTGATGCAACTGATTTTAACGATCGTTTCCATTATTTTAATCAGTGGACTACCAGAATTAATCATGAACAAGAATGTAAGTATATATTTCAATAAGATCAAGGATGTTTGTAGAGATATCTTTCAATTGAATCAGATGACTTACTTCAACCAAGGCAAGCCGAGGTTATTTTTAGATGATATATGGTCGCCATATATTTATTCACTTTCCATTCTTTTTGGGGCATTGTTGATTGCTTTTTGTATGGCGCAACTGCTCACGTGGGTTACGTTAATGCTGCCAATGTTCATAAGGGGAGCTATTAAAAATCTACTTACCTTTTTAGAGTCCTTGCCAGATCTGCTTGTTTTTGCCCTCGTACAGATGGGGATTGTTCTTATTTATAAGAAGACAGGAGTACTTGTATCGAATGTGGCTTCGATGGGAGCGGAAGAGAGGATCTTTATCGTACCTATTGTTTGCTTGATGATTCTGCCCTTTGTTTACTTTTATAAGATGATGATACTTCTTGCTGAAGAAGAGCTTAGCAAACAGTATGTTGAGATGAGTTTAGCAAAAGGTATGAGACGGATATACGTACTTGTCGTACATGTCACGAGAAATACAAGTGAAGGTATCTTCCATTTTTCAAAATCAGTCTTATGGTTTATGATCTCTAACTTGCTTCTTGTTGAGATAATCTTTAATATCCATGGAATCACTCATTACATGTATAGCGATTTTAGACCAGAAATGCTTGCTGCTTGTCTCATACTTCTCGTCATTCCATTTTTTCTTTTGTATGCTCTTTTCGAATGGGTCATTGTTCATTTTACGAAGAGAGGAGAATGGGTATGATTCGGAGCGTGAAATTTTGGATAGGTTTTTTCATTCTAATCGTATTTATCATCTCTAGCTTAGGTTTCGAATTGTTTTATGATAGCAAAGTTCGTCAAGTTCAGCTGCTTTATGATGATCAGAAAAACCTGATAGGTGGTGCACCTTTTGACCCTTCGCTCATGTTTCCTCTTGGTACAGATCCACTTGGATATGACATCAGCCATAAAGTGCTCCAAGGTGCAAAATTCACCTTAATTGCCGTTATAGCAATCGGTGTTTTTCGTGTTCTTTTCAGTTTTATCGTGGCTATTCCTTTTGCATTCTATCTACCAGATAACATCCGAAAAGGTTTAGATCAGCTACTTAGTTCGTTCTACTTTATTCCACTTACGATCGTAGCAGTTTTTATACTAGGGCCAATTTTAAGGGAACAGCTGAATGCTCAAGGAGAAGAATTCTTCCTTTATTCATTTTTTGCAAGGGTAAGCCTTGAAGTTATTATTTTGACGGTGCTCGTAGTACCCCTGCTAGGCTCGATGATCGGAAATATGATGGCCTCAATATTGAAAGAAGACTTTATTGAAAGTGCGCAACTGTTAGGTGCATCTAAGTGGCGTGTTTTTAAGAAACATGTTATTCCTCACATGTTACCAAAGCTTGTAATTGTTTGGTGTCAGCAGTGTGTGCAAGTGTTGATAATTTTTACGCATCTTGGATATTTAAAGTTGTTTTTTGGAGGGACGGATATTGATTTTAATCCGATGATGGCGGATCCGCCAAAATCAATGTCAAATGAGTGGTCAGGTCTTGTTGGTGATTATTACACCCAGATTCATGCCAATCCTTACATCGCACTCGGTCCGATCATCATGTTCGGAATCGCCATCTATGCTTTTCAGCTGATTGGTGAAGGTTTTCAGCAGCACATTCAAACAAGGCATGTTAAAAAGAAGAAAGACGTTCGTTTGAATAAGGAGCGAGAAATGAAAATTGAACAAAAATCATCTTTTGATTTTATAGAGAAAAGAGGAGCTTAATTTAATTAAAGGAGGATATACCAATCATAAAAAGTTATAAATTTTGGATAGGATTTATTATCATTTTTGGACTTATCCTATCAAGCATTGTCTTTGAACTGAGTTTTGATAGTAAGATTCGTCAAGTACAGGCTATATATGATGAGAATGGGTATCCGATCAATGCAGCTCCTTATGAACCATCTTTGATGTTTCCGTTTGGGACGGATGCATTAGGCTATGACACAGGTATGAAAATACTTGAAGGAGCGAAGTTCACATTGCTTAGTGTTCTTGTGATCGCCTTTCTCAGGATCTTATTTAGTTTTGTTCTCGCTATTCCTTTAGCTTTTTTCGTACCAGATCGAATAAGGAGGATACTTGACCAATTATTAAGTTCATTCTACTTTATTCCTTTAACCATAATTGCTGTTTTTCTCTTAACACCTGTATTATGGGAACAATTAAGGATGCCGGGCTGGGAAGAATATTTTATTTACACTTTCAATCAGCGAATTTGGCTTGAGGTTTTTATCTTAACAATCCTCGTGATACCACTGTTAGGTTCAACCATTGGAAATATTCTTGCACTTATTCTGAAAGAAGATTTTATTGTAGGCGCTCATATCTTAGGAGCTAGCAAGTGGAGAATTTTCATAAAGCATGTAATCCCACATTTGCTGCCCAAGTTGGTGATCGTGTGGTGTCAACAATGTGTTCAATTATTGATTATATTCATGCATCTAGGTTATTTTAAACTCTTCTTTGGGGGAACTGATGTAGATTATAACCCGTTAATACCTGATCCGCCAGTGTCTTTGTCAAATGAATGGTCAGGACTTATAGGAGATTATTATAATCTAATTACTGTAAATCCTTCTATCGCACTCGGTCCGATCATCATGTTCGGAATCGCTATCTACGCCTTTCAGCTAATAGGTGAAGGCTTTCAGCATCACCTGCAAACGAGGCATTATAAAAGGACGAACCGTAATCGCGTGCTTGAAAAACAAATTCTCGGGAGTAAAACGAAATCATCTTTTGATTTCGTTCACAAGAGAGGCGCTTAAAAATACACCACTTTTCTCTTCTCACCATACTATGTAATATCCTGTGCAGACAGGGGGGAGAGAAATGATTTTTGTTAATGGGTATCCGGTAAAAACGGCTCAAATCTCGGGTTTTAATTCGCTTACACAAACACAGAAACTGGTAGGCGAAAAGCTTGAAAAATCCAGAGAATCATTTTATTACACAAGTCCACATCAGTTTTTATTTGAAGTGGTCATGCGTACAAATATTGTAGCAGCAGCAAACGCTATGCGTGATAGCGGAGCAGGATTTGCGACGTTCGTGAATTCACGCTGCAATCCGCAATATTGGAGAAGAACAGCTTATGGCGGTTTTTTGCTTCGATCCGATGCCCGTCCTTCTGACGCCATTTCAGATATTTTTATCAATGGAAAACGGTACGGGTTCGAATGTACAACAGCTATCATGATCATGATGTACAAAGCGATTCTTGAAACAATTGGAGCGGGTATGTTTGATCAATTGTTTAACGGGTTGCTTCTCTACAGCACGGAACATGATGAGGATCTACAGATTATTGCAGTGCCATCTGGGGATTCGTTGCCAGGTGATGTGAGATATGTTAAAAATCCAGAACATCATCCTAATACGCCTCAGTGGCAAGGTGAAAACCTGATCGACCTTGGAAACGGACAATTTTTCGGTCACGGCATCGGAACAGGAACAATTGGAGAGGTTATTGATGTGCTTAATCAAAAAAGAATGCCTGGTGCAACGGTTTCGGCTTTTCTAACAGCGGAGATCATAAGGCCAAACTATCGACTCATGTCGGAATACACACGTCATCCAATCCGAAGATTGCTTGGTGGAGTCATATAAAATGCCTAGACAAAAAGACGCAGAGAACTTTGATCTCTGCGTCTTTTATATATTTTTTATTAATTATTGAAGGTATGGTCTTGGATCAACTGCATTTGATTTTGAGCCGTTCCATGGGCCTTTGTGCAATTCAAAGTGCAAATGCTGTCCTCTAGAAGCGCCTGTGTTACCTTGATAGCCTAAGAATGTCCCTTGAGAGACAGACTGACCTTGGCTAACAGCAGGTGTAGATCTCATGTGTGCATATAGCGTTGTGTACAGTTGTCCGTTAATATAGTGCGTAATATACACAACGTTACCATAAGAGCTTGAATAGTAAGCTCTCGTAACCGTTCCAGATGCTGCTGCTACGATTGGAACAGTACTTCCGCCTTGAGCGATATCCATTCCGTAGTGCATGCCCGCGCTTCTGTTACCAAAGCCTGAAGTGATGAATCCTTGTGAAGGCATGATAAAGTCACGACTCACTGGTGCTGGAGCAGGTGTTGGTGCTGGCGGTGGAGTTGGTGCAGGTGAAGAACCTGAGCCTGAACCTGAACCTGAGTTAGATTTGTTTTTCTCTCTAGTCGCTGCTTCTTCACGAGCTTTTTCTGCCGCAGCTGCAGCCGCAGCTCTTGCTTCAGCTTCTCTTTTCTTGCGTTCAGCTTCTTCACGTTTCGCACGTTCAATTTCAGCTTTAATCGCTGCTTCTTGTGCGGAAAGAAGTTCGTTCGTCTCATCCAGCTGCATAATATGATCATGTAGATGGTCTTCTTCCGTCTCTAATTGAGCGAGAAGCGCATTCTTTTGTTTTTTCTGATCCGTTAGTTTTTGGTTCAATCCTTCAAGTTCGGTTAAATCTGAATTTAGAGACAAAAGTTCACTCTCAACCTGTCCTTTTTTCTTTTCAACAGACTCTTTATCTTGTTTATGCTCTTCTAAGATGGCTTTATCTTGTTCAGCAATCACGTTTAATGCAAACACGCGATCAAGGAAGTCGCCGAAATCTTTAGAACCTAATACCACATCTAAATAATTTACCGCACCGCCGCTTTCGTACATGGAAGTTACGCGTTCTTTTAGAAGTGCATCACGTTCTTTGATTCTCTTTTTAAGAACATCGATTTCTTTTTTTAGTTTTTCAATAGAAGCTTTCGTTTCTTGGATTGATTCTTTTTTGTTTCCAATATCTTTAAGAGTTTTGTCGATAGAACTCTCTAATTTTTGAATTTGATCTAACGTATGATCTTGCTGATTTTGATTTTTCTTTAATTCACCCTGCTTTTCCGTTTGCTCAGAGCGATTCTTTTCTTTTTTCTCTTTTATAGAAGACAGAGTTTCTGCCGATACCGTATATGTACTGAATACTAGACTGAGAGACAGTGTAGCCATAACTAGCTTACGTTTCAAGATGGGTACTCCTCCTTGTAAGTGCAAATGTTGCCAATTTCTTTACTGAAGTGATTATACCATTGATTAATCATCAGTTATTGCGAAATAATATTACATTTATATTTCAAAATATTACACATTGAAACATATTTCGACGGTAACTCTGTAGAGATTTGTCTGTATTAGGAAATTAAAAGGTAAAAACAGCGTGGTAATCGAATAAAAGAGTAGGTAAATAGAATGGAGTTTCATTACAAAGTTGAAAACAAAGTAAGTTTAATAGAATCTCATTCATTATATAATCGGCTAAATTTAAAAAAAGTTAAAAAACGAATAAAAATATCATGGTCAGTCGTCATATAGTTAGGGTGTTGTTAAAGGGGGGAAGTTCTTGACGATCAATCGGAGATTTAATAACGAAGGCATTGATTCTCATTCACTCAGCCAAGAAGAGTGGATTATACAGATAATGGATATATACCAAGACAAAGTGATAAGGCTAGCTTATACATATGTTAAGGATCGGAAATTGGCAGAGGACTTAGCACAAGAAGTATTTGTGAAATGTTATATACATAAAGACAACTTTAGAAATGATTCCTCTGTTAAAACTTGGGTATATGCCATCACTGTTAACTTGTGTAAAGATTATTTAAGAAGCGGTTGGAAGAAATACATTCATGTGATGGACCGGTTCGGAAAGTCGAGACCATCTTCAGTTTTAACACCAGAACTATCGATCGTCCAAAAAAGTGAACATGAGGCGTTAGCCGAACATATCCTAAATCTTCCTCTTAAATATCGAGAAGTAATCCTTCTTTTCTATTATAAAGAGCTAACCGTTTGCGAGATTAGTCAAATCTTAAATAAAAAAGAAACGACAATCAGAACATTACTTCAGCGCGGAAGAGAACTGTTGCGTCGAAAACTGGAGAAGAGTAGGTGAGATCATGGAAGATCCTTTCAAGCAGCTGCCTGAAATATTGAACAACGGCCGTATGAGAACAATAACGTTTAAAGAGGAACATAGACAGAAAGTCCTTCAGAGAACAAGGGATCTCCACAAGCCTCCTGCTCCTAAAAGCATGTGGTATCACTGGTTTCATCAAAGTTTAAGTCTTGCTCTTGGTGTAGCTTTCATCTTTATTTTTGTTCAATTTGCTGAGAGTGTTCCTTTACAGCTTCATGAGAAAAAAGAAGCTCAATCTATAGCGAAAATACCATATGCCAATCAAGCGATCTTAACAAAAGCTAGGCATGATATGCGAAACCATCACAAGATCTCAGATGTGATGGCTAATCAAAAGAAAGATAACCTTACCGTTTTTATTACGTTTCCGAAAAATCTATCACAAGAAAAACAAATTTTTCTTACCGAATCGTACCTAAAAGAGGTATCACATCTCACACTAAATGAACCTTACGAAGGGCAAAAGAATTTGGGAGAGCTATGGAACTATGTTAATGTAAAGATCTATACAACAACAGAATCTGAAGACGACATGTTAAGACAACTGATGCACGTTGACCAAAACTTTGAGTGGAAGGGTTCCATCAATAAGCATGATGGTATATTGAAATGGGAACGCATACCTGTATCTAATAATTAATCCACACTTAAAAAGGTTTTCATTAAAACAACTAGAAAATAGATAGGAAACAAGCAAAAGCGGTGAAAAGAATGAAAAAAACACACATTAATTTTTTTACAGAAGTAGGAGCTCAAAAGCCTAATAGTATTAGAAATAAAGAAACACCTTGTCCGTTTTGTCGTATTGATGAGTTAGAGGAAGTTTTGGATAAGCAAGATTCGATCATTCTTGTTAAAAATAAATATACCGTTCTCGATGGTGCCTTTCAAACTGTCTTGATTGAAACAGATGAATGTGAAGGAGAGCTCTCCAACTATTCTAAGGATCATCTATACAAAGTCCTTCGTTTTGGGCTTGAACATTGGGATCACATGTTAAACAGCGGCAAGTACAAGTCGGTGATGTTCTTTAAGAACCATGGTCCATTATCAGGTGGAACAATTCGCCATCCTCATATGCAGATCATAGGATTAAACGAGGTAGATTGTCTTCATGATTTTTCCGAAAACCAGTTTAAAGGATTGCCTATCCTAGAAAAAGATGGAGTAAGGTTTACCGTATCAACTGAACCGAGAGTTGGTTTTTATGAACTGAATGTCATTTGGGAAAAAGACGCTGAACTTTCTTTATTCGCGGACTGTATTCAAGCAGGTGCTCATTTTTTGCTGAATCATTTTCATAGAAGCTGTACAAGTTACAACCTTTTCTTTTATAAACATAACGAAAAGACATATTGCAAGATCATGCCTCGTTTTGTAACGTCACCACTTTATATGGGGTATGGTGTACAGCAAGTGGCGAATAATATAGAAGGAATTGCCCAAAGCATTAAAGATATCTACTTTAAAGCTTAAGAAAACCAGATCTTTCTCAGATCTGGTTTTTTGCTTGATTAAATAATGTTTCCATCGCAAAACTGATTAAAGGATGAGTTTCATCCATGACTTTGTTAATCTCGAGCCGTTCTGTCCACTGATGTGCATCCTTCCCAAGAGGACCAATGTTAATAACGGGAATATCAAGCTCTCTCATATCATCAAACGGAATATGATAACGAGATCCTAGTAATGGAAAGTTACTTGTGAAGGATGAAAGATCACGAGAATCTCCGTGAAACCCAATATAGCTCAAGTCCGATAAGCCGCTAAAATAGTGGACATTAACAAGCTCGCTGTTAAATGTGTTATTCGCATGATTGACTACCTCATCTGATGTAGCTTTAATGAGCGGGTGGTCGCTTGAACATACAGCGGGATAAAAAGGCGGTGTGTAGAACAAAACGATCATCGGAGAGATGTCTCTGCAAAGACTCGCTAGCTCAAAAACATATTGGATCGTCAGTTCTCTTTCATCCGCGTTCGGGTTGTTCGTCTGAAGCATGTTTTCTCTGCGATCAAGTTCTTCTTGTCCATATTTAGTTACGGCGTGTTCATATAGTTCATTGAAGGTAAGTACTTTAATACTCTCTTTTTTGGGAGTGAACGGTACGATCTCAGCGACATTTTTGCTTCTTTCAAAGAGCCGTTCTTCTAATTTAATCGCAGCGTTTTGTGCGCTTTTTATTAACATATCCGTAATATCTGAGAGTGATCGATTAAAGAGCATGAGATTAAACATGGTTACAGCTGCATGAGGAATCTGGACAGAGTAGTGATCTTTTAAATCTTTTTGAATCAAGTTCGTTGGGACAGGAGTAGCCTCTTCTCGAAACTTCTCTACATAATCGACGTTCCATTCTAATTCCCTCGTAATTTCAGCAGCCATCACATTTCCGTTCATACCTGCAAGTGGCTCACCTACATGAGTCTCCTTACCATAACAGAGAAAACCAGGTAGAATCTTCCCCGTTGATCCTGTATACATATAGGAAGTTGTGTCTCCTGGATATTTTGTGAAACTCGGTTCTCCGTTCAAACATGTGATGTACTTTATATCATATTCTTCTTGAAGCTGCCGTAAGACACTGACACCCGTAAGCATGCCTTGTGAGTGCACTTCTTCATCAGGAACAGAAATCATGAGTACGTTTCCTTTAAAATGGCCTGTTGTCGCTTTTTCGATCATGGACATATGAAGAGCGACGCCGGCTTTCATATCCATGATGCCGCGGCCGAAGAGCCATTCTCCACTATTCAGATCATCCTGAACAAAAGAATGGAGCAGGTCCTTATTTTCAATGATCTTTTCAGTCAGTTCTTCTGGCCGGAAAGCGAGATGCTTCCATTCACCAAAATCCTCAACCGAAACAACATCAAAATGACTGAGCAAAATAATGGTTTCTTTGATCGAAGGATCATTCTGTACAAATGCAGTGATCAGTTTTCGACCATCTGGAAGAGGATGATGGCGAACGTAATCAGGATGCTTCGTAAAATAATCTAATGATGAAAGCGTATGGTGAAGATGCTCGGCCATAAATAATTCTCCATCATGATGAGTAATGCTCGGAATAGAAACGAGATCTTTCAACAATTTCTTGTATCCCTCTTTTGTTTGCCACTTTAACATATGTGTACCTCCTAGATGTATGCCTTTGTTACCTATACTCTTCTTTCCCTTTAAATCCTTCTTTAAAAAGTTTCTTGGAATGTATTGACAGATAATAAAAGAAAATGGTATATGTGTATTATAACAAGTAGTACACTTAGGACAAAAGGGGTGTCAGCATGATTACTGTAAGTGATTTATCCTATGCTTATAAAATTGGAAAAAAAGAAAAAGAGAATATTGTACCTGTTCTTCATCATGTCGATCTACATGTAGCAGAAGGTGAAATCGTAGCGATCGTGGGAAGAAGCGGATCAGGAAAGTCGACGCTATTAAACTTGATTTCTGGTTTTATTCGGCCGCAAACAGGAGAGATTATTATCGATGGAAAAAAGGTTAGCGGATTTTCTGAATCGAAGTGGGCTGAATTTCGGTTAGAGCATCTAGGATTTATATTCCAAAGCTTTCAGCTGATTCCTAGTATGACAGCTTATGAAAATGTAGAGCTACCATTAGTACTCAAGGGAGTTAGCGAGAAAGATAGAGGAGAACAAACAATAAAGATGTTAAAGAGAGTCGGTCTAGAACAGTATCAAAGCCATTATCCAGGAGAGCTTTCGGGAGGTCAGCAACAGCGCGTCAGTATAGCCCGTGCACTAATCCTGAATCCGCCTCTTATCTTGGCAGATGAACCAACAGGAAGCCTTGATTCTGAGAATGAGAAAGAGCTATTAAACTTTATTCAAGAATTGAATGAAAAAGATGGTATTACGTTTTTAATCATTACACATGATCATGAAGTAGCTTCTATTGCTCATAGAAAAGTAGAGATCAGAGACGGTTACTTAAGAGAAGGGAGCAAGCTTCATGAAGTTCAAAGATAAACATCGATTTGTAAGAAGCAATATGAAAAGAAACAAGACCCGTGTATGGATGACAATCCTAGCATCTACGATGGGGTGTGCCTTTTTGATCATGCTCGCCTCAGTAGGATTTGCGATTCATAAGACTGCAGTTGATGATGTGATGAGTTATCGATTGATGAATGAGATTGAAATACAGAGTGAAAACGGTCCTTTGATTGAGGAAGACGTGAAAAAACTCCAAGATATTAAGAATGTTAAAGCGGTTAGTCGAAAGAAATATGTACCTGCGAACGAACTGTCACTTGGAGAATACACAGGGTATGCTGACGTAAGCAGCGCAAACATCCCTTCTGAGAGAAAAGCGGGATTGCAACTTGAAAAAGGAAGAATGCCTAAGAGTAAAAATGAGATCATCATCGGGTACCATTTTGCTCAAGAATTAAGAAAAGAGATGCCTGAAAACTTTACAGAAGGAATGAGTGAAGAAGAGGCACAAAAGAAGATGAAGAAATTAGCTTATGATGGAGATTTGTTAAATAAAACATTAACCTATCATATGAAGGTAGATGATCCGGAAATCAAAACAAAAACACAGATAAATACGGTACAAGTAAAAGTTGTAGGAATTAAAGAAAAACCAAAGAAGGAGTGGATGACAGACAGTTCGGTAATGATTACAGACGATCTTCATAATGAAGTTATGACTCTATTAAGTGAGATAGATCCTGAACTTAAGAACAGTGACGATTCTTATAGTTCTGTCAAAGTATATACGTCTTCAGCCGAAGATGTTAAAGCAGTGTCCGAAAAGATTAAAGGTAAAGGATATCTTACTTATTCAGTTGTCAGCGAACTAAAAGAACTGAACATCTATTTTACATTGTTTAAAGCGGGCTTGATTTTCATTGGTGGTATTGCCGTGCTCATTGCTTCTATTGGCATTTTTAATACGATGACGATGGCTGTTACGGAACGCTCCCAAGATATTGGAATCATGAAAGCGATCGGCGCTACACCAAAAACGATCAAGCGCATCTTCCTTTTAGAGAGTGGATACATCGGATTATGGGGAGTGGGCTTAGGAACCATTTTAGCGTATGTTATCAGCTATGGAGTCAATTTCGCTCTTCCTATCATCGTTGAACAGTTTATGAACGAAAAGCCACCTGAAGATTTTATTTTATCTTATATCCCTTGGAGTCTGACTGTAATCGCTGTTACGATCTGTATGAGCGTAACATTACTTTCTGGTTGGCGGCCAGCAGCCAAAGCTACCACAGTTGATGTATTAAAAGCATTAAGAAGAGATGTATAAAGAAGCATCAGCCGATGTTAAGAAATCGGCTGGTGTTTTATTTTTTCTTTGAAAGGATAACTCTGGATCAAAATCGAAAGAGGTATAACAGAGGAGTGAAGGAGAGTATGAAACAAAACATCATGAAACAAATTATTGCCATGGGTGGCGGAGGCTTTTCCATGGAACCTGAAAACAAAAGATTAGATAGGTATATTCTGAAGCAAAGTAGTGCTGGTCGACCACGGGTTTGTTTTATTCCTACAGCAAGTGGCGATGCGGATGGATATATTGAGCGATTTTATAAAGCTTTTCAATCAGAAGACTGTGAGCCTGCACATCTTTCACTCTTTTCACCACCCCAACATTTGGAGAGTTTTGTAGAGCAGCAAGATATTTTTTATGTAGGGGGAGGCAATACAAAAAATCTTCTAGCTTTATGGAGAGAATGGGGTCTAGATGTTCTTTTAAAGAAAGCTTATGAAGAAGGAAAAATATTAGCAGGACTAAGCGCTGGATCTCTATGCTGGTTTGAAGAAGGTGTAACAGATTCGTTCGGGCCATTAGCTAAGCTGGATTGTTTAGGCTTCATAGCAGGAAGTCATTGTCCTCACTATGATGGTGAAGCAAACCGAAGACCTGCTTATCATAAACTCGTAGCGAATGGACTGAAAGCGGGATATGCTGCAGATGATGGAGCGGGACTGCACTTTATTAATGGCGAACTGCAAACCGTTGTCAGTTCAAGGGAAAACGCGAAAGCCTATTTGGTAAAGTTTGATGGAGAGAACGTGCGCGAGCAGGAGATTGAGACACTTTTTTTAAAATAAAGGTTTAAAGTTCTGATGATTGGGCGGAAAATGTACTATTCGTTAATCATCAGGAGGTAAATCGCTTTGAAAAAAATAGGAACAGTTTTGTTCTATATGATGCTCGTGCTCTTACTCGCATCATGTGGTAACAAAGATAAAGAAAACGAGCATAAAAATCATGATATGGAAGAGTCCAAAGCGCAATCTCAAGCTGCATCTAGTAAGGTGAAAGGCGGTTCATATATCGTAAACCTTGTTAATGCAAAAGGAGATAAAGCAGGAGAAGCAACGTTAACCCAAACCGGAGATGGGGTAAAGGTCGAAGTGAATGCAACTGGGGTAAAGCCAGGTGAACATGGCATTCATTTTCATGAAACAGCAAAGTGTACACCACCGGATTTCAAGTCTGCAGGAGCACACTTTAATCCTACCGAAAAGAAGCATGGATTTCTGAATCCGAAAGGACCACACGTAGGAGATATTCAAAATGTGAAGGCTGATAAAAGCGGAGTCGTAAAAGACGAAGTTCTATCCAACCTCGTGACGCTTTCTGAAGAAAGTAAAAACTCACTTTTTGCCAATGGTGGTACATCCCTTGTTATCCACGACAAGGCAGATGACTATAAAACAGATCCTTCAGGTAATTCAGGAGATCGTGTGTTGTGTGGGGTTATTAAAAAGTAAGAACATATCTATATTTAAAAACAAAGCTGGCACCTCATCTTCTACTAAAGATAAGGTGCCAGCTTTCAATTTAACTACCTGTACTCGTAAATGCCTTGAGCCCTCTATTCCAAAACCAGTACGCAATGAGGCAAGAGATGATGGCGACAACTGGCGTTAAGAGAGCCAACCTCTCGAATCCTGAACCTTCGATAAAATATGCTGCAGGATAGAAAGCAGTAAATCCATAAGGAACAATCCACGTTAGAAAATGACGAATTCCTTTATGATAGATCGTTAAAGGATAACGAGCGAAGTCACTTAAATTAAAGATCGTCCAAACGATCGGCAGACTATCGACCATCCAAAACGACAGAGTTGCAAAAAAGAGGTTGATCGCAACGAAGATAAAACCTGATGCGATGATCATGACAACAAGTATGAAAAACTCTAGAACACCCCATGAGATACTTAAATGTGGCATCGCTGTACCAATGACGATAATGCCAATGAACAGCTGTCCAAAACCATCTTGCTGCAATCGATCTGCAATAAAATGAAACAGAGGATTGATCGGTCTGATCAAAAGTCGATCAAATTTTCCGGGTCTTATATACTGCCAGCCAAGTGTCCATAGATTATCAAAGAAAATGTGGTGAATGGAGCGGCCGGTAGCAGCTATTCCGTAAATAAATAAAATCTCATAAAAGGTCCAACCGTTTAAAGCATGGATATGATCAAAAACAATTTTGACGAAGAAGATACCTGCAAATTGCTGAAGCATAACAGAAAGGACGCCAAGTAAAAAATCCATCCTGTACTCCAACATAACTTTTAAGTTTTGTTTGCAGAATAAATAATATAATTTTATGTACCGTGATAGCATAAGCGTCACCTCCTAACCTCCAAAAATAGTTACCTTTTTTATTGCAATTGACCATAATACTCTTAATAGAACAAGAAGGGAGACCGCCCAAAATACTTGTGATCCGAGCGCCAGCCATGCTTCTGTTCCTGATAGGATGCCAGTGTAGATCGCAACTGGTACATACACCATCGCTTGGAACGGAAGAAAAAGACTTATCGTTTGAAACCATTCTGGAAAGAGAATAAGCGGGACAAGCGCGCCAGAAAAAAAGGAGATAACCGCTTCTTTCATGACTTGAAGACCCCAAAGATTTATAGTCCAAAATGCTAGAATCGCAATCAATAGATCAAAAAAAGTACCAATCCAAATACCCATTAATGCACTGAGTAAGAACAAGAGACCGCCTTGCCAAGTGGTTGGCAATGTAATATCCATAAAAATAAATGCAAGAATGCTAAGGGGCAGAGCACCACGTACAAAGTGAATAACTTTATCGCCTAGATCCATAGCGACCAAGCGGGTAATTAAGTTGTAAGGTCTCATCAGTTCAATTGCCACATTTCCGTCCTTGATCGTATGCGCCAGTTCCTGACCAACGCCTGAAACAAACATCTGTAAAAACATCGCAATGATGATATACGTAATCATGCCATCAAAAGGCAGTCCCTCAATT
Source organism: Fictibacillus sp. 26RED30 (assembly GCF_015903845.1). Classification (NCBI taxonomy): domain Bacteria; kingdom Bacillati; phylum Bacillota; class Bacilli; order Caryophanales; family Fictibacillaceae; genus Fictibacillus; species Fictibacillus sp. 26RED30. The sequence continues at coordinate 263,345 of NZ_JACZDV010000001.1, forward strand.
TCCGTACGGCTGCTATAAACGGCTTTCCAAAAGAAGTAGATGACGAGCATCCGAAGCAGAATGGAAAAGGTATTAGCCCAAAACCATGCTGAATAGGCAGCATGTACTTGCATCTGAACTCTAGCAAACTCAAAGTATTTCCTCATGCTGAACCTCCTTTTTCATACCTCTTCCATAAATTTCTTCAACGATCGTTTCTATCTTTGCATCGGCAATGGTTAAATCAGCAACAGAATAATGGTTCATCATCGTGTTAATGACTTCTGCACCAGAGATATGTTTGTTGCTGAAGGAGAGGGATACAAGATGCGGGTTTTCACCACTGATTGGGAGAACCTCTGTTACCGCACTAATGGCTTCCGGCAAAACAAATGAATCAGCAGCATCTACAAGTTCAAAATGAATAACACGCTTATCACCAAACTGCGATTTGATATCTTGGATAGAACCATCATAGATCACACTACCATCATCAATAATGATGATTCGCTGACAGATCTCTTCGATGTCTTGCATGTCATGGGTGGTAAGAAGCACGGTTGTACCGTATCTAGCGTTCATTTGTTTGATGAAAGCGCGAATTCGAACCTTTACAGCAACATCCAATCCGATAGTAGGTTCATCCAAATAAACAACTTTTGGGCGGTGCAAAAAAGCGGCAGCAAGTTCACAACGCATTTTTTGTCCTAATGAAAGCTGTCTTACAGGGATGCCGAGCAGCGGCTCTAAATGAAGTACATCAACGAACTCTTTTAAAGTTTCTTCGTACTGAGCTTGAGGAATCTCGTAAATGTGTTTGAGAAGTTCATAGCTTTCTCTGACCGGAATATCCCAGAATAATTGTGTACGCTGACCGAATACAGCACCAATATGACTTGCGTTTTGTTGTCTGTTTTCGTAAGGGATGATGCCGTTTACTTTTACCTCACCTGATGTTGGAGTGAGTATGCCTGTTAACATCTTAATCGTTGTAGATTTCCCAGCACCGTTCGCCCCAATATACCCAACCATCTCCCCAGCTTTAATATGCATGTTGATCTTCTTAACCGCTTTTTTCGTTTCGAATTTCCTATGAAACAACGATTTTATGGCTCCTCTTAAGCCAGGGTCTCGTTTGGCAATCTTATAATGTTTTTCAAGATTTTTTACAACAATCATGTTAGATCTCCTTAAAAATGAACACAAAAAAACCACAGACAAATACCTGCGGATATGTGTGCATATGTAATTTTTTGCTCACCAAAAAACGCGTCAGGTTATGAAGGGATATGAAGTTAGTTTGATTGTATGATAGAAATCCACATGTTATCCTTCTCCTTTTTGAAAACGGTTGCACTAAGTATACCGAAAACTATAACAAATGTAAAATATATCCTTGTTTTCGAATATAAAGCGCTAGTTTAACGAAATCAAGCTTTGGGAAAGTAGAGCTAATGTAGACGTTTTTATGAAAGGCTATGTTTTCTAGAAAATTGTTGTATCTATTTTTTGTCTTTTCCTTCTTTGAATATTGATTGAAGTGTAAGATGCGAGACTCTCGGCTAGGATAGGTGGGCAGGTGAGACACTTAAAAGTGAAACGTACGAATGTGGCTCACCGCCTGCCCCGCGGAAAGCGAGCATCTGAAACGGAGATCAATTACTACAGAGAGCAACATGAATAGAAAAACAGCCTTATTAAATGAGAAAAAGGAGGACGAACATGTACGATTACAATGGAGTTACGGATTCTTGGATGGCCTATTTGGGAAGATTGCCAGATTTGCTTCTTGCTATTTTAGTTTTATTAATTGGTTGGCTGATCGCCTCATTGGTTGCAAAAGCTGTAAAAAAAGCATTACACAAAACAGATTTTGATAATAAAGTCACGAGGTGGATGAAACCTGATATCCATGAAGATCAAGTGGAACAAACGCGCACTAGAAAGTATTCTTCTGAAGAAGTGATTAGTAAAGTTGTATTTTGGATACTGATGGCAGTAGCCGTAGTCATGTTCTTGAACATGCTCAGTCTTCCGTATGTCGCACAACCGATCTCAAATGCATTAGGTGTAATTGCGGCAGCGATTCCTAACCTACTAAAAGCAGCCCTTATCGCAGCAGTTGCATGGTTGATTGCATCAGGATTATCCATTCTGGTGAAAAAACTTGGTCAGAACACGAGATTTGAAAGGGTATTACATCGTTGGAAGCTGACTCGTGATCCACGACAATCCGACATGGCGGTTTTCTCTGCATCAAAAGCTGTATTTTACCTCACATTGTTACTGTTCCTGCCAGCTGTGTTATCTGCTTTAGGCATTGATGCCATTTCTGAACCATTGGAAGGTATGCTGACAGGTCTCTTCGCATTCTTACCGAAACTGCTCGGAGCAGCAATCATTCTTTTTGTAGGGTGGTTAGTTGCTAAGATCGTTAAAGAGATCTTAGTTAACTTTTTAGCGAGCATTGGTACAGATCGTTTAGCTTCAAAACTTGGTGCTGAACGTGCGCTTGAAAAAACTTCTCTTTCTCAAATCGTTGGAACAATCGTGTATGTCTTAATCTTAATTCCAGTTGTGATTTCAGCTCTAGAAACGCTTGATATTAATGGAATTTCAGGTCCTGCCATCGGTATGTTAGGTCAGATCATGGACATGATTCCAAATATCATTGTTGCTATCCTTTTAGCAGCAGTTGGATTATGGCTTGGTAGATGGGTAAAACAAGCTGTTACCACTGTATTAGAACGAATGGGATTCAACGGCATCTTTTATAAGATGGGTCTTGGATCACTTCATAAGACGAATCAGACGTTCACGATCTCTGAGATCGTTGGATATGCAGCTCAAGTGGTGGTTGTGCTGTTGTTTACGATTGAAGCACTTCAGCTTGTTAAGCTAGAGAGCTTAGTTAACATACTAATCGTTATACTTGCGTATATTCCGATGGTGTTAACGGCTGTGTTGATACTAGGAATCGGCTTTTACGCCGGAGACCTTGTGAAACGTGTTGTTCAGAGTATGTTCAAACAGCAAACAGAAGGAAAGCTGCTAGGCAACATTGCAAAATATACGATTATTACACTTGCTTTCTTTATGGCTCTTGATCAGCTAGGAGTAGCGAAAACAATCGTAAATGCTGCATTCATCCTCATATTAGGTGGATTTACGATTGCGTTTGGTCTTGCATTCGGACTCGGTGGTCGTGAAGCGGCTGGACGAACTCTTAATAAATGGAGCCGCAAGATGGAAGAGACAACGATTCAAAGTCCAGACCCAGCAGAATGGAAAGACAAGACGAGTTTAAAAGATTTCCGTACAGACTCTTCTAAACCGGAAAGCAATCTTATTGATGTAGATATAAATAAACCACATACAACTGCAAAAGATCGTCAGTTTGATCATCTAAACACACCTAGTGATGAATTTGGCATCAACAATAATCCAAAACGAAATGACTAAAGAAAACAATAGAATGAAATCGGCTCATAGAGGTGAAACTATCCCTTTATGAGTCGTTTTTAATAGTGATGTCGATAATAAATGAGGAAAAGGAGGTAAAGAGAATGCTACTTGCCGCCTTTTGGGGAGGAATAGCAGGTTCAGCTGTACTATTAGGATGTTTTACAGCCCTCGCTTTTCGAATTCCTAAAAAATGGACAGCATGGATCATGGCTTTTGGAACAGGGATATTAATAGGTGCCGTTTCTTTTGAACTATTAATTGAGGCAGTGGAGCAGAGTGATTTGATGGTTACTTCTGCTGGCTTTATTTTTGGCGCAGCTCTCTTTACTGGTATAAATAGCTTTCTAGCTAAAAAGGGTGGCCATGAGAGAAAGAAATCAGGCGATAAGAAAACAAAAGGTGTAGGCATGGCGATCTTTCTTGGAACTTTGTTAGATGCCATACCAGAATCTGTTTTAATTGGTGCGAGCTTAATCGATCATAGTAAAGTAAGCTGGCTTCTTGTCGTTGCCATCTTCTTAAGTAACTTTCCTGAAGGTCTGTCAAGCTCGATTGGGTTGTTAAGAGAAGGTTTTTCACGCCGTAAAATTATTGGTATGTGGCTTTCTGTTTTCGCTATTTCTGCATTCGCTGCGTTTCTTGGATATGTCTTATTGGAAAATGCATCTGTAGCTTCACTTTCGTTGATCGGCGCATTTGCAGGAGGTGCTATCATGGCGATGGTAGCGTCTACCATGTTACCTGAAGCTCATGAAGAGGCGGGAGTAGCTGTTGGTTTTATTACTTCCTTGGGACTTCTATGTTCGTTGCTTCTGACTCATCTATCATAAAATGAGCCTAGGAATCGATAAAAAAAAGCTGCCAAAAGTAAGTATCCTTACTTTTGAACAGCTTTATGATAATTAAAGCTTGAACCAGCCTCTAGATTCTAAATCCTCTGAGTTTCTCTTCTTGCGCTTCTTTTTCTTCCAATGATCATGCGTTGAGGAAGACTCCTTGCACCAGCTAGAAGATGATGAAGATGAAGATGATGAAGATTCTTTTTTGCACCACAGTACAGATGAACTTGAGGAAGACGAGGAAGAAGATGAAGATTCAGGCTTACACCATATGATAGGTGAACTTGAAGAAGATTCTTTCTTACACTCTACTTTACATTCTTCTTTCTTCTTGCAACAAGGCTTTTCCTTTTTACAGCATAAGATTCTGCAGTTGCTGCTTTCGTCGTCGCCGATTTCGCCTGCTTGTGTAATAAAGTTGATAGAGCCGATCGCGATGATTACGAGTTCGTCGTCTTCAACCACTTGGATGGATGTACGGTTGACACGAGTTAGAACGCCTTCAACTTGGCCATCATCGTCACTTCCATCATTTACTCTTACTTTGCAGTTGATTAATTTTCGTAAGATGCTTTGGAACGTATCATTACAAACTTTCTTACGGTCCGTGTTGCAACAGTTTCTGTCAGTTGCTACTGAAACGGATCTTACATTATTTAAAGGAAAATAAAGAACCTCTCTGTCATCTGTTTTGATCGCGATAAAATCTCTTCCAACACAGACTAGTTTGCCAGACTCTTCTACATCTTCCCCTGCTCTGACTGTAACATGCTTACATAATAAATTAGCAAGCTCTCGAGGTGAGAGTTTGTTTTTACAATTCAAAATATTGCCTCCTGGTAATGGTATTGACTATTTCTTGTCCATGCATTATATGTAACAAGATTTGAAAGTGCATGTGACACTTGTCTATAATTTTAATAATTAGAGCGTATTTTTTTGTTTTTATTTATTTGATGGATGTTTTAGCTAAAAATAAATTAAGATTTCACCTCGACCCATTTTTTGTATATAATGGGTGAAAAGAAGAAAAGAGGAGGGGTTGTAATGAACGAGACACGATTCAACAATACTCATTTCTTTACAATCCATCTTATTAATCGAAAGAACAGATGACATATTTATTGTCATTTGTTCTTTTTTTGTACTCATTTTTCTTTATGTGTATGAAGAAGGAGGAAAAAGCAGATGCGCTATAAACGAGTACTGATTAAATTAAGTGGTGGAGCTTTGGCTGGCCAACAAGGATCAGGTTTTGATCATCTTTCTTTAAACCATATTGCAAAAGAAGTGTTATCTGTTCTTGAAAAAGGTATTGAAGTAGCTATCGTTGTAGGTGGAGGTAATATTTTTAGAGGGAATTTAGCAGAGTATTGGGGAATTGAAAGAGTAGAAGCTGATCAGATCGGAACGCTAGGTACAGTCATCAATAGCTTGATGCTTCGAGGAGTCCTGAAAAGTAAGATAGACCAAGAAGTAAGAGTCATGAGTTCTGTTCCGATTAGTGCTGTAGCGGAACCATATATTCGCTTAAGAGCGGTACATCACTTGAACAAAGGATATGTCGTCATTTTTGCTGGAGGCAACGGTCAACCATACGTTACGACCGACTATCCCGCTGTTCAAAGAGCGCTAGAGATGAACTGTGATGCCATACTCTGTGCAAAGCAGGGAGTTGATGGTGTTTATGACAGCGATCCTAACCGGTTCAAACAAGCAAGGAAATATGCTACTTTGCATTATGACGAAGCCATAAGGAATAATTTAAAAGTGATGGATCAATCGGCGCTAATTCTTGCTCGTGATCATGGATTGCCGATCCACCTCTTTGATTTTAACCAAGAAGGATCATTTCTTAAAATCTGTAACGGTGAAGATGTAGGTACATTCATCAGTCACAACATAGAAACAGCTCTCGTATAAATACGTTTTTAAGTGCTGTTTTTAGTATTCACTGTTGCTTTTGAAAGTAGTTGATTTCCGTTGCAGATGCTTGCTTTCCACGAACGTTCGGTGGTCACAGTGAGCTTTCTCGTCGTATCCATGCGAGAAGCTTATCATGTTATAGGTTACACATCTTCAAATTCAACCAACTTACGAATGAAGTGAATAATAAAAGCAAATGATGCTTTATTAGTTAATAAATGCGACTTTCACAAAGCATTCCTGTCACTGGCTGGAATGCTTTTTTGTATATTTCGACTCACCTCATCTCATATTAAGAAGTAGAAAAGAGGTGTGAGACGTTATGATGAAATGGTTAAAAAAGAAGCCGAAAGAGCAGAGCCACACGATTGATCTTTCTGATAATACTTATAGTGACATTAAAGAACTAGTGGATAATGCCAAGGAGTCTGCTGATTTTATCCATTATCCTCAAAAGACGGTTCATCACAATATTTATATTTCTTATTATAAAGCGATGATTGATGGAGAATTGCTTCATCGAGACCTACTGCCTTACTTAATACACAGCAAAGATTTTAGGAACATTAAAGACTTAAAAGATATCCTGCCGATCGAGAGCGTTACGATCACAGTTGATGTAAAAGAGATTCAAAACAAGCTGTTACGTGGCTTTATAGTTGTTCAACTCGGTGAATATGACGAAGAATGTGCCGTCATCCGTGCAGAGAACTTTTCGACAAATCGTCCAGTATCTGTTTCAGAAATTGAGTTCTCTGTTATTGGACCGAAAGAAGCTTTTATCGAGAACTTAGATAGCAATCTTTATTTGATCAGAAGAAGATTGCCTGTTCCAGAACTTCGATTTAAGGAAGTCGTACTCGGAAAGTTTTCTAAGACACGTGTTATCATCGCATATTTAGAAGGCGTTGCTGATAAAGAAAACCTGAACACCGTCATGCAGCGAATAAAGGATATTGAACTAGAAGTTATTCCGGATAGCTCCTACTTAGAGCAAATCATTTCAGATAATACGAAATCAGTGTTTCCGCAGCTTATAACAACGGAACGACCTGACAGGGTTGTGTCCATGTTAAATTATGGACAAATTGCGATTCTCTCTGAAGGTTCACCTCAAGCCCTTCTCGGACCAACGGGCATCTCGGAATATTTTGCATCACCAGAAGATTATTATTTGACTTGGCTCTTAGGATCACTGTTCCGTTTTATACGATTTATTTCTGTTATTTTTTCCACCTTTGCAACACCGCTTTATGTGGCCGTTCTAACTTATCACTATCAGATGATTCCTAAAGATCTACTAGCACCATTAATTTCGTCACGAGTGAACATTCCGTTTCCGCCTATATTAGAAGTATTGTTTTTAGAGTTGACGATTGAACTGTTGAGGGAAGCGGGAGCTCGTCTTCCTACGAAAGTTGGTCAAACACTCGGGATCGTTGGAGGTATCGTAATCGGACAGGCGTCTGTAGAAGCGGGATTAACGAGTAATATTCTCTTGATCATCGTATCACTATCAGCACTAGCTTCGTTTACAACACCGATCTATAAAATGGCAAATACGATTCGAATCCTTCGTTTTCCTTTTATCTTTTTTGCGGCACTTTGGGGCGGGGTGGGTATCGTACTTGCTATGTCTTTTATTTTAGTCCATCTTTTGCGACTTGAGTCATTAGGCAGACCTTATCTACAACCGATCTATCCTCCGCGTTTATTAGATATGACGGATACGATTTTCAGACTTCCATACAACCGACTGTTGAAACGCCCCATCTCATTAGGCACTAATCTGCCATCCAAAGATAAGGTTAAAGAAATGAGAAAGAAAAAGGATATCGACGAATGAAAAAATATTACAGACTGTTCCTCCTTTCTCTTATTTTTATATTGGCAGGATGTGTGCCTAAAGAGATCATTGATGAAGTGCAGCTTATACATGCCATTGGTTTTGATAAGAAACCAGATGAAAGTATTCAAGGAACGATCACTTATCCTGTGTTTAATATGGATGGAAATGTTCGAGTTGAAACATTAACAGCAGTCTCTCATACGAGTCGATTTATTAGATCTAAACTCAATACACAATCACCTAAAACACTCACAACAGGACAATTGCGTGTTGTTCTTTTCAATGATCGTTTTGCCGAAAAAGGAATATTGGAGATCGTGAATTCACTTTATCGAGACCCTAATGTAGGGAATCGCCTTTTTCTGACTGTTGTAAATGGTAACACGAATGAACTTTTAACAACGAAGTATACCGCTTCTGCTCTTCCGTCTATGTATTTAGCAGATTTGCTCGATCAGAATATTAAGAGTGAGAATTTACCCAAAACGAATTTGCATGTGTTTCTTTATAGCTATTACGGTGAAGGAATGGACCCTTTCTTACCGATCGTAAAAACGCACAAAAAATCAATTCAGCTTGAAGGTGTAGCTCTATTTAAAGGAGATAAATACGTAGGAAAACTAAATCACATGCAATCTTTTGCATTTAAAGTTCTTCTGGATGGCTCAAAGTCAGGTAACTATGAGGTGGAGATTGAAAAAGAAAAAAGGAAGGGCCATGCTGTTATCCGTAACATTAAAGGAACGACAACCTATACACTAAAAAAAGTGAATGGTATCCCTCAATTTAATATAAAGATGAAGATTCTTGGTGAGATTCATGAGTATCCACATTGGTTGAACCTTGAGGAGCCAGCGAACATCGCTCTCGTTGAAAAGACATTGACGAAACAATTACAACGAGAAGCGCAGGGAGTCGTTAAAAAGTTTCAAAAATTAAAAGTAGATCCTCTTGGTCTAGGGGATCAAGTGAGAAGGCGTGAAAAAGGTTGGGATTATAAAGTATTTCAGAAGCAATATCCTTCTATGAAAATCAATGTATCAACTGAAGTAGAGATTGTAGAGTCTGGGGTTATCGAATAGTGTATCTTAGCAGCTTTTCATTCGTTATGGAAAGCTGTTTCTTTGTATTCTTCTTTCTGCGGACAAAAAAATAAATCAATCGCGAATATTTATATGGTTATTCCTTTATAGGATAACGAGTTAAAGGGGGCAATTGATTTGAGTACAACAGATGAGAAAATTAAAATTAGGAACCATTGGTTTAAAATTATTTTAATCAGTCTACTATCATTAGTGTTTATGTACAAGTTAGTGATCACTGAATTTACGTTTCATTTTTCTGACTTGCTTGCATTCCTTGTAGCAGTTTTTGCGATAGGGATCTGCAGTATGTTTTATGTAAAAGTAAATGAAGCACTCATGGCTTTTGTATCTGCCGGGAAGTCAGTGATACCGATAGCTAACAAAAATAAGATTGAGCCAGAAACGCATGAAGAGAGCATAGAGGAAGAATACATAGAAGCTGATCAGGTCATATTAACGGAATCTGAGGAAGAAGAACTTGTGCGCGAATTATTATCTCAAGAAGAGCAGATTAAGCGAATGAAGCAAGTTCAGAATGAAGTTAAGAACCGCTTAGTAACAGAAGACCTTCATGAAGAAGATAAAAAAGATTACATAGACTATTTGCTGCAAAAAGAAAAAGAAATCATGTTAGCAAAACAAGAGATTATCCGAATTACTTCATTATTAGAACCTCTAGAAGAATCTGCAGATGAAGAAGACTTCGAACAAGAATATGTTGAAGAAGAATACTTAGATGAAGAAGCTACTCAGACTGGAAACGCCAAAGATATTGTGCAGTTATTAGGAAAAGAGTTTGTATTAAATGCAAGTTTAGAGCAGTTCAATCACAAGATGAGAGAGATACAACACTCCATCACGATTGAAACGGCCAATCAATTAAAAGAAGAAGGACTCATTGATCCATATTTCAACGTCACGCGTAAAGGGTTGAAAGAGTTTAGACGTGCTGCAAGAAAGTTCAGCTATGGTGATGGAGTCAAATTCTTATCCAAAGTCGTGCAGCGAGGAAATCGATAACTTCATTAAAAAGCTAATAGAGGCGCGGAAAGCGCTCACCTGTTAGCTTTTTTTATTTAATAGGAGATTTCATTTTATTGTCATTCTTAATTTTTGTTCCTTTCCGATTCCCTGATACAATAAGCATAGATTGTTGTGAAGGAGTTCAATTTTATGTTTATTGTCGCTAAAGCCATGTTATATGTTTGTTTTGCCTTATTAATAGGCGCGTTTATTCTATATTCAGTTCCTCGAGGAAATCGTCCGGAAATCTATATTTCAAAAAAGCTTATCCTACTTTTAATTGCTTTAACCCCTTTGTTTGGAATTGGAGAGCTTATTAGGCTTACGATGCATCTTGGAGAGGATTTCGGATATTGGTTGACGTTTCAGAACATCGTTTTTAGTTTTGAAGTAGGAAAGGGTTGGCTTTTCTTAACCGGTATTTCCGTGTTATTGTTTTTTATGGTTTTATTTAATGATATTAAAGAAGATCGATTCTTTGCCGGATTAGCCGTCTTTTTGATAGCGGGGATGGGAGTTTCCGTTGGATATGCGAGTCATGCAGCAAGTTTAGAATCGTTAGGTTTCTTGGCTCACTCTTTACATTTTATAGCTGTGATCACATGGTCGGGGGTTCTACTCGTAACCGGATATTTCAGCAAAGGAGAAGGACCCAGCCTGTCCTTTTATAAATGGTTCACGCCATTGGCTGTTGCCTGTTTAGCAACCGTGATCGGTGCTGGATTGTGGTTGATGAACTATATTGTTCCTGAATATGTGAACAGCTACTTGTTGGACTACGGCCAAGCACTGTTGATCAAACACATTCTATTGTTTATCATCGTTATTTATAGTCTCATGAACGGAATATGGTTAAAAAAGAGATTAGATCATGGAAAAAGTGGATTATCACTTAACAAATGGATTAAAGCAGAAGGAATTTTATTGTTTTCTGCATTTGTAGCAACAGCGTTAATGACTCAGCAAACACCACCTCATGATGTAGCAGATACGTTAAAGATGGAGGATCCATCTAAGCTGTTTACTTTTTCTACTGGTTTAATTCCAGGAGATAATCTGATGCTGTCATTCAGCTTCTCGATGATGAGTCTCGTCTGGCTAGCATTTGCTATAGTACTTGTATTATCTATACTTGCCACGATAAAGCGAAACAAAAGTATGATACTTGCAGTAGTCGCTTCAGTGTTGGCAGCGATGGCGATTTATTTAGCCATCATGTCTTCTGTATCACTATAAGAAATGTTTTGATGATTCTAGGGGGTAGTTAGCCATGGATGATAAATTACAACTACAGTTGGATGGTCTAATGGAGAAATATGCTGAGCTTCTCATAGGAAGTTCAGATCCAAAACATATAGAGATGGTGAAATCGTATGCTTTATATTCATTCATCGCAAAAAGTATGCCTCCATTAGTAAAGCATTGGAATGAAGAATATCCAGATGCCAAGGAAGCAATGAAAAATCTGGTTCATGAGATTAAAGAATTGAACGAAAAGCACCGAAATGAACAGAAATAAATAAGATATAACACAGAGGCAGTCATATAGACTGTCTTTTCTTTTGCATGCCATTCTTTTTCTGATACTATCAGTGATATGAAGGTAGTTTCGGGTGGTGAGAGTACGTTTACAGGTGAAACGAAAGATGTTGGAGGTGAAACTCATTCATTTACCGGCGAACGTGTAAGAAATATAAAAACACGTACCGTAAACATAAGTTTAACCGCATCAGTAATACATGCTTAAAACTTCTTTTCACAAAAATATTTTTAATATTGCAAAATCGACAATATTCGCAAAAAAAATGATATATTTAAAGCGGTTACAACATAGAAAGAATTTAACCAATCTTATTTAATATTTTAAGGGTACTAGGGGGTAATTGGATTGGAACAACTTATGCGCAATTTTTTCTTATTTCTTGCTAAAAATAAATCGTTAACCAACCTTGCTAAAAGATACGGTCTACGTTTCGGAGCAGGTCGTTTTGTGGCAGGTGCAACACTTGATAGTTCTATTTCTGCTATCAAACGTTTGAACGAAAAGGGAATGCCTGTTACGATCGATCATCTTGGTGAGTTTGTTGACAACGAACGAGAAGCTGCCGAAATGACTCAGCATTGTATAGATGCAATTAAAGCCATCAGTAAAGAAAAGCTTGATTCACAGCTTTCTCTAAAAATGACTTCCATGGGACTAGACATTAGTGATGAACTCGTGTTGAGCAACATGAGAAAGATTATGGATGCAGCTACAAAACATAATGTTTTTATAACGATCGACATGGAAGACTATTCTCGTTGTGAAAAAACGCTTGAAGTGTTTAAGATGCTAAAGAGTGAGTATGATAACATCTCAACTGTTATTCAAGCCTATTTGTATCGTTCACTAGAAGATGTTCAAACGTTAGATGAATATCATCCGAATCTGCGACTAGTAAAAGGTGCTTACAAAGAGCCTCAAACTGTTGCATACCCGGAAAAGAGCGATGTAGATAATAACTTTAAAAAGCTGATCGAAACTCATCTATTGAACGGAAACTATACCGCGATTGCAACACATGATGATGAGATCATCCAATATACAAAAGACTTGGTTGAAAAACACAACATCCCATATGATCAATTTGAGTTTCAAATGTTGTACGGAATTCGTGTAGAGCGACAAGACCAACTGATGCAAGAAGGCTACAAGATGCGAATCTATGTACCATATGGAAACGACTGGTACGGTTACTTTATGAGACGTCTTGCTGAACGTCCGGCAAACGTTGTGTTCGTATTAAAAGGTGTGTTTGGAAAATAAATAGTAGTAATCAAGAGGAGTCTGTCTTAAACACAGGCTCCTCTTATTTTATTCATGCTGTTTTCTAAGGATTGTTGCTTCTAATCTTTTTCTTCTTTGTCTGTTGATTGGAGTGGAAGATGCGAGACTCTCGGCTAGAACGAGTGAGCAGGTGAGACACTTACCCGCGCGAAGCGCGAAGTGGCTTACCGCTCGTCCCGCGGAAAGCGAGCATCTTAGAACGGAAAATCAACTTCTTTCAAAAGCAACAATGAATACGAAAACAGCCTTATTAAAAGACATCAAATACACTAGAAAAACTATAGGCAACCTTCCTGCATAAGATATAAATGAAAGTTTAGAAAAGAAAAAAACCTCTACTATTGCTAAAATTCAGAATATATTTTATATTGGATATAGGGTAACAAATTTTTTTATGGAGAAAAAATGAATGAGTATTCATTCAATAAAGGAGGAAGACCATCTTGTCTCGTGAAATCCGTAAAGCTGCCGTACTGGGTTCTGGTGTAATGGGATCAGGCATAGCCGCTCATCTAGCAAACGTCGGAATACCAACATTACTATTGGATATTGTACCGCCTTCTTTAAGTGAAGAGGAAAAAGCAAAAGGGATAACGGAAGATCATCCTGCATTCCGCAACAAATTTACTCTATCTGCCACACAAAAACTATTAAAGCAAAAACCAGCTCCACTTGCTGTTAAAGAGAATCTCGAATTAATCTCGATCGGTAACCTTACCGATGATCTTGAAAAATTAAAAGATGTAGACTGGATTATTGAGGTAGTTGTTGAACGCCTTGATGTGAAACAAAAGCTTTTTGAAAAAGTAGATCAATATAGAAAACCGGGAAGTATTATCACCTCAAACACATCGGGCATCTCGATTTCTGCGATGGCTGAAGGACGTTCTGAAGATTTTAAAGCAAACTTCTTAGGGACGCACTTTTTTAATCCACCAAGATACTTAAAGCTTCTTGAGATCATCCCAACCGAAGATACAAAACCAGAAGTTGTTCAATTCATGCGCAGCTTTGGTGAGAACGTACTAGGAAAAGGAGTAGTTGAAGCGAAGGATACGCCTAACTTTATCGCGAACCGCATCGGAACGTATGGATTGATGATCACGATGCAAGAGATGATGAAGCAAGGTTATAGTGTCGGTGAAGTTGATTCGGTTACAGGTCCTTTGATCGGCCGTCCTAAATCTGCAACGTTTAGAACGCTTGATGTTGTTGGATTGGATACGTTCCTTCATGTTGCGAGAAATGTTTATGAGCAAGTTGACGGAAAAGAAAAAGAAGTGTTCGAGATTCCTGATTTCTTAAACGAAATGGTAGACAAAGGCTGGACTGGAAGCAAGACAGGTCAAGGCTTCTATCTTAAACAAAAAAGTAAAGCAGGCAGTGAAATCTTAGAGCTCGATCCTGCTACGTTGGAATATAAACCGCGCTCCAAAATGAAAACAGCTACACTCGAAGCAGCTAAACAAATGAAGACAACAAACCAAAAAGTGAAAGCGCTTTTATACAGTGATGATCGTGCAGGTAAACTGCTGTGGGACATCATTAAACCGGTTCTATTATATTCTGCGGAAAAGTGTTATGAAATCGCCGATGATCTTGTTGCGATTGACCAAGCGATGAAATGGGGATTCGGATGGGAGCATGGTCCATTTGAGATTTGGGATGCGATCGGTGTACCCCAATCTGTAGAACGAATGAAATCTGAAGGAGAGACAATTCCTGTTTGGGTAGAAGAGCTTCTTCAATCAGAAAAGAATTCTTTCTACACAAAATCAGACGGTGATCGCTCTTATTACCACCACGGCAGATATCTTCCTGTGGAAGAGAACAAAAAAGTCGTTCATTTAAGCCGTTTAAAAGAAAAAGGCAATGTGATCACAAAGAATGGCGGGGCTGCGTTAATCGATCTTGGTGATGATGTTGCAGGCCTTGAGTTCAATTCTCCAAACAATGCAATCGGACCTGAAATCATCATGATGCTTCATCAGGCGATCGATGAAGTTGAAAAGAATTACAAAGGGTTAGTGATTGGTAACCAAGGTAAGAACTTCTGTGTTGGTGCTAACTTGATGCTTATCCTTATGGAAGCTCAAGATGACAATTTCTTTGAACTGGATATGATGGTTCGTCAATTCCAACAAGCGATGGCAAGAGTTCGCTACAGTGCAAAACCTGTTGTTGCGGCTAACTTCGGAATGACGCTAGGCGGCGGAGTTGAAGTATCTCTTCCTGCAGCAAGACTTCAAATGTCATCTGAAACGTACATGGGGCTTGTTGAAACAGGAGTCGGCTTGATTCCGGGCGGAGGCGGAAACAAAGAGCTTTATCTTCGTTTATTAGAGCAGCTGCCAGAAGGTGCTAAGGGAGATCTGCAAAAAGTTGCGAACCAAGCTTTTGAAACGATTGCGATGGCTAAAGTTTCAACTTCAGCTCAAGAAGCACGCAAGCTAGGGTTCTTACGAAAAGAAGACAGCATCTCCGTAAACGGTGACCATCTCTTACATGATGCAAAAACACAAGTACTTGCATTAGAAGGGATTGGCTATACACCGCCTGTAAGAAAGAAGATTCCTGTAGTTGGTGAAGCCGGTTATGCAACGTTGGCACTAGGAGCACAGACGATGCACTTCAGCCAATATATTTCAGAGCACGATTTAAAAATTGCAAAGAAACTAGCCTTTGTTCTCGCTGGAGGAAGAGTGCCAGAAGGAACATTGGTAGACGAACAATACTTACTAGATTTGGAGAGAGAAGCATTCCTAAGTCTAGCTGGAGAACCAAAAAGCCAGGCAAGAATGCAGCACATGCTTGTTAAAGGCAAGCCGCTAAGAAACTAAGGGGGGAAGAACTCAATGTTAAAAGAGGCAGTAATAGTAGCAGGTGCTAGGACAGCGGTTGGTAAAGCGAAAAAAGGTTCTTTTGCACATATGAGACCAGATGAACTAGCAGCGGTAACCATCAAAGAAACGTTGAAGCGTGCAGGCGATTATAACGGAGAGATTGATGATCTGATTATTGGATGTGCTGTACCTGAAGCAGAACAAGGGATGAACATGGCTCGTCTGATCGGTGCTCGAGCAGGATTACCTGAAACTGTACCAGCGATTACAATCAATCGTTTTTGTTCATCGGGTCTGCAAAGTATTGCGTACGGAGCAGAAAAAATCATGCTAGGTGCAGCCGAAGCGATTCTTGCAGGCGGAGCTGAATCCATGAGCCTTGTTCCTGTAGTAGGTCATGTCGTAAAGCCTAACCCTTACTTAGTTGAGACGGTGCCGCAATATTATATGGGCATGGGTCATACAGCGGAAGAAGTAGCTAGACGTTTTGGCATCTCAAGACAAGATCAAGATGAATTCGCCGTAAGAAGTCATCAAAAAGCAGCGGCAGCGATTAAAGACGGTAAGTTTAACGACGAGATCGTTCCTGTACATGTTATGAAACGCTGGTTAGATGAGCAATCAAAGTTAGTTGAAAAAGAGGTTGCTGTGTCAGTAGATGAAGGTGTCCGTGCTGGAACAACCGTTGATGTACTTAGTAAGCTTCGTCCGGCATTTACACCAACTGGTTCTGTAACAGCAGGGAACTCTTCACAAACAAGTGATGGCGCTGCAACGGTTCTTGTGATGAACAGAGAAAAAGCAGAAGCAGAAGGTTTAACGCCATTATTGAAATTCCGTTCTTTTGCAGTAGCTGGGGTAGCTCCAGACATCATGGGAGTAGGTCCTGTTGCGGCCATTCCGAAAGCATTAAAAATGGCAGGATTAGAAATTTCGGACATCGGCTTGTTCGAGTTGAATGAGGCATTTGCTTCTCAGAGCGTTCAAGTCATTCGTGAACTGAACCTTCCAGAAGATAAAGTAAACGTGAATGGTGGTGCGATCGCACTTGGCCATCCGCTAGGTTGCTCAGGAACTAAACTCACATTAACACTCTTACATGAGATGAAGCGTCGCAACGAACAATTCGGAGTTGTTACGATGTGTATCGGTGGTGGCATGGGAGCAGCAGGCGTATTTGAACTAGTAGGATAACAAGGAGGAGAAAACATGTCGAATACAGCAGAAAAACAAATCATTGGTGGAAGCTTTTTAATCGAAGATGTTTCCGCAGCAGATATTTATACACCTGAGGATTTTTCAGAAGAACATTTGATGATCGCGAAAACAACTGAAGATTTCGTTGTGAAAGAGGTTGTTCCTCAACTTGAAAAGATGGAAGATCACGATTTTACTGTTTCTCGAAAATTATTAACTAAAGCGGGAGAGCTAGGTCTACTAGGAGCAGATGTACCTGAAGAATATGGCGGCTTAGGTCTAGATAAGATTTCTTCTTCACTCATCACTGAAAAGTTCGCACGCGGACGCGGCTTTTCAATTAGTTATGGAGCACACGTAGGAATTGGATCACTACCAATCGTTCTTTTTGGTAACGAAGAACAAAAGAAAAAATACTTACCTGAACTAGCAACTGGTGAGAAGATCGCAGCTTATGCATTAACTGAGCCAGGTTCTGGATCTGATGCACTTGGCGCAAGAACGACAGCAAAGCTTAACGCTGAAGGCACTCATTATGTATTGAACGGTGAAAAGCAGTGGATCACAAACTCTGCGTTTGCTGACGTTTTCGTCGTATACGCTAAGATTGATGGTGAGCAGTTCACAGCATTCATCGTTGAAAGAGATTATAAAGGCGTTTCCACAGGACCAGAAGAAAAGAAGATGGGAATCAAGAGTTCTTCAACGCGTACACTTATCCTAGAAGATGTAGAAGTACCAAAGGAAAATCTGTTATGGGAAGCAGGAAAAGGACATCTGATCGCGTTTAACATTCTAAACATCGGCCGTTACAAGCTTGCATTAGGATGTGTAGGAGCTGCAAAACGAGCATTCGAAGTATCTGTTAAATACGCGAACGAGCGTCAACAGTTCAAGCGTAAAATCAGTTCTTTTAGCTTAATTCAAGAAAAGCTTGCGAACATGGCTGTCCAAACGTATGCAGCTGAAAGTTCTGTGTACCGAACGGTAGGTCTATTTGAAAACCGTCTAGGCGCTTTATCTGAAGAAAAGCAAAAAGACGGACGTGAGTTAGCGAAAGCAATCGCAGAGTATGCGATCGAATGTTCACTGAACAAAGTATCAGCTTCAGAAGTGTTGGATTATGTAGTAGATGAAGGCGTTCAGATTCATGGTGGGTACGGCTTTATGTCTGAATATGAGATTGAAGGTGCATACCGCGACTCTCGTATCAACCGAATCTTTGAAGGAACGAACGAGATCAATCGTTTATTAGTACCAGGAACGCTTGTGAAAAAAGCGATGAAGAACGAACTTCCGCTTATTCAAAAAGCAACTCAGCTTCAACAAGAGCTTATGATGTTAATGCCTGTTGAAGTAGGTACGGAAAGCTTGGATCAGGAAAAATATCTTGTTTCTATGGCTAAGAAAATTTTCTTGATGACAGCTGGATTAACGGTTCAGAAGTTCGGACCTAAGTTAGAGCAAGAGCAAGAAGTATTGTCGAACTTAGCAGATATCATTAGTGAAGTGTACAACATGGAATCTGTTCTCTTGCGTACTGAAAAAGCAATCGAAAGATCTGGAGCTGAAAAGGCAAAACAAAAACTGTTATACACAGAAGTGTATTGCCAAGAAGCATTCAACCGCATTGAAGCACATGCTAAAGAATCCATCATTGCCGTTGAAGAAGGCGATATGCTCCGCATGATGCTGTCCGCGTTAAAGAAACTAACGCGCCATACACCAATTAATGTGATTAAGAAGAAGCGAGAACTCGCGGTTCAGCTTCTTGAAGAAGAACGCTATATCGTTTAATTGATCTGTATTTATTTACGCTAACCTTCAAAATATCTTATCTTTCCTCCTGCATTTGTAGGAGGGCTTTTTTTGTTTTAAACAGGCTTATGTTGTAGTGGAAGCGGATGGTTTCGGTTCCGAGCGCTTGCTTTCAGCGTGTACGGTAGGAGTATCATGCCTTGCACTTCAATCCACTGTTACAGTTGATAATAAAAATGAGATTGGAAAGCGATTATCCTTAAGGAGAAGCTTAACAAAGTAAGTTTTGATTTTGATATTGAAAAATGCCCAGATAAGCTGCAGTTTTTAGGTGCCGAACTGGATTTTAGAGGATACCTAATAGGGTATGTAGGCGTATTCTGAAACTGAATCCACAAAATAACGGCTTCAATCCACAAATGTATGCAGTTTATCCATGAATTTTAGCTCCCAATCCAAAAGTTTTGGCAGTTTATCCGCGAGTCTACAATCTTCGACAATTGCCACACATGAATATACCCTCATCCTCTTTATATCATGGAAATCTCCCTCTCATATCCTTCATTTTACATCGCATTACATCCTGATATAACAAATTACCCAACATGCAGAATTTCTTGTTTTATTGGTAACACTAGTTTGTGGTACTATGAGAAGGGGTGATATAATGCTACTGAAAGTGTATGAATATCCAAAATGCTCAACTTGCCAAAAAGCAAAAAAATGGCTAAAAGAAAATGATGTAGCCTTTGAGCCTATACATATTGTGGAGAACCCGCCTTCTGCTGAGGAACTTAAGAAATTGATCGATCTTAGTGGTCTAGAGATCAAGAAGTTCTTTAATACGAGCGGAATGAAGTATCGTGAGTTGGGTATGAAAGAAAAGATGAAAACAGCTACAGAAGAAGAACTGCTCAAAATCTTAGCAAGTGATGGCATGCTGATCAAAAGACCGATCGCAACTGATGGCAAGCAAGTCACAGTAGGATTTAAAGAAGATCATTACGATAACACGTGGAAAAAATAAAAATGTTACTGACTGCGATAATTCATTTATTGTAGTTATTATAAAACCAAGAAAAGCTGGAGGGATTACACATGGAATTTCCAAAAGAATTACGCTATTCAGAAGAGCACGAGTGGACTAAAACAGAAGAAGGCAATAAAGTTCGTATCGGTATTACAGCATTTGCGCAAGACGAACTAGGAGATATCGTATTCGTTGAACTTCCTGAAGTTGGAGATGAGCTTACTGCGGACGAGCCTTTCGGAAGCGTAGAATCTGTTAAGACTGTTTCTGAGTTATATGCGCCTGTATCTGGAAAAGTTGTAGAAGTAAATGCAGACCTTGATGATAGCCCTGAACTTGTTAACGAGTCTCCATATGAAAAAGCTTGGATGGTTGTAGTAGAACTTTCAGATGCATCTGAGGTTGAAAAGTTAATGACTGCTGAACAGTACGAAGAATTAATCAAAGAAGATTAATGAAATTAATCTCTTCAGGAAAGAATAGACATATTGCTATTCTTTTTTGGAGGGATTTTTTTATGAACCAAGATAGACGAGATGTTACATCAAGAGTTTTTGGTAAAATGAAGGGTGGATCAATGTCCCTTTATTTGGATAAGGATGAAATTGGCCAGATCCGCTTTACGAATCAAGGGAACATGTACGAGATGGCTGAGGGGTTTGAATTTGATGCAGACAAGATTTATAAACGTGAAAAACCTGTAGAATTACCAAATCCATCAAAGTATGTGGATGAATGTGATAAGGGTTGGTGCTGATTTCAGCATCAATAGAGGATGATGTCAATGTGATCTATCTTGGCAATCATCCTCTTTTTGATTTTAAATCTGTTTGTTTCGTTCGGCACTCCCACCTTTTGAGCCGATCTTTTGATAAAAACTTTTATCCTGGTTTTGGGATGTGGCCGTACCGCCTTTCTTTCCGATTTCTTGATAAAACGTTTTATTATGTGTACTAGAGGTAGAGCTCCCACCTTTTCTCCCGATTTCTTGAAAGAAAGTTGTGCTATGTTTTTTTGATGTGGAGGTACCGCCTTTTTTTCCGATCTGTTGATAGAATTCTTTTCCTCGTGATTTGGATGTTTTCTCGCCGCCTAATCTGCCTGCATCAGCTCGGCTCATTTTAGGTTCTGTTTTTGCCATGTGATGACTCCTCCAATATTCGTTTTATGACTCCTAAATTCCCTTTTATAACAGGATGTCAAACACGTTTGAGGCGAATTAGTACAAAACGCATACACCGAACAGAAATAGGTAGGAAAATAGGAAAAAGGGGTATAGTAATAAAGAACATCTCTTGCAGGATTTTAATAAAATAAAGCAAATATATAATCTAAGCGATGCATTCATTTTATAGTCTTCAAAGTATAGGAGAGATGAGTAATGAATGAAATCAAAAACAAAGTAATCATTGTCGAAGGTAAATCTGATAAGGATAAGTTAGCTGCAATCTTGGATGAACCGGTTGAAATTATTTGTACGAATGGAACTTTAGGTTTGGATAAATTAGAAGAGCTTGCATTAGCCATTGAGGATCGAGATGTATATATCTTGGTCGATGCTGATGATGCTGGCCATAAACTAAGAAAACAACTGCAACGTGAATTGCCTAATGCAGAGCATTTATATATTAATAAGATGTACAGAGAAGTTGCAAAAACACCTCTAATGTACCTCGCAAAGGTATTGGTAGGTGCACACTTTAATATTCAAAAGAATTGTTTAGGATAAGCCATGAAAAAGAATTGGTTGAGTCTTCTAACTACCTTTTGCTTAGTGAGTGGTTGCAGTCCTTCAAATAAAGATGAAGTAAAAACGACTTCTAAAGATGTCGTGAGCAAAAATTTAAATATTCCGTGGCAAATAAACAGCACCCCAAAACAAATGTGGATCAGTGAACGAACTGGGGGGCTTGTTTTACTAGGGCCAAAACAAAAAAAGACCTCTTATTCCCCAAAATTTTCAGAAGCTATAGCTGATGACGGGGAAGGAGGTTTTCTTGGCTTTCTATTAGACCCAAATTACGACAGTAATAAAAAAGCTTATGGATATTATACATATGAAAAATCGAATCGTTTAGTTAATCGGATTGTCGAGATGCGTTTTGAAAATAATGAATGGAAAGAAAGCAGAATCCTGCTAGATGATATTCCAGGAGGCTACACACACAATGGAGGAAGAATGGAGTGGGGACCAGATCGAAAACTATATATCACAACGGGTGATAGTGGCGAAGAAGAGCTGTCCCAAAATCTAAACAGTCTGGCTGGGAAAATTTTAAGAATGAATAATGATGGTTCTGTTCCAGAGGACAACCCGTTCTATCCTTCACCGGTCTATACATACGGTCATCGGAACCCACAAGGAATGACATGGGATGATGAAGGTAAGATGTTTGCTGCTGAACATGGCTCATCAAACTATGATGAGATTAATAAAATTGATCCGGGTAAAAATTACGGATGGCCGATCATTCGTGGTGACGAAAAAAAGGAAGGGCTAGAATCACCGTGGGTTCACTCTGGTCGTGAAACGTGGGCACCTTCAGGCATCGATTATAAAAACGGTTATCTGTTTGTTGCAGCATTGAGAGGCGAAAGTGTCATAAAGGTTAACACGTCTTCTAAGAAGATAACCACTATTGTTTCCAATAAAGGGCGCATTCGTGATATCCTTATTGAAGATAATCACATATATGTTGTTACGAATAACAAAGATGGTAGAGGACAGCCGTCGAGCGATGATGATGTGCTGCTAAAAGTTTCACTAAAAAATGTAATGGAGTAATACCATGAAAGAAATCACTCGAAAAAATTGGAACACCGTTATTGAACAATCGCTGCAGAATCCGTACTTTCTATACCTAGAGACTCCGCTTTGTGGAACTTGTAAAATGGGAAAAAGAATGTTTGAGGTAGCAGTTGAAACGATACGTGTTCAAAAAGATGAAAATATCGCTGTAGGTGTTAGTAATATTAATGAGATGCCCGAGCTTGCATCCAAGTATGGGGTAACAAGCGTGCCATGTTTACTCATTCTTTCTAGAGGAATTGCAATCGATCGTATTTATGCACTTCAATCTGCGGGAAATATATATAAATCCATGTTAAAACTAGTGGAAAAGGAATATAAAGGGTGAAAAAAATGTGGGATATACCCCACATTTTTTATTTCATCGTCTAATTCTACAAAAAAACTTATTTTTCGGGGGTTAAATCTCAAGAAAAATATGGGAATTTAATGTCGTTCACTCGCCCTTTTGTAACAATAAAGGGTGTTTTTTTTTATTTTGAAATAACGCTGATGACTTTAGTAGAGGGGTTTATCAAGGTAATTGAACAATTATCAGTTTGTTTTGCAAATTCAGTACTTTAACGATAACGTCACAAATGTTACGGACGCTGTAATATTGTTATAGAACTGTATCCTACAAATGTCAAAAGTCATGGTATAAATGAATAGGAGAGCTTGTTTGCATGTTTGCTCCCTAGCTTATTGTGGTAAATAAGAATGATTTTATTTTTGAGATAAAAATATACGATTCACTAATAAACGAAACAAAATGCAAAGCAATTCTTTAACAGAGGTGATTGATAAACATGGCATCTTTAAATTTAAATGCAGTATTTCCTATTGGAAAAAATAAATTATCGAACAATAAATTAACAAGTATAGAAGATAAAGTTCTAACGATTCAAGAAAAAGACGATGAGAAACTAAGAAACGAACTGATCGGTGATTACCAACCATTCATTAAAAAAGTAACATCGAAAGTTTGCAGTCAATATATAGATCGTACGATGGACGAGTTTAGTGTAGGTCTTTTTGCCTTCAACGAAGCGATTGATCAATACCAAGAAGGTCAAGGTAGCCGTTTCTTGTCCTTCGCCGATATGGTTATTAGACGAAGAGTTATTGATTACATTCGTAAAGAAGTCCGTCAGAACAGATTAATCTTCTTACAGCCAGATGAAGAAGATGAAGAAGGTCGCTTAGAAGAAAGTTATGCAGAGCAAAAAGCTGCGATGGATCATTTTGAAGACCAGATTCAAGTTGAGAATCGCGTTTATGAGATCGAAGAGTATCAAAAGTTATTAAAATCGTTCGGATTGAACTTTAAAGTCTTAAGTAAGCATTGTCCGAAGCATGTGGATGCTCGCGAAAATGCAAAAGAAATTGCTCGTCTTTTAGCTGAGAACGAAGAACTTGCCGCGTTTCTAAAAGAAAAAAAGCAATTACCAATAAAAGATTTATTAAATATGGTATCCTGTAGTCGTAAAACCATAGAGAGAAATCGAAAGTATATAATAGCAGTATCACTTATATATTTAGGCGATTTTCAAGCGCTGAAATCATACATTCAGCCATAAGGTGAGGTAAATAAGGTTACTAGGCAAGGGAATGTAATGTTCTCTTGCCTGTAATTTATACTGATCCTGCTACATGCGGGAGGGATATCATTGAAGAACGGCAGCGGCATCGTTATTGAAGTTCAGAATAAAAAAGCAACTCTTCTCATGAAGGACGGAACCTTTGTCACAGTAAGAGTACCAGCAGGTAAAAGACCTCTTATAGGTAATGAGTATCAGGCTTCTTATTTTTCACACAAGAAAAGAAGTCTTTTTGTGCTGCCATCTATTTCGTTTTCAGTGGCAGCATTAATTGCATTTCTTTTTATTTCAGGTCTTTTACCCAACAGCAGCCATTCTGCCGCGGCTGCTTATGTTAGTTTTGATATCAATCCAAGCCTTGAGGTTGGCGTAGATGATAATATGCGAGTGGTTGAAATGGATGCTTTTAATGACGAAGCAAAAAAAATCATTAAGAAATACAATTTTTCTACCGATGATCGTATGCCGTTTGAAGTATTCGCGGATCAACTGATCAAAGCTTATCAGCGAGAAGGCTATATGGAAGAGAATCAGTCCATGCTTATCACTACAGTATCCGATAAATCCAGTGATAAGAAAACGAAGCAGGAATTGGATCTTGCATTGGATTCAATTGTTAAAAAAGCTGTCGTTCAATACCCTGTTGCGATTACTGTTTCTGAAACAAACGAAGAAGTTCGCGATAAGGCGAAACAATTAGGCGTATCTTCAGGTAAATATACAGCATTCCAAGAAGCAACGAAGAACGATAAACACCTTAAAGAAGAAAAGATTAAAGAAGTGAAGTTTCAAGAGCTAAAAGTGAATACTACTTCTTCAAAAAATATTAAATCCGTACCGCATCCTCGTAAAATAAAGGCTGCACCTCATGAGGTCAAGGTAAAGCCAGTAAATAATGAAGAAAAAAAATCGGAACACCGAAGCTCAGTTAAACCGACCGAGAAAAACCTTGTGAAGCCTCAAAAGAATACGAATGAAAAACGTAAAAGCAAAGAGCGTGGCAAAAGGAATGATCAAAATAACAATAGAAATCATATTCAGCAAAAAGAGCAAAGAGTAGAACCTAAAAAGATGAAGGAACCTGTCAGAACACAAAACCATGATAGGGATTACGATCAGAATAAAGAGCATAGAAAAGAAAACAGATATCAGGATAAGAATCATAACAAGCGACAAAAAGAAAATGACCGTAATAAACATGAGCAGAGACAGCAATGGAATGGAGACAGACATTTTAATGATGATCATAAGCGTTCCAAAGGTGAACATCGAAAGCAAGAAAAGAAACATAAACACTAATTATGAGATAACATGTCGTAATACCAATTACGATTCCTGGCTGCTGTCGAAGGGTTTATAAAGGTATATGAATATTCCTCTAGAATCGGTGAAGTAACAACCAATTCGGGGGGATTTTTAATGTTGGATATCCGTTACTTTGAAAGTCAAATAGCAAAAAGTCCGTATCTTTCTCTTTATAATATCCCGGTGAAGCCTAGCTTTAAATGTAAGGACGAAACGACGCTGAACATTGAATACAGAGAAGGAGAGCGGAACAGAACAGTCACGTTTACCGGGAATCCGAAATATCTATGTATGCTGCTTGAGGGGAAAATGAAGCTGAGTACTTTATTGAGACAAGAGATGATTGAATTTCAGGGAACACTCAGACAACGCTTAAAATGGGAAGCGATTTTTTACTTAAGCTCTCATTGGGAAGAGATATCTGCTGGTGTACTCGTTCGAACTGCTAAAAATATTTGACACGAATCGACATGGATGATAATATTCTTCACAGTGATTCAAATATGCATCGCTTTAATTTAATAAAGTAACACTTTTTTACTTATCACGAGAGGTGGAGGGACTGGCCCTATGAAACCCGGCAACCGCTAGATCATTGCATTCTTATGAATGATGAACTAGAAAGGTGCCAATTCCTGCAAGACTTTAAGTAGTCTTGGGAGATGAGGAGAACGTGCATAGAATATAATATGCCTTTCTGCTCATATTGAAGCAGAGAGGCATTTTTTTGTTTGGTTGTTTTCTAAAGAATTCCTTTTGGGTATTCTCTAAACTCTCATCTTTGAAAAGCTGATTGTAGTGGAAGGTGCGAGACTCCTGGGGGATCAGCGGGACAGGTGAGACACCTATAGTGCGAAGCATAGTGTGGCTCACCGCACGCCCCCCGGAAAGCGAGCAACCTGAAACGGAGATCAGCCACTTTCAAGAACAACATTGATTACTTAAAGAAAGCATTATTTTAGATAAGAAATGAGGTAAGAATCTTGATTAATTTACAGGCAGTCCGTAAAGTCTTTCAAACCAAAGATGGTGAAGTAAAGGCTGTTGATACGGTAGATTTAAACATAAAACAAGGAGAGATTTACGGAATCATCGGATACAGTGGTGCAGGTAAGAGTACACTGATCCGCATCCTTAACATGCTAGAGCGACCGACTAGCGGTACGGTTACGATTGGCGGCAAAAACATGTCTGAGCTGTCATCAAAAAAGTTAAGAGAAGCACGACAAGAAATTTCAATGATCTTTCAGCACTTTAACTTATTATGGTCTCGCACGGTAAGAGAAAACATTGCTTTTCCTCTTGAAATTGCGGGTTATCCAAAAGCAAAGATCAAACAGCGTGTTGATGAGCTGATCGACCTAGTTGGATTGGAAGGTCGTGGTGGTTCTTATCCTTCGCAACTAAGTGGAGGGCAGAAGCAACGTGTAGGTATCGCGCGCGCTCTTGCGAATGAGCCGAAAGTTCTCTTATGTGACGAAGCAACTTCTGCACTTGACCCTAAAACAACTGACAGCATTCTTGATCTGCTTGTAGAGATAAATCAAAAATTAGATCTGACCATTGTTCTTATCACACATGAGATGCATGTAATCAGAAAGATCTGTCACCGTGTAGCCGTTATGGAACAGGGGAGAGTAGTGGAAGAAGGCGATGTCCTAAATGTCTTCAAAAACCCGACAGAACCAATCACGAAGGATTTTGTGAAACAAGTAACAGAACCTGAAGAAACAGTGGACACGATCAAACAGTTTATTTCTGAGTTTCCGGAAGGCCGAATTGTCCAACTTACTTTTATTGGTGGACGAGCAGGACAGCCATTAATTACGGAACTGATTCGTAAGTATGAGGTAGATGTAAATATTCTACAAGGAAAGATTACGCAAACTCAGAATGGACCTTATGGGACGTTGTTCATTCAGATTAAAGGTACAGAATCTGCACTAGCTCGTGCAATGGAGTTTTTAAACAGTGTACAGGTTGAAGTAGAGGTGATTCATAATGCTTAGTACATGGTTCCCGAATGTCCAATGGGATGTTCTATTAGAAGCGACAAATGAAACTTTATATATGTCAGCCATCTCTGTAGTGATTACATTTTTCCTAGGACTGGCTCTAGGATTGGCGTTATTTCTAACTTCTCCTGGAAACTTGTGGGGAAATAAGTTTTTAAACAGCGTAATTGCTATAATCGTTAACGTGTTTCGATCGATTCCGTTTATTATCTTAATCATCTTATTGATTCCTTTTACACGTTTAATCGTAGGAACGATGCTTGGAGCTGAAGCTGCACTCCCTGCATTAATCGTAGGAGCTGCGCCATTTTATGCACGTATGGTAGAGATCGCTTTGAGAGAGATTAATAAAGGGGTAATCGAAGCAGCGAAATCAATGGGTGCTACAAACGCTCAGATTATCTTTAAAGTTCTTATTCCCGAAAGTACGCCGGCTCTTGTTTCTGGTATCACTGTAACCGCGATTGCACTCGTAAGTTATACAGCGATGGCTGGAGTTGTTGGTGCTGGTGGTTTAGGAAACTTGGCTTATATGGAAGGTTACCAAAGAGACAACGCGGATGTAACATTAATTTCAACTGCACTTATCTTAGTCATCGTTTTCGTCATCCAATGGATCGGTGACCGCATTACAACAGCATTAGATAAGAGATAACGTTTTAAGACAACAAGGAGGAAGTTCATATGAAAAAAGTATTATCTGTTCTTATATTAACCGTTCTTGTTGCAGCACTTGCTGCTTGCGGGAACAAAACAGAAGGCGGAATCAGCGACGAGAAGATCATTGTAGGTGCTTCAAACGTACCACATGCTGAAATTTTGGAAGAAGCAAAACCTCTTTTGAAAGAAAAAGGTGTAGAACTTGAGATCAAAACGTTCCAAGATTATGTACTGCCAAACAAGTCTTTAGATGAAAAAGAAATCGGTGCGAACTACTTTCAGCACGTTCCTTATCTAGAGTCTCAAATGAAAGATCACGGATACAAATTCGAAAACGCAGGTGGCATCCACCTTGAGCCGATCGGAATCTATTCTAAAAAGTATAAGTCATTAGATGAGCTGCCTGAGGGCGCAACAATTATCATGTCTAACTCAGTAGCAGATCATGGCCGTATGCTTGGGTTACTTGAAAAAGAAGGATTGATCAAAGTTAAAGAAGGTGCTGGAGCAGAAGCACAAATTAAGGATGTTGTAGAAAATCCTAAGAAGCTTAAATTTAAAGCAGATGTTGATGCGGGTATGCTTCCAAAAGCCTACAAGAACGGTGAAGGCGATGCCGTACTAATCAACACAAACTACGCGATCGATGCTGGATTAAATCCTCAAAAGGATGCGATCGCATTAGAAGGATCTGATTCTCCATTCGTAAACATCATTGCGGTGCGTGAAGGAGATAAAGATAAGAAATCTGTTAAAGCTTTAGTAGAAGCTTTACGTTCTAAAGAGATTCAAGATTTCATTAAGAAGAAATATGAAGGTGCAGTAGTGCCAGTTACGGAATAATTTTATAAAAAGAACTGACTTTGAGATATTAAAGTCAGTTCTTTTTTTGAGTAAAGATCGATCAACAACACTTTATAGTCCTTCAAACTAACTTTTAGACCCTGCGATTACACTTATAGGCACTTGAACTTAATTTATAGGCCGACAAAATTTTTTATAGTCCTTCAAAGTCATTTATAGGCTTTTCGACAAAAACTTACGAACATTTATTACATAACCAGCTTGCGAATGACCCATACTAAACCTGTTTACTATTTTGACAGGAGTGAATGAAATGAAACAAGAAGAACAGCCGCTACCCGGCTCGAATTCAACGCAATATCACCTGATCCGCTATAAAGAAGGCTTAGGGAAATACAATGAGAATATGCCTGAACTTACACATGCCTATAATGAATTTACACGCCATTGTTTTAAAGAAGGTGAGATCTCTGAGAAGTATAAGCAGTTGATCGCTTTAGGAATCAGCATCTATTCTCAAGATGAATATTGCATCATCTACCATACAAAAGGTTGTTTAGATCAAGGGTGCTCGGAAAATGAAATTCTTGAAGCTGTGGGTGTTTCTGCTGCATTTGGCGGAGGAGCGGCTATGAGCCAAGGTGTGACCCTCGTTCAAGAATGCATTAAAGAATTAAATAACCCGCGTCATTAAAAGAAAGTCTAAAATTCCACACTTTCATGTTTTGAAATCATCCTAAGAAGGTAATGGAAGTAATGTAGCGCATTTAGCAGGATAACATAGGAAGTCACATCTGTTTTCAATAGGAATCATCATGCACTGGTATGCAAGGTGATTTCACTTGGATAACGGATTGAGCAAAATGAGTGATGCTGATACGCTATTATTGTTAACTAACTTTAACTTTGAAAGGATTGATTCATTATCCACCCCATTAAAGTAAAACATACGTCCGAGATGGAAAAAGCAATGCACCAGTCACATGGCTGTGGTTTTGCAGAGTATGAGAGGGATTTGGAAAAACGCCTAGATGTTGAGAAGGTCCGAGATATGGAATACAAAAAAGGGTTAGAAATAGCGGCAAATGCGAACAGAAATCATACGCCGTAACATATGAACTTAAAATTACAAAAGGCTGATTCATAAGGTGGTCTACCGCCTCATGAGTCAGCCTTTTTTCAAATCTTGTGACTGATGTACAATTAAAATGACAACAATGGAAAAGTAAACAGCTCGTTCCCTTGAACATACATTTCATTTGTTATAAGATTAGAATGAGAATAAATTGAGAATGGCTATTTTGTGCCTTTTATCAAAATCTTAAGAATGATTTCTTAATGGAGGTTGTATTATGTCAGCACCTAATTTAAAGATTGAAGATCTTCGTGTATCTATTGAAGATAAAGAGATTATTAAAGGTTTAGATCTCGAAATAAATGGTGGCGAGATCCATGCGATCATGGGACCAAACGGAACAGGAAAGTCTACTCTTTCTGCAGCGTTAATGGGACACCCTAAATATGAAGTAACTTCTGGTAAAGTTACGTTCAACGGTGAAGATCTTTTAGAGATGGAAGTTGATGAGCGTGCACAAGCTGGTCTGTTCTTAGCTATGCAATACCCTTCAGAAGTAAGCGGTATTACAAACGCTGATTTCCTTCGCTCTGCAATCAATGCAAAGCGTGAAGAAGGCGACGAAATTTCTCTAATGAAATTTATCCGTGAGTTAGATAAAAAGATGGATCATCTTGAGATGGACAATGCGTTCGCTCACCGTTACTTAAACGAAGGATTCTCTGGTGGAGAAAAGAAGCGTAATGAGATTCTTCAAATGATGATGCTTGAGCCAAAATTAGCAATCCTTGATGAGATCGATTCAGGACTTGATATCGATGCTCTTAAAGTAGTAGCTAAAGGTGTTAACGAAATGCGTAACCCGGATTTCGGTTGCTTGATCATCACTCACTACCAACGTCTATTGAATTACATCACTCCTGATAAAGTACACGTGATGATGCAAGGGCGTATTGTAAAATCCGGTGGACCTGAATTAGCTCAACGTCTAGAAGCTGAAGGGTACGACTGGATTAAAGAAGAGCTAGGAATTAAAGACGAAACTGTTGGTCAAGAAGCGTAAGCATTAAGGGGGACTATACATGTCAGTTGATACGAGCCTAAGATTTGATAAGGACTACGTAACCGGTTTTTCAAGCAGCAGACAGGAACCCGCTTGGCTGCAGGAACTTCGTTTGCAAGCATTGGAATTAGCTCAAGAGCTTCCAATGCCTAAACCGGACAAAACTAAAATCGATAAATGGAACTTTACAGAATTCAAACATGAAGCAACTGGCACTCCTGTTGCGTTCAATGAACTTCCTGAAGATGTTAAGGCATTGATTGGTTCTGAAGAAGAAGCGAAGAATGTTCTTGTTATCCATAATGGAACACCAGTTTATTTTGCACTTGAAGAGTCGGTAAAAGATCAAGGT
Organism: Fictibacillus sp. 26RED30; assembly: GCF_015903845.1. Taxonomy (NCBI): domain Bacteria; kingdom Bacillati; phylum Bacillota; class Bacilli; order Caryophanales; family Fictibacillaceae; genus Fictibacillus; species Fictibacillus sp. 26RED30. The sequence continues at coordinate 294,829 of NZ_JACZDV010000001.1, forward strand.
GTTATTTACACAGATCTTCTAACAGCTGCAAAAGAGCATGAAGATCTAGTGAAAAAGTACTTTATGAAAGCTGTTGCGGTTGATGAGAACCGTTTGCCAGCCCTTCATGCAGCACTATTCGTTAATGGAGCATTTCTTTATGTTCCTAAGAACGTGGAACTTTCTGCTCCAATTCAAGCCGTTTATTATCAAGACGATGAAGCAGCGATCTTCAACCACGTTATCGTTGCAGCAGAGGATAACAGTTCAGTAACGTATGTAGAAAACTACTTATCAACGAACGATGCTACAGATTCAGTAGCAAACATCGTGTCTGAAGTATATGCAGGCAGCGGTGCAAAAGTCGTTTATGGTGCCGTAGATAACCTTGCAAAAGGAATGACAACATACGTGAACCGTAGAGGCCGTGCTGAGAAAGATGCTCGCATCGAGTGGGCGCTTGGTCAGTTTAACGATGGAAATACGGTTTCTGACAACACAACTCATTTGATCGGTGATGGATCTTTTACAGATACGAAGACTGTTACAATCGGACGCGGTGATCAAAAGCAAAACTTCGTAGCGCAAATCTTTAACCACGGAAAACATTCTGAAGGTTATATCCTTACTCATGGGGTAATGAAAGATAGTGCGAGCTCAATTTTTAACGGTATTACAAAAATCGAGCACGGTGCTACAAAGTCTCATGGTGAGCAAACTGAACGCGTGCTTATGTTAAGTGAAAAAGCGCGTGGGGATGCGAACCCGATCCTTTTGATCGATGAAGATGATGTTACAGCAGGTCATGCTGCTTCAGTTGGAAGAATCGATCCTCTTCAAATGTTCTATTTGATGAGCCGCGGTATTTCAAAAGCTGAAGCTGAACGTTTGATCATTCACGGATTCTTAGCACCAGTCGTTAGTCAGATGCCTTTAGAATCTGTTAAAAATCGTTTAGTCGAGGTTATTGAAAGGAAAGTGCGCTAATGAGTGCAAACGAATGGAGAAAGCTGTTTCCTATCCTGGATCAGGAAGTTAACGGCAAACCTCTCGTTTACCTTGACAGTGCAGCTACTTCACAAAAACCGATACAAGTAATTGAAGCTTTAGATAAATATTACAAAGAGTACAACTCGAATGTTCACCGTGGTGTTCATACACTTGGAACTCGTGCTACAGATGGTTATGAAGGAGCGCGTGAAAAGGTACGCCGTTTTATCGGTGCTAAATCCACTCAGGAGATTATCTTTACACGTGGTACAACAACAGCGATCAATACGGTAGCAAGAAGCTATGGTATGGCAAACCTGTCAGAAGGTGATGAGATTGTGATCACTCCAATGGAGCATCACAGCAACATCATTCCATGGCAGCAAGTTGCGAAAACCACTGGTGCAACGCTTAAGTACATTCCTTTACAGCCGGATGGCACGATTGATCTTGTGGATGTTGAAAATACAGTTACAGAGCATACTAAGATCGTCTCAGTTATGCAGGTATCGAACGTATTAGGAACGATCAACCCGATCAAAGAGATCGCAGCGATCGCACATAAGAACGGAGCTGTAATGGTAGTGGACGGCGCTCAGAGCGCCCCTCACATGAAAGTAGACGTTCAAGATCTCGATTGTGATTTCTTTGCCTTTTCAGCACATAAAATGTGTGGACCTACAGGCATTGGCGTGCTTTATGGAAAAAAAGCCCTCCTAAACAAGATGGATCCTGTTGAGTTCGGTGGAGAGATGATTGATTTTGTAGGACTTCAAGAATCTACGTGGAAAGAGCTGCCTTGGAAATTTGAGGGTGGGACACCGATCATCGCAGGTGCGATCGGTCTAGGTGCTGCGATTGATTTCTTAGAAGAAGTAGGTCTTGATAATGTGTTAAAACATGAACATGTACTTGCTGAATATGCGATGGAGCGCCTTTCGGAGTTAGAGGGTGTTACGATATTTGGTCCAAAAGAACGAGCAGGACTTGTAACGTTCAACTTAGATGATGTTCATCCGCATGATGTAGCAACCGTTTTAGATTCTGAGGGTATTGCTGTTCGTGCAGGCCATCACTGTGCACAGCCTCTTATGAAATGGTTAGATGTTACAGCAACAGCACGTGCTAGCTTTTACCTGTATAACACTGAAGATGACATCGATGCTTTTCTTAAAGGCTTAACAACAGCAAAGGAGTATTTCGGTCATGTCTTCTAATTTAGATCAGCTATATCGTCAGGTCATCATGGATCATTACAAAAACCCACGCAATAAAGGGGTTATTGAAGATAATGCCCTGACGATCAATATGAATAACCCAACATGCGGCGATCGCATCCAGCTCACTTTAAAAGTAGAAGATGGAAAGATCGAATCGGCTAAGTTCGACGGTGAAGGGTGTTCGATCAGTTTAGCATCAGCTTCTATGATGACACAGGCTGTTAAAGGTCTTCCTGTCGAAGATGCTGTAAAGCTTGCAAACATTTTTTATGATATGATGTTAGGGAACGACTATGATGATGAATCCTATGATCTAGGTGACATCGAAGCTCTTTCTGGCGTTTCCAAGTTTCCAGCTCGCATCAAATGTGCCACACTTGCGTGGAAGGCGATGGAGCAAGGGGTAGGAAAAGATGAGGAAGAGGAAGAATAAGTTCCTTTTGATAATGAGTTAAAGAGTGCCAATCCAGTAAGGAGGGATTCTGTAATGGCTAAGAAAATGCCGGATATCGGCGAATATAAATATGGTTTTAGAGATAAAGACGTTTCCATTTTCAGATCGAAGCGTGGGTTAACAAAAGAGATCGTAGAAGAGATCTCCCGCATGAAGAACGAGCCTGAATGGATGCTTGAATTCCGTTTGAAGTCATTAGAGCAGTTCTATAAAATGCCAATGCCACAATGGGGCGGAGACATGAAGGACTTAAACTTTGATGATATTACGTACTATGTTAAGCCATCTGAGAAATCTGAGAAGTCTTGGGACGAAGTGCCTGCTGAAATTAAAGCGACTTTTGACAAGCTAGGAATTCCCGAAGCTGAGCAGAAGTACCTTGCAGGAGTATCTGCTCAGTACGAATCAGAGGTTGTATACCACAACATGAAAGAAGACCTTTCTGACTTAGGAATTCTTTTCACAGATACGGATACAGCTTTAAAAGAGCACGAAGAGATCTTCCGTGAGCATTTTGGAACGATCATTCCGCCAACTGATAATAAGTTCTCAGCACTTAACTCTGCAGTATGGTCTGGTGGATCTTTCATTTACGTACCAAAAGGCGTTAAATGTGATACGCCACTTCAAGCATACTTCCGAATTAACTCTGAAAACATGGGTCAGTTCGAACGTACGCTAATCATTGCAGATGAAGATAGCTCTGTACACTACGTAGAAGGATGTACAGCACCGGTTTATTCTACAAACTCACTTCATAGTGCGGTTGTAGAGATCATCGTTAAGAAGAACGCTTACTGCCGTTATACAACGATTCAAAACTGGGCAAACAATATTTATAACTTGGTTACAAAGCGTGCAGTTGCTGAAGAGAACGCAACGATGGAATGGGTAGATGGAAACATCGGATCTCGTCTAACGATGAAATATCCGGCTGTTATCATGAAAGGCCGCGGGGCGAAAGGGACGATTCTTTCTATCGCGATCGCTGGTAAAGGACAGCACCAGGATGCTGGAGCTAAAGTATTGCACTTAGCACCAGACTGTTCTTCTACAATCGTTTCGAAGTCGATCTCAAAGCATGGCGGTAAAGTAACATACCGTGGTATTGCTCACTTCGGACGTAAATCTGACGGATCTAAATCCAATATCAAGTGTGATACGCTGATCATGGATAACCAATCCACTTCAGATACGATTCCGTACAATGAAATTCTGAACAATAACATCACATTAGAGCATGAAGCGACTGTATCTAAAGTTTCTGAAGATCAGTTGTTCTACCTCATGAGCCGTGGTGTTTCTGAGCAGGAAGCAACGGAAATGATCGTAATGGGCTTCATCGAGCCATTTACGAAAGAACTTCCAATGGAATATGCAGTAGAGATGAACCGTCTGATCAAGTTCGAGATGGAAGGTTCAATCGGATAAATGATGAAAAGCCTTGGTATATAAGCAATATACCAAGGCTTTTTTATGTGTAAATTAATGTCGTGCCAACTTTGTGCCAACTCGAAATTTTTTTTGCTTTTTAAGTTTTAAAAAAGACCTGGATTATTTTATTTATACCAAGGTCTTTTACGTAGAGAATGGATCGTTTCTTTTTTGTGTGGTTTTATTTCTCTTTGTATAAACTGAGAATTTATTTAGTTCATCTGCTTCAATTTTGTCCGTAACATCTAAATAAATATCAGCTGTCGTCTTTATCGTTTGATGTCCGAGGCGCTGCGAAACATATTTAATACTTGCTCCAGCTTCAAGTAATAAAACAGCATGTGTATGCCTGAAAACATGTGTACCTTTGTAACTGACATTTGCTTTTGTGCAATACCCCTGAAATGTCTCACGTATTATAGAGGGTGTAAGATACCTTCCAAGAAAATTTTGGAATATAATTCCGTCGTTATTGCGTTTGAATTGAGTGTGTTGTAAAATCATCTGGTTTTGTAACAGCTTGAACTTTTTAAGTTCAGCTACTAAACTTTCATCAAGTTTAATTGTTCTATATGAGGATGAATTCTTAAGAGAAGTTATCATTGCGTTATTGTTATCATCACGGCTAGTTTGTCTTTCAATCGTTAATTTATCACCCTTAAGGTCAGTCCATTGTAAGGCGAGTGCTTCGCTTATTCTTAATCCGGTTTGGCTTAGTAAATAAATTAGCATAAAGTACAGACGATACTCCTGATACCTTTGATGCTGATAAGTTTCCATAAAGTCAAGTAATCGATGTAACTCACCTAAAGAATAATATTTAATATCTTTATGAATTTGTATTTTATCTTTAACTGGTATTTTCAATTTGTTCGTTGGATTTTTATCTAATATCTCCATATCGTGAACCGAATAATGGAATATGCTTTTGAGTACTGATAAATATTTTAATCGAGATCCATAGGAGTAAACCTCATGTCCGCTTTCATCTTTGAGCTCAGCATAATGATTCATCCATCTCTTAATCTCAGGTCTTTTAATTCGAATTAACTTTTTATTCCCGAAGTAAGGGAGTATGTGTATTCTTACGATGATTTCTAATTGTCGAAAAGTAGAATCTTTAACAGAGGATTTTTTATGATTATATAACCATTCATGTACAACGTCATCAAACATTAAATCCCTGTCATTTAGTGTGTGACCATAATAAATTTTTTCTTCTACAGCATTTGCCTCTATTTGGGCTTCTTTTTTGGTACGAAAAGTCCCAATACTCATTACTTTTCCATCTTTAAAAACACGTGCTTGCCACATGCCGCTGCTTAATTTTCGGAAATTAGCCATTCATGTATCTCCTTTATTCTATTTTTGCTCTGAACAAGACCTGATTAATAATAAAATTTGCTTTTAATAAGCAATTAATTTTTATGATTAATTCTCTATTTTTAATAACCCATCTGCAAAGTATGTAGAGGATGAACCGCATCTGTGACAATAACGAGATGTCTTATGAAGTAATTCACCACAACCTCCATGGAAATCATGCCATTTAATATTCATGTGTGAATCTTCATAAGCATACCCAGAACACTTGTTTACTAAATAAACACCGCATTTATTGCAGTAATTTGAACCTGAAGGTAAATCTCCATTTTCGCAATTAGGGCACACATTATGAGTCTTGTTCAAATTTTGACTTGTTATAATTGCCGTATTCTTCAAATCACTACGGTAAATATTTTCTTCCTTTCTTAGATTATTGCTGTTGCAGCTTGGACAAAAGACTGCTTGAGCATTTGAAAAGAGATAATTACAGCTCATGCATCGTTGAGTATTCTTAATCTTAAAAATGAATTCTTGAAATAATTGGATAACAGGATGGCTTGGAGAATACTTGATACCAAATTGAGCACCTTGCTTTATAAACTTATATACATTTATAGAAGCCTCACTTGATATGTCGCATAAATTAGAAATGTCATTTGGGTCATTGATCTTTAGTTCGTTTAAGACTGGAGGAGGGGCTAATAGTTCTCTTGCGAAGCAGTTTGCTTCACTTTCAAATTCGTTGTATTCATCTTCTGTAAGTGAACTTCTAGCCAAGGAAGAATTATTGCTGATTTTGTTATGATTCATGACATAATGTCCAAGTTCATGGGCAAGAGTCCATCTTTTTCTGCCCTTACTAGGTATCTTATCGTTGTATAAAATCAAATACTCATCTAAGGATTCATAATATAAACAGCATCCTTCATGACTGTTTACGAGATTACAAACTTCTTTATGTGAAAATCCTCTCTTTTTTGCAAACCAAGAATAAGTTCTTATTTTGAGATTTGGGAAACTGTTCACGATTTGTTTCACCCGAACAGGCAACTCTTTTATAGTACTATTCTTTAAGACATTATCTGCAGATTTCTGTGCTTTAACGAAGTCGGCTTTATAGGTCGTCTTCTTCGTCAAATTCATCACCTTCTTCATTTTCAGTGTCTAGAAATGAAAGCTTTAACATTTTTATCATATTTTCAAATCTTTCTCTGTCCTTACCGGTAAGTTTGTTTCGTTGTCTTTGAATCTGTTTTAAATCATTGTCTTCTAATGAGAATTTTGAATAAGGATCATTTGTACTTCCCAGCAAATAGTCCGTTGTTACATTAAAGATTTCGGACATCTCCAGCAACGCACTACCAGGAGGTACTACTCTTCCGGCTTCATAATTTGCTACGTTTGATCTCTTCATATCCAATTTCTGTGCAAGCTCTTCCTGTGACAACTTATTATCCTGCCTACACTTTTTAATTCGTAATCCAATCACTTTTTTTCTTTCTTCATTCATAAGTATACCCCCAACTAAAAAAAGTTTATTTAAATGACGTTTTATATATTGACACGCTTTTAAATGACGTGTTAAGCTTTAAGTGTCATTTAAAAACACAAAATGAAATGAGGTGATATTTTGGAGAACGCTAATGTGCGCCGATTACGTTTTCGATCACTACGCCAAAAGCTTAATATTTCCCAACGCCAATTATCTATAGATCTTAATGTTAGCGAAAGCCATATTAGAAATATTGAAAGTGGCAGAGGTAATCCTGACGCAAAACTATTATTTAAGTTATCGAATTACTTAAATACAACTCCTGAGTATTTATTTCCGGATTTAGCTGACGTTAATGTTAAAAGGTTTGTTAAAGAATCGTATTGTCATTATTATAAACGTTCCATTTGATTACCTCAACAGGAGCTGACTTTTGAAAAGAGGAGGATTCTAAATGTCAAATCGTATTATGCAGTTAGAAAGATCCCCTAAGTTGTTAGAAGTACAAGTTGATGAGGAAGCAATCAAAGAAATGTATTACGATGCAATCGAAAAAAGAATGGAGAAGCTTGATACTGAGTTGGTGTATTGGGATACAAAAGAACTAAAAAGGCGAACATGTATGAGCTGGAATACCATTCTTAATAATTTCTTTTATGAGAATGAATTTCCAAAAATCAAAGTTGGTGGGAAGTGGTATTTTCCAGCAGCGGAAACGAAAAAATTCCTGAACAAGTGGTTATTACAATTAAGATAAATCATTTGAATAAGGAGTGATTCAAAATGGCTGAAGTGAAGTGGATCAAACTTAGTACGAACATGTTTGAGGATGAAAAGATCCGGTTGATTGAGAACATGCCTGAATCTGATATGCTTCTGATCATCTGGATAAAGCTTTTGTCTCAAGCCGGAAAAACAAACGCCAATGGTTACATCTACTTGAACGAAAACATTCCCTATACAGATGAAATGCTGGCTACCATTTTTAATCGTCCGCTGAATATTGTCAGACTTGCACTAAAGACATTTGAAGACTTTGGGATGATTGAAATCAGTCATGAAAACTTTATCGCTATCAGTAACTGGGAGAAGCATCAAAATGTCGAAGGGCTTGATAAGATTAGGCAGCAGACACGAAATCGTGTGGCTAAACATAGAGAAAAAAAGCAGCTTGAAGCAGGTAACGATACATGTAACGTTACAGTAACGCATAGTAACGCAACAGATATAGATAAAGAATTAGATATAGAAATAGATAAAGATATAAATATAGAAAATGCATTTAAGAACACGAAAGAAGAAAAGAATGAGAACAAAACTACAAAAGTGCATGAATACTTCCAAAAGCATATAGGAAAGGCATCTCAAAAAATTATAAATGAGATAAATGTTTGGACAAAAGTATTGAATGAAGAGCTAGTGATAGAGGCAATAAAAAGGTCTGTTGCTTGTGATAAAGCTTCGTGGACATATACAAGAGGCATACTTTCAAAATGGGTTAAAAGCTATGTTCAAAGTTTAGATGATGTGAAATCCCTGGATATTCAATTTGCAAGTCATCGAAAGGAGATTAATAATGGAAAGTCGTCTGAACCATATAATCGAATCTCTATGTCAAAAGCATTTTCAATTACCGGCGGAAAGGTTGGTCGCATCCGAAAGGCTAGATGATTATCATTGTACAAAATGTAAAGACAAAGAGATCATCTTTTATCGTGTACACAAAGATACAGAATGGCATTGGAACTCAGGTACACAATCTTGTGTTCCTGCCAGTAAAGTACCTGAGTCTGATTATTATCTTGGTAAAGTCTGTGGTCCTGATAATGCATGGGAATGGCATGATAGCTATTCTGAAAGGTGCAGCTGCATCAAACAAAAAAATGTTGAAAAACTTCTTCGGTCATCAGAAATCACAGATGAATTCAGTAATAACAGCTTTAGCAACTTTATCACAGAAGGAAAGGATCAATTGATAAAAGATGCTTATCAATGTACCCAGGAATATATCTTAGACTTTAGTGATATCCGGAGAATGAGAACAAACAGTATTGCCTTGCTCGGACAACCAGGTGCGGGTAAAACGCATCTTCTGACTGCTATAGCTAATCATTTAATCAAGAAGATGCAAATATCTGTTCTATATTTTCCATATGTTGAAGGCTTTGATGATCTAAAAGACGATTTTGAAAAGCTAGAAGAAAAGATGGTTCGGATGAAAAAGGTAGACGTACTCTTCATTGATGATCTATTCAAACCAGTAGGGCAACTAAGACGACCAAGAGCAACGGAATGGCAGATTGAAAAAATGTATGCTCTTATCAACTACCGCTACTTAAACCATCTGCCAGTATTAATTTCATCCGAATTAACAGTGGATGAAATAGAAGCAGTGGACGAAGCGTTAGGATCGCGACTCTATGAGATGTGCAGGAACTATATGGTCATCATCAAAGGGGATAAGAAGATTTTGAACCGGAGACTAAGCTAGGAAACAAATGTGTGTATTTCATTTATTTTTATAATTAAATAATTTATAAAAATGTTTACTTGTTTTTTAATACATTACAGGTTTGTGCTAAAATTCCTCTCCAAAGGTCATTAAAAATGTGTTTAAAATGTGCGAAATCAGCCTGATTTTCATTTTAAAGGTGAAGGACGTCCGTATCCATTGACTAGTAAGGAAAATCCACCTTGTTTTTCCAGGCTATCGCCGTGGAAATCCCGTGACCTCACACCACCAACATCATGTGTTGTGAGGTCACGGGAGCACAAGGTGGAAAGACAGATGTATAAATAGAGCGGACGTCCTATTGTTGTATATATTTGACTGTGATATTATTCCAGTATAATTTAGGGATTTAATAGATTTTAAAGAGAAGTGATTTTTGAGTAGAGGAGGTGGGTAAGTTCAAGGTCAAGAGATTTAAAAGAAGCTAATGATTTTTAGTTGTTGATCAATTGTCGATTTGGTTAAAGATTGAAGGGAGGATTTCTTTGGAGAGGAAATGATGCCTATGAATCTGTTAGCCGAAAAACAAGAAGAAGTACTGCAAGTTATCAATCGCTTTGGAGTCATTACGACAACTCAGCTCTCAGCTTTTCTAAAGGGTAATATTTCACATGTCACGGTCTATCAAACGAAGCGCAAATTGCTATCATTAGGTTTTTTGACTGAAGAGAAGATCGGTTATCAATTGATCTTAGCCATGCGCCCAAGCGGTGTCGAATATCTCGGAAGTTCATTAACGCGGTTTACAAAATTTAACTACTCTACCCTTAATCATCAACTCGTCATGATCGATTGTATCCTAGCACTTAAAAATATTGCTGAGAAAACAGGCCAGCCATTTGAGTTCATCACAGAGCGTGAACTTAGGAGTGAGTATATCGAGCAGAACTTTACTAAAGCAGACCGAAGAAACACAACATTGTTAAAGAGAATCGCGGATCGCATTCCGGATTTTGTACTTCTGGAGAATGGTGAAAGGATCGCATGTGAAGTAGAACTCACCCGAAAATCTTCAAAGCGCTACATCGAAAAAATGAATCGTTACCGAAATGAGATTCTTAACGGTCAGTATAACCAAGTCAGGTATCTGTGTGAGAATGAGTGTATCCGTGATACCGTCATCTCTTATGCGCAACAGACAGGAATAGTCAGCGATATGTTGCAGCTGGAGTTGATAAGGAGGTTATTGCACTTTGCCGAAAAGCAATGAAGACTTAGGAAAAGAATTCGGATTAGGCATTGCGATGTTGATAGGTGTTTTTGCTTTTTTTCCTTTATTAGTTTTTTCTCTACCTTTCTTTATCTTATTTCGTATCGTAAAACAAAACAGGATTCACCTTTCATGCGCTGTGTTAGGATTGATCAGTTTTTGTTTTATCGTCTACACTAATCCTTATAGTTATTTAGGTTTGTATGGCGTTCTGCCTTTTGATGTTACATGGTTAGAGCGAATCGTAAAACAGAAGATGGAGTTTACAAATACTTCTTTGTTTTTGTATATGTCAGGGGGATTATTCGTTTCATATGGCTGGTCACTGATGACGGATTACCACCGTTCAAAACGAGTAAAATCAACAGAGGAAAAACGGGATACATTTAAATCGTCTTCACACTATCAAAAAGTGAAAAAGAACCGGTTCCAACTGACACTAAAAGCGCAAAAGAAATGGAGGAACCAGAAGGAACAAGATCAGCTGCTTCTTGGAATAACCGAAAATGGGAAGCCATACTACATGGATTTTAAAGAGATCAATCAACATATGTTTATTCCTGCCACAACAGGAGGTGGGAAGACAATTTTACTTTTAAATTTTGTAGAGTACGCACTGATAAAGAACCTGCCCTTTATCTTTATCGATGGGAAGGGATCATCTGAAAGTATTGAAGAAGTGGAAACTTTATGTAAACGATACGACAGAAATTTGAAAGTGTTTTCTGATAAAGGGAAATTAACATACAATCCTTTGAAGTATGGAGGACCAACCGTTATTAAAGATAAACTGGAGCAGTTAATTGAAACAGAGAGTGATTATTATTCTTCCATTTCAACGTCTCTCGTTCAGGCTCTTATTCAGTTTATCGATGATTATGAATTTACCCGGGACTTATGGACGTTTGCAAAATATTTAGATCCAAATGAAATTCTTGAAGTATTAAATCAAGATGTTATCGAAGTGGAAGAAGAAGAACAAGCAGAAATGGCAGTGGTAAGCACTTCCTATTCTTCATTTTTGCCAACTAAAGATACGAAGAAGCCAGAGGGGAAAGCTCCAAAACAAAAAGTAAAACCAGTAAGAAGCAAACGGGCTGAAAAAAATTATGAACGTTTGTTTAAACGGTACCGTCATGAAGAGGCAGGAGAGAATCATTTATTCAAAAATGCTTCATCCGTTCGTACGCAGATCTATCTCTTGTTAGACAGCGAGTTAGGGCATCTTTTTGAAGAGACCGATAATAGTCTGGATCTAATCCGAATCAGTGAAGAGAAGGAAGCATTATTTGTCAGTTTTGATGGATTGATCTATGACAAGTTTATCAAAGTCATCGCACGTTTTTTAATACTAGATATTAACTATCTGGTTTCATATCGGAACCGTAATCAATTAAAAGATCAACCCATCCTCGCAATCTATGATGAGTTTTCAGTCTATGCAAATGATAAAATTGTAGATACCGTAAACAAATCACGTTCTGCCGGTTTTCATTGCATCATCGCGACTCAAACGCTAGCCGATCTTGAAAAGAATGATCCGTACCTTGCCAAGCAAGTTGTAGGGAATACGAATACGTATGCCATCGGCCAGACCAACAATCCAGATGAAGTTGATTCCTGGGCAAACACACTTGGCACATTCAAAGATATCGATCTGACGATCACAACTGAAAAACAAGAAGGTCGTTTAAAACGAGTTGATTTAAAAGCCGACAAAGGTACACTGCGGCATGTTCAAAAATTTAAGATATCCCCCGACGAAATAAGAGATTTACGTCAAGGACAATTTATTTTTGCTAGAAAGGCATCAAGAGAATCAGTTCACCCAGAAATCATTTATGTCCGCCATCCGTTGGCAGAAGGTTGAAGGGAGTGAATCAGTCTATGCTTTTTTCTAAACAAAAACAATCCACTTCAAAAAACAAACGCCGTTTATCCTATTCAAGAAAAAACGCTGCAAAAACAGCGTCTATCCTCTTTTTTTCTGTTATGTTTCTATCACTGTTATTCAATGTGGTTTTCTTTACGAAATATCAAGCCATCCGAAATTCCGTCAAAGCCTCTGAAGAAAATGTTCATGACCAGCTAAAAGAAGTAGAGAAAACTAATCTTTTGTATTCTGATTCTATCGAAGTGTTTACCGAAGATTTTCTAAAAAGTTATCTAACTGTACCTAAAGACGAAAAAGAACGCCAAGACCGTAAAGGTGAGCTCTCAGAGTACTTTGTATCAGGATTTGATTTAAAACGTGTCGCAGATTTGAAAGATTTTAAAGGAGAGCGACGAGTCACTGATCTGCAATACATTGATACAAAACACCTCAGTAACCGTGAAGCGAAGGTCAAATTTCAGACTGTCTATGAAATTACTGAGGTTCAAGAAAAAGACGGTAGATCAATTCCGAATACTACTAAATACGAAACAGATATCATAGTTCCAGTAACAAGTAACGGAGAGGGTTTTGCGGTCTATCAGAACCCCAATATGATTCAAGAAGATTTAAAGACTACCATGTCTTATGAAGGGAAAATGCCGGAAGGAGAACCGGTCACTTCTACTGAAACAAAACTCCTGGAGTCTTTCTTAAACGATTTTTTCACTTCATATGGAGTGAGCGATGAGAAGTTGCCATTCATGGCTGACGTTACTGGGGGGTTAGAAGACCAGACACTTCAAGACGTGAATGTGCGTGAAGCCGTGAAAATGGATTCTGGATACACGGTAAATGCTGATGTTCATTACCAGAACAGTGAGACATCAATGAGTGATCTTTATTCTTATGAGTTAAAGCTTGAAAAAGAAAACAATAAGTTCTTTATTACTCGAATCGAATAGGGAGGGAAAAACGATGATAAATTTTAGTCTTCAGGAAGTGACTCAAAACCTGATCTCGCAGATTGGCTTCTTAGTCCTTTTAATCATGGTCATTCGGGCATTAGTCGCTTATACAAGAGAAGATTGGGGTCAGTTCTGGTCAGGTCTAACGCTTGGTTTATGCTGCTTGGTCGTTGTCTTTTTCGGTCCGCAACTACAAGAGCTAGCAAAAGGTCTCGGAAATGCGTTGTTTCAATAAACATTTTGGTTCGTAAAATGGATGGAGGAGAGTGGGATGAAGGGAGAAAATTATACGCAGGAATACAAGTACCCCATCAAAATCTACCGAATCTGGTCGATTGAATTCGCCAACGGACTTGAAGTCAGAAAGATGATCTTTGCTATCGTTCTTGCAGCCGTTCTTTTATTATCTTTTGTACTTGTTGGGATTAAAAATGACACCAATCTGTTTCGTTTTTTCGTAAAGAACTGGCTGATACTTTTGACCGTTATCCCAGGTGTGATTACATTCATTGTTTTCAATCTGAAGTATGACCATAAAGGGGTTATTCCTTTTGTTAGAGACCGTATTACTTTTTACAGAACAAAGAACATGTCTTATGAACATTTTATCGAAGTAGCAAGTGACCAATTGGAGAAAGAAATAACGTTTGAACCATTTCTTCTAAAAAAAGAAGGTGAGAGCCATTGAAAGACGTATTGGAATTTCCAATCGCACACCGTCATATGAATATGGCGTTTAACAAACGCAAGCAGGTTTGGGCTTTTTATCGGCTCGATGAAGAGTATGTCAGATTAAACAGCGATAACGACTTTAAACGCTATATGGAAAACACGGCTGCATTCTTAACACAAGAAGAATATGATTATCACATTATGATTCTTCCAAAGAGATTTGACTTTGACACATTTACGAAAGTGGTAAATGAGCATATTGTTCAAGGTGAGTTTTCAGATATCGGACATAAGTACTTCAACCGTGCTTCAAGGGTATTACAGGAAGAAGTGTTCTTACATGAATACGATGTATATGTAGGCGTTCATTTGAACAAAACAGATGATGCAGTATCCGCAAACGCAGGTGAACTAATCTCCCTCTTTTTTAAGAGAGTAAGAGAAGATGTTTCTAAAATGATGTTTTTTCAGACGCAGGCAGAAGATGATTTTAGCTATTACGAAGAGTTGGAACGTACCTTTAGTTCTAAAGCTTCCAATCTTAAACACCTCCAAAAGCTAAGTGAAGATGAGATGGATAAACTGATCTATTATATGTTTCATCGGACCAGTGATCTTTTTTCGATACCTGAAGGTTCTTATAATCTAACAGAGGGTGTCATTAAGAACGAGTACGGCTACTTAACCGTTACACACGAAAATCATAAAGAATTTTTAACGTTTCTGCCTTTCATTGAAATGCCGGCTTTTATTGAAGGTTATCGTTTCATTCAAGATATATTAGAGAGTGTTTCGTTTCCTGTTGAAATACAGATTCGATATCATTTTAAGGAAAACGGATCTAATGCTCGGCAAGTGAGAAAATTAAAACGTCGATTCACAAACTTTGATCGTGAAATTCAATCCACTCATACCGCAGACGATGACCGAATTGTCGAGATGGCATCTGACAGACTAACAACCTTACTTGATGATGTAAAGTCCAATAAACGGCAGCTATTGTTCATGACATTTACGCTTGTTGTCTCAGACGTTAGTAAAAATGGATTGGATGAAAAGATAGGAGCTCTTCAAACATTATTTAAAAATACGGGGTTTCAAGTCACAAAACCTCTGGTAGACCAACTTACTCTTTTTTCACAAAGCCTACCAGCTTCATATGTGGATTATCAGTACTTCGAACAAGTTGTCGATGAATCTTATCTGGCACAAACTGGGATGAACTTGAACAATCGTGTAGGAAATCGGTTTGGCATGGTTCTAGGGAAAGTGGTAACTGGAAAGAAATTATCTCATGTGGAACAAGCGAGAGAGATCAATAATAACGTAGTCATCTTTAATCCCCTTTTGACCAAAAAGGCAATCTCAGGAGCTGATCATACGAATGGGAACATCCTGATAACTGGTCCCCCAGGCAGCGGAAAGTCGATGCTTGTTAAGAATTTCTTTACTTGGAGTACCTTTTTTGGTTCAAAAGTGCTCTATATTGATCCGAAGAATGAATTTCAACGGTATTATCAAAGGGCACTCAAGAAATTTGGTGAAATTCCAGAATTTCGCTCGCTATACGAACGTATCAACTTTATTCATCTTTCTGAAGATAGTGTGTATCACGGTGCTCTAGATCCACTCGTCTTTTTAAAAGGCGACCAAGCGATTCAAACAGCAATGATGATTTTAAATACGTTAGCAGAAGTTAGAGGATCTCGTGATGAAAGTGTAACAATCTATGACGCCATCATTGACGAAGTTAACCAAGAAAGTAATCCTACTCTAACAGGAGTACTTCAAAGAATTCAGAAGAAAGATCATACGCTTGGGAAATTCATTGAAAAATATCGGCACGGACTAGGGAGAATGTTATTTGGAAAGGAAGATTCTAAAGGACTTGATTTTCAAAAGCAGATTAATGTACTAGGACTACAGGGGCTGCGTTTGCCTGCATCTGAAAACATGAACGAGGAAGAACGTATCGGTCTTTGCCTGATGATGTCAATCTCTAAATATGTTCATACTTTTTCTACCAATCAAGAGGAAGAAGCCATGATCATTTTTGATGAAGCATGGACACTCAAACGATCAGCAGATGGACAGAACCTTATCGATGAAATGTTACGAACAGGCAGATCACTGAGAACAGACATTGTTCTTGTTACACAAGCATTCGATGACTTCAATGTAGACACCACTAAAGAACAGATCGGAATCAAGTTTTCGTTCCGTCCTAAGTCAGATGATTCGATCAGACCTATCTTACGTTTTTATGATATGGAGGAAAACCAAGCAAATATCGAAGTAGTCAGTTCTCTGAAGTCGGGTATGTGTCTATTCCAAGACCATCTTGGCCGCAATCAAGCCATCGCAATTGATATCCTGTTTGACGAATGGTTTGAAGCATTCAAAACGACTGAAAAAGAATCACAAGCCGTACAAATGGAAGAAGCTTTTCGCTGAACATGAGAGGAGAGAGTCTTATGAAAAAAATGATTTTAATAGGATTAGGGGTTTTCCTTTTAGGAGGATGTGGGACAAACGAACTTGGACTTGATGGAAAAAAGACTCATGAAGCCGTTTCAAAGAAAGCACTGGAACAAAAAGTAATTAAGGATGGGAATTATTCTGCAGAAGATATTCAGCTAGTAAAAGCTTGTGAAGCTATCGAAAATGGAAAATCAGAATTTAAGGGCGATTATATTGTTTCCTGGAAAACGAAGGATGATAAATATAATAGAGATTTTATTATGAAAGATTATAAAATCTCCTATGGAACAAATAATTATAAATCTAACTCCGATCAATGTGTTAATTACTAGAGGAGGTGAAGGATGTGAAACATCCATTTTTCCTTTCCTTCTTTTTCTTACTTCTGCTCATATTTCAATCGAGTGTGGTTTTTGCAGAAGAAACGGAAAGAAAGGCGAAAGAACGAGATGAATCTGCGTATGAGTTAATGTCATACGCGGATGATGGCTGGTGGGATGTCGCAGCGAAAACAGGTTCGGCGACTGCAACTGCGGTGAAAAACTTTTTTTGGATGATCAATATTGTACTTTCACAAATCACGATGATGGTCGTTTATCAACTCTTTTCGCTCGATGTAGTGGACATGACAAAGGATGCCGTCCATGAAATAACAGCTGGAACTGCCGGCACCCTTACATTTAATTTTGGCTTGTTTGCACTGTCTGTAGCTTCCATTGGAATCGTTGTAAGATCCTATATTCAACAAAACTGGCAGGCGTTCTTTAAACTATTAACTCTAATTCTACTAAGCCTTACTCTCCTATTTTCCATTCAATCTAAGAAGTTCAATTATATCGACCTTGCACATGGTCTTTCTACATCACTAGAAAATGCTGTAATGAGTGTCAATCCAACTCTTAATGATGATGATGCTTTTCAGTTTAATAGCTTTGATAAGAACACAGCAAAAAATGTTTCTATTGGCATTGAGAATAAAGTATTTGATGCGTTAATCTATAAACCTTACCTACTACTACAGTATGGGACTACACAGGAAAAGAAGATACTGGCCGAAGATACTAATCGAATCAGTGACTACTTAAAAGCAGACCCAAGAATTGAGGAAGGGGTAAAACAACGAGAAGAAATTGCTCAGAAAGAATATGATCAATACGATAACAAAAATATCTTTGCGGGTAATGGATGGAAGCAAGCCGGTTACATTCTCGTTATGATACTTTCAACGGTTATACAAGGTGTCGTGTTTTTCTTTATCGCATTAATTCGTGTGATGCTGCAGTTCGCTTTTATCATGATGCTGCTTTTAGCACCCATCATGATTTTTATCAGTCTGTTTCCAAGTTTTGAAGCACTGGTTGGCAGATACCTGAAAGGGACAACCATTCTCATTCTTTTTAAGTCAGTGACGATGTTCTTTGTACTAGTGGCGACTAGTTTTATTTCATTGGGGTATGAGATGACAAACATGTCGGATGACATTTATTACAGAATCTTTATTCAAATCATGTTTTGTGTGGCAATCGTCTTCATGTACTCCAAGCGTCAGTTTGCTCTTAGTATGTTAGAGGGTGCTACACCAAATCTTCATCAAATGGGGGCATCTACTTTAAATCGTAAATCTATTAGTAAAGCAAAACGAGGTATGCAAGGTGCTGTTTCACAACTTCGTCAACCTATAAGAAGATTCTCAGCAATAAAAAATACAAATACCAATGATCAAGACAGCTCTTCAAGCAGACATTCAGGAAACGTTCATCCTATTCGTCCCAATGGAAAGACTAGTAGTTCCCATTCAAGAAGCTTTAAATATCCCAACCAACCCAAACAAGACACCGCTGTTGCCATGGAACAATCATCTTCCCATTCTTCATTCTTACCATCCCAATACCGGAAACCGAAGAAATTAAAACATCAATCATTCAATAAGGATGAACAGAATTTCTTAATGAAAAATAAGAAAACTTCACCATCCAATCAAATCACTAACCCTGACAAGAACGAGCAATTAAATGCACGTAAACAAAAAATAGAATCGATGACCTCTCCTAAACGGACTCAATCTTCAGCAAGAAACCCGTACCAAATAAAAGATAAGACTTTCGAAAATCAATTGGAGCAGACCCATGGAAAGTTAAATCGAACACCCCGACTTCGTTCGTCTAGCAAGGATTAGGAGGGATGCCAGTTGATAAGACAAGCTGTAGAAGTAAAAGTGAAGACAGCCATATGGGTATTGGTACTGAAATATCTGCTACCTATCATTCTATTTATTGGACTGCTTTTCGGAAGTGCCTTTATGGTATTAATGATGGCTGATCAATTATTTGGTGGTAAAAACAATACGTTAGAAGAAGGAACGGCTAATGTCAGTCAAAATGTCCTTAAACATAAAGCAACGGTAGAGAAATACGCAAAAGAATACGAAGTGAGCGAATATGTCAGTGTTCTACTTGCTATTATGATGCAAGAGTCGGGAGGAAAAGGTGACGATCCAATGCAAGCGAGTGAAAGCTTATGTGGAAGTGTTGGGTGTATTAAAGATACTGAAAAATCTATTGAGCAAGGTGTAAAGTACTTTTCTGCAATGCTTAAGGAAGCAGAGGGTGATTTGAAAACGACCATTCAAAGCTATAATTTTGGTAGTGGCTTCATCGACTATGTGAACCAAAATGGAGGGCAGTATACAAAAGAGCTAGCGATTGCATTTTCACAACAACAATATCAAAAGTTAGCACACACTGGACTTTATAGCTGCGTACGCCCTGAATCTTTAGCGGAGCAAGCTTGCTATGGAGATATTGGCTATGTGGATGCCGTTTTGCAGTACTATGATTACACTCTTCCTGCTTCAGGAAAGGGGGATTGGTCGTCTCCTATAAAAGGTTTGAAGAACGTAACCAGTGGATTCGGATGGAGAACTTGGTCTGATGGTAGCAAAGAGAATCATAAAGGTATCGACTTTGGTTGTATCAATCATGTAACACCTATTCATGCAGCAAGTGAAGGAAAAGTCGTTTATTCTGGTTTTCATAAAAATAAAAACGGAGCTGCAGGTTATGGGAATTTAGTTATATTGAAACATGGAGATAACTTATATTCCGGTTATGCTCACTTATCGGAGGCGAATGTTAGAAAAGGTGAATCGATCAAAAGCGGTCAGAATATTGGAGTTTGCGGTAGCACAGGAAATTCAACAGGTCCCCATCTCCATTTTGAAATTAAAGAATCCAAATGGAGTAATCACCTAAATCCACATACTCTACTGGGTTTATAGGGAGGAGGAAAATTTGAAACAGGAATTCATAGTAAAGACAGGTTTATTAGGTTTCACGATTATATTAATTCTACTTATCTGGTTCGGCTTTCGAACAATCGATCAGCAAGCTGTCCAAATTAATAGACTTACAAAAGAAGTTGAACGAAAAGAAGATCAAATACAATTTTTAAAAACCAATACTAGAATGAACGAAAAAGAAGTCAACGAAACTGAAAATGCAAAGATTGAAGAGAGCATTAATGTTTTTATACAGTCCATGTTTCATGTGAAAGATGATCAACTTGAACAAAGATGTGAAAAAGCAAAAACAGTATTAACACAAGAACTGTTCAACAAGTACTTTTCTACTGAAGAAGGGGAAAAGCTTCTCTATGAACATGAAGTCAATGATTCAAGGGTTTACATCAAAAATGAAGGTGAGAACAGTAGTGCTGTCGTTACATTTGAGGAGACTATAACATCTTTAGCTAATAATCAAAAAGAAAACTCTCGTATTACTTTGGAAGTCTTTTTACAAAAGGAAGGAGAGAAGTGGTTAGTCAATGGATTTGAACAATTAGATGCTGAACCATTATAAAAATGAAAGATGTCTTGCTAAAAAGGACATCTTTTTTCTTATATTTATTCAATGGGCCAGATATTAGAATAAGGGTTAGTTGAAAAGCAGGATGTTAAATGAATAATGTAGAATGTTCACCTAAAGCATAAGGGATGAATAAAGTTCCTTTTATGGCAGGGAGTAAATAATATTTTTACATTTTTTAGTCCTCCACTCAAGAATAACTCTTTTATGGGATAGTTTGTGTTAATTACCAATAGAAACAGTCAAATTTAGAAAGGATAAGAGGAAAAATGATAGGGGTGATTATTTAATTATGTTCTTTAACATTTTTGTTGCCTTCCTAGTTCCCTGGTCTATAATATTAATGTTTCACAAAAAAATGAATAAAGCACTTCTATTAACGATAGCTCCATTCGGAAGTGTATTAGCCTTTTTTGTTGATGAACTCGGTTTTTATTTTGGTTTTTGGAACGTAAAACCATTTGATGATGATACCATTGCTGAGCTGCCATTCAATTTAGGTTTATACAGTATCTTGGCATTCTTACTTATATTATTAATACGAAAATACAAAAAAGCTTTATTCACTATATTAGTTTTTTCTTTAGTAACAACAGGACTAGAGTTCATTTATCTAATAATTGGAAGGGTTGAATACAGTAACAATTGGAATATAGGTTGGACTTTTCTTTCATATCTTGCACCTTATTTTTTATTGTATTTTTACTATAAAGCTTTAGTAAAAAACAACGTTTTAAATTAGATTGCACTAACTTTGTGAATTCTTCAAAAAGGAGAAGTATACTATTTTATTGAACAAAAGGCGAGGTTTATTGAATCAGATCTAAAATAAAATTAAGCAAAAGGAGAATAGAGTGGTTATACAATCAAATATGTCCCCCCGAGCAATAGTTGAAGTTTGGGAAATGACGGCAGAAATTTTCAATAAATATCGTATCCCAATTATAAATCAATCCTTAGAAACATTAGTGGAAGAACAACATCTATCTATACTTCTTGAAAAATTAAATACTGCTGTTGGGAGCTCTACTGCAACTTGTATAGAGGGTGGCTGACAAATACCAATTAAAATGGGGTAGGTTACTCCTTATCAAAGATCTTCTTTTCAACTAACTGGTGCGATTGTTGAAGGTCAATAGCAAGAATTAAATTATTAGATGTACTTTTTAACCGAAAAATAAAAAGTATTTTCTCTTTCCTCTTTGTTCTCTTAAGTGTAATCGTTCGCTCATGAGATCAGTAAAGGGATGCTTCGCTATCTCTCCGCAAACTTTGTGAACTTTTTTGATAACACTCCAAAAAACTTGCACAAACTTCAAGTCCCTTGACAGCTCTTATCGCAAAGATTAGTTGGCCTTCAAACAAAGAAGGGAGCTGTTGAAGCATGGAAAAACTGTATGAAATTCTTCAAATCAAGCAAGTTATCGCAGAGGTGAGAGAAGGAGAGAGTCACATGATTCGTTCACCAATCGATGGAGCAAAGATTGCAGCTGCATTCATAGGAGATGAAGACAGGGAAGTATTTCTCGTGATGTGTCTCAATACGAAAAATAGAGTTGTAGCCGTCCACCGATGTCATGTAGGAGCTCTTAATTCAAGTATTGTTCACCCAAGAGAGGTATTCAAGGCGGCGATCTTAAACAACTCAGCTTCGATTATCGTCTCGCACCAGCATCCAAGTGGAGATATCACACCATCCGGAGAAGACATTGCAGTATCGAAGCGATTAGCAGAAGCCGGCAAGATGCTTGGCATTGATGTATTAGATCATCTGATAGTAAATGCCGATGCAGACTATACAAGCTTAAAAGAAAAAGGCTGCATGTAAAGCATAGAAGGAGGAGATGAAAATCTCTTCCTTTATTTCTTATTTTCTCAGAAATGGAATGTCCAAGTACCTTAAAGGAGAGAAAACGCTCCCCTTATCTTTACTGTGATTCACAATCGGAAATGCTTTGAAGCGCACAATAATGTGCTGACACAATAAAAGCAATACCAGCACAATTTAAGTTTTATTTTATACGTATGATGTTTACTAAATGGTGGTCTTTACCTTTACGATCCCATCAAAAAAGAGCATCGTATTAGATGCTCTTTTGAATTCTTTGCTATTTATTTACGAAAACGAGTTTTGAAAAAAAAATTATTGAGGCATTTGAGGAGTTTGTTCTTGCTTCTTCTCTAAGATCCCTTTTAGCTCTTTGTCATTAACCTTTACATTTGCATCTTTGCGAAGCTTCTCTACGATTTCAGTAATTGGTTTTGCTTTTTCTTGTTTTATTTGTTCTTCTATTTCTTTTTCTTTATCATTAAAAGTATTCTCTCGTTTATCAGTCACTTTAATGATGTGATAGCCATAATTAGATTTAATCGGATCGCTTACTTTATTTTTTTCTATTGTAAAAGCAACTTTATCAAATTCAGGTACCATGGCTCCTTTACCAAAAAAGCCAAGATCCCCACCTTTCATTTTTGATCCAGGATCTTTTGAATACTCTTCTGCTAGCTTTGCGAAATCTCCACCATTATTGAGTTTTTCTTTTACTTCTTGTGCTGTTTTTTCATCGTCAACAAGGATGTGACTAGCCTTAACCTCAGTTTTGAATTTTTCTTCAAATGCTTTCTTCATTTCTTCTGCTGAAACTTTCACGCCATCTGTTGTGGCTTTTTGGCTGACGAGCATAGTTTTTATACGATCTTCAAGTGCTTTTTCATCAGTAATTCCGTTCTGTTCAAGAAGCTTTTTGAACGCATCTTCCCCGCCAGATTCTTTCTTGATCTTTTCTATTTCTTTTTTTATTTCTTTGTCAGTTACCTTATACTTTTTTTCAAGTACCATCTGGTCAACCATTTGGCTAAGAACTTGTTCTCCGTATCGAGCTTTTAATTTAGCGTAAAGATCTTCATTCGTGATTTCTCCCACGTTCGACTCTACAATAGCTTCTGAATCTGAAGCTTCTCCAGAACTACAAGCTGACAATGCAAGGAGTCCTGTCATTAATCCTAACGAAAGCATCCATCTTTTCAATTATAAACCCTCCAAGGTCATTTTTTCTTAGTGTTTGTAGATATACCATAATCATTTTGGGATTCTAAACTGGGAATATGAGAGAAATTACAAAGTTTTTAAAGAGGGTTTTAAATTATCTTATTCAATCAAAAAGGCAATATACGCACACATAGAGAAGCCAGAGCTTACAATGAGTATTAACCAAAATACGGTGTATACAGTACTTTATCATTTATTCGAATTTAGGTTATCCATTTCATGTTTCCTTAACATAGCTTATTAGACCGGGACATTTATCGGTAATCGATTAATTAATAACATATAAAAACATTACACAAGTTGACTAAATTTCACGAATGTACTATGTTTATGAAAATAATGTTTCTATTAGAAAGGACTGTTTATTCTGTTTGCATATTCACATAAAGTGATGGCTTTTCATATAAAGACACATGTTAAAGAAAATGTTCAGTATGACTTAAACAAATCAACATTCTATTGGGCTAATATGAAACCAGATTTTGTTCCTGAACTTGCC
This sequence comes from Fictibacillus sp. 26RED30, assembly GCF_015903845.1. Lineage (NCBI taxonomy): Bacteria > Bacillati > Bacillota > Bacilli > Caryophanales > Fictibacillaceae > Fictibacillus > Fictibacillus sp. 26RED30. The sequence goes on from NZ_JACZDV010000001.1 coordinate 318,851, forward strand.
AAACGAAAACATTATATAGAAGAGAGTTTTGATTTTGTCGTAGATAAAGTTGTTGCTCTTATTAATACACCAGCAATCCATTTATTAGATAAACAAAAACAAAAAAGAATTGAAATTGAAATGGGTGTCATTTGCCATTTTGTTACTGACTTTTTTTGCGTTCCACATAATCAAAGGTGGGAATTTAAAGATTACATGATACCTCACGTGAAGTATGAAGCAACATTAGATAATAAGGTAAAGACTTTGAATTTGGTAAATCGACTGACCTTGCCTGCGGTAAAGGATTACTCTAAAGAAAGCGTATCTTTTTTTCTGAAAGAATTGTTAGCAGAGTATGAATTGGAGAGCGATTACATGAGAGATGTAGTGTATTCAGTTAATGTTTGCAGTGCTTTATGCACTTTCATTCTGGAAAAAATTTATTCTAACACGGTCAGTAAAACAGCTTAATGACCGATATCTATCTAAAGAGATTTCAGAAAAAAATATATTTCTCCTAAAGGGGAGTAGCTTTTACAGTATAGTCGTCAATTCGGAGTTTACTCTCGGCTGTATTGGCAACACGCTGTTGTTAGCAAGACCTTTACCTGTTGGTAGAGGTCTTTTTTGAATTCTAAGACCTATGCCGCAAAATAGCATAGGTCTTTTTTCTTTCACTAGGCTGTTGCTAATGTTTTGTCACTATTGAAACTGGAAATTTATCTTTTAATATGGAGGGACCTATATGTTAATTAGAAAGTACACAGCATTAATTGGAATTGGTTCAGCGAAAATTGACTTATTGTTAGAGAAGGACACTTATTATCCTGGTGAGATTGTAGTCGGGCACTTCAATATAAACGGAGGGATTATCGAACAAGGAATTAGAAGAGTAGATTGCGATCTTATTTATCAAAATATAAATAAGCAGACGGAGCAAGTAATTAAGTCTTTCACTATTCATACTTCTACAATCATAAACGCAGACGAAGAAACTAGGATTCCATTTACCTTCGAACTGCCTTCATCACTTGTAGCGTCTCGACAAGAAGAGTCTTATTACTTTAAAACAAAATTAATTTTTAACGAAGGATTAAAGAGTGATGATGAAGATGTTATTAAAATAGTGTTCAAATCTTAAACTTTTTATATACGGCGTAAACAACAAGGTCATGCCTCTAAGTAGGCATGACCTTTCTATATCTACACAAAAATGGGGTTGGGATAAGTTCTATTTATCATATGTTCTTATAATAATGATATCAAACATGTAAAAGTTTTTTAACACGTTAAAAATTTATGAAGCAAACCGAAAAACAGCTTTAATACTCCGATGTAATAATAGGGGTGCCGATCGTTACGGTTGTATCATTATTATTACCGTTTGAAGTTCGATAAGAAATGTGTAGATTCATAAATTTTTGATTTCCTAATGGAATTTTTGATTTCCAAATCTTATTATAAGCAGATACTGATATGAAGTTTTTTTCATACAAACCCTCTACTGTATTTGCAGAGAACCGATTTAATAACTTTGTTGCTTCCGTTTTTAGTGGTTCCTTAAGCTTTTTAACACCTTCAACGGCGTAAAATACAGAAAAGCGATTCATTTCCGACTCGTATTCCTTTGAAATGCGATTCCATTCATTTCTGTTCCAGCCTTTACCAAGTACAGCGTATGTGACACTCAAATTATATCTATTATTTTCTACAGGATAAAAGATAATCAATATTCTCTCACTGACATTCCCTGTAAAATTTTTCCTCATCCCTATCATTTTATAGTGCTTTCCTTGTGAAGGTTCGATCGACCATGTAAATCCTTTTTGTTCAGTTTTAATTTGCTCTATTTTTTTATTAATTTCAATTTTGCTTTTCGTTTGAACAATAGGTTTCTTTATTAACATAGACCAATTTTTTATTTCTATTTCCTGTTTTTTTACCCCTTCTATTATATCCAACAATTGATTTTCCTTAAAGAAACTAAAAGCATTTTTCTCATTCAATAAAAAAATACCAAATAAAAATACAATTAAAAATAAATTCCTTCTCTTCTTGTTTAACATCGTATTCACCCCATAATTAAAGGATTACCAGCTAGAGATGAAATTATACAAGTTTACTAGATTCACTAACATTAAAATCATTCCATATTTTTGTGCGAAATATTTAGGATTTAACAAAGGGATCGACTTCTTCTTCCATTTGTTATTAGAAGGTCATAAACGAGAAGAAGAAAATCGAAGTAAAAAACAATGATTATATATGTTTATTTAAAAGTGTGCAGGAATGATCTTATAGATTGCTGAAATTATAAACAAAATAATAAGTGAATTTTATTTACTACTTTGTGAAAAGTGGCGAGACAACTCACTGCTTTTTTTATTTGTTTATATATGTATATATTGTGAACCGTCTATACGAGGGGCTTTTCTTTTATTACAATAACGTTGAAGCTAAACCGCTAACTGTTTAGGAGTGAGAAACTGTGAACATAAATAGAATAGTACCTTATCTGCTCGTTTTATGCCTTTTATTAGCTACGGCATGTTCAAAAGATGAGCCTAAGAAGAGCAATGCTGAACATAGCAATCATAAATCTGAATCAAGCAGTCAAAAGTCAGATCATGGGGTCTCAGATATTAGAGAAGAAACAAAGAACATGGAGACGCTTCCCTCTTTTTTATCTGAAAAACCAGAAAACATGCAGATTATCTATAAAGCTGCTGCTATGCATAAAGAGTTATTAGAGAAGATGCCCTGTTATTGTGGCTGTGGTGAAGAAGCGGGTCATAAGAATAACTACGATTGTTTTATAAATGAAAATAAATCAGATGGTTCTCTGGTATGGGATGATCATGGGACAAAGTGCGGAGTATGTTTAGAAATTGCCGCAAAATCCGTACTTGATTACAGCAAAGGCAAATCCATAAAAGAAATTCGAGAAAAAATTGACTCAACGTATGAAAAGGGATATGCAAAACCAACACCCACTCCAGAAATTTAAAGAAACAGGTGATTTTATATGAAAAAATTTGTGTTAATGCTTTGCTTACTTACGTTTATGGTACCAACTCTCACAAGTGCTCATACAGGACTAAAATCATCAAGTCCTGCAGATGGCGATATAGTGAAAGAGGAACTAAAAGAGATAACCCTTCAATTCGAAACAAAGGTTGAGAACTTAAGTACGATGAAGGTCGTTAAGGATGATGGGGAAGAGATTGAACTTGATTCCGTTAAGATCAAAGAAAAGTCAATGAGTGGCATGTTGCCTCGTTCATTAGAAAATGGCTCATACAAGATCCAGTGGAAGATAATCGGAACGGACGGTCATCCTATTGACGGAGAAATCCCGTTCAACGTTCAAGTCGAACAAAAAGAAAAAGTAGATTCACCAGTGGAAAACGAAACAGAAACGGATTCTGATAAACAAAAAGATGAAGAAAAAGGGTTAACCAAAGAGAATACAAAAAAGGATGAGGGTCTTAGTCCGATATTCTTTATCATCATCGGCTTTGTGATTGGCACTATCGTCTTTTTCTTCAGAATCAAGAAGATGAAGTCATGACCGGTTTCATTCCGTTCGCTGAATTCTTAAACTATGTTTTCTTTTCGTTACTCGTTGGACATGTGATTTTACAGTACGTTCCAGAATCCAAACAGCCGAAGATCATAACTTCTAGAACACTATTGCTAATCATGCCACTAGGGGTTTTACTCTTTTCCTTCGGCCCGGTACTTTATGTCATCAATTATTTTGCAGAGGATTTTGGTTTTAGACATACCACTTACTTGGTTCTCACACAATTCAACGTTGGAAAAGGCTGGATTATCACAGCGATTGTTTCTGTAATGCTATGGGTGACCTTATTCTTAAAAGGTTCCAAACACTTGCAAGCATTTTGGCTGCTCCTATTGATAGGTTCTGTAGGATATGCGAGCCATGTTGCCTCACTATCTTTTTGGTCAGGCTTTTTCCTTCATACGGTACATTTCTTAAGTGTATGCGTTTGGGTAGGGATTCTACTTCAAGTAGCTTGGTTTTCAAAGGAAGCAAAAAACTGGGCGAAGTTCTTAAGATGGTTTAATCCGGTAGCCATAGGATGTGTGGTTATCCTTTTTATGAGTGGCATCTTTATCATGTTTAAAGTCGTGGAACCAAGCGAATATCTTAACTCCTGGGCTATTCCATATGGTCAGATGTTACTGCTTAAACATATCAGCATAATCCCCGTTCTCGTGTTTGCTGTCATCAACGGGATACTGGCTAAAAAAACAAAGGCTGATTGGTCCTTTCAACCCCTTTCTTGGATGAGGATCGAAAGCCTTATATTATTGATCGTATTTTTCTTTACAAGTAGACTAGGAACCTTGTCACCGCCTCATGAATCGGTGGAGACCGCTCCATGGATGCTGCACTTCCTTGGAAGTAAAATACCGTCTTCTTTCCAAATTCAATTAGAACCAACCATGTTAGGTGTTATTTTAGGTTTACTTTCTGTATTGTTCTTGCTATTGATATTAATCAGCTTTAGAAAAAATGCGAAACCAGTTTTAGCCTTGTCCTTTGGTCTAGCTTTTATCGTGACTTTATATTTTGGTTTTATGTTTAATATAACTTTGTAGTGTTTTCCTTCGGCTGAAAAGCCGGAGGATGTTTTTATTTATGTGTATTAATTTTTATTTCTTCACACTTTATACAAATTTAACTGCTATATTTTCAATAAGGGTTTGAAATAAATGAGCAATATGTATAAGGTAATATTTTATTTAGGAGTGATCGAAGTTTGGCCACATTAGTTTTAAAGAAAAAAAATATGATAACGAAGGGTTAAAAATGAAAAAAAATCGATTTATTTACAGGAGTCTGATTCTAGGTGTTTTTGTACTAGTAATTGGATACACGCTCTATATAAACCTTTTTAAGGAAAAAAATTCTCTCGTTCAGGTTGGAGATCAAGCGCCTAATTTTGTATTGAAAGACTTGAACGGAAAATCTGTGAAATTATCTGATTATCGTGGCAAAGGAGTTTTCTTGAATTTTTGGGGTACTTGGTGTAAACCTTGTGAGCGGGAGATGCCTTATATGGAACGACAATATCAAAAATATAAAGATCAGGGGGTTGAGATTCTAGCCGTTAACATAGCTGAGTCTAACGTGTCAGTCAAGAACTTCGTAGATAGATACCACTTGTCTTTCCCAATTCCTATGGATAAAGATAGAGAAGTAACTAAAGCTTTTGGGATTGGACCGATACCCACAACGGTTTTGATTGATAAGAACGGAAAAATTGTAAAAAAGACTACCGCTAGCTTAAGTGAAAAAGACATCATTTCCTTTATGAATCAAATCGTACCTAAAGAGAAGAAATAAGTGCATTTTACTAGCTAAATGAATAAGAGAAGAAATTAAAAAAAGCCTCCCACTAAATTTTCGTGGGAGGCTTCTTTTGCATAAGTTGTTCTAGGGATGGCTATAAGATAACATTCATCTTCCATCTTTAATAGAAAGATGTAATTCTTTTTAAAAACGTTAATAAAGTGTGGCGGTTCAATGTTTATTTTGTGAAGACTTTCCGTTGCTGCAAGTTTGGATGCAAAAGTTTCATGTTTGAAGACCTTATCCTTATCATTAATAAGGTTAAATTATATCAATTTGAGCACCGTATAGAATGTGTAAGTTTATTAAAAGTTAATAAGGAATAGTTAATAAATAAACCATTACTAATTGAAGTGGAGGTAAATGATATGTCAGAAATACGTAAAATGCCTCGAGAGGAAGGAATAGATCATTCATTAAGTTTCATTAGAGAGGGTTATAGATACATTTTAAATAGACGTCAAGGCTTTAATTCTAATGTTTTTGAGACACGATTACTTGGAAAAAAAGCAATATGCATGGTCGGGATGGAAGCTACTGAAATTTTTTATGACCCTGAGAAATTCAAAAGGAAAAGTGCAGCACCAAATCGAGCAGTTCAAACATTGTTTGGGAAAAATGGTGTTCAGGCATTGGATGGACAAGATCACAAACATCGGAAAGAAATGTTTATGTCCATTATGACTACCCAAGGAATCCGAAAACTAACAAACATTACAAAAATTCAATGGATGACAGCTCTAAATAAATGGGAACGGAAAGACAAAATTACCCTCTATGAAGAAGTGAAGGAAATTATGTGCAGAACGGCGTGTCAATGGGCGGGAGTTCCTATAGAAGATGCTGATGTTAAAAAAATGACAAAAGACTTAGCAGCGATGTTCGAGACTCCAGCCGCAATTGGCCTTAATCATTGGCTTGGTAGACATGCACGTAATAACGTGGAGAAGTGGATTGTCGAGTTAATTAATAAGGTGCGTAATGGGAAAATAAATCCTCCAGAAGATACTGCTTTACATGTATTTACCTGGCATAAAGATCTAGAAGGAAAGCTTCTGGATATCAACACCGCTGCTGTTGAAGTAATCAATATCTTGAGACCAATTGTCGCGAACGCTATATTTATCAATTTCATAGCGCTCGCATTGCATCATTATCCGGAAGAAAGGAAAAAACTTCAATCCTGCTATAAAAAATATTTTCATATGTTTATACAGGAAGTGCGCCGATTCTTTCCATTTTTTCCTTGTGTTGCGGCACTGGTGAAAACAGATTTTGTCTGGAAGGGCTATGAGTTTAAAAAAGATACCTTAACATTACTTGATCTTTATGGTACCAATCATGATCCAGAAGTATGGGAAAGCCCTGATTTATTCAATCCGATGCGCTTTGCCAGATGGGAAGGAAGCCCTTTTAGCTTCATTCCACAAGGTGGTGGTGATCAATTTATGGGTCATCGCTGTGCTGGAGAATGGGTCACAATTGAAGTTATGAAAGTAAGTCTTGATTATCTGGTTAATCAAATGAAATATGAAGTTCCAGATCAGGATTTAAGTTACAGCTTGGTGAGCATGCCGAGTATTCCAAAAAGCAAAGTAGTAATAAAAAATGTTAAACCAAAGCTGACTACTGACTCTTGAATGGGGTTTTAATGTAACCTAATTAATTTATTGGATAATGCCTGTTTTTGCTAATAAGTTAAAAACGGGCTTTCTTATGTGGGAATCAATCCGTTCTAAACCATTTATGTGTGTCCAATTAATAAAAAAAACCTTAACCATACTTATTACAAACAACAAAATGAAAATGTTTATGGTGAATTATATCTGAACTACTCAAACAAAAGATGGTGCAACCACGACAAACTACATCAAATTGAGATTAAAGGGTTTCAAAATGCTGGAGTTACTCTTGAATGTTGACACGTCCTCTTCAATTTACATATAATACATTCAAATGGATGTTTGAATGTTTGGGATGAGGTGGATAAAAGTTGAAAAGTCAAGACGTATGCGAAGTAACTTGTTTTGACGAGAAAAAAGTTGTTCGAGTTAAAGATGAAATCAATAAAAGAAATTCGCTAAACGTAGCAAGTATTTTCAAAGCTCTCTCAGATGAAACAAGACTTAAAATAGCTTATGCACTTACACTTGAAAAGGAGCTATGTGTTTGTGATGTTGCTAACATCGTAGGAAGTACAACTGCAACAGCATCCCATCATCTAAGACATCTTAGGAGTATGGGCTTAATGAAATACCGAAAAGAAGGAAAACTGGTTTTTTATTCTTTAGATGATGAGCATGTAGTACAACTGATTAAAATTACTTTTACACACCAGGAGGAGGTGGAACATCGTGGAAGAAGCTTTAACGAAGCAAGGTAACAAAACTGTATACCGTGTGTCTGGATTCACTTGAGCGGGCTGTGCGAAAAAGTTCGAAACGAACGTAAAACACCTGGATGGTGTTTCAGATGCAAGTGTTAATTTTGGAGCATTAAAACTGACTGTATATGGAGAAACCACTATTAAATCAATCGAAAAAGCAGGAGCATTTGAGAATATCAAAGTTGTTCCAGAGAACGAGGAGTTTGAAAAAAATAATGAAGCAATTTATAAACGGCATGCTTCCCTAATCGCTTCTAGCATTTTTCTGATCATGGGTTGGCTTGCAGCTGAGATGTATGGGGAGAAATCGATCACTTCCATAATTCCCTATGTCCTATCAATTGTAATCGGTGGCTATCGACTGTTTATCACAGGATTTAAGAATCTTCTCCATCTTGACTTTGATATGAGGACTCTGATGACAATCGCGATTATCGGTGCTTCATTTATTGGTGAATGGGGAGAAGGGGCGATGGTTGTCATCCTATTCGCTATCTCAGAAGCCTTAGAATCCTATTCGATGGATAAAGCAAGACAATCGATCCGATCCTTGATGGATATAGCACCTAAAGAAGCGCTGATCAAGCGTGGTAACCAAGAACAAATGGTAAAGGTTGATGACATTGAGGTAGGGGATGTCATGATCGTAAAACCAGGACAAAAAATTGCCATGGATGGACGTGTAATAAAGGGAATCTCTTCTGTCAATCAAGCGGCAATTACAGGAGAATCCATTCCAGTTACAAAAGAAAAGGATGATGAAGTCTTTGCAGGCACACTAAACGAGGAAGGGTTGTTAGAGGTTGAGGTCACCAAACATGTCGATGACACGACAATCTCAAAAATTATTCATCTGGTTGAAGAAGCTCAAGCAGAAAGAGCACCTTCTCAGGCTTTCGTGGATCGGTTTGCAAAATACTATACACCAGCAATCATCCTTGTTGCCTTTCTTGTCGCTGTTCTCCCTCCCCTATTTGATGGTGACTGGCAGAAGTGGATCTACCAGGGATTAGCTGTTCTCGTAGTTGGTTGCCCTTGTGCGTTAGTCATATCGACACCAGTTTCTATCGTAACGGCAATCGGAAACGCTGCTCGGAACGGTGTATTAATAAAAGGCGGTATCCATTTAGAGGAACTTGGGGCGATTAAAGCAATAGCATTTGATAAAACGGGTACGTTAACGAAGGGGATACCTGTTGTAACAGATCTTAAAATTGAAAGTGACACTAAAGAGATATTCTCTCTAGTAGCCGCCCTAGAAAGAGCGTCTCAACATCCCCTAGCATCGGCAATTGTAAAGAAAGCGGATGATTTAGATTGCTCTTACCAACAGATTGATATTGAAAACTTTCAATCTATAACGGGTAAGGGTATCCAAGGAACCATTAACGGTATAACATACTTCGCTGGAAGTCCAACTTGGAGCAAAGAGCGCATCTTATCAGGAATAGAATCATTCACTGCTCAAATCAGTGAATTGCAAAACCAAGGGAAAACTGTAATATTATTTGGAAACGAAAATGAAATCTTAGCACTAATCGCCGTTGCAGATGAAATAAGAGAATCCAGTCTTGGAGTCATAAAACAGTTGCATTCTCAAGGAATCCAAAAAACAATCATGTTGACCGGGGATAATAAAGGTACTGCAGAAGCTATCGGGAAACTAGTAGGTGTTACAGATATTCAGTCTGAACTACTACCACATGAGAAACTTGGAACTATTAAAGAACTTCGTAAATCCTATGAAAAAGTAGCGATGGTAGGAGATGGTGTGAACGATGCTCCCGCCCTTGCAGCAGCAAATGTGGGGATAGCAATGGGTGGAGCAGGGACCGACACGGCATTAGAAACTGCGGATATTGCTCTTATGGCAGACGATTTAAGAAAACTTCCATTCGCCATGAAACTCTCCCAAAAAACATTAACGATTATTAAACAAAACATCACATTTTCACTTGGCATCAAGCTGTTAGCGTTGCTTTTAGTCGTTCCAGGCTGGCTTACTCTCTGGATTGCGATTTTTGCAGATATGGGTGCGACCCTAATCGTGACATTAAATAGTTTGAGACTTTTAAGTATAAAAGACAAGAATTAAATTACAAAACGCTTGGAGTAGGTTTTCCAAGCGTTTTTTTACTATTTATATTGAGCCATTATTCGTTGTCCAGCTGCAATTGAATGTTTTGCTCTAGATTGGTTAAAATGGATTCAACTAGATGGGGTTGCTGTTTGTAAATGGAATGTAATTGTTGGTTTGCCCGTAACAATCGTAAAGAAATGTTATCGTGCCTCCATTCGTTTGGAATATTTGGAAACAGATTAAGTTCATCATGTAATAATTGAAGATTAGTAAGTTTAATAGTAGTCGTCTTACCATTTTCAAGTTTACTTAAATACGATTTAGAAACCCCTAACTTATATGCAAGTTCCATTAAAGTCACATTACTTTGATTTCTATAAACCCTCATTCTCTGGCCAAAATCCCGAAACATTATTAGATCCTCCGTTTCTTTAGGGAATTTATTTAATCCTTTATAAGTTTAGCCTTTTAGGTGATTGTAAAATTATACTATATTTGTAATAAAAGACTGCTAAATTCTTAGCAGCCTCTAATGTTTTGATTATTTTTTTAGTGGTATTAATCTTTATTGTTTTGCGTTTTTCTTTCATCCTCATCCATAAGTTCATTGGTAGATTTTTTAAACTCTCTCAGTGTCGCTCCTACTGCTTTACCTAGTTCGGGTAGTTTTTTCGGCCCGAAGACGATGAGAGCAGCAGCTCCTACTAATACCAAACTTCCTGGTCCTAACATCGCTATCCCTCCTTAATATTTTACGAAAAACGCCGTAAAGTACATGATGAGCATCCCAACTGAGAATGCAGCTAGGTTTAACCAAGAGACAGATGGTTCTCTGAACTTTTTATGGTCTTCGATGAGCAACTTAGTGATAACAAAGATAACTTGCAGGATCGCACCTGCTCCAATTCCTAAGAATAATGCTCCCCAGATCGGAGAGAAGACAAAGCCTCCGAACCAAGTGCCCAAGATGGCGGGTGCCCCTGCGATCAATCCTAGGAGTACGAAGTCCCTAAACCGTGGTTTGGTCTTTAACAATGGTGCAGCGATCCCGATGCCTTCTGTGATGTTATGCAATGTGAACCCGATGATTAAAAAGGTTCCGAGTGCGGCTTCACCTAAGGCGAAAGAAGAGCCGATGGCAAGACCTTCACCGAAGTTATGAAGTCCTATCCCTGTTGCCATGAGTAAAGCTAAAGCATAAGGAGAATACCCTTTAGATTCCTGTTTCTTATGCTGATACTGGTCAAAGCCGATCAGAAGGAGGAAGGTAAGAGCAGCTCCGATGATGACCACCATGTTTCCTTGGAAGACAGATGGTGCTTCAGCTCCAATCTCGAATCCATCTGCTAATGTTCCGACGAAAAGGAACAGCAATAAACCAACCGTTAATGCTAATATTGCATTGATCCATTTACGTTTAAAACGCTTCATGAACGGATACCACAACAAGCCTAGTGTGATGGGGACGATCCCGACATAAAATCCGATAAAGCCATATTTCAAAAAGTTTTCCAAAGTCGGCTTGGGTGTTAACGTTGCAGCTGGAATCTCACCTTCCGTGATGATGCCGTTCTCCGTAATCAGTTTTATAGCATGAGGATCACCTTCGACCCAAGGATAATTGATCATGACGGTACCTTCGTCAAATCGCTTTAGTGTCTGACTAGGAGAGACCGTAAAATCCCATACCGAATCATCCACCATTACCTGTGAAATCTTTAGGGTTTCTGGTCCTGTGTTGCTCACATCCACTTCGAATCCAGAAACCGTTACTTGTATTCTTTCGATGTTTAAGACTTCAATCGGTGCGGCTGGATCTTGTTCAACACCAGCCCCGTTTTTTAACACCCAAGCTAATACGCCAACTAATAAAATCAACGGAATAAGTCCTGCAATCCACCATTTTGCTTTCATCTTCACCCCTCCTTTTACTCGACCTCAAAGAATCCCATCCAACCTAGTTCAGCGAATTCACTGACATGAGCATGGAACATATATTTTCCTTTGTATGGGAAACGGACTTCAACAATCCCGCGTTCACCTTGACATTGCATGATCGTATCAGTGAACTGGGAAGGGTTGTCGTCTCTTCCAGTCGGATAATACGTAAAGTAATTGGCATGAAGATGAAACGAGTTCAACAAATCAAATTCCGTTAGATTGCTCAAATAAATACGGACAAGCTCATCCTTTTTTATCTTTATCGGATGATTCATAAACGCGAACGCATAACCGTTCACGGTGTAAAATTCGTTCTCTCCGTCTAAATCCAAGTCAAAACCGTTCATCACCATGTTCAGTTCTATTGCAGGTTTTCTCGGTTTCTTAGGATCGATGATAAAGTTTCCATAAAGTCCTTTATGAATATGTCGTGCCAAAGGGAGTACATGGCAATGATAGATCTGTAATCCATAAGGCTTCGCTTCAAATTCATACGTGAAAGATTGACCTGGATAGATCGGATCTAACCCATCCATCTCGGGAGGATGGATGCCATGGAAATGAATCGAGTGCGGGTGACTGCCTTTGTTAACAAAGTTGAAACGCAGCATGTCACCTTCTGTACAACGGAATGTTGGTCCAGGGATGGTTCCGTTGTACGTCCAGCCTGGAAACTTGATTCCCTTAGCGATCTCGATCTCTTTATCAACCGCAACGACTTCGTACGTTCTTAGTGTTTGCCCATTCGGCAGGGTGCTGACTTTTCCATAATCAAATTCAGTAAGCAATCTCTCAGCCATCTTATAGCCGTTTGTTTTGGATTTATCCGACATGTTCGCGTGATTAGCATGACTATTCTTTTTCTTGTGATTGTTGTGAGATGAGGCGTTAACCGTTCCTGTAAATGGAGCAACCTTGTTCAAAAAATAACTTCCTGCAAGTCCAATGGCTCCGACAGATCCCATTTTCAAAATATCACGACGAGAGACTTGTTCCTTTTCTTCCAGTTCCTTATCCATACTTGACCTCCTCTTAAAAAGTTTCCCTTATGCAACTTTTATGATTAATAACTACACTTTATGCCTAATACAAGTATCCTGTCAATTGTTTTTTTTTTGTAAGGTTATTTATTGTACATCCTATTTATAAAATTCTTATTTGGAATGAACAAAAAGCCAATAGAATATGGTGAAAGTGGGTGGGACAAAAAAAGAGGAGACAACGAGATGAATTCAATCATTATTGGGTTAGGGGTTTTTGTTTTTGTGTTTTTAGGCACGTTCCTTGGTGGTGGTAGTCTCCAACTTCTAAAAGATGTGGTATTCAAAAGGAGGAAATTAGTCTTATTGTTTTCAGGAGGAATCATCCTAAGTTTATTACTAAATGAAATCATCCCAGAAGCCATTGAATTATTTGAGACAAAGGGAATTATTCTTGGATTTATAGCTGGTGCACTTTTAATGAAAATTACTGATCAATTTTTCCATAAGGGGAACAAAAAATCCTTTATGTTCTTAGTAGTTGCTTTAATCCTCCATAACCTTCCCACTGGCGTAGGTGTAGGGTTGTTAATAAACGAGAGTTCAAACTCCATATTTTCTTCACCATTTTTACTTGCCATGTTTTTTCATCACATACCGGAAGGACTAGCACTTATGTCATCTGCTTTATATGGAAATGTTTCTTTCTATCTCTTTACATTAACTTGTTTGATTCTTGCGTTTTTCTTCGGTATTAGCGCATTAATTGGCAATGCGTTTTTATATCTTCAAAATATAAAAGTAAATACGCTTTTAATGGGTACATCGATAGGAACACTTAGTTTTGTAACCCTCCATGAGTTTTTAAGGAAAAGTAAAGATGTTACGATTTTTGAATGGCTTTTATACACTAGCTTTGGTTTTTTAATTCCATACTCGTTGCTTTTTATTCACTAAAACCACAAATGCTGAACTCTCCGGCTGCCATAAAAGGCAGTCCTTTTTATGGATAATTTTGGATTTGGTGATTTAATAGCAATCAATTGACAAAGTATGAATACATTCTTATTATGATACTAAAAGTTGCCTATGGGAAACAATTGGGACAGGGGGAAACACGGATGGACGAAGCTAAAGTAATAAAATTATACGATGCCAAGATCGGAAGCTTCATCCGGATCACTTCAATTGATTTAGAAGGTGTGATGAGAAGACGTTTACTGGATCTAGGTTTTGTTCGAGGGGCAGTTGTTGAAGTGATAAGAAGAAGTCCTTTAGGGGATCCGATGGCATTCCGTGTAAGCCAAACTACCATTGCTTTACGAAAAGAAGAAAGCCAGAGGATAGAAGGGGAGTTGGTCTAACATGAAAAACTCTTATACTGTTGCGTTAGCAGGCAACCCAAACACAGGAAAAAGCACGCTGTTCAATGCGTTAACAGGTTTAAAACAACATACCGGTAATTGGGCTGGTAAGACTGTTTCACTCGCAGAAGGTAAAGTTGAACATAAAGGCAAAACGGTAAGAATAATTGATCTGCCAGGTACGTATTCCTTATTCTCAAATTCAACCGATGAAGAAGTCGCAAGGAATTATATCGTTTTTGAAAAGCCAGATGTAACACTGGTCGTTTTAGATGCTACATCATTAGAGCGCAACTTTAATTTAGCCTTACAAGTTTTAGAGATGACAACGAATGTGATCATTTGTATCAATTTAATTGATGAAGCAGATAAACAAGGCATATCTATAAATGAAAAAGCGTTAACAAGGAAACTCGGTGTACCTGTTATAAAAATATCTGCGAGAAATAAAACAGGTTTTACCCTTTTATTAGATACGATTGATAGAATCCATACGGGAAAGATCGTGTGTACTCCTGAAATTATTTTTTATGATGAAGAGATCGAAAGAAAGATTCGCCAGATCGAACCGCTCGTACGGGAGTATCTTGAAGATAGTATTTCGTCAAGATGGGTAGCTTTACGCTTGCTTGACGGAGATGATTCATTATTTCAGCAGATGGAAAAACGCTTATTGGTCAAGGGGGGATAATCATGCAAAATGGATTCCAACAGAAAACTTCAGTAAGTTTGGGAAACTTATATGCGTATGCTCAAGAAATCTCTGATGATCATATGCGGGATAAGATCGTTCAAAATCTGTATAAAAAGAGTCAACAATTATGCGAATCTAGTGTCATTCATAAAAATAAGAAGAATGATAAAAGAACAGAAAAACTAGATGCCATCTTTACTTCCCCGATATTTGGATTCCCGATTATGATTATAATGCTTGGAATCGTGTTTTATCTAACTATCGCAGGGGCTAACATACCGTCATCGATGCTTGCTACTTTCTTTGGCTGGCTAGAAAATCATCTAACTGCCTTTTTTATGTATATGAATTCTCCTGATTGGCTTCATGGTATATTGGTACTTGGGTTATACCGGGGGACTACATGGGTGATAAGTGTAATGCTTCCTCCTATGGCTATTTTCTTTCCTACTTTTGCCTTGCTTGAAAACTATGGTTATCTACCACGTGTTGCCTTCAATATGGATCGAATTTTCAAGAGTGTAGGGGCACATGGAAAACAGTCTTTAACAATGGCGATGGGGTTCGGTTGTAATGCTGCAGCGATGTTATCGTCTCGAATCATTGAATCTCCAAGAGAAAGGATGCTTGCCATCCTTACGAACAACTTCGTTCCTTGCAACGGTCGTTGGGGTACCCTGATTGTTCTTGCATCACTTTTTATGGCAGCAGGATATACAGGTGGTCTTAAATCACTCGTGACGACTTCTGTTATCGTTGGAATTGTAATGGTTGGTGTAATTGTAACCTTTATTGTTTCTTGGGTTCTTTCCAAAACAGCTCTAAAAGGAGTGCCTACGCATTATACTCTAGAATTGCCGCCATATAGAAGACCGAAATTCTTTGACACAGTCATAAGATCATCATTGACAAAATCTTTATCAGTTCTTAGCCGTGCAATTAAAGTTGCTGCGCCAGCTGCAATTTTAACATGGGTCATTGCTAACATTTATGTTGGGGATACAAGTATCTTGATGTATATCGTAAACTTCTTAGATCCTTTCGGTAAGATGCTAGGGTTAGACGGCTTCATACTCATGGCTTTTCTGATTGGATTGCCCGCCAACGAGATCGTTTTGCCAATCTTATTAATGGGCTATCTTTCCACCGGGTCATTAACAGAAGTCGATAACCTGGTAGATTTGAAGCAAATCTTTGTAGAGCACGGATGGACGTGGCTTACTGCATTGAATATGATGCTATTTTCATTGTTGCATTTTCCATGCGGGACAACACTCGTGAACATATACAAAGAAACCAAGAGTAAAAAATGGACGTTTTTAGCTTTTCTGATACCAACTGTTATTGCAATTACGGTTACATTCACCATTGCTCAAACAGTTTATTTTCTTCGTTAATTCAAAAGCCCTTTATTGGGCTTTTTTTAATGTGAAAAAATGATCGATAGACACAAAGGATTAAGTTTATTTACAATTGTTTATTCTAATTATGTATTAACTTTTTCTCTTTGTATGATTGCACGCTGAGCGGATATTGTGCATAATATACATGAGCACATATTCATATTTAAGAAGGTGGAAATTATGGGACACTCTCACGATCATGGACATCACCATCATGGAAGTAATAACAAAAACGCATTAAAATGGTCATTTTTTCTAATTGCGAGCTTTATGATTGTTGAGGTCATTGGTGGCCTTTGGACTAACAGTTTGGCTCTCCTTTCCGATGCAGGGCATATGTTGAGTGATGCTGCGGCACTTGGACTTAGCTTTTTAGCTCTTACGATGGGGCAACGAAAAGCCACCCATTCAAAGACGTTTGGATACAAACGTTTTGAGATTCTAGCGGCGTTTTTAAACGGTATTACCTTAATCTTAATCTCACTTTATATCTTCTGGGAAGCTTATCACCGTATAGTAGATCCTCCAGAAGTGGTGAGCTCAGGAATGTTAATCATCTCTTTCATTGGATTGCTTGTAAACATAGCAGCTGCCTATATTTTGATGAAAGGCGATAAAGACGAGAACTTAAATGTGCGTAGTGCATTTTTACATGTGCTTGGCGACATGTTAGGATCAGTCGGAGCAATCGTTGCAGCATTACTCATCATGTTCTTGGGATGGAGTATCGCTGACCCGATTGCGAGTATCATTGTTGCGGTATTAATCATCATAAGTGGCTGGAGAGTAACAAAAGATTCCTTCCATATCTTAATGGAAGGAACACCATTAAATTTAGACGTAGAAAAAGTAAAAGAAGTTATACTATCACTTCCCGAGGTGAAGGGAGTTAACGACCTCCACGTATGGTCGATCACATCTGATTTTCCTGCACTCAGCTGCCATGTAGTAAAAGAAACATCAGCTGATTACAAGGAAGTTTTGAATCAAGTGAAAAAAGTGTTGCACGATGAATTCCATATTCATCATACGACGATTGAAGTGGATGAAGAAAGAGAAGGGCATCAGCACCAAGGGCATTGCAATTAAAAAACGAACCCTTTTCAGGGCTCGTTTTTACGTATGTTTTGCATGGTCAATGCTTTGTTTTAACAAGTCAATGACATGTTCATCATCTGTAGTATAATAAATTGTTGTGCCTTCTCTTCTTGATTTCACTAATCTAACATTTTTCAAAAATCGTAATTGGTGGGAAACTGTAGATTGTAAAAGAGAGAGTTTGTCGGCAATCTCATTTACAGACTGCTCACCATGTAGTAACAAATTTAAGATGCGTAACCTTGTTGGATCGGATAATGCTTTAAAACATTGACCGACCATAAAAAGTGTTTCTTCATCTAAATCAATAAACAGCTTTTTATTATGTTGTTCCTGTTCTCCCATGTGCAACCCCTTCTTTATTAATACATGAATCTATTATAAGAGAATCTTTCCTAATGAACAACGATTTAGACCAAGGAGGTACTTGTGAATAACGTTTTAACAACTTATCCATTCTTTGAGCTTTGGAAGATTGACATTTTACTTTTAATTGTTTTTCTAGGCTTTATATTTTCTTTAGTAACTAAGAGAGTTTTAATTTTAAATCCACATTTGGATGGTGTAAGCATTAAGAAGAGGGCACTTTTTTGTAGTGGGTTGATTCTTTGGGCTATTGCAGAGGGCAGTCCGTTAAGTCTGATCGGACATCATTATCTCTTCAGTGTACATATGGTACAGATGACAATTACCTATCTGATGGTACCACCATTATTAATTGCAGGGCTCCCGGAATGGGTGTTTACCTATCTCTTTCAGGTATCATCCATCAAGAAAATGGTCCACTTTGCAACAAGACCCTTGTTAGCGATACTAGTATTCAATTCCTTGTTTTCGATTTATCATTTTCCAAATGTTTTTGACACGCTGATGGCTAACCCTTGGGCGATGGATTTTTATCATATTGTTTTATTTATTACATCAATTATGATGTGGTTTCCTATAATATCAAATGTTCAAACCGGAAAAGAATTATCAAGCCTTCAAAAGACAGGATACATCTTTGCCATGGGCGTACTGCTCACACCAGCATGTGCGTTAATCATTTTTGCAAAAGACATATTGTATCAGATGTATCAACACAGATCGTCGATCACTTACCTCTCCTATACACCTCTGTATGATCAGCAACTTGGAGGAGTAATCATGAAAATCGGACAAGAGATTATATATGGAACGGTATTGTTGAGGATCTTTATCGGTTGGTTCAAAAAAGATAAGTTATATAGCATTGATGAATTACCAGCTGAGGATTATCGGGTCCCAAAGGGATAGCCATTTCTGTTCTAATTGGGGGGAATAAGCATGAATTATGATGTGATTGTGATTGGCGCTGGTCAAGCAGGATTAGCGATGGGCTATTACTTAAAGAAGGCAAAACATTCATTTTTAATAATCGGTAAAGAAGAGAATGTTGGGGATGTTTGGAGAAAGCGTTATGATTCTCTCGTTCTGTTCACGCCGCGGTCATATAGTACACTTCCAGGATGCTATTTTGAAGGGGATCAAGACGTTTATCCGACAAAATATGAAGTAGCAGACTACCTTGCGTCATATGCTGAAAAATTTTCATTACCCCTTCAATTAAACACTAACGTTTATAGTTTGCATAAAGAGGATAACCGATTTGTAGTTAAAACGAACCAAGGCGATTTTCTTTCAGATAATGTAGTTGTGGCTACGGGGCCGTTTCAGGTCCCATTTATACCTGAGTTTTCACATCAGTTCTCCAATGAGGTTTTTCAAGTACATTCTTCAGGTTATCGATCTCCAGAACAGCTCAAAAGTGGATCAGTGTTGATCGTTGGTGGTGGGAATTCTGGTGCTCAGATCGCCGTTGAGTTGTCCAAGACCAAAGAAGTGTACTTGTCTGTAGGACATAAAATGAAGTTCTTTCCGCAAGTAATCGGAAATAAGAGCATCTTTTGGTGGTTTCAAAAGTTAGGACTTCTACAATCACACGTAAATACCACAATAGGGCGATTTTTGAGCCGTCAGCCTGATCCAATTTTTGGTCTTGAACTGAAAAAAGCGATAATAGAAAAGAAGGTAATTTTAAAATCACGATCTGTTAGTGTAGAAAATGACAAGATCATGTTTGAAGATGTGAGCAGGGTAATGGTTGATAATGTTGTTTGGGCGACAGGTTTTAAATCCGATTTTAGCTGGATACAAATTGAGGGTTTATTCGATTACGATAGAAAACCTATTCATCAAAGAGGCGTTACTAAAGTTAAAGGGCTATACTTTTTAGGTTTGCCCTGGCAGTATCGAAGAGGATCAGGGCTGCTCTATGGAGTCGGAAATGATGCAGAGTATCTAATGAATCATATGAACAGCTTACAATAAAAACAGTGCATACAGCGCACTGTTTTTTTATAATCTAACTTGATTTTTTCTTTTCCTCCATGAGCCACTTAGAGGCTAAGACTTCTTGCTCAAATCGATTTGCATGCTCCTCTTGCTTCTTGGACACTTTCTTTATGAAAACGACAAAGATAAATGAGAATACAATTCCTATAACTATCAAAAGTGTAGGTCCTACAAACTCCATCGTCTCTTTTGAAATATTAAACAATATGATCACTCCCTTCATGGTATTTATGTGCATATGTTCATATAATAGCATTAAAAATATTATTATACTATCGAGGTAAGTTATTTTTAAGTAGCCATAGTATATCTTATTATGTTGATCATTAATTTAGGGCTGGATAAAATGAAAACCCACATTCTATTAAAGACAATGTATTTAATCACAATATTCTAAATTGAACTGTCACGTTATTGTTCCAATGCAAATATTTAAATTTACTAGAATTCATATAGAATGAATATATGAATATATGCACATGTATATTGAAAAATTGAGTTTAATGTACTGGAGGTGGGCGATATGAAACTTACTAATTTACAACTTTTTCTTTTCCTGACGGCCTTTGGATTTGTTACTGCAAGTGCGTATTGGATCTTAGCGATTTTGAAATCATATTAATTGAGGTGAAAAAGAATGTACAAGAAAACCATATTGATCATTGATGACGATTGGGACATGAGAAACTTATTGCGTATCTATCTTCGTGATTATTATCACCTTCTTGAATTAGATAATGGGCAGCGCGCTCTAGATGTATTGACAAGAAATAAAGTAGATCTTGTTATATTGGATATTATGATGCCAGAAATAGACGGATGGGAAATCTGTATGAGAATACGTGAGAAAAGTACAACACCTGTCCTAATGCTTACTGCTTTATCCGATGTACAGGATAAGATTATGGGCTTGAATATTGGGGCGGATGATTATATAACAAAGCCATTTGAACCTGATGAGTTGTTGGCTAGAGTTCAGGCATTGCTGCGAAGAGTGTCTTACTTAAATACAATGGAAAAGAAAGAAAATGAAATAATAATTGAGGATTTAACGATTAATATTAGAGCTCGAGAAGTATTCGCAAACGAGAAGAGTGTCAACTTTACGCCAAAAGAGACAGAGTTGCTCATATTTTTAGCTAATAATCCTAGACAGGTTATGACGAGAGAAGTTCTCTTAAACAAAATTTGGGGTGAATATTACTCATATGATGGCAGGGTCGTAGACACACATGTTAAAAATATTAGAGTAAAGCTAAGAGAAAAGGGACTTTCTTTTGATCCAATAAAAACGGTTTGGGGCGTAGGTTACAAATTCTCTCAACCAGGAGAACAAGTGTAATGAAGAATAGTATCATCTTTAAGATAAGTGGAAGTTTTATTTTACTTTTCTTAGTTGTGCTATTCCCTACAGGTATTGTAATCTACCAAGGATTTTCGGGTTTTTATTATAATGAAGTAAGACAAAATATAAATAAACTATCTGAGCAGTATGCCCATTCAATCAACAACACAAATGATAAAGAGTTTATTAGTATGTTTGAATCTCTGTCCAGACTAACAAGGACTGATATATTCATCACAGATTCTAAGGGGAATATAATTGCTAGTACTGGCGTGGAGGGCTTGGAAGAAGGCAAAAAGATTTCAACAAAAAACAACAATTTGTTATCTAGAGGGCAGACAATAAATAAAGAATATGAAGAACCTATTTCGAAGGCTCATCATCTAATGGCAGGAAAACCAATAAAGAATAACCACACTTTTAAAGGCAGTGTTTTTGTACTTTCATCGATTGAAGAGATTCATGAATCGATAAAAAAGGTTCGCCTATTACTTACACTTGTAGGAATCGGTGCTTTCTTTCTTATGCTTGGCTTCACTTATTTTCTTTCACGAAAACTGGCTGCTCCATTATTACAAATGGAAAAAGCAACGAAAGAAATCGCGAAAGGTAATCTCGGTGTACCGGTTGAATATTCTTCCAATGATGAAGTGGGTCAACTCGGGAAGGCAATAAATTTATTGAAAGTGGAACTAAAACAGTACCGTGATTCGAGGCAAGATTTTTTAGCTTCCATTTCGCATGAATTACGTACACCTATCACCTATATTGAAGGGTATTCAAAGGCACTTAAAAATAAACTTTATAAAGATGATAATGAAAAAGTTTTATACTTAGATACCATTAATCGGGCTTCTTTGCAATTAAAAGGCTTGATTAACGACCTCTTTGATTTATCAAAAATGGATATCGACCAATTTCAGCTAACAAAACAACAAATTGATATTATTGAACTTGCCGAATCTATCCTTGTTAAAGTAAAACTGCGGGCAGGAGATAAAGATATAGGAATTGAGTTTATTAAAAATACAGA
This sequence comes from Fictibacillus sp. 26RED30, assembly GCF_015903845.1. Taxonomy (NCBI): domain Bacteria; kingdom Bacillati; phylum Bacillota; class Bacilli; order Caryophanales; family Fictibacillaceae; genus Fictibacillus; species Fictibacillus sp. 26RED30. The sequence goes on from NZ_JACZDV010000001.1 coordinate 340,913, forward strand.
AGAAGCTTATCTTTACGCAGATGCCTTGCGAATCGAGCAAATATTATTAAATCTCTTAGAAAATGCCATTCGTTATACAGATCACGGAAGTGTTATATTGGAAATAAACAAATCAAAAAAATTTATTGGAATTCGTGTCAAAGATACTGGAAAAGGAATTCCAGAAAAAGAACTTCCTTTTATTTTTGACCGTTTTTATCGAGTGGAGCGATCAAGATCAAGGCAACACGGTGGCTCTGGATTAGGCTTATCTATCGTAAAAAAGTTAGTTGAACTTCACGATGGAACAATAGAAGTTAAAAGTGATCCAGGTAAGGGATCAGAATTTATAGTAAGTATCCCTATTAATCAAAAAGTACACTAAACACAAAAAAATTAGAATTGGAGAGAGGTATATGTATCCTCTCTTTTTTTTGTAATAAAAATGAAAAATAAAAGGGTGCATTTCTTCACAGTTTCCACACATTTTTCAATTATAGTGAGTGTGTCCTAGAAACTCGAATAAACAATTATAGTGTCAGATTTTGGTGTCAGGAGGCTCGGAATTTGAAGAAAGAACTAGTTTTAATGACTGCATTCTTTACCTTGCAGTTAGGTATTGCAAATGAATTAACAACTGTAAACGCAACAACCTTGGATGAGATAAAGGAAAAAAAAGAGGAGAATGATAAAAAACGGCAAGGGAAATTAGCAGAAAAGAATGAAATAGTCACTAAAAAAGAAACCATTTCTTCTGAGATTAAACGACTCGATTTATCGATCATGGATAAAACGCGAGAATTAGAATCGAAGAAGGAAGAAATCGAAGAGATAACCAAAAATATAGAAACTTTAAAGAAAGAGATTGCTATTATAGAAAAACGAATTGAAAAGAGAGACAAACTTCTAAAAGAAAGAGTGTCTGCCATGTATGAGGATGGAGGTGCAACCAGCTATTTAGAAGTTGTATTGGGTTCAAAAAGCTTTGGCGATTTCTTAGATCGAGTCATAGCTTTAAATACGATTGCTGACCAAGACCGATCTATCATCGAAGAACATAAAGCAGATCTAAATGTATTGGACATTAAAAAGGCTAAAATCGAAAATCAGCTATTAACACTGGAAGAAACCAAAGTTGAACTTGAAAAGCTAATGAAAGTTCTTGACGATCAGCGGAATAAAAAAAATATAATATTATCAGATTTGAAGAATAAAGAAGGTGAGATTAACTCCTATATCTTAGATCTTGAGGAGAAAAATAAACTTCTAGACGACCAAGAAAAAGCGAAGAAAGCAGAAATCGCTCGTGCAAAACGAGAATCTGCAATGAGCCAAAACAACAATTCTCAGCCAAAATCAAATAGTGGGAGCGGTTCATTTTTATTTCCAACTGAAGGTATAATTACTTCAAAGACTGGTCCTAGATGGGGAAAAGAGCATGCGGGTCTTGATATTGCTAAAGCAGGAACCGTACCAGTTGTTGCTGCAGCTAATGGGACAGTGCTGCGTTCTTATTATTCATCGAGCTATGGTAATGTAGTATATCTAACACATTATATCAATGGTCAGTTGTATACTACTGTCTATGCTCACATGAAAAGCCGCCTTGTAGATTCAGGAGAAACGGTAACAAAAGGGCAACAGCTTGGTTATCAAGGCAATACGGGCAGATCAACAGGTCAACATCTCCATTTTGAGCTTCATCAAGGGGAATGGAATTCAAGTAAATCAAATGCAATTGATGCTTTACCATTACTAAGCAGATAACAAAAAGAATAATCCATTTCCATTCCCAATACCTCCCTCTTTGGTATTGTTTATATAAAATTTGAACCTGCAGGTAATAAACACCCGAATCTCAACGGGTGTTTTTACCTGTTAATATAGGATAAGTATAGGGTGACTTTTATGAATGATATAAATCTGATTTTTTCGTTTACTGCTGGACTCTTATCGTTTCTTTCGCCTTGTTCCTTGCCGCTTTACCCAGCCTTTGTGTCTTATATAACTGGTGTATCTTTACAGGACTTGAAAGAATCAAACAGGATATCAAAGCATGCGGTTCTTCATACCTTGTTCTTTCTTGCTGGATTCTCAATTATCTTCCTTGTATTAGGATTATCCTCTTCGTTATTCAGCCAACTGTTTATGCAATATAAAGATCTTTTTCGTCAAGTTGGAGCCGTGGTCATCGTATTTTTCGGGCTACTTGTAACCGGGAACTTAAGTATTAAGTTTTTAATGAAGGATAAAAGAGTTCGTTTTACTAAACGTCCTTCAGGATATTTTGGGTCTGTCCTGATTGGATTAGGTTTTGCGGCTGGGTGGACGCCATGTACAGGGCCGATACTCGCTGCTGTCATGGCTCTAGGAATTACGAATCCTGGGTCGGGGTTAATTTACATGTCTTTTTATATCTTAGGATTTGCTATTCCTTTTTTTGCACTCACTTTCTTTGTTGAAAAAATTCAATGGTTCAAAGTGCACAGCGGTATTTTTATGAATATTGGCGGTTATCTAATGATTATAATGGGAATCTTTTTGTATTTTGATTGGATGACTAAAATCATTTCGTTTCTTACAAATAATATATTCGGGGGATTTACTGGCTTTTAAAATTGGAATTTTAATTCCTATGAATTTGCAAAGATGGGGGAGAAAATTTTGGCAGAAGTAAGCGGTATCTTATTATATTGTGCATTTTTTGTCTATTTAATTGCAATAATTCCTTTTTCGATGGCTATGCCAAGTGAAAAAAAGAAACAACAATCTAATAAATGGGGGCAAATCGGATATTTTGTTTCTATTTTAGGATTTTTATTCCAAGCTGGATATTTTGTAACTCGATGGTTTGCGAGTGGTCATGCACCTGTCAGCAACCTTTTTGAATTCATCACTTTCTTTGGTATGATGCTCGTTTTTGCATTTTTAATCATCTATCGAATATATAAAACAAATATTTTAGCCATATTCACAATGCCGATTGCACTATTGATCATCGCATATGCAAGTATGTTTCCTAAAGAAATTTCACCATTAATACCAGCGCTTCAAAGTGACTGGTTAAAAATCCATGTCACTACAGCAGCTCTTGGTGAGGGACTTTTGTCTATTAGTTTTGTTGCTGGACTTATATATTTAATACGTAATGTGGATCAATCAAAATTCAATAAAATGACATTTTGGTTAGAGTTTATCCTTTATTCATTGCTATCTGTTGTTGGATTTATTTTAATCAGTTTTTCGTTTAATCTTATGGATTATAGTACTACATTTATTTGGAATGATAAAAATGAACGTATGATTACTGTCACATACGAACTTCCAGCTATTGTAAGTCCAGATGATTCAGAAGTCAACAGTAATAATCCGAGCTCACTTTTTGAAACCCCTTCTTGGATGGATGGGAAAAACGCAGCAAAAAATTTAAATAGTTTATTGTGGTCGTTTGTTGCCGGCTCTTTATTGTACATTTTGATAACGATGCTCTGCCGTAAACGAATAGCTGCATATATTCAACCAAAGTTAAAGCATATAGACCCTGAGTTATTGGATGAAATATCGTACAGAGGCGTTGCAATTGGATTTCCTGTCTTTACATTAGGTGCACTTGTATTTGCTATGATATGGGCACAAGAAGCATGGAGCAGGTTTTGGGGATGGGACCCTAAGGAAGTATGGGCTTTAATCACATTTTTATTTTATGCAGCCTATTTACACTTGCGTCTATCAAGAGGCTGGCATGGGGAAAAATCTGCATGGCTAAGTGTTGTTGGCTTTTTAATCATCATGTTCAATTTAATAGCAGTAAATTTAGTAATCGCAGGATTACATTCATATGCATAAGGAATTTGATACAATAGACATAATTAAAAAATCATAGAGGTGTTTATATGAAACAAAAAAGTAACCCCTTTAAGAAGATTGTATTAGGTACGCTTGTTCTATTCGGCATAATATTAGGTCTCTTTCTAATTTCCAATGCTAATCAAGATAGTGATTTGAACACACAATCCAGCTACAAATCCTCTCCATCCATTAAAGGACAGCCGACTATAGGTGATGCTAAAGCGGACGTGCAAGTTGTTGAGTTTGGAGATTACAAATGTCCGGCTTGTAAAGCATGGAGTGCTCAGATCTTCCCTAAATTACAAAAAGATTTTATTGATACTGGTAAAGTTAAATTCTCGTTTATCAATGTATTATTTCATGGAGAAGAGTCCGAATTAGCTTCCATCGCTGGCGAATCGGTATTTGCACAAGATGAAGAAGCCTTCTGGATTTTTAACAAAAAGATGTTTGAAGAACAACCAGCAGAAAACCATGATGGGGCATGGATTACAACAGACAAGATCTTAGAGGTTTTAAGTAAAAACACGCCTGAAATAGATAGAGAGAAAGTTAAACAAGATATGGAGAGTAAAGCCACTTTAGAAGAAGTAAGTAAAGATATTGAACTGGTAAAAGAATACAAAGTAGAACAAACTCCAAGTATTATGGTTAATGGAACAATGCTTACTGATCCTTTTAACTATGAAGAGCTAACCAAATTAATCGAACAAGAATTAGAAGGAAAATAATATGAAGCTACGTGAATCAACGCTGTATCTATCATGGGTAATATCCATATTCGCCACGTTTGGAAGTCTCTATTTTAGTGAAGTTAGGGAATTCGTTCCATGCGATTTGTGTTGGTATCAAAGGATCATGATGTATCCTTTGACCATTATTTTAGGAATTGCAGCATATCAAAATAATAAATCTATAAAGCACTACGTTCTGCCGTTATCGATTTTAGGGGGATGCATTTCTCTTTTCCATTATTTAGAACAGAAAGTGCCGGGTTTTGCTGCGATCAAACCATGCAAAAACGGAGTTCCTTGTAGTACGGAATATATTAATTGGTTCGGCTTTGTAACTATTCCATTCTTGGCATTAACCGCGTTTAGTTTAATAACTTTGCTTTTACTGTTAACGAAAAATAAATAATGGTGTATTAAAATAAAACCTATCCAAAAAAACGGATAGGTTTTTTTCTTTTTGAAGGTCAAGTACTTGTTGGGAAATCGGAAGAAAAACCCAAGTTTGTGAACAATGTTTGCACAGAGTATGTGGTTTTAGTGAATGTGGTGAAATTCCTATGACACATACGTAAATTTTAATACAAAAGGTATTTGTTCTGCTAAATTGATAGTGTTATAAAACATATTTCGAATTACAGCAGAAAGAAGGTGGCCTTAGTGTATAAGCGGTATAAACCGTTTGTTTTCTTGGGTATGTTATTGACTGTTTTCTTATTGAGTGGATGCAGTGATTTGCTCGTACTTGATCCTAAAGGACCGGTAGCTCAACAGCAGAAAGACCTGATCATGTATTCAATCATATTTATGATAGGAATTATAATGGTCGTTTATGTGTTGTTTGGATTTATCGTATATAAGTATCGTGATCATAAGGGTCATAAGGGGTACGATCCTGAAAATAAAGGAAGTCACTTAATTGAAGCCATTTGTTTGATTATCCCGTTGATTATCGTTGTTGCGTTATCTATTCCAACGGTAAAAACTATTTATTCTTTAGAGGAAGCTCCAAAGGGAAGTGAGAATAAAAAGCCGTTGGTTATTCAAGCAACCTCGGTGGATTGGAAGTGGATTTTCACGTATCCAGAGCAAAATATAGAGACAGTAAACTATATCAATATTCCAGAAGACCGTCCTATACTATTCAAACTTACATCAGCTGATTCAATGAACTCGTTCTGGGTGCCTTCATTAGGTGGACAAAAGTATGCTATGGCTGGTATGCAGACTGAGCTCTATCTTCAAGCCGATGATCCAGGGGTTTTTGATGGCCGAAATTCAAACTTTAATGGTGAAGGTTTCACAGACCAAACATTTAAAGTAGCTGCTTTAACATCAGAGTCTTTTGATAAATGGGCGAAAGAAACCCAGCAAGAAGCACCAAAATTGACTAAGAAGCAGTACGATCAACTTATGCTTCAAGGTCATACGAAAGAAATGACTTTCTCATCTACCCATCTAAAGTGGGTTAAACATGAAAATGATGCAGATTACGCTATTAAAGTGCGTGAACGCTTAAGCAAGTAATATAGTAAGGCAAAGTCTAATGGGGTGAAACTGCCCCATTAGAAGAGGAGGCACTATCAATGAAATGGGATGAATTTTTTGTAACAGGTGATCCGCTCATTTATGGGGCGGATGTCTCGATTGCTATCACGATGTTAGGAATTGTTTTTTTTCTGACATACTTTAAAAAATGGAAGTGGTTATGGACCGAATGGCTAACTACCGTCGATCATAAAAAGATAGGTATCATGTATATCATCTCTGCTATCCTGATGCTATTCAGAGGGGGAGTTGATGCTCTTTTAATGAGAACGCAACTCGCAGTCCCTGAAATGGAGTTTCTCGATTCACAGAAATACAACGAGATATTTACAACACATGGCACGATTATGATTATATTTATGGCGATGCCGTTTTTAATTGGACTAATCAACGTGGTTGTTCCATTACAAATAGGTGCACGGGATGTAGCATATCCTTATCTGAATGCTGTTAGTTTCTGGACATTCTTTATTGGAGCGATGCTGTTTAATATCTCGTTTGTTATAGGCGGATCTCCATCTGCTGGGTGGACGAGCTATATGCCGCTTGCGAGTAATGAACTAAGTCCTGGGCCTGGTCAGAATTATTACCTCTTGGGGTTACAAATTTCTGGAATCGGTACTTTGTTAACAGGTATCAATTTTATGGTCACTATATTTAAGATGCGTGCACCAGGAATGACATTGTTCCGTATGCCAATGTTCACTTGGTCAGCACTCGTTACGATGGCTATCATCATTTTTGCTTTTCCGATCTTAACGGTTGCTTTAGCTTTAATGACTTTTGACCGCCTATTCGGAAGTCATTTCTTTACACTTCAAGGAGAAGGAATGGATATGCTTTGGGCTAATCTTTTCTGGCTCTGGGGTCATCCTGAGGTTTATATCGTTATACTACCAGCTTTCGGTATATTTTCAGAAATAATAGCTACGTTCTCTAAAAAAACACTCTTTGGCTATAAAGCAATGGTCTGGTCGATGGTTCTAATCGCGGCATATAGCTTCTTAGTTTGGGTCCATCACTTCTTTACGATGGGTTCTGGTGCGTTGGTTAATTCTTTCTTTTCAGTTACCACGATGCTTATTGGGGTACCGACTGGTGTGAAGATATTCAACTGGCTCTTTACGATGCGTAAAGGTCAGATAGAATTTTCAACGCCAATGCTCTGGTCACTCGGGTTCATCGTTAATTTTGTAATCGGTGGGGTAACTGGGGTCATGCTCGCCATGGCAGCAGCAAACTACCAATACCATAATACGTATTTCTTAGTCGCTCACTTCCATTATGTACTAATAGCAGGTACGGTCTTCGCTTGTTTTGCAGGACTTGTATATTGGTATCCAAAAATGTTCGGTCATAAACTAAACGAACGTATCGGTAAATGGGTATTTTGGTTATTTACCATAGGATTCAATATTTGTTTCTTCCCGCAATACTTCCTTGGATTAGACGGAATGCCTAGACGTATATATACGTACAGCGAAGAATCAGGTTGGGGGCCACTAAACATGATTTCAACAGTAGGCGGGTTCATGATGGGGATTGCGTTCTTAGTTCTTGTTTATAACATTTACTATAGTTTCCGCTATGAACCACGTGAAAAAACAGGAGATGCATGGAACGGGCGTACATTGGAGTGGTCGACACCTTCAGCGATGCCGCCATTCTATAATTTCGCTAAAATTCCAGTGGTCAAAGGATTAGATCATTTCTGGAATGAAAAACAGAACAAAGAGATCAAACCATTGACGACACAAGATCTTCAAAAGATCCATATGCCTAATAATTCCGGTGTACCATTCGTTATGGCCAGCTTCTTCTTTGTCTCAGGTTTTGGACTTGTCTTTGAATGGTATTGGATGGCGATCATAGGGTTGATCGGTGTATTGGCAACGCTAGTTATTCGTTCTTTCGATTACAATAATGGTTACTATGTTTCGGTTGAAGAAATAAAAGAAACCGAAAACATAACTAAATAAAGGGAGGCGTGGACATGGCACAATCAAAAGTAAGAGACCTCAACACGCCGATGGAATATCAATCAGAGACTGGAAGATTGAATATTTTAGGGTTTTGGTTGTTCCTTGGGGCCGAAATAGCCTTGTTCTCAACACTGTTTGCGACATATATGGTTTTGATGGACAGGACAGCAGATGGTCCTGCATTAGGAGAATTGTTTGAAGTAAAAGGATTGTTGATACAGACTTTCTTGTTATTAACCAGTAGTTTCACATGTGGACTAGCAATCCATGAAATGCGTCGCTACAATGTAAAAGGCTTATTCTTTTGGATGATTACAACCATCTTGCTTGGTCTTGGATTCCTTGGTTTCGAGATTTATGAATTCTTTGTCTACATTCATGAAGGAGCGAATATAGGCACAAGTGCAGCATGGTCAGCATTCTTCGTATTGGTCGGTACACACGGACTGCATGTAACCCTTGGTATTGGCTGGATTATATTGATTCTGATACAGGTTGCAAAAAGGGGCTTAACACCTCAAACAACCGCTAAAGTATTTATTTCAAGTCTATATTGGCACTTTCTTGATGTTGTTTGGATCTTTCTCTTCACAGCCGTTTATCTCATGGGGATGGTGATGCAACATGGCTAATCATGCAGCTGCTCAACATAAAGGTATTCCTTGGAAGCATGTGGTTGGTTTTGTATTGTCTATTGTGTTAACACTGTTTGCTATATGGTTCGCCCTAGAAACCGATTTATCAACGAATATAAAATTGCTTGTTATTTTTGGGCTTGCAATTATACAAGCAGCATTACAACTCTTAATGTTCATGCACTTAACGGAGAATTCTAGAACACAAGGTTTTTCGGGACGAATTCAAATCGGGAATATATTATTTGGATTTTTTGTTGCGATTGTTATTGTAGTAGGATCGGTATGGGTTCTATCCTCTGGTCATGCAGAAAAGAAACCGACTAATGGAGAACACGAGATGAAAATGGATTCTGGATCAATGAACCATGATTAATAAACCTATTTGATTTACGGGTTACAGTAACTTTCATTATTTTCACATGCAAAAAGAGGAGCCGTTTTAGTGTAACGGCTCCTCTTTTTATTTTCTTTTATTTTAAGAGTTACTAAAAAATTTTCTTATAACTAATTTAATTTAGTGGTTGTTACCAGTATGTTTCCACGAAGTAGGTTCTCCTGTGTTAGGACAACTAGGAAAAGTGTCTCCATGCGTTAAATCAACATGTTCTCCGTCCTTATCAATGTAATGTCCGGATTCTGTGACCTCATCACCAGTTTTATGGGTGTGATCGGCATGTCTCCAAGAAGTCGATTCATTTGTTTTAGGGCAAGGAGGAAAATGATCTCCTTTTTGCAATTCTTTTGTTTCGCCTTCTGCACAGATATATTTCCCTGTTTCTAAAACTTCTTCATTAGTTTTGTGCAAGTCTTGTGTCTGTTGCATTTTTTATTTACTTCCTTTCTTTTTTTACTTTATCAAAAATAATTTTCCCTAATCTATTTTGATTAAACATGTTCCATTATATTTTAAAGAAATTTGTAGAGTGGAAACGGAATAATACGATTCAAATATACACACATTTATGAACTGTAGAACTGTAGTGTTTTAGTAAATTAAAGTATTCATAAAACTACGTTAATAAAATATGGACTTTCATTTAATTAAGGAAAAATGTAACAGGACGGTGGTTCTGTTAAAATTTGAATGTTTGGATATATTTGAGTGAGTAGTAAAGACCAAAATGAAAATTTGAAATTGCTTTCTTTAAGCTATTGACATTAACGAACGTGATATATTTATCGATAAACAAAGTGGTTGGGATTTTCCTCGTGAACAATATCACCTTCAAAAACGAATACTGAGAGTTATGTACATTTATTATTTGAATCGTTTCGGAAGGAATAAAGTGAAATCTCAAATGAATGGAAGGAATGACATCACAATAAACATATAAGCCGAAATAGTGGTTCTCGATATACCCATGTTAGATACGACTAAATATAAAGATAGTCTTGGAGTTTTTTATTGCTGATTTAATTTTACAAATACTATCCCGGGTGGCACAAGAAGAACCGGAAAGAATTTGGAAACGGCAGCGTGGAGGTATTGATGCTGCGTTTCGATACGGGGTTTCATTTGGATTTTTAGTTCGTAATACCAACCATAAAGAAACTTCAGGTATACTTACGGGACTATTTCTTCAAGAATAATATCAGAACTAATCAGCATAATTCTCCATTTCCAATAACTAAATCCTGTAATACAAATATCGGGTAATAATGTAACGTGCAAAAACTATTCTAAGTCCATCGAATTATTTTTAACAAAAATAACCTTTATTGTCTTAATTTATGTCATCATCGACATAATAGTCAGGTGTATCAGTTTGTATATATGTTAACTGACCGCCAGGATAAATCCCTTTATTTGTGATTTTATAATCATCATGGTTATGCATAGGATAAAATTGCGGAAAAAATTTATCATTTAAATCAATAATTGGTTGCTGACAAATTTGAAGATAATTAATTAACTCTGGTGACTTGCATTTAACAGGTTCTGTAGGAATATTAAAAACTGACTTAGAATCGGCTTTATACAATTTTTTTAATTGAGAACAAAATGAGGGAAAGCCATCTTGCCCTCTAGTAATATAATTTAAATATTCAAATCGTTTATCATCTGCATTTAGTAGTAAATCATAAGTTTCTCCCGAACCTATGCTTACAGTGAAACCTTTATTTTTGATTTCATTATGGAATGATTCATCGAGTTGGAAGAGTGATGAAAGCTTTATAAATGGATCAAGATGGCTATCCTTTCCTATAATTGTGAAATGCCATCCGTGAATATGCCAGGGTACAACCTGGTATCCCATATTAATCATCCTGAGCAAAAATTTTTGATCAGTTTCCACGCGGACAAATGATTCATAATTGATTTGTACAAAATCAGATTCTGATTCATTATATAATAGAGATAAAGGATGAGGTAGTAAAGTATCGGGGAATGAACGTCCATTAATTAGCCAAAAGTCCGGTTTGTAATTGGCAGCATCAAAGAATATACCCTTATTTACATTATCGTGCCATACCGAATCTACATCAGATAATAACATAACATACTCTTTATCAAAGTATGTATGAATGTTGTTATAAGCAAAATTTCTATTTGAAGCTGACTTGGGAATTTGAGGTTGTGGTATCCCTTTAAAAAACCATACTCCATTACTATTTTGTTTAATACCTGCTTTAAATAAGCTTTCTTTTGATGGATAAACGATTAAGCCTCCATACATACCCATCTGAATGTGTTCAGATGCCTCTACATGGCAGTGATACATTAATGTTCCTGGAATTTCTGGTTGAAAAAAATAAGTCATATTTGGTGGAGGATTTTTATAATTAGTCCAGACAGGCACACCAAAAGATGTTTCAGGAAACCCATCCAACTGAGTAGGGACGTGAGCCCCGTGCATATGAATAGTATGATAGTCCATTAAATTAGGACGTTCTTTCATTCCTAAATTTATGAGTGTAATGTAGATGCGATCACCAACTTCTCCAAAAATTAGAGGAGAAGGAATTGTTGCATTACCCTTCATATCAAGGATATTTTTCCAATTTTTACGATTGGACCAATCAAGTTTAGGATTAATAATTTTGTCATTTACTTTAAAAAGACCTCCAATAAATCCAAGAATATAAACCTTTTTTCTTGATTTTGGAGAGGGACACAGAGTTTTATCAATAGGCAGATAAACAAATCCGTCCGTTGCAAATAAAACATAATGCCTTATAGACATTGAAATACCCCCAGTCATAAGAAAATCATGAATTTATCAATCTGAATAGGCTATTAATTATCTTATGCAAGAGTTTAATCTCAAATGAACATCAGCCTTTTTCATGGTACCTCTAAATCATTATCACATTTCTTACGCTAATCCATTTATATACGTATAAATGAATTTTCAATACCGTAGATGTTGCACAATAATAGCGGTGATTATGTGGGAATCTAGGTATGTAAGAGCATGTAGAAGGTTGCCAACAAGAAAGTGTTGTACGAGAGGGAAAGAAATTGCTGACACCTGAGCAGATAAATATGTTACTCTTATATCTCATTTTTGGGGGTGTCGCATAACTCAAGCACCTTGGTCATGATTGAGAGACACACGAGTTGGATTTCCTCGGTTATCCGTCCCGTCTCTATTGATACCTCCTCTCGCCTCTTTTGACTAAATCCCTTTTTCGTAACATCGGCTAGATGTTCAAATAACAGCAAGAGCTCTTCGTTTTCTCGTTTTACGATTTCAGGGGGAGTTATACTTTGAAGCAAGGAGATGATTTTGTTGAACTTTTTTAAAATTAAGAATAAAAATCGTTCGATTGTATGAATATCACTTGTTAATGTAATCTCTTCGCAATCATCAGTTATATATTTTCCGATTTCCTTTAACAGTTGGCCATATTCTTTGTATTCCATATATGTCCCCCTATACTTGATGTCATCATATATAGAAACCATACCGCATGGTTCTGTTCGAGCATTGTTCTTTTGAACATTTCTTTAGATTACAGATTCGTGACGCCATCAGAGATCATTAAATAAAATCAATTAATCGTTTAATTGGTCATCGATGACAGTTGTTTTTATTTCATTACTGAAGGTTGACGCAGTGGTTTCTGTCTGTTTTGGCGCGTGTAGTTCTTTACTTTTTGTTTTAGTTTTACTTTATGTTTAATTTTAATTATGGGTTACAATGTAAAAGGGTTGAGAAGATATCAAAACTCCCTTTATTTTTTTGAAATCAATCAAGAGAGATTATATAGAAAATCAATAAGCCGAAAGAATTTTTTAAGAGAAAAAATGAATAAAGCTTAAAAAATTTTGATAGGCTCATTAGTAAAAATAATAAATATTATTTTAGGTACTTAGATGGATGTTCATGTTTTTAAACAATACTGTTATTCATCAGTAAGAAAGGGGAAAAAATATGTCTTCACTCATTACAAAAGGAATTAGTATTAATCGTATAGCACCTAATTCAGTAGCTTCGTTTGGAGATGCATTCTCAATTTCACCAAACCATAGTTCTAAATTCCACGGAGGCTCTGGAAGTTTGAATGTTGGAAATAATAAAATGATCTTCAATGGACCAAGTTACACGGTTACAGTTGATAATGATAAAAATGATAGTAATAATTCAACCAATCTCTAAAAAACAAAATTCATTTTATTATCGGTTTTAAATAGGGCCGTTTTAGCAGTAAGCTGTATACCAAAAATCATTTTCTAAGGGATACTAGCTGCCTGTTTTTCTACCTTCTATTCACGGTCCCCTATTACATAACAATTCCACTTAGTATACCTCATATTTTTGGCTTGAAAAATATGTTGTTCGCATCTGTTTATGTAAATGAAAAGAATCAAGAATAGGTAAAGGTGGATGAATTATGGGAGGGAGATTAGTATCCCTCCTGCAGTAATGGTTCAGTTCCATTATTAAAGAGGAGATAAGTTCCCTCTCTCATTTAACAATTTTGCTGGCTTTTTGTCACTATTAAAATATAAATCTAGTGGAGATCAATAATTGAGCTAGCTTATCTGGACATAGATATGTTAGAGAAAGCTAGGGGGAATGTGACCTTTTAGAAACAGTAATTTTTTTGAGTGAATGTTTAAAGCCCCAATATACACCTCCTCTACAATCTTGTTGGCCTTTATCTAAAACAGGAGTAATTCGTAAAATGCCTCATAAATTTAATTAACAGTATTTACTTTTTCATTCTCCCAATACATTTCACTGAATACCTCAGCAAATGCCTCCGAAGTATTAATGAGTTCCTGAAGATTGTTATCAATTCCACCCATTTCAATCAACAATGATTTGTTTGAAAGGTCTTGATTGTATACACCGTTTCCTTCATTTTTATCTTTAATAATTACTCCACGACAAAGATCAGGGTATTTTTCGTTAATCTTATTGTGCATTGATTCAGCTAGAACAAGGTTTTTTTCGTAACCTGGATGTTCCTTTCCAACCACTAAGAACAACCGGCCATATTGCTTACCGTTAATTTCGATTGTTGTTACTTTTTTAGGTTGTGAATCTCTATGCATATCAATCAAGTATTGAATGCTTTTATTATTAGAAATTGCGTCAATAACATTTTCTCTCGCTGCAATATATGCTTTTCCAGTACCCCAGTTCTTAGATTTAAGTTTTTCACCAATGTTAGACGTATCATGGGATACACCAATTCCTCGTTCTTCAAGATCTCTTTTTAAAAGGTCACCAATTGCTATGATGTTAGTTTCAGGGTTGGAACTATTATATGTTCCATCTTTTGACAAAGACTTAAACGCTTCATAACTATGCGAGTGATAAATATGAACCACGGGTTTGCCATTAGTGTTTGGCGCTTTATGTTTTTCTTCATTCTCTTTTAAAATTTGTTTATTTTCATCTGTCGGCTCAGTCATTTTCATGATTTCTTCGATAGGAGGTGTTGATTCAATAGGTAATGTTGAAAAATTGGTTCCTTTACTCGCTAAATAGATTTCTGAATCATATATTGCTAAGCCAGGTAACTCATTTCCAAATAAACTACGTATATCCCCAGGCCGAATATTGGTAGCGAGTTGAACGAAGATAGAGGATAACTTAGGAGGTTCACTTTCTGCTGGTAAAGCTTTTGTAAAGTAACCGTTTTGTGAACCTATCGCATATACGAGTGCTTCACTACTAAAGTCTCTAAGCCATTAGTAAGAAGCGTAGAATCAAACCATTTACTTTTTACCGTTGAAAACATAATTACAAATAGAAAAGTTAGGCTTACCAACAAAACAGTGGCTTGTAGATATCTATTTTTTTTCATAAGAGTTTTCACTTTCCTCTAGTGAACATTGAACAATGTGAAAGCAGAACAATGTAATTCCAGCTATGAATACTCCTATTGTAAATACCCATGGGAATAAAAAAAAACTAATAATAGAAGAAAAAAAGATAAAAACTAACCATCGATGTAATTTTTTCATAACATTCACCTCAGCGTCTAGTTAGTAGATTATATACTAGAAACCGAAAAGTATTCTTATAATAATAGAGGATTTAGAGTCTAGAATATATTTATTGCATGTAAATATATTACAGTGGAGTAAGAAAGATAATTAATATGATTGATTGGTAGAAATATTAGTTCAAACGATAGGTGGGTGCTTCTGTCATTTAATACGATGACCGTAGCTATCTGTGGCAGTTTGAGGTCAAGAACATTTAGAGACAATTTGTTATGAATAATATAGAAAAAAGAGGCAGACTCAAAAGTTTTTACACTTTGAGTCTGCGCCATTTTTAATTAATTTTGAATTTGTTAATATTTTTTGGCTCCAAGATACCTTGTTGACCAATATGAGTTTTTCATGGAACTTATACTCACACCCTTTGATGAAGAACTATGGATGAATTCATTATTTCCAATATAAATTCCCGCATGAGATGCGCCTGGTTTATAAGTTTCAAAAAATACCATATCCCCTACCTGTGGCGTGTTCACTTTTGTCCCTTTTAAGAAAATTTCCGATACGGTGCGTGGAAGGTTAATTCCGGTAGCTTCCTGATATACATAATTCAGATATCCGCTACAGTCAAAACCCTTTGAGGAGGTACCTCCCCATACATAAGGAACTCCCATATATTTCTTAGCTGTATTAACCAACTTTGCTTTACTATAAGTTGGGGCATATACCGGCGATTTAATACCTAATGCTTTAAATGTATCGGACCCCACAATACCATCCGCTTTCAGTCCCTTAGCTTTTTGAAAACTGATGACTGCACTTTTAGTATATGAACCAAAATAATTGGTAGTTTGTCCTGAATATGTAAAATAACCTTTACTCTTTAGATGAGTTTGCAAATCCTTGACCTCAGAATGTGTCATTCCTGGTTTAAGTGTCTGATCACCTAAAGCTGCTTTACCGATTGATGGGTTTAATGTTAAGAATCCTGCAATTGTTGCTCCTATAACTAATCTTTTCACTTCTTAATTCCTCCTGTTGTCTCTTTTGCTCTCATTATTCTAGCAATCTTTTATATCAAAGGTATTATGGTTAGGTTAATTAATAATTACAAATTTGTGCAGAATTTGAGGATATTCGACATTATTTCCAATTTTAGTTTACGAGCTACTGGTGAATAATTACTTATTGAATAAAACATCTGTTTTTGTGGGCGGGGAGGATCATCCAGGGTAAGAGAAATATTTAAACCTCTAAATTTTAAATAGAGTGGATAGGTATTAAAAGAAAAAAGGAAGGTAATGGGATTAATAATTTAGATTTGACAAACAATGCGAAATCAATATTAATGGGGGTGTATTGATAAAACTCCTGAAGCTTTTGGGGAAGTTTTTAGTGAGTTTTATTGGAAAACTGAAATGTTAATCAACATATAAATTATATAAACAAAGTTAAAGAGGGCTGAAACCGAGGAGTTACAGCCCTCTTTAACTTTGTTTGATATGGAAAAAATCTAATCAAAGTAATAGCTTACGCTGATAGCGAGTATGAGCATCAAAATCACTCTTACAAAAAAGTGTTTTATTTCAGATGATTTTAGAGTGCATAGCTTCTTCACATTTGTAGCTTATTATAGACTAAGAGGTTTACCGGTACATCAACATGACTCTATATGAAGTGAGGGACTATTTTGAATCAAGTGTTTTATATTTTAAAAAGTAAAACGTTTCTTAGTTTATTGCTAACAATTAATATTTTAGGTACAATTTATGGTTATATTTGGTACGGGGTCCAGTTAACTGAAACACCATCCAAGTTTTTACTTTTTGTACCTGACAGTCCCACTGCTAGTTTATTCTTTGTTATCGTATTATTTGCATTTCTAGTAAATAAAAATCTGCCAATCTTTGAAGGACTAGCAATCGTTACTTTGTTTAAGTACGGAATTTGGGCTGTTTTTATGAACATACTTGTGTTTATTGTTAATGAATCTCTTAATATTGTTGGTATGATGTTAATCCTTTCTCATCTGGGTATGGCAATACAAGGATTGTTGTATGCCCCATTCTATAAGATTAAACCACTTCATTTAACAATTGTAGCAATTTGGACGTTGCACAACGATGTAATCGATTATGTGTTTTTTATGATGCCAAGATACAGTTTACTTAATCAATATACGCCTCAAATAGGTTATTTTACTTTTTGGCTAAGCATTGGATCTATTTTGCTCACCTATTATATATGCATATATAGAAAAGGCAAACGATCTATTTAAGAATTTAATTTAAAATCCACTATTCTTTGCACCTAGTATTTCTGTACATTTTAAGGATTCTATGAACGTTTTAAAATCTACGGTTTATGAAGGCTTTAATCCATGTCATTCATAAAATCTTGCATCATTTTGTATGACAGGGGTCCTATAAACGTATTCGTAATCACACCATTAGAGTCAATAAAGTAAGTGGTTGGTATACTGATAGGTCGATAGATACTTCCTACTTGTCCTTCTTGGTCTAACAGTATGTTAAATGTTATCCCTTCATTATTAATATAGTTTTGTACATTAGATACACTACTTTCACTTGTTATAAGATTAATTCCAATGATAACAATTTCCTTATTTTTACTGTCTTTGTGAAATCGTTCCATTTCAGGGATTTCCTCTCGACAGGGGACACCGAGTCGCCTAAAAATTTAGGAGAACCTTCTTCCCGCGGAAATCTGACAATTTTGTTTTCGAGCCATTTAAAGACATCAATTCAAATTCAGGAGCGATATTTCCTTTTGAAATTCGGGTTTTAAGCTCTTCTTCACCTTTGTTACGTTCCATTCTTTTTTTTACTTCACTTGTATTATTATTGTTTTGAACTTCCTCCTTGGCGTTAAGAATACCATTGTTAAACAATGTCCAAGCGATCATTCCAGCAAGGAGAATAGTGACAAAAATAGTTTTCTTCATTTTTACATTCCTCCGTTACTTATGATATTGCAACTTCTTTTAATTATAAAAACATATATGGAGATTTTTGGGAGAAAAGTTTGTTAAAGAAATTCTTGTTCAAGTAGTTGACTATGCATAAATTCTTCATATATTTGTTGTAAGTTTTTTTAGAAAGGGTTAATTATCGAAATAACCACTAACCTTTTTCAATCATATTTAAAAAGGTCTAACTCGTTATTAGGGAGGCGAATGTATGAAAAAATGGCTTAAGTCTTTATCAATTGTTGTTCTATTAATGAGCAGTGTCGGAATTATATCTGCATGTTCTAATGATAAAGAAAATGAAGAGAAGATGGATAAAGAAAATATGGATGGGATGGACCACGGAAATATGGACAAGGAATAACTGTTGTGAGTTCATTAAGCGCTTGAAATTATTCAGATACTGCAAAACAAGAACTAATCTATCTGATAAAATCATTTATGGAGATCTCTTACGATTTTTGGAAAATAATAATGGTTTATAATAAAAAGTTCAGGTGCTCCCTGGGCTTTTTCTTATGAAATGGATAAACAAAGCCTCTTGGATAATAATCCTATAAATATACTTGTTTCATTAATTTATAGAAGAAATCTTATTTGATTATAGATTTTGTAATAGAACTGAAATGTAAACAAAGCTTAAAATGCATATTTCCTGCAATTTTCTTTTTTATAGTATTTCTTGTCAAAGTAAATCGAAATATTGCATCTGAGGGTAAGGAGAATATAATTTGAAAAGGAAATTTGTTTCGTTAGCTGCAGTTCTAGCTGTAAATATAACTTTTGTCAGTATTTCAAGTAATGTAAGTACTGTACATGGAGAATCACTGGAAGAAATAAAAAAGAAGAGAGAACAGAATGGTGAAAAAGAAAAGAAAAAAAAATCAGAGCTGAATTCAGTCAAAAATGAACAAAATAAGGTCCAAGATGGAATTCAAGAGATAGACAACAAAATATATGAACTAGAACAAAATATTAAGGAAAAAAGCACTGAAAAAGAAGATATTATTCTTTCTATTGATAGTCTGAAAAAATCAATAGCTATCATTGAAAAACGTATCGAGACTAGAGACAAGCTTTTAAAAAATAGAGTAAGTGCAATGTATGAGGATGGTGGAGTCATCCAATATCTTGATGTACTGTTAGGTTCTAAGGATTTCGGTGATTTTCTAGATCGGATAATAGCTTTAAATTTAATTGCAGAACAAGATCGTGAAATTATTGAAGAACATAAACTTGATCAAAGGAACCTTAAGTTGGAAAAACAAAAAGTTGATTCAAAACTTTCACAACTCGAAGTAACGCTAACTGAAATGAAAACGTTAGAAGAGCAATTAAGTGCCCAGCGAGATGAAAAAAATAGAATCCTAGCGGAATTGAAAATTGAGGAGGGGAAAATTAATAATTATCTAATAGAGCTTGATGAAAAGAATAAACTTTTAGCAAACCAAGAATCAGCAATTAAAGCTGAAATGGAACGCGCTAGAAAAGCAGAATTAGAACGTAAGAAAAAAGAAATGGAGAAAAGCAAAAGAGTTCAAAGTGCATCATCATCACCAGTTCAAGCAGAAACATCAGATGAAAGAGAGGGCAAGACAGGCATGTTTCTTTTTCCTACAGAAGGGACTCTAACATCTACGATGGGTCCAAGATGGGGGAAAGAGCACGCAGGCATTGATATTGCAAAAGCCGGTACAGTACCTATTGTAGCTGCTGAATCTGGTACAGTTCTTCGGTCGTATTATTCAAGCAGTTACGGTAATGTTGTTTTTATATCGCATTATATAAATGGGCAGTTATATACAACCGTATATGCTCATATGAATAGTAGAAGTGTACAGGATGGTCAAACAGTAAGCAGAGGTCAATTGGTCGGGTATCAAGGAAATACTGGTAATTCATTTGGTCAGCATCTACATTTTGAGCTTCACAAAGGTCCTTGGAACTCAGGCAAGACAAACGCTATTAATCCTATGCCGCTTCTTAGCAGATAGTAAGAATTTTAATTCGGGTGAAAATATATGGATATCCAAGGTTTTATTCTCGACTTATATAGCAGTAATCCAATACTGACAGTAGCTATCAGTCTTTCATTAAATATTATTATTGCTGTTTTAGGGATCGTTCCTAGCGTGTTTTTAACCGGAGCGAACATCATCTTCTTTGGTTTTTGGGGAGGAACGTTTATCTCGTTTTTAGGCGAGATACTTGGTGCCCTGATTTCTTTTTGGTTATATAAAAAGGGATTAAATAAATTTAAGCTCACCAAAATTTCCATGTATTCATGGGTAAATACATTAAGAAAAGCGAAAGGGTTAGACGCCTTTTATTTAATCTTTTCTTTACGATTGATGCCCTTTATTCCGTCAGGTATTGTAACATTAGCTGCAGCATTTACTAACTCTTCTTTTCTAGTATTTTCTGCAGCTACCATTGTTGGGAAAGTCCCAGCCCTATTACTCGAAGCATTCTCCGTCTATCAAATCACGCAATTTACCTGGATAGGAAAGATCCTGTTGGTTTTAACTGCTATCTATTTGGGATACTTATTGTTCAAAAACACCAATTCAAAATAAGTCATAAGTCGTTTTCACGGCTTTTTTTTATGCAAAAAAAATCCATATCTAATATGTAAAATGTACTTAAAGAGGGGGAGGGTTATGAGACAAAGAAAACAAGAGAATGAAGAAAAAGTAGATGAGTCTTGGCTCATACCGTATGCGGACATGTTAACTTTGTTATTGGCATTATTTATTGTACTTTTTGCCTCTAGTAGTATTGATGCAAAAAAATTTAATGCCATGATGATATCCTTAAGTACAAGTTTTGGTAATAAAGGGGTACTAAATGAGACTAAAAGTTACCAGACTACAAGTATGCTAACCGAAGAGCAAAAATCGATAATAGAATACGAGAAAAATGAACTTGAAAAATTACATATAAAAATAGAGAATTATATAAACGAAAACGGATTTCAGAAGATTGTTCAAACGAAGTTAAGTGATGATGGCCTTTATATTGTTATTGTTAATGATATCCTTTTTGATTCTGGGAGAGGTCAACTCAAAATGGAGGCAAAAAAAATAATCTACCAATTAACCCCTTTATTAATAACCCACCCGGCAAGAGATATAATCATCGGCGGTCATACCGATAATGTACCGATACATAATAACGATTTTCGTTCCAATTGGGAATTAAGCATGCAGCGGTCTCTTCATGTTCTAGATGTTGTGCTCTCTAACAAAGATCTAGATCCTGCTCGTTTTAGTATAAAAGCTTATGGGGAACATAAACCTTTGGAATCTAACTCAACCTCTGAAGGGAGAGCTAAGAACAGAAGGGTCGAATTTTTAATCTTACCTTTGCAAAAAGAGTAGAGGTTTATTTGAAATAAAATATACACACAATCCGTTTTCCATTTGGGAAACGGATTTATTTATGGGGAAATTCTAATGCTCTAAATAAGTATGGACGGTATAAAACTAGCATAAATGGGGATGCTAGTTTAGTAGGGAGGGATACATTAATGAAAAAGGCATTTGTTATTATACTTACAATCTTTCTCATACTTATAGATAGTCCGATTGGTTTTAGTGATAAACAGCCAACGGACTCAATAGTCGTAAAAAATTTAATGGACAATGAATCTATACAACAAGAAAAATTATTTCTCACATATGGAACAACCATTTCTGAAAAGCAAACGTTGAATGATTTTCAAAGAATGGTAAATAAACTAAACCAGATATTCTCAGTCCAATTAAAAGTTTACACAGATCACGATGATCATGGAATCATAGAATTTATAGGAACTCATAAAAAAAGTAAAAAGACAACACTGTCAATAAAATGGCTGGGACAGAAAGTTCAAACAAGTCCGAATTTGTACAAAACCTATTTATTGGTTAATATTACGAGTCAGGACTTAGGAACAAAGAACATGAAAAAACTTTACGATAACTTACGCAACAAGTTAATCACGTTAAAGTTAAATCCTAACATCAATACTACAGTTCAAGGAGCCATCGAGCGAAAATTAGTCCAGGATGAACAAATCAGTCTCATTAATAAGATGACAAAGAGACTGAAAGGAAAAATAACCGATAAGTACATAGACAAGTACTTCATCAGTTCCAACGGGTTCTCTCCAAAACTTAACCGGACCATTAAAATAAATAAGAACAAGATTAATTTTCAAATCTCAAGTTATTATCATACAGAAAGGAAACGTACAATTATCACCATTGGGAATCCGATTATTACTGGGGATTCGTGAATATAAAAAAGCAGGCCATATATTTGAGGCCTGCTAATTTTTAAGATACTGGAGAATTTTTCTTCGTTCTTCTATAAACAATTAAGAAGAAGGAAAGAACGATCAAAACGATCGATATGATCTGTGCCATCTTTAATGAGGAAGTTAACATAAGGCTGTCAGTCCTCATCCCTTCAATGGCAAACCTTCCTATGGAATACCAGATTATATAGCTTAGAAACACTTCGCCATTCTTAAGATTGAACTTTTTAAGGGTTATTAAGACAAAAAAACCAATCATGTTCCATACCGACTCATAAAGAAAAGTGGGCTGGTAATAAACACCGTCAATATACATCTGATTAATGATAAAATCCGGAAGCCATAGATTTTCCAGGAACGACCTTGATACCGGTCCTCCATGGGCTTCTTGGTTAATAAAGTTCCCCCATCGTCCAATCGCTTGTCCTAAGATGATACTTGGAGCTGCGATGTCTGCAATAGTCCAAAAGGATAGTTCTCTTCTTTTTGTAAAAATGTATGCTGTTAAAAAGGCACCTATGAGTGCTCCATGGATTGCGATTCCCCCATTCCAGATAGCAAATACATCGGCAATACTATCTTTATACTTCTGCCATTCAAAAATAACGTAGTATAATCGGGCTGTAAGTATTGAGACTGGTACGGCTATCATGACCAAATCAACAAACGTGTCTTTTGGGAGGCCACGTTTCTTGCTTTCTCTATTTGCAAGGAGAAATCCTAAAAATGCTCCTGAAGCTATGATTAACCCATACCAATAAATCTGAATTACTCCAAAATCAAGAGCCACCCGATCTATGGGTTGCATTGAAGATTCAATCAAGTTAAACACTCCTCTAATTTTCTATTAAAACCACTTTGATTAGATTATAAGAGAAAAATAAGGAGTTTTTTTGAAGATGAACCGTAATTATGACTTAATTGACTTATACTCATTTAATCAATAATTATCTTTATATATAAAAGATAAGTCCATATATCGGAATCATCTTCAGCTGCATTATTTAGCGGAAAGTCCTGAAATGAACTTGGTTTAGATCATAGTTATTAAAAGATAACCAAAACCAGCATGCGAGACTAAATTATCTCTTCGCTTTGTTTCTTTGATTATTTCTTTAAATACTCCTCAAAGGATACTCTAATCTCACAATCTATTAAAAACTTAATATTTAATGTTTGTTGCAAAGAGAATACACAAAAAGTTCTTATTTTATTAGTACACTTCTTATCAAAATAGATACCTTATACTTAAAAGTGTGAATGAAGTTTGAATGAAAAAATCGTCATGCATACTGTTGCAATTTAAAGGGTAATATAGTGTTTAAATAAAAAAGGAAGGAGAGTTTTTAATGAAATTTAAAAATTACTTTCTTGGAAGTTTACTACTGGTTTTCACACTTACTCTCGCTGCGTGTGGTAATAATGACCAAGATACAAATCAAAATGATGAGAAAATGGAAGAAGGAAAGGACCATGGGAATATGGACCATTCCGGATCGGGAGAAGTACCAAAAGGTTTAAAAGAAGCAAAAAATCCTAAATATGAAGTAGGAAGTAAAGCGATTATAAATGCAAATCATATGGAAGGGATGAAAGGGGCAGAGGCAACAATTGTAGGTGCTTATGATACATATGTTTATAAAGTAACATACACGCCAACTACAGGTGGGGAAAAAGTAACAGATCATAAATGGGTTATTCAAGAAGAGCTTCAGGATGCAAATGAGAAACCTTTAAAACCAGGTGCAAAAGTCGTGCTTAATGCAGACCACATGGAGGGCATGAAAGATGCTGAAGCTACTATAGACTCTGTAGTGAAAACCACAATTTATATGGTCGATTTTACCCCTACGACCGGTGGGGACAAAGTAACAAACCATCAATGGTTAACTGAAAGCGAGTTATCACCTGAGTAAGATTTTAATAGTGGGAGGAGTATCTACGATAGTAGGTACTCTTTTTTTACCTCTATTTAGAGGTGAACAATGGAAGCTTCTTTTCACATTAAACGAAAGCTCTTAACTTAGAAAATTATGCCTAACTTTAGTATTGCTTATCTTCTATTAATAAATAGGGAGTATGATTAGGTAGATGGATGATATTGAGCTCTGAATTTAATGCATAAATTCTTGATAATTTTAAGGTAATGTTAATAGGGAGAGGGGGAGAATTATGTATGATATTTTTAATTTGTTAAGTAGTTTTTTAAATGAACCCTTAACTACTCTCTTTTATAATAACCAAGGCATACCACTTTTGAGTGCTTTCTTTTTAGGGATTTTGGGGGCAGTAGCTCCTTGTCAATTAACTGGAAATATAAGTACCATGATGTATTATGGCAATAAGTCTCTAAGGGATTCAAAAATTTGGCCAGAGATCTCCGCTTACATATTCGGAAAAATTTTTGTTTATATTATGTTAGGACTACTGATATGGATATTTGGTCGTACTTTAGAAAATAGCTTAACTACAATATTCCCTATTGTCAGAAAATTGATTGGCCCGTTACTCATAATCATCGGATTTTACCTGATTGGTATCATAAAATTGAACTTGAGTATTATATTCAATTTCCACTCCTTTTTTTCAAAAAGAGGCATTATTAATTCATTTTTATTAGGAGTTGTACTGACACTCGGTTTTTGTCCAACAATGTTTCTACTCTTTTTTGGACTTTTAATGCCATTAGTACTTTCTACTTCCTATGGAATCATACTGCCGGGGATTTTCGCTTTAGGAACAGTCTTTCCATTTCTGCTATTAATCTTTTTAATCTTATACTTTAATTTATATGGAGTACTTTTGAAGAAAAGCAAGAAAATAGGCAATGTAATCCAGGTGACTTTTGGATGTTTGTTTACTGTTCTAGGTATTCTAGATATCTTTGTCTACTGGCTCTAATAGGAGGGACTATGAAGATTTCAATAAAACTTGGGTTAATTCTATTGGTTATCATGTTAATCATAGAGTTTTTACTTTTTTTAATCTTATATCAAGGCATTTTGACAAGTCGTATTCAAGAGGAAACACGAGATCTTGTCGCGCGTGGAAATAATCATAGAGATGTTTTAGAAAGAAAGTTTGATGATGTTACACTCCATCATGTTGGTCTAATGGAGTCCAAAGCGAAAACAAAAGTTGTAGTAATGGATTCGGATGATAACATTTTAGTTAGGTCAAGTGATATCGACACTAAGATGAAAGAGATACTGAATAAAAATATCACACCAAGCCATCATGGGTTTTTAGTACAGAATGACTGGAAGAAGAAAGCTTATTTTGCATCGGTTTCACCTATTGTAATTGATGGCAAGCACGTGGCATTCGTATATATGTTTTTAGATACAAAATTTATTCAACAGATGAATAACCATCTTATAGATGAGTTTGTTAAAATCAGTATCATTTCACTAATAATACTGATTATTGCAGTAAGCTTTTTATCTAAAACGATTACTAAACCCTTACTTAAAATGAAAGAAGCAACAAAAAAATTAAGTGATGGTTATCACAAAGTCACCTTAGATATAAACAGAAAAGATGAACTCGGTGAACTTGCCCTGCAGATTACTACTTTATCGGAGGACTTGAATCGATTACAAAGAGATCGAATTGAATTCTTAGCTAATATATCACATGAACTACGTACACCCCTTACCTACATCACTGGTTATACTAAAATCCTGCAGCGTCCAAATATCCAAGTAGAAGAGAAGGCAAAATATTTAACCATCATAAATGAAGAATCAAATAATCTGACCAAACTTATTGAGGATTTGTTCGAACTTGCAAAGATGGACCAAACTAGGTTTGTGATTCATAAGGAAAAAGTGTCGGTCTCCCAACTGGTTCAAAAAGTTCTTAATAATATAAAACCAGTTTTTTCTTCAAAAAAGATCGAATTGGTTTATTTCTCGGACGGGGATTATATTTTAGAGATTGATGAGAAAAGGATATATCAGGTTCTAATCAACCTCTTGGATAATGCAATGAAATACTCATCAGAAAATACGACGGTCAATATCAGTGTCACAGGACACAAGGAGTTTATCGAAATTCAGATTAAAGATGAGGGTGAAGGGATTCCGGAAAATGAATTGCCATTGATTTGGGATCGTTTATACAGAGTCGAAAAGTCCCGGTCTAGAGAAAAAGGAGGTTCCGGTTTAGGATTAGCTATTGTGAAAGAGATTATAGAACAGCATGATGGAAAGATTACTGCCACGAGTCAAATCGGGAAAGGAACAACCATCTCAGTATTTTTAAAAAGGAGTTAAAAATGAAAAAAATATTAATAGTAGACGATGAACAAAGAATGGTAGATTTGATCTCATTATATTTAAAACCATATAATTTTGAAATAGTAAAATCTTATTCAGGAAATCAAGCGATTGAAATTATAAAAAAAGAGAAAATTCATTTAGTTCTATTAGATGTTATGATGCCAGATATAGATGGCTGGGAAACAATTAAGCTGATTCGAGAATGGCTGCAAGTACCTATTATCATGTTGACTGCAAGGAACGAAAAGATGGACATTGTAAAGGGGTTAAGACTTGGAGCGGATGATTATATTACGAAACCATTTGATGAAGAGGTATTATTAGCTAGGATTGAAGCAGTCTTAAGAAGGTCGCAG
Source organism: Fictibacillus sp. 26RED30 (assembly GCF_015903845.1). NCBI lineage: Bacteria > Bacillati > Bacillota > Bacilli > Caryophanales > Fictibacillaceae > Fictibacillus > Fictibacillus sp. 26RED30. The sequence goes on from NZ_JACZDV010000001.1 coordinate 367,974, forward strand.
CAAGAAAATGAAGAGGATTATGGAATTGAAGGATTGATTATTGAAAAGAAAAGGCACTATATTTCTTATAATAATCAATCGATAATTCTTACTCCAAAGGAGTTCGAAATGATTTACTTATTAATCAAATTTCCTCGGCGTGTCTTTAATAGGGAGCAGTTGATAGAGATTATATGGGGTATGGAATCTGAAACTGAAGGTAGAACTATAGACTCTCATGTTAGAAATATTAGAGAAAAGTTCAGAAAAGCAGGATTTCCAATTGACAACTATTTTAAAACAGTATGGGGTTTAGGATACAAATGGGAAAATAATTAGAACAACAATCTGAAAATGTAGTGAATGTGATGGATGATATGATTCATGATGTGTAGAACAAAAATGACAATAAAGATAATAATTAATATAAAAATCGGAAAAATAGTAATTGTAAAAGCTAAATTATAGTTTTAAGCCCAATGTGTTTATTGCATTGGGTTTAAATTTATAAATGAAGGGATGTAAAAAATGAATCACCATCACATGAATGAACATCATACTGAAGAAAATAAGCAACAACATAATCATTCGTTAGGAAATCATACTAATCAAGAGGATCATAACGGACACCATGACCATATGATTGATGATTTTAAGAAAAGGTTCTATATTTCATTATTATTAACTATACCCATTTTAATTCTTTCACCGATGATTCAGATGTTTTTTGGTTTTAACATAACTTTTCCAAGTTCGATGTTAGTCCTGTTTACATTGTCAACAGTAGTATTTTTTTATGGTGGATGGCCATTTATATCAGGATTGATTGATGAAATAAAACAAAAGAATCCAGGTATGATGACATTGATTGGGCTTGCTATCATATCAGCCTATATCTACAGCACTCTTACCGTTTTTGGATATGAAGGGGAAAACTTTTTTTGGGAATTAGCGACATTAGTGGATATTATGCTTCTAGGTCACTGGATAGAAATGAAATCAATTATGAAGGCATCCAACTCACTGGAAGCACTAATTAAGTTAATGCCTCAAGAAGCCCATCTAATACAAGAAAACGGTGATGTAATGGATGTATCTGTTTCAGAATTAAAGAAACATGACAAAATCCTTATTAAACCTGGAGAAAAGGTGCCTGCCGATGGTGTAGTCATTAAAGGCGTTTCAAATGTTAATGAATCCATGTTAACCGGCGAATCAGTACCTGTGGAAAAAGAGAAGGATCACAACATAATTGCTGGTTCCATTAATGGTGAAGGGTCTTTAACGATATTAATAAAGAATATTGGTGAAGAAACCTATTTATCCCAAGTCATTAAACTGGTTCAAGATGCCCAAGCAACAAAATCGAAAACTCAAGCATTATCTGATCGGGCAGCAAAATGGTTGTTTTATATAGCTCTGTGTGCAAGCTTAACGACTTTAATAATATGGTTGCTCTTAGGTTATGATTTCTACATAGCACTTGAACGTATGGTTACTGTTTTAGTTATTTCATGTCCGCATGCTTTAGGGTTAGCGGTTCCATTAGTAATTGCAAGGTCTACAACCTTATCTGCTAAAAATGGTCTTCTAATTAGAAACCGTACAAGTTTTGAAGACGCTCGAAACTTAGATTCTATTGTGTTTGATAAAACAGGAACTTTAACAAAAGGGGAATTTGGAGTTACAGATATAATAACTGAGGCTAATAAAGATGAAAATGATTTATTGCAACTAGCAGCATCAATAGAATCTCAATCAGAACATCCTATTGCGAAGGGTATTGTAGAAGAGGCGAATAAAAGGAATATCAAACTGTTGGAAGTAGAAGAATTTAAATCAATAACAGGAAAAGGCTTACAAGGAATAATAAAAAGCAAGGCCGTGAAAGTTATGAGTCCGAGGTATGTAATCGAAGAGAGCATAGCTTTTGACTCAACAACTTATAAAAAACTATCGAACGAGGGCAAAACAGTTTCTTTTATTTTGATTAATGACGAATTATACGGAATGATTGCGCTAGCTGATCAAGTTAAAGATACTGCCTATAGGGCGATTGAGAAACTTAAAGAAAAAAATATTCGAACTATAATGTTAACTGGAGACAATCAACAAGTTGCGAATTGGGTCGGAAAAAAGTTGAAATTAGACGAGATATTTTCAGAAGTACTTCCTCATCAAAAGGCCGATCAAATTAAGAAGATTAAATCGAGCGGTCAAAAAGTTGCAATGACCGGTGATGGTGTAAATGATGCCCCAGCCCTTGCTAGTGCAGACTTAGGCATAGCGATAGGGGCTGGGACAGATGTTGCTATGGAGACAGCTGATATTATTTTAGCAAGAAGTAATCCAGAAGATGTCGTTTCAATAATTGATCTTTCAAGAGCTACATATAAAAAGATGTTACAAAATTTATGGTGGGCCGCTGGTTATAATATTTTTGCCTTACCTCTCGCAGCCGGAATTCTTTATCCCTATGGAATTTTATTAGATCCAGCAGTGGGAGCAGTATTAATGTCATTAAGTACAATTATCGTAGCCATCAATGCACAATTGTTAAAAATTTAATCTATATTTTATTGAAGGAACTATCATATCAAAAGGTAGTTCTTTTTTGATTTGAACTAGAATGTGGTACTACTTCATAATTTATGCATATTTTTTTGTTATAACAAATTTACTTAAGTTATTAATATTTATTGATTAAGTTTCCATTATTCGAGAATTGATATTTTGAAATAATAAATAACATCAAATTTAGTAAATGGGTAACTTTCATTATATTTAATGGGGGATTTAGTAATGTGTGGTTTTATCGGTTATTTGAGTAATAACGAGATACAAGGAACGAATACAGAAGTTAATGATTTTATGAACATGACTAATATTATCTCTCATCGGGGACCAGATGATGTTGGATATTATTTTGATGAACATATTCGTCTAGGATTCCGTAGATTGAGTATTATTGATTTAGATAGCGGGAAACAGCCATTAGGATATGAAGATGATCGGTATTGGATAACCTTTAATGGTGAGATTTATAACTATCTTGAATTAAGAGAGGGCTTAGAAAAGAGAGGGCTATCTTTTAAGACTGATTCTGATACGGAGGTTATCCTGGCTTTATATAGTATCAAGCGTGAAAAGGCTCTTAATGAGTTGCGAGGTATGTTTAGTTTTTTAATATGGGATAAAGAAAAAAAAGAATTGTTTGGTGCTAGAGATCATTTTGGTATTAAGCCATTTTTTTATTATGAATCTGAGGATGAATTATTATGTGCATCTGAGAAAAAAAGCATCCTGCTTGCAACGAATGGAGGGAGCTTTAATGAGGAAGCTCTACATTATTATCTCACATATCAATTCGTTCCAGAACCATACACTTTTTCCAGTTCAATAAAAAAGTTAGAGCCAGGTCATTACTTTGTAAAAAAAATCGGTCAAAAGATGAATATTAAGAATTACTTTAAACCTCGCTTTACTCCTATTTTCAAACCTTTTGATGAGGAAATCAATACGATTAGGGATGTAATGAGAGAATCTGTAAAGGTGCACATGAGAAGTGATGTTCCTGTTGGTTCATTCTTGTCTGGAGGTATAGATTCTTCAAGTATTGTAGCGTTAGCTAAAGAGTTTAATCCTAAAATTAAAACTTTTACTGTAGGATTTGAACGAGAAGGTTACAGTGAAATAGATTTAGCCAAAGAAACGGCTTCAGATCTTGGGGTAGAGAATATTCATTATATTGTAAAACCAGAAGAGTTTATTGAACAACTGCCTAAAATCATTTGGCATTTGGACGAGCCCGTCGCGGATCCTGCATTAGTCCCACTGTTTTTTGTCGCAAGAGAAGCCAAAAAGCACGTTACCGTAGTCCTTTCCGGTGAAGGGGCAGACGAACTGTTCGGTGGATACAATATCTATCGTGAACCATATTCATTAAGACATTTCAAAAAACTTCCAACAGGAGTAAAAGAGGGACTAAACTCATTTTCAAAAATGCTACCTGATGGTACACGTGGAAAAAGCTTTCTTGAGAGAGGTACAACCAGCATCGAGGACCGCTATATCGGAAATGCAAAGATATTTTTAGAAGCTGAAAAAAAGGAGCTCCTTAAGAACTATCAAACGAAATGGGATTATAAAAACGTTACAAAAGAGCTATATCGTAACATTCAACACCTAGACGATGTTCATAAGATGCAGTATATCGATATGCACACATGGCTGCGGGGAGATATTCTAGTGAAAGCCGATAAGATGACGATGGCGAACTCATTAGAGTTGCGTGTCCCATTTTTGGACAAGGAAGTCTTTAAAGTTGCTTCACAGCTTTCTTCGTCTAAGACCATAACAAATCAAACGACAAAATATATACTAAGAAAAGCAATGGAAGGAATCGTACCAGACTCTGTTCTAACTAGAAAGAAGTTAGGATTTCCGGTCCCCATACGCCATTGGCTTCAAAATGAACTGTCTGATTGGGCATATTCTTTGATTGTCGAAAGTGAAACGGATTGTTTGTTTAATAAAGTGTATTTGCTGAATCTTTTAGATGACCATCAAAAAGGAAAGAAAGATTATAGCAGAAAGTTGTGGACGATTTTAACGTTTATGATTTGGCATAAAATTTATATTGAGAAGAAATATAATTTCTCGAAAGATAAAATTTTGAACGATAATGATGCTAAGTTATTAAAAGTGTAAAGGATTTCCAAGTGCCAAGTTCTCATGCTCGAGTACTTGGTTTTTATATTTCTTGAATGAACATAAAATAAAATTTAGATAAAAGAAAGAAGGTGAAAACTAGTATATGTGGAAATTTTAGAACAATCATGTGAAAAAGGAGGTTTAATGCATTGCTGAAAACATAAAAACCAAGGAAGTGAATAAATGTCACTGAAATCGGATGGTTCATTAAAGGAACAGACAAAATGGGGAAAAATCTCTATTATTCTCTCTTTAGCAATTCCAGCCATGTTAGAGAACATCTTACAAACGATTGTAGGATTCGTAGATACTCTCTTCGTAGCAAAGATAGGACTAGAGGAGGTAACTGCAGTAGGTGTAGCTAATACGGTAATAGCCGTTTATATAGCCGTCTTTATGGCGGTTGGCGTCGGGACTTCATCACTGATCGCACGGAGTTTAGGAGCCGGAGATATTGATCAGGCGAAATCAATCGCTAAACAATCGACTCTCTTAACAGCGTTTATAGGTCTATTCTTTGGAGCCGTAAGTATATTTTTGGCGGAACCTTTCCTTTTATTAATGGGTGCTGATGAAAAAGTTTTAGTGGATGGAGTTGTCTATTTCCGAATCGTCGCTATACCCTCCATATTCATTTCTCTCATGTTCATCTTCGGAAGCATCCTGCGAGCTTCTGGTGATACGAAAACACCATTGAAGGTAAGCTGGTGGATAAATATAATCCATCTTGGTCTTGATTATGTTCTGATTTTTGGAGTAGGCGATTGGGAAGGATTAGGAGTTGCTGGGGCCGCTTGGGCTACAGTATTAGTAAGAATAATGGGAACATGGATGCTCTATCATTATATTAAGAAATCAATCGTTTCTTTTTCCCTGCGTAAAGGTACACTGAACATGATAAGGGGCGTCATGCTATCCGTCATAAAATTATCCATACCTGCTGCGATCGAAAGGTTAATAATGAGAGTTGGCCAAGTTCTATACTTCGGATTGATTGTGCATATAGGAACAGAAACATTCGCAGCTCATACCATTGCAGGAAACATCGAAACCTTTTCTTACATGCCTGGATATGGATTAGCTATCGCCGCTACTACTCTAGTAGGCCAAAGTATAGGAGCGGGAAAATTAAAAGATGCCTACCAATATGGCATTTTAACAACCGGGGTCGGAATCTTCTTCATGTCAATAATAGGGATCATCTTATTTGTTTTTTCTCCATATTTTGCATCCTGGTTCACGACAGATAAAAATGCCATTGAAATGGTGGTAACTGCTCTAAGAATCGATGCATTTGCCCAACCCGCACTTGCTGTAGGATTGATCTTGGCAGGGGCTCTTCAGGGAGCTGGCGATACAAAAAGTCCCATGTATAGCACAGCAGTCGGTATGTGGGTGATACGAGTCCTAGGTGTTTACCTTTTTGGAATCGTACTCGGCTATGGAATAGCAGGGATATGGATTTCAATTGCTCTAGATTTACTTATAAGAGCTATATACTTATATGTTAGATGGATAACTTATTTTAAAATATCTACTGAAAAAAATATACCAAAATAAGAGATAATTATTTTTAAAACTAAAATAAAAAAACCATTGACTTATAAAAATTGGAATACTAAAATGGAATCAATTACAATTATTTTGAATTTTTAGAAAATTTATATACTATTTCTTCCTAGCTGGTACTAGGTTTTTTTTATACTACATATTATACGTTGGGAGGGTATGGTATAAGAGGGGGTTTTTCATTGGAGGGAAAGTTAGTTAGGCTAGCTGTCAACGGAGGAATTGGTTTTGGTGCACAACTATCACCTAAACAATTACTTCTATTGAGCAAGTACTTACCTGAGGATTCAGAAATTGAATTAACAACATTCCAACAGCTTATTATTCAAGTACCAGAAGATAACCTGGAACAAATAAGGAATGAGTTGGAGCTTATAGGTCTTTCATGTTATTCAGTAGGAAACTATGTAAAGAGCTTAAGAACTTGCGGTTTTTGTAAAGGGGCAGAAGAAGAGGGTATGCCAGTTGCCATCGAGTTGAACAATCGTATCGCAGGTAAGGAAGTGCCTTTTACACTACGGCCCGCATATACTGGTTGTCCTACCGCATGTGGTGAACCATTAGTAAACGATATTGGAGTTATAAAACAAAGAGACACCTTTGATCTCTATTTAGGTGGCAAAGCAAATGGTCTTGATGCACGAACAGGTCAACTTTTCAAAAATAATCTACAACCAAACGAATTATTTAAACTAGTCGAACAAATTATTGATATTTATGCTAAAAACGGTAAAAGGAGAGAAAAATTTTCAAAGTTTCTTAATCGGTTTGGTATCGATCAAATAAAACAACAACTTAATATATAAAAAAAAACTTAAAAATTTTGAGGGGCATTGTAGGAGGCTAACATGGAAAAATTCGAATTTAAAGTAAACGGAATGAGCTGCGGCCATTGTGAGAAAGCCATTCAAGATGCACTTATGGAATCACCAGGAGTTGAATCTGTAAAAGCAAGTGCCTCAAATAACAGCGTTCAAGTAACCTATTTGTCTAATAAGACTAACACAGCACTAATCAAAGAAATAATAGAAGAGGAGGGGTACAACGTTATTGATTAGTTGTTAAATATGATTATGGGAGGCATGGGGATGAAAAAAAGGTTAAGTGTTTTCTTTTCATTTATTTTACTTGTAAGTCTTATTTTAAGTGGTTGCAGCAGTAAGGGGATTGAAGAAGAACCGGCTGCAAGCGATAGTGAAACAAAAAAGGAACAAAAACTAACCATCAATGCCATATCAGAACCTCCTAGTCTAGACCCGGCGTTAATTGATAATCAGATCGCGGGAGACATCAGTAACCAATTATTCGAAGGATTAGTCAGGTTGGATGAAAAAGGAAATGTCGTAGCCGGAGTTGCCGAATCATGGGATATCTCTGATGATAAAACAGTTTATACTTTTCATCTAAATAAGAACGCTAAATGGTCGAACGGAGATCCAGTAACAGCGGAAGACTTCATCTTTTCGTGGGAACGAGTATTGAATCCAGAAGTAGCTGCTCCTCTTGGAAGTAATCTGTTCTTCATCAAAAACGGCGCTGCATATAATGAAGGGACAGTAAAAGATTTTAATGAAGTTGGTATAAAAGCCCCCGATCAACAAACTTTAGAAATCACACTCGAAAGACCGACATCCTTCTTTTTAGAACTGACATCGTTTTTTACATTATTGCCTGTGAACAAAAAGGTAGCAGAAGCAAATGCTAAATGGGCGACAGATGCAAAAACATTTGTTTCAAACGGCCCATTTCAACTTAAAGAATGGAAACACGATCAAGAGCTAGTGATGGTCCCGAATGAGAATTACTGGGCAAAAGAGGTCGTAAAGCTAGACGAACTGAAATGGGTGATGGTAAACGATCAAAACACCGAATATGGTATGTACAAATCAGGGGAGATCGCTGTTGCTGAACAGATACCAAACTCTATCAAGAGCCAGCTCATTCAGAGCGGAGACGCGGAAAAACTACCAAGTGCAAGCGTAGCCTACTTGCGATTTAATCATGAGAACAAGGTGTTCAGTAATCCTAAGATAAGAAAAGCACTGAGTATGGCACTGGATAGACAATTGATTGTAGATAAAGTAACTCAAGGAGGAGAAACACCTGCGTTCTCATTCATACCAAACGGTTTAGGAAATGGTGTGGGAGAGTTCAGGGAGCAGGCAGGAGATTCACTCTATAAGGACAAATCGGTTGAAGAGGCAAAACAGCTATTAGAAGAAGGAAAGGCTGAGTTAGGGTTAAGTAGTCTGCCAAAGGTGAGCCTATTGTTCTATACAAGCGATTTATACAACCAATTAACTCAAGCGATGCAAGAAATGTGGAAGAAGAATCTAGGTTTAGAAGTCGAGCTTAAAACGATGGAGAGAAAAGTGTTTGTTCAAAATGTTCAAAAAGGAGATTACGAGATAGCCATCTATAGCACAGGGGCAGACTACAATGATGCTCAGAACCTGCTCGGTCAGTTTACAACGGGAGATGTCTATAACTATAGTAAAATCTCAATTCCGGCATATGATGACTTGGTTAAGAAAGTAGATACCGAACTCGATCTAAACAAGCGGGCTGAATACATGCAAGAAGCCGAGAAAGTATTACTAGAAGACATGGCGATCGCTCCACTTTACTTTAACAACAAAGTCTACCTGCAACAAGATAATGTAAAAAATGTTCACCGTTACATTATACAAGCGGTTGATTATAGGGAAGCTTTTGTGGAGTAAAGAAATATGATTTGATAGAGGGAAATCGTTTTGGTTTTCCTCTTTCTTTCAAGGAGGTAAGCTATGATTTTCTATATCATTAAACGAATGATGACTGCACTCCTTGCGTTGTTTGTCATCGCCACTCTAACTTTTGTGTTAATGAATCTGATACCAGGTGACCCATTCACGAATGAAAAGAGCATACCTGAACAAGTACTGAAAAATCTGAGGGCTCACTATGGCCTTGATCAGCCGCTTATCATCCAGTATTTCAAATACATGGCAGGAATTATTACTTTAGATTTTGGACCTTCGATTACATCGGATACACGTACAGTCAATGAATTAATATTAAGTGGGTTTCCTGTTTCGGCGGTACTCGGCATACAGGCACTGGTTATTGCAGTCGTCTTCGGGATGACTCTAGGTATCATAGCCGCGATCAAACATAACGGCTGGTTAGATTATCTATCAATGGTTATAGCCATCTTAGGCTTATCAGTACCGAGCTTTGTACTATCAACTGTTCTTATTAATTACTTCGCGATAAAGCTTGAATGGCTCCCAGTCGCTACTTGGGGTACGTGGAGACATACTGTTCTTCCAAGCTTAGCGTTGGCAGTTGGTCCGTTAGCTTACATAGCTAGATTAACAAGGTCGAGCATATTAGAAGTTCTTACCTCAGATTATGTTCAAACGGCTATTGCGAAGGGTGTAACGGGTTCACGGTTAATCTTTCGTCATATATTAAGAAATGCATTGATACCGGTTGTTACTGTACTAGGTCCTATATCAGCTGGAATATTAACAGGGAGTTTTGTGATCGAACAAATATTTGGTATTCCTGGGATCGGAAAATACTTTGTTCAATCAATTTCTGATCGGGACTATCCGGTCATCTTAGGCACAACCATATTTTACAGTGCAATATTGATACTCTTCATCTTAATAATCGATCTGACTTACGGATTCTTAGATCCTCGAATCAAACTAGCGAGGAGGAGATAATATGGAAGCGCTAAACGAGAAGAGAAAATTTCATTTCAAAGAAAAAAACATTCGAATAGTTGAAGAAATCAACGTCCAACCTTTTTCACAGTTTAAAGAAACGTTATATTATCTAACCAAGAACAAACTCGCTGTCGTTGGGCTAATCATCATCTTATTGTTAATCATTATGGCTGTTATCGGTCCTAAGTTAGTGACTTATTCATATTCTGATCAATCCTTACTAGAATCCAATCAACCACCATCAAAAGAGCATTGGTTTGGAACAGACCAATTAGGAAGAGATATTTTTGCCCGAACATGGACGGGAGCAAGGATTAGTTTATTCATAGGAATAATGGCTGTTTTAATCGATCTTATTGTAGGAATAATCATCGGTGGAATAGCAGGGTTAAAAGGTGGTAAAACGGATGAGATTCTTATGCGACTAGTAGATATCCTATACGGGTTGCCTCATCTACTGGTAACCATTCTATTGATGGTTGTTCTCAAGCCCGGACTTACGACCATCATACTAGCGATGGCAGCAACAGGGTGGATTGGAATCGCCAGGCTTGTAAGGGGACAGATTCTCCAGCTCAAAGAATGTGAATACGTTATGGCGTCTCGAGTACTGGGAGCTGGTTTTTATAAGATTTTGTTTAAACATCTTCTTCCCAATACTTTAGGTCCTATCATTGTTGCTATGACTCTATCTGTTCCCGGAGCTATCTTTGCTGAGGCGACTTTAAGCTTTTTAGGCTTAGGAGTACCAGTACCCTTGGCCAGTTGGGGAACGATGACATCCGAGGCACTTGTGACACTATTGACGGGTCACCTATGGATATTATTTTTTCCTGCATTCTTCATTTCGTTAACGATGTTTGCCTTCAATGTGGTCGGAGATGGATTAAGAGATGCGTTAGATCCTAAAATGAGAACGTAGGTGAGTAGATGACGAATCTTTTAGAGGTGAGCAACCTTTATGTCGAGTTTTACGCAAAAAAGAAAACGATAAATGCCTTGAGAGGAGTATCTTTTAGTCTAGGAACAGAAGAAGTGCTAGCGATCGTCGGCGAGTCTGGCAGCGGGAAGTCCGTGACTGCCAAAAGTATACTTAAACTATTACCGCCACAAAACGCTAAAATAGTTGATGGATCCATTCTTTATAAAGAAACAGAACTAACCCAGCTTTCAAAGAAAGAAATGGTCAAATACCGCGGCAGAAAAATTGCAATGGTATTCCAGGACCCAATGACTTCATTAAACCCGACCATGAGAATTGGTGAGCAGATCGCAGAAGGATTAATCGTTCACGATAAGTTACCGAAAAAAGAAGTGTGGGAAAAAGTTCACAGGATGCTCAAACTTGTTGGAATTCCAGAACCAGAATACAATAGTAGAAAGTATCCTCACGAACTAAGCGGAGGTATGCGCCAAAGGGTAGGCATTGCCATGGCCCTCATCTGTGAACCTTCCATCCTCATAGCAGATGAGCCTACAACAGCATTAGATGTATCCATCCAAGCTCAAATAATAGAACTGTTAAAAGAGTTAAAACCGAAGTTAAATATGTCCATCATACTGATCACTCATGATTTAGGCATCGTGGCAAACATGGCAGATAGAATCTTAGTCATGTATGCTGGTGAAATAGTAGAGAGCGGAACAGTAAATGAGATCTTCTATAAAGCAAGACACCCCTATACATGGGGACTTTTACAATCAATCCCGGATGTTGACAGTAAAAAGCCGTTAAAAGGAATTGATGGCTCCCCCCCAGATCTGTCACAAATTTCAAAGGGGTGTTCCTTTGCAGCTAGATGTCCATATGTACTAGATGTTTGTGAAGAAGAAAAACCGACTTCTTTTATGATCGATAAAGGTCATCATGCCTCATGCTGGCTGAATGACGAAAGAGCTCCCATGGTGGAAAGTCCTTTAACTATTAAAAATAAAGAGAAAAAGATTATGTAAAAACACTCAGAGGTGAGAAGATGGCACTAGAAAACATTATGGAAGAACAACACGGTTGCTGTGATTCAACTGCTGCAGAAGAAAAACACACAACTAGATCACAAAAAGAAAAAGAAGAAATGTTGAATAGATTGAAACGAATTGAAGGTCAGGTACGCGGCATTCAGAACATGATTCACGATGAACGCTATTGTATTGACATTATCGTACAATTGAGTGCAATCAACGCAGCGGTAAAAAAAGTGGGCTTTAACTTATTAGAAACCCACACACACCATTGTGTTAAGGATGCTATTTCTTCAAACCAAGGAACTGAAGCTGTAAGTGAGTTAATGAAAGTAATCCATCAATTTACAAAATCATAAACAGATTTAACCCCCCCATTCCGGAGGGTTTTTTCACGAAATTTTTATTTTTCCTATCATGCCAGATTCTTTGTGTCCCGGGATTGTACAATAGTACGTATAGACACCCGCTTCTTTAGGAATGAACGATACCTGATTGGATCGATTTGGTTCAACGTGTAGATGAAAGACAGAATCATCTTCATTTGACATAGCATGATCATGTTCCGATTGAGTGTTTGATGTTTCTACATTCTCATACGAAAAAGAAGAAATTTCAATATCATGTTCAACTGAATCATCATTTAATAATGTTAAGAGTACTTTTTGATCTTTTTTTAAACTAGCATTTGATGAAAGGTATCTATAATCTTTTATTCCTACCTCCCAATTGAAAACTTCTTCCTGTTCAAGTTTTTTATCCTCATTCTTATTAGCTGATGTAGAAGAATGTTGTTCGTGCTGCGTTTGAGCTTTTTCATGTGGTTTAATAATATCATCAGGAAATTTTAAAAAAACCATAAGCAGCAGTCCGCAGCCAAAAAGCATGATGACATTAAAGTATCTTTCAATTTGATGTTTAAGTGTTTCTGATAAGAATTGTAGAATACATAAAATTGTTATTCCTACAGTAAGTAAGATTCCTATCATTACCAATATCTGTGCTTGTTTAAAACTTAACATTACTGTTAACATGGCACCCATCATCCCGGCCATTATACCTGAAAAAAGTCCTTCAATCATTAGATGGAAATGAAGTTTAGACCCAATTAATAAACCTGCTAGACCACTTAATAATATTGAGAAAAGTGTGGCATACAGCAAATTATCTTTAAAGTACACGCCTAAATAAAATCCAGCGGTCAGACCCATACTCATAGTGTAAGCCATTACGTAAACCATATTGTTCATTAAGGAATCTTTAGACTTATAAAAAAAAGATGATAGAAAAACTAAAGCTGTACAAATCACTAAAACCCCTAAAATGTAAATTGACATTTAAGCCCTCCTTGTCCATTCCTTCATTCTAAGTTATGAGAGGAAGATATCGATTTATGCAAGTTCATTATAAACTCGAAAAAAAATGCACATTTTATATGAGTAAAAAAAAAATTAAAATCGGGCTTTACATAGGGTAGGGGGGTATAGTAAAATTAAAGTAAATAAAGGAGGTTATCTGATGGAAATAGTAAAACCAGATGATCTAAATAATGATCAATGTTGTGATACGAACGAACGGAAGAGTCATCATTCCGATAAAATAAAGAACAATCTGATCACACGATTAAATCGGATCGAAGGGCAAATTAGAGGTGTTAAAGGGTTGATTGACCGTGACACTTACTGTGACGACGTTATCACTCAAATTTCAGCGATTCAATCAGCATTAAATAGTGTTGGAAAAATTCTTCTTGAGGGCCACTTGAAAAGTTGTGTTGTAGAGAGAATTCAAGAAGGCGATCAAGAAGTATTGGATGAACTTCTAGTTACTGTTAAAAAACTGATGAAATAAAAGGGAGAGATATCAATGGAAAAAACCACATTAAAAGTAGAAGGTATGTCTTGTAACCACTGTATAATTGCTATTGAAGGAAGCGTTGGAAAGTTAGACGGTGTCTCACACACTAAAGTAAACCTTAAAGAAGGTATCGTTGAGGTAGAATATGATTCTTCAAAAGTAAACCTGGATGAGATCAAAGAGACGATCGATGATCAGGGTTACGATGTAAAATAAATCGCGTGCTTATCATAGCACGCTTTCTTTTCAGTTGAAATATACCCCATATAGGTATATCGAAGGGATGATGAAAACCATGAGTACAAAAGAAACGACATTACAAATATCAGGTATGACCTGTGCAGCCTGTGCGATCCGAATTGAAAAAGGTTTGAACAAGTTAGAGGGAGTCGAGAAAGCGAACGTAAACCTTGCTCTTGAAAAATCAACCGTTTCTTATGACCCTCAAATTTTAAAGGTGGCCGATCTCGAGAAAAAAATAGAAGATCTCGGATATGGAGTCGTCACTGAAAAAGCTGAATTCAATTTGACTGGCATGACGTGTGCAGCATGTGCAACAAGGATTGAAAAGGGGTTAAACAAACTTCCCGGAGTGATTAAAGCTAACGTTAATCTAGCATTAGAAACCGGGTCAGTACAATATAATCCATCTGAAGTTTCTATTGGAGATATGATTAAAAAAGTTGACCAATTGGGATATGGTGCAACCCTAAAGGAAGACTACAAAGAATCGGTTGATCATAGAGCAATGGAGATTGAGAAACAGAAAGGAAAATTCATCTTTTCTGTCATCCTCTCATTCCCTTTATTGTGGGCAATGGTTAGTCATTTTGAGTTTACATCTTTTATCTATTTGCCTGAGATGTTCATGAATCCTTGGGTTCAATTGGCGCTCGCGACACCTGTACAGTTTGTTGTAGGGAAACAGTTTTATGTAGGAGCTTATAAAGCGCTCCGGAATAAAAGTGCGAACATGGATGTACTCGTAGCATTAGGAACTTCTGCAGCTTATTTCTATAGCCTGTACCTATCTATCCTTTCCATCGGTACCAATCAAGGGATGGTGGAAATGTACTTTGAAACATCGGCAATATTAATTACACTTATTGTGTTGGGAAAACTTTTCGAAGCAAAAGCAAAGGGGCGTTCCTCTGAAGCGATTAAGAAACTGATGGGACTGCAAGCTAAGACAGCTATCGTGGTTCGTGATGGTAAAGAAATCGAAATAGCGATAGAAGAAGTGGAAGCCGGTGATATCGTATATGTAAAACCAGGTGATAAAGTACCGGTCGATGGTGAAATCATCGAAGGGCGTTCAGCATTAGATGAATCGATGCTGACAGGTGAGAGTGTACCTGTCGATAAGACAATAGGGGATACGGTAATCGGTGCAACCATTAATAAAAACGGGTTCCTAAAAATAAAGGCAACAAAAGTAGGGAAAGATACGGCCCTGGCTCAAATCATAAAAGTCGTTGAGGAAGCACAAGGTTCAAAAGCACCGATCCAGCGTCTAGCTGACCAAATCTCTGGTGTATTCGTGCCTATAGTTGTAGGCATCGCTGTTCTTACCTTCATTATCTGGTTTGTTTGGGTAAGTCCCGGAGAATTTGCTGTTGCGCTTGAAAAATTGATTGCTGTCCTTGTTATCGCGTGTCCTTGTGCATTAGGATTAGCGACTCCTACTTCAATCATGGCAGGCTCTGGCCGCTCAGCTGAATTTGGTATTTTATTTAAGGGTGGAGAACACTTAGAAACCACTCATCGAATCGATACTGTGATCTTAGATAAAACGGGTACGGTTACAAACGGTACTCCAGAACTTACAGATATTATTGTGGAACCATCATTCAGTGAAGAAGAAGTGTTAAGACTAGTAGGTTCAGCAGAGAAAAATTCTGAACACCCATTGGCGCAAGCTATTGTAGAAGGAATCACCAATAAGGGAATCCAGTTATCGAGTTCGGAGGATTTTGATGCTATTCCTGGGTTTGGTATCAAAGCTGTAGTTGCAGGTAAAACACTTTTCATCGGTACACGAAAATTAATGAAAGAAAACAACGTTACCATCTATGATTCTAATAATCAGATGGAGGAACTTGAAAAAGCCGGTAAAACCGCGATGCTCGTGGCGATAGACGGAGTATATGCAGGAATTATCGCTGTAGCCGATACGATCAAAGAAACATCAAAAGATGCGATTTCTCGATTAAAAGAAATGGGTCTTAAAGTTATCATGATCACAGGAGATAATCAGCAAACAGCTAAATACATTGCTAAACAAGTGGGGATTGATCATGTCATATCTGAAGTTCTTCCTGAAGGAAAAGCAGATGAGGTGAAAAAGCTACAGGAGCAAGGTAATAAAGTGGCCATGGTCGGAGACGGAATCAATGACGCTCCAGCACTAGCTGTAGCGGATATTGGGATGGCGATTGGCACAGGTACAGACGTTGCGATGGAGGCAGCTGATGTAACGCTGATTCGTGGCGATCTGAACAGCATTGCAGATGCCATCTACATGAGTAAAAAGACAATACGAAACATCAAACAAAATCTTTTCTGGGCTTTTGCTTATAACGTGTTAGGCATCCCTGTTGCTGCACTAGGTTTTCTTGCCCCATGGCTTGCAGGAGCTGCGATGGCATTCAGCTCGGTGTCAGTTGTTCTTAATGCACTTCGTTTACAAAAAGTAAAACTGTAAGGAGGGAATTCTATGAAGGACAATATCGTTTTAAGGTGGACATTGTCGGCTGTATTGATACTCGTTATAGTGATCGGGAGCTATTCCGTATTTGCAAAGTACGCAGAACCATCGACTAGTGAACATGCTGGTCATGTTGGAGAACAGAATACATCTGATTCATCTGATACAAAAGATAAGGAAAAGCAGGAGGCTGGACATGGTGATCATGGGGAGAGCCAAGGCAATGTATCAAAAAATAGTGATATTACACCAACTCTGCATTACGAAAACAATTTAATCCATATTGAGTTGAAAGATAAAGAGGGAAACCCAGTAGAGGAATTAGAGATCGATCATGAGAAACTGATGCATTTGATCATCGTAAATGATGAACTGCAGCAGTATTACCACATTCATCCCGAGAAAAAAGGGAATGGTGTGTTTACCATACAGCACAAACTGGAAGAAGGAAGCTATAAAGCGTTCATAGACATTAAACCAAAAGATAAAAACTATGAGGTGCAGCCACTTCCAATCGAGGTTGGCGCTGGTGATGCCCACGGTGAACATGATTCGTTAAAGCCAGAAACTGAGTTCACTAAAACAGTCAATGGCTACAAGTTAACCATGAGTCCTGAAACCTTTACATCAGGTGAAGAAATTGTGTTGGATTTTGATCTAAAAGAAAACAAACCCGAGCCCTATCTAGGAGCGCTTGGTCATGTAGTCATATTAGACGAAGGTGGAGATGAGTATGTTCACGTCCACCCAGCATCGGAAACAGATACAAAGTTTGCCACAAAATTTGACCAGCCAGGTATATATAAAATTTGGGGTGAATTTAAGATAAATGGAAAAGTGAATGTTTATCCATTTGTAGTAGAAGTTAAGTAAATTTTACGTTCTATCTCTCGGGAACGAGGTGAAGCACTTTATGGAACTTTCTGGCGTTTCAAAACACGTGTTATTGTGTAACGGAGCTAGCTGCATCAAAAAAGGGGCTGAGGAAGTTACGAATACCGTTCGACAAGAAATTAAAGATCAAGGGTTATTAAACAAAATTCATACTACTAAAACCTTTTGCAACGGAAGATGTAAAGAGGGACCGACAGTCGTAGTCTACCCGGATGGAGACTGGTATAAAGAGATGACTCCTGAAAAGGGAAAACAACTGATCGATAAGATTAAGTCTGACGAAAAGTTAGATGAAGCTCTAGCTTATACGTATGACGTTAAGTCATTTGCGAGATTTCAGGATAATAAATAAAATACTTTATTCATAGGAGGAGCAGTTGATGGTTATCCAGCCGAACATGTCTGTAGTGGATATCGTTAAGGTATGGCAAGATACTAGTGAAGTTTTTGAAAGGTTTAATATATCCATTAATAATGGCGAAAAACTATGTTCAGTAGTGAATGAAAGAACTCTAACTATTTTATTAGATGAGTTAAATAGAAGAGTAAATAGTTCTAAGATGACCTGCATCAAAGGTGGATGAAGGATTTCTATTAAAGAGTAGGTTACTCTTTATGAAAAGTACCGATTTATTGTTCGGTACTTTTTTTATTTATTTCGTGATTTGAAGAGTTATGAACTTATTAGGTTGCTCCATAAAAATTGCATATTTTTTTAGTACGGTTAATTTGAGGAGGGAAAACCAATGAAAAAGCAATGGTTGATTTCTTTAATGTTACTGGTACTCATTTTGGTTATAACAGGTTGTAGCCAAGAGGGTTCAAAAGATCAATCTAATGAAAATAAGGTACAAGCAAAAGAAGAAATTTTAGAAGGTAAAACAATTAAAGAGTTCTCCATTACTGCAAAAAAAGAGAATTGGGAATTGAAGTCCGGTAAGACCATTGAAGCTTGGACTTATAATGGAAGCGTCCCTGGGCAAGAGATTAGAGTAAAAGAAGGTGAAGGGGTAAAGGTTACAATCAAGAATGAACTTCCGAAGCCTGTAAGTATACATTGGCACGGTGTCCCTTTATCGAATACACAAGATGGTATTCCCGGAGTCACACAAGATGCTATTGAAACAGGCAAGGAGTATACGTATCAGTTTGTCGCAGATACCCCTGGAACGTATTGGTATCATAGCCATCAAGACAGCGTAAATCAGGTTGATAAGGGGCTTTATGGAGTCTTTATCGTTGAATCTAAAGATGATGAACAGTATGATCGAGATTATTCACTTGTTTTAGATGAATGGGAGTCCAATCCAAAGCAAGAATCCGAAGAAATGGATGGAATGGATCACTCAAACATGGATATGAATGAGTCAGATACAGAAGATATGGAAGGTATGGATCATTCCAATATGGACATGGGGGATAAGAAAAATAAAGACAGCAAATCTTCCGATAACGGTTCAATGAATGGTATGGACCATGATATGTCTTCTTATGATATATATACAATAAACGGTAAGTCATATGATAAAAGTAAACCCCTTATAGCGAAAAAAGGAGAAAAAGTAAAACTCCGATTTGTAAATGCCGGATATATGTCTCATAAAATTCATATTCCATTGAATTTTAAAGTAACCAACGTTGATGGTCAGCCCGTGAATCAACCAATCGAACAGGAAAATAAGGTACTTGAAGTTGCACCTGGTGAAAGGTATGATATAGAGTTCATTGCAACAGGTGAAACCGTAACAATCGATTGCCATGGTGAGATGGATGCATCTAAAGACATGAGGATAAATATCCAAGCCGAAGAAGAGGCGGTGCAGCCTGTTGCTCACAAAAAAGATGCGGGCATGGTGAAACCAGATGAGTTTGGTAAAGAGATTAAAGGGAATTTCTCATTAAACGATTCTTTCGATTTAGAATACAAAATGGACCTTGCTACTGATATGGATTCCGGTGAGATGAAGTACACCATAAACGGGAATACTTATCCTAAGACTGAAAATATAAAGGTGGATAAGGGTGATAAAGTCAAAGTCACTTTAACAAACAAAAGTATGGATAAATCTGATCACCCAATGCATCTACATGGCCATTTCTTTCAAGTATTAAGTAAGAATGGAAAACCTGTAGAAGGAGCACCATTAATGAAAGATACACTAAATGTAAAGCCTGGAGAAACATATGAGGTTGCATTCGTAGCTGATAACCCAGGTAACTGGATGTTCCACTGCCATGATTTACATCATGCCTCAGCTGGTATGATGACCATGGTGAAATATAATAACTTCAAACCTTTTTACAAGGATGAAGGTAAAGTAAATAATATTTCAGAATGAAAAACCTCGCTCAAGAGGTTTTTCTCTTTGTTTATGAAGGAGAGGTAAATTATGGCTAAAAAGAAAAAAACAACAAAAAAGCCATTTAAACTTAAGGGTATTTTAATTCTTGCAGCGATTAGCTTAGTTTTGGTTTTAATACTTTTATTTACATTCAATGATAAACAATCAAGTGTAACGTTCACGGATATCCATGGGGTAGGATATTCAAATGACGGAAAAAAGATCTTTATACCTGCACATGATGGAATCAAGCAGTACGATACGATGAACAAACAATGGCAAGCAACACCTGGTGAGAAAAATGATTATATGGGTTTTTCAATGGTGGATGATGGTTTTTATAGCAGCGGCCATCCAGGAAATGATTCAGACAAACCAGACCCGTTAGGAATCGTAAGAAGTAAAGAGATAGGTGGGGAAATCGAACTGCTTGGCTTAGAAGGCGAAACGGATTTCCATTTTCTCGCTGCAGGCTACGAAAACCATGTCTTGTATGCCTATACTTCTATGGCTAATTCAAGAATGCCATCAGATGGTCTTTATTATTCCAATGACGATGCTAAATCATGGAATGAAAGTGACTTAACAAATGTAGAGGGGGAGATCACAGGTATTGCGGTCCATCCTACTGATACGAATGTCGTTGCAATAAGTTCTCAAAATAAGGTTCATCTATCAAGAAATAAGGGTAAAACATTTGAAGAACTGACGAACATGAAACAAGTTACATCACTTACGTTTACTAATAAAAATTCACTCTTAGTAGGTGGGTTTGAGAATAAAGCGTTCCTTACAGAAATCAATATAAATGATAGTTCGGAAAAGGAGATAAGTATTCCGACACTCCAGGAAGATGCCATATCTTATTTAGCTAAGAATCCAGTGGATAAAAACATCGTTTTTACTACCTTTAAAAAAGATGTGTATTTTTACAATGGTGAAAGATGGATCAAACTTGTTAATCAAGGAAAAGCAGTTAATTAATAAATTATCTTTTATCAGGTATACTTCATTTTTGGTTAAACAAATAAGGAGCAGAATCCATGGAATTAATAACATTACTTCAAGAATTAAATATATCAATAGAGGATTATCCACAAGCGTGCAGGATAGGCATAAAAGGGATCAAGTCAAATTCAAAGTTTGTTGAACAAGGAGATTTGTTTGTCGCTATAAATGGATATGAAGTAGATGGTCATGATTTTATTAAACATGCAGTCGATTCCGGAGCAGTTGCTATCATAGGAGAATCAGATTATCAATCAACTGAAATTCCTTATATTAGAGTAACAGACAGCAGAAAGGCACTAGCAAAACTAGTAAGCTGCTTTTATGGCTACCCTTATAAAAAACATATAATGATAGGTATTACAGGAACGAATGGCAAGACTACCACTGCTTATATGCTTAAGCATATTTTAGAAATGCAAGGAAAAACCTGCTCACTAATTGGCACTGTAAATACGATTATTAACAACGAGGTAATTCAATCTAAAAATACGACCCCTGATTCGATTGAATTAAACCAACTGATTGCGAAAAGTAATGATGATGTTGTAATCATGGAGGTTTCTTCACACGGCATCGAACAGAATCGTATAGAAGGCATATACTTTGATTTTGCTATATTCACCAATTTAAGTCATGATCATATGGATTATCATAAAAATATGTGGGAGTATTTTCAGGTTAAAGCGAGGCTTTTTGCTCAGTTAAAACCAACAGGACAAGCCATTATAGCTACTTACACCGATTGGGGAAACAAGCTAGCAGATATGTTGACTACATCTAAAATTCCTCATTTCACAATGGGGGTAGGTGAGAATAGTTTAACAGTCAAAGAGATAATACCCTCGTACTTTTCTGAGTTCAAATATTATATGGATGGCAATCCTTATCTAATAAAGTGTACCATTCCAGGTATCCATAACGGATGGAACATGATGACTGCGATATTGACAAGTAATATAATGGGTCATAACATCGAATCCATTCATCATTCATTACAGTCATTCTCTGGTGTCCCGGGTAGATTTGAAACATATACGCATCATAATGGGGCTTCATTTGTCATTGATTATGCACATACTGCTGATGCAATTCACTACTGTTTAGAAATTGCAGAGCGCGAACAAGCAGAACAAATCATACATGTTCTTGGTTTTAGAGGTAAAAGAGACGTAACAAAGAGAGAGGTTATGATAGATTCTTCTAAAGAATTTAGTCATTTAATCATACTAACACTAGATGATTTAAACGGAGAAAAAGAAGAGTCCATGATTAGTTCCTTAAATGAATTAAAAGAACGGTTCCTTGATCTTCCTATTGTTGTAATTCCAGACCGAACCCAAGCGATTAGTTTTGCTTGGAGAAAAGTTAATGGATCAAAAGATTGGGTGTTTATTACAGGAAAAGGTTCTGAGAGGTATGAGCAAGTTTTCGAATTGCCATGTTCATCCGATAAGGAAACTATAACGTATCTAAAAAACAGGACAAATAATAACAAATGCATATTCCCTTAAAAAATTAGAAGCCGACAAATGTCAGCTTCTTTTTCTATCTTTAAATATTTTGCTTTTCTTCAGTTGAGATTGCACGTAAAAAGAATTTTCCACTCCGATTCGTTAGTGATTCTTTTTATTAACTTACCATCCTACGGCAAGCTTCCGCACATTTAAAACAAGCTTCTGCACATCGCTGACAGTGTTCATGATCATGTTTTTTACACTCATTTCCACATGCTTCGCAAATTTGAGCACAAAGGGAACAGATTTCATTTATGAACGGACTGTTACTGCTCATCGCTGTAGCAGCAAAGGAACAAATATCTGCACAGGCTCTATCCAACCTGATACATTCCGCCATCATTTTTACGTCTTCTTCATTTAAACATGCGTCAAAACAATGATTACATTCTTTCATACAGGCCAGACATTCATCAATACATTGTTGGTACGTGTCATGCATACATCATCATCCTTTCGTTATTAGGGATTTAATTACATAAAAAGTGTACCCATTGAGTGGTCATATAAACGTATTTTGCGAAAATCCATAAAAACTGCATAATTCTTTCATTATTTATCTAAATGGACAAACCGTCACTGCATAAAAAATTCATATTTAAATGTTATACTCCTGAGAAATTAATCAAAAGAGGAACGAAAAATGAAATTCAGCAAAAGAATCGTCTTAGTCATTAGTATTTTATTTTTCATAATCTTACTCATGTTCTTAAGCCCATTTTCTACTGCAGCTTCAAGTAACTCTCCAGGTAATATATCCAGTGAATCTGTGATTTTAATTGAAGGAACTACAGGAGAAATTCTTTATGAGAAGAATAGTTATCAAAGTATGTATCCTGCCAGTATCACAAAAATTTTAACAGCAATAATTGCTATTGAAGAAGGTAACCTGTCAGATAAAGTTCTAATTAGTCAAAACGCTCGAGATACAGAAGGAACGAGAGTATACCTTGAACCAGGGGAACAAGTATCTTTAAAAAAACTCGTGCAGGGGTTATTAATCAATTCAGGAAACGATGCGGGAGTGGCGATTGCCGAACATATGGCAGGTAGTGTGGAATCGTTCAGTAATGAAATGAATCGGTTCACAAAAGAAAAAATCGGAATTACTAACAGTACTTTTAAAAATCCTCATGGTTTGTTTGATATTAATCACCAAACAACTGCTTATGATATGGCAATGATTACTAAGTATGCAATGAAAAATAAGGAGTTTAGAGAAATCTTCCGAACAAAAGAACTACGTTGGGTTGGAGAAGGCTGGGATACAACGCTTTATAATCATCATAAAATGTTATGGAGATATGAGGGTGTTAATGGCGGCAAAAATGGTTATGTTGATCAATCTGGGACTACATTGGTCACAACGGCGAAACGTGGAGAAACTGAATTAATAGCGGTCACTTTAAAAGCGAACTCTTCTGAAGTTGCATATGCGGACACCACTAGTTTATTAGATTTTGGTTTTACTCATTTTCTAACGCAGAAATTTTCTGAAGTAGATCTTACAACAATTCAAGGTGCAGAAGGATATAATATTGATAAAGATCTGTTTTTTACAGCAGGAGTTAACATTCCGATCATTTCAGAAGTTAACATGGATGGCTTATTAGTTATTAAAGACCAAAATGAGAAGGTATTATTAGAGTATTCTTTAACTAAAGAGTTAAAAAAAACGAAAAAAAATGAAGATGGTAAAGAGGTTAAACGTAGTCCTTTAGTAATAATTACTTATCTTCTAGTAGCACTTTATATTGTTTTTCTACTCTTCTTGATTTATTTAATTCGACTGAGAAGCATTAAATTTAAAAGTCAAAAATATTCTTCATTCAAATATCACCATTAGATAGATCCAGTATAACTATTTATTCTCAATTTAAAGGAATGCTTTTCAAATAAGAGGTGAGTGTAAATTGGAATAGGAAAAGGAAATTCTCGAAGCGTTTTCTAAATTACTTCCAGAAATGAGAAGTATCTTAGATAACATAAAAAATCAGAAACAAAACAATTTAGATGATATTCTGTTATTAGATGAAAAATTAAAAATCTTAGAATCAAAATTTTCTCGTTTTTTGAAAACTTCAATATCACGTAAGTATAATCAATAATTAAACTATCTTACTAAAAATGGAGGGGAATTATGGTAAGAATTCTTATCATAGATGACGAGCCAAAATTAGTAGATGTTATCTCTTCATACTTTGAAAAGGAAGGATTTCAAACAGTAAGTGTATTTAATGGAAAAGATGCGTTATATCATCTGAAAGTTTCCTCATTTGATTTTGTCATACTTGATTTAATGCTTCCAGATATTAGTGGAGAAGAACTTTGCCAAATGATTAGAGACAATCACTCGATCCCAATCCTCATTTTATCAGCTAAATATGGAGAAGATGATAGAATACATGGTTTGTCGATTGGAGCAAGTGATTATATGAAAAAACCTTTCAGCCCAAGAGAATTAGTCTTAAGGGTTAAGAATATTCTTAGACAATCAAATTTATGAACAACAAAATGAGCTTATCCTAGGAAAAGCTCATTTTCTTCATATAAATAGAGTTTTTATGATTATAAACATAACCGTGAGACCCAGTGTTCATCATACACTGTATCAATATATCGATCTCCTCTATCAGGGAATACAGTTACAATGTTCTCACGGTTATCTAAAGAATTCACTAACTTTTTAAGAGCTGCAACTGAAGCACCGGAAGAACCCCCAGTAAAGATTCCTTCACTTTGTAACAATTCATGACATCCATTAACGGATTCTAAATCATTAACATGAATGACCCTATCAATTTCGTTATTATTTAAAATCTCCGGCACTCTACTAGCGCCGAACCCAGGCAGTTCTCTTTTTCCCGGAGGAGTATTAAAGATTATTGATCCGACAGCATCAACGGCTATTACCGTTAAATTCGGATGTTTTTCCCGAAGTTTACGGCTAGTACCCATAATACAACCTGTAGTACTTACGGGTACTACTAAATAATCAATGTTCGCATCAATCTGTTCGATAATCTCAGTACCTGTCCCTAAATAATGTGCCTTCCAATTGTTTTCATTGGCATATTGGTTTATCCAATATCCATTGGGTAACTCTTCAAGAATTTCTTTAACTTTGTTTATTCTAGTCTTTAAATAACCACCCTGATCGTCTTTATCCTCGACCATAACGATATTTGCTCCAAACGCTCTCAAGATTTTTAGATTTGTCTTTGAAATTTTCGGATCGACTACACAAGTAAAAGATAAACCGTGATAACGGGCAATCATTGCTAGTGCAATGCCAAGGTTTCCAGAACTGCTTTCTATTAAGTGAGTTGCAGAAGTTATTTGTCCATTTTGCAGTCCTTGTTCTATGAAATACTTCGCAGGGCGATCCTTCATGCTACCACCTGGATTCATAAATTCAAGTTTTGCATAAACATTTTGTTGGGGAAATAAACTCTCTAATCTAACCATAGGTGTGTTGCCGATACATTGGTTGAGTGAGTTATACACAGGTGCTTTTTGTATAGTGTGTAACATTAAATACCTCCAGTTAAATGAGATTCAATAATTTTTGCAGAATTATGCCTCATAAAGATAAACATTTTCAGAATATAAACGTAAATTATCTTCTCGGTGCTTACAGAGTGATTCCCATTCAAACTCATCGAAACTTTTAGATGTTAAAAATTCAAAGGGAATCCTTAAATTTAACAATCGCCCATTAACTTGAATTCGAGTAACTCCAGCTGGATAGAGTTTTCCAAGTTTCACAACTTTTTTTATGGTATCCAAACATGTTGCAGGATAGTTAAATCGAATAAAACCAAGGTTTGGACTTTCCTTAGAATGGGCAGGTATACGTCGTACCTCTTGGTATTCACTGTAAGCATTCACAATGGCGTGCCAAACATCCAACTTTTTAGATAGCTCTTTTGTTGAGTACTTCGCATAAATATAAAGTTCGGAATGGTCATGAAACGACAGAGTTGCAAGAGGGATTTCATCTGCTCGAACTTTTTTTGTTACTTCTATTGATGGATGTTTTGTTAATTCTTCAAACCATTTTCCAGCTGGAACTATGTGATGCCATGCGTTTATTCTTACATGATTGGGATCCACAATTTGTATGGGAACTCTCAAACACCCCATTTCTTTTAGTGCGTTTAATCGATGTGCACCATCTAAAACTAAATATTTTTCGTTTTCTAAATGTAGAGCTATGATCGGATTTCTTATTACACCATCTAGTTTTATGGCATTCTTAATTTTAGAAAGACGTGCTGGTTCATATGGTTCATGAAGCATAATTCTATTAATATCAATTAATTGTAAGGATGATTTTAAATTCATTACCATTCCTCCTTAGGTTTTAATGTCTTTTTTGTTTTGTTTTTTTTATAAAGAATGAATAAAGGCAAAAGGCTTAAGAAGCTGACTACGATCCAATATTTTTCTGGTTGACCGTTTTTTAAAAAATAATCATATATAACTCCACCTACCAAATTACCTAATGATCCCCCGATTGCCATTGCTAAGTTTGAAAAACCAAAATAGGCTGCCAGTGATTCTTTAGGGGAATTGTGGGCAATATAGCTTTGGAACAATGGCAGTAATGTAATCGATCCAATAGCAATTCCAGTTAGCACTAATAATAGAGTAGCTATATTGTTTCCAAACGTAATGGGGACAATAAAAATTAGAATAGTAACATAACTGAAAAAGAATAATGAATGAATCGTTCTATCCTTAATCATTAAGAATACAGGCCACTGGAAAATAATAATTATTAAAGTTACAAAAGTAAAAATCCAACCAGAAGACCCTGTCACATTCGTTGAAATGATTGGTAATGTTAGATACAGCTGTTGATATAAAAAATGAAAAGGAATCAAACTAACAGTCAAACCTACAAATGACTTATCTTTAATAATTTCAGCAAATTCTTGGATCCAAGTCTTAGTATTAAGTGGCTTAGATACTTTTGGGAGAAATATAGCAACTATACAAAGAATCAGAAATAATAATCCTGAAAGAACACTAAGATGTTTAAAGTCATCTATTGAAAAATAAAGTCCGGCTAATGGTCCCAATACAGTTCCAGCGTTCTCTATGATATTCATTAGAGAAAATATTTCCTTATGCTTTCCTTCTGGTGTTAGCGAAGTTAAATTTGCTTTAAGAGCAGGACTGAATAATGCTCCGCCTAGTCCACTCAAAATAGCTGCAATTATGACCAAAAAACCATTTGTGGTTAATCCCATCGATGCAAATCCAATTCCGCGAAAGAAAAATCCGATTACCACTATTTTTTTATATCCTAATCGATCAGCCAGGGCACCTCCTACAATCATTAGACCTTGTTGACTCAAAATTCTTATTGCGAGAATGAAACCAACAAAACCTAAAGAAAAGCCGACATTTTGATTAAAGTAAGTGGATATAAAAGGAACAAACATAAAAAAAGTAAAAAACGATATAAACTGCAACAAAAGAATGACGATGACAGGTAGTTTTAAATAAGATGGGAAAATGTTTTTAATAGTGTTTAAAAATTTCATATTCAGCACCAACTTTTAAAGGGATTTAATACACCTCCAGAATCGTTATAAAACAAGAGTAAATATTAAATGTCGAGAAATAATGCAAAAATGGTTACAGGACCGTAAATGATTTTAAAAATGATTACATATTTAAGGTGAAAGAGTAATAATTGTGGGGATTATCGGAATAAATTGAATAATTTTCTAAATTGCAAGGGGTTTTTCATTTTATCTCTAAGATTATAAAATTCGAAAATGTACACATTTACGAACTGTTAATCTTGCAGAGAGTTAAGCCCATTCAGCTGTTCAAATATGTGTAAATAGACTTAATGAACGTTTACCTCTTTTTATAACAATTTCGGAAGAATAATCAATTAATACAGTTTGATAAAAAATTCAGTTCTTGGGAAAAGTATATTTTTTTTTATAATGATGTGTTTGAGGATCTAGTTACTTCTCATTCTTAATTGGAATCTGCAGCCTTCGAAGCTTGAAGTACAATTGATTCAATCATAGCTAAGAATTACCAAATATTAAACAGTCTGATTACAAGAATGCCGAAAATTTCTAAGACTTTTTTACGTACTTTTAACGAAAGTATTCAAAACTTCCTTCTTTAACATATTTTGGATTTTGGTATAATTGATTTAACAGTATTAATTTTCTGTGAAATTTAAAATAAAGTGAGGTTCTTGTTATGGCTACTGTTAAAGCATTTTATGCTTATCCATCAGGAAACGAGAGTTTAAAAGAAGACATTGCTAAAGCAGTAAAAAATATTAATGCTACTAAAGCAGTTAAAATAACAAGATGGGAAGATCTAAATGTAACAGGTAAACATATGATAGATGTAATATTAAAAACTATTGATGATAGTGATTTATTTATTTGCGACTTAACTTTCTTAAATTTCAATGTACTGTTTGAACTTGGATATGCAGTTGGTAAGAAAAAGAAAATTTGGATAACTCTCAATGAAACCCATAATAAATCTACTAGCAATTACCGTCAGTTAAAATCATTAACAACCATTGGATATGCAGGATATAATAACGCAGATGAACTTAAAATTAAATTTTTCAAAGAAAATCCACATCAATTAGCAGAAACAATAAATATTCAAGATGAAAATTTGGGTAACACCAAAAGTTTGGTTTATTTGAAGTGTGGAACAGGAACAACAGCTTCAACAGAGTTAACTTCACTAGTACAAAGTTCAAAGCTACCATTATTAACAGCAGATCCATATGAAGGTCGTAACCCACTAAGTTGGTATGTTAAAGCATTGCAAAATTCTTTAGGAGT
This sequence comes from Fictibacillus sp. 26RED30, assembly GCF_015903845.1. Taxonomy (NCBI): domain Bacteria; kingdom Bacillati; phylum Bacillota; class Bacilli; order Caryophanales; family Fictibacillaceae; genus Fictibacillus; species Fictibacillus sp. 26RED30. Next base: position 397,080 of record NZ_JACZDV010000001.1, read on the forward strand.
TTTAGTACATTTTCACACTTTAAATCAAGATGGAGAAGTTGGTGAAGATATTTTTTGGTCATCAGAAAAAGCAATGGTAGCGGGAATTGCACAAGGCCTGGATCTAAATTTGCTCATTTTAGCTCATGAACCTTATGAAACACCTTTAGATTATCATGACCATTTGCATACACATAAAACAAGTAAAAAGTGTGTTGAAATTTCGGAGACTTGGCTTGAACCCTTGATAAATAAACGGAATAATATGAAGGAAGAAAACAGACAGCACAAAGCAGGACAAAAAGCTCTTAATAGTATAAAGAGTTTAATCATTGGTGACCATGTAGCGGAAAACGAGCCAGTTGATTTAATAGAATACTTTGTTGAAACAGCAGAATACAAGGAAGCACTCAAATCACAGCAGGTACTTTTTGTAGGTAGAAAAGGTACTGGTAAAACAGCAAATTTAATAAAAATTAAAGATGAGCTATCTTCAGATAAAAGAAACTTTGTTTGTTCCATACAACCCCAAGGTCATGAATTCGAAGGTGTATTAAATATATTAGAAAAAACATTAACCAGTTCTGAACAAGGACATTTAATCGAAAGCATTTGGAAATTTTTGATTTATACAGAACTAGCAAAATCATATTATGAATATTTATGTAACCAACCCCCTCAGATACCTAAAACCAATGATGAATTAGAACTAGAGGACTTTATTAAAAAAAATGAAAAACTTATCAATGCTGATTTCACACTTAGACTTGAAAATGCAGTCACTAAATTAAAGTTATTAGACTACAATAATGAAATTGATCAGCAAAGAGTTAAAGTAAGTGAAATTTTACATAGCAAGATAATTTCTCATTTAAGACAAAAACTAGGTAAAGTTTTTCATTCAAAAGAGAGGGTATGTATTTTAATTGATAATCTAGACAAGAATTGGAGTGACAATGTTAATCTCGAAAGATTAAGTCAATTATTGTTTGGATTGTTAAATGTAGGCCAAAGAATTACTGATGAGTTTAGAATGAAAAATTATAAGCAGGTTGATGTAGAATTATCACTTATTGCTTTTTTAAGAAGTGATATCTTTACTAGAGTTATGAAATATGCAAACGAAAGAGATAAAATACCATATAAAAATCTATCATGGACTGAGCCTAATCTGTTATTTAAGGTTATAGAGCAGAGGATTGAATATAATATTGATGAAATTCCAAGTCCTGAAGTTCTTTGGAGAGATTATTTCTGTGAGACTGTTAATGGACAAGCTTTAAAAGACTATATAACTAGTTTTATTCTTCCTAGACCACGTGATATTATAATTTTGTTTAAAATGGCTTTTCAAGAAGCGATAAACAAAGAGCATGCTAAAGTAGAAGAGGAAGATTTTAAGGCAGCTGAATTTAAATATTCAGAATATGCTTTGCAGTCTTTACTTCCTGAAAACGGGAATAGAATTCCGGAATTAGAGTCAGTATTTTATGAATTTGCAGGACATAATTCTATTATCGATAAAAATGAATTAGAAAATTGTTTAGTAGAGTGGTGTACAGCTGATAAAGATACAAAGCATATTATTGAAGTCTTGTGCGAATTGACTTTTTTGGGATTGGAAGTTGCAGAAAATAAGTTTGAGTATTTTAGTGAAAAAAGACCCAAGAAAATTACTGAAAACTTGGCTCGTAAATTAGTTTTAAAAAATAAAAAAAATCAACGATATGAAATAAATCCTGCATTCCATGCATATTTAGAAATAAATAAGGTTGAATTGATGAAAGTATAAAGATACTTTTATCATATATTAAGAAAAGATAATTACGATTCTATCCGATAGTAGACAGCCCATTTTGTTAATGAGTTGTAATTAAAGAAAGTAAATTTCATCTGTTTGGTAACTTTTTATTATTCCATAGCTACAAGCCAAAACCACCTTTTTGGTGGTTTTGGCATTTTTAAATTGATGCAATTAAGAACTGCATCGAGTCTCGTGAAATAGAGAAAGTGTCTCAATTAAGTAGACTCTATGGGGACAATTTACGAGAAACAGTCTAAAAGGCTTTGGTACGTCTCACTTTCATGTTCCAAAAAGGTAAGTTCTAAGAACATTGGATATCGCAGTTCAGCGTGCAAGATCAGAAAAAATAAGCGGAGATCAAATAGGATTGTATTCATTAGAAGGATTGTCCGTTAAATTTGTTTTATCAAATTTTTATTTACTCGGAAACAAACTTGCGAAAATGTCCATTAAAAGGCTAGGGATTAATCCTAACTTTTTTTTACATATTTTCTACATAACGCAAAATAAGGTCTGGTAATTCAATAGGTTTCATATGGGCTATTAAAGAATGCTATAAATGTTCAAAAGTCCCTTTAGAAATCTCCCTACAGGGGCTTTTTTATATTGTTGGATTTAATTATTAAGTGTTCAATTTTGTTATTTTAAAGGAAAAATAATACAATTTGTCGAATATTTGGTATTAGTTGTCTATTTTCTTAGGAAGGGGTAAAGTGAAATGAAATTTTCTATGTTACATATCAGTGATATACATTTTAAAAATGAAAACAATAGTCTTTTAGAAAAAGTTGAAAAAATTAGTCTTGCAATAAAAAGTGAATTATATGATATAGAGACTCTTTTTATAGTAATGACTGGTGATATGGCATTTTCAGGGTCTCAAGTTGAATATGAAATTGGAGTAGAGTTTCTAGAAGGATTAAAAAACTCTTTAATAAAGGAAAGGGAAATAAATATTTATATTATTACTATTCCTGGTAACCATGATTGTGATTTTTCTACTGATCAATCATTAAGACAGGTGTTACTTGAAAATATAAGAACCCATTCAACTGACATTCCTTCTGACAAAATTATTAAGGAAATATGTTCGCCGCAGTTAAATTATATTGATTTCGCAAGTTTATATACAGAAAAAGAACATATTATTTATGATCATCTATTATTTAAAAAACATCTTTTTGAATTGGATAATGATATTAAGATAATCTTTAACTGTTTAAATACCTCTTGGATTTCTGAACGACATGAGCAACCTAGCAAAATGTACTATCCTTTGCATCTGTTTAAAGATGAAATTAGAACAAGTGGTGATATTAATATAACTCTTCTTCATCATCCTTTACATTGGTTAGATCCTATTAACAATAGAGCAAATAAAGAGATTATTGAAGATTTTTCAGACCTTGTTCTAACTGGCCACGAGCATTTTCCAACTTATAAGCAGTCCTTAGACTTTGATGGTAATTATACTGGTTACATCGAAGGTGGTGCACTACAAACAGGAAATCCAGTTGAAAGTGATTTCAATCTAATTCTTATTGATATGGATCTTCAACAACAAAAGATATTAAAATTTAGTTGGGAAGTTAATAAATATCATGTAAATAAGCAGATTAATTGGACGGATTTAAGGATAGGAAGTACAAACTCATCTGTTAATGAAAACAACGAAGATTTTAATAATTATTTAAATGATCCTGGGTTAACTTTGAAACATCCAAAAAAATCAGAAATTTCACTAGATGATATTTATATCTTTCCTGATGCAAAAGTCATAAAATATGAAGTGAAATTAAAAGAAGACATAAGTGAATATGTTAATTTAGAAGTTATAAAAGAAATTGGAAGTGAAAATAAATTTTTTATTACAGGGGAAGAGAAATCTGGTAAAAGTACACTATGTAAAACTATTTATAAGCATTATAAGTTAAATGGCTATGTTCCAGTTTTAGTAAATGGAAGAGATATAAAAAAATCTTCCATTGATGATTTTAATAAGGTGCTATATAAAGCTTACAACAACCAATATTCTGAAGAATCTCTAGATGAATTTAAACAATTACCAGATAATAAGAAGATTATTATTATAGATGATTACGATCAAAATAAATTGAATAACAAATTTTCTTTAAACCTACTAGCTAATTTAGATAGATACTTTGACAATATTATTATTACTGGAAACGAACTTTTTAAGTTTTTAGAACTACTATTTAATGATGATACACATGAAGAATTACTTGAGAGATTTCAAAAACTTGAGATTATGCACTTTGGTCATAGACTTAGAGCTCAATTAATTAATCAATGGAATAGTATAGGTGATTTAGAAACTTTGGATGAAAAGGAACTAATTTCAAAAAACGATTATTTTGAAAACACTATTAACACGATTATTGGAAATAATTACGTTCCATCATATCCTTTTTTTATTCTAGTAATGTTACAGACTTTAGAGTCAGGTGAATCACATAACCTTGCTGAAAGTACTTATGGTTATTATTATGAACATTTAATTAAACAATCTCTTATTAATCTTAATATGAAAAATGAAGATATTGATGCTTTTTATAATTATATTACTGAGTTGGCCTACGTCTATTTTGAAGATAAAACTATTGAAAAATCTAAAATCGAATTAGAAAATTTTAATAGTTGGTATTGTGATGAGTATGCTCTTGATTATAAATTTGATAAGTATTTCTCTAAACTAGTTGAAGCTTCTATTTTAGAATCTATACAAGAAACTTATAAATTTAAATATAATTATACGTACTACTATTTTGTAGCAAGATACTTAGCCATTAATATTTCAGAACCAGGTATAAGAGAAAAAGTATCTGAAATGTGTAAAAACCTATATTATGAAGAATACGCAAATATAATAATGTTTTTAACACATATATCAAAAGATCCTTTTATTTTAAATGAAATTTTAATTAATGCTCAGTCTATATTTAATGAATTCAAACCTACAGAATTAAATGATGAAATTAATAATTTGAATCAACTTATTAGTGATGTACCTAAGTTAGTAATTGATAACAAAGAAGTTAAAGAGCATAGAACGCAAAGGTTAGAAATGAAAGACCAAATAGAAAGAAGTCAAAATGAAATAGCTGCTACTGGTTATGATATAAGGGATGATGAGGCAAAAGAATTAGACATTTTAGGGAAATTGAATTGGTCATTTAAAACTTTGGAAATTGTTGGTTTGGTCTTAAAAAATTATTATGGGTCAATTAAACGAACCCAAAAAATCATTTTAGGCAGTGAGGCATATTTCCTTGGATTGAGATCCTTAAGTTCCTTTCTAAATATGATAAATACTCATATGGACTCCATCGTTAAGGAAATAGAAAAGGTAATAAGTGAGAAGGGGATTTCTGGTAAGGTAGAAATTGAAAATGAAGCAAGGAGTTTTGTATTCAATATCTGTACTGCTATGTCCTTTCATTTTATTAAAAAAATATCAACCTCCGTGGGTACAGATAAACTATCGGAAATATTTAAGCATATTTTAGATGAGAATTATACCAATGCTATTAGATTAATAGACTTATCTATAAAGTTAGACCATATTCAGACAATACCATTTAATGATATTGCAACTTTAAAAAAAGATTTAACAGATAAAAATAATTTAATTGGTTATAGTTTACTTAGGGGTTTAGTAATTAACCACCTATATATGTTTGAGACAAGTTATAAAGATAAACAAAGAATCTGTAACCATTTAGACATATCAATAGAAAGGCAGAGGAAAATTAACCTCATGTCTAATGTAAAAAAACAATAATTTCTCATAATTGGTGGCATTTGAATCGAATAGTGTAAAATCATGAACGAAGGCTGGGCTAGCTACTGGCACGCCAAAATTCTACAAGAAATGGACTTGACCTCTCATGAAACGATTGAATTCGCTAAATTAAACGCGGGTGTTGTCCAACCATCGAAAACATCGATCAATCCATATTACTTAGGGTTACAGATCTTCAAGAACATCGAAGAACGCTACAACAACCCAGATGAAGAGCTGATCAGACAAGGGGTTAAACCAGGATCAGGACGAGAGAAAATGTTCGAGGTCCGTGAACTGGAATCCGACATGTCGTTTATCCGAAACTATTTAACTAAAGATTTAGCACAAAGAGAAGACATGTATCTGTTCCAAAAGCAAGGGAAGGAATACAAGATTGTCGACAAGCAGTGGGAGGAAGTACGTGACCAGCTCGTGAGTATGCGTGTGAACGGAGGGTTTCCATACATTACAGTAAATGACGCAGATTACATGAAGAATGGGGAGCTATACCTCAATCATAGCTATGAGGATATGGAACTTGATGTGAAGTATCTTGAAAAAGTACTGCCGCATCTTCATCATCTCTGGGGAAGACCTGTTCACATGGAGACAAAGATTGAGCAAAAGCCTGTGTTGTTCACGTATGACGGGAAGACGGTACATCGCAAGTACCATTAAAATTAAAGATTTAAAAGCACTCTCATTTTGAACTGCACCCCGTCAAGTAGACAGTAAAAATAATAAAAACCAACTAAGAGGCTTCAGCTCTATATTCTATAGGGCTGAGGCCGTTTAATCGTTTTTGATATCTTTCATAATTATAAAAATGGATATACTCATCTATCGCTATAGACAGGTTTTCAAATGTCTCAAATTTATGTAAGTAATACTTTTCACACTTGAGGGTTCCCCAGAATGATTCCATTGGTCCATTATCTATACATCTACCCACACGTGACATGCTTTGAGTCATTTGGGCTTGATCCACCTTGCGTTTGAACCCATGAGAAGTGTACTGAAATCCTCGATCACTGTGAATAAGTGGTTGTTCTTCCTCTAACTGTTCTATTGCTTGGTCTAGCGTTTTGAACACGAGGCTATTATTATTCGAATGTCCTACTACATAGCTTACGATTGATCCATCATACAAATCTAAAATGGCACTTAGATAAGCTTTCTTTTGTGAACCATATTTGAATTCTGTGACATCCGTTACCCATTTTGTATTTTTCTTTTCTGCTGTGAATTCACGATTTAACACATTCTCCGCCACATGTTGGGGGATAGAACGCTTATATCTACTCTTCTTTTTTCGAATGACGCACTGTATATCCGCAACCCTCATCAGCCTATAAATCCGTTTAGGATTAAATTTCTTGTTTAAGATTCGGTTTATATTCATTGTCATTCGACGATACCCATAGATGCCCTCCACTTTCTTATGGAGAGCTTTCAGCTCTTTTATAATCTCATTATTCTGACGCTCTTGCTTAGAAGGCATTCGTTTTAGCCACTTATAATAGGCAGCTCGTGAGAGACCTGCGATTTCACAAAGCAAAAGAATACTTACTTTTTCTTTAACATGTAGTTCCTGGATGGCCATATATTTATTTTCATTTGGTATATAGACTACTTTTGCCTCCTTTCGATCTCCTCTAACTTTTTTAAGAATGCATTTTCCGCCCGTAATCGTTCATTCTCTCGTTCTAATCTTTTCATCTGTAACTTAAATGCCTCATCAGGTGTTAACTCGTTTTCTTGCTTTGTTCTTCCACGCTTATCTTTAAGCGCTTCATCTCCATCTTTTTCATACTTCTTAACCCATTGATACACCTGTTGGTAGGAGACCTCGTATGTTTCAGCTTTTTTCTGATAATCCTTCCCGTTCTCCAAACAATCAAGTACAATCTGTCTACGTTCACCCCATGTTGTTTTTCTTCCTTTAGTCATAGAACTCGTCCTCCCCATAGACGTACCCTTTAATTCTCTATAACTATTATACGTCTTAATCCATTCCTGGAGGACCGATCTACTTGAAATACCATACATTCTTATAAGTTCATTCTGAGAGTATTGACCTGACAAATAATCCCTAACAGCTCTGACCTTGAGCTCTTTAGAATAAGACTTCCAGGGACTTGAGGATCTAAGACCTTCCATTCCATATCTCTCAAATTGCTCAATCCATTTCTTAAGAGAGGTCTTGGCTATCTCAAACTTTTTACAATGCTCTTTTATTGTAAATTCGCCCTCTTTATAAGTAGATAAGACTGTGTATTTAAACTCTTTAGAATACCCCATAAAAAAACTCCCCTTAAGATAAACAGACTTTTTATTTCATCTGTCTACCTTAAGGGGAGCATATCATTTAGGAGTGCTTTTTGTTTTTTAATTTAATCTGGTAAGGATAGTAGATATCAAATTTGTAATAATGTGGTAAAATATAATCAGGTTATTTTTGAAAAATTATGAAAATATAAATAGGGGGATTTTTCATTGAGAAAGCTGTTAATGACAATGCCATTAATAGGGATACTGTTAGTAGGTGAAAAAGCGATATTTGAGATCATTATTTTAACTTTAATCGCAATACCATTGAAAACTGTAAAATTCAAACAGGATATGGATATGTATAACTTTATTATTACTAATAAAGTTGATAAGAATTTATTTAAACCTGTTACGCCAGTGTTAAATACGAATCGTAATTCAGAAATTGTTACTAGATCTATGGAACATAAATCAATTGAACATTAACAATAAGTTTAACAAGCAAAAGCCATAAGGAAGTTAAAGGGTTAAATTAAGATCCTTAGGAGAAGGAAGGCTTCGTGCCAACTTTGTGCCAACTGAATTTGAAAAGCATTGAAATAGTTTAAAAATCAATACATGGAAAACCTTGAATTAACAGAGTTTTTACATCTATTTAATATGTTATGAAAGTCTTCGTTAATCAAGTTTGAGATGGAAGGTTCTATCGGTTAATAAAGAAAAGCCTTGGTGTAAGACTGCACCAAGGCTTTTTTGTGTTTACATGCTCGTAAGTGAACGATTATTCAACCTTTTTGAAACCGAACTTTTCAAACGTATTTAATGTTTCTTCTTTTTGCAAATATTTATAGAACTGCTCTGCTTCTTTTCTATGAGAAGTCTCTTTTATTACTCCGACTGGATAGATGATAGGCGAATGAGTATCTTCTCTAGCAACAGCTGCTACTTTGACTTTAGAAGAGATCATCGCATCAGTCTTATAAACGATACCAGCATCGACATTACCCGTTTCTACGTATGTAAGCACTTGGCGAACGTCTTTGGCGTAAACGATTCTTTGTTCAACTTCTTTTAATAAATCCAAATTTTCTAGCGTTTCTGTGGCGTATTGACCTGCTGGAACCGTTTCAGGAGTACCAACTGCTATTTTTTTTACCTTTATCAAATCTTCAAAACGCTTGATGTTTTGTGAGTCTTTCCCAACGACTAAGACAAGTTCATTTCCTACAAGATCTGTTCCAAGTTTCTTTTCAATGAGTCCTTTCTCCACAAGCTGGTCAAATTTGTCTTCTGCTGCAGAGAAAAAAAGATCAACAGGTGCACCGTTAGAGATTTGCTGTTGAAGTGCACCAGAGCCTCCGAAATTATAAGTGATGCTGACATTCGGATTTTCTTTTTCATATTGGGTCGCAATTTTATTTAATACATCTTGTAGACTGGCTGCAGCTGAAATTGTTAATTCTACATTAGATTCTTTTTTGGCTGACTCTGAAGATTCATTTTTTGAGCATGCAGATAATAATGTTGCAAACAAGCAGATTAGAAGTAAGATTGTATAACTTTTCTTCATCTTCTCTCTCCTCACTTAACTTTTGTTTTTTTAGTGTCCAGGTAAGAATATATAGAAAAAAGACGCCCGATTGGACGTCTTTTTTGCGTATATTGCGGCGAGAGACAGCACTCCACATAGTGCATTGCCAAAAGGCGCGTCAATCTCGTCTTATGCAATTAGCTCATCGCTAAATTAGTATACCATCTCTTTGCGTTAATGAGAAGAAGAGATTATAAAGACTTCAAATGGTTCGCTTTTTTATATACGAAAAAGATATAATGCAATCAACCATAACTTTAAAGAAGGAGCTTATGTGATGAACGAAATTATAGAAACAATATTAGCTCACCGATCGATTCGAAAGTTTAAAGACAAGCCGTTAGATGATGAAACGGTTGAAACACTTGTACAATGTGCTCAAGCTGCGTCTACTTCAAGCTATCAACAAGTTTGTACGATTATTGGAGTAGAAGACCGGGAAAAGAAAGAAAAACTAGCTGAGCTTGCGGGTAATCAGTCTTATGTTGCAGACAATGGATATTTCTTTGTTTTTTGTATGGATTATAATCGTCATAAGATTGCTGCAGACATGAACACAATAGATATTCACAAAACCATCCAATCCACTGAAGCGTTTATCGTAGGAACAGCGGATGCCGCTCTTGCTGCACAAAACTTATGTATAGCTGCTGAATCTCTCGGACTTGGTATCGTTTATATAGGGGGAATTCGTAATCAACTGCAGGAAGTTTCAGCGTTGTTGGATTGCCCAGACCATGTACTTCCATTGTTTGGGGTAGCGGTTGGATATCCGGACGCTGAGCCTGGGAAAAAGCCGCGCTTGCCGATGGCAGCCGTTTTTCATAAAAATCAATACCAAAATTCTGAGGAAACAGAAGCTCTCCTAGATCAGTATGAAAAAGAAACTGCTGCATATTACACAGAAAGAACAGGCGGAAAACGTACAGAAGGCTGGGTCACGCAGATCACAGCATCGATGGCGACTCCTAAACGGACGTATATGAAAGAGTTTGTCCGATCAAAAGGATTAAATAAATTGTAACTCACAGGCAGGTGACTTCAAAGAATGATAAAAATCGGTGTAACAGGCTGGGGAGATCACGATTCTCTTTATCCAGATGGTACTCCTGCAAGAGAAAAGCTTGCTGTATATAGCGGCCACTTTCCTGTTGTAGAAGTTGATTCTTCCTTTTACGCGGTACAGCCTGTCAAAAACTATGAAAAGTGGGTAGCTTCTACACCACAGGATTTTTCGTTTGTTGTAAAGGCGTATCAAGGGATGACGGGACATTCAAGAGGCAAGCTGCCTTTTGACTCAGTTAAAGAAATGTATGAGGCGTTTATAGAGTCTATTCAACCTGTCATCTCGTCAGGCAAGCTTGAAATGGTCTTGTTTCAGTATCCACCGTGGTTTGATTGTAAGAAAGAAAATGTCCAGATGCTTCGCTATGCAAAAGAAATGATGGGTGATATTCCTTTAGCTCTTGAGTTCCGTAATCAAACCTGGTTCAGTGATGAAATGAAGGAGAAGACGCTTCAATTTATTAGGGAAGAGAATTGGATTCATACTATTTGTGATGAACCTCAAGCCGGACAAGGCTCGATTCCAATCGTCATGCACACAACAGCGGAAAAGACACTTGTTAGGATGCATGGCCGAAACGTTTATGGCTGGAACAACCAAGGTCAACCGAACTGGAGAGAAGTACGTTATCTATATCGTTATAATGAGACAGAGCTTCAAGAATGGAGGGAGCGCATACAACAGCTTTCTTCAGAAACGAAGGATCTAACCATTCTTTTTAACAATAATTCGGGTGGAGATGCTGCCGATAACGCGAAGCAGATGATTGAACTTCTGGATATTCAATACGACTTTTTGGCTCCGAGGCAGTTGGACTTGTTCTGAGTTTTCCTTATATTACAAATCCATTTCAAAAAGAAGGAAAGGATTCATTTTTCAAGGTAGACTGATATACTAATAGGGTGAACGAAATATCGTGAACTGGATAAAGAAAGTGGGGATCACTTTGAATTTCAAAAAATTGATTCAGATGATGTACTGCTTACAAATTGCCTTTATCATCAGTGGCGTTTACTTACTATGTGTCTACATATATATCAATGATGCGAAGCGCATACAGTTCTTATCCTTGGTCTTATGCATTAATCTTATTTCATTAAAAATAACAAGAGATCGTTTTAAAGCATAATGAAACACCCTCTGCCATTTTGGCAGAGGGTGTTGTCGTTTTATTGCAAATGTCGATATATTTCATTTTTCGCCGATATATTTGAAAAGTTGCCGATATAAATGATTTTTCGCCGATATATTCTTTTTCTTGCCGATATATTTCAAATCTCGCCGATAAAATGCTCTAGATCATTTTTAAAAGTGCTTTTCGCCCTTGCATACCAACTTCAATACCTTTTTCTTTTGCTTCAAGAGTAATAGATTCTAAAGGTGCATCCAGCAGCTGTTCGATTGTTCTTACTCCAACAGCGCGTCCTGCGATAATTTTACGGTCTGCTAACTTTTCGTTTAAAAGAGCTACGTCAAGTGCCCCACACATGATATATCCATTGTCGTTGAATACAGCCATAAAATTCGTTTTTGGCAAACGAAGGGTGACAGCGGTAAACGGATGTCCTTCAATTAAGATCGGGTTCATCTCTAACATGCTTCCACTCCTTTCTTCACTATTATTTTTATGTGTATAGAAGGGAAAAAGTGTTAGGTGTTGAAGCTATTTTTATGACTTTTCATATGATACGATTAAAAGAAACAGGAGGCGATGAGTGATGAAACAATATCTGGATTTTCTTCAAGATATTTTACATAACGGTACGAAAAAAGAGGATCGGACAGGCACTGGGACCGTTTCTGTGTTCGGTCGTCAGATGAGGTTCGACCTACAGAAAGGCTTTCCGCTTGTTACGACTAAGAAGCTGCATTTAAAATCGATTATTCATGAATTGCTTTGGTTCTTAAAAGGCGACACAAATATTGCTTATTTAAAAGAAAACGGTGTACGGATTTGGGATGAGTGGGCCGATGAAGATGGAAACTTAGGTCCTGTTTATGGACATCAGTGGCGCTCATGGTCGGCTCCGAACGGTGAGACGATCGATCAGATATCAAACGTAATTGAAGACATCAAGAAGAATCCAGATTCAAGACGATTAATCGTCTCTGCATGGAATCCTTCTGATATTCCGAATATGGCGCTGCCACCATGTCATTTATTGTTTCAATTTTATGTTGCGGATGGAAAGCTCTCCTGCCAGCTTTATCAGCGCTCAGCAGACAGTTTCTTAGGTGTTCCTTTTAATATTGCGTCATATGCTTTGTTAACAATGATGGTGGCTCAAGTGACCGGACTTAAACCAGGGGAATTCGTTCACACTGTTGGGGACGCACACATCTACACCAATCACCTTGAACAAGTAGAGCTGCAGCTCACTCGTGAGCCAAAGCCGCTTCCGAAGATGAAGATTAATCCAAACGTGACGAGTATCTTTGATTTTACTTATGAAGACTTTGAACTTGTTGACTATGAGGCACATCCACATATTAAAGGTGTGGTGAGCGTATGATCTCGTTTGTTGTAGCGATGGATGAAAATCGCGCGATCGGTAAAGACAATGATCTACCGTGGTACTTGCCTAACGATCTCAAGCATTTTAAAAACGTAACGATGGGAAAGCCGATCGTGATGGGTCGTAAAACGTATGAATCTATCGGCAAGCCTTTGCCTGGTCGAGAGAATATCGTAGTAACAAGAGATGAGCAGTATCAAGCTGAGGGAACGACGGTCGTTCATTCTGTCGACGAAGTCATTCAAAAAGAAACAGAAGAACTATGTGTGATCGGGGGAACGGAAATCTTTAAGCTGTTCCTGCCTGTTGCAGATCGCTTGTATGTCACAGAGATCCACCACACCTTTGATGCTGATACGTTTTTTCCAGAAATCAATCGTGAGGAATGGAAGGAAGTTTCCCGTAAACCAGGTGTTGTAGATGAAAAGAACAAATATCATCACGATTTTGTAGTCTACGAAAAAAATTAAAACCATAAAGTTTGAATGAGCCCCCCTCTTGTCTGCATACATATGTATATGTAGATAAAGGGGGGTTACCTTTTGCTTAAGCGCAGAAAAATGAAACTTCGAAAAGGGCCACTTCCATTCCGATTTGTACTATTGATCTCATTTATTCTGTTTACTTTTATAACGATTCAAGGGCTATGGCTTGTAAACAAAGGGATCGAACCAACACTTATGTTGATTGCTCAAAAGAAAACGGAAGAAATCGCCGCACTTGCAATAAGTGAAGCGATCGACAATGAAATTTTAGGGCCTTCGGAAATGAATGACATCATCGAATATAAAACCGATACAGAAGGAAATGTCGTCTTTGCTGGAATCAATCAGAGTGTAGTCAACCAGGTTGCCAACCAGTCACAAAAAGTCGTTCAAAAATACCTGAAGGAAATAGAAGAAGGAAAAGCTCACGAAGTAATAACCAATGATGAGTTAGGAATAACAGCCTATAAGAACGAACCGGGTGTTATTATGGAAATACCTCTTGGGCAAGCAACAAGAAACTCTCTCCTAGCTAACTTAGGGCCGAAAATTCCTATCAAATTTATGCTGATTGGTGAAGCGAACACAGATATTGAAGAGAAAATAGAGAATTCAGGGATCAACAATACGTGGATCAATATTGATATTGTAGTCACAGTCAAAACGAGGATCGTAATTCCTTTTGCGACAGAAACGACAGTTGTAAAAAGGCCAATAAAGATAACAGCACAATTTATTAAAGGAGAAGTTCCTGTCTATTATAATCAATCAGGAGATCCTATTCAGCCGACTGTGCCGATTACACCAGACTTAAAAGAAAAGGAATCTCATGATGAATTGGAGCCTTCTGAGGATAGCCCTACAGAAGAAACGGGTGAGGATGAAGCAGCAGAATAAATGTATTTCCTTCATTTAACAATTCCTGTTTAGGTTGACCATTCGTCCTAGTTTGTTATAATTAGTATTGAATTGAAAATTTTATATGTCTTTAAGCCTATCACCGATGGGGTAGAGGAGCGGATTTTATAAGTACTTTTTCAGAGAGTGACGTCTGTGAAGAAAAAGAAAAGGAACTTCCGCCGAAGCAAAAGTAAACCGTCTGTTCACTTTTGCTGGGTTTACACTAAACAAGTGTAAAACTGTCACTGCTTGGGAATTAAAAGCAGTGGAGGACTACTGATCGATGAGGAAAACCATAAATTACTTATGTGATTGATAGCAGGTTATTTCCTTGTCTATTGATCGCTTTTTATTTTGTCCTTTTTTCCTCGACGTCCTGTAAGAACTCCTCAATATCGATGGCTAAATAAAAGAAGGAGGAACATCATGGAATTTGAGAATTCGATTTATTCGTTAATACCACCCGTATTGGCAATCTTGATGGTTGTTCTAACGCGAAGAGTGTTAGTCTCATTAGGAGCTGGGATCCTAGCGGGGGCATTATTGCTTCACGATTTTAGTATTGTAGCTACACTGAAAGAAATTGGTACGATTGTGAAAGGGCACTTTATTTCAGACGGTGCATTAAATGAGTGGAATGTTTATATTCTTCTGTTCTTATTAATCTTAGGAATGATGACGAGCATTATCTCTTTAGCAGGTGGAAGCCGAGCTTTTGGAGAGTGGGCCATTTCTAGAGTGAAAACGAGAAGAGGTGCACAGCTTTTAACGGTTGTGTTTGGACTCGTCATTTTTATTGATGACTATTTTAATTCGTTGGCTGTCGGAAATGTAAGTAGACCTATTACTGACCGACATCGCATCTCGCGTGCGAAACTGGCATATTACCTTGATTCAACTGCAGCGCCAGTGTGTGTAATCTCACCTGTTTCAAGTTGGGGAGCGTACATTATCGGTATTATCGGAACGATCTTTGCTACACATGAGATCACAAATATGTCTGCGTTTAGTGCTTTTATTCAAATGATTCCAATGAATTTTTATGCAGTGTTTGCGTTAATCCTAGTATTTGCTGTAGCGTATTTTCAACTTGATTTTGGACCGATGAAAAAACATGAGGAAACAGCTCTTGCTACAGGAGAAGTGATTGCAGCTGATAAAAAAGCTGCAATCGGAGAAGGTATTAAGCTCGAAGAAAGTGACAAAGGAAAAGTAGGAGACCTTGTTTGGCCAATCGTAATCTTGATTATTTCAACGGTTGGATTCATGATCTATACAGGTATTCAAAATGTGAAGGGGCTAGAAGAACCAACGGCCATCACACTTTTATCTATTTTTGAGAATACCGATGTACCAAAATCATTAGTATATGGTGGTCTGCTTGGTTTAGCTTCTGCTATATTGTTCTTCCTTCCAAAGAAGATGGGTGCTGCATCCTTAGGAAAAGGACTGGGACGCGGTATTCAATCTATGATCGGTGCTGTTACGATCTTGCTTTTTGCATGGACGATCATCTCTATCATCGATAGCTTAGGAACAGGGACGTATCTAGCAGGGTTAGTTGATCAGCATATGAATTTAGCTTATCTGCCGTTTGTTCTTTTTGTACTGTCAGGGCTAATGGCTTTTGCGACAGGAACTTCATGGGGGACATTTGGAGTAATGCTGCCGATCGCAGCAGAAATTTCAGCTTCTACAAATATTGAGTTAATGCTTCCTGTTCTTGCTGCAGTACTAGCGGGATCTGTTTTTGGTGACCATTGTTCCCCAATATCAGATACTACAATCCTTTCTTCAACAGGAGCGGGAAGTCATCACATCGATCACGTCATGACCCAGCTTCCTTATAGCCTAGTGGCTGCTGGAGTGTCTGCCGTTGGTTATCTTGCCCTTGGGTTCACAGAAAGTGTTTGGATCGGCCTCTTCGCATCTGCTGTAATATTTATCTTAGCACTCTTCTTGATTAAAAAAGTATCTAGTAAAAATAGCATTAGTGATCAATCTTTAAAGGCTTAATTTTTGAAAGTGTCTGGTAGTTAACCAGGCACTTTTTCTTATATTTATACGACTTTTTCCCCCTTATTCCGACAAAATAACTAAAAACATTTTGACGATTATCATGTTTTGTAATATACTGAACACAGAATTATCAGAAAAAAGTAACAATTGTAAACTTTTCGACTTCATAAAAAGGGGGATACAACAATGGAAAATAGGCAGCAATGGGGAAGCCGCTATGGGTTTATATTAGCAGCGGTCGGCTCAGCAATCGGCCTAGGCAATATCTGGAGATTTCCAGCAGTTGCTTATGAGAACGGTGGAGGAGCATTCTTCATCCCATATCTTATAGCACTTTTAACGGCAGGGATTCCCTTACTAATCCTAGAATTTACGCTAGGTCATAAGTACCGTGGATCTGCTCCACTTTCTTATTTCCGACTTCACAAAAAAGCGGAGTGGCTAGGATGGTGGCAAGTATTTGTAGCATTTGTTATTTCTACTTACTACGCGGTAATCATCGCTTGGGCGATTAAGTATTCTATTTACTCATTAAACTTAACTTGGGGGGACAAGCCTTCTGACTTCTTCTACGGTGAAGTCCTTCAATTAAGCAAGACGCCTGGTGACTTGGGTGGTATCGTACCAGGTATTCTGATCGCACTTCTAATCGTGTGGGTTGTTACGCTTCTTGTTCTTTATAAAGGTGTATCGAAAGGAATCGAGCGTTTTAACAAAATTTTTATTCCAGCTTTAGTTATTATGTTTACGTTAATTGTTATTCGTGCCGTAACGCTCGATGGTGCTGCTCAAGGTTTGAACACATTCTTCACACCTGATTGGAGCATGATGAATAATGGTAAGGTGTGGGTAGCAGCTTACGGTCAGATTTTCTTCTCATTATCGATCGCATTTGCAATTATGGTAACGTACTCAAGCTATCTGCCTAAGAAATCAGATATTAACAATAATGCATTTATAACAGGTTTCGCAAACTCAGGATTCGAACTACTTGCAGGTATTGGTGTATTTGCCGCTTTAGGATTCATGGCGATGCAACAAGGTCTGCCGGTTGATGAAGTTGTAAAAGGCGGAATCGGACTAGCCTTTGAAGTATTTCCAGCAATTATTAATGAGTTCCCAGGCGGAAATGCCTTCTTTGGAACAATCTTCTTCTTAACCCTTGTATTCGCAGGTATGACATCGTTGATCTCGATTGTTGAAACGTATGTGTCTGCATTACAAGATAAGTTTGGCATTTCTAGAACAAAAGCTGTATTGATGGGTGGAGGAGTAGCATCTGTTATCTCATTACTTTTCGCTACAAAAGGCGGACTGTACATGCTTGATATCGTGGATTACTTCATCAACAACTTCGGTATCACTTTAGCAGGTCTTGTAGAAGTAGTCATTGTTGCTTGGTTCGTCAGACAATTGGCTGGACTTCAAAACCATGCGAACGCCATCTCTGACTTACGAACAGGTTTATGGTGGAAGGTTTGTCTAGGTGTGATCACACCAATCCTTCTTGGTTATATGATGTTTGATAACATTAAACAAAACCTTGCAGAAAACTATGAAGGTTATCCTACAGAACTGATCCTTACGTATGGTGTAGCCGTTGCAGTTGGCGTAATCGTACTCGGCATCGTACTCGGTCTAGTGAAGTGGAAATCTGAAGTGGCAGTAGAGAAAAAGGAGGTCAGCTAATATGACAGGCAGTGCGATTACAATGATGGTGATTGGCATGGTTATCCTATGGGGCGGCCTCCTAGCGAGTATTGCAAACGTGGTTCGCGTTTCGAGAAAGAAATAAAGGATGAAGCTGGTTCTTCAATTGAAGAATCAGCTTTTTTCTTATGATGGCGCTCGTAAACCAGAGCAAGGCTCGAGATTTACGAGCGCCATATAAAAAAGAAGCCCTTAAGCTTCTTTTTCAACTTTGCCACCATTTATTATTATCTTCGCCTGTTGCTAATGCGCTCCTGACGTTCCCATGCTTTTAAATAAGGGTATGGATCGAATGCCCATTCCGTATATCCGTTGTCACGGTACATACCAAAGTGCAAATGGGGAGGGAATTTTCCTGATGTTCCTGGAGGACCGTAGCCTGAGCTCCCCACATAACCAAGCACAGTTCCGGGTTCGACGATAGATCCTTTTTCAATTGTTTTATTAAAGCTGCCTAAATGGGCGTAATAATGATACACATTATTGATATCACGGACACCGATTCTCCATCCGCCAAAACGGTTCCATCCTTTAATTTCAACAATTCCGTATGAAACGGCTTTTACCGGAACTCCATAATCTGCAAAGATATCTGTGCCTTCATGAATACGTAATCCACCAAAGCCGCGTCGGTCGCCCCAAGTGCTTCGGTAACTATAGTTTGATCTTAATGGAACGATAAAGCTGTGTTTGTCTAGAGAAACGGTTCCATAGGTCTCATAGATCTTCGCGTTTTCCATAATAATATCCACGGCTTTATCACGCTGGTAATAGCTCCAAAGGCCGATTCTGAAATTTTCTATATCATGCCCATGCTTTTGAATGATCTCACTAAATGTATATAAAATGTCTTCATCGTTGTTTCGATCTGCAATTCCGTCGTTGTTACCGTCTTTTCCGATTCCACCAAACATGGAAATACGTTCAGGGTTCGTATCATCCATAGTAGTGTTGATCGGTCCAGACCATTGTAAAGGAGAAAAGTAAATGCCGACTAATCCTTTTCTGGCAGGTAGATCTCTTCTCGCTTTTCTCACGCTTCTTTCATATTGGTCTACGCCTGCAAAGTAGTGCCATGGAATGAGAGTAACGGACTCCATTTTTTTATAGAGGCTAAGCCTTTCCACATCTTCTTTTGTATATCGCTCTGCGGCCGTGCTCCTGCTTTCCGGAAGAAAGGTTATTAGAAGGGCTGTCAGAGTGAGGAACAGGACTGAAAATTTCCTCATGCGTCCCAATCCACTCCTTTCTTATCATTTATCTATAGTTTGTTGAAGTTAAGAAAAAACATGAAGGAAAAATGTTGGAAAAAACTCATGTTTGGAATTTTACCCTGTCGTATGGTAGAGTATTGAGGGGACAATAATGTTTAAGTAGAAACTAAAATACGAACGTTCATTATACGAAAGACCAAGAAAATTTGGGGTGATGATGATGGCAAAGAAAGAAGAATATGTACGTAAACCCGAGTGGTTAAAAATAAAGCTAAACACGAATGAAAATTATAAAGAACTTAAAAAAATGATGCGTGAGAAAAAGCTACATACGGTATGTGAAGAAGCAAAATGTCCAAATATCCATGAATGTTGGGCTGTTCGAAAAACGGCTACTTTCATGATTCTTGGAGATATCTGTACACGTGCTTGCCGTTTTTGTGCCGTTAAAACAGGATTGCCGACAGAACTTGATCTACAAGAGCCAGAACGCGTTGCAGAATCTGTCGAGCAAATGGGTTTAAAACACGTTGTAATCACAGCGGTTGCGCGTGATGACCTTAAAGACGGCGGTGCTCATGTATTCGCCGAAACCGTTCGTGCTGTACGTGCTCGTAATCCATTCTGTTCCATCGAAGTCCTTCCATCTGACATGTTAGGTGATTTTGATGCACTGAAAACATTGATGGATGCAAAACCAGATATTATGAACCACAATATTGAAACGGTAAGACGTCTTTCTCCGAGAGTTCGTGCACGTGCTACGTATGACAGAACAATGGAGTTCTTGCGTCGTGCAAAAGAAATGAATGCTAACATCCCAACAAAGTCCAGTCTAATGATCGGGTTAGGTGAGACGTGGGATGAAATTGTAGAAACGATGGATGACTTACGTGCAAATAACGTAGATATCATGACGATCGGTCAGTATCTACAACCTACAAAGAAACATTTAAAAGTACAAAAATACTATACACCAGATGAGTTTAAAGAGCTGCGTGATATCGCGTTCTCTAAAGGATTCAAGCATTGTGAGTCTGGACCGCTTGTGCGTTCTTCTTACCATGCTGATGAGCAAGTAAACGCAGCTGCACAAAACAGCTAAAAAATAAGAGAACCAGAAGCAACTATCTGCTTCTGGTTTTTTATTTGCCTTCCATTTCACTACGCATATTGTTTGTTTCGCCGTTCATCTCACCGTTTTCATTTTCCCCATAGTTCCACTTTTTACCTTGAGGCGCTTTTTTCATTTGTTGGATTAACGTGTCCATGATGCCTTCGATCTGTTCCGTATCATTATTTAGTGATTGATATTGTTCGATCTTATCGATCATTCCTTTTTCGTCAGATACGTAGACGTGATAATATCTCGGAACGACAGAGAATCCAGTCATCTTTACTTGGTCAGCAGCTGCGTTTCGATCCTTGTTTGTTGTTTTGTAGCCGATCAGTACCTCTTCATCCGTAACTAATGTACCGACATCTTTAATATCCGGTAGTTGAAGGACCATATCAGAGATCATATCAGCAAGCTTTTGGCGATTTAAGTATGGAACCGCATTTCCTGTTTTTACTTTATCCCCCGACATATGACGCATATATCCAAAGTCCCCATAGTTCATGTTGTTGCCAATTCGATTCTCATCTTTTACATTGGTTTTAGAAAATTTATATTCTTGTCCCATCTTTTTCTGATCACCGCCGCCGCATCCAGCGAGCATCAAGCCGATCAATAAGAACATTCCTAATTTTTTCACAGGTGTTTCACCTCCTTATTCTATAGAGTGCCTTAAATGGGAAGATCTTTACGAAGAAATTGTTGGCTGAAACGAGTACAAGCATGGTAAAATAAGTATCAGGAAACGAGGTGAAGCATTTTTGATTACAGTTGGTAATTATTCCTATGAAGTGATTGAAGATGTACGAGAAGCCTTTAACGAGGAACAATTTAAAGCGCGCTATAGTGAAATATTACATAAATACGATTATATTGTTGGTGATCTCGGTTACGAACAGCTTCGACTTCGTGGATTCTTTGAAGACAATCATGAAAAGGCTACGTTTGATACGAAGATCAGTACACTGCCGGAGTACATTTACGAATATTGTAATTTCGGTTGTCCGTATTTTGTAGTCAAAAAAGTAAACCCCTGAGAAAATTCAGGGGTTTTTCTTTGTCTTAGCGATGATCTTAAATTTGACGTAAAGGCTACTAAAAAGTCACCAAGGTTACTTTACGAGCCTCGAGAATCTTCATAAGGCTTTTCCGTATGATATTCTGGATCATCGTGTGTGGGATGAGCACCAGGATCTTGTCTTTCCAGACCTTCATGAAGGGTTTTGTTTTCATAGTTAAAGGCACTATAATAACGCTGTTCTTCTCTCCAAGGAGTCGATTTTCCTAAAGCTCTCTTGATCGGAGAGCCGTACGGACCTTCAGGTAAATCCTCAGGAAGTACGTAATTACGACCAGTCTCTACATTCGAAAAATCGGTATATTGTTCTTTTTCTTTTTCGAACAAAAAAACCATCCTCTCTTCGGTCATTTTAGGATAAGAAAAGTATCCTTATCTAAAGTGTCTCCAAGAAAGCATGATTCTTTTTTGGTACATTTTGATTACATCTTAAACAACTTCAGCTAAAAATTCGCGAAGCTCCATTGCGTCCTCTTCAGTTAGATTAAACGCGTGTTCTAAATAGCCCTCTTCTTCTAAATCATCTTGACCGATGATAGCATATGTACTGCCTAACATGTTCAGTACTAATGACTTTCCGTAATGTCTCGTTGTTTTCGTGATGGCAAGATCAAAGCGAGTGTTTCGTCCCATGAAGCTTACAAAGCGCGTTTCTGTTGTTTCTTTATCATCATATAAGAAAAATGTTTCCTCGTTCATTTGTTCCTCCTTCATACATTAGAAATTTAAATTTTGAGTTCATATGATTGCTCTTACTTTATGTTACACTTTACTTGAGAAACTTACAAAAGGTGATGACTATGTATTTTGTTGATCGAAAGAAAATCAATGAACATTTAGTGTATATGAATGAGTTAATCCATACGTTCAAGGAAGTAGCAGTCCCAGAAAATAAGCTTGAAACACTTGTGGTGGAAAGAATCGGACATATGTTGATCGAATCGATGATGGACGTCGGAAATATGATAATTGATGGATTTATTATGCGCGATCCAGGAAGCTTTGAAGATATCCTTGATATCCTGATTGATGAAAAGGTAATCCCAAATGATGAAGCACTATCACTAAAGGAAGTGGTAAACCTTCGTAAATCACTTGTTCAAGATTACACTTCGGCTGATAGTAAAATCATATACGATACAATCGCTTCAAAAGAGAAAGAACTTTCAGCATTCCCAATACATGTAAAACGGTATCTAGAGGAA
Organism: Fictibacillus sp. 26RED30; assembly: GCF_015903845.1. Taxonomy (NCBI): domain Bacteria; kingdom Bacillati; phylum Bacillota; class Bacilli; order Caryophanales; family Fictibacillaceae; genus Fictibacillus; species Fictibacillus sp. 26RED30. Next base: position 419,840 of record NZ_JACZDV010000001.1, read on the forward strand.
GAATTGGGGCCAGTTTCTGCATTTTTACCTGAATAAGGATAAGTAGAGTTTTTATACATTTATATTTAAAAATGTACGTTTATCCTTATTTACGATAAAATGGTGACAAAGGATGGTGATGACCATGAAGAATCACACCTCAACCCGTGATGAAATCATCTATCTTTTAAAAAGAAATAAGAGGATGACTGTTACGGAAATGGCGAAATCCCTAGGAATAACCGAAATGGCGGTTCGTCGTCATCTCAACACATTAGAGCGCGACCATGTGATTGAAACGACTCTTGTGCGACAGGCTATGGGAAGACCAATTCATTTTTATCATCTTACAGCAAGCGGTGACGAACAATTTCCACGTAACTATTCAGGACTTACCGTAGATTTTTTAAAAGATATAGAAGAAGTGAGTGGCACAGAAACAATTGATGAATTGTTTAAGCGTCGTGAAAATCGTCTTCAGGATAGATACAAAGATCGAATGAACACACTCACAGAGTTTGAGCAAAAAGTAAATGAACTGGCGAACATACAAAATGAAGCGGGTTATATGGTGGACTGGGAAAGAGGCGAAGATCCAGGAACCTACGTATTAACAGAGTACAATTGCCCGATCGCTAAGGTAGCGAATGAATATCAGCAAGCCTGCTCTTGTGAACTTTCGCTGTTTAAGCGCATGCTTAAAACAGATGCCGTTGAGCGAAAGACGTGCATGGCAAAAGGCGGAGATTATTGTTGCTATGTGATAAAAGAAGAAAAGCAAACATCTGAAGTCTAAATCGCTTCAGGTGTGTTTTTTTTTGAAGTGGGTAAAATGAGAAGGTACATAAAAGGAGAGAGCATAATGAAGGCATATAAAGGATTCTTGATCGACTTGGATGGAACGATGTATCGAGGGACAGAACGAATTATTGAGGCCGTTGATTTTGTGAAAAAATTAAACGAACAAAACATTCCTTACTTGTTTGTAACAAACAATTCTTCTAAAACAAAAAAACAAGTGGCAGATGTGCTTGCAGGATTCGATATCCCAGCCTCATCAGAGCATGTGTATACGACGAGTATGGCAACAGCCAATTATATTGCAGAACAAAAGAAAAATGCGACTGTCTATTGTATCGGTGAAGATGGAATAAGAGAAGCGCTTCAAGAGCAAGGACTGCAACTTGTTGAAGAGAACCCTGACTATGTTGTGGTCGGAATCGATCGCTCGATCACATACGAAAAATTAGCAAAAGCATGCCTAGCAGTCCGTAACGGAGCAACTTTTATCTCTACAAATGGCGATATTGCACTTCCAACAGAAAGAGGACTTCTGCCAGGAAACGGCTCACTAACTTCTGTCATTACGGTTTCTACGCAAACAGAACCGACATTTATCGGTAAGCCTGAGTCCATCATCATGGAGATGGCGTTAGAAACGCTGGGAACGAAAAAAGAAGAAACACTCATGATCGGGGACAACTATCAAACAGATATTTTAGCTGGTATTCGTGCCGGAATAGATACTCTGCTTGTGCACACAGGAGTCACAACTAAGAAACACCTTGAAGAAATTGAAGTGCATCCAACGTATACCGTAAACGGATTGGATGAGTGGGAGATCAATTAATCTGATTTCCGGTTCAGGTACTTGCTTTTTCCGATGGAGACTATCTAGCAACAACCAGTTAATAAAAAATAAAAAAGGCTTAAGTCTAAGAGGATCCTCTTGTTCTTAAGCCTTATTTTTATTCTTCATTTGCTGCACGATGTGCCAATCTGCTCGATGCTGCAGCTGCAATAGCACCCACTATGTCATCTAAGAAGGTGTGAACCATACCTGTAGACTTATCATTAAGCTTCTCTAGAATACCCGGTTTTTGTTTATCGATGAATCCATAGTTGGTAAAGCCGATCGAGCCATATATATTTACGATTGAGAGAGCGATCACTTCATCGATCCCATAAAGACTTTCGTCGCGAGCCAATATTTCCTGAAGCGGCTGCTCAAGTTTTTTCTGTTCCGCTAATACATCAAGCGCTATGCCTGTAAGAATGGCATTCTGAACTTCACGTTTTGCGATGACTCTCTCAACGTTTTCTCTACATACATCCATTTTAAGATCAGGATGGTAGGGGACTTGGAGAAAATAAACAAGTTCAGCAATATCGTTTACCGTAACGCCCCGTTCGTTCAGCTGTTTGCGAGCAGTTTCTTCGACTTTTTCCACTTTTTTGTTTGGCATCCTTGTACTCCTTTTCTCTGTTAGTCTCCTTAGCTTTGTATAGTATATGTTTTCATAGTAAAGTTATGAATTTATAAAAAGTACTAACCACTTCGCCTATATGGGCATACAATGTTGTATCCAATCATGCGGTGGTGTGAAAAGATCGACCGCTGGAAAGCTGAAGGGGTGGGGGGATCGGCTTTGTTTGAAAGAGATATATTTCATCATTATCAACTAGTTTGTGAAGACAGAAGATCTGAATCAGGTTATCGGACCTTCTATTGCAAAGGAAATCAATACATCGTGATACCGCAGCAGCAGATGTCTTATGAGAAACTGCAAGAAATGATGTATATCAGTGATTATTTACAGCAGCGTGGAGAAGAGAACATTCCTGTTCTGCAGCCTACGATCACCAATATGCCTAGCGCTTATGTAGATGGTGAGTCTGTTATCATTTTTAAAGTTGAGCCTAAAAAAGGGGAAAATCGTAATATTGAAATGGGGTCCGAACTAGCAGAATTTCATAAGCGAGGAAAAGGGCTTGAACAGTATTATCCCGTTGAACAAATCGCATACGGACAATGGCCGTTATTATGGATCAATCGTGTGGATGAAATGCATAACCGATATGCAGAAATATCAGCCAGAAAGCAAAAAAACGATTTTGATCAATTATTTTTGACTACATTTCCTTATTATGAGGGAATGGCGGAAAATGCAATTCAATATATTACGGATTACCAACTAGAGAGAGGACCTAAAGGAATAGGTTCTGCTGCAATTTGTTACGATCGATTCAGTGAGCGGTCATGGATTCGGACGTCTAACAGTTTTGTGAAACTGCCTGTGGGCTGGGTGATCGATAGTCCGATGAGAGACCTTGCAGAATGCATCAGGGAGAAGATCTATCAGCCAGAATTCAGAAGTCACGAAGTATTGCAGTTGATCGACGAATATGAAAAAGTAAAGCCATTATCTAAGGGGGCTTGGAGACTTCTATACGGCAGACTCCTCTTTCCTTCACAGTACTTTGATACGGTTGATGAACATTATAATAATGAGAGAGATATCGGAAAAGAACTGTATGTTCGCCGCTTTACTGACTTAATCTCGTATGAAAAGCAAAATGAATACTTCTTAAAAAGTTTTTACAGATCGATCGGTCTTCCGGTTCAAGAGTTAAATATTCCAATGGTCGATTGGCTCGTTCCCATGATCTAATGAAAGAGGTAGCTCAAAAAGTAAGATTTTTGAGTTATACCTCTTTTTTTGTTGTTTTCGTCTACAGTGTTGTCTTTGAAAGTAGTTGATTTCCGCTCCAGGTTGGGCGAACGGTGAGCCACATGTCTAGTTGCAGTGACAAGCCCCTCGAGGTCAAAAGTTAAACGGTCAAGAAGGCAAAATGCACCTTCATAGCCCATTCAACTTTTACTTGTCGGGGCTGGACGAGCCACTTCCACATTTAGAACTGACCGCTCGTCCCATAGGAGTCGGCAACCTTGCGCTCCAATCAACTTGCAGAGGAAGTGAAAAAGAAAAGCAAAATTCTTTTTAGATATCTTGTACAAGAATATTACAAGCATAAGTACCATTTCTTTATTTTCTCACTTTCCCATGAGAAAATAGCAAGCAGGGAGTGAAAGCGTATGCAAAAACCTTATGTTTTTATTACACGAAAATTACCGAAAGAAACGGTTAGTCAACTAGAGCAAATTGCAGAGATCAATATGTGGCCACATGAAGAAAAGGCAGTTCCACGCGAAGTACTTTTAACCGAAATCAAAAAAGCTGATGGACTGCTCACGATGCTATCAGACAAAATCGATAGCGAATTACTTGATGAAGCATATTCAGTAAAAGTAATTGCCAATCTAGCAGTTGGCTATGACAACATCGATGTCGCAGCGGCTAAACAAAAGGGAATAACGGTTTGTAACACACCAGATGTATTAACAGATTCTACGGCGGATTTAGCATTTTCTCTAATCCTTGCAACAGCGCGCAGAATCGTTGAATCAGCAAATTATGTGAAAGAAGGAAAGTGGAATAGCTGGGGACCTCTATTGCTTGCTGGAGCAGATGTTCATCATAAAACAATCGGTATTGTTGGAATGGGAAGAATCGGTGAAGCCGTAGCGAGACGAGCAAAAGGCTTTGATATAAAAATTTTATATCATAATCGAAATCGTAAGCCCGATGCAGAAATCTCACTCGGTGCTGAATACAGAGAATTTCATGAGCTCTTAAAGCAATCAGATTTTGTTGTCTCTCTTGCACCATTAACATCTGAGACAAAAGGAATGTTTAATGAAGAAGCGTTTCAGAGTATGAAGAATAGCTCTATCTTCATTAATGTAGGCAGAGGTGCGACGGTTGATGAATCTGCGCTTATTGAAGCATTACGTAACCAGGAAATCGCGGGTGCAGGGCTTGATGTATTTCAGCAAGAGCCGATTGAAGTCGATCATCCTCTTCTGTCGATGAAACAAGTGGTAGCCCTACCTCACATCGGAAGTGCAAGTGTGGAAACAAGAATGAAGATGGCTGAACTTGCATGCAGAAACATAACCAATATATTGGATGGAAAAGGCGCAGAAACGCCTGTTACATAAGGAGGTACAAGATGTATCGTTCTTTAGAAGGTAAAACAGCCATTGTTACGGGAGCAAGCCGTTTAAACGGAATTGGCGCAGCCGTTTGTGTTGAGCTTGCAAAAAGGGGAGCTAATATTTTCTTTACGACTTGGGGTACATATGACACAACCATGCACACAGGTGACCATACAAAGGACCCAGAACAGCTTGTGGAGAAACTAAAAAATTTCGGAGTGAAATCTTTGTATGAAGAAATTGACCTTAGTGCTGCAGAAGACATTCCGAAACTTCTAGAAAAAGTTGAAAGTGAATTAGGAGTAGCAAGCATACTTGTGAATAACGCCTGTATGTCACAAAATCACAGCTGGGAAGATACAACAAGTGAGATTTTAGATGCTCATTATGCAATCAACATTCGTGCAACAACTCTTTTAAGTATAGAGTTTGCCAAGCGTTTTACAGGGGGCAGAGGAAGTATCGTTCATCTAACATCCGGCCAGTCGAAAGGTCCGATGCTTGGAGAATTGGCTTATGCTGCTACAAAAGGAGCCGTAGACGCGTTAACGATATCTTTAGCTGCTGAAATCGGACATAAAGGAATTACTGTTAATGCAGTGAACCCTGGTCCAACAGATACGGGCTGGATCAACCCGGATTTAGAAAAAATTCTTCTGCCTAAGTTTCCTGGAGGAAGGATCGGAAAACCAGGAGATGCGGCAAGGTTAGTCGCATTTTTAACAACACCAGAAGCAGAGTGGATAACCGGACAGATCATCCATTCAGAAGGTGGATTCTTAAGACAATAGAAACATTTTTGAGACTGGCTTTAGTGGTATCTAAGTGTACCCAAAAAGTCAGTTTTTTTGTTAAAATTAAATTATTTATAAATATACTATTGAATTAATTTTTATACAGTCCTATAATGAACCATAACTTATTTAAGGAGTGATGGAATGAGAGCAGGAATTATTGGTGTAACCGGATATGGTGGGATGGAACTTTTCCGGCTGCTATCGGCACATACGGAGATTACCGAAGTTGTTCTCTATTCATCCTCTAAAGCGGGTAATGAGCTTTCAGAAGAAATTCAGCATCTGTCTCATGTTCATGATCAGAAGCTAAGATCACTGAAACAACTGCCGACCGATGGCTTAGATATCGTATTTTCCTCCGCACCGAGCGGCGTTTCATCAGAGTTTCTTCCTTCGCTACTCGATGAGAACTTGAAGATCATTGATCTAGCAGGGGATTTTCGTTTAAAAGATACAGATACCTATCGAGCGTGGTACAAAAAAGAGCCTCCTCCACAATCACTCGTGAATGATGCGGTATACGGATTAACAGAATGGAAGAGAGAAGAGGTACAGAATGCGAAGCTGATCGCAAACCCAGGTTGTTATCCAACCGCAGCTCTCCTAGGTATTCTCCCGTTACTAAAAGAAAACGTGATCCATCCATCTTCACTCGTGATTGATGCAAAGAGCGGAATTTCTGGAGCGGGTGCAACGCCTGGTAAAGCAACGCATTTTGCACATGTAAATGATAGCCTCGGCATCTACAAGGTCAATCAACATCAGCACATTCCAGAGATCGAGCAAACGATACAGTCATGTACGGATACGGAAACGAAAATAACATTCAATACACACCTTGTTCCAATGACAAGAGGCATCATGACTACGATGTATGCGGAACTCACAGATTCAGTTACCTCTTCATCTGTAAAAGAAATCTATGAATCTTATTACGACAGTGAATACTTCGTCAGAGTTCATAATGAAAAAGCAAATCTGTTTACAAAACAAGTGTACGGATCCAATTTTTGTGATGTTACATTTGCGGTTGATGAGCGTACAAACCGCATCACGGTGATCTCTTGTATTGATAACTTATTAAAAGGAGCTGCAGGTCAAGCGGTTCAAAATATGAATGTGATGTGCGGAATAGAAGAAACGAAGGGATTAAAGTCTTCACCGATGTTCCCTTAACTAGAGGAGGAAGTATATGCAGGCAACAAAAGCAACGATTCAAAAGGTAACAGGTATCAACATCGCGACGCCAAAAGGATTTTATGCAAGCGGACTTCATTGTGGAGTGAAACATAAAAAACTCGATCTAGGATTGTTGTATAGTATCACTCCGGCAAACGCGGCAGGTGTTTATACAACGAACCAAGTACAGGCTGCTCCGCTAAAAGTTACTCAGAATAGTATCTCTCAAGAAGGGAAGCTTCAAGCGATCATCGTGAACTCTGGGAATGCGAATGCTTGTACAGGAAAAAGGGGCTTGAATGATGCTCGGCACATGCAGAGGCAGACCGCTGAAAAGCTGGATATCCCTTCGCACTATGTTGGAGTTGCCTCAACAGGGGTGATCGGTGAACATCTGCCGATGGATAAAATATCAACTGGTATTGAAAACTTAGTGCTAGATTCTGAGTTGAAAGGATCGATCGACTTTTCTCAATCCATTTTAACGACAGATACGGTTTCCAAAAATACAGCTTACACGCTAAAAATTAATAATAAAATCATTACGATAGCAGGTACGGCAAAAGGATCGGGGATGATACACCCCAATATGGCTACGATGCTGGGCTTTATCACGACAGATGCGGCTGTCCAACAAGATGATCTCCACGATGCTTTGTCATTTGCTGTAGAACGTACGTTTAACTGTATTACTGTTGATGGTGATACATCGACGAACGACATGGTACTCATGCTCGCAAACGGAATGGGTGAGAATGAAGAGTTAAATAAAGACCACCCTGAGTGGGAACTATTCTTAGATGCACTCGTACTCGTTTGTGAAGATTTAGGCAAACTTATTGCAAAAGATGGGGAAGGTGCGAGCAAGCTGATCGAGGTTCAAGTTAGCGGAGCAGCATCTGATAAAGATGCGAGAATCATAGCCAAAACGGTAGTAGGTTCTCCCTTAGTGAAAACTGCTGTGTTTGGTTGCGATGCCAACTGGGGCAGAATTCTTGCTGCAGCTGGATATAGCGGAGTTTCATTTAATCCGGACGCTGTAAAAATACAGATTGGTGAGCATGAAGTCGTAGTAGATGGAGAGCCAGTTCTATTTTCAGAGGAAAAAATTCGCAACTATTTAAAAAGCCATGAAATTCACATCTCAGTCGAACTATCAGAAGGTTTTGGAAGTGGAAGAGCGTGGGGGTGTGATCTCACGTATGATTATGTTCAGATTAATGCAAGTTATCGTACCTAAATGGAGGCGAGTGTTGTGTTTCATGTTGTGAAAATTGGAGGAAGTACGCTAGCTAACTTACAACCTGCTTTTTTTGAAGTTCTTAAAAATAGGATTCAACAAGGTGAAAAGATCGTTATCGTACACGGAGGAGGGCCGGAAATCAATAAAAAGCTGTCAGAATCCGGTTTGCCGATAGAAATGAAGAATGGCATCCGAGTAACAAGCCCAGAATCACTTTCCTATGTCAAAACAGCGTTAAAGGACATTACCAACAAAAATCTAGTAGAGAGATTAAATAACGAAGGCATATCAGCTCTAGGACTTTCTGGAGCAGAGAATTCCTTACTAACTTGTGATTTTTTAGATAAAGAGAATTATGGTTGGGTTGGAAGTATACAGAAAGTAAATACAGAGATCATCCAAAACGTGTTAGATGCTGGCAAGGTCCCAGTCATTGCTTCTCTAGGTGTAACAGAGTCGGGTGAAACGGTTAATATTAACGCAGACACAGCGGCTGGAGAAACAGCAGCTTCTTTATCTGCTGAGTCGATCTGTTTTGTTACAGATACCCCTGGTGTTTCAGTGCTTGGAGAGTGGATGGAATGCTTAACGATCGCTGACATTTTTACCAGTATTGTCGAAGGACACATAGAGGGAGGCATGGTACCAAAGGTTGAAGCGGCTATAAAATGTCTCGATTTAAACATCAAGCAAGTACGAATCACCGATCAAACTCTGTCAGGAACAGAGTTGCTTATAAAAGAAAGCAAATACAACTTAAAAAAGGAAACGGAAGTTATGTATATGACCAAGACAATAAAAAGTATCTAGATTTCACGAGCGGGATAGCTGTTACAAGTCTAGGACATTGTCATCCTGAAGTGGTTGCAGCGCTTCAAAAACAGAGCGATTGCATTTGGCATACTTCCAATTTATTTGAAATCCAACAGCAAGAGCAGCTCGCTCTTACACTTGTAAAGCACACGCAGTTGGATTTAGCTTTCTTTTGCAATAGTGGTGCTGAAGCAAACGAAGCTGCAATCAAGCTGGCTAAGAAATTCACAAAGAAAAATAAGATCATCACGTTTAACGATTCATTTCACGGTCGAACGTTCGGTTCTATGTCTGCGACTGGTCAACAGAAGATAAAAGAAGGGTATGGACCCCTCGTGTCAACATTCCTACATTTGCCTTGGAACGATATTGAGCAACTGAAGAAACAAGCAGACAACGACACAGCTGCGATCATGATGGAAGTCATCCAGGGAGAAGGCGGTATCAAAATCGCTGACTTAGATTTTTATAAGGAAGTGCAAGAAATCTGTGAGAAGAACGATATCTTATTGGTCATTGATGAAGTCCAAACGGGTATCGGCAGAACGGGTAAAAGATATGCCTATGAACACTTTGGATTAGATCCTGATATCATTACCCTTGCTAAAGGACTAGGAAATGGTTTTCCAATAGGGGCTATGTTAGGTAAAAGAAAACTAGCTGAAGCGTTTGGACCAGGAAGTCATGGAACGACGTTTGGAGGTAATCCTCTCGCTTGTGCAGTCAGCCAAAGTGTTTTGAATATTATCTTTCATGACGAATTCTTAAATGAGGTTGAGCGTAAGGGTAAGAACTTTAAAGAGCAATTAGAGAAGCATTTAATAAAATTTCCATCCGTAAAAGAAATAAGAGGAGAAGGATTATTGATAGGAATTGAGTGTGAAAACGCCGGAGAACTCATAATAAACTTAGAGAAAAAGGGCTTATTAACCGTTCCTGCAGGCGAGCACGTGATTCGATTATTACCTCCGTTAAACGTTACGGATGAAGAGTTATCGCTCGCTCTAAACACGATTCAAAGAGCATTTAACAACAAGTATGAAACAGTGACCTAAATGGAAGGTGCTATTTTTTTACACATAAATGAATAAAAATACAGAAAAATATAAGTTTTATACAAGGAGAGGAACATGTTATGAAAGGCTGTATAACACTATCTAACGGTAATACATTCGATGGTGACTGGATTAGTGATAACCAATATGGTTCAGGTGAAATTGTATTTTATACAGGAATGACTGGGTACGAACAAGTTTTGACCGATCCTTCCTACCAAGGGCAGATCGTTGTATTTTCTTATCCTTTCATCGGAAATTATGGATTTGATCCTAAGAGTATGGAATCCGCAAAAATCCAAGTGGCTGGAGTAGTTATGGCAGAATGCTATGGATTTGCGGCAAAAGGAGGCCGCCAATCGATCGTGGACTTGTTAAATGCATATCAAATCCCTGCACTAAAGAATGTAGATACGAGATCTCTTATTCAACAAATTCGCATGAAAGGATCTTTGCCTGCTGTTATGCATGTACCAAGTATCACTCCTGATTCTTTTAGTCTAGAAGAATATTGGCCAGCGACATCAATGGAAAAGACAGGTTCAGGAGATACACATATAGTATTGATCGACTTTGGATATAAAAAGTCGATTGCTGAAGCTCTTGTTACCGAAGGGTGTAGCGTAACAATTGTTCCTTTTGATCAAGAGTTAAACGATATCGAAAAATTGAATCCTGATGGCTTAGTTTTTTCAAATGGTTCTGGTGACCCTATGAGGTTCTCTAACTATTTTCATCGTTATAAAATTCTGGCCATGCGCTATCCCACATTAGGCATCTGTCTTGGTCATCAGATCCTGGCTTTATCATTCGGTGGTGAGACACGGAAGCTGAAATTTGGTCACCGTGGTGCGAATCAGCCGGTTATGAACTTGAAGACGGGTAAAGTATCAATGAGTTCTCAAAATCATAGCTATGTCGTTCAAAAAGAAAGTTTAGCAGAAACAGGCTTTAACATCTGGTTTGAAAATGTGAACGATGGAAGTGTTGAGGGATTGTGGCATCCTTCATTTAACGTTGCGAGTGTTCAATTCCACCCAGAAGCAGCACCGGGTCCAAACGAACATAAAGAAATCTTTCAAAATTTTATAAACAGTGTACAACATACAGAGAAGGTGAGAAGTTATGCCTAAACAACAAGACATCAAGAAGGTGCTCGTGATCGGATCAGGACCGATCGTAATCGGGCAGGCCGCAGAATTTGACTATTCCGGAACACAAGCATGTAAAGCATTAAAAGAAGAAGGGATCGAAGTGGTCCTGATCAACAACAATCCTGCTACGATCATGACGGACAACACGTTTGCAGACGTTATATACTTTGAGCCCTTAACAGTAGAATATGCCGAACAGATTATTCTGAAGGAAAAACCTGATGGACTTCTAGCGACAGTTGGGGGGCAAACAGGACTTAACTTAGCAATGGAGCTTCATGAAAATGGGATATTAGCGAAATATGAAGTTCGACTTCTAGGTACAGACATTGACTCTATACAAAAAGCAGAAGACCGTGAGCTTTTTCGGTCATTGATGAAGCATCTAGGAGAGCCTGTACCAGAAAGTGAGATTGTTACGTCAATAGATGAAGCGATTCATTTTGCTGAAGTGACGGGTTATCCCGTAATTGTTAGACCAGCATATACGCTCGGGGGATTTGGTGGCGGGATTGCTTCATCTAAAGAGAAGCTGATCTCACTAGTCAAACAGGGTCTCTCGGCGAGTCCGATCAACCAATGTCTGATTGAAAAAAGTATTGCAGGCTACAAAGAGATTGAATATGAAGTGATGCGTGACAAGAACGGAACATGCATCACGGTGTGTAACATGGAAAACGTTGACCCTGTTGGTGTTCATACAGGTGATTCTGTAGTAGTAGCTCCTAGCCAGACGTTAACAGATGATGAGTATCAGTCATTAAGAAAAGCGTCTTTAACCATCATTTCTGCGCTGGAAATCGTCGGAGGATGTAATATACAGTTTGCGCTTCATCCAGATAACTCACAGTATTATTTAATCGAAGTGAATCCTCGTGTGAGCAGGTCATCTGCTTTAGCATCAAAAGCAACCGGATACCCGATCGCAAAGATTGCTGCCAAACTTGCCCTAGGGTATAACCTGCATGAATTGAAGAATCCAGTAACCGGAACGACCTTTGCGAGTTTTGAACCAGCACTAGATTATGTAGCTGTAAAAATGCCAAGGTGGCCGTTCGATAAGTTTCCTCATGCAGACCGCAAACTCGGAACCCAGATGAAAGCGACAGGCGAAGTGATGGCGTTAGAGAGAAATATGGCTTCTGCCTTTCAAAAGGCGATTCGTTCACTCGAGCTGAAAACGAACGGCATGTATTTGAAAGAACTATCCGCACTAGATGAGGATACACTTCTTGATCTAGTCGTATCAGCAGATGATCGCCGCTTTTTCGTTGTGATGGAACTGTTGCGAAGAGGAGTTTCTTCAGACAAAATTCATGAATTGACTAAAATTACACCGTATTTTTTATCGGTATTTCAAGAGATGGTCTCTATGGACAATATGCTGCAAAAAACGGGATTAGAAAAAGTAGAAAAACAACAACTGCAACTAGCAAAAAAATATGGTTTTTCAGATCGATACTTATCAAATATCTGGTCTGTGTCAGAAATAGAAGTACGCAACAAGAGAGTAGAGTGGGGGATCACGCCGACTTATAAGATGGTGGATACGTGTGCAGCAGAGTTTGAAGCAAAAACGACTTATTTTTATTCAAGCTGGAGCGGGAAAAGCGATAGAATTCCTGGTACTAAGAAGAAGGTTGCTATTATCGGATCCGGTCCCATACGAATCGGGCAAGGTGTTGAGTTTGATTATTGTTGCGTGCACAGCGCTATCGCTCTTCATGCATGTGGATATGAAGCGATACTGATCAACAATAATCCCGAGACAGTAAGCACGGATTATGAAGTATCTGACTCTCTATATTTTGAGCCTCTAACCTTTGAAGACATCAATCATGTTTTGGAGTTTGAAGGAATATCAGATGTCATTCTGCAATTTGGGGGCCAGACATCAATCAATTTGGCTAAAGAGTTAGAAGCGGCAGGATATTCTGTTCTTGGAAGTCCAGCAGATACCGTGGACCAAATGGAGGACAGAGAGCGTTTTTATAATTTTTTAGATGCATTAAATATTCCTAAAGTTCCTGGATTCTCGGCATTAAGTGAAAAAGAAGTCATAGAATATGCAGGCAAACTAGGGTTTCCAATTCTTCTGCGTCCATCATACGTGATTGGTGGAAGCGGGATGAAGGTTCTTTATTCTGAAAGCGAACTAACAAGTTATCTGAACCATGAACAAGTGAATTATCCCGTTTTGATCGATACATTCTTAGAAGGAACAGAAGCGGAGGTAGATGTTTTAAGTGATGGTACAGAACTATTCATTCCAGGTATTTTCGAACATCTAGAAGGAACCGGGGTTCATTCAGGAGATAGTTTGACTGTTACACCACCGCAATCTTTATCTAACCATGTGATCGATCAAATAAAGTCGTACTCTAAAAAGATAGCACTAAACTTATCATATAAAGGATTATTTAATGTTCAATTTGCCATACAGAATGAGTGTGTTTATGTCATTGAAGTGAATCCAAGAGCATCTCGAACAGCACCGATCATGAGTAAGATTACGAATGTAAACCTTGTCCAGAAGGCAACACAATTACTTCTTGGTCAATCATTAACGGCACTGAACCTTGAACAAGAGCATAACGGACAACCAGAGATTACAGTAAAAGCACCTGTTTTCTCAACCATTAAACTGCCTGGTGTTTCCCCGGTGTTAAATCCGATGATGCTCTCAACCGGAGAAGTGATTGGAACGGATGCAGATTTTAATGGAGCTCTAGTGAAAGCTTTGAAAGGCTCAAGCCTTCAATTAGCAGATCTCTGGAATGATCATGGAAGTATTTTTGTGGAAGGAATCCTTGATGAAGCTGCTTCAAAAGCCTGGGAGGAATGTGGGTATACCGTCCTTACAGCAAATGATCTGACATTTGATGATTGGTTAAAAACGGATAACAAAGTCATATATATAAACTTTTCGAATGATAGCGAAAGCCAGAATGCTAAACGTGCCGTATTAGAAAGAGTCCATGTACTAACAAGGAAAGAAACATCTAACGCTTATTTAAATGCGATACGCACCACGAATAAAATGAGAAAGGAAGTGCTGAACTGATGTCAATCGTACACCCTCTTCACCAAACGCGAACTCAGAAAGATTTTCTAACACTTATGGATTACTCTACATCTGAGATCATCGACTTATTGAACCTTGCGAAAGACTTAAAAAAACAAGGTCCATCTGCACCACCCTTACTAAAAGGAAAGATCTTAGGAATGATTTTCGAGAAATCATCGACTCGTACTCGCGTTTCGTTCGAGGCTGCTATGCTGCAACTCGGCGGTCATGCGATCCATCTATCGACTCGTGATATTCAGATGGGTAGAGGAGAATCGATCTCAGATACAGCGAAAGTATTGTCCGGATACCTAGATGCTCTAATGATTCGTACGTTTCATCAATCCACAGTTGAAGAGCTTGCGCATAGTGGATCTATTCCTGTAATTAACGGACTTACGGATGATTTTCATCCGTGTCAAATACTAGCGGATCTTCTTACGATTTTAGAATATAAAGGATCATTCAAAGGGAAAAAGCTGGCTTATATTGGTGACGGAAACAATGTAGCACATTCATTAATGATTGGAGCTGCAAAAGTGGGGATGGATTGCACTATTATTTCACCTGAAAACTACGAACCGAAAGAAGAAATCGTTTCTTATGCAAAGGAAGTTGCGAAACAAAGCGGTTCTGTTATCGAGGTAACTCATGAACCAGTTGCTGGTGTTAAAAATAGTGATGTTATTTACACGGATGTCTGGGCGAGTATGGGTCAAGAAGCGGAAGCGGAGGAACGTCTCGAGCATTTTAAGGGTTATCAAGTGAACCGAGAGCTTGTGTCCTATGCAAAGAGTGATTTTATTTTCATGCATTGTTTGCCTGCGCATCGAGAGGAAGAGGTGACGGGGGAGATTATTGATGGTCCTCATTCTGTTGTTTTTCACGAGGCGGAGAACCGTCTTCACGCACAAAAAGCACTGCTTGTTCGTTTGATGAGTTAAGTATAATGTAGTGAAGATTAGTGAGTGGTTGATTTCCGTTTCAGGTGCTCCTTTTCCGGGGGGGGGGGGGGAGGGGTGCGGTGAGCCACCTAGCGCTCTGCGCTGTTAGGTGGCTCGCCTGTCCCGCTGATCCCCCAGGAGTCTCGCCCTTACACTCCAATCAACTTGTTAATGAAGCTTCTTAAAGAACTCTTAATAGCGTTCAAATAATTTGTGCGAGTATGCTAAATTTTTACCTTCTATTGCAACTAAGTTTTCAAAAAACAACAAAAAAAAGCCGCTCTTCAAAAGAGCGGCTTCTTGCGTTTTATTAAAATACTTGTTCTAATTCAACAACACCAGGAACTTCTTCAAGAAGTGCACGTTCGATACCTGCTTTTAGTGTGATTGTTGAACTTGGGCAGCTACCACATGCTCCCATTAGGCGTACTTTTACTACACCTTCTTCAATATCCACTAATTCCACGTCTCCTCCATCACGAAGAAGGAACGGGCGTAATTTATCAAGAACTTCTTCAACTTGTTCACGCATCTCTAAGTTTTGAGTTTCAGCCATAATAATCAAGGCTCCTTTCTTAAAAAGAACTTACTCTTAGTATACGGGATATGGAATAAAAAATCCATGAGCAAGCATCATGATATTTGCTCCTTTTTCTTTTTTGAAAAATAAGGTATGATGAAAGCAAATAAGCGCATACATTGAGGTGATTCTTCATGAGTAACTCATTTAGTATTAAAGTATATGGAGCTGAACAAAAATGTGCCAGCTGTGTTCATCTTCCTTCAGCAAAAGAAACGGCTGAATGGCTAGAAGCAGCAATCTCAAGAAAGTTTCCGAACTTATTGTTTAATGTTCTTTATATAGACATGGAAAATACGGAAAATGAGATCGATCAGGCATTTTCAGAAAGAATTGTAGAAGAAGACCTTTTTTATCCTGTCGTTGTGATAGATGGAGAAGTAGTAGCAGAAGGTAATCCGAATTTAAAAACGATCTACGCAATTATAGAACAGAACGGTTATGGCGCTGTAAGTTAAGCGCCTATTTTTTTTATTTTGGGTTTGTACACACGCCTTGTTTTCTCTTAAGAATAAGATGTATAGAGAAAAAAGGAGGCAAATTGTATTGTTGAACCCTTTAAAAGGTAAAAGTCATAAAGATGAATCATCCTCATATGCAGGACATCATCACCATCATTATCATGATCTTTGTCTCGAGTACATGGGACAGAAGGTTACGATTGAATTGAATGATGGAAATGTATATCACGGTCAATTGCATAGCTATGATCAGGATAACATGTATATGATCATGCCAGGTGAGAACGCTGACCGTAATAGCCGGATCATTTTTGTCGGGCCGTTTTTTCCAGGCTTCGGAGTTTTTGGTTTTCCTTTTTACCGAATTCGTCGTTTTCGTCCTTATTATTGGTAAAAATACAGAAAAGACCCATGCTGCTGCATGGGTCTTTTTCTTATACTTGATATTTATACAACCATAGAATTCCTGATTTTAATAAGCGTGGCACTCTACCAATAAGAGCAGTGCTACCCATCGTACCAAATCCGCTCTTCTTACCAAGAGAACCCATAACTCCTTTTAGTTTAATCTCGTTCATCTCAGGAAGAGGCTGTTCATTCCAACGAGCTAAAAGGACTTGAGAGATCTGTTCTGCTTGCTCCTCTGCTAATTGTGCACTTGGTGCATAAGGAAGGCTAGCGCAATCTCCAACAACGTATACATGCTCTTCGGTTGGAAGGTGGTGATGTTCAGTTAGAACAACACGTCCTTGACTGTCTTTTTCAACATCTAAATCACGAACGATTCGGCTCGGCTGTATACCTGCCGTCCAAACGATAGCATCACACTCTACCTTTTCGTCATGATTATAAAGAGCGCCTTCTTCAACCTTTGTTACATTTGAATTATTGATTACTTCAACACCGTGTTCAACGAACCAGTTTTGTACATAGTTGCTCAATCGCTTCTTATAAGCGGAAAGAATCATATCACCACGGTCAAAGAGTTTAATTGTAAGATCCGGACGGCTCTCCCGAAGTTCAGATGCTAACTCTACACCTGAAAGTCCGGCACCAACTACTGCAACAACCGCATTAGCATGCAAGTTGTTTAGAATTTGATACGTTTGACGTGATTTATCAATAGTCTGAATGCTGAGCGTAAATTGGTCAGCACCAGGGACATTATGATATTTGTCTTCGCAACCTAGGCCGATAACCAAATCGTCATATGAAACTGCATCTTGATCTTTTAATAGAACTTTCTTTTCTTTAACATCAATTGCTGTCACTTCGCCATATTTAATATTGAGGCGAGGATGATCTGGAAAAGTTACACGAACATGATGATCAGATATGGTACCTGCAGCAAGTGCATAGTATTCAGTTTTTAAACAATGATAAGGTACACGATCAATAAGCGTAAGCTGAATGTTTTCAGGGAGGTCTGAGGAATTAAGAAGTCTCTTTAGCACACGCATATTTCCATATCCTCCGCCAAGTAAAACGAGGTGTTTCATTTGTCATTTCCCCTTTTCTTTCAAGACAATTCTTATCTGTTTTTAAAAATGCATATATAAGTAAATAACCTTAACTCGAAATAAGTAAACGATTACACGTTTTTGACATGTTTAAGTATAGCACTTTGCAACAATTTCACAACTCTTTTATAGAAAAAACACAGGAAGAATGAGTGTTTACATTGACTACAACTATAGAAACCGTTAGGATGGATTCATCAAGAGGTGAAGACGGAAATGAGACCGATTATAGAGTTTTGTGTAAGTAATTTAGCGAGTGGTGCACAAAAAGCGCTAGAAGAACTCGAGAAAGACTATGATCTAGACGTTATCGAGTATGGGTGTCTAGGGTATTGTGGACACTGTGCAAAGTCGATGTTTGCTCTCGTAAATGGAGATATCGTTCACGGAGAAACATCAGATGAACTTGTGAAAAATATTTACAATCATATAGAAGAAAACGGAATGTTTTAAAAAGCAGCTATTCTAAAAATGGGATAGCTGCTTTTTCTATGGATAAGGGAGTTATGATTGGGAAAAATATCTAGCATATAATTTTTTGAAAAACGATTGCATTTTTGTCGAAATTTGTTACATTAGAAAAGGGTCAGTCATTGGATGTCTGACAACTAACGTGCTAATAGTAAGCGTTTTCTTCCAAATTACAAAAGGGGTGTACGAATATGCAAATTTTATGGGGATTAGGTGGTATGCTCGTTCTTCTTGTAATCGCATTCTTACTTTCTCAAAATAAGAAAGCGATTAACTGGAGAACAGTAATCGGTGCACTAGCAATTCAAATTGCTTTTGCGTTGATCGTTCTTAAATGGGATGCTGGAAAACAAGCATTGCAAAGCGTCTCACAAAAAGTTTCAAACGTTGTTGCTTATGCGAACGAAGGGATTACTTTCTTGTTTGGAAGTATGATTCCAGCAGAAGGAAAAGGATTTATCTTTGCGTTTCAAGTTTTAACCGTTATTATTTTCTTCTCTTCTCTAATCTCAGTTCTTTATTACCTAGGCATCATGCAATGGGTTGTAAGAATTTTAGGGGGAGCATTATCTAAGTTATTAAAAACAAGTAAAGCAGAATCAATGAGTGCTACTGCAAATATTTTCTTAGGTCAGACAGAAGCACCTCTAGTTATTCGTCCATATATGAACCGTCTTACTCAATCTGAACTTTTTGCTGTAATGGTAGGTGGACTAGCATCAGTAGCAGGTTCTGTATTGATTGGTTATTACCTATTAGGAGTACCGTTAGAATACTTAATCGCGGCAAGCTTTATGTGTGCTCCTGCAGGACTTGCGATCGCTAAGATCATTGTTCCTGAAACAGAAGAGCCTGAAACAATGGGTGAGATCAAATTAGAACGTGACAAAGATACAGTAAACGTTATCGACGCAGCGGCAAAAGGCGCTGGAGATGGACTTCAAATCGCTCTTAACGTTGGGGCAATGTTACTTGCATTCATCGCACTTATCGCTTTAGTTAACGGTATCCTTGGCGGAATCGGTGGCTGGTTCGGTTATGAGATCACACTTCAACAAATTCTAGGTTATATTTTCGCTCCAATCGCATTTGTTATTGGTGTACCGTGGGAAGAAGCAGTTAAAGCCGGTACGTTCATCGGTCAAAAAATCGTATTGAATGAGTTCGTTGCTTATTCTTCATTCGCACCTCAAATTCCAGACTTAATGCCGAAAACAGTAGCGGTTGTAAGTTTCGCACTTTGTGGTTTCGCGAACCTTTCTTCGATCGCGATCCTTTTAGGTGGTCTTGGAGCAATGGCACCTACTCGTCGTCCTGACATCGCAAGACTTGGAATGCGCGCTGTAATCGCAGCTACAATCGCAAACTTACTAAGCGGTGCAATCGCAGGTATGTTTATTCTATAAGAATGGTTTCATTTTAAGATGTTCAAGCTGATGCTTGAGCATCTTTTTTTGTTAGCGAGGATTTTAGCAGATAGCGTGCTGTGCAATTCTCTGTCACACTTGGGACATAGTCCCCTGAATAATACCAGCTGGGGTATCTTCATCTATAATTAAGTCTAAGCAAACAAAATTGGGTCGAAATAAGACTTAATTAAGTCGAAACGGCTTTCAATTAAGTCTAAATTCTAAAATAAAGGCGGTTCGCTAAATTTCGACAAGCGATCTAACCGCCAGTCCAGCTTAATACCCCTATCATGAACAATAAAAAAACCGCAGTGGGAATCATTCCCCCCTGCGGTTTTACCATTTAGGCCTGTTGAGCGATCTGTTTCATCACCCATGGCTGCATTCGGTTGTATAATGCTACGAATAACAGTGTAATTATCGTACCTTTTATCAAGTTAAACGGTGTTATACCTTTTAATATAAGATCAAGCATCATCTGGCTAGACATCGGATCAGCTCCAAGGAACCACGTATAGGCTGGTAAGATGATCACGTAGTTGAGAAGCCCCATCATAAATGTCATCAAAACCGTTCCTAAGATCAAGCCCGCTGAAAGACGTTTAACAGAATTCTTTTTGCGGAATAAGTAGGATACTGGAAGAATGAATAGAATACCGGCCACAAAGTTTGCTAATTGACCAACTGGCACTCCGGTAAAGCTTCCTACTATCCCGTAGTGTAGAACATTTTTTATGGCTTCCACCATCACTCCTGCCGCTGGTCCGAAAATGATTGCAGCTAGAAGTGCAGGCACCTCACTAAAATCAATCTTTAAAAATGGAGGTAGCCCTGGGAACGGAAAGTCGAGCATCATCAGTACATACGCAATCGTACTGAGCATCGATACCGCTACCATTTGTTTGATCTTTCCCTTTTGCATTGAAATCTCTCCTCTTTTGTGTTGCGCCATCTCATGATTTCGAATGCAGCACAGCCTGCTTCACACAAAAAATCCTTAGTCAGTTAATGAGACTAAGGGGGTTTGTAAGTATGATGAACAGCATGTAAAAGATGCACAAAATGGCATGCTTAAACAAAGGGTTCTAATTAAAGTTGAACCGCTGTACCTACATCTTCTCCCATCCAGACTATACTGTCGGCTCTGGAATTACACCAGATCAGCAAAGTATTACATCGCTACGATGTCTAGCCTCAATCAACCAGACACTCGAGGTCACTTTCCTCTAGCCCTTCGACACAAAAAGCGTGTCTTTGGTCAAGAGTTAAGTGCTGGTCGTGTCTAAACGGTTGTTTCGGCTTTTCTAAGCTCACGGGCTGATGAAGAGGGAATCTTCAATTACCGCCGGTCGGGAATTTCACCCTGCCCCGAAGATGGATCGCTATTGTATTTTGTTACATCACCTATTATACTTTAAAAAATGTAAGTTGTGAACGAATATGCAATAACCATACCTTCCAAATAGAGGATGAACCGATATGAAATTAACATTTGAATATACATGGCCATATGAAAGAATGATGAAGGATATTTATATTTCGGAATGTCCGTTCTGCCAACGAGACAATGTATTGACTTCCTTTAAAGAAGAACAACTGAATCTTGCTCAAGAAGGAATTAAACAGATACTTATTATGCCTTGTTGTCATGGCAAGTTAACCATACTAAACGCCGACGATGATTATTTTTATACGGATGAAAAATTGAGAGGTCAATCATAAGGAGCAGGGTTAAGCGATGGATACGTTGAAATTCACAAAAATGCATGGATTAGGCAATAATTACATCTATATAAACATGTTTGAAGAGTGTATTGATGAGGCTGATCTGCCGAGGTTAGCAGCGGAAGTCTCAAATCCTTACACGGGCATAGGATCAGATGGGATGATTCTAATCTGCCCAAGCGAATTAGCGCCAGTTAAAATGAGAATCTTTAATAATGATGGTTCTGAAGCTAAAAACTGTGGTAACGGACTTCGATGTGTAGCCAAATATGCGTACGAAAACAGATTAGTAACAGAAACCGAATTTCAGATTGAAACACTAGGTGGTTTAGTAACTGCAAAAGTAACAATAGATAACAACAATAAAGTATCACTCGTTACGGTTAATATGGGTAACCCCATCCTTCGACCTCAAAAAATTCCTGTCACGGGATTTGACCACCTCCAACAAGTGGTGAATGAGGAAGTATTTTTTGATGGGACACCTTTAAGACTCACTGCTGTTTCAATGGGAAATCCACATGCCGTTTTCTTTGTGGATAATATTGAGAAAGCGCCTCTGCATTCGTTAGGACCAATCATCGAAAAAGATTCAATGTTTCCTGATTGGGTAAACGCAGAGTTTGTAGAAGTGGTGTCTAAAAGTGAAATGCACTTTAGAGTTTGGGAGAGAGGATCAGGTATTACACAAGCTTGTGGTACAGGAGCTTGTGCAGCAGCTGTAGCTGCCGTTCTAAACGAAGAAGCAGATAGAAATACGGATATTACCGTTCATTTAGCAGGCGGAGATCTCATCATTAACTGGAAAGATAATGGCGATGTTTGGATGACTGGCCCAGCGGAAATAATCTGTACGGGTGAATATCATACTAATAGGTAGAAGGTGCACACATTATGCCTACACCTACTAAAAAAGAAAGCAGAGATGCTTTCTTTTTTTAATCCTTAACTTCAGCCTGCTCACGATGTTGAACGATTTTCTCCGTATGTTCAATTCCCCATTGAAGCATGGACTTTATAATAGGGATCAGTGTTTCACCAAATGAAGTTAGAGAATATTCCACTTTGGGCGGGACTTGTTTATAAACTTCTCGGTGTATGATGCCGTCACGCTCTAATTCTCGTAGCTGTAGGGTAAGCATTCGCTGTGTAATTCCAGGGACGAGGCGCTTTAGTTCGTTAAAACGTATCTTGCCCTCGATCAAGTGATACAAAATAACGCTTTTCCACTTACCACCGATAATATCAAGAGTCGCTTCGACTGGACATGAATAGCCGTGAGATTGCCAATTGGAAAGGTCGAATTGCTGATTAGTCATTGAATGGCTCCTTTAGTATAAAAAATGATACTATGACACAAAAATGTGCGTACTTTTCATTTTTGTTATTACTTTTATAATATATTGTGTAGGATATTAAAACAACTTTAAATTACGTTCATAAATATTGAAGGAGAGATAAATCATCATGAATAAAGAAGCTAAAAAACAAGAGATCTTAGAGGCATTTCAGTTCAGACATGCAACAAAGGAATTTGATCCAGAGAAAAAGATTTCAGATGAAGACTTTGAATTTATTTTAGAAACTGGACGTCTATCACCGAGTTCTTTCGGCTTTGAGCCTTGGCGTTTTGTTGTCATTCAAGACCCAGAGCTACGTGAACAGTTGAAACCTGTATCATGGGGTGCACAAAAACAATTGCCGACTGCGAGTCACTATGTCGTGATGCTAGCACGTACGGCAGAAGATATGATGTACGATTCAGAATACATTGAGCATATGAAGAAAGATGTAAAGAATCTTCCGAAAGAAGCGTATGATGCGATCAGTGGATTTTACAAGACATTCTTAGAATCTGACTTTAAGCTTCTTGGAAACGACCGCGCTATGGTCGATTGGGCAGCTAAACAAGTCTATATTGCACTAGGAAATATGATGACAGCAGCTGCTCAAATTGGTATTGATTCTTGCCCGATCGAAGGATTTGATCAAGAGAAAGTTCAGGCTATCTTAGAAAAAGAAGGAGTACTTCAAGGAGGAAACTTTGAAGTAGCGGTTATGGTAGGATTCGGCTATCGCGTAAATGAACCACGTCCAAAAGTTCGTCAAGATATGAGCGATGTTGTGAAATGGATTAAGTAATGAACATAAAAAAGTGGAGGCACAATCGCCTCCACTTTTTAGTATTTTTGAATGATGTTATAAAATGTATCACGTTCTACAGGAACTTTGTTTGCTGTTTTGATCAAGTGAACAAGTTCTTTACGTGTAATCCCTGATGACGTTAATGCTCCAACAGCGTGAGAGATACGTTCCTCGATCAACGTTCCGTGGATGTCACTTGAACCGAACGTTAATGCCATTTGAGTTAACTGAACACCAATGTTGATCCAATATGCTTTGATATGGTCAAAATTATCTAGCATGAGTCGGCTGATCGCAATGGTTCTCATATCATCAAAAGCAGATGTTCTTCTCATCAATCCCATAGATTGTGTACGAGGCTGCATAGCTAACGGGATGAATACCATGAATCCGTTTGTTGAATCTTGAAGTTGGCGCAAGCGGTCCATATGAATGAGACGTTCTTCTTTCGTCTCAATAGATCCGTACAACATTGTTGCATGTGTTTTTAATCCTAAACCATGTGCGATTTCATGTGCTTCTAACCACTGATCAGTCGATGCTTTGTCTGGGCTCATTTTTAAACGGTAACGTTCGGTTAGAATCTCAGCACCACCACCAGGCAGGGTATCAAGACCTGCTTTAATCAACTCTTCTAATACTTCTTTCATCGAAAGTCCAGCTATTCTGGAGAAGAACTCGATCTCTGCACCTGTATATGCTTTAACCGTTACTTGTGGATAATGCTTTTTTAACGTCCGAATCGTATCTAGATAATAATCAAAAGGTACTTCGTGATTATGACCACCTACGATATGAAACTCTCGAATGTTATCGTTCCAGCGTTTTTCAACATAGCTCAAGAGCTGCTCATCGTTCATCGTATAAGCGCCTTCTTCACCAGGCTTACGCTTAAAGCCACAGAAACTGCAAGTAGCTTCACATACGTTAGTCGGGTTGATGTACAAGTTTTCAATGAAGTAAACGTTGTCGCCGTTTTTACGCTTATTAACCTCGTTTGCTAATGAAGCAACGCTTAGCAAATCATTCGTTTCATATAGAAATAATCCATCTTCAATCGAAAGACGCTCACCGTGAGTTATCTTTTCAGCGATTGCCTCCATACGCGTATCTAGCGTTAATATATTTGCCATTACTAATCCCCCTAATTTTTCAAATGAAATGTTCGGATGATGTACACAATTTTTTAAGAGATAGGCATTAAGCGACACTCTCTCTTTACCAAATTTATACGAATACTTATGTATTAAGAGAATTCAATACATGTCTTAATTGCATAATCATTATAATCCTATTCAAACTTTACGACAAGGGAAGCTGCTTTTACAGATATTTGCACATAAAAAGTTTAATTTTTTTATTAGCGACTCGTTGTCTAATAAATAGAAAAAATGTAAAATAAAAGGAACGGATATGTTGAAAACGAAGAGTGGAGTGACGAAAATGAAAGCCACAATACCAGCCGCTAGACTTGAAAAGATCGAACAATTAGAGGCATTGCGTAATAAAATGATACAGGCGGCGAACGTGTTAGGTCTGCAGCATCCAATGGTGTTAAAATATAGTAGAAAAATTGATGAGACACATAATAAGATTATGGAAATGCAGCAAAAAAACAACTAATCTAAAGCCGATTCCTTGAGGGCTTATTTAAGAGTCGTTATACTATAGATATAGATCCTTATAAGAGGAGTGATCACGATGATCGTTGAAATAACAGATAGTGCAGCGAGTCGAATTAAAGAAATGCTTGCTGATGAAGAAGATCAAAATCAATTTCTCCGTGTAGCGGTAAAAGGCGGCGGATGTACAGGGCTTTCTTATGGCATGGGTTTCGATAGTGATAAAAGTGACTCAGACCAAGAAGAGATGATTGAAGGAATCCGCGTGGTTGTGGATGAAGAAAGTGCAAAAGTCCTAAAAGGAACAGTTGTCGACTTTAAACAGAACATGATGGGTGGAGGGTTTACGATTACAAACCCGAACGCAATCGCATCATGCGGCTGTGGATCTTCTTTCCGAACAGCGACAAACGCTGGAACACCAGAAGAGTGTTAAATAAAGTGCGATAATAAAAGCTCCTGCCTCTTATTCAAGAGGCAGGAGCTTTTTTGAGCTAAATGATATTAAAAATAAAAAGTACCCCAAGTATATCTGATAAAACAGCAGCACCGATAAGTAAGAATTTCTTCTGTTTGTATTGCTCTTTTAAACCAAGAGGCATCAAAAAGGTACCAAGGATAAAGAAAACAATTCCAAGTATTAAATTAATCTCCATTATGTAAGTCTCCTTATCTAAAAAAAGATATAAGAAAACCCGGCGCGCCAACACCGGGTAAAAATTCATATGAGTCAGCGGCACTTGTCCGCCTCAATTACCATGATAACAGAATTAAAGGTTGCTAACCATATGCAATTTATTCCACTGTGTATTTTTCTAGATCTTGTAGCAACTTAGATAAACGTGGAATTTCTTTTTTCGTATCTTCTAGGAAAGATTCGTCTGATATATGAAGCTGATTGATGATCCTTTGCATTTCCTGAAGGCAGTCAGCAGCATGCATTTCCTCTTCACTAAATTGTCTGTTCATATCTACTCTCTCCCTTACATGACTATTTGAATGATTGAAAATAAAAAGGCGCAGGAGCTTGTTACCCCGCGCCAATTAAAGTTTAGAATAAGCTAGTACTGTGTAAAGGTTGTGTCTTAGCGTTTGGATCGATATATGATTTAGCATTGTTGATTGCCGTAGGCGCTTCACCAAAACCTGAAGCGATCAACTTTACTTTACCATCATACGTACATACATCACCAGCAGCATAAATACCTTTTATATTTGTTTCCATTTTTGAGTTAACGACGATTGAGTTTTTTTGAATATCTAAGCCCCATGTTTTAATTGGACCTAGAGAGGAGATGAAACCATAGTTTACAACTACAGCATCCACTTCAACGGTCTCTTTAACATCTCCATTCTCTAAAACAACAGCTGAGATATTTTCTCCATCACCGATCAACTCTGTAATTTGATAAGGGGTTTTAACTGCAACTTTCGAATTCATTAACTGCTCGACGCTATGTTCATGAGCACGAAACTTATCACGTCTGTGTGTTAACGTAACTTGTGGAGAAATAGGCTCAAGCATCAATGACCAATCAAGAGCTGAATCTCCGCCACCACAAACTAAAACGCGTTTTCCTGCGAATGCATTTAAATCATTTACGAAATAATGAAGGTTTTTCCCTTCGTATTGTTGAGCGGTTGCCAGTTCTAAACGACGAGGCTGGAATGCTCCTACGCCTGCCGTAATTAAAACGGCTTCGCTGTAATGCACGCTTTTATCTGTTGTTAACTCAAAGATTTCTTCGCTTTTTTCAACATTTTGAACCGATTCTTCTAAAACGACTGTTGGGTTAAACTGCATCGCTTGCTCTTTAAGATTATTGACGAGTTCTTGAGCAAGTACTTTAGGAAATCCAGCAACATCATATATGTACTTTTCAGGATAAAGAGCAGATAACTGACCGCCAAGTTGAGGCATGCTCTCAATAATTTTCACCTTCATCTGACGCATGCCACCATAGAAAGCAGCAAACAAGCCTGAAGGTCCTCCGCCAATAATCGTAATATCGTAAATCTCTTTTGTCATAACTTTCACCTCTTCTAGATTTATGACTGACGAACATGTAATATGTTCTGACCAGAACGTGCTATCTCTCATTTTTACATTCTTGAAGGAAGCCCAAAGTCCTCTTTTTGTTTGTAGATTTTGACATTGTCAAACAACGTAATGAAAGGTACTTCACAATAGAAATTGAAACATCATCATAACGAAAAAAGGGTTGAAAAAACAAGAAAAAAGGAATAAGATGAGGGTGTATGGTTAAAAAATGTCGAAATTTCGAACGTTTTTTGCATTTATTTATATCCTATTACGTGAAATATATCACAATCTATTCCTTTCCATCATATTTAATGATTGAAAAGGTCAAACTAAAAAAAATGAGAACTGGAAGTGAATTTAAATGAGTAAGCCAAAAATTCTAATATTAGGCGGCGGCTACGGTGGAATCATGTCAGCTGTCCGTTTACAAAAAGAGCTAGGTTCAGACGAAGCTGAGATCACGTTAGTAAACAAGCACAACTATCATTACCAAACGACGTGGCTTCATGAGAACGCAGCAGGTACATTACATCATGACAAAACACGTATCATGATCGATAACATTATCGACATGAACAAAGTGAACTTTGTTCAAGATACGGTTAAAGAAATTAAAAAAGATGAAAAGCTTGTTATTTTAGATAATCAAGAATTAACATACGACTACTTAATTATTGCTCTTGGTTCTGATCCAGAAACTTTCGGTATCCAAGGTCTTAAAGAGAATGCATTCAGCATTCGCAGCATCAACTCTGTTCGTAAAATTCGCGAGCATATCGACTATTCTTTCGCTCGTTACAATAACGAAGGACAACCTGATGAACTTATTACAATCGTAGTAGGTGGAGCAGGATTTACAGGAATTGAGTTCGTTGGGGAACTAGCTGACCGTGTTCCTGAACTTTGCCGTGAATATGATATTCCTCGTGAAAAAGTTCGTATCGTAAATATTGAAGCTGCTCCAACAGTACTTCCAGGATTTGATGAGGAACTAGTTGAGTATGCAATCAATAACTTAGAACGCCGTGGCGTTGAATTCCTTGTAAGCACACCGATCAAAGAGTGTAATGAAGATGGTGTAATTCTTGCAAATGGCGAAGAGATCAAAGCAGCTACTATCGTTTGGACTGGTGGAGTTCGCGGTAACCACTTAGTTGAAGAAGCTGGATTCGAAACGATGCGCGGACGTGTGAAAGTTGATAAAGACCTTCGCATGCCTGGATTCGAATATATTTTTGTTGCAGGAGACTGTGCACTTATCATCGATGAAGAAGCGAACCGTCCATATCCTCCAACAGCTCAAATCGCGATTCAACAAGCTTACACGATCGGCCGTAACATCAAAGCATTAATGAACGGTGGAAAGCTTGAAGAATTCAAGCCTGATATTAAAGGTACAGTTGCGTCCCTTGGTAAAGGTGAAGCGATTGGTAAAGTTGGAAACAAGAAATTATTTGGTGCAACTGCATCTGCCATGAAAAAAGTAATCGATAACCGCTACCTGTTCTTACTAGGTGGGGTACCGATGGTTATTAAAAAAGGAAAATTAAAACTGTTTTAATGGATAGTGGTAAACTAAGAACAGAAGCGTAAAGCTTCTGTTCTTTTTTATTACGTTGAGAAAGGGCGAGCGTTCGGATGACGAAAAAAGACAGAGGAAATGTTTGGCTTGCAGCAGCTGGTCTACTGATCGATGAGGATGGCAGATGGCTCGTCGTAAAAAAGAATTATGGCGGGCTAAAAGGAAAATGGTCTATTCCAGCTGGCTTTGTAGATGCTGGAGAAACAGTTGATGAAGCGGCGATTCGAGAAGTTTATGAAGAAACAGGCATCGTTGGTGAAGTCAGTACAATACTTGGTATACGCTCAGGTGTTATTAAAGAAACCATTAGTGATAATATGGTTGTTTTTTTATTGAGGAAGAAGCATGGCGATCTTTCACAGCATTCAAGTGAAATTGAAACAGCTGCTCTCATGACGCCTGAAGAACTAAGAGCAGATCCTGATACATCATTAATGATTCATTACTTTATGGAAAGAAAAGTGAAGTTTCTAGAAGATAAAATCAATCCTGGAGACGTATTCGGTTATACGACTTATAAGGTAATGGATTGTAGATAAAAGTACATACTTATCGAAAAAGATTATTGATTCAGGGCTTCCGAAGAGCTCTGTTTATTTTAGTTAAACTCCTTAGAAAGGGTTTTAAACAATTAACAACAAAAATGTACGAAATATTCTGATAATTAAAGAATGTTCATGATGATTACGCTTACATTGGAGTATTTAGCTTTAAAATCGGTTTTTCATTCCCTCATTTCCTTGTTATTATTATCTGAAAATTTAAACAAAAAAAGAGGGAGTGTTACAACATGAGAAAACATGCGATTCAGAAAAAACATGATCAATGTCCATACTGTGAGGGAAAGGGTTATTTTCAGCTCTTGCTTGGAGGATCTGAAACGTGTGTGGAATGCTGCGGAAGCGGTAAAAAAAGAGCTTAAAACCGTAACGCTCTCAAACACGATTGACGTATATGCCCCCGTTTAGTAAACTAACCTAAGGATTATGGGGGTGTCTACATCATGGATTTGCTATTGCCGCAATTCATTATTTCAATGTTGCTGTTTATGGTTCTATTCTTTGGAATCGGTTTCTTATTTAATATGCTTTTACGTGCTACTTGGTTTATGGTTATTCTATATCCAATAGTCGTCATTATGATAGTAGATGACATTCGGTTTTTCGAGTATTTTACAAAGCCAGGTACGAGCTTCGGACTACTTGGAAGTGATCTTCTAAATTTGTCAGTATCTGATATTACGATTCTTGCTTGTGGATTAATCGGTGCGATCCTTTCCGGAGTTGCCATTAAGATGTTGCGGGTACGCGGTTATCAGATGTTTTAAAAAGCCCCTTATTTAGGGGTTTTTTTATTTGCACTTTTTTCCTTTTATTAAGAAACGGGTATACATAATAACTAGCCTGGGAAGGAATAGATAGGAGAGGAGTGGACAATTTTTGTTGATTTTAAGAAAAATTGTAAAGAGAACCACGATCGTTATCCTATTCATCTGTGCAATATTTACGACATTTCGTTCCATTTCTGGTGTACAAGCAGATGATCTAGCAACATGGCTAGATGAAACACAGTCAGACAACAAGATTGTTGAGGCTACACTTAGTGTTTTAACAGAGTCCCTGAAGACATTGCCTACAATTTATAACCCTAACATGATGGTTTCTTCTGCTGAGGTGAAGCAGCGATCCCTTGAAGATGAGATGAATCTTACTCAATATCCCTCAGTTAAAGTAACAGCAACTGGCTATACGGCAGGTCATGAGAGTACAGGAAAGACTAAAAGTCATCCTGCATACGGAATCACCAAATCAGGGTTAAAGGTGAGAAGAGACCTCTATTCTACCATTGCAGCAGATACTTCAATCTTTCCGATAGGCACCGTTCTATGGATTCCAGGATACGGATATGGAGTAGTGGCAGATACTGGATCAGCCATTAAAGGGAACAGGTTAGATCTCTTTTATAATACGGTAGACGAAGTGTATAAAGAGTGGGGCAAGAAAAATATTGATGTGTATATTGTCGAGCGTGGAGACGGAAAGATAACTGAAAATGAACTGAATGATCTAAACGAAGAAAAGTCCATGCAAGTGTTCAGACAGCAATACTTATATAAATGATGAAAGCTTCAGGTTTAAGTGACCTGAAGCTTTTTTATGTAGCTTTCCTCTTCTTCTGGTAAGAATGCAGGAAAGTCATTCGGATGAACAAGTGCAGCTAATCGTTTCATTCCGATGATTAACCGTGGTGAGGGTCTACAAAAGAGGGATTCTTCAAGTTTGTAGATTTCAGTGCGCGTGTTAGCTTCTAGATGGTCCCATCCCTCTCTCTTTTTAATGTGGGAAACCTTCATCTTTTCTGTTTTAACACCGACCCAAACCATTCCTATGATATCTGGCTCGCGAGTTACAACATCTTCCCACGATGTTTGAACACTTGCCAATTCTACGTCTTGAAACACGTTTTCTCCGCCAGCAAGATAAGCGATCTCTGAGAGCCAGTTCACCCTACCAGGTGTAAAGATGGGCTTAGGCCACCACTCAAAATATACTTTTTTTCGTTTTTTTATGGAGCTGCTAATTTTATCGTAGTGAGTAATCTCATTCTTCATCCATTCATTTACTTTTTCAGCTTCTGGCAAATGATTTGTTACTTTACCCAAATCGAGCAGATCATTTTGGATATCAGTAAGACTTTGTGGATTATAAATGACATGTGGAATATTACGACGCTCTAATTCCTCTATGTTTTTCTCCATTCCAGGTACACTTAAACTAGCTAGTACAAGATCAGGCTCTAGAGATTGAAGTTTATCCATATCAATCGATAAATCTGGACCTAATCTCGGAAGTTGTTCAATTTCTTTTGGCCAATCTGAAAAGTCATCGACTCCGACCAACATTGATGTTAATCCTAAAAAATGCAACAGTTCCGTATTGCTTGGGCAAATTGAAATGATTCTCAAAGAGAAGAACCTCCTATGATATGAACAACCATGATAAGAGTAATGTTTGAAGAATACCAAGAAGTCCGCCAAAGAACACTTCACTAGGACGATGTCCAAGAAGTTCTTTTAATTCTTTTCTTTGTTCTTCCACCTTTTTTTCCTGAAATTTCTCTGATTCTCTTACGTGGTTTCTGAATTCCTCTACTAAATCATTCAATACTGCTGCTTGTTCTCCTGCATGCCAACGGATACCTTTTGCATCGTACATGACGATGATCGCAAACATGGCAGCTATGGCGAAAAGAGTTGAACCTGTACCGTGCAAGGCTCCAACGGCTGTTGCTAAGGAAGTAACAGAAGCTGAATGTGAACTTGGCATTCCTCCTGTACTTATAAATAACTCCCATCTAATTTTTCTAGTATGATAAAAATGGATAGGGATTTTTAAGAATTGTGCAGAAAATACACCAAGTAAAGCTGCTATCAATGGAAAATTTAATAGAATATCTGGCATGGGGACTATCCTTTCAATATGGTGGTTTATAGTATGGCTGTTTTAGATAGTTGTTACCCGATTTAGGTACAGTTCAATCTTTTACTAATATTGAACGAAAGAGGGGGAGGGAGTAAGAATGGAGTATTTTCCTCAAGAATATTACGAGTTTTTTATTGTTTTTAACGATGGAGATTATTACACAGGACACGATTTGTTAGAAGCGATCTGGCTCACAGATCGCAGTAACTTGTTCATCAAAGGACTGCTACAGATGACGGTTGCTCTCTATCACTATGAATATGGAAACCTTAAAGGGGCAAGGCAAATGATGAGGGTAGCTAAAGAGTATCTATCTTCGTATAAACCATCGTATTGGCAGCTGGATGTAGAGAGAGTATTGATGTTTATTGAGCATTGCCTTGGAGTTATACCATCAGTTCCAGACAGGGTAAGATTTGAAGAAGTTGTTCAATTGCCAGTCCTGCCAAAACTTTATATAAATTTAGAAGAATAAAGCAACGTGAATTCGAAATATTCTAAAAGAAAGAGTATAATGAGAAGCAGAGCTTTATAACGAAAAAGGGGGAACTTTAACATGTTTACGATCAAACAACTTTGGAATAGCAGCGAACAAGAAGAAGTCCTACTGGTCGGTTTATTTCAAGAACCAAAACTTACTGGTGTAATGGCAGATATGGATAATGAATTAAAAGGAATAATGACTGATCTTATAAAAGACGGTGATTTATCAAATCGCCTAAAAAGCATCAAAAAACTTAATACGCTAGGTCAGCTTGGAACGAAAAGAATCTATTTTGCGGGTTTAGGCAAACGCGAAGATTTCACGTATGACAAAGCAAGAAGCACATTTGGAAGAGCGGTACAAGAAATTACAAAAGAAAAGAGAAAACAATTTTCTATATTGCTAGATACGTTCCATACAGATCAGCTCCCTATGGAAAAGCTTGCACATGCCTTTAGTGAAGCTGCAGGTACCGCGGTTTATAAATTTGAAGACTATAAAAAGAAAACGAATGAACCACAAAAACGGCTAGAAGCGGTTACTGTATATACGGAAAACAGTGAGGCTGAAGCTGGGCTGACGAGCGGGTTTGCTTATGCGAAAGGGATTAACTTTGCTCGAGATCTTGTGAACACACCTGCGAATCTTCTTACACCTACAGATCTTGCTGCTGAAGCAATTGATGTTGCGCTCGAATATGGCATGGAATATGAGATCCTTGAAAAGGAAGACATGGAGAAGCTAGGAATGGGAGCGATACTCGCTGTTAGTAAAGGGTCAGATCAGCTTCCTAAGTTGATCACAGTAAAATATCAAGGCGGTAAAAAGGAAGATTCGTATGTTGCCTTAGTCGGAAAAGGATTAACATTTGATGCGGGCGGTTATTCGATCAAACCAGCATTAAACATGCATGAAATGAAGAGCGATATGGGTGGAAGTGCAGCTGTATTGGGAGCGATGGAGGCGATCGGCCGTCTGAAGCCAGAGATTAATATCATGTTTGTGATTCCATCCTCAGAGAACTTGATCAACGGAGAGGCTATGAAGCCAGGAGATGTGATCACTTCACTGAGTGGTAAGACAATTGAAGTTCGCAACACGGATGCAGAAGGGCGTCTTATCCTAGCTGATGCGATTACGTATGCAAAGGAACAAGGAGCAAAATATATTGTTGACGTTGCCACTTTAACTGGCGGAGTTGTTGTTGCACTCGGAGATTGTACAACAGGTGCTCTTACCAACGATGAAGAGTTCTATGAACATATTAAGCAATCTGCAGCTGATGAAGCAGAATTATTGTGGCTCCTGCCAAGTTTTCAGCCATTTAAAGATATGTTAAAAACAAGTGATGTTGCAGACCTAAATAATTCAACAGGCAGGCTGGGTCATGCCATTACAGGTGGATTGTTTGTAGGCGAGTTCGCCGAAAGTACGCCTTGGGTCCACTTAGATATCGCAGGTACTGCGTATTCTGGAAAATCTACAGAGTTAGGTCCAAAAGGAGCAACAGGTGTTATGGTTCGAACACTCGTTAACTTCGTAAGAAACTTTAAAGCATAATCAATAATCGAAGCTGGTTCTCACTGATGAGAGCCAGTTTTTGTTTTGGATTTGACAAAATCCCGTTATCCATGTTAATTTGTTAAAGGTTTAACATATTAGTGATTTAGCGAAATAAAGCAATAAAGTTATTTGAGGAGGAAATGAAATGAATGCTGTGGTATTAGCGGTAGCTGTTATGCTAGTACTTAGCCTTTTACGTATACATGTTGTCGTAGCTTTGTTAATCGGAGCCTTAGTAGGCGGATTCGTAGCAGGAATGGGTTTAACAGAAACCATAACAGTATTTACTGAGGGGTTAGGATCGAATGCAGTCATCGCATTAAGTTATGCGTTATTAGGAAGTTTTGCTGTAGCGTTATCTCGTACAGGACTTCCAAAACTGATGGTTGAAAAAGCTATCGTATTGGTTGGAAAAGAAGGAGAATCAAAAAAGAAGTCGTTATCAAAAGTACTAATCTTATTTATCATCCTTATGATTTCTTCATTCTCCCAAAACTTAATTCCAGTTCATATTGCGATCATTCCAATCTTCATTCCACCATTGTTGCACGTTTTAAATGAACTGCAGCTTGATCGTAGGTTAGTTGCAACTGTTATTACGTTTGGATTGGTCACACCTTATATGTGGTTTCCGGTAGGATTCGGAGGAATCTTTCATGAGATTCTTCAGACGAACATGAAGGATAGTGGACTGACTGTTAAGATGGACCAGATTCCAGCTGCGATGACGATTCCATCTCTAGGCATGATTGTAGGTCTATTGATCGCTGTCTTTATTACGTATCGTAAACCACGCATTTATGAAGATAGAACGACCGGAATGACTAAAACAGATGATGTATCTTATACAGCTCGTTCCATCATTGTAGCTGTTTTGGCAATTGTCGCTACATTGTTTGTACAATTACAAACGGACTCAATGATCTTCGGAGCTTTATCAGGGATTATCGTTCTGTATTTCAGCGGACAGTTAAAGTTGAATGCTTCAGATGCAATATTAACTGAAGGTATGAAAATGATGTCGTATATTGGATTTGTTATGATCACTGCTGCAGGTTTTGCAGCAGTAATGCGCGAGACAGGAGAAGTAGAAACATTAGTTAAAGACAGTGCTTCATTTATCGGTAACTCGACTGCTCTCGGCATACTGTTAATGCTAGTTATCGGTCTGCTCGTAACAATGGGAATCGGTTCATCGTTCTCAACAATTCCTATCATAACAACAATCTTCGTACCCTTAGCTGGAGAATTAGGACTAAGCGTTATGGCGACGATCGCGTTGATCGGTACAGCGGCTGCGTTAGGTGATGCAGGTTCCCCTGCTTCTGACAGTACACTTGGACCTACTTCTGGTCTTAATGTTGATAATCAGCATAATCACATCTGGGATACGTGTGTGCCGACATTTTTGCATTACAACATCCCATTAATCGCTTTTGGATTTATTGCAGCGATGGTACTATAAAAAAGTTTGTTTTCACTGAGAAACCGCCATGTGCGGTTTTTTTGTTTATCATCAGAAATTTATCGGTTCATCTCATGCTATTTTTCAGCATAAATACACATGCTAAAAACAAGGAGGGAAAGACCATGACAAAACGGAAACACGCTTGGGATGCAGCAGCGAAAAACAACTCAACACCAACAGAAAGCATGACAAATGTAGAATTTTCTGACGAAAAATTTAGTGATGAATTACCAAAAAGAGATACCCAAAGCCCAAGATCAAAAGGAAAGTAAAAGTAAGCTGACTCCTAAAAAGCAGGAGTCAGCTATTTTTATGAAGGATTATTCAAAAAAAGTAAGTTCGGGAACCCACTGCTTCATATGAGTTTTTATTTCTTCATAAGATTTTTTCGTTCCAGGTAATTCTTTCATCGGTTGAATTACAAAAGCTTGATCTACATGGGTCGCCAGAAATTTCGGTTCTGATAATTCAATGGTTTTTTCCGATCCTTTTTGCCGTTTTGTTACCTTCAGCTGAACGATCCCACCAATGTCTTTATATTCTCGTCTTTGACCAGATAAGAAATTACCGAGAGAATAAGCGACGAACGTTTTTGATCCGTCACTTGCGGTCTCCCATTTTACAGGCTGAAGAACATGAGGGTGGTGACCGATGATGATGTCTCCGCCTGCTTCGGTTACAACTTTTACGATATTCTTTTGAAACTCATTCGGCATCCTTTCATACTCGTTTCCGAAATGAAGAGATACCACATTCACATCAGATAACTTTCTAGCCTCTTTAATGTCTCGCTTGATCCGCTCTACTTCAATCAGATTGACAAGATGATCCTTGCCTGTAGGTACAGGAATTCCGTTCGTTCCGTATGTATAACTCAAAAAGGATAACGTAATGTCATTTCTTTTGATCAGTCTAATATTTTGTCTGTCTTTGTCTGTTAAATATGAACCGGTGTACATCACATCTATTTGATTCCAATAGTTCAAGGCACTTACGATCGCTTTTTCTCCACGGTCAAGTGTATGGTTATTTGCTAAGGTAACGAGATCAACACCGTTTGCTTTTAAAGCATCACCTACTTCATGTGGTGAATTGAACGAGGGATAGGACGATAGACCAAGCTGTGTACCACCAATCATTGTTTCTTGGTTAGCAATCGTAATATCAGGCTCGGTTAAATATGATTTTACTGAGGTGAAGTTGCGATTAAAATCATAGCCTTTTGCAGTTTTCGCTTTATTATAAACCGTATCATGAATCAAGATGTCACCAACTGCAGCAAGTGTGAGATCTGTTTTTATTTCTTCAGGCTCCGGAGAAATCGGCTCTGTCTTTATTACTTCTGGCGTAGATGTGTTTTCTTGTTTCGGTATCTTTTTTTCTTCTACCGTTTGTAAATCTGCGTTATTATACATATATATAAATGCGATTGTCGAAAAGAATACGACTACAATACCTGTGAACCACCAAAGACGTTTCAGTGGTAACACCCCCTTTCTGTCTATCATAATGGAAGAAGAGGGGATATGTATATGTCAAATTACTCTGTATTGGAAACGTTTTCAATTCTTGCATTCGGGAGGAAAGTACAAAATGAGACAAATAACAGCGCAAACAGTAGACCTTATGGACCAAAATGATGAACTGGCTTCTTTTAAAGAAGAGTTCTATACAAAAGATGAATCAATCTATCTAGATGGAAACTCGCTAGGTCTTCTATCTAAACGTGCAGAACAATCTTTGCTCGATGTATTAAATGACTGGAAAGAGAATGGAATTGACGGATGGATGGGTGGTAAATACCCATGGTTTACTCTTAGTGAAAAACTTGCTGAGAAACTTGCTATATTGGTTGGAGCTGAAGCGAAAGAAGTGATCGTAACAGGTTCAACTACTGTAAATCTTCATCAATTGGTCGCTACGTTTTTTGAACCAAAAGAGGGAAGAACGAAGATATTAGCAGATGAGCTCACTTTCCCTTCTGATATTTATGGCTTACAAAGTCAGTTAAAATTAAAGGGGCTCAATCCAGATACTGATTTGATTCAAGTAGGAAGCAAGAATGGCTTAACGCTTGATGAACAAGATATTATTGATAGGATGACAGAGGATGTAGCTCTTATCTTACTTCCATCTGTCCTATATAGAAGCGGGCAATTGTTAGACATAGAACGTTTAACACGTGAAGCACATAAAAGAAATATACCAATCGGATTCGATCTTTGTCACTCGATCGGAGCTCTTCCTCACGAACTCAGTAAATGGGGCGTTGATTTTGCATTTTGGTGCAATTACAAATACGTAAATGGAGGTCCTGGTGGAGTCGGTGGATTGTATGTCAATAAAAAGCATTTCACGAAAACGCCTGGGCTATCTGGCTGGTTTGGGAGCAAAAAGGAAACACAGTTTGATATGGATCACCATTTTGATGCAGAAAATTCTGCGGGGGGTTACCAGATTGGAACACCGCATATGCTGAGCACAGCACCATTGATCGGATCGTTATCTATTTTTGAGGAAGCCAAGATCGACCGCATTCGTACGAAATCTTTAAAGTTAACGACTCTGCTCATGGACTTGTTGAATCAAGAGCTTGAAAACGAGTTTACGATCGTAAATCCACTAGACGATAAAAGAAGAGGCGGG
This sequence comes from Fictibacillus sp. 26RED30, assembly GCF_015903845.1. NCBI lineage: Bacteria > Bacillati > Bacillota > Bacilli > Caryophanales > Fictibacillaceae > Fictibacillus > Fictibacillus sp. 26RED30. The sequence continues at coordinate 458,113 of NZ_JACZDV010000001.1, forward strand.
CATGTTGCTCTCATGCATAATGATTCTGCGAGAATTTGCAAGGCATTAAAAGACAATGGCATCGTTCCGGATTTTAGAGCACCTAACATTATTCGTTTAGCTCCTGTGGCATTGTATAATTCTTATCGTGATGTATTCGAAGCAGTCAAAATATTAAGCAAGATCATGAAAAATCGTGAATATGAGAAGTATGAAAATAAGAGAGAAGTTATTGCATAAGGAGTGGCAGTCGTGAAATTATTTGATATATCCATGCCGCTTTACAACGGAGTACCAGGTTGGCCAGGGGATACACCGTATCACTTCAATCTTGCTTGGACGAAAGAAGATTCTGGTTCTGTAAACGTTGGAAAAGTGGAGATGAGCACACATACCGGTACACATATTGATGCACCTTATCACTTCACGAATAGCGGAGAAAGGATCGGGGGCTTAAACCTCGACTTATATGTGGGAAGAGCGGTCGTTATTGATGTGACGAACGCTAAAGAGATAACGGCTGAGACAGTGAAAGATAAACTGCAAGCTGGTACAAAACGAGTTCTGTTTAAAACAAGATGTTGGACAGATCGGTCCGTGTTTCCAAAACAGATCGTGCCTATATTACCAGAAGTGGTTAAACTGTTTAGCGAGTGCGGAGTCGGCTTGGTCGGTGTAGATATGCCTTCCGTTGATCCACTAGATAGCAAAGAGCTATGTGCACATCATGCTCTTTTTGAGAACAACATTTATATATTAGAAGGACTTGTATTAGATGAAGTGCCTGAAGGAGAATACGAGTTGATCGCTCTTCCACTTTCCCTTGACGAGGCTGATGGAAGTCCTGTGAGAGCCGTTCTTAGAGAACTAGTAAAATAACCTTCTAGATAAACAAACACGAAATGATGTGTTTGTTTTTTCTTTTTGTAATAATAATTGATGATGGGTCTCGCTGTGTTGCTAAAGTAAAACCTGCATTTTTGAGATTTTACCTATTGTTCCTTATAATAGATAAGAGATATTACTTGGAGGACGGCTATGTACAAATATGGATTTACTAATTATTTTGAAGGAACCTTACACTTTACAGGGCATGATGTGGTGCAGGTTGGTCCATGGACAAATGTATATGTTTCTTTTGAGATAGACAACCTTGAGATTTTTCCTGAAGGACTCAATGAGCCAAGTGCGTTAGCTGTCTATAATGGAAATGGTGAGCTGCAAGAAATCATTGCGCACGATGAAGGTGTTGATTGTGAATATAAGTTCACGGACAAGGAAAAAGAACAGATCAACGAATATCTGCTACGCATAGATTTGAAACACGAAAATGAGGAGTGAGTGAAAATGAAAATTACAGGTATCGAACCAACTCCAAGTCCAAATTCAATGAAGATTAACCTAACAGAAACTCTGCCGGGATCTGAACGTTACAACTATAAGAAAGATGAAGCTGAGAATGCTCCAGAATTTATTCAAGAGATCCTTAAAGTGGACGGGGTTAAAAGCATTTATCATGTTGCAGACTTCATTGCACTAGAACGAAACCCTCGAGCGAAATGGGAAGATGTACTCGCGGGAGTTAGATCCGTTTTTGGTCAAGAAGAAGAGCTTGATACTTCTGATCAACAAGCTCAGCAAGAAGATGAGATAAAAGAAATTACGGTTCTTGTTCAGATGTTTAGAGGACTTCCTATGCAGATCAAACTTAAAACCGAACAGGAAGAAAGACGAGTAGGACTCGCTGAGCGATTTGGTAAAGCTGCACTAGAGGCTCAAGATTCTTCCGATAACCTTGTTATGGAAAGACAATGGGAAGATCAAGGAGTTCGTTATGGTACATTTGAACAAGTAGGCAGTGAAGTAGCCGAAGAGCTATCAGCCGTCTATCCTCAAGAACGATTAGATCAATTAGTAAAACAAGCATATAGCACAAATACCGAACAAGAAGTTGAAGTCGAAACACTTTCCACTTCAGAAGTAGCGAAACAACTTCGCGACTCAGATTGGCAGACACGTTATGCGGCATTAGAACGAATAAACCCATCTATTGATGATGTAATGGTATTGAAACAGGCTCTTAAAGACGAAAAACCTTCTATAAGACGTTTGGCTGTCGTCTATTTAGGAATGATCGAGGATGAAGCTGTGCTACCCCTCTTATACTTAGCTCTTGAGGATAAGAATGTTTCGGTAAGACGTACAGCAGGTGATGCATTATCTGATCTAGGAAATGCAAAAGCCATCCCTGTAATGTGTGATGCATTATCCGATAAAAATAAACTAGTAAGATGGAGAGCGGCGCGCTTTTTATTTGAAGTTGGTGACGAGACAGCACTTCCTGCTTTAAAAGCAGCTCAAGATGATCCTGAGTTTGAAGTATCTCTTCAAGTGAAAATTGCGATCGAACGGATCCAAAGCGGTGAAGAGGCAGCGGGGACAGTGTGGCAACAGATGACAAAGAGTCGCGAACAATAAAAAAGAGGTTGAGCCTGTTAGGAGACATGGGTTCAGCCTCTTTTATTAATTATATTACATCAGAAATGATCAGGATGTTTCTTGTTGAAAATCAGTTCCGTGAGTGATTCCTCGCTCAATAAAACGTGTGATTTCACTGCATATTTCTTGGGGCTTTTCTTCCATCAGCAGATGTCCGCATTTATCATAGACGATAAGTTCAGCGCTAGGTAGATCATGTTTTAAACGATAACCTGTTTTAACGGGCATCACTTTGTCCTCTTTGCCCCATAACATCAATACGGGCTGCTGAATCTGATTTAAATCCTGTGAGCACATATCTCCTTCTCGTTGCCGTAATAGCCTGACTAAAGAATGGATGAACGCTACCTCGCTAATCGGTTTTCTATAACTTTCAATCATTTCTTCCGTAACCAGCTTTGAGTCATGTAAGACAGAAAGTAAATTTTCTTTTACGTCTTTTCTCTGAATCCAATTGCGCATTCCCCAACTAAACAACGGTAAGTAGGAGCATGCGATTAAAGAACGGCTTGCTCTTTTTACATATGAACAACAGCCAAGAAGGATTAATTTTTCAATTCGCTCTGGAGACTTCTTTGCTGCATGCATAGAAATTTGGCCGCCCATAGAGTGCCCGATCAATATGGCGTTTTGAATGTTTAAAGCGTCTAAGAAATCTATAATCAGTTGTCCATAGTTAGAAAGCTTGTAGATGAAATTTGTCGATTTTTCACTCTGTCCAAACCCTGGAAGATCGATAGACAATACTTTATACGTCTTCGTTAAGTAAGGAAGCAGCTTTCTAAAACTAACCGTAGAAGATAAAAATCCATGCACGAGAACTAAGACTTTCGCATGTGGATCTTCGTGATCGAAGTATTCATAATAAATTTGAACATTATTCACATTGATTCGATATCCTGGATAATATTTGTGCTTTTCATCATGAGCCATGAATGTCTTACCTCCGTCCGCAGAATTCTATGAGTAGTTTCACCAATCGATCCACAAGATACAACGAGAAATTATTTCCTCTTTTTTTATTACTTTCTAAAAAATTTTGCATTCTTACATTGTTGCAGTTGATTTCCGCTCCAGGTTGCACGCTTTCCATGGGGCGATCGGTGAGCTCCCTGTCTAGTTGCAGTGACTAGCCCCTCGAGGTCAAAAGTTAAACGGTCAAGAAGGCAAAGTACGCCTTCCTAGCCCATTTATCTTTTGCTTGTCGGGGCTAAACGAGTCACTTCCACTTTTCGGACTGCCGCTTTGCGCCTTTAAGTGTCTCACCTGACCGCTCGTCCCATAGGAGTCTGCAACCTTACCCTCCAATCAACTTGCATAGAGCATCAGAAAACATCCAAAACAGCCTTTTAAAACTTAAAAAAGTAATGGAAAGCCAAAATTTGTGCGTTTGCCTCTATTCCTCTTTACCCACTTCGTACATATTTTAATAAGGAGTAAGAACGCATAAAGAAATAAGAGGAGGTAGCAGGATGGCATTTCCATATTATCCTTACTATACCCCGTATGCTTACGGAGCTTACGGTTATGGCGGCTATGGTTACGGTTGGATCTGGGCTGTAATAATTATAGTATTTATTCTCATCTTGATATTTGGTGGCTGGTGGTGGTGGAACACTAGAGACTAACAGATTAAGGCTTGGAGGTAGGGTCTTCAGGCCTTTTTTTGCTTAAGTATGGATGAACAGTTATGCGGGGATAATGAAAGAAAAAAATGGAGAGATGTTATGCATAGTCGACAAACAGTCCGCTATATATGTGAAGAATACGTAAGCGGTAACTGTTATTATTACAAAAGTGAAATCATTACACATGATAACTGGAAAAATCTTGACTCCCTTTCCTGGTCAAGGCCCCGTCCAATATCGGAAAAGACCTTTCTGAAACAAAAGAAAGCAGGGTTTAGAACAGAGCATAAGTTTATAAAAAAAGAGCCTGCTGTGGTCGTTTCACTGCACAAAACGAAAACCGTCTAACTAGGCGGTTTTTTTGTTTACAACAATTAATTACATAGTAAAGGTGTTTTTGGAAAAGGGTTACATCTTTTTTAAGAAGGGGATACAAGATATAAGGCTACTTAAGGAGGTAGAGATTTTGGATAAATTTCGAATTGCCAAAGATACGTTGGGGGAAGTAAGGGTCCCTAAAGAGGCCTACTATGGAGCTCAAACACAAAGAGCGGTAGAAAATTTTCCGATCAGCGGTATTCGGTTACCGTTATCATTCATAAAAGCACAAGCTATCATTAAAGGTAGCGCAGCCTTCGCGAATAGAGAATGTAAGGAACTAAGTAACGAAAAAGCGAATGCCATCATTTCGGCAGCAGATGAAGTAGTTAACGGCGATTTGAGAGATCAATTTGTTGTAGATGCCTATCAAGCAGGAGCGGGCACTTCTCAAAATATGAACATGAATGAGGTTCTAGCTTCACGTGCTTCTGAGATATTAGGTGGGGAAAAAGGTGATTATTCACTTGTTCACCCCAATGATGATGTGAATATGTCACAATCCACCAATGATACCATTCCGACAGCTATACAAATTTCAGTTGCATCTGAACTTCAAACAACCCTTTATCCCGCTCTTAGTCGTTTGATTCAAGTTTTGAAGGAAAAAGAAAAAGAGTTTCACGAGATTATTAAAGCGGGCAGAACACATTTGCAGGATGCTGTGCCTATTCGATTAGGCAGCGAATTCAAAGGTTACAGAGGCACACTAGAATCTGTAAAGCATGCTTTAGAACATTCAGAGACCTCTTTATATGCTTTAGGATTGGGTGGGAATGCAGTAGGTACAGGAATAAACGCTCACCCTGATTATGCACAACTCGCAATAAAACAGATTGCACAAAAAACGAAGCTGCCGTTTACACAGAGTGACAATACATATGCTTTTATGCAGAATACGAACGCAGCGATTCGAGTAAGCGGTCACTTAAAAGAATTAGCTCTCCACTTAATAAAAATATCGAGTGACCTTAGACTGTTAAGCAGTGGCCCAAGGACAGGATTTGCTGAAATCATGCTGCCAGCGGTGCAGCCAGGATCATCGATCATGCCAGGCAAGATCAACCCGGTCATTTTAGAAAACATGTATATGATCTGTTCACAAGTAATAGGTAATGACACATGTGTGTCCACAGCTGCAATCGGAAGTCAGCTAGAAATCAATGCAATGATGCCTGTAATTGGTTTCAATGTGCTCCAATCTATCACAATCTTGAGTAATGGAATCACTATCTTTACAGAAAAATGTTTAAAAGATATCACTGCTAATGAAGAGAACATACAAAATTGGCTCGAGAAGAGTCTTTCACTTGTAACAGCGCTAAACCCTCATATTGGTTATGAAAAAGCAGCAGCGGTAGCAAAAGAAAGTTTCGAGACAGGCAAGACATTAAAAGAAGTGCTGGTTGCAAAAAAGATCTTAACTAGAGAAGAAGCTGACCGAATCTTAGATCCAAACTCAATGATTTAAAGTTAGTTGTAACTTTTAAATCGCTTTTCTCGACAAATATAGTACAGATTTCTTGTTTTTCATATTATTAACAAATAATTAGTGAAGATTGGAATTTACAGAGTTATAATAGAGAAGTTCATTCACATATAAAGGGAAATAAATAATATTCTGGAAAACCAATTAGTTAACTTGGTTTAATAAATGAAAAGTGGACATTTGAACTGTTTTTTGGGGAGGAACTTGAAAATGTGCGGTTTTATTGGATATATGTTAAACACGCCTGAGACGGTAGAACAAAAAGAAACTGAGCAATTAATCAATATGACTAACATCATTACTCATCGAGGTCCAGATGATAGTGGTCATTTTGTAGATCAGTATGTTCGCTTCGGTTTTCGCCGTCTGAGCATCATTGATATAGAAAGTGGTAAACAACCACTTTCATACGAAGATGACCGTTATTGGATTATTTTTAATGGTGAAATATATAATTATGTTGAAATAAGAAAAGATCTAGAAGAAAAAGGATATATGTTTAAAACCCATTCGGATACCGAAGTAATCCTCGCTCTTTTTAGTGAGAGAAGAGAAAAAGCCTTTACTGAACTTCGAGGGATGTTTGGCTTTTTAATCTGGGATAAAGATAAGAAAGAGCTTTATGGAGCAAGAGACCGTTTCGGGATCAAACCTTTTTTCTATCTTGAGGATGAAGAAGGACTATACTGTGCTTCTGAAAAGAAAAGTATTAACGTTGTTAAAGAAAAGCAAGAAGTAGATGCCGAAGCACTTCATCATTATTTGACCTATCAATTCGTGCCAGAGCCAATGACTTTAACAAAGGGGATCAAAAAGCTTGAACCTGGCCATTATTTTGTAAAAAAAGCGGGCAGACCGATGTCTATCCAATCGTATTGGAAGCCTAGTTTTAAACCAAATAATATGACACTTGAAGAAGCGAAGAATGAAATTCGTTCTGTTATGCGAGATTCAGTAAAAGTTCATATGCGTTCTGACGTTCCTGTAGGGGCTTTCTTGTCTGGAGGAATAGATTCAAGTGCAATTGTCGCTTTAGCGAGTGAACTGCACCCATCGCTAAAAACGTTTACGGTCGGATTTGAAAGAGAAGGGTTTAGTGAGATTGATGTAGCTGTTCAAACTGCTGCTGCATTAAACGTTGAAAATATCCACTATTTAGTTAAACCTGAAGAATATATTAAAGAACTTCCAAAAATCATCTGGCATATGGATGATCCAGTAGCTGATCCAGCAGCTGTTCCCCTGTATTTTGTCGCTCGTGAAGCAGCAAAACACGTGACAGTAGTTCTTTCTGGAGAAGGTGCTGATGAGTTGTTTGGAGGATACAACATCTATCATGAACCTCACTCATTAAGACATCTTTCTTCATTGCCAAAAGGTGTTGCAAAAGGGTTAGCTGCCATCGCAAGCATCCTACCTGAAGGTGTTAAAGGGAAGAGTTTTATGCAGCGAGGAAGTATGACAATTGAAGAACGTTATATTGGAAATGCGAAAATGTTCTCAGAGAGTGAAAAAAGCAAACTCTTAAAAGAATATCGTCCTGCTTATAACTACAAAAATGTAACTAAGCCGTTGTATGAGGAAGCGAGAGCTTTTCACGATGTTCATAAAATGCAATATATTGATCTTCATACTTGGATGAGAGGCGATATTCTCGTTAAGGCTGATAAGATGACGATGGCTCATTCGCTAGAGCTAAGGGTGCCTTTCCTTGATAAAGAAGTATTCGATGTTGCTTCCAAATTGCATCCAAGTCTTACAGTAACGAATGGAACAACAAAATATGCACTAAGGGAAGCGATGAATGGGATCGTTCCTGATTCTGTGCTGCATCGCCGTAAGTTAGGTTTCCCTGTTCCAATTCGACATTGGTTAAAAAATGAGATGTATGATTGGGCTATACAACTCATACAGACGAGTCATACAGACCAATATCTTAATAAAGATGTAGTACTGAATCTTTTAGAAGGACACCGAGCTGGCAGAGGCGATTACAGCAGAAAAATATGGACAGTACTCATGTTCATGTTGTGGCATCAAATAAATATTGAGAAAATGTATCACTTTGGTGAAGACCTCTCACCAAAACAAGATCAAATTCAAGAAATGATGGTTTCAAGTCGATAAAACACACTCTTTATTAGTTTTGCTTGTATGATTTAGTTATGTTATACTTAACAGGTTAAAAAATAGTTAGGAGTGTTTTCATGAATTTTGAAGTAGGTAGCATTGTTGAAGGTAAAGTTACAGGCATTAAGCCTTTTGGTGCGTTCGTTGCATTAAATGATAATGTACAAGGTCTTGTACACATCTCTGAAGTTTCACATGGTTTCGTTAAAGATATTAACGATGCATTAAGTGTTGGTGACGTTGTGTCAGTAAAGGTTCTTTCTGTTGACGAAGACAGCAAGAAGATTTCACTGTCCATCCGACAAACACAGGAAGCTCCAGCTCCTGCACCTAAAAAAGAACGCCGCCCTGGTGGATTCAACAATAATAACAAAAAGAGCAACACAAACAATCAAGACGCTAACAAAGGTTTCAACACTCTTGAAGCAAAACTTAAAGATTGGTTGAAAGAGTCTACAGATCGTCAAGCTCAACTAAACAAGCGCCTTAAAAAGTAATAAAAAAACCTCTCGATCGAGAGGTTTTTTTTATTTAAATTATACACGGTTATGTTCTGTATGACCTTCTCGGCTAAGTTCCTCGGAAGGTTTAAACAATAGTGTTAAACAGTAAAGACCAGAAAGACCTACTAGACCATAGACGATACGGGCAAGAACAGCATCTTGACCTCCAAAAATAGCAGCAACTAGATCGAACTGAAAGAACCCGATTAAACCCCAGTTGATGGCTCCAATGATAACCAATGCAAGTGCGAAACGCTGTAATCCACTCATGTAATTCCCTCCTCTTTTTAATAATTGAAAAGCTTCCTTAGGGTGGCATATTATGTCTACAATTATTCATTCCCTTAATCACTGGCATGAAACTAATCAATAAAACACATGCTAGTATTCGATAAGCTAATTACTTTACATTACATTTTATGTCCCACATAATACGGATTAACCATGTAAGAAGGAGAGATATTCATGAACGAATATATATACTACAATCCAACTCGATTAGTTTTTGGTAAAAATCAAATTCAAACGCTAAAGGACGAATTAGGGAAATTCGGAAAGAAAGTCCTCGTGGTTTATGGTGGAGGAAGCATAAAACGAAACGGCTTGTTTGATGAAGTGATGAATGAGCTTAATAAGATGGATGCAGAGGTTAGTGAGCTTTCAGGTGTGGAACCAAACCCGAGAGTATCTACTGTTCGTAAAGGTGTAGAAATTTGTAAAGAAAAAGGCATCGATGTTTTATTAGCTGTTGGTGGTGGAAGTGTTATTGACTGCACAAAGGCAATCGCAGCTGGGGCTAAGTATGATGGAGACGTATGGGATATCATTACTCTACAAGCTCAAGTGGAAGATGCACTTCCTTTTGGAACAGTTCTTACGTTAGCTGCAACTGGATCTGAAATGAATTCAGGTTCTGTTATTACGAACTGGGAAACACAAGAGAAATATGGTTGGGGAAGTCCACTTGTATTCCCTAAATTTTCAATTTTAGATCCTACTTATACGTTCTCAGTTCCTAAGGATCAAACGATTTATGGAATTGTAGATATGATGTCGCACGTATTTGAACAGTATTTCCATAACGCTACAAACACACCACTACAAGATCGCTTTGCTGAATCCATTCTATTAACAGTAATGGAAACCGCACCTAAGCTTCTAGAAGATCTTGAGAACTATGAGTTGCGTGAAACAATTCTTTACAACGGAACGATGGCATTAAACGGTACACTTCAAATGGGTGTTCGAGGTGATTGGGGAAGTCATAACATTGAACATGCTGTTTCAGCGGTCTATGATATTCCGCATGCTGGCGGCTTAGCTATTCTTTTCCCTAATTGGATGAGACATAATGTGGATACGAATGTAGCTCGCTTCAAGCAACTTGCTGTTAGAGTGTTTAACGTTGAAACAGAAGGAAAGTCCGATAAAGAAGTGGCTCTTGAAGGTATTGATCGTCTTTCTGCATTCTGGTCGTCTCTTGGAGCTCCGAATGCTCTTAAAGATTATGATATTGACGATTCAAAGCTTGACCTTATCGCAGATAAAGCGATGGCAAGAGGTGAGTTTGGGAACTTCAAGAAACAGAATAAAGAAGATGTACTCAACATTTTGAGAATGTCTTTATAAATCATCTGTAATGCAAGCCATATAAAAAGAGGGGATCGATCCTTCTTTTTATATGGCTGCTTTTTGAATATTTCGTCTTTTGAAAAGAAACCGATTACATTTGTCTGGTTTCTTGATTTGGTCCTTGTACTTGTATAAAGTGAAAGAATAATGATGTTTTAGGAGGCTTACATATGACAAAGAAACTTAGTTTTGATTATAGCAAGGCCCTTTCTTTTATTGGTCAGCATGAAGTAGATTATCTTACAGGTGCGGTAAAAACTGCTCATGAAGCAATTCATGAAAAAACCGGTGCTGGGAATGACTATCTTGGCTGGGTTGACCTTCCTGAAAACTACGACCGCGAAGAATTTAGCCGAATCGTAAAAAGTGCTGAAAAAATTAAAAGTGATTCTGATGTATTGATTGTTGTTGGAATTGGTGGCTCGTACTTAGGAGCTCGTGCAGCGATCGAAATGTTAAATCATTCCTTCTACAACCTTTTATCAAAAGAAGACCGCAAGACTCCACAAGTATTCTTTGCTGGACAGAACATTTCATCGACATATGTTAAAGAACTTTTTGATGTATTAAAAGATAAAGATGTATCTGTAAATGTGATCTCTAAATCTGGGACAACGACTGAACCAGCGATTGCGTTCCGTATCTTTAGAAAGTTTTTAGAAGAAAAGTACGGTAAAGATGAGGCTCGTAAACGTATTTATGCAACTACTGACAAAGCTCAGGGTGCACTTAAAACATTAGCGAACGAAGAGGGCTATGAATCCTTTATCATCCCTGATGATGTAGGTGGACGATACTCAGTGCTGACTGCTGTTGGTCTATTACCAATCGCAGTAAGTGGAGTGAACATTGAAGAGATGATGAACGGAGCGAAAGAAGCTGCAGCTGATTTCAACAACCCAAACCTTGCAGATAACGAAGCTTATCAATATGCTGCTGTTCGTAATGCTCTTTATAATAAAGGCAAAACCATCGAATTAATGGTAAACTACGAGCCGGGTCTTCACTATGTTTCTGAATGGTGGAAGCAGCTTTACGGTGAAAGTGAAGGAAAAGACTACAAAGGCATCTATCCAGCGTCAGTTGACTTCACTACTGATCTTCACTCAATGGGGCAATACGTGCAAGAAGGGCGTCGTGACCTTTTTGAAACGGTGTTATACGTAGGTTCAGCTCGAGAAGAAATTACAATTGAAGAAGATGATCAGAATTTGGATAAACTGAATTTCTTAGCTGGTCAGACAATGGATTTTGTTAACAAGAAAGCATTCCAAGGAACAATGCTTGCTCATACAGATGGTGGAGTACCAAACTTAGTGGTAAGTATTCCTGAAATGACACCTTATCATTTTGGATATATGGTTTATTTCTTTGAAAAAGCGTGTGCGGTGAGTGGCTACTTGTTAGGTGTTAATCCATTCGACCAACCGGGAGTAGAAGCATACAAGAAGAACATGTTTGCTCTTCTAGGTAAACCTGGATTTGAAAAAGAAAAAGAAGAATTAGAAAAGCGTCTATAATCATTTTTTAAGCCTGACTCAAACATTGCTGAGTCAGGCTTTTTTTATGTTTACTTATACTAATGGTCAAATAATCTCATGTCAGATTGGATACGCTAAGAAATAGACAATAAAGGGGTGACAATGATGAAACCGATAAAAAGCAAACTTGAAAATGAATGTTGTGCATTAAATGAAGCTGAAGATGTTTTGAAAGGGATGGGCTTTTCTTACGGGGGGAACTGGGATTATGATCACGGCTATTTCGATTATAAACTGGATGATGAAGTAGGCTATACGTTTTTGAGAATTCCTTTTCAAGCCATTGATGGTCAGTTAGATAAAAAAGATACCACTATTCAATTTGGTGAACCTTTTTTACTGGCTCACAAATATCAGGTTGGGCTCGACGACAATGCTGAGACAGGTAATATCTCAGGGAGCTTTAATCAGTTTTCAGAGCCGCAAGATCCGGATGCGACGGTTGATCAAAAGTGGATCGGGATCGCCAAAGATTTAGTGAAAAAGGTAGAAACTGCTGTATTAAATTAAAAACAGATAGACCATGACGTCTATCTGTTTTTCTTATCGTATCTCTTTTGCAAGGCTAGAAACCATCGCATGTGAAGCAAGGTTTGAAGTGTGTATAATATGGTCGGCACCAGCTCGTATTGCGTTTGAAGTTTGCTCCGTTGTTAACACTTCTGCATGAATAGATACTCTAGGATTCAGTCCTCTGGCTGTAAGAATAGAAAGAATCGTATTAGTATCAGCTTCGTATTCCTTTAAGTTTGCATCAGCTGTAATTAAGATGGTATGAGCTTGTTTAACATGAGCCATCATCCAAGTATGATCTTCACTAGGTTTAGCATGGATAAAATGAATGCCTTCAACATATAACGGATTTTCTTTTAATGATTCATCGATTAAAACGATATGGTTGGATTTTAATTGCTCTTTAAGAGCTTGAATCGTATGTCTAGCTCTTTCGTTCCAGCCTACTATAATGAAATGATCTTTATTTTTATACATATTTTTCCCCTCTAGAAAGCGATTTTCTCTTTTAACAACAGAACTTGCCAAGTGAACAGTCAAAAAGGCAAAAAAAGACGCGCCAATGAACACAAGGAAAATAGCTAGTATCCTTACTTCGGTTGATTCAGGAGTGAAATCGCCATATCCAACTGTTCCAGCCGTAATAACTGCCCAATAAAACCCTTCAAATATAGTTGGAAATGTTTTTGTTTCTAAGAGGTGAGCTAAAATAGCGCTGGATAATAGAATGCTAAAAAGAATAATCGCAAGTCGAATCAGCATTGGCATTCTTAAGTAAGCATAATAAATAGACCGCATACAAACACTCTCCTCCTATTATCACTATTGCCATAAAAGTTTGCTGTCTATACCGAAATGAAAACAAAAACCCCAGGACTGGAGTTAGTCCTGGGGTTTGCCATTATGAAGCCTCTTCTAAAAGTGGTGGTTCTTCAATGGAAGAATCTGATGCAACTTCATTTTCTGTTGTTTGTTGTAACTCTTTAGAAACTTCAGCTTGCTCAACTTCTTGTGTGAATGCTGAAGTTGATGTAGGGCATGACTGTTCTTTTGAAGCATTTTGATGATAAGTGGTTAATGCTTGTTGTTTTAACTCAGCATCAGTGACATTTGTTGTTACTTTAATGCGAACTTCTATAACGATACCATCAATAATAATTTCAATATAAATCCAGTGCTCTTTTGGTGTTTCTTCTTTAGGCGTTTCTTCTTTAGGTGTTTCCTCTTTAGGTTTCTCTTCTTTAGGTGTTTCTTCTTTAGGTGTCTCGTCTTTAGGTTTTTCTTCCTTAGGCGTTTCTACCTTCGGAGTATCTTCCTTAGGAATGTTTTCTTTCGGAATTTCTGGTTTAGGTTTTTCCTCATTTGGTGTTTCCTGTTTCGGTTTATCCTCTACGGGTTTTACAGGTTTTGGTTTCTCTTCCTTTGGTGCTGTGACGACAGGTGTACTCTTCGTAGGTGCTTTGTGTGTATTCTTGTCTTGCTCACCGCCAGAAGGAGCAGGCGTATTCACATGTTTTTCTTGCTCGTTCTTAATTGGTTTTTCGGCTGGCTTTTCTTCCTTTTTTGGTGCAGAAGGAATTTCAGCATGACTTACAGGTAATTCGAACGTTTTCTTTTTCTGAGGTTCCTGTATTTTTTCTTGAACCGGTGTTACTTCCTTTTCAACCTTTACCTCGTTACTCGAATCTTTTATATCTAAGATAGGTAGAGGCGGTTCGTATACAAGATCCTCTTTCTTGTCTTCAGAGGCATCAACTGTTTCAAGATCCTCTTTTAAAAGCTCTTTTATAGGGCCCACTTTTTCTGAAATCTCTTCAATTGTAAGAGTTGAAATTTCGTTCTTTGTAATTTTCATTCCAGACTTCTTAGCTGCTTTATAAATCGCATAATGACCAGGTGACATTTTCATCTTTTTAGATTGTTCGCGCTCTTTAGAACTCATCACGATAGTTGTCATCTCTATCGATTTCTTTTTAGCGGTCTCTGTCATCACTTCATTCACTTGTTGTTTGATTTCTTTCTCCTTATCAGCAGGTATTTCCTCAGATAAGGTTGTAGTAATCAATACCTCTTCCTTTGACTTGAGATAGCCGAGGTCTTCGCATGTATCAAAAATAAGGTCAGTTACATGTTCAATTTCTTCATTTTCCCAATCGTTCAACTGATCAAGAACCATATGACCTTGCTGATTATAAGCCAAGATATCCAGTACTCTCATTTCTTCGTCAATCTTCAATTCAAGACTTGGATCCATGTTTATGCCGACATAGGCATACGCCCCAGGTCCTGATATCGGTGCGAGTACTTGAAAGAATAAGAGAAAGATAGCCAGTGCTACGGCAGTTCCTGTTTTCCAGTTTATGAAAATAGAGAAAATAGATTTCTTGTTTTCTTGTCTTACTGGAAGACGAATTTCTTGACCGACCATATAGGCAGCATTGGTATTTTTAATCTTTTTAAATTCTCCGCCCTCTGCAAGAACGATGACATGGCGCTTGTTAACCTCTACAATAATCGCTTTGTTCATTAGTGTTTTCCTCCCGTGCCAGGAACATATTGCAGCAACACTTGATAGTTTTCTATAAAGATAAGGGTAAGAGCGGTTATGTATTCTCGCTGTTTTTTCATGGTGTGCTTTTGATGCTGTGTACTTTCGTTATGAAGAAGGGGCAACCGTTTCCACGTTAGAAAGTAATTCCGCATCTCAGGGTCTTTCGAGATTTCTTCAGCAACTTTTATGGCTTGCTGTCTGTTTTCAACATCCTTAGGAGTGCTGGAGACTAAGTGACTAAACTCTATTCCATATTCTTTTAACCGCATTTTAAAATGCGATATTTCTTTTACAGGATCTGGTTCATCCGTGGTACTTGTGCATAGACTCAACGATGAATTTGAAGACGGTGTTTCAAATGCAGGCTGCAATGATTTATTTTTTTTCGTAAACCAACGGCGGATCAATTGTTCCCCCTCCTTCCGGCTAATATGTAAAATAATATATTTCAAGATAATAATAACCAAATTATTATAGTATACTTTCCTATGAAAAAATAGTGAAAAAAGTCACAAGAGTAAATGTTTATGAAGTTTGTTAGGACAGATAGATGGAAAAGCTGTGAATGGGTGATGAAGTTGAAATATAATAAGGAAGATCGAGAAAAATATAGTGAAGCGATAGATCGCATGCAAGAGGGGTTAGACAGCATGATTGATTTATACAATGAAGCAGAAGATGATGAAGAACTCATTCAATATGATGAAGAAGTAATTGCCGCAATCAGGCAAGCGAAAGAAAGCTTCGGAGATCAATTTATCAACCAAAAGATAAACACGATCGTCAAGGAAGTGCTTTCGTTCATGCAAGGGGGTCAGACCCCCGAAAAAGACAAATAGCAATTTTGTCCATCTAAAGAGGACACTTCTAAACCAATACAACCGCCTTCAGTGAGCAACTGAAGGCGGTTGTATTGGTTCTTCTTATAAAACATACATAAAAATCGGAAACATGTTCCAGCAAAACCAGAGTGTGAGGATAAACAGAATAGAGATAGGAACAGAAACTGTATATTGAATCCATCTCGTCGTTTCAGAACAGAGCTGCCACACTTTACGAACAACAAGAATCAACACAGGTATGGTTAAGACCAGAAAGAACAATCTTACCCAATATTCATAAGTCACGGTATCAGATGTTAATGAGAGTAAGCTGATAAAACACACGATGCCTATTATTCCGTATAACGGCCAGATAACTTGTTTCAACTTCTTAGAATCATGTATCGTTAGAAGATAGAAAGCAATCATGCAGATAATGGTGAATACGATCATTATAGACCTCCTAATTTGTTATCTTATACTCTATTCTTTGTTTGTATTTTTTATGAGATTAGGATGCAATCAACCATTTTTTTGAAGTGAGTTTCTAGCAATTAAGATGATACGTAAAAGAAAGGTGATAAGAATGAAAATCGCAGTTATTAACGGCAGCTCTAGAGAACATGGTAACACGGAAGCACTAACTCAAAAGGCATTAGACAACATTCAGCATACTTCTTTTTACCTCAAAAACTACAAAATCAATCCTATAGATGATCTACGCCATGATGCAGGCGGATTTGTTAAGGTAGATGATGACTACGAGGAATTGATCAAAGAGATTTTACAATATGACGTACTTATTTTTGCTACACCTGTTTATTGGTATGGAATGAGTGGGATCATGAAAAACTTTGTAGATCGGTTCTCACAGAGTTTGCGGGACGAAACCTTAAACTTTAAGAAAACCATGGGCGATAAAAAAGCTTATGTTATTACAGTAGGGGGAGATCATCCTCGAATAAAAGCACTGCCCTTGATTCAGCAATTTCAATATATATTCGACTTTTTAGGTACAGAATTTGTTGGTTATTTAATAGGAGAAGCAAATGCACCTGAGGAGATATTGGCTGACTCAAAAAGCTTGGGAGATGCTAAATCATTTAAGACAGCTTTATGGAAGCACACTGAGAAATAATCAGTGTGCTTTTGATTTTAATTATTATAGGTCTACAAAAGGGTTTCTTCAAAATGTTCACTTGATGGATTGTTATTCACTAGAGAACCTGTTCTATTCAAAACTAAGTATTAATTGGTAATCTTTGATCTGAATCCAAAAAGAGGAAAATAACTCTTGTGTTTTTTTGTATTTAATAGAAAAATAGAGAAAAGGCATTTCTTGTAAATACTTTAAAAATAATTCAACAAGGATGTAGAACATGCGAGAGACTTCGTTTGAATTACAAAATACAAAACAAATGATGCATACGTTCTATGAAGCGGTTAATAATGGGATTATCGTTATAGAACGATGTGGCACAATTCTTTACGCCAATACAAAAGCGTATGGGATGTTAAGATTGTCTGATTCTGAAGTAGAAGGCTCATATGTATATGAGTTGCCATTTTTTATAACAGATTCAAACAAAGAGAAATGGTCACTTCAAGAAGCTTACATTCAACATGAGAAAAACAAAAAAGCAGAATATCAGATCGAAATAGATTTAATCTGTAAAAACACGGGCTATTCTTCTTCGTTGTCTGTTTCTATCATTCCTCTTAAAGATAATGTGTGTGATCTATCTGTCATTACACTAACGGATAACCAGGAGCTAAAACGTACGGAAAAAAAATTGAATCGCAGTCAGCAGCGCTTTAACTCGCTTGTCGACTCAATGGAAGACACTGTTTTTACGTTAGATACAAATTTTGTACATACAGGCATCTATGGAAGGTGGATGGAGAAACACGGTGTTAAGCCATCCTACTTCTTAGGCAAGACCGTTCGCGAAGTTTTTGGCGCTGAGATTGCTGATGGTCAAGAAAAGGCATGTCGTCTTGTTTTGCAAGGCAAATCTCAATTTTATGAGTGGAGTAATGTGCGTGATGGTGAACGTCTCTATTATCAGGCTATCCTATCTCCAATTAATAATGACCAAGGTCAAGTGGAAGGAATTGTAGGTGTTTCTAGAGATATCACCCAAAGCAAGAGGATGGAACTAGGACTACGAGAAAGTGAAGAGAGGTTCCGTCAGTTTGCTGAAAATGCAAAAGACATCTTTTGGATGCAAGATTATAAAACGCATCAGCTACTTTACATATCAAAGGCTTTTAAACAAATTTGGGATGTCGAAGAAACGGAGCTGATTGAATCTGTTTTTACAGACGTTCACTCGGAAGATCAAGAAGCTGTTTCAACGTTCATCAAATTAATCGCGCAAGGTGAATCACAGATTGAATACCGGATACATGGGAAAAATAACAGAGTCCGTTGGATCAGAACAAGAGCATTTCCGATCACCAATGACGATGAAGAGATCTATCGCATAGCAGGTATTTCAGAAGATATTACAGATTTAAAAGAAAAAGAAGAATTGCTCAGAAAATCAGATAAACTCACGGTCGTTGGTGAGCTTGCGGCAGGAATCGCTCATGAGATTCGTAATCCGCTAACAAGTATCAAAGGATTCGTCCAACTTATGAAAGCAGACATGGAAGATCTACATAGTGAAATCATCTTGTCTGAGATGGATCGGATTGAATCGATCATTACTGAATTTTTAGTATTAGCTAAACCGCACCAGGAAACTTTTTTTCAGCAGAGAAACGTAAATGATTTTATTAAACAGACGATCACGCTGTTGGATTCAGAGGCGAACCTTAATAACGTTCAATTCGAGACGCACTTAATGAACGTCCCTCAGATTCTTTGTGAAGGAAATCAAATTAAACAAGTAATCATTAATGTGATTAAGAATGCGATCGAATCTATGAATAGCGGCGGCACCATCTTTGTAGAAACAGGAGCACATGATGAAGGCTATGTCTTTATTAAAGTTACTGACCAAGGAGTGGGAATCGGCGAAGAGCGACTTGCAAGACTTGGAGAACCTTTCTATTCCAATAAAGAAAAAGGCATAGGGTTGGGACTAATGGTATCTTTGAAGATCATTGAAAATCATCATGGAAATATTACATTTGAAAGTATGTTAGATATTGGAACCACGGTTACAATATTGCTGCCGACTAAACTTTTGCCATAAAGATTTGATAATGCGCATTTCAGTATATCTGAAATGCGCATTTTTTTGCTTGCTAAATAAGTGTTTACGAGTTTTTTGTAAAGGGTAACCATATACAAGATGCATGAAAAATCTGATCTTTTTGATAGGTGGGAATTCACGTAAAATTGAGAACATTTCCAATTCATGCTACCCTTGTCTAGTAGGGGAATCTACAAAATGGGATATTCAAGGAGGATAAGAATGAAAGATTTCAAAAAGAAGATAGGGATGTTAGCTGTCGTTTTTTCAATGTTTGTACTAGCTGCATGTGGCAGTAGTGAATCAAGTGACGGGGGTCCAGAATTAAAGAACGAAGGTGAATTTAACTTTATCGTATCAGGAGAGTTTCCGCCTTTCAGCTCGGTTGATAAGGGAGGGGAACTAACAGGCTTTGATGTTGCAGTCGGTGAGGCGATTGCTAAAGAACTTGGTCTAAAGCCTGTTCCAGAGAAGTTTAAATTCCACGGCGCTGTATCCGCTATTAAGGCAGATCGTTTTGACGCAGCAGTGGCAAGCCATACAATCACTGAAGACCGCAAGAAAGCAGTGAATTTTAGCGAGCCTTATTATTACTCAGGTCCGGTAATCTTTACAAGACCAGACAGTGATATTAAAACAAAAGAAGATTTAAAAGGAAAAGAAGTTGCTGTTTCAAAAGGCTCTACCTATGAAAAATCTGCACAAGAATTTACAGATCAAATTAAAAACTATGACAGTGATGCTACAGCATTGCGTGCTTTGAGCGAAGGAAAACACGATGCGGTTATTACTGATGCTATCACTGGTAAACAAGCGATAGAAAAAGGATTTAAAATCGTCGAACAAGAGCAGCTTGGTACGAGTGAACAAGCGATTGCTATTAAAAAAGAAGATAAAGAATTGCTAAAAGCGGTTAATAAAGCATTAAAGAAAATGAAGGATAACGGTGAGCTCGCGAAGCTTAGTGAAGAATACGTCGGTGCTGATATCACGAAGAAGCCTGAATAATGGTGGAGCCGCCCTCATGAGGTTACGTGCAGGGTGGCTTTCTTTTATCCATACATTCGATAACACACCATTAACAAAGAGAATAAAAAGGGGAGGACAATGGCATGTTTGATCTCGCACACATTTTAGACGTATTAGTTGAAAGTTATCCGCTCTTCATGAAGGGACTTTTGATCACTCTACAACTTACCTTTGTATCTATTTTAATCGGTACGGGGATTGGACTTGTTTTTGCATTATTTAAAATCTCTGGAATTAAAGTCCTGAATTGGATCGCGAATATTTATATTGCACTCATTCGTGGTACACCTTTGATCGTACAGATTTTCATCTTTTACTTTGGTCTAGCAGAGTTAGGTATTTCTGCTTTTTGGTCTGCGGCATTTGGTCTTGCTATGCATAATGGAGCTTATATTGCAGAGATCTTCAGAGGTTCTATTCAATCGGTTGATAAGGGACAAATGGAAGCAGGACGCTCTTTAGGGATGACTTATGGATTGGCAATGAGAAGAATCATCCTGCCGCAAGCTTTTAAACGAGCACTACCTCCTCTAGGCAACCAGTTTATTATCGGTCTGAAGGATTCATCACTAGCATCCTTTATTGCCCTTAACGAGTTGTTCAGTATAGCAACGACACAGGGATCGAGGACATTTGATGAGATGACGTACCTGATTATTGTTGGTCTATACTATCTAATACTCGTTCTGCTTTTCACATTACTTGTTAATCTGTTAGAAAAGAAACTATCAGCTGGGGAATAGGAGGTGTCTGAGTTGAAAAAAGAAATGATACGCATTGAAAACTTAAAGAAGAGTTTTGGAGATTTAGAAGTATTAAAAGAAGTGAATCTTAACGTACAAGAGAGCGAAGTGGTCGTCTTAATTGGTGCAAGTGGTTCTGGAAAAAGCACGCTGCTTCGATGCATTAATTTTCTAGAGATTAAAAATGGTGGTAAGATCGTCATCGAAGAGGAAGAAATCGATCCGAAAACACATAACTTAAACGAAGTACGTCAAAGAGTAGGGATGGTTTTTCAGCACTTTAACTTGTTTCCTCACAAAACCGTATTGGAAAATGTGATGGAAGCTCCACTAAATGTGAAAAATCAAAATAAATCAGAAGCAGAACAGGATGCAAAAGCTTTATTAGGGAAAGTGGGTCTTTCTGATAAAGCAGATGTCTATCCAGCGAAGTTATCGGGTGGACAGAAGCAGCGTGTTGCTATTGCAAGAGCGCTTGCGATGAAACCAGATATCATGCTTTTTGATGAACCGACATCAGCACTCGATCCAGAACTTGTAGGAGAAGTGCTCGCCACAATGAAAGAGCTAGCGCAAGAAGGGATGACGATGGTCGTTGTAACTCATGAGATGGGCTTTGCAAAAGAAGTTGCAGACGAGGTCGTTTACATGCACGATGGACAAATCTGGGAAAGAGGAAAGCCAGAAGAGATTTTTGATGCCCCGAAAGAAGAGCGAACGAAAGACTTTTTGAGCTCTATTCTATAGTGAAACAAAAAAAGGTGCAGCGTTTATGCTGCACCTTTTAATGTCTGTTTTGAATGGTGGGAGTTTGAATATTTTTTCCTTTTCGTTCTTGTATCATAAGAACAGCACCAAGTACAAATATAATACCGATACTCTGAACAATGGATATTGATTCTTTGTATAGCAACATACCCATTAAGGTAGCTACAACCGGTTCAATAGTAGATACAATAGCTGCTTTACTAGCATCCATCTGTTTTAAGCCTTGTGTATAGAACCAGTAGGCAAATACGGTTGGAAAAAGGCCGAGTCCGATAACATTCATTAAAACGGATGGGCGAAACACTTGGATATTAGCAGAAGTCATATCGCTGATCGGAAATAGAGCAAGCATCGCAAAGAAAAAAGTGTAGATGCTGATAGTGAGCGTTTCATATTTTCGACTCGCTAACTTTCCAAAAATACTGTAGAGCGAATAGCCAAAGCCGGCTCCTAGACCAATCAGAAGACTAGTAATCGATAGTTCTAATTGAGCGGAGAACAGACCTGATACGAGTGTACATCCAATGAAAGTAACGGTAAGGGCTAGCAGCTTCTGATGAGTTAATTTTTCTTTAAATACGATACTAGAGATTACAAGCACAAAAGCTGGAGCTGTATACAAAAGAATAGCTGCAATGGCGAGTGATGACGTTTGTATCGTCGTAAAATAACACCAATTAAAGAAGGAAACACTTAATATCCCGGTACCTAAGAAATACCAAGTATCCTTTAACTTGATTTTGAGTAGAGCAGGATTTTTTAAAACAATCCATGCAAGGAATAGCAGAAAAGCACTGGTAGCTCGTAAAAAGACGATCTGTAACGAAGTAAAACCGGCAAGCGAAAGTTCTTTAACGAAAAAGCCGATGATGCCCCAAAGAGATGCGCCGATCGCTACATATAAAAAAGCAAGTTTCGTTTGATAAGGCAATTTGGTTCATCCCCTAAAAAAATCATAATCCTACTGAAACTCTAACAAAAAACACCTTTACTGTATATCACAATAAAGGTGTTTCGGAGTTTCTTTAATTATTCCATCTTATGCTTTATCTTTTCTACTTCCTCTTCTTCCTCTTTCACGATATTATCATCAATGTCTTCTTTAAAAGCAAAAGAAAGTAACAATGATACTAATATACCTCCGCCGATCAAGTTACCAATCGTAGCAGGAATTAAATTAAGAAGTATAAATTCATACCAACTGTATTCAAAGCCTTCTAAAACGGTAATGCTGAAATACCCCATGTTGGCCACGGCATGTTGAAAATTTCCTGCTTCAAAGATAATTACAGGTAAAAGAATTCCAAATATTTTACCCATTACATCACGTGCAGCTGTTGCGAGAACGGCTGCAATACCGATGAGCCAGTTGGCAAGAATACCAGAGAATAATACTTGAAACCAACCCCATGTTCCTCGTTCAGTAAACTCCATCTTTTTTTCCATAAACTTTAATAGGGTTTCATAAAACTCTTTGTCTAATGAACCTGACATATTTAGAAGGAACCCAACAAATAATGCTCCTAAAAAGTTACCAATATAACAGATCCCCCAAAATCGCAGAACCTTTTTACTAATCCAATACTTGCTTTGTAGAATATAGCTTGGAAGTAACACATTAATCTCCGTAAAAAGAATAGATCCTGATAGAAAAATCATAGTATAGCCGATCGCGAATCCAACACCTGATAAAAGGTTATAGGTACCAGTTGTGTCTACTCCCATGGATAACAAAACAGAACCTAGTGCACCAAATGCGATAAATGCTCCTGCCATAAAAGATAAAATGAATTGTGCTAAGTTTGTAATCTGTAAAGAAGCTTTGCCTTCTTCAATAAAATACTCAATAATCTGAACTGGAAAAAAGTATTGCCGATCTGGAATATCAGCTTTTTTGTTATTTTTGTTGTCCTGATTCTCTTTCATTTTTGCATTCCCTCTTATTATGTCATCCTCGTCCTACTACTCTTCCCATAATTCGAAGTAAGCAAAACCATATATGATGAAATTTATACAATAAATCTTATTATTTACTTTTAAATTCCAAATTTATATGAAATTCGACTTAATTACGGTAAACAAATTGAAATATTAAAGGCGACTATCCTCATGCGAAGCCGTGCTAATCCTTATCTATACTATTAATATATTCAAATAATTTCAGAGTGTATTGAAAGGAGAGAACAGATTGAAAAAAGGTCTAGTGTTGTTTATGGGGATATTACTAGGGAGCTTATCATTTTGGAGTTATAAGGTAGAAGCAGCAAGCTATGTAAATCCAAACCAAACGTATACATATGAAACGATGACGAGTAACATCAAGACACTTGCTCAAAAATACCCGGGGTTAGTCCAATATCGATCCATTGGAAAAACGCCTTATGGTAGAGACATCTGGGCTGTTAAGCTAGGGAGAGGTGATGCGACGGTTTTATACAATGCATCACATCATGCAAGAGAGTGGATGACAACAAATATCGTGATGGAAATGATCGATCAGTATAGTGAACGCTATGTCTCCAACGGTACGATGGACGGCTATAATGTTGCAAATGTATTGAACAATACGTCTATTTGGTTCGTACCGATGACGAACCCAGATGGTGTCGTACTTCAGCAAAAAGGATTGTCCGCTTTTCCCACATCAGCTCATGCCAATCTCATTAAGATGAATGGTGGAAGCAAAGATTTTAAAAGATGGAAGTCGAATGCCCAAGGGGTTGATCTGAACAGACAATATCCTGCGCGTTGGGAACAGATATCAAATAATGCAAAAGCTCCTTCTTATAAAGATTACAAAGGTAGCGCTCCCCTTGTAACGAAGGAAGCAAAAGCGGTGTCGGCTCTCACTTATCTAGTAGACCCGGAAATTACGAACTCCTACCACACAGCTGGAAGAATACTATACTACCATTTTAATTATGGAACCAACACCTTTGAAGGGGACAAAACCCTCGGTACAACTCTTGCCAACATGACAGGGTATCGACTAATCCCTCCTGATACACAGTTATCAAGTGGTGGTGGATACAAAGACTGGTTTATTCAAACCTTCAAACGTCCTGGTTTTACGTTTGAACTAGCTCCATATGCAGGAGAGACGAATCCGCCAATCACGATTATTAATGAAGAATGGACAAGGAACAAAAAAGCAGGACTTTATATGGCAGTAGAAGGGGATAAGCGTTGGGAGAAGCGCATCACACCAATAACAAAAACCATTACGCTTACTCAAAAAGTTCCTTTACATGACCGTCCTCATGTAAACCACAAAATGGCTGCAGCAAGTCTATATCCAGGGACTTATAAAGCAAATGCAGCGTATGGAAACTTTTATCGTATCCAAACCATTCTTGGACCAAAGTGGATCGTTAAATAAAACATAAAGAAAAAACTGCTCTCTAGAATTTGCTAGAGAGCAGTTTTTTTATGCACTGATCGTATGGGAAGAATCCACTTTCGGTTCTGGAACAAACATAAGGATCGTTATGCCGATGATAAAAAGAACGACAAGACTGAACACGGCACTAGCAGAGTTACCGGTAACTTGAGCGGTTACGGCGATTAACAACGGCCCCATAATGGAGGCGAACTTGCCGAAAATATTATAAAAGCCAAAGAATTCGTTCGAGTTTTCTTTCGGAACCAATTTAGCAAAATAAGCACGGCTTAGCGCTTGAATTCCACCTTGAGACGTAGCAACTAGCATGGCTAAAATCCAGAAATCCATTGTTGTTTTTAAGAAATAAGCATAAATACAAACGATAATGTAGACCACTATTCCAACGTAAAGCATCTTCTTACCTGTAAATCTTTCTGCTAACCTTCCGTATAGAATGGCAAAAGGGGCAGCGACCACCTGTGTTACAAAAAGGATGATTAAAAGATTAGTAGAACTGATTCCAAGATCTGAACCATAAGCGGTGGACATCGTTATGATGGTCCCGACGCCATCGATATAAAAGAAATAGGCGAGCAGAAATAAAAATAGAGCCCGATACTTTCTTATTTCTTTCATTGTTTTACCTAAACGTTTAAAGCTGTTGATCAAAGGTTTCGGCTCTCGTTCGATACCGTACTTCTGATAAACGTTCTTCAGCATAGGAATCGTAAATATCCCCCACCATATCGCAGTGATCAAAAATGCAATCTTGCTAGCTAGAGTAGTTGAAATCGGCAGAACTTCATTTTGTGCCAACACGATAATCGCGATACTGATCAAAAAAGGAATCGTGCTCCCGATGTATCCTAATCCGAACCCTCTAGATGACACTCTGTTCATTCTTTCTTCTGTTGTTACATCGGTTATAAAAGCGTCATAAAAGACATTAGATCCGCTAGAGCCGATTGCAGTTAACGTATAAAATATTAATAATAAGAGCCATTGATCACTTGGAATAAAAGCTAATGATGCAGTAGAAATAAGACCAAGTGCAAAAAAGAAAGTGAAGAATCGCTTCTTTAATCCTTTATAATCTGCAATTGTACCTAAAACGGGGCTAAGCATCGCTAATATGAACGTAGCAATCGCGATCGTATAACCCAAATAAGCGGTTGAATCCGAAGAGCTGACTCCTGCATTTGTGGCAGCTGCTTTAAAGAACAAAGGAAATACAGCTGTTGAGATAATAATCGAATACGCTGAGTTTGCCCAATCATAGTACATCCAGCTATTCTCTTCTTTCGTAAACCGTTTCATAGGTTTTGTCCTCTCTATACTAGAATTTAATTAAAAACTAGATGTTTAAAAACTCTTGTACGACTTTACCATCCGTTTTTCCTAAATCTAGACCTAATAGTTTAGCAAACGTCGGCCCTTCATCAATTAAATGCATGGAAGGAACAACAACATTTCTTTGTATCCCTTTACCTGCTAATAACAGGATAGTAGTGTAGTCTTCTTTTTCAGGAGAATAACCATGACAAGCATGCGTGAACCGTTTTTCCCTCACATCTTGATCTGTAATGTTGTTTAGAAAAGAGCCTTGATGTTCTTCGTTAAAATAAAAACCTCGTCTAGCTTCTACCATAAACGCACATTGATCATCAGCACCGGTTGCAGCCGCTTGTTCTTGACTGTAGATCTTTTCAATACCATTTTTTTCATCAATCAATAAGTGATCCAGAAGTTTTTTCACTACCTCCTTTGTTTGTAGATCAGATGAATCCTTCAGGTAAATATATGCTGATCCATCACAACTTTTGCAATAGGCTTTCCAATTTTGTATTGGCCCTTTTGAATCAGTATCTATTAATCCATGTTCTTTCAATAAAACATTCAGTTTAATAGCTTTGCTCTCATCAAGAGCGCTATGATCTCCTAATACGGCGATCGTCGTTTCTTCATATATACCAGCTTCCTGTAAGGATTCGATAATTTTGCCAAGTCTGTTGTCATGTCTTTTTATCGCATCCATTGCTTCATCAGAAGAAAAACCATGATAGTGCCTCTGTGAATCAAGATCCACAAAATGAACAAGCAATAGCTCAGGTTTTTTATTCTTAATCGTATGTATCGTGGACTCTAAAACAAAATCATCAAGCTCAGGCTGGTTCAAACCACTACGCAGATGTCCGAATCGATGGTTCATATCAAGTTGATATCTTTTACTTCCGTTTAGTAGAGAAACAGGAATCTGGTGGTGCCACTTACGGTTCGCAAAAATTTCGGGCATGTTGTAATCGATGTTCGCTCTTGCAGTCACTGGCCAAAGAAGAGCACCGGTAGTCATACCTGCTTTTTTAGCTTCATCATATAAAGTAGTTCCTTTAATATGTTTTCTGTGCCAATACCAATCAGGCGAAGCTTTGCCTGGCTGTGTTAACGTATTATTTACGATTCCGTGGTTTTTTGGATACCTTCCTGTAACAATAGAGGTATGACAGGGGTACGTTACAGAAGGATAGATTGTCTCTACTTTTTTGCAATGGGAGCCTCGATCCAATAATTCCTTAAAATGCGGAAGCTGCTCTAAGATAGGAAAATCAAGGGAAGAAAGACAGTCAAAAGAGATGACAACTAAATGATTGGTTAGACGGGACATAACACTCCTCCAAATGTTGCTAAGATTAACCATTCTAAATTAAATGATAGCATAAGGGAATATAACGCGTGTAAAGTCTATGTATGAATTATAAAAAATCATACCATTTTCTTTCCAAACTTTGTAAGTTGTGTTATGAATGAATTATCTCATTATATAGCGGGTGATGAAGTGATCAAATGGTGGTTAAGTGTTGTAATAATGTTTTTTATCACATCTGGTGTAATTCTGTACGTCTTGACGATGGATTACGCTTCTGAAAAAGCAATGGTCGAAATCACAAAAGAATTAAAGTCGAATGAAGATGAAATCACGAAACTTCTAGAAGACCCAGAGATTAGAAAGTACATAGAAACAGGGAAGCCTCCAAAGCAGAAGTTGCCATTTACTACAAAGAATGATGCTGTTCAATTCATCTCTGAGAGATACACCATTCAAGAACTAGCTTCCATTAGAGAGAAGGTAAGTAAAGGCTTGAATGAAGACGAAAAGCAAGCTGTATATGAGAAGCTGCTCGAAAAAGTAACGGATAATGAACTGATGGCGCTTAAAGTAGTCGCTTTAAAAGAGATAAAGAAGAAATAAAAAAAGCCCGTAACAGGGCTTTTTTTCTATGTCTTTAAAACGATACTCTAATCTTTCCATCAACTTTTGAAATATGGTAGCTCTCAAATTCCCCAGTTTTGACTTGAATCTCTTTCCCAGTTTTAATAACTTCTTGAATCTGTTCTTTAATTGTAGGATGCATATCGTATAGTACATCTATGTTTTCGATAGAAGTCATATTAATACCCGTGCTAAAACTCATAATCATTTGATCGGTAGAATTATCAAACATCAAAAAACTGTCGCTATATTCAATCGCATAAAGAGTAGCATCATGTTTCTTTGCGATGGCTACGAGATCTTTTAAGTTCTCATGTGTATCATCCATTAAGCTAACATATGTGTAACCACCAATAATTTTAGTTTCAGGCATCTTCGCTTGTGCTTGCTCTTCTACTTTAGGTTTTTCCTCCACATTTTTTGTCTGTGGCTGAACAGCAGGCTTTGGTTCAGGTTTTGTTGTTTGAGTTTTATTTTCTTTCGGCAGTTCGGAAATCTTTGGCTGTTCTACTTTTTCTTTTGCAACTTGTTTTTGAACGGTTTCTTCATTTTGCGTTTGAACAGGAACGTTCGCTTTCGATGCTGCTACCCGTTTTTCATTTTTTTCAACATCATTTTGATTTAGTTTTAGTGTAAGTACTTTATCAGTTTGTGTAGGAGTGACAACCTCCTGTTTAATAGGAGCATTCTGTTCTGTTGCTTTTACTTTGCTCTCAAAATCGCTATCATTTAATACCCCGATTGTTAGTAATGCTGTTGCTGTAAAGATGACCGTACGTTTTTTGAATTTCAATGTTATGTCCTCCTCATTGTCTTGTTATTTATTAGACGAGAGAAGACCTGAAATGGTTTCACTAATATTACAGAAATATTTCATAAATGTTACAAAGTGCATTTTTCTATAAAAAAACGTGAACCTTAAAGGGGATTCTGTGGATAAAAAGAAGTCATATAATACGTCAGTGTGAGGAGGAATTTGGCGAGCCATTTATTTTTACATATTTATGTAAGCGCATTCACGAATTTTGTTTTCACATTTATTTCATTGGAGGGGATTATGTTTATGCTTGGAATGGAAGATGGACTTATCGCATTTGTGTGGGTGGCTACCGTTGTCTCGGCATTAGGGTGTGTTGTCTTTGGTGGAATCATGTGGAACAGAGGAGGGAATGACTCAAAATGAATTTTGCAGTCCTTATTCCGATCCTTATCGTCTATATGGGTATCATGTCTTGGTTGGCTTATTATGGATATAAAAAGACGATAACAGAGTCAGATTATTTAGTAGGTGGTCGAAACATTCACCCTGCGATCATGGCATTGTCTTACGGAGCTACTTTCATTAGTACGTCGGCCATTGTGGGTTTTGGTGGCGTCTCAGCAGCTCATGGATTTAGCTTGTTATGGCTAGCGTTTCTTAACATCGTACTAGGTATATTTGTAGCCTTTGCCATTTTCGGAACCAAGATTAGAAAGTTGTCACTAGATCTAAACGCTACAACGTTTCCTACACTGCTAGGAAAAAGATATGATTCAAAATTTATCACGGTTTTTTCAGGAGCTATGATATTTATTTTAATGCCAGCCTATACGAGTATTGTTTTGATCGGAGGAGGAAGATTTCTTCAAGAATCTCTTTCGATGAACTTTAATCTCGCTCTTATTCTGCTAGCTGCAATCATTGGGATCTATGTAGTAACAGGTGGAATTAAGGCCGTTATGTATACTGATGCGTTTGGTGCAGTTGTTATGTTGATCGGGATGGCTATCTTCTTGTTCGTCACCTATCAAGCAGTAGGCGGCATTATGGAGGGGCATAATGGATTAACCGCAATGAAGGATCTTGTGCCTCAAGCTCTTATCGATCAAGGACATCAAGGCTGGACAAGTATGCCTGAATTCGGATCTCCACTTTGGTGGACCATTGTTAGTACCATAATCATGGGAGTTGGAATAGGAGTATTAGCCCAGCCTCAACTCGCAATGAGATGCATGACTGTAAAAGATGATCGAGCACTTTATCGTTCTGTATTAGTCGGCGGTGTTTTTATCTTTTTTATGACAGGTGCAGCTTTTGTGATCGGCCCGTTAAGCAATCTATATTTTTATGAGAAAACCGGTGAGATCGCTTTAACAGCCGCAAAAGGAAACGTCGATCTTATCATCCCTATCTTCATTAACCAAATCATGCCTGAATGGTTTATCTATCTGTTTACACTCACTTTATTATCTGCCACAATCTCTACAGTTAGTTCACTCATTCATGTTCAAGCAACAGCTTTTGGCCAAGATATTTTAAAAACTCTTGGTATTCAATCCTTATTTGGATCGAAGCTCAATCCTTCA
This sequence comes from Fictibacillus sp. 26RED30, assembly GCF_015903845.1. NCBI lineage: Bacteria > Bacillati > Bacillota > Bacilli > Caryophanales > Fictibacillaceae > Fictibacillus > Fictibacillus sp. 26RED30. Next base: position 488,516 of record NZ_JACZDV010000001.1, read on the forward strand.
AGAATCGGCGTGCTCATTGGAGTAATCGCTGCTGTTATATTAGCTTACTTGCTTCCAGCGGGAATCATCGCTCAAGCAACGGCCTTTTGGTTTGGAATATGCGCAGCCGGATTCATGCCAGCTCTGATAGGAGCACTATATTGGAAAAGAGCTACGAAGACCGCAGCTACAGCAAGTATGATCGTTGGGTTTACTGTAAGTATCATCGGTTTCTTATTCATACACCTTAAAGAATCTGCTGCTATCGGGTTATCACAAGCATGGTTTGGAAAAGCAGCGATATTTCCTTATCCATGGACGCACATCGATCCTCTATTCTATGCTTTACCTTTATCTTCAGCCGTGTTCATAATCGTTAGCTTACTCGATAAAAGAACAAGCTTTACACAGAAAAAAGAAAAAGAACCGATGATCACAGCTGTATCTGAATAAAATATTCGAGGCAAACACAATTAATTTCAAGAAGTATGAACCTCCACTATTTGTTGCAAACTAGGAACAGATTAAGGAGGTTTTTTATTATGGATCAAGTAAAAGTCATTATTATGAAATTTCTTGTGTGCCTGATAGCATTTTGGATCGGACTCGATCTGTTCTTTGACGCTTCGATCAGTGATATCGTTTCTTTTGCGGTTACAACAACTGCAATCACATATATTGTAGCGGACCGTATATTGTTGCCGAGAATAGGTAAGAACAACACGTTGATGGCAGAATTTATTTTAGCGTATCTAGTGGTTTGGATTTTCGGATCAATCCTCTTAAACGGATATATGCAGATCGCGTGGGGAAGTGTGATCGCAGCAGGTATTATCACCGCTACAGAAGTTTTTGTTCATCAATACTTATTAAAGCACATGCCTTCAAAGAATAAAGAGAGAAACGGGAGGCAACAAAGAAGGTTTAGACCAGGGTTTCGTTATGCAACAGAATTTGCTGAAGAACAAGATCCAAGAAATAAAAATAATAAACAAGAATAGTCTCCAAAAAAGTATCATGGCGTAAGAGCATGATACTTTTTTGTTCTGAATAGAAAAACCCTTGAGCTCTCTCAAGGGATTAGTGATTCGTTTGAATTTATATGGTGGAGACTAGCGGGATCGAACCGCTGACCTTTTGGCTGCCAGCTTTTCACCTAATTAGTCCTCATATGTTATTGAAAAGTACAACCCTCTATAGAATAGGCTTTTTTTATATTAAGTTAATATTTTTTTCCTTTAGTTTTAGTTAATGTTTTTTATTATGTGCCATTTTTGTGCCGATAAATGATGGGTAAGAAACCAATGTATAATTTCGAGCCGTTTTAAAAGTCATTATTTAACACAAACTTTATGCTTATTTTGCTAATCTTCTAGCAATAATGTCTGATTAGAGCTATATAGCTAAATGAATTTACAATATCGCACTTTTAGTTTCCTCATTGATTTTAGTTACGCTTCCCTGCGTCACCTGTGTCTCTGATAATGTCATCTCTGTCTGAATTGAACACTTTAATCATGGATTTCCCCCCACTAATCAATCTTCGTTAAAGATATAATATGCAATTATATTAGTTGAAAATAAATTTCATGGCAGAATAATTTGTTTTATAGCATGGTCTCCTTATTCAATTTTGGCACGTTTACCTGCATTACCAACATCAAAAATTATTATATTTCTATCTTTTACTGATTCACTTTCCAGAACATCTTCTTCAGTGTCGTTTTTTTCATTTTTTTTATCCATATTATCACCTGATTTTCGGAGTTTTTAATAATATTATATTTTTTTATCAACATTTTAGAATACAGTGTATTATTTTTATGTATATTTACAAACAGCATTAAATTGCTAGGGGCTTTTTGTGTTTACAAAAAGTGACGGACAGTAGACTTAGAACAAATAAATTGAGATTAGAAAGGATGAAAATAAACAATAGTTAAAAATATTACTAATTAAACAAAATGGCGAGGAAAATAGAAACATAGAGATTCTCACGAATAAAGAGAAACTTATTTGTAAAATGTATTGAGCGCCGGCTCGATGTCATCTTTAGACGACAAATGAAAAGCGAACATCTTCGATAGAAGAAGTATAACATTCGTGCTTGCACTGAACTAACGCACGGGGGGATAAGAATAAACGATTTTCGAGTGCAACGAGTAAATGTTTTTAGGAGTTATACACGTTGGGTTACACAGACACGGAACGTGGCTTTGCAATAGTTGCGAAGCAACCAACATTTAATGAGCTGCGTGACGAGCAGTGATATTGGCTTAGCTGGTTCTGTATGTTTTCAATCAAAAATAGCCGGAGGCATATTTTTAATAGATTGAAAGTGTACAGAACCAGCCTAAAGGGCTGAAAAGTGTGGTCCATTTTTGCCATGCGATTTGGGCAAAAATAAGACCACATGCTCTTGGCGCTTCATTTTTTACGATGATGTTCAAATTGGCGTAAAAATGATGCGCTTTATATTTTTTTTTTATGGTATTGGTGGTGGTTATATATGTCTCAAAAGTATTTGGATGCGCAACTGAAGAAGATAAAAAAAATTATAAATCGAGCTCAAGTTGAAAACTCTAATATGAAGGGGGAGCTTTTAAAGGAGCAAGCAAAATATGAAAAAGGTACTTCGCATTATGACAGATTAAATAATGAAATAAACAAAATCAGAACAATCTCTGATGGAACTAAGAAAACGTATTATGATACAGCTGCAGCCATATTGCATGATGCTTATGAAAAATTTTATATTACCCATTGGAAAGATTTAAGACCAGAGAATACGCAAGAATTGTTGTTAGATAGAATTGCTACAGGACAAAGTGCTAATACAATAAGAAAGGTTGCTCATGCACTAGATTTTATTAATGAGCATGCTACGAAAACGCGAGTTTTTAAAGAAAAAGACAACTTTAATGTTACTAATCATAAATTAATGCTTGAAATTATTGAAGAATTCAACATAGTAAGACACTATAAAGACTCTCATCGATATAAAGCAAATCCAGCAGAATGTCTTCTTGTTCTTGAGGAAATGGGAAAAAGAAACCCTTATCTTGCTAGTATTGCTCGTTATCAGTATTTAACAGGTTTTAGAGTTTCTGAAGCTATTAGGCAAAAAGAAGAGTATATTGACTTGATTCATGATAAACATGAAGCTATTAAAGCAAAAGGTGGGTTAGATAATATAGTTTATACAAACCATCATAACAAGGAAGAAAAGGCATTTTTAGCCGATTTAAAAACCAATTTTGATAAAGAAACCGGTCGAGTATTTAAGCGACAGAAAAATGCTCAAGGAAATTATAAATCTGATGAAGAAATACGTAGAGCGATAACAAGATTGGCTAGACGTTCTGCTGATAAACTGGGTATTTCGGGAACAAATGGGGAAACTTTCTCATCACATAGTTTTAGAGGAGGATTTGCATATAACAGAATGATTTATTATTGTTCAAACTATGAAAAACTAGACAGCCTAATTAAAGAGAAGATATCCGAACAAGATGAGAGATTAGAGGGAAAATATGAGGAATTTAAACGAAGAATAAAAGAAAAATGTAGTAATCCTTGTGAAAGGAAAATTCAGGACTATGAAAAAATCCAGTGGTTGATATCTACAGATTTAAATCATTCTAGACAAGATGTGACTCGATTTTATGTCAGTGTACAAGCAATTAAAAAAAATTTACTAAAGTTTAAAAATAAATTGTGATTCTTAAGTTTTTTGATTTTGTTTTTGCTATCTTTTATTAACAGTAACACTAGCAATTAAAAAACTAATTACATGGAGGAATTACAATGTATTTTTACAACGATTTACACGAGAAGAATTTTTACATTTTGAATTTAAAGTTTCCGGGCGGTATACAATATGAAGCTAGTAATTACATAGCTGCATTTCCAGAGATTTTCAATGCAATTAATTATAAAGATGTAGATTATTCCATGTCTCCATTGTTTGCGCTAACGTCGTGGAATGAAGATGAAGAAAGACATGAGTTTACTGCAGCTCAACTTACTGGCACAACCAAACAGATGTGTGAATTAGGGCTATCTCTATATAATGGATATCCTTCTGATTTAGATTATCTTTTTAGTGTAGTTAAATGTGAGGAGTTAATTAGAGTGATTTTTCAGGCGATGAAAATTAGAACAGTAACTTTTAAAGAGTTTGCTTTATAATGAAGTGTAATCCCCCCCCCCACAAACAAGGTAACGGGTTCTAAGAGTACAAAAAGTTGAAAAACATAAGGGAACCTCATATTAGCGACCGAAAAAGCACTGCAAATCGCAGTGCTCTTAACTTTTTATATTGATTTATATTAAACAGAGCCTTAATCAGCAGGAAGACCTCCTGTTTTCATAGAATATTACAAAATATTGAAAAAAAAGAAAGAGGGGAAAATTTTGAGAATCAAACTGTTTTACTTCTTTTTATTTTTTTTGGTTTTGGGTCTGCTAAGCTTAGAAGTAGTAGGTTCAATTAAATTTCAATATAGTGAAGCAAGGGGAAATTTAATTGAACAGTTGGAGATAAGTAAATTTTCTAAAGAAGATATTGCTGGGATTGAGGCTTCCATTCAAGATATAAACGAGAAATACCTCACTTTTGAATCAATTAGTTTTATAAAGGATGGAGAAACGAATGCACAAATACAGAATCATCGGAACATCTTAAATGAAGCCTTTACAGTAACTGAAAAATTTGAAATTGGTGACTATACAATTATTCATAGGTATAATCCAGATTGGTATTTCTTGTTCCCATTGGTATTCCTAAGTATAAGCGGAATATTACTTATTGTTTGGTTAATCGTTCAGGGGAAAAAGTTATATAGGATGAGCCATTTTTTACTACATTAAACCATTTAGCAATTAAAAAAATGATTATAAACAAAATGACTACTAAGTTATTACCAAATTTAATTTTTTTTATTAAGGGGAACAAAATGAAAATAGAAGTACCTATTCGTTATAAAGCAGCAATAACAACTATAAAATGGGCAGCTATTTTAACTTCAATTATTATTAGCTTCTTTACCTTACAAACAAAGATTGCAGTTCTAATTACTTTATGTTTAGTTATTATAGGTCTGATTGTTGAAAAAGTAATTTTCAAATATGACTATCTCTATCTAAATCCAATGCCACCCATTAGATATGAACCACAACAAACTTTTGTGGCTGTTGGGTTTGATGAATTTGACGGAATTGAGCGTCCATTTATCGGGCTAGTTTATAGAACAAAAATAGAGGCACAAGAAGAATTTCGATACTTCAAGAGTATAAATGAAAACAGGTACAAAGATAAGAATAATGAGTTAATTCTTAGTTATGTTTTTGATGATGAAAAACGATACACATTCTTTGTGTATCCTAATAAAAACAGAAATAGAACAATGAAAAACATCGAAGAAATAAAGTTAAATGAAGGTCACAATCAGACAAAGAAACTTAATTTTAAAGTGTTTTCTTTTATAAGATTTTTTCCTTCTACTTTTTCAGGCGAAGGAAATCTAAAAGAGATTCTTAGAGAAAATATCTTACCAAAAACACCTTTTGTTTTTCAGACCTTCTATTTAGATAACGGTGACATAAAGGCAGCACAGAAAAAACCAATTTTAAAATATCATTTAAGAATACTAGATAGAAGTGAATTGAACTCGCAAGAAATTGAGAGTAGATTCGAATGGTACGATATAATGCCTCATTACCATAAATAGAAGAACTTTAATGGAGAAGGAGCAATATTACACTAAAATGCCACCTAATCCATTTTATATAATAAGAAAAGAAGTGTGTTATGAGTATAAAATTATTAACTAAAATTAGCTTACCATATTTATTAAGATTACAATTTCCTGAATCCATTGAAACAGAGCTGCCAGTAGACGATAATTTTTCTTTTTTTAAAATTGTTTTCTTACCAAATATCGATGAACTGGAAAATAAAAATTTCTCACCTAATTATAATGAAAACTTCTGCAATACAATAGAAGTTGAAGCAGTTTTAAACAAATACCACCACATAAACTATTCAATTGAAAAAAGTTCAATATATGATACTTATAATGTAACGACAAAGGATAGAACAGAGATATTTAAAGAAGTTAGAGTTAAATTAAATCACTTTCTTTTATATATCAGTAAAAGTACAAAGATGTTTTGGGTCGAAGACCTTGCAATAAATCCTTTAAGTGGTGTTATTGGAACTCATACAGATTTTATATTTCTTAATCCTGAACATAAAGTAAATATGAATTCAAGAATTTGGAATTCTATTGCGGATAATTTTATGGTCGATTTATATCGGAATAAATTTCAGCCTATTAGCGAAAAATTATTAGATGATTATAAAGGCAACTATGTTGTAAATTTCACATGGGTTACTTACATTAATAAGGCAACGAAAGCGCTTTATAAATCGGAGTTTGAAGAATTTATTATATATTGTGCTATTGCAGCAGAGTCCTTTATAAAAATGTTTGTCAGTACCGGAACATTGTATCCATCAAAATTTGAAGATGATATTGTTTTGGACAAGTTAATTAGCATTGGTAAAAATAATATGGTCGATACTTATTATAAAGTCATACTAAAATATTTATATGGGGTAAACTTATTAGAATTGAATCAAGCCCTTTTCAATAATCTTAAGGATATTTTTAATTTAAGAAATGATATTATGCACAAAGGAATTATGGATGAAAATTCTTTTAAGAAAGTAGGTATCAATGATTTGAATTTTGAACAAGCAAGTCTTTACTTAAATAGATTAAATCAAGCGATTGAAACTTGCTTAAAACTTCCCCTTACAAAAGTACAGCAGGAAGGTGTCTCCAGTTCTGGTCGAAGTTAGATGAAAATCTATTAAACTACATTTTACTTAGGAGCTGATATGGATGTCTTCGTGTGATGGTTCATTTTAGGCTCAGAAGGTGTTAGTTGGACCTGGTGAGGTTATCTCGAAAATAAATTATTAAGATGATGGTGTCAGAGTTACTTTAGTAGGGAATATGATGACCGTTATAGAGTAAAGTCTTTAATTGTACACATATCTATAGATATATTAGTCAGATAAAAAGAGTTTTTTTGATTTGATATATTTAATAACTATTGTCATCTTTCCAAAACTTAGGCGAAATAGGTGCTATTTAGACATAAAAATCCAATAAACGTTGATATAACAACAAAAATAAGCAAGCTAATTCAAAAGCGAATTAGCTTGCTTTTACAATACTTTTTTCTGTTTTGTACTCCAAAAAAGAACCAGTTACAATTTTAAAATTCAATCTTTTAAACACCTTCATTAAGAAAGTAATTATCTTTCATTAAAAGGTATCGAGAATATTTTTCTTCGTGAAAAACTGGACAGTCATGAAGAATTATTTCACAGAAGCTTTTTACTGTGTCCAAGGAAGAGTAGTTAAGAGACCAAGTATTTTTAGTGCGGGAGTCTTTGTATAGATGTTTATAACCAGTCTTAAAGACCTCATCTATTGTTTCTAAATGGTTTTTAACTCCCTGCAAAAAATCCTGCGTTCCAATAAATGAAATAGAGTAAAAGTGGTTAACATGAACTTTTCTTTTTTTAAATGCGCCGTCACCTGCAAAATACCCTCCAATAAAATCATTTAGAAATTTTGAAGGCACTTGTATAGAACTAGGAAATTTCAGGGTTAAGGATTTATTTGGGAGAACACCTTTTCCTAATAAGTCATCATACATCTTCTCGCTGACAATCTCAATTCGTATAAACTCAGAACTACCAGAATAACCTGTCGTACTTTTACCCTCTCGAATAGGGTAGTCACTGTCCAGAGCTTCTAACAGTTGAGTGAAAATAATGCGGTTGCAGTCTGAATCTTTCATTTTGATTCCAACTATTTTTTTACCGTAACTAGACGTGATATAACCGTCAGAATAAATGAGCCCAAGTAAAGCAGCCTTATTTCTACTATCAATAGACTCAAAATAGTCATGATTAACAGCATACTTTCTTGAGTTTTCTCTATTCGAACGAATAATTACTTGATTTCGACGAAGAATTGCTAATATTGTAGGTTTAGATAAGTTTGTTTCTTTTGCAATTTTGTCACTTGATACCCCATTGATGTAACTTTTAATAATAAAGTCATCATGAGTTCGATTAGAATTATATTCCGCGCTACAAGCTCTTCCGCAAAATTTCATTCTTGTACGTATCTTTTCGTAAGGTTTACCACAATTCTCGCATAAAGCAATTTTCATAGAAACACCTCAAAGTATAGAAAATTAGATTACTAGAAGTGTTTCTAAAAAAATGAACATTTATACAACTTTATTTTTTCTTAAAGAAGGATAATAAAAAAATCCAAACAAATTACCCTTATAATGAAAAATTTTATGTAGCGAAGCGCTCCTCAGATGAACCGGAAGGCGGTAATTCTGTTGTTAATTAGACGTTAAAATTTTTACCAAGGTATCCCGTCTTGCCATGGCGGCGAGTAATTTCGCTGACGAGCCGTTAGACGGGGTGAACTTGTCCCCAGATTTATCCCGTACCTGAAGCGAAAGCTTGGTGGAGAAGAGTGTATTCTGAATAGAATATTTGGTAAAGCAGGACCTGGGCGAATTCCGACTACAGCAATGTAGCATGGAGCATTCTTCTTAAAATCGACCGACACCTAAAATGTATTTTTGTCGCATTGATGCCACCCTTTTTAAAAGGGTGATTTCTCTCTTCCCCCTAAAATGTAGACCTTCCCTTTCCCTTAGACCTTTCAAAAATTCCTTTAATTTAATTCAAATATATAAATATATCAATTTTAACTAGCAAAAAGTAACCAAAACAAAAAAAATTCTTTTTTAAAAAGTTTTTTTACTTTCTTAAGTTTTTACTTAAATAAAATGTTACCTTTAGCTCACCAAATATCTCGGGGGCACAAGATAATGAAAAGCTTATCATCTTATCCAGAACTGTTAACAGTTAGAGAAATAAAAGAAGTTTTAAGAATTGGAACACGTCAAACTTATGAACTAGTTAAAACTGAGGAATTTGGAAAATTTAAAGTTCCATGTTCTAAGAAGTACACAAAAAATGGACTTATTTTATGGTTGCAGGGTCAGAACCAATAAATAGTTGAAAGTTTAACATTTATTAAAAAAATGTGATAAAACATAAAAAATGGAGGAAAGTGAAAATGGAAAAAATGAAAGATTATCCAGATGTGTTAAATGTGGAGGACATAATTTCAATACTAAGAATAGGAAAGAGTTCTGCCTATGATTTGGTTCATTCAGGTCAATTTCATACTGTAAAAGTTGGAAGAAGAATTCTGATTTACAAGGACGTTTTATTGCAATGGTTGGACGGACAATCAAAAAAAATGGAGGAAAAATAAGATGCCAGAAATAAAAAAAATAAATGGATACTATCGCTTTAGAGCCGATATTGGACCTAAAGGAAATAGAAAACAAAAAAGGTTTAAATTCAAAACAAAGAAAGAAGCACAGATGGTTTTAGCAGAAATATTAGCTGCTAAACATAGTGGGAAATTTCATGAACCTTCTAAACTAACCGTTAAGGAATACTTTAGTGAATGGCTATTAAATAAAAGGAGTATTAAAAACACAACTTTTTTGGTATATAAAAATCATATTGATAATCATATTATTCCGGAAATGGGTAATATTCATATGATTGATATTAATGAATACCACATTCAAAGTATGTTCAGGAAATTTGATGAGGTAATTCCAAAAGTAAGGAAAATGAAAAATGAAACAATTTATGAAAAAAGACTGTCAAACAAAACTCAGTCAGCAATATATAAAATACTTAAAGTAGTTTTTAATATGGCTGCAAAGAAAAATCACATTCCATCCAACCCCATAGAAGACGTAGAAGCTCCTAGTCCGATAAGTAAAGAAATTTCACCATGGAACGCAAAGGATGCAAAAATTTATCATGACTATTGTGTTAAAGCTTTTATAGAAAATGAAGATTGTATTGCTCTTTCCCAAATTATTGCACTTTCAGGAGGATTTAGAAGAGGTGAAATTCTAGGATTGAAGTGGAAAAATGTTGTTTTTGATAAAAATGAAATTAGGATTAAAAGTATCCTTGATAATAAAAAAACGATTCAACCAACAACTAAAACACGGGATTCTAAAAGGACTGTAATTATGCCACCTGAAGTAACTCAATTATTAAGAACAAGATTAAGAACGATTAATAGGCAAAAAAATATGCTTGGTAAAGCCTATAACGATAATGACTTGGTTATCTGTAATGAATATGGTTTGCCGTTTCATCCAGACAGTATTTACAAAAACTTAAAACGAAAAGCATTAAAATTAGGTTTAAAACCAATATCCTTTCACGCTTTAAGACATACTCATGCGACTCTACTATTAGAAAAAAATGTCCATCCACGTATAGTTTCTGATAGGCTTGGACACAGCCGGGTGGGTATAACATTAGACACATATTCACATGTTGGAAGTTCTATGCAAAAGTTAGCAGCTGATGAAATCACAACAGTATTTTACGAAAGTAAAACATAAAGACTCTGTACCAATCTGGTACAGAGTCTTTAATTATTAATAGGTACCAATAAGAAACATTTTTCAGACTGTGCCAAAACGAGCCAAAACAACAAAAAAATAAAATGTTATTGTCTATGTTTGAGTAAAAATTGCCATTATTAATAAGTGGTGGAGACTAGCGGGTTCGAACCGCTGACCTTTTGGCTGCCAGCCAAACGCTCTCCCAGCTGAGCTAAGCCCCCGATTAATACTGACATAGAAAAGTATATAATTTTTCTGAAAATGGAGCAAGCCTTTTTGGATAAATCTGCATACCCTCGTTCTTAACATCAAATAATAATTAAAATATATTACAGTTATGATTCATCAAAAATTTTAGTCATACCTAACTCTCCTCTAAATGACACTTTCTCAAAAAGATATAAGTCTTTTTTACCTTAAAAGTATTTTTATTAATACTGGTATAGACAACTAGGCCTAGTAGTTTAAAGGACTTAAGTTCTGTTTTGTACTCTTACGACAGGAACCGCTTTTTTTCTACCGAAAAGTGACAAAGAAAGAAAGCGCTACCAAATTTTAAGGAGGTTAGTAATGTGAAAACATCAATAAACATTCGGTATGTTCTTTTAATCGCCCTATTGATCGTTCCTATGTTTGCTGGAATTGGGAAGGCTGAAGGTGTTTCAGCCAAACATAAAAGAAATGAAGGATTAATGATCGCTCAAAATATGCCGCAACTAAGTAAGCATATTAACGGCGATACAGTAGATTTAGCAGCATTGATAACAAGTAAAGATGGAACATATGTCGAAGCGACAAATCATTTAATATGGAAATCCCTTAATAAAAGAGTTGCCTCTGTAAACAATGAGGGCCTTGTAAGCTTAAATGGTAAGAATGGTGCAACAATCATCATAGTTACAGATGGTAAGTCGTTCGACAAAATCGGAATACACGTTAAAAACGGGAAGGCAGAATTTATAAAACAAAAAAACCAAAAATATGACGTGATCAAAAAAGCGATAAAGTCTATGACAGTAAAAGAAAAGGTTGGCCAGATGTTAATGCCAGATTTCCGAAATTGGAAAGGGCAACCTGTAACGGAAATGAACGATGAGATTAGAGAACTTGTAAAAAAATATCACCTCGGTGGCGTTATTCTATTTAGGGAAAATGTAGTAACAACAGAGCAGACAGTTAGATTAGTCGATGAATATAAAAAAGCCAATGAAGATTATGGATTATTGGTATCAATCGACCAAGAAGGTGGAATTGTGACACGTTTGCAGAGCGGTACCGATTTCCCAGGAAATATGGCGCTTGGTGCCACAAGATCAACGGAGATGGCGGAATCTGTCGGACATGCCATTGGATCAGAGCTCCATTCATTAGGAATTAATATGAACCTTGCTCCTGTTTTGGATGTTAACAACAATCCAGATAATCCTGTCATTGGAGTACGATCATTTGGTGAAGAACCTCAGTTAGTCGCTAATTTAGGTACTGCTTATACAAAAGGATTACAAAATTCAGGTATGGCTGCCACTGCTAAACACTTTCCAGGTCATGGTGATACAGCTGTTGATTCTCATTTAGGTCTACCATCTGTACCTCATGAAAAAGAGCGGTTATTAGAAGTTGAGCTATATCCTTTTCAGCAAGCGATGGATGAAGGTATTGATGCTATTATGACAGCACATGTTACCTTCCCTAAAATTGATCCTACCACTGTGATTTCTAAAAAGGATGGAACAGAAATCAATCTTCCAGCTACATTGTCATACGAAGTTTTAACAAATTTAGTGCGAAAAGAAATGGGCTTTAAAGGTGTTATTTCTACCGATGCATTAAACATGAACGCCATTGTTGATCACTTTGGGCCGGTTGATGCTGTCATTCGTGCAGTAAATGCTGGAACTGATATCGTATTAATGCCGGTAGGATTAGAAGAAGTCGCAAACGGTTTATATGAGGCAGTCGATAATGGAGAAATCACAGAAAAAAGATTGAACCAATCTGTTGAGCGTCTATTGACGTTAAAAGCGAATCGCGGGATTTACAAACAAGTAAATGAGACACCAGTTGAAGAAAAAATTGAACATGCAGAGAATGTCGTTGGCAACCAAGAGCATAAGGCTTTAGAAAATGAAGTGGCAAGAAAGTCAATCACACTTGTGAAGAACGATAATCTTTTACCGGTTGATAAGAACGAGGTCAAGTCGGTAGTGGTTATTGGCAATACCTATATTGAAAACCTTAAACAAGCATTAGCTTCTCATCACTCATCGGTAGAGTTGATAAAAGCAGATAAACCTTTAAATGCTGAACAGTTACAAAAAGTAAAAGATGCCGACCTCGTTGTTCTCGGAACCTATACGTTTAACGTGGCTGGACGTTCACCGTCTTCACCTCAAATGCAGATGATCAATCAAGTTATTGAGGCTGCACCAGATAAAACAACAGCAGTAGGTATTCGAAATCCTTATGATATTATGGCGTTCCCTGAAGTTTCAGCTTATCTTACACAATACAGCTTCAGAGATGCGAGCTTTAGGGCAGCAGCAGAAACTATTTTTGGAATGAACGATCCTTCAGGTAAATTACCTGTTACGATCTATGAAGAAGGTTTAGAACAGATTCTATATCCGTTTGGTCATGGTGAAAGCTACTAATAGGGGGAAATAGACAATGAGAAAATGGGGAATTTTTTTAACGATATTGATGTTGTTTTCTTTTATATTGCCAGGTGCTCAAGCTACGAACCAGAAAGGTTTTGATCATAAGAAAAGGTTTAAGACAGGACTAGAGCAATTGTTGAATCATGATATGAGGGTATTAAAGGGTAAGAAGGTCGGTTTAATCACGAACCCGACTGGAGTAGACCGCAACTTGAACAGTATCGTTGATGTTTTATACAATCATCCAGATGTAGAGTTAAAAGCATTGTACGGACCTGAGCACGGAGTTCGAGGAAGTGCTCAAGCTGGAGAATATGTTGAATTCTACATTGATCCAAAAACAGGTCTTCCAGTCTACAGCTTATATGGAGCAACGAAAAAGCCAACTCCTGAGATGCTTGAAGGAATCGATGTTTTAGTGTTCGATATACAAGATGTAGGCACGCGTTTCTATACGTATATTTACACGATGGCTTATGCGATGGAAGCAGCCAAAGAGAACAATATTCCATTTGTGGTACTCGATCGTCCGAATCCATTAGGAGGTAAAGAAGTAGAAGGACCTGTATTAGATCCTGCCTACTCTTCATTTGTTGGCCTTTATCCAATTCCGCTTAGGCATGGTATGACTGTAGGAGAACTAGCTAAATTATTTAACAAAGAGTTTGATATTGATGCAGATTTAAAAGTAGTAGAGATGAAGGGGTGGAAGAGATCTTGGAGCTATGAAGATAGTGGTCTCGAATGGGTGTTGCCTTCACCTAATATGCCTACAAAAGATACGGCACTTGTGTATCCTGGAAGTGCACTGATCGAAGGCACGAACGTTTCAGAAGGTCGCGGAACGACTAAGCCGTTTGAATTGATCGGTGCTCCATTTATTAATGGAGATCAACTAGCTGAGAAATTAAATAAAGAAGCTCTGCCTGGTGTTACATTTAGAGCAGCCTCGTTTACACCTGCTTCATCAAAACATGCAGGGAAGCTATCTCACGGAGTTGAGATTCATGTAAAGGATGAAAAGTTATTCCAGCCTGTTCTTACTGGAATCACTCTTGTGAAAAGCCTTCATGATCTTTACCCAAATGATTTTGAATTTAGGGCAGAAGATAGTAGAGGGATCTCTTTCTTCGATCTATTAACCGGAAACGGATGGGTTCGAGAGTATATTGAGACAGGGCGAACTGTAGATGAAATTGTTTCTCGGTATGATCAAGAACTGGAAGAGTTTAAAGATTTACGAAAAAAATATTTATTATATTAAGCGTATTTGAGAGCTAAGGCGTTTTCTTTAGCCTTAGCTTTTTTGTTTGAATTTTCTGACTGGTATAGACAACTAGTCATAAGAATGATAGGCTAGGCATAAAGTGATAAAGGGGAGTGGACATGAAACCTAATATTTTACTAGTTGGGAACTTGATTAACGAAGAAGGAAAGCTCGTTAAAAATGGATATGTGTGGATAAAGAACGATAAGATTCACTATGTTGGTACTCCAACCCCCTTTTCACCAGATGAAGATGTAATAAGGTATACCATGCCTCAGGACTGTATCATCATTCCTGGCATGATCGATATTCATATTCATGGTGCTGCTGGAGCAGATTTTATGGATGGTAATGAAGAAGCACTAGAGATTGTTGCAAAACATCTCCCAGCAGAAGGAACGACATCCTTTTTAGCAACAACGATGACTGAAGAAACATCCGTTATTCATACAGCACTTAATACTGCTGCAAACTTTATAAAACAATCTCGAAGTCCAGCCGCTGAAATGCTGGGTATCCATTTAGAAGGACCTTTTATTTCTCCAGTACGTGCAGGTGCACAGCCTACGTCTTTTATTCAGGAGCCTGACGTACATTTATTTAAAAAATTTCAAGAAAGTGCTGATGATCAAATAAAACTCGTCACTTTAGCACCTGAAATGGATGGTGGACTTGAACTTACAAAGTACTTATCTTCACAAGATGTGATCGCTTCGATCGGTCATAGTGACAGTTCTTTTGTAGAAGTAAAAGCTGGGATTGAAGCAGGTATTTCTCATGTTACCCATTTATTTAACGGCATGCGCGGAATACATCACAGAGATCCAGGTGTTGCTGGTGCTGCTCTCTTACAGCAAGAATTGATGGTTGAGATGATCGCGGATGGCGTTCATGCTAGTCCTGAGATGATTCGACTAGCCTACCATTCTATTAGTGCAGAACGCACGGTCTTAATTACGGATTCAATGAGAGCCAAAGGTTTAGGAGAAGGATCCTACACACTTGGTGGCCAGCAAGTAACTGTAACAGGTAATGAAGCTAGATTAATTGACGGAACACTAGCAGGAAGTATCTTACCGATGAATGCTGCTGTTAAAAATATGATGGATTATACGCAGTGCTCTTGGTCGGATATTGTGAAGATGACGAGTGAAAATGCTGCAAAAGAGTTGCGGATCTTTGAACGAAAAGGAAGTCTCTCGGTTGGTAAAGATGCCGATATTACGGTGTTGACGGAGGACAGCGATGTACTCATGACATTTTGTCGAGGCGAGCTTGTGTATCATCGAAAGGGGGAACGAGTTTGAGATTGATCAAGGTTTCCGATGAAGAAGAGCTTAGTAGAATGGCAGCTGAATATGTGTTTTCGAAAATAAAGAGTTCAGAAAAAATTGTACTTGGTCTTGCTACGGGGAAGACACCTTTAGGCATGTACCGACACCTTTCAAAATATAGTAAAGAGTATAAGCAGTCCTATTCACAAGTGTACACGGTTAACCTGGACGAATATGTCGGTTCCAGAGCTTACCATGAATACATGCAACAAAACTTTTTCGATCATATTGGAATCCATAAGAATCAAACTCATCTCCCAGATGGTAACGCCGTAGATCTTGAAAATGAATGCAAGCGCTATGAAGAAGTGATCAAACAACTGGGTGGTATCGATCTTCAGGTGCTCGGTATCGGAGAGAACGGACATATCGGTTTTAATGAACCGGGTACAGATTTTAGTTCGCGCACGCATGTAGTGAAGTTAACAGAGTCGACATTAAGGGCGAACGCTAAATATTTTACACATGAGAAACAGCCGCGAAAAGCGATTACGATGGGAATCGGCACGATACTCGAGAGTAAAGAAATCCTGCTTCTTGCTGCTGGCGAAAAAAAAGCGAGGGCAGTAAGAGCGCTATTTCAAGGTATCATGAATTCCGATATACCTGCGACAGTTCTTAATCATCATCCTAACGTTACTGTGTTAGCTGACAAAGGTGCAAGGAGTCTTTTAGTAGAGGAGAGTTAAGTATTTTTATGATTGATAAAACATCACCAATGCCACTTTACTTTCAGATCGAAGAAGCGATCAAACAAAAGATTGATAAGGGTGAATGGGAAGCTGAAACCATGATACCTTCTGAAAGAGAATTTTCTCTAAACTATGAAGTAAGCCGCATGACAGTCCGGCAGGCTATCAATAATCTTGTGAATGATGGCTATTTAACCCGCCGAAAAGGAAAAGGTACGTTTGTTTCTGCAAAGAAAATAGAGCAGAAGCTTCTAGGCCTTACAAGCTTTACAGAAGACATGAAGTCACGGGGCTATAAACCCGCATCTAGACTCATATCTTTCCAAAAAACGACCGCTGAAAACAGATTAGCAAAAGCGCTTGAGATAGAAGAGGGTCAAGAAATTTATGAGATTAAACGTGTACGCCTTGCAAATGACATTCCGATGGCGTTTGAGACTACTTATGTTCCCGTTGATCTTCTTGAATTAAACGAATCACATATAAAAGAAGGTTCTTTGTATTCTGAAGTTGAGAATGCAGGCTTTGTAATAGATTATGCGACACAAAGTTTAGAAGCGTCCATTTCGCGTGAAGCAGAAAGCGAGATACTCGAGATTACAAAAGGCGCAGCCGTTCTTCTTATTAAGAGACAGACTTATTTAACGACAGGACGGCCACTTGAGCTCGTTCATTCGGTGTATCGAGGCGATCGCTACAAATTTATGATCGATATGAAACGCTGATAAAAAGCGTTTTATATAAAAATGAAAGCGTTTACTAAAAGGGGGAAGAAGCATGGGGAAAGAGCAGCAAATGGCTCATGGTATCATCGAAAAACTTGGAGGTTCTTCGAACATCCAATCGTTGATGCACTGTATGACGAGAATTCGGGTTAATCTACACGACCCGTCAAAGGCAGATCTAAAAGGTCTTAAAGAAGTAGATGGTGTGCTGGGTGTCGTTGAAGATGATACACTGCAGATCATTGTTGGACCTGGCATCGTTAATCGCGTCACGCTTGCGATGAGCGAAGAAACAGGTATGAACATTCAATCTGTTGATGAGACGGATCCAATGGACCTCGAACAGATGGCACGCATGAATAAGGATGCCATCAACAAGAAAAACGCAACTCCTTTTAAACAATTTTTGCGCAAGATCGCTAGTATCTTTATTCCGCTGATTCCTGCTATTGTTGCTTCTGGTTTAATTATGGGAATCACGAATGCGGCAATTAACTATGGCGCAGATAAAGACACATCATTCATGCAGATGATGGGTGTTATCGGTGGAGGATTGTTTGCTTACTTGGCCGTCTTCGTTGGTATCAACACAGCAAAAGAATTTGGAGGTACCCCTGCACTTGGAGGAGCTGCCGGAATCTTAATCATTAATCCGAACCTAGCTAATATTACACTTTTTGGTGATCCATTAGTTGTTGGTCGTGGTGGTTTAATAGGAGTTATGTTAGCTGCCATATTTATCGTCTTTTTAGAAAAGAGAATTCGTAAATTTGTTCCAGCAGCTATTGATATTATTGTTACACCGACTTTAGCGTTACTGATTACAGGCTTTGCAACACTTTATGTCCTGCAGCCAGTTGGTGGTTTTCTTTCAGATGTTATCACAAAAGGACTATTAAATATTCTTGATGTAGGCGGTATTTTCTCTGGACTTATCTTAGCAGGAACATTCCTTCCATTGGTCGTAACAGGATTGCATCAAGGGTTAACACCAGTGCACATGGAGCTAATTAACACGATCGGTGATGATCCTTTATTACCGATTCTAGCAATGGGTGGAGCAGGGCAAGTTGGTGCTGCCTTTGCGATCTACTTTAAGACAAAGAACCAGCGTCTTCGTAAAGTCATTAAAGGTGGATTACCTGTAGGTATGCTTGGAATAGGTGAGCCATTAATCTTTGGTGTTACCCTTCCGCTCGGGCGACCGTTCTTGACAGCATGTCTAGGAGCAGCAGTTGGTGGAGCGTTTCAAGCGTTCTTTAAGATAGCAACGGTTTCAATTGGTGTATCAGGTATACCGTTAGTATTCCTTGTTTGGCCAAATGAAATGGTTCTCTATCTAGTAGGTTTAGTAATTGCTTATTTCTTCGGATTCTTATTCACATGGACGTTTGGATTTAAAGAGAGTATGGCAAAAGACATCTAACGAATCAGGAGTGAACGTTTTGTGTTATGGTATTTCGATTTACCTGAGTGAATCAGACACGTTTAATAAAAACTGGATGGAGAAAGCCGCTAAAAGTGGCTTTCAATATATCTTTACTTCTCTTCATATTCCTGAAGAGAAGGACGTGGATTACGTTAAACAAGTTAAATGGTTAGGGAAAACGGCTCAAAAGTTTCATATGGAAGTAATGGCTGATGTTTCACCAGCTTCTCTAGAGCGGTTGGGTTTATCTTTTAATGAACTGCCTTCCCTAAAAGACTGGGGCATTTCGGGTATCAGGGTGGATTATGGGTTTACAGCCAAGCAGATCGCTTGGCTGTCTCACCACCTGAAAGTTGGCCTGAATGCAAGTACCATTGACGAAGAAGAGCTTAGGAAGTTGATGGATGAGGGACTTCAACCGAATCAAACAGAGGCTTGGCACAACTTTTATCCAAAACCGTTTACAGGTATCTCTAAGCAATCTCTTTATGAGAGAAATGCTCTGTTTCATCGGTATGGAATCAAGACGATGGGATTTATTCAAGGTGATGAACAATTACGCGGCCCTCTTCATTTAGGGCTTCCTACAATTGAGAATCACAGACATGTATCACCTGCACTTGCTGCGTTAGAACTTCAAGAAATGAATACGGATAAAATCTGTGTAGGAGATTTGAACCTTACGAACAAAACGTTGCAAGAATTAAAGTTTTTAATGGAAGGTACAGTCCCTCTTTATGCCGATTTAAACAAAGGATACGAGACATACGACAACATGGTTCATACGAATAGAATGGATGCTGCAGAGTATGTGATCCGGTCCGTTGAGTCAAGGCATCAGCCTTCTCATTTTCGATCAGGAGCTCATGAGTTAGATGTATTTAATGAAGGAACGATAACGGTTGAAAACGAGTTATATGGCAGGTATGCGGGTGAACTTCAGATTTGTTTAAAAGATATTCCTGCTGATACAAAAACGAATGTAGCGGGACGTATAAAAGAAGAGAGCTTGTCACTGATGAAGAAAGTTGCAAGCGGCAAGAGATTTGTGCTGCTGAATTCAAAAGTGAAATAAAGTTTTGTTAACTATCAATCATTTAAAGGAGATCAAGATGGACTTAACCAAATTGGCTACAGAAAAAAGAAACCCTGACACGTTAACAATTGATGAACTTACAACTTTAGAAGTGATCCAAAAAATACACGAAGCCGATCTGGGAGTAGCCAGTCGTATTACTCCTGTTTTAAAAGAAATCAGTTCTGTCGTTGAAAAAGTAGTAACAGCTTTTGAAAATGAAGGTCGATTGATTTATATAGGTGCTGGAACTAGTGGGCGGTTAGGTGTGTTAGATGCCTCAGAGTGTCCTCCCACATACGGCACAGATCCAAAGTTAGTCGTAGGGATAATTGCAGGCGGTGAGTATGCCTTACAACATGCGATCGAAGGAGCGGAAGATGATGCAGAGTTAGGTCAATCCGATCTTCAATCATTGAATGTAACAGAAAGAGATGTTGTTGTTGCGATTGCGGCTTCTGGCAGAACTCCATATTGCTTAGGTGCGATGAAATACGCCAAAACAAAAGGAGCATTAACGGCGGCTCTTGTTTGTTCTGTGGATTCGCCGATGGAAAAACTTGCGGACATTAGCATTCCTGTTATAACGGGGCCAGAAGTGGTCACAGGCTCTACCCGAATGAAAGCTGGTACCGCTCAAAAACTTGTGTTGAACATGATCAGTACAGCCAGCATGGTGAGATGGGGTAAAGTGTACAGCAATCTAATGGTAGATGTTCAACCAACGAATGAGAAACTAAGACAACGAGCTAAAAATATTATTATCGAAGCTTCGGGTGCAACAGAAAAAGAAGCGGAAATGGCTTTGCAAGAACAAGGTGGCAACACAAAGGCGGCAATTTTTCAGCTTGTGACAGGCGTCGCACCACATGAAGCTAAACTGCAACTAGATGAGCATAATGGAAAGTTAAAAGAAGCGATACGTAATTTCACTCAAAAGTGAGAGGGGTAGGTACTATGTTAGGTTTCTTACAGCGGATCGGTCGGGCGCTCATGCTTCCGATCGCAGTTCTTCCTGCAGCTGGACTTTTGCTACGTTTTGGTCAAGACGATTTACTAGACATACCATTCTTAGTTGCTTCAGGAAACGCGATTTTTGGTCATCTAGCACTTTTATTTGCGATAGGCGTTGCAGTCGGATTATCTAGAGATGGGAGTGGAGCTGCTGGACTTGCAGGAGCAATCGGTTACTTTGTATTAACAGAAGGAGCCAAAACATTTGCCGAAGTAAACTTGAATTATGACGGGAAATTTGATATGTCCGTCTTAGGAGGTATTCTAGCAGGGGTTATAGCTGGACTTTTATATAATAAATTTTATAATACGAAACTCCCAGAATGGCTTTCTTTCTTTGGAGGTAAACGATTTGTTCCAATCGTAACTGCTGGTACGATGGTACTTTTAGCGCTAGTCTTCGGATTCATCTGGCCATATCTTCAGATGGGGTTAGAGAATGTTGGTACTTGGATAACAAGTGCAGGTGCGATCGGTGCAGGTATATTCGGTTTCTTTAACCGCTTATTAATTCCACTTGGACTTCATCATGTACTCAACAGCTTCTTATGGTTTGTATTTGGTGAATTCACAGGTGAAAATGGGAAGGTAGTTACGGGTGACTTATGGAGATTCTTTGCTGAAGATCCTAAAGCAGGCTTCTATATGGCTGGATTTTTCCCTGTGATGATGTTCGGGCTACCAGCTGCGTGTTTAGCAATGATTCATACAGCAAAAAAACATCGGAAGAAAGCAGTTGCGGGGATGTTAGGAAGTTTAGCACTCACTTCCTTTGTCACTGGTATCACAGAACCTATCGAATTTGCGTTCATGTTCCTATCTCCTTTATTGTATGTGATTCATGCTGTATTAACGGCTGTTTCAATGTCGGTCGCAGTATTACTAGATATACATCACGGGTTCACGTTTTCTGCTGGTGCGATTGATTATTTCTTAAATATTGGGATCTCGCAGAATGGTTGGTTGTTACTTCCGATGGGAGCGGTATATTTTGTCTTATACTATGGAATATTCCGTTATCTAATTGTAAAACTGAACTTGCAAACACCAGGCAGAGAAGATGAAGAATCTATAGTTTCAGAAGCCGCAGCAACTTCTACAACCAATGAAAGGTACGAAACGGCAGCATCGGCGTACTTGAGTGCACTCGGTGGAAAAGACAATATCGTGCTGCTTGAAAACTGCATTACTAGATTACGAGTTCAGATTAAAGATTTGTCAGCAGTTGATGAGGAAGGTTTAAAGAGAGCAGGATCTAAAGGGCTGATTAAGCTTAATAACCAAAATATACAGGTTGTAGTAGGTTCTGAGGTTGAACCGATCGCAGATTGTATGAGAGATAAGCTATAAAGCTATAAAAAAAGACCGCCATCTTCTTAAAGAAAATGGCGGTCTATGTTTTTCTTACACGTTCCAATAACCACTTACTGGTACGTTTGCTGCGTATCCATAGGAACATGGATACGCATATACGCAGCAGTTTCCATTAAACGAGACGGCTCCGACAATAATGAGCAGCACGAATAGTACCACGTAAAGCGTAAAGCTATCAGAACAGTACTTTCTTGACGACATAATTTCACTCCTCTTCTTGCATGTGAGAAGCCGATTTCTCTCCTCAGCTCATTTTATGCAAGTAGGATGAGCATAGAAACGGAGATAAACGCCTCATTTTAAGAGAGTTGCTGTCAACAAGAAGTCTATTTGTATGCTTCATCTAAGATGATGTATAAGTAATCTACGAATTCACCTTTTGAAAACATCGTAACTTCATATATATTACCAAGGTCGTTGTATACATAAGCTGTGTCTGTGTCTGTTGTTTCTTCAACGTCTACAGGTAGACCCGCAAGTTCAAGAGCTCTTGTCATTTCTTCATCATTAAACATAATTTCTTCGTCTATTACAGAATAAACAAGACGAGCTGCTTTTCCTTCCACAAACGTAACCGCATACTTATCATTCTGATAGTAGTTTACGATAGCGGGAACGAATTCAGTCGTACCTGAGTAGCGGAACTGAATCTTTTCAGAGCGGGTTGGTTTACCCCATCTGTCGCTTATTTGTTTTTCTGAAGAATTTGTTAGTTCACTAGCAACAAATTGATGCTCGCTAGTTAGATAGTCCGTTTGTTCACTATCACTATTTTCTGATTCACCTTCGGCATTGCTGTTGTCATCTTCTTTAGTAGTTGTCTCAGTTGCTTCTGAATCTTCTTTTACTGGTTCAGATGTGGAATTATCAGTAGATTCTTCCTTCTCTGCTTTTGTTTCAGAAGTTCCTTGTTCATTTTGTTTCGTATCCTTTGAACAAGCTGTTACAGTTAGTAACCCAATTATAAGCAATAGCGTAATAAGTTTTTTCATGATACTCCCTCATTATGTAATTCATATTGTTTAACAGACACTTCCAATGTTAACAAAAGAGTATAAAAATTGAAAATGAAAACTTTGGCAAATGAAGAAACTTATATCCTTTTGAGAATAGAATGACATTTAAATACCTCATTTTCATAAAATAAGGATATAGCTGTTATCGCTTTTTTGTTGTTTCCAAAGTAGTTGATTACATCTCGTGGGGGCATTTTGCAATGCTTTTATTAAAGAACTCATTATCAGTCGAATGCATGGAGGATTATTTCATTTTGTTAACAAATCAACTACAATATATGGTAGACATCCATTTAAAGGCATGAATGCGGAAGGGCAGGTGGAATGGGATGCAGTATATTGTGTATGATTTAGAAATGACAAACCGGCTCTCAGAGATTATTGAGATAGGTGCCATTCGAATGATCGAAGTTGATGGTGAGCTTAAAATTTTGGATACGTTTCAATCATTCGTTCAACCAAAAATGGATAAGTTGAATACACGAATTACGAATCTGACTGGTATCACAAAAAAAGATTTGATTTCTGCTCCTGTTTATACAGAGGCAATTGAAAATTTTAGATCCTGGATTGGCGTAGAAGAATATTATCTTTGTTCTTGGGGACCAGAAGATAAGTGGGCACTCATTACTGATTCAACTTTTCATAAAGCAGATACGGATTGGATCATCAACCATAACGATCTGCAATTTCATTTCAGTATGCTCCACGATAGTGAAAAGGGATTCCGTTATGGGTTGTCGCGTGCACTCCAGGCAATGGAACTTGTTTATGAAGGATCTAAACACAGAGCACTAGACGATGCCATGAATACAGCTAGAATTCTCACTAAGATATATAGAAAGATCAAATTTGTAAAAAACCCGACTTCTTTTTTAGAATCAAAGCTTTTTGAGCCTGAAAAATTAGTTTATAAAACAAAGTCTGAAGTGAATGAGTCTCCCTTTGCTTCCTTATCAAAGTTATTTAACTAAAGTAATTTTAGTTTTAAATGTAAACTTTTCAATGCAAACAGTTAACCATTAAGACGAGGATAGGACTTATTCCCTGTTTATTCGACTTCCTTCGACATAAATGTATAGGTATTATAGGGTAAAATCCATAAAAAGTAAGATATGTCGTCATTTGACGAATTGTTTTTGTAGGAAAATGACCTTAGTTTCGATAATAATAGTAAGCGTAGGGGGTGTTGTTGGTGGATACTACATATTACATAACCAATAAAAACAATCAGTTGTTGGAACTTTTGAACACGATAGACCATTGCTTGACAGGTGCAAGACTTGAGGAAGTGGATTCAATAATCAAATTAAAAGAAGAATTGTTAGCAAATGATGGTATACATATAACTCCAGAGCAAATTAATAATATTATTTCCTTACTGTTATCATTTGTCCCTAATACAGTCAGAGAAGTTGGTTAATTGAGAATCTCTTCATAAAGAGGTTCTTTTTTACTACCTAGAGTTTTATTCGCTCATATATTTTGCTTTCAGGGGGTAAAGTCGAAAAAAATAAGAAATGAAAAAGATCACTTCTTATTTAGATTCCTCTACTTCTTTTTTTGATTTCAATTCATCCATTTCATTTTTAAATCTTTCTTGTAGACAACTTTTGTGACCATATAGGACCAACATGTCTCCTTCTTGTATTTTTGTCGTATAACTATCCTTTCGTACTGTTACATCTCCTCGTTTTATAAATAAGACAATTAGATCATCTTCTGTTTGAATGACGTCTCTTAATTGTTTCCCCATTATCTTTGAATCTTTATGTATAGGAATTTCTACTACAACATCATCCTCTTCAAAATACATAACATCTCTTAAAGGAAGATCTGCTAAGTTATAGCTTTTTTCCATGTGACTCTCAAAAGAACGTTTCATGTATTTTTTTAGTTTAGGTACGCTTAAGATTAAATATAAACTGATGAGTACTAAAATAATGATTCCAAGTTCGATCGAACGAAATTCATCTGATAAGATGCTGCTTATCGATGAAATGATAACCGCTAATGAAAAAACTCCGAACAAAATGAGAAACGTACTTAAACGTCTGCGTACCGGATGCTCCAGAATCAACTCTGATTCTCCTGTCGTAAATCCAGTGGCTGTAAACATTGAGATGACCTGGAAGCGAGCGATTTCTTTTTTAAGACCAGTTAGCGTGAATAACAGAACGTTAATTTCAATCACAATTCCTATGATGGCAAAATAAAGTAAAGTGAATAAAAAACCCACAAAGGCACCTCCGTTAAAATTCTTCTTTACCTGTATACCCTTATTTTCTATTTATATAGAGGAAATAAAATATTTTATTCGTTTCATAAACATATATAGCCCCTCATATAGTTTGGTACAGGAGGGATGTAGATGATAGGTTTTCTTATTACCTTAGTGCCCGCAAGTCTATTGTGTGGAGGAGTTGCTATGTTGATTCATACATTCGTGAAAAAAGATTCATATCAATACGATCAAGAAAATCTTTGGGAGGATACATCACTTACATCTGAAGATTATCGTTTGAAATAACAAATTAACACATTCATTACTTGATATTTTCCCTCGTTATGGTAAAAAGTAATATAACAATAACTTGTAACAGAATCGAGGATTTGATGTGCGGAAAGTATCAAAAAGATGGTTAATTGGTGGTACAGGACTAGCCCTCATACTATTCCTTATCTTTCAATTTTATGGAGAAACAGAAGGGGCGAGCGATACACAAACTCTGAAGGTCGTTGCCCTTGGAGACTCATTAACGTATGGAGTTGGTGACCCATCCAAAACAGGCTATATCGGGATCGTTAAACGAAATATTCAGCAGCAAACAGGCAGAAATGTAATCATTAATAATTTTGGGATCAGTGGACAGCGTTCCGACCAATTGTTAAGACAATTGGATAATGGAGTCGTGATCAAGTCATTAAGACAAGCAGATCATATCTTTGTTTTTATAGGCACAAATGACTTTCGTCACGCTGCCGGTTGGAACTTTCGCCAGTTGCCTCAGCAGAAATTAATGCTAGGAAAAGAAAAGCTAAGAAACAATTTAACTAAAACA
This sequence comes from Fictibacillus sp. 26RED30, assembly GCF_015903845.1. Lineage (NCBI taxonomy): Bacteria > Bacillati > Bacillota > Bacilli > Caryophanales > Fictibacillaceae > Fictibacillus > Fictibacillus sp. 26RED30. The sequence goes on from NZ_JACZDV010000001.1 coordinate 514,700, forward strand.
CTGACAGTGGTGAGGGAAAACAATTCGTTTGCACCGGTTTACGTATTAGGTCTTTATAATCCTTATTTTGGGAAAGAATACGATCCCACAGCTGCAGAGAGTATTAAGACATGGAATGAAGCAATCGTTGAGGCGAGCAAAGAAAGCACGCTTACAAAGTATATCTCTACTTTTGAACTCTATGAAAACGTTGAGAAAGAACTGTATTTTTCTGATTCTATACACCCTAATAGAAGGGGATATAACAGATTAGGAAATTGGGTTTATAACCAGTGGAAACCTTTAAATCAGGAATGATCTCTTAGAAGTAGATACTTCTAAGAGATTTTTTTGATTTCTTTTTTAATTTCTTCTTTTGGATAGAACCATCCTTTGTGAAAGTAGTTGTTTTCAGGCTTCAGGGCGAACGGTGAGCGTCGTTTGTAAGTTTCATTTTTTATAAGTATTACCTCCGTGCTTGTCCGAACCTGATACTTGGCATCTTTCACTCCAATCAGCTCTTAAAGGAGAATAGGATTTGAGAACAACAATCCACCAGAGAAAAACATTAAAAAAAACGGTTGACTTGAGAATGATTATCATTATAATTAAAAGTGAAGTTGATAATCGTTTTCAATTACTTATACATAAAAGGAGTAACTGACATATGTTTAAAAAGAATCTTTTTACGGTTGTTACAATGGTCCTACTAGCTGCTTTAGTCTTAGCAGGCTGTGGTAAATCAAACGAGGGTGCGAGTTCGAATAATAATGAGACAAAAAAAGAAGAAGTAAACCTATATACAAGTCGTCACTATGAAGTTGATGATAAAATCTTTGCTGATTTTACAAAAGAGACAGGAATTAAAGTCAACCTTATTAAGGGTAAAGAAGATGAGTTGATCGAGCGTCTTACAAGAGAAGGGAAAGCAACAAAAGGAGACCTTTTCTTCACATCTGATGCTGGACGTTTACACTGGGCAAAAGATAAAGACCTCTTACAAAGTGTAGAAAGCGAAACTTTGAATAAGAATATTCCTGATAATTTAAGAGATAAAGACAATCAATGGTTCGGTCTAACAAAACGTGCACGTGTTATCGTATATGATCAGAAAAAAGTAGACAAATCAGAACTATCTACTTATGAAGCGTTAACTGAAGACAAATGGAAAGGTAAAGTACTGATCCGTTCATCAGAAAATATTTACAATCAATCATTAGTATCATCCTTTATTTCATTAAACGGAAAAGATGAAGCGAAGAAGTGGGCAGAAGGGATCGTTAACAACATGGCTCGTGATCCACAAGGTGGTGACAAAGACCAAGCGAAAGGTATCGCTGCTGGTGAAGGTGATGTTGCCATCATGAACTCATACTATTTTGGTCAGATGTTGAACTCAGAAGATCCTGAAGAAGTGAAAGTTGCTAAACAGCTAAGTGTGTTCTTCCCTAACCAAGAAACAACAGGAACGCACATCAATATTAGTGGTATAGGTGTTACGAAACACGCTAAGAACAAAGAGAATGCTATAGAATTAATGGAATATCTGTCTAGTCCAAAAGTTCAAGAAGTATTTGCTGAAGCCAACTACGAGTATCCGGTTAATAAAGAAGTAGAGCCTTCAGAGCTTTTAAAGTCTTGGGGTCCGTTTAAAGAACAAGATCTTAACCTTTCTGAGTTAGGTGAAAACAATGCAGATGCTGTTAAGATTATGAATGAAGTCAGCTGGAAATAAACGTTAATATTTTGCCGTATCACGATTTGTGATACGGCTAATTCCATGTAAAACAAACAACAAGAACAATGCTGATGAGTAAAGAAGGTGAAAATATTGTATTTCATTCGAAAAATGAGATCACAGTTTAATAGTTGGGCTTTGCTTAGTGTGATTTTTTCTACTTTAATCCTTTTACCGGCTTTGCTCATCATGGTTCAGTTATTCGCTGAGAGTAATGAGAATTGGGAACACATTAAAGAATTCATGTTGAAAAATTATATCGTAAATTCCGTGACACTCGTTGGTTTTACTGGTCTTTTCACAGTGCTGATCGGTGTAAGTGCGGCATGGCTAGTTTCCGCCTATAAAGTTCCTATGCGTCGGTTCTTTAAGTGGGGTCTTATCCTCCCACTTGCGATTCCACCATACATTGGGGCCTATACGTACCATGGTATTTTAAATTATACAGGCGTCATTCAGACGTCACTAAGGAACCAGTTTGGTATAAAAGTGGACCAAAAGTTCTTTGACATCATGAACATACCCGGTGCTGTTTTTATCTTTACGATGTTCCTATATCCATATGTATATATCATCACAAAAAGTTTCTTAGAAAATCAGTCATCATCACTGATTGAGAATGCACGGTTGCTAGGAAAAGGATCGTTCATGACATTTATACAAGTCGTCCTTCCTGTGTCACGTGCAGCGATCGTTGGTGGAGTTAGTTTGGTCATTCTTGAAGTCTTCAATGATTACGGGGTAGTAAAGTATTTTGGTATTCAAACCTTTAGTACAGCAATATTTCAAGCGTGGTTTGGGATGGGAGATATCTATTCGGCTATCAAGTTAGCGGGTACTTTGATGTTTATCGTAGTTTTGATCTTGATATTAGAAAGAGTAATAAGGGGCAGGAAACAGTATAGCTATTCCACTTCAAAAGTCCGCCCGTTACAACCTAAAGAACTTAAAGGTTGGAAAAAGTTCGCTGTGCTTAGTTTTTTCATTTCTTTATTTGCTCTAGCTTTCGGAATTCCTTTCATTCAGCTTATACATTGGGTGTATATGACTTATGACGTTATTTTAAATACTGCTTTTGTTGACTTGATTTGGAACTCGGTCTTTGTTGCTTCTATAGGTTCAGTTCTTATCATTATCGTCGCTCTAATTATCGCCAACTTTAGTCGTCTATCAAAAGGATGGATGGGGAAGCTTTTTTCAAAAATAACGGTTTTAGGGTATTCGATTCCTGGAGCTGTAATTGCAATAGGTGTATTGACCTTATTTCTCTCACTAGACGAGAAGGTATTCACGTTATATGAATGGTTAGGGTTAGAGCCAACTCTTGTGCTGAGCTTAAGTATTAGTATGCTGATCTTTGCCTATGTGGTCCGTTTTCTAGCAGTTGGTTTTAACTCCATCGAATCAGGCTTTGATAAGGTAGGAACGGTTTTCACAGAAGCTTCGAGGACATTAGGTATGTCGGTAACGAAGACGTTTTTTAAAGTGGATATTAAGATGATTAAAGGTGCTATTGCTGGTGGTTTTATCCTTGTTTTTGTAGATATATTAAAAGAGCTGCCTCTTACTCTTATCCTTCAGCCTTTTAATTTTTATACGCTAGCTACCAAAACATTTCAATACGCAAGTGACGAACGTATTCACGAAGCCTCTGTTTCATCAATGGTGATTATTTGTATAAGTGCACTTTCCATCTTCTTTTTACACAGAGTTTTAGAAAAGGAGCCAAAATAATGTTTGTTCAAATCAAAGACTTAGCGTTTCATTATAAAAATTCGCGTAACCCTTTGTTCGAAAATCTTTCTTTAAACTTTAATCAAGGAGAAGTTTCGGTGATCTTAGGAGAAAGCGGAAGCGGGAAAAGTACGTTACTTCGTCTTATAGCAGGACTAGAGGTGCCTTCAAGAGGATCGATCCTCATAGATCAGGCTGTCATGAATGATACATTTCGTTTTGTTCAGCCGGAAAATCGTGGTGTAGGTTTGGTTTTTCAAGATTATGCTTTGTTCCCTCATATGACGGTTGAAAAGAACATAAAATTTGGCTTAACGAAAATGAATCGTAAGCAGAAGCAAGCACGCATGGAAGAATTATTGGCTATTGTGGGAATGGAGGACTATGCTTCTCGTTATCCTTATGAATTGAGCGGTGGACAGCAGCAGCGTGTTGCACTAGCTAGGGCTATGGCTCCAAATCCATCTTTGATCATGTTTGATGAACCATTTAGCAATCTCGATTCTAAGCTTCAACTACAGATTCGGGATGAGTTACAGGAAATTTTAAAACGTACGGGGATCACTTCTATTTTTGTAACTCACGACGAAGAGGATGCTCGTGCCATAGGGGACAGGATCATACTGATGAACAATGGAAAGATACAGGATGAAGGGCGTCCAGAAATGGTATTGAAGAGGAATAAAGAACAATTATCACTCGCATACGTATAAAAACAAAAAACCGGGATATCCCGGTTTTTATTTTTGGCTGTTTTCTAAAGAATTGTTGCTTTTAGATCTTTTTGAATTTACCTCTATAACTGTTGATTGGAGTGGAAGGTGAGACACTTTAAAGTGACACGTACGAATGTGGTTCACACCTGCCCCATGGAAAGCGAGCAGCCTGGAACGGAAATCCATACTTCCAAAAGAAATTATGTTTTAAACAGCCTTATTTTTTAAATTGAGTATCTAATTTACCGTTCATATCGATTAAAAATCCGATTTCTCTTCCTAATAATTCACCTAATTCTTTTGCTTTCTTTTCGCTTTCGTTCTTTATTTGTTCAATCGTAAGTTCACCTTTTAATTTGGATGCTCCAACGATTATACTTAATTCACCTTTTTCATAAAATACGATTTTCATTTACAATACCTCCCTGAAAAATAGAACCTTATATATAATTCGTTTTTTTCTATATGCTTATGGGGTAGAAGTGAGAATATGGAAAAACATTCATCATGAAACAATTAATTGGAATAAATAAGCATAGTGAGTATTCTTGACAAAAATTTATGTATGTTGATAAAATTAGAGCATATTATATATGATTCGCTGAATTCGGACGTTCTATTCCATAGAATATCTTGAAGCGGGGGAACCACGATATGGCTTATAAAGCCTAGGGATGAATTTGTGCATACACAAAAGGGACAACTCTCAATTTCCTAATCCGACAGCTAACCTCGTAAGCGTTTTTGGAGAGAGAACTCTATACATGGGCTCAGTCTATGTGTTGCGGTGTATTCCCACGGAAAATCCTCTCTATTTTCGGTGGGTTTTTATATGCAACAAATAGGGCATGTATTAGTATAAAATTTCTTCAACGTACTGCACACTAAATAGTGAGAAGATTTTAACAAAGGGGGTACTTTATTATGAAATTATCTACAAAAATTTTAATTGCACTTGCACTTGGGGTTGTCGCGGGATTAATTCTTAATCTAGCTGTACCAGATGCTTTTTCAACACTGGATAAATACGTTTTAAAGCCAGTCGGGACATTATTCTTAAACCTTATTAAAATGTTAGTTGTTCCAATTGTTTTTTTCTCAATCGTACTTGGAACTGCGGGGTTAGGTGATCCGAAGAAACTTGGAAGAGTGGGTGCTAAAACGGTGGGGTTCTTCTTAGGAACTACAACAATTGCGATTACGATCGCGATGGCTTTAGCGCTTATCTTTCAACCAGGTGTAGGGGACTTTAAAACAGAAGGTGCTAAGTTCGAGCAACAAGAAGCGCCAGCAGTTACGGACACGTTGCTGAACATTATTCCTACTAATCCAATTCAATCGATGGCTGAAGGAAACATGCTTCAAATTATCGCGTTTTCCGTATTTGTAGGATTTGCTTTAACGATGTTGGGAAGCAAAACAAAAGGTATAATGGATTTAATTGAACAAGGTAACGACATTATGATGTATCTTGTAAACTTGATTATGAAATTTGCTCCATATGGTGCTTTTGCATTGATTGCTTCAGCGGTAGGAAGTCAAGGAATGGATGCCATCAAAGCGATGGGCTTATACATGAGCGTAGTTATTTTAGCTTTATTCATCCACTCTGTTGTCGCGTATGGTGGTTCAATTGCTCTATTTGCAAAGAAGAGCCCGCTCTGGTTCTTTAAAGGCTTTGCACCTGCGATGTCAGTTGGATTTAGTACGTCTAGTTCAAATGCAACACTTCCAATCTCAATGAAAACAGCTCAAGAAAATTTAGGTGTTCGAAAATCGATAAGTGGTTTTGTGCAGCCGCTTGGTGCAACGATTAACATGGATGGAACAGCTATCATGCAAGGTGTTGCGACGATTTTTATCGCTCAAGTATACGATGTTAACTTAGGTTTAACACAGATGCTTACTGTTATTTTAACGGCAGTGCTTGCTAGTATCGGTACAGCTGGTGTTCCTGGAGTTGGATTGATCATGTTAGCGATGGTATTGAACTCTGTAGGATTACCTGTCGAGGGTATTGCCTTAATCCTAGGTGTTGATAGACTTCTTGATATGCTTAGAACAGCTGTTAACATCACTGGTGATGCTGCTTGTGCTGTAATCGTTGATAAAGGCGAAGACAAACATCTTGGGACTCGTGAACAAGAAGTTAGTGCATAAATAATCACTTCAAAAGGTCGCGGTGTATACATATACCTGCGGCCTTTTTGTATGCCGATTTCCCTAGTTTACAAATGTTGAGTAAATAAATGTAAGCACTAATGAAAAATCATGGTAAAATAAGAAGATACTTAATGAGATTTCGGAGTGATCTTCTTGGAAAAATGGCTAGAGATACTAACGCTTGCAGCAAAGATCATATGGGTACAGATTCAAACCGCTATAAATCCTATCATCGAGTTAACAGAGAGCGCAATGAACTCTTTTTGGTTTGTCTTTTCACTCACGATCATCACAGGCTACGTATTACTAAGGCTTGTACAGAATGCAATTACTTATTATCAAGCTCATAATTTTATTCACAGAAAAATGAATAACGAACCCGCTAGTGATATAGAATTCACCCTATTTATGAAATCCCTTTGGAAGAAAGATCGATCTAAAGGTTTAGTGGCCAATGCCAAATCAGCTAAAAGCAGATACCTCCAGTTCAATGCTCAAGAACGTTTATCCATCCAGAACTACTTGCAGCATCGATTGAAATTTTTACGTACGAACCAGCCATTGTTCATCTTGGGAGCTGTTGTGATTGGATTGCTTTCAAGTATAACAGTGAATGTTCTACCGATCGAGGCGGCTGCCCTTACTGCGGAAAATGTATTGAAAACAACGTTGTTCATCCTTTTCTGGTTGTTCATTATGCAAGCAAAATACGTTGCTATAAAAAAACAAACGTATCATCATCTAGCATGGATTCAAGATACCAATCGGACAACTGAGGTCGATTACATGCAGGAAGAGGATGTTACGGTTTCAACGAAGAAAGAAAACAACCCTGCGTATTAACGTGATACGTAAGGGTTGTTTTTTATCCAGAACCGATAAGGATAATGAACAGCTTCTTCGGCATAGTGTATACCTATGCGTGGGCCAGAGATTATTTCATTCGGAACTAATTCAATTCCTTCTTCTATCCGTATATTTTCCTCATTCATTTTCTTGCCATTATCATTCAATGTGAAACCCATTGCTTTGCTCAGTTTACCTGGACCATTCGTAAGCTGAACATCATTCTTTACGCTCGCTCTTCTTTCCTTCATTATTTCTATTCCTTCAATTGGTTGCAGTGCTCTAATTAGTATGGCTTCAGGTTTATTAACGGGTCTGGAAACGATATTAAAGCAAACATGCATCCCATAAATAAAATAGGTGTAAATTGTACCTGCTTCACCGTACATCACTTCTGTTCTAGCTGTTCTTCGATTGTTATAGGAATGCGCAGCTCGATCTTCAGGGCCCAGATAGGCTTCAGTTTCCACGATGTATCCCGATGTTATAACGTCTTCATGGATATGTATCAGCTTCATTCCTAAGAGTTCTTTTGCTAGATCTAGAGTTGGTAATCCCCATAGTTTCATTTATATCTCCTTGTTATGTATGACATGTATTATTTATTAGTACAATAACAACAGGTTCATGTAAATTTATGTTTCCTTTTGTCGAAGTTTTACAAACCGTAAAAAAGAGGAAATAACGAAAGAAAAAAGAATTTTTTATAAAGCAGATGAATAGGAGGCGTTTAATATGGACGGTTGGGTGAATGAAACAGGAATTTATGAAAATCTCTCCAAACGACGCTGGGAGTACTGGGAAGTAAGTCAACATGGAATTAAAACCATGGTTTCCTGGCTATGCTGGAATGCCCCTAATTCGGTTTATGAACAATGGAGTAAATCTGTCTTACACTAGCAATAATCTCGTGTGAAGTTCCTTTTTGTATAAGGAACTTTTTTGTTTGCTTAGCAGGCTTGAATCTTCTTTTATGTGGTTAGAATGGATAACAATCATGATTCACAAAAAGGAGAAGATTTTATATGGATTCGCAGAAAGGACAACTGCGTCGAGCGGTTGAAGGACGTAAACAACGACTCATCCAGCATCTAATTCATAGAGGTTTGTATGGGTATGAAGACCATAGGTATCTAACTGATTTTACATTAAGTGAACTAGAGTTAGAATGGAAGAATGCTCAATTCATTGATCAAGAAAATCATATAAGCTAAATCGTTTAAATAGTAAAAAAATAATGAGTCCTCTTAACTATTTTCTGATATAATATACCTATAAAATAGGAAGAATGTCTTGTGGGATTTATCCAAAAAAATGGCTAAGACATATTGCCATAAATCGTTTGATAAAGGCAAACTCATTGAAAAGTGAGGACGCAAAGCTAAAGGGGCTTCATTTTCCAAATATGCCAGCCAGCTACCTTACGACATTATCCTTCGGTTTATGAAATCATTTAGGGGGGATATCATTGGATCAGCACTTATTATTCTTTTCATGGTCAGCGATTGGTTTTTATTTTGCAACAATTTTTTTCCTAACACTTTTACTGTTTTTCACTAAAAGCCAGCTTAAAAAAGATAACAGAATCATAGATGTTTTTACAAATATCCTAATCATTTTAGGTGCTATCGCTTGGGTGGTTATCACGAGTTAAATACTGAATTGCAAAATTTCCAAATTTTTAGTAAGGATAAGCATAGAACCCTCACGTTATAATGGATTTATGAATGAGAGGGGGATTAACAATTGGATAAATTGAGGATAAACCTTACCGATGATGAAAAAGAATTGTTAATTGAAGCACTGTTGAGTCAAGGGTATGCATATGAAGTTGTTGATTCTGAGCTGAAAGATCTAGAATACGAGCTCAAGCCAGATTATGAATCAAAAGTAAGAAGACTGAACGGACTCTTAAAAAAATTACATAATTAAAAAATAAAGCAAAAGGCCTTTTCTCAAGGGTCTTTTGCTTTTTACGTTAAGTATCTAATAATCCTTTTCTTCTGGCTTCCATACGCCATTCAGCTTCTTTTACTAATCTTCTAGGTAATTTACCTCTGTTTTTTAAGAATGACCAATACGTTAAATATTGTTTTGGTCTGGAAACTGGTGAGACATTTCTAGCATACTCCCACCAAGAAATTTCATTTGCTTCTAAGCGTATTAAAAAAAGATCATCGCCTTTTACCATAAAACTCACTCCTGTCTTGCCTTTCGTTACCAATAGTATTGACTCAATTCAATAAAATAACCGAAAAAAATCATGGCACTTTATTTTATGCGATCTGTTATATAACGCTTAGGACAAAAAGTAATTTTTTATTTTGGCAGGAAATAAGTTATGAAGCTTGAATCTTTAAGTTACTAAAGGAAGGTCGTGCTAATGAAAAGGGGGGTGGTCCTGTTGGAGCAAGTACTCATGTTTTCATCACTATTAGCTCCTTTAGTGACAGCTATGATGGAGCTCTTAAAACGTACTTTCCCGATTCCGAAAAAATATATACCCATTACTAGTTTTTTTATGGGATTGATGATTGGATTGTTAGCTGCCCCTGTTACAGAGATGAATGTAGAACTACGGTTATGGTCTGGAGGAATCGCGGGCTTAGCCGCCACAGGATTGTATGAGATCGGCAAGAAAAGTAAAAAATATAAAAGAGCAAGTTAGTGAGGTTCATGAGATTATTTATGGTAGCACTTTCATCTTTTGCTTAAAAAGGGTTTAGAATTCCGAAATCAGTGAATAGATTATAGTAAGAAAACAATGTCAGGCGGTGAACTATCATGAAAGCTTTTCTAGCACTATGTTTGGCTGTTATGCTATCATTCATCATTGTCCCTAACATTCCTGAAAACGTTCAAGAGAAGTCCGGTGCCTCGGACAAGATTATCACTCAGCCAGTAACGGCTGAAGAAACGAAAGAAAAACAAACTGCACCTGCATTTACGGAGGATATCGCGAAGAAACAGGCGAATCTCTTTATTGAAGCACTTAAGCAAGAAACGGATGAAAACTATAGGGTTTTAAATTATTCTAATAAAGAAGAATATATAACATACTTAACGAATTTTGTGTCTAAAGATCTAGCTGCTTATTATACGGATGGATTATTTGAGGAACGAGAAAGTTCCTTGTATATAATTCCAACTGAACTTCCACCATGGTTAGAAGAAAGTGAACCTGTAATTATCAAACAGCTTTCAGATCATTCTTATAGAGTTCACCAAAAAAATGAGTCTGATCTTTATGGTTCTTATGAAATTACATTAGGGTTTGAGTATATGAACGGGAAATGGATTATTACATTTGCATCAGTAGATTAAACATGGGTTTTACCACCCATGTTTTTTTACGATTAGATTGAATAGACTAGGATTGTTACATAATAGAAAGAGGAAGTTTATAGCTCTTTAGAAGCTTACGTTTAAAGAGTAGCAATTAAAACAAATGGACTTTAAATGTTGTGAACTTTACAATAAAGGAAACAGTCGAGATGGAGTAGTGTGATGGATATAATTACATTTAAAGATTTTTATAACAACACTGTACAATTGTCGTTTTCAGACCACCCCTTTTCGGATACGCCTAAACATGTGTGGTGTTTGTGTAAATTTAAAGATCAATGGTTGCTGACAGAACATCCGAGACGTGGAATTGAATTTCCAGGTGGAAAAGTAGAACCAGGAGAAACCGCAGACGAAGCAGCAGTTCGGGAAGTTTTTGAAGAAACGGGTGGAAGAGTATCCGATCTTAAGTATATTGGTCAGTACTTTGTCGATGGTAAAGGCGGAAAGATCATTAAGAATATTTATGTTGCGACTGTGGATAAGATTCTTTTAAAACATCGTTATTTTGAAACGAACGGGCCAGTCTTGATGAGTGAGTTACCTGAAGATGTATCCACTGATAAGGCGTTCAGTTTTATGATGAAAGACCAGGTGCTAAAGGAGAGTATGAAATACGCCCTTCTGCATTCCCTGGCCTAGATTGTTAGCTCATATTCGGTGTTTAATAAGTTTTCGCTCAAGCCATTCGACTCCTTGATACATGATGGTAGCCATAACGGCAATGATCAAGAGACTCATCAGCACGAGTGTGAAGTTAAAGACTTGGAATCCGTAGATAATCATGTACCCTAAGCCTTGTTTTGAGACAAGGAATTCACCTACGATAACACCTACCCATGACAACCCCACATTTACTTTTAAAGATGATATGATATTCGGAAAACAGGCTGGAAGGATTACCTCCTTAAAGCACTGTTTTTTATTTCCTCCAAAAGATCGGACCACTTTAATATAGTTAGGGTCCACATTTTGAAACGCCGTATAAACGACGAGGGTCGTAATGATGATCGAGATTAAAATTCCCATAGCGATGATTGAACCGAAGTTCGGGCCGATCGCAACGATTAATATTGGACCTAACGCTACTTTAGGCATGGCGTTTAAAACAACAAGATAGGGATCAAGGACTTTAGATAGAAATGGAGACCACCAAAGCAGGGCTGCAAGTAAAGTCCCAAGCAGTGTACCTAATATAAATCCTAATATGGTCTCGCCTAGAGTGAATATTACGTGAATATAAAGTGATCCATCACTAACCTTTTCTATAAAAAGAGACCCTATCTTCGTTGGTGAACTAAACAGTAAAGGATTGATCCAACCTCGTAGAGAGGCAACTTCCCATAACAAGAAAAAGCTGATAAAAATAAATAGTTGAACAAGACGTATATTTCTATTTTCTTTTTTTATCGATTCAAGATACTCGTGGTGAATCTTACTCTTTATCGTTTTGTTCAATGTGCTCCAACTCCTCCCATATTTGCTGAAAGGTTGCTGAAAAGTCTGGATGCTGACGAGCTTCAAAGGGAGGGAGATTCCTTAGTGTTTCTGGCATTTTAAACGTTCTGAAAATACGTCCAGGATTTGTTGATAATAAGATAACAGTATCACTCATCGCAATAGCCTCGCCGATATCATGTGTAACTAAGATAGCTGTTTTTCCATGTTCTCTTAGAGTTGAGGATACGAGATCTTCAAGCTTTAACTTTGTTTGGTAATCGAGTGCTGAGAAGGGCTCATCGAGCAAGAGAATCTTAGGCTGTGTAGCGAGTGTGCGAACGAGCGCCACCCTCTGTCTCATACCTCCAGAAAGCTCTGAAGGGAATTTTGTTAATGTATGATCAAGCCCGATCTCTTTAAGAAGTCGTATAGCGGATTGAACGTTTTCTAAGGAATGCTGATTCCGCAGTTTTAAACCAAGCGTTATGTTATCCTGAATCGTTTTCCATGGAAACAGATAGTCTTGTTGTAGCATGTAACCGATTTTTGGGTGCGGAGAAGTAATTTTTTGATTATTTACCATTACCGATCCGACCGTTGGTGTTAACAGACCAGCGATCATAGATAGAAGTGTAGATTTACCGCACCCGCTTGGTCCCAGTAAGGATATAAACTCGCCTTCTTGTACAGAAAGCGAAATATCTTCTAAGGCCGTTGTGGCAGACGTTTTTGAAAAGTAAGTTTGCCCGACAGATTTTAATTGTAATAAAGCCACGACGATCCCTCCTGATTGTGTATTTGTAATCTCAGCGAATCATCAGTAAAGCTTCTCGTGTAAAAATGCAACAAGAAGCTCACTTTGGTAGCCGTTTCATTATGCAGAGACGTAAGTTCTCTTATTTAATGGCTTTCTTAGCTATTTGAGTATCCACAAGAATGTTATAATCTACTTTCTTCGGAAGCTCTCCTGCTTCGTCCATAATGGTCTGTAAGTTGTTCCACTCTTCTTCATCTAATATCGGGTTAAGAGCGAAACTGTGCTGACTCTTATATCGATCTACAACCGTTTCAATAAGTTCCACAGGGGTATCTTCAAAATAAGGTGCGATTACTTTGGCGATCTCTTTTGCCGAATGGTTCTCGACCCATAACTGCGCTTTATATAAGCCTTTTGTAAATTTCTCCAATGTTTCTTTGTTTTCTTTTATATAGCTTTGTTTTGACATGAATGTTGTATAAGGAATCTTCCCGGACTCGGCACCGAACGAAGCGACAATGTGCCCAATTCCTTCTTGCTCAAAAAGACTTGCTTGCGGCTCGAATAATTGAACGTAATCTCCAGTTCCAGATGCAAAGGCATTTGCAATATTGGCAAAATCAATATTTTGAATCATTGTTAGATCATTCTTAGGGTCGATCCCGTGTTTCTTTATACCAAACTCACCTGCCATCTGTGGCATGCCGCCTTTACGCTGGCCTAAAAAAGTACTGCCTTTTAATTGATCCCACGAAAAGAATTCCGGCTTTTTCCTTGCAACCAAGAAAGTACCGTCTGTCTGAGTGAGTTGTGCAAAGTTAATAACAGGGTCAGTTGATTCTTGTGCATGTACATAGATTGTTGTTTCAGAACCAACGAGTGCTACGTCTGCTCCATCAGATAGAAGAGCCGTCATCGTTTTGTCGCCGCCCCAGGTGGTAGTCAGCTCGACGTCCAAACCTTCTTCTTTAAAAAAGCCTTTTTCTATGGCAACATATTGTGGAGCGTAAAAAATGGATCGTGTTACTTCGGCGATTCTGATCTTATCTTTTTTAGGGCTTGAGGTATTGCACCCTGCCAGCAGCATGGAGAAAGCTAGTAAACAAGTAAAAAGTAGCATTAGTTTTCTTTTGAAATATTTCATATTGGATCCTCCTGCACATAGGAATGAAGTCATGACTTTTATGTAATAATGTATGTGATTGGTGCAAATGTGTGTTTGCCCACAAAAATAAAGGAGTGTAGGAATGAAAAAGGCAAAAATGATAGAGTGGCAGCGATTTCCTTCTCCGCATCCTACCATTCGTTTGTATGTAGTTACTTATTTAAATGATGGGTTAAAAATAAAAGGACTAGCAGCATTACCAGAAGGGAAAGGACCTTTTCCGGGTTTCCTTTATCTCAGGGGCGGAATCAAGTCCGTTGGCATGGTCAGAATTGCTAGGATCATTCAGTTTGCCTCACAAGGATTTGTTGTGATGGCTCCCTATTATCGTGGAAATCTAGGGGGGGAAGGCAACGAAGATTTTGCTGGGGAAGATCGAACAGATGCATTTGCAGCTTATGAAGTTTTGAAGCAGTTTCCAAAAGTAGATGAAGAGGATATTCATGTGTTCGGATTTTCTCGTGGCGGTCCTATGGCATTGTTTACGGCAATGAAATATCCTGAGATACGTTCTGTCGTAACATGGGGCGGTGTGACTGATATGGCTATCACGTATGCAGAGAGAGAGGATCTGCGCAGGATGATGAAGAGAGTTATTGGAGGAACACCAGAGAAATATCCAGAAGAATTTGAATGGCGATCGCCGCTTAATTATTGTGAAGAATTAGATACACCCTTACTTTGCATTCACGGTATGAAGGATGAGAATGTAACCGTCGAACACACACTTAAGATAGAAAAAAGATTAAAAGAACTCAAAAAGCCATGTGAAACATGGATCTATCCTGAATACACCCATTATTTTCCTCCAAAAGAGAACCGGAAGATTACATATGCTTTATGCGCATGGATGAAAGGACATGGAAAAGGAGCTGAATGAGATTTTAGCTCCTTTTCATAAATGAAAAAACCTTCCATTGCTAGAATGGAAGGTCATTATTCCGTGTATTAAACGAGCGGTCCAGCTTGAGAAATCTCAGCTGATACAGACTTGAATTTTTCAAAGTTCGCATTAAATTGACCAGCAAGTTCTTTCGCTTTCACATCATAAGCGTCTTGATCACTCCATGTTTTCTTCGGTTGAAGAACTTGGTCTGGTACCCCAGGGCAATGTGTTGGGATATGAAGCCCAAAAATAGGATCTACTACTGTTTCAACTGAGGCAAGCTCGCCTTCTAGAGCAGCCTGCACCATTGCACGTGTATGACCTAGGTTCATACGACTTCCAATACCGTACTCTCCACCAGACCAGCCTGTGTTAACAAGGTAAACTTGAACGTTGTGCTGATCAATTTTCTTGCCAAGCATCTCAGCATAAACGGTAGCAGGAAGTGGCAGGAATGGAGCGCCAAAGCAAGTTGAGAAAGTAGCTTGTGGTGATGTTACGCCTCTTTCTGTTCCTGCAAGTTTGCTCGTGTATCCTGATAGGAAATGATACATCGCTTGCTCTTTAGTAAGTTTGCTGATCGGAGGCAGTACACCGAATGCATCAGCAGTTAAGAAGATGATTGTATTCGGGTGTCCTGCGACACTTGGTTGAATAATATTAGGAATAGCATCAACAGGATAAGCAGCACGTGTGTTTTCTGTTAGTGAAGAATCTTTATAATCTGCTTCTCTTGTAACTGAATCGATCATAACATTCTCCAAAACGCTTCCAAAACGAATCGCATTCCAGATCTGTGGTTCTTTTTCTTTAGAAAGATCGATTGTTTTAGCATAACATCCACCTTCGATATTGAAGACACCGGTGTTAGCCCAACCATGCTCATCATCTCCGATTAAGCGACGGTTCGGATCTGCTGATAATGTAGTTTTACCAGTTCCAGATAGTCCGAAGAATAAAGCTACATCTCCTTCATTCCCAACGTTGGCAGAGCAGTGCATAGATAGGATGCCTTTTTCAGGAAGAATGTAGTTCATGACAGAGAATACAGATTTTTTGATTTCACCTGCGTACTCAGTACCACCGATAAGGACAATTTTCTTTTCAAAAGAGACGATAATAAATGTTTCTGAGTTAGTTCCATCTTCAGCCGGATTAGCTTGAAATCCTGGTGCTGAAATCACTGTGAATTGAGATTCATGAGAACCTAGCTCATCGTGGTTCGGGCGCACAAACATTTGGTGAGCAAAAAGGTTATGCCATGCATACTCGTTAATTACTTGGATAGGTAGGCGATACTCGCGGTCCGCACCAGCAAACCCTTTAAATACGAATAGTTCTTCTTTATTGCTTAAGTATTGGAGTACTTTTTTGTATAATTTATCAAAGTTTTCTGGTGAAAATGGTTTATTTACCTTTCCCCAATCGATTGAATCTTTAATGGAAGCATCTTCAACGATAAATTTATCCTCAGGGGAACGGCCTGTATATTTCCCCGTTGTAGCTTGAAGTGCTCCTGTGGATGTAAGGATGCCCTCGTTGCGCTGAAGAGATTTTTCTACTAAAACCGGAACAGGTAAGTTCTGGTGAGTTGTTTCACGGGTCACAAGATCGTTTAAGGTTGTCGTAAATTCCAATGTATTCATATGAGACAGTACCATCCTTTATCCTAGAGTGATATATTCGAAAATTAGTATAACACATTGATTTAAATAATGTATACTATTTTATGAAAGTGCATCAAAAAAGTTCTTACTTCTGAAAAAAAGAACAAAATGTTGTGAATTATCCATCTTATTTAAAACGCTTTCATTCTATAGAATATAATACTCCAAACTTATTGCTATTCATAGGGTTTTCTATTGACAGAGGTGAAGCATTACGCTATCATATTTCGAGAACGGCTACTCTTATTCTGAGTAGGTGGAGGGACAGGCCCTATGAAACCCAGCAACCGACATGAAAGTGGCAATAATAACGCTACTGGAAATGAAAAGGTGCTAACCTGCAAGGTGAAAATAACCTTGGACAATAAGAGGTTGAAGGCATTTTGGTTTTATAAACCTTTTCCCTCGTGAATGTATGTGAGACAGGGAAGGGCTTTTTTTATGCCTTTTTCAGGTTAAGAACATAAACTGTGTAAAATAGATAAGAATAAAGTACCGTATCATACTCAAAAGCAGTTAAAGGGAGGATATTAACTTGTCCAAAAAAGTTAGTCGTCGTTTATTTACATCAGAATCCGTTACAGAAGGCCATCCAGATAAAATCTGTGACCAAATCTCAGATGCGATTCTAGATGAAATTTTAGCTAATGATGCAAATGCTCGTGTAGCATGTGAAACATCTGTAACTACAGGTCTTGTACTTGTTGCAGGTGAGATCACAACTTCTACTTATGTAGACATCCCAAAAGTTGTACGTGAGACAATTAAAGAAATCGGTTATGACCGTGCCAAATATGGTTTCGATTCTGAAACATGTGCAGTACTAACTTCTATCGATGAGCAATCTGCTGATATCGCGATGGGTGTTGATCAAGCTCTTGAAGCAAGAGAAGGTTCTATGACAGATGCTGAGATCGAAGCGATCGGTGCAGGTGACCAAGGTCTAATGTTCGGATATGCTTGTAACGAAACAGAAGAGCTTATGCCTCTACCAATCTCACTAGCTCATAAATTATCTCGTCGTCTTACAGAGGTTCGTAAGTCTGAAGAGATTCCTTACTTGCGTCCAGATGGAAAAACTCAAGTAACTGTTGAATATGATGAGAACGACAAACCTGTACGTATTGACACAATCGTAATTTCTACTCAGCACCACCCTGAGAACACACTTGAAGAAATTCAAAGAGACATCAAAGAAAAAGTAATCACGCCGGTTGTTCCTGCTGAACTAATCGACGAGAACACAAAATACTTCATCAACCCAACGGGCCGTTTCGTAATCGGCGGACCACAAGGTGATGCTGGACTTACTGGCCGTAAAATCATCGTAGATACATACGGTGGATATGCTCGTCACGGTGGTGGTGCATTCTCTGGTAAGGACGCGACTAAAGTTGACCGTTCTGCTGCTTATGCTGCTCGTTATGTTGCTAAAAACATCGTAGCATCAGGTCTTGCTGACAAAGTTGAAGTTCAGCTTGCTTATGCAATTGGTGTTGCTCAACCAGTATCAATCGCTGTAAACACGTTTGAAACAGGTAAAGTTTCTGAAGAAGTTCTTGTAGAACTAGTTCGCAACAACTTCGACCTTCGTCCGGCTGGAATCATTAAGATGCTTGATCTTCGCCGTCCGATCTACAAGCAAACTGCTGCATACGGCCACTTTGGACGTACTGACATCAACCTTCCTTGGGAGAACACAGATAAAGCTGCAGAGCTTAAGAAACAAGCAAATATTTAATAACATATAACATGTTAAACCAGACTTCCTTTTGGAAGTCTGGTTTTTTTAGTGGTTAGTTTAGAAGGTTATGTCGAAAATCGGATAAAAAATTTTATGTACGGAATTATTCGCTAGTTTTACGGATAAATGTTCTTTATCTGCGGATATAATTGTGATTACCTCGTAAAAAAAATTTGTGTATCTTCCAAACGAACATCTTAATCGCTAATGTTCATTTGGAAGATAGCTTTATTTTATCCTCGTATTTTCATATCCTCTTACCTATTCACCGCTACGCAATGATCGTTTTATTTTTATTCTTCGTATAAATAACTTCTTCATACTGCATTAAAAGGTTCCCGAAAATAGCTGACCAAGATTGAGTCATCGCATAATTTCTTGCTTTTCGTTTCATAGAGCCTAAGAGCATAGGATCTTCCATAATAGAAACGATATTTTGTATGAATGAGTCAGCTTCTGTAGCTTTGCAGATTCTACCCGTTACACCGTCTTGAACAATTTCAGCTACTCCGCCAGAATCGCACACGATAGCAGGTAACCCAGAGGCAGCTGCTTCTAAAACAACATTGCCGAACGTCTCTGTAGAAGAAGGGAAGACGAAAAGGTCGGCTGAAGCATAAACCCGCGCAAGATCTTCTCCAGATAGATAGCCTGCACATGTTACATTGCTATATTCAGTTTCCCACTGTTCGACATCACGTCGACTTGGTCCGTCACCCACAATCAGCCAATGAACATTCTCGCTCAAAGGGGATGGCAGCTTATCTATCATTTCTTTGAGGATGTTTAGATCCTTTTCAGGTGCTAGTCTTCCCACGAACAAGAAGATATACTTCTGTGTGATCTTATATTCTTCACGAACATGGAAATCTCGATTTTGAGGTGTGAACATCATACAGTCAACTCCTCTGGACCATATTTCAATAGAAGTAAAGCTTTTTGTGTATAAAATCTTCCGTGTTTCTTCACTTGGAACAAAGATCTTTTCAAAAGGTTTATGAAACCATTGCAGATAACGCCAGAGCAAAGGGGATAAGAAATCTAGATGGTAGTAAGCAAGGTAGCGGTCAAAATGAGTATGATAAGAGGCAACCATGGGAATGCTTTCTTTTTTACCGTATCTCATTCCGAACAGGCCAATATTAAAAGGAGTCGCAATATGGAGGAGATCAGGTTTAAATTTATTCAGTTCATCGTTCAAGGCTTTAAACTGAGGTATGGCAAGCCTGCACTCCGGATATAGAAAGAGTGGCAGGCTTTTCATTGCATAATATTGTTTGCCCTCTGTTTCTTGAACCTCTTCAAATGAAGGCATGATAACTTTATAGTCAACTCCATTGGTTTCTAGGTAACTCGTAAATCTTTTTAACGTACGAGCAACTCCGTTAATTTGTGGGTGGAACGTATCAGAAAAAAGTGCAAGCTTCATTTCTTCATCTCCTTTTTATAAGAAATAAGGCAAGACAAACCTATTAACTAAGAACAAAGAAAAGAAGCTGGAGCTGATGCCTAGAATCATTCCTGCAAGTACATCAGATGGATAGTGAAGACCTAGATACATACGGGAGATGGCCACTAAAAGAGCGGCGACTAATAAAAATATACCGATAAACGGATTCAATAATATTAAAGGCGTTACGATTGAAAATACGGCTGTTGTATGGCCGGATGGAAAAGAATGATCTTTTAATGGGTTATCGCCGATGTTTGTATCTGGAAGGCTTAAATACGGTCTCTTTCTCGGGTACATTTTCTTAGAAATCGCAACAGGAATGTGGCTGATCAATAATGACAGCATACAAACAATTCCCCAAGACTTTAAATGCATAGGGAGAAATAACAGAAGCAGAATACTTGTTGAGATAGTAGCTGTTGCACCACCAAGATGCGTCCACAAGTGAAAAAAATGATCCATTGAATTTCTGTGTAATCTTCCATTAATCAGGCGGAAAAATGTACACTCTTTTTCATAAAGCCAGTCGATTACTTTTGTCATGAATATCCCCCTTACCATTCATATTTTGTTTGATACTATAATAATAAAATACAATTGTAAGGGGAACATGAAGACAGTATGAAATTATTATAAAAAAACCATCCTGCATGTGCAGAATGGTTAGAAATATATTTTCCTGTCACGTTCTTCTTTTAAGATTTCAACTGCCTCACGGAATCGTTGAGAGTGAATAATCTCCCTTTCTCTTAGGAACCGAAGAGAGTCATTAAGGTCAGGGTCATCTGACATATTGATGATCCATTGATAGGTAGCTCGTGCTTTTTCTTCCGCTGCAATATCTTCATATAAATCAGCTATCGGATCGCCTTTTGCAGCTATGTAGCTTGCAGTAAACGGTACACCCGCTGCATTATGGTAAAATAATGCGCTGTCGTGATTTACATAGTGGTCTGCGATGCCAGCGGCTTTTAGTTGCTCTGGTGTGGCGTCCTTTGTCAGCTTGTAGATCATGGTTGCGATCATCTCGAGATGTGCGAACTCTTCTGTACCTATATCCGTAAGGAGTCCTATCACTTTGTCTGGAATCGTATAACGTTGATTTAAATACCGAAGAGCCGCTGCGAGTTCTCCATCTGCACCTCCGTATTGTTCGATCAAGTATTTGGCAAGTGTCGGATTACATGAAGTGACT
Source organism: Fictibacillus sp. 26RED30 (assembly GCF_015903845.1). Classification (NCBI taxonomy): domain Bacteria; kingdom Bacillati; phylum Bacillota; class Bacilli; order Caryophanales; family Fictibacillaceae; genus Fictibacillus; species Fictibacillus sp. 26RED30. The sequence continues at coordinate 535,528 of NZ_JACZDV010000001.1, forward strand.
TTAACGGGATATTGCAGTTTTTTTTCATACACCCACATTTTAATGAACCTCCTTTCGCTTTATAACTGCCACGGCCATGGTCCGTCACTCCAATTCCATGGCATACCTGAATAACTGTTTCCGTATTGCTGGAGAGGACCATATTTTGATTCAATGGCTCTTTTGATCTGTTTTCTTTGTTTTGCGAACTGATTAAACTGTTGGACTGCAGATTCATCTTGTGGGTGTGTATCGAGATATAGAGTAAGTTCCACAAGAACAAAATCAACTGCTTGCAGTTCTTCCATCCACTGATAGAACTCTTCAGGTAAGGTTGATGGCACTAATATTACCTCCTTCTTTCATAGGGATTTTCATAATAATCATAAAATGCTGGCCATAATGTGCCTTTTTGGAGTGCTTCTTTTGGTGAGTATTGTGGCAGGTTATATGGTTGGAATCCCATATATAGATTAGGAGGAGTAGAGTAATATTTTTTTCCAATCGGAGGGCACGGATCGTAAGGGCTATGATAAGGAACATAAGACTTTTGGTTAGATGGACGCATCAGACAACTTCCTTTCATATTATTAACTTTTATTATAAGTATTCAAAAGGAAGACAGTTTCAGTACGAATTCATCTCAAATTATTTGTTTCTATGTTAAAATTATGGGCAAAACATACAGAGAGGTGAGGTGGAAGTACATGTATGCAGGAATACATCATGTATCCTTACTTGTAACAAATCTAAAAGAATCCCTTTATTTTTATGAGGGAATTCTCGGTTTCAAGCAAAATAAAAAACGCCCGCAGTTTGATTTTCCAGGCGTTTGGTATGATATCGGTGACACACAGCTTCATTTGATCGTTCATCCTAAAGGTAAGGCTAGAAGAAATACGACTGAGATTGATAGCAGAGACGGTCATTTTGCGATAAGAGTTACCGACATGGACAAGCTAATAAAAACATTAGATGTTCATAACGTTCCTTATGTTAACAAACCAACAAACAAAACAGAGTGGCATCAAGTTTTTGTGAGTGATCCAGATGGTAACCTAATCGAGTTTAACGTTTAGGCTGCAAGGACTTATAATACTGACCTTTCTCGTAATATTCACGGCGAATGCGGTTCATGTCCGTGATATCTTCTTCTGTTAATTCTCTGATCACCTTAGCAGGCCGACCGAAAGCTAACGTATTAGGTGGTATCTTTTTTCCAGGAGGAACAAGACTTCCTGCGCCTATAAAAGCTCCTTGTCCGATGTGAGCTCCATCGAGCACGAGTGAACCCATTCCGATCAATGCGTTCTCTTCAACGACACAACTATGTAAAATCACGCTATGTCCAACTGTAACGCCATCTTTTAAATGAAGAGGGCGGTTCGGACTTTGATGAAGAACGGAATTATCTTGAACGTTTACATAGTTTCCAATGATAGTCGGGGAAACATCTCCTCGTATAGATGTGTTAAACCATACAGAAGAATATTCGCCAATCTGAACATCACCCGTAATGGTGACATAGTCTGCAATAAAGGCAGTTTCTGAAATCTTAGGTTGTTTATCTCCAAATGGATAGATCATCATTATACACTCCTATTATCAATATTTATCTATCTACAGTTTAGCAAATCATCAAGTCTTATGAATAGAGAAGAAGGTGGAGAAATGTGGACGTGGAAAACAAAAAAGGATGCGATCGGAACAATCGTTGTTGTACATGGAGCAAATGAACATCATGGCAGGTATGATTGGGTCATCAAGCAACTGAACGAAGCGGGCTTGCATTGTGTTTCAGGCGATCTTCCTGGTCAAGGTACGACAACGAGAAGAAGAGGACATATTGATGCATTCGACGATTATATCCAAACCATAGAAAAATGGTATCTAGAAGCCGAGAAATTAGGCCATCCCGTATATATCTTAGGACATAGCATGGGTGGATTAGCTGTGATCAGAACCTTGATGGAAAAAAGGCTAAGCGTAAAAGCGGTTATCTTATCCTCTCCGTGTTTAGGATTGGTTCATTACCCATCAAAAGGAAAAGAAGCCGTTTCCGTTCTATTGAACAAACTCGCTCCGAGTGTAAGGTTGGCGACGAACTTACCTGAAGGCAGTGCTACAAGGAACGAAGAGATACGTATTCGTGATAGAGAGGATAAGTTGATCGTTAAGAAAGTTTCTGTCAGGTGGTATCGAGAGTTGATTGGTTCGATAAAACATGTTTTTGATCATTATAAAGATTTCCCAAATGTACCTTTAATGCTATTACAAGCGGGGGATGATCGAATCGTGGATAAAATGAAAGTTATGCAATGGTTTAACGCAGTGCAGCTCCAAGAGAAATGGTATAAAGAATTTCCGTCCCTATATCATGAAGTATTAAACGAGCCTGAAAGAGATCATGTGTTTAATTATGTGAAAAAATTTCTATTTTTGCATAGCGAGGTCGATTAAAGAAAAAGGTAAGGAAAGAAATAAACAAAAGGAGCCATCTTATGAACAAAGTTCCGGTTCACCCTTGGGGATTGATGTATTCCGTTTATACGCAGATTTTTCCGGCTGTCAGTCATCTGCTGAAGACCTGGCATGATAGAGCTGAAAAGATTCCTAACCCTGAATTAAGAAAACAGGCAGTTAGCAGCATATCGGATAAGATGTTTCACTGTGAAGGGGGAGCTATCCTTACACTGCTAGCAGGTAACCAGCGCAAAAAAGCCATAGAGTTTGTTGTAGCGTACCAAACGATCAGCGACTATTTAGATAATCTTTGTGACAGAAGCACTTCACTGAATGAAAAAGATTTCCGAGCACTTCATGAAAGCATGTTTCATGCCTTATCTCCTGGCGCTGTTCCTACTAATTATTATCGTTACAGAGAAGAACAGGACGACGGCGGTTATTTAAACGAACTTGTCTACACGTGTCAAAGTGTTTTGTCAGAGATGAAAGCTTATCCGAATATCGCAAGTGAACTAATCGGACTTGCTTCGATCTATTGTGACCTGCAAGTACATAAACATGTAATCGTTCAAGAGAGAGAGCCACGTCTAATCAGTTGGTTTGGAGAGTATCAATCCGTTCTACCAGATATAACTTGGTACGAATTTTCAGCCTGTGCAGGTTCAACGCTTGGCATATTCTGTTTAGTCAGCTATGCGTTTCAAGGAAACTTCACGAAAGAATCTGCTGCAACGATAAAGAAAGGGTATTTTCCATGGCTACAAGGTCTTCATATTCTTTTGGATTATTTTATTGATCAAAATGAGGACAAGTTAGAAGGCGATCTAAATTTTTGTACGTACTATAAGAATGATCAGCACATGTTAGAACGTATGGTTTATTTTGCGGAAAAAGCAGAGAAAAGCTGTGCAAACCTGCCTAACTCAAGGTTTCATCGCTTGATCCAAAGAGGTCTCTTAGGAATCTATCTTGCAGATCGGAAGGTGTCTGAGAGTCCTGGAATCAAAAAGATGGCTGCAAAGCTCGTTAAAGTTGGTGGCGTAACGAGTTACTTCTTCTATGTAAATCGAAAATTATATCAAAGATTAAAACCTTCTATTTCATAAATAAATTTCTGATTGAGCAAGCTTTGTAGCTCTTAGAATTGGTTGGTCTCCGCTCCATGTGGTTCGCATTTAGCAGGGGTAAGTGAGGATAGTAACTATTGCGTAATTTGTCGAGGATTGTAAACTCGTGGATAAAAGACAAAAACTTTTGGATGGAGAGGCAAATCTCGTGGATAAACAGCCGAAACTTCTGGATTGCGTGCTCAAATTTCTGGATTGATGATGCATAATACCCCAACGTGTATAGATGGCGACCAGTTTCTGAATCCTGAGACTGCACCATTTAACAAGAGTATACTTTAAAAAAGGCTGAATCAACTTTGATTAGTTGAGTTCAGCCTCTTTTTTCGATTGCGACTACAAATGGCGGGTCGTTTTTTTGATTAATAAATTCGTATTGTAAAACATGAGCCTGTTTTTGATCCAGCTGTTTTACATAATTCATGACTAGTTCTTTTTCTCTTTTTCCCTCTTCATGCCCATGGTAGATCACGAGTATGATGACGCCTTCAGGTTTTAATAGTTGCAGGAGCTGTTCAATAGCACCGATTGTAGATGATCCTGTTGTTGTAATCGACTTATCGCTTCCAGGCAAGTAGCCGAGGTTAAAAATAGCGGCAGTTACTTTTGTATGAAGATCACTAGGTAACTGAGTTGTTAACTCATCATGAGAGGCATGATAAAAAGTAACATTATGATCTGCATGATGATCAACAAGCCGTTGCTTTGAGTTCTCGATTGCTTGCTTTTGAATATCAAAAGCAAACACATGGCCGCTCTCACCGACGAGTTTTGATAAGAATAAAGTATCGTTTCCGTTTCCGCATGTTGCATCAATTACGATATCTCCCTCATCACAAAATGTACGAAGAAGTGTTCTCGCAAACGGCAAAACTCCTTCTAATTTCATGGTGTATTCACCTCAGACGTATTATAAAATTTCCCTTGAAAACTATTTCTGTTTTTAAGCTCACTTTCAATCGCGTTTAACACTTTCCATTTATTCAGACTCCACATTGGTCCTACTAATAAGTCAGATGGTCCGTCACCAGTTAGTCGATGAATCATCATATGTGGGGGAAGAATCTCTAGTTGGTCACAAACAAGTTTTACATATGTGGCAAAATCGAAAAATTCTAACATACCTTGTTCGTATTGTTTGACCATCGGTGTCTTTTTCAGAAGATGAAGCAAATGAATCTTGATTCCTTGAACATCAAGTTTCGCAACTTCTCTTGCCGTTTCCATCATCATCTCTGGAGTTTCTAAAGGCAATCCATTGATGATGTGTGAACACACTCTAATGTTATGTTTTCGAAGTTTTTCAACGCCTTCTACATATGTTGCGTAATCATGAGCTCTGTTGATGAGCAATGCTGTTCGCTCATGTACAGTCTGAAGTCCTAACTCTACCCAAAGATAAGTTCTTTTATTTAAGTCAGCAAGATATTCGATCACATCATCCGGTAAACAATCAGGTCTCGTTGCAATCGAAAGTCCAACAACGCCTTCTTGTTCGAGGACGGTTTCATATAGCTCTTTAAGTTGTTCAACAGGAGCATAAGTGTTCGTAAAAGCTTGAAAATAGCCTATATATTTACCTTTTTTCCATTTCGAATGCATTCTTTCTTTAACGGTGTGAAACTGTGTGATGATATCATCACGGCGGTTTCCTGCAAAATCTCCTGAGCCGCTTTGAGAGCAGAATGTACATCCTCCAAATGCTGCGTTGCCATCACGATTCGGACAATCGAATCCGCCATCAAGTGGTACTTTAATAATTTTATCTCCAAAATGGGACTTTAAATGCTGATTCCATGTGTAATATCGTTTTTCTCCAAAATAATCTGGTTTTTCCATAAGGTGTGTCATCTTTCTCACTCCTTCATACGGTGATGAGCACCATATGACATTGTAGCATGTTCGCACGTTGAGCGGCAAAGTGAGTTGTCAGTACTTTCAAATTGTAAAGTGCAGGAAAAAGGAATAAAATACAGAGTGGTTTATGACATCTTAGTTAGCAAGCGGGGGATATTTATGCCAGCGAAAGTATGGCTGCTCATTATTGGAATGGCACTTAATGTGACGGGCTCAAGTTTCTTGTGGCCGATCAATACGATTTTTATACATGAACACCTTGGTAAGTCACTTACCGTAGCAGGAATTGTTCTATTACTTAACTCAGGTGCCGGAATCATAGGTAACTTAACGGGAGGATTGCTGTTTGATAAATTAGGAGGCTACAAGACCATTATGCTCGGAGTCTCCATTTCATTTACGACTTCTTTCTTATTAATCTGGTTTCACGATTTTTGGATGTACAGTGTCCTTCTTGTTTTTATGGGATTTGGAATGGGAATCGTCTTTCCATCTATGTATGCATTAGCAGGTACGATGTGGAAAGAGGGTGGAAGGAAGGCGTTTAACAGAATCTATATTGCACAGAATGTAGGAGTGGCGCTTGGGGCTGCTCTTGGTGGATTTGCAGCTTCGTATTCTTTCACACTATCTTTCATCAGTTGTTCCACTCTATCTTTTATATTTTTTATTATTGTGTTATTCGGCTTTAAAGGTATAGATGAAAAAGATGAAGCATCTGTGCAAACCGTTTTTTCTCAACGTAAAAGAATTCACAACAAAGAAGCGTTTATTGCTTTGTTAATTTTATGCGGAGGGTATCTGCTAGCTTGGATAGGTTATGTTCAGTGGCAGTCCACGATCGCCGCTTATACGCAATCACTAGGGGTAAGTCTGAAAATGTATAGTTTACTCTGGACCGTTAATGGTGTGTTTATCGTTCTTGGTCAGCCGCTGGTCAACCTTTTCTTGAAAAAGTGGCTTCATTCTACAACATCGCAAATTTTGGTCGGATATTGTATATTTGTCATTTCATTTGTGATGGTGGGAAATGCAAAAGACTTTAGTGGATTTATGGTAGCGATGATTGTGCTGACAATAGGAGAGATGCTCGTATGGCCAGGTGTTCCATCCATCGCAGCAGAGCTCGCTCCTGAAGGCAGAGCCGGATTTTATCAAGGAATTGTAAACTCGACAGCCACAGGCGGAAGGATGCTTGGTCCGTTGTTTGGAGGAATGATTGCAGATCTATTCAACATATCTGTGTTGTTCCAAACGATTATCGGCCTGATGGTGCTTGCTTTCATTTTAACAATCCTATATAGCAAGAGTCGACATGCCATTCAGCAAACTGAAATTCCTCAACAAGCTTCTTGAGATTTATAGGTAAATGAACAACCAAGAGACCGTGATGTGATAATCACGGTCTCTTGGTTTATATATTATTGAATTAAGCAGCTCTTGATTCTTCTTTTGGAAGCAGTTTAGCTGACATTAATCTTCTTCTGATCGTAACACCAAGAACGGAAGCCAAAATGGCTTTAATTACTCCGACAAGTAAAAAAGGAATAACACCAAGACTCAACGCTTGTTCCCAACTAAGGCTTGCGATGAACTTTAGTTGAACGGCACCGAACACAAGTGTGATCACCATACCTGCCATGTTTGCTACAACAGCAGGCAGCAGAGTAAAACTTGTCTTTTCTAAAATGAGTCCAGTGATAAAAGCAGCGATAATAAAGCCGACGATATAGCCTCCTGTTGGACCGATCAGTACCATGAACCCACCTTTAGCTTCCGAAAATACGGGGAGACCGATTGCACCCATAGCGACGTAGATCATCACAGCTAATGTGCCGTATTTACGACCTAAAATAGTTGCGCAAAGCCCAATCGCTAATGTCTGCCCTGTAATCGGAACTACCGGTAGTGGAATGGTCAGCTGAGCAAGTATCGCTGTAATTCCTGCCATAAGTGCTGCGTAAAGAGACATCTTTAGTTTTTGATTACTTTCATACATGTTTGTTGCACCCCTCTTTTAATGTTAACGTAAAAATAATATCAGTTAACATTACATTAAACAGCTCTATAATGTTTGTCAAGATACCGCTTACAGCGATAGGGCATATGTTTAAAAATGGGAAAAATAGGCTATTATACGTCTAAACAACCTTGACAATTTAGGGAGTTATTCATAAAATACAAATTAGCATCAAAATTTTTAATAACGATGATAGGGAATAGTAAAAAAAGAATGGAATGATAGAGAGTTGACGGCTGGTGCAAGTCAACCCGGACTTTTTTGAACTCGCCCTTTAGTTGCAAGTGTGAATAAAGTAATGCTTGCCGTTCGCCGCGTTAAGGTATGTTTCCGAGTGAATGCGATTTTTGCATTAATCAGGGTGGTACCGCGGCAGGTTTAAATTGTTAATTAACCTTTCGTCCCTAATGTTTATTAGGGGCGGGAGGTTTTTTGTTTTTAAAAGTACAGTTTTCTAAGGAGGATCGGTTATGTATTATAACCACAAAACAATCGAGAAAAAGTGGCAACAGTTCTGGGATAAGAACAAAACGTTCCAAACAAAAGAAGAATATGATAAAAAGAAATTTTACGCGCTAGATATGTTTCCATACCCATCTGGAGCTGGCCTTCATGTTGGTCATCCAGAAGGTTATACGGCGACAGATATTCTATCTAGAATGAAGCGTATGCAAGGATACAACGTACTTCATCCGATGGGGTGGGATGCTTTCGGACTTCCTGCCGAACAGTATGCGCTTGATACAGGAAACGATCCAGCAGAATTTACAGAAACAAACATCAATACGTTCCGCAGACAGATTAAAGAGCTTGGTTTCTCTTATGACTGGGACCGTGAAGTTAACACAACAGATCCTTCTTATTACAAATGGACTCAATGGATCTTTATCCAGCTTTATAATAAAGGACTTGCGTATGTAGATGAAGTACCTGTTAACTGGTGTGAAGCACTTGGAACGGTACTTGCAAACGAAGAAGTCATCGATGGAAAAAGTGAACGTGGCGGCCATCCTGTTGTTCGTAAACCTATGAGACAATGGATGCTTAAGATCACAGCATACGCTGACAGATTGTTAGAAGATCTAGATGAACTAGATTGGCCTGAGAGCTTGAAAGACATGCAGCGAAATTGGATCGGCCGCTCAGAGGGAGCTGAAGTACACTTTGATGTAGATGGACATTCTTCTAAAATCACAGTGTTCACAACACGACCTGATACACTTTTCGGTGCGACATACTTAGTTTTAGCTCCTGAAAATAAACTAGTGAACGATATTGTAACAGAAGACCAAAAAGAGGCAGTAACCGCTTATCAAAGACAAGTAGAAACAAAGTCTGATCTTGAACGTACAGAGCTTGCAAAAGAAAAGTCTGGTGTGTTTACTGGTGCATATGCGATTCATCCTGTAACAGGTGCAAAACTTCCGATCTGGATTGCAGACTATGTATTAGCAAGCTATGGAACAGGTGCGATCATGGCAGTTCCTGCTCACGATGAACGTGATCACGAGTTCGCAGTTAAGTTTGAACTTCCGATCGCTGAAGTGGTTGCCGGCGGAAATGTGGCAGAAGAAGCATACACAGGTGATGGTGAACACGTTAATTCAGATTTCTTGAATGGCATGCAGAAGGAAAAAGCGATTGCAACAATGAACGAATGGCTTTCTGAGAACAAAAAAGGTGAGAAGAAAATTACTTATCGTCTTCGTGACTGGTTATTCTCACGTCAGCGTTATTGGGGCGAGCCTATTCCGGTCATTCATTGGGAAGATGGTACGATGTCGACGGTTTCAGAAGATCAACTTCCTCTTCTTCTTCCGATTGTTAAAGAGATCAAACCTTCAGGCACAGGAGAATCTCCTCTCGCTAACGTTGAAGAGTGGGTAAACGTTGTGGATCCTGAAACAGGAAAGAAAGGACGTCGTGAAACGAATACGATGCCTCAGTGGGCAGGAAGCTGCTGGTATTATCTTCGTTATATCGATCCAAAAAACGAGGAGCAATTGGCATCTCCAGAGAAGCTTAAGCATTGGCTTCCGGTTGACATTTATATCGGTGGAGCGGAGCACGCGGTGTTGCATCTTCTTTATGCTCGTTTCTGGCATAAGGTTCTTTACGACCTAGGTATCGTACCAACAAAAGAACCTTTCCAAAAACTTTTCAACCAAGGGATGATTCTTGGAGAAAATAATGAAAAGATGAGTAAATCTAAAGGAAATGTTGTTAACCCAGATGAGATTGTATTAAGTCATGGTGCGGATACACTTCGTTTGTATGAGATGTTTATGGGCCCACTTGATGCTTCAATCGCATGGAGCACAACTGGTTTAGACGGAGCTCGCAGATTCTTGGATCGTGTATGGAGATTGCTTCTGGCTGAAGATGGAGAGAAGATAAATCCTTCCATTAGAGATGCGCAGGGCACAGATGCCTTCAATCGTCTATATCATATGACGGTTAAAAAAGTAACAGAAGATTATGAAGGGCTGCGCTTTAATACAGCCATTTCTCAATTGATGGTGTTTGTAAATGAAGCAAACAAACAAGAAGTTCTTCCAAAGGATCTCATGCAAGGTTTTGTTAAGATGCTTTCCCCGATCGCTCCGCACATTTGTGAAGAGCTTTGGGAAATGATAGGTGGAGAAGGCAGCATCGCATATGCGTCTTGGCCGGTTTGGGATGAAGCACAACTTGTAGAAAATGAAGTTGAAATCGTTGTTCAAGTTAACGGCAAACTTAAAGCAAAGATGACGATTGCGGCTAACATCAGTGGTTCTGATATGGAAGAAGCTGCTCTAAAAGATGAATCCGTTCAACAAAGCATTGAAGGAAAGACGATTCGCAAAGTGATTACAGTTCCAGGTAAGCTTGTGAATATCGTTGCGAATTAAAGGAGGTAAACGTTCATGGAAGAATTAAAAGAAATTTCACCATCAGAAGTAAAGCAATTGCTCCAAGAGGGCAAAAAGATATCTCTGATTGATGTTCGAGAAGATGAAGAAGTAGCTGAAGGGAAGATTCCAGAGGCAGCACATATCAAAATGGGTGAGATTCCTATGCGTTTAGAAGAAATAAACAAGGACGAAGAACACATCATCGTCTGCCGTTCCGGCCGCCGCAGTGAGAATGTTGCTTATTTCCTGCTAGATCATGGATTTAAGGTCAAGAATATGACAGGTGGCATGCTGGAATATAATAAGGACTAAAACGATAATATTACTCTCTGCTCACGACTTGAGCAGAGAGTTTTTTTTATAAGTATGTTTACTTTATTGAAGAAAGTTTAAATTTCCATGAAATAGCCGATAGAAAAGGTATACTTAATAGCCTTGGAGGCTTACAAATGCCATTAAAACACGCAAAAACAAAAAAATGGACCTATATCATAGCGGTTTTGTTTACCTTACATACCATAAGCACAATAGGATTAATGTATAATCAGAGCTATTTGATGTATGGGATCGACTTAGGAATTGTTGTTCTTTTTGCAATTTTGATTTATAAGATGCTGATCGTAAAAGATAGTTATGCAATAAATTTAGAGCAAGAGATCTTAAATCACAAAGAAACATTTGCGGAATTAGAAGCGAGTCGAGTGAAGCTTCAAAATATATTTGACAGTATCGATGTTGCGATATGGTCACACAATTTAAAGACCAATAAACTTTTGATCACATCGGGTATTGAAAAGTTATATGGTTATCCTTTGCAAGCTTTTTATGATGACTCAGAATTATGGAAAAAGGTCATTCACCCTGATGATGACGAAATCATCATAAAACGAGGCATCGCGATTCAAAACGGATTGATCACTACAAGTGAGTATCGAATCATGAAGCCGAACGGTGAGATACGCTGGATTCAAGATCGGGGAATTCCCTTTTTAGATGCCAACAAAAAATTAGTTGATTTTAACTCTATTCTTATTGATATTACAGAAAGAAAAAGAGCTGAAATCACGATTGAGCATATGGCTTATTATGATGAACTAACGGGGCTGCCTAATCGTAATGGATTTATGCAGACGATAGAAAAACAAATAAAGGAAGCGGACGTACAGAGTCGCAATCTAGCTCTGTTGTACGTGGATCTAGATCGGTTTAATGTTCTGAACGATACTCTTGGGCATAGCTTTGGTGATCTGTTGCTGCAGAAGGTAGCAGAACTTTTAAAGGTTACGGTTGGATATAACGGAACCGTGTTTAGGAGAAGCGGAGATGAATTTCTGATTTTGTTAAACTTTAAAGAAATCAGTGAGATCAAACAAAAAGCAGAACAGATCATTCAAGCTTTTACAAAACCGTTCAAGTTGAGTGGACAAGAAGTATTTACAACACCAAGCATAGGTATCAGTACATATCCAGGTAATGGTTCAGACAGTGAAACACTCTTAAAACGCGCTGATTCCGCTTTGTACCAAGCAAAGGAAAAAGGACGAAACAATTATCAATTTTTCACGGAGCAACGTGATGGCAAGATGGAAAGAAGGTTAACTCTCGAGCATGGTTTAAGAAGAGCTTTAACTAACAAAGAATTCTTTCTTGTTTATCAACCTTTAGTTCATATCGGAAATAATAAGATTCTAGGTGTCGAAGCGTTATTGCGCTGGAATAAAGAAGATGAAGGGATGATCTCTCCTGCTGAATTCATACCGATAGCTGAAGAGACGGGGATGATTCTACCAATCGGAGAATGGGTGTTAAGAGAAGCTTGTTTGCAAGGGGTACATTGGCATAAAAATGGCTTTAGTGATCTTTTAATCTCCGTAAATATATCGGTTAGACAACTATTAGAAGAAGCATTTATCGAAAGAGTTGAATGTATTTTAGCTGAAACTGAGTTTCCTCCTACTTCATTAGAGCTGGAGATTACAGAAAGTACCACGATGCAAAACATGGAGGAAGCTCTTCCGGTATTAAATTCTTTAAGGGCGAAAGGAATTCGCATATCTGTCGATGACTTTGGTACAGGTTATTCCTCGTTAACGTATTTGAGACAATTACCCGTTGATACATTAAAGATTGATAAGATGTTTATCGATGATATTTTGACAGATTCAAAAGCAGGAGCGATTGTAAAAACGATAATTGATATGGGACATAATCTCGATTTTAGTGTAATTGCAGAAGGAATCGAAAGTCGTGAGCAGATCGATTTCTTAGTAGAGCAAGGGTGTGTATTCGGCCAAGGTTATCATCTGTACAAGCCGCTTCATGCTGATGAACTCCAAAGACAGTTACATAAGAATGTTGTTATGAATTAGAAAGAAGCTTAAAACGTCGTGGATGAACGGTGTTTTGAGCTTTTTTTATTGGATTTCAGAACAAATCACAATTCTCAAATTGTACGTTCAGAACCTCCTGACCTACTTAAAATACTTCTATTACACAACCAAATGTTTTATATTCATCATTTCGTGAAACACTACATAAGTAGACAAATAGAAGGAGTGGATATGTAGTGAATGTATTAGTGATTGGAGCAAACGGTAATATTGGTAAAATGACATCTAACATACTAGCTGATCAAGAACACTCTGTAAAAGCGATGGTCAGAAAGACAGAACAGCAAGATCATTTTCTGCATGAGAATATTACTGCCGTTCTAGGTGATTTGGAACAAGATTTTGAACATGTTTATGAAGGGATTGAAGCTGTCATCTTCACAGCTGGTTCAGGTGGTCATACAGGACCAGAGAAAACAGATGCTGTAGATTATGAAGGAGCGGTAAAGTCCATACAATTAGCGCAAAAACATAAGGTGAAACAATTCATTCTAGTAAGTTCAGTTGGGGCAGACACTCCTGAAAAAGGACCAGAAGGACTTCAGCATTATTTAGAGGCAAAAGGAAAAGCTGATCAAGAACTGATAAACAGCTCCTTAAATTATACGATCTTACGTCCAGGTGCGCTGACAGATGATGATGGAATGGGATTGATTCAAGCCAAAGAAAAACTGAACGAGCGCGGTTCTATACCTCGAGCAGATGTAGCAAGAACACTTGCAGCCTGCCTCGGAAATGAAAAAGTTAACCACAAAGTCTTTGAATTGATTGAAGGAGAAGTACCTATTCAAACTGCTCTTGAAAATCTGTAAAAGACAAAACTAGTCAAAACCTAACAAAGGATAAGCATCTCCAGAGGCCGAAGAAGTACCAAAACACTTGGCCAAAGGGGGATGCTTTTTTATGATTCAAGTGAAAATCTTTGATGAAGATCATGAAGAAGATTTAGAGATCGCTATAAATGAGTTTTTGAGTACTGTTCCTCTTGAAAATATTGTGGATATTAACTATCAAATAGCCGTATGTGATAATGTGCACTCAGAGGACGATACGATGTTTTCTTTTTCAGCCATGATTATCTATAAAAAAATAGAATCACCTAAATAAGGAAGAGTGGCAACCGCTAAATGGGTTGCCACTCTTCCTATTTTATAGGGCTCAAGCTTACCCCATTGCATGGTAAGCCGCGTTAGTTCCTGCAATGTTTCCTGTAACAAAGGCAACAGTAATATTATAACCGCCTGTGTATCCGTGCAGATCTAAGATTTCACCACAGAAGAATAAACCTTCTTGCTTCTTAGATGCCATCGTTTGAGGTGCGATCTCTTTAACGGATACGCCGCCTCCTGTAACGAAAGCTTTTTCAATAGATAAGGTGCCATTAACAGAAAAAGTGAAACTCTTCATTTGTGCAACAAGCTGACGAAGGGCTTGTTTGGATACTTGATCCGCGATGGAGTCACCATCAATCTCAGCGCGTTCGATTAAAAAGTGAAGAAATTTTTCTGGAAGTAGTCCTTTAATTACATTTTTAAAGGCTTTTTTAGGGTCAGCATCTATCTTTTTCTGTAGAGAAGTAAGCAGAGTCTCTTCATTTTCTTCAGGAAACGAATCGATTCTCATCTCGATTGATGGTACATCGAATTTTTTTAGTGCTTTGACTACATATTGACTACACCTTAACGCAGCTGGCCCAGATACTCCAAAATGAGTAAAGATCATATCCATTTGATGGGCTTTAATCAACTTTCCTTTTGGATTCCATACTGAGAGTGCAACATTTCTTAACGAGATACCTTGTAAGGTCTTTTGTTTGATGAATGATTCATTTGAAGTGATGGGAACCTCTGTTGGATAGAGCTCTGTAATCGTGTGCCCCGCCTTTTTTGCCCATGCATAACCATCTCCTGTGGAACCCGTATGCGGAACTGATTTACCGCCTACAGCGATTACGATTGATTTAGTATGGATCACTTCTCCACTATATAGAATGATCTCGTGGATATCATCACCATAATGAATCGTTTTTACAGGAGTGTTGGTTCGAATCGTAACTCCAAGCTGCTTTATTTTTTGCAGAAGAGCAGCAACCACATCAGTCGCCTTATTTGTAACAGGGAACATACGCCCATGGTCTTCTTCTTTTAATTGAATGCCTAGTCCTTCAAAGAATTGAATGATGTCTTCGTTGTTAAAAACGGAAAAGGCACTGTATAAAAAACGGCCGTTACCTGGAATGTGTTTGATAATTTCTTCAACAGGCAGTCGGTTTGTGACGTTACAACGCCCGCCTCCAGAAATAGCAAGTTTACGACCTAGTTTTTCTCCTTTATCGATCAATAGTACGCGTGCACCATTCGTGGCAGCCCCTACACTAGCCATGAGGCCAGAAGGTCCACCGCCGATCACTATACAATCATAAATCATACAATCCCAACTTTCTAATACGTTCAATAAAAATCATTTCATACAATAGCATAGCTTAATCAAAAAGACTATATGTTTTCATAATCCTTACTTTTTTGCAAAAAGTTAAAGTAGGTTACTTCCGCTTTTAATGTGATACAATATCAATAATGTTTTTAGGATGATTAGTAGGAGCTGAAAATAGTTGTCTCGATTACTTCGTGGAACATTGATCTTATCCGCTGCGACCTTTTTCTCGAAATTTATCGGATTGATCTTTGTAATTCCATTTACAAATCTAGTAGAAGAACAAGGTATGGCTCTATACGGCTATGCTTATATTCCATATACCATATTACTTAGTATTTCCACAATGGGAGTTCCGCTTGCTGTTTCTAAATTTGTTTCTAAATATAATGCATTGGGAGATTATGCAGCAGGAAGAAAATTGTTGAAATCCGGTCTTCTAGTTATGACGCTGACAGGAACTCTCGCTTTTGTCATACTGTATATGTTAGCGCCTATACTTGCTCATCAGATCATTGATGAAAAAGGTGGACAAGGCAACACGATTGAAGATATTACATTAGTTATTCGAATGGTAAGTACCGCTCTAATCGTAGTACCTTCTATGAGTTTGATTCGTGGATACTTCCAAGGCTTTCAATCTATGGGGCCGACAGCTGTGTCGCAAGTCGTTGAACAAATCGTTCGAATTGTGTTTATTCTTGTTGGAAGTTTCGTCGTAATCAACCTAATGAACGGGGAGATTACTACAGCCGTAGCGCTTTCTACATTTGCAGCTACACTAGGTGCAATCGCAGGCTTAGCCGTTCTTATCTGGTATTGGATAAAAAGAAAACCCCATCTGGACAAGATGTATAGAGAAAGTAAACCTGTTGCTGATATATCGTTAAGAGATATTTATAAAGAAACGATCAAATACGCAATACCGTTTGTAGCTGTTGGTCTAGCTATTCCGCTCTATCAGATGGTCGATCAGTTTACGATCGTTAACACGCTGAAAAAGATGGATTATACGTTAAAAGAAGCAGAATCTGTATTCGCCATCATCACACAGATCGCGCATAAGCTTGTTATGATCCCGGTATCATTAGCAACTGCTCTTGCACTAACCTTGATACCTGTGATAACGAAGTCTTTCACTCAAAACGATGATGAAATTCTTCATAAACAGATCACCCAAACGTTTCAGATGGTACTGTTCTTAACGGCACCAGCAGCGATCGGGCTGACAGTTCTTGCATACCCGGCATATGGCGCACTCTTTGGGTTATCATCTATGGAAACCGGTGGTTATTATCTTCAATGGTACGCGCCGACCGGGTTATGGTTTGCGATGTTTACCGTTACGGCAGCAATACTACAAGGGCTTAATCAGCAACGTTATGCGTTTATCAGTTTATCAGCTGGTTTCCTAGCGAAACTGATTTTGAACAAGCAATTGTTATTGCTGTTCAGTGGGACTGGCTCTGTCATTGCCACAAACATCGGGTATACACTATCGATCTTGTTTAATCTGTATATCATTAAAAAATACAGCGGCTTCTCCTTTAAATGGGTATATCGAAGAACGGTTCTGATCACGTTATTTTGCGCAGCGATGGCAGTTACCGTCATGATTGTATCGGCACTTTTAGGTGAGACAGAGACAAGACTGGATACGATCATTAAATTAACGATCGGTATTCTCACTGGTGGAGCGGTGTATGTGTTCTTAAGTCACCGATCAGGACTATTAAATATCATATTAGGAGATCGCATTCCTTTCTTGAAACGCAGAAAATAAGCATAAGAAAAAAGAAGGCTGATTATTGGCCTTCTTTTTCTGCGATAGTCTTTATTTACTCTGATGATTCTGTTCATCGTACCATTTAAGTTGATTACCGATACTGTAGCCTTCGAGCGGGACTTCAAATTGAAAACCTGCTCTTTCAAGCGCGGGCTGTAAAAATTCTCGGTATACCCAACCGCCATGAATATAAATCTTACATTGAGAAGGCTTAATGATTTGTTCAAGGTCTTGAATAACGTGATGGGCCCATTCCCGTTTTTCAGATGTCTTAAAATTTTTGATAGAAACATTATACGGTTCAATGTATTGGTCTTTCGTTAATAGTCCTTCTTTTGCACTAAAAAAGTAAAAATCATCATAATGATTTTGTGCGTATTGAACAGACTTAACGAATAAGGGACTTATGTATAAATCTATAGCTGCAGAAGGGGTAGACGCTTTTTTTCGTGCAGTTGCTAGAAGACCTATTTTCCTTTTCATTCCAATTCCTCCTATAGTACTAAATTACCCTGTTTCTTCAAAAATCAATCAATTTTTTACAATAATATAGGAAAAAAAGATCATTCAATCAGGAGGTTTCTTATGAGAATAGATAAATGGCTATCAAATACAGGCTATGGAAGCAGAAAAGAAGTAAAACAGTTACTAAAATCAGGTGCAGTTACGTTAAACGGTGAGGTTGTAAAGGATGCAAAAACTCAAGCGAACCCTGATCATGACAACGTGATGGTTCATGGAGAAGAAGCTGTTTATAAAGAGTTTATCTATCTGATGATGAACAAGCCCCAAGGAGTAATTTCAGCGACAGAAGACTCTAGGCATGAGACGGTGATTGATCTTCTTTATATGGAAGATCAGAATTTCGAGCCTTTCCCTGTTGGAAGATTAGACATTGATACAGAAGGATTATTAATCTTAACCAATGATGGTCAGTTGTCACACTCTTTGTTATCACCCAAAAAACATGTTCCTAAGACGTATTACGCCAAAATAAATGGATCAATTCCAGAAGGTGCGTTTGAAGATTTTAAAGAGGGGGTTATCTTAGATGATGGGTATAAAACAAAGCCTGCCTTTTTAAGAACCCTGACTAATGATGACAAAGAATCAGAGATAGAGTTAACCATCACTGAAGGGAAGTTTCATCAAGTGAAAAGAATGTTCGAGGCAATCGGCAGAAAGGTCATTTTCTTGAAGCGAATTCAGATGGGGCAACTCAAGCTTGATGAAACGCTTGAGTTAGGAATGTATAGAGAGCTCGCAGACGAAGAACTTTCCTTACTTTCTTTAAAAGAGGATGTTTTTGAATAATTTATAAGGGGTATCTTCCAATAAAAAGGAGATGTATACCAATGAAATTATCTGTAGAAAAGTTAATGGATGCTAAAGCCCAAAATCATACGATTTCAACGGAAGAAACCGAGCACAAGATCAACGACATTCTATTTAATATGTACGACCATCGCTTATGCTATTTTACGTACACCGTTGACAACGGAATCAATCAGCGTGAAGAGGTTCCCTCAGATAAACATATGGAAACAGTAGTGGCTGCCACTTCAGGCATCGGTACACAGCATACTCCGTTTACAGGAAGCTCTAACCTTGCTGCTAATCAGAACTATGGAAAAGAAACCTTTTTTATCCCTTGGCATCAAGTGAAAGAATTTGATGAAGATAAACTCGTGTTCTCCGGAAATGAATTACAAAGAGATGAACCAAAAGAGTGTTATTCTTATATGGCTATAAAAGATTGGACTGTCATCGATCAAGATGGTGAAAAAATTGGGAAGATAAAAGATTTGATCATTGATACAGATCGTCAGCAAGTTATTGGTTTTTCACTTGCAGAAGGATTTTGGAAAAACTTATTCGGTCAGGATGATAAGTATATGCCTGTTTCAGGAACGCCGAATTGGGAAAGCCGTGAATGGAACATTGAAAGAACTCCTGATCTTCTCTTAAAAGACAATAAGGATGAACTTTAATCTTAATTGTAAATAACAAAAAAAGTCCCTGCTAAGAAATTAGCGGGGATTATTTAATGCAATATGCTTATCCGAAAATTTATTATATCTTTTTAAGATACTTTTACTTTTTTTCCTGTTGTTTCCCACATACCTCGGGCAGGACTTGTTACTAAATTGTTATAAGAGAGGACGTTAAGATCTCTCTGGATGGTACGTTGCGTAGTTCCAAATTCTTCAACTAGTTCTCGTGTTGTTACAGTACCTTTCTTGCGAATAAACAAATACAGGGCTTTCACACGATTCAACATTCTGTCAGTTGAAGGACTCAAAAAACCACTCCTTGTTATTTAGATAGTTGTTAACACACTATATGATACCAGTCTAAAGTTAATGAAATATGAACGTTGTATTACATTCTTTTTAATTCTTAAGACCCATCCTTTTTATAAAAAAAAGCGAAGAATCCGTATTGGTTCTTCGCTGCTTCAGCCATTAAATGTAGTAATAACGTTCAAAAAGATGTCTGTGCGGCTAGGCAGCAAAACCTCATAACGAACATATGATCCTAAATATAAAGATATAGAGGAAAATTGTTAGTTAACCAACACTACACCTCCCATTTGGCACCATTATACACTAAAATATTTATTTGTCAATATCCCATGATTCCTAAGAAAGCAAAACACTCTAACCATTTTAATGGGAATAAGGTACAATAATAGGGTTATTAAAAATTATTATGTTAGGAGCGATGAGGTGTATATTTTACAAAAACTGATGAATAGGCTTTTCGTTTTGAATAAGCTTGGAATTTTTTCATTTACCTTTTTTATCGTTATTTTTTCGTCAGTCGTTATGCATCTTCTAGAGCCAAAAACATTCCCTCACTGGTTTGACGCCTTGTGGTATGTAATGACAACTGTTACAACGGTCGGTTATGGTGATTACTATCCGGTATCCACAGCAGGAAGAATTTACGCGATCTTCATCTTTTTAATCGGCATCGGTATTGCTGGTCTGGCTATTGGGAAACTGGTAGAAGCATTAGGAGCTCATCGTAAACGAAAGGAGGAAGGAAGATTGACTTTTCAAGGTAAAAATCATTTCGTTATTATCGGATGGTCTGAGAAAGCAAAATATGCTGTTAGTGAAATCATCGAAACTCATCCAAACCTAGAAGTAGTTCTTATTGATAACCTGCCTGTTACACCGATTACACATCAAAGTGTGCATTACATTCAAGGTGACCCATCAATAGAAGGGACTCTCGTACAAGCAAATTTAAAGGAAGCCAAATCTGTACTTGTGTTTTCAGATGATTCGATTCATGATTCAGCACTCGCTGATGGTAAAACACTATTGATCGTAACTTCTGTAGAACGTTTAACTCCTCACATACATAGTACGGTAGAGATCAAAAAAGAGGAACATATTAAAAACTTTAGGCATGCTAAAGTAGATGAGTTTGTTTTAAGTCATGAAACAGTTTCTCGTATGGCTGTACGGTCCGCCTTTTCTAAAGGTATTACGGAGATCTACACACAGCTTCTTTCTCATAAAGAAGGAGAGAACTTATTTGAGGTGCGAAAACAATCGGAATGGGTAACATACAAAGACGCTTTTGACAGTTTGTTGAAACAAGGTGCTACACTTATTGCGGACGGCAACGATCTATCGATCAACAAGAAGTTGGACCAACCAATTCGTGATGATGCACGTCTCTATATCATCTGCAGCAAAGATGTATACGAATCGATCATCTGATAGTGATCGAAAAGACAATCGTCAGAACAATTTATTTAGAAAGGATGTAAGTGTGATGGATCAGGTCAATTGGAAAGAACAAGTTGAATTGAGAAAAAAACAGCTTATGGAGGATACAAAAGGGCTATTGCGCATTCCTAGTCTGCTTGATGAAGAAAATGTCAAAGAAGGAGCACCTTTTGGGCCAGAAATAGAAAAAGCTTTATCCTATATGTTAGACCTCGGAAAAGAAAGTGGAATGATTGTTAAGAATGTGGACGGATATGCCGGTCACATCGAGATTGGGAACGGAGAAGACATCGTAGGTGTTCTATGTCATGTTGACGTAGTACCTCCTGGTGATGGCTGGTCTGTAGAACCTTTTGGAGCAGAAGTGAAAGACGGAAAAATCTTCGCACGAGGTGCGATTGATGATAAAGGACCAACGATGGCAGCTTTTTATGGGATGAAAATCATTCAGGAACTCAAGCTTCCACTATCGAAAAAAGTCCGCATGATCATTGGTTGTGATGAAGAAAGCAACTGGCGATGTGTGAGACATTACTTTACGAAAGAAGAGATGCCAGCGATCGGTTTTGCACCTGATGCTGATTTTCCAATCATCTCTGCAGAAAAAGGAATATTTGATGTGGAGTTTCGTCTAGATAACAATCAAAAGGAAGAAACAAGTGACCTTCTTTTACTTTCTTTTACATCGGGTCAGCGTTTAAATATGGTTCCAGACTATGCAGAGGCTAAGATTCAAGCAAGCAACTTAGAGGAAATTCAACAATCGTTCGAAGCGTTTGGTGAGAAATCTGTAATAGAATACCAAGCTCAAACAGAAGGTGATGCTTTAATCCTAAAAGTAAAAGGGAAATCTGCACATGGAAGTACACCAGACATGGGTAAGAATGCTGGACTTATGCTTGGTGAATTCTTAAACACTCTTTCTTTCACTGGAAACGCTAAGTCATTTCTTCGCTTGTTGGACGAACTTACGGGCGAATTTACAGGTAATAAGCTAGATATTGCTGCAGAAGATGAGGCGAGCGGTTATCTAACGGTCAATGCTGGAATCCTTTCATATGATCAAGTAGAAGGCGGAAAAGTAGGGTTGAATATACGCTATCCGGTCACACATGATAGCAAGAAGATTGAAAATACTTTATCAACAAGAGCGAAGACAGATGATTGGTCGATGAGAATTATTGAAAATAATCCACCTAACTATGTAGAAGAAAGTCACCCATTGATTCAAACCCTTCAAAAGGTTTATGAAGATCAAACGGGGAAAAAGGGTGAATTGATGGCTATTGGCGGTGGTACTTATGCACGGTCATTGGAGACAGGAGTTGCTTTTGGCGCGTTGTTCCCTGGACGAGAAGATGTGGCTCATCAAAAGGATGAACACATGTTTGTAGAGGATTTACTTCTCGCTTCTGCTATATACGCTCAAGCCATTTACGAACTAGCTAAATAGTATGTAAGAGAGGGTACATCATGAATAATTCTTTCGATAAAACCTCTATCAGTCTAAAAGGCTTTTATCTTTTAAGTTTTTTTGGTCTAGGGAGTTTATTTCCGTTATTAGGTGTTTATTTTAAAGATTCAGTAGGTCTCAGTGGGACAGAAATAGGCACATTAATGTCTATCAGTCCAGTCGTGATGATATTTGCTCAGCCTCTATGGGGTGTGGTTACAGATTATTCAAGGCGTCCAAGATCCGTGTTAGTTCTATCATTGCTTTTAACAGCTGGGTTAGGATATAGCATCTATCTTTTCGAGTCCTATTTTTGGTTGATCGGCATACTTATCGCGTTTTCTTTTATGCAGAGTGCGTTAGTTCCTGTTTCAGACAGCATTCTTTTAAATTACGTACAAAAAGAGAACAAGCAGTATGGAAACTACAGACTTTTTGGGGCGATTGGATTTGCAGTAGCTGTATATATAGCAGGAAAGCTTTCAGATTCCATTGGAATTCAAGTGATTTTCTATATGTTTACCACTGTTCTTCTTCTTTGTATTTTATTTGTTTTCAAGATGCCTAAAGATAACCAATCGCTCCGTACAGATCTAAGGAAGGGGATTGGGCAGCTAGTCAGGATGCCTTCCTACCTCGTTTTTCTCGCTGCTACGTTCTTGGTGTTTGGTCCTATTTTTGCTAATAACTTTTACTTTGGATTTTATATTCAAGAAACAGGCGGAACTTTAGCAGGTGTGGGACTTGCTTTCTTGATCGCAGCTGGAAGTGAAGCTCCATTTATGAAGTTTGCTGGACTCACCATAAAAAGATGGGGAATGATGCATATTATGGTGTTTGCAGCGACGGTTTCTGCTGTTCGTTGGACCTTTTATTTTTTTGAACCATCTTACCAAATCGTATTATTGACAACCATCGTACAAGGATTTTCAGTTGGGTTGTTCATCCCAGCAGCAATGGAATATGTGCGAGCTTATACACCAGTAGAAGTGAGAGCAACCGCAGTTTCTCTATACACAGCTGTAGGGAATGGCTTAGGCTCTTGGTTTTGTACGTTTGTAGGCGGTGTGATCTTTGATAAACACAGCATCTTTTACACGTACTTATTTTTTGGTGCTTTATCGTTCATAGGGCTGGTAATGGTGTTAATCCTCACAAAGATGGAAGTGCAAGGTCGCATACTGATTCAAAGATCTCTATAAAAGATTAGCAACCCTCATGGCAACAATGTACAAAAGAAGCATCCCAATTCTGTTTGGGATGCTTTTGTCATTTATTCAAATTGAAACAGATCACTCGATAAATAACGTTCGCCTGAATCACACGTCATACAGATTACGACTTCACCTTTTTTGCGTTTTTCTGCAATTTTTAAAGCGGCATATACAGCTGCTCCTGATGATGGACCGACCAAGATCCCTTCTTCTGAAGCAAGACGTCTTGTGATCGTATACGCGTCTTCATCATTAACTTGAACAATCTCATCATAGACCTGTTGATTTAAGATTGGTGGGATGAAACCAGGACTTGTTCCTACTAATTTATGTTTCCCGGGCTTTCCTCCCGAAAGAACAGGAGACCCTTTTGGTTCTACAACATGAACAGTTAAATTCGGAAAAAATGTTTTAAGCTGTTCACCCGTACCTGTTATCGTTCCTCCTGTACCAGCGGGTGCGATAAAAGCAGTAAAGGGCTTGTTTAACTCTTCGATGGCTTCTTTAATCTCAATTGCTGTGCTTCCTCTGTGTGCATCAGGGTTTGAAGGGTTCTCAAATTGCATAGGCATATAGCTGTTTGGAATTTCCTCTACAAGCTCTCTGGCTTTTTTAATCGCTCCAGGCATCTTTTCATCACCAGGAGTTAGCACCACTTTTGCTCCATATGCTTTTAAAAGATTAATTCTTTCTTCTGTCATCGTATCAGGCATCACAATAATGGAAGAATAACCTCTAGCGGCCGCATTCATAGCGAGCCCGATCCCTGTATTTCCTGAAGTAGGTTCGATAATGGTAGAGCCTTCTTTTAAGAGACCTTTCTGTTCTGCATCAACGATCATATTATAGGCAGCGCGGTCTTTAAGGCTTCGACTAGGGTTGTAATACTCTAGCTTCACATATACATCTGCTCCCTCTTGATGAGGAAGGCGGTTTAACTTTACGATAGGTGTATCACCGATTAAATCTGCGATATTTGTAACAACTCTCATAAACTGCACTCCTTTTTCTTGCTGATTCGATTATAACAAATAAGTCACGCGGGAAAAAAGCAGATGAATCCATGTATTCTTTGATAAAATAAATGAAGGTGTGTGAGAAGTATGCAAAGACATTATTTTTTAGCACTAAAGCTTCCTGATGAGACCAAAACAAAGCTTGCGAATATATGCAATCTTATAAGGAATGAACATCATTTTAAAACATGGGTACATCCTGATGACTTTCATATCACTTTAGCTTTTCTAGGTGCTGCTTCGTTAGAACAGCTTCAAAAACTGCAAGAATTACTTAACGAAAAAATGAGTATAACAGAGGGTGGTTTTTCACTACAAATAAACCAATTTGGCTTTTTCGGAAACGAACAACATCCAAGGATCTTTTGGGCAGGTGTTGAAGAAGAACACTGTTTATATACTCTGCAAAAACAAGTGGCTTATGTATGTGAAGAGGTAGGTTTTCAACTTGATAAAAGACCTTATGCCCCGCATATAACGCTTGCACGGAAACATATAGAGTCAGACTGTAATTCCCTGAATTCTCAGCAGTGGTGGAGACGATATGGTGAAAACATTCGATTCCAAGCTGATGAAGTGGTTATCTATGAAACACATATAGAGAAACAGCCCAAATACCATGTTTTACACTCTTATTCGATATAGAGTGATGAAAAGAAAGGAGTTCGAATGGCGCAGCTTGTAAAATTACTTGATTATGTATCAAGATACGAAAATAATTTGCATCATTATCAATCGTTATTTATGCGGATTAAAGAAAATCGCTGGAGGGCATTTCAACAACAATATGGAACAGAAAATCGTAAGAAATCTCATCAAGAATTTCGGGAAAAATTATTTCATCATCAGATGAACTGGGCCACTTCGACTGTAAAAGAGATTTCAAACTGGGATAATAAATATCTTCATGATGAAACACTAAAGTTACTCATTCAAGGAATTCCTGATAATTACTTTTTGTTCTATGAACCTGTCTTTCAAGTGAAGAATACAGGAGTGGAACTAAATATTATTTTGGTAGGACCCACAGAGGTATGGCTGATCGTTTGGATGAATGGAGAAGGAATTTGGCAAGAAGCTGAAAATAAACGTTTCTGGAAAAATGTTCGAGATGAGCAGAAAGAAACCGTCTTGAGTCCATTTATTCGACTCGAACGCATGCAATCATTCGTTCGAGAAGCTTGGGAACCTTATCAAAAACAGCTGTCATTAAAAGCGTGTATTGTTGCACCAGATGCCTTTGTTGATTTTACGAGTGATTGGAGAAGAGTGAGCTATGTAGATAAACGCAATTTTAATGAATGGCATGCACTTCTTCAACAAAATCCGGCACCGATTAAAGGACTGCAATTAAAATTTGTGTCTGATCTCTTAAAATTAGGTGTAACGAATTCTCTATACAGAAAAGATCCGTTATCCAGTGAGTCTGAGATTCATTTTGAAGGTATTTGAGAGATTTTGTCGAATTACTTTTAAAAACATAAATCGAGGACGCACGGAATGAAAAAATATTTCTTTATCATTAACGCAAACAACCCAAAAGCGATTCAATCATTTAATCAATTAAAAAATGTAATGGACAAGGAAGAGATAACCTATCGAACGTTTTATACAGAGTATAGCGGTCATGCCACAGAAATTGCGAAGAAGATTACATACATAAACAAAGCTGATATTAAAGCTGTTATTGCAGTAGGTGGTGACGGTACGATCCATGAAGTTTTAAACGGTATGAAAGAGAATCCTAGCATTCCTTTAGGGTTTATATCTGGGGGATCTGGCAATGATATCGTTCGAGTATTAACGAAAGATGTTAAAGGGGTAAAAAAACAACTTCAATATCTTAAACGCAATCGAACGGCCAAGACTGACTCCGGAAGTATTCAGCTTTTAGGAAGAAGCAATAAGATCCAGTCTTTTATAAGTGCCGTTGGTATTGGTTTGGATGGAGAAGTCGCAAAGTTTACAAATGAAGCGACATACAAAAAGTATTTACATAAGCTGAAATTAGGTTCACTTGCCTATGTTTTTACATTGTTTAAGGTTTTAAAATTTTATGTACCAGATTCCATGGAAATCAGAATCGATGGACATGAACATCAGTTTAGCAATGTCTGGCTTGTAGCTGTTGGTAACATGCCCTATTATGGAGGGGGTATGAAAATTTGTCCTTCCGCAAAGTGTAATGATGGAGTTTTAGATGTTTGTATTGTGCATGATCTATCTCTATTCAAACTTTTATTGCTCTTTGTTTCTGTATTTTGGGGTGGTCATGTTAACGTACAAGGAGTTTCTCAGTTTAAAGGTAAAGAGATTGAAGTGATAACACGTAAATCAGTAGCCATTCATGCCGATGGTGAGTACAAAGGAACCACTCCGGTTCGTATTGAAGTTCAACCAGGTACGGTTTCAGTTAAAATATAAATTTTTAAAACGAGTGGGGAATAAAAATGAAATGGACAGATTTTTTTAATATTGCTCTATTTGCCTTCCTTTGGGTTATGTTGATCGAAAAGAAGTCAGGTTTGAAGAAATGGATTTTAGATGTAACCAATGACCAGCTAATTCTTGGGATTGTTGTACCTGTCATCGTTTATGCGGCAATCGTTATTGCAGGGAGAATCATGAAGAATAAGTATTTAAATGCGGAGTGAAGATAAAAAACATCTGTTAGTTATCTTCGCCAAATGCGTGAGGCCGCCTAAAGTAATCCTATCTTACTTTTAGGATAGGCCTCTTTTTCATAGATAGGAATAACAAATTCATTTTAAGTTCAATATGATGTAATAGCGATAAAAAGGGGTGAGGTCAATGAAAGTTGATCATATATCAATGTCGGCATATATCGATGATTTTTCTATGATAACGATTGTAGTCTGTAACCCTTTTTCAATCATCCCATCACTTTCATTGGTAGATGATAAGAAGGTATTGCAGCCATTAACCATCGATAAACAAGAACATTATCATAATCAAGTGATCTACAAATGCAGAACGAGAACGCCCATTGATTTAAAAAACCGATATTGGGTCACATATAACGATACAAAGATCCCTTTAATGATCGGTAGCATTGTACGGACCGAAAAGTTCGATAGCCTCTATTATGATGACAGTAGTCTTGGAGCGAATTACACACCAGAGAGTACGACATTTAAAGTATGGTCTCCTGTTGCCTTTGCGATGATACTTAAGTATAAAACTAAACATTCTAATACCTTTGTTGAACAAAACATGTCACGGTCTGAAAGAGGAGTATGGCAAGCTACGTTAGACGGAAATCACCATCTTACAGAATATATGTTTGTCGTAAACGTAAATCATGAATGGATAGAAACAACAGATCCTTATTCGAGGTCGATTACTGCAAACGGAGTTCATTCGGTTGTCATCCATCTACCTGAGACAGATCCTGACGGATGGAATCGATCAGAAAAAAAGATAAACCTTCGTTCAAAAACAGACAGTACCATCTATGAAGTTCATGTTCGGGATTTAACGATTCATTCTGATAGTGGTGTCTTAAATAAAGGAAAGTATTTAGGATTAACAGAACAAGGGACAAAAACATCCAATGGATTTCATACGGGATTAGAGTATATAAAAAGTCTTGGTGTTACTCATGTTCAGTTGTTGCCAGTAGCAGACTTTGGAAGTGTTGATGAAACACAGCCAGATTCAGCATACAACTGGGGATATGATCCGGTTCATTTCTTCTCTCCTGAAGGATCGTATGCTACAAATCCTTATGACCCGATCTGTCGAATAAAAGAGCTAAAAACTTTGATTCAGACTCTTCAACACAATGGGCTCTCGATCATTCTAGATGTGGTTTACAACCACGTTTATAAACGTGAAGAATCATCACTTGAAAAGCTCGTTCCGGGCTATTATTTTCGTTATGACGATGGCGGAAACCCGGTTAATGGAACGGGTGTAGGAAATGATACAGCATCTGAAAGGAAAATGATGCGCAAGTTCATCTTAGATGCGCTAACTTTTTGGATGAGTGAATATAAAGTGGATGGATTTCGATTCGATCTGATGGGGATTCATGATGTTGAAACGATGAATCAGGCTGCAGAAAAGTTAAAATCTTTGAATCCTGGCGTGTTTTTACTTGGAGAAGGCTGGGATTTAAATACGAATTTAGAACCTGAAAGAAAAGCTTCTCTGTCTTCTGCTAAGAAGATGCCATCCTATTCATTTTTTAATGATGCGTTTCGTGACCATGTTAAAGGAAGTATCTTTCCTGAAGGTCAAAGCGGGTTTATTAATGGTAATAATGATGAACGAATCAAACATCAGATGAGTCATGTGATGAAGGGTTATGCAGGTCAGCATGATAAATTTATTAAAGCTGAACAAAGCATTAATTATACAGAATGTCACGATAATCACACATTGTACGACCTTTTGTACATTCGGCACCCCTTCGAAGATGAAGTAATGAGAAGAAAGAGGCAACAGCTTGCTTTAGCGATTACGATCTTTGCACAAGGCGTACCATTTATCCATGCGGGGCAAGAATGTTTTCGAACGAAAAAAGGTGAAGAGAACAGCTATAATCTCCTCGACACGATCAATGCGTTCGATTGGAACCTTGCTGAGTTCTTTCATAAAGAAGTTGATTATTTTAAACATCTGATAGGTATAAGGAAATCACAGCCTATTTTTCGTGATAACTCTGTTGAGCTTTTGGAATGGAATGTACCAGATGGATGTTTAGGATTTAAGTACCGCCTTCCTATCACCGAAATAAAAGATGGTGCTTCTTATTGGAGCAAAGCTTTATTGCTTTTCAACCAAACGACTAAACCGATAATCATCCCTTTAGAACAGCATAGATGGATGATAGCGATTGAAGATGAAAGATACGATAATGTAGTATTGAATGAGGATTCGTATAGATTAGAACCGTTATCTTTTTCTTTGCTTTATTCTGTTTAGAATTGTAAAGAATCAAGAATCAAGTGCTTTTCTTGATTTTTTGTGTTAAAATAATGACTTCGCAGTAATTTAATTCGATACGGAAAAGCTTTAATTTTTTGAACGAACATCTAATAAAAAACGGATTTCTTAACTAGACAAGAAGGTGAACATTTTGGAACAGATTTTGGGAGAAGATTGGCAGGTTTCCCCTGCTGGCGGAGCAACGGGAGAAGCATATATAGCTGAATATGGGAACCAAAAACTGTTTTTAAAGCGTAATTCCTCTCCGTTTTTAGCTGTTCTTTCTGCAGAAGGAATTGTTCCTAAACTTTTATGGACAAAAAGATTAGGTAATGGAGATGTTATAACAGCTCAACAATGGCTTAACGGCCGTGAATTGAAAGCAGCAGATATGAAAAGTGAGAATGTAGCTGAACTTTTGGCGAAAATTCACCGATCTCAAGAACTGCTTGGCATGATGAACCGCTTAGAG
This sequence comes from Fictibacillus sp. 26RED30, assembly GCF_015903845.1. Taxonomy (NCBI): domain Bacteria; kingdom Bacillati; phylum Bacillota; class Bacilli; order Caryophanales; family Fictibacillaceae; genus Fictibacillus; species Fictibacillus sp. 26RED30. The sequence continues at coordinate 565,334 of NZ_JACZDV010000001.1, forward strand.
AAAAAAAGGTTAACACCAGTTGACCTATTAAATGATATACAATTGCAGATGCGGAAAGAAAAAGATTATTTAGAAATCATCAATGATTCCTTTGCTTATTTAATGGAGACTGCCTCTGAGGTGGAAGTCGATAATTTGGTTGTATGCCACTGTGATGTTAATCATAACAATTGGCTGCTAAGCGATTCTGATGAATTATATTTAATCGATTGGGATGGAGCGATGATTGCTGATCCTGCACTTGATCTTGGAATGCTTCTCTATAGCTATATCCCTTATGAAAAATGGGAAGAATGGCTCGAGATATATGGGGAAACCCTTGATGATGATTTAGAAAGAAGAATGCATTGGTATGTTTTGGCACAAACGATAAGCTCTTTTTTCTGGTATAAAGAAAAAGGACAGTCAAAAGAGACTGCCCATTTTGCAGAAAGTATTAAGAAACTTGCTGGTTCGATCTAACACTGACAATATATAAGATCATCTGACACTATTTCCTAGGGAATAGTGTCTTAATATGGATGATGTGTTTGAATCGTGTTGATCCATGATTCTAAGTGAGGACGATGATTGGTAATATGCTCTTCTAAATGCTGGTGTGAAAAGCCTGTATGACTATATTCGTTAATGTTGGACAAGATGTTTCGTACTTCTTCATGAACTGCTCCGTTCTCCAATAAATGTGCAGCAAGACGTTCTAGTTGAGCACATTCAGATGGTGAACCAGCACAATCGGTATAATGGTCTTGAAGAAGATCTCTTATGATATGCAATTGATCATTGTGATTTAAGGGCATTTTTCCTGCACATCCTTTCATTGCATAGCTTATGGATTATGCTAAAAAATATCCTTCGTTTAAAACTATTATGAGGTAAATGAAATCGTATATAAAAGTGTGAAAAGTGGGGAGAAACTATGCGTCAAAGATTTAAGCCTTGGGCTAAAGAAAAATTAATCGACCATCCTGAATACGTTTCAGTAGAGCCTGAAAAAATGAAAGGGAAATGGCATACTTTTTTTGGGAATGACAATCCGATTCATATTGAAGTTGGAACAGGTAAAGGACAGTTTGTTAATGGTATGGCTAAACAAAATCCTTCTATAAATTATTTAGGGATGGAGCTTTATGACAGCATCATCATTACTGCACTGGATCGTATTCTAGAAGACGAAAAACCAAACGTAAAACTTATTAGAGCAGATGCATCACACTTGCTGGATTATTTTGAACCGGGAGAAATTGAACGTGTTTACCTCAACTTTTCAGATCCTTGGCCAAAATCCAAACATGCCAAAAGAAGATTAACGCATGAAAGTTTTCTAAAACGATACGAAACGGTATTAAAAAAGCCGGGTGAAATACATTTCAAGACGGATAATCAAGGATTGTTCGAGTATTCACTTCATAGCATGTCAACTTATGGCATGTTCTTTAACGAAGTAAGTCTTGATCTTCATAAGAGTGATATGGAAGATAACGTTATGACAGAATATGAAGAGAAATTCTCTGAAAAAGGATATCGAATTTACCGAATGGAAGCACAATTCCGTTCATAAAGATCCAAGCATATGCTTGGGTCTTTTCTTTTCATCTGATGTGTGTTTCTTATGATACACTTGTACAGAGATCCAAATAGAAAGGAGACTAAAATATGGATCAGTGGAAAATTGGTACGAAGACATTAACATGGTTGGATGGCGGGGTCACACACATGGACGGTGGTGCTATGTTTGGAGTCGTTCCTAAACCTCTATGGGAAAGAAAATATCCTGTTAATGAGAAGAATCAAATTGAACTTAGAACTGAACCCATCCTTGTTCAAGGTTTTGAAGGAAAAAACATATTGATCGAGTCTGGAATCGGTTTTGGGAAATTAACCGAAAAACAAAAAAGAAATTATGGCGTTACAGAAGAGTCGCTTATTGAAAAAAGTTTAGAAAAAGAAGGTTTAACAACAGCTGATATTGATATTATTCTAATGACTCATATGCATTTTGATCATGCCTCTGGCTTAACGAGATGGGAAGATGATCAGTTAGTACCTGTTTTTGAAAACGCTGTTATTTATACTTCTGAAACAGAATGGAATGAGCTAAAGAATCCAAATATCAGGTCTCAGAATACATATTGGAAAGAAAATTGGGAACCTATTCAGCATCAAGTAAGGACGTTTAAAGAAGAGATAGATGTTCTAGAAGGGATAAGAATGGTTCATACAGGAGGGCATAGTGATGGTCATTCCCTGATTGAGCTAACGATAGAGAATGGTGAAAAGCTCTATCACATTGGTGACATCATGCCAACTCATGCACATCATAACCCACTATGGGTGCTGGCTTATGATGATTATCCTATGACTTCCATCTTTCAAAAACAGAAATGGATAAAGCCTGACACATGGTATTTCTTTTATCATGATTGTATTTATCGTGCTGTTAAGTGGGATGAAAAAGGTGACATGACAGAAAGAATTCCACGTTCCCCAAAAATGTAAAAAAACCGTCACATATTTTCCATTTTCAAGTGAATGTCGAAATCGACAGGATATGTTAAAATATGAGAGGCATGTATTGATGAACTTTATTTATATCTTAAAGGGTTAAAAATGAGAGGGGATTTGAAAATGAAAAAACAGTTAGTTGCCATTTTTACCGTTTTAGCACTGTTTTTATCCATGGGTACTTTCGTATCTGCTGAACAAGCTACAGATGAAATGAAAAAGACGATTGAAAAGGGTATTGAAAGTAAGCACAAAGATTTAAAAAAGGGTTCTTTAACATTAACAGACATTGAAACATACCCAAATCAAGACTCAGAACTAGATGCATCAGAAGTAACAGTTGCCATTGCTAACTATGATACGGTTAGAGATAATATTTTTTACTTCGATCACACAGAAGTTGTGTTCTATGATGCTGACAAAAACGAACTTTTGGCTGAAGCAGCAGTAGCTAAAGCAAACTCTCAAATTAAAGATTATAAAAAAGCACACGAATCAGATCTTGGAACTCATATGGATTGGATCGTTGTAACAGGACTATTATTTCTTCTAATCATCATTCCTTTATTGATTTTAGGTGTTTGGGAAAAGCGTCAGTATCTTACTACGAAATTCAAGATCGATAACAATCTTTATGATCAAACAAAATTATATCGTTAATCTCCATAAGAAAGCCCTTAGGAAATTATTTTCCTAAGGGCTTTTTTTACTTTGTGTTTGTTTTTGGATTTGAAGGCGCATTTTGTTCATCACAGCCATTTATCTTTTGACCTCGAGGGTCTAGCCACTGCAACTAGACAGGTGAGACATTTAAAAGTGAAACGTACGAATGTGGCTCACCGCCTGCACCGTAGAAAGCGAGAAGCCTGGCATGGAAATCAACACTTCCGAAAGCAACAAAGTTTAAGAAAACAGCTTTTATTTTTGAATTAGCTCTAAAAGACTTCCGGTTGAAGCATCAATTAAGAATTCGTAATGCGAGGCGACCATTCCAGGTGATGAGTTTGAAAAGCCACCCTTATATACAGAGTATGGAAGGCCGTGCACGTTCTTTTCTTCTGAGTTAACCATGATCCAGGCTCCAGAGATTGTGTAATGATCTCTTGCTTTTTCCTTAAATTGTTTTAAAGCTTTTTCTGGTGTGATGGTTTCTGTTTGCTTCTTTGTAACAACATAACCGATTGCAGCACCTGTGAGGCCTGCTAGAATCAGGTTTCTCCAATTCATTACTATTCCCACCTTATGTAAGTTCATTTTTAAAAATCATATTGGTTCTTCTTTATCAGTATAACAAAGAAAAGCCTTCTTTTTCTTGGGCTTTTTTGATAAGATACTCTTGATAAAGATGGAGGGTTCGAAATTCCCACCCCTCTTAAAACAAAACTAGGGAGCGTGAAGAATGAACATTTACACTCTCTGCGTTTTTAGCAGAGTTTTTTTGTTTTCGTGCTCCATTCGAAAGGATGAACTGGAATGACTTATAAAATTCCAACAGATGTTCAAATACTTGGTCGCGACATTAAGAGCGAACAATTAAAGTACCATAATAAGCGGGTTGCAGTATGCAAAGAGTTTACGTTTGATGCGGCTCATCATCTGCATTGCTATGATGGAAAATGTAAAAATCTCCACGGTCACACATACAAACTAGTGATCACAATGAGCGGATTTGTGAATTCAATCGGTATTGCCGTAGATTTTGGAGAGATAAAAGAAATCTTTAAATCAGCAATCGACAGTAAACTAGATCACCGATATTTAAATGAAGTTCTTCCGCCGATGAATACGACTGCAGAAAATATGGTGGTTTGGATTTGGGAGCAAATTGATCTTGAACTAAACGAACGAGGTCTAAGTGAACAAGGTCACAGGTTAGAAGAGTTAAAGCTGTATGAGACACCTACTAGCTATGCTGTCATGAAAAGAGAATGGATGGTGGAAAAGGATGATGTTTAATCTGCCGTCTAAAGACGTTTGGAAACATTGGAAAGTTCCTATGGTCGAGATTTTTGAAACGGTAGAAGGTGAAGGATTACAAGCTGGGTATCCTACGGTTTTTGTACGTGTTTTTCATTGTAATCTCCGTTGTACATGGTGTGATACGACATACAGTTATGCACCAGCTAAGCCTGAGTTTGAAGCAACGATTGAAGAAATCGTGAATACGATTAAGACGTTTCGTTCACAACGAATCTGCTTTACAGGTGGAGAGCCTTTAATCCACCGAGAAAAATCTGCTGCCTTGCTTCTAGCTATGGCTGACTTGGATCATATTGTGGATATCCACATTGAAACGAACGGAGCTATCGATCTACAGCCATTTGAGCAATTGCGCAACTCTCACCATGATTTACAAAAAAAGATGAGATTCGTGATGGATTATAAGCTCCCAGCATCTGGTGAGATGGAACGGATGCACATGGAGAATTTCAAAGAGCTTCAGCACCAAGATGAGATCAAATTTGTTGTGGGATCAGAGAATGATTTTGAGATAACGAAACAAGTAGTCTCTGAACATTACAGAAATGGTCAGATCTGTGTAAGTCCGGTATGGGAAAGTATGCCACCGAGACGACTTGTTGAACTTTTGTTGGAGAATCCACTACCAAATGCAAAGCTCAGTCTTCAGCTTCATAAAGTGATCTGGCATCCAGAAGAAAGAGGGGTCTAACCATGAACAAAAAAGCGGTTATTGTTTTAAGCGGAGGACTTGATAGCACAACTTGTATGGGGATCGCAAAGGCGGAAGGATATGACTTATATCCGATCACTTTTCACTATGGACAACGCCATAATCGAGAAGTTGAACAAGCGATTGAAGTCGGTAAATTTTATGATGTAGCAGATCATCGAATTGTAGATCTCACCTTCTTAAAAGATATTGGCGGAAGTGCCCTTACTGATGAAAAGGTAGATGTTCCGACTGAGGCAGAAGAAGGAATTCCTGTAACTTATGTGCCTGCTAGAAATATGATTTTCTTATCACTCGCAAGCGCTTATGCTGAAGTTATCGGAGCTACTGCCGTTTATACCGGCGTTTCAGCGGTTGATTTTAGCGGCTATCCAGATTGTCGTCCTGAATTCATTCAGAGCATGGAAGAAACGATTAATCTTGCAACAAAAGCGGGTGTGACAGGGAAAAATATTTCAGTAGAAACACCATTGATCTCTTTATCTAAAAAGGAAACGATTGAAAAAGGTCTTTCTCTTGAAGTGCCATATGATCTAACAACTTCTTGCTACAATGGGAAAGAGGCAGCTTGCGGTCAATGTGACAGCTGTGTTTTACGTTTAAAAGGTTTTAAAGAAGCAGGAGCAGTCGATCCGATCACTTACGAAATCTAGAACGTTCATAAGTATAGAAAACCCCTTCTTATTAGGTGTACAATAAAAATGTACATGTGACTAATTAGAAGGGGTTGTTTTTATATGAATAATGAAACACTCGACTTGTTTAAAACATTGACTGAATTGCCAGGAGCGCCAGGCTTTGAAAGAGATGTTCGTAAGTTTGTCCGAAAAGAGATCGAACCTGTATCAGATGAAATTATTCAAGATGGTCTTGGCAGCATCTTTGGTGTTAAAAAAGGGAATGGTCCAAAGATTATGGTAGCAGGGCACATGGATGAAGTCGGTTTCATGGTTACGAAGGTTACGAAGAACGGCATGCTTAAATTTCAAGAGTTAGGTGGCTGGTGGAGCCAAGTTCTGTTAGCTCAACGTGTAAATATTTATACGGATAAAGGTGATGTTATAACAGGTATTATCGGCTCGACTCCACCTCATCTTCTTTCCGACGATCAGCGTAACAGACCGATGGGTATTAAGAATATGTACATAGATATTGGTGCAGATAATGATGAAGAAGTTCATAACCTAGGCGTAAGACCCGGACAGCAAATCGTTCCGATCTGTCCGTTTACACCGATGGCCAATCCGAAGAAGATTATGGCTAAAGCGTGGGATAATCGTTATGGTGTGGGATTAGCGATTGAACTATTAAAAGAATTAAAGGATGAAACGTTGCCTAACGAATTGTATAGTGGTGCTACGGTTCAAGAAGAAGTAGGGCTTAGAGGATCCAAAACAGCAGCTAACTTGATTCAACCTGATCTATTTTTCGCTTTAGATGCAAGTCCAGCGAATGACATGATGGGGGATAAAAGTGAGTTCGGTCAGCTTGGAAAAGGTGCGTTGTTAAGGATTTTAGACAGAACGATGGTCACTCACCGTGGAATGAAGGAATATATTCTAGATACAGCTGAAACGCATAAGATTCCATACCAGTATTTCATTTCACAAGGTGGAACGGATGCCGGCAGTGTACATATCTCCGGTAACGGTGTACCTTCTGCAGTGATCGGAATCTGTTCACGTTATATTCATACGCATGCCTCTATGATACATGTAGATGATTATGCGGCTGCAAAAGAATTGTTAATAAGACTTGTGAAAACAGCAGATGAATCTACATTAAGAACGATCTTAGAAAACAGCTGAGGATGAGCATGTGATGAAAATTGGAATTGGATCTTCTAATCCTGCAAAGATCAAAGCAGCTCAGCCTTTTATTACGCATTTTGAGGATGCTGAACTCGTATCTTACGCATCTGATTCACTGGTTGCGGCTCAGCCTTTTTCTGATGAGGAAACAAAGATCGGTGCTATCAATCGTGCGAGAGATTGTGTGAAGCAAGGAGCGGACATCGGCATTGGTTTTGAAGGCGGTGTTATGGAGATGGAAGATGGCATGTATTTATGTAACTGGGGAGCGGTGGCTGACCAACATGGGAACGTCTATTCAGCTGCGGGAGCTCGCATTCTACTTCCAGCGGTAATCGTAACAGGTCTGAAGCAGGGCAAGGAACTTGGAACATTGATGGGGGACTTAACAAAAGACCCAGAGATCAGAAAAAAGGATGGAGCGATAGGCGTCTTTACCAGTGGCATGCTGTCTAGGAGTGAGATGTTTTTGCATATTTCCACGATCCTTTTAGGGCAATATATATACAGTTTAAACAAATAAAAGTTTAAAAACGCGATGCTATTGCAGAGTATATTTTTCAATCGAAGGTTGTTAGTAAGGTTTGTATACCTTACCTAACAGCCTTTTTGTATGAATAAAGATAATCAGGGGAAATTAGAAACAAAAACGTTAGGCGGATTTTAACTTTGAACTCATATTCGAAAAGAGTACTGATCTTGTGTGTTGTCCTCATCGCTTTTTGTGTTGGCTGGGTCGTATATGAAGTCTCACCACCTAAAGGAACAGCAGAGAAGGCTTTTGTTATAAAAGAAAACAGTGATTTTGAAACGATATCCGATCATTTAAGAGAAAACGAATTTATTAAAAGCCCATTTTTATTTACCGTTTATGCAACAGTTACTGGAAAGAAAAGTGAAGTTATAGCAGGAGAACATACGATTAAACAAGGAAAAGGGTACAAAGAGATTCTGCAAGATCTATCTACTTTGGAAAATGAAACAGAAGCCATTGAAGTGATCATTCCAGAAGGTTTGACAGTTATAGAGATAGCAGATCGATTAAGCAAAGCGGGAATTGTGGATAGAAATCAATTTATTGAAGTAGCAAAATCGTGGGATACATTAACTGTTAATCAACAAGAACAATTAGGAATAAACAAGAAAGTAAAAGAATCGGATACAAAATTTGCTGTGGAAGGACTTCTTTTTCCTGACACTTATTATCTTGAGAAGAAAATGAGAGCAGATAAAGTTATTCATCAAATGACTGAAAGACTAATCGAAGAAACAACAGAAATTACAATTAAAAGTGATCAAACACCATATGAAATGATAACATTAGCTTCAATTATTGAGCAAGAAGCTCTTTTGAATGAAGAGAAACGTAGGATCGCTGGTGTTTTTGTGAATAGGTTAGAAGAAGAGAAGAAACTGCAATCCTGCTCTACTGTTCAATACTTGCTAGAAAAACCAAAAGCAACATTAAGAAGAAAAGACATTAAGATTAAAAGTCCGTACAATACGTATATCAATAAGGGTCTGCCGCCAGGGCCGATTTCTAGTCCAGACCTATCTTCTTTAAAAGCCGCAGCAGATCCCGAAAAGCATAACTATTTTTACTTTGTTGCAAAACAGAATGGTACATGGAGTCATTACTTTTCAAAAACGTATAAAGAACATAGAAAATATACTCAATTGAGTGGAAATTATTAAACCCGGCGAGTGATCACCGGGTTTTTATACTTAATCTTCTTTTTTAGTTTCACGATCTAAAGAATGAACAGACTCCGTATCATCCTCTATTTCCTCTACATCAACATGGTGATCAGGTGTTACTTCTGTCTCTGCTTCAATTTCTTCTCTGTACTCATCGTCTGGAGCTTCAAGCTCTTCTGCATCACTATCATCAACTGTTGCTGCTGCTTCATGGTAAGTATCGATAAAACCTATCTCTTCATCAGTGATTAGATTTTCTCTTTCACCTAAAGAAAATTGGTCTACTTCTTCTTGCAAAGTGAGCGCAATTTCTTGCAGTTCTGTCGCAGCAATGTTTACTTGGTGAATGGCTTCTTTTTGGTGAATACTTGAGGCACTAACTTGTTCACTTGTAGCAACGGATTCCTCAGATATCGCACTCACTTCAAAGAGCTTTTCAGATAAGTTTTCATTAGCGGATTCAACACGACCGATCGCACTTTTTACTTGAGAGATTCTTCCGTTAATTTGAGAAACATTTTGAATGATGCTTGAAAACGCTTTTTCTGTCTGTTGAACAGATTCAACTTGATCAACACGATATTGCTCAAAGCGCACTGTTTCTTTTGATAACAATTCCATTTGATATGTCATGGATTTTACTAGCTGCTGAATTCTTAGTGCTTCATTCTTAGAACGCTCAGCAAGTTTTCGAACTTCACTGGCAACAACGGAAAAGCCCCTACCTGCTTCACCAGCTCTTGCGGATTCAATGGCTGCATTAAGTGCAAGAAGGTCAGTACTTCCTGCTATCTCTTGGATCGTTTCAACGATTGAATGAATCTGTTTGGATTGTTTGCTCGCGTCTTGAATTTCTGAAATAAGACTTTGAGCAAGTTCTAAAAAGTTCTCAGAATGTGTATTTAGTTGATGGACGATATTGGATCCTGCTTTTCCTTCGTTTTCAGCTTGCATGGCATCAGAAGCAATCTCGTCACTGATCGAAGCCGTTTCTTTAATATATCCAGTCACATCAGAAAGCAAAAGTGTACATTCTTGCAGATGATCAGCCTGACTTTGAGCTCCTGTAGCTACTTGAGAGATCGCTTCTGTCACTTCATCACTTTGTGCGGTGGTTTCTTCTGATACGGCTGCTAAGTTTTGAGATGAACTCGTTAGTTTCTCAGCGGCATCTTTTACTTCGTTCATTGATTTTTGCATTTTTTCAGCCATACGATTAAAGGTTTGAGCTAGTTCTCCCATTTCATCCTTAGATTTCGTCTCTACACGGTAAGAAAGATCACCATCACCAATAATGGCAGCTCCTTCTTTAAGTACCGAAATTGAGGATTGGATCGACCGTAGAAGCCAAACACCGATCACACTTAATATCGATAAGATTACGACACTCAAACCAATTAAACTGATCGTCAGCCAAAACTTAACTGATTTTTGGTTTTTCGTTAATTCAACATTTTCCTTCTGCAAGTTACTTTCTGCATCTTTCGTTGATTGATCTACAACATTAGCGATCTTTTCAAAAGTCGAAATATCATCCCCGATCTTTTTTGTGATCGATTGGATCGTATCTGCAGAGGTTGTATATTTTAATAAATTTGATTTAAAAGTAGACAACTGATCAGCAGGCAGGTTTTTCTCATCTAACATTCGATCAAACGTTTGAGCACTTTCTTTAAAGCTTTCAACCGTCGTGCTGTCATACTTAATATGAACATCTTTTTCATACGTTTGCATCTGCAGCAGTGTGATCAATAAAGCTTGGTCGTTCATGGCTTTTACTGATTCATAAAAGTTGTTAGATGTTTCTGTCATCATCTGCTTTAATGAGTTAAGTTGTGTAGTAAGGCTTGTGGCAGAATTAAACGATGTTTGATAAGCAGACAGGTCTTTTTCTATTCCTTTAATTGAAGAACTGTTCGTTTCTTTAGCTATTTTAGTTGTTGCTTTTTGCAAGTCACTCAATGAAGTTAAAACTTTTTCTTTAGCTTCTGTGCTAGGATCTCTTAAATACTCTTGTTCAAGTTTACGCACTTCATTAAATGTACTTTGAATATCATTACTAGAACGTAATGTTAGTTGTACTTGATCTCTTTCCTCTTCCATTTGGGTGTTCTGCCATAAAAATAATCCAATAAATGCAAGTAATAGTACCATTCCGGCTAAACTGATGAAAAGCATCAGTCGCACTCTTCTTCGTATCGACATGTTCATATGAATTCCCCCCTGCCATTTTATCGGTCTTTTTTGAATTATTTTAAGTTTCAAAGTAAAAAGAATTGTATATAAAACTAATTAGCTTTACACCTGTCTTTACATGGGTTTAAAACAAGTTATAATGTTTGGGGGACATGTTTAACAGAACAGCAAAAGGAGTCATTTCATATGAGGGATTTTTTAAATAAAAAAGGGGTAACTCTATCCCCAAAAACGTATTTTATTACGGGGTTTCAATATTTTGCACTAGGATTGATGGCATCGCTTATCGTAGGACTGATTCTAAAGACGATTGGTGAGCAACTCTCGCTTCCATTTTTCACAGAGATGGGACAGTTAGCGATGACTTTGATGGGTCCAGTGATCGGTACGGCAGTGGCGTACGGATTAAAAGCACCTCCACTCGTTATCTTTTCAGCAGGTATAGCGGGGGCAGCAGGAGCGGATCTAGGGAGTGTTGCGGGTTGTTATGTAGCAGCGTTGATTGCTGTAGAAACAGGAAAGCTAGTGTCTGAAGAAACGAAGTTTGATATTTTAATCACACCTGCAGTTACGATCTTTACAGGTTTTACGATTGCAACATTTATCGGACCAGGAATTGATCAATTCATGAAGGCATTTGGTCAGCTTGTTATGTGGTCAACCGAACAGAGACCGTTGATCATGGGGATATTAGTAGCTCTATTGCTTGGTTTTGCACTAACAGGTCCGATTTCTTCTGCCGCAATTGCGATGATGCTTGGCCTAGAGGGTCTAGCCGCTGGTGCAGCAACAATTGGATGTGCAGCTCAAATGATAGGGTTTGCCACAAGTTCATACCGGGAAAATGGATTTGGAGGCTGGCTTACCCAAGGAATCGGAACATCAAAACTACAGTTTCCGAATGTGGTGAGAAATCCGTATATCTTAATTCCGCCAACAGTTGCAGGTATCCTATTAGCACCCATCGGAACACTTTATTTTCAAATGGAGAATATTCCAGCCGGAGCAGGGATGGGTACAAGTGGCCTCGTAGGGCAAATTATGACGCTCAGGACGATGGGCTTTACCTTTGAAACGTTTCTTGCTATATTTATTTTGCATTTTATAGGACCCATTATCATTAGTTTGATACTTTCAGAATGGTTAAGAAAAAAAGGATATATTAAATTTGGCGATATGAAGCTGAATCAATATGGAGACGATCTAAATGGAAAATATCAAATCGATCGAACAATTTAAAGAAACAATCAAAAAGGACGTTACAATAGCTGTCTTTTCTGCTGATTGGTGTCCGGATTGTGTGGTAATTAAGCCGATCCTACCAGAAATTGAAGAAGAATATTCAAACTATCAATTTGTCTATGTGGATCGTGATGAACTGATCGAACTTTGTCAAGAGCATGATATTTTTGGTATACCGAGCTTTTTAGCATTTAAGGACGGCGAAGAGATCGGACGTTATGTGAATAAAGAGAGAAAAACAAAAGAGCAGATTGTTGCCTTTTTAGAAGAGCTTAACATTCCTTCAAAATAGGTCAAAAGAGTATGTTATAATAACGAAAAATGATATTTTTTTAGGTGAAGGGAAGTTTTTTTAATGGCTAAAGTTGAAGTAAATCACAGTAAATATGAAGGAATTCGTTTTGACATCCAAGATGAGAACGTAATCCTCGTTGATATATTAGAAACAATTCCATATGAGTATGTAGGAAAAGATACAATGGTAACCATTCCTACGACTGAATTTACATCTGTATGTCCTTGGTCAGGTCTTCCGGACTTTGCTGATATCATCATCAGCTACATTCCAAATGAAGATCTAGTAGAAATGAAGTCATTGAAGTATTATCTAACTTCATATCGTAATGTTGGAATCTATCAAGAGCATGCTACAAATCGTATTTTGGAAGATCTAGTGAAGCTGCTTAAACCAAAGTATATAAAAGTAGTAGGAAACTGGAACGCACGTGGCGGACTAGGAACAGAAGTAGTAGTAGAATATAAAGAAGAGAACAGCAAGTAAACGAACAAAAACCTCCATTAGGAGGTTTTTCACGTTACGAGTAACCGTAGTTTAGGAAAGGAGGATTCATATATGAGCAGTTCCATTAAACTAAAGAAAACGTTACAAGAGAGACTAATGAGTCCAACCAGAGAATTTTCATATGATAGAGAAGATGAAACACTGCGAATTACGAATAAGTTAACGGGTAAAGGTGTATCTTTATCTCTCGGAGGTCTCAGTGCGCGCTGGTCGAAAGAAAAAGATGAGCTTATCGATAAACTTGTTTACTACGTAGAAGAAGGATTGAACGCCGCGTCCCATGAAGATGAGAGTTCGAATAGCCTATCACGCATCTTCCCAGTCATTCGTTCTGCTTCCTTTCCTACAGAAACACCAGAAGGAGAAGAACTGTTCTATCAAGAGCATACAGCAGAGACGAGGATTTATTATGCTTTAGACCTAGGCAAAACCTACAAACTTCTAACGAATAATAAGATGAAGGCGTTGGAGGTAGAAAAGTCTCAAATACTTGATGCAGCAAAGTTCAATGTAAAACGATTATCAACAGATTATAAAGAAGACCAAGTTGCGGGAAATACGTTCTTCTTTTTAAACCATAACGATGGTTACGATGCGAGCAGAATCCTGAATGTTCAGTTCTTAGAAGAAATGAAGAAAAACATTACCGGAGAAATGGCAGTTGCCATACCACATCAAGATGTATTGATCGTTGCAGATATCAAAAATAAGCAAGGATACGATGTCTTGGCTCAGATGGCGATGCAATTTTTTATGAACGGACGAGTACCAATCACGGCTTTACCGTTTATGTATGAAAACAAAGAGCTAGAACCTGTCTTTATTTTAGCCAAGAATAGACCAGTAGAAGAAGAAACAACAGATTGATTAATAATAAAAGCCGCTAGATCATCTAGTGGTTTTTATTTCTTATCTTTTTAGACGCATGTGCTATTGATGAATATTTAGACTATTGTTTCTCTTCTATTTTCGCTACAATAAAGAAACAACCAACAGAAATAGGTGAGAAGATGAGTTGGATAAAAAAATTAATGAATACGTTTTTTGACGATGAAAATGAAGATGATTCCTATTATGAGGATGAGAGAAAGCAAAACCAAGAGCCAGTAAAAAAGCAACAAGCAACCGAAAAAAAGGAAAGTACAGAAAAGACGAGGTCAGTTCCTTTTGTAAACAATGGGAGAAAACCGTCTCAATCAAATATACAGCATCCTGCGAAAATGCTGCATAAGTATCCAGAGAATGCGCCATTTCGTTTTCCTGTGATCCCGGATGAAAAAACGGCAAAACCACCTGTACAACGACATACATATCAGCAGAAAGAGACACAACAGTATAAAGCCCCTGTTAGGGAAGAAAAACCATACCGAGATGAGCGCCCTGTACGTGAGCAACGATCTCTTCAAAAAGACAACAGAAGAATTCAAGCCAAATCAACTAATTTTAGCCAGGAACCAAAACGTCAAGCATTCAAAGCATCTAACGTTCCATCGCCTGTTTACGGATATGAGAGAAGAAATAAGAATGATGCAAAGGTAAAGCCTGAACAAAAGGAAACCACTCCTGAAGTGAAATCAAGGTTTACGCCTACAGATGTACCTTCTCCTGTATACGGGTATGGAAAGAGAAAGCCAGAAGGTATCTTGTTCATCGGTAGAGATATACCTGAGAAGGATTCTGTGACAGAAGAACTTTTAAAGACTGTTGAAGAAGTTCTTCCAGCTGCAACAACAGAAGACACGATGGATTCACAAGAGATTCGGCGTGAGATTTCTCAATTTCAAGATTCGAATCAAAGTATGGTTGAACCAGAACAATTACCGGTTGAAGATGAAGTAATAATCTTGGGTCAGGATGTAGCATCTGAAGAAGAACAACAAAATGAGTCGCTTGAAATAGTTATCGAACACCAAGAGCATGTGTCAGAGGAGGTCTTCGAGGTTGCACCTGACACGTTAAATGTGGAGAAACAGGATGAAATGATTGAGCCTGTTGATGAATCAGAACCTGCTGATGAACGTGTGGAGAAACCTGATACACAATATGTTCAAGAGGTAGCCCCAAGTAAGTCAGAGAAGCAAGTACAAGAAGATGTAGTCATTGAACAGACTCCGCCTAAGAAAGAAGCTCCAAAAAGTGGAGGTCAATTCGTTCCATTCAATGTGCTGATGCTAAAAAAAGACAGAAAGTCACTAAGCAGTGTTTCAAATCCAAAAATGCGTCAGTCAGAAAGTAGACAAACAGCAAGAAAAGAAATAAACATTCATCAAAGTGCTGAATCTGTAAAAAATCAGCTGTTTGTTCCAATGTCATTATTGAATAAAGCGAAGATATCACTTGAAGATGATGATCTTTGGTTAAACGAACAAAAGCTTACACTTCAATCAACATTGGATAACTTTAATGTGAACGCAAAAGTAGTTCATATGACAAAAGGCCCTGCCGTAACAAGGTTCGAAGTTCAACCCGCTCCAGGCGTTAAGGTAAACAAGATTACAAATCTTACAGATGATATAAAACTTAGCCTCGCTGCTCGTGATATAAGAATTGAAGCGCCGATCCCAGGAAAGAATGCAATCGGTATAGAAGTTCCCAACCAGCATAGCAGAGCTGTTTATTTACGTGAGATCATTGAAGATGATGTGTTTAAGGATTCAGTTTCTTCCTTAACAGTGGCTCTTGGTTTAGACATTTCAGGAGCACCTGTAGTAACAGATCTCCAAAAGATGCCTCACGGACTTATCGCAGGTGCTACAGGTTCAGGAAAGAGCGTTTGTATCAATTCTATACTTGTGAGCTTGCTGTATAAAGCAAAGCCGGAAGATGTCAGACTGTTACTTGTCGATCCTAAAATGGTCGAACTCGCACCATACAATCATATCCCGCATCTAGTGACTCCTGTTATCACAGATGCAAAAGAAGCTACAGCTGCTTTGAAATGGGCGGTTGAAGAAATGGAACGCCGGTATGAAGAGTTTGCAAAAACAGGTGTACGTGAGATCAAACGTTACAATCAAAAGATGGAAGAAGAGCAGCATTATAAGAACAAGATGCCATATATTGTTGTAGTCATTGATGAATTGGCAGATCTTATGATGGTATCACCGCAAGAAGTTGAAGAAGCAATCTGCCGAATTGCTCAGAAAGCAAGAGCATGTGGAATTCATCTTCTACTCGCAACACAGCGTCCATCCGTAGATGTTATCACTGGGCTGATCAAAGCCAATGTACCAACTCGTACAGCATTTGCCGTTTCGTCTGCGATTGATTCGCGAACCATTCTAGATATGAGTGGTGCGGAACGATTATTAGGGCGAGGCGACATGCTCTTTATGGAAAATGGCTCGAACAAAGCGGTCCGTATTCAAGGTACGTTCGTTTCTGATGAAGAAATTGAAGAAGTAGCGCGTTACGTAAAAGAAGAATATCAAACCGAATATCTTTTTACACGTGAAGAACTGATTCAGCATCAGCAAACTACAGAAGTAGAAGACGAGCTTTTTGAAGAAGCATGTTACTATGTAATCGAAGTAGGTGCAGCATCCTCTTCTAGCTTGCAGCGTAGATTTAGAATTGGTTACAACCGTGCAGCAAGATTAGTAGACATGATGGAAAGCTTCGGCCTCGTCTCTGAAACGATGGGAAGTAAACCAAGACATGTTCTTCTTACACAAGAAGAACTAGAGAATCGTCTATATAGTGGTGTAGAGTAATGAAGTAATCAGAAAGAGCTGATTGTAAGGGACGCCTTACATCAGCTCTTCTTTTGTAAGCAGAGTGGTGAAGTTCACACTTCGGTAGAAAGTAAGAATATCGGCAAGAATAAAGGTATATCGGCAAGAAACCGATTATATCGGCGGGAAATATCTTTTATCAGCAAAATTTCATTTATATCGACAAATTTGACCGATTATTCATTTATTTCAGTTTCTGGTTGCTCTCTAAAAGTCTCTATTAAATGATTTTCTTGAGTTATTGTGCCTTGTTCGCTATTATAGTGTGGGGAATAGTTCCCTTTCTTTTATACCTTGGAATAAGTCATGAGGAGTAATCTAATGAAAGAGATAGAATTAAAGCTGCAAGGTAAGATCAAGCGGCTAACAAATAAAACATTTAAATTTGATGAACGGATCAGAGAAGGCTGGTTCTCTGCTGTTTATTTTCTAAAAACGTGTGAGATTGTAGAATCATTTAAACCAGATAATATCGTAACCATGCAGTTCTTTCAAAAGAGTGATGCTGTTCTGTGCGGTTCGGATGAAGCGATCGCTCTTATTAAAACGTTTGCTAAAGATGTTGATTCTCTAGAGATCCATTCTCTAAAAGATGGAGACAAGATTTCTCCGTTTGAAACGGTGTTAACGATTAAGGGACCTTACCAAAACTTTGGGTTCTTAGAAGGTATGATAGATGGCATACTAGCCAGAAGAACGTCGGTTGCAACGAATGTTTATAATGTTGTAAAAGCTGCTAGCAAATCGGGCGTACAGAAACCGGTCATCTTTATGGGAGACCGAGATGATCATTTTGCACAGCAAGCAGGAGATGGTTATGCATCTTATATTGGCGGCTCAACTGCACAGGCTACACATGCGATGAATGAATGGTGGGGCAAAAAAGGAATGGGCACGATGCCACATGCCCTCATTCAAATTTTCAACGGTGACATAGTGGAAGCTACGAAAGCTTATCATGCAAAATACCCTGAAGACGACCTTATCTCACTCGTTGATTATAACAATGATGTGATAACAGATGCCTTAAAAGTAGCAAGAGTGTTTGGAGAGACTTTAAAAGGGGTAAGGGTTGATACTTCGCGAACGATGGTCGATCAATATTTCTTTAGAAACCCTGATGTGTTAGGTTCGTTTGACCCTAGAGGCGTCAATCCAGAATTGATCTTTGCACTCCGAAAAGCGCTGGATGAAGAAGGCTACCAACATGTCAAAATCGTTGTTAGCGGTGGGTTCAAGAAAGAAAGAATCGAGCAGTTTGAAGAACAAAAAGTACCTGTAGATATTTACGGGGTAGGCAGCAATCTATTAAAGATTAATATTGGATTTACCGGTGATAACGTTATGATGAACGAACAGCATCAAGCAAAAGCTGGAAGAATCTATCGCCATAATCCAAGACTAGAGTTAGTGGAATAACAAGTATCATTATTTTGGAGAAGTTGGGTAAAAATAGATAAAAAGGTCTATTAGACTTTTATCATTTGTCTATCATGGTGATAGGACAACAACTTTGATATAATGGTTCAAGTATTCCGAATCAAGCCTGACTGTGCATAAATAACCGATTCAAACAGCAGGCATATAATAATACAAATAGGCCTTTTAGAAGGTGTTCTTTTTGTGGAGGGCTATACATGACAAAATACCATTTTATTGGAATTAAAGGGACAGGAATGAGCCCGTTGGCACAAATCCTTCATGACACTGGTCATGATGTTCAAGGATCTGATATTGAGCAATATATCTTTACTCAAACAGCACTTGAAGAGAAAAACATACCGGTGTTACCGTTTGACAAGAACAACGTTGAAGAAGGACAAACGATTATCGCGGGTAATGCTTTTGGCGAACAGCATGAAGAGATTCAAGCTGCAAATGAAAAAAATATACCTATTCATAGATATCACCATTTTCTTGGAGAGTATCTATCTAACTTTACATCGATCGCCGTTACGGGATCGCACGGAAAAACGTCAACTACAGGATTACTAGCACATGTTGTAGGTGCAGCAAAACCTACTTCCTATTTGATCGGTGATGGAACAGGTAAAGGCAGCAAAGGCAGCGAATACTTTGTGTTTGAAGCATGTGAATATCGCAGACATTTCTTATCTTATAATCCTGATTATGCGATAATCACAAACATTGATTTTGATCATCCTGATTATTTTTCTGATTTAAAAGATGTGATCAGTGCATTCCAGGCTATGGCGATGCAGGTTAAAAAGGCGATCATCGCATGTGGTGATGATGCAAATCTTCAAGAGATTCATGCACAAGTACCTGTTGTGTTCTATGGTTTTGGTGATCATAATGATTTCCAAGCAAAGAATGTTAATCGTGGTGATGAAGGAACAACATTTGATGTATTTGTTCGCAACACGTTTTATGGGACGTTCCAGATTCCAGGATACGGCACACATAACGTTTTGAACGCCCTTGCAGTCATTGCGATCTGTCATTATGAAACATTACCCATGGATATCATTAAAGAGCAATTAAAGAGCTTCACAGGGGTTAAAAGACGTTTCTCTGAAAAATCAGTAGGTGACCAGATTCTGATCGATGACTACGCTCATCATCCGACTGAGATTAAAGTAACGATTGAAGCAACAAAGTATAAGTATAAAAATCGTGAAGTGGTAGCGATCTTCCAACCACATACATTTACACGAACAAAGACGTTTCTAGATGAATTTGCAGCAGCCTTAAGTGAAGCAGATCACGTTTATCTATGTGATATTTTTGGTTCTGCAAGAGAGAATGCGGGGAATCTTTCGATCGAGAATTTGATAGAAAAAATCCCTAACGCACAATTCATTACAGAAGATAAAGTGGATGTCCTAAAAAAATACAATGACGGTGTTTTATTGTTCATGGGTGCTGGAGATATTCAAAAATTCCAAAGAGCATACGAGGAAACACTGACTGCAAAACCTTAAGAAAAAAAGACTTGCCTGACGGCAAGTCTTTTTTTTGTATTTACTTTTGATTAATTCGTGAAAGTTTATACCTGTGAAGGCTAGTGCTTCATTGATAAGTTGATTGTAGTGCCTAACAGCGCAGAGCGCTAGGAGGTTCACCGCACGCCCCCCCCGGAAAGCGAGCATCTTGGAACGAAAATCAACTACTTACATGAGCTTTTCTACTAGTATTACTTTATATTCTCAGGATTTAATTGCTCTAATTCAGGTAGAACGAAAACACCATCTTTACGGATCAACACATCGTCAAAGAAAATCTCTCCGCCACCGTAATCTGGACGTTGAATCATGACCATATCCCAATGGATGTTTGATTCATTACCGTTATACGCTTCTTCATATGCTTGTCCAGGCGTAAAGTGGAAACTGCCATCAATCTTCTCATCGAAAAGTATATCTTTCATCGGATGCTTGATGAACGGATTTACACCGATCGCAAATTCACCTACATAACGAGAACCTTCATCTGTATCGAAGATCTTGTTAATACGCTCAGAATCGTTAGCTGTTGCTTTTACAATCTTCCCGTTCTCAAACGTTAGCTGTACATTTTCGAATGTAAAACCGTTATATGGTGAAGGCGTGTTATAAGAAATCGTTCCGCTAACAGAATCTTTAACTGGAGCTGTAAACACTTCACCATCTGGAATGTTGTTTTGTCCAGAACATTTAATGGAAGGAATATCTTTGATCGAGAACGATAGATCTGTTCCAGGTCCTGTGATGCGAACTTTATCTGTCTTATCCATGAGGTCTTTTAGTGCAGTCATGGCGTCATCCATTTTTCCATAATCAAGGTTACATACTTCAAAATAGAAATCTTCGAAAGCTTCTGTGCTCATGCTTGCAGATTGTGCCATAGATGCGTTCGGGTAACGAAGCACACACCATTTCGTCTTTTTGATACGAATCTTACGGTGCATTGCAAAGATTGTTTTTTCGTAAAGCGCCATTTTTTCGGAAGGTACATCAGACATTTCGTTGATGTTGTCACCTGAACGTAGACCAATATAAGCATCCATCTGGTTCATAAGATCACCTTCGTGTTTAGCGATCATCTCCATTTGTTCTTCAGTTGCTTGTGTGTATTGAGCGCGCATTACAGAATGGTCTTTTAACAGAACGAATGGAAAACCGCCAGCAGCATATGCTTCTTGAACAAGTGCGTTCACGAGTTCTTTTTGCAGGCCGAAGTTTTCAATCAATACTTTTTCACCTTTTTGCAGGTTTACTGAATATGTAATCAAGTTTTTTGCTAGTTGTTGAATTCTTGGATCTCTCATGTTGAAGAAGCCCCCTATATATTTGATATCTTCTTTATTTTAACTTAATTTAAACAATTTGTAATGTTCTAGAAAAGGATTTTAATGAAGTGGTAAAGAATACTATAAAAAAACACGTTTCCTTTGATAAAAACTCGGGAAAAAGCAATAATATACTTTCAGGAGGTGTCTCGAATAATGGATATCATTATCTCAATCAGTGTAGCATTAGTCGCAGTTGCATTTGTCGTACTCGTTTATTTTTTATCAGGGGCTTTGAAATCATTACAAATTACCCTCAATCATGTCGCGGTAACGCTAGAAAGTCTAGAGAAGCAATTAGATGGCGTAACGCGCGAGACAACCGATTTGTTACATAAAACAAACCAGTTAGCCGAGGATGTTCAAAAGAAATCAGATTCTCTTAACAACGTGTTTTCTGCAGTTCAGGATTTCGGTCAATCCGTTCAAAAGGTGAACCAATCTGTCCGCAAAGTAACAGACCAGATTACGGTTGAAACAGAGCGACAGTCTAAACAAATATCGCAAGCGGTTCAATGGGGAAATGCAGCATTGAATTTATGGGAAAAATACAAACTCAAAAAATCCAATGTTGACACAGCGACAAATCAATATTCCAGAGGAGGAGTATAAATGAGCAACAACAACAATCAAAACATTGATAGCAAAGATTTTATTATCGGTGCTCTTGTTGGTGGCATGTTAGGGGCTGCAGCAGCGCTATTATTAGCGCCTAAAGCAGGGAAGGAATTGCGAAGCGATCTGAATGAACAAGCTGTCTATTTAAAGGATAAAAGTAATGAGATCTCTCATTTGGCTCGTGAAAAATCCTCAAACATTGTTAAGACCGTATCTGAACAATCGAACCAAGTCGCAACAAAGGTTAAAGATCTAACTTCAAATCTTCGCAAAGATATTGATAAGTGGCGTGCGAAAGAAGAAGAAAACGCGTCTGAACTGTATGGTGAGATTACAGATGATATCCAAGATGAAGGTAAGCTGGATTATGATCCTGCTAATGAGCAAGAATTAGTAGAGCAAAAATATTGATAAGTATGGTGTGAATATGAAAAGATAAGAAAAAGAACTTGTTTCTTTTTCTTTTCTTTTTATTATGGAGGTAGAAATCGATATGTCACTCATTCAATTACAAAACGAACAAGATTGGAATTTAGTAAAAGAACAAAGAAACCGCATTATCTTGATGAAAAACAGTACAACATGTCCCGTAAGTCATGAAGCTTTTAAAGAATTCCAAAAGTTTGCAGCTGATAACGAGAATGAAACGTTGTATTATCTGAACGTGCAAGATTCAAGACCACTAAGTAATGCGATTGCTGAGCAAACAGGAGTGAAGCACGAATCTCCTCAAGTTTTAATTTTCGATGGAAATAACGTGGTTTGGCATGATTCACACTGGAATATTACGAATAAGAAGCTTGCACAAGCGAACGAAAAAACAAAAGCGTAGCAGAAATTGCTACGCTTTTTTCTTTTTAAACAAGTACTTCAAATTTTAATAGTAATTGATCACCTGTTTGGATTTCGGTTTGAAAGCCGGCTTTTTCTCCGTTCTTTAACAAAATCAGGCTTTCACCTGGTTTTGGTTGAAGTGTAAGTTCAACTTCTGTAAAAACGTCTTGAAAAATAAACGGTTGTTGATTGGTCTTTTTCATCAAAAGTCTTTCCTGACTATGAAGAACTGAATCGCTACACAGTTTTTCCTCTTCACGGTAGAATGTATAAAGTGGTCTTACAAGAGTCAGTTCTTCTTCATTAAAAATAATCGTACATGACTGATGAAGGTTTAGATCTAGTGCGTTCGTTACATGTTTCAAAGTTACTTGCTCTTCTTCAGAACGTTGATAATCTAAACGATCTCCGTCGTTCCATTCTGTATGAAGGGTAACACTTAGATCGTTTAGATGCACCGTACTCGTGATTGTAGTAGGAAGAGAGAGCGGTTTACCATCTACAAAAAGAGTAAAATCCAAATTCTTTGTTTCGCTACTCCACTTTTTCAGATCAAAAATATCTGAAAGGGTTGAAGGGAAGCGATAATAACAATCATCTCTATCAGATAATAAAGTATTGGCGCATACACGTTGTTCATTTATATAATAATGCGTTTCAAATGTCTCAGCTTCCCCGTTCACCCATAACGTTTTGACAGAGTGATCATCAATTGCGTCTTTTATCGAGATTTCTGCATCCTTGCCGTTATTTCCAGGTTCATAATGGATGGTTGCACCCTCTAAGATTTCATTTGATAGCGTGCAAGGAACACCATTCATCTCAATGGTAGGAGCTGAACCGATCTTTCCTTTAAACATCTTCACCTTCCCATTCACAGAAACCATCAATCCCATTCCAGGTTTACCGTAAAGTTTCGAAAGATCAGCTCCTCCAGCGATCAAGGCATCACCGATCGTAAGTTTTTTTACTTGAAATAAACGTATTGTCTTTCCATTCACAGAGACGGTTACATATTTAACCGGATTTTCTTTAGCCGCAATACCGATACCTACAGGTGTTACGAGTTCAGGGCCATCTTCTTTTAGTGTTGGGATCAATGATTGGATGGCGGTAAGACCACGAATCGCAACTCGCTCGATTGGCAGGGTAAGCTTTTCAGCGACTTTCTCGCGTAATAGAGGTGTTAAACTGCCTCCTCCCACAAGCATGATCGCCTGTGGTGCTTTGCCGTTCAAGCGAAGGACTTCATTTGTAATTCCTACTGCCAAATTGTCGATCGAATAGGCTATCGTTGAAATCACTTCAGATGTGACTTTCTTGGATGGAAATCCTAAGATATCTGTGTATATTATTTCAGATTCTTGCGTTAACGAACGTTTAATCTGCTCAGCTACAGGAAAATCCAACAAAAACTCAGAACTGACTGCTTCCGTAATTTCATCCCCTGCGACCGGTACCATACCATATGCAATAACTGTTCCTTGAGCAGTTATCGCGATATCTGAAGTACCTGCTCCAATGTCAACAAGAGCTACATTTAACTTACGCATAGAAGGCGGAATCAGCACATTGATGGCTGCGATCGGTTCTAACGTTAGAGCTTCCATTTCAAGGCCAGCTTCTTCTAGAGCTTTCATTAAGGAATCTACAACTACTCTCGGTAAAAATGTAGCGATAACTTCTACACTAGCTCTGTTTCCTTGCTGACCGATAAAGCTCCCGATCTCCTGCTCGTCGAGATAATAATGAAGGACAGAATATCCAACGCAATCGTAGAGTAAATTGGAGTTTTCATCTAATAAGCTCGCTAATTGATATTGAGCTTGCTGAACCGCTGCAAGTTCCATATGGATCACTTCTTCATTTGAAGTGATGTCACCTAGTGAGAGATCTTTTTCAGAACGGCCTTTCACGGTCTTAAGAGCTCTTCCTGCTGCAGCAACACAAACTTTAGAAAGCGAACCTACTTCATGTTCGAGCTGATTTTTTATAGTCCTGATCACTTTAGCAACAGCAGGGATATGGTGGATCTGGCCATCAAGCATAGAGCGCTCTTCATGTTCGATCATTTTTTTATGTAAAATTTCATACTTTCCGTTTTCATGCTGCTTTAAAATCATACCGACCACGGAGCGTGTACCGATATCTAATGCGAATAAAAGATTTTTGTCCACGAAGGCACCTCTTTTTGTTACGATAGATGTATAGGTAGTCTTATAAGTGATAGAAAACGTCCTAATTATTAGAAATGTATCATATTTCTTACATTATATAAATACTGAGGTGCTAAGATATGAATCATCTAGAATTAAACACGTTACGAGCAGAACTTGATGATGTGAATAAAGAGTTATTAGCGATAATCAATAAACGTGGTGAGCTTGTTCAGCGGATCGGTAAGATCAAATCAGATCAAGGTATGAAGAAGTACGATCCTGTTAGAGAAAGACATATGTTAAATCTCATTTCAACAGATAATGAGGGGCCATTTGAAACGAGTACTCTTCAGCATCTTTTTAAAGAAATATTTAAAGCAGGTCTAGAATTACAGGAAGTAGATCATAAAAAGGAACTTCTTGTCTCTAGAAAGCAAAGACCTGAAGATACGGTTATCTCTGTTAAGGGGATGGAGATCGGAAACGGAAATCCTATTTTAATTGCTGGGCCGTGCGCTGTAGAGAGTTATGAACAAACAGCTTCTGTAGCAGATGCTGTTACAAAGAATGGGGTAAGACTATTACGAGGAGGAGCATTCAAACCACGAACGTCACCTTACGATTTCCAAGGATTAGGTGTGGAGGGACTTCAGATTCTAAAAAAAGTGGCAGATGAATACAATTGTGCGGTGATCAGTGAGATCGTCCATCCACAAGACCTTGATATGGCGTGTGAGTATTTAGATATCATCCAAATTGGTGCTCGAAACATGCAGAACTATGAGCTGTTGAAAGCAGCAGGGAAGCTCAATAAGCCTGTTCTATTAAAAAGAGGACTGGCAGCAACGTTAGAGGAGTTCATTAATTCGGCGGAGTATATCATGTCGCAAGGAAACGGGCAGATCATCCTTTGTGAAAGAGGGATTCGTACGTATGAACGAGCAACACGAAACACATTAGATATTACAGCCGTACCGATCTTAAAACAAGAAACCCATCTGCCTGTGTTTGTAGATGTCACCCATTCAACAGGAAGAAAAGATTTGCTCCTTCCAGCAGCGAAGGCAGCTTTTGCGATCGGAGCGGATGGCGTGATGGCAGAAGTACATCCTGATCCAGCAGTGGCTTTATCAGATGCTGCACAGCAGATGAACATCGAAGAATTTCAAGTGTTTGTTGAAGAACTTGTTTCCTCACGTTTTCTTAAAATCAATCAAATGGTTTAATAAGTGATCAACATAGGACCGGTGAGCTTAAGGATTTAGCTGCCGGTTTTTTTGTATAGGAATAACTACTCTGAAAAAGCGTATGATTCTGCCTTTTTTCGCCAAAAATAAGTAAAATAGGTTCATTTTATTTTATTCTTTTTTTAATGTATGAATAAATGGTGAAACATGTCTCTATTCATTGCCTACTTTACTACTTTATCGTATGATAATAGCATTACATAGCTGTCGGATATGCAGTATATAAGGAGGATTTTTTTTGAATACAACAATTTATGATGTAGCTCGTGAGGCAGGTGTCTCAATGGCAACGGTTTCTCGTGTTGTTAACGGAAACCCAAACGTCAAGCCATCTACTAGAAAGAAAGTACTTGAAGCGATTGAAAGATTAGGTTATCGCCCGAATGCAGTAGCAAGGGGATTAGCAAGCAAGAAAACAACAACGGTCGGCGTTATCATTCCGGATATCTCTAGCATCTTTTTTGCGGAATTAGCTCGTGGGATTGAAGATATTGCCACCATGTATAAATACAACATTATCCTTTGTAACTCTGATCAGAACAAGGACAAAGAGATCCATCTGTTAAACACTTTACTAGGTAAGCAAGTGGACGGAATTGTATTTATGGGCGGGAAGATCACAGAAGAGCATGTAGAGGAATTCAAGCGTGCGGCAGTTCCAATCGTAATGGCTGCTACTGTTGATATGAACGAAGAAGTTCCATCTGTGAACATCGATTATCAAAATGCTGTTTATGAAGCAGTTTCTCACTTGCTTGAAAAAGGTCATTCTTCTGTTGCGATGGTAACTGGCCCATTAGAAGATCCAATCAACGGTTATTACAAATTTAACGGTTACCGTAAAGCATTAGAAGAGCACGGTAAGAAGGTTGATGAAAGTCAAGTATTCGTTGGTGAATACACATATGATTCTGGAATTGAAGCGATTGAAAGCTTCTTAGACAGTGGAAACAAACCTTCAGCTGTCTTTGTAGGTACGGATGAAATGGCACTAGGTGTGATCCATGGTGCACAAGACCGAGGTTTGAGCGTGCCAGAAGATATTGAAGTGATTGGGTTTGACAACACAAGACTTGCTACGATGGTGCGTCCGACATTATCAACGGTCGTTCAGCCAATGTATGATATCGGAGCTGTAGCGATGCGCTTGTTAACAAAACTTATGAACAAAGAAACAGTTGAAGAACATACGGTAGTATTGCCTCATCGTATTCAATTCAGAGATTCTACAAAACAATAACGAAGTGTTGAGGTGGGCGAAGTGAGGATTGGCATCATCGGTGCGATGGACGAGGAAATCGTTTATATGAAAGAAGCACTGGATATCTATGGGGAGAGCGTTTTTGCTCAAAATAAATTTTATGAAGGTACACATCATAACAAAGAGATCGTTTTATGTAAGTCTGGCGTAGGGAAAGTTAACGCAGCGATTACCACACAGATTCTTATCGATCGCTTTCAAGTTACTCATGTTCTTTTTACAGGAGTAGCAGGTGCACTTGATCCTGAACTGGAAGTAGGAGACATTGTAATCTCATCAAGTGCGATGCAGCACGATATGGATGCATCTGCATTGAGCCCTGACTTTCCAAAAGGAACGATTCCGATGTTCGCGTTTGATTCTGAGTTTAAAGCAGATGCTCAGTTAGTAAAACTTGCAGAAACAGCAGCAGAAAGATTACAAGGACCGAAAGTGAAGATCGGAAAAGTACTGAGCGGTGATCAGTTTATCGCTGATCGGGAACTGGTTGAAGTATATTCTGCTCTTTTCAATGGAACTTGCATTGAAATGGAAGGGTCAGCAGTGGCTCAGGCTTCATTCTTAAATGAAGTACCGTTCGTGATCATCCGTTCGATCTCTGATAAAGCAAACGGTGAAGCGCCAGCTAGCTTTGCTGAATTCACCGCATTAGCTGCACGTCGTTCGTCAGACATGGTCGAAAGCATTATAGAATCATTATAGAATGTGACTTTGGAGAACTGACCCGTCAATGGACGGGTCAGTTTTTTTGGTTGAGGGTCATGAGGTCTTATGGATTTGTCGAAAAGTGGTTAAAAATTTTTATCCGTGAAATTAATTTACATTACCGTGAAATTAATCCTATTTACCGTGGATATATTTTCGATTACCGTGAAATTATGAATGTGTTCATTAGAAAATATGGCTTGAACAGCTGTTTTCCGGCTCAAAAAGTATAAAAAAAGAGGACTAAACGGTATAGTCCTCTTTTTTTATGAACTCTTTTTAATGGAATATAAGCTTTTTTCCAATGTTGCTCTGTTTTTTGATGTGATCTCTTCTTTCCTTGGAATTGGTTTATAGATTCCGGATTCATCTTCCCATGTAGGAGGAAGCGGATACTTCGCCTCGCTCGTCCAACGCTTTAGCCAGTTCTCTGCTATCTGTCCGGAAGGTGCTTGATCGTTCATGACACACCAAAGGTAAGACCAAGCCCTCGGAACGACACGCCAAATATCATAACCGCCACCGCCTGTTGCAATCCAGCGGCCGCCGCAATATTTTTCGGCGACTTTCTTTGCAATCCTTGGAATTTCAGTATACGTTTTCATCGTTACGGACAAATGAGTCAAAGGATCATAATAATGAGCATCAACACCATTTTGGGTAATGATGACGTCCGGTTTAAAAAAATCTGCAACTTCCCACAAACTTCTTTCATAGCACTCTAAGAAGGATTCATCTTCTGTAAAGGCATCAACAGGAACATTAAAGGAGAAACCATACCCTTTGCCAGCTCCTTTTTCATGGATTGATCCTGTTCCAGGAAATAAGTAGCGTCCTGTTTCGTGTATGGAAAGTGTGCAAACATCTGGATCATCATAAAAAGCCCACTGCACACCATCACCATGATGGGCATCCGTATCGACATATAAAACACGTGCATTATATTTTCGTTTCATATATTCGATAGCGATTGAACTGTCATTATAGATACAGAATCCAGAAGCTTTGCCTCTAAAACCGTGATGCAGCCCTCCACTTAGGCTAAGAGCATGCTTGGACTTTCCCTCCATGACATGATCTACAGCTGTAAGAGTAGCACCGACGATCCAGCTGCTGGCTTCATGCATATTTGGAAAAATGGGAGTATCTTCTGTACCAAGTCCATAGTTTAGAGCGATTTCACGGTTAAGCAGTCCTTTTCCAGCCTGCTTTACGGCTTCCACATACCCTGAATCATGAATCATCATGATCTCTTCATCTGTCGCTTGTCTAGGTAAGACAATCTGATCGTCATCCAAACACCCTGAATCTCTTAACAACTCATAAGCAAGTTGTACTCTAAGCTGATTGAAAGGGTGGGTGTCACTGAACTTATATCCTAAAAGATCTGGTGAATAAACAAAAACGGAATCATTTTTCATCGCGTTCACCCGGAACAGGTGGCCACTTCACTTCATAGCCGTTTTCAATCAAGTGTTCGATGACCGGAAGCGGGTTCATCGTACCAACGCGAAATACGATAATCTTTTCTCGCTCATTATGAGACGGATAGACAAGGACAGAGCTGATGTTCAAGTGAAAATCTTTCAACACACTCGCAACCTTAGCCAGTTCACCAGACTCGTTCGGGACGGCTACCTCTAGATGAGACCCCGGTTGATGAGTACCTGTTAATAAGATAAAAGCATGAAGCATCTCTCGTTCAGTTACTAGACCAACTAACTTCGTCTCTTCAAGTACAGGAATACAGCTTACATTATGTTCATAAAAAATCGTGGAAAGTTCTTCTGCGATATCGAAAGGATGAGCTGAAAAGGTAGCTTGTTTCATAATGCTTGAAACAGGCTTCTCAAAATCTTCTGGATGTTCGTTCTGGTGAAAAATAGATGGACTGGCATCCTTCACTTCACGATCTGTAACAAGTCCTAGTAGATCTCCGTTGTTATCAATGACAGGCAAGTTTCGAACATCTTTTTCTAGCATTAGTTGAATGGCTGTACCGATCGTCTCGCTTTCATGAATCGTTACAACATTCTTTTGCATCATATTTTGAACGATCATATGTAACACTCCCATTTGATTTCTCTCTATAAAGTGATATTTTTATTATGCTGTTTTCGTATACACTGTTGCTCATGAAAGTAGTTGATTTCCGCTCCAGGTTACTCGCTTTCCATGGGGCGTGCGGTGAGCCTCCTGCCGTTATACGCTTTAGGAGTCTCCACCTGACCGCTCGTCCCATAGGAGTCGGCAACCTTGCGCTTCAATCAACTGGCATATGAAGTAAAAGAAAAACATCCTAAAAGTTTATTAGTACATAAAACGATTCTTAAAACGCAGCCGGTCAAACTGTTGAATCGTGTCTAAGTCTATTCTTTTTCCGATACGGACCATCAAACAATTGGCTGGGTGCGAACTAATTTCAGGATCATCTGTTGCCATATACTCAAGGTCACCTGCATTCATCATCTTTTCCATGACTTTTCGGTAATCCCAAACGGATAGTTTCGTTCCTTTTAAGTCCCAGTGCCAATAGTATTCTGTTGTGATAATAATATAGTCTTCCATGGCATCATCCATCATGGAAACTTTTAATAGTGTTTTTCCAACTTTAAAGTTTCGATAATCAGGAATGACTTCTATCGCACCTAGTTCTAATAGATTTTCCATGTTTCCTTCTGACCAGCGTTCTAATGGATCAGGATAGACATATGTAACATAACCGACTATGGTATCTTTATTTCTTGCGATAATGATTCTTCCTTCGGCTAGCCTCGCGATTTCGGTAACTGCTTTTTTTTGCTCTTGAGCTGGCCGAAATGCTTTTAGATCTTCATGGAAAGAAAGACCTTCTAACGTATCTGCTGATACAGGTCCTTCGACCGTAATGGTTCCATGACTCGTTTTTAGTGCTACACAGTTGTATGTTTTCGTATGTTTCATTTTTACACCACCTAGGTTGGTTTCCAACTTCTATTATACATCATAAAACCATGTTGTAAGGGTTTACATAACGGTTTTTATAGATAGTTCTAATAAGTTAAAAAATTTAGATAATATGATATAATTAAAGGGATATCCAAAAGGGAAGGGAGATTTGGCAATGAAACTGGAAGCGCTTCCGATTATAAAAGGTGATTTTAATCTACAAGATTATGAGGCTACATACGGAGCATTTGATTGGAAAGACATTGAAAAAGAATTCTCCTGGCACAAGACAGGACGAGTTAATATGGCATATGAAGCTATAGACCGTCATGCAGCATCCCATCGTAAAAACAAAGTAGCACTCTACTTTTCAGATCAAAAAAGAGATGAGAAGTATACGTTTAAAGACATGAAAGAGATGTCTAACAAAGCAGGTAATATGTTACGCCAAATAGGTGTTGAAAAAGGAGATCGCGTCTTCATCTTCATGCCGCGTTCACCTGAACTTTACTTTACGTTCCTTGGAGCAATCAAGCTCGGAGCAATCGTTGGCCCATTGTTTGAAGCATTCATGGAGGGGGCAGTAAGAGATAGACTTGAAGATAGTGAGGCAAAAGTGCTTGTTACCACGCCAGCGCTTTTAGAGCGTGTCCCGGTTGATCAGCTGCCAAAATTGAAAAATGTTATTTTGGTAGGAGAAGATATTAAAGAAGAGGGACCATATGTAAATTATTTTAATCGTATGGAAAAAGCATCGAAGGATCTAGATATTGAATGGGTGGATCGTGAAGATGGATTAATCCTTCACTATACGTCTGGATCGACGGGGAAACCAAAAGGTGTGCTACATGTTCATAATGCGATGCTTCAGCATTTCCAAACTTCAAAATGGGTACTTGATCTAAAAGAAGATGATGTTTACTGGTGTACGGCAGATCCGGGCTGGGTGACAGGAACTTCTTATGGTATATTCGGGCCATGGTTGAACGGTACATCAAGTGTCATTCGCGGGGGGCGTTTTTCACCTGAAGATTGGTATGGAACGATTGAAAATTATGGTGTAACGATCTGGTACAGTGCTCCAACTGCTTTTCGTATGTTGATGGGTGCTGGAGACGAAGTGGTAAAGAAATTTGATATGTCTTCACTTCGACATATTTTAAGTGTAGGTGAACCTCTTAACCCTGAGGTCGTTAGATGGGGAATGAAGGTGTTTAACTTACGGATACATGATAACTGGTGGATGACGGAAACAGGTGGTCAGTTAATCAGCAACTACCCAGCGATGGAAATTAAACCTGGTTCGATGGGTAAACCGTTCCCAGGGATAGAAGCAGCGATCATTGACGACCAAGATAACATCTTACCACCATATCGTATGGGCAATCTTGCTATCAAAAAAGGATGGCCGTCCATGATGCGAGCAATCTGGAACAATCCTGAAAAATATGATTCATATTTCACGCCAGGTGGTTGGTATGTTTCCGGAGATTCTGCTTATATGGATGAAGATGGCTACTTCTGGTTCCAAGGTAGAATTGATGATGTTATCATGACTTCTGGAGAACGAGTCGGGCCGTTTGAAGTGGAAAGTAAACTCGTAGAACACCCTGCTGTGGCGGAAGCCGGTGTTATCGGAAAACCCGATCCTGTTCGAGGCGAGATCATTAAGGCGTTCATCGCCCTTCGTTCTGGCTATGAAGCAAGTGATGAGCTGATTGAGGAAATCCGTAGTTTTGTAAAAGCAGGACTTGCTGCACATGCGGCACCACGTGAAATAGAATTCCGCGATAAGCTTCCGAAGACAAGAAGCGGTAAGATTATGCGTCGTGTTCTTAAAGCGTGGGAGCTTGATCTACCGACAGGTGATCTTTCTACGATGGAAGATTAATAACAATGAAAAACCCTCGAATCAATTCGAGGGTTTTTTCTTATTATTATTTTGTGTTGTGGCTGGTGGCGGATCACCAGTGCCAGGATCTGTAGGTTCAGTTGGTGGCGGCGGTGGATCTTGTGGCTCATCAGGCTTATCTCCATCTCCTTCTGTTGGAGGTGTTGGTGGCTCAGCTGGTGGCTTCTTTTCACCGACCTGAACTTTTGTTTGTGCGGGAGATTCTTTGCCAGCAATATCTACTGCTGTAACATAAACGACTCCGGCAGGTACTTTTGCAGAAGTTTTATCAGCGGTCACAGAACCGATCTTCTTAAATGATGTACCATCTGAAGAGTGATAGATGCGGTAACCAATTACATCATTCTCTCCATGTGACGCCCAAGAAAGCACGCCATCCGACATTTTTGCCCCCGCAACAGCGGAAGGAACTTTACCGTTCTCTTTTAACTCTTTTTCAGGAACAATGTTGTTCAATAGATTCGTTGTATTCGTTAATTTGTTTAGCGCTTCTAATCCAAGTTCGCGTAGGAACTCTTCCTTAATCAAAACACCATCTTTTGTGAACTCTTGTGGTGTTGAAGGAAGTGCTTTATATTTCGCATCGCCTACAAGCACATAACGACCTTTTGTGAGTGTGTCGTCCACTTCATTAGGTGTAAACTTCGCATTAAACAGATCAGTCGTTACGAGTCCAGCACTTCGACAAAGATCAGAAGGCAGTTTACCCGATATCCCACAGATCTCTCGACGTACGATTCCTGAAGGCATTGCGAATTGCTTGTCAGCGTCTACGAGCTGTGGTGAATGTTTATAAGCAGCATTTATAAGTTGTGCCCATATTGTTTGGTTTCTTTGCCCGGTGTTACCCGCTAGGTCAGCTGGAGTATCATAACCAATCCAAACACCGAACGTTACGTTAGGATTTGATGCAACAAACCATGAGTCTTTATCCGCATTTGTTGTTCCTGTTTTACCAGCCCAATCAGATTGGAAAGCTAGTTTGCGAGGAACACCTGATGCCGTTCCAGAAGACAGAACATCTCTCATCATGTCAATTAATAGATAGGATGTTTGTGGACTATATACTGGTTTCGCTTCACTCTTATGTTGGTAGATGACTTCACCATCATTAGATTCAATGCGTTCAATCATATATGCATCAACAAAATTTCCTCCGTTTGCGAAGGTAGAGAAAGCGTTAACGTTTTCTTCAACTGTAATACCTACATCCAAGGCACCCAGAGCCATTGCATTTTGTGTACGATCGCCTTTCGTAAGGCTCGTTACACCCATCTGCATTAGTTTCTCAGTAGCTTTCATATGATCTACACGTTGATAAGATTTAATAGCTGGTATGTTTCTTGATTTTTTTAAAGAATGTCGAACTGATACAAGACCATCGAAATCCATATCATAGTTATTTGGCTTCCATGTTCCTAATGCAATTGGTGTATCAGGAACGATTGAACCTGGTTGAACTTTACCTGTTTCCAATGCGTAAGAATAAGCAAGCAATGGTTTCATCGTTGATCCGTTTTGACGAGGAGCTCTCATCGCATGGTTTGTTTGTTCGCGGTTAAAATCACGTCCTCCGACAAAACTGATGATCTTTCCTGTCTTATTTTCTATCAAAGTTGCACCGACTTCTTCAGGTTCGGGCTTATCAAGTTTAATTCTTTGGCCTTTGCTGTTATACACGTATTGATTAGCAGGACCGAATAAATTATCATTTTTCACTACTTGCTGCATATCATCGTATATTTTTTGATCGATGGTTGTGAAAATTTTAATTCCCTTTTGCCTAACTTGAGTTCGGGCATTATCCTCATACTCTTTTAATTCCTCAGCATTTAAATCGCTGAGTTTTTTTCCATCTTTTTCAGCGTTCAACTTTGTCAGTAAATCCACTGTTCGTCTTTGGATTTCAACAGTCAAGTATGGATATCTCTCATATGAAGATTGCTTTTTAGTTGTTAGATTCTTTTTTATATCATATTTCATTGCTTCATCATATTCTGCTTGTGTAATAGACCCGGCAGATAACATGCGGCTTAGAACAGTTTGCATACGTTTTATGCCGGCAGACATGTCTTTCTTTTGCTCCCCACCTTTATTAAAAGGGGTATAAACGAAAGGGTTCTTTGGTAGTCCAGATAGGTATGCGGATTGAGCTAAATTCAGCTTGGATGCAGGTACTCCAAAAACACCTTCTGCAGCAGCCTGTATACCAGCAACGTTTCTACCTGACGAGTTTCTTCCATAAGGTACGATGTTTAAGTAAGCTTCTAAGATTTCATCTTTCTTGAGTACTTTTTCAAGTCTCATTGCTAATAAAATTTCTTTTGCTTTTCGATCAAAAGATACTTCATTCGTTAGAATTTGATTTTTAATTAGTTGTTGAGTTAGCGTACTTCCACCTGTTACAACAGAAGCACCTGAAAACTCTTGGAACATGGCGCGGAATATTGCTTTTGGCACAACACCCTCATGTTCATAAAAATATTGATCCTCTGTTGATATAACAGCTTTTAAAACATAAGGAGAAACTTCTTTTAAACTGATCTCTTGCCTATCCAAATCAGATTGAAGCTTTCCTAAATATGTTTTGTTAGCGAAATAAGCGGTACTCGTTTCTTCATAGTTGTAGATATCTTCTTTCATAGAAGTGTGAGCTCGCACGGGTTCGTCTTTTACAAGAGAAGCGAAGAAACCAGCTCCTACACCTGCTGCGAAAACACCACCGAGGATAAGTAATACAGTTACGATCAAGAACATGTTCCATGTGACGTTATATGTAATTCGTGCTGTTCGAATAATTCCTTTTTCTTTCAAAAAGTGGACAAATTTCTCCCATTTTTGCTTCAATTCATCAAAACGAGACATCATTTGGTAATCCCTCCCCCTCGTGTATTATAACATAAGGTCGATTTATGATAGAACACCGTTTTTGAAGATGAAGATTGACATGAAATTCAACTATGTGGTAAAAATAAATGAAGATTATTATATGTTGAAAGCGAAGATAGGAATGAGTAGCAGGTGTCTCCCTGTTTCAGAAAGCTGGTGGTTGATGCGAACCAGTGCAAAGGCATGCTGTGAATTACCTCCTGGAGCTGTCTCTGTGAACGTTAAGTAGCAGAGAACGGATAAAACCGTTACGAAATGAAGTGAAAAGCCTTTTTTTGGGCTTTTAATTAGGGTGGTACCGCGAGATAGTCATCACGTCCCTTTCCAACTGGAGAGGGACTTTTTTTATTGTCATTAAACAACGAAAGGAAAGATAGGAATGAATATTCTACAAGATCTAGAATTTAGAGGTCTTCTTAATCAAGTAACAGATCAAGAGGGATTGCAAAAAGAACTTGAAAACGGAATCGTAAAGCTTTATTGCGGATTTGATCCAACTGCAGACAGCCTGCACATTGGAAACCTGTTACCGATCCTTACACTTAAACGATTTCAAGAAGCTGGACATCAGCCTTTTGCGCTAGTTGGCGGTGGAACAGGTTTGATTGGTGATCCAAGTGGTAGACAAACAGAAAGAACATTGAACGAAGCTGAGATTGTTGTTCAATGGACAAATAAAATCAAAAATCAGCTTTCTAGACTTCTTGATTTTGAAAGAGAAAACAATCCTGCTAAGACAGTGAATAACTATGAGTGGTTAAGTCAACTTACGATGATCGAGTTTCTTCGTGACGTTGGAAAGAATTTCTCAGTTAACTACATGCTTGCCAAGGATTCTGTTGACTCTCGATTAGAAGCGGGTATCTCTTTTACCGAGTTCTCATACATGATTTTACAATCGTATGATTTTCTTAACCTCTTCCAAAAAGAAAACGTAAAACTTCAAATAGGTGGAAGTGACCAGTGGGGGAATATTACAGCTGGTATGGAATTGATTCGTCGTTCTGGCGAGGAAGAAAAGGCTTTCGGACTAACGATTCCGTTAATCACAAAAGCGGATGGAACGAAGTTTGGTAAAACAGCATCTGGAACGATCTGGTTAGATGCAGAAAAAACGACTCCATACGAGTTCTACCAGTTCTGGGTAAACGCAGCAGATGCTGATGTAATCAACTGGCTAAAATACTTTACATTCTTATCTAAAGAAGAAATTGTAGCTCTTGAAAAATCCTTAGCTGAAGCGCCAGAAAAACGTGAGGCGCAAAAAGCGTTAGGACGAGAAGTAACAACTTTAGTTCACGGTGAAGCAGCATACAAACAAGCAGTAAAAATCACTGAAGCACTCTTCAGTGGAAATCTGTCTGACTTAACGGCTGCTGAGATCGAACAAGGTTTCAAGGATGTTCCGTCATTTAACGCAACGAATACGGAGGACTTAAACATTGTAGATCTGCTTGTTGATGCGAAGATTTCTCCATCTAAACGGCAAGCAAGAGAAGATGTAACAAACGGAGCTGTATCAATCAACGGTGAAAAGATCCAAGATACAGCATATATGATTGGTGAAAAAGACCGCATTGAAAATAAGTTTGTGATCATCCGTCGCGGAAAGAAAAAATACACGTTGATCAGATATTAAAATGAAGGATAGGAACCCAATCGTAGCAGAGTTACTATCTAATTTTATTAAAGGATGTGTTTGTTGTGAAAAGAATTCAATTAGCAGAAGACCTTCAGTTTTCACAGATCGTTCACGGACATTGGCGTTTAGCAGAATGGAATCTCTCTCCCGAAGAGCTTCTTTCACTTATAGAAAGATGTATAGAGGCAGGAATTACAACGTTTGATCATGCTGATATTTATGGTAATTACATGTGTGAAGAGCTGTTTGGACAAGCACTAGCTCTTAAACCATCCTTACGACATGAAATGCAGATCGTGACTAAGTGTGGTATTAAACTCATTTCTGAAAACCGTCCACATCATACGATT
Organism: Fictibacillus sp. 26RED30; assembly: GCF_015903845.1. Taxonomy (NCBI): domain Bacteria; kingdom Bacillati; phylum Bacillota; class Bacilli; order Caryophanales; family Fictibacillaceae; genus Fictibacillus; species Fictibacillus sp. 26RED30. The sequence continues at coordinate 602,847 of NZ_JACZDV010000001.1, forward strand.
AAATCTTATGATACGAGTAAAGAACACATAATCGCTTCTGCAGAAAATTCATTGAAAAAAATGAACACAGACTTTGTAGATGTACTATTGATTCATCGCCCAGATCCGTTTATGGACCCAGCTGAAACAGCAGAAGCGTTTCACATCTTAAGAAAAGAGGGGAAAGTGAGACATTTCGGTGTTTCTAACTTCACACCTAAACAAATGGAAATGCTGCAGAATGAGTATGATGGACCACTTGTAACGAATCAGATCGAGTTGTCCGTTCTTCATGAACAGTTTTTCTTTGATGGCACGATCAATCACCTTCAAAAAGAAAAAGTTAGACCGATGGCTTGGTCTCCGCTTGCTGGAGGAAGATTGTTTAATGGTAAAGATGAAAAAGCGGTACGAGTGAAAAAGGCTATAGAAAGAGTCGCTAGTGAAACAGAAGCCTCATCTATTGATGAAGTAGCTTATGCATGGCTGTTGAATCACCCGGCACAAGTCATGCCGATTGTTGGTAGCGGAAAAATGAATCGTATTGAGGCAGCGATAAATGCAGCAAACTTACCGCTAACACGCGAGCAATGGTTCTACATTTTACAAGAAAGTATGGGGAAAGAAGTAGATTGATTCATACTTTACTCATTCAATAATAAGCCGAAATCCACACAGTATGATGTGTGGATTTTTTTATTATATCTATAGAACATTTCGTTAGTAATTAGTTCCTTAGTAGTATAATATTAGAAATAAATACTAAAAAATGGGGATGCATCAATGATTACATTAAGCAACAACAGTTCTACGAAGAGCTCACAAGTATTGAATGAAAGTGCTGTACTGGCAGCGATTGATCGATCAGTAGCCATGATTGAATTTGACCCTCATGGAAAAGTACTATGGGCAAATGAAAATTTTGCAACAACGGTGGAATACCATGTTGATGAGATGCCGTTTTTGGTCCATAAGCAATTTTGCACAGAAGAGTTTTTGCGAAGCGGTGAGTATGATCGGTTTTGGCGAAGTCTAAGAGAAGGTAAAACATTTCAAGAAAAGATTCAACGTGTAACGAAATCAAAGCGTTTGATTTGGTTAGAAGCTACGTATACCCCCGTTGTGGATGAAAATCATAAAGTGACAGCTGTGGTAAAGATTGCAACAGATATTACGAATAGAGAAAATAATACGATCAGGGTTGCTTCCGACCTACAACAGATGTCCCTAGAATTGCTTACACGAGCGGAAGAAGGATTAAAGAAAAGTAATGAGATTTCATTATCTACCGAAAAATTAGTGTCTGAATCCCAACAGAATTTATCTATATTAGAATCTCTAAAAAAGCAAGCTACTTCTATAGAAGATATTGTAAAAACGATTCGTGAAATTGCGGCACAAACCAATTTGTTAGCTTTGAACGCAGCTATAGAAGCAGCTCGAGCTGGTGATCATGGAAGAGGATTTAACGTTGTGGCGGTTGAGGTTAGAAAACTGGCTAATCGCGTGCAAGACTCTATCCAAGAAGTGAATGCACATATTTCAGGAATCACTGGCGAGATAAACAAGATCAATGATGTGACTCACCGATCGCAAGAAGGGATAACGAATAACAAACAATTAATCGAACAAGCGATGCAAGAGTTCTTAGGTATCGAAACTTCTGCGAGACAGTTGGAGTCACAGGCAAGTAAGTTTAAGGAACTTCTATAGGTCTAAAAAATAAGAAAAACCCCTAATGCCTTTAGAAAAGGTGTTAGGGGTTTCTTCACTCTTATTAACGAGAGTAGTATTCAACGATAAGTTGTTCTGTGATCTCAGCAGGAAGTTCAGAACGCTCTGGTAAGCGAGTGAAAGTACCTTCCAATTTGTTTTCATCAAATGTTAAGAAATCAGGTACGAAGTTGTTTACTTCGATCGCTTCTTTAATAGCAGATGAGTTACGAGATTTTTCACGAACACCGATTACATCTCCAGCAGATAGACGGTAAGAAGCGATATCAACACGCTTTCCGTTTACTGTGATGTGACCGTGATTTACTAGTTGACGAGAAGCACGACGCGTGCGAGCAAGACCAAGACGGTAAACTACGTTATCTAAACGAGATTCTAAAAGAATCATGAAGTTTTCACCGTGGATACCAGTCATTTTACCAGCATCATCAAAAATGCGGCGGAATTGACGCTCGTTTACACCGTACATGTAACGAAGCTTTTGCTTCTCTTGTAATTGTAAACCGTATTCAGAGATTTTTTTACGTTGAGTTGGACCATGTTGTCCTGGTGCGTATGGACGCTTAGAAAGTTCTTTCCCAGTTCCGCTTAGAGAAATTCCAAGACGACGAGAAACTTTCCATGTTGAACCTGTATATCGAGCCATTATAGACTCCTCCTTCACATGTTTGTTTGTGTTAAAACAACAACAGTGACTATGGCCTTTTCATGAGCATATTTTGTATGAAAAACATCTTCACTTCAGCAGCCATGAAGCTACGAGATGTTCCCGGATTAATGAAAACCAGGGTACAAAATAAAAACAAATGATGGACACAGTGCCGCTTATTTTACACAAAGAATAGTATAAGCTTTTTTGTTATACCGTGTCAACTCTATCTATAAATACATAAAACATTTTAAGGGACAAATTGTAAAAACATGAAAATTCATATATGATATGTTTAAGAAAGCGCTTACATTTTATATTGCCTTCAAAGGAGAAGTAAAAATGGACACAAAACGCTTTGAAACAGATGTGATTCACAAAGGGTATAATGCAGAACAACATAATGGGAGTTTGGCTCCTCCGATTTTTCAAACTTCAACTTTTGTATTTGACAGTGCTGAAACGGGTGCAGCACGGTTTGCAGGTGAACAGGAAGGATATATCTATTCTAGACTTAGCAATCCTACCGTCGCGATGTTAGAAGAGCGAATAGCAGCGATGGAAAAAGGGGAGAAAGGTCTAGCGTTTGGTTCCGGTATGGCTGCCGTGTCAGCTATTCTTCTCGGTTTAACGAAAACAGGTGATCATATCCTCTGTTCTGAAGGAGTTTATGGTTGTACCTTTGGCCTGCTTCAGCTTATGGAAGAAAAGTATCATATTACACACAACTTTCATTCGATGAACGATGAGGAATCAATACGGTCAGCAATTAACGACCATACAACAGTCATATATATTGAATCTCCGATAAACCCGACGATGAAACTTGTTGATTTAAGTATGGTGGCAAGAATTGCAAAAGAATTTAATATTCCAGTAGTTGTAGATAATACGTTTTCCTCTCCTTATCTACAGCGTCCACTTGAATTAGGCTGTGATATCGTTTTGCACAGTGCCACGAAATATTTATGTGGACATGGGGATGTAATAGGAGGTCTAGCGGTTGGAAAGCAAGAATTGATGAGCCATCTTGCTATTACCACTCAAAAGGATATTGGTGGAGTAATGTCTCCTTTTGATGCCTGGTTGCTTTTAAGAGGAATCAAAACACTTCCTGTTCGAATGGACCGTCATTGTGATAATGCAAAAAAGCTGGCAGACTTGTTAAAGAAACACCCTGCTGTAAATCGAGTTTTGTATCCGGGTGATTCTGATTTTCCTCAATACGAGCTTGCGAACAAACAAATGTTAAACACGGGCGGTCTGATCAGTTTCGAAATAAAAGGAGATAAAGTGGTCGCACAAAAATTCATGAATGCATTAAGACTCATTAAAATTGCAGTTAGTCTTGGAGATGCAGAAACACTCATCCAGCATCCTGCTACGATGACGCACGCTGTCGTACCTGAGGAGAATCGTCTTCAGATGGGAATCAGTGATCAGCTTCTGCGTTTATCGGTTGGTTTAGAAGCATGGGAAGATATTTGGGGTGACATAGAACAAAGTTTAGATTCTTTATAAAGGCTGTTTTCGTAAACTTTGTTGCTTCTGGAAGTAGTCGATTTCCGTTCTAAGCTGCTCGCTTTCCGCGGGGCAGGAGGCACGCACCTAACACTCCAATCAACTGTAATGAAAGCAACACCTTTTAGATGGGCGTTATAAATAAAAGAAGCCCTGCGCTTATATCGGCGCAGGGCTTTTTTAATAGGTAAGAGAAATTAGATATATCGAAGTAAAACCTCACAGAACTTTTCTAAGTTCTCTTGATCAATCTCATCAAATCGTTCCTTCTCTGGACTATCAATATCTAGAACTCCTAGGAGCTGGCCGTCTTTAACTAACGGAACAACGATCTCGGATTGAGAAGCTGCATCACAGGCGATATGTCCAGGAAACTCATGAACATCTTTTACTACTAATGTTTCTTGGTTTTGAGCGGAAGTTCCGCATACTCCTCTTCCAAGAGGTATTCTTACGCAAGCTGGAAGCCCTTGAAAGGGTCCAAGAACTAATTGGTTCGTCTCTACTTCAAGTGTATAAAATCCGACCCAGTTTACTCTGTCTAAGAATTGATTCAGTAAAGCAGAAGCATTTGCAAGATTCGCAGTAGCGTTTGTTTCACCCTCAAGTAAAGCAGAAAGTTGTTTTAACAGAAGAGAATACCCCTCATTTCTGTCTGTGCTATATTGCTGAACGGAAAACATCAAGATTCCTCCAAACCTGATAAATTGTTTATTCTATCCTATCAAATAATGTTGAACTATACACCCAAAAGCCCTTATTTGTCGAGCGATTATTAAAGGTTTATGTCTTCCGCCCAAGAATTTTATACAAGAGGGAAGGACGGTGGAAGAAAATGAAGACAGATCCGATGGAAACGAAACTGAAAATAGCTGAGGCTGCGATTGCTCTTTTCACAAGCCAAGGATTTAAAGGAACGACCGTTAGGCAGATAGCAAAAAAAGCTGGTGTGAACATCGCTTTAATTTCGTACCATTTTGGAGGAAAGAAAGGTCTTCTAGAAGAGTTGATCACTTCATTTTTTGAAGGGTATATCAGAAGGATTGAAATCATCTATCATACATCGAGCTCTCCAACAGTAAAAGGGAATTTTATTGAAATAGTAGAAGCTTTGTTGATCTATCAACAGCGAAACCTACCTCTTGCACGCTTTGTCTATCGTGAGATGACGCTTGATTCAACATTGGTACGTGAACTCATGTCTACCTACTTAGTAAAAGAAAAATACTTTTTGCAAACTTTGTTTGAAAAAGGGATGAAGAAAAAAGAATTCAGAAGGCAGCCTGTGGACTTTTTAACTATTCAGTTCAAGGATATGATGATGCTACCATTTTTGCATCCACTATATTTAGCTGAAGTTTATCAGATCAGTGCTGAAACAGAAACGTTCATCCAACCTTATAAAAAATGGATGATGAACTGGTTTGATAAATGTGTTTGTCTTCCTGAAAGAAAAAATCCCCTACTGTCTGCTGTTCAAAAGCCGTTATTCGGCTCTATTCAAGAGAAGTGGGGAAGTTAATGTTGCTGTTGCTACTAATTGATCAAATCCTTGACCGAGTCCCTTAGCACTGTGGGCATCAGACCCATAGACGAGAGGGATTTTTCTTTTTTGTGCTTCTTTTATGATCCAATCTGAAGGGTAAGGCTCCAAACAATAAGGCTTAACAGCACCTGCCCCGTTGTAATCCAAATACATTTTACGTTCAGACAAGGTTGTTAAAATGTCTTCTACTTCCTTTTCATAACTAAAATCTGGAGGGAAAAGTGTCTGAAACTTCTTAGCTAATGTGATATGACCAATCCTTTTTGGCTGATGCTTCCCAAATGAATGACTGATTGATCTTCTAACCGTCTGAAAGTATAGGGAGTAGACAGCAGAAAGGCTACCCGACTGTTCAATCAATTCTTTAAATACATTCTCATCATAATCCATGCAGTAGTGCTTATTTTTGACGTTTAGAAAATGAACAGAGAGAATGGCATCATCGAGCTCTGGCCAAACTTCCTTAAGAAACGTATTCGTCTCCTCTTCATATCCATCTATAAAATCAATCTCTAATCCAGTAAAAATCTCTATTTTACTTTTATAAAATTTCTTAACTTCTCTCAAAGTGTTAAAGTAACTTCCTAATTGTTCGTGTGTCATGCTACTGTCTTTCGTGGGAGCAGGATCGGTAAATGTATGAGGGAGCGGGGCATGCTCTGTAAAGGTAATACCTTTCATACCTAAAGAGATAGCTCTTTCGATATACATTTCAAATGTGTCTAGTGACCCATGGGGACAAAAAGGCGTATGGACATGTCCATCATAGTACATCTTTCTTACTCCTCCTTTCGACAAAATCTTCATTAAATTGGAAAAAAATTATCATATTATGCAATTTTTTTGCGTCAAATGTTTGTTTACATGTTATCATAAAAGCATTAAACTGCAATTTTTATAGAATAAAAACTAAATTAGATCGGTAAAGCGATTTAAACATACGAATACATAATGTAGGCCATATAGAAATTTGAACAGATAGAAAGGGTGCCTCTGATGATATACATAGTCATTGCCATCGTTACATTCCTAGCATTGATCCTATACGGTGCCATGTCACGCCGAAGAGTGTATAAAGAAATTGATCGACTTGAAGCATGGAAAATGCAAATTATGAATCGCCCATTAACAGAAGAGATTTCAAAAGTTAAGGGTATGGCGATGATTGGGGAAACGGAAGAAAAATTTGAAATGTGGCGTCAAGAATGGGATGAGATGGTAACGGCTCAACTTCCTAATTTAGAAGAAGACTTATTCGACGCTGAGGAATATACAGATAAGTACCGCTTTAAAAAAGCTAGATCTATTTTAGCTGGGGTTAGCCAATCATTAGAAAAAATCGAGATGAGAATTAAAGAGATTACTTCAGAGATTAATGAGTTAGTTACGAGTGAGGAACTAAATCGAGAAGAGATCGTTGAAGCGAAAGAAAAGCTGCAAGAAACAAAGAAGTACTATTTAACACATATCCGCGCACTTGGTCAGACAGCACCAATTTTTGATAAAGAGCTGGATGAGATTAAAGCACTGTTTGAAACATTTGAATCACTTACTGTTCAAGGAAGCCATCTAGAAGCTAGACAAAGACTTGTAGAGAGTTTAAACCGTATTTCAGACTGTAAAACGAAGATGCAGGGTGTTCCTGAACTTCTAGTGATCCTTCAATCGGATATACCAAATTCATTGAAAGAATTAAGTGCAGGTTTTACTGAGATGGAACAGCAAGGCTACGTTCTACATCATATCGGTATTGAAAAAGAGATCAGTTCTTTGAAAGATCTTAACGAACAAGCGTTGAACAGAGTGTTAGATTTGGAGCTTGAGAGTGCTCAAAAAGATATGGACGAAACGGTTCAGAAAATGGATCAGCTCTATGAAATGCTCGAGAACGAAGTGCATTCTAAGCAATTTGTAATTAGTGAAAGAGAAATCTTCTTCTCTTCCATTCAAGATCTTCAAGATAGAATTGAGAATTTAAAGCAAGAGACCCAAATTGTTTCTTCTACTTACTTGATCGAACAAAATGAAGCAGAAATGCAAAAGAAGATTGAAAAACTGTTTCACAAGCTACAGAGTCGTTTCTTAATCATTGAAGATTCAATAGACGAAAAAAGAGAATCTTATTCAGTTATTCGAGAGATGATGGAAGAGATGCAAAAGCAGATGGAAGAACTGCAGCGTTCTCAGAAAGTATATGAAGAAATGCTTCATAACTTAAGAAAAGATGAGCTTGAAACGAAACAAAGCTTAAGAGAACTAAGAAAGAAACTGCTCGAAGCAAGAAGAATGGTACAAAAGAGCAACCTTCCTGGATTACCGGAACACTACTTGATTACGATCGGGAAGGCAGAAGAATATATCATCGAAGTTTCTAAAAAGCTGGATGAGAAGCCTCTTGAAATGTCAGATGTTTCTTATGTACTAAACAAAGCGCACGAAGCAGTAAACGAAGGTTACGATGAAACGTCTAAGATGATCGAGAATGCTTTCTTAGCTGAGAAGCTCATACAGTACGGCAATAGATTCAGAAGTTCTTATCAATCTGTATCCGTTCGATTGATTGAAGCAGAGATCGCTTTTCGAAATTATCAGTATGAAGATGCTCTTGAGATTGCAGCTTCTGCGATAGAAAGTGTTAGACCTGGAATCCTTAAAGAGATGGAAATCAATTTAAAGTCACATGTATAAAAACTGCGAGGATTCAATTCCTGCAGTTTTTTTGCTGTTTAAAAGAATTTTATTTTAGTGAGTTAACAAAAACTAGGATATAAGTGGAGATGTGCACGATAGCTAAATTATGGTATGATAATGAAATGTGTGTTTTAGAACGGTTTGGAATGGATAATTGGAGGATTCAACAATGATTTATTTGGATAATAGTGCAACAACAAAGCCATATAAGGAAGTACTTGATACGTTCGTTACGGTGTCAGAAAGGTATTTTGCCAATCCATCTTCCCTTCATTCTAAAGGAGGCGAAGCTGAGAAATTGCTTGGTCAGGCCAGAAAGTCAATTGCTCAGTTACTGGAGGTTGCTCCATCAGAAGTCGTTTTCACCTCTGGTGGTACAGAAGGCAACAATATTGCGATCAAAGGGATTGCTTTTCAACATCAAAATCGAGGTAAACACCTTATAACATCTTCTGTTGAGCATGCATCGAGTCATGAATCCTTTCAATATCTTGAATCACAAGGTTTCGAAGTAACGTATCTTCCTGTGGATCACAACGGTTTGATTTCATTAGAAGAACTTAAGTGTTCGATCCGGCCAGATACGATTCTTGTTTCACTTATTCATGTCAATAACGAAACGGGAACGATACAACCTATTCAAGAGATAGGTAAGATCTTGAAAGAGCATCCGAAGATTTTTTTCCATGTCGACAATGTTCAAGGTGTCGGTAAGGTTGACCTGCCACTAAAGGAGTGGGGGATTGATCTATGCACGATATCTGCCCATAAAATTCACGGTTTAAAAGGAAATGGGATTCTATTTGTGAAGAATGGTGTGAGTGTCTCTTCTTTATTCACTGGTGGAGAACAAGAATTAAAGAAAAGAGCCGGGACTGAAAATGTTGCAGGTATTGTAGCTATGGCAAAAGCGTTAAGGTTAATTCTTCAAGAAATGAAGGAAAAGAAAGAAAATTTACTTGAGATTAAACAGTTCTTAATTGAAGAGTTGCGTTCCATAGATGGAATAGACATCAATACATCTATAAAGTACTCAGCTCCTCACATTATTAATTTTTCAGTGAAGGGTATCAAACCAGAAGTGCTGATCCATTCCCTTGATAAAAGAGATGTTTATGTATCAACTCGATCTGCATGTTCATCAAAACAAGGTGGAGCTAGCCGTATCTTACTAGAGATGGGGTTAGGAGAAAATCGTGCTTCAACGGCTATTCGTTTGAGTACCTCCTATGGAAACACTTTGAAAGAAGCAGAACTGTCTTTAAAAATATTAAAAGAAGAACTAATAAATATTAAGAAGGTAATGAGGTAATGAAGATGATTTATGATCATTTAGTCGTACGCTATGGTGAATTATCACTAAAAGGAAAGAACAGAAGGCATTTCGAATCACAGCTTTTTGAAACAGTAAAAAGAAAAATGCGTCCGTTTCAGGATCTGCATATGTCAAAACACTTTGACCGAATTGTTATTGAGTTAAACGGCCAATCATATGAGCCTATCGTCAAATCACTACAGGATATTTTTGGCATCCACTCGATCAGTTTAGCTGTAAGATCTGAAAATGACTTAGAAGCGATCCAGAAAGCAGCGTTAATCGCTCTTAATGAAGCGATGGAAGGAAAGAAGACGTTTAAAGTTACTGGTAAACGCTCATTAAAGTCCTTCCCAGTTAACTCCATGCAGCTTAACCAAGAAGTTGGAGGATACCTTTTAAGAAACACGGAAGGTTTAACCGTTGATGTTCATAATCCAGATGTAAATGTAAAAGTGGAAGTAAAAGATACAGGAACTTACATCAGCTCAAAATCATTTGAGGGAGCTGGCGGTCTGCCGATCGGTGTTGGCGGTAAAGCGATGCTAATGCTTTCAGGAGGAATCGACAGTCCAGTAGCGGGATACTTAACGATGAAACGCGGCGTTCGAATTGAAGGTGTTCATTTTCATAGTCCGCCATTTACAAGTGAACGGGCAAAACAAAAAGTGGTGGATCTGACACAAGAGCTCACTCGCTATAGCGGAGGCAAGATCAAGCTTCATGTTGTACCTTTTACAAAAATTCAACAAACGATCAAAGATAAGATTCCGTCTAGTTATAGCATGACAATCATGAGAAGAGTAATGCTTAGAATCACTGAGCGTTTAGCGGAGAACAACCATGCGATGGCTATCACGAACGGAGAGAATCTCGGCCAAGTTGCAAGTCAGACGATGCATAGCATGTATGCGATCAATGAAGTAACAAACCTGCCTATTCTTCGCCCTGTTATTACAATGGATAAGCTAGAGATCATGAATTTGTCGCATAAAATTGGAACATATGAGATTTCAATTCGTCCTTATGAAGATTGCTGTACCATTTTCTTGCCATCTGCACCAAAGACTAAGCCGAAGCGTGAGAAAGCGATTCGGTTTGAGAAAAATATTGAAAACCTTGAAGAGTTGATTGAAGAAGCGGTTAATGAAGTTGAGACGCTGATTCTTGAAGAAGGGAAATCAACGGACGAAACGTTTGATGATTTGCTTTAAGACATCTTGTAAGTAGTTGATTTCCGTTACAGGTGCTCGCTTTCCGTGGGGCAGGCGGTGAGCCCTTTGCCGCTTTGCGCCCTTAAGGGTCTCACCTGACCGCTTGTCCCACAGGAGTCTCGCACCTTTCACTCCAATCAAGTAGTCAATGAAGAGAAAAGAAATGACATGAAAGTAATCGGTGATAAAAAATTGATTAATGACTACAACGTTTAGCGGTGGAGATTCATGCACGCTTCAGTTCAAAAATTAACAAGATAAGACTAAGGGTAAGAAGTCTGCACATTGTGTGGGCTTTTTTCTTTTTTAGGAGCCGTAGCTTTTGCATTTGTATTGACTCTCACTTGCAGGTTGATTGGTGCGCAAGTTTGTCGAAGCGAGCAATATGAGCGGAAATTAACTGCTTTTAAAATGTTCTTTTCAATTAATATTGAAATGGCAACACACACAACAATTTCCAAGAATTGAATCGGCCATTTAGACACATCTTATTAGTACAAAGGAGGTGAAACAACATGGCAAACCAAAACCAATTAGTAGTACCAGGTGCACAACAAGCTGTAGACCAAATGAAGTATGAAATCGCTTCTGAATTCGGTGTAAACCTTGGACCAGATTCAACTGCACGTGCTAACGGATCTGTAGGTGGAGAAATCACTAAGCGTCTAGTAGCTCAAGCTCTAGGTGGATACTCTAAGTAAATAGTAATGGCTAACGGAGCGGGTTGTCCCCGCTCCTTTTATTTTTGTGTATATATGACTAAATTTTAAAAATTTTCTAAAATATATTATAATGGTAAAGAACAACATGAATTGAAAGGGTGAAGTAAATGAACTTGATTGCTCCAAACATTTATAATTTAACAGAAGAAATGGAAAAGTATGCTTTAAACCCTGAAAAAAAAGCTTTAATCTGGATGGATGAACAAGGTATTACAGAGGAGATTACATATAAGAAGCTCCTAGACAGAGCGAATCAAATTGCAAATTCTTTAGAAGAACTTGGACTGACTAAAGGTGATAGAGTTCTGATCATCATGCCACGACTGATTGAAACGTATGCGGTCTATATCGCTTGTTTGAAAGCTGGAATTTCTGTTATTCCATGCTCAGAAATGTTAAGAGCTAAGGACCTGAGCTACCGTGTCCAGCATAGTGAAGCTAAAGCGATCATTGCGGATTACCGATTTACAGAGCAAGTTAATGAGATCAAAGACCACTTGCCTACACTTACATATAAAATTAGTGCGAACGGGGAAACAGATAACTGGTTAAGCTTACAAGCAATAACGAATAATGTAAGCGTTTCCTATAAAGCGCCTGAAACGGCGAAGGATGATATGGCTTTTTTATCCTACACATCTGGCACAACAGGACAGCCTAAAGGTGTCGTTCATACACACGGATGGGCGTATGCGCATATTCGAACGGCAGCAAAAAGCTGGTTGAACATTTCAGAAAATGACAAAGTATGGGCAACAGCGGGACCGGGTTGGCAAAAATGGATTTGGAGTCCTTTTTTATCCACTCTAGGTACTGGTTCTACGGGTTTTGTCTATCAAGGTAAGTTCGATCCGAAAAAATATTTAACACTTTTGCAAGACCAACAGATCTCGGTGTTATGCTGTACACCAACAGAGTATCGTTTGATGGCTAAAGTAGACAATTTAGATCAATACAAATTACCGCATTTAAGAAGTGCTGTATCAGCAGGAGAACCACTGAACCGAGAAGTGATCGATACGTTTGAAAAATATTTCCATATCAAAGTCCGTGATGGGTATGGACAGACAGAGAATACATTATTAGTCGGTACGTTGGAGGGCATGGAGATCAAGCCAGGTTCAATGGGTAAGCCGACGCCTGGAAATGATGTTGATGTCATTGATGAAAACGGAAAACCTGTTGCTGCTGGAGAAGTTGGTGATATTGCCGTTCATAAAAATTGTCCTGCTCTGTTTAAAGAATATTATAAAGATCGAGATCGGACGATGATGGCTTTCCGTGGTGATTATTATGTGACGGGTGATAAAGCGAAGAAAGATGCTGAAGGCTATTTATGGTTCGAAGGCAGAGGCGACGATATTATCATCTCCTCAGGGTATACGATCGGACCTTTTGAAGTAGAGGATGCACTTGTAAAGCACCCAGCTGTTAAAGAATGTGCAGTAGTGGCAAGTCCAGATGAAATACGTGGTCATATTGTTAAAGCGTTTGTTGTTTTACGAGATCATACTGCAAGTAACGATGCCTTAACAAAAGAACTTCAAGAACATGTAAAAGAACTTACAGCTCCATATAAATACCCAAGATCCATAGAATATGTTGATGATCTTCCAAAGACAACTTCAGGAAAGATCAGACGTATCGAGCTTCGTCAGCTAGAAGCATCAAAATCAAGATGATTTTTAAGGAAAAAGCAGATAACTTATCTGCTTTTTTGCTTGGTTTTTAAGTTATACTACTTTTAAAAGAAGATGAATAAAGGTGGTCAAATAAATTGGGGACTCTCTTTTATAACGGAAAAATCTACACGATGGCAAACGAAGGTGAACATATCGAAGCTGTTTACGTGGAGAACGGTCATATCATTAAAACAGGAACGGAAAAACATCTAAGTAATACATTTAGAGAGCGTATTACGAAAAGGGTTGATCTAAATGAGAACTTCATGTATCCGGGATTTGTGGACAGTCATCTACACTTGATCGGTCATGGTGAAAAGTTGATAAAACTCGATCTCTCAGAAATGACTTCTGCTGAAGAGATGGAACGTGCTCTGAGAGAAAAAGCAACTACACTTACATCCGATGAATGGTTGATTGGAGAAGGTTGGAACGAGAACAATTTTATCGACCGTAAGATTTTTCATAGGCAAGAACTTGATGATATTTCAGGAGGACGTCCTGTTCTTCTATCCAGAGTGTGTCGGCATGCATTTTTAGCGAACACAAAAGCATTAGTATTGGCAGGTATCACTAAGGATACGATCGATCCTCCTGGTGGAATTATCGTAAGAGATAATAATGGAGAAGCAACAGGGCTGTTACATGATAGTGCTGCAGAACTTGTAAAGAAAGCTGTGCCAGAAGCTTCACAGAACTATTTGAATACGGCCTTAAAAACCTCTATCAAACATTTACTTTCATTAGGATTAACAGGAGGTCATTCGGAAGACTTAAGCTATTATGGGTATATAGAAAGGCCGTTGAGTGCTTATCGAACTGTCATTGATGGAGAAGAGATTAAGTTTCGAGCTCATCTATTGGTACATCATGAAGCCTTTGAAGACTTCAAGAATGTAAAAAAGGAATATGAGTTGCCTTTCGTAGAGTATGGAGCATTGAAAATATTTGCAGATGGAGCTTTTGGAGGCCGGACCGCTTGGCTATCTCAGCCTTATAATGATGCACCTGAAACCTCAGGTGTATCGATCCATGCAGATATTGATCTAGCTAAACTTGTTCAAAAAGCGAGAGAGTATCATATGAATGTTGCTGTACATACGATTGGTGATATGGCATTGAAACAAACGATTGAAGCGATAAAAAATAACCCTGCAAAGGAAGGCAGAGATCGCCTAATTCATGTTGGGCTTGTAGATGATAATTTAATTGCAGAAATGAAACAACTACCAGTCATACTAGATATTCAACCAGGATTTGTAGCATCAGACTTTCCATGGTTGATCGAACGACTCGGTACGGATCGAATTCCAAATGCTTTTCCTTTCAGAAGATTGATCGATGAAAAACTAATTTGTGCAGGTGGCTCTGATGCTCCTATTGAACCGGTGGATCCGCTCCTTGGAATATTTGCTGCAGTAACACGAAGAAAACCAGGGGAGAGTCATGAAGGTTACGTGCCAGAGCAAAAATTAACGATGTTTGAAGCAATATCTTTATATACAATCGGAAGTGCTTCTGCCATCATGCAAGAAGATATTAAAGGGGTCATTAAAGAAGGATATTTGGCTGACTTTACTGTATTAGATCAAGATCTATTTGAAGTTTCAGAAGATGAGATCTTAAAATCTAAGGTTGTACTTACAATTGTAGATGGTGATATTGTCTATGAGAACAAGGGTTAGTAGAACGCGAATCATGAACAAAAAAACAGCTTGCAGATGATGCAAGCTGTTTTATTTGGTTGTTTATCTTCTACAAAAAGCTTCTTTTTACTTTATGCCAAAATGAATTGTCTTTTAATTTTACAGTCTTGATTCTTTTAGTTGTGAGCTCAAAATTCAATGTCTCACAATGTTTAATACTCATCGCCTCATTGTCCATACCGATAATCGGATAATGGCTGTTATCATGCTTGATCTTTAATGTCATCTTACGGTTATCACTTAGGATAAACGACGAACCTAAAGTACGGTAGTGATTGTTATTTAACGAAGCGAGTTCACTGATTTGATAGCATGCAAGCATTGGATCGACGACCGCACCGTTCACCGACTTGTTATAAGCTGTACTACCAGTAGGTGTCGAAATAATCATTCCATCCCCACGGAAGGTTTCAAAATATAGATCATCGATGAAGACGTCAATCTCAAGAGTTCGAATAATGGAAGAACGAAGAGAACATTCGTTTAAGCAGAAGAACGATCCTTGTCCATCAATGGTTACAGATAGAGCAGGGTATTTTCTAACTTCAACTTGTTCGTTTTTCATCGCTTCAATCATACCCGCTTGATCATCGATATGAAAATCGCAATAAAATTCATTCTCGAGTGTACTCACACCTACATAAAGACAATCATCTCTGAAACCAGTTTTACGGACTGCTTGTAAGAAGGTGCCATCACCACCGATGCTAGCTATGATGTTTGCTTCCTTCTCATCTTCAACTACTTCGAATCCCTCTGTTATGGCTAATGATAGTAATTGGTTGATCTTTTCTAAAGTGCGTTCTTCTTTTTTGTAAAAAAAGAAAATTTTATTACGAACAGCCATAATTGCTTTTCCTCCCTTAATTTCTCTGCTTCACTATTTTGTTCTGAGTGATGAGATCAAATTCCTAATTCTATTGTAACAGACAGACTTCTTAAGGTTTAGATTGAATGCGCTCTGCCTATAATGAAAAGATAACAGAAGGGGAGAGCATGTATGGTTTGGTTTACAATCATAATAGGTATCTTACTATTTTTATTAATCGTGATAAGTCTTTCAACGATCCACATCTCCATTTATTTCGTTCATCGAAATGATAATAGTAACATTCAGGTCAATTTTAAAATGTATCATTTTTTAAAATATAAATTGAATGTACCTCTAATCATGGTAGATGCTCAAGATCACTCTGTAAAGATAAGAGAAGAAAAAGAAACGACGCTCGGACAGAAAAAAGAAAAGAAGAAGATTACGTTCTTACAACTAAAAAATCAATATCAATCATTTAAAAAGATGCTAAAGCATATAAACCACTTTTATCAAATACTCGCTGCATTTTTGAAGAAAATGAAGATGAAAAAAGTAGAATGGCACAGTGCAATCGGACTCGGAGAAGCTTCTTCGTCTGCGATTGCAGCAGGAGCAGTATGGGGTTTTAAAGGAATAGCGATACAAGTGCTCAATACGTTTTTTAAACTTGAAGAATCTCCGAATGTATCTGTTGTTCCTGTTTTTCAGGGGATGCATAGTGAAACGCGCTTTTCTTGTATGATTTCATTTAAAATCGGGCATGCTATTGTCGTTATGTTGAAAATCTTAAAGTCCTGGCGAATAGTAAGTCGTTCGGCTAAGGTGAATTCTGAATATATGACTGGAGGCATGTAAAAATGAGTGAACATCCGATCCAGGGTTTAATGAAAACCGCGATGGAAAACTTAAAAGAAATGATCGATGTAAATACGATTATTGGTGATCCTGTAGAGACACCAGATGGCAGTGTCATTCTTACTGTATCAAAAGTAGGATTTGGATTTGCAGCAGGTGGAAGTGAGTTCGGTGGACAGGAAGAATCCCGTAATTCTTCCACACAGCAAGGTTCATCTAGTCAATCAAAAGAGATGCCTTTTGGTGGAGGGAGTGGAGGAGGAGTTTCTATTACTCCGATTGCATTCTTAGTAGTAAGCAATACAGGGATCAAGACGATCCACTTAGATAATAGTACGCATCTGTATGAGAGAATCTTAGATCTAGCACCTGGTGTGATTGATAAGCTACAGCATATGATGAACAAGAACAAACATAATAATGGTTCATCAAATACACAAACACATGAGTTTTAAAAAAGCTAACATCTCGTTAGCTTTTTTTTCTGCATTGCTTTAAGATGAAAGGGAAAGTACATAATTTATACCTTAAAGGAGGAATATAATCATGGCTGTAACATTTAAAGAAAAACCAGTTACATTACTAGGAAATGAAGTAAAAGTAGGGGACCAAGCTCCAGATTTTAAAGTGCTGGCAAACGACATGTCTGAAGTGAGCCTTGCAGATTCAAAAGGGAGTGTACGTTTGATCGCTGCTGTTCCTTCAGTTGATACGGGCGTATGTGATGCTGAAGTGCGTCGTTTTAATGAAGAAGCATCTAAGCTGGATAACGTTAAAGTATTAACGGTATCAGTGGACTTGCCTTTTGCACAAAAGAGATGGTGTGCTGCAGCAGGTATTGAAAATGTTCAAACGCTATCCGATCACCGTGATCTTTCATTCGGTAAAGCATACGGCGTTGCGATCGAGGGACTTCGTCTTCTTGCACGTTCCGTATTTGTTATTGATAGCTCTGATAAAGTTACGTATGTAGAATACGTAGACGAAGTAACGAGCCATCCGAATTACGAAGCAGCGATCGAAGCAGCTAAAGCAGCGAAATAAGCAATCAGACATCTCCGGTATAGCGTTTAAAATACCGGAGATTTTTTTGTTTAAAAGGGATAGAACCCAGCATAATCCATTCATTTTACAAGCAATAGAAGTTAATGATTGTATATCCTGTACGTAGTTTGCTAAAATGTTTCCTGTGAAAACTTAGGAGGAAGCGATATATGAGTTCTTTTAAAGATGTAGAAAAGCTATTTGTTGTTCTCGACAATACAGCGACGGCAATTAAGGATAAACTTGAACTGCCTTATTTAGACGCTCTTGTGGAATCAGGAGAAAACCTGTTCTTTCAGGAGATACCAAAAGAATACCCGAAAGAATTAACAACTGTGTTAACAGATGAATACAAAAAAGTGAACGTTACAGAATTCGGTAAAGAAGAAACGCGCAAGGCTTTCCAGTTGGCTGTACTTAAAGGCATGAAAGAAGCTGTACAACCACACCATGCGATGACACCGGATGCCGTTGCATTATTTGCTGGATATCTTGTTCAAAAATTCATGAAACAATCCGAGAATCTTACGTTGTTAGATCCTGTAGTTGGTTCAGGGAACTTGCTAACAGCTGTAATGAACCAGTTGAAAGACAAAGAGTGTGTTTCGTTTGGAGTAGAAGTGGATGAAACTCTTTTGCGATTAGCTTGGGTCAATGCGAATATCCAAAAACATAAGTTAGAGCTTTTTCATCAAGATGTGATCAAACCGCTTTATGCTGATCCTGTTGATGTTGTAGTAGCCGACTTGCCTGTAGGATATTATCCAGACGACGAAGCCGCTAAAGCCTTTAAAGTTCATGAAAAAGAAGGACATACTTTTGCACATCACTTAATCATCGAGCAAGCGGTTCATCACTTGAAAGAAACTGGCATTGGGATTTTTATCGTGCCGAACAACCTGTTTGAAAGTGAACAAGCGGACTTGTTCAAAAGTTGGATGAAGGAAACAGTAACCGTACTTGGTCTTCTTCAGCTACCTGAATCATTATTCAAGTCCTCCGTACATGCAAAAAGTATCCTGATTCTTCAAAAGAATGGAGAAGGTGCGATAAAGCCTAAACAAGCGATGCTTGCTCAGCTTCCATCCTTCTCAAATAAGAGTGGATTAGGAAATGTTATGGAACAGATTAATGAGTGGTTTAAAACAGAGTGGGAACGTGAAAAATAACAGCGTGGGTCTATCCTATGCTGTTTTTTTCATGGAATTGCAAACGGATTCAAGTCTGAATTGCATGAATATAAGGTGTAAGCGTTTTACAACCTTGATATTAATAAGGGTCAATGTTTAAATAAGGAAGGATTATAGTTTCAAGTGAGATGGAAGTGTGAGTTCACACCCTACTATTTCATTGAATATGAAGGAGATGGCTATTTTGGCTAAAATTATTGCAATTAACGCCGGAAGCTCGTCCTTAAAATTTCAGTTGCTTCAAATGCCTGAAGAAGAAGTACTGACTAAAGGACTTGTAGAACGTATCGGATTAAATGACTCAGTTTTCACAATCGAAGTTAACGGTGAAAAAGTAAAAGAAATTAAAGATATCCAAGATCACTCAGAAGCAGTATCAATGCTTTTAGATAAATTAGTAAAACATAATATCATTTCTTCTCTAGATGAGATCGAAGGAATCGGTCATCGTGTTGTGCATGGTGGAGAAAAGTTTAACGACTCTGTTTTAATCACAGATGAGATTTTACATGAGATTGAAGAGATCTCTTATCTTGCGCCATTACACAACCCAGCGAATGTTGTTGGAATCAAAGCTTTCAAGAACGTGTTGCCTAACGTACCAGCAGTTGCAGTTTTTGATACGGCTTTCCATCAGTCCATGCCTGAAAAATCATTCTTATACAGCCTTCCATACGAGTATTATGAAGAATACGGTATTCGTAAATACGGATTCCATGGAACAAGTCATAAGTATGTTTCAGAGAGAGCTGCGGAGCTTCTTGGACGTCCGGTTGAGCAACTTCGTCTTTTATCTTGCCACTTAGGTAACGGTGCAAGTATTGCAGCGATCGAAGGTGGAAAATCGATTGACACATCTATGGGGTTCACGCCTTTAGCAGGAGTTACAATGGGAACTCGTTCTGGTAACATTGACCCTTCATTGATTCCTTATATCATGCAAAAAACAGGTCAAAGCGCTGAAGAAGTAATTAATGTATTGAACAATAAGAGTGGAATGCTTGGAGTTTCTGGGTTCTCCTCTGACCTTCGCGACATTGAAAGTGAAGCAGAAAAAGGAAACGAACGTGCTGAACTTGCATTAGAAGTTTTTGCTAGCCGTATCCATAAATATATCGGATCTTATGCAGCGAGAATGGCTGGAATCGACGCGATCATCTTTACTGCTGGTATCGGTGAGAACAGTACGGCTGTACGTGAGCGCGTACTTCGCGGCTTAGAGTTCATGGGAGTATATTGGGATCCTGCTCTTAACCAAGTTCGTGGTAAAGAGGCATTCATCAGCTATCCTCACTCACCAGTAAAAGTTATCGTCATTCCTACAAATGAAGAAGTAATGATCGCGCGTGATACAATGCGCTATGCGATGTAGTGATAGAGACAGTCTTTTCCCCCGGAAAAGGCTGTTTTTTTATGCTTAGATATGCAAGTGTAAGGAGGAATATGGAGTCGTTTAGCGTAAACCATCTAATGAGTAAATAAATAACGATCAGTTTATAAAAGAGGGTGGCCGAAAATGTACATAAAGGAACAATATCTTTACTTGAACAATCGAAATGTAAAGGCTGTCGTTCGAAATTATGAACAAAAAGATTTTGCTGAACTCCTTGCCATTCAAAAAGAAAGCTTTCCCCCTCCGTTTCCAAAAGAATTATTATGGAACGAAGAACAATTACATAATCATACCTCACTCTTTTCAAACGGCGCACTATGTGTAGAGATCGATGGTGTTGTTGCTGGATCCATAACAAGTTTGCTCGTTGAATATGATTTAAAACATCCACAGCATACGTGGGAAGAGATAACCAGTAATGGCTATATTACGAATCATGATCAAAATGGGAATACTCTTTATGTTGTAGATATTTGTATACGGCCATCCTATCGGAAATTAAATTTAGGCAAGCTTCTTATGCAGGCTTTGTACGAAACGGTCATTCACCTTAAATTGGAGCGATTGCTAGGTGGCGGAAGGATGCCGGGATTTTCTCAGCACTCCCATGTTCTTTCTCCTCAACAATATGCTGATAAAGTGATCAGTGGAGAGCTATATGATCCGGTCATCTCGTTTCTAATGCGCTGTGGAAGAAATCCGTTGATGCTTATCCCAGATTATTTAGAGGATGAAGAATCGTCTAACCATGCTTTATTGATGGAATGGAAAAATCCTTTTCTGTGAGTTTGATCACTCCAGATTTTTTACTTTAAGAGTAATTTATACTACACTATTTAAAAGGTTTTAAAGGAGGATATGTATGGCACTAACAGAGCGTGAAGAACAGATCTGGCAGGACATTAATGCGTGGGAAGAAGATTTTTTTACATATGAACCAACGGATTTTGGTCGTACTTACGAAAAATGGGCAACAAGGCAGATGGACCTTCTTCCAGACGAGATGCAAGAGACGATAGGAGAGTATGTTGATTCTGCACTGTTTCATATTCATGCTCTTATTCAGAATTCACAATTCCAACTGGATACGAAGCAAAGGCTGTTGTCTGAAGCTAGAGTCTTTAGAGACGATATCTTTGAAATTGAAGATCTGAAAAAGTGTTCGATCGATCAGTTGTCTTATATGGCAGACCAGCAGATCGCAAGAAACAGACTGTTGTCATTCTCTCAAGGAGGACTCGCAGGCACAGGAGGACTTCTCTTCTTAGGTACAGACCTGCCTGCAATGGTTGCTCTAGGAATTCGCTCTGTGCAATCTATCGCGATGCACTATGGATATGATATACAAAGACCTGCAGAAATGATGCGCTCCTTAAAAGTCTATCATGCAGCCACGATGCCAAAGCGTTTTCAGCAGGAAAAGTGGGACGAACTGATGGTTGAGATCAGAGAGGAAGAAGATCCGATTTTTTATGCAGGAAAAGATGTGATTGCAGATGTGTCCTGGATGTCTCATCCGATACAGCAAGCTGTGAAGATGATGGCGATTCTCCTTCTCAGAAAGAAGCTCACTCAAGGTCTGCCGATTTTCGGTATGGCATTGGGTGCTATTATGAACTATCAACAGTCGAGAAAGATTACAGAAATTGCACACAAGTTTTATCAAAAAAGATATCTTTACGAAAAATATTAAGAAACAGGTGTTGCATTCATGAGTGTTCAAGAACATAAAGCTCTAGCTCCAGAAGTTGTTAGATGCATGATCGTAACCGTTAGTGATACACGTAATGAAGAAACAGATAAGAGCGGCAAATTGATACATTCTTTTTTAGAGAAAAATCATCATAAGATTTCTGAATATAGAATTGTAAAAGATGATATGAAGTCTATACGAGATGCTGCAGAATACGGCATACAGAACGAAGACATTGATGTTGTGCTTTTTAATGGAGGCACAGGGATAGCTTCTAGAGATGTAACGATCGAATCGTTATCCTATTTGTTTGATAAAGAGATCAATGGTTTTGGTGAGCTTTTTCGCATGTTAAGTTATACAGAAGATATTGGATCTGGTGCGATGCTAAGCAGAGCAGTAGCGGGAGTTAAGGATAGAACAGCGATATTTGCACTCCCTGGTTCGTCAGGTGCTGTAAAACTGGGCATGGAAAAATTGATCATCCCCGAGCTGTCACATGTTGTTCAACAGCTAAAAAAATAAAGCTGTTTTCTAAAGAGCAGACATCAACTACATTCAAAGAGTGACATTGTATACGAAAACAGCCCAAAATAAAGAGGATGCATTTGCATCCTCCTTATTTTTATGTGAAGACTTCTAATAAATCAGGGGAACCATATATGCATCCCCCTTAATTAATCGTGTATTTTGGATGTTATACTCTGATTCAATCGATACCATAACCAAAGATCGTTTATGACAGAAGCGAGGCTCGCGATTTTGTTGTTCAATTCGCAAGAGACCTCAAAATGTTCTTCAGTCGATAATTGATCTTGTAACTCGTTAATTTTCCGTTCGATCTCTCCGATTCGGTCTGGAATTCTTCCTCTGATCCTTTCCCAATGCAACATGATTGCTTCTTGAGTGGATGTATCGTACTTTTCCCACGCTTTATTTAAATGTGGAACAAAGATTCCAAGTCTTTCATCCCAAACAAAGTCATTCTGCAACTGAAATCACCTCTAATCCTATTGTACAAAAGGGTGGGTGTTGATGGTAGTTAAAAATCAAATGTTATTTTTATTCATTTTAAAGAATAACCTTGCAATCCCTGTGATGTTTTTGTTATAGTATGAACTATCATAAATGGTATTTTTATAAACAAAAATGTATAAAAATAAATAAATATTCATTTTTGTCTATAACAAAAGGAGAGATTTCATATGGGGAAAAAGGTAGTTTTAGCTTATTCTGGAGGGTTAGATACATCTGTTGCGATTCCGTGGCTAGCGGATAAAGGATACGAAGTCATTGCATTATGCTTGGATGTAGGGGAAGGAAAAGACCTTCCTTTTATACAATCAAAGGCGTTATCAATCGGAGCATCAGAATCGATCGTACTTGATGTTCAAAAGGAATACGCTGATGAATATGCATTAGTCGCTCTACAATCACATGCATTATATGAAGGGAAATATCCACTCATCTCTGCATTAAGCAGACCGTTGATCGCGAAAAAGTTAGTAGAAACAGCTAAGAAATATGGAGCTACAGCAGTTGCTCATGGATGTACCGGAAAAGGAAACGACCAAGTCCGTTTTGAAGTTTCTGTCGCTGCACTAGCTCCTGATCTTGAGGTTTTAGCACCAGTTCGTGAGTGGAGCTGGTCGCGAGAAGAAGAGATTCAATATGCGAAAGATCATGATATTCCTGTACCGATCAAAAAAGAAAATCCGTTCTCTATTGATCAAAATCTATGGGGAAGAAGCAATGAATGCGGAATCTTAGAAGATCCGTGGGCTGCTCCGCCAGAAGAAGCTTATGAGATGACTGTTGCTCTCGAACATACGCCAGATGAGCCGCAGGTTGTCGAAATTGGATTTGAACAAGGTGTACCTGTTTCACTGAACGGGCAGAATGTTACATTAGATGTTCTGATAAATCAGTTGAACGAATGGGGAGGCGCTCATGGTGTTGGACGAATCGACCATGTCGAAAATAGATTAGTAGGAATTAAATCTCGTGAAGTTTACGAATGCCCAGCGGCAACAACACTTATCAAAGCACATAAAGAGCTTGAAGATCTAACATTAGTTAAAGAAGTCGCTCACTTTAAACCGATCATTGAAAAGAAGATGACTGAACTGATCTATGAAGGTTTATGGTTCTCACCGCTAAATGCATCATTAAAAGCCTTTTTGGACGAAACACAAAAACATGTAACAGGTACGGTACGTGTTAAATTCTTTAAAGGACATGCGATCGTCGAAGGAAGAAAATCACCTTATTCTCTTTATGATGAAAAATTAGCAACATATACATCAGACGATGCTTTTGATCATACAGCTGCGAAAGGTTTTATATCTTTATGGGGACTTCCTACAAAAGTAAGCAGCATGGTTCAAAAAAATGAGGTGAAAGTGTGAAAAAGTTATGGGGAGGACGTTTCTCAAAACAGCCTGAAGAATGGGTAGATGAGTTTGGAGCATCCATCTCTTTTGATCAGCAATTGGCTAGTCAAGATATTAAAGGAAGTCTTGCTCATGCTAAGATGTTGTTTCAGTGTAAGATTATTGATGAGAGTGCTTACGAAAAT
The DNA here is from genome assembly GCF_015903845.1 of Fictibacillus sp. 26RED30. NCBI lineage: Bacteria > Bacillati > Bacillota > Bacilli > Caryophanales > Fictibacillaceae > Fictibacillus > Fictibacillus sp. 26RED30. The sequence continues at coordinate 627,173 of NZ_JACZDV010000001.1, forward strand.
ATAAAGAATGGTTTGCTTTCTCTTCAATCAGATGTTGAAGAAGGGGAGCTTACGTATTCAGTTAAATATGAAGACATTCATTTGAACCTTGAAAAATTATTAACAGACAAAATTGGGCCTGATGGCGGCAAACTTCATACGGCAAGAAGTCGAAATGATCAAGTTGCAACAGATTTCCATCTGTATGTTAAAGAAGAAACGATATTGATCATTGATCATATAGAAGAACTGCAAAAATCTCTGTTGAATCTTGCAGAAGAACATGTAGAGACGATCATCCCTGGGTATACACATCTTCAGCGTGCTCAGCCCGTCTCATTTGCTCATCATCTTTTAGCATATTTCTGGATGCTTGATCGAGATAAAGGAAGACTGCAAGATAGTCTAAAGCGTAGTGATATTTTGCCTCTTGGAGCTGGGGCTTTAGCGGGAACAACATTTGATATCGACCGCAACATTACAATGAACGAACTAGGATTCAGAGATAAATATCTCAATAGCTTGGATGCTGTGAGTGATCGAGATTTTGCGATTGAATGCTGCAGCAACGCATCAATGATCATGATGCATCTGTCTCGTTTTTGTGAAGAACTGATCCTTTGGTCTTCAGAAGAATTCGGGTTCATCGAGATCAGTGATAGCTTCACTACAGGTAGCTCCATGATGCCGCAAAAAAAGAACCCTGATATGGCTGAATTGATTCGTGGGAAGAGTGGGAGAGTATATGGTTCATTGATCTCCCTACTTACCTTAATGAAGGGATTGCCTCTTGCATACAATAAAGACATGCAAGAAGACAAAGAGCCTGTTTTTGATACGGTAAAAACAGTTAAAGGATGCTTAAGTATCATGACGGGCATGATGAATGAAGTAAAGATTCATGTTGATAAGATGAATAAAGCCGTTCATCAAGACTTTTCTAATGCTACAGAACTTGCTGATTACCTAGCGAAAAAAGGAATTCCATTTCGAGAAGCACATGAATTAGTGGGGCAGATGGTCCTTCAATGTATTCAAAAAGGCTGCTACCTTCTTGATGTATCTTTAAATGAATATCAGGACTGGTGTCCGCTCGTTGAAAATGATTTGTTTGATGCACTATCTCCAAAAACTGCTGTAGAAAGACGAAATTCTGAAGGTGGAACAGGCTTCGAAGCCGTTCGCCAGCAGATTGATGCAGCACAATCAAGAATGGCCGTTTCCAATAATTAGCTCAAATGAACTTTCCTCAGAAGACTAAAACTATGGTTAAAGTCTTGCAAGTGAAGGAGGAAAGAATGATGGAGAATGAAAAACGTCCCAATCAACAGCTTGAATATGATGCTGAAGGTGAAATGACTGTTCATCAGCAGATAACAGAAGCTTATCAAAGCGGAATCGTTGATAAAGTAGATCAAGGACAGCAAAGAACAAAGTTAGATGAAGAAGAAAGTCTCTCATAACTGAAGAAAGGATAGTTCGTATAGTCGAGCTATCCTTTTTTGTGTACTTAAATAAAGATTGCTCTGATTATTAGCAGCTTTTGAATTTTTCTCGATACTAAAAACTAGAATGTTCTTTTTCCATTTAGGGCATCTTAATGCTGTCTTAACTATGTTCATATTCAAATAAAATTCAACTTTTTATTTTGAATTTTTGGTGGTATGTTAACTATAGAATAATGAAAAAATTTCCATGTGATATAAAGGAGGTTGAAACATGAAAATAGGTATACCGACTGAGATAAAGAATAATGAAAATCGTGTAGCGATGACACCAGCAGGAGTATTGAACCTTGTTGCATCAGGTCATGAGGTCTTTATTCAAAAAGGCGCTGGGATCGGATCAGGTTTTACAGATGAAGAATATGAAAGTGCTGGTGGTGTTATCGTTGAAACACCAACTCAAGCCTGGTCGATGGACATGGTCATGAAAGTAAAAGAGCCGCTTCCTGAGGAGTACTGCTTCTTCCGTGAAGGTTTAATTTTGTTCACCTATTTACATCTTGCACCAGAGCCGGAACTAACGAAAGCATTAACAGATAATAAAGTAGTGGGTATTGCGTACGAAACGGTTCAGTTGCCAAACGGAACGCTACCTTTGCTTACACCGATGAGTGAAGTAGCAGGAAGAATGGCTGCTCAAATAGGAGCACAATTTTTAGAAAAGCCAAAGGGCGGTCTAGGTATCCTCCTTAGTGGAATTCCTGGTGTAAGACGCGGCAAAGTAACAGTTATCGGAGGCGGAGTAGTCGGGACGAATGCGGCTAAAATTGCTATGGGTCTAGGAGCAGATGTAACAATCATCGATTTAAACCCAGAACGTCTTCGTCAGCTCGATGATATCTTTGGTGTTGAGATCAATACGCTCATATCCAATCCGTTAAATATAGCTCTCGCCGTTCAAGAGTCAGCATTAGTTATTGGGGCTGTCTTAATTCCTGGAGCAAGGGCACCTAAACTTGTTACCGAAGAGATGATTAAAGGCATGCAGCCAGGGGCTGTAATCGTAGATGTTGCCATTGATCAAGGTGGAATTTTTGAAACGGTTGATAGAATCACTACACATGATAATCCAACATATGAAAAGCATGGTGTTCTTCACTATGCTGTAGCTAACATGCCAGGCGCTGTCCCTAGAACCTCGACGATTGGTCTGACTAACGTTACAGTACCGTATGCTCTTCAAATCGCAAACAAAGGTTATGTTAAAGCGTGTTTAGATAATGAAGCTCTACTAAAAGGTATTAATACCTTAGATGGATTTGTAACGTATAAGGCGGTTGCTGAAGCGCATCAACTAGATTATAAAGATGCCGTATCTATTCTAAAATCTAACTAAAAGATAACAACGAAAAAGTCCAAAATTCCTTTTCTCTGGAATCGGACTTTTTTTCTGTTCTATAATAGGGTATGTAATGGAAGTAAGATATTTCAGCGTTTATTTGAGAAGGGAGCATGTAAATATGAAAGTGACTTTTCACGGACACTCCGTACTGGAAGTTCAAACAGAGCAACATTCCATTTGGATCGACCCTTTTATTAATGGAAATGGACAAGCTAAGATCGATGTTAAGGACGTAAAAGCTGATGTGATTCTCTTAACACACGGTCATAACGATCATGTAGGAGACACAGTTGAGATCGCAAAAGCGAATAACAGCTTGGTCGTTGCGCCATTTGAACTTGCTGAGTACATGCAAACACTCGGCGTAGAGGCACATCCTATGCATATCGGAGGAAGCCGAACATTTGATTTTGGAAAAGTGAAGTTCACTCAAGCCTTTCATGGATCAAGTTATTCACAAGAAGATGGCACGGTCGTATATACGGGAATGCCAGCGGGAATTTTATTCTCACATGATGGAAAAACGCTATATCATGCAGGAGATACAGCTCTATTCTCAGATATGAAATTAATCGGAGAGTTTGCAAAACCAGATATTGCTTTCTTGCCTATTGGTGACAATTTCACAATGGGCCCAGAGGATGCATTGATTGCCGCAGAGTGGATCGGTGCAAAGGTGACCGTTCCAATCCATTACAATACGTTTCCTGTGATTGAACAAGATCCAGAAACCTCATTCACATCTAAACTTGGAAACAAAGGAAAAGTGCTCCAAAGCGGCGAAAGTATAAGCGTATAATGATTCTAACCTCCCTTTCTATGCATACCAATGATAGTAAGGGAGGTTGTGTTTTTTATGAGACAAGAAAAAATGGCAAAAGTATTAATGTTGTTGGTGCTTTTCTATGTAGCGATACCTGTTATATCGTTTGACGGCCCGCTTCTGCAACAACTTTTTTCAGTAGCTTGGATAGGATTTGCCAGTATGCTTTTGGTCAGCTTATTGTTTAAAAAGGATACGGCTCCAAAAAGGGCTGTTAAAAAGCAAAGTATAGCTTCAGATTCAAAAATGAAAAAAAGGATACACATGGAAAGTTGAGTTTCTGTTCTAATGCCTGTATAATCTGTATTAGTCAAAGTGATAAAACAGATAGATACAGGTAGAAGGAACGGTGAATGTAATGCTAACCAAGCATGAACAAATACTACAGCATATTTTGGACCTTGATGTCGGATCAAAAATCTCCGTTCGGCAAATTGCAAAAGATCTGACCGTTAGTGAAGGAACAGCTTATCGAGCGATAAAAGAAGCTGAAAACCAGGGGATCGTAAGCACGATCGAACGTGTTGGTACGATACGTATCGAAAGACAAGCAAAAAGTAATATTGAAAAGTTAACGTTTGCTGAAGTAGTAAATATTGTTGAAGGACAAGTACTAGGCGGGCGCGCTGGTCTTCATAAAACGCTGCACAAATTTGTAATCGGAGCTATGAAACTTGAAGCGATGATGCGCTATGTTGATGCGGGGAGTTTGTTGATCGTCGGTAACCGTGTGAACGCGCATGAACTTGGACTGAAAGCAGGGAGTGCAATCTTAGTTACTGGTGGCTTTGATACAGAAGAAGAAGTGAAAAGACTCGCTGACGAGCTTGAACTTCCTGTTATCTCTACGAGCTATGATACCTTTACTGTTGCGACAATGATAAATAAAGCGATTCATGACCGTTTGATCAAGAAGGATATCGTTTTAGCTTCTGATATTTTAATTCCAATAGATGAGACGCATTATCTTTATCAACATGATAAAGTTCAGCGTTGGCACGAATTGAATCAACAAACGATGCATAGTCGTTATCCGGTGGTCGATCAAGGCAATCGCGTAACAGGTGTAGTCACTTCTAAAGACATTATAGGTGTTCCTGTTTCCATGCAGGTTGAAAAAGTAATGACTCGTGCACCTTTAACCGTTACGGAAAAAACATCTGTTGCAGCTTGCGCTCATATGATGATCTGGGAAGGGATCGAACTGCTCCCTGTTATCGGAACTTCTCATAAACTGATCGGAATCTTAACAAGGCAAGATGTATTAAAAGCGATGCAGATGATGCAAAAGCAGCCTCAAGTGGGCGCGACCTTTGATGATTTGATAACTACAGAGTTAAAAGAACAAAAGGTGGATAACGAGGTTACGTACTTCTGTAGAATTACACCGCAGATGACCAACCACCTAGGTACTGTTTCATATGGTGTATTGATGACCATCGTGACTGAAACCGCACGGAAAGCACTCAGAAAAATTAAAAAAGGCGACCTCGTTGTGGAGAACGTAACGTTTTACTATATTAAGCCTGTACAGATTGATAGTGATATCGAACTGATCCCAAGAGTGCTTGAAGTGAGTCGGAAATTTGGAAAAGTAGATGTGGAAATCCATCATGATGGAAAGATTGTTGGAAAAGCAATGATGATGGCACAGCTTCTTGATCATCGTTCATAATAAAAAGTCCCTCCTGCAGGGACTTTTTATCCATACGTATTTAATTTTTCTGTGCTTCTTCACGTGCAAGCGTAAGGAAATGCTTGTACATTTTATAATTCATGATTAAAAGAACGATTCCGTAAATTAAAAAGACTAGTGCCACCCAAAGCTGTACACGTCCTTCAACTGCTGTTAGTTCGTTCAGACCGAAGGAAGCTAAGAATGAACCGAGTGCCATTTTTGCTTTTGTGCCTGTCCAGCGCTTTAAGAATGGTTCTTTTGCACGTACTTCAGAAACTTTATAGAACACATATAGAGCAAAAGAAAGTATAATTAGGATAATAAAAATAGGCATTGAAAATTCCCCCACGTATTTACTCCACTATATTGTAAACGTTTAAAACCATAATTGCCACAACGACATCTAAAAGGAGTCTGCTATGAAAGAACAAATCTTACAAGTAATCGAACAGTATGAAAAAATAATTATTCATCGACATGTCAGACCAGACCCAGATGCGCTTGGATCACAAGGTGGGCTTTCAGCGATCCTTAGGGCGAGCTATCCTCAAAAAGAAGTGTATGTTGTAGGGGAAGAGGAAGCGGGTCTTACCTTCTTAAACACAATGGATGTCATAGAAGACGATGTTTACAAAGGTGCTTTAGTCATCATTTGCGATACAGCAAACTCACCTCGTATCAGTGATCATCGTTATTCACTTGGAGATTTTATTATTAAAATTGATCATCATCCTAACGAAGATCCTTATGGAGATTTAATCTGGGTGGATACTGAAGCAAGTTCTACATCTGAGATGATAATGGATCTTTATCTTTTCGGAGCAACGTCTGGACTTAAGCTTGATGAACATGCAGCAAGACTTATCTATGCTGGTATTATTGGGGACACTGGTCGCTTTTTGTTTTCAAATACGACTCAGAAGACTCATCATTATACAGCGGCGTTATTAGAGACAGGATTCTCGCCATCAGAAATTCACGAAAATCTATATAAAATTTCTGAGAAACTTGTGAGGTTGAACGGTTATGTTCTTCAAAACTTTTCAATTGTTGATAATTGCGTAGGGTATATCCACTTAAAAAAAGATACGTTGAAAAAGTTCGGCACGTCAGCAGGTGAAGCATCCCTTTTAGTGAATTCTTTTTCACATGTTGAAGGCTTGTTAGCGTGGGTGTTTTTTGTGGATGAACCAGATCAGATCAGAGTAAGATTAAGGTCCAAGGGTCCTGTAGTTAATAAGATCGCAACTAAATTCAATGGTGGTGGACATCCGAGAGCATCAGGAGCAACCGTATATACAGAAGACGAAACGATGTCTGTACTAACTGAACTTCGAAACCTCTGTAAAGAATATAAATCCAAATAAAAAAGGCCTCATCGGGGGGCCTTTTTATGCTTTAGTATGAAATAGATTTAGTTAGCTTTTTCAGGGATAAACCAAGAGCCAACATCTGTTACATCTTCATGCACTTTTAAGTTTAATTTTGCAAGCTCTCTCTTGATTAGGTCTGCTACTTCTTTCGTTTCTGCAAAAGCAGAAAAGCCATTCTGTAATTCCTTTACCTTTTCACGGGCAAGTTCTTTTCGATTGATAATCATGTAGTTTCCCCCCAATAATCACTCTAGAATTATTCTTTACACATATTTTATACAATTGAAGGAGGGATTGCCATTTCTTTGCCCAAAGATTCATAAAAACGTAATATTTCGACCATTATTTATGCATAATCATTCACTGATTTTAGCTGATATATAGATTCGAAGAACACCTGTGTATAAATACAAGTGATCGATTTTCACCTCATAAGTTTGCTCGTCGTCATCAAGTCGGTATGTTTTATTTTCAATAGCTTGTACAAGTAAGGAATGGCTTTTAGCAAGTGTTTCTGTATCTTCTCCTATTAGATGCTCTAGATCGTCTTCAACTGCTTTTGCTATGTGCAGCCTTGTTAAATTTGATAACTTTGAAGAATCCTGGTTTGAGAACCTAGCATTCACTTCATGAAGCTTAAACTTCTTGGCGAGTTCTTTATTTGCTTTTTCATCATCCGAGGTTAAGATCTTGTTCTTCTTTTCCAAATCATTAATTTTTACTCGTTGCTTTTCAATTTTTACAATCAGCCTTTCATGAGCTAAGCCGCCTTGTATTAAAAAAAATGCCCAGCCGATAATAAACCCGATCGCTATCCCAGCAAAAAAACGCTGGTAGCCTTTTCGTTGATATAGCGGTGGGATCCTCATCAGTTAATGTTCTCCTGGCTGAGCCATTGAATCAATTGCATGGCAGAATTAGCACCAGCAATGGCAACAAAAATATAGGTTAATTGTTTGAAAATCTCTATAGTAGCGCCGTTTTCAAAGCTTCGCTCAAAATTCGTGATCGTATCAAACGTTCCACCGATAGCAGCGACGATTGCCCATATTTTAAGTCTTTTTGCAAGTTCCATCATTTCATATATAGGTGCTTTTCCTACAAGAAAAGCGGCAAGACCGCCGATTAACGCTCCACCCAACAATACGCCGAAAGCTATAGCAAAATCTAATATGATATTCGCAAAAAATTCACGCACCATGAGACAACCTCCCCTCTTACTCAATGTATGGATAATAGGTGGAGTGTATGCTTATTTGATAGAAAATGAATAACCGCTCGCTGTTGAAAACTGTTTCATTAACACATACGAACTTCTGTACTATAATGGAATGCAAACAGGTGCGTAAAGGAAGTGATGGTATGGGGTTTGTCCCACTGCATATACATAGTGAATACTCGCTTCTTGAAAGCTCTTGTCGGATCGAAGAGCTTGTTCAGTATGCAAAAGAGCTTGGGTATACGTCTTTAGCCTTAACAGATAAATCAAACATGCATGGTGCCTTAAAGTTTTATACTACATGTGTAAAAGCTGGCATCAAACCTATCATTGGATTGGAAGCAGAGGTTGGAAGTGATCAAGAGGATACAAAAGAGAAGATAAGTTCAGGCAATAAACTTCTTTTGTATGCGATGAACATAGAAGGCTATGAAAATTTATTAAAACTCACAACGCTTATGCAGACAAAGCTGGACGGTGAAGTGTCATCTCTTTCTTATGAAGAAATTTCAAATCATGCAGCAGGCCTTATCGCTGTTTCTTCAGGTATGGAAGGTGAGATTCAGCAATTTCTTACTCGTGAAAATCTTGACGATCAACGATTAGATAAGCTTCTTCACTTTTATAAAACGTGCTTTAAAGATCGTTTTTATCTTGGATTAGAAGATCATGATACAGGTATAGAAAAAACAATTAATCTCCAACTTCAAAACCTTTCAAGGAAGTCTCTCATTCCACTTGTCTGCATGCATGAAACGTATTATATGAGAAGAGAGGATGCAAACGCACATGATATCCTGCTTTGCATCAAACAAGGCGAAAAGAAAAGCAATCGTGATCGATTTAAACTGCAGACAGATGACTTTTATTTTAAATCCCCATTAGAGATGAAACGTGTATTTTCTCATGCAGAGGATGCATTAGATGAAACGGTTAAACTGGCTGAAAGATGTTCACTCGAGCTTGAGCTGGGTAGCATTGCTTTGCCCAAATATCCTGTACCAAAAAATAAAAACAGCTATGAATATCTGACTGAGCTTTGTAATGAAGGACTTTTGAAGCGTTATGAAACGGTAACACCTGAAATAAACGAACGATTATCATATGAACTTAACATCATAAAGAATATGAACTTTGAAGATTATTTCTTAATCGTTTGGGATTTTATGAAATTTGCACACGACGAAAAGATGATTACAGGGCCAGGAAGGGGTTCGGCAGCAGGATCACTAGTAGCTTACGTTCTTCAGATTACGAACGTTGACCCAATCCATCATCAGTTGATCTTTGAGCGTTTCTTAAATCCGGAGCGGGTTACGATGCCCGATATTGATATCGATTTTCCTGATAATCGTCGGGACGAAGTACTAAGCTACGTAGCGCGTAAGTATGGTACAGATTATGTCGCACAGATTATTACATTTGGTACCCTAGCAGCAAGAGCTGCTATAAGGGATGCGGGCAGAGTGATGGATTTTGCTCCTGCGCTCATCGATCTTACCGCAAAGAATATTCCTTCAAGACCTGGGATCACGTTGGAAAATGCATTGAAAGAGTCAGCTAGCCTGCAACAGGCGTACAAAACAGAGCCGGATGTGAGAAAGCTTGTTGAGATCGCGATGACACTTGAAGGTTTACCGAGACACGCATCCACTCATGCTGCAGGTGTAGTCTTGTCGGGAGCTCCACTTGTTCAAAAAGTACCCTTACAAACCGGGCATGACGGTATACCTCTTACACAATATAGTATGGAATGGCTTGAAGCTGCAGGACTGTTGAAGATGGACTTTTTGGGCTTGCGGAATTTATCGCTTATTGAAAATATCTTATTGGCGATCGAAGAAAATGAAAATGTGAAGATCGATCTAAATGATATACCATTCGACGACGTGAAAACATTTGATCTTCTTGCGAAAGGAGATACTACAGGTGTGTTTCAGCTTGAGTCTGATGGGATGAGAAAAGTTCTTCAGCAGCTTAAGCCGACAGAGTTTGAAGATATCGTAGCGGTAAATGCTCTCTACCGGCCGGGTCCGATGCAGAATATTCCTGACTATATCGCGGGTAAACATCGTCTGAAGACCGTACACTACATGCATCCTGATCTTGAACCGATCTTAAAATCCACGTACGGTGTAATTGTCTATCAAGAACAGATCATGCAGATTGCAACAAAAGCGGCTGGTTTCACACTAGGAGAAGCAGATTTACTGAGAAGAGCAGTAGGTAAGAAGAAACGGGATATTCTTCTTCGGGAGCGACAACACTTTGTTGAAGGTTGTTTAAAGCAAGGCTATGATGAAAAATCTGCAGATGCGCTATATGACTTGATCGTACGCTTTGCTGATTACGGGTTCCCGAGAAGCCATGCTGTTGCATACAGTGTCATCGCCTATCAGCTTGCATTCTTAAAAGCAAACTATCCTGCCCACTTTATGGCTGCCCTGCTTTCAAGTGTTATCGGCAATCATGATAAAGTAAATCAGTATATTAAAGAATCCGAGCAAAGAGGCATACCTGTTCTTCCACCATCTATAAAAAAAGGCAGCGAAATTTTTATTTCAAACGGATCTCATATTTCATTCGGGTTATTAGCTATTAAAAATGTTGGATACAATGCGATTAGAATGCTGATGGAAGAAAATGAAAAAGAACCGTTTCATGATCTGTTCGATATTTGTTCACGATGTCCTCAGAAAGTTGTGAATAAACGTACACTCGAATCATTAATTTTTGCTGGAGCAATGGATGAATTGGGACAAGATAGAGCAGTGTTGCTAGCTTCATTAGAAACTGCGATTGAATATGGTGAAGAGTTTCAGGAAATCTCGCGAAAGAATCAGATGTATCTTTTTGATGATGATATTAATTTACCTAAACCTTCTTACGTTTCCGTTCAATCTTTTCAAGAAAGCGAAAAACTTAAGTTTGAAAAAGAAGCTTTAGGCTTTTTCTTTTCTTCACATCCGCTGCAAAGATATCGAACGACCTTAATCAGCTGGAAAGCGGTTAACATCAATGAGTTAAAAGAAAAAAAATCATCCGTTCGTCTAGGTATTCTTGTGGACAAAGTACGAGCGATTAAAACAAAAAAGGGAGAACTCATGGCATTCCTGACGATCAGTGATGAAAGTGGTGAGATAGAGGCTGTGGCTTTTCCGAAAGTTTATGAAGCGTACCATTCTCTTCTTCAGAAAGGACAACAATTGTTTATAGAAGGAAGTGTTGAGCACCGTAACGAATCACTGCAGATTCTTGTGAACAAATGCAGACTGCTCGAAGATCTAAAGTCAAATGAGCAGCCGACCCTATTTATTAAAATAGATAAAGACCATCAGTCGTCTCAGCATCTGAATGCGATGAAGACCATTTTCGACGAATCAAAAGGTTCTACATCTGTTGTTTTGATCTATGAAGAGAATAGACAAAAGGTCCAGATTTCACAAAAAGTAAATGTTTCCGAAAACTTGTTGTTAGAATTGCAATCTGTTATTGGTGAGGGTAATGTCGTATTTAGAAGAAATTAAAAACCTTTACAGCTTGTTAACTTTTGTTATAATGGATGAGTCAATATTAGTGGTCTGACCACCTCCTAATTGGCTTATCAACCTTAAATTTAAAATCATTAGGAGATGAAAAAATGTCTACATTAAGAGAAGAAGCACTACACATGCACCGCACACATCAAGGGAAATTAGAATCAAAATCAAAGGTACCTGTACGTAACGCGAAAGATTTAAGCTTAGCATATTCTCCAGGTGTGGCAGAGCCGTGTAAAGATATTTATGATGACAAAACGAAAGTCTATGACTATACGATGAAGGGTAACACAGTAGCTGTTGTTTCTGATGGAACAGCTGTATTAGGTCTCGGAAATATCGGGCCAGAAGCTGCACTTCCTGTAATGGAAGGAAAAGCAGTACTATTTAAGAGTTTTGCTGGCGTTGATGCGTTCCCAATCTGCTTGAATACGACAGATGTGGACAAGATCGTTGAAACGGTGAAATTGCTTGAACCTACATTCGGCGGTGTGAACTTAGAAGATATTGCAGCACCGAATTGTTTCGTAGTCGAAGAGCGATTAAAGAAAGAAACGAATATTCCAATCTTCCATGATGATCAGCATGGTACAGCTATTGTTACGCTAGCGGGACTTGTAAATGCTCTTAAATTAACAGGACGTGAAATGTCTAAGATTAAGGTCGTTGTTAACGGAGCTGGAGCAGCTGGAATCGCAATTATTAAATTGCTAGATCGTTTTGGTGTGAAAGATATCATCATGTGCGACACAAAAGGTGCGATCTATGAAGGTCGTCCATTCGGAATGAACTCTGTGAAAAAAGAAGTTGCAAACTTTACGAACCGTACGAAACAAGAAGGAACACTTGCTGATGTAATCAGCGGCTCAGATGTTTTCGTCGGTGTTTCAGTAGAAGGTGCATTAACAAAATCAATGGTTGAGTCCATGAATCCAGAACCGATCATCTTTGCTATGGCTAACCCGAACCCTGAGATCATGCCACATGAAGCGCGTGAAGCAGGTGCGATGGTCATTGGAACAGGCCGATCTGATTTTCCTAACCAAGTAAATAACGTGTTAGCGTTTCCTGGTATTTTCCGCGGTGCTCTTGATGTTCGTGCAACACACATCAATGAGGAAATGAAGATTGCAGCGGTACATGCGATCGCAAATCTAGTGAACCCAGTAGAATTGACGGCGGATTATGTAATTCCAGCACCATTCGATCCGCGTGTAGCACCTGCTGTAGCTGCAGCTGTAGCTACTGCGGCTATGGAAACGGGAGTAGCAAGACTTCGTGTGAATCCTGAAGACATCGCTGAAAAGACTAAGAAACTAGCTATCATCGGAAAAGATGAATGAAACCGGTAGAGGAGAGAGGAATGTCTGTCCAGCCTACCGAAAAAGTATATATAGAAATTCTTAAACAAATTAAAGCGATTATCGTTGAGGACGGTCTTCAAGCGGGTGACAAGCTCCCTTCTGAAAGGGAGCTGAGTGACCGCCTGAAGGTTGGAAGATCATCTGTTCGCGAAGCACTGCGATCTCTAGAACTTTTAGGTCTGATTGAGACAAGAAGAGGCGAAGGGACCTTTATTCGTGAAGCAACCGGACACCGGCTCGTCGAAGTGCTAGCTTCGTTCATCTTGAATGATAATAAAGCTAGACACGACCTTCAGGAAACAAGGCATATTGTTATTAAAGACTGTGTAGAGCTTGCAGTACGAAGGTGCAAATCTTCGACCATCTCAAAACTTACACAACTAATTAAGCAGATGGATCCAAACGAACATGAACAAGTTAATGAAGCTTGCAAGCAATTTGAAAAGATTGTGATTCAAGCATGCGGCAATCATCTTCTTTATCGTTTATATGTAGAACTAACGGGTTATGGGTCTTCATTGCAACGAGCAAACTCGTACTGGTCACGAGCATTTTGTGAGGAAGTCCTGACACTTCTTCAATCAAAAGATGCTGTGAAGCTGACGAGTTTGTTATCAAAACAAAACGATGCTCTAAACGCAATCGAATAGGTGGTGTTATTCATTTATGATAAAAGGATTGTTTGTAAAAAAGAAAAAATATGCCACGATACCGACTGGTAAAGTTAAACAAGACGTACCAGAAGGGATTATGAGTAAATGTCCAGAATGCAAGCACATCATGGTAACAAAAGAGTTAAGAAAAAACTTACTTGTATGTCAAGGTTGTCAATACCATTATCCAATGTCATCACAAGAACGAATAGCTGCACTGATTGATGAAGGAACATTCACAGAATATGACGCAGATATGATTTCAGGAAATCCTTTAGAGTTTCCTGATTATGTGGAGAAACTTGAAGGCGACCGAAAGAAAACCAAAATTAACGAAGCTGTTGTTACAGGTGCAGGTCAGATAGATAGCCTTGATGTAACATTAGCGGTTATGGATTCTCGTTTTAGAATGGGTAGCATGGGTTCTGTTGTAGGTGAGAAGATCACACGTGCGATCGAGCACGCGATCGATAAAGAAACACCGTTTATTATCTTTACAGCATCAGGTGGAGCTAGAATGCAAGAAGGCGTTTTAAGCCTGATGCAGATGGCTAAAACGAGTGTCGCTCTTAAACGATTGAGTGACAGAGGGTTGCTGTTCATCTCTATCATGACACACCCAACTACTGGGGGAGTTTCCGCAAGTTTCGCATCTGTTGGTGATTACAATTTTGCTGAACCTAAAGCCTTGATTGGGTTTGCTGGCAGAAGAATCATCGAGCAAACCATTCGCCAAGAATTACCAGATGATTTTCAGACTGCTGAGTTTTTATTGAAGCATGGACAGTTAGATAAAGTCATTCATAGAAGCGAAATGAAGAAAACATTGAGTACGCTATTAAAGATTCATACAGAAGGGAGGGTGTAAGGCATGGCTGCAGAACTAGAATTTGAAAGACCGATACATGAGCTAGAGAAAAAGATCGCAGAACTTAAATCATTTATGGATGAAAAAGATATTGATTTAACTGATGAGATCAAAAGGCTAGAAGAAAAATTGTCTAACCTAGAAAACAGTACGTATTCAGAGATGAAACCTTGGGATCGAGTTCAAATTGCCAGACATGCTGAACGCCCAACCACCCTTGATTATATTAACTATCTGTTTACGGATTTCATCGAATTACATGGAGACCGTCTTTTTGGTGACGATGAAGCGATCGTTGGAGGCGTAGCTTTTTATAAGAATCTACCTATAACGATCATCGGACACCAAAGAGGGAAAGATACGAAAGAAAATCTTCGTCGTAATTTTGGGATGCCACATCCAGAAGGCTATCGTAAGGCACTTCGCTTAATGAAACAAGCGGAGAAGTTTAATAGACCTATTATCTGTTTCATTGATACAAAAGGAGCATATCCAGGAAAAGCAGCTGAGGAAAGAGGGCAGAGTGAAGCGATCGCTCGTAACCTAGTTGAGATGGCTGGATTAACTGTTCCTGTTATTTGTGTTGTGATCGGAGAAGGTGGAAGCGGTGGAGCATTAGCATTAGGTGTAGGGAATTATGTACACATGCTCGAGAACTCAACCTACTCTGTTATCTCCCCAGAAGGTGCAGCTGCCATTCTTTGGAAAGATGCTTCGATGGCGAAAAAAGCAGCAGAATCGATGAGAATCACTGCTCCAGACTTAAAGGAGTTAGGAATTATAGACGAGATTATTGAAGAAGTTAAGGGCGGAGCACATAAAGATGCTAAGTACCAGGCGGAATTGATCGACCAGGTTTTGGAAACTTCTTTAGATTCTCTGTTGTCTATGTCTCAAGAAGAGCTCATAAATCAACGCTATGAAAAATATAAAAAAATCGGACAATTTGGGTTTGTAAACGATTCCATTGTTGTTAAATAGGGAATGTGCCTTTCTGCTTAGGGAAAGGCGCATTTTTTTGCCTATTGTTGTCTATTGTGTTCAACATTTGAACATGATATTTTAATAAGACGAGAGAACTAGAGAGGTGAAATGTTTCATGAAGCGGATAGGAGTTCTAACAAGTGGTGGCGATTCACCAGGCATGAACGCTGCGATTCGGGCGGTTGTTCGAAAAGGAATCTACCATGACTTAGAAGTTTATGGGATATACAATGGTTATGCAGGACTAATTTCGGGGAATATTAAGAAACTAGAATTAGGATCTGTTGGAGATATTATACATCGTGGAGGCACGATGCTTCATTCAGCACGTTGTTTAGAGTTCAAAACACCAGAAGGACAACAAAAAGGTATCGAGCAGTTAAAAAAATTCGGTATCGAAGGATTAGTCGTTATTGGTGGAGACGGCTCTTTCCAAGGTGCTAAGAAATTGTCTGAACAAGGTTATCCAACGATTGGTGTACCTGGTACGATCGACAATGACATCCCTGGTACAGACTTCACAATCGGTTTTGATACAGCATTAAACACGATTATCGATGCTATCGACAAGATTCGTGACACAGCTACTTCACATGAGCGTACTTATATCATTGAAGTTATGGGACGTGACGCTGGTGACTTGGCTCTATGGGCCGGCCTTGCAGATGGAGCTGAGACGATTCTCATTCCAGAAGAAGACCACAAGATGGATCAAGTTGTACAAAAGCTGCAACGAGGACACGAGCGCGGTAAGAAACATAGTATCATTATTGTCGCAGAAGGCTGTGGAAGCGGCGTGGATGTTGCTAAAGAGATCGAAAGGCTTACAGACTTCGAAACAAGGGTTACTGTTCTGGGGCACATTCAACGCGGTGGTTCGCCTACAGCTTTTGACCGGGTACTAGCAAGCCGTCTAGGTGCGCAAGCGGTTGAACTCTTATTAGAAGGCAAAGCTGGTCGTACAGTAGGTATTGAAAATAACAAACTTGTTGATTATGACATTACAGAAGTATTATCTAGAAAACATTCGATAGATAGACAAATGTACAAGTTATCACAAGAATTATCCATATAATCTGCTTAATGCATCGTACGGCTGCGGGTTAACTGCAGAAGCCTTACGATGCCTTTCTGCGAAAAAAGAAAATCAGGAGGCCATTTACATGATGCGCAAAACAAAAATCGTTTGTACGATAGGACCGGCAAGCGAAAGTATTGATAAGTTAAAAGAATTAATGAATGCTGGGATGAACGTTTCCCGCCTAAATTTCTCTCACGGTGACTTTGATGAACACGGTCAACGAATCATCAACATTCGTGAAGCATCGAAAGAGCTTGGAAAAACAGTTGCGATCCTTTTAGATACGAAGGGACCTGAAATCCGTACTCAAATGCTAGAAGGCGGAGTAGCTGAACTTGTTGCTGGAAACGAATTGATCGTTTCTATGGAAGAAGTAGTGGGTAACGACAAAAAGATCTCTGTAACATATCCAGGTCTTGTTGAAGACGTACATGTTGGATCAAGAATCCTGCTTGATGACGGACTGATCGAACTTGAAGTAACAGCGATCGGCGAAAAAGAACTGACTACAAAAATCTTAAACTCTGGTACATTAAAAAATAAAAAAGGTGTAAACGTACCTAACGTAAGCGTAAAACTTCCTGGTATCACAGACAAAGATGCAAAAGATATCGAATTTGGTATCGAGCAAGGTGTTGATTTTATTGCTGCGTCATTCGTACGTCGTGCAACAGATGTTCTTGAAATTCGTGAGATCTTAGATCGACACAACGCTAACCATATTCAAATCATCCCTAAGATCGAGAACCAAGAAGGTGTAGACAATATCGATGAGATCCTTGCTGTTTCTGACGGCCTTATGGTAGCACGTGGTGACCTTGGTGTTGAAATTCCGGCTGAAGAAGTACCTCTTGTACAAAAGATGCTGATTAAAAAGTGTAACGAGCTTGGAAAGCCTGTTATTACAGCAACTCAAATGTTAGATTCCATGCAGCGTAACCCGCGTCCAACACGTGCTGAAGCAAGTGACGTAGCAAATGCGATCTTTGACGGAACAGATGCCATCATGCTTTCAGGTGAAACAGCTGCTGGTACTTATCCAGTTGAAGCGGTTCTTACCATGCATAAGATTGCTAGCCGTGCTGAAAGTTCTTTGAACTATAAAACATTATTATCTTCAAGAAGCAAAGAAAGCAAAACGACGATTACAGACGCGATTTCTCAATCTGTTTCCTTTACAGCTCTTAACCTTGATGCAGATGCTGTTATTACTGCTACTGAAAAAGGACAAACAGCTCGTATGATTTCGAAATATCGTCCAAAAGCTCCTATTATCGCTGTAACAAGCAACGAAGACGTTTGCCGTAAGCTTGCACTTGTTTGGGGAGTAACACCTGTAAAAGGTGAGAAAGCTGGAACAACAGATGAAATGTTCCAAATTGCGATTGATTCAGCGATTAAAGCTGAAGCTGTTCAACATGGAAACCTTGTAGTGATTACCGCAGGTGTACCAGTAGGTGAATCTGGATCTACAAACTTAATGAAAGTTCACATTATTGGTGATGTGCTTGCTAAAGCTCAAGGAATCGGACAATCATCAGCTTCAGGGAAAGTAGTAGTAGCTAAAACAGCTCAAGAAGCGATGGAAAAGATGACTGAAGGCGCAATTCTTGTAACAGTTGGAACGGACCGTGATATGATTGCTGCATTTGAAAAAGCATCAGCTGTTATTACAGAAGAAGGCGGATTAACAAGCCATGCTGCTGTATGTGGAGTATCTCTAAGTATTCCGGTTATCGTTGGCTTACAAAATGCTACGGAAATCTTTAAAGATGGCCAAGAGATCACGATCGATGCTTCTGTTGGATACATTTATGACGGAAGAAAGAACGTTATCTAATTATACGAAAAGAGAAGGGTGAAACCTTCTCTTTTTTGATACGTAAAAAATAGCATAGGCTTAATCTGCTTATTATTTGTTTAACGAAAGCGGTGATTTAAATGTTCCGTAAGCTATTACCTATATTTATTCTTATTCCTGCTATTGAAGTAGCTCTGTTTATCTTGGCAGGGCAATATATAGGAATTCCTGCAACGATTGCTGGAATATTTATTACCGGTATATTAGGTGCTTATTTGGCAAAAAAAGAAGGGTTAGAGACGCTTCAACGCGTGAAGATGCAGCTCGAGAGCGGTCAGATGCCAGGAGAAGCAGTTCTTGATGGGGCATGTATTCTGGTCGGTGGTGCATTACTCTTAGCACCTGGATTTCTAACTGACATTATAGGTTTCTTCTTACTTATCCCTCCACTAAGAAAACCAGTGAAGTTGTGGATGAAAGCGAAACTCTTCCAAAAGATGCAATCAGGACAGTTTTACTTCATAAAAAGAAGGTAAAGTCACTATTTACTGCCAGAGTCAACATAGCAGATCAAATGAGGCAGTTTCTAAAAGATTTTTGCTTTCAAGTCGCTATATGTACTCTTCTTTGACGGTTGATTGGAGTGAAAGGTGCGAGACTCCTGAGGGACAAGCGGTCAGGTGAGACCCTTAAGGGCGCAAAGCGGCAAGGGGCTCACCGCCTGCCCCGCGGAAAGCGAGCAACCTGGAGCGGAAACCAACTACTTACAAATACATCCATGAATTCGAAAACAATCAAACAAAAAGAACGATGCTCACTTTCAGCAATCGTTCTTTTTATTTGTGTATAGGCTTCATAACAAATTGATAGATCTCATGAAAGAACTTTGCTTCGTAGAGTGCACGAATAACAACTAGGATAACAGGTCCGATGATAAGGCCAACAAACCCAAGAAGCTGAAACCCAGCAAATAAAGAGACTAGTGTAGCAAGAGGATCGAGTCCGATCGTTTTTGATAAAAGCTTTGGTTCCATAATCTGTCTTTGTATAACAACAACTCCATACAAAATGGATAGTCCGATCGTCAGCGTATAATTTCCTGTTAAGAAACAATAAGCGATCCATGGCAGAAAGACAGCACCTGTCCCAAGGTATGGAAGCAGATCTATCGCCCCAATCAGAACAGATATGGTAACTGCATAATCAATTCGCATCAACAAAAGACCTACTAATACGATACATGCTGTGATAGAGATTAAGGTTAATTGTGCTTTTAAAAAACCGAATAAAGCTTTTCTCAGTTCTACATATACCGTTGTGACGGTGTGGATTAATTTTTCAGGAAAGAGCGCGTTAAGAAACCCTATCAGTCGGTACCAGTCTTTACTTATAAAAAAAGCAGCGAGAAGAGAAAAAATAAAAACCGTTAAAAAAGTTGGAAGACTTACGATCATTAGAGAGACACTATTAATCACGGCTTGTGTCATACTCGATGCATTCGTGGTTATTCCTGTTCCAATCTTCTCGATATTATCCATGACTGTTTCTTGTTGATCGGTTCCCAACTTGCTATAGATGGAGAGCAAATCTTGATATAAAGGGAGAACGTTCATTTTAAATGATCGTTCAAAGTAAAAGACCAATTCTTGAATATAAGCGGGTAACTCATGTGCAATATAGGCAAAACCAGTCATCATTTCTTGAATGAGCAAGGTTAGTAACAAGACAATTACACCTAAAAGTCCTAATATAGAAAGAATGACAGCAAGTGCTCTATTCACTTTAAAACGATTTACAATAAAGTCTACAAAAGGATTGATCATAAGTGCTATGATTGCGCCTGCTATGAAAGGATAAAGAATAGCAGAAACATAATAGCCAGAAAAAATAAGGGCAACAGCGAGGGATAGAATAAATCCAATACGCAATAAACGATGTGTCAGTTCAGCATACAAATTTTCCACCTGCCTTTACGTACATATAAATTAGTGAGAAAGGAATGAAAATCTTTGGGACCTTTACTGTTTTTATTCGGATTATTAATCATTGGCTTATTGGCAAAAAATCAATCTTTAATCGTCGCGGTCGCCTTTTTGTTAGTGTTAAAATTTACCGGTATGGGTGATAAATGGTTTTCTGTTATACAGCAAAAAGGGATAAATTGGGGTGTGACGATCATTACAATTGCCGTATTAGTTCCGATAGCATCTGGTGAGATTGGGTTTAAACAGTTGTCTGAATCATTGCGTTCTTATTATGCGTGGGTTGCTCTATTATCGGGCATTTTCGTAGCGGTAATCGCAAGTAAAGGACTTCATCTGCTTCAGAATGATCCTCATATTACTGCTGCTTTGGTCTTTGGAACGATCCTGGCTGTCGCTCTTTTTAAAGGAGTTGCTGTAGGACCATTGATCGGAGCAGGAATTGCATATATGGCTATGAAAGTCGTTGGAATGTTTTCAGGTTCATGACGCTTTCCGCACGAAATAAGTGATATCCGTTCACAAATATCAGATTATTGTTTATAATTGATGTGTATGTCCCATTTCCTTTAAATAGTCTTTCATTTTTCAAGTCTCAGTTTCGAGATTAAAAAAGTTGGGAATGTAACCTTGAATCCGGCTTTTTTATTACATGGAAAATGTAAGCTCTTTCTATTTTTTAAAAAGTGAAACAATTAAAGGAGAAGAGAGAATAACAGAAAAAAAGGAGAGATAGCCATGACAGCTACAAGAGGATTAGAAGGAATTGTTGCAACGACATCTTCTGTCAGCTCTATCATTGACGATGTATTAACCTATAGAGGATATAGCATTGATGACTTAGCTGAACATGCAACTTTTGAGGAAGTTGTATACTTGCTTTGGAATGGTAAACTGCCTTCCCAATCTGAACTAGAATCTTTTAAATCAGAACTTGCTGAGGCTAGTGAGCTGCCCGCAGAATTGTTGGAACAAATGAAATCGCTTCCTTTGAAGAATACACATCCTATGACTGTATTGCGTACAATCGTGTCAACATTAGCGATGTATGATTCAGAAGCAGAGGATATGTCTACAGATGGAAACTACAAAAAAGCCATCCGTCTTCAAGCACAGATGTCATCACTTGTAACGGCATTTGCACGTATTAGGGAAGGAAAAGATCCGATTGCTCCTAAAAAAGAACTTAGCTATGCAGCTAACTTCCTATATATGCTTACAGGTAAAGAACCTGATGAAATTTCTGAAACAGCTTTTAATAAAGCATTAGTTCTACATGCTGACCATGAGCTAAATGCATCCACGTTCACTGCACGTGTTTGTGTAGCTACTCTTTCTGATATCTATTCAGGCATTACAGCAGCGATCGGTGCTTTAAAAGGACCACTTCATGGTGGAGCAAACGAACAAGTAATGAAGATGCTTTCTGAGATCGGTGAAGAAGCAAACGTAGAATCTTACTTGGACAACGCGATTGAGAACAAACAAAAGATCATGGGCTTTGGTCACCGTGTATACAAGAACGGCGATCCACGTGCAAAACATTTGCGTGAAATGTCTAAACAGCTAACATCGATTACAGGTGAAGAAAAATGGTACACAATGAGCGTAAAGATTGATGATACGCTTAAGCAGAAGAAAGGCTTGCTGCCAAACGTAGATTTCTATTCTGCTAGTGTTTATCACAGCTTAGGTATCGACCATGACTTATTCACGCCAATCTTTGCGATCAGCCGTGTTTCTGGCTGGATTGCACATATCTTAGAACAATATGAAAACAACCGTTTAATCCGCCCTCGTGCTGAATATATCGGACCTGACATGCAGCAGTATGTTGCTTTAGAACAAAGATAATATAAAAACTATAGGTTATATCTTTAAAAGAGAAGGGATTCTTCTTCTCTTTTACCTATGTTTTTTAGTAGACTAGTATAGTACATGCAATACAAGAATTAGGAGGAATTTAGAAATGTCAAACGGAGAACGTATAACAGTCGACAATGGTGTATTAAACGTACCAAATCAACCGGTGATCCCTTTTATCGAAGGTGACGGAACAGGTCCTGACATTTGGGCTGCTGCTTCACGTGTTTTAGAAGCTGCTGTTGAAAAAGCATATAACGGTGAGAAAAAGATCGTTTGGAAAGAAGTATTAGCAGGAGAAAAAGCATTTAACCAAACAGGCGAATGGCTTCCTGCAGAAACGCTTGATGTGATTCGCGATTACATAATTGCGATTAAAGGACCATTAACAACGCCAGTAGGCGGAGGAATCCGTTCTTTAAACGTTGCACTTAGACAAGAGTTAGATCTATTTACTTGTCTTCGTCCAGTTCAATACTTCAAAGGTGTGCCTTCACCAGTAAAACGCCCTGAAGATACAAACATGGTTATTTTCCGTGAGAATACAGAAGATATCTATGCTGGTATCGAGTATGCGAGTGGATCAGATGAAGTGAAAAAGTTGATTCAATTCCTACAAGATGAAATGGGTGCTAACAAAATCCGTTTCCCTGAAACTTCAGGTATCGGTATTAAACCGGTTTCTTCAGAAGGTACTCAACGTCTAGTTCGTGCAGCGATTCAATATGCGATCAACGAAGGACGCAAGAGTGTAACACTTGTTCATAAAGGAAACATCATGAAATATACAGAAGGTGCTTTCAAGAACTGGGGTTATGAGTTAGCTGAAGCTGAGTTTGGTGACAAAGTATTCACATGGGCTCAGTATGACCGCATTGTTGAAGAAAGCGGAAAAGATGCTGCGAACAAAGCTCAAGCAGATGCAGAAGCTGCAGGTAAGATCATTGTTAAAGACTCTATCGCTGATATCTTCTTACAACAGATCTTAACTCGTCCAGCTGAGTTTGATGTAGTAGCTACAATGAACTTAAATGGAGATTACATCTCTGATGCTCTTGCTGCACAAGTTGGTGGTATCGGTATCGCACCAGGTGCAAACATCAACTACGAAACAGGACACGCTATCTTTGAAGCAACTCATGGTACTGCTCCAAAATATGCTGGTCTTGATAAAGTAAATCCATCATCTGTAATTCTTTCAGGTGTGTTGATGCTTGAACATCTAGGATGGGGAGAAGCTGCTAAATTAGTACTTTCTTCAATGGAAAACACAATCGAAAGTAAAGTTGTTACTTACGACTTTGCACGTTTGATGGACGGCGCTACAGAAGTTAAATGTTCTGAGTTTGCTGACGAACTAATCAAAAACATGTAATCTAACTGACCCCTTTTTATAAGGGGTCTTCTCAACATATTTTATGTTTTTTAAACTGTTCCTGGAGGGAAAGACATGGCTAACAAACGAAAAAAGATTTCGGTTATTGGTGGAGGATTTACAGGAGCAACAACGGCTTTTATCTTAGGACAAAAAGAAGTTGGGGATGTAGTATTAGTTGATATTCCTCAAATGGAAAACCCTACAAAAGGTAAGGCCCTCGACATGATGGAAGCAAGTCCTGTTCAAGGTTTTGATGCATCGATTACAGGTACGAGCGATTATGCAGATACAGCAGAATCTGATGTAGTTGTTATAACAGCAGGAATTGCTCGCAAGCCTGGTATGAGTCGTGATGATCTTGTAAACACAAACGCTGGAATCATGAAGAGCGTAACGAAGGAGATCGTTAAACATTCTCCGGATTGCACGATTATCGTTTTAACAAATCCAGTTGATGCCATGACTTACACAGTATTAAAAGAATCTGGTTTTCCTAAAAGCCGTGTAATCGGACAATCAGGAATACTAGATACAGCACGTTTCCGTACATTTGTTGCTATGGAACTTAACGTATCTGTAAAAGATGTTACTGGTTTTGTTCTTGGTGGTCATGGAGATGATATGGTGCCACTCGTACGATACTCTTATGCAGGTGGAATCCCGTTAGAGAAATTAATCTCTAAAGAGCGTTTAGATGCTATTGTTGAGCGCACACGTAAAGGTGGAGGAGAAATCGTTAATCTCTTAGGTAACGGATCTGCCTATTATGCACCAGCTGCTTCTTTAGTTGAGATGGTAGAAGCGATCGTTAAAGATCAACGCAGAGTGCTTCCTTCAATCGCCTTTTTAGAGGGTGAGTATGGTTATGATGGTATCTGTCTTGGCGTCCCAACGATCCTAGGCGGTGGCGGTCTAGAAGAAATCATTGAACTTGAGCTGACGGCAGAGGAGAAAGCAGCGCTTGATCAATCGGCAGAATCTGTTAAATCCGTTATGAAAGTATTAGCATAAGCGTGTGAGAGATTCGGGCAGATCCCCGAATCTTTTCTCCAGATATTTATGAAAGCGTTATCATCTAGAGAGGGGTCTTTAAATGCTGATCGGAAAAAAGCGAAAACTCGGAAGAAAAATAGACGAGATCCAAGCTGGGGAAAAATTAGAGATGCAAGAAACAATTGAAGATAAAGATCTTCTATTGTATTTAGGCTTAACGAACGATAACAACCCACTATTCATCCAACACGATTATGCAACATTGACACCTTATAAAAAGCCTGTCGTGCCACAAGTCATGCTGATGGGTATGGTCACTTCAGCAGTATCAAAATATTTACCGGGTCCTGGAAGTTCGATCGTTGAATCAAGTTTCACATTTATTAAACCCGTTTATCATTATTCCAAATTAACCTTTTTATTTGAAATTACAGAAGTAAATAGAGAAAAGCATATTGTGCATATGAACGTTAGAGCAGAGAATGAGGAAGGAATCGAAGTGTTAAAGAGTCATTTACACGTTTGTCCTCCATATGCTCCAAAATCGATTACATCTAATACAATGGAAAATTTCTAAACCTTTCATATGAAAGGTTTATTTTTTTGCTCATATAATGTTGATAAGTTAACTATGTCCTCTTTAAATATACAAATATGATGTAAATGTACATAGGAGGCATACAAGGGGATTTTATACGAGGTAAACACCATTATATCCGTAGATAAGAACCATATATCCGTAAAGCTACCGATTAATTACGTATATAAAATTTTTTATCCGATTTATCTAACCCAATTTGAACAATAAACATAAAAAACCTTATCAATGTAAAGAGAATGTTAAGGATATGTAAAGCCACTATGAAAATTTTGCGATTTTTGTACACACTATAAAAAAAATAGTATGATGAATTTGTACAAGTCGTAAAAAGGTGGGAATATGATGAGCCAAAAGTTACTCGTAGTAGAAGATGAAATTTCGATCTCAACATTGTTGCAATTTAACTTAGAACAAGCAGGATTTCAAGTAGTTACGGCAATGGATGGCAAGAGTGGATTAGAAAAAGCAGAAAGCGAAGAACCTAATCTAATCATATTAGACCTTATGCTGCCGGAAATGGATGGAATAGAAGTATGTAAAGAACTCCGTCTAAGAAAATTAAATATTCCTATTCTCATGTTAACGGCTAAGGATGATGAGTTTGATAAAGTGTTAGGACTTGAGTTAGGTGCAGATGATTATATGACGAAACCGTTCAGTCCACGTGAAGTGGTTGCAAGGGTGAAGGCAATACTACGAAGATCATCATCAGCGAATACGGACTCAGAAAAGAAAAAAGAAGAAGTAGAACATCTTAAAATTGGAGAAGTTGATATTTACCCAGAAAATTATGAAGCGTATTTCAAGGAAAAAGCACTAGAACTTACACCAAAAGAATTCGAACTGCTTGTTTACCTTGCTAGACATAAGAGCCGAGTTCTTTCGAGGGAACAGCTGCTTTCTGCAGTATGGAACTATGATTTTGTAGGTGACACACGAATTGTTGATGTTCATATCAGTCATTTAAGGGAGAAGATCGAGAATAATACTCGTAAGCCAATTTATATTAAAACCATAAGGGGATTAGGTTATAAGCTAGAGGAGCCTCAATAATGCATGATTTTAAGAACCGAGTACTTACCTTTTTCCTGCTCGGTATTTTATTGGTTTTTATTCTATTAGCTCTCATTATGGGGAACATCGTTCATCATAGTGTGAAAGATAAGCGTATGGAATTTTATAAAGGTGAATTAAGTCTAATTGAACAAGTTCTTAAGACTGAAAAATCAAAATCAACCATAACGAACTTATTAAGAACGGCCTCTGAAGATCTTAAGGGTGAGATTTATATACTTGATTCAGATTGGAATGTAAAATACACATCTGACGGAGACAGTCCAAGAAACATGTCTTCGTATTACCCAAAAGATAAAAAAACGAATGATCAAAATCTTGTGCTAAAGAATGACAACGGTAAATTATTTTATACGTTAAAAAAGAAAGATGAAACAGGATATATACAGTTTGCAATTCCTGAAGGTGCTGCGGAATCTGAAGAGAGATCGATTTGGATCATGATGTCGATCGGTTTCCTTATCTGCTTTATCATCATTCTGTACGTATCCCTCAAAGTGATCCATAAGATTGTTAGACCTGTAGAAGAGGCTACTCAGACTGCGAAAGAGCTTGCTAAAGGTAATTTCAAAGCAAGAACGTATGAATATTTTGGGGAAGATATTGGTGAGTTAAACTATTCATTAAATGTATTAGCCCGTAACCTAGAGAAGATGACAAAATCCCAAGAATCACAGCACGATCGCTTGATAACATTGATCGAAAATATGGGAAGCGGACTTATTCTTATTGATAAAAATGGATATATCAACTTAGTAAACAAAACGTTCAAAGAACTGTTTAAAGAGCATACGGATTATTGGACGGGTCATCTCTTCTATGAAGTGTTTCCTTACACATCTATTAAGGATATTGTCAAAGAAACGTATTTAACTGAAAAAAAAGTTAGAAGAAACACGGTTATTCCAATTCACATCGATACGAAACATTTCGATGTCTATAGTGCACCTGTCCTCAACGCAAGAGGTAAGCTAAAAGGGATCGTGCTTGTATTTCACGATATAACAGAGCTTAAGAAACTCGAGCAAGTAAGAAAAGATTTTGTGGCTAATGTTTCACATGAACTCAAAACGCCGATCACTTCTTTAAAAGGGTTTGCTGAGACTTTATTAGATGGTGCAGGTGAAAATGAAGAGTTTAGAAATAAATTTTTAACGATCATGTTAAATGAAAGTGATAGGCTTCAGGCACTTATCCAAGACTTGTTAGACCTTTCTAAAAGTGAGCAAGGTTTTCACCTAGAAACGCAATCTATTGATCTTGGTGCTTTAGTAAACGATACCTTTGAGATTCTTCAGCCTAAAGCTGAAAAGAAAGGCATTATTCTATCCGTTGATGTTACTGGCCAAACCATTATGGACGGAGATTCACCTCGATTGAAGCAGATCATCATTAACCTTGTTTCAAACAGCTTAACGTACACGCCTGTTGGTGGTCGTGTAAACGTAGTGGTGGAAGAACTACAAGATCATGTGAGGCTGCTGATTAAAGATACTGGAATTGGCATCAAGGAAAGTGAGATCCCTCGAATATTCGAACGCTTTTACCGTGTGGATAAAGCAAGAAGCAGGAATTCGGGAGGCACTGGATTAGGGCTTGCGATCGTTAAGCACCTTGTAGAAGCCCATCACGGAACCATTGAAGTTCAAAGTAAGCCAGGTGAAGGTTCTCTGTTTACAATTCTATTTCCAAAGAAGTTCGAGTTATAAGATTTACAATTCCTTAACACGCTTGTTTTCTTTAATTAACAGTTAAATCTTATGATTAAGTTATCCTTTTTCAGTACCCCCTTAGCGAGAGTCCTTCATGGATTCTCGCCTTTTTTATGGCCAAGAACTCTTCTATTCCTACTTTTTTGTTTCTGGTTGTCATCGTGATACAATAGATGATAGAAGAAATGTCCTCAGGAGGTTACGGACTTGGCAAAAACAAACAAATTAGTACTTATTGATGGAAATAGTATTGCATATAGAGCTTTTTTTGCTCTACCACTTTTAAACAACGATAAAGGTATTTATACAAACGCAGTATACGGGTTTACTCAGATGCTTCTGAAAATTTTAGAAGATGAAAAGCCTACTCATATCCTCGTCGCTTTTGATGCAGGGAAAACGACATTCCGACATAAGACATTTGGTGAATATAAAGGCGGTCGTCAGAAAACGCCACCCGAATTGTCAGAACAGTTTCCTTTTATCAGACAGTTGTTAGATGCATTTAAAATCAAACGGTAT
Organism: Fictibacillus sp. 26RED30; assembly: GCF_015903845.1. NCBI lineage: Bacteria > Bacillati > Bacillota > Bacilli > Caryophanales > Fictibacillaceae > Fictibacillus > Fictibacillus sp. 26RED30. The sequence goes on from NZ_JACZDV010000001.1 coordinate 655,507, forward strand.
GAGCTTGAAAATTATGAAGCAGATGACATTATTGGAACACTTGCTTCTTATGCTGCTGACGGGAACTGGGATGTGAAAGTGTTCACCGGTGATAAAGACTTACTTCAACTTGTTACTCCTGATGTTGAAGTGGTCTTAACAAGAAAAGGAATCACTGAGGTTGAGGCGTATACCGTTGAACAAGTGAATGAGCGGTACGGCATTACGCCGCACCAAATCATTGATATGAAGGGGCTCATGGGAGACCCTTCTGACAATATTCCAGGAGTACCTGGGGTCGGAGAAAAGACTGCGATCAAATTGATCAAACAATATGGAACGATCGAAAAAGTTCTAGATTCAATTGATGAAATCTCAGGTGCTAAGCTTAAAGAGAGGTTAACAGAGAACAAAGAACAAGCCATTATGAGTAAAGAGCTTGCTACGATAACGAAGGAAGCTCCTATTAAAATCGGTCTAGATGAGACGGATTACGAGGGATATGAAACGTCTTCTGTTTTTCCTCTTTTCAAAGAATTAGGATTTAATTCATTGCTCGAACGATTGGGTGGCGATGAAGAAATTCTTCAGGATGAAGAAAAAGAAGAGCTTAACTTTAAAACGGTAACCAAAATCGAGGCTGATATGCTAAAAAGCCCTTCATCCCTTATTGTAGAAACGCTTACTGAAGATTATCATAAAGCTAAAATTCATGGTTTCGCTGTAAGTAATGATGCAGGAACATTTTATATTCCTTCAAGTCTTGCAGATCAATCAGAAGAATTTCAGGAATGGCTGCAAGACGACAATCAAAAGAAGAGAATGTTTGATGCCAAGAGAGCTCATGTTGCCTTACATGGGCAAGGAATCGTGTTGAACGGAATCGATTTTGATATTCAACTCGCTTCATATCTGCTTAATCCTTCTGAATCGTTAGATGAAGTAGCAGATGTTGCGAAGCAGTATGGCAAGTCTAATGTAGACGTAAACGAAGCTGTATATGGTAAAGGTGCTAAGAAGAAGCTGCCAGAAGATGAAGCTGTCCTCGCTGAGCACCTCTGTAGAAAAGCTCATACTGTCTTTCAATTGAGCGACCTTTTGGATGAGAAGTTAAAAGAAAATGAACAGAGTGATCTGTTCTATCAGTTAGAGATGCCATTAGCTCTCGTTTTAGCTAAGATGGAAGAGTTCGGCGTTAAAGTAAAATCAGACACACTTCAAAAAATGGGTGCTGACCTAGATATACAGTTAACAACACTTGAAAAAGACATTCACGAACTGGCTGGAGTATCCTTCAATATTAACTCGCCTAAACAACTAGGTGAAATATTATTTGAGAAGTTGAACCTGCCGCCTGTTAAGAAAACTAAGACAGGTTACTCGACTTCTGTTGATGTATTAGAGAAATTAGAAGGCAAGCATGAGATCATTAACAAGATTCTTATCTATCGTCAACTTGGTAAGTTAAGGTCTACTTATATTGAAGGTCTGTTAAAAGTAGTTAAAGAAGATACGGGTAAGATTCATACACGCTTCAATCAGGTACTTGCTCAAACAGGAAGACTGAGTTCTATCGATCCTAATCTTCAAAACATCCCTATTCGTTTAGAAGCAGGAAGAAAAATCAGACATGCCTTCGTTGCATCACAGGCTGGCTGGAAGATTCTTGCCGCTGATTATTCACAGATCGAACTGCGCGTATTGGCTCATATCTCTCAGGATGAAAACTTAATGGAAGCTTTTAAGTTGGAGATGGATGTTCACACGAAAACGGCCATGGATGTTTTTCATGTGGAAGAGAGTGAAGTTACATCTGAAATGAGAAGACACGCTAAAGCCGTTAACTTTGGTATTGTATACGGAATTAGTGATTATGGCCTATCACAAAGCCTAGGTATCACGAGGAAAGAAGCCGGAGAATTTATAGCGTCCTATTTGGATAGTTTTCCTGGTGTCCAGCAGTACATGAAGGACAGCGTTTCTGAGGCAAAACATAATGGTTTTGTTTCAACTCTGCTTCATAGACGACGTTATCTGCCCGAAATTAATAGCAGGAACTTTAACCTGCGTAGTTTCGCGGAGAGAACAGCTATGAATACGCCGATTCAAGGAACTGCTGCAGATATCATTAAAAAAGCGATGGTCGATATGGATCAGCGGTTAACTGACGAGAAACTTGAAGCTAAAATGCTGCTCACTGTACATGATGAACTTATTTTTGAAGTACCAGAAAATGAGCTGCAAAAACTTGAAGAGATCGTTTGTGAAGTAATGGAATCAGCAGTAGAACTTGATGTACCTTTAAAAGTAGATGTGAACTGGGGAGATTCCTGGTTCGAAGCAAAATAATAAAGAAACAGCATCCTATAGATCCAGGGTGCTGTTTTTCTAATAAGGTTGGTGAAAGGATGCCTGAGTTACCAGAAGTCGAAAATGTTAAAAACACACTGAATCAATTCCTACCAGGAAAAATGATTACAGATGTAAAAATATACTGGGAAAATATTATTAAACATCCAGGTACTGAAGAATTCATTTTGAAGTTGAAAGGTCAAACCTTTCAAAATGCGTATCGAAGAGGGAAATTTTTAATTTTTCATCTTGATGAAGATGTATTGGTGTCTCACCTTAGGATGGAAGGGAAATATGGCTTGAATCAAAGCGATGAGCCAGCTGATAAGCATACTCACGTTATTTTTCAGTTTTCTGATGGAACTGAACTAAGATATCGAGATGTGAGAAAATTTGGGACGATGCATCTGTATCCAAAAGGAACAGAGGGAAGTCATGCTCCGTTAAAAACTTTAGGTGTAGAACCACTTTCGGATTCCTTAACAGCCGCTCTTCTAAAAAAGCTGTTTGCTAATCGGAAACGCAACATAAAATCGGTATTGCTTGATCAGACTCTTCTGGCTGGTTTAGGCAACATTTATGTAGATGAAGTACTGTTTCAGGCAGGAATCCATCCAGAGACACCAGCTAATTCTCTAACTCTGCCTCGATTAAAGAAGTTGAAAACAGCGATTACTGAAATCCTTTCTGAGTCTGTGAAGCACGGAGGAAGCTCAATACGTTCCTATACGAACGCAGTGGGTGAGACAGGCGGTTTTCAGCTGAAATTATTTGTATATGGCAGAAAAAATGAAGCATGCCGTGTGTGTGGTACTGAGATCGAGCGATTAGTTGTAGCGGGTAGAGGAACTCACATCTGTAAGACTTGTCAAAAATAAACCATTTCTGTACTCCTTTCATATACTACGTTTACCGTTAACTGAAAGGAGTACAGGAACAATGGTGGCTTACTCATTTGTATTACTGGCACTAGCCGTCAGCCTGGACAGTTTTGGAGCCGGATTAACGTATGGAATGAAATCCATTAAAATTCCTTTTCGCTCCATTATGATCATCGCAATTTGTTCAGCTGTTACCTTTTTACTTTCGATGTTGCTTGGATTTACGTTAGAACAATTTATTTCACCTAAAACAGGTGAGATATTGGGAGGCGTGATTCTTCTCGGAATCGGAATCTACTCTCTATGGCAGGTTTTCTTACCAGAGAAAGAGAACGTTGAGTGCATGGAAAAAGAACCTAAGAACATTGTGCTTTTTGAAATTAAGTCGTTGGGAATCGTCATACACATACTTAAGAAACCAGTTATGGCAGATATCGATAAGTCTGGTTCAATTACGGGCTTAGAAGCTGTACTGCTTGGAATAGCATTATCGCTTGATGCCTTTGGAGCGGGAATAGGTGCAGCACTCATCGACTTGTCTCCTTCATTAACAACCATTACAATTGCGGTGATGAGCGCTTTATTCTTATGGGGTGGTATGGTTTTAGGGTTATATCTTTTTAACAAAACAAACTGGATGAAGGGATTATCCATTCTGCCAGGCGTTTTATTGATCGTAATGGGATTATTAAAAATGTAACACTGGAGGATAACTTGTGATTATTGGATTAACTGGAGGCATTGCAACGGGAAAATCAACAGTCAGTAACATCATCAGAGGTCAAGGAATTCCTGTAGTCGATGCTGATATCATTTCTAGAGAAGTTGTTATGCCAGAGAAAGAAGCATATGAGAAGATCGTGGCCTGCTTTGGTGAACAGATACTAAATGATGACAAGACAATAAACAGAGCAGGATTAGGAGAGATTATTTTTAACGATACTGAAAAGAGGACGATGCTGAACGAGATTGTTCACCCTGCTGTTAGAAAGGAAATGAGACAGCAAGCAGATGATTATCTACGTTCAGGAGAGTCTATAGTGGTTATGGATATACCACTTTTATTTGAGAGTAAGCTTACACATATGGTAGATCGAACGTGGTTAGTATATGCAACGCCCGAAATACAACTTCAAAGATTGATAAATCGAGATCATTTTTCAGAGAAGCAAGCGAAGTCTAGAATCCATTCCCAGATGCCGATCACAGAAAAAAAGGAATTAGCAGATGTAGTAATCAACAATAATGGATCTCTTTCTGCTTTAGAAAATGATGTTCTTTCCTTGCTAAAACAAACAAAAAAACAGACCTGATAACCATTTCAGGTCTGTTTTTATCTATATAAGCCCTTTTTCAGCCTAAATTAAATAAAAGTATGTTCTTTTCAAGTGTTAATATGATATACTAATTACAGATAGATACAAGAAAGAGTATAACACATTGGAAGGAGCAGCTTCATGAAAGCAAAAATTGCAATTAATGGCTTGGGGAGAATCGGAAGAATGGTCTTCCGCAAAATGATGGAGAACGATGAATTTGAGGTTGTAGCTGTTAATGCCAGCTATCCTGCAGAGACTCTTGCTCATATGGTTAAGTACGATTCTATACATGGGACGTACCCGGGAGAAGTTGTTGCTGGAGAAGATGCCCTTTTTGTTGATGGAAAAAAAGTTCAATTAGTTAACTCTCGCGATCCTCGTGAACTTCCTTGGGGAACGTTAGGCGTTGATATTGTTATAGAAGCAACTGGGAAATTTGTTTCACAAGAATCTGCTGGTCTTCATATTGAAGCAGGTGCAAAGAAAGTAATTATCACTGCTCCAGGGAAAGATGAAGACATTACAATTGTTATGGGAGTAAATGATAGCGATTACATTTCTTCGAAACACCATATTATATCTAATGCATCGTGCACGACGAACTGTTTAGCCCCTGTGATTAAAGTGCTTGATGATCAGTTCGGGGTACAGTCCGGAATGATGACGACTGTACATGCGTATACGAATGACCAGAAAAATATTGATAACCCACATAAAGACTTAAGACGTGCACGTGCATGTGGCACTTCTATTATTCCAACTTCTACAGGTGCTGCAAAAGCTATTGCAAAAGTCTTGCCTCACTTAGAAGGCAAACTGAATGGTATGGCACTACGCGTTCCAACACCTAACGTTTCATTGGTTGACGTTGTTGTGGAGTTAAAGACTCCTGTATCTAAAGACCAAGTCAATCATGCTCTACAATCGGCATCTGAAGGATCAATGCGTGGAATCTTAGGGTACAGCGATCTGCCGCTAGTATCGATTGATTATAATGGAAATGAAAACTCTTCAATCATTGACGGCTTATCAACTATGGTGATGGACGGTAATAAAGTAAAGGTCCTTGCTTGGTATGACAATGAATGGGGTTATTCATGCCGAGTAGTAGATCTTGCGAAACATGTAAGTGTTGCTTTGAATATGCCGGTACAAGAAAAAAATGTGTCAGTATCATAAAAACAGTCAGTTAAAATAAATAAATGAGTGAGAGCTGGATATCACACCAGCTCTTTTCTACTTTTAAACGAACTAGTATGTTTCAATTGATCCTTATCCTTAAAAAACAATATAAAATTGACTTAAAAAAATTTGCCCATAGTTATTGCAAATAAATTTTAAAAGAAGTATACTATGATTCGTGAACTTCAAATAAAGCAAACAAAGGCATTGAATGCTACTTAAAGGGTTAGGACCTCTTTGGACTAACTTGCCCCCGTGGTAGATATTCGATACCGCATGCTTGAAGGCATGATTATTTTTAAAAGGGGGACTATGCTAATGGATACAATGGGAAGACACGTAATTGCTGAGTTATGGGGTTGTGATTCTGAAAAACTAAATGACATGAAATTTATTGAAGAGACATTCGTTGACGCTGCATTGAAATCAGGTGCAGAAATTCGTGAGGTTGCTTTTCATAAATTTGCTCCACATGGTGTAAGTGGAGTTGTTATTATTTCTGAATCTCATCTAACTATTCACAGTTTTCCTGAGCATGGTTATGCAAGTATTGATGTATATACGTGTGGAGATCGAATCGATCCTAACGTAGCTGCTGATTACATTTCGGAGGCACTTGGCGCTAAAAAGCGCGAAAACTTGGAAGTTCCTCGTGGAATGGGTCCAATTTCTGTTGCCAAATCAAAAGTTACTGCTCAATAATTTAAAAACAGAATGTACGTGAGGTGTGAGAAATCACACCTCTTTTTTATTTCACTCATTATAGGGAATAATAGGATACAAATTATATTGCTTTGGAGGACTACTATGTTTAGAAAACTTCAAAATCTAATGGAAAATCATGCAGAAACGAGTGAACAGCATGTGGACGAAAGACTTAGAACCCATTATTTTAAAGCTAATAAACCTGAAGTAATGAAAGTGATCAAACAGATTTTAGATGAAGACATGAATTTCCATGAGCTAGGTTTTTCAGAAGAAAGGGGAGAGGTAACGTTTGAAGTTAGACAGCCTAAGAGTGCGTTTGTCGTTATTAGTGTAGTAACAGTTAAAGCGAATCGAACTGCTGTAGATTTAAACGTATCAACAGAATCTGCTCTTCCTTTCAATTTTGGCAACAATCAAAGACTTATTGTAAATATTTATGAAATCTTAAAAGAAAAACTAATGTTTGTTGGGACGTCAATGGCTGAAAAATTGTAGGAATAGCTTGTCACATTCCTCCCTTTTCTTTAAGATAGATAGAGAATAGAAAATTTTTTGGGGATGATTACAATGAGGTGTCCTACTTGCCAGCACAACGGAACAAAAGTGCTTGATTCAAGACCTGTACATAGCGGAAGATCCATTCGCCGCAGAAGGGAATGTGAATCTTGCAGCTATAGATTTACTACATTTGAAACGGTAGAACAAACACCGCTTATCATTGTTAAAAAAGGCGGGGAACGAGAAGAGTTCAGCCGTGAAAAGATCCTTAGAGGGCTTATTAAAGCTTGCGAAAAAAGGCCAGTCCCCTTGGAAACACTTGAAAATATAGTAGATAGTATCGAAAAAGAATTGCGGAACTCAGGTGCATCTGAAGTTTCGAGTACAGCTGTTGGTGAACAGGTGATGGAGCATCTGTCTAAAACAGATGAGGTTGCATATGTAAGATTTGCCTCTGTATACCGTCAATTTAAAGATATTAATGTTTTTATACAGGAATTGAAAGAACTAATTAACAAGGAGGAGCGTTAAAGCGTATCTTAGACTGCTGTAACGCTCTTTTTATTCCAATCTAACTCCGTATTCTGCTTTTCAGAATAAATTATATGTACAAAGTACTCTGGCTGACGATACTAAAATCCGTCGGCCACATTACTTTTAAGACTTTTTAACAAAGGGTGAAAACGATGACGGTACATTTTCAAGAAGTTGTGCCCGTTGATACGTATTCCGTCCAGTGCAAGGGTATGTTGCATGAAATAGATCATAAAGTTCTTACCATGCTATATCAGCCGTTGGTTGGCGCATTTGCACATAGTTTATACATGACATTGTGGTGCGAAGTAAATATGGATCGGCAGACACAAAAACATCAGCACCTCATGAACGTGACTCAGTTCTCGTTAAAAGATATATTATCGGGAAGAAAGAAGCTAGAAGCGATCGGTCTTTTGAAGACGTTTAAAAAAGACGGTGATAGCTCTAGGGAGTACATTTATGAGCTTCAACTCCCGCTTTCGCCGAACGCTTTTTTTACAGATGGCTTTTTAAGTATATATCTCTTTAATCGATTGGGAAAAGCGAAGTTTAATGAAGTTAGAGAATCTTTTTATATCTCTCAAATGGATGTGTCAGATTATAGAGATGTGACCGCTTCTTTCAGTGACGTGTTTACTTCTTTGCATCCATCTGAAATGTCATCAAAGAGTTATGCTGAGATTAACGAAAATGTTCTTCCAAAAGATGTCTCTTTACAGGAAAAAGACATTCATGGGAAAGTTGTACTAAGTGAATCTACCTTTGATTTTGAAGCGATGGTGAATCAGATCTCATCATTTATCGTACCTAAAGAGGTGCTCACTCCAAAATTAAAGGAAGCCATCTATAAGCTGGCATACATCTATCAGTTACAGCCGATGGATATGAGTAAGCAGATTCAAAACGTATATTATTCCACAGGAGAAATTTCTGCAGAGAGCTTAAGGAAAGAAATTCAAAAATGGTATCGATTTGAACATGAAGAAGGTCTACCAGTTCTAGCATTAAAAACGCAGCCGGTTCCATTAAAGGCACTTCATGGCATGCAACCTCAAACAAAAGAAGAAGAACTTATCAAATACTTTGAAGAAGTGTCACCTTATCGTTTGTTAGAAGATTATTCAGGTACAACTCCTTCAGAAGTAGATTTGAAGCTTGTTGCTTACTGTATGATCGATCAGAATTTAACACCAGGGGTTACGAATGTTCTTTTAGATTATGTTTTATCTGAGAATGATATGAAGCTTGCAAAGGGGTTGATCGAACGGATCGCTTCACATTGGGCTCGAAAAAAAGCACAAACGGTAACAGAAGCAATGGCGTTAGCACGCGATGAAAAACGAAAATATAAAGAATGGCAAGAAAAGAAAGTAAATTCAGGTTCTTACAATAAGGGTAATAAAAAGAGTAACGTAACTGTTCCTGACTGGCTTAAACAGGATAAAGTGGCCACTAGTCAGACAGATCATTCAAACACTGATGCTACAGAGGACGAGAATCGTAAGTGGCTTGAAAGCTTGTTAAATAGTTCGAAATAAGGGGGGATAATATGGAATCTATTAAGGAATCTGTTAAGAATATGCCGGGTTTTGATAAGTTTCAAGAAAGATTTGAGCGAATGAAACAAGAAGTGCTTACAGACCCAGGAGTCATGCGTTTTCTAAGAGAGAATCCTGACATATCAGATGTCCATGCGGAAAAATTATTGTCCAGTTTTTACACCTTTAAGAACGAACAGAATGCCTGCCGCAATTGTCCAGGTTTAAATAACTGTCCGAATCTCATGCAAGGGTATCGTTCTGAACTAACAAAAGTTAGACATACTGTAGAACTTAGATACAAACCTTGTGAATTAAAGATTATTGATGAGCAAAAGAAATCTATGACTTCATTGATAAAGAGTTACTTTATACCGAAAGAGATACTAGAAGCGAGATTTGATCGTTTGTACAAGCATAGTATTGATGATACAAGACGTAATGCGATCTCGAAGGCTTATGAATTTGTCCAGATGGCAGGCTCGGGTCAGCAAGCAAAAGGGATCTACTTTTATGGGAAGTTTGGCGTTGGTAAAACGTATCTTCTCGGTGCCATCGCGAATGGTTTAGCAGAAAAAGGCGTTCACTCTTTGATTATTCATACACCAGAATTTCTTCGTGAAATGAAATCTTCACTCTCTGACGGAACATTTGACTCTAAGATGGAACTATTAAAGACCGTTCCAGTACTTATGCTTGATGATCTTGGGGCTGAAAATATGACGAATTGGGTCAGGGATGAGATTATTGGGGTTATCCTTCAATATCGAATGATGGAAAAACTACCTACTCTCTATACGTCTAACTGTGATTATGATATGTTGCAGCAGCACTTATCGTATTCCCAAAAAGGCGGACTCGATGAACTGAAGGCTCTCAGGATCATGGAGCGTATCAAACACTTAAGTACTCCGATTTTTATGGGCGGAAATAAAAATTTCAGAGAAGATTATTAATATAGTTTCTGCTCTTTTAAAGGGCAGAAGCTTTTTTCTTGAAAACCCAAAGCTGTCTCTTCTACTAAAATATGATAGGATAAGAACAGACAAGATCTTAAGACATTGTATTCGGAGGTTACCGATGAGTATAGAATCTATTTTACAAAAAGCTTTAGATGGCGAACGTTTATCGGTAGAAGATGCCGTTAAACTTTATGAAAGTGATGAAGTAGAACGCATGGGAGAAGTTGCGGATATTATTATGAAAAGGTGGCATCCTGAACCGATCACCTCATTCGTTATTGGCCGTAACGTAAACTATACAAATTTTTGTGATACATATTGCAGGTTCTGCGCATTTTATAGAGCGCCAGGAAGCAGTGAAGGTTATGTGTTGGATGATGATGTGATCTTCCAAAAGATTCAAGAGACAGTTGATGTAGGCGGTACAGAAATTCTAATGCAAGGTGGAACAAATCCTAACTTGCCATTCAGCTACTATACGGACTTATTAAGAGAGATCAAAAAGCGCTTTGATATCACGATGCATTCATTTTCACCAGCAGAAGTATGGAAGATGGTTGAAGTATCTGGTCTGTCTCTAGAGGAAGTGCTCAGAGAACTGAAAGAAGCTGGACTTGATTCTCTTCCAGGTGGGGGAGCAGAAATTTTAGATGACCGCACTCGTAAGAAGATTAGCAAACTTAAAGGCTCGTGGACAGAGTGGATCGACTGTATGAAAACAGCTAAAAAAGTTGGTTTGCATTCTACTGCTACGATGGTCATTGGATTTGGAGAAACATTCGAAGAACGTGCCCTTCATTTACAGCGTGTTCGTGATGCACAAGACGAGACGGATTGTTTCTTGGCTTTCATCTCTTGGACATTTCAGCCGGATAACACAAATATGAAGGCTGAAAAGACAACGCCGAGAGAATATCTCAAAAATGTTGCGATCTCTCGAATCTTCCTAGATAACATTCCTAACTTCCAATCTTCATGGGTTACGATGGGGCCAGAAGTTGGTAAAAAATCTCTCCACTATGGCTGCAATGACTTTGGCAGCACGATGATGGAAGAGAACGTTGTTTCAGCAGCTGGAACGACTCACAAAGTAAACACGAATTTAACACTTCGATTGATTCGTGAAGCAGGTAAGATTCCTGCTCAACGAAATACAAAATATGAAACACTTCGTGTGTTTGAAGATGAAGAAAAAGCTGAAAAAGATTTTGTTATGCAAAATTAACAGTGAAGCACTTGGCATATTTATGTCGAGTGCTTTTTTCGTTCATTTGGATGGATGATTTAACTTTTATGATTGTCATAGAGGCACAAGCCGAATTTAGATGACACAAATGACTACAAGACGGGGCTTTTGTTTTATATCCCAATGGTAATGAGTGACTTTCGTATTAAAAATAATTATCTTAATTTTCCTTATATTTAAAATTTTGTGTATAATATAAGAATATTTAGAATAAAGGGGGAAATATAAAAATGGGAATGAAACGAAAATTTAAAATGGGACTAATAGGTTTATCTGCTGCGTTTCTTGTAGCCTGCGGAAGTGCTGATTCTGGATCGGGGTCCGGTTCTGGTGAAAAGCTCACGGTTGGTACTGATGCAGCATATGCCCCCTTTGAATCCTTAGATGGTGAAAAAATTGTAGGATTCGATGTAGATCTGCTTGATGCCGTGATGAAAGAAGCAGGGCTAGATTATGAATTAACAAATAAAGGATGGGATCCTTTATTTATCGCTCTTCAGAATGAAGAAGTTGATGCGGGTATTTCGGCAATTACGATTAATGACGAACGTAAGAAAAGTTATGATTTTTCCTCACCATATTTTGAATCGATTAACATGATTTTAGCGAAAGAAGGAACGTCGATTAAAAGTGCAAAGGACTTAGAGGGCATGAAGGTTAGTGTGCAAAACGGAACGACCGGTCAAGAGGCACTAGAAAAAATGTTTGGTAAGAGTGAAAACATAAAGAAATATGAAAACAATGTATTAGCGATACAAGCACTTTTAAACGGTGAAGTAGAAGCTGTTGTAGCAGATAACGCCGTAGTGCAAGAATATGAAAAGAACAATCCAGATAAAAAACTAGTAACTATCAGCGATAAAGAAAATTTCGATAGCGAATTTTACGGAATCATCTTCCCTAAAGATGGTGAACATCAAGAAGAGATCAACAAAGCGATGAAAAAAGTCATCGATGATGGGAAATATGCTGAAATCTATAAAAAATGGTTTGGTGAAGAACCAAATGTAGATGTGCTGAAACAATAACATTCTCAGGAGGTCTACATGGAATATTCTTTACAGATTATCAGTGATTACATGCCTTTGTTTTTAAAAGGGACATGGGTGACGGTACAGTTATCATTTTTAGCGATTCTATTTGGTACGCTATTAGGACTATTTATTGGGCTCGGCAAAATGGTAAAGAATCCTTTTATTCACCTTCCGTGCATGTGGTATATCAGTTTTTTTCGAGGCACTCCATTACTCGTTCAGATTCTGTTGATTCATTCAGCACTTATGCCGCTCTTTATGAAGCCGCCAAACGTGTTCATTTCAAGCGTACTAGCTCTTTCGCTTAACGCTGCTGCATATATTGCGGAGATCTTCAGAGCGGGTATTCAATCTATCGATAAAGGGCAGATGGAAGCAGCTCGCTCTCTAGGCATGAATCATGTACAAGCTATGAAACATGTCATTCTTCCACAAGCGTCTAGAAGGATGATACCGCCTCTAGGCAACGAATTTATTGTACTAATTAAGGATTCATCTTTAGTTTCCATTATTGCTACGCCAGAATTGATGTATTACGCGAGAGCGATGATGGGCCAATACTACCGACCGTGGGAACCATACATGACTGCCGCTTTAATGTACTTAATCTTAACGCTTGGCATGGCGTTTATCTTATCCAGAATCGAGCGTAAATTTGTTTATTAAGAACAACCCTACCCAAAGGGTTGTTTTTTCTTTTGTAAGTAACATGTTTTAGGACCTCGTCCCATATAGTGTATTATTGAGGATTTTATATGGGGGGGACTTATTTGGTCGCGATTGCTTTTTCACACCCATCAGATGGTATAGCTGTTTTGAAGAAAATGATCAGAATGGCAGCTGAGCATAGAATAAACCCTTCCTTTGCCAAATTATCTGAAGCTTCTTCAAAAATTCTTGAACTGCACATACATCAGAGGAAAACGTTCATATTGGATGTGTTAACGGAATTTACTCGAAATAAAGTAGAGGATATTTGTTTGAAGGAAATGATCGAACAAGCATTTTGTTACACTGATTCAGCAGAACAAAAAGAGATCTTATCTATCACAAAAAGCATCATACTCGGAGAAATTGAAGGTATACCTGATGTCAAACATCTGCCAGACTTAAATGAACTGATCCGAAGTCAATGGGAATCGATTCTCGAGGCAAAGACAGATTTTTTAGAGTTTGAATCATTTATTAAATTCAGGCTGAAAGAGTATTTAGCAACTTTGTTGAAGATTGTTGAATGTGCTATCGATGAGTACAAGCTAGAACTAGAGTACCAAATGTTCGTCGAGCAATTAAGAACGTGCTTAACGAAACAAAGAACATTTACTTCAGCAGATATCGTAATTATTTTTGAACAAGAGCAGATTCTTCTTTTTGATGAACATCAAAATCAATTGACTCATACTGAATTGATGATGTTCCATGAAAAGGCACTGCGGCTAACAAATGTAACGAATCTAGATGAAAGACTTTTAGGTCCGTTAGTTGGAATCTCTCCAAATTCCGCTAGGATTTATGCTTATGATATCGATCATCCATTGCTTCATACTGTGAAGAACATCTTTCAGGAAAAGGTTACGATTACACCAATTGAGAGGATGTCCTACAGAGAACATCGGTCTTATCGTAAAAAAAAGTCATAAACTTACAGAGTCCTCTTGCTTTTTGAAAAACGACTGCATATAATAGGTGTATAATTTTATCATTCAATCTGTATTGATAAGGACACGAAGCATATTTTTACGGTTCATAGAGAGGGAAGTCTAGGCTGAAAGCTTCCTAACACGGAAAAGTGCTTTACCACCTTGGAACTTCAGCGGTGAAAATTTATAGTAATCGCTGACGGCCGCAGTCCGTTATACTGTCCGAGTGCCGATTGGCTTGTTAAAAGTTGTCGGAACAAGGGTGGAACCACGAGATAATCACTCGTCCCTTCTATAGGGGCGGGTGTTTTTTGTTTTCAATCAGAGAGGAACCCGAACTAAAAAGGAGATGTTTTACATGTCGTCAATTTCAATTAAGTTCCCTGACGGATCAGTCAAGGAATTTCCTAAAGGCGTTACTTCTGAACAAGTAGCAGAGAGTATCAGCCCTAGTTTAAAGAAAAAAGCAGTTGCAGGGAAAGTAAACGGACAATTATTTGATTTTTCACGTCCTATCGAAGAAGATGCATCGATCGAGATCGTAATGCAGGATTCTAAAGAAGGTCTTGAAATGACAAGACACTCGAATGCCCATCTACTAGCTCAAGCACTTAAGCGCCTTTACCCAGACGTGAAATTAGGGATTGGACCAGTTATCGATAACGGCTTCTACTATGATGTAGATATGTCTCATAACTTAACACCAGAAGATCTGCCTGCGATCGAAAAAGAAATGAAGAAGATCGTAAATGAAAACCTTCCGATCGTACGTAAAGAAGTTAGTCGTGAAGAAGCTCTCGAGATTTACGAAAAATTGAATGATCACTTAAAGCTGGAACTGATTCGTGACCTTCCAGAGGGTGAAAAGATTACGATTTATGAGCAAGGTGAATTCTTTGACCTTTGCCGAGGGCCGCACGTTCCTTCAACTGGAAAAATCAAAGCCTATAAATTAATGAGCATTTCTGGTGCATACTGGCGTGGAGACAGTGACAACCAAATGCTTCAACGTATTTATGGTTCAGCGTTCTTAAGCCAAAAAGATCTTGATGAGTATCTTCACTTTATTGAGGAAGCTCAAAAACGTGATCACCGTAAACTAGGAAAAGAACTAGAGTTATTCATGTTCTCAGAAGAAGCACCGGGAATGCCGTTCTATCTTCCTAACGGTCAAACAATCCGTACTGAGCTTGAGAATTTCTCTCGCGAACTTCAACGCCAAGTGGATTATGATGAAGTGCGTACTCCATTTATGATGAATCAGCGTCTATGGGAACAATCGGGACACTGGGATCATTATCATGAAAACATGTACTTCTCTGAAGTGGATGATACAAAGTTTGCGATGAAGCCGATGAACTGTCCAGGTCACATGCTGATCTTTAAGAACAAACTACATTCATACAGAGATCTTCCAGTACGTATGGCTGAGTTCGGTCAAGTACACCGTCACGAATATAGTGGTGCACTAAACGGTATGATCCGTGTTCGTACGTTCTGCCAAGACGATGCGCATATCTTTGTAACACCACAGCAGATCGAAAGTGAGATCAAGAACGTATTTAAGTTAGTTGATAAAATCTACAGCACTTTTGGATTTGAATATTCCGTAGAACTTTCAACTCGTCCAGAGGATTCTATGGGTGATGACCGTTTATGGGAACAAGCTGAAGGCGCATTGAAAAACGTTCTAGAAGATCTTGGAATGAACTATCATCTAAACGAGGGAGATGGAGCGTTCTACGGTCCTAAAATTGACTTCCATATTAAAGATGCTCTGAAGAGAAGTCATCAGTGTGCAACAATTCAGTTAGACTTCCAAATGCCAGAAAAGTTCGATCTAACGTATGTAGATGAAAACAATCAAAAGGTTCGTCCGGTCGTTATCCACCGTGCGATCTATGGTTCGATCGACCGTTTCCTAGGGATCTTGGTTGAGCACTTTGCTGGAGCGTTCCCAACTTGGTTAGCTCCTGTTCAAGTGAAACTAATTCCTGTATCTGATGTTCATAATGAGTATGCGTATAAGCTACAAGAAGATCTGAAGAAACATGCTGTTCGTGTTGAAATCGATACTAGAAATGAAAAGATGGGCTATAAGATCCGTGAAGCTCAGATGAAAAAGATTCCTTACATGCTAGTTCTAGGTGATAAAGAGATCGAAGACAATGCAGTTAACGTTCGTAAATATGGTGAGCAAAAGTCAGAGACAGTTTCTTATGAAGATTTCCGAGATAAGATTTTAGCTCAAATTAACGAAAAGAGATAAGGTATTAAAGAGAGCGGCCAATGTTGAATTGGCCGTCTTTTTTTATAGGGAAATGAAAAGTGGACAGTAAAATGCTCAATGTGGACAGTATATTACTGAAAGTGGACAGTAATTATTCAAGAGTGGACAGTAAAACAACAAAACATAAAAGGCGAATAAAAAAACTCTTGCATTCCTTTCGTAAACGAAGTAAAATTAATTTCGTTGCTGTTATTACATTCGTTGTTTGACACGCATATCTCCAATGTGTTATAGTATGTAAGGTTAATAAAATAAGCAAAAGCATCAAACAAGCAGAAGCACCCGCTTCTCACCTGACTCGACGCTAATAAAGGCTGTTGATGGGTAGATGGATATTCAGGCATGTCAAAGTGTACATAGCCGGTTTACTATGTGTGGGTGATCGTTGCGCCGACGCTTTTTTTATTTGCAGAAATAACAAGTCGAGTGTTTTAAAACACTCACTGAAAAAATTTGGAGGTGACTTACTATTAGTAAGGACATGTCTGTCAATGAAGGTATTCGTGCTCGTGAGGTTCGCTTAATCGGTCCTGATGGAAGCCAGCTTGGCATTAAATCTAGACAAGAAGCTTTGGATCTTGCTACAAACGCAAATCTTGACCTTGTACTCGTTGCTGCAACTGCTAAACCGCCAGTATGTCGTATCATGGACTACGGTAAGTTTAAATACGAGCAACAACGTAAAGATCGTGAAGCACGAAAAAATCAAAAGGTCATTACGACTAAAGAGATTCGTCTAAGTCCAACGATTGAGGAAAACGACTTTAATACAAAGCTTAGAAATGCACGTAAGTTCCTTGAAAAAGGTGACAAAGTAAAAGCAAGTATTCGTTTCCGTGGACGTGCAATCACTCATTCTCAAATCGGAAAAACGGTATTGGAAAAGTTAGCGAAAGAATGTGAAGATCTTTCTACGGTTGAAACGAAACCGAAGATGGAAGGTCGTAGCATGTTCCTTATCCTTGCGCCTAAAGCCGAAAAATAATTTTTACCAGGGAGGATAACCATTATGCCTAAAATGAAAACTCATAAAGGTGCTGCGAAGCGCTTTAGAAAAACTGGATCAGGTAAATTAAAGCGTGCTCGCGCTTATACTAGTCACTTGTTTGCTAACAAATCAACTAAAGCTAAGCGTAAGCTTCGTAAAGCGAAACTTGTTCACAGCGGTGACTACAAGCGTATCCGCACATTGTTAACTTACAAAAAACGTTAATCGTTCATCAATCGATTTAAAAATAGGAGGTTTTTAATATGCCAAGAGTAAAAGGTGGCTATGTAACACGTCGTCGTCGTAAGAAAGTTCTTAAACTAGCTAAAGGCTATTTCGGTTCCAAACATAAATTATTTAAAGTAGCACAACAACAAGTATTCAAATCACTTATGTACGCTTACCGTGACCGTCGTCAAAAGAAGCGTGACTTCCGTAAGCTTTGGATCACTCGTATCAATGCTGCTGCTCGTACAAACGGTCTTTCTTACAGCCGTTTAATGCACGGTCTTAAACTTGCGGGTATCGACATCAACCGTAAGATGCTTTCTGAGATCGCTATTACAGACGAAAAAGCTTTCGCTGAATTAGCTTCAAAAGCAAAAGACAGCCTAAAAGCTTAAGTAAAAAAAGAAAAGATCATTTCCTCATTTGATGGAGATGATCTTTTTTCATTCTGAAGGGAAACAACAAGGTGTTAATCATATATTTAATAATTTTAAACGTAGCCGCCTATTATGTTATGAAAAGAGACAAATTATCTGCCAAAAAAGGCGAATGGCGCACCCCTGAAGCGAGACTTTGGCTGATTGCTATTATTGGTGGAGCACCCGGTATGTGGCTTGCTATGAAGAAGTTACGTCATAAGACTAAGCATCCCTCGTTTCGTTACGGGCTGCCTCTTTTAAGTATGTTTATAACGGTTTTAGCAGGCTGGTTCATATAGAAACTATTCCTGTTGCAGGTATCGTTTGTCTTTTAAGAACAATCTCCAGAAAATATAGAAACCTGGTGCTAAGATGGCAAGACCAACGATATACATAATCATTAAGGAATAAAACGTTTCTGGTGCGGTAAATGCCTCATAGATGGTTAAATCAGGATATACGATATATGGCAGATGAGCTAATCCATAACCAACACTTGCAAGACCGTATTGTAAAACAGTTGCTAATAGTGTAAGACGCGGCCGTCCAATTCCTGGGCGGTTTTGTTTTGGCCACCAAAGAGAAGCGTATGCAATAAGAAAGGCGATCAAAGAAAGAATAAACCAGATCTTGTGATCCATTAAATTATCGATGAGCCATCGAGATTCTGGTGTTATAAATAACAAAGTGAAGAGAGCGGCGAGTAGCGTAAGTGGTCCTAATAGAATCGCATTGCTCCGATATAACCTATAGGCATCTTCTTTTTTCGAGACTCTTGCGTAATCTGCTAAAAACAACGAAGAAAGATACAACTCAGATGTAAGCCCGAAAAGCACATACAAATAGAGGGTTGGACTTGTGAGAAGTTTTGATAGCAGTAGGCTCTGAGTATCACCATCAACAGCGATGAATCCCCCTTGTGAAATAGGAAGAACGGCTATTAGCAAGGATGGAATAAGCAGGCCAGAGATACCCGAGATGATAAACATCGTTCTGCGATATCCTTGAACGGAATACGAGAACACCATAAATGCACTTCGGATAGCAAGTAAAAAGAGAATCAAAGAAACTGGAACGAGCATGACCGTTCCGAGAGTGTACGCGCCCTTTGGAAAGAAACCAACGAACGCAACCACTAAAAGAACTAAGAACGTGTTTGTGATTTCCCAAGTGGGAGACAAGAAACGATTTGCGATTCTTCCTGCCATCGTTTTATGGTTGTTGTAAATCATCGCCCAGAATCCAGCACCAAAATCGATTGAACCGAAAATGCTATAGATAAAGATAAAGGTCCACATCATCAGAATCGCTAAAACTTCTTCGCTCATCCTTCATTCCTCCTTTCTAACTCTGAAGTTTTTCCATATCTTTTGAAACAGGGTTTCGTTTGAAATAAGCTGTTAAAATTAAAACGGTTAAAACGCTGAGTAGCGCATATAGACCTAAAAATAACAGGAAGAGCACGCCAAGGTCTTCATTCTTAGTCGCAGCTTCCGCTGTCGTCTGAACGCGATAGATGGTCCATGGTTGTCTTCCGCTACAGCTGAAAACCCACCCGAACTCAATGCCGAGCATAGAAAGTGGTCCGGATAAAACAAGAGACCATAACAGCCACTTTGGAAAAGGTTTTCCTCTTCTTTTTACGAAGAACCACCAGTAGGCTAAAGCCACTGCTGCAAGACCTAATAAAAGTGTTCCGATCCCGACCATTAAGTTAAAGAGCGTGTGTACATAAAAAGGTGGCCATGTTTCCCGAGGGAATTCGTACAGTCCTTTCACTTCTGTATCAAACTTGCCAGCAGCAAGCCAGCTTAGAGCCCAAGGTATCTCGATCCCGTACTTCACTTCCTCAGTCTTAGGATCTGTATAACCACCTATTGCGAGTGGTGCATATCTTTGAGTCTCAAACAGACCTTCTGCAGCAGCTAGTTTTTCAGGAGAATGCTGATGCAAAATTTGGGCGGAATGATGCCCAGAAATGGCAGAGACAAAGCTCATCAAAAGAGCGACGGTAAGAGACATGAACAACCCTTTCAAGTGATAAGCCCGTTCGCGCTCTGGTCGCTTCTTTAAAAGTTTAAATGCTGCTACAGAAGCAACGGCAAAAGCGCCGGTCATATAAGCGGTTATGGCAACGTGAAAGGAAGAGGATAGAAAGCTAGGATTGAAGAAAGCATCCCAAGGGGAGACATCATAGATCGTCCCATCTGGTTTGATCTTAAATCCATCCGGTGTATTCATCCACGTATTAACGGCTGAAATTAAGATGGCGGACGCAACAGCTCCAAGTGCAACAAAAAATACAGATATCAAACGGAAATATCTCGGTAACCTGTCAGCCGCATATACGTAAATAGACATGAATAAGGCTTCTAAGAAGAAAGCGAAGATCTCGATCTGAAAGGGAAGGGAAATAACCTTTCCTACAATTTCCATAAACCCAGGCCAGAGCAAAGATAATTGAACGCCGACAATCGTTCCTGATGGAATGGCAACACCCAATAAAACGGCAAAAGCCTTTGTCCAACGCTTAGCCATAATGGCGTAATCGTTGTCACCTTTAACTTGATGTATGATTTCTGCGATGACGATCATCAAGGGAAGACCAACACCAAGGGTTGCAAAAATAATATGAAAACCTAGCGATGTTCCAAAGAATGCTCTCGCGAGTACAACTGTATCCATGATGGACTCCTCCTAAAAAACTAAGAACTATGTAAGCAAACAATCTATCTTTAAGGTGTCAAAAAGAAGTATGGTTTATGCATACGAACATTCTGTCATATAGAGCTCGTCTTCTGTCATATGCTGACTTAAAGGGGGGATGAGTGCGTGTTAGACAATAGTAGTGTGTTCATCGAGGTGCTCAAGTTCAGTGGAATCTTTGCCCCTTTATTGTTCATTCTTCTTCAAGCGTTTCGACAGTTCTTCTTTCTACCGGTAGGGCTGATCTGTCTTACAGGAGGAATCTTGTTTGGTGCAGTTGCCGGCGCATTCTATTCAGTCATAGGGATTACGCTCTCGAGTGTTCTTTTTTACTGGGGAATGAAAAGCATGCCGAAGCTTATGAAAAAAGTAAAAAAACTGCAAAAAAAGTGGATTGGTAAACGAATGCCGTTCTCGGTAGGTCAGATTGCTATTTTAAAAATGATACCCTTTATGCATTTTCATCTGTTGAGTCTATGCTTGATTGAGATCTCGTCAAATTTCAAAGAGTATACAAAAGCTAGTATCATATCAAACGTTCCGATCGCTATTTTCTATTCTTCGTTCGGATCGGTATTACTTTCTCTCTCGCTCGTTACTTCTGCAGCTATCATTGTCGCGTTATCTGTATTGTTTTATTTATTGAGAAGAAAAGAATGGGTGATCAAATGGAGTGAGTTCTTTGAGGAAGAGAGAGAAGATCAGCAAAAACAACGCATGCCTGCATAAGGTGTGCTTTTTTATTTAGAAATTTTTTTGCATTAGATGGTGCTCTTTGAGTGGTTGATTTCCACTCCATGTTGCTCGCTTTCCATGAGGCGAACGGTGAGCCCCATTTGTACTCTTAAGAGGATTCTTGCTCCTGCGTCTACACGTTAATGCTTAGTAGAAAATTTTCCTCGTCACATGCCTTAGACTCTCAAGTAGTTGGCACGCACCTTCCGCTCCAACCAACTTGCAAATGAAGTTATTTAATAAAATCAAAGCACCAATCTTAACAGGTCTTTCTCAATATGGAATTCTTTGTATTAAGAACAACTAAAAATTCACCCTCGAATGTAGGGCTAGTTAACGTTATAATAGCTTAGGTATGAAAGGCAGGGATGGACCATGAAAATTAAAGAACTCTTTTCGATGCAGAACAAATTAAATATGCGCATAGTAAAAGAACATAAACTTGATAACTCATCATTATTTGAACAAAGAAGATTAGCATTTCTTGTTGAGCTTGGTGAACTAGCGAATGAAACAAGATGCTTTAAATATTGGAGTAAACGTCCTGCTTCTGAAAAAGAAGTAATTTTAGAAGAATATGTAGACGGACTACATTTTGTCTTATCGATAGGATTAGATTTGGGCTTTAAAGAGGTAGAGATAACCACTGAGGTTGATCTTAGCGAGAAAATGGACAAGATAGATATCAATACTTTATTTCTAAATCTATATCAATCGGGGTCTAAATCTTTATCAAACGAAGAATTCCAATCGTTTTTTGACACATTTTTAGGGCTCGGCGTGAAGCTCGGTTTTTCTTTTGAGGAGATTGAAGAAGCTTACTTTGCAAAGAATAAAGTAAATCATGAACGCCAAGATACTGGCTATTAATAAAATAAATAATCAACATTAAGCAAAAATAAAAAACCCGGAAACCCGGGTTTTACTTTAAGCCGTCAGAAAGTGTGTTTAAAATTTCTTCCTTCTTTTGCTGATCTGAATTTTTCCAGATTACTTCAAAAAGAACACCAAGACCAGGAAGCATTTTTTCTTCTCCACTCTCGATAGCATCTACGATCGTATCTTGTAACTGCTCTTTATTATTGCCAGTAACATTATGCAATACAGCTTTTCTTAAGTCTAGATTCATGGATATGCACCTCTATTAATTTTTTCTTTTTTTATTGTGTACGATTTGAGCATGTTTTATGAGAAAAAAGTAAAATATTTATGATTTAAAGGAGAACACTTGAAAATGAAGCACATTGAATCAGAATCCAACGCTTCCTTGAAGCAATGGAAAAAACTTCATACCAAAAAAGAACGTGAAAAATCCGGGACCTTTTTACTTGAAGGTCCACATCTTATAGAAGAAGCAATCGCGTCTGGTGCAAAACTTCAACATGTGATCGTTGAAGAAAATTTTGAAATCAACGAGAAGTGGTTAAAGGAAAAATTCAGCCTATGGTCTGTTCCGGCGAAATTAATGAAACAGCTTTCTGAAACGGAAAAACCTCAAGGGATCATTGCCGTTTGTGAAATGATGGATCGATCTGAAGAACTCATTAAAAACGGAGGACGCTACCTTTTAATCGACGGTGTTCAGGACCCTGGAAATCTTGGTACGATTATTCGAACAGCTGATAGCGCGGGCCTCGATGGTGTATTCTTAGGTGAAGGTACAGCGGATCTTTATAATGGTAAAACCGTTCGATCAACGCAAGGATCGTTGTTTCATCTGCCAATCGTGAAAGCGAACCTTCTGGAGATAATTGAGCGCTGTAAGGAACATGATCTGCCGGTATTATCGACTTCACTTCAAAACGCTGTAGATATGCGAGAAACGCCTGAAGTAGATGGATTTGCTTTGATCATGGGCAATGAAGGCGCAGGTGTGCAGGAGATCCTTCAACAGGAATCAACATTGAATGTGAAAATTCCGATCTTCGGCAGTGCGGAGTCCCTGAACGTTTCAGTAGCAACAGGTATCCTTTTGTATGAATTACAGCGAAATAGAACGTAATTTGTGACATAGCGTTGCAATTATAGAATTTTTTCATATATAATGAAAAAGATGAATGGAATAGTATTAAAAACGAAGATGGAGAAAAGTAGGTAATGATTCCGCCAAAAAGGGAGGAAATGTCTTAGACTGTGAGCATTTCTTTGGTAGGTATTATTGAATTCACTCCTGAGTTGTCACCTGAACTGTTAAGTAGGGCTGACCGGTGAAGAGCCGTTATTAAAATGAAGTGAACAGTGTATTTTTCATTGTTAAATTGGGTGGTACCGCGAACTCCTCGTCCCTTATTGGATGAGGAGTTTTTTATATTTTTTTAGGAGGGGTTGCACGGTGAAAGACCGTTTAGAAGCTCTAAAAGTTGAAGCGATCGGCCAGATCAAAGAAGCCCAGGATCTAAAAGATCTGCAAGCTGTTAAGGTAGCTTATTTAGGAAAGAAAGGACCCATTACTGAAGTATTAAAAGGGATGGGGAAATTGTCTGCTGAAGAAAGACCTGTTGTTGGTGCTTATGCTAACGAAGTTCGTGACAGCATCCAGCAGGAATTAGATAAAAAACAGGCAGAGCTTGAAAATGCAGCAATTGCTGAAAAGCTTTCAAAAGAAACGATTGATGTTTCATTACCAGGTAGACCTGTAAAGAAAGGAAATCCACATCCTTTAACAGCTGTTGTTACGGAGATTGAAGATCTTTTCTTAAGCATGGGCTTTACAATCGCTGAAGGTCCTGAAGTAGAAACCGATTATTACAATTTTGAAGCGTTAAACTTGCCAAAAGGACACCCTGCGCGTGATATGCAGGACTCTTTCTTTATTACAGAAGATATCCTTCTTCGTACACAAACTTCACCTGTTCAAGCACGTACGATGGAAAAACATGAAGGAGAAGGCCCTGTGAAAATCATTTCTCCTGGTAAGGTTTACAGAAGAGATAATGATGATGCTACACACTCTCATCAGTTCATGCAGATCGAAGGGCTAGTTGTTGACCAAAATGTTCGTTTAAGTGACTTAAAAGGTGTGCTTGAAACGTTCGCTAAAAAAATGTTTGGTGAAGATCGTAAAATTCGTCTTCGTCCAAGTTTCTTCCCTTTTACAGAACCATCTGTCGAAATGGATATCTCTTGCTTTAAGTGCAGCGGAAAAGGCTGTTCGATCTGTAAACAAACAGGTTGGATTGAGATATTAGGAGCAGGAATGGTTCATCCGAACGTGCTTGAGATGGCAGGGTTCGATTCAAAGAAATACACAGGTTTTGCATTTGGTATGGGACCTGAGCGTATCGCGATGCTCAAATATGGAATTGATGATATTCGTCATTTCTATGCGAACGATATCCGGTTTTTAAAACAATTCAAAAATGCATAACTTGAGGAGGGGAATTACATGCTAATCTCTTATAACTGGCTAAAAGAATATGTAAACGTAGAAATCTCACCGTCTGAACTCGCAGATAAGATAACAAAAAGCGGTATTGAAGTAGAGATGGTCGAGTCACTAAATAAAGGAATCAGTGGAGTAGTTGTTGGATATGTTGAAGAATGCATCCAGCACCCTAACGCTGACAAGCTTAGAGTTTGTAAAGTAGATGTAGGTCAAGGTGAAGTCTCACAGATCGTGTGCGGTGCACCAAACGTAGCTCAAGGCCAAAAAGTAGCTGTTGCTGTACCTGGAGCGGTTCTTCCAGGTAACTTTAAAATAAAAAAAGCAAAACTTCGCGGTGAAGAATCTCACGGAATGATTTGTTCACTTACAGAGTTAGGTGTAGATACTAAATTAGTACCAAAAGAATATGCAACAGGAATCTTTGTGATGCCAAGTGACGCAGAGCCTGGAAGTGATGCTTTAGAATACTTAAATTTGAATGACCATGTATTAGAACTTGGACTTACACCAAACCGTGCTGACTGTCTGAACGTGATCGGTGTAGCGAATGAAGTAGCTGCGATTTTAGAACAAGAAGTGAAACTTCCAAACACTTCGATCACTACGACAGAAGAAAAAGCAGAGGATTTTATTTCTGTTCATATCGAGTCGCTTGAAGACAATCCATATTACGGAGCGATGATCATCCGTGATGTTAAAATTGGTCCTTCTCCGCTTTGGATGCAGAATCGACTGATGGCATCTGGCATTCGTCCGATCAATAACATTGTTGATATCACAAACTACGTACTTCTTGAGTATGGTCAGCCACTACACGCATTTGACTATAACCGATTAGGTTCAAAAGAGATTGTGATCCGTCGTGCAGCAGAAGGTGAACACATTCAAACGCTTGACGATCAAGATCGTAAGCTTAAAGAATCTCATCTAGTAATCACAAATGGTAAAGATCCAATTGCAGTAGCAGGTGTTATGGGCGGAGCTACGAGTGAAGTTCAATCTGACACAACAAACGTACTTTTAGAAGCAGCTTATTTCACTTCAGGTCGTGTAAGAGCAGCTTCTAAAGACCTTGGTTTACGCAGTGAAGCAAGTTCGAGATATGAAAAAGGCATCGATCGTAACCGAGTATACGCTGCAGCAATGAGAGCGGCTAGCCTTATGGCAGATCTTGCTGGTGGTCAAGTTGCTGAAGGAATCGTTGAAGCAGGTAAGCGCGAAGTCAACTCTTACAGCGTGAAGATGGATGTTTCTAGAATGAATAATCTTTTAGGAACAGAGATCACATCAGAACAGACAGCATCGATCTTTAATCGTTTAGGTTTTGCATATAAAGAGTCGGACGGACGGTTCGAAGTAAACGTTCCTTCGCGAAGACCAGACATAACGATCGAAGCGGATTTGATTGAAGAAGTAGGACGTATCTATGGATATGATCGCATCCCAACTACGTACCTTTTATCTGAAGCGCGTCCTGGTGGCCTAACGAAGAATCAGGCACAACGCCGTAATATTAGAACGTATCTAGAAGGAGCTGGACTATATCAAGCTGTAACTTACGCATTGACTACTCCGGCAAAGTCTACTCATTTTTCGTTTAGTGATGAGAAGGTATATCCGATCTCTGTTGCACATCCGATGAGTGAAGAACGCAGTACGTTAAGAATGAGCTTATTGCCGCAGCTTCTTGAAGTGCTTCAATACAACAGAAATCGCTCGATGGAAGATCTCGCTATTTATGAGATGGGATCTGTCTTCATCAATCGCCAAGAGGTATTAACGGATCTTCCAGAAGAGTATGTATTCGTTTCAGGCGCTGTTACAGGTGTATTTAACGAGCATCTATGGCAAGGAGAGAGAAAGACTGTTGATTTTTATGTGTTAAAAGGAATTCTAGAAGGTCTCATGGGTGAATTGAACCTATCTGAACGAATCACGTATGAAGCTGGAGAAATAGAAAACATGCATCCAGGAAGAACGGCGATCGTGAAACTCGATGGTATTTCTGTAGGGTTTGTAGGTCAACTTCACCCAGCTCTTCAAAAAGAGTTGGATGTAAAAGATACGTACGTGTTCGAGTTGAACGCAACAAGTCTTTTAGACAAAGAAACAGATCAGATGGTTTATCAAACATTGCCGCGTTATCCATCTATTACACGAGATATCGCTCTTGTTGTAGATCAACAACTTCCAGCAGGAGACTTGACAACTGTGATTCAAGCTGCAGGTGGAGAGCTGTTAAAAGAAGTGAATCTTTTTGATCTATATGAAGGAGAAAAGATGGAAGAAGGCAAGAAATCACTTGCATTCTCACTGAAATATTTTGATCCAGAACGAACGTTAACAGATGAAGAAGTAGTAACGGCGCATAACCGCGTATTAAAGAGCTTAGAAGAACGCTTCGGCGCTCAACTAAGAAAATAATTGTTGAAGAAGCTGGTTCATCGAGAGATGGCCAGTTTTTTTGTTTTTATTATTAGGCTGTTTTTGCATATTTTGCTGTTCTTGAAAATGGTGTCAATGCGAACTGGACACTTTTATGTGAAAAGGGATCATTTTTATGTGATGGACTTCATTTTTTATGTGATGAACCGCATTTTTTATGTGATGAACCGCATTTTTTATGTGATTATAACTTTTTAGTAACCAATAGCGGATGCTCGTTCTGCGAAAAAGAGGATGATTCCTTATGAATTCATCCTCTCCGCTCCTTAAATCTTCTTTTTGCGTAATAAATTTAGCGCTTTTTGAGTATTTGCAAAATGCTTCTTTGTTGCCGTATCAAAAACAGTCTCTCCATATTTTTCTACCAGCTCAGCCGCTTTCACATCCACGTGAGGACCTGCCCCTTTTGGAATAACGGTATTAAATCGGTGCCCTAACTTATCCATTTCCTTTAAAAAGCTATATCTGGCCAAGATTGAAGCAGCAGCAACAGAAAGATGAATCGATTCGCCTTTTGTGGCAAAATAAAGACCTTCTTTTAAGAGATTCTTCTCTCTTGTTAAGTAGTTAAAGTAAACACCAGGTTCACAAAACTGATCGACTAATATACCTTCGATCTCTTCACCTTCTATTTTTGCTTTTACATTTTGCAGAGCTCGGTTATGAAGGATAGCCTTAATCTTACCTTGGGTCATACCTTTTTGCTGAAGTTCGTTATACTTTTCATTATTCAGTACGAGAAGTGAGTATGGAACGGTATGAATAAGTTCCTTTGCAATCTGAATGATCTGTTTGTCATTTAAGTGCTTAGAATCTTTCACCCCGAGTTCTTTTACAAGTTCTAGATTTTCCCGAGAAACATAAGCCGCAGCAACAGTCATCGGACCAAAATAATCTCCTGTTCCAACTTCGTCACTTCCGATCATCGACAATTCTGCAGCGTTCTGTGGTGGGGCATACTGATGAGGCGGTTTAACTGTTTTGGTTTTCTCTTTTGGAATAGCAACTTCACCGGAATATTTTTGAGAAGCAGCTTCTGCTCCCTTTCCTTGGAACAGGACTTTGCCTGATTGGTAAGCTGTAACGGTGCAATCTGAGAGTTTTGCAGAAAAAACAGCTCCAGGTGGCGTTTTAGCTGATAGAACGGAAGTGAGTTCTTTTTTCATCTTAAGTATTTCTGCATTTGTCATTTTTTTAACAACGTGAGACATAATAGTGATCCTCCTAAAAATGAAGAGATTTCCAAATATATCAAAAAAACGCTACAATAGAACAGAAATATTTTCAACTATGAACGATATTTGATAAGATAAAGATTAGAGTATTCATTAAATGAATGATCCTTTGTATGTTAAGGAGGTTATTTTGTGGCGGAAGAGAAAAAGAAAAACCGTACGACGGTCGAAATCTATGGACAACGATATGTAATTGCAGGGACCGAATCCTCCAGCCACATTCATTTAGTAGCTGATAAAGTAGACTTGAAAATGAGAGAGATTCAATCTCATAACCGGTTTCTCGACACGAAACAACTAGCTGTACTTACAGCAGTAAATACAATGAACGAATATTTAAAGATTAAAGAAGAGCTGAAAAAATTGCAACAGCGAATTGGAAAAGAGGAAAGTTAGTATGTTGGATTTAATTTTAATTATCGTATTAGCAGGTGGATTTTTAATCGGTTTAAAAAGAGGCTTCATCATGCAGCTTGTTCATTTGATCGGATTCATAGCAGCGTATATCGTTGCTTATCTGTATTATGATGAACTTGCGCCAAAGCTAGAGTTGTGGATTCCATACCCTTCTTCAAATGATAGTTCTGTTTCCTTTTTAATGAACAGCATATCACTTGAACAAGCTTATTATAATGCAATAGCCTTTGCGATTCTGTTCTTCGCAACCAAGATTATCCTACAGATCTTAGGGTCTATGCTCGATTTTCTTGCAAACTTACCGATTCTTCACACGTTCAACAGATGGCTCGGTGGTTTATTAGGTTTTGTAGAAGTCTATTTGATCGTGTTTATTTTATTGTATATCGCAACATTAGTTCCAATTGAGGCATTTCAAGCTCATTATGAAAATTCATGGATCGCACAGGGAATGGTCAAAAACACCCCCGTATTTTCTGAGTCCGTAAAGGAAATGTGGATGAAACATATGGCATAACTTCTCCCAAAGCGGAGAAGTTTTTTTCTTTGTTGTTTATACTCAGTTGTTCTTGAAAGTGGTTGTTTTCCGCTTCAGGTTGCATGCTTTCCGCGGGGCAGGCGGTGAGCCACATTCGTACGCTTCCCGTATAAGTGTCTCACCTGTCTAGTTGCAATGGCTAGCCCCTCGAGGTCAAAAGTTAAATGGCTCAGAAGGCAGAGTACGCCTTCAAATCCATCCATTCACCTTTTGCTTGTCGGGGCTGAACAAGCCATTTACACTTTTCAGACTGCCCGCCTGTCCCGCAGGAGTCAGCAACCTTACGCTACAATCAACTTTGGTCGATGAAGCAAGAGTGCTATAGGGATAATAACACAAATTATTAAAGCCATTATCATACTAGCATGACAATGAAATAGAGGTGAGCTCATTATGGTAAATAAAAAAGAGGTAGTACGTGCACTTGAACAGATTGCTTTGTACCTTGAGATCTTAGGAGAGAACTCGTTTAAAGTTTCCGCATATCGTAAAGCAGCGAACGCTCTTGAGAGTGATGAGCGAACGATGGAAGAGATCGGGGATGTCTCAAAACTAAAAGGAATCGGCAAAGGTACAGCTGCTGTAATTATTGAAATGATTGATAAGGGTGAGTCGGATCTTTTAAGTGAACTACAGGAAAAAGTTCCGTCTGAATTGATTACACTGCTGCAAGTTCCAAATCTCGGAGGTAAGAAAATCGCTAAACTTTATTCCGAGTTAGGTGTAACGAATATTGAATCTCTAAAAGAAGCATGTGAAAATGGTAAAGTAAGAGAATTGGCAGGGTTCGGGGCTAAAACGGAAGAGAAAATCTTAGCATCCTTAAAAGATCTTGGGAAAAGACCAGAGAGGCTTCCTATTGCCTATATGCTGCCAATCGCAGAGAAAATAGAATCTCAGTTAAAAAGAATGAAAAGTATTGAGAAATACTCTAGAGCAGGAAGTCTAAGACGATACCGTGAAACGATTAAAGACTTGGATTTTATTATTTCAAGTGAACATCCGAATGAAGTAAAAGAGCAATTATTGAAACTTGATGGAGTCATTGATGTGATTGCGAGCGGGGATACGAAGGTCTCTCTCGTACTAGATGAGAAGCTTTCTGTATCCGTAGACTTTCGTATTGTCCAACCCTCTCAGTTTGCTACTACACTGCATCATTTTACAGGCTCGATGGAGCATAACGTTAAAATGCGTCAGCTCGCAAAAGCAAGAGGCGAAAAGATCAGTGAATATGGTGTAGAAAATGTAGAGACAGGTGAAATTCTTACGTTTGAAACGGAACAGGATTTCTATGCTCATTTCTCGTTAAGTTGGATTCCGCCTGAAGCGAGAGAGACTGGTGAAGAAATAGAGCTATTTAAGGATGGTCATGACCTTATTCAGTTATCTGATATAAAAGGCGATCTTCATCTGCATTCTACTTGGAGCGATGGGGCGTTCTCGATCGAAGAAATGGCTGAAGAAGCACGAAGTAAAGGCTATGAATATATGGCGATTACGGATCATTCTCAATATTTAAGAGTAGCGAACGGTCTAACTCCAGAGAGAGTACGTATGCAACGGCAAGAGATTAATAAGTTAAATAAAAAGTATACAGATTTTAAGATACTCGCTGGAATCGAGATGGATATTCTCCCAGATGGTACACTTGATTATGATGATGAATTGTTAGAAGAAATGGATTTTGTCATTGCAAGCATCCATTCTGCGTTCTCTCAAGATCAAAGCAAAATCATGGATCGTTTAAAGACGGCGTTAACACATAAGAAAGTTGATTTGATCGCCCACCCAACAGGACGTCTGATCGGACGCAGAGAAGGTTATGACGTGGATGTTGAAACACTGCTGCAGCTTGCTTATGAAACAGGTACCGCTGTTGAGTTGAATGCGAATCCGAATCGTCTTGATCTTGCTCCACACTGGTTAAGGAAAGCTCAGGATCTTGGGGTTAAGATAGCGATTAATACAGATGCACATTATAAAGACACGATGAAACATATGGAGATTGGAGCAGCGGTTGCCCGAAATGGTTACATTCAAAAAAGCAATGTGTTAAACACAATGACTTTAAAAGAACTCGAAACCTATTTAAACCGTAGATAGCTCTAGATCCTATGATCAGGGGGAAGAGTATATGCAAGAAAAAATGCTACGTGTTTTAGAATTAAGAAAAGTGATAGACCGTCTAAAAAAGCATGCAAGCTGCTCACTTGGACTAAATAAAATAGATTCTCTAATGCCGTTTACAGCTCTTGAAGAAGTAAACGAAGCTCAAGATGCTACAGATGAAGGGGTAAAAGTTCTTCGATTAAAAGGACAAGTTCCATTCGGCGGGATCTTTGATGTTTCATCAAATGTTAAGCGATCAAAGATTGGCAGTCTCCTAAACGAAGAAGATTTGATGGACATCGCTTCAACTCTTTATGGTGGTAGACGCTTTAAGCGGTTTATCGAGGGCTTGGTTGAGGATGGAATTGAACTGCGTATTCTTAAGAATGCAGCGGAAAACATCATTCCTCTTCATGAGCTAGAACAAGAAATTAAAAGCTGTATCGATGACAACGGACATATGATGGATAGCGCTAGCCCTGAACTTCGTGCAATTCGTCAGCAGTTGCGTACGTATGAAACACGCGTAAGAGAAAAACTGGAATCAATCGTTAGATCATCCAGTTATCAAAAAATGTTGTCTGACTCCATCATCACGATTCGTAACGACCGATTCGTTATTCCTGTTAAACAAGAGTACAGAGGTAATTTTGGCGGAATGGTCCATGATCAATCAGCGAGTGGAGCAACTTTGTTCATTGAACCTCAATCTGTTATGACAGTTAACAATCAAGTGAAAGAAGCAAAAGCGAAAGAGGCTCGTGAAATCGAGAAGATTTTAAGAGAACTAACTGCTGGAGTAGCAGAACATGCTGATGATATTCTGTTGAACGTAGATATTTTAGCAGAGATGGATTTTATTCTAGCAAAAGCTAGGTTTGCCAATGAGCTAAAATGTACGCGTCCGATTATGAATGACAATGGATTTATATCACTGAATAGCGGCAGGCATCCTCTGCTCGATCAAGAAACGGTTGTTCCAACAAGTGTGATGTTAGGTGGTGAGTATCAATCACTCGTTATAACAGGTCCGAATACAGGTGGTAAAACAGTTACCCTAAAAACGATCGGACTGCTTACTCTTATGGCGCAATGTGGCCTGCAGATACCTGCTGGAGAAGAATCAGAAATGGCTGTCTTTAAGAATATCTATGCTGACATTGGTGATGAACAGTCTATTGAACAATCATTGAGTACATTCTCTTCACATATGGTTAACATCGTAGACATCTTAAACAAGATCGATTTCGAATCACTCGTTCTCTTTGATGAACTAGGAGCAGGAACTGATCCTCAAGAAGGGGCTGCCCTTGCTATTTCGATTCTAGACTTCGTTTTTGCGCGGGGAGCACGTGTCGTAGCTACAACCCATTATAGTGAGTTAAAAGCATATGCATACAACCGACCTGGTGTTATGAACGCATCTGTAGAATTTGATGTGCAGACGTTAAGACCTACATATCGATTATTAGTAGGAGTGCCAGGCCGAAGCAACGCGTTTGAGATCTCTAAAAGACTTGGGCTTCGTCAAGATATCATTGATTCAGCTCGTTCTCAGATCAGTGAAGATGAGAACAAGATTGATAATATGATAAAGTCTCTAGAAGATAATCGTAAAAACGCAGAAAAAGAGATGGAAGAAGCAGAGAACAAAAGAAAAGAAGCAGAGTCTATTAAGGGTGATCTAGAAAGAGAACTCGAACTGTTTCAGAATGAAAAAGATCGATTGTATGAAAAAGCGAAGCAGGAAGCGGAACAAGCAATTGAAAAAGCACGTGAAACGGCAGAAGAGATCATCCATGAGATTCGTGAACTTCAAAAATCTGGAGGACAGATTAAAGAACATAAACTGATCGAAGCAAAAAAGAGATTAGAAGAAGCTGTCCCGAAATCAAAAGCAAAAAACAAGAAGCAAAAAGCAGTATCTACAAAGGAAGAGTATGTTCCAGGTGACGAGGTAAGAGTACTTACAGTAGGTCAAAAAGGACATATTGTTGAAAAAGTAAGCAACAACGAATACCAAGTTCAGATTGGAATTCTAAAGATGAATGTATCTGAAAAAGATTTAGAGTGGGTAAAACAAAGTAAACCGAAACCTGAACCGCGTTCATTCGTAAAAGTATCAGGAAACTCTGATTCTTCTCGTCCTGAACTTGACCTAAGAGGAAAAAGGTATGAAGATGCGATGCTAGAGGTGGATCGATATCTGGATGAAGCACTTCTAGCTGGTTTTAACCAAGTATATATCATACATGGTAAAGGGACAGGTGCACTTAGAAAAGGTGTTCAAGAGCTGTTGAAAACGCATCGAAATGTTAAATCCACTCGTATGGGTGCAGCTGGTGAAGGTGGAGGCGGAGTAACAGTCGCTGTATTGAAATAGTATAGTGAATCAAACCAAGCCGTTTACAAAGGGGTATTGTTGAATGGATTTTATGAGTAACGCTTTTATTAGAACAGCAGCAAACTATAGCGTTGTCGTGCTATGTTTAGTCGTTTTTTTGGCTGTGTTTGAACTGGTTACGCGTTATAAAAACTGGGTCGAGATCAAGAAAGGAAACTTTTCCGTTGCTATGGCAACAGGGGGCAAGATTTTCGGTATCGCGAACATCTTTCGTTACTCGATCGCTCAAAATGATTCCATACTTATGATGATAACGTGGAGTGCCTATGGGTTCATTCTGCTCTTGATCGGTTATTTTATTTTTGAATTCTTAACCCCAAAGTTTCAGATCGATAAAGAGATTGAGAACGATAACCGAGCAGTTGGTTTCATATCAATGATCATCTCAATTGGTTTATCATTTGTAATCGGTGAAGGAATCGAATAGC
The DNA here is from genome assembly GCF_015903845.1 of Fictibacillus sp. 26RED30. Classification (NCBI taxonomy): domain Bacteria; kingdom Bacillati; phylum Bacillota; class Bacilli; order Caryophanales; family Fictibacillaceae; genus Fictibacillus; species Fictibacillus sp. 26RED30. The sequence continues at coordinate 689,713 of NZ_JACZDV010000001.1, forward strand.
TGAAGGGAAAAGATATGGAAACGTTATTTAAAGTGTTGTTTGTGTTAAGCGGAGTATTCATTGCGGCAGGACTTATCTACTTATTCTTCTTTGCGTAAGTCTCAAAACCAGTTCTCGATTCGGAGAGCTGGTTTTTTGTTTTCCTTAAGACTGTTCTGTAATTGTTAGTAATCTTTAATGATTGTTTTACTTAGTATTACTTAAAAATGAATGTTGTTTTTGTTATTTCTATTTTTCTTCTATGCTAGTTGATTGCAGCGCAAGGTTGCCGACTCCTGCGGGACGAGCGGGCAGGTGAGACCCTTAAAGGCGCAAAGCGGCAAGGGGCTCACCGATTGCCCCGCGGAAAGCGTGCAACCTGGAGCGGAAATCAACTACTACCAAGAACATCATTGAATCTGAATAAACAGCTTTTAAGTTTCCTTATGCTCAAAAACTATTTTTAGAACCGTATTATTGAATTATTTATAATTTTTAAAAAAGTATATAAAATTGTATACGTTTTCAATATAATAGGAATAAAGATATAGAAATTTTGAAGGAAGGCGTGAATTAAAGGAGGAGATGCAAGTGGAAAGACGGTGGCTCAACAGTTACCCTAGTGAGATTCCGGGACATCTTGATTACGACAGCAAACCTTTATTCGCGTATTTAGAATCAGCAGCAGAAGAAAAAACAGATAAAACTGCTGTACACTTTTTAGGAAAGACATTAACATTCGGCGAGCTTCATGAATGCAGTTTACGCTTTGCGCATGCTCTAACAACGCTTGGTGTAAAAAAAGGTGATCGTGTTGCCATCATGCTGCCTAACTGCCCGCAGGCAGTCATCGCCTATTATGGCACCCTTTTTATAGGGGGAATTGTTGTGCAGACGAATCCTCTTTACACAGAGAGGGAGTTGCGCCATCAATTATCGGACAGCGGGGCAAAAGTCATTGTAGGATTAGATCTTTTGTTTGGAAGGATTTCAGCCGTTCGTGGGGATACGAACATTGAACACATTATCATGACATCTGTGAAGGATTATCTGCCTTTCCCTAAAAATTTGATCTATCCATTTATTCAAAAGAGGCAGAATCCAACAGTAGTCGTTGATATTACTTACAATCATGAAGTTCATTCGTTTCGAGATCTCCAGAAACGCTCTCAACCAGTAAAGCCACAAGTAGAGGTTGATCCTGATGAGGATCTTGCACTGCTGCAATATACTGGAGGTACTACAGGGCCAGCAAAAGGTGTGATGCTGACTCACAAAAATTTAGTCACGAATGCGTTGCAGTGCAATACATGGATGTATAAAAATAGGGAAGGTAAAGAAAAGATACTCGGCGCTCTGCCTTTCTTCCATGTTTACGGGATGACCTGTGTTATGAATCTTGGCATCATAACGAGAGCAGAGATGATCATTCTGCCGAGGTTTGATCCAGTGCAAGTTTTGAAGACGATTCATAAGGAACGACCAACACTCTTTCCTGGCGCTCCGACTATGTACATCGCACTTCTGAACCATCCAGATCTGAAAAAATACGATCTTTCCTCCATACAAGCATGTATAAGCGGATCGGCTGCTCTTCCGCTTGAAGTGCAACAAAAATTCCAGGCAGTCATCTCAGGTTCATTAGTTGAAGGGTATGGACTTACGGAGGCTTCACCCGTTACACATGCGAACCTCATTTATGGCGATCAGGTAAGAGGGAGTATAGGATTGCCTTGGCCGAACACAGAAGCAGCAATCATCTCAGCTGAAACAGGCGAATGGGCGGAGCCGGGTGAGATCGGAGAGTTAGCTGTAAGAGGACCTCAAGTAATGAAAGGGTATTGGAACCAACCTGAAGAAACCGCATCTGTATTCAGAGAAGATTGGTTGATTACTGGAGATATGGGTTATATGGATGAAAAAGGTTACTTTTATATCGTGGATCGGAAAAAAGACTTGATCATCGCAGGAGGATTTAATATTTATCCTCGTGAAGTAGAAGAAGTTTTATATGAACACGAAAAAGTAAAAGAAGCTGTAGTAGTCGGTGTGCCTGATGCATACAGAGGAGAAACAGTTAAAGCTTTTGTTGTGTTAAAGGAAGGAGCAGAATGTACGGAAGAAGAGTTAAATAAATTCTGCCGAGAACATCTTGCATCCTTTAAAGTGCCTAGGCTCTATGAGTTTAGACAAGAGCTGCCAAAGACGATGGTTGGTAAGATCTTAAGAAGAGTTCTTTTGGAAGAAGAACGTGAAAAAGCAAAGCAAAGTTCGTGAAAGCTGCCATCTGGCGGCTTTTTCTATGCAAAAGTGTCACCAAACAAGGAATGAAATACGTAAGATTTAAGTTAGACTTGTAAAATGTATATAAAAAATGACATAATGAAATTGACAGAAAAGAAAGATTTGTTTTACAATTATGAATGAACAATCATTCATTTTTGAAAAGATGATTGTGTTATACAAAAAGAGGCGATAGAAATGAAGCGTAAAGGTCCAAAATACGAAAAAATCATTGATGCAGCTGTAAATGTGATCGCAGAACACGGCTATCATCAATCCCAAGTTTCAAAGATAGCGAAAGAAGCAGGTGTCGCTGACGGCACCATCTATCTATATTTTAAAAATAAAGAAGATCTGCTTGTTTCTGTTTTTAATGAGAAGATGGGGACCTTTATCGAAAAAACAGAAAACGAGCTGAAAAGTAATGATTCAGCGATTGAGAAGCTTAGAATTCTTGTTGAGATGCATTTTAAGCAATTGACTGCTGACTTTGAACTATCAATCGTAACACAGCTAGAACTAAGGCAGACAAACAGGCAACTTCGTGCGAAGATCGGAGAAGTATTAAAGAGGTACTTAGATTTAATCGACTCGATCTTGAAGGATGGTATGCAGGAAGGCGTTTTTGTAAAAAACATGGATTACAGATTGGCTCGTCAGATGATCTTTGGAACAATTGACGAAACAGCAACAAACTGGGTAATGAACGATCATCGATATGATCTTCCTGCTCTTGCTGGCCCGGTTCATCAGATGCTTGTAAACGGTCTTTCCGTTCGCTCTGTACATCCAGATGATTGATATTCAAAAAAGGAGGGAATGCAAAGTTGGAATTCTTACAAATTGAAAAACAAAATAAAGTGGCAACGATCAAACTTAATCGTGCGCCAGCTAATGCATTATCAACAGGAGTTATTGAAGAAATCGATAAAGCTTTAGATCAGATCGAAAATGATGACTCTGTTAAAGCAGTTGTTATTTTAGGAGAAGGACGCTTCTTTTCCGCTGGAGCAGATATCAAAGAGTTTACAGAAGTTCCTGATGAAAAAGGTTTTGCAGAGCTTGGGAAAAAAGGGCAGGATGTTTTTAGCCGGATCGAACAATTTTCAAAACCAGTAATCGCAGCGATTCATGGAGCTGCGCTTGGTGGTGGGCTAGAACTTGCGATGAGCTGCCACGTAAGGCTTGTGGCTGAAGATGCGAAACTTGGTCTTCCTGAGCTCACACTAGGACTAGTTCCGGGATTTGCTGGAACTCAAAGACTGCCACAGCTTGTAGGTGTACCTAAAGCTTGCGAGATGCTTCTTTCAAGTAAGCCGATCTCTGGAAAAGATGCTGTCACATTTGGTTTAGCAAACAGTTCTTATCCAACAGAAGAGCTTTTTGAAAAGGCTTACAAAATGGCTGAAGAATTTTCTATGAAGAGTGCTGTTTCCATTAAGTACACTTTAGAGTTGTTGCATTATGCGAGACATGGACTCTATGAAAAAGGTGCAGAGAAAGAAAGAGAACTGTTTGGGAAAGCTTTTAAAAGTTTTGACGGACAAGAAGGAATCTCGGCATTTATTGAAAAAAGAAAGCCTGAATTTCAGGACCGATAACTAGGAGGGTAACCATGAACATTTATGTAATTTTAAAACGTACTTTTGATACAGAGGAAAAAATTTCTGTTTCAAACAACAAGATTTCTGAAGATAGTGCAGAGTTCATTATTAATCCATATGACGAATATGCGATTGAAGAAGCGATTACATTAAAAGATGCCCACGGTGGTACGGTTACGGTTGTAACGGTTGGAGACGAAGATTCTGAAAAAGAGCTTCGTACTGCACTAGCTATGGGAGCAGATCAAGCGGTTCTTATTTCGAACGAAGACTTGGACAGCCAAGATCAATTCACGACTTCGTCGGTTTTGGCAGCTTACTTTAAAGATAAAGAATACGACATTATTCTAGGCGGAAACGTTGCGATTGATAACGGGACTGGTCAAGTTGGACCGCGTCTTGCAGAATTATTAGATATTCCACACGTAACAACCATCACAAAGATTGAAGTGAACGGTACTACTGTAAACATCGAACGCGATGTTGAAGGAGATCTTGAGAAGATTGAGACATCTCTTCCATTATTAGTGACTGCACAACAAGGATTGAATGAGCCACGATATCCTTCGTTACCAGGGATCATGAAAGCAAAGAAGAAGCCTCTTGAAACATTGGAGTTAGATGATCTTGATATTGATGAAGATGACGTAGAAGCGAAAACAAAAACGGTAGAAGTATATCTTCCACCAAAAAAGGAAGCTGGAAAAATCCTATCAGGTGAAACTCCAGACCAAGTAAAAGAACTTGTATCTCTGTTAAGAAATGAAGCGAAGGTAATATAAGGAGGAGTCATCATGGCAAAAAAAGTTTTAGTACTTGCAGAATCCCGTGACGGTGCGTTACGTAATGTTTCATTTGAAGCAATTGCAGCAGCAAAAGAAATTTCTGGCGGCGGAGAAGTGTTCGCAGTATTATGTGGTGACTCTGTTCAGTCGTTAGCAGCAGAATTAATTCACTATGGAGCTGATCGTGTACTCACAGCGGAACATGAGAAGCTAGCGAACTATACTCCAGATGGTTATTTCCAAACGTTAAAGCAGATCATCGATGATGAAAGCCCTGAAGCTATCGTGTTCGGACACACATCTTTAGGAAAAGATCTTTCGCCACGACTAGCAGCTCGTCTCGAATCTGGTCTGATCTCAGATGTTACAGGACTTGAACAAGCTGGTGAGAACACTGTGTTTACTCGTCCAGTTTATTCAGGAAAAGCCTTTGAAAAGAAATTAATCTCAGATGGTCTAGTATTCGTTACGATTCGTCCGAATAACATCGCACCATTAGAGAAAGATGAATCTCGCTCCGGTGATGTAACATCTGTATCTGTTGACATCAAAGACTTAAGAACGATTGTTAAAGAAGTAGTTCGTAAAGCGTCTACAGGCGTAGATCTAGCAGAAGCAAAGATCATCGTTGCTGGTGGTCGCGGTGTGAAATCTGAAGATGGCTTCAAACCTCTTCAAGAACTTGCAGATGTACTTGGAGCAGCAGTTGGGGCATCTCGTGGTGCGTGTGATGCTGATTATTGTGATTATTCATTGCAGATCGGTCAAACCGGTAAAGTTGTAACACCTGATCTGTATATCGCTTGTGGAATCTCGGGAGCCATTCAGCATCTAGCTGGGATGTCCAACTCTAAAGTAATCGTTGCGATCAACAAAGATCCCGAAGCTAGCATCTTCTCGGTAGCAGACTATGGAATCGTTGGTGACCTGTTTGAAGTCGTTCCTTTATTAACGGAAGAGTTTAAAAAAGTGTTAGTATAATAGAATGTAAATGAATGAAAACGTCCGTTTTTCTGGACGTTTTTTCAATTTGAGAACGGGGAAGGTGTATGATGACTACGATTGCATTCATTCGTCACGGTGAAACGGATTGGAACATTGAAAGAAGAGCTCAAGGCTGTAAGGATATCCCGCTTAATGACAACGGGAAGTATCAAGCTGAACGTTTAGCGGAACGGTTTGTGAATGAAAAATGGGATGCTATATATGCCAGTCCATTACTCAGAGCATATAAAACTGCTGAGGCTATCAGCGGAATAACGGGCCTAAACGTGTTGGCTGATGATAGACTTCGCGAGATTTCATTCGGTGAGACAGAAGGAACCACTGAGAGCGAACGAGTCGAACGTTGGGGAGAAAATTGGATGGAACTTAATCTAGGGAGAGAATCAAATGAAGATGCCGATTCTAGATGGAAAGCAGCCCTAAACGATATTGTTCAAAAGCATAAGGGTGAGAAAGTTCTGGTCATCACTCACGGAGCATTGCTTGTAAGGATCTTCAAAGAGCTTCTACAAGACGATACTGATCGCTGGTACGGACTTAACAATACGTCTTTTTCTATTTTTAACCTAAAAGCAGAAAACGCTTGGACTTGTGAATTATTCAACTGTCAGAGACATCTAGAAAAGAGTGCTACAATCTAACGTTTGTCGAATAAAAAACTTGGGTACCATAAAGTTGAGCAAACTATTAGCAACTGTTACATTTGTGGGATATACTTTGTTTACACTTTGTTATTTAAAAGGAGGGCCAAATAAATGGCTATTGTTAATGCATCAGATCAAACATTTAATACAGAAACGAACGAAGGTTTAGTCCTTGCTGACTTTTGGGCACCTTGGTGCGGACCTTGTAAAATGATCGCTCCTGTTCTTGAAGAAGTAGATCAAGAAATGGAAGAAGTAAAAGTAGTTAAGCTTGATGTTGATGAAAACCAAGAAACAGCTGGAAAATTCGGCGTTATGAGTATTCCAACCCTACTTGTATTCAAAGACGGTCAAGTGGTAGATCAAGTTGTCGGTTTCCAACCGAAAGAAGCATTAGTTGAACTATTGAACAAACATAAATAAGGTTTAACCAAAAAAGCCCGTTGCTCGGGCTTTTTTTTGTGCATTTTACAAACTGTTCAATATTTTCTAGGAAATATTGTCGATAAATGAAAATATGTGGTATTGAAATCACGATAGTATTATGAACACGTTGATACATGATATGATAGTAGAAAAGACTGCTATGAGTGAAGGGGGGAAGAAATTGACCTCTATTTCTGTAAAACAAAAATTAATGTTGCTACCAGATCAACCTGGTTGCTATCTTATGAAGAATGAGTTTGGGAAAGTTATTTATGTAGGTAAGGCGAAAGTGTTGAAGAATCGTGTGAAATCTTATTTCTCGGGGACACATGATGGTAAAACTCAAAGACTTGTTAGTGAGATCAGAGATTTTGAATACATTGTAACTTCTACTGAGATGGAAGCATTAGTTCTAGAGATGAATTTAATTAAAAAGCATGACCCTCGTTATAACGTTATGCTAAAAGATGATAAGAGCTATCCATACTTAAAAATCACTGCTGAAAAACAACCAAGACTTCTATATATACGGAAGATAAAAAAAGATGGCGGAAAATATTTTGGTCCGTTTGTGAATGCTTATGCTGCCCAAGAAACGAAAAAGCTTTTAGACCGTATTTTTCCACTTCGTAAATGTGATACGATGCCAAAAAGAGTGTGTTTGTATTATCATATCGGTCAATGTTTAGGTCCTTGCGTATATGATGTTACAGAACAAGAAAATAAACAGATGGTAGATGGCATCGTGAAATTTCTTAATGGCGGCTATCAGGATGTTAAAAATGAGTTGTCAGAAAAGATGCTCGAAGCCTCTGAAGCATTAAATTTTGAACGCGCAAAAGAGCTGCGAGACCAGATACAGCACATTGAAGCTGTTATGGAGAAGCAAAAGATGATGACAGCAGATTTAGTCGATCGAGACGTTTTTGGTTATCATTTCGATAAAGGATGGATGTGTGTACAAGTCTTTTTCATTAGGCAAGGAAAAGTGATTGCTAGAGATATTTCGGTATTCCCTTTTTATGGAGAAGCGAATGAAGACTTGCTAACCTTTATTGGTCAGTTCTATCTGCAAAAAAATCACCTTCTTCCTAAAGAGATTCTCCTTCCACAAGAAGTGGATGCTAATCTTGTATCCGAACTTCTTCAAGTGAAAGTATTGCAGCCGAAAAAAGGACAAAAGAAAGAGCTTGTGGAATTAGCTACTAAAAACGCGTCTTTAGCTCTTCACGAGAAATTTGCCCTGATCGAGCAAGATGAGGCGAGAACGATCAAAGCCGTTGAGAACCTTGGTGAGAGAATTGGGATTGCTGCACCTTATCGTATTGAAGCGTTCGATAACTCGAATATTCATGGAACAGACCCTGTTTCTGCCATGGTTGTTTTTGTTGACGGAAAACCGTACAAAAAGGATTATCGAAAATATAAGATCAAATCTGTGGAAGGTCCAGATGATTATGCTTCCATGAAGGAAGTTGTTCGCAGAAGATATACAAGACTATTGAGGGAAGAAGGAGAGCTTCCTAGTCTTATTCTGATCGATGGCGGAAAAGGGCAAATATCTGCGGCTCAAGATGTATTAGAGAACGAGCTTAACTTATTTATTCCAGTAGCAGGTCTATCGAAAGATGAAAAGCATAGAACCTCACAGCTTTGGATTGGGGATCCTCCTGAAATGATACACTTGGCTCGAAACAGTCAGGAATTCTATCTTCTGCAACGAATTCAAGATGAAGTTCACAGGTTCGCGATCTCCTTCCATCGAAAAGTTCGCTCTAAAAGCATGTTCGAATCAACATTAGACAGCATCGCTGGAATCGGTGACAAACGCAAAAAGATGCTGCTTCGCCACTTTGGATCGTTAAAAAAGTTAAAAGAAGCTTCTGTTGATGAGATTCAAGCAGCAGGTGTGCCTAAACCAGTAGCCGAGCTTATTGAAAAAGCATTTTTATCAAATGAGTAGTTGCAGCTATTGAGTAACTTTGTTAAAATAAATCCAACTTTATAAATATGCCATGCTTCGTATGAAGTGATGGTAGAGGAGCAGGAACCAATAGTAACCCATCTGAAGAGAAGAAGCTCTAGTGATGATGGAGGAAAGGGGATTCTTGCCGAAGTGTAAAAGGACTTCTAGCCTTTTATGCTGGACCTGTATTGAAGAAATACAGAGCTGTCACACAAGTCCCCCCAGGGTTTGTGTGGAGGACTATCTCACGAGGGGGAACAAACTTGGCTTGCTACGGATTATAGCAACAATAGGGTTTTTCCTTATTGTTGCTTTTTTGTATTTACTTTCAAATAAGAAGGTATACGTGCACCGTCAACAAAGTCTTCTAATAAAAGAGATAGAATCTTACAACAAGAAGGGATTGGAGTATATGGGGAGAATCGTTCAAAAATTTGGTGGAACTAGTGTAGGCTCAGTTGAGCGAATACAAAATGTTGCAAAACGAATCATCCATGAAGTAGATGCAGGAAATGAAGTCGTGGTTGTGGTTTCAGCGATGGGCAAAACAACGGATGAACTCGTAAAGCTTGCTACAGATATCAGTCAGAACCCTTCTAAACGGGAAATGGATATGCTACTTACGACTGGTGAACAGATTACGATTGCCTTATTGACGATGGCTCTGCATCAAGAAGGATATAAAGCTCAATCATTAACCGGATGGCAAGCGGGTATTCAAACCGAAGATGCCTTTTCAAATGCAAGAATACTAGACATCGATTCAGAGCGCGTATCTTCTCTATTAAAAGATGGCCATATCGTGGTTGTCGCAGGTTTTCAAGGGCTGATTCCTGAAACAAAGGATATTGCAACGCTTGGTAGAGGTGGATCTGATACAACAGCCGTTGCGCTAGCGGCAGCCTTAAAAGCCGATCGATGTGACATCTATACCGATGTGACGGGTGTATATACGACGGATCCGCGTGTAGTGGATTCAGCTAGAAAACTACCTTCGATCTCTTATGATGAGATGTTAGAGATGGCGAACCTTGGTGCTGGCGTTTTACATCCGAGAGCGGTTGAGTTTGCTAAAAACTATAGTATTACATTAGAAGTAAGGTCTAGCATGAGTGAAGAACGTGGAACATTAGTTGAGGAGGAAGTGTCTATGGAACAAAATTTAATGGTTAGAGGTCTTGCGTTTGAAGGAAACATAACAAAAATTACGGTCTCTTCAGTTCCCAATGAAATACACGCGTTAGCGGAACTGTTTACTATTTTGGCATCGAACGGCATCAATGTAGACATCATCATTCAGAATGTCCTAAATGAAGAAAAAACGAATATTTCGTTCTCGATTGAATCAAACTCATTATCTGCTACACAAGAAGTACTTGCTGCGCATCAAGGGAAATTAGGATTCGAATCGATCAGTTATGAACAAGGTCTTGCAAAAGTGTCAATCGTTGGCTCAGGCATGATCTCAAATCCTGGCGTTGCCGCTAAAATGTTTAAAGCTCTTTCAGACGAAGATATTATGATAAAAATGGTAAGCACTTCTGAGATTAAAGTATCAACCGTCGTGAAACAAGAAGATATGATTAAGTCGATAGAAACGCTGCATGATGTGTTTGAGCTAGATGCTCGTGTTCCCGTTCAGAACACATAGGACCAAACATTGAAAAAAGCCGGCAATACGCCGGCTTTTGTTATTCAATCGTATCTTTTTTGTCCCATTGAACAGTAATAAAAACTTTGTTTCGTTTTGTAGATTCTAAAGCTTCTGTTGTGCATTTTTTTTGTAGCTGAACTTGTTCAGCGAGGAAGCCTGCTTCTAGGCTGAACGTTTGATGATTGAAGTTTTCCATTCGCTGCATGATCAGTTGAGAGTTTAAAGAGAAATTCATCTCAGTTTTCGAAGCTTCGATCATTTCAAGAGTGCCCCAGCCTGCTTCAACAAAAAAAGCGTGAACTTCTTCCATCGTATGTAAAGGATATTTTCTAGCCAAGTGTCTTCCTGCCCAATAGAGAATATTTCGTTCTTGTTTGCCAAGAAGTTCAGGCAACAAATCGCTTCGAAGGATCTCATACCCAAAAGCTGAAACAGAAAGCTGTTCTACAGGGGTGTTATCATCCTTTGTCTTTTGTTTAAACATTCTGCATCCCTTCTTTCTAATTTTTATTATAACGGGAAAGCGGTTTAAACTCTATAGCAACTATCGGTATTTGTCGAAAATCTTAAACCTCCAAAAGCGTTGATGTATCAAGAAAATTTACGTATTTAGTTGTTAGCGTTTTCTTGACGGTGTCAAACGATGGGAGTAAAATGGACATGTTGCTAGTTAATTAAGCTAATTGTTTAACACTCATCCTCTAAAAGAGGAAACTTAAAACGCTTACATGTGGAGAGGAACAAAGATTAGCAGCCAGAGAGAGGCTAAATTTGAAGGGGGCAAGAGAATGGCTGGCAGTAGAGATTTTATTAACAGAAGGATTCATTCATTATTAGGAGTAATTCCGATCGGGATTTTTCTCGTACAGCATTTAGTTGTAAACCATTTTGCAACGAGGGATGCTGAAGCGTTTAACAAAGCGGCGCATTTTATGGAAAGTTTACCTTTTCGTATTTTCCTAGAAACGTTTGTCATCTACTTACCTATTTTGTTTCATGCCGTGTATGGGCTTTACATTACGTTCCAAGCAAAAAACAACGTTACCCGCTATGGCTATTTCCGCAATATGATGTTCCTCGTTCAGCGTGTAACAGGCGTTATCACATTAGTCTTTATCGCTTGGCATGTATGGGAAACACGTGTACAAGCTGCGTTGGGACAAGAAGTAAACTTTGATATGATGGCAGACATCTTAAGCTCTCCATTCATGGTTGTCTTCTATCTTGTTGGTGTTTTATCAGCAGTATTCCATTTTGCTAACGGATTATGGTCGTTCTTTGTCAGCTGGGGCCTTACAGTTTCGCCTCGTTCACAGAAAATTTCAACATACGTAACAATGGGTGTATTTGTTGCACTTGCTATTGTTAGCGTAAGAACAATCTTTGCATTTATTTAAAAGGGGTGAGACAAATTGAGTAATCAAAAAATAATTGTTGTTGGCGGAGGTCTCGCCGGTTTAATGGCTACGATCAAAGCAGCTGAAGCTGGTGTGAACGTTGACCTCTTTTCAGTTGTTCCAGTAAAACGTTCGCATTCTGTTTGTGCTCAAGGTGGTATAAACGGTGCTGTAAATACAAAAGGTGAAGGAGATTCACCGTGGGAGCATTTTGATGACTCTGTATACGGTGGAGACTTCTTAGCAAACCAACCTCCAGTTAAAGCAATGTGTGACGCAGCGCCAGGAATCATTCATTTAATGGACCGTATGGGTGTTATGTTTAATAGAACTCCTGAAGGTTTACTTGACTTCCGTCGTTTCGGAGGAACACAGCATCATCGTACTGCATTTGCTGGTGCTACAACGGGTCAGCAGTTATTGTATGCACTTGATGAGCAAGTTCGTCGTCATGAGGTTGCAGGTCTAGTAACGAAATATGAAGGATGGGAATTCTTATCTGCCATTATTGATGACGAAGGACAATGTAGAGGAATCACCGCACAAAACTTGAAAACGATGGAGATCGTAAGTTTTCCTGCAGATGCAGTTATTATGGCGACTGGCGGACCTGGAATCATTTTCGGTAAGTCGACTAACTCTGTTATTAACACAGGTGGAGCAGCATCAGCTCTTTATCAGCAAGGTGTTTATTATGCGAATGGTGAGTTCATTCAAATTCACCCGACGGCCATACCTGGCGATGACAAGCTTCGTTTAATGAGTGAATCTGCACGTGGTGAAGGTGGACGTGTTTGGACATATAAAGACGGAAAGCCTTGGTACTTCCTAGAAGAGAAGTATCCAGCATACGGTAACCTTGTTCCTCGTGACATCGCTACACGTGAAATCTTCCACGTGTGTGTTGATCTGAAGCTAGGAATCAATGGTGAGAACATGGTATATCTTGATCTTTCACACAAAGATCCTAAAGAGCTTGATATCAAACTTGGTGGAATCATTGAGATCTACGAAAAGTTCATGGGAGATGACCCACGTAAAGTTCCTATGAAAATCTTCCCTGCTGTTCACTATTCAATGGGTGGCATGTGGGTTGATTATGATCAGATGACGAACATTCCAGGCCTTTTTGCAGCTGGTGAGTGTGAATATCAGTATCATGGTGCTAATAGATTAGGAGCTAACTCGCTGCTTTCAGCTATTTTTGGCGGCATGGAAGCTGGTCCGTCGGCTGTACGATACATTAGAGGATTAGAAAAAACAGTTGAGGATGTACCTTCTACTGTATTTGATAACCAAGTGAAAAAAGACCAAGAAGTATACAACAATATTCTATCTATGGATGGAACTGAGAACGCTTATGTGATCCATAAAGAACTTGGAGAATGGATGACAGACAACGTAACGGTTGTAAGATACAACGATAAGTTAAAACAAACAGATGAAAAGATTCAAGAATTGATGCAGCGTTATAAAAACATCAATATTAACGATACTTCCAAGTGGAGCAATCAAGGTGCATCATTTACGCGTCAGCTATGGCACATGCTTCAGCTAGCTCGTGTTATTACACTCGGTGCTCTTAACCGTGATGAAAGCCGTGGAGCCCATTATAAACCGGACTTCCCTGAACGTAATGATGAGCAATGGTTAAAAACAACAAAAGCGAAATTCAATCCAACAACGAACGGACCAGAATTCGAGTATGAAGAAGTAGATGTTTCGCTAATCCAGCCACGTAAACGTGACTATTCTAAGAAGAAGGCAGGGGTGTAAGAATGAGCACAAAAATGGTGAAATTCGTCATCTCAAGACAGGATAACCCAGAAACTGCCCCATATTTAGAAGAGTTTGAGATTCCTCATCGTCCAAACATGAACGTAATATCTGCTCTTATGGAAATTCGTAGAAACCCTGTTAACGCTAAAGGGGAAGCTACGACTCCCGTCACTTGGGAGATGGGTTGTTTAGAAGAAGTTTGTGGAGCTTGTTCCATGGTGATCAACGGAAAGCCTAGACAATCTTGTACGGCGCTTGTTGATCAGTTAGAACAGCCGATTCGTCTTGAACCAATGAAAACATTTCCGGTTGTCCGTGATTTGGCGATCGATAGAAGTAGAATGTTTGATGCACTTAAACGAGTTAAAGCTTGGATTCCAATCGATGGCACGTACGACCTTGGACCAGGACCTCGTATGCCTGAGACTAAGCGTCAGTGGGCATATGAACTTTCAAAATGTATGACTTGTGGTGTTTGTTTAGAAGCATGTCCGAACGTAAATACGAACTCGGACTTTATCGGACCAGCGCCTTTATCTCAAGTTCGTTTATTTAATGCTCACCCAACTGGTGAGATGAATAAAGAAGAGCGCTTGAACGCGATCATGGATGACGGAGGGCTTGCAGAGTGCGGTAACTCTCAAAACTGTGTGCAGTCTTGTCCTAAAGGAATTCCTTTGACAACATCAATCGCTGCACTAAACCGTGATACAAGCTTCCAAGCTTTCAAGAACTTCTTTGGCAGTGATCGTTAAAGTATCATAAAGAGCTTCTCTCATCAGGGAGAAGCTTTTTTTAAAAACAAATAACTGAATAGCGATTCATTAAATATCTGTATAAGAAAGGCGGTAAAGAAATTGGCTAGGCAAGATTACATATCAAATATGGATGATTGGCAGAAGGGCTTTTCTTTTTATCACGAATTGCAAGTACGTTTTGGTGAGATTGACGGATTTGGCCACGTGAACAATACGAATATCTTTACTTATATGGAAGAATCACGAATCGCGATGTTTAAAGAACTGGGTTTGATGACTGACTGGGGTGCTCCAGATTCAGAAGAGATTCCAGTTGTGGCAGACCTTCAATGTGACTATTTGGCTCAGATCATGTACGATGAAAAATTAAAAGTATATGTGAAAATAAATGAAGTAGGCTCGTCTTCCATCGACATACACTATTTAGGCATAAATGAGAAGAAGATTCCTGTATTTACAGGGAGAGGTGCTATCGTACAGATTTCAAGACGAAATGGACGCCCCGTAAAGTGGAATGAAGAGCTGAAAAACCAACTAAATAATTTTTCTAAAGAAGCCCATCTATGAAAATGGGCTTTTTTTTATGGTTTATCCGTAATATTCTTCATACTTTTTAAATGAACCAAGTCACTCCCATCTGATTCTTTACATACTATATGTTGACTAAATACTTCCAATATTCGTTGGCGGTTCCTAAACCCTAGCAAGGAGGGGTGAATTCATTGAAAGATAAACACTACCGACCGAAGCCTCTACTTACAAAAAGAGAGAGAGAAGTTTTCGAACTACTAGTTCAAGATAAGACCACAAAAGAAATTGCGGAACAATTATTCATTAGTGAGAAAACAGTTCGTAACCATATTTCGAATACCATGCAAAAGCTTGGGGTTAAAGGACGCTCTCAAGCCGTTGTAGAGTTATTGAGGCTTGGAGAACTCGAGATTTAGTCAGAAAGCGGCTTTCATTGTGAAAGCCGTTTTCAGTTTGATTATGCAGCAGGTAAAAAGTGTAATTGATTTTTCTAACAGTTTTCCGCTATGATGAAAGTTATGATGTTAGTGGTTTATGGACCTAAATGAAAAAGGTGAAAAAATTCATGAACAAAAGCCTGCAAGTAAAAAAAGTTCTAAATAATAATGTGGTTATTGCCATTGATTCCTTCGATGAAGAAAGAATTGTTATTGGCAAAGGGATCGGCTTCGGCAAGAAACCAGGTGAAGAGATCCTTCCTAAGCAAGTGGACAAGTTATTTGTATTGAGAGATGAAAACGAACAAGAACAATATAAAACGTTATTAAATTCGATAGATGAAAAGATTGTAGAATTGATCAATGATGTAATTGTTCACATACGAACTCGTTTTGAGAATGAGTTAAACGAACATATACATGTTGCGTTAACCGACCATATTACATTTGCAATCAAACGATTAGAACAGAATATGGATATCAAAAACCCATTTTTAACTGAAACACAAACATTGTATCCGAAAGAATATACTGTCGCTGAAGAAGCGATCGAAATCATAAATAAATCGTTAGGGATTCATCTTCCTGAAGGGGAGATCGGTTTTGTTGCACTTCATATTCACAGTGCTATTACGAATAAAAGTGTAACTGATATAAAGAAACACTCAGAGCTCATCAACACTTTGATGCAGATGATCCAACATTCATTAGACCTTACGATCGATACGAAAAGCATCAATTATTTACGTCTTGTTCGTCATCTAAGGCATGCGATAGAACGGGTCTCTATGGGTGATATCATGGAAGAGCAAGAAAAGTTAGCAAAAGTGTTGAAAGAAGAATATCCTTTATGCTACAATTTGGCGTGGAAGTTGATTAAGGTTATGCAAAATACCTTACAAAAACCCGTGCCCCATGCAGAAGCAGTATATTTGACAATGCATTTGCAAAGGCTTTCGCGTTATGACAATGAAGACAAATGATAAATGAATATAGAACAACTCGTTTTTACGTGTTACTGATTCGATCAGGCATAAGTAAGAAACAAAAGTGTAGCAGATGCTTAATTAGGATATATTAATTCTGATTAGGGATTTACTCATGTTTCTTATTTATGTCTTTTTTTGTTTGATGCGAAAGTAAATGGAAGGGTTATCATAATAAAAGGAGGACTTCTTATGTGGAAAAAATTATTTGGTGTTCTTCAACGCGTAGGTAAAGCGCTTATGCTGCCGGTTGCGATCTTGCCAGCTGCAGGTCTCTTGCTTGCCTTTGGTAATGCGTTTAAAAACCCAGCGTTGATTGAAAGAATACCTGCATTAGATGCAGCATGGTTCCAGCTTGTTGCAGACGTAATGGAGAAATCGGGAGACATTGTTTTTGCTAATTTATCCTTACTGTTTGCCGTTGGTGTTGCCGTCGGTCTTGCAGGCGGTGAAGGTGTAGCAGGATTAGCAGCAATTATTGGTTACTTGATCATGAACGTAACCATGAGCGTTATCGAAGGGGTAACGCCGGATATGATCGGAAAAGATCCTTCTTTTGCGAACGTACTGGGTATTCCAACACTTCAGACGGGAGTGTTTGGAGGTATCATCGTCGGTATCTTAGCCTCCTATCTTTATAAGAGGTTCTATAACATCGAACTTCCTCAATACTTAGGATTCTTTGCTGGAAAACGTTTTGTACCGATTGTTACTGCAGTTTCTGCTTTAGCACTGGGTATTGTTATGACGTTCATCTGGCCACCTGTACAGCATGGACTTAATACGTTCTCTGAAAGCATGATCAATTCGAACTTGACGGTCGCAGCATTTATCTTTGGTGTGATCGAACGTTCATTGATTCCTTTTGGACTACATCATATTTTCTACTCGCCGTTCTGGTTTGAGTTCGGCTCTTATAAATCTGCAGCAGAAGGACTTGTTCGTGGTGACCAAGCGATCTTCTTTGCACAATTAAAAGATAACGTTGAATTAACAGCAGGAACTTTTATGACTGGTAAGTTCCCGTTCATGATGTTCGGCCTTCCAGCTGCAGCATTAGCTATGTATCACGAAGCACGACCTGAACAAAAGAAAATAGTAGCGGGTATCATGGGTTCTGCTGCGTTGACTTCTTTCTTAACAGGAATCACGGAGCCGCTTGAGTTTACTTTCTTATTTGTTGCTCCAGTATTATTTGGAATTCATGCTATTTTCGCAGGTCTTTCTTTTATGGTTATGCACATTTTAAATGTTAAAATAGGTATGACTTTCTCTGGTGGTGTAATTGACTACTTATTGTTCGGAGTACTTCCTAACCGTACAGACTGGTGGCTAGTAATTCCTGTAGGTCTCGTATTTGCAGTGATCTATTACTTTGGTTTCCGTTTTGCGATCCGTAAATGGAACCTTAAGACACCAGGACGAGAAATCGTGGATGACGAAGTTGAAACGAATGTTGGACCGTCCAATAAAGATTCACTAGCAGCGAATATTTTAGAGGGATTAGGCGGAGAGTCCAATATCTCTAACCTTGACGCTTGTATCACTCGATTAAGAGTTTCTGTAAATGATCCTAAGGAAGTGGACAAGGATCGATTGAAAAAACTCGGAGCTTCTGGCGTTCTTGAAATGGGTAATAACATTCAAGCGATCTTTGGAACTCGTTCAGATACGATTAAGAGTGAAATTCAAGATATTATCAGTGGTAAGACTGTAGCTAAACCGAAGAATTCAGAGAAAACGCCTGAACAAGGAAAAGTTGTTGAAACAAACAATGCTGGCGCTACACCAACTTCATCGATTTCTACAGATGATGATCGTTTTGTTTCTCCGATTAAAGGGAAAATACTTCCGATCACTGAAGTTCCTGACCAAGTTTTCTCAGGTAAAATGATGGGTGATGGATTTGCGATTGAACCAGCAGAAGGTTTGGTGGTTTCACCTGTTAATGGTAAGATAATGAATATCTTCCCGACAAAACATGCCATCGGTATTGAGTCAGATTCAGGCAAAGAAATTCTCATCCACTTTGGTATCGATACAGTGAAACTGAAAGGTGAAGGTTTTGAGAGCTTTGTTTCTGAAGGCGACAGAGTTAAGATCGGTCAAAAGATTTTAAAGGTTGACCTGAACTTTGTTAAGGAAAACGCACCATCCGTAATCACACCGATTGTTTTCACGAATCTATCGGATGAAACAGTTTCAGTCGAAAAAACAGGAACTGTGGCTATAGAGGAAGAAAATATTATTACATTCAAAAAATAAAGGGGTAATTATCATGGCAGAAAAAACATTCAAAGTAACTAGCGAATCAGGAATTCACGCACGTCCAGCAACAACTTTAGTTAACCAAGCAGGTCAGTTCAGCTCAGATATTACACTTGACTACAACGGAAAGAGCGTTAACTTAAAATCAATCATGGGCGTAATGAGCCTAGGGATCCAACAAGGATCTTCAATCGTGATCAAAGCAGAAGGTTCAGATGCAGATGAAGCAATCGCTGCACTAGAAAACGTAATGAAAAAGGAAGGGCTTGGTGAGTAATGTCTGAAAAAATTTCAGGTATTGCAGCATCAGCCGGCATCGCAATCGCAAAAGCGTTTGTTCTTCAAAATCCTGAATTAACGATCGAAAGAAAATCGATTTCAGATTCAGCGAGTGAGATCGATCGTTTTGAAGCAGCGCTTAACGTTTCCAAAGAGGAACTTTCTGTTATAAAAGAAAAAGCGAACAAAGAGTTAGGCGAAGATAAGGCAGCGATTTTTGCTGCCCATCTTCTTGTTTTGAGCGATCCAGAACTAGTTGATGCTGTAAAACAAAAGATTGAGAATGAAAAAGTTAACGCTGAAGCAGCAATGGACGATGTTTCATCCATGTTCATCAATATGTTTGAATCCATGGATAACGAATACATGAAAGAGCGTGCGGCAGATATTCGTGACGTTTCAAAACGAGTTTTAGCACACTTGTTAAATGTGACGTTTACTACACCTGCGAGTATTACAGAAGAGGTTGTCATCTTAGCAGAAGATTTAACTCCTTCTGACACGGCTCAATTAAACCGTAATTTTGTTAAAGGTTTTGCAACTGACATTGGAGGGAGAACTTCTCACTCAGCAATCATGTCTCGTTCAATGGAAATTCCTGCAGTAGTAGGAACGAAGACAATTACGGAAAACGTTGAGAACGGCGTAATGGTAATTATCGACGGTCTGGATGGACATGTAATCGTGAATCCTACTGAAGATGAAATCGCTACGTATGAAGAAAAACAAAAACAATATCAAAAGCAAAAAGCGGAATGGGCAAAGCTAGTGAATGAAAAAACATTCTCAAGCGATTCTGTTCAAGTTGAGCTTGCGGCTAATATTGGAACACCAGCTGATGTAAAAGGTGTTCTAGAGAACGGTGCAGAAGGCGTTGGTTTATACCGTACAGAGTTCCTTTACATGGGCCGTGATCAACTTCCTACTGAAGAAGAGCAGTTCAAGGCATATAGTGAAGTGCTTCAAAAGATGGAAGGTAAACCAGTAGTCATCCGTACACTCGATATTGGTGGAGATAAGGAACTTCCTTATTTAAATCTTCCGAAAGAGTTAAATCCTTTCTTAGGATTCCGAGCGATTCGTCTTTGCTTAGAAGAGCAAGACATTTTCCGTACTCAACTTAGAGCACTTCTTCGCGCAAGCCAATATGGGAACTTGAAAATCATGTTCCCGATGATTGCAACACTTGGAGAATTCCGTGCTGCTAAAGCTATATTGTTAGAGGAAAAAGAAAAGCTCATTTCTGAGGGAATTGAAGTTTCAGAATCCATTGAAGTAGGTATCATGGTGGAAATTCCATCAACAGCCGTAATGGCAGATACTTTTG
The DNA here is from genome assembly GCF_015903845.1 of Fictibacillus sp. 26RED30. Classification (NCBI taxonomy): domain Bacteria; kingdom Bacillati; phylum Bacillota; class Bacilli; order Caryophanales; family Fictibacillaceae; genus Fictibacillus; species Fictibacillus sp. 26RED30. Next base: position 709,821 of record NZ_JACZDV010000001.1, read on the forward strand.
CTAAAGAAGTTGACTTCTTCAGCATCGGTACAAACGATTTGATTCAATATACGATGGCTGCAGATCGTATGAACGAACAAGTTTCTTACTTGTATCAGCCGTACAATCCAGCAATCTTAAGATTAGTAAAAATGGTTATCGATGCAGCTCATAAAGAAGGTAAATGGGCTGGTATGTGTGGAGAGATGGCAGGCGATCCGATCGCAATTCCAATTCTTCTTGGCCTTGGTCTCGATGAATTCTCAATGAGTGCTACATCTGTACTTCCTGCTCGTAGTCAGATTCTCGGTCTGTCTAAAGAAAAGATCAGTGCACACATGGATGAAGTTCTACAAATGGAAACAATGGAAGACGTTGTGAAGTTTGCAGAAGAAAATTTCTAAAGTAAAAAAAAGACTATGGGGAAAATTTCCATAGTCTTTTTCTATAGATGTTGAGTTAATAGGGTTGGACACGGGAGTGGTTGATTTCCGCTCCTGGTTGCTCGCTTTTAAAACATTCCATTAACGAATGGTCTTGCAATTTCATAAAAATATTAGCAGAATAGAAAACAGTGATTTAACGCCAGTATGTATATAGAGATGAGGCGATGTTTTTTGAATAGACCCATTGGAGTCATTGATTCAGGAGTGGGAGGTTTAACGGTAGCAAGAGAGATCATGAAACAGCTACCAAAAGAAGAGATTATCTACTTAGGAGACACGAAAAGGTGTCCGTATGGCCCGAGACCATTTGAAGAAGTTAGGGCTTATACTTGGGAAATGATTGACTTTCTTTTAGAACAGGAGATTAAGATGCTCGTTATCGCCTGTAATACAGCTACTGCAGCAGTTTTAGAAGAAGCGAAGAGAAAGTTAGACATTCCTGTCTTAGGAGTTATCCATCCAGGTGCTCGTTCCGCTTTAAAAGCGACGAAAAATAATCATGTCGGTGTAATAGGGACAGTCGGGACAGTCGATAGTGGTGCTTATAAACAGGCGCTAACACAGATTCGTAACGATGTAATCGTAGAAAGTTTAGCATGCCCGTTGTTCGTTCCGCTTGTTGAACAAGGTAAGTTATCTGGTGAAGAGACATTAAGTGCAGTTTCAGAAACTTTATATCCACTTAAGGATCTTTCTATCGATACGTTAATTCTGGGATGCACTCATTACCCATTGTTAAGACCAATCATTCAGCAAGTGATGGGTGAACATATCACGTTGATCTGTTCAGGTGCAGAAACTGCGCGTGAAGTTTCAGTCATCCTCGACCATAGCAACCTCTTAAATACAGAAGATGCTAAACCGATGCATCGATTCTTAGCTACAGCAGAGAGCAATCATTTCTTAGAGATCGCTAACCATTGGCTAGACCGCAAGATTGAAAAAGTAGAATGTATTAAGTTGTAGTTTTCAAAGAGCACGAATTTAGGTAACCTCATATTGAGAATATTGAAGTGAAAAGAGCAGAATCCATTTAGGGATTCTGCTCTTTTCATTTAATTAAAGCCAGTCTTCTTTATTTTTTGTACAAGTGGTCTAACGGGAGAGGATAGCTCGTATACATAGTAGTACAAACCACTTGAGGAGGGAAAGTATGCGCAAAATGATGAAGTCAGGAGCACCGCTTATCATATTATCAGCTTCATTGCTGGTATCAGGTTGCGGACTATGGGGAGAGAAAGCAGGAAATGAGCTTGATCCCCCTAAAGTGAATTACGTGAAAGAAGGTCAGTCGCTCGATAAGAAAGACAAAGCGGCGAGTGCAGAGCAAACGAATAAGCGGCAACTGTTTTTATTCGACAGCAACGGGATGGTTGTTCCGCAAGTTCTTGCTCTTCCAAAGAACGATGAAACGGCTAAACAAGTATTGCAGTATCTTGTAAAAGACGGCCCTGTAAGCAATCTGCTTCCTAACGGTTTTCAAGCTGTTCTGCCAGCTGATACAGAAGTGTTATCGGTAAATATCAAAAAGGGGACAGCTACGGCAAATTTTTCAAAGGAATTTACAGAGTATAATGCAGCGGATGAAATGAAGATCTTGCAAGCTATTACATTCACACTTACTCAGTTTGACAACATTAAGAAAGTTAAAATACAAATCGCAGGAAAGAACCAAAATTCAATGCCTGTTAATAATACACCAGTTGGTGACGGTGTGAGTCGTGTTGACGGGATAAATCTCGAAAATGGCAGTGTGGCAGATATCACGAATAGTGAACTCGTAACTCTCTATTTCTTGGCACAGACACAGGATCAAACGTATTATGTACCTGTAACGCGTCGAGTTGCAAAAGAGGGGACAGATAAAGTAACAGCAACGATCGAACACCTAATTGATGGCCCATCTGCTGAGAGCAGCCTTCTAACAGATTTTAGAACAGATGTGAAACTGTTGAGTACACCTGTCGTCAAAGATGGTGTTGTTACACTAAACTTCAATGGAGCTTTACTGGACAACAAAGAAGAAAGCATGATTGCAGATGAAGTATTAAATTCGATTGTTCTTTCTCTTACAGAACTATCTGAAGTGAAGAAAGTAGCGATTAAAGTGGACGGGAAGTCAAAGATCTTTAATGAAAAAGGGAAAGAACTCACCGCTCCAGTTTCAAGACCTAAAGAAGTAAATACAGGTGAATTTTAAAATCAAATAGGTTGTGATACAGTAAAGAGGCGAGATATTCGTCTCTTTTTTGTTTTGTCCATATTTATAATAGGAATTTACATAATCATTCACTATGTTAAGATCTACTTTTATCGGAGGAATAAACCACATGAAAATTTTAGTTGCAACGAAAAATAGAGGTAAAGCTAAAGAATTTCAATCGATGTTAGGAAGTCTTGGCGTTGAGATTCTCTCTTTAAACGATATTGAAGGAAGTCCTGACGTTGAAGAAACTGGAGTCACTTTTGAAGAGAACGCTATTTTAAAAGCTGAAACCATCTCTAAACAGATGAATATTCCTGTTATCGCGGATGACTCAGGATTAGAGATCCATGCTTTAGAAGGACGACCTGGCGTTTATTCAGCTAGGTATGCAGGTATACATAAAAGTGATGAAGAGAACATGAACAAAGTCTTAGAAGAACTTCAGAATGTTGAAGATAACGATAGAAACGCTCAGTTTGTATGTGCTTTGGCTTTTGCGAGACCTCAAAAAGAAACGCTAGTTGTAAAAGGGGAGTGTAAAGGTCAGATTTTAAGAGAAAAAAAGGGAACGGAAGGTTTCGGGTATGATCCGATTTTCTTTCTTCCTCAATTAAATCGTTCGATGGCAGAGTTAGCAAAAGAAGAAAAAAAAAAAATTAGTCATAGAGCAATAGCTTTGGAAAAACTAAAAAAACTGATCAATGAGGAGGATCTCTTATGGGAAAAGCCTTAATCGTTAGTGATAGTCACGGGTTAACAGATGAGTTAGAAACATTAAAGAGCCGCTATCAAAATGAAGTAGATCTTATGATTCATTGCGGTGATTCAGAGCTTTCGACATCATCTAAAGAAATGTCTGGATTTGTAACGGTTAAAGGTAATATGGATTATTTAGGCGATGATTTTCCTAACGAAGCCATTGAGCTGTTGGGAGATACTTGTATATATATAACACATGGTCATTTATACGATGTAAAAATGTCTTATCTTTCACTAGCATACAGGGCAGAGGAAACAGGTGCAGCAATTGCTTGTTTTGGGCATTCACACGTAGCTGAAGCCTTTGAACGTGAGGGAATGATCTTTATCAATCCTGGGAGTATCAGGCTGCCTAGAGGTTCTTTTGAAAAGACATATGCGTTGTTGGAGATTGAAGATAATAGGATATCGGTAAGTTTTTATTCACTCAATGGTATACGTATCGATCAGTTAAGTAGAACATTTGAAAAAAAAACAGTTAGAAAATAAAAAAGATGAGAAAATGGGTTGACTATAATTTAGATATCATGTATATTTAGTTATGTCGTCGCGACAAGGTCTAAATTGTCTGCGGGTGTAGTTTAGTGGTAAAACAAGAGCCTTCCAAGCTCTGGTCGTGAGTTCGATTCTCATCACCCGCTCCATTTGTTTTTCTCACGTTCAAATGGTCCATGAAAAGTTACATCTGAAGTTAACAGATCTTACAATTAAAATGCATGATAAAAATATATTTGTATCCACAGTCGACGGGTGGAACAAATCACTGTGTGCCCGCAGCGCATGGTAATTGCGGAAAGCGCCATTACTATGCGAAAGGGGCTCCAATACATATGTCCCAGTAGCTCAGCCGGATAGAGCATACGCCTTCTAAGCGTACGGTCGGGAGTTCGAATCTCTCCTGGGACGCCATAATACGATTAAAAACGTTGATATAACGCCTTTTAATACGTTGGATTGATACGGTCATTGAATCGGTCAACTAGCGAATTAGGAGGCGTTTTTTGTGTCTAAACGTAAGCCGTCTTTACACGTTAAAGCCGATTTAACTGGCGTATTCAGCGCCCAACCAAATACACGTAACACAACCGCACTTACCCTCGAAAAAGCGTTATCGATAGTTCTGCGTCATATGCACGCTTCAGGACTACGTGAGCGAACGATGAATGACTACGAACTACACGTCAGTCACTTCGCTAAGATAACCGAAGTTAAAAACCTCGAAGATATAAACACCGATCATATATACGAATGGCTATCGTCTATGAACGTTAGTAACCAAACGAAACTCACCCGTTTAAAATGCCTTAAAGCGTTTCTAAGCCGTTGTTTTGATAACGGATGGATAACCGTGAATTACTGGCGAAACGTCCGTATTAAAGTGGACAACCCCGTTAAAGAAGGCGCTACAGAACGTGAAATTCGTATGTTGCTGTCCTTTCTCGACCTAACCAAATTCGTAGAGTTACGAGATGCTACGGCTATTTTATTGATGTATCAAACAGGGATACGTATCGGTACCTTAACCAATTTAAAAACAAAACACATAGATATTGACGCTCAAACATTGAAGATAGATGGCGGGATTCTGAAAAATCACCAATCTATACATTTACCTTTTGACGATACACTCGCGAGGCTGATCGATGTTCTAATCACGCAAAACGAGTTAGTAAGAAAAGCAGCGCGTACAAATAACGATTTACTTTTTATTACGAAAAATGGTGGACGTATTGCAACTAGTCCAACAAACAACAACCTCATAAAAAGATTAGGGAAGTACGCTAAGGATTTCGGTCTAAAGAATATTAATCCTCATGCGTTAAGACGTGGATTTGCGAAGAACTTATTAGGTAAGGGTGCGAACATTGCTCTTATATCTAAAGCGTTAGGACACAGTGATATTGCCGTGACGACACGATATTTACACCTGGATAAAGAAGAAGTGGCTAATAGTTTACGTAATTACTTGTAAAACAAAAATAAAAAAAAAGACAGAGAAAAGCCGGTGCGCTAACACCGACCCATCCCTACATATAAAGAACTTGCCTTTATTTTACATGGAATCTGTTACGGTTTCAAGTGATTTAAAGAATGGGTATTGCTTTTCTCCGGTCATATTCGGAGGGGTATTCGTGGAATGGACGTATGACCAATATCGTGAGCATCAGTCGTTTAACACGCTCGCAGACTTAAACGAAGCTGTTCGGCAGCATCTTTATTTCAACGCGTCATCATTAACTAAAACGGCTGTAACCGTACTTAAGACTCTATCACGGTATAGCTGCGTAGTATTAGGCGTTTCATGGCTAAAGGTTGCTACGTTGGCTAAAGCAATCGATAAGTCGGAGAAGACCGTTAGGAGAGCGCTAAAGTTACTCGATGAGCTTAACGTGATTAACCGAATACCTACGATAAGAAAACAAGGCGGTAGGGGTTACGATATATGCGTGATTACAACGATTGACCAGTCGGAAATGTCCAGGCGTGTTGAGTCCGAAACTGCATGTGAGAGTAAGAACGAAAAGGGTATTGAACTTAAAGAAACCTTAATATCTAAAACTAAAATAATACGTAAGCACGACTTAAATCATACATATGTCTCTGAATCGGTCCCACAACCGTTTACTAAACTTGTGCGCTGTTTTTGGGACAACGCTAAGACAATAGAAGAATACTGGCGAATGGCGTTAATAGCGAACTACAAGGCGTATGACACGAACGCTTTATTAGACGTGGCTATTTCTGCATTTAAACAAATGATCGGTAAATTAAAGTCGGGGGCAATTCGTAAGAAACCTATCGGGTACTATTACGGGGTGGTTAACGCTAAATTGGACGAGATGTATTACGATGAGCTTTACGATATGGAATTCGGAATTAACGCAACAACGCGCGAGACTAACGAATATCTAGCGAGATTAACACGCAAAAACGTTGGTTAACCTTCTTTATAGGAGGTGAAATGAATGGAATATAAGCGACCACCGCAATCTGTCTTAAATAAATTTGTGGAAAATCTCACACCAATAATTATTCGGATCCTTAATGAGGAAAGAGCGGAGGCGATTAAAAGTGGAGAAAAGAAAAATACCATCGAAGGAAGCGAGAGATAACTTCGCTAGGACAATATCCCCTTACGTAGCTGAGATTATTAGGAAGCGTAAAGCAAAAGAGGCGGAGTTAGAGCAACAAAAATAAATCGCGAAGGAAATGTAACTAATGGAAAAACGTAAACGACCCAGTAAACAGGCCATGGATAACTTTGCAAGAACTTTAGCGCCTTACATTGCGGAAATATTAGCTCAAGAGAAGCGAGAAGAGGCGATAGAAGCCAACTCATTAAAAACTGGTAGTAGAAAAAATGAAGAATAAATATTCAAAGGATATTATTAAAGAACAGTTAAAAGAAGAAGAGTTAACAAAAGCCGGTGCTAATCTAAAGTATCGGGATATGGTGGAGAGATTATTTCAAAAACGGCATGGCGGTCCTGTTGTTCGATTTGCTTATGCGTTTGAAAGTAATTTCTCAAACATTAAAAAGCCGATTGAGGTACTAAACCCCGAAAAAGGCATCGCACTTAATGTTTATTTCGTCGATGATTCTAAATTGTATGTAGTAACTGTCTATGAATTGGTTGAAGGTGAAATTAAAAATAAAATGGATATTAATTACTACTCTATACGGAACATTAAAAATGTTTTAATAACTATAAATCAATATACGTTAGATTATGACGAATTAAACTTTGCTAAAGTTACTTTTATTGATGGTACTCATTTTGAAATAAATGTTCCTGATACGCCTATTAATATAGATCAGGGTCAAGATATGTACCGAAGAAGGGCCTTAGCAAAGTTTGTAAAGGATCTAAATAAAAAAATGTATTAGTAAGTCAGTCTTAAGGCCCGTAATATGGGCTTTTTTTACATGTCCCAAAAATCACTAGCTTTTGCATTAGGATCAATTTTTCGAATCGCTAACAAAATCTTCTTCATAACCCCCGAACTAGGCATGTAATCTTTGTCAGTACAAGCCTTGCTAATAGTGTTACGTGAAACTCTCGAAGTGAGCACTAAATCCTCTTGACTACATCCGTGTAGATCGAGAAACTTTCTTAAATTTGTTCGTTTATTATTGTACTCCATTAGATTTAAACCCTCCCTAAATAATCAAAGGTGCTTTTCCAACATTTCGCAAAAAAATTAGAACCTTTTTAAAAATTCTACGAATATGACAAGTTTTCCTTTTAATAGACTTAATTACACGCTTAATTGGTGGCTAAGTCTAACGTCCTAAACAACGTACTCTTTCGGTTTCTTGATTAGTCGACAATCAGGACGCTAACAATCTATTAATCACGTAGCATAGACGGGTTTTCCAAGCGTACTTATTCCGGGGGACTATTACACCGTAATACCGAAAGGAGAGTGGTGCTACGATGCTATTCGAATTTGTTACGTCTGCTTTCATGGCTTCGTTACTGGGCGTTGGCTACGTTAAGAAGCACGTTGGGTTAAACGATGCTGCTAAAATACAACGAATATTTGCTAACGCCGGTTGGGTCGGAAAGGATAACGGTTTACCCAAACCGATTAGGATACGTAGAAAACGTCGGATACCAGGCGGTACAGAATACGTTTACCAATTACCGTTGGCTTTCGATCGTAAAAAGGTCGAAGAAAAAATTCACGTATTAGAGGACGGATTAAACGTAACCAGCCGGTCGATCGATTGGAAAGCGCTAAGAGACGTTCGTACGGTTAAGCAATTAAAAACGGTTATCAACGCTAAGAAACCACGTAAAGAAGTCGAACTCGCTTTCGATGGAATGTTAAAGATACGTATATACAACGAACCGATGCCGGCTAAAATCGATTGGGATCCGTCGTTATTAAAACCCGGTACATGGTCCGTTCCTATCGGTCATACACGTAATGGAAAGGTTATGTACCACGATTTCGACGACTTGTACTCGTTAATTGTGGCTGGTACTCCTGGTTACGGTAAGTCGTTCTTTCTGAAGATGTTGATTTCGGTACTCGTTTTAAATAATCCGAAAAATGTTTCCTTTACGTTAATCGATCTCAAAGAAGGGGCGGCATTTAAGAGGTTTGAAAAGCTGAAGCAAGTTAAATACGTCGGTTATAACCCGGAAGACGCAAAAACGGCTTTAGAAAGCGTTAAGGAAGATATGACGGCCATGTACCGGAACTTTATCGATGAAGGGTTTGAAGACGTCAAAGAAGCGAAAATACCTCATCGTCATTTCGTAATTATCGACGAGGGCGCAGACATCGCTCAGGATCCGGCTTGTATTGAATTACTTACGGACATCGCTCGTAGAGGGAGAGCAGCCGGTTTCTATCCGATTTACAGCACGCAATATCCTACTTCACGTACGATTCCAATCGATGTTAAACGTAATATACCGACTCGACTAACGTTCGTACTCGATTCAAACAACGCCTCATTAGCCGTATTAGACCAGGGCGGTGCGGAAGACCTACCGATGATAAAAGGTCGCGCCATCTACAAACACGTTAAATGTACGACCGTACAGACGCCTTATATGAGTAATGCGGAAATAGAAACACGTATAAAACCGAATATCGTACTGAAAGCGAGGGAAACGGATGCAAACGAGATTACACCGCGAGGAAAGTCTTCTCTTGTACTTAAAGAAAATGGATTATCTTAATCGCGATCAGATTCAAACGTTACTCGAGTTTACCAGCGTACGCAGCACAAACCGGTTTTTACTCGAAATGAAGCCGTATCTATCTAGTTTTAGAGACGGTTATGACACGATTTACTATTTAAACGCTGAAGGACGCCATAAAATCGGTTGCCAACGTATCAGAAAGAAAACGATTCAAGCACGCCATTACATCATGCGTAGTCAGGTTTACATTGCCTTTCAATGTCCGGATTACTGGCGAAATGAGTTAACGATTGAAGATGCCAACAACAAGAAAAACAGAATCGTGTGTGATGCGTTGTTTAAGGTTAACGGGATCTCGTACATTCTCGAAGTTGATAACGAACAAAAAATATATAAAAACAAATTGAAAATTGAACGTTACAAGGCGATTGAAGTGGCGGGTATCTTTCAAAACGATCCTAACTTTTTTCGTAAATTTCCGGAGTTAGTTTGGATTACGACAAGTGAATACCGTAGAAAGCAGTTGAAGGAGATGTGTGGCGGTCTGCAGCATGAAGTTTATACATTTGATGACCTACGTTAAGAAAATGAGGAGTGATTAACGTGTTCAAACGTACAGAAACGATTAAATTTAGCGAGTTTATGTCCGGTGAGTACAAAAACACTAAGGCGGCTAAAAAACCGAATCTGAAAGCGATAGCGACCGGTACTATGCTACCGTTAGTCTTCGCGCCTAAAGCTTTCGCAGCTGAGTCGGTCCAGGCGATACCGACCGCAGGAATAGCCGATAAAGCAGCCGGTGAGATAATCGCGGCAATGGCGCACATATTCGACCCGTTAATAGATTTAGTCGTTACGATTTCGTTTCCAGTGGCCAGCGCAATGATCGTATTCAAATTATTTATGGGGTTCTTTCGGGATCAGGGCGAAGTATGGGAAGGAATCGGTAAAGTTTCGTTAGTTTATATCTTAATTCAAATGTCACCGATATTTATTAAGATCCTCAAGCAACTAGGTACGTTAGCAGTCGGAATATAGGCAAAATAAAAAGCTCCTCTTAATTGAGGGGCTTATTTTTCGTCTTTATTCTGTTCTATGGTGAAAAGCTCTTGCATTGGTACGTCTAATGCTCTACTTACCGAAACCAGTACATCGATGTCATATCGTTTTTGACTATCGAATCTACTGATCGTCGGTTCTGTTACTCCGGCCATTTGAGCCAGTTCTTTTCCGTTAATTCCTTTTTCTTTACGTATCTCATTCATACGGGGTTTTGCTGTATATTTCGGCATTTTTGTTACCTCCGATATCTATACTTTCTAATTACATATTACACATTTGAAATTTTTTCGTCAATAGGGGTTGACTTTCCAATTACTAATTAGTAATATAAGGGTACAAGCTAATTACACATTAGTAATTTGAAATTTAAAGGAGATGTTAAGTATGCCACTTATCCCTGTTAGTGCGGAATTCCCGTCCGTACAAGTAATGTTCATTTTGCCGGAATCTGATTTTCCAGAAGACAACACTGAAACGTTCAAAGGGTATCAAATTGGTTCTTACGCTATCTACAAAAACAATTATAACGAGGCCTACTTGGTGAAAGTTAAGGACACTGAAAAGTACAGCGTGGTAATTGCTGAAGGACCTTCGATGAATCTCGGTAAGTTGAAAATGACTCGTAGCTTTAAGAAATCGGTGTATGAATTGGTTCAGCAACTTGAGTCGATGACCGCATGGGAGTTTGTATCTAATGTTCTTTTGAAAGATCCGATGTCAGTTGAACTTAAGCTAACTAAGGGGTTGTAGGAAATGACAGTCATAACAGGTTTACAAATCGTTGCCGTAGCTTTCTTGTTGGTATCGCTAGTGATTACGGTTCAAGCCGTTAAATAAAAAATGTTCGGTGATCGTGATGTCGGTGTGTCAAGGGCAAAGGCACATCTGGCCAAGCGATTAATGCGTCGCGAGTTATCGGGGAGAGAACGGTCGGCAAGCCGTTAGTTGTCCAGTAAACCGTTACAAGAACGCAGCCGTGAATGGAGGGTAAACGATGAAGGACGTACGTATTCAGATATTAAGCCAAATGGAGATACACGGTGTTAAACAAAAAGATATCGCTGACCTTATCGGATTAGATCGCAGCTCCGCATCGAAGTATTTTACCGGAAACTCTACGCTGCCGTTCGTAAGTTTGCTGAAGATAGCGCAATATTTTTACGGTGAAGATTACAAAGAGATTTTGTATAAATGGCGTGGAGAAATCGTATTACCGTATTCCTACAAACAAGCGCTAGAATTCTCGGCAATTTCGGGTGATAACCGTTTCTTGCGTGACTTACTCGATAACGTACCGGTCTGGAACCGAAACGCTGAAAAATTCGCGGAGGTATACGAGTTAATTTACGCAATGAAAACCGGTAAACTCAACGGTCCCGAACTTTCGGAGGCAGCCCGTGGCATGAAACTAACGAAATACGATGAGGTTAACGTGTTGTTACGTATTATCGAGGCTTATGGTGCTTTTATGGACGGTCGCTACACGGCAATGTATGAGCTGTCTCGCTCGGTTGAAGGACGTATACAGACGTTACCTGATCCGTTCATTCGCGAGTGCTTTATGGTTCGACTGGCGGAAATGTATTCACACGGCTATTTACAACGTAACGACCTCAAGAAAGCTCGGTACTATGCCGGAATCGTTACTCAATGTTCATTTGCGGACAAGTTACGGTCAAATGCGTTCTACGTGTTAGGTATGTCGTACTTTTTCGAATCAGAAACGGAGTGTTTAACGAATCTACAAAGTGCGTATAACACGCTGAAAGGTACTAACGCGTCCGATCACTTACTAGAATACGCGTTATATAACATCGAGTTTGGTCGTGTTCATTTCGGACTAGAAACAAATCCGTCTGCTATCGGTAACAAAGCGTATGCCGCGGCTTTAAGCGGTGATTACGAACTTACCAAAGCGTTGTTAGACGAAGAGAACGAACCAGGACCGTTCGCTACATACTTCCTCGGCCTTGCAAGTGGAGATCCTGACGTCCTTTGGAATTCAATCGGTGAGTTTATGGCTCAAGGTGATATTTATTTCGCTCAGTTACCGCAAAAGCAGTTATGTAGATTAGGTGAGCGTAAGTCAGCGTTAAGAGCCGTTACTAAACTACGATGCTCGTAATCTGCACGTCCTGGCGAAAGACGTTAAAAGTCGCAAGAGGGCGGTGATTATATGAAAAAGTTTTTATACTTTGCTGCGGTACTTGCATTAGTAATCGTAAATTCCGGACCAAAACCGCCAGTAGGGTGACAATTTTAAGCAGGATAGGACGCCTAAGTAATTGAGGCGTCTTTTTTTTGTTAAATACCCGCGCGAGTTTGGATTAAGAAACGTCGAAATAAGTGATTATTTAAAAATAATGTGCGCGAAAAAGAAAGTTGAGGCTTATTATCCAGTGTGTAAGGCTGCGCGAAATGGCAGTTAGCTGCAATGTATACATTAGAAAAGTAATTATTTATTACGAAATCGCGCGCAGTTTTACAGTTTCACTCGGTATATTTTGTGTGGAGCAAAAAACTGAAGGGAGGTGATGCGATGTTGACCGGAAAGTTATTGAAGATTATTCGCGTAAATCGAGAGTTACCACAAAAAGAGCTTGCTGAGATGTTAGGGGTTCATCAAAGTTATATAACTCAAATGGAAACCGGTAAAAAACCTATAACAAAGAACATGGATAAAAAGATCAAAGAAGTTCTAAATTTAACTGAAGAAAATGTTATTGCAGCATTCAGTCTGTTCATGAGTACGAAATAAAAAATAAGGAGAGTGTTCAAATGAACGAATTACAAAAAGTGTTTAGTTACTCAGGGAATGAAGTTAGGACGGTTATTAACAAAAATGATGTTTGGTTTGTTGCGAGTGATGTTTGTAAAATCCTTGATATTCAAAATGTCACCCAAGCCCTGCAACGTTTAGAAGAAGATGAACGGTCTATGTTCAACATAGGTCGTCAGGGTAAGGTGAACATCATAAATGAATCGGGGTTGTATGAAATCATTTTTGCTAGTCGGAAGCAAGAAGCTAGGGCTTTTAAGAAATGGGTAAAACAGGATGTGCTTCCTACAATTCGTAAACATGGTGCCTATATGACGGATGACGTCTTGGAGAAAACGCTCAATGACCCGGATTACATGATCGGTTTAATTTCAGCATTAAAAGAGGAGAAAAGTAAGCGACTGGAAGCCGAGAAAACCGTTAATATACTTACGCATGTGACAAAAACGTATACCGCAACCGAGATTGCGAAAGAACTAGGTTTCAAGTCTGCGTCAGCTTTAAATAAAGACTTGGCTGCGAGAAAAATACAGTTCAATCAAAATGGAACTTGGGTGTTTTACAGCAAATATGCCGATAAGGGCTACGTAGAAATTAAGCAAGACGTACTGGATAACGGTAGGGTTATTTACCACCGAAGATTTACGCAAATGGGCAGAGAGTTTCTACTAAGGTTATTCGAATCGAAAGCCGCGGGGTGAACCGAATGAAGCCTTAATTTGCGAACTTTATTTAGCGAAAATTTATCGAAAAGCAAACGAGAGGGGCCGATTTATGAACGAAAAGCAAGCGAAGGCATTTAACCAGAAAGCGTATGTACTCGCAAAGGAAAACGGGGTCGGATACACACCGATCCCACACGATTTGTATCGTAAAACTTTACCGGGACTTACCGTAAAGTATGACGGCCGTACAGCACGTGATTGTATCGCATTATTCGGGTACCTACACGCTCATGTTAACGGTGAAATCGATAAAGATACGTATATGTGGGCGTACCCAACCGTGGATGCTATCGAGAGGGATCTCGGTATTAAGCGCAGTCGTATCAAAGGACTATGCGATATTTTAAAGGCGGAAGGGCTACTCGTGACGGAGAGGCGTAAGTGGTACGGACATACGAAGAAGCTGTACATGCCGTTGTACATTCCGGAAAAGTGACCGAGTGCCGTTAAGTCCACTTAATCAAGTGCCGTTAAGTCCATTCGATTGAGTGCCGTTAAGTCCACTATAATAATAACAATCTTTAATAATAACGAATTAATAACAATAAAGATTACGCCAATTTTTATTATCATAAAAATAGACGTTACGTAAAGCTTTGTTAAAAGCTTAATTACTTCTAAAAGATTAAACGTGAATATGTAAATACAAGTGACTACGCTAAAAGAAATAATAGAAAGATTATTCGAAGAAGTACAAGAAAAGACGGTAGAAAAGTGTCGCACCGCCCTTTAATTCGGCATTCTGACCATCTGTATAAAGTGAGAGGGTGGTCACGATATAGGCTGCCTGTGGGTGCTTTTACTAAAATTCAGGAGGTAATTGATGAGTAAAAATTTATTAAAAGAAGAATTAGTAAAGCAGTTATTTGAAGTACGTGTTAACAAAGAAGTTGATCCTGTTGAACATCGGGTAGTGGTGATTGAACCGATGCTCGCAATGAACTCCAGCAAATTAGCTAACAAACTTAAAGGTAAAGTAGAAAAAGAAGACGTGTATCAGCAGTACATGGCAAGCGCCTGGGAAGCTGTCCTTACCTTTGAGCCAGAAGAAGGAACTTCGTGGGAATCAATTGTTGATAGATCGGACTTAATTAACAGGCGTAGACTTATGAAGTCTATTATTCTACGTGCACAAGGTGACATTTCTACGCTGTCTAATGATGATTTTGGAGTAAAGCGCAAGGTATCAAATGAAACTGGTATCTCCGAAAGGCATATTTACACGATTAAGAAAGATTCTTTAGGCATAGAACGTTACAACGAAAAAGGTGAATATACTCACTCTTTAGTTGACGAGGTTACTAGCAGTTTATGGACAACTGTTCACGAATATGCTAATAGTCCTTTCGTAACTTGGTTCAAAGCGAATAAATCAACATTCCTCACACGGAAACAAAATCAATTAGTTGATTGCCTTCTGGAAATGGATTATTTGAAGGAGTCAGGTTATCTATCAGACGATGTAGTATTTGCTGCCGGGCAAACCAAACCTAAGATCAAAGAAATGCTTCAGAGAATATACGAGCGAACTATGAAAGAGTGGTACAAAGAACATCCAAGTGGTACAGCCAAGAGTTTCCGAGAACAATCTATAGAAGATGAATTAGAAGCGTTAGAACCATTCTTGGAAATTTTGTATGATGATAAGAATCTAGTTTCTCAGAATAAAAGATTAAGCAGTTGGATTAAAGAACACGCTAAAACAATTTATGATGTCCAAGGGGATAAAGCTTATTATGTAAATGAATTAGTTTATTCCGGTCTTAAAGACAACAATCTGAGAAAATACACATCATGGCTACACTCCCATACAGAGGTTAGTTTAGACTTAAGCATTTTAAGCCGTATATCCAGTTTAATTGAGGATCGAGTATATTGGTTAAAAGAACGGTATGAGGCGATAAAATTGGAGAGGAACCAGCGAATCGTCTTTTCAAAGAGAGATTATGAAAAGATAGAAAGAAACAGAGAAAGAAAAGAAAGATACTCTCTTTTAAAGAACCCACCTTGCAAAGTGTTTACGGCCAATAAACACACAGGTGAAATGGTATTCAAAGAGACTATCTTTAATAATTTTTCTTTTTCAAATACGAAAGTTTACAGAGTTGACCCTTATTATAACATAATCAGTATAACCGAAGATCCTGAAACTGTCAACAAGGTAAACGCAAATAAAATATACGATGTGTTTTCGGTAAATATTCAGACAGGTGAAAAGACAATTCACTCACCGGAGAAGTACGAACAGTTATACGAAAAAGGAGTGTAACGATCATGGAACCTAAAATCTACAGATGCTTTTCAATACCTCTTATGAAATTCATTAAGGAGCAGGGAATCGAGCCGTCTTTTAAGGCGGTTCATCCCGTCTCTAGAAAGCTTTTCTGGGCGTATTCGATGTCGGATGACCTATCGATTGTCTTGACAAAATGGACCGAAAATAAGCCGTTATAGGCGCTTGAAACGGGGCTATCGCATGCCTGACGGTAGCCTTGAAAATAAACGAAGGAGTGAACGGAAATGACAGAAAAGAAACGAGGACGGCCGAGTAAATTCGATACGCACGTTCAACCGCATTTGGATAACGGGAACATTCGTAAATGGATTCTGGAAGGAAAAACGGACGTTGATATCGCGAGGATAATCGACATTAATCCGGATTCTTGGGCGGTTTACATGAAGGAACGCGAAGAATTTTCCGAGACCATACGAGGCTTCAAAGACCTAACGAATGACCACGTAGAATCGAAGCTGTATCAGAACGCTATCGGTTACTACTACACCGAGGAAACGGTATCGCACAAAGGCGAAATCGTATCGGTTAAGAAGTACGCCAAGCCGGACGTACGAGCGCAGCAGTTTTGGTTAAAGAACCGTAGACGCGAAGTGTGGCGTGATAATCACGATATCAACATCGACGGTGATCTAACGATCGATATTAAATTCGTGGATGAAAACGAACAAGACAGCGAGTAAATAGCGCCAGACGGCCGAATAGTTTACCTTATTTTACGCTGATCGGCAACGTATGAAAAACGGAGAAAACCGGTGTAAACGGGAGTTCGAACTTTATCTAAAAAACGGATAATTTTCGTTTATTTCCCGAAGTGTAAATCGGTCTAAATCGAGTTATATGGCTGAAAATAGGAATCTAAAAAAATAAGTGGTTCCTAAAAGTACTGTTATGTCTACTAACTAATTTATAGTGTTGAAAATTTAACGTAAATATCCAACTTAATACAAATGCGAATGAGGGTCGTGCGATTATGCGCGGCTCTTTTTTCATGCCCAAAAACTTATAGAGGAGAGATTACGAATGATCGTTTATAAAGTGACTAACAAGGTTGACGGAAAAGTGTACATTGGCAGAACTACGCAATCCCTTAGCAAAAGAAAATCCGGACATAAAGCGGCAGCATTCAAACGAAATGAACGCTCTTACTTTTATCAATCGATTAGACATCACGGATGGCATTCTTTTACGTGGGAAGTAATTGAAAAGCATACGGACATGGACGCTCTTAATGCGGCTGAAATGGGATGGATTGCAGAGTACAACAGCACCGACCAGAACTACGGATACAATACGTCAATAGGCGGTGAGGCTGGCGGATTAGGCGTGGTAAAAGATGACGAAGCAAAGCGTAAACAAGGCGCCAGCAGACGTAAGAAAGACTACCGATTCGCTGACTTATACGTACCTAAATGCAATTATAACTCCCGTACTGGTAGCACTAACCCTAACGCCAAGTTAAACGAGGATAAAGTTCGTGAAATCAAACGGTTATTTGCTACGACGGAACTTACCGATCAAGAAATCTCGGAGATGTACGGGGTTTCACGGCCCACCGTTAACTTGATTCGCGTTGGACATACATGGCAGTCAGTATCGTGAACTCGCTTAACGGCGGGTTCTTTTTATTTACGAAGAAAGGAGCGCACTTATGCCAACAATGAATCTAAACGTACACCGGTCGGCTTTTAATGACGTGTACTGGAAATACATCGATGACTATACCCGTAGATATAACGTCTATTACGGTTCAGCCGGGTCGGGTAAGTCGGTGTTCGTTATACAAAAGAATATATTGAAAGCGCTGAAGAGTAAGCGAAAGTATCTCGTAATCCGTAAGGTCGCGTCAACTTTGCGTGAATCAATATTCCAGGAGTTTATTACGCAACTCAGTAACATCGGGCTATCTCGTTATTGCAAGATATCGCAGTCGCATTTAAAGATAACGTTACCTAATCAATCGGAGTTTAAATTTATGGGAGTTGATGATCCTGAGAAGCTCAAGAGTATATCCGGTATTACGGACATCATCGTAGAGGAAGCGACGGAACTAGACCAGGAAGACTTCGACCAACTGGATTTACGTTTACGTGCGAAGGTACCGAATCAGCAAATGTACTTAATGCTGAACCCGACAAGTAAAGCGAATTGGATATACAAGCGATGGTTCTCCGGTGACATACCGGTAGATGACCGTACTACATTCATCCTAAAGACTACGTATAAAGATAACCGTTTCTTACCGCAGGAGTACATCGATACTATCGAACGGACGAAGCTAACAAATCCGACGTATTACAAGATATACGCACTCGGTGAGTTCACGACACTCGACCGGTTGGTATTCAACAACATCGAACGGTTAGCGTGTAAGAACGTAGACACCGGCCAACGTTTCGCGGGTATCGACTTCGGATTTTCACAGGATCCTACCGCAATAGTCGCGGGGTCAATCGATACGAAACGGAAGATTATCTATATTACGGACGAGGTATGCCGTAGAGAAATGTTCGTCGAGCAGATGGCTACGGAACTAAAGCGTATTGAAGCGTTAAGCCTCCAGGTATATTGCGACTCAGCCGAACCACGAACAATCGCCGACCTTAAACGTTATGGAGTACGGGCGGTGCCGGTAAGGAAGGGTAAAGACAGTATCATTCACGGCGTTACCTGGCTGCAGCAATACAAGATTATCGTAGACCCTTCGTGTACTAACGTATGGGAAGAACTGAATAACTACGCGTATAAGAAAGACCGTGACGGTGAGTACACGAACACGCCTATCGATAAGTTTAATCACACACTCGATGCTCTCCGGTACGCTACCGAACCATTCCGGTTAGACGTCAAGATAGGATCGCTACCTAAACGCATCTTCGGTTTATAAACGCAAAAGAGGGACCTCGTTATTACGGGGTTCTTTTCTATTTCTTAATAGGAGGAATCGTAAATGAATTTAATTAAAGTAAGTTCGGTTGAGCAGGTACTAAACCCGGAATTCCTTAAGGTTGTTATCGAGAACCACAAGACCGGCACTTTAACACGCTTAGAGAAATTACAAAACTATTTCGAAGGCAAGCACGCCATTACAAATCGGACGATGACCGATACGAATAAACCGAACAATAAAGTCGTTAACCCTTTTCCGTCATACATCGTAAACACTACCGTCGGTTATTTCATGGGTAAGCCGGTACAATACGCCAGCGCTGATACATCTCTATTAGAGTCAGTACAGGACGTGTTTAAACGTAATGACGAACAATACGTAAACGCTGAACACTCGAAACAATCCGGAATCAAAGGTCTATCAGCCGAACTTCTTTACATGGATGAAGAGTCGCAAATCAAGTTCGATGTACTCGATGTAAACGAATTGGTACTCGTATATGATACGAAAATTGATCCGTCCTTAATCGCTGCTATCCGTTATTATTCCGTGCAAGATTACGTCTCAAAAGAGAGCGTAGTACACGTCGAGGTTTATACGGCTAATGAAATCGTTATGTACGAACAAAGTAAAAAGGAATACGTAGAAAAGGACCGCAAAGAACATCACTTTAAAGAAGTACCGGTTGTAGTCTATTGGAATAACGGAGAAGGTATCGGAGATTTCGAAAAACTAATTCCGTTAATTGACGAATACGACAAGGCTGTTTCCGACCGTGCTAATGACCTCGAATACTTTGCGGATGCTTACCTGGTACTAAAGGGTATGAACGCAACACAACCGGAAGACGTTAACGAAATGAAACAAAACCGTGTGATGTTACTTGACGAAAAAGGTACAGCAGAGTGGCTTGTTAAGGAAATCGATAACGAATCGCTTGAATCATTTAAGGACCGATTAGAAAAAGACATTCATAAGTTTTCTCATGTACCGAATATGAGCGATGAAACTTTCGGCTCTAATCTTTCCGGTATCGCAATCAAGTATAAGTTTATGGGACTTGAAACGTTGGTATCTCAGAAAGAACGCTTATTCAAACAAGCACTATCTAAACGAATAAGACTTGTCGTAAATATTCTAAATACGAAGGGGCAAAGTTTCGAAGCTACTGAACTAGGAATGTTATTTACACGTAATTTACCAGTTAACAAAACTGAAGAAGCTGAATTCGCACAAAAACTATTCGGTATAGTTTCAGAAGAAACTCTATTAGCACAACTTTCTTTTATTGAGGACGCACTCGACGAAATTGATAAGAAGAAACAAGAGAAGGAAAACGGTGATTATTCAAGCATCGGGCAGGTCTAATTTTATTAAAAGGAGCTGACGAATATGGCGACAGCGCCCGGTTTAGAAAGCAAAACGTACTGGCAACAACGATCTGAAGCGCTTGAGAAACGTGTATACGACAACACGACAGACTTACTGAAGGAATTAAAGAAGCAATACTCGCTGGCCGTAACGGATGTCGAGCGTCAGTTACACGAATTCTACGGAAAATACGCAACTGAGAACGCAGTAACGCTACAAGAAGCGCAGAAAGAGTTAAATAGCGGTGAACTAGAGAACTATAAGAACCGTCTTGCGCGTCTTAAACAAGAATTTAAGCGTACGGATGATCCGTTAATACTCAATAAGATTTCCGAGTTAGTTTCGCGTGCTAGAGTAACACGATTTCAAGCGTTACTAGACGAATTGGACTTACGAATATGGCAAATTACGCAGGAAGTCGAGGACCAAACGACGTTGTTTCTAGGACAGACGTTCCAGGACGCATTTTATCGGACGTCCTTCGATATCCAGTCCGGAATAGGTATAGCGTCAGTCATTACGAAACTAAACGAATCAGCCGTAAGACTTGCGCTAGATTATCCGTGGTCAGGCGATCATTTCAGCGCTCGTATATGGTCCAATCGCGAGAAACTCGTCAATGATTTACGCCAGGTCATAACGCAAGGGTTAATACAGGGTACGGACGTTAGGAAAATGTCTCGTACTCTTCGCGACAAGATGGACACGAACTTATTTTATGCTTCAAGGGTGATACGAACAGAGTCGTCGTTCATTCTAGGCGAAGGTACCGCAAAGGGTTATGAAGCGAATAACCTCGAACGATACGAGGTACTTTCTACGTTGGACAGTAAAACATCGGAAGTATGTCGGAAGCAGGACGGAAAGATTTATTACGTTAAGGATCGCGTAGCCGGTACTAATTTCGCACCGTTTCATCCGTTCTGTAGAACGACTTGTATTCCGTACTTTGACGACGTGAAGAAAGAATACGAAACACGATCTGCAAGAGACGTAGAAACCGGTAAAACGCAGAAATTAGACCGTAATATGACGTATGAAGAATGGGAAAAGCGCTACGTAATCTAAAACGGGTTACGAGAATGGTCCGTATTGAACGTTAACGCTTTAACTAATGCACTAGGTATCGGAAGGTTTAAACGCCTTTACGGTACCTTTTTTACGTTGTCCTTCAAAATCGGAAATTCTACCATCTGTATTAATTGAGGGCGCTTAATAGCGCTACTACTTATATAACAAATCAGACTGGACTAACAGGGCTTAAATGAACTGATAGGACGGCAAGAGGAGGAAATGTAATGGAAGAAATCAAGCAAGTGGAAGGTCAAGAGATTCAGCAGGGTCAGATTGAAACTGTAGAGGCTCAAGACACAATTAAAGAGGAAGAGGTTAAGAAGTTCGAGTTAACAGAAAGGGAACTTCAATCTCAAATCGATAAGGCGGTAACAAAGGCAATACAAACACGCGATTCTAAATGGGAAGCGAAAATACAGGAAGAACGTTCAGAAGCCGAAAAGCTCGGTAAGATGTCCGAAGAAGAACGCTTAAAGGCGCAATTCGAAGCAGAACGTAAACAGTTCGAAGATGAACGTAAGCAATTTTTACGCGAACGACTCGAACTTGAAACAGTTAAGCAACTTCAAACGGAAGGGCTGCCGACTAATTTCTCCAGTTTTGTAATCGGTGAAACGGCAGACGAAACAAATCAAAATATCAAATCGTTTAAAGACGCATGGATCAGCGCTATCGAAAAAGCAGTTGATGAGCGTTTAAAGGGCGATACTCCTAAAAGTTCAAACGGTAAAGTAAATGCTTTAACACAACAAGATTTCTTAAAAATGAGTGTTACCGAGAGAGCAGAACTTATGAGTAAAAACCCCGATCTTTATAGCCAATTAAAAGGTTAGTCAAGTAGGTGCCGTTATAGGTATCTGCTTTTTTTATGTTCGAAAAACCATAAACCAAAAGGAGATTATTAATCATGGCAATGACAAAAATGGCAAACGTAGTAAATGCACAAATTCTAGCAGACGGTGTATCTGCGAAACTAGGAAACAACATTAAATTATTCCCTATTGCTTACGTTCAAAACTTAGAAGGTCAAGCTGGAGGTTCTATCTCAGTTCCTCAATTCTCTTACATCGGAGACGCAGCAGACGTAGCTGAAGGCGTAGCGATCAATCCAGCACTTCTTGCTCAAACTTCTGCAAACCTTTCAGTTGCTAAACTTGCAACAGGTATCGAGCTTTCTGACGAAGTTCTTGGAAATGCTTACGGGCAACCTCTTGACGAAGCTGAAAAGCAACTTCTTAAATCTGTAGCAAATGGTTTAGACGCTAAATTATTCGCTGCATTAGCTGCAATTACTGGTGGAATGGTTCACGCTTCTACGGCTACTTCAATGTCTACTACTGTTGTAGGCGATGCACTTGTAAAGTTTGGTGAAGACGTTGAAGGAGAGAAATATTTGATCGTTTCTCCTGCTGAATTCGCTAACCTACGCAAAGATCCTAACTTCGTTGTAAAAGAAAGTGACAAAGTTAACTCAGTTGGAGAAATCTACGGGTGTACTGTAGTTGTTTCTAATAACGTAGGAGCTAAAACTGCTTATATTCTTAAGCCTAACGCTCTAGGTGTTTACCTTAAGAAAGAAGTTTCTGTTGAAATGGATCGTAACATCCTTACAAAGTCTACAGTTATTACTGCTGACACTCATTATGCAGCACATGTACGTGACGCATCTGGCGCAATCAAAATTACCCTTACTTAATATTTAGGTAAGGCGTAATAAACAAGATTTTTAAGGGGAGTAGCTTAACGGCTATTCTCCTTTTTATTTTTAAGGAGTTGAACACTATGGGAATGTTGATGCACATGACGCAGATGAAACTAGCTGAAGAACAAGAAACAAAGACGGAACCAAAGCCACAAGAAGAGGTTAAGAAGCCTCGTACAAAAAAGAAGGCTAATTAATTATGTACCTCGATAACATAAAGACGCTAATTGGCCTAAGTTCAAGCGATGTGAGTAAAGACGCTATCCTTGATATCCTCATAACCCACGTAGAAGACTCCGTAAAAAGCTACCTAAAGCTCGACGAAATACCGGTCGGACTAGTTTGGACTATCGAAGCAATGACCGTTGAGAATTACAACCGAAGAGGATCCGAAGGCATATCGAACGAGTCCATAGAGGGCGTTTCGTATACGTATGAAGACGTTTTCTCGAAATACACTCGACACTTCGACGTTTACCTTCAGAGCAATACAACGAACCGGTTACGGATGCTATGAGATTCGATACTAAAATCGATGTTCAAAAACTAACCAAAGTGTCTGACGGTATAGGCGGTTTTACGGAAGCATGGACGACATTCTCGACTTTTGACGCAAATGTAGCGCCATTAGGCGAAGAACTTCAGCTAAGACTACAGGGGTTTATTAAGAAAAAGGCGGTAAAAGCGATTAGTCGGGACGTAATACCTAACGAGGAAGGGATACGTTTTACTGACGGAAATGAGCATTTCAAACTAATCAACCGTAAGAATTACGCTCGGCAAACAGTTCTGATATTGGAGTTAGTCTAATGGCTAAGAAATCAGGCATTGTCGGGTTAGAAAAGTGGCTTTCGAATACGGATTCGATCATTAAAGAGGCAGAGACGGAAGTTAAATCGGTTACTAAAGAAGTAGCTTACAAGATTGAAAGGGACGCAAAGCTTAACGCACCTGTAGATACGGGATATCTTCGTAACAGTATTCAGACAGAGTTTGAGGACGGAGGTTATGTTGCGCGGATATATTCGGGTGCTGAATATTCGTTATTCGTCGAATTCGGCTCATCAAAACAGCCGGCTCACCCTTTCTTATATCCTGCAGCGTTCAAATACTCGATCGAATACCGACGAAGATTGAAAGAAATTTTGTAGAGGCAGGTGTTACTAATGAACCCTTCAATCGAGCTTCAAAAAGCAATTTTTACAAAACTATCGCAAGGCATTTACCCTGTCTACGATTACCTACCGGCAAGTCCGGAATATCCGCACATTGCTATCGGTGAAGAAGCGATGGTAGATGCGTCTACAAAAACGCATGAAAGAACTTCACACATGGTCACGCTTCATTGTTGGTCTAAATATCGCGGCTCCAAAGAAATAAAAGAAATGAATAGTTTCGTAGTTGATTCTTTAACCGAATTCGATTTACCTATGACGGGTTTTACGCTCGACATAGTACAGATTGATATGGTCCAAGTCTTCAAAGAACTAGACGAAGGTAATCTAATTTTTCACGGGGTCGTTCAATTAAACTTTAATTTAACGGAGGAATAAACCTATGGCTAAACAGCAAGGTATTGATTTTATTGTCAGCGTTAATACGGGTACTGACGCAGTTCCTGTTTGGACGAAAGTCGGGGGTCAGCGCGGAGCAACATTAAACCGATCTGCTGACACTCTTGATTCTACTTCTAAAGATTCTAACGGTTGGAAAGAAAACGAGTATAGCTTTAAAGAGTGGGGAATTGAGTCCGAAGGCTTACTATTAGATTCTGACGTAGGATATTCAGAATTAGAAGATGCTTTTATGAATGCAGTAAAAGTTAAGATTCAAATGGTTACGGCATCTGGAAAGAAATATGAGGGTATGTCACTTGTTACAGACTTCCCGATTGAAGCGCCGTACGACGATCTTGCAACATACTCAGTAACTTTCACAGGTGACAGAGAGTTATCAATCGTTCCAGCAGTATAATTAAACAATTTTATAACAGGGAGGAGCCTTTTAATGGGGTTCCTTTTTTATTTATTAAACTACTTATCTAGGAGGAAAAACAATGAGTAAAACAGTCGCAATTAAAGCAGATAAAGCGAGAAATCTTAAATTCGGTACTAATTCAATGGTTCAAGCTGAAGAAATGTTAGGGAAACCGATTACTGAATTCGGGGATCAAGTACATTTAGGAGATTTACGTATCATTTTATACGTCGGTCTTCGTTGGGAAGATAAAGAATTAACGCTCGAAAGTACAGGCGACATCATGGACGAAATCCTAGAAAATGAAGGAATCGATTATCTGTCTAAAAAGCTAGGCGATGCGATTCAGAAAGCGTTCGGTCAGAAAGCCGTACCCTCTAAAAAGTAACGGGTTCATAGACGAGGATATGACGTTAAAACTCGCGTACGGTAAGCTGAAATTACCTTACGGAACCCTTGACGTTATGCCACTTTCGGAACTCATGTTACTACTCGAACAACACCTCGCAGATGAGCGTGAATACTTCGAAATGACGGCTTACGCAGTAGCGACCGGTTATGCTTCAGCGAGGAAAGGTAAAATGCTGAAGATGTTTAAAGACGAAAGCAAGACCGTTGGACACGTAACGGAGGAAAAGAAACGTGAAGATACGGATTACTTAAATAGTTTGTTCGATTAAGGGTGCGCGATTGCGTCGCTCTTATTTTTTTTTCGGAAAGGAGAGTGAGCGTAGTTGTCGGAAAAACAAGTAATGGTCGTTCTAGGCGCTGATATAGGCGATTTCCAGGGCGCTATGAACAAGATAAAAACGGAAATGAAAAACGTCGGCAATAAGATCGATAGCGCAATGGACGGCGCACAGAAATCTACCGAAAATGCTGCGTCTGGAATGAAGGGCGCACTTGCCGGTATCGGTGGCGCAATAGCAGGTGCTTTCGCTGCGGATAAAGTCGTCGATTGGACGAAAACCATTCTCGGAACAACCGCCGATATGCAAGCGTTAGATTCGCAATATTCACAGGTAATGGGCGGAATGAAAGCCGACACCGATAAGTATTTAGACGAAATGAGTGCGAAGTGGAATAAGCATCCGAACGAATTGAAATCGGCGTATATGCAGTATGTTGCGTTGCTAAAGTCGAAAGGTCTGTCGGAAAAAGACGCGCATGGAGTCGCTAAACAATGGATGGATCGTACCGTTGACGCTAACGCATTCGCTAATGAAAAGATGGAAGATACGGTAGGTCGTGTTATGGCCGGTATGAAAGGCGAATATGACTCGTTAGATACGGCAATGATTAACCTTTCCCAAACGATGCTAAACGATAAAGCGCAAGAAGAATACGGTAAAAAGTGGGAAGACCTCACCGTCGCCCAACAGGAAACGTTAAAAGCTTCTGTCGCATTTGCGCAACATCAATCATCTGGAGTAATGGGCCAGGGCGCAAGGGAAGCTGATTCTTACCAAAACAATCTATCAATGCTTAAGAATACATGGGACACGTTAGTATCTTCGTTTGGTACGCCGATTCTAGAAGCGGTAAACGGTAAGCTTAAGAGTTTAGGGGCTATCGTGCAATCAGTAAAGGAATGGTTTGACGGGTTATCTCCTACAACCAAAAGTTTTATAAGTTCATTCGCTATGATTTCGGCTGCAATTATGGTCGTAGTCGGGGTGATTGCCCCTTTGGTCGCTGGTATTATGCTGATCGGTGCCGCAATTGGAGTGTCTTTCGGGGTAGTTATTGGCGTTGGTGCGGCCATAATCGCTGGGATTCTCGCCATAGTCGCGATAGGCGTACTTTTGTACCAAAATTGGGATAAAATCTGTAAAGGAATCGGTATAGCATGGGAATGGTTAAAAGCTGCCGGAATTAACACATGGAATGCGATTAAATCTTTCCTCAATTCAGTATGGGAAGGAATTAAATCGGTCGCAGTTGCTGTATTTAACGGAATAAAGCTGTATTTTACGGCTGTTTTTAATGTATATAAAACGATTTTTCAAACGGCGTGGAATGGATTAAAATCATTTTTAAGTTCGGTTTGGAACGGTATAAAAGCTCTTGCTACGGCGGTATTTAACGGCATTACATCGTATTTCACTTCAGTATTTAATGGTTACAAGGTAATAATACAAACCGTTTGGAACGGCATTAAGACTTTCCTATCATCAACATGGAACGGAATTAGTAGTATTGCGTCCAGCGTTTGGAACGGAATAAAAAATACGGTATCCAACGTGGCAAATGGCGTAAAAAGTTCGTTAACAAGTGCGTGGAATAGTATTAAATCTACGACACAGAGCGTATGGAACGGAGTTAAGTCAGCGATTACAAGTCCGATTGAGTCGGCAAAAAGTACGTTGTTAGGCGTTATCGGTACTATAAAAAGCGCATTTTCCGGTATGAATATTACGATACCGAAACCGAAGTTGCCGAAAGTTAACGTTGGAAGTAAGCAAATGTTCGGTGGTAAAGGTGGAATACCTGCTATTTCTGTACCAACGTTTTCAGTCGATTGGTTTGCAACAGGTGCGATTGTTAAGGGAAGTAAAGACGGTCAGGTTGTCGGAGTTGGTGAAAACGGTGGCGACGAAGCTATCGTACCACTATCCAATAAATCACGCATGAAACCTTTTGCACATGCAGTAGCGAGAATGATGCCTAAATCTCATGGGGATCAGTCGTCTTTTACACAAAACTTAACGATTAACAGTAATAGACCTTTATCGCCTAGTGAAATTGCACGTAGGCAAAAACAAGCATTACGTGAAGCGGCGATGGAATGGGGGTTATAAAGTGCCATTAACTTTTATTAATAGTTTTGGTAATTCCGTGGTTTTTAGTAAAATACCACCTTATAAGCTGATTCAAATTGAAGGTACCGGTGGATTATCTGCTGACGTTCAAATGGAAAAAGCACCTTTTCAAGACGGGAGTTCTTATTTAGACACTCTATTGGAACCTCGTCCAGTCTCTTTAGAGGTTGGTATTTACGGAACGGACTCGACGGATTTATCAGCAAAACGATCGGAAATATCGCGCGTGTTTAACCCGAAATTGGGAGTAGGTATCCTCCGATATGAATACGACGGCGGTATAAAAGAACTGAACGCAACGGTCGAAACTGCGCCTGTATTCTTAACGGGCGGAGATAACTCTACTTCGAAGTTTCAGCGTGTACTTATTAACTTAATTGCACCCCTACCGTTCTGGCTCGATATAGAAACTACGAGCGAACCGATGACTGCGTATCTCGGATTGTTTCAGTTCCCGTTAACTTTTCCGACCCAGATGGGCGAGCAAGGCGATAAACAGACGTTTACTAATAACGGTGACGTTCCGACGCCTGTAATCATTGAGTTTAATGGGCCGGCGACAAATCCGAAGGTATCTAATAACACTACGGGTGAGTATGTGAAGGTTAATCGTAGTTTACTAGCGGGTGAAAAGTTAATTATCGAAACTACTTTCGGTAATAAACGCGTAGAAATCGTTGCGACTAACGGTTCGAAAACAAACGTATTTAATTGGATCGATTTAAACTCGACTTTTTTCCAGTTAGAAGTCGGAGAAAACGAAATAGAATATACGGCTGATAGTGGCGATGCAGGTGCAATAGTTGCCGTCACTTGGCGCAATAGATACGTAGGAATATAAAGGAGGCTTTACTTTGGCGGAAATTTATCGTTTTTTTGATTCGGTGACGGGCGACACGAGGACGTATAATGCGTCTGACTACGCCGATTATTTCAATAAATTCGTTCCTGACGGATTACACGTGGAAAACGGGAAATTAGCAGTAACTGCAGATGGTACTACGATGAAAACAACTGTTGCAACCGGTACTTATTTTATTAAGGGGCGTATGTATACAAATACGGCAAACTTACAATTAACACATGATACTGCTGAAGCATCCCTCGACAGGATTGATAGAATCGTTTTAAGGTGTGATACAACAGCAGCTAATCGATTTATAAAACTCTTCATTAAAAAAGGAACACCAGCATCATCTCCCGTTGCGCCTGCATTAATAAATGATTCTTTTATAACCGAAATAGCAATCGCGCAGGTGAGGATAGTAGCGGGTCGAACATTTATTACACAAGCAGAGGTAACAGATCAGCGACCGACAACTTATTTAGACCCGGTTTTTGATGGTACGCGTCTCTCATTAGTAGAAGGTGTTTCGTTTAATAAACAATCTTATGTAAACGCTGTTCAATCTACTTCAGTAAATTTACCGGTTTCGACTTACACTAAATTAACGCCCCCAGAAGTAATTGATTCACAAGGGGAGTATAGTAACGGAATTTTCGTGCCGAAAGTAAGCGGTAGATATATGGTCTATGCAACCGTTGATTTCACAAATATCGTAAGCGCGTGGGCTGTGCAACTATTTTTATATAGAAATGGCGCACAATTTAAAACTGTGGCGAACAGCACGACACCTACAACGTATTCCTTCTTTCCATTGATAGGGACATTTTTAGGAGAACTTTATGCAGGAGATTCTTATGAAATATACGGATATCAAAACGGAAATCAAGCGGCGACTATTGGCGGTATAACGCTAAGATTCATCAAAATAGGATAGGAGGGTTTGTGTTGGAACTTTTTAAAACTTTAAAATGGCTATTTCCGGATATTATCGAGCGCGAAGTTATAATACAAGATGACGGGAACGGACCATATATCAAAGTATGGAACAGAAACGAAGTCTGTCCCTCTATAGAAGAACTCGAGTTAACATGGGAAGAAATTAAAACCACACCGGTTCCCGTGTTTGTTTCATTAGAACAACAACTTGAAGAAGAAAAACTTAAAGTTAGACGGTTGGAAGCGCAAAACGAATTGAACAATGATAACTTTATCGGACTAGTTCAAGTATTAGAAGAAATGGGGATTTTATCATAATGGCAGTTTACACATTTAAGGCAAATTCATATGCAATGAAGGTTTATTTGTATGGATCGGAACGACTAACAGCACGCGACGGTTTCGCAGGTGTCCCATCAGAATATTACGTACCAGTCGAGCAATCGGCAGCAAAAAACTTTACATTAATCGAAACGGATAAAGCTCTCGCTAACGGTTGGATTACGCAACAAGAATACGATGAAACGATCTCTTACCGTACGGAAACATCACCAACGCAAGCCGTAAAATTCGAATAAAGTGACGTGATAATATGAAACATTTACGTATAATAGACTCGTCATTCCAGTTGCTCGGTGAAATCGACGACTACGAAACTCTTTCGTTTACAAGACGATGGCATACGTACGGAGCGTTCGAGTTAAGAATTAACCGACATAAACGGAATACTGATACGTTGCAAAAAGGAAATATCATAATTATCGGCGGTTCACAAACGAAAGTCGGTATTATAAAACACCGTGAGATTTCCGTAAATGAAGGAAGTAAGCAATCGGAGCAGTGGGTTATTAAAGGTACGACACTCGGCGGTATTTTTAGCGGACGATTAACGGATCCTCCGAACAAAGACCATGATAGCGTAAAAGTTACCGCAGAATCAGCGATGAAGCACTACGTTAATAATCACGTTATTAATCCGGCGGTAACTGGTCGCAAAATAACGCAATTACAAAATGCTACCGACTTAGGGCGTGGTTCTGTAGTCGATTGGCAATCACGTTTTGCATCGTTACCGGCAGAACTCGAAGCTATTTCGATCATATCCGGTATAGGGTGGAACGTTACGATTGATTTCACATTACTAAAGTGGATATTTGACGTAAAGGTAGGGCGGGACCTAACCGTAAATCAAACGGTTAACCCGCCTGTTATATTTAGTCCGCAATTCGATAACGTAAAAGAGGCGCATCTAATCGATTCAGACCTCGAATATAAGAACGTTGCATATGTCGCCGGTCAAGGTGAAGGCGCTGCCAGAAGGGTCGTAATAGTCGGCACAGCAACGGGATTAGATCGCGCTGAGTTGTTTGTAGATGCGCGCGATGTCGAGGAAAAAGACGAAAACGGCGTACAATTACCCGCAGCAACTATTAACGCCAGACTTACCGAGAGAGGTCAACAAGCACTTGCGGAACATAACCGTGAACTTACGCTTAATGCACAAGTATTTTCTACGGATTCTATGAAGTACGAGGAAGATTGGGATTTAGGAGATACGGTGACAGTACAAAATCGTACATGGAAGGTCACACTTGATGCTCGAATTACTGAAGTGACTGAAATTTACGAATCTGACGGATTCAAGTTAGAAGTTACTTTCGGAAATTCGTATCCGACTTTAATAGATAAAATTAAAAGCGAGTTTAGAATGATTGGAAACGAAATGAAAAGATAGGAGGTAGGCGTCCGTGGGCGAGTCAGAAATACTAAAATTCTTCCTAACACAAGGGCCTTTTGCGGTCCTTTTTGTTTGGCTTTTATTCCGTAGTGAAAAACGTAACGAGTCGAGAGAAGCAGAATATCGCGCAGAAATAAACCAAATGAAAGAAGAAATAAAAGAAGAACGTTCTGTATGGTCGGAAACTTTACGTAAATTTACCGACAAGTACGACGTAGTAATCGATGAACTACGTGAAATCAAACATCGTTTAAAGTAAAACGAAAGGAAGCGTTAAAATGTCGTTTAAAATGAAATACGAAGTTAAAGCAGATTACATCGCTAAAGGCAAACGACGCCCCGGTACTTTTATCACGCCTAAATTCGGTGTGCTACACGATACAGGAAACCCCGGTTCTACAGCGAAAAATAACCGTGATTACTTTAATAATACGCCGAATGATCCGACGTCTGCGTCTGCACACACGTTCATTGACGATAAGGTGATAATCGAATCAGTTCCAGCCACGACAGGGAAAACGGAAAGAGCGCATCACGTTCGCTATCAAATGCCACAAGACAACGCTTTGTACGGTGATGATTCGAATGATATCGGTATAGGCGTTGAATTATGTTTCGGAGGCAAAATTAACTTCGAGGAAGCGTATAAGAGATACGTTTGGTACTGCGCTTACGTTTCGTATAAATTCGGTTTCTCACCGAAAAAGTGGATTGGCCACGAAAAACTCGACCCTGACCGTAAAACTGATCCGACTAATGCGTTAAAGAAATACGGAAAGACCTACGCGGGGTTACTCGCTGACATCATAAAAGAATACGAGGAGTGTACGAAAGAAATCACGTCGGCAGCACCGAAACCAAAACCGGAAGACATTAAGGAGGCAGACGATATGTTAGAAAAAGCGGTAGTTATTAACGCATTTCCCGATTTCCCATTCGCTGAATTATTAGCATCACGAATTAAAGCGCCAATTTACGTAAGAGGTGCGTTACCGAGCGGAAAAATCGCGAAGGAAGTATTCGTAGTTGGTGGAACGAAAGACGGCTTACAAGCGGACTCTTTCGTAATGCTTACGGGTAAGAATCGTTTTGAGGTAGCGGCTGCGGTTAATGCGTATCTTAATAGATAGGAGGCGTTAGTATGTACGGAATTAAATTCGAATACGTTTTCGCATTTGCGCTGCTGGTCGTATTAACCGGGGCGCTCGTTTTATTTCGGGAGAACTCCGAACTCGTTAACTTAATTATCGGCTCATTAGTCGGAGGGTTCGGCGCAATTACAGCGTACTTTTTTACGAAGCACAATCCGAATAAATAACGTAAAACATAGGGCTCTCCTTAGTGGTGGGCCCGAACTCGAATGAATTAATTTTGTGGAATTTTGAAAGGTGTGTTTACTATTGTACTAGTAGGGAAAATACTGTAAAATACTCAGTAGATGCACGTAATGGAATAAAACTTTGAAATCCGCATAAAATACTCTCACATTAATTGAGGGAGTGATCAGTGTGGATGGAAAAAACAAGGAGGGCTTACCAATGGCGACTCAATTACAACCTACTCCGACTCTTTATGGTAAAGATGCACAAAATGTTATGAATGACATTATTAAAAACAAACCTAGCGCTTCTCAAAAAAAGGAACTAATAAGTAAATATCGTAAAATGTTTGAAGGAGTTCAACGGAAAGGGTAGTTTAAATGAAAATAAATCCGAAAGCCTTATTATTGGCTAGGTTAACTGAGGAGGAACTCACTGACTTAGCCAATTTTGATTGTGGGGATGAGGAAATGAATGAATATCTTGTTAAAGAAGCATTCGTTTCTCAAGAGCTTGGGATGAATACCACTACCCTTCTTTATTATGAGGGCCGATTAGCCGCCTTTTGTTCTATCTGTGCCGACTCAATAAGGTTAGCAGAGGAAGAAAAGGGTGATGATTTACCTCTAACCAACGTACCTGCAATTAAAATAGCAAGACTAGGTAGAGATAAGGAGTTCAAGGAGTATGGATTTGGACAATACCTTATCCAACATACTATACTTAAGGCGCTTGAAATTGC
Organism: Fictibacillus sp. 26RED30; assembly: GCF_015903845.1. Classification (NCBI taxonomy): domain Bacteria; kingdom Bacillati; phylum Bacillota; class Bacilli; order Caryophanales; family Fictibacillaceae; genus Fictibacillus; species Fictibacillus sp. 26RED30. The sequence goes on from NZ_JACZDV010000001.1 coordinate 743,151, forward strand.
TGAGGCTAGCTGTGGTGTTCGCTTTATAACTTTAGACGCGTACCCGGAGAGAATTAAACTTTATGAAGATATTGGCTTTGTGAGGAACGAGAGTTATAAAAAACGCACTATGCGAATTAGTATGAGGTTTGATATTTATAACCCTCCAGCAATTGAGTCTTAATACATACATAAGATTGACCCCAGAGGTCTTTTTTTATTTTATATTTTATTTACTTCCGCCTTTTGTAAAAAGACCATTTATCGACAGGTACGCACCTCGTTCAAATCGGGGAAGGCGATTTTTTATTTATTCGGAATGGATTGACGCAAACCTACATATAATGGTAGAATTTCTTCAAACGGTCGCAGTTCGAACATTGACCGAATCAACTAACGTATTAGTCAACGTTTAGTAAAAATCGTTTTGCGTACGGTCGGGAGTTCGAATCTCTCCTGGGACGCCATAATACTTACATAATGACAACTTTTCGACACGCTTGATGTCCTCTATTAAAGGATATCAAGCGTGTTTTTTTATTTTCGATGAAAGCGCTTTAAAAATGTTTACAATGCAACGCGTTAAAGCTTCAAAACCTTATGGGCATGGGAATGAAAGCGTGTACAAAATAACTGAAAAGTCAGAATTCGGTGAAATATCGAAAATTCGGTGTTGATTCTTTAATAAGATGGGCGTAATATTGTCAACAATTATTAAATTATTTTTAAAAAATTCAAATAATTCAAATTGACACGTAAAGGAGGATCACGATGCAGGAGCAATGGGTTTATGTTAATGGTGAGCACGTATTAAAGGAAGACGCCAAAGTCTCAGTTTACGATCATGGATTTTTATATGGAGATGGGGTGTTTGAAGGTATTCGAGTCTATAACGGAAATGTATATCGGCTAGACGAACATCTTCAGCGTTTATACGAATCAGCTCAATCCATTATGCTGACAATTCCACACACTAAAGAAGAACTAACAGACATCATCGTTCAAACGCTCCAGAAAAACAAATATCGTGATGCTTATATTCGACTAGTTATCTCACGAGGAAAAGGAAACTTAGGGTTGGACCCTTTTACATGCGGCCAACCGGGAGTCATTGTCATTGCAGAACAGCTTGCACTATTTCCTAAAAAACTTTATGAAACAGGTTTAGAAATCATAACGGTGGCAAGCAGAAGGAACCGTCCGGATGTGTTAAGTCCTAAAGTTAAATCGCTAAACTACCTAAACAACATCTTAGTTAAGATCGAGGCTAGTCTTGCTGGAGTTAGTGAAGCTTTGATGCTGAACGATCAAGGGTACGTGGCTGAAGGTTCTGCTGATAATGTGTTCATAATCAAAGGAAATACGATCAAGACGCCGCCAGGATACTTAGGAGCTTTAGAAGGAATTACTCGAAACGCGATTGTTGAGATCGCACGAGCACAAGGATACAACATGGTTGAAGAGCCATTCACGAGACATGATGTTTATGTGGCAGATGAAGTATTTCTAACTGGAACTGCAGCTGAAGTTATTGCGGTAGTAAAAGTTGATGGAAGAGTAATCGGAAACGGAGCACCAGGTGAACATACGAACAAACTTTTAAAATCCTTCAGGGAAAAAGTAGTTGAAGAAGGAGTTAAGGTGTATCCGAACCAAGCTGTTCAAGCTGGATAAAAGAAGTATAGGAGTGTTACAGATATGCGCAGTAATATGATCAAGCAAGGAATCGATAGAGCCCCGCACAGAAGTCTTCTCCACGCAGCGGGAGTTGCACCAGAGGATATGGATAAACCTTTTATCGGTGTTTGTAATTCCTATGTTGATATTATTCCGGGGCATATGCATCTAAACAAAGTAGGTGAATGGGTAAAAGAAGCCATTAGAGAAGCTGGTGGAATTCCGTTCGAGTTTAATACGATCGGCGTAGACGACGGAATTGCGATGGGGCATATCGGTATGAGGTATTCCCTTCCAAGCAGAGAGGTCATCGCAGACGCAGCAGAAACGGTTATTAACGCCCATTGGTTCGACGGTGTGTTCTACATACCTAACTGTGACAAGATCACGCCTGGTATGTTAATGGCAGCTGTAAGGACGAATGTTCCGGCAGTATTTGTTTCAGGTGGTCCAATGGAAGCCGGAAAGTCTATGGCAGGAAAATCCTTATCCCTTGCCTCGGTATTTGAAGGAGTAGGTTCTCATTTAGCTGGAAAGATGACGAGAGAAGAACTATTAGAACTTGAAACGAGTGCTTGCCCGACTTGTGGGTCATGCTCAGGTATGTTTACAGCCAACAGCATGAATTCCATTATGGAGATGCTAGGTATTACACTGCCGGGTAACGGAACAATCGTAGCTACCTCAGACGAAAGAAGAGAGCTGATCAAAGAGGCTGCAACGTCACTTATGGATCTTGTAAAAAACAATATAAAACCAAGAGATATTATCACGAAAGAAGCAATTGATGACGCATTTGCATTAGACATGGCGATGGGTGGCTCAACGAATACCGTTCTTCATATGCTTGCTATCGCAAATGAAGCTGAGATTGATTATGACTTATCATCAATCAACGAGATCGCAGAGCGAATTCCATATTTATCAAAGATCAGTCCGGCTTCGGATTATTCCATGCAAGATGTTCACAGAGCAGGCGGTGTCAGTGCGATCATCAATGAACTCTGTAGAATGGAAGGTGCCATCCATAACGATCGGTTAACGATAAGTAGAGAAACGTTAGAGCACCGAGTCCGGCATGCGGAAATTATTGATGATGATGTTATTCGTAGGAAAGATAATGCTTACTCGCCAGTAGGTGGTTTATCAATACTTTATGGAAACATTGCGCCGGATGGCTGTGTGATCAAAGTAGGAGCTGTTGATCCTTCAATAAAAACATTTCAAGGAGAGGCGATCGTCTATGAATCCCAAGAAGAAGCGATCGAAGGCATTAATAATGGTGAAGTAAGAGAAGGGCATGTCGTTGTCATTCGATACGAAGGACCGAAGGGTGGACCAGGTATGCCGGAGATGCTCTCTCCCACATCAGCTATTGCTGGAAGGGGATTGAGTACGAAAGTAGCACTGATCACGGATGGCAGATTTTCTGGAGCGTCTCGGGGAATCTCTATCGGTCACATCTCGCCAGAAGCGGCACAAGGCGGACCTATCGCGTTCGTGAATAATGGTGATCCAATCTTAATTGATCTAGTAAATAGAACGATTCACGTTTTATTAACGGAAGAAGACTTAAAAGAACGAAAAGAAGGTTGGGTGAAACCAGAGCCGAAGATCAAAAAAGGCTACCTCGCACGCTATGCGGCGCTCGTAACATCAGCTAATACTGGAGGAATCTTAAAAATTTAAAACAATAAAACGATGACGGAGAACAATGGTAGATGTGGGGTACTCAGAGAACCGGTGGTTGCTGTGAACCGGTTATCCCTAATACCAGGACATCCCTCCTGAGTGTCCTTTTGAACGTTTCTTAGTAGGAAGGGCCAAGCGATAAGACCATGATTTATCGCTTGTTATCAAATGACGAATATTTCGTCTTGAGGCAGTTCTTGCGTATATGAGCATGAATTGTGAATTAGGGTGGTACCGTGGAAAAGTAAACTTTTTCACCCCTTTGGATAGGATTAACCTGTCCATTTGGGTGGAGAAGTTTTTTTATTTTTTTTTAGACGTTGTTGCTCTTTTGGTTATTTTCCAAGAGCAACAACTGATTCCCGAAACATCTTTTACCAAGTAAAGGTTCGAAGTTAAAGGAGGAATGAAAATGAAGGCCAGTTGGGTGGCTGAAAAAAAATCAGTCGAAACTTCATTAGTCTCTGGTGCTGAACTATTTATTCAAGGGTTGCAGGATGAGAAAGTTGAAGTTCTGTTTGGTTATCCCGGAGGTGCTGTACTTCCAATCTATGATGCACTCTACAAATCAGAGATGAAACATGTTCTCACAAGGCATGAACAAGGAGCTATTCATGCCGCGCAAGGCTATGCAAGAGTAACGGGGAAGCCAGGCGTTGTGTTAGCAACATCAGGGCCAGGTGCTACAAACCTTGTTACAGGTATAGCGGATGCGATGATCGATTCTATTCCTCTTGTTATCTTCACGGGGCAGGTAGCGACGACTGTGATCGGTACGGATGCTTTTCAAGAAGCGGACATCGTCGGGATCACAATGCCGATCACAAAACATAACTATCAAGTTCAGCGGGCAGAAGATCTACCGAGAATTATGAAAGAGGCCTTTCATATAGCCAACACTGGAAGAAAAGGACCTGTTTTAATCGATATACCGAAAGATGTTGCGGTTAAAACAGCTGAAGTTAAAGAGGTTGCGGGTATTCATCTTCCGGGTTACCAACCAACATTAAAACCCAATATTCTTCAAGTGAAAAGATTGAATGAAGCCTTGTTGCAAGCGAAAAGACCTGTCCTCTTAACTGGTGCGGGGGTACTGGCAGCAGGTGCTGAAAAAGAGTTGGTCGCGTTCGCGGAATATCACCAGATACCGGTTGCTCAGACCCTTTTAGGCCTAGGTGGATTTCCAGCTGAACACCCACTTTGCTTAGGGATGGCAGGAATGCATGGAACATACGCGAGCAACATGGCACTTTATGACTGCGATCTATTAATTGGTGTTGGGGCTAGGTTTGATGACAGGTTAACTGGAAACTTGGATCATTTTGCTAAAAAAGCAGTGGTTGCTCATATCGATATTGATCCAGCTGAAATCGGAAAAAATGTTCCAACTGAAATTCCTATTGTGGGGTGTGCGAAAGAAACACTTTCAGCATTAAACCAGACGAGAGGCAATAAAGGAGATTATAACGAGTGGGTAATCCAACTCACGAAGCACAAGACTGAATTTCCTCTTACGTATAAGACAGATGAATCAGAATTGAAACCACAAAAGTTAATGCAGGTTCTTCATGAAGTTACGAAAGGAGAAGCCATCGTAGCTACTGATGTAGGACAGCATCAGATGTGGGCAGCTCAATATTATACGTTTTTAGAATCGAACAGATGGATAACGTCTGGAGGACTTGGAACGATGGGATTCGGATTTCCTGCAGCGATTGGAGCAAAAGTTGGAAAGCCAGAGCTTCCGGTAATAGCAGTTGTTGGAGATGGTGGTTTTCAGATGACGCTTCAAGAACTTGGAGTTCTTCAAGATTGGGAACTTCCTGTCATCGTAGTTATTGTGAACAATAAATCCCTCGGGATGGTAAGACAGTGGCAAGAAATTTTTTATGAAAAAAGATTCTCTCACTCTTTGCTAGATATTCAACCTGACTTTATCAAGCTAGCATCTGCTTACGGAATTGATGGCAAACGTGCTGAAACAGAAAAGGATGTAAGAGAAGCTTTGACGTTCGCTCTTGCGTCCAAAAAACCATTTGTTCTCGATTGTGTTGTTACTGCTGATGAGAATGTATATCCGATGATCGCTCCAGGAAAAGGACTACATGAAATGATTGGAGTGAGAGGATGAGACGTATCATTTCAGCAACGGTTCTAAACGAAAGTGGTGTATTGAATCGTTTGACCGGATTGCTGACAAAACGCCAGTTCAACATAGAGAACATTACGGTTGGACATACAGAAGATCCAGCCGTTTCAAAAGTAACATTAACGGTTTGGGTAGAAGATGATCGTAAAGCTGAACAACTTGTTAAACAGCTTCATAAGCAGATTAATATTCTAAAAGTTCGTGATCTGACAAACATGGCCCTCGTTTCTAGAGAACTTGCGCTCATCAAAGTTCTAACAACACCTGATACGCGCAGCGAGATCAAAATGCTGATCGAGCCGTTTCGAGCAACCGTCCTTGATGTTTCACTCGAAAACGTAACGCTTGAAGTTACGGGGGATGGAGAAAAGATAGATGCGTTGATCGAACTGCTGCGTCCATATGGAATCAAAGAGATTTCAAGGACCGGTGTTACAGCTATACCCCGCGGAACACAAAAGAAAGTACTTGAGCTTCACCCCTATTCTATTATGTAAAGGAGAATGATGATAATGGCAAAAGTATATTACGAAAACGATCTTTCTAACGATGTATTAAAGAATAAGAAGGTAGCGGTAGTAGGTTATGGTTCTCAAGGGCATGCTCATGCATTGAACCTAAAGGATAGCGGCTATGATGTTGTAGTTGGTGTGCGGGAGGGTCGTTCATTTGACGAAGCAGTTAAAGATGGATTTGAGGTATATCCTGTTCGGGAAGCGGCTAGGCTAGCGGAAGTCGTAATGGTTCTATTACCAGATGAAAGGCAACCTGAAGTTTACAAAAATGAAATTTTACCTGAACTGTCTCCGGGCAATGCACTCGTTTTTGCTCACGGGTTCAACGTTCACTATCACCAAGTGGTACCACCTCAAGATGTGGATGTATTTTTAGTTGCTCCTAAAGGTCCTGGTCATCTTGTTAGACGCACATTTGAATCAGGTGAAGGAGTTCCAGCGCTTTTCGCGGTATATCAAGATGCTACAGGCACTGCCCGTGAAACTGCACTTAGTTATGCTAAAGGTATTGGTTCTGCTAGAGCTGGAGTGCTCGAAACGACATTCCAAGAAGAAACGGAAACAGACCTTTTTGGTGAACAGGCCGTGTTGTGTGGTGGGTTATCTTCACTGGTCAAAGCAGGATTTGAAACACTAACAGAAGCTGGTTATCAGCCAGAAGTTGCTTATTTTGAATGTTTACACGAATTGAAGTTGATCGTTGACCTCATGTACGAAGGTGGTCTAGAGGGGATGAGATATTCAATCTCAGATACTGCTCAGTGGGGGGATTTTCAATCAGGACCTCGCGTCATTGATGAAAGAGTAAAAGAATCAATGAAATCCGTTCTGAAAGATGTTCAATCCGGAGAGTTTGCTAAGGGTTGGATCTTAGAGAATCAAGCGAATCGACCTGTGTTCCATGTTGTGAACAATCAAGAGAAGAACCATCCTATTGAAAAAGTAGGGAGGGAACTTCGAGCAATGATGCCGTTCGTAAAATCAAAACAAAAAAAGGAGGCCGTTGCTAGTGCGAAAAATTGAGATCTTTGACACGACTTTGCGTGATGGAGAACAAACAGCAGGGGTCAATCTAAACACGGCAGAAAAAATTGAGATCGCCAAAAGACTAGAACTGCTAGGTGTGGATGTTATGGAAGCAGGCTTTCCTGCTGCATCCAAAGGCGATCTAGATGCCGTAAAAAAAGTAGCTTCTATTGTAAAGAATTCAACGGTTACTGCTTTGGCAAGATCGAACACCTCAGATATTGATTATGCATGGGAAGCTCTAAAAGATTCAGCTGAACCAAGGTTGCACGTTTTTCTGGCAACATCGCCCATTCATATGACATACAAGTTAAAGAAAACACCTGACCAAGTCGTTGAGACGGCGGTTGGTGCAGTCAAATATGCACGGCAAAAGTTCCCTGTCGTGCAATGGTCAGCAGAAGACGCATGTCGGTCAGATCTTGTATTTTTATCGCGTATTGTTGAGAAAGTGATCGATGCTGGTGCAACGGTGATTAACATACCGGATACAGTAGGATTTACGAATCCAGAGGAATACGGAAAGATCTTTCGTTATTTATTAAATAATGTTCCGAACATAGAGAAAGCTATTTTATCTGCTCACTGCCACGATGATTTAGGGATGGCTGTTGCCAATTCTTTATCTGCGATCGAACATGGTGCGAATCAAGTGGAATGCACGATTAATGGGATTGGTGAAAGAGCAGGAAATGCTTCATTAGAAGAGATTGCAGTAGCATTAGCGATCCGTGAAGACTTTTATCAGGCAAGAACTGACCTTAAGTTAAATGAGATCAGCCGTACGAGTCAGCTTGTAAGCAGGCTGACAGGAATTGCTGTCCCGCCGAATAAGGCTGTGGTTGGAAAGAATGCTTTTGCTCACGAGTCAGGAATCCATCAAGATGGTGTGTTAAAAGAAAAATCAACATATGAGATCATCACACCAGAGCTTGTTGGTGTTCCTTCCAATCAACTCGTACTCGGAAAACACTCAGGGCGTCACGCGTTTAAAGATTATTTGCATAAATTAGGTTTTCATCCAGATGAGAACAAGGTTAAGGTTCTATTTGAAGATTTTAAACAACTTGCTGACAAGAAAAAAGAGATGACAGAAGAAGATATTTTCGCTCTACTCATCGATCATAAAATACAACCTGAAGTGCCGTTATATCAATTAAAAGATATTCAAGTAAACTATGGTACGAATCAGATTCCTACTGCAACGTTAAGACTGTTGACTCCAGACGGAAAACTGATTCAAGATGCTGCAACTGGTTCAGGTAGTGTCGAAGCGATCTACAATACACTTGGAAAGATGCTTCCTTCTTCAATCAAGCTGAATGATTATAGAATTCAATCAGTAGGAGCAGGGCGTGACGCTCTTGCTCAAGTGTTTGTTCAAATCGTCAGTGATGGTCATGAGATAAACGGAAGCGGAACGGCGCAAGATGTTTTAGAAGCTTCAGCTAAAGCTTATGTTCACGCCTATAATAAGCTTCAGCTTCAAGATGAAAAGAAAAGTTATGAAGCGATGAGTATCTAAATTTAGGAGGGATGTTAGATGAAAAAGAGAATAGCAGTTTTGCCAGGAGACGGGATCGGTCCGGAAGTGATCAAGGGTGCTTTGCAAGTTTTAGATGGTGTAGCGACGCGGTTTGGTCATGAATTTGAGACGATTGAACAAGTATTTGGAGGTGCTGCTATTGACCAGGAAGGTAATCCTCTCCCTGATACCACACTAAAAGCTTGCCATGACAGCGATGCTGTTCTGCTCGGAGCGGTTGGTGGTCCAAAATGGGATCAAGGGAGTGTTCGGCCAGAACAAGGGTTACTCGCTTTACGAAAAGCGATGAACGTGTATGCAAACGTAAGACCTGTTCACGTTTATCCTGGTCTTGAACATCTATCACCTCTTAAATCGAATAAGGTAAAAGGTACTGACTTTGTATTTGTTCGCGAACTGACCGGTGGGATTTATTTTTCAGAGCCGAAAGAACGGAATGAGAAATGTGCGGTAGATACATTGTCGTATACGCGAGAGGAAATAACGAGAATCGTTGAAAAGGCTTATGAGTTAGCTTCTTCTCGCAGAAGAAAAGTAACATCAGTTGATAAAGCGAACGTTCTTGAAACGAGCAAGTTGTGGAGAGAAGTCGTGGAGGATGTAGCTAAAAAGTATCCAAACATCGAAACAGAACACTTGCTGGTAGATTATGCTGCTATGCGGATGATCAGTAATCCTACGAGCTTTGATGTGGTCGTTACTGAAAATATGTTCGGAGATATTCTGTCTGATGAAGCCTCTGTTCTTACAGGTTCGTTAGGAATGATGCCTTCTGCTTCTCTTAGTGAGAACGGTCCTGGACTATATGAGCCTATACATGGATCAGCACCTGATATCGCAGGAAGCGGGAAAGCGAATCCGATCGGTATGATCCTTAGTGTTGCGATGATGCTTCGTCATTCGTTCCAACTTGAGAAAGAAGCGGAGGCTGTTGAACTTGCTGTCTTCGAAACGCTGCAGGCAGGGTATCGAACACAAGATATCTTTGGAGAAAGCGGAACGCTAGTAACGACAAAAGAAATGGTCAATCAAATACATTTTAGAATGTTGGAAGATTCAACGAGTGCAACTCTTCTAGAGGTTTATGTGTAGGGAGGTAGATTTCTGTGAGTAAAACAATAATAGATAAACTTTGGGATAGCCATATTGTCGTAGAAGAGGAAAATAAACCAGACCTGCTCTACATTGATCTGCACCTCATTCATGAAGTGACATCACCTCAAGCATTTGCAGGTTTAAGAGAAAAAAATAGAACTGTCAGAAAGCCGGAGCTTTGCTTTGCAACGATGGATCATAATATCCCAACTGTCGACCGATTCAATATAAAAGACGAAACATCACGCTTGCAAGTGCAAACTCTTGAAAAAAACTGTGCGGAATTCGGTATTCAACTCGAGGGATTGAACTCTGAATTACAAGGGATTGTTCATGTTATAGGGCCAGAGCTGGGTCTGACGCTGCCTGGAAAAACAATTGTGTGTGGAGATAGTCATACATCCACACACGGTGCATTCGGAGCGCTCTCTTTCGGAATTGGCACGAGCGAAGTTGAACATGTTCTTGCTACACAAACGTTGTGGCAGAATAAACCTAAACAGATGAACGTTAAGATTGAAGGAGAGTTAGGTTTTGGTGTTACAGCCAAAGACGTCATCTTATGGTTCATCGCGAAATATGGAACGAATGTTGGTACTGGTCATATTATTGAATTTTCTGGTAGCACAGTTAGGAAATTTTCGATGGAAGAACGAATGACTCTTTGTAATATGTCTATTGAAGCTGGAGCAAAAGCATCGATCGTTTCTCCTGATGAAGTTACCTTTTCATATATATCAGGTAAGCGCTATGCTCCAAAGAATCAAGACTTTCTGGAAAGTTGTAAAAGATGGAGACAGCTTGCGAGTGATGAGAATGCTAGATTTGATCAAACGATTGAGATTGATGCTTCAGAGATCGAACCAATGGTCACGTGGGGAACGACTCCATCGATGTGCTTGCCGATCAGCGGAGTGATTCCTGTAGACGAAAATTCTTCTTCTATAGAAGAGAAGCAATCATTACGAAATGCACTCCATTACATGGGCTTCAAAGGAAATGAAAAAATAGAGCATATACCTGTGCAGCACGTGTTTATTGGATCTTGTACAAATTCAAGACTTAGTGACCTGCTTCAAGCTTCTAAAGTTGTTGAAGGTAGAAATGTACACCCCGAAGTCCGGGCGATCGTAGTTCCTGGATCACAAGCAGTAAAAAAAGAAGCGGAGAACCTTGGGCTTCATCAGATTTTTATAGATGCTGGATTCGAATGGCGTGAGTCGGGATGTTCGATGTGTTTAGGTATGAATGATGACGTTGTTCCAGAAGGAGAAAGATGTGCATCTACCTCAAATCGTAATTTTGCTGGGAGACAAGGAAAGGGTGCGAGGACACACCTTGTCAGTCCAATCATGGCTGCAGCTGCAGCTTTAAATGGGAAATTCACCGATGTTCGTTCCATACTTCCTAAAAAAGAACAGGAGGTAGATCGTTATGCCGGGGTTTAAAACGCATCTAGGCAGTGCTGCAGTATTAGACAGAGATCATGTGGATACAGATCAGATCATTCCAAAGCAATTTTTGAAAAAAATTGATAAAGCAGGTTATGGAGAGTTTTTGTTCTTTGATTGGAGATATCATTCTAATGGACAAGAAAACGAAGACTTTGAACTTAACTCACCCGAAACAAAAGAAGCATCCATATTAGTTACCGGTAAAAATTTTGGTTGTGGTTCCTCCAGAGAACATGCACCTTGGGCATTAAAAGATTACGGATTTCAAGTGATTATCGCCGAAAGCTTTGCTGATATCTTCTTTAACAATTGTGTGAAAAATGGCATCTTACCGATTCGACTCTCTAAAGCAGAGATTCAAAACTTACAGTATGAAAGAGATGGAAACCTTTTACGAACGTTGAGAGTAGACCTTGAGCAACAACAGGTAGAAAACGAAACGGGAGAGGTATTCCACTTTGAATTTGATCCGTACTGGAAAAAGATGCTTCTCAACGGATGGGACGAAATATCTGTAACTCTTCAACAGGAAGCATTCATAAAAAAATATGAAGATGAAAGGATTGTGAACTGACAATGGGGATTTAACAATCACAGCGGAACGTTTATTTCACGCATTGGAGGAAGTCTCAAAAATCGCCCACCGTACTCCGCTCAAACAATCCACAACGCTGAACAAATGGACCGGTGGAAACGTGTATATGAAGCTAGAGAACCTTCAGAAAACGGGTTCGTTTAAATTAAGAGGAGCTTATTACAAAGTTTCAACCCTAAACGAACTAGACTGCGCGAGGGGTGTGATCGCAGCATCAGCTGGTAACCATGCACAAGGATTGGCGCTTTCCTGTTCACTGCGTGGAATAAACTCTAAGATCTTCATGCCTGAAAATGCACCGCTTTCCAAGATAGACGCCGTAAAATCGTATGGAGCAGATATCGTTTTAGAAGGTGATAATTATCAGGCGGCATATGAAGCAGCAAAAAGAGAAGAAGAAAAAAGCGGAGGAGTGTTTGTTCACCCTTTCGACGATTACGATGTGATCGCTGGACAAAGTACCGTTGCTCTCGAGATGCTTCAGCAAAAACCTGAATTAAAAACGATTGTTGTACCTGTAGGGGGCGGAGGTCTATTGGCTGGAATCGCATTAGCGGTTAAGTCGATCAGACCTGATGTCCGAGTAATGGGCGTGCAATCGGCGAATGCTAGTGCGGTCTATCAAGCCTTCACAGGTACCACAAGAAAAACGTTAACTCGCTGTACATCGATCGCAGATGGAATCGCGGTTGTTAAGCCTGGAGAGATTACTGTTCCTGTGATTTCAAAATATGTTGACGAAATGGTCACCGTGACGGAAGAGCAAATCGCATATGCGATGATGTTTATGCTTGAACGTGAAAAGGTGGTCGTGGAGGGTGCAGGCGCGGCTAGTTTGGCGGCAGTTATGTTCCACAGCCGTCTTGCTCTCGATCAAAAAGTTGGGCTCATCATCAGTGGCGGTAATGTAGACCCCGTTAAATGGTCATTATATAAAGGGATGGCCGATAAGGTGAACTTGAAAAGAATTAGTTAATAAAGAGGCTTGCTTAGAAGAGATATCTTTTGAGTAAGCCTTTTGGTTTGGTTATGCTTAACAAACTACTTACAAAAGCAACAAAGGGTACGATAAAAGCCGTTAATGAAGAAATTTAGCATTCACTCACTGCGTGTTAAAGTGGAATTCAGGTTTGTAACTTCTTAGTTATCTTGAGTTCACCTGGCGAAACTGCTATTCTTTAGTCAAATATTAATGGAAGCGGAGAGTTGTGATGACTAACGAAAAGAACAACAAAAACAATATCGTTCGGTTTCCTAACTTAAATGGACGTCTTTTAGAAAAAGGAATGGATTCTTTAAAAAGTAAAAAATACGATGAATCTTTATCCTGTTTTGAACAATTGCTTCATGCAGACCCAATGCATGCTCAAGGCAATCTTGGGCTTGTTTTAAGCTTGGTTGAATTAGGTCGATTACATGAAGCAAAACAGAGATGTGATCGTATGCTTAAAGAAGGGATCGGCGAATATTATGATGTACTTCAAATCTACTTAAGCATATTAGTTCAGTTATCAGAATACATAACCGTTGTTTCAGTGATCGAAGCTGTTCTTGAAGAGCAGAAGATTCCTGCAGACAAAGCTGAAACGTTTTATCAGCTTCTACAGTTCAGTCGTAAAGTAATTGAGCAGGAAGGTGTTCCTGAAGTGAAGAAAGATCCTGAACTTCCAACAGCACCTCCAGCTAATCCTGACTTTCAAGCATTAAAAGAGATGCTTGAAAGCGATCAGGCAGACTCGCAGTGGATGGCTGTACAACAGTTGAAGCGGCTTGGTCCTGACGTGATCGTACCGATGTTTGAGTCATTTTTAATAGATGAAAAAAAGCATCCGGCTGTTAAAAGCTTAATTCTGCAATATCTTAAAGAAAATCAAGTAGACAAAATCGTAAGGATAGAGAAATATGGACAATTCACTGAAGTTGACATCGCGAAGCTCACTGATTTAAATGATCATTTCTTTTATAAGGAAGTAAAATCTTTGATTAAAGACGAACTCGAACAAGAGAATCCATCACTGCTCGAGATCGCGCTTGCCGTTTGGAAGGATTATTCACTCGCATTATATCCTTTCTCACCAACTCCAGAGAATAAGGTACTTTGGTTTGAGGCCGCTGTTATGGCAGCGAATATTCTATGTGGGATGGAAGAAGAAACGGATCAAGAAGATGAAGAATTACAAAGAGCAGTAAAGCTTCTCGTCGAATTGGAAAGATTTTATATGCAGACTTAATGAGAAAGTGATGTAACTTGTTGAAATACAGAACGTCTATGCTATAATGGAATGGTTGTAATCTATATGATAGTTATGGAAATACCGATGTTGGAGGGAACATTTAATGACTGCTAAATGGGAAAAGTTAGAAGGTAATCAAGGTGTCTTAACGGTAGAAGTTGAGGCAACTGAAGTAGATACAGCGCTTGATCAAGCGTTCAAAAAAGTTGTAAAGCAAGTTAACGTACCAGGATTCCGTAAAGGGAAAATGCCACGTAGACTTTTTGAACAACGTTTTGGAGTAGAGTCTCTTTACCAAGACGCTCTAGATATCCTATTGCCAAAAGCATATGGAGACGCTGTACAAGAAGCTGGTATCGAGCCAGTCGATCGTCCAGAAGTTGACATCGAAAAAATGGAACAAGGAAGCAACCTTGTTTTCACAGCTAAAGTAATCGTAAAACCAGAAGTTAAACTTGGTGATTACAAAGGTCTTGAAGTTGAAAAGACTGAAACTGAAGTTACAGATGAGGATGTTCAAAACGAACTTACTTCTTTACAAGAACAACAAGCTGAACTTGTTGTTAAAGAAGATGGAACAGTTGAGAATGGCGACACTGTAAACATCGATTTTGAAGGATTCGTTGATGGCGAAGCTTTCGAAGGTGGAAAAGCTGAAAACTATTCTCTTGAAATCGGATCTGGATCTTTCATCCCAGGTTTTGAAGAGCAATTAGTTGGTGAAAAAGCTGGTGCTGAAAAAGAAGTTAACGTAAACTTCCCTGAAGAATACCATGCTGAAGAACTAGCTGGTAAGCCTGCTCTTTTCAAAGTAAATATCCACGATATCAAAGCTAAACAACTTCCAGAGCTTAATGATGAGTTCGCTAAAGAAGCTGAAGGCGATGCTGAAACTTTAGAAGATCTTAAAAAAGAACTTCGCACAAAGCTTGAAGAGAGCAAAAAGCAAGAAGCTGAAAACAAAACTCGTGAAACAGTTATCGAAAAAGCTTCTGATAATGCAGAAATCGATATCCCTGAAGCAATGGTAAACACAGAGCTTGACCGTATGGTTCAAGAATTTGGCCAACGTCTTCAAATGCAAGGTATGAACCTTGACCTTTACTACCAGTTCTCTGGTACAAGCGAAGAAGCACTTCGTGAGCAAATGAAAGAAGATGCTGGGAAGCGTGTTCGTACTAACCTAGTACTTGAAGCGATCGTTGAAGCTGAAAACATCGAAGTTTCTGAAGAAGAAATCGATGCTGAACTTAGCAAGATGGCTGAAATGTACCAAATGGAAGTAGAACAAATCAAGCAAATGCTTGCTATGCAAGGTGGAAATGATGCAGTAGCAGCTGACTTGAAAGTACGTAAAGCAATCGAATTCCTTTTGGAAAACAGCAAGACTGTTTAATCATTAATTAAATAAGTTCATAAAACCTAAGCAAGGCGCGATCCTTATGTATCGTGCCTTGTTTTGCCATACATATTAAATTTCTATTAAAATACACATCCTATTTGAAAAATAGGTTTTAAATCTTGCGGTATTGTTCATACTTATATAGAGCGTTACCATACATATTTATTAAGCGTTATTATTTCCGTTTTAATATGGAAGTGTGATACAATCCATTATAATCAACGGAATGCTTAAGTAGTAGAAAAGATAATCAGACTTTCCTTCAGAACATATCTGAATTTTAGTCAAGCGTTTCATCCATATTCTCGTTTTAGGGGTGATATCATTGTTTAAGTTTAATGATGAAAAAGGGCAATTAAAATGTTCTTTCTGTGGTAAAACACAAGATCAAGTAAGAAAACTGGTTGCTGGACCAGGTGTATATATTTGTGATGAATGTATCGAACTCTGTACAGAAATCGTAGAAGAAGAATTAGGTACAGAAGAGGATGTAGAACTAAAAGAAGTACCAAAACCAGTAGAAATTCGTAAAATTCTTGACGAGTACGTAATCGGTCAAGGTAAGGCTAAGAAATCACTTTCTGTAGCCGTTTACAATCATTACAAACGTATAAATTCAACTCAAAAATCAGATGAAGTAGAACTGGCGAAAAGTAATATCGCAATGATCGGACCAACAGGAAGTGGTAAGACATTACTTGCTCAAACGTTGGCTCGTATCTTAAACGTACCTTTTGCTATTGCCGATGCTACATCTTTAACAGAAGCTGGATATGTTGGTGAGGATGTTGAGAACATTCTACTCAAATTAATCCAATCTGCTGACTACGATGTAGAAAAAGCAGAAAAGGGAATCATTTATATTGATGAGATCGATAAGATTGCACGTAAATCTGAAAATCCTTCTATCACAAGAGATGTTTCTGGTGAAGGCGTTCAGCAGGCTCTTCTTAAAATCCTTGAAGGTACAGTAGCTAGTGTACCGCCACAAGGAGGAAGAAAGCATCCTCACCAAGAGTTCATCCAAATTGACACTACAAACATTCTGTTCATTTGTGGTGGAGCCTTTGATGGTATCGAACAAATCATCAAACGCCGACTTGGTAAGAAAGTGATCGGATTCAGTTCTGAAACGAAACAAGCTGATTTAAAAGCGGGAGAATACTTGTCTAAAGTTCTTCCTGAAGATTTACTTCGCTTTGGTTTGATTCCTGAATTTATCGGTCGTTTACCGGTTATTTCAAACTTAAATCCTCTTGATGAGGAAGCGTTGATTGAAATCTTAACAAAACCTAAAAACGCACTTGTAAAACAATATCAAAAGTTACTGGATATTGACGGTGTCGAGCTAGAATTTACCGATGAAGCTCTTCGAGAAATTTCTGCTCAAGCCATTGAACGTAAAACAGGTGCGCGTGGACTTCGTTCGATCATTGAAGGAGTTATGCTTGACGTAATGTTTGAGTTGCCTTCTCGTGAAGATGTTGTTAAATGTATCGTGACGAAAGAAACGATCTCTGATAAAGTACCACCAACTCTTGAGTTAGAAGACGGTACGGTTATTGAACAATCAAAAGAGACTCCAAAAGAGAGTGCTTAATTTTGAGACCAGCTTATGCTGGTCTTTTTTGTTTGAGCTAAGCCAAATTTAAAGCAGTATTTTTTTCTGAATGCTGTTTTTCGTAGCTTTGTTGCCTTTGGAAGTGTAGATTTCCGTTCCAGGTTTGCTCGCTTTCCACGGGGCAGACGGTGAGCCACATTCGTTCGTTTGACTCTTAAGTGTCTCACCTGCCAGCCTGTCCCGTAGGAGTCTCGCAACCTCCACTCCAATCAACTGTCAAAGGAGAATATGACTTTGAAAGTGATAATCTTTTAGAGAATAGAGATCAGTTCGAAAATTGAGCGTGGTCGTTCAGACCATACAAGCAAAAGTTGGATGGGCTAGGAAGGCGCACTATGCCTTCATGACTGTTTAACTTTTGACCTCGGTGGGCTAGTCACTGCAACTAGACAAAGACAAAGCCCCATGGAAAGCGAGCAAGTGTGAGCGAAAATCAACTACTTTTAAAATTATCAGTGTATGTGAAAATTGTCTTTTTAAAAGGTTGACCGTTTAGTTCACCACCTCCTCGGAGATACTATGATTATCACTACATAGGTACCGGGAGGAAAAACAATGAACTGGACTGGCATAGCATTACTTATTCAATTATTCTTTGGGATTGTTATCGGGCTATATTTTTGGAACTTGCTGCGTAACCAGCGTTCTCAAAAAGTAAGTGTGGATAAAGAATCGAGAAAAGAGATGGAGCAGCTTAGAAGAATGCGTTCGATCTCCCTATCAGAACCTCTGTCTGAACGTGTTCGACCTGGAAAGTTTGAAGATATCATCGGACAAGAAGATGGAATAAAAGCGTTGAAAGCTGCTTTATGTGGACCGAATCCTCAGCATGTTATCGTTTACGGCCCTCCAGGAGTGGGGAAGACAGCAGCAGCACGATTAGTATTAGAAGAAGCGAAACGAAATCAGTCATCTCCTTTTCGTTCTACAGCAGTTTTCGTAGAATTGGATGCTACGACTGCTCGTTTTGACGAGCGAGGCATTGCGGATCCATTGATTGGCTCTGTGCATGATCCGATCTACCAAGGTGCTGGAGCTATGGGACAGGCGGGAATTCCTCAGCCGAAGCAAGGGGCTGTTACGAATGCGCATGGCGGTGTTCTTTTTATAGATGAGATCGGTGAACTTCATCCTATACAAATGAACAAGTTACTCAAAGTTCTAGAGGATCGTAAGGTTTTTTTAGAAAGTGCTTATTATTCGGAAGAGAATGCGAACATACCTCATCATATTCATGATATCTTCCAAAATGGTCTGCCTGCAGATTTCCGAATGATTGGTGCTACTACTCGTATGCCGGAAGAAATCCCTCCTGCAATTCGTTCTAGGTGTCTAGAAGTGTTCTTTAGAGAATTGCAGCCAGCTGAAATTGAGCAGATCGCTAAAAGAGCAGCTGATAAGATTCAGTTAGGGATTGATGATGAATCATTATCATACATGGCCCAATATGCTAGAAATGGTCGTGAAGCAGTTAATATGATTCAAATTGCAGCAGGGTTAGCGATCACCGAACAACGAAAAAACATCACAAAGAGCGATGTAGAGTGGGTAACTCACTCAAGTAGAATGGCTCCAAGACCAGAAAGGAAAATTGGAGTCAAACCAAAGATTGGCTTAGTGAATGGTCTTGCTGTATACGGTCCAACAAGCGGAGCGCTGCTTGAGATTGAAACAACCGTACTTCCTGCAAAGAAACAAGGTTCCATTACGATAACAGGAATAGCAGAAGAAGAGAGTATCGGTAATCAATCGAAGTCTATTCGAAGAAAAAGTATGGCAAAAGGTTCAGTGGAAAACGTTATTACAGTACTTCGTTACATGGGAGTAGATGCATCCATGTATGATATCCACGTGAACTTTCCAGGCGGTGGCCCGGTAGACGGTCCATCAGCAGGTATAGCGATCGCATCTTCCATCTACTCAGCTATTCACAACATTAAAATAGATCATGAAATCGCAATGACAGGTGAGATCAGCATACATGGTAAAGTGAAACCAGTCGGTGGAGTGATGGCGAAGATACTAGCTGCGAAAGATGCAGGTGCAAAACGTGTTCTTATCCCGTTTGAGAACAACCAAAAGATTTTCGATACGATTGAAGACGTAGAGATCATTCCAGTAAAAAAACTTTCAGAAGTATTTCAACACGCATTTTTAGATGACGGTGAAGAGCAATCTATTCCTGCGTCTGCTGCCTTAAACTCCCCTCCTTCTTCTGTATAAGGAGAAGTAGGGAGTTTCTTTTTGTTAGGAAAATAGGATGATAAAAAATTTCTATTAGGCTAGGAGAACGTTTTATTAGGAGTTTTCTAACAATCCGAAGCTTACATTAGACAAAGTTAAGCATTATCGGTAGAATTGTACAAAGACTAAGCATATAATTAATGATTACATAGCAGTTTTCGGAGGTGTTTTTAATGGGGGAAAAACGAGTTCTTCCGCTCCTCCCTCTTCGCGGATTGTTGGTCTATCCAACAATGGTACTTCATTTAGATGTAGGAAGAGAAAAATCTATTCAAGCGCTTGAAAAAGTGATGCTTGATGATCAGATGATCTTTCTATCTACTCAAAAAGAAGTTTCTATTGAAGATCCAGCACAAGAGGAAATTTATCATGTAGGAACGTTGTCAAAAGTAAATCAGATGCTCAAACTGCCTAATGGCACGATCAGAGTACTTGTCGAAGGTATTAAACGCGGAGAAATTACTTCGTTCACGGACGAGAAGACCCATGTAGAAGTAGAAGTTGAACTAACAGATGATATTGAAGTGAAAGAAGCCGAAACGGAAGCTCTTATGAGAGCTGTTCTGGCTCAATTCGAACAATACATAAACCTATCGAAAAAAGTAACGCCTGAAACCCTTGCCTCAGTTCAAGATATTACCGAACCAGGACGCTTGGCTGATGTTATTTCTTCACATCTTTCTTTAAAAATCAAAGAAAAGCAAAAAATCCTAGAGATCTTTGATGTGAAAGAAAGACTTGAACACTTACTGGACCTTTTAAACAATGAAAAAGAAGTGCTAGGTCTAGAAAAGAAAATCGGTCAACGCGTTAAAAAGGCGATGGAAAAAACGCAAAAAGAATATTATTTGCGCGAACAGATGAAAGCGATCCAAAAAGAGCTAGGTGATAAAGAAGGCAAAGTTGGTGAAGTGAGTACGCTCAAAGAACGTATTGAATCTTCTGATATGCCTGAGACGGTCATGGAACTTGCAAAAAAAGAACTTGACCGCTATGAAAAGATGCCTAATTCTTCAGCTGAGAGCTCTGTTATCAGAACATATATCGAGTGGCTTGTTAATCTACCTTGGAAACAAGAAACGATTGATAATCTGGATATTCCACATGCGGAAACAGTTCTTAATGAAGATCATTATGGTCTTGAAAAAGTGAAGGATAGAGTCTTAGAATATCTTGCTGTTCAGAAGCTGACAAATTCACTAAAAGGGCCGATCCTTTGTTTAGTAGGACCTCCAGGGGTTGGTAAGACATCGTTAGCAAGGTCGATCGCACGTGCAATCGGCAGAAATTTTGTGAGAATTTCTCTTGGCGGTGTGCGAGACGAAGCTGAGATTAGAGGGCATCGAAGAACATATGTTGGTGCGATGCCAGGCCGATTGATTCAAGGTATGAAGAAAGCGGGAACGATAAATCCTGTGTTCTTGCTTGATGAGATCGATAAGATGTCGAGTGATTTTAGAGGAGATCCTTCCTCTGCGATGCTCGAAGTGCTGGATCCTGAACAGAATAGTACCTTCAGCGATCATTATATCGAAGAGCCGTACGATCTATCTAAAGTCATGTTCGTTACGACAGCAAACTCGCTTTCAACAATTCCAGGTCCGTTATTAGATAGAATGGAAGTTATTTCGATCGCTGGTTATACAGAGGTTGAAAAGCTGCATATTTCTAAAAATCACTTGATTCCAAAACAGTTGAAAGAACATGGATTAAAGAAAAGCCAGATACAGTTCAAGGATGATTCTATTCTAAAGCTGGTTCGTAATTATACACGTGAAGCGGGTGTGCGTAATCTTGAGCGGCAAATTGCAGGATTATGCAGAAAAGCAGCGAAGCAAATTGTATCATCTGAAAAGAAAAAGGTTGTACTTTCTGCTAAAAACCTTGAAGATTATCTTGGTAAGCCCCGTTTCCGCTATGGTCAAGCAGAACTTGAAGACCAAATTGGTGCTGCGACGGGATTAGCTTATACGACAGCAGGCGGAGATACTCTCTCCATCGAGGTAGCACTATCACCTGGTAAGGGCAAACTGATCTTAACGGGTAAGTTAGGTGATGTTATGAAAGAATCTGCTCAAGCTGCGTTAAGCTACGTTCGCACGAAAGTGGAAGAGCTGGGAATCGACCATGATTTCTATGAAAAAACAGATATTCATATACATGTTCCTGAAGGAGCAACACCAAAGGATGGTCCTTCGGCAGGAATAACCATTGCTACAGCATTAGTATCAGCACTAACGAAAAAGCCAGTTAGAAAAGATGTGGGGATGACCGGGGAGATTACGCTCAGAGGACGTGTGTTGCCAATTGGTGGTTTGAAAGAAAAATCATTAAGTGCGCATCGAGCAGGAATCAAAACCATCATCCTTCCGAAAGAAAACGAGAAAGACATTGAAGATATTCCACAATCGGTTAAAGAGGGATTATCTTTTATAACCGTATCTCATTTAGATGAGGTATTAAAAGTTGCATTAGCAGGTGATAGAAAGTGAAAGTAAATACAGCGGAAATCGTAATATCGGCAGTCGGACCAAAACAATATCCGGAAGGCAATCTTCCGGAGATTGCTTTGGCAGGACGCTCGAATGTAGGGAAATCTTCTTTTATTAATAAGATGATTCACAGAAAAAATTTAGCACGTACGTCTTCAAAACCTGGGAAAACTCAGACGTTAAACTTTTATATCCTAAATGAAAGTTTTTATTTTGTAGATGTACCTGGCTATGGTTTTGCTAAAGTGTCAAAAACAGAAAGAGAAGCTTGGGGCAAGATGATTGAGCAGTATCTCGTTGAACGCGATCAGTTAAAAGCAGTTGTTCAACTTGTTGACCTTAGACATGCTCCATCAAAAGATGATGTTTTAATGTACGATTGGTTAAAATATCATGAGCTTCCTGTTATTGTGGTCGCTACGAAAAGTGACAAGATCCCAAAAGGAAAATGGGATAAGCATAAAAAAGTAGTCAAGGAAACATTAAACATGGACAAGAGCGATAAGATCGTACTCTTCTCATCTGAAACCGGACAAGGAAAAGATGAAGCGTGGGGCGTACTGAATTCTTATCTATCTAAATAATGACTCTTATAAAAGTTTTCAGCAAAAGGCCTCAATACTAAAAGGTTTCATGTTTAGATGCTTTAGAGGTTTTCTTTTTCTCTACTTTGCAAGTTGATTGAAGGGGAAGGTTGCCGACTCCTATGGGACGAGCGGTCAGGTGGAGACTCCTAAGGGCGCGAAGCGGCAGTCCGAAAAGTGGAAGTGACTCGTTCAGCCCCGACAAGCAAAAGGGAAATGGGCTTGGAAGGCGCACTTTGCCTTCTTGACTGTTTACCTTTTGACCTAGAGGGGCTAGTCACTGCAACTAGACAGGAGGCTCACCGTTCGCCCCATGGAAAGCGTGCAACCTGGAGCGAAAATCAACTACTATAGGGTACTTCTGCTTATGTGAAAACAGCCTGAACTAAAAACCCTCTATGTTTTTAAAAACATAGAGGGTTTTGTGTTTCTATTTCTTTTTAAAGAACATAAGATAAGCCCCGATGACCATTAAAATAATCGGCCAAAAATCTTCAGCTTTAACAAATATATTTTCTACAGAAGGGGTATTACTCTTAAAGAAGAGCAACCATAGGGCTAAAAGCGATAACAATAACCCGGGGATAAGCCCTTCTTTTGTTTTTCGATACTGAATCAGAAATGATACACCTGCTAGTAAAACGATAACAGGAAGTGGTTCAGGCCATGTCGCAACTTTTGTAGCAGCATGAAAATGTACGCCTAGCCCAGTCAAGAATACACCTGAGAACATACTTGAAGAATCTTTTCCGGATCCAGATTGGAAAAGAAGAGCTACCCCAATGATGATTAGTATACTTGGCCATGTGAGATACGGTTGTAGCAGTTCAATGTTCATTCTATTAGCAAAATAGAATAATCCAATTCCGAGTAAAATGATGCCGCTGAATGTGTTTCTTTGTTTCATAATGCCTCCATCTTAAACGTAAACCTTTGCTAAATTGGTCGATTTTTGTTATTTTTAATATTGGTGCTAAGTTTTAGTAATTATGGTTATCCTAAAACTGCTATACACGCACCAAAAAGATAATAAATACATCATAGCATAAACGTTTAAATTCTGTTCACATTATTGGATATTCCGTATTTTGGGACATGTTATAATTAGTAAAGAACATACATAATTAAGGGAGGTGAGCGCATGCATATTCTAGTGGTTGGACTTAATTACAAAACGGCACCCGTAGAAATTCGGGAAAAAGTTTCTTTTCAGCCCGCTGAATTAACGGATGCGATCTCTACACTCCGAAAACAAAAAAGTATACTTGAATGTGTAATCGTTTCAACGTGCAACCGTACTGAGATCTATGCTGTTGCCGATCAGCTTCATACCGGAAGATACTACATCAAATCTTTTTTGGCGGACTGGTTTTCAATTGATAAAGAAGAACTTTCACCATTCTTGAGCATCAGAGACGGGGAAGCAGCTGTCGAGCATCTTTTTCGTGTAGCTGCTGGCTTGGATTCTATGGTGATCGGTGAAACACAAATCCTTGGTCAAGTAAGGGATGGGTTCTTAGAATCACAAAAACTTGATGCAACAGGGACCATATTTAATAAACTCATGAAACAAGCGATCACATTTGCGAAGAGATGTCATTCAGAGACGGATATCGGTGAAAATGCGGTATCGGTTAGCTATGCAGCTGTCGAACTCGCTAAAAAAATCTTTGGTGGTTTGCAAAATAAAACCATCTTAATCGTTGGTGCAGGTAAGATGGGTGAGCTTACAGCGAAACATCTGCATGCGAGTGGAGGAAATGAAGTACTTGTTATTAACCGAACTTTTGAAAAGGCACAAGAGGTAGCTAAAAAGTTTCATGGTAAAGCATATCCTTTTGAAGATCTTGAAAGTTTGCTCATTAAGGCAGATATCGTGATTTCTTCCACGGGTGCTAGTGAATTTGTCATTACAAAGAAAATGGCCGCACCTGCTATTAAAAAACGTAAAGGTCTTCCATTGTTCATGGTAGATATTGCAGTACCTCGTGACCTAGATCCTGAGCTTCATGATTTAGACAGTGTTTTTCTTTATGATATCGATGACTTAGAAGGGATCGTAGAGTCTAATCTTGCTGAACGAATGAAAGAAGCGGAAAAGATTGAGATTATGATCGAAGCTGAAATTGTAGCTTTCCAATCTTGGATTTCAATGCTGGGTGTAGTACCGTTAATTTCTGCATTACGCGAAAAGGCATTAAACATTCAAGCTGAAACCATGCAAAGCATCGAGCGCAAGCTGCCGGATCTTACGGATCGGGAAAGAAAAATTTTAAGCAAACATACGAAGAGTATCGTGAATCAATTGCTTCGTGATCCTGTGACTCGAGCCAAAGAGATGGCTGGTGAACCAGGAGCTGAAGAACAGTTGCAATTATTTACCGAAATTTTCGGACTCGAAGATTATTTGGATAAACAGAAGCAGTTGGAAACAGCATTTGCTGCAAACGTCGAAGAGAAGTCTTCACTAACAGATGAAGTGGTTCCTTCGGCTGTAGTAAGAACTTAAGCTCTCGTTTCCCTCGAGCTCATGGAGTGTGAGCAAAAATGAATTGGATATATGATCTTACAATCGTTCTATATGCACTTAGCATCATAGGCTATTTTATAGATTTTCTTCAAAACAACCGGAAAGCAAATCGATTTGCTTTCTGGTTGCTTTCTATTGTCTGGGTACTTCAAACGGTCTTTTTTGTGTTAAGGATGCTGAAAGATCAACGGTTTCCAATATTAACACCCTCGGAAGGCCTGTTTTTTTATGCATGGATCCTCGTGACGTTCTCAGTTGTCATGAGCAGGTTTTTCCGTGTTGATTTTCTCGTGTTTTTTACGAACATTCTTGGTTTCTTGCTCGTCTCGATCCACTTGTTTGCTCCAACAGGACAAGCTAGTGCAGTGATTGAGAAACAGCTGATCTCAGAATTATTAATCATTCATATAACGATGGCTTTTATCTCTTATGGAGCATTCTCACTCTCCTTCATATTCTCGTTCATGTACCTGCTACAGCATGGCATGTTGAAGCGAAAGAAATGGAGCAAAAGGCTGCAGCGTTTTGGGAGTCTATCATACTTAGAGAAACTTTCTTTTCGATTGAATACGATCGGAGTGCCGCTGCTCTTGCTTAGTCTAATATTGGGAGTCGTATGGGCATTCTGGAAAATAAGTGACTTTACACTTCTTGATGCCAAAGTCATCTCGTCATTTATTGTCCTTTTGGTTTACAGTACTTACCTCTATCAAAAGGTTGGAAGAGGTGTGCAAGGTAAAACGTTAGCGCTTTGGAACGCTGCTGCCTTCCTAGTCGTTTTGATCAACTACTTTTTAGCGTCAACGTTTACTGAATTTCACCTTTGGTATAAGTAAAGAATAGGAGATTCATATCATGAGAAAAATTATAGTAGGTTCAAGAAGAAGTAAATTAGCGATCACACAAACAAATTGGGTGATCGATCAATTAAAAAAATCAGGAATGCCTTTTGAGTTTGAAGTAAAAGAGATCGTAACAAAAGGTGATATCATTCTTGATGTTACGCTCTCAAAAGTAGGCGGAAAAGGTTTATTCGTCAAAGAAATCGAACAAGCGATGTTAGATAAAGAGATTGATATTGCCGTTCACAGCATGAAAGATATGCCTTCTGAACTTCCTGAGGGGCTCGAGATCGGCTGTACTCCTAAACGTGTTGATCCGAGAGATGCTCTAATATCTGAAAAGTATTCGTCGTTAAGAGAGCTCCCTGCAGGTGCAATTGTTGGGACAAGCTCACTAAGAAGAGCTGCACAGGTTTTAAACAGACGTCCAGATCTAACGATTAAATCTATTCGAGGTAATATCGATACTCGTCTTAACAAATTAAAGTCCGGTGAGTTCGATGCGATCATACTAGCAGCTGCAGGACTTGAAAGAATGGGTTGGTCTACAGATGTTGTAACCGAATACTTGGACATTGACCTGTGTCTCCCTGCTGTAGGACAAGGTTCATTAGCTATTGAGTGCAGAAGTGAAGATCTTGAAGTAAAAGAATTATTAGCTACACTGAACGATGCTTATACGTTTGACACAGTTTTAGCAGAACGCTCTTTCCTGAACACGTTAGAAGGCGGCTGCCAAGTTCCAATCGCGGCATTTGCTACGATGGATGAGAACCAAGAAGTTTCTTTAACGGGTCTTGTTGCAGATCCTGAAGGAAAAACGGTATTAAAAGAAATGAAATCAGGCAAGGACCCGCACCGTGTGGGTGTAGAGTTAGCCGAAGAATTAAAGATATTAGGTGCGAAAACAATACTAGATGCAGTGAAAAAGGATTTAAATACGTAATGAATACTTCTATAGGACCATTAGCAGGTAAGCGAATACTTGTTACACGGCCGAAAGAGCAGGCAGAGCCATTGATCTCACTTATTCAAGAGAACGCTGGCGTCCCTCTTTCTTTTCCTATTGTATCTATTAATGGTGTAAGAAACGATGATTCACAGTCTACGTTGAAAAATCTGTCGTCTTTTCAATGGATTGTTTTTACGAGCAAAAATGGAGTAGACTACTTTTTTCAATTGATTCATGATTATAACGTTTCACTAAATAGTGTTAAGTTTGCAGCAGTTGGTGAAAAAACAGCTGAATCATTAAGAGATAGAGGAATCACGACTATTCTTGTGCCTGAACATTATCATGCAGAAAGCCTAGTGAAGACGTTAAAAAACCACGTCTTAGCTCATGAAAGAGTTCTATTTCCAAAAGGAAATCTAGCTCCATCTTTTATTAAAGAAGAGTTGAAAGAAACAGCATTTGTTGAAGAATTAGTTGTTTACAAAACTGAATCAGAAGACCATTTAGATTGGTCGCTCGTGTATCAAGCTGATTGCCTGTTTTTTATGAGCCCTTCTGCCGTAACCTTCTTAAGTAAAGGGTTAAACACAGAGGAAGTCTATAAGAAGCCTGTGATCTGTGTTGGGCCGACAACGAAAAGTGCTGCAGAAAAATACGGGTTTCATCATGTATTAATGCCTAAACAATTTACCGCAGAAGATATGGTGAACTGTGCCATCTCTTATTTTCAAGGAGGAAGTTAATATGAATTTTCAGCGTCATCGCCGTTTAAGAAAATCAGCATCCATGCGTTCACTAGTGCGTGAAACGCATCTTCATGTCTCTGACTTTATCTATCCATTGTTCTTTGTTGAAGGAGAGAACGTCAAAAAAGAAGTACCTTCCATGCCAGGTGTGTATCATCTATCATTGGACCTTCTTCAAGAAGAGGTAAAAGAAATTGAAAGTCTTGGTATTCAGTCTATTATCGTTTTTGGAGTACCTGCAGAAAAAGACGAATGCGGAAGCTCAGCTTATGATCATAATGGAATTGTACAGAATGCAATCTCACAAATTAAAGAAGTTGCCCCATCACTTACTGTGATAGCAGACACATGTTTATGCCAATTTACAGATCATGGACACTGCGGTGTGATTGAAAATGGTGAAGTATTGAATGATGAAACCTTGACGCTTCTTGCAAAAACAGCTGTCTCACAGGCGAAAGCTGGAGCAGATATCATCGCACCTTCAAACATGATGGATGGTTTTGTTGCTGCGATCAGACAAGGGCTTGATGAAGCAGGTTTCTATGATGTTCCGATCATGTCTTACGCAGTTAAATATGCATCATCCTTTTATGGTCCGTTCCGTGATGCAGCTCATAGCACACCACAATTCGGTGATAGAAAAACGTATCAGATGGATCCGGCGAACCGACTTGAAGCTCTCAGAGAGGCAGAATCAGACGTCGCTGAAGGCGCTGACTTCTTAATGGTAAAACCAGCTCTTTCTTACCTAGATATTCTAAGAGAGTTAAAAGACATGTACCCTCTTCCACTAGTGGCTTACAACGTGAGTGGAGAATATTCCATGATTAAAGCAGCTGCTATGAACGGATGGGTAGATGAGAAAAGCATCGTACTTGAGAAACTGATCTCTATGAAACGAGCAGGAGCAGACTTAATTATTACGTATTTTGCCAAAGATGCTGCAAGATGGCTGAATGAAAAATAAGGAAAGAGGTGTTGGTATGAGAAGCTTTGAAAAATCGATAGCTGCTTTTCAAGAAGCGAAAGAAGTTATGCCTGGAGGCGTTAACAGTCCTGTACGTGCATTTAAATCTGTAAAAATGGATCCTGTATTTATGGAACGCGGAAAAGGGTCAAAGATTTATGATATCGATGGTAACGAATATATCGATTATGTATTGTCATGGGGACCCTTAATTCTTGGACATGCTGACGATCAAGTAGTGGAGGCACTTAAGCAAACTGCTGAGCTCGGAACAAGTTTTGGTGCTCCGAATGAAATGGAAACGAAGCTTGCAAAGCTTGTAATCGATCGTGTTCCATCGATCGAAGTTGTACGTATGGTTAACTCAGGTACAGAAGCTACGATGAGTGCACTTCGTTTAGCGCGAGGATACACAGGACGAAGTAAGATCGTTAAATTTGAAGGCTGCTACCACGGACACGGTGACTCCTTATTGATCAAAGCAGGCTCTGGTGTAGCAACACTTGGACTGCCAGATTCTCCTGGGGTTCCAGAAGGTATCGCACAGAACACGATCACTGTTCCATACAATGACCTTGAGAGTTTGCAAGTCGCATTTAATCAATTTGGAGAAGATATTGCTTGTGTGATTGTAGAACCAGTCGCAGGTAACATGGGTGTAGTCCCTCCACAAAAAG
Organism: Fictibacillus sp. 26RED30; assembly: GCF_015903845.1. Taxonomy (NCBI): domain Bacteria; kingdom Bacillati; phylum Bacillota; class Bacilli; order Caryophanales; family Fictibacillaceae; genus Fictibacillus; species Fictibacillus sp. 26RED30. The sequence continues at coordinate 772,176 of NZ_JACZDV010000001.1, forward strand.
GATTTTTAGAAGGTATTCGTAAAATAACTGAACAACACGGCTCTTTATTAATCTTTGACGAAGTAATGACAGGCTTCCGAGTGGATTATGAATGTGCACAAGGTTATTTTGGAGTAACACCAGACCTAACATGTCTAGGTAAAGTAATTGGTGGGGGTCTACCTGTTGGAGCTTATGGTGGAAAACGAGAGATCATGGAACAAATCGCGCCGAGCGGACCGATCTATCAAGCAGGAACGTTATCAGGAAATCCTCTTGCGATGGCTGCCGGGTATGCTACCCTTTCGCAACTTACAAAAGAAAGTTACACATATTTTCAAAAACTAGGAGATCGACTAGCTTCTGGAATTTCTGAAGCCGCTGAACAATATGGTGTGGCACATACGATCAACCGTGCAGGCAGCATGATCGGCTTTTTCTTCACGAATCAAGATGTGATTAACTACGACACTGCTAAGCAATCCAACTTGGATCACTTTAACGCTTGCTTCAAAACGATGCTACAAGAAGGTATCTCGCTGCCTCCTTCACAATTTGAAGGATTATTCTTATCTACTGCTCATACAGAAGAAGATATTGATAAAACAGTTGCAGCGTTCAGAAAGGCTTTTTCACAATTAAAATAGTCATTTTTTGTAGCGTCCGCTAACTTCAGCGGACGCTATTTTTGTTTTTTAAGAAAGCTGTTACCTAATAAAAATCATATTTCGTCCTGTTCCCTCATACACCTATATTGTATAACTATATGCAACCTGAAAGGAGGAGAAGGGCATGAGTCAATCGAAGCTGCGTTTCTCCATTGAGGAGTCTGTTTGGCTAAAGAAGGGACAGGAAGTAGCTGAAGTTTTGTCGATGTCACTAGATCCTGAGATTCGTATTACAGAGGAAGCCGGACAGGTTTATATCAAGGGAGCCCTGATTTTAAATGGCAGATACCGGTCAGAAAAACAAGAACAGACTGAGGGAGTATCAGATCATAATACGCTCTCTGAGAGTATGTCTTACCGCTCTCTTACACAACTGAACGTTGCAGAAGATGGGATGACAGATCTTGTGCATCGTTTTCCAGTCGATATTACCATCCCATCTTATCGTGTAGAGGATTCTAATGAGGTAAAAGTGGAAGTCGAATCGTTTGAATATGAACTTCCGAATTCTACATGCTTTGAACTTTCGGCATCGATCTGTATTTACGGGATTAAAGATGAGAAACAGCGTCAGGAAAGTCAATCATACGATCTTCCGAAAGAAGCGGTTAGAACGAGTGCCGCAGAAGAAAGGTCTGTACAAAAAGAAGAAAAACAAGATATTTTTACTCCTTTTCAGTTTGAAGCACGTCAAAGTGGCGGCGTACCTTCACAATCTTCACACCTTAATGAGTTTGCAGCAAGGTTTGATGAGAACGAAGCGGACGTTCGTGCTGAAAAGACAACACCGTTTGAATTTAAACCGCATTTTGAAGCACAAGATGATCGGACGATGGAAGCTACATTCGATTCGTTAAAAGCTATTGCGTTCTCGATGAACGATACAAGAAACAATGATGCTGCATCTATGGATGAACTGGCGGATTCTGATGAAGAGAATTCACAGCTTTATGGAGAGGTAGAGGAGATGGAAGAAAATAATAACTCAGATGCCTATGATCACGTAGAAGGTGATTATGAGAGCTATGATGCTTCATATCAAGAAGATGAAGCTAGCACCCAAACAAACCATCCTCAATATGAGCAAACTTACCAACAAGATGCGAACAGACCTTATTCATACAACCCATATCAGCAGCAGGAAGAATATCAGCAACCAGCTTCGTACCAAAATCAAGGTGGGTATCAGCAGCAGGAAGATGCTTACCAGCAACAAGTAACAAATCAACAACATGATGCTTACCAGCAGCAAGAAACGTATCAACAGTATGATGCTTATCAACAGCAATCCAATCAATACGGAAATTATCAATATCAGCAGAATGCTTCACAGCGTCCTTCATATGAGTATGGTGAACAATCTTATGAAGCTGAACAAGAATACGAGAATGCAAGTTACAACGGAGCAGAAGAACAGGAAGCAGCTTATGAATCCTACGATACGAGTTACGATGAATATGAGGCAGAAGCAGAGTCGATGGAAATGCATAAAGAACGTGAAGAGCCTAGAGACGAGAACGCTCTTTATTTAACAAAGATGCTATCTGCTAAAGAAGATCGTTTTTCTAAAATGAAAATGTACATTCTTCAGCGTGGAGATTCACTAGAACACATTTGTGAGAGATATGATATTTCATTGAACACTCTCATGCGTATGAACCAACTGCAGCAAGGTGAAGTAACCGAAGGACAGATCATATATATCCCAGTAAGTTCACGTTAAGTCGAGGTGCTATTATGGAGCTGATCAACACCTTAGAAAAGGAATATGAACTTTATGGGATGCGATGGAAAGAGAAACCTCATATCATCATGACTGATTACGGAGAGAAGCGTATCCGTTATTGGAGTGAGAGCGAGAGTATGAGATGGCACATAAGATGGCGCGATGAGTCCTCTAAGGGCTCAGGCGCTGTGCCAGATCGTATGATTCGTACTAAATCGGGTGAACCTGCCATAAAATATGGAAACAGGTGGCTCACTGTTCATGATCATACAGAAACATTGTATGGATGTGAAGATGTTGAACGTTGGGGACAGTTCATCGCCACATTACTAAATGCGGCAGTGTCTGTGAAAAATCAAGAGGTGTTCTTGAAACAAATCGAACCTCCTGTCTTTGATTTGAATCATTGTATGACGCTTACTCAAAAGTATTTAGAAGCTAACTTTCAATGTATGGTTACGAGTATAAAAGAGAGTAAGCAAAGATTGGAATTTTCTCGTGCTATAAAAAATAGAATGAGAAATCATGCATTACCTGTTCTTGATAAAGAGCTAAGCGTAAAAAATGGGAAGAAAATCTTTCACTTCTTATTTTATCAAGGTGGTGAATCTTTACCAGTAAAGGGGTATCTGCCACTTCGTAAGTTTATGGTAGAGTGGCTGGAACAAACCTCACCTTCTTCTTTAAAACGGCTGTTAACGGAGGTGAATAAGCATTTTTCTTTGGAACAAGAGCAAGGGTTGTTACTTTTAGCTGAGGTCGTTATGCCTTGGGAACTGTATGATTGCTTAGATCAATTAGATAACAGCTCCTTAGAAAGAATGATAGATGGCCTGAAAAGATATGAAGATTGCTGGGAAAAAAATCGAACATTGGTCAAAACAGTAACCGAATGGTTTGATGAAAAAAGAAGGAAGGTGGCCCTATGACAACGGAAAAAGATACATTAAATTACGGGCCCGTCCTTTTTCATTATGATCTATTTCCCGAGAAGTTAGAGCAGCATGGGAGAGTTAAGAAGGTCATAACGAAAAGGGGTACATTTGCACTGAAAGAAGCAGAGATGTCAGAGGATGAAAGAAGCTGGTTTACGCATGTGATCCAACGTCTTTCTGAGATAGGTTTTCATCAGGTCGTTCCTCTGTATCCTACAAAGTTTGGTGATTATACGGTTCAATTAGGATCAAGAACGTATTATTTAATGCCATGGTTTGCATCTGATGAAAGAAATGAGAGAGCGAAAGATGAAGTTCTTATCGATCACTTAGGAAAGATTCATGCGTTAACACTGAAGGAGCAAGACTTTTCAAATGAAGTGGTAGAACATTCGTATCAGTATCTCATGAACAGATGGGAAAATCGGCAATATGAGATGGAGAGATTTACGGAAGAAGCAGAACAGAAAACGTATATGTCTCCCTTTGAACTAACTTACCTTAGTCACTTTCATCAGATCATGAGAATGACAGAAGAAGCGAAAAGAAGATTGAAAGAATGGTATGAAACGTGTCAAAGAGAAAAACGCTACCGGAGCGTCCTTTGTCACGGTAAGGTTTCAAGGAATCACTTGATCTTTAACCCAACAGGTGAAGGCCATCTATTCAATTTTGAAAAGGCCGTTCTGGATACACCGATCAGAGACTTAGCCGTTTATTTTAGAAGAGCAGCTCATCAAAAGGAATGGTCTGCAGAAGAAGGAAAATCATTATTAGACCTTTATGAAAAACACGTACCCTTGCTAAACGAAGAAAGAGGATTATTAATTAGTTATTTATCTTATCCTGAACCTGTTTTTAATGCAGTGGATCTTTATTGCATGAAACGGAACGATTATTCTCAAATTGAAATGGTGCATAGGCTTGAGAGCAGAATAAGAGCCATGAAAAAAATCCGGGATTTTTGTGATGCGATTATGATGGCTCCCCCACCTGCACCTTTAGAGCAAACAGATTCTATTCCAACAAAAATTCACATAAATGATGAAGGAGATCACATATAACGACTATATGTGATCTTTTTTTGTTTTGGCAACCTATGCTGCTTCCTGAAAGTTTTTGATTTCTGTTCCAGGCTGCTCGCGGTGAGCCACATTCGTACGTGTTACTTTTAAGTATCTCACCTATCTATTTGCAGTGGCTAGCCCCTCGAGGTCAAAAGTTAAATGGACATGAAGGCAAAAAAGCGCGGCAGGAGGCTCACCGCACGCCCCATGGAAAGCGTGCAACCTGAAGCGGAAATTAACCACTTTCAGGTTACAATAATTTATACGAAAACAGCATTTGAGAAAAAACTTTGTAAAAATACATGTTAAAGAACATCATAAGCGAAACACACATGGAGGATCACTAAGGTTAAAAGGATGATAAAATCAACAGCAGATGGAAATAGTATCGTCCTTAAAAGCTGAAAGACAATAAGTGGCGCAGTCAATTGTCCGATTGTTTGTTTGAGTGTGACAAACCACCCAGGAAAACGTGTTTTTCGAAAATACTTTCTAGACAAAAGAAGCCCTCCATTCGCCCATTTTTTTATAATTTATGCAACAATATAATTAATGTGAAAGACAGGCTTTCACTAAAGGGCGATCAAAGGCATAGAATAACTTTTATAAGTTACGGTAATACTATTGACTAAAAACAGATAAGTTGTATAAAATATATTCAGATTCTATATTGTCGCGTAGACAGGGAATAGTACAACATAACACCTTTTAGAGAGAGGATTCATCTGCTGAAAGAATCCTTAAGGAATGTTAGTTGGAAGTCGCCCTTGAGCATCTTCTCTGAAACTCGAATTAGGAGAAGACGGTCCATCCGTTATTCATGAGTGTACAGCAAGTTTATTTAGACTTGCCGTAAATAAAGGTGGTACCGCGGAGTCCTTTCGTCCTTTTTGACGAAAGGGCTTTTTTGTTTTTTAAAAAGGCTGTTTTCGTAAACTTAGTTGCTTTAGGAAGTGTTGATTTCCGTTCCAGGCTGCTCACTTTCCACGGGGCAGGCGCTGAGCCACATTCGTACGTTTCACGTATAAGTGTCTCACCTGCCCGCCTGTCCCGTAGGAGTCTCGCACCTTCCACTCCAATCAACTGTCAAAAGTAGCAAGGAGTTAAAAGCAACAACCTTTAGAAAAGAGCGTATAGAAATAAAGGAGGAGAATAGAATGACGAACGAACAGAAAGAACTGACGATGCCAACGAAATATGATCCGAAGGCTACAGAAGAAAATCGTTATGATTTTTGGTTGAAAGGTAAATTTTTTGAAGCAAAGAGCGAAGAGGGTAAACAGCCGTATACGATCGTAATCCCACCTCCTAACGTTACAGGGAAACTACACCTCGGGCATGCATGGGACACAACGCTTCAAGACATCTTAACACGTACAAAACGTATGCAAGGATACGATGTTCTATGGCTGCCTGGGATGGATCATGCTGGTATTGCAACCCAAGCAAAAGTAGAAGGAAAGCTTCGTGAAGAGGGGATTTCTCGATACGATTTAGGCCGTGAAAAGTTTTTAGAGAAGTCGTGGGAATGGAAAGAAGAGTATGCAGAGTTTATTCGTAATCAATGGGCAAAATTAGGGCTCGGCCTAGATTATTCCCGTGAACGCTTTACATTAGATGAGGGATTGTCTGATGCAGTTAAAGAAGTTTTTGTTACCCTTTATGAAAAAGGCTTGATCTACCGTGGTGAATATATCATTAACTGGGATCCAAAGACGAAAACAGCTCTTTCTGATATTGAAGTTATCCACCAAGATGTTCAAGGTGCGTTCTATCATATGAAGTATCCACTAGCTGATGGATCTGGACATATCGAAGTAGCAACTACTCGCCCTGAGACGATGCTTGGTGATACAGCAATCGCTGTTCATCCGAAAGATGAACGTTATCAACACCTAATCGGCAAAAAAGCTATCCTCCCAATCGTTGGACGTGAGATCGAAATTGTTGGAGATGATTATGTTGATATGGAATTTGGTTCAGGAGCTGTAAAAATCACACCTGCTCATGATCCAAATGACTTTGAGATCGGAAACAGACACAACCTTGAGCGTATTCTTGTAATGGATGAAGGCGGTCAGATGAATGACAATGCTGGTGCTTACCAAGGACTCGACCGATTTGAGTGTCGAAAGCAGATCGTTAAAGATCTTCAAGAGCAAGGTATTTTGTTCAAGATTGAAGAGCATATTCATTCTGTTGGACACTCTGAACGAAGTGGAGCGGTTGTTGAACCATATCTTTCAACACAATGGTTTGTTAAGATGCAGCCTTTAGCAGACGAAGCGATCAAGCTTCAAAAAGGTGAAGATAAAATAAACTTTGTTCCTGATCGCTTCGAGAATACGTATATGCGTTGGATAGAAAACATTCGTGATTGGTGTATCTCGCGTCAACTTTGGTGGGGTCACAGAATCCCAGCATGGTTCCATAAAGAAACGGGAGAGATCTACGTTGGTAAAACGGAGCCGAAAGATCCCGAAAATTGGGAGCAGGATACAGATGTTCTTGACACGTGGTTCTCATCTGCTCTTTGGCCGTTCTCAACGATGGGATGGCCTGACGAAGAAGCTGCTGATTACAAGCGTTACTTCCCAGGAAATGTACTCGTAACAGGTTACGATATCATTACGTTCTGGGTTTCAAGAATGGTCTTCCAATCGATCGAATTTACGGAACAAAAGCCGTTTAACGATGTGCTGATTCACGGGCTCGTACGTGACTCCGAAGGAAGAAAGATGAGTAAATCACTCGGGAACGGTGTTGACCCGATGGATGTGATCGAGAAGTATGGCGCTGATGCTTTGCGTTTCTTCTTATCAACAGGAAGTTCACCAGGAAACGACCTTCGTTTTTATTGGGAAAAAGTAGAGTCTACTTGGAACTTTGCTAACAAGATCTGGAACGCATCTCGTTTTGCATTGATGAATATGGATGGTATGCAATACGATGAGATTGATCTAAGTGGAAAGAAATCATTAGCTGATCAATGGATTTTAACGCGATTGAATGAAACGGCAGAAGATATCACACGTTTGATCGATGCATACGAATTTGGAGAAGTGGGACGCCTGCTTTATAACTTTATCTGGGATGATCTTTGTGACTGGTATATCGAAATGGCGAAACTTCCACTCTATGGGGAAGATGAAGAAGCGAAGAAAACGACTCGTTCTGTTCTAGCGCATGTGTTAGACCAAACGCTAAGATTGCTTCATCCTTTCATGCCATTCATTACAGAAGAAATCTGGCAGCACTTGCCTCATAAAGGTGAATCGATCACTATTGCTTCTTGGCCAGAAAAGCGTGAAGATCTTCATTTCCCTGAAGCAGCAAAAGAATTTGCGCTGATTACAGAAGTGATCCGTTCAGTTCGTAACATCCGTTCTGAAATGAACGTTGCTCCGAGTAAGCCAGTTGAACTACAGATCAAACCAAAGAATAAAGAGATCCTTTCAGCACTCGAATCAAATCGTCATTATTTAGTGCGTTTCTGTAATCCAGGTGAACTTATCATCTCAGATGAGATCTCAGCACCTGAGAAGAGCATGAGTACGATTTTAACAGGTTTAGAAATGTACCTTCCACTTGAAGGGTTGTTAAATATCGATGAAGAAATTAAGAGACTTGAAAAAGAAGCTGAGAAATACGCGAAAGAAGTAGAGCGCGTACAGAAAAAATTAAGCAATGAAGGCTTTATGAAGAAAGCACCTGAAAAGGTTATAGAAGAAGAGCGTGCAAAAGAAGCGGATTATCAAGAGAAATATGATAACGTATTAGCGCGTATTAAAGAACTTCAAAGCTAACACATCATCTATATGAGGCGAATCCTTATTTCAGCAGGGATTCGCCTTCTTTATGGTTAGAAAGGCGGAATTAACTTGAATTCTTACAGTGAAGCACTAGAGTGGATTCATAGTTTATTGAAATTTGGTATAAAACCCGGTCTGAAACGAGTGGAATGGCTTTTAGAACGAACAGGCAACCCCGAAAAGAAGATAACGTGTATACATATTGCAGGCACGAATGGTAAGGGGTCAACTGTAGAATATATAAGAAGCATCATGAATAAAGCGGGTTATTCTGTAGGTACGTTCACATCTCCTTATCTCATTTCTTTCAATGAGAGGGTATCATTGAACAGGGTACCTATTGCAGACGAAGAACTGCTTCATTATGCAAGAATCGTGAAACCTCTTGTTGAAGAAGTTTCTTTAACCAATCTAGGAAGTCCTACCGAGTTTGAAGTGATCACCGTAATCTCACTTCTTTACTTCGCTGATAAACAGCCTGATATTGTTGTATATGAAACAGGGCTTGGGGGTCTTTACGATTCTACTAACGTAATAACACCGATATTAAGCCTCATTACAAACATAGGCTTTGATCATATGGGCATACTCGGTGAAACGTTAAAAGAGATTGCTTTTCAAAAGGCTGGGATCATCAAGCGTGGTGTACCCGTCATAACAACAGCAGATCAATCTGAAGCACGTGAAGTGATTGATCGTAAAGCGAAGGAAATGAATGCAGAGAACCATTACCTTGATCGTGATTTTTCTGTTGTACACGTAGAAAGTACAAATAGTGGTGAAAGATTTCTCTATACAGATTCTGAAGTTCTTAGAGGTATAGAACTTGAGATTTCTATGATGGGAACGCACCAAATTAAAAATGCTGGATTAGCAGTGGCAGCTGTTAAGCATTTAACAAGGTCTGGCAAGTTTAATATTTCGCTCTCTACGTTAATGGATGGACTTCGCGAAGCAATTTGGGCTGGAAGATTTGAAAAAGTATCACATTCACCCGATATAATAATTGATGGGGCTCATAACCAACAAGGTGTTGCAGCACTTAAACAAACACTGATCAATCATTATGGATCTAAGCGAATCTTTCTTTTGTTTGCGGCTTTGGAAGATAAGGCGTATGCAACGATGATGCAAGACTTGGTAAGTGTCGTGTACGAAGCGTGTTTTACATCCTTTGATTTTCCAAGAGCAGCCTCTGCGGAACAATTATTGGCAGAAAGCCCTCTGGAAAATTCATATAGCATCTCTTCTTGGAAAGAGGCATTGCAACATGTAAAAGACCAATTAGAGGAAGATGATATTCTCATCATTACAGGATCGCTCTACTTTATTTCAGAAATTAGAAAAACATTTACAAATTTGGAATAACATTTATTGTAATTTTTAGAACTTTTGATAAAATAAAAGATAATGAATTTGTCCTAGTAAAAAAGTTGTGTATTCTAAACATTCCTTATTTGGAAGGGGGACAAGGTGGTGGCGACTCGTATGGTAAATAGAAAAAAACGTATAATTCTTATAGCGGCATGGATTTTCTTTTTCCCACTCGCTATTTGGACGGCTGTTCAGATGACGAGTAACCAGCCTGATATCAATGTAATCGACCTTGGTATTATAAGTTTTTTAGCGATCGTTGTTTCTTGTTTCCCGATCAAAGTGATGAATACGAACATCTCCTTCATGTCTGGAATCAACCTAGCCGTATTTCTTTACTATGGGCTGACTGTTGCGTTATATATGACGCTATTATCTGTTTTAGCCATGTTTATCTCTCTAAAGGTTCATGTCATAAAAGAGTATTATAGATATATGGCGAACAGCCTTATGTTTACATGGCTAATTATCTGCGAGAGCTCGGTATTTCATCTCTTTGGAGGTGAAGTGGGACCGTTTGCAGTTGATGAATCTATTAATTTGATTCCTGTAGTCGCATATGTTTTAACGGGGTTGGTTTTAAATCATGTTGGTCTTTACTTTATCGTAAAAGTACTATACGAAGAAGATGTTGCTTTTTTTGAGCGTGATGCTGTATGGGACCTCGTTTCGGAGGTTCTAGCTATTCCTGTTGGCCTCATGCTATTTGTTCTATACTCTCAGCTAGGGCGTCCTGGAATCTTTTATGTTGGCCTACCATTTCTTTCATTATCTATCATTATTAATCTCTATCATGTTAGTCAACAGATTAACGATGCTCTTCAAAAAGCGAGTGAGATCGGCCAGCAGCTTTCTGAACACTTAAAGGTAAATCACATATTGGATGTTTTTATAGAAAGACTGATCGGTTTTATGAATGTTGATTTTGCGTTTATATATGATGCGGATGCGGGAGAAAATCTTAAGATCATACGCCAATATGAAAGTGAAGAAGGCATACTCACCACAGTACCTATCAAAAAACATGAAGCTATTAGTGGTAGAGTATGGTCGACAGGAAAAAGTATACGTTATAGCAAATTGAAGCCATGGCGTAAGATATCGAACGTTTTCTTTCAAGGAAAAGCACAGTCTGTACTCTCGGTGCCTATGATCAGAAATCAAAAAATCGTAGGTATCATTACCTTTGCATCTAAAGAAAAACACGCTTTTCAGAAGCATCACCTTATCATCCTTGAAATCTTAGCAAACTACTTGGCAGTAGCGATCGATAATGCAAGAAACTACGAATCCACAAAGTTAAAAAGTGAACAATGTCCTTTAACAGGTTTATATAATTATCGATATTTTGAGAGCATTCTTACCGAAATGTACCAAAATTATGAGTATTTTAGGAAGCAGTTCTCAATCATCTTATTAGATATTGATCACTTCAAAAAAGTAAATGATACATACGGTCACCAAAGTGGAAATGAAGTATTGATCCTCTTAGCTAGAAGACTAGAAGAATTTATTGGTGATCGAGGAACAGTTGCCAGGTATGGTGGAGAGGAGTTTATTATCTTGCTACCTGAATCAGGAGATAGAGCGGGTATCCAATTAGCTGAACAGCTTCGTTCTGTAATTTCTGATCAAGGATTTGATATACATAATGACCTCACCGACCAATGCAGACATACGATCTACATAACTGCAAGTATCGGGGTTGCAACCGCTCCTCATCAAGGAGAAGATGCACTTACATTAGTACGAAACGCAGATCGTGCCATGTATACAGGTGCAAAACAACAAGGAAGAAATAAAGTCGCCGCTTATATCGGATAAAAATCTGGGCAGTTTCACGCCTGGATTTTTTTTGTGTTCCTATCTTTTTCTTGTTCTATTAAAACAAAAATAGCATATGTTTTAGTAGATGATAGAGAGGAGCGGATGATATGAAACAAGAGATATCCATCTTGATCAATGGTAAAGAAAAGAACTATAGTGAAGATCAAACATCTGTTAAAGAGCAGCCCGCTCATAATGAGGTTGCTGCTGCCATCGAGGAAGTGAACAGAGGCGGATATACGATTCTGGCAACTTCTCTTAAGAAACGTGAAAACTTCTTTAAAAGAAAGAACGGACATGTGTTGAACAAGAGGACAAGCTTCCTTGTTCCGAATAATGGGAAAGGCTTTCCTAAGCAAATTGTTGCAGCGATTATAGGAGCTATCGTTACAGGAACAATTTTAGGAGTATTAGTCTTAACGGTATTCTCTTCCGATATCACGGAAGCTGGAGATAAAGTGACAGAAGCATCAACAGTTGCTACAGAAAAAGTAGCTGACTCTGGTAAATCCGTAACGATCAGGCCGATCAAATTAGATTTTTCAGCACTTCAAGCGGGTGTCTTCTCATCAAAAGATCGAGCTGAAGGAGCTGTTAAAACCATAGAAGATAAAGGTTTTTCAGCAGTTGTTTTTAAAGCTGAAGAAGAAAAGTATTCTGTTATCGTAGGCATTGGAAATGAGAAGCATCAATTAGATAAATTTAATGAAGCTTATCAAAAAGAAATGGATAAGCCACTTTTTAAATCGCTCTCTTTTTCTTTTGATCAATTAAAAACACCATCAAAGCTAGATGAAACCTATTTTACGAATGGTCAGATTCTACTTCAAAATACGCTTACCCTTTCTCAGATGCCAGACATAAGTGGATCAGGTCTTGATCGGACACTGAACGATTTTAACAAGTGGAAAGAGTATGGAAAAGGGCAGAAGGGCAAGTGGAGTGAAAGTACAACGAAAGCAGCTTCAGATTTTGAAAAGCAGCTCGAAGGTGCCTTTCTGGCGTTAAAGGATTCGAAAAAAGGAGAACTGAACTGGGCTTTTCAGCAAAAAGTAATGGATAGCTTACAGTCTTATACGAAGCTGCTTGCAACATTAAAATAATTAAAATAAAAAGCCTGTTTGCTTATTCATTGCTCTTTGAAAGTAGTTGATTTCCGCTCCGGGTTGATCGCTTTCCGTGAGGAGACAGGTGAGCGCCTTGCCGCTTTGCGTCATTAAGGGACTCACCTGTCTAGATGCAGTGGCTAGCCCCTCGAGCACAAAGGTTATACGGTCTGTGATGAGCAAAGTGCTCCTTCATAGCCCATTCAACTTTTGCTTGTCAGGCCTTAACGAGCCACTTCTACTTTTAGGATTGACCGCTCGTCCCATAGAAGTCGGCAACCCTCACTCTGATCAACTTGCATTAAAAGAAAAGTTACATTCTTAGAAATGAAGAAACAAAAGGAATTTAGGGTATGGCTCGATTGTTGAGTCATACTTTTTTAGTTTGCAACAAGATTGATTGTGAAAGCGTAAAACAAAATCTTGATCGATAGGTTTTTAAGAATTTTGTCGGAATTCGTCAATGAATTTAATCATTTGCCCTCATAAAATGCAGTAAAGAACCGAAAAACTAATAGAAGTATGTTTTTCGGCGTGATTTGTCTAATTTTTACAAGTTTGCTATTGTAAATCTATACGAAACTATACATCAAAGAATTAGATGAAAGGTGATTACATGAAACGCCTCATATTAGCCTCTGCTTCACCTCGAAGATATGAACTTCTGTCATTAACGCTTCTTCCATTTGAAACGTATCCAAGTACACTTGAAGAAAAAATGGATCATTCCCTTACTCCAAGTCGATTGGTAGAATCACTTGCTGAGCAGAAAGCTGCAGACATTTTTACTCAAAAACCAGAGTGTGTGATCTTAGGTGCAGATACAATCGTATCTTATCAAAATAATCGTCTTGGCAAACCTAAGAATCGAATTGAAGCTGCCGAAATGTTAAGGATGCTTTCAGGTCAAACACATGAAGTTTACACGGGGGTCTGTTTAATAGATCAAACAAAAAAAGTGATTTTCTCTGTTAAGACAAGTGTTACTTTCTACACTTTAGATGAAAATACAATTGATTGGTACTTAAACACTGGTGAACCTTTTGATAAAGCTGGCAGTTATGGAATCCAAGGCTCAGGATCGCTAATAGTTGAGAAAATCGAAGGCGATTACTTCAATGTTGTAGGATTACCGATCTCTAAGGTGGTTCGATCACTAAAAGATTTCGGGTTTTCATTCACCGAGTCAGTCACGAAGACTGAATAATAGGGGGGACGTAAGTGGTAACGAAGCCGCTTATGATAAAAGATTACCCATTACAGGAGCGGCCGCGAGAAAGACTTTTAAATGATGGTCCTGAAGCGCTCTCTAACTATGAATTGTTAGCTATTCTTTTAAGAACGGGTACGAAGCAAATGTCAGCTATCCAGCTTGCCCATCATATCATTCAGCAATTTGAAGGATTAAGGCATCTTAAAGAAGCAACAATTGGTGAACTGAAAGAGATCAACGGTATAGGATCAGCAAAAGCAGTGGAACTGATGGCTGCCATAGAAATCGGAAAACGGATCAGCCGTCTTCAGTTTGAGGAAAGGTACACGATACGTTCACCTGAAGATGGTGCTAGGTATCTGATGGATGAGCTGCGTTTTTTACAGCAAGAACACTTCGTTTGTTTATATTTAAATACAAAAAATCAAGTACTTTATAAAAAAACGGTTTTTATCGGAAGTCTAAATACGTCTATCGTACATCCGCGAGAAGTATTTAAAGAAGGCTTCAAACGCTCAAGTGCTTCAATCATCTGTTTTCATAATCATCCCAGCGGTGACCCTGCTCCGAGCAGGGAAGATATTGAAGTGACAAAAAGATTAGTAGAATGCGGAAAAATGTTAGGAATTGAAGTGTTGGATCACATCATAATAGGTGATCAAAGATACGTAAGTTTAAAAGAAAAAGGATATGTTTAACATTGTCTTTTGTTTCTTTTTTAGCGTATAATCAAACTTATGAGTTTTGCTTGATGAAAGGAGTCTACATAAATGTTTGGTGGATTTTCAAGAGATTTAGGAATTGATTTAGGAACTGCAAACACACTTGTTTACGTGAAGGGCAAGGGTGTTGTTGTGCGTGAACCTTCCGTTGTTGCTTTGCGTACTGACACAGGTTCAATTGAAGCGGTAGGTAATGCTGCTAAGAATATGATTGGACGTACTCCTGGTAATATCGTTGCCGTACGACCTATGAAAGATGGAGTTATTGCTGATTTTGAAACAACAGCTACAATGATGAAATACTTTATTCAGCAAGCCCAAAAAAACCGTTCTGTTTTTGCACGTAAACCTTATGTCATGGTATGTGTACCATCAGGAATTACTGCAGTGGAAAAGCGTGCGGTTGAAGATGCGACTAAACAAGCGGGAGCTCGTGAAGCTTACACGATCGAAGAACCTTTTGCAGCTGCAATCGGTGCTGATCTTCCTGTATGGGAACCAACAGGCAGCATGGTCGTTGATATCGGTGGAGGAACGACTGAAGTTGCGATCATCTCTTTAGGTGGTATCGTTACAAGCCAGTCAATCCGTATTGCTGGTGATGAGATGGACGATGCAATCATTGCTTATATTAAGAAGACTTATAATCTTATGATCGGTGAAAGAACGGCTGAAACTCTTAAGCTAGAAGTCGGTTCAGCTGGTGCGCCGGATGGAATTGAAGATATGGATATCCGTGGTAGAGATTTGTTGACAGGTCTTCCAAAAACGATTACGATTACGGCGGAAGAAGTTTCCAGTGCGTTGCGTGATACTGTTAATAGCATTATGGATGCCGTTAAAGTAACTCTTGAGAAAACACCACCAGAACTTGCTGCTGACATTATGGATCGTGGTATTGTTTTAACTGGTGGCGGTGCTTTATTACGAAACTTGGATAAAGTAATCAGTGAAGAGACGAAGATGCCTGTTATTGTGGCTGAGAACGCGTTGGATTGTGTAGCAGTTGGAACTGGCCGTGCGCTTGAAAACCTGCACCTCTTTAAATCCAAGGCTGGTATAACTTCTAGATCTAAATCCAAGTAAGTAGGTGTATTTTCATGCCACAATTTTTTTCGAACAAACGCCTTATCATTCTGCTAGTCAGCATTATCATTCTAGTAGCTCTGATTGGTTTTTCGATGAAAAAAAGGGAAAGCCTAACCTTACCTGAACAGTTTTTAAAAGATTCTGCAGGACTAACACAAACGATTTTCTATAAACCCGCTAATACACTAGCGGGTTTCTTTGAGAATTTAGCTGAAATGAAGCAGCTCTACAAAGAGAATCAAATGTTAAAAGCTAGGTTAGATGAGTACGCAAAACTTTATGTACAGTATGAGGAAGTTAAAAAAACAAACGAAACACTTAAAGCGCAATTAGACAAAGAAGAAGATCTTACCGATTTTAAAGTGAGAGAAGGTACTGTGATCGGACGCTCCCCTGATCAGTGGAATCAATTTATCTACATCAACAAAGGGGAAAAAGATGGTATCAAACCGAAGATGGCAGTCATTTCACCACAAGGATTTATTGGGAAAGTCACGAATGTTTCCTTGTTTCAGTCAACCGTTCAGTTGATCAGTGACAATGATCGTACGAATCGTTTCTCTGCTATCGTTCAAGGTGAGAAGAACATCTTTGGAACGATCGAAGGTTATGATGCAAAAAAACAAGCTTTGGTGTTTAAGAAGATTCCGGTAGATGCAAAGATTAAGAAAGGCCAAAAGGTTATCACCTCTGGTCTAGGAGATGTCTTTCCGCCTAACCTGCTCATCGGAGAAGTAATTGATATTGAACCAGATGAAGTGGGATTGACACAAACTGCTTATTTAAAGCCTTCAGCAGATCTTTATGATATTGATCATGTGATGGTACTTGAACGAGAAATGCCTGCAGTGGATGAAAGTTTAAGAGAAAAGGAGGAAGAATGATGAAAAAAGTCTTTCTTCCTTTTCTTATCTATCTAGCTTTTATTAGTGAGAGTTCATTAGTACAAGCTTTCTTGCCTCATGATAATAGTATGGATTGGCAGCTGGTCCCCCGTTTTTCAATGGTATTAATCTTATTTGTTGCCATGTATGTAAACACCACATACGGGCTTTTGTACGGACTTGCTTTTGGTTTGCTCACTGATCTTCTCTATACAGACATCATTGGTGTTTATTTGTTCTCTATGGCAGCTACTGCCTATATTACATCAATCTTTTCAAGGTATTTATTTGGAAACTTGATCGTGACTTTACTTCTGTCCGTAGTAGGGGTTTCCATATTAGAGTTTTTTGTATACGGTTTGAACAGTCTTATAGGAATCAGTACTCAGATGTTAGATGTATTTCTGTATAAAAGATTGTTGCCTACCCTCATCTTAAACGGTTTCTTTGCGATACTCATTTATTATCCGTTTGTAAAGCAGTTGAACCAAATAAAGGATACTCTAAAAGAAAACTAACTTTTGCAAAGAGGAATTTAGACCTAGCTGTCGAATGTTAGTACGTTGAGGTGAACAATGGCAATGGTACAAAAACTCCAGCACAACGTAACAATTAAAGGAACAAAAGACGGCCTCGTTTTATTGTTGGATGATAAGTGTTCCTTCGATCTATTAGTCGAGGAGCTTAATGATAAATTAACCGCCGGAAGCAGCCAAATGTTAAGCGGACCTGTAATTTCCGTTAAAGTAAAAGCAGGAAACCGTTATTTGACTGCTGAACAAGAAGAAAAGTTAATAGAAGTTCTTAAACAAAAAGAAAATCTTATCCTAGATCATATTGAGTCAGATGTTATCACAAAAGCTGAAGCCGAAGAGATGAGAAAAGATGCTCAAGTTGTTACTGTATCTAAAGTCGTCAGATCAGGTCAGGTTCTTGATATACAAGGAGACCTGCTTCTGGTCGGCGATGTAAATCCTGGAGCAACTGTGATGGCGACAGGGAATATTTATATTCTCGGTTCGCTAAAAGGAATCGCTCACTGCGGCACGAAAGGTAACGAAGAAGCGATCATTGCAGCATCCGTAATGAAGCCTTCGCAACTTAGGATTGCTCACCATATTAATAGAGCACCAGACTCTTATCCCGAACTAGGAAATGAGATGGAGTTTGCTTACATATCCAATGAAGAAAAACAGATTCGTATTGATCGAATCAGTGCTGTTCATCGATTAAGACCGAAACTGAACAGTTTGCTATAGAAAGGGGAATGAAGCATGGGAGAAGCAATAGTCATAACGTCTGGGAAAGGTGGAGTCGGTAAAACGACGACTTCTGCCAATTTAGGGACTGCTCTAGCTCTTTCTGGAAAAAAAGTATGTCTTGTAGATACTGATATCGGGTTGAGAAACTTGGATGTATTGATGGGACTTGAGAACCGCATCATCTATGATCTTGTTGATGTAGCAGAAGAACGCTGCAAACTTAAACAAGCATTGATAAAAGATAAGCGTTTTGAGTGTTTGTACCTGCTCCCAGCAGCTCAAACAAAAGATAAATCTTCCATTACCCCTGAACAAGTAAAAACAATCGTTCAGGAATTAAAGCAAGATTACGATTATGTCATTATTGATTGTCCTGCAGGCATTGAGCAAGGCTTTAAAAATGCCATTGCAGGTGCGGATAAATCAATCGTAGTAACCAATCCTGAAACTGCTTCTATGCGTGATGCTGATCGCATTATCGGGCTGTTAGAACAAGAGGATATGGAACCGCCTAAACTGATTGTAAATCGTCTTCGTAATCATCTGGCTAAGAACGGTGATATGTTAGATGTTGATGAGATCGTTTCCGTGCTTTCTATCGAGCTTCTTGGAGTCGTGATCGACGATGAGAACGTGATAAAAGCTGCAAACAAAGGTGAACCAGTTGCGTTACAGCCTGACTCGAAAGCTTCTATCGCATACCGGAATATTGCGAGAAGAATTTTAGGTGAGTCTGTTCCGCTTCTGTCACTAGAAGAAGAAAAAGGTTTCTTTGGAAAGATCAAAACATTATTAGGTATGAAATAAGCATCGGCTTCTAGCTGATGCTTTTTTTTATTTCACAGTAGATTTTTAAAGTGGTTGATTTCCGTTCCAGGATGCTCGCTTTCCGGGGGGCGTGCGGTGAGCCACCTCGACACTTTGTATCCTTAGGTGTCTCACCTGTCCCGCTGATCCCCCAGGAGTCTCGCACCTTGCACTCCAATCAATTTTTCAAAGATGTTTTAGCAAAGTTATAACCCGCAGGCTTTGTTCTTGAATGAGGCCACCTTACACTTAGGTGTGCAAGGAGCAATTTACAAGAAAGAGCTTTCTCTTAGCATGAACTGTGAGCAGCTTGTAAGGTGGTGTTGCTTCATTCATTTCAATCTAGATGTATATGGAGCTTTTGGGGTTTCTTCTTTTGCAACATATGCAAGTTGATTGGAGCGGAAGGTTGCCGACTCCTATGGGACGAGCGGTCAGGTGGAGACTCCTAACGGCGCGAAGCGGCAGGAGGCTCACCGGTCGCCCCATGGAAAGCGCGCAACCTGGAGCGGAAGTCAACTTACTCTCAAGGGCAATTTATCTGAAGACAACATTCGTCTAAACCATTTACTCATATCTCCAACGGACAAGTCATAGGATGTACATATATGAGAAAAATGGAGGAACGGTTATGAAAAATAGAGCAGATGAAATCCGAAAGAAGTACGGTAATATTTCTAAGAACGGCAGCTCAAAAGAAAGTAGCTCGGTTATCACATCCAGGGACGAACCGGAGAAATCTCATCCTCTATTCAACCGTCATGCTATGTTAATGCAGATTATGTTTTCCATTATCTTATTTTTAATTGTAGGAATCGCATTTAAGCATAATAATGATCATACGGTTCAGGCGCAAAACTTTATCAAACATGTATATCAAGATGAGTTTCAGTTTGCTGCAGCAAAAGATTGGTATGAAGATAAGTTCGGAAAACCATTAGCTTTATTTCCAAAAGATAAGTTGCAGAAAGAAAAGAAAACGGAAGAAGTCAGTGAAGTATTTGCTGTTCCTGCTGATGGAAAGGTGTATGAGACGTTTAGTACAAACGGTAAGGGAATCGTAATTGAAACGGGCAAAGAGGAAGATGTTGAAACGTCCAAAAGTGGTTACATTGTTTATGCTGGAAAAAAGGATGACTTGGGTTATACCGTAATCATTCAACACTCGGACGAACAAGAATCGTGGTATGGAGACCTAAAGGAAATTGATAAGTCCATTAAGCTATATAATTATGTAGAAAGCGGTACTCGATTAGGTAAAGTATCGGGAAGTAAGGATGGGAAGTCCGGTAAATTTTATTTTGCGATAAAAAAAGACAAGAGTTTCATTGATCCTAGCAAGGTGATTGATATTGATTAAAATAATAATAGAATTCATACGAAAAATAAAGATTAATCCCACCTTTTGGGTCGTCATTTTCGGTGCGGTCTATACGGGGCATTTTAGGGAGATTATCGTCTGGTTTTTCGTCGTTCTAATTCATGAGATGGGTCATTTTGCTGGTGCCCGTCTTTTTAATTGGAGAGTTTCAAGAATAGATCTTCTCCCTTTTGGAGGTGCAGCCGTAGTTGAAGAACATGGCACACGTCCGATTCACGAAGAGGTTTGGGTAGCTGTTCTTGGTCCGTTACAACACATTTGGCTTACCGGAGTCGCATATATCTTAAGTCAGACTAACCTCATCTCTGCGAATGATTTTTATTGGTTTTTTATTTTGAATCTTACCTTATTTTTATTTAACCTTCTTCCGATATGGCCACTCGATGGTGGTAAAGTTTTATTTGCTCTAGTATCCAAATGGATTCCATTCAAAGAAGCACAGCAGAAGTTTTTAATAGGATCCGGTGCTTTGTTGGTCATAGGCAGTGCATGGCAGCTCTCTTTACAGCCATCGCATTTGAACCTTTGGGTAATCTGTCTTTTCCTAGGCTTAGCTCATATTCTTGAATGGCGCAGCAGACATTATGTGTTCATACGGTTCTTGCTGAACAGAATGCAGCAATCAAGCATAAAAGGTACTCGTACGATTATCGTACCTCCAACATGGTCACTTTCAAAAGTCACTCATCACTTGGTAAAAGGTGTTTCCCATTCTATTGTTATTAAGAATTTTAATCCTATTACGATCAATGAAAAGCAACTCTTAGAAGCTTATTTTCATAATCATTCTCCCGAGTGTGCAATTGGAAAAGTTTTTCGTTAGAATAGGATACAGAGCAAAAAACAGGGAGATGTGAATGGAACGATGCAGCGCGTAGTAATCAATGCAGTAGGAATGGAAAAACGTACAGCGTTAATGGAGAATGAAAAACTTATAGAATGTGCGGTCCATAGACCGACTAAAAGTCCGTTAACAGGAAACATCTATAAAGGAAAAGTTCAAAAGGTTTTGCCTGGTATGCAAGCTGTGTTTGTAGATATTGGAACGAGCAAGAACGGCTTTCTTCATAAAGACGATTTGCCTGCTTATCAACAACTTTCTGGTGAGGCACAAAAGAAAGTATCCATCTCAAGCCTTATTAAAGAAGGAGAATCGATACTTGTTCAAGTCGTTAAAGAAGAGACTGGAGATAAAGGTGCCAAATTAACAGCCCTGATTTCGTTTACAGGCCATCTGCTCGTTTATTTTCCATTCACTCCTCACGTTGGAATATCCAAAAAGATAAAAGAATCTCAACGCGCAATGCTACAAGACTGGGGAGATTCTGTTATAAATAATCAAGAAGGTCTGATCATTCGGACAGGTTGCGAAGATTTTCCTGAGCGCGAAATGAATCAAGAGCTTGAAAGTCTTAGAAGACAATTGAACGAAGTACAAAAATGCTCAGATGGTAAAAAAGCACCTGATCTAATCGTGCAACCTCCATTTTTTTATCCACTCTTAGAGAGATGGCTAAATCATAACGTAGAAGAAATTATAGTTGATGATTATGAAACGTATCAGCATGTCAAAGAGTATGCGGCTTCCTTTCAAAATCCATTTTCTGTTAAACTGTACAATGAAAAAGAGCCTCTTTTTCGTAAATTAGGAATTGACACAGACATTGAAAAAGCACTTTCTCCGTTAGTATGGTTAAAGAATGGGTCTTCGCTTTATTTTAATGTGACAGAAGCGTTAACAGCGATCGATGTGAATACGGGTAAATTCACTGGAAAAAAAGATCGGTCTAAGACTGTTGTTGAGGCAAATAAGATAGCTGCAAAAGAAATAATGAAACAGCTTCGTTTGCGTAATATTGCCGGCATGATCGTCATTGACTTTATAACGATGCAGTCAAACGAAGACAAAGAACAAATCAACAAGGTTATGCGAGAAGCATTAAAGAATGATTCTGCTACCATGATTTTGCATGGTTTTACGAAAATGGGCTTGTTTGAAATGACTAGAAAAAAAGAAAGGCCTTCATTACTTGAGACTCTTGCTACAAGGTTCGATCGCCATATGATGGATGGGTATATCCTGCGCCAGGAAACGTTGTATTATGAGATGGATCGGATAATGAAAGAATACACATACGAAGATGACGAGGCTTTATGGATGGAAGTGCCACAACACTTTTCTGAATGGCTGAAAAAGAATCCTGACAAGCTGAAACTTTTAGAGAAACAGCATGATATTAAAGTGGTTGTATCTATCGGTTCGTCAAACAGAGAAATGGCAGTCAGACAATCAGGAAAAATAGATGAAATAAGAATCAGGATGTTAAAAGATTCACATTGACATAAGGGTGCCAAACATGGTATCCTTTTTTCGTTAGTGTTTGGAGCACCCGCTCCAACCGCACAGACCAGGTTTTAAGTATTTTATATACACCTGGGATGGCGAGTCTGAGTATAAGAGGAGGTGCACGTTGATGTACGCAATTATTCAAACTGGTGGTAAGCAAGTTCGAGTTGAAGAAGGTCAAGCGATCTATGTTGAAAAACTAGATGTTGAAGCTGGAGCGTCAGTAACATTTGAGGATGTATTGATGGTAGGTGGAGATAGCTTGAAAGTAGGAGCTCCTTTAGTTGAAGGTGCTACAGTTACGGCAACAGTTGAAAAACATGGCCGTGGCGAAAAAGTGGTTGTCTACAAGTTTAAGGCGAAGAAGAACTATCGTCGTAAGCAAGGACACCGTCAACCATACACAAAAGTTGTGATTGAAAAAATTAACGGGTAATTCTCATGATTCTAGTTTCTATATACAGGAACAACGATCAAGACATACTTTCGTTTACGATGGAAGGACATGCTGATTATGCTCCACATGGCCAAGACTTGGTTTGCGCAGCAGCTACAGCGGTGTCATTCGGTACGATCAATGCGATAGAAAAGCTTTGCGGCTATGAGCCAGAAGTAACTACTCATGAAGATGGTGGTTTTCTAACGTTAACCGTACCGGGTAATCTTAATGATTCTATACATCAAAAAACACAGTGGCTTTTGGAAGGCATGGTTGTATCCCTTGCTTCAATTGAAGAAGGATACAGCGAGTATATAAAATTGACTGAACATGAAGGAGGTGCAACGAATGCTTAAATTAAACCTTCAATACTTTGCCTCTAAAAAAGGGGTAGGTAGCACAAAGAATGGTCGTGACTCACAGTCTAAGCGTCTAGGCGCTAAGCGTGCTGATGGACAATTCGTTTCTGGTGGTTCAATTCTTTACCGTCAACGTGGTACTAAGATCTATCCTGGTACAAACGTAGGTAAAGGCGGAGATGACACACTATTTGCTAAGGTAGACGGAGTTGTACGTTTCGAACGTTATGGCCGTGACCGCAAAAAGGTAAGTGTTTACCCAATCGCGCAAGAAGCGTAAGAGGGAGATGAAAACTCTAACCAGATTGGTTAGAGTTTTTTCTTTGCTTTATGAGAGTATTAAGTACTGCGCTAAATTTGTTGGTGTAAGGTATAGCCCTATTAAAAGGAAAGGCTAGGAGTGCGATGATGTCAAACAAATGGACAACTGTCGATCTTTTGCGCCACGCCAGGCATGACTGGCTAAACCAGCTACAGCTTATTAAAGCAAACCTATCACTTGGCCGCACAGAGCGGGCAAAAGAGATTATGAATGAAGTTATTGAACTATCACGGGAAGAATCAAGAATCTCTAACCTGAAAACCCCGAATTTATCGGAGTACTTATTAACATATAACTGGTTGAAGCATCCGGTGAAATTGTATGGAAAAGTAAATGGTGAAAGCGGGGATTTCAGCTTATTTGAAGAGGAATTGTTACATACGACGAAAGAAGTATGTGATGTGTTGAATAATTCCATTTCGGGTTATGATGAATACTCACTTACTGTTACATTTGATCCTGCAGCTCTTCGAGTTTGTTATACCTTTCAAGGGATGCTAACAGATGAGAAGGATACGTATGAAGTATTGAGAAATATTTTTTCAACACATAAAAGCATGTTACTCATCGAAAGCTATAATCAGGAAAATAAGTGTTATTTTGATATTCAGTTAACTTCCTAATGGAAGGAGGAGAATGAAATGTTTGTCGATCAGGTCAAGATTTATTTAAAAGCAGGTGACGGCGGAAACGGAATGGTTGCATTTCGCCGTGAAAAATACGTTCCAGACGGTGGTCCTGCTGGTGGTGACGGAGGAAAAGGAGCAAACGTAATCTTTGAAGTTGAAGAAGGTTTACGAACGCTTATGGACTTCCGTTACAATCGTCATTTTAAAGCCCCTCGAGGTGAACATGGTATGTCTAAGGGCATGCATGGAAAAAAAGCGAACGATATGATTGTTAAAGTTCCTCCAGGTACTGTCGTGACAGATGCTAATACAGGAGAGACAATTGCTGACCTCGTACATCATCAGCAGCAAGCGATCATCGCTAAAGGCGGTCGAGGCGGCCGTGGAAACACTCGTTTTGCAACTCCTGCAAACCCGGCTCCAGAAATTGCTGAGAACGGTGAACCAGGTGAAGAACGAGAAGTAACATTAGAATTGAAAGTCTTAGCTGACGTAGGATTAGTAGGATTTCCGAGTGTAGGGAAATCAACCTTCTTATCGATCGTTTCAGCAGCTAAGCCAAAAATTGCTGAGTACCATTTTACAACAATCACTCCTAACTTAGGAGTTGTTGCGGTAGAGGATGGAAGAAGCTTTGTAATGGCTGACCTTCCAGGTTTGATCGAAGGTGCTCACGAAGGAATTGGACTAGGTCATCAATTCTTAAGACATATCGAACGAACACGTGTTATCCTACATGTTATCGACATGTCTGGAATGGAAGGTCGAGATCCTTATGATGATTTCGTGAAAATAAACGATGAGCTTAATCAGTACAACATGCGTTTAATGGAACGTCCTCAAATTGTACTAGCTAACAAAATGGACATTCCAGGTGCTGAAGAAAACCTTGAAACGTTTAAAGAAAAAGTGGGAGAAGACGTAAAAGTATTCCCAATTTCTGCGATTTCTCGTCAAGGTATTAGAGAAGTGCTTTTCACAACAGCAGATACTCTTGAAGTAACACCTGAGTTCCCTCTTATTCATGATGATGGTGGAGAACAACAAAGGGTTCTATATAAGCACGAAAAAGAAGATGCTGGCTTCTATATTACTCGTGACCCTGCAGGTGTTTTTGTTATCAATGGTCCGAAGATTGAAAAGTTGTTCAAGATGACAGACTTTTCTCGAGAAGAAGCAACAAAGCGTTTTGCAAGACAAATGCGTACTCTTGGTGTAGACCAAGCATTGCGTGATCGTGGAGCAGAGCATGGTGATGTTGTTCGAATCCTAAAATATGAGTTCGAATTTATCGATTAAAAGAAGGCAGCCTATTCTGTAGGCTGTCTTTATTTATACAAATGTCCGTGTGAGATAGACATGAAAGGTATATCCTATTATAATAAAGGTAAGAAAGTCACCGGAGGAAAGCTAAATGAAAAATGATCAGCAATACTACATGGTAAGAGAAGATGTGTTGTCCGAATCTATGCAAAAAGCATTGGAAGCAAAGTCTCTCTTAGATCGAGGAAAAGTTAAAACAGTCGCAGAAGCTGCAGAAAAAGTTGGATTGAGCAGAAGTGCATTTTATAAATACCGCGATGGGATCTTTCCGTTTCATACGATGGTTAAAGAGAAAATTATAACACTATCCATTCACCTTGAAGACAGATCCGGTGCCCTGTCGAGTCTGTTAACAGTTGTTGCTTCCCAAGGGTGCAACGTATTAACGATTAATCAGACGATTCCCTTACAAGGACGTGCACATATTACATTGACGATTGAAACGAACATGCTTCAAGGAGATATGAAGGACTTGTTAAGCACATTGAACCGTATGGAAACGGTAGAACGAGTGGAAGTAGTAGGAACCGGCGCATAAAGAAATCCCTGGCTGATACAGCTAGGGATTTTTTTGAAATTATAATAAGAATCCTTTTTCTTTTAAAGCACCGCAAACTTTATCGAGCTTCTCCTCTGAGTCTGATGAGAGAGTGTGCATGTGAATGCCTTCTGTTAATTCACTTAGAAGGCTAGCATTCGTATCTCTAAGCCTTTTGATCAGATCTTCAACATCTTTTCGCGTGGAGAGTTTAAGTGAAGCCTTAATATCACCATAAACAGGGTGTTCAACGGTAACATCTTCAACTGTAACGCCATAATCCACAATCGTTATTAGTTCACTCGTTGTTTCTTCTGGAGAATGATTTGCTGCAATCACACGAGAGAATTGTTTTTTTGAATCGTTCTTTAAGTAAATATAGCCTTGAGCTGTTGCCATGATCGGCTCACCGCTTGCTTTTAAAAGTGACATGTCTTGTACGATAACCTGTCTGCTAACATTCGTTTTAGTGGCGAGAATCGAACCACTAAGCGGCTTATCAGCTTTCATCAGCCAGGCTATGAGCTGCGAACGTCTGTCTTCACCTTTTAATTTATCGTTGCTCATCTTGTTATTACCTCACTAACAGATCTGAATGTATTTGTTATTTCAATAAGAGCTTTTCCAAGTAAAGCAATTTCTGCAGAAGTGGTTTGATGACTGGTCGATATTCTAACCAATTCATGAGCTTCACTTTCTGTTCTTCCGATGGCCAGTAAAGTTTTAGAAGGTGCTTGCTGTCCGTTCTTGCATGCTGATCCTGTTGAAACAGCGATTTTTAATCGATCCAGCTCTTGCATCACGATTTGACCTTCCATCCCTTTTGCGCGGATTGGAATAATAAATGGAGAGCTGTCGTCATTGTCTTCAAAGATTATGTTCCTATCTGTAAGTATAGACGATTTTAGTTGTTTTCGCATGTCAATTGCATGCAGATAGCGATCTTGCTGTAAAAGGAATGCCTCTTCTGCTGCTGTTACGAATGCGACGATTGATGGGAGATCAACAGTACCAGCACGGAATCCACGTTCATGTGTGACTTCTGAAAGAAGAGGAGCTATATGAATAGATGGTGATACATATACAGCACCCGTTCCCTTTGGTCCGTTTATCTTGTGAGCAGACATTGTAAAAGCATCTATGTTCAAAGAATGAAAATAGTCTTTTTCCCATTTTCCGAAGGATTGAACACAATCACTGTGAAACAAAACACCTCGATTTTTTAAATGTTCACCGATTTCTTTGATATCCTGAACGATTCCCGTTTCACTGTTCACATGCTGAATGGTGACGAGAATAGTATCTGGACGAATTGAGGACAGCAGTGTATGGATCGAGATTTCCCCATTTTTTTGTATGGGTATTCTTGTTATCTCATAACCACTTTCCTCTAAAAATCTAAGCACATAATCAATAGAGGGGTGTTCTACATTTGAAGAGATAATGTGTTTTCCTTTATAGTTTGCTCCATTCGCTAATGAAGTAATAGCTAGAAAATTGCCATCAGAGCCCCCGCCTGTAAAATAGATCCCTTCACTTTCTTTATTTAACAACTCAGCTAAAGAACACCGAGCATGTTCTAATAGATCACGAGCTGCTTGGCCCCCCTCGTGCAGACTTTCTGTGTTTTGAAAATACATCTTTGAAGTTTGAACAAAAGCATTCACTGCCGATTCTGACAGGGGTGTAGTTGCTGCATAATCAAGATATATCAAGGTTTCCACCTCAGTTTTAATAAAATAGTTGTATCTAGTTTAAATCTATGTAAATATAGGTGTCAAGACACGTGTAAAGTTGAGGTGTTTTGTGTATATGAAACATAAAGAGGCAGATGTTCTAATTATCGGCGGAGGAATCGCTGGTTTGATGGCTGCTGAATATTTAAGTTCGCATAAGAATGTGATAGTTATCACAAAGTTTTCTGCAGAAAAATCAAATTCGTTTTTAGCTCAAGGTGGAATTTCTGCAGCAATAGATGAAGAGGACTCTTGGGCAGAGCACTTTTTAGATACGCTAAAGGCAGGGCGCCATCATAATGATCAAGAGGCGGTCAAACAACTCGTGAAAGAAGGCGAAAGTGTCGTTCGTACTCTTACAGAGTGGGGAGTGAACTTTGACAGACACGAGAATGGTTCTTTTATCTTAGGTAAAGAAGGCGGACATAATCGGAATCGCATCGTTCATGCTGGAGGAGATCAGACAGGTAAGAAAGTGATTGAAGCCTTAATACGAAGAGTAAGTAAAAACGTTAAGATCGTCACTCACCATTATGCAGTGGACTTAATTATTCAAGATCATAAATGTATCGGTGTATCTTGTAAAGATGATGAAAATCAAACCACTATCTTTCAAGCGAAAAATACCATATTGGCAGGTGGTGGATATGCAGGGATATATGGAACGACTTCTAATGCATTCGGATCGGATGGGAGCGTTCTATGCATGGCGTACCGGGCAGGTGTTGAACTCTCGGACTTAGAGTTTGTTCAATTCCACCCAACCCTTTTATCAGATAGAGTGCCAGCAGGATTGATTACTGAAGCGGTGCGAGGACAAGGTGGAATATTGATCAATTCAAGTGGAGTTCCTTTTATGAAGGATATTCATCCGTTAAAAGACCTTGCACCAAGAGATATCGTATCGAGGAGACTGTTTCAAGAGATTCATGAACACGGTGAGAAGGTGTTCTTAGATATATCTTCGATTAAAGATTTTAGAAGTAAATTTCCTGGAGTAACAATGCTTTGCGAGAATGCTGGTATCGATTTAGATAAAGGGCTGATTCCAGTATCTCCTGGTGCTCATTTTACGATGGGTGGAATCGTTACAGATCAAAGCGGTAAGACCTCGTTGAGAGGGCTTTATGCGGTTGGAGAGTGTGCGAATACAGGTGTACATGGTGCAAATCGATTAGCGAGTAATTCTCTCCTTGAAGGAGCTGTATTTGCAAAAAAGGTGACAAACAGTATTCTTTCATCAGAGATAACGGATATGAAGCCTGCGACTTTTAAGAGAAAGAAGAATCTTGAACATAAATCAATACAGATTGACGGTCTCTTGCAAGAAAGCGAGATTCATCTTCTTATGGATAAATACGCGGGAATCGTCAGAAGTAAAAAAGAATTGATGCGTGTCGCAAAAACCCTAAACCTACCTTCATGGAGACCTGATCTGATCAAAGAACCACTACCTGTTATCAAGAGGTTCAATATGCAAACAATCGCATGGTTGACGGTAACAAGTTGTCTTAAGCGTGAAGAAAGCAGAGGCAGCCATTATCGAAAAGATTTTCCATCCCAGAAAAAAGAGTGGGACTCAAAAAAAATTATAAGGAGTTTGTGGCATGATGAATCCATTATTGCTGAAAAAACAGTTGCAGGAATTTTTAATTGAAGATATTGGATCTGGAGACTTGTCAGCGTCTCTCTTTGAAGATCATACAGAAGTGACCGCCACCATTATAGCCAAAGAAAATGGTGTATTTGCAGGTGGACAAATCTTGTCTATAGGGTTTGAGTTGATAGATAGAACCGTGCAAACGAGCATTTTCGTAAACGAAGGAGAACAGTTTGAGGCAGGAGCAGTGTTAGCTGAGATAACAGGTAGAAGACAAAGTGTTTTATCTGGTGAAAGAGTAATCCTGAACCTTTTGCAGCGGCTCTCAGGTATAGCGACGATAACAGCTAAAGCAGTTTCTTATTGTGAAGGTGGAACTCGTATTTGTGATACACGAAAAACGACACCGGGTCTTAGGATGTTTGAGAAGTATGCAGTTCGATGTGGAGGAGGATACAACCACAGGTTCGGGCTGTACGATACGGTAATGTTAAAGGATAACCATTTAGCAGGATTTCCTTCTATTAAGGAAGCGGTTGAAACGGCGCGTAAAAAGTGTGGACACACCGTGAAGATAGAAGTTGAAACAGAGACGGAAGAACAAGTGATCGAAGCGGTCTTAGCTGGAGCAGACATAATCATGTTTGATAACTGTAGTCCTGAAGAGATTAAACAAAGACTTACGCATGTACCTTCGAGTATTATAACCGAAGCTTCTGGAGGAATTGCACCCGATGAGATCAAGGAATATAGTCGAGCAGGTGTTGATTATATTTCTCTCGGTTACTTAACTCACTCTTATAAAGCACTGGATATTAGCATGAATGTTAAAGGAGTTGTAAAACATGAGTTTACTAAAAACTTTTTCTAAAACAAATACATTACCAGATCGATATAGCTCTATGTCAGTTGAAGAGATGGAAGCTAGGGTTCATGAGATTAAAAGCAGTTTAGGCACGCGTTTATTCATCCCAGCCCATCATTATCAAAAAGATGAAATCGTTCAATTCGCAGATGTTACAGGTGATTCTCTTCAGCTTGCCAAGATTTCAGCAGAGAACAAAGATGCTGATTTTATCGTATTCTGTGGTGTTCATTTTATGGCCGAAACAGCTGACATGTTGAGCACTGTCAACCAAACTGTAATTCTTCCAGATTTGAAAGCTGGTTGTTCTATGGCGGATATGGCGAATATTCATCAAACAGAAAGAGCTTGGATCGAACTTCAAAAGCTCTTTGGTGATACGATTCTGCCATTGACTTATGTGAACTCAACAGCGGAGATAAAAGCATTCTGTGGAAAAAATGGTGGTGCTACTGTTACTTCTTCAAATGCTAAAGAGATGGTAAGCTGGGCTTTTGATCAAAAAGAGAGATTACTTTTTCTCCCTGATCAGCATCTTGGGAGAAACACTGCTTTTGATCTAGGGATACCACTTGAAGATATGGCGATCTGGGATCCAATTTCAAACAAATTAATTTATGATGGAACGAACATCGACCAAATCAAAGTGATTCTTTGGAAGGGGCATTGTTCAGTCCATGAAAAGTTTACAGTAGAACAGATTGCCGACTTCAGAGAGAACCATTCGGAATTCCAAATTATTGTTCATCCAGAATGTACGCATGAAGTTGTGAGAGCTAGTGATTTAAACGGATCTACACATTTTATTATTGAGACGATCAAACATGCAGAACCAGGAACAAGCTGGGCTGTAGGAACTGAAATGAATCTTGTAAACCGGTTAGCTCAACAGTTCAGTGACAAGAAAATCGTCTCATTAAACCCTCATCTATGTCCTTGCCTAACGATGAACCGAATTGATCTGCCACATCTGCTGTGGTCGCTAGAAAATATTATTGATGGAAACCTTGAAAACGTAATCAAGGTAGATGAAGAAACAAAAAAATATGCAATCACAGCATTGAACCGAATGATGTAGTGTTTCCCCCCTGTCATAACCTTCTTTTATGAGGCATAAATTGATAAAGGAATAATGTCACTTCTAATACGATGTAGCAATATGCCCAAATGTTCATATACTGTAAGGAAATTTGGCAGGAGGGAGTTTTGCAGCGTGAGAATACACATTGTGCAAAAAGGGGACACACTCGACAAAATTGCTGAAAAATACGATGTACCAGTGAATGAATTAAGAAAAGTAAATCCGGGTTTCTCCAAAACAGATGTAATTGAACGGGGGGAAAAGATTAAAATCCCGATCAAGATGCCTGGTATGAAGAAAGAACAGCCTATTGTACCGGTTAAAGAAAAACCGGTTGCACCTGTACAAGAGGCTCCGAAGCCGGCACCGGTTAAGCCTGCTCCAAAGAAACCAGCTCCAATAAAACAAGAAAAGAAACCAGCTCCAATGAAGCCGGCGCCATTAAAACCTGCACCAACCAAGATGGAAAAGAAAGATGCACCAATGAAGAAAGACGCACCAATGAAAAAAGATGTTCCAATGAAAAAAGATATGCCAATGAAAAAAGATGTACCTATGTTAAAAGATCAACCGATGAAAGCACCGATGAAGCAGCCCATGGCCCCTATTCATGACAAGGACTTTGCAGGGATGGTGGAGTCGTCAAATCTTGGACATTATGTGCCAATGGGGTACCCAAATCAACAACCAAACATAGCGAACATGCCAAATATGGCAAATCAACCAAACATAGCGAACATGCCAAATATGGCGAATCAACCAAACATGGCAAACATGCCGAATATGGCAAACCAGCCGAACGTGGCGAGCAAGCATGGGATTTATGCAGGAAAAGATGGCTATGCGCCAAATAAACATCCATTTTTGATGGAAGAATCATCTGGAATGATGCAGAACATGTATGGTTCTATGCCGCCAATGTTTCCAAAACCACAAACCTATTCTCAAATGCCACAGGGATATGGAATGATGCCTCCACAAGGGTTCAGTGGAATGCCTCAACTCTATGGTGGCGGATATCCACAAAGTGGGCAACAAGGTGGAGGTGGCATGCAGCAAGGAGGATCTATGCCTTTTGGTGAATATCCTGATTCTGATATGGACCAGATGCCTTCAGGAGAATACACTCCTGGTGGGCAACAACAAGGTATGCAGGATATGCAAATGGGTATGCAGCAGCCAGGTTCAATGAGCATGATGCCTATGGGTATGCCGCAAGGATTTAGCGGAATGCCGGGAATGACCCAGATGGGTATGATGCCACAAGGCGGAGGAATGCCGGGAATGACCCAGATGGGTATGATGCCACAAGGTGGAGGAATGCCACAGATGGGTCAGATGGGTATGATGCCACAAGGCGGTGGAATGCCACAGATGGGTCAGATGGGTATGATGCCACAAGGCGGAGGAATGCCGGGAATGGGTCAGATGGGTATGATGCCACAAGGCGGCGGAATGCCACAGATGGGTCAGATGGGTATGATGCCACAAGGCGGAGGAATGCCGGGAATGACCCAGATGGGTATGATGACACAAGGTGGAGGAATGCCACAGATGGGCCAGATGGGTATGATGCCACAAGGCGGCGGAATGCCACAGATGGGTCAGATGGGCATGATGCCGCAGGGTGGAGGAATGCCAGGAATGCCTGGGATGCCTCAACAGATGCAACAAGGTATGCCAAACCCATATTCACAAGCACAATCTCGTGAAATAGATGAGAATGTTACGGAAGAAACGGAAGAAGATGAATAGGGACGTAAGGGACGATTTCCAAGGGGATCGTCTTTTTTTGAAAAAGATGAATGAACTGGGTCTTGAAGTGATCGACTTTGGCTTTTTTCGAGAGAACGTTATCTGGATTAAGACTAAACAAGGTAAATATGTTTTAAAAGGTTTTAACAGATCAGAATCCTGTAACAAGCAATTAAAGCTTTCAAAACTGTATCATGGACAAAAGCCAAGAATTATGGGTACTTATACGGTATTTCCAAATCAGAAAAAAACAGTTCAATTCGGGAAATATATTTGGGCGATCATGCCATTCTATAAAGGAGAAGGTCTTCATTTTGGTAAAAAAGACGACGTTAAAGCGGGGATAGATGCAATAAGTCGTTTTCATTCTTTTTCAAAGCATATACCAGATCCCGTATATGAACAGCTGACTTCATACTCATTATTTAAAAAGTGGAGTGACAGACTTGATGCTTTTAAATTTCATGCAAGATCAGCAAATTGGAATCATCAGATGCGTCCTTTAATTTCAGAAATAATCATGTGGGGAGAATGGAGTTTAAACCACTTTGATCATGAAGCTGTTGAAAAGCTAGAGAATAAAGCGTACAAGAAAAAAGAGATCACACATGGGGATGTTGCTCCGCATAATTTTGTGAAACATAAAGAAAAAGATACGTATCTGATTGATTTTGATCTTTTTGCAGCAGTTCCTCAAGCATTTGACTGGTTACAGTACGCCAATCGTATCTTACCGTTTTGGCATTGGTCGTATGAAAAGATGGAAGAGGTAGGGAATGAAGATTTCTTAAAATGGTTTACCAAAAGATGGTTTGTGATAAGTCTTGTATTTCCCACGGATCTCTATCGAGAATGGAATAGGGCCCTTAAAACGGGGGACAAGGAAATGATTGATGCCGTTACAAGATTTACATTGCGTGATTTTTCCCACAGGAAAAAATTTGTTGAAAAAATAATGAAGAGGATGAGTTAACGATCATCCTACATTTAACAGATTATTTAGAGCCTTCTTCTGCCAAGCTAATGGTGAAAGGAGGTTTTTCCATTGAACTTTTTAGGGAAATCACTTACTGTAACAATCCTAGCTGTAGGTCTTGTAGGCTGTAATGGTGTAAATGAATCTCAGGATAAGAATGACAACGACGTTCGACCGATTGGATACTACTCCAATGAGGGAGATAATCGTGGTGATCTTGACCGTGGTAAGGGATTCATTTCTGATATGGCTGATCGAGATGTAAATGATCATACTGCCACTTACCATGAAGATTATGATGGTAAACTTGCTGAGCGAATTGCGAAAAATGTCAACGACATCCGGGGTGTAGACGATGCTCACGTTATTCTTGAGGATAACAACGTCATTGTAGGAATAGACACGGATAATAATAAGAAGACAGAACTAACTAACAAAGTTAGAGAGATCACTTCTAAATTGGCACCAAATCGTGATGTGAAGATCGTAGCTGATCGAGATATGGTTAACCGCATTGAGGACGTTGATAACAATCTGCGAGATGGCCGTGCTTACACGGAAGTTGAATCAGATGTTCGCGGGATTAGCAACGATATTGTAAATGCCGGCAGTGACCTTGGAAATGCGATAAAACGTCCTTTCGAAAACAACCGCTAGTATAAAAGAACTGTCAGAAGTTAAATTAACTTTTGTACAGTTCTTTTTTACTGTGAATTTAATTACTTAAGTGGAGCGTATGTATAGTGGTCCACCGTAGAAAGCGGGTAGCCTTGGAAAATTTAAAAAGCAACATCGAATTTCGTAAACAGCCTTTAAATAAGGTATGTCATATGATGCTTTTAAAGAAATCAAATTCACTTTTTATAAGGAATTAAGGGGGAGCCTATGATACAATAAGCAATAGAAACATACGCTCGTGTTTAGCGTTAGGGAGAGAAGAATTTGATTGAAAGCATTTCTGGAAATGTAGATTACATAACGGCAGAATATATTGTTATCAACAATAATGGAATCGGATATAAAGTTTTATGTCCAAATCCTTTTATTTATAAATTGAACGATCAAAAAACGGTATATACGTATCAATATGTTCGTGAGGATATACTGGCACTTTATGGTTTTAAGAATAGAAAAGAACGCGACTTGTTCTTAAAACTATTGAACGTGTCTGGAATCGGTCCAAAGGGAGCGTTAGCGATCGTTGCCTTCGGTCAACCTGAGCAAGTCGTCAATGCGATCGAACAGGAAGATGAAAAGTTCCTTACGAAATTTCCCGGTGTAGGAAAGAAGACTGCACGGCAGATGATCTTGGATCTGAAAGGTAAGATCTCAATCTTCGCAGATGTAGAGTTCACGGATGGACTATTCGCAGATGTGGAACCAGAGAGTGATGAACTTGACGAAGCACTTGAGGCTCTTGCAGTCTTAGGATATGGCAGAAAAGAAATCCAAAAAATTCTTCCGGATCTGAAAAAAGAAAAGATGTCAGCAAACGAATATGTTAAAGCGGCATTAAAGAAGTTAATGAATTCATAAGGACGTGAGGATGTATGGAAGAGAGAATTGTTTCTTCAGAGGAACGTCAAGATGAAGCAAATATCGAGTTAAGCCTGCGCCCTGAACTATTAGACGAGTATATTGGACAAACCTCCGTAAAGGACAATTTGCGGATATTTATTAAAGCTGCAAAACTTCGCAACGAACCTCTTGATCATGTATTGTTGTACGGGCCACCTGGTTTAGGTAAGACCACGCTGGCATCGATCATTGCAAACGAGATGGAAGTTAACTTGAGAACAACTAGTGGGCCAGCTATTGAACGGCCTGGGGACTTGGCAGCAATCCTAACTTCGTTAGAACCAGGTGATGTATTATTTATCGATGAAATTCATCGATTGTCCCGTGCCATAGAAGAGATTTTATATTCGGCAATGGAGGACTTTTGCTTAGATATCGTAATCGGGAAAGGAGAGGTTGCAAGGTCTGTGAGACTAGACTTGCCTCCTTTCACATTGATCGGTGCGACTACAAGAGCGGGTTCTTTATCGGCTCCTCTCCGAGATCGTTTCGGCGTGCTCGCAAGGCTAGAATATTATAAGCCGGATGAGTTGGGTGAGATCGTAAGGCGTACAGGTGATGTCTTTGGGGTAAGAGTAGATGATCTATCAGCTGAAGAAATCGCGAGAAGATCAAGAGGTACGCCGAGGATCGCAAACCGATTGTTACGTCGAGTGAGGGATTTTGTGCAGGTTGAAGGCAAGGATACGATTTCTTTACCGATCTGCCAAAAAGCCTTGGAGCTTCTGCAAGTAGACCGTTTAGGTTTAGACCATATTGACCATAAATTATTACTAGGGATCATTCACACGTACAAAGGCGGTCCTGTAGGTCTAGAAACCATTTCGGCTACAATAGGTGAAGAATCCATGACGATTGAAGATGTATATGAGCCATATCTTCTTCAGATTGGCTTTTTACAACGTACTCCACGCGGACGAATGGTAACAGAACAGGCCTACCATTATTTTGGACTGGAGGCTTCCGCAGATTGAACAAACTGTTAATCGTTGCAGGAATCGTTCTCATTATTATAGGATTAGTAGGGACGTATATAGGTAAACTTCCTGGAGATATGGTTTGGAAAAAAGGGAACACAACTGTCTATTTTCCAATCGTGACGTCCATTATCTTTAGTGTTGTACTTTCCTTGATCTTCATGATCATAGGTCGATTTAAATAGAAAGCAGGAATACATGAGATGAACGTAAATGATTTTGATTTCCATCTGCCTGAGGAACTAATTGCGCAAACTCCGCTTGAGAACCGCACTTCCTCCCGACTGATGGTCTTAGATAGATCACAAGAAACACTTGAACATAAGCATTTTTATGATTTAAAAAATTATTTAAAAGCAGGAGACTGTCTCGTTTTAAATGACACGCGTGTTCTTCCGGCAAGGCTTTTTGGGCAAAAGTCGGAAACAGGCGGAAAAGTTGAAGTGCTTCTATTAAAAGAAGAAGGCAACGATACTTGGGAAACACTAGTTAAGCCAGCAAAAAGAATAAAACCGGGAACGGAAATTTCATTTGGAGATGGCCGATTAAAAGCAGTTTGTACGGGTGAGAGTGACCATGGAGGTAGACAGCTAAAGTTTATCTATGATGGCATTTTTTACGAACTTCTAGATGATCTAGGTCAGATGCCACTTCCGCCCTATATTAAGGAACAGTTAGAGGAGAAGGATCGTTACCAAACTGTCTACGCTGTACATCAAGGCTCTGCAGCGGCTCCAACGGCGGGATTGCATTTTACGACAGAATTAATCGAAGAGATCAAATCTATGGGTGTACATGTTACGTTTATTACTCTTCACGTCGGTTTAGGTACGTTTCGCCCTGTAAGTGTAGAAAATGTTCTAGAACATGACATGCATGCAGAATTTTATCAAGTAACAAAAGGAACAGCTGAACTTTTAAATGGGGTTAAAGAGGCTGGCGGAAGAATTATTACCGTTGGAACGACGAGTACACGAACACTTGAAACGGTAGCTAACAAATTCGACGGCAAGTTTAAAGAAGATTCAGGTTGGACAGATATCTTTATCTATCCTGGTTATACGTTTAAAGCGATCGATGGATTGATCACCAATTTCCATCTTCCAAAATCAACATTAATCATGTTGGTGAGCGCATTAGCCTCAAAAGATTTCGTTTTAAGAGCATATCATGAAGCCGTCGAAGAAAAGTATCGCTTTTTCAGTTTCGGTGACGCGATGCTTATACTTTAAGGGGGATATATTTTAAGATGAAACCAGCAGTAACGTATGAATTAATAAAAACGTGCAAACAATCAGGGGCAAGATTAGGGAAAGTTCATACTCCGCACGGAACATTTGAAACACCTATCTTCATGCCGGTAGGAACATTAGCAACAGTAAAAACAATGAGTCCAGAAGAACTAAAAGAACTTGGAGCAGAGATCATTCTGAGCAATACGTATCACCTATGGTTGCGACCTGGACATGATATCGTAAAAGAAGCTGGTGGACTTCATAAATTTATGAATTGGGATCGTCCGATACTTACAGATTCAGGAGGCTTTCAAGTCTTTTCTTTAAGTGATCTGAGAGAGATTAAAGAAGAGGGTGTTCACTTCAGAAACCACCTTAGCGGTGAAAAGCTTTTCTTAAGCCCTGAAGGAGCAATGGAGATTCAAAACGCTTTAGGTTCTGATATTATGATGGCGTTCGATGAGTGTCCGCCATATCCTGCAGAATTTGATTACATGAAAGCGTCTGTAGAACGTACAAGTCGTTGGGCTGAACGATGCTTAAAAGGACATGCTAGACCTGAAGATCAAGCCCTTTTTGGTATCGTGCAAGGTGGAGAATACGAAGAGCTTCGAAAACAGAGTGCGCGAGATCTTGTATCGCTTGATTTCCCTGGTTATGCCGTTGGTGGTCTTTCAGTGGGTGAACCGAAAGATGTGATGAACCGTGTCTTAGATTTCACAACCCCACATCTTCCAGAAAACAAACCTCGTTATCTGATGGGCGTAGGCTCTCCTGACTCACTCATCGATGGAGCGATT
Organism: Fictibacillus sp. 26RED30; assembly: GCF_015903845.1. NCBI lineage: Bacteria > Bacillati > Bacillota > Bacilli > Caryophanales > Fictibacillaceae > Fictibacillus > Fictibacillus sp. 26RED30. The sequence continues at coordinate 810,588 of NZ_JACZDV010000001.1, forward strand.
CGTGGAATTGACATGTTTGACTGTGTACTGCCTACTCGAATCGCTAGAAACGGGACATGTATGACAAGTGAAGGAAGGCTAGTGGTTCGTAATGCGAAGTATGCACGCGATTTCCGTCCGATCGACGAAAAGTGTGACTGTCATGTATGCCGAACATACTCTAGAGCTTATATTCGTCACCTTGTAAAAGCGAACGAAACATTTGGTTTCCGATTAACAAGTTACCATAACCTTTATTTTTTGGTAAACTTAATGAAGCAAGTAAGACAAGCGATCATGGAAGACAGACTTCTTGACTTTAGAAATGAATTCTTTGAAATGTACGGATTTAATAAACCGAACGCGCGGAATTTCTAAAATGTACAAATCCATTTTTAACTTATAGAAAGGGGTGAATTAGTATGGGAAACCTTGGAGGAATATTACCGATTATCTTGATGTTTGCGATTTTTTATTTTCTATTGATCAGACCGCAGCAAAAAAGACAAAAAGCGGTTCGTGAGATGCAGTCTAACCTAAAAAAAGGCGACAAAGTTGTAACGATCGGTGGATTACACGGAACACTTGATAGCATCGATGATGACATCGCTGTAATCCGTTCGAACGATGGCGCAAAGTTAACTTTCGATCGTAATGCGATCCGTGAAGTAAAAGAAGAAGCAGCACTATAACAAAAAGACCCGTTCATACGGGTCTTATTTATATGTTTGTTTATGACTGCTTAAGTTTACTCCCATAATTCCACCGATGATCGCTAATAAAAGAAAAAGAGCATGATACATATACTGAGATGAGTTGAACGTACTTTGGTAGCCTAAGTATTGAACAAGAAAAACAATAAAAGAAAACAAAAGACTTGTACCGCCACCTAACAACCAACCTTTACTCTGTCCTTTCTTTCCAGATATCATTCCACCTATAAACAATGATAAAAAAGAAAGACCCACTGTTACCCATTTCAACGACGCTTCAGTCAATCCTGTAAACCGCAACAATAGTGAGAGTACTAAACTGCAGAGCATGATCATTAGTAGAACTGCAATCAAACCCCGTCCCATAGAAGAAGCCATATGTTTAATCCCCATCCTTGATCCTCCTTATCCCTAGAAGCTTTCTATATACTTTATTCAGACACTGAAAAAAATAGAAGTACAAGCAAGCATTTTCCCTTTCGTTTCCATTGGTTTATATTTGGCAAAACCTGCGTAACATGTTTTTTCATATCTGTGCCACACTAACTAATGGAATGATCAGAGAACGTATTATGGAAGGAGGGGAATCGTGGAACTATATACCGTTATATTTAGAACGCTTTTTATTTACTTTTTAATCATGGTTATCTTTCGAATGATGGGGAAGCGCGAGATGGGACAATTATCCATCATAGATTTTGTTGTTTCAATCATGGTCGCAGAATTAGCTGTTATCTCAATCGAAGATCCTACGATTCCCATGTTGAATTCACTCGCGTCCATTTTTGTCTTGTTGGGTATCCAGCTTATATTAGCCCTCGTCTCTTTAAAGAGCAGAAGGATGAGAGAGATCGTTGACGGTAAACCTTCACTAATTATTAAAGAAGGTCAAGTGGATGAACATGAGATGAAAAAGCAGCGTTACAACTTTGATGATTTATTAACACAATTACGTGAAAACAATATAAGAAGCTTGAACGAAGTTGAATTTGGAATTTTAGAAACAACGGGTAAGCTTTCCATTATAAAAAAAGATGAGGAATCCGAAAATACACCGATTCAAATGATTATGCCTCTCATTTTGGACGGGAAGATCTTAGAAGACAATCTTGAAAAGATGGATAAGACATCCTTTTGGTTAAGACAAGAGTTAAAGAAGGTAGGTTTTAAAGAAATAAAAAATATTTCGTTCTGTACACTTAATGAGGATGGAACACTGTATGTCGACGAATTAAATAGCAAAAAATAAAACAGCCGATCAGGCTGTTTTACATCCATTTTTTTATGATAGGTATGTGTTTAAGGTCTTCCTTGCCTAGGAGCTTAAAGAATATGAGAACAAACAAATAGATTCCGCATGTTGCAGATACACATATGGTCAGACCTTGTAATGGAGAAAATTGAGGCATCATGTACCTATACAGATAAACCGCCCCTCCTCCTGTAATGAAAATGGAAAGCAAGCATAAGACAAAATCTTTTACTACGATTGTGTAACTGATGGCTTTGATCACTGTAGCGAAATGCAGCAAGGTAACCACTACTATACTAATAACGATTCCGAGTGCTGCTCCCATGATTCCGAACTCAGGTCGTGTAGCTAGAACGAATATGGCTGTTAATTTTACAAGAGCACCAATAAGGCTGTTGATCATGGCTGAGCGTGCAAGATTTAACGCTTGAAGCACAGCTTGTAATGGACCTTGGAAGTAAAGGAAAAAGAAAAAAGGTGTCATGATTTTCACATATGATGCGGATGCAGGTGAATCATACATCAAGTCCATGATTGGGACCGCATATACATACATAATTACAGCCGCAATACCACCTGATAACATCGAGAGTCTGAGTGCTTGATTCAAGCGATGCTCAATCAAATGGTATTTTTTTTGTGCGTTCGCTTCACTGATGGCAGGTACTAAAGATATAGAAAGCGAATACGTAATGAACGTTGGCAGAAACAATAGTGGGATAACATAGCCTGCGAGTTCTCCATATTGTGCGGTGGCCACAGCTGTAGTGATACCAGCAATCGCTAAACTATTTGCCACAACAATGGGTTCAAAAAAGTAGGAAACAGAACCGATCAATTGACTTCCAGTAGTTGGTAGTGCAATGTTCAGGAGATCTTTCATCGTTTCATGACCTTGCTTCAACTGCTTGAAAAAACCTTTTCGGATGCGCATCTTCTTTTTCACTTTAAACATGGAAAACATATAAAGAAGTGAAGCGAGCTCACCGATAATAACAGAGATCATCGCGCCAGCTGCCGCGTATTCTACGCCATATGGCAGGAACAAACCTGTCAATAATGCGACGAGAGCAATTCTGACCACTTGTTCGATGACCTGTGAATAAGCAGACGGTCTCATGTTCTGCAGACCTTGAAAATACCCTCTCAAGACCGAGGAGACTGCTATGACAGGAACTACGGGTGCGATGGCGAGCAACGGCCAAATCGTACGATCATCTGTAAAGAAGTATTCAGCTAATAACGGAGCTGCGATAAACAAAGCGATTGTGATCACAATGCTCAAAATTCCAGTAATGGCTAAAGATACGATCAATATTTTTCTTACTTTAGAACGATCTCCAGTTGCGTCTGCTTCTGCAACAAGTTTTGATATGGCGATCGGCAGACCAAGTCTTGTTAAAGTTACAGCTAATAAGAAGGTAGGGACTGCCATCATATAAAGGCCAACACCTTCGTGACCCATGACACGAGCCATGACGATACGATTAACGAAACCGAGTATTTTGGTTACAAGTCCTGCTAATATGAGCAGGATCGTTCCTTGCACGAGTGTTTGTTTTGTCATCTTTACCTGTCCTTTCTTGGACAATCTTATATATCACTATATGCAAGTACATTGAACAGTCATGACAGCTTGTTTCATCTCGAAAGGAGAGAGATATAGATGGAGAATACACATTTTTCGGAATGGAAAAGAGAAGTGAAGCCAGCGGTACAGAGTAAAAAAGAAGAATTTCATTACTTGGGGTATGAAAGTGTAACAGAAGAGGAAATATGGGAATGTGTGCAATCAAAATTAAAGAAAAAGAAAGTTGAGCCTCGTCTCTACGCGTTGGTTGACACAATTTTAGCTCTTTCGCTAAATGATTTTATGACGTGGCTAACGATACGCTCATATAAAGAAGAGGGGCTGACCCAAGAGTAGAACTTACTTTTGGGCAGCCTTGTTCTTTTTGTTGATCCTAGGCTTGTTTTATCTTGGGAGTATTTCTGAAAGGTCGTTGTTTAAAATAGCAGCTTTGAAGTTGTAAGGTGCTGTACTCGTGGAGACTAATCGCACGCTCCATGGTAAATGTGCAACATGGAGCCGAAATCAACTTCTTTCAGAAGAAAAATGGATACGAAAAACAACTTAAGTTTATTATGTTTTATTTATGAACATTCACAGGACAAATTGACAGAAAAAAACAACAATCGCTATAATGGGAAGGGTTAGTATTCGTACTTATACATAGTGTTGTCTTTTGATACAGCATGAAGGAGGTTTCTTGAAGTGGTAAAAAGGAGTAAGATCGTCATCTTTTTTGTTGTGCTTATCATGTTCACAGCACTCATTGGGCTTACAACAGAAAAGATTGTAAAAGGTACAAAGCTTGGACTAGATCTCCAAGGAGGATTTGAAGTACTTTACGATGTAAAACCTGTGAAAAAAGGTCAAAAAATTACACAGGAAACATTGAAGAGTACGGTTGAAGCATTAAACAGCCGTATCAACGTATTAGGTGTCTCTGAGCCGGATATTCAAATTGAAGGAGACAACAGAATTCGTGTTCAGCTTGCTGGAGTAACCGATCAGAACAAAGCACGTGAACTATTATCTACACAAGCTGAGTTAACATTCCGAGATGTGGACGATAAGGTGCTTTTAGATGGATCAGATCTAGAAGGAAATGGTGCAAAACAAACGTTTGAGTCTCAAAACAATAAGCCGATTGTTTCACTTAAGCTTAAAGACGCAGATAAGTTCGCTAAGATTACTGAAGAAGTTCTTCAGCGTCAGCCGCAAGGTGAAAACATCATGGTTATTTGGTTAGATTATGAAAAAGGGGACTCATTTAAAGAAGAACAGAAGAAAGAACTTGCTGGAAAACAGCCAAAGTATATTTCTGCACCTTATGTAAGAGAAAAACTTACTCAAAAAGATGTAACCATCACAGGTCAGTTCTCTGTTGAAGAAGCACAGAGTTTAGCGAAAATATTAAACGCCGGTGCTCTACCCGTTAAACTTGATGAAGTGTACTCTACATCAGTTGGAGCGAAATTCGGAGAAAAAGCATTAAATGAAACGGTATTCGCTGGCTTTATCGGAATTGCAGTGATCTTTTTATTCATGCTGATTTTCTATCGTGTACCAGGAATCATTGCAGTCCTTACGCTTTCTATCTATATTTGGTTGATCCTAGCCATCTTCTATCTGATGAACGGGGTATTAACGCTGCCAGGTATCGCAGCTCTTATTCTTGGAGTGGGTATGGCGGTTGACGCTAACATCATCACGTATGAACGGATCAAAGAGGAACTAAGAAGCGGGAAATCTGTATTAAGTGCGTTTAAAGCCGGAAATCGTCGTTCATTTACTACGATTTTTGATGCAAATATTACGACAATCCTTGCAGCTGCTGTATTGTTCGCATACGGTACAAGCTCAGTAAAAGGATTCGCGTTAGTTCTAATCATTTCAGTTCTGGCAAGTTTCATCACAGCCGTTTTCGGCTCAAGGCTTTTTCTAGGGTTATGGGTACAGTCTCGTGTAATGGATAAGAAGCCAGGTTTGTTTGGTGTAAAGGAGAGTGACATCCGTGAGCTTTAAATACGACTTTGTAAAAAACAGAAACCTTTACTTCATCATCTCGACTCTCCTTACTGTTATTGGAATTGTATTCTTGCTTACAGCTGGATTGAAGCTAGGTATTGATTTTGATAGTGGATCGCGTGTAAATATACAAGCGAATGAAACACTTACCAATGAAAGTGTAGAAGAAGAGTTTAAGTCTCTTGGTCTTGAACCTGAAGCTGTCGTTCTTGCAGGAAAAAATGATCAAGCAAATGTTTCCTTTAAAGGTGCTTTGTCAAAAGAGGAAGTATTGAAGATCAACACTCACTTTGAAGAAAAATACGGTGAACCACCAAGTATCAGTACGGTTACGCCAACGGTTGGCCGTGAATTAGCACAGAACGCTTTTTATGCCGTGCTGATCGCTTCAGTCGGTATCATCATCTATGTAGCGTTCCGTTTTGAATGGAGCATGGCTGTTGCATCCGTAGTTGCTTTATTACATGATGCTTTTATGATCATTGCAATATTCAGTATCTTAAGGATAGAAGTAGACCTTCCATTCATTGCAGCAGTTCTAACGATTGTTGGTTATTCGATTAACGACACGATCGTTACGTTTGACCGGATTCGAGAGAACATGAGACTTGAAAAAGTAAGAACACAAGAAAAACTGGCAGAAATCGTAAACAGAAGTATTTTTGAAACGTTGGGTCGTTCGATCAATACCGTTCTAACGGTTATTATCGCAGCAGTAGCGCTATTGATCTTTGGAGCTGATTCAATCAGAAACTTCTCGATCGCCTTGCTGATCGGTTTAACATTTGGTGCGTATTCTTCCATCTTTATCGCTTCTCAGTTGTGGTACGTTATGAAATCAAGACAGATGAAATCAAAAAAGACACGACCAGTTGAAGCGGAGCCAGAAATTTAAAGTAAATATCATTCATAAATTGTCACCTCTTATCCTGTTTTGTATAATGAATAGGTTAAGAGGTGATTTTTATGTTGGAGCCTAGAACTAGGTGGGAGATTCAAGAACCATCCGAAGACAAGGCAAAATGGTTGTCACAAGAATTAGATATCCCTCTTCTGATCGCGAATCTATTGGTTGTCAGAGGAATTGAAACGATAGAAAAAGCAGAAGCATTTTTAAAAATAGATACTGATCAATTTCATGATCCTTTCTTGATGGATGGCATGAAAGAGAGCGTTGAGCGGATACATAGAGCTATAGAATCTAATGAAAAGATTTTAATTTTTGGCGATTATGATGCTGATGGTGTAAGTAGTACGACGGTAATGTACTATGCACTGAAAGAACTCGGTGCACAGTTTGACTATTACATTCCTAACCGTTTTACAGAAGGCTATGGTCCGAATGAGCCTGCACTAAGAAAAGCGAAAGAAGATGGTTATTCACTCGTTGTAACCGTTGATACAGGAATCTCAGCTGTACATGAAGCAAATATCGCAAAAGAGATCGGGCTAGACTTCATTATTACGGACCACCACGAGGCACCTCCTGTATTGCCGGATGCTTATAGCATTATCAATCCTAAGAAACCAGGTTGCACTTATCCATTCTCTGGACTCGCAGGTGTAGGTGTAGCATTTAAAGTAGCACAAGCCCTTCATGGTAAGCCACCGCTACATTTGCTTGATTATGCATGCATTGGAACAATAGCGGACCTTGTTCCGCTTGTTGATGAAAATAGGGTAATCGCAAAACTTGGGATAGAAGCACTCTCGAAAACGGATAAGATCGGATTGCAAGAACTGCTAAAAGTAGCGGGTCTGTATGAAAAAGAACTTACAGCTGAAGATGTAGGATTCGCGATCGGACCGCGAGTGAATGCAGCAGGAAGACTTGGTTCAGCGATGCCGGTGGTGGAGTTGTTTACTTCAACTGATCGAGACGAATCAGCCATGTTGTCACAAGAGATCGATTCCGTAAACAAGGAACGTCAAGGAATCGTAAACGAGATTACAAAAGAAGCGATCGCGATGGTCGAAGAAAGTTATCCTCCTGATGAGAATGAAGTGCTAGTCCTTGCCAAAGAGGGCTGGAATCCTGGGGTTATTGGGATTGTTGCTTCACGATTGGTTGAAAAATTTTATCGTCCTACGATCGTGCTATGTTTAGATCCTGAAAAGGAAACAGCAAAAGGGTCAGCGCGAAGCATCAAAGGGTTTGATATGTTTGAGAATCTTTCAGGATCTAGAGACATTCTACCTCATTTCGGTGGACATCCAATGGCAGCAGGAATGACCCTTTCTATGCATGATGTCGATGAATTACGAAGGAGGCTAAACCGGCAAGCTAAGGATTGTTTAAAACCAGAAGATTATCTTCCGGTTACAACTGTTGATCTTACAGCTAGATTAAATGAGATCTCACTAGAAACGGTTGAGCTTTTAAGTACTTTAGCTCCTTTCGGTGTTGGAAATCCATCGCCTCGCGTAATGGTTGAAGAAGTTCCGATCCGTGAGATGAAAAAGATTGGGAGTCAATCAAACCACCTCAAACTGCAAGTGGGCAATGGTGAGCTTTCGGTTTTAGATTGCATCGGTTTTCAAAAAGGTAGCTTGTTAGAAGAGATGACGCCATATTCATTGATTTCAATCGTGGGTCAGATCCAACTGAACGAATGGAACGGCTATAGAAAGCCTCAGCTTCTTCTTGAAGATCTTTCTGTAAATCATTTTCAGCTGTTTGATTATAGAGGCCTTAAAGATGCTGCAAAACGGTTGATCGGACTGCCGTACTCGAAAACATGTTTTATCGCGTTTGAAGAAGAAACAGTAAAGCATAAAGATTTTGAAGCGCTATCTGACCAAGTGATTGGTGAAGACGAGTTATTGACTCTACCGGAGGATTATTTTAAAGAAAAGAATTTAGTTTTCTTAGATGTTCCTCCTTCTCTCACGCGCTTTTCAGAATGGCTGGAGACTATCGGTGAACCTTCAAGAATCTACGCAGTATTCCATCAGAGTACAGAACACTTTTTCACGACTTTACCGACCAGAGAACACTTCAAATGGTTTTATGGGTTTCTTGCTAAAAGAAAAACCTTTAATGTCCAAAGGGATGGTGCAGAACTAGCCAAATGGAAAGGCTGGTCGAAAGAAACAATAGATTTCATGTCAAAGGTGTTTTTTGAGCTGGATTTTGTTACAATAGACGATGGTGTTATTTTCATTAACAAAGAACCTAGCAAAAGAGAATTAGAAAGTTCTGAAACGTATCAGAAAAAGTTTGAACAAGCAGACATTGAAAATCAGCTCGTTTACTCTTCTTATCATTCTTTAAAAAGCTGGTTTACAGAACAAACACGGCCAAAAGCCAGTTTGTAATTTTCAGGAGGCAAAGATTCATGGATTATAAGCCGTTTATTTCAGTAGTAGAGAATTTCCCAATCGAAGGCATTCGCTTTAAAGATATTACTTCACTTATGTCTGATGGTGCAGTATATAAACAAGCAATGGATGATATTGCTGTATATGCAAAAGAAAAACAGGTAGACGTGATCGTCGGACCTGAAGCACGTGGGTTTATCGTAGGCTGCCCGGTCGCTTACACGTTAGGATTAGGATTTGTCCCTGTTCGTAAAGAAGGTAAACTTCCTCGTGAAGTAATTAAAGTTGATTACGGTCTTGAGTATGGTAAAGATGTATTAACGATGCATAAAGACGCGATCAAACCAGGACAAAGAGTCTTGATCACAGACGACCTACTCGCAACAGGTGGAACGATCGAAGCAACGATCAAGCTTGTAGAAGAGCTTGGCGGAGTAGTTGTAGGAATCGCATTCATGATTGAACTTACTTACCTAGATGGCCGTAAAAAACTTTCAGGTTATGATATCTTCACTTTAACTCAATACTAAAACGATGAAAGAGTTCCTTTTGAAGGGGCTCTTTTTTAGTGATTTTTCTAAAAGAAGGATTGCTATAAATTCTTTTCTTCATTGTAAATTTTGATTGGAGCGGAAGGTGCAAGACTCCTGCGGGACAAGCGGTCAGGTGAGACCCTTAAAGGCGCAAAGCGGCAAGGGGCTCACCGCCTGCCCCGCGGAAAGCGAAGCACCTGGAGCGGAAATCAACCACCCTCTAAAAAATTGTTTTTTTTACAATCCTGTCACAAAATCTGCTCAATCATTCGACAAATTTCGTTTTTTGCTTTACATGAAGGGTCAATTTAACGATAATAGAAGCAATATACAATGACAACGTAAGGTGATTCCATGACGATTGAGGAAGTATTGCAAAAAGCGGAGAGCTATCTTTCAAAAGACGACTTAAGCTTCATCACGAAGGCTTATGAATACGCAAGAAATGCACACGAGGGACAGTTCCGTAAATCGGGAGAGCCCTATATTCATCATCCTGTTGAAGTAGCAGCAATTCTGGTGAATCTCCAGATGGATCCTGTAACTGTAGCAGCAGGGTTTCTTCATGATGTAGTTGAAGATACACCGATAACACTCAAAGATATTTCCACTCAGTTCAATGAAGAAGTGGCAATGCTTGTTGATGGTGTAACGAAGCTTAAGAAGATCAAATTCAAGTCTAAAGAAGAACAGCAGGCTGAGAACCACCGGAAGATGTTCGTCGCTATGGCACAAGATATTCGTTGTATCTTGATCAAGCTGGCAGACCGTCTTCACAATATGCGCACATTAAAGCATATGCCAAAAGAAAAGCAGATACAAAAAGCGAATGAGACACTTGAAATCTTCGCTCCGCTTGCCCATCGCCTTGGGATTTCGACAATAAAGTGGGAGCTTGAAGATGTTTCTTTAAGATACCTAAATCCACAGCAATACTACAGAATCGTTAACTTGATGCAGCAAAAGCGTGCTGAACGGGAAGAGTATGTTCATCAAGTGATGGATGAGATGAAGAGTAAGCTTAAAGAAGTTAACATTCAGGTAGATATCTCTGGAAGACCGAAACATATCTATAGCATCTATCGAAAAATGGCTAAACAAGGAAAGCAGTTCAATGAGATCTATGACCTTTTAGCTGTTCGAATCATCGTACAGAATATTAAAGACTGTTATGCAGCTCTTGGTATTATTCATACAGCCTATAAGCCGATGCCTGGCCGATTTAAAGATTATATCGCCATGCCAAAGGCAAATATGTACCAGTCCCTTCATACGACGGTAATCGGACCAAAAGGCGATCCGCTCGAGGTCCAGATCAGAACGTCTGATATGCATCGCGTTGCTGAATACGGGATTGCAGCACACTGGGCATACAAAGAAGGAGCAACGAAAGCTCCTGTTAGCTCATTTGAAAATAAATTAACTTGGTTCCGTGAAATTCTAGAATGGCAAAACGATGTTGTGGATGCTGAAGAATTTATGGAATCACTTAAGGTCGACCTTTTTTCTGATATGGTGTTCGTGTTCACTCCAAAGGGAGATGTTTATGAGCTGCCGTCAGGATCGGTTCCAATCGATTTTGCATACCGCATTCATACCGAGATTGGTAACAGATGCATTGGTGCAAAAGTAAACGGCAAGATGGTCACGTTAGACTATCGTTTGAAAACGGGAGATATTATCGAGATCTTAACGAGCAAACATTCCTACGGACCGAGTCAGGATTGGCTGAAGATCACACAGAGCTCTCATGCGAAAAACAAGATTCGCCAATGGTTTAAGCGCGAGAGAAGAGAAGAGAATGTCGCAAAAGGCAAAGAGCTTGTTGAAAAAGAGATCAAGAATCGTGGATACGATCTGAAAGACATCTTTACGAACGACAACATTCAATATGTCGCTCAAAAGTATAACTTTGCAGGCGAAGAAGATATGTACGCTGCTGTAGGGTATAACGGTATTACGGCTGCACAGATTGCCACTCGATTAACGGATAAGGTTAGACGCAAAAAAGAACAGGACCCGGATAATTCCGAGCTGCTTGATGCGATAAGAGATTCTGCTGAAAAACCTGAACCAAAGCGAAGAACAGATTCTGGTATCGTAGTTAAAGGCATCGATAATATGCTGATTCGTTTATCTAAATGCTGTAATCCAGTTCCTGGAGATGACATTGTCGGTTATATCACAAAAGGTCGTGGTGTATCTGTTCACCGTGAGGATTGTGTCAACGTACACAATGAAGATGCCCAAGTACGTCTCTTACCTGTTGAATGGGAAGGTAATCTGGAGCAACCGAAAAATTATAATGTGGACATTGAGATCAACGGATTTGATCGTCGTGGCCTTCTAAATGAGGTTCTGCATGCAGTTGCAGAAACGAAAACGAATATTACAGCAGTAAGCGGCAAGTCAGATCGCAACAAGATGGCTACCATCAGTATGTCAATCTCGATCCACAACGTAAGTCATCTTCAAAAAGTGGTCGAACGAATTAAAAGAATTCCTGACATATATGCGGTTAGAAGATTGATGCAATAGGATTTAAGGAAGTGATTCTGCAATGAAAGTAGTATTACAGCGTGCTAAAGAGGCGAAGGTCTTAGTCGATTCTGATATTAAGGGCAGAATTGACAAAGGGCTTGTCCTCTTAGTTGGTGTTACACATGAAGATACAGAGAAAGATGCCGATTATTTAGCCGAAAAGATCGTAAATCTTCGTATATTTGAAGATGAAAATGAAAAGATGAATCATTCATTAAAAGATACAGAAGGAAGCATCCTTTCTATTTCACAGTTCACGTTATATGGAGATACAAAAAAGGGAAGACGTCCAAATTTCATGGACGCCGCTAAACCTGATCACGCCATTACTATGTATGACTATTTTAACGACAAGCTTAAAAGCTTAGGAGTACATGTGGAGACAGGTGTATTCGGTGCGATGATGGATGTTTCGTTTACGAATGATGGACCAGTAACCTTAATCTTGGACTCTAAAATATAAATTGAACATGAATGAAACCTCCGCCTTGATGGAAAGACTAAATCAAAAAAAGGTGGAGGTTTTTTTATGAGGCAGAACCGGAAAGGCATAGAAGGGATCCCTCAATGGAAGCAGCTGAGCTTTCATGATTTTCTTTCTCTCGAAAAATCAGCAAACGATATGGAGCTTGCTGAAGAATTTGGAATGAATCTATATCAAGTCAATCAGTTAAAGAAAAAAATAAAACGCGAAAACTATTGACATCACACCCCATCTAAAAGTATGATAATCTACAATTCCAAAATGAAAACTGATGACGAAGAAAAGTAGCTTTACCCCACAGGGTTAGAGATGAGATACCATGGCTGAAAGTATTTCTCCCTGATGATAAAGTGAAAGACACTTCATAGGTTTTAATTCGAACGGTTAAGTTTTGACCTCAGTAGAGTTACACGTGGGCAATCGTTACTTGCATAATGAGGAAGCTTTTTATAGCTTCGAAGCAGGGTGGCACCGCGGGAAAATCCCGTCCCTTATGAAATGACTGATTTCATAAGGGACGGGATTTTTTTATTTGTTTTTTTATAAAAGGCTATCTTCTAAAGGGTTGTTTCTATTTTAATCTTCGCTGACTTCGTTGATTGTAGTGAAAGGTGCGAGACTCCTGCGGGACAGGTGGGCAGGTGAGACACTTAAAAGTGAAACTTACGAATGTGGCTCACCGCCTGCCCCGCGGAAAGCGAGCACCTGTAATGGAAATCAACACTTACAAGAGCAACATTGAGAAGAGAACAGCCTTTTATCTTTAACGAACAACCAAAAAACGGGAGGATGAAAGAAAATGAGTATTAACATTCCAAGGGGAACAAAAGATATACTCCCAGGAGAAGTAGAAAAATGGCAGCTGATCGAACAAAAAGCAAAAGAAGTATCAGCTCGATTCAATTATAAAGAGATTCGAACACCGATCTTTGAGCACACTGATCTGTTTCAACGCGGTGTAGGAGACTCAACAGATATCGTTCAAAAAGAGATGTATACGTTCAATGATCGAGGTGACCGCAGCTTAACTCTTCGACCAGAAGGAACAGCGCCTGTAACTCGCTCTTATGTTGAAAATAAATTGTTTGGATTACCAGGTCAGCCTGTAAAACTGTTTTACATTCAACCTATGTTTCGATACGAAAGACCTCAAGCAGGTCGATATCGTCAATTTGTACAGTTTGGTATTGAGGCGATGGGTTCCGCCGATCCTGCCATCGATGCAGAGGTAATTTCACTTGCGATGACGGTATACAAAGAGCTCGGCTTGAATAAGCTCCGTCTTGTGTTGAATACGTTAGGTGATGCTGAGAGTCGCAAATCTCATAAGGAAGCTTTGATCGCACACTTTGAACCTAGAATCGAGGAATTTTGTTCCGATTGCCAAAATCGTTTATTGAAGAATCCTTTAAGAATTTTAGATTGTAAAAAAGATCGAGATCATGAGCTCATGAAGAGCGCTCCTTCAATTCTTGAACACTTAAACGAAGAATCAAAAACGTATTTTGAAGAAGTGAAAACGAGCTTAGATGCGATGAACATCGAGTATGTGATCGATCCAACACTCGTACGTGGACTTGATTATTATAACCATACTGCTTTCGAGATCATGAGTGAGGCTGAAGGGTTTGGAGCCATCACAACACTTAGTGGGGGCGGCAGATACAATGGTCTTGTTGAGGACCTTGGAGGACCAGCTACGCCAAGCATAGGATTTGCGATGAGCTTAGAACGCTTGTTATTAGCACTTGAAGCAGAAGGTGTCACACTTGAAACAGAAGAAGAATTAGATTGTTACGTTGTTGCACTTGGTGATGAAGCGAAACAAAAATCAGTAGCGATCTTAAGTCAGCTTCGTCAAGCAGGGATAAAGAGTGACAAAGATTATTTAGATAAAAAGATGAAAGCACAATTTAAAGCAGCTGACCGATTGAAGGCGAAGTTTGTAGCTATTTTAGGTGAAGAAGAACTTTCAAAAGGAATCATCAACGTGAAGAATATGGATTCTGGAGAACAATCAGAAGTAGCGATCGAGAAGTTGAGCACATTTTTGAAGCAAGGCAAATAAGGAGGACACATCTCATGGAATATCGCACACATCAATGCGGAAAGATTACAGAACAATATATCGGTGAAAAAGTAACAATAACAGGATGGGTACAAAAAAGACGTGACTTAGGTGGACTGATCTTTATCGACCTGCGTGACCGTTCTGGAGTTGTTCAGATCGTATTCTCACCAGAAGTTTCATCTGAAGCATTAGAAACGGCTGAAAAAGTAAGAAGTGAATATGTTTTAACGATCACAGGAAAAGTGCTTGAGCGTGATCCAAGCACGGTAAACCCAGCTATGAATACGGGTAAGATTGAAATCTCTGGAGAAGAAGTTAAGATTTTAAACAGTGCAAAAACACCACCTTTCTCCATCAGCGAAGATATGGACATTACAGAAGACATTCGATTGAAGTATCGCTATCTAGATCTTCGCCGTCCGATCATGCAGGAAACGTTGAAGATGAGACATGAAGTAACTCGCTATATCCGTAACTTCCTAGAGAACGATGAATTTATGGAGATGGAAACGCCGATGCTTACGAAGAGCACACCTGAAGGAGCGCGTGACTATCTAGTACCAAGCCGTGTGCACCCTGGCGAATTCTATGCATTGCCGCAATCTCCACAATTATTTAAACAGCTTTTGATGGTTTCAGGTTTTGAAAAATACTATCAGATCGTTCGTTGTTTTAGAGACGAAGATCTGCGCGCAGACCGTCAGCCAGAATTTACACAAGTCGATATCGAAACTTCTTTCATGGGTCAAGAACCTCTTTTAGCTATGATGGAAGAGATGATGACAGGGCTCGTTAAAAAAGTAAAAGGTGTAGAGATTCCAAAGCCATTCCCAAGAATGACTTATAAAGAAGCAATGGATCGTTATGGTTCAGATAAACCGGATACGCGTTTCGGCCTAGAGCTTATCAACGTATCAGAAATCGTTAAGGATTCTGGATTTAAAGTATTTGCAGCAGCGGTTGAAAACGGCGGTCAGGTTAAAGCGATCAACGTTAAAGGCAAGGCAGCAAATTATTCTAGAAAAGATATTGATGGTTTGACTGAATTCACTGCTCGATATGGAGCGAAAGGCCTTGCTTGGATGAAAGTCGAAGCAGAAGGGTTAAAAGGACCTATTTCAAAGTTCTTTAACGAAGAAGATGCAGCTAACTTAACGAACGCACTACAAGCAGAAGAGGGAGATCTGTTGTTGTTTGTAGCAGATAAGCCGTCCGTTGTAGCAGACAGCCTAGGTGCGTTAAGACAAAAGCTAGCAAAAGATTTAGATCTGATCGATCAATCAAAACACAATTTCTTATGGGTCGTTGATTTCCCTCTTGTGGAATACGATGAGGATGCAGATCGTTTTGTGGCGCTGCACCATCCATTCACGATGCCGAAGATAGAAGACCTTCACTTAATGGATTCCAATCCTGCTGAAGTAAGAGCGCAAGCGTACGACTTAGTTCTTAACGGTTATGAGCTAGGTGGCGGGTCTCAGCGTATCTACCAACGTGATGTTCAAGAAAAAATGTTTAAAACATTAGGATTCACCGAGGAGGCAGCGCGTGAGGAGTTTGGATTCCTTTTAGAGGCTTTTGAATATGGAACGCCTCCACATGGTGGAATAGCGCTAGGGCTTGATCGTATAGTGATGTTATTAGCTGGTAGAAGTAACTTAAGAGACACGATTGCTTTCCCTAAAACTGCTTCTGCATCATGTTTACTTACGAATGCACCATCTGCTGTAAATGAAAAACAGCTTGATGAACTACACCTGTCAGTTAAAGTGAAACAAGAAACCAAGTAAGTGAATATTTAGAAAAATACGAATCGTCTTAAAAAGAGACACATTTTGTCTTGTATTTGAATTACTCGTATGATAGTATGAATTTAAGCGATGGGTCCTATGGTGACCGTTAACAACCCGAAAGTTTTGAGCCAACATTAAGTATTAGGGAGTTTGTGTTTTCACACAGCGTCCATGCCCTGAAAGCTAGGGGACGGACAAAATGCGAAACAGGGCACCCACCTGCGAGAGCAGGTTCAAAACTAAGGGTATACGGCATTTTTGGGGCTCATTTTTTTGTGCGAAAAAAACCAAGTAACCATATTGATTTTGTTTTCAAAAGTGGATATGCTGATAAAGATGCATTTTCTTTATTTTATGTGCACGTCTGAAAGGAGATTTCGCTAAATATGCTTTATCAGTTCTCAAGAAATGAACTTGCCATTGGAAAAGATGGAATAGAGGTCTTAAAAAACTCAACTGTTGCGGTGCTTGGAATCGGGGGAGTAGGTTCCTTTTCAGCTGAAGCACTAGCTCGCTCAGGAGTTGGACGTTTGATCCTTATCGATAAAGATGATGTCGATATCACGAACGTGAATCGTCAAATACATGCACTTGTAAATACCGTTGGACAGCCAAAAGTGGATCTTATGAAAGAAAGAATCGCGCTTATTAATCCGGAGTGTGAAGTAATCGCTCTTAAGATGTTCTATACGGAAGAAACGTATGAACAAATCTTTGAATATGGACTTGATTTTGTAGTTGATGCTTCTGATACGATCTCCTATAAGATCCACCTCATGAAAGAATGTTTGAACCGCAAAATTCCGATTATCTCGAGCATGGGAGTTGCGAACAAACTGGATCCAACGCGCCTTCAGATCGTTGATATCTCTAAGACGAGCTATGACCCGATCGCAAAGGTTATTCGCCAGCGTCTAAGAAAAGAAGGAATCACAAAAGGAATTCCAGTCGTATTCTCAGATGAAAAACCAATCCAGATCCGCGAAGAAATTCGTAAAGAGATCGTACCAGAGAACGCTCCTGGCATTCGAAAAGCGAAGATGCCGCCATCTTCAAACGCATTTGTTCCATCTGTTTCAGGACTTTATATGGCAGGTTACGTGATCAACAAAATTATTGAAGATAACAATATTAAGATTGAAAGAGTCCGATAAATTTTATTGAAGAAGAGTCCTGACTGATCTATAGTCAGGGCTTTTTTTCGTCTATTCATAAATTTATTATTACTTATAAATGTGGTTGAGGGGAATTGTGCTTTTCAGTAGGACGTTACGAAGAAAATGTCCTTCTTAAATGAATACTACGAATTATTACGAGGTAATCTCAAATAATTACAGGGTAATTTGAAATATATCCACGTATAAACAAAATAATTCCGGAGATAAAATAATTTATCCGATTTTAAAGCAAAAATCCACACAAAAAAATGACTCACAGGGATTAAAGCTTAACCCTATGAGTCATCTATTATCATTTTGCTAGTTTTTCTAGATTTCCGTTCTTGTCCATGCGGAAGGTAACGTTCGGATTCGTATCTTCGTCTTGGAACAATACCATTTTCCTTGCGCGATCCATGATCTGAATCAATGCTTGATAATCTTCCTGAACCGTTTGGTGCTCTTTCTCAAGAACAGAAAGCTGATCTTTCATCACTTTGTTCTGTTGCATCAACTCGTTCATCTGAAGACGAAGTTCCATGTTTTCTTGAACGAGCTTGCCACTCGAAGTACCGTTTCGCTTTAACCCACTTAAGAAATCTATGACTTCATCAAGTGTAAGACTACTTTCATTACTAGCTTGTGGCTGACTATAGGCAATTGGTGATGAATGTTGTTGTGACCCTTGTAAGCTTGTAACTTCTGTCGCCTCTGATTCTGGTTGCTGAACAAAACTCTGTTGTTCTGAAACTGCAGGTGTCGAAGCTACTGGAGCTGGTGCTGTTGTGTTTCTTTCATACGTAAAAGGTGTTTTGAAGAACTCTTCAGGATGATAGGTTTCATCATCATGCATCTGTGGAGCAATATTCGATTGTACTGGCTTAGCTGCAGGTTTCGACTGTTGCTGCTGCTGAGACCTTGCTAGTGCACGCTGACGTTCTTTTCTTTGTTTTTTAGCGATCTTTAATGCTTGTTCGTATTTTTTTCTTACGATTGCATTCCATCTGAAACCAACTGCTGCACTCGTACGCTCTAATTTATCTCCAACCTCTTCAAAAGCATGCAACTGTGTGCTTCCTTCACGGACATGGCGTAAGACCGTTTCGGCAAGCAATAGATCGTCTTCTTCTGACCAGGCGTCCTGTCTGATTTTTGACACGGTAATCCTCTCCTTAGCTACAAAAATATTCATTTGATATTTTCATGTTTACCAATCAGAGAGAATCCTATACACACTTCTGAAGAACTTTTGCTAGTTTGCTAAGTTATAAAGTCTCATAGATTTACTTTCCTTTTTTCTTACGATCATTAAAATAGTCGAGACGTTTCTTTATATTCTTTTCAAAACCACGTTCAGTGGGCTCATAGAAAGTCTTACCTTGCAGATGTTTCGGTAGATATTCTTGAGGTACGTATCCGTCTTCGAAATTATGTGGATATTTATAGTCCGCGCCATGTTGAAGCTGTTTTGCTCCTTTATAATGAGCATCACGAAGATGGATGGGAACGAGTCCTGTTTTTTCTTTTTTCACTGCATCAAGCGCTTTATCGATTCCTGTTATCACTTTATTACTTTTTGGAGCAGTTGCTAGGTATAATGTGGCTTCTGCAAGTGGAATACGAGCTTCAGGCATGCCAATAAAATCAGCTGCATAACTAGCAGCATGGGCAACTAATAACGCGTTTGGATCAGCTAGACCGACGTCTTCTGCAGCATGAACGAGCAGTCTTCGAGCAATAAAGCGAGGATCCTCGCCAGCATAAATCATTTTCGCAAGCC
This sequence comes from Fictibacillus sp. 26RED30, assembly GCF_015903845.1. Lineage (NCBI taxonomy): Bacteria > Bacillati > Bacillota > Bacilli > Caryophanales > Fictibacillaceae > Fictibacillus > Fictibacillus sp. 26RED30. The sequence continues at coordinate 829,807 of NZ_JACZDV010000001.1, forward strand.
AATACAGAGCTGCGTCAGGATCTGATCCGCGTATGCTTTTAATGAAAGCGGAGACTGTATCATAATGGTTGTCTCCTTTTTTATCATATTGAAGGACTCTTTGTTGAATAGATTCTTCAGCAATTTCTAGTGTGATCACAATGTTGCCGTCTTTATCTGGTTTGGTTGTTAACACAGCAAGCTCCACCGCATTAAGTGCTGTTCTTGCATCTCCGTTTGAAATAGATACGATATGATCGACTGCATCTTTTTCCATGGTGATCGGATGCTTGCCATATCCTCTTTCTTTATCAGAAAGAGCTTGCGTGATCACTTTCGCTATATGTTCATCTGTTAGTGGTTCAAAGCGAAACAACCGAGACCTTGATAAGAGAGCGGGGTTGATCTCAAACATTGGGCTCTCTGTTGTTGCGCCAATCAAAATAACCGATCCGTCTTCCACGTATGGAAGGAGAGCGTCTTGCTGACTTTTGTTAAAACGGTGTATCTCGTCGATAAAGAGCACCGTCTTTTTTTCTTCTAATAATAGACGTTCTCTCGCAGCTCCCATGATGACTTTAAGATCAGCCACTCCAGATGTAACTGCATTAAGTTGTTCGAACCATGCAGATGTAGAATTCGCTATGATTTTTGCTAAAGTTGTTTTGCCCGTTCCTGGAGGTCCAAAAAAGATCATTGGTGTGAGCTGATCGGCTTCGATCGCTCGTCTTAATAGCTTACCTTCTCCAGCGATATGCTCCTGACCGATAAATTCCGTTATTTTTCTTGGGCGCATGCGGTTAGCAAGAGGTCTTTTTAAAGAATGGGAGCTTTCATCTTTATAAGAAAACAAGTCCATTACAATCATCCTTCCGTACACTTGTTCTAATCGTCATATGACAATACTATACAATAGTACATCATGCAAGTTGAAATGATTTCATGCTATAATAAGCTTTAGATTTATGGAATCAAACGAAATGAGACAACTTAATAGGGGAAGGATTTTGCATAGTGAAAGACCAAAAGCATTCAAGATGGAACAAGTTTTTGTTTCAGTGGTCTGTATTTTTTATTGGATTATTTATTATGGCCTTTGGAATCGCCCTTATGATTAAGGCAGACCTCGGAAGTGCTCCGTGGGACGTTCTTCATATCGGACTGTTTGCACAGTTCGGACTATCGATCGGAACATGGTCGATCATTATGGGATTCTTCGTCATCTTAGCTACATCCTTATTAACAAAAAAGAAACCTCAATCAGGTGCCTTTTTAAATATGGTGTCTGTTGGTTTGTTTATTGACTTTTATTTATGGCTTCCTTTTTTTCATGATCCTGTAACTGATTTTGGGAAATGGATGTTCTTAATCATTGGAATCTTAATCTTAGGTTTTGGTATCGGGCTATATATTTCATCAGACTGCGGTGCAGGACCAAGAGATAGTTTGATGCTCGCTCTTACAGAAAAATCAGGAATGAAAGTTTCAAATATCCGACTTCTAATGGAATTTGTTGTTCTGTTTTTTGGTTGGATGTTAAAAGGACCCGTTTCGTTTGGAACGATCCTTTTTTGTGTAACGATAGGAGCAATCGTGGGTAGGACCCTTCCGTATTGCCAAAAATTAGTGAAGTTTGTTTTAGAACGGAGTGAACAATATGAAGATATCAACAAAAGGTCGGTACGGATTAACCATCATGATGGCATTAGCAAAGAGATCAGGTGAAGGTCCGATCGCATTGAAGTTAATCGCAAAAGAATATAGTCTATCCGAACATTATTTAGAGCAGCTTATTGCTCCGCTTAGAAATGCAGGACTTGTTAAGAGTATCCGCGGTGCATATGGTGGGTATATGTTGGCAAAAGAAGCATCCACGATTACTGCTGGAGACATCATTCGTGTACTTGAAGGACCTATCTCTCCCGTTGAAGTATTGGATGATGAAGAGCCCGCAAAAAGAAATCTTTGGATCAAAATTCGAGATGCTGTAAAAGATGTATTAGATTCTACAACACTTGAAGATTTGGCAAACTATGAAGATGAGGGCGCACAGGACGCTTACATGTTTTATATATAGGAAGGAAATGAGCAATGAAAAACGTTTATTTAGATCACGCTGCAACCTCTCCTGTTCATCCTGAAGTTATAGAAGAGATGATTCCGTTTTTAACCGAACATTTTGGGAATCCTTCTAGCATCCATCAATACGGAAGACAGACTCGTAAAGCTCTTGATGATGCGAGAACCATGATTGCAACTTCTATAGGTGCTTCACGTAATGAGATCATTTTCACAAGCGGCGGTACAGAAAGTGATAACCTTGCTATTCTTGGTACAGTCTCTGCTCTAGAGAAAAAAGGGAAGCATGTTATTACGACAGAAGTAGAGCATCATGCTGTACTTCATACTTGTCAGGAGCTTGAAAAAAGAGGTTTTGACGTCACATATTTGTCTGTTGATGATAACGGAAGAATTTCTCTAGAAGAACTTAGGAAATCCCTTAGAGAAGATACGGTCCTTGTTTCGATCATGTTTTGTAACAATGAAACAGGGACAACACAAGACATTAAAGAAATCGGAAGCCTATTGAAGGAAAAAGAGATCTTGTTTCATACTGATGCAGTGCAAGCCTATGGCTTAATATCAATCGATGTAAATGAACTGAACATCGATCTGTTAAGTGCTTCTGGACATAAGATCAACAGTCCAAAAGGATCTGGGTTTTTATATGTAAAAGAAGGAGTTCCTTTTCTGCCTCAAGGCTTCGGCGGTGAACAAGAGCGAAAGCGTCGTGCTGGAACGGAGAATGTAGCAGGAATCGCTGCCTTACGAAAAGCGGCTTCAATCGCTGAAAAAGAAAGAGAAGAACGCTTTAGTCAATACACGACGTTTAGAGATACGATGAAAAGAATATGGACAGAAGAAGAGGTATCTTTCATAGAAAACGGAAGTCTTGATCATTTTCTGCCTCACATTCTAAATGTAAGTTTTCCAGGTGTGAAGACCGAAGTGCTTTTAGTTAATCTAGATCTTGCTGGCATAGCAGCCTCTAGCGGATCAGCTTGTACGGCTGGCTCACACGAACCTTCACACGTTCTAAAAGCGATGTTTGGAGATGATGAACGCACAAAATCATCTGTTCGTTTTAGCTTCGGTCTAGGTAATAAATTGGAAGATATTGAATATGCTGCTCTTGAGACAGCAAAAATCGTGAAACGTTTAGTAAAATAAGTTACAATGTTTGTCATATGAATGAAATGAGGTGGACACGATGCAAACAGAATCAAACAAAAAGGCACCTCAAGATACACGAGTAGTTATTGGGATGAGCGGCGGTGTGGATTCTTCCGTTGCCGCACTTTTACTGAAAGAGCAAGGCTACGATGTGATCGGGATCTTTATGAAAAACTGGGATGATACCGATGAGAATGGCGTATGCACAGCAACAGAAGATTACAACGATGTGATTGCGGTCTGCAACCAGGTCGGCATTCCATATTACGCGGTGAATTTTGAAAAAGAATACTGGGACAAAGTATTCACGTACTTTTTGGAAGAGTATAAAGCTGGACGAACACCTAATCCAGATGTGATGTGCAACAAGGAGATTAAGTTCAAAGCCTTCTTGGAGCATGCCATGAACTTAGGTGCTGATTATGTAGCAACTGGTCATTACGCACGTGTGGCTGAAATAGATGGAGAAGTAAAAATGCTCCGAGGCGTTGATGAGAATAAGGACCAAACTTATTTTCTTAACCAGCTTTCTCAGGAACAATTAAGTAAGGTATTGTTTCCGATTGGTGAGTTGAAGAAGCCTGAAATCCGTAAAATTGCTGAGGCAGCTGGACTTGCTACCGCAAAGAAAAAGGACTCTACGGGTATTTGCTTTATTGGAGAAAGAGACTTTAAAGAATTCTTAAGTCAGTATCTGCCTGCAAAGCCTGGTGAGATGCAAACGTTTGAAGGCGAAGTGAAGGGCAAGCATGATGGATTGATGTACCATACGATCGGGCAGCGTCACGGTCTTGGAATCGGTGGAAGCGGAGATCCTTGGTTTGTCGTCGGTAAGAATTTAAAAGACAACATATTGTATGTTGAACAAGGATTTCACAACGAAAAGCTTTATTCTGACAGCTTAAAAGCGGTAAAGGCAGGATTTGTTTCTGATAGACCGCTGCCTGCTACTTTTAAGTGTACGGCGAAGTTCAGATATCGTCAGCCTGACATGGGTGTAACTGTCCATGTGATGGACGATGAAACGCTGCATGTGGTCTTTGATGAAGCACAACGTGCGATCACACCTGGACAAGCAGTCGTGTTTTACGATGGAGATGTTTGTCTAGGCGGAGCAACGATCGATACGGTATACAAAAACGACGAAGCGATCACCTATCTATAAAATAATGTGGAAAAACTGGCTTACTAGGACGTCAAATGACCTAATGAAGCCAGTTTTTTTCTTTTTGAACGAATTAAGATATGATAATGAGCTCGTCATAGCGGCATGAAATGCTCGCTGGACGAGCGCCATCCGAGAAATACGAGCGCCAATATAAGCATCCACAAAAAATTATGCGCCAGCTACCTTCATTTGTTATACTTTTGAAGGAAATTAAAAGTGGGGGTAATGAAGATGGAACCTTCAAAGGGTCTTGAATATTTACAAAAAGGAAAGTTTGAGGAAGCTGCAAAAAGTCTGGAATCTATGATTGAGGCAGATCCAGTAAATCCAGTACATTATATTAACTTCGGAAATCTGCTTTCTGCTGTTCATGAACATGAAAAAGCGATTCAATTTTTTGATAAAGCTCTATCACTCGATGAAAATGCTGTAGCTGCATACTATGGTGCGGGTATTGCCTGCTATCATCTGGAAGAATTCTCTAAGAGTGCAAAACTGTTTCAAGAAGCCATCAAAGGCGGGCTGCAAGATAGTGACACTCATTTTATGACAGGAATGTCGTTTGTTTCACTCGGTGAGAATAAGCTTGCTTTTCCTTACTTAATGAGAGCTATTGAGCTCAACGAACAAGATCATGAAGCACTTTTTCAGTTTGGTCTTTGTCAAGCGAGAACAGGCGATATTGAATCGGCATCCACAACATTTGAAAAAGTAGTTGAACGGGATGAGACACATGCCGATGCATGGTATAACTTAGGCGTGACGTATAGTTATTTTGACAAAAACGTAGAAGCACTTAAAGCCTTTCAAAAAGCGTTAGACATTCAGCCTGATCATTATTTGGCAGGGAATGGGAAGCGAAATATAGAAAGTAAAAACACAAACCATTAAAGGGGGTGCTTTATGGCACAGCAGCCTTCTTTTCATTTAGAAGATGAGACGTCAGAAATAACAAAATTTATCAAAGGTACGTTGATCTCTACTGTTTATCATCAAACAGAGAGTCTCTATACAGTCGCCAGAATAAGGGTGAAAGAGACGAACGAAAATTATAATGAAAAAGAAGTCATGATAACAGGCATCCTTCCCCCGCTAAGAGAAGATGAACTTTATGTGTTTTATGGAAAATTTAAAGACCACCCGAAATACGGTAAGCAATATGAGGTTGAACTGTTTCAAAAAGAGATGCCTCAATCAAAAGAGGCCATGATTCAATATCTTTCAAGTGATCTGTTTAAAGGAATCGGAAAGAAAACAGCCGAGCATATCGTTGAGGTCATGGGAAATGATGCGATCACAAAGCTTTTAGAATCACCGGAATACATCAGTCAGATTCCAAAGCTAACAGAAGAGCAAGCTCAAAGTTTGCAGAAGTCACTCATGCAGAATCGAGGGTTAGATCAAGTGATGATGGTCGTACAACCCTATGGTATCGGGCCGCAGCTAGCGATGAAGATCTTCCAAACGTATCAAGATGATGCTGTAAAGGTCATTAAGGACGAGCCGTATCGACTGATAGAGGACGTTTCTGGAATTGGATTTCACCGAGCTGATGAAATCGCAAAAGGAAATGGCATGCAAGTCAATCATCCAAAACGAATTCAAGCTGCCTGTCAGTTCGTGCTTCGTGATCAAGGTACAGACCTTGGGCACTCCTATCTACCGATGGACGAACTGTTAGAAGGCGTTAGAAAGCTTTTAGCCGATGGAAAGAATACGGTTGATGAGATGAGTATTTTTAGAGAGATTCAAGATATGGAGACAGAGCAGCGATTGATCATAAAAGAGAACGTTGTATATTTGCCGTCTCTCTATTTTGCAGAGCGTGGATTTGCTCAAAAGATGAACCTATTATTACATAGTCAGAAAAACGATTATCACATTGAGGATGCAAAATTGGAGTCTGAGCTATCAGCGCTCGAAAAAAGACTCAACATGACATATGCGAACAGTCAAAAAGAGGCGATTAAAAAGGCTTTAACGTCTTCTTTAATGGTCTTAACAGGAGGACCTGGAACAGGGAAAACGACCGTAATTAAAGGAATCGTTGAACTGTATAGTGAGATCCATGGCGTGAGTTTGAATCCTGATGATTATCGAGGAAAGAAAGAATCCTTTCCTGTTTTACTCGTTGCTCCAACAGGACGAGCGGCTAAACGTATGACAGAGTCAACAGGGATACCGGCTCACACGATCCATCGCTTGTTAGGATGGAAGGGTGGCGGGACATTCGAAAAAAATGAAGATGAACAGATCGATGGGAAATTACTGATCGTCGATGAAATGTCGATGGTGGATATATGGCTAGCACATTCTTTAGCAAAAGCTCTGCCACCTCACATCCAGATCATTTTTGTTGGGGATGAAGATCAATTACCGTCCGTTGGCCCTGGTCAAGTTTTAAAAGATCTTCTGCAAGCAGAGCATGTTCCACAATCTCGGTTAGTGGATATCTATAGACAAGCAGAAGGTTCTTCCATCATTCGGTTAGCTCATGAGATGAAGAATGGAAAAGTCCCGCAAGATCTGCTCGTTCCTCAGAATGACAGACGATTCTTTGCATGTTCAGGTGAACAGGTGTTTCAGGCTATCCTTCAGGTTTGTGAAAATGCGATTAAAAAAGGATATAGCTCTAGGGATATTCAAGTGTTAGCCCCAATGTACAAAGGACCGGTCGGAATTGATCGATTAAATCTGGAGCTTCAGCGTCTGTTTAACCCAGAGAAACAAAAACAACGTCAGTTACAGGTTGCAAATGTGTATTATCGAAAAGGCGATAAGGTGCTTCAGCTCGTCAATCAACCCGAAGATCAGGTTTTCAACGGTGATATCGGTGAAATCGTGGCCGTTATCTATGCAAGAGAAAACACAGATAAAGAAGATCAGATCGTCATCAGTTTTGATGAGATAGAGGTTACGTATAAAAGAAGTGAATTTCATCATTTTACTCACGCTTTTTGCTGTTCGATCCATAAGTCGCAGGGCAGTGAGTATCCGATCGTCGTTCTACCTGTCTTAAAAAGCTACTACCGAATGTTAAAAAGGAACTTATTATATACAGCAATAACGAGAAGTAAAGAATATCTGATCCTGTGTGGAGAACAAGAAGCGTTTACTTGGGCTGTTGAACGATCCGATGAAACTGAACGATACTCGGGACTTAGTTCACGTCTTCAAGAGACCATACTGGAAAAAGATTTAATGAATGATTCCCTTCTAAACGAAACAAACTAGAAATGTTCGAGAGATGTAAGATGTCATCTTGTCGGACATTTCTTTTTTGTTTCTAAAAGTCATGATCCTTCAAATATTGATTTCTGTATATTTTCTACAAATTCAGGACACCCTTGTAAAAGTAAATTTAAAGGAGAGAGAGCAAGTGGAATGTCCGAACTGCAGTAGAAAAGATATTGGTAAAATCGGGGTGAACCAGTATTATTGCTGGAACTGTTTTATTGAGCTTTCCATTGTTAAAGGAAGACTGTCCCTTCATCAGGTGGAAGAAGACGGCTCTCTAACATCACTCGATGATTTATTTGAAGATCAAGATCTGACTTATAGAGAAAGCACATCATAAAAGAAAACAAATCTCTGATGTCGAGGTGATCTAGCATGAGCAGGACGATGAGTTCTCTTTTCGCACTTGGTATTGGAGCGGCAACATATGCGATGAGAAATAAGAGGATGTCAAGAATGTCAAAGATGAACTATAATCTTTCGGATCTTAGTGATCTTTGGACATCACGACGTGTTAAAAAGATCCGTAAAAAGGTCGCAAAAGCCATTTATTAAAGAAAGCATACCCCGTCTCAAATAAAGACGGGGTTTTTTAAGAAAAGGGTGAAGAGATGACAAAAGACATTCGAATGAAGTGGGTTTATAGGCTTGCCCTTTCTTTATTATTGTTTTTATGTTTGTTTCTCTTGATGAAACTTTACCCTCTTTACGAGCCATTATGGAGTGCGATCAAAGGGGTCTTTCTGCCTTTTTTTCTTGCTGCTCTAATTACATATCTACTCCATCCAGTCGTGGAATACGTACATGAAAAAGGATTACCTCGCTTTGTTGCGATCTTAAGTATATACATCCTTTTCTTTGGTGGTATCGGTTTTGCTGCAGTAAAAGGGTTTCCTTATTTCATCGTACAGATGAAGCAGCTGTTAGTTAACGTACCTGTTCTTGCTGAGGATTATAAGGAACTATTGTATAAAGTGGACCGTGGAACATCTGCACTTCCGTATTCGGTTCATTCTAAAATAGAAAATTATATCGTGAAAATGGAAAGCAACGCACAGGATGTATTGACCAATGCGATCTTTTCTTTAAGAAAAATTGTAGATTATTTCTTTGTTATCATCGTTGTACCTTTCTTAGTGTTTTATTTTCTAAACGATTTTGAAAAGCTGAAAAAAGCTCTCTGGTATCTGACACCAAGAAAATACCGTTATGAAGGAAAGCACTTAATAAAAGATATTGACCAATCACTTGGAGGATATATCCGAGGACAGTTATTTGTAGGTGCTATATTAGGAGCTGCAGCAATGGTTGCTTTGTGGGTGGTGGGAATGCCGTATCCCATTCTTTTAGGACTGGTGATCGCGATAACGGATATCATCCCTTACTTTGGTCCGATATTAGGAGCGATCCCCGTCGTGTTGATCGCATTAACAATCTCTTGGAAGATGGTATGGATCACTGTTGGCATCATGCTTGTTTTGCAGTTTATTGAAGGTAACATCCTTGGTCCGTTTATCGTCGGCAAGAATCTGCACATCCATCCTGTATTTATCATTTTTTCATTATTACTTGGGGGAGAACTGGCTGGTGTACCAGGTATGATCTTGGCTGTTCCAATCTTCAGTGTGATTAAAGTTATTATCATTCATATCAGGGAACATCGACTTCAATCATCATCCGATTGACAAGTAAGAATGAATAAACGTATACTAACGCTAGAAGATCAAAAATCGCTGAAAGAGAAAAGTACGTTTCAGTCCTTCCAAAAGAGAGAAACATCCATCGGCTGAAAGATGTTTTAGGAAGAAGCGAAGCAGAAAGCTACTCTGGAGTGCAGAAGGAAAATCTGCCGTTATGCCGCGTTAAGGCTTTAATCAAGGTGATATGCTTATTTAAAAGCGTATAACCAGGGTGGTACCGCGTGAATTCAAACTCTCGTCCCTGTATTTTTTATAGGGATGGGAGTTTTTTATTTTGCCACATGCCATAAGTTTGTAGGTTTAGAATTGATTTTGTACCTCATAGTTCTTATAAAAGATTGTTGCTTTGAATTTTTTTCCTTCTTATGCAAGTTGATTGCAGCGGAAGGTGGCGAGACTCCTATGGGACGAGCGGTCAGTCCGAAAAGTGGAAGTGGCTCGTTCAGCCCCGACTAGCAAAAGTTGAATGGTTTATGAAGGCGTATTTTGCCTTCTTAACCGTTTAACTTTTGACCTCGAGGGGCTAGCCACTGCAACTAGACAGGTGGAGACTCCTAATGGCGCATAGCGGCAGGAGGCTCACCGCACGCCCCATGGAAAGCGAGCGACCTGGAGCGGAAATCAACTAGCTTTCATAGCAATGAATACGAAATCAGTCTTAATATTTATTTAAAAAAAGGAGAATGAAAACGATGAAAAATTTGACTTCAGCTCAAGTTAGACAGATGTTCCTTGATTTTTTCCAAGAAAAAGGCCATGGTGTAGAACCTAGCGCTTCCTTAGTACCTCATGAGGATCCTACACTTTTATGGATCAACAGTGGCGTTGCAACACTGAAAAAATATTTTGACGGCCGTGTGATTCCTGAGAACCCTCGTATCACAAACGCACAAAAATCAATCCGTACGAACGATATTGAGAATGTTGGTATCACTGCAAGGCACCATACGTTCTTTGAGATGTTAGGAAACTTCTCGATCGGTGATTATTTTAAAGTGGAAGCTATTCTTTGGGCATGGGAGTTCTTAACGAGTGAAAAATGGATCGGCTTTGATCCTGAGAAACTTTCTGTAACGATCCACCCAGAAGACGATGAAGCATTTGATATTTGGACAAAACAAGTAGGGTTACCTGAAGAGCGTATCATTCGTTTGGAAGGAAACTTCTGGGATATCGGTGAAGGGCCAAGTGGACCTAACACAGAAATCTTCTATGACCGCGGTGAAGCTTACGGCAACGATCTATCTGATCCTGAACTATATCCAGGTGGGGAGAACGACAGATATCTTGAAGTATGGAACCTGGTGTTCTCTCAGTTCAACCACAACCCGGATGGCACATATACGCCACTTCCTAAGAAGAACATCGATACAGGTATGGGACTTGAGAGAATGGTTTGTGTGATCCAAGACACGAAGACGAACTTTGAAACAGATCTATTCATGCCGATCATTAAAGAAACAGAAAAGCTTTCTGATACGTCTTATGGCTTGAGTACAGAAACCGATACTGCGTTTAAAGTAATCGCTGACCATGTACGTACGGTAAGTTTTGCGATCGGTGATAGTGCTCTACCATCAAATGAGGGAAGAGGGTATATCCTTCGACGTTTGATCCGAAGAGCGATTCGTTTTGCGAAAAAGATCAACATCAACAAGCCGTTCATGTATGAACTCGTTCCAACTGTTGCAGACATCATGGTAGACTTCTACCCGGAAGTAAAAGAAAAAGTTCCGTTCATCCAAAAAGTCATCAAGACGGAAGAAGAGCGTTTCCATGAAACGATCAACGAAGGTCTTGCAATCTTAGAAGATGTGATGGCAAAAGAAAAAGAAGAAGGAAGAAGCGTCATCTCTGGTAAAGACGCATTCAAGCTTTACGATACATTTGGTTTCCCATTTGAGCTTACACAAGAGTATGCAGCTGAAAACGGAATGGATGTAGATTTAGAAGGCTTCGAAAACGAGATGAAGGCTCAACGTGAACGTGCGCGTGCAGCAAGACAAGAAGTAGACAGCATGCAAGTTCAAGGTGGAATTCTTTCTGATATCACCGTGAAAAGTGAATTCAGAGGTTATGACAGCTTAACAGGAGAAGCAAAAATTTTAGAAGTACTACAAAACGGTGAGCGAGTGGCGATGGTCGCTTCTGGAGAAGAAGCTCAAGTCATCCTAGATGTGACACCATTCTACGCTGAGAGCGGTGGACAGATCGCTGACCAAGGAACGATTAAAGGTAAAGAGCTTTTACTTAGAGTGAAGGATGTTCAAAAAGCACCTAACGGACAAAACCTTCATACCGTAGTTGTTGAAAAAGGTGTTCTTGAAAACAATATAGAAGTTTCTGTCGAGGTTGACCCTGAGATTCGTGCAAAAGTAGTAAAGAACCATACGGCTACTCACCTTCTTCACCAAGCATTAAAAGATGTGCTAGGAACGCACGTAAATCAGGCTGGATCTCTTGTACAAGAAGGTCGTTTGCGTTTTGACTTCACACATTTCGGAAGCATTTCTTCAGAAGAGCTTGAGAAGATCGAAGAGATCGTTAACGAAAAAGTATGGGGTAACATTCCTGTTGAAAAGATGGTTAAGAACATTACCGAAGCAAAGGCGATGGGTGCAATGGCACTATTCGGTGAGAAATACGGTGAAACGGTACGCGTTGTAAAAGTAGGAGACTATAGTCTTGAGCTTTGCGGTGGGTGTCATGTTAATAACACTTCAGAGATCGGTTTGTTTAAGATCGTATCAGAGTCTGGTATCGGTGCAGGAACACGTCGTATTGAAGCTGTTACAGGTGAGAACGCGTACCGCTTGATGAACGGCCAAGTCCAGCTATTAAAAGACACGGCAGCTAAGTTGAAAACAAATCTTAAGGACGTGCCACAGCGTATAGACACATTAAACGAACAAATTCGTGAGTTGCAAAAAGAGAAAGAATCTCTTGCAGCTAAGATTGGAAACATGGAAGCAGGAAGCCTTGTTGATGAGGTTCAAACGATCAACGGAGTTTCTGTTATCGCTAAAAAAGTGAACGGTATGGATATGAATGGTTTGCGTTCGATCGTAGATGACTTAAAGAATAAACTACAAAGCGGAGTAGTTATTCTTGGTGCGGAAAACGGTGGTAAAGTAAATATCGTAGCGGGAGTAACAAAAGATTTAGTGACAAAAGGTTATCATGCAGGTAACCTAGTAAAAGAAGTGGCTGTCCGTTGCGGCGGAGGCGGTGGTGGCCGTCCTGATATGGCTCAAGCTGGAGGTAAAGATCCCCAAAAGCTGCAAGAAGGTATAGATTCTGCAGTTGAATTGATCAAAACCGTTTCCTAAGCTTTCATCTTTCATGTACAATAGAGACAAGAACTAATTTGTCCCTTAAGGGAGATCTTCAGAAAGAGGTGTTCGCCAGTGAGTTCAATGGACAAAACGATGAAGTTTAACTTCAACGAAGAAGATGCTTATAAGACGAATGTAGAAACTGTCCTGTTTTCTGTTTATGACGCCCTGCAGGATAAAGGATACAACCCTATCAATCAGATTGTAGGTTATTTGCTTTCAGGGGATCCGGCTTATATTCCTCGTCATAATGATGCGAGAAGCATGATTAGAAAACTGGAGCGAGATGAGCTTATTGAGGAGCTTGTAAAATCATATCTATCCACTCAAAAAGAAGGAAGTCGTTAATTTGACAAAAACAATCGGACTGGATGTTGGAACGAAGACAATAGGTGTTGCCGTCTCAGATGCATTGGGATGGACAGCACAAGGAGTCGAAACGATCCGACGCCGTCCTAACAAGCCCCAAGAAGACTATGCAAGGATCCAAGAGCTGATTCAGTTGCATGATATCAGTAAGATCGTAGTAGGTCTTCCAAAGAACATGAATGGTACGATCGGTCCCAGCGGAGAAGCTTGTCAAAACTTTGCAAAAGATATTGAAAGTCTGACAGGTCTTTCGGTTATCCTATGGGATGAGAGGCTGACCACCATGGCAGCTGAAAGAACATTGATTTCAGCTGACGTGAGCCGAAAGAAACGAAAACAGGTGATCGATAAGCTAGCAGCTTCAATCATTCTGCAAGGTTATTTGGACAGCCAACAATAAGAAAAGTAGAGGTGAGCCAATTATGGCAAAAGAAGAACGCGAACGCATCGTTATTCCAGACGAGAATGGAGACGAAAATCTATTTGAAGTTCTATTCAAATTTGATGTGGATCAAACTGGAAAATCATACATGGTGACTATTCCTGTAGCTGATTCAGAAGATGATGATACGGATGAAGTAGAAGTTTTCCCTTTCCGTTATGAAGAAAATGGAGAAGAAGACGATCTTGCTCTATTCCCACTTGAGTCAGATGAAGAATGGGACATGATTGAAGAAATGCTAAACACATTTCAAGATGACGAGTACGAAACAGAACAATAGATGAAACAAAACGGAAGTTGGTTTTCTAACCAACTTCTTTTTTTATTCCATTTTACGGCCAATCTCGACAATTTCTGCTAGTAAACGTATAATTAAACAGGTGGAAAGGGGGAAATATCATGTTACATCTCCAGTCATCTGGGAATTACATAAATGAAAATAAAAGTAAAAAGCGTACCAAAACGATAGTTCTATCCATTTTGTTTCTAATTGTTGCTCTAATCATTGCTGTGGCTATAGGTGCATATTATTATTACAATAAAAATATTGGACCGGTCGATTCAGCTAATAATGAAAAAATTACGGTGGAAATTCCAATTGGTTCTTCCTCTTCAAAAATAGGGCAAGAGCTTGAAAATAAAGGGTTGATCAACAACGGTGATTTCTTCAGACTCTACACAAGAGTTAAAGGAGAAGGCAACTTTCAAGCGGGCATTTACGAACTAACTCCTTCCATGAACCTTTCTGAAATTATTTCAGCACTTAAAGACGGAAAGATGTTTAAGAAGCCAGCTCTAACATTAACGATTCCTGAAGGATATAATGTTCCACAGATCGCAAAATTAATCAGTCAGAAAACGGGTTATAGTGAAGCAGATATTATCAAAAAAATGACTGATAAATCTTATCTGAAACAGCTTCAAGAAAAGTACCCGATCTTACCTGATGATTTGATGAAGGAGGGACTTTATTACCCTCTAGAAGGATTTTTGTTTCCTGCAACTTACGATTTTGATGTAAAAAAACCGGAACTAACAGATGTGATTGATAAGATGGTCGAACAATCTTCTGTTGTTTTAACTAAACATGAAACAGAAATAAAGAATAGCGGTTATTCCCTTTTTCAAATCATTACTTTGTCCTCTCTTATAGAAGAAGAATCTCAGCGTGAAGAAGATCGAAAAAAAATTGCAGGTGTTTTTTATAATCGCTTAAGTAAAGATATGAAACTAGACTCCGATCCAACTGTTAAATACGCAAGAAAGAATTTTGATGTGCAAGTCTTATACGAACATTTAAAGTATGATTCAAAGTACAATACGTATCTTTATAAAGGTATTCCGATTGGACCTATCACTTCACCTGGTGAAAAAGCGATTGAAGCTGCATTGAAACCTGTTAAGATGGAGGAGCTTTTCTTTTATGCAAGACCCAACGGCGAAGTCATCTACACAAAAACATTAAGCGAACATAATGCTGTATATAAAAAATACAGAGACGAATGGAAGGTTTGGCAAGAAAAAGACAATAATTAGGAATGTTTCTGAGGATACTAGTAGGTATTCTCTTTTTTTTATGCTGTACGATCAACTTGTTAAGAAAGCCTATGAAGAGTGTACGATCTTTAATTCCATAGAAAACACTCATAAAGAAATAGGACTCTCGCCTTCAAATAAAGATTATGTTACAATATACCGGTTAGTGTGAAGGAGGCGTGTTACTTTGGTCTCAAAAGAATTGAACCAATATATCGAAAAAATTATTCCAACGCGCTCTGAACAAGTACTAAAAATGGAGCAATACGCGAAAGAGCATAATGTGCCGATCATGGATCTAACAGGTATGGAGACGCTTTTGTCTTATGTTAGATTAAAAAAACCGAAACGTATATTAGAAGTAGGAACAGCGATTGGATATTCCGCCATCCGAATGGCTCTTGCATGTGAGAATGCTGAAGTTATTAGTATTGAAAGAGATGAAGAACGGTACAATATAGCAAAAGATAATGTCAGATCCTTTCATCTAGAGAGCAGAATTACCTTGTTATTTGGAGATGCGAATGAATTGCAGAGCCAAGTAGAAAACTATGCCCCATATGACTTTATTTTTATAGATGCAGCAAAAGGACAATATCAAAACTTTTTTGATCATTATTCCTCCATGCTGTCTCCTGATGGCATCATCGTCACAGATAATGTTCTCTTTAGAGGGTATGTCGCTGATGAAAGCGGCTTAGAGAGTAGAAGACTTCGTTCTCTAGTAAAAAAAATTAGAAGTTTTAACGAATACATGATGCAGCATCCTGACTATCAGTCTTCAATCTTACCGGTTGGAGATGGAATGATGGTGAGTATTAGAAATTCTTAATGGGACATGCAGTTTGGAGGAGTAATCAAAATGGCACAAAAACCAATAGTGATTGGGGTTGCAGGTGGATCTGGATCAGGTAAGACGACGGTAGCGAAAGAAATTTACAGGCAGTTTGCTAACCAATCCATCTTAATCATAGAGCAAGATGCGTATTACAGAGATCAATCAGAAAAATCGATGGAAGAACGATTGGATACGAACTATGATCATCCTCTTGCTTTCGATAATGATCTGTTAATCCAGCACATTTCTTCACTTCTAAAATACGATTCCATCGAAAAACCAGTGTACGACTATACAGCACATACAAGAAGTGATAAAATTATCCCAGTTGATGCTAAAGATGTCATTATACTGGAAGGTATTTTGATCCTTGAAGACGAACGACTACGTGATTTGATGGACATCAAGCTGTTTGTAGACACGGATGCAGATGTTCGTATTATTAGAAGGATGGTTCGAGATATCCGAGACCGTGGAAGAACACTTGAATCTGTTATCGATCAATATACTGCAGTGGTTCGGCCGATGCATAATCAATTCATAGAGCCAACGAAACGATATGCGGATATCATTATCCCAGAAGGCGGTCAGAATCTTGTAGCGATCGACTTAATGGTAACAAAGATTAAGACGATATTGGAAGACAAAGCATTATTGAAAAAATGAGGAACATCATCCTCATTTTTTCGGTATACAGTGACAAATTTCAGTTTTAAGCCATTTGGCAATCAACTAATAACCCATATTTTATACATACCCTAGCCGAATTATCATATAACGTAACAAGGGTACTGATTATTTAAGGAGTGAAAAAACAATGGCAGACGAGAAAAAACACTATATGACCTTAGAAGGTAAAGAGAAGTTAGAGAACGAACTAGAGTTTCTAAAAACAGAACGAAGAAAAGAAGTTGTTGAACGAATTAAAGTAGCTCGTAGTTTTGGAGACCTTTCCGAGAACTCTGAGTATGATGCAGCAAAGGACGAGCAGGCATTTGTAGAAGCTCGTATCGTTCAATTAGAAAAAATGATTCGTGATTCTGTTATTATTGAAGATAATAAAGACCAATCTGATAACGTTTCCATCGGGAAAACAGTTAAGTTTAAAGAGCTTCCAGACGGTGACGAAGAAACTTACATCATCGTAGGTAGTGCAGAAGCGGATCCGTTTGAAGGGAAGATTTCTAACGATTCTCCGATGGCAAAAAGTCTTCTAGGTAAAAAACCGGGAGATAAAGTTTCTGTTCAAACGCCTGGTGGGGAAATCAGTGTTGTTATATTAGAAGTAAAATAAACGTTTCAACCTATTGGAAGACTTGCAGAAATATGCAAGTCTTCTTTTTTTGCAGCCGTTTAGGATCAAAACGACTGGGTGAGAATAGGTGTAAGGTGGTGAGTGTGTGTTATCGAAGAAAAGAACGATGGTAGTAGCACTTTTTTTCCTATTCCTTATCCTTTTTCTCACATATCGGTTAGCTGATATACAGCTGATTTCGACTACTTCCTTTTCCAAGAATAAAGTGAATCTCATACAAGAAAGTGTTGATCAGCGTACACACCGTTTTACGATCAACGATGGTAGAGGTTATTTTCTTGATCGAAATGGTGAGCTGCTTTCAACAGATGTAACAGCTCAGGTCATCGTCTTTCCTAATCTTTACTCGAGTAAATGGCCGATTGATTCTATTGCTGGCATACTGGATATACCAACAAGTAACTTTACAAAAAAAATCAGTGATCTAAAGAAACCATCTGCACTCTCTCTTTCAGAAGAAATCAGTATAGAGCAGATGAATGAGATTAATAAACTAGAGGTTCCTGGACTCTACGCTCAGCTTGTTACAAAACGAAATCCAACTCCTTTCGCAAATCATATCATTGGAGCGGTTGGACAAGATCCGGACCTGATCAAAAGAAAGTATGAAGATAAACTAAAAAAAGGCACGGTTACGATAAGCACAAAAACAGGTAAGAACGGAATGCAATATACGTTTGATCCTTTTTTAATTTCGGAAGGAGAAACAGAATATATCTATCATGTGGATCGTCAAGGACATCCGTTGTTTGGACTTGATGTTAAATTCCGTTCGCAATCGAACCCCCTATATCCTCTTCACGTAAAAACGACGCTAGATAAGAAGATGCAGGAAACGGTAGAAAAAGCACTTGATATTCATGGTGTTGAAGAAGGCGGAGCTGTTTTGCTTGATATTGAAACCAATGAACTGTTGGCGATGTCAAGCAGACCCTTATTTTCAAGTAAGACTATCTATAAACATGTAGATCATATGACATCTCAACAAATTCCTGGTTCTGTATTTAAAATTGTGACAGCAGCTGCTGCTATTGAAGAGAATAAGCTGCAAAACGGTAAGATGTATGATTGTAACCTTAACATCTACGGTAAGAGAGATGAAAGGCAGCTAGGTTTGTTAAATATTGAAGACAGCTTTACCCAGAGCTGCAATAGAACGTTTGGAGATCTAGCGAATGAATTGCAAAAAACAGATTCAGACTATATGAAAAAATATGCAGAAAAGTTAGGTCTACTTACGCAAAATGGATGGCAAGGTGAAGTCTATCATCTAGAAGCATTCTCACATTTCTATAAAGAAGAAGCGGGTCAGATCTACAACTCGAAAAAGAAAGTATCTGACTACGAAAATACTTTGGCGGTATCACAAACTGCCATCGGTCAGCTTGATGTTAAGATCACACCGCTTGCTGTGGCAAATATGATGGCAACGATTGCTAGGGGCGGGGTCAGTTATGAAGTAAAGGCAGCTAAAAGTGTCAATTTTGCTAATGGTACCGAACTGATTAAGTTTGAAGAACACAAGAAAGAAGATGAAAAGTTATCTCCTTATACGATTATGAGACTTCAATCCTTACTGTTAAACGTAGTTAAGAACGAAAAAGGTACAGCACACGCTTTACAGGCACTGCCCTTTCAAGTTGCAGGAAAATCCGGAACCGCCCAAAAAGGAGACGATAAACGGTATAACAATAAATGGTTTGCAGGATACTTTCCGGCGGGTCAACCCCGTTTTGCACTTGTTATCGTAGATTTAAAACACGATACCATTAATCGCACGATTCCTGTATTTAGGGACATCGCAACTGAAATTATGGAAAAATCAAATTGATGGAAGAGATAATCAAAAAAGAGTAATAGGAAATAGTGTTCCTACACCTCCTCCTCGTGGTAAAATAAAAAAAGTATTTTACTGAGGAGGATATTATGAAACGAAACCAACGTTATGAATCAAGACTAGAAAAACGAAAACAAAATCGTTTTTTAAACATAGCAATCGGGTTAGTTGTTTTGCTGATTGTTGTTGTTGCATTTAATCTTTTCTCAGGCGATGATAACGAAACAGCTTCCACGAACAAATCTAATTCTGAAGAAACAACTGAAAACAACGAATCCAATAACCGTTCAATTGAGATGGAAACGGATGATTCAAAGTCAAAAGCTAATGATGAGGATTCTGAGTCTCAGGATAAAGAAGAATCAGCTGAAGATAAAGACAAAGCAGATGAAGAAGCAACAGAAGAAGAAAAGACAGAATCAGAAACGCCTGAAGGTGGAGGTCCTGAAGGTCCATGGCAACCAATCGGAACTTCACAAACAGAACCTCATACAAAGACGTATGATGATGGTTCACAAGACTGGAACGAGATGGTCCAAGCCCTTTCTTATGCGACCAGCATTCCACAAGATCAGATGACCATTTTTTGGTTAGGAAATGGTGGAGGTCCTGATCTTTCAAAAGGTACCGTACAATCGAAAGCCGATGGTAAAAAATATGATGTTATGCTTCAATGGATTCCTGAAAAAGGATGGCAGCCAACGAGTGTGACACCTGTTCAATAAAACGAAGAAAAGCAACCTGTTAATATTACAGGTTGTTTTTTTTTGTTTAACACTCTTTTCAAAAAGATTGTTGCTTTGAACTCCTTGTCACCTTTGAAAATTGATTGGAGTGCAAGGTGCGTGCTTACCACCTGAAATACATCTTCCATGGCATGGGACGAGGGAGCTTACTCCGCTAGCATTTAACTTGTAGACGCAAGAGCAAGGAGCATAAAGGCAGGCAGTTTGAAATGTGGAAAGCGAGCTGCTTTAAAGAGAATGCTGGATCGAAATGAGAAGGCCCTGTCACTTTAGGTGGCAGTGTCTTTTTGGAGTGTACACGTTATGAGTTGAAATTTATTGTTATATGATTAAGGGCAAATTTTATGTGATAACCTAAAATTTTTATGTGATGCCTGCTCTTTTTTATGTGATGTTACTCCATTTTTATAGGATGGTGTATTTTTAGCAGCAGGCCGACCACCATGACTCCATTTTCCATGCACAAATGCCAGCTGCAGAGAGCTGGCCATCACCTAACTCCATTCGTAAAGTCGAAATGTATCTGTAATTTTTGCCAATAGAAAAAGATTTTTCATTTGAAAATTTTTAGTAATTATGATAATTTGGAACCTGTAAGATTTTAATTCATAGTATATTGATAGGAATTATATAAATTAAAAGGTGAGTGTGAAAAATGGGACGAGAATTTATTGATCTGTTTGATGAGTGGTCTTCCTCTTATGACGAAACGGTTTCAGGAAATGATCAGGAATATAAGGAAGTTTTTCATAAATATGATGAAATATTAGAAACGGTTGTTCAACGTTCAGGAAATGTTGTCTTGGAGTTCGGAGTTGGAACAGGCAACTTAAGCGAGAAATTACTTAAAAGCGGTAAACAAGTGATTGGCATTGAGCCGTCAAAAGGGATGCGTGAAAAAGCGTCCGACCGTCATCCAGATCTAACACTTTATGATGGTGACTTTTTATCTTTTCCAAAACTCGATCAAGAGATTGATACTATCGTAAGCACTTATGCGTTCCACCACCTAACAGATGAAGAAAAGGATATTGCAATCGGACAGTATAGCCAGCTGCTTAAAAAGAATGGTAAAATTGTATTTGCAGATACCGCTTATCTTCACGAAGATGATAAAAAAGAGCGTCATGAAAAAGTAAGATCTCAAGGGTTTCTTAACTTGTTAAAAGATTTGCAGACTGAGTATTATACAACCCTCGGAGTACTAGAAGATCTATTTAAGAAACATGACTTTGGGGTTTCGTTCAAAAAACTTAATGAATATGTCTGGCTGATGGAAGCGGTAAAAAAATAGACATTGGAGAATATTATGAAGCGAATTGGAATTATCGGTGCAATGGAAGAAGAAGTTGTTCTGTTGAGAGAGCAATTAGAAGATCTAGAAGAAAATAAGCTAGCAGGTTGTGAATTCTACAAAGGCTTACTCGGTGGTCAAGAAGTCGTGTTATTAAAATCAGGAATCGGAAAAGTAAACGCAGCGATCGGTACTACGTTAATGATCCAGCTTTATGGACCGGACGCTATTTTGAACACGGGATCTGCAGGAGGTTTTCATTCGGATCTAAACGTCGGTGATGTAGTCATCTCAACTGATGTGCGCCATCATGATGTGGATGCAACGATCTTTGGTTATGAGCACGGTCAAGTACCACAGATGCCTCCGAACTACCTTCCTGACGAAAAACTTGTGAATGTAGCTGAGAGAGCTGGAGCGAGAGTAGAAAACATACAAGTTGCAAAAGGTTTGATCGCTTCAGGAGATTCGTTTATGAGTGACCATGCTAGGGTAGAAGATATCAGAGGCAAGTTTCCTGCTCTATTTGCAGCTGAAATGGAAGCCGCAGCTATCGCTCAAACGTGTTATCAATTCAACATTCCTTTTGTGATCATCCGCTCTTTATCAGATATTGCAGGAAAAGATGCACGTGTTTCTTATGACCAATTCTTACAAACAGCATCTAAGAACTCGGCAGAATTAGTACAAAAAATTGTTGAGGAGCTGAAATCATTATGACAAAGAAAATGAATGTAGAAAGCTTTAACCTTGATCATACAAAAGTAGTCGCGCCATATATCCGTTTAGCAGGTACGACAACAGGTGCTAACGGAGATATTATCCATAAGTATGACATCCGTTTTTGTCAGCCGAACAAAGATCATATGCCGATGGAAGGACTTCATTCCATTGAACATTTGATGGCAGAAAACATTCGAAATCACCATTCTACTGTAGTGGATATCAGCCCTATGGGTTGTCAGACTGGTTTTTATCTATCTGTGATCAACCATGATAACTATGATGAGATTTTAGATGTTCTAGAAAAGACGTTGCACGATGTATTAGAAGCTACTGAAGTACCTGCATGTAATGAAGTACAATGTGGCTGGGCAGCTAACCATAGTCTTGAAGGTGCGAAAGAGATCGCGCGCAAGATGCTTGCTAAAAAAGACGAGTGGCATATTGTTTTCGGAGAATAGAGGACGATTTCAATGAAATATTTTAAAAACGTGCATGAGATGATCGGTAATACACCTCTTATGGAGATCACTCAGTTTTCACTTCCAGAAGGTGTTCGTTTATTTGCAAAGCTGGAGTTCATGAACCCTGGTGGAAGTGTGAAAGATCGGTTAGGTTTGGAGCTGTTAGATGCAGCCCTAGCTAAAGGTGATCTTGTGCAAGGTGGAACGATCATCGAGCCTACAGCAGGAAATACTGGGATCGGTCTAGCTCTTGCTGCGATCAATAAGGGTATAAACGTAATCTTTGTTATTCCAGAAAAATTTAGTATTGAAAAACAAGAGCTTATGAAAGCATTGGGTGCGACTATCGTTCATACTCCTACTGTCGATGGAATAAAAGGAGCGATAAAAAGAACAAAGGAATTGCTGAATGAGATTCCGAATTCTTTTTCTCCTTCTCAATTTTCTAATCCGGATAACCCAAACACTTACTACAAAACATTAGGTCCAGAAATCTGGGATGCGCTTGATGGTCATGTAGATGTTTTTGTAGCCGGGGCGGGTACAGGTGGTACGTTCATGGGTACAGCTCGCTATTTAAAAGAAAAGAACGAAAACGTGAAGACGGTTATAGTTGAACCTGAAGGCTCTATTCTAAATGGTGGAGAATCCGGACCTCATAAGACAGAAGGTATCGGTATGGAATTTCTGCCCGACTATATGGACCCATCCTATTTCAAAAGCATCCATACAGTCATGGATGTAGATGCGTTCCAAAGAGTCGCTGAACTAGCTAAAAAAGAAGGTCTTCTTGTCGGAAGTTCTTCAGGAGCAGCGTTACACGCAGCCCTAATTGAAGCACAAACAGCACAACGAGGACAAAATATTGTCACGATATTTGCTGACAGCTCAGAGCGATATTTAAGCAAGAAAATTTATGAAGGAGGCATCTGATAATGAAACGTAAAACAAAATTGATCCACGGAGGCATTCCTTCTGATAAGACAACAGGAGCTGTGTCTTTTCCGATCTATCAAGTAAGCACATACAAGCAAGAAGATGTAGGAGTGCATAGCGGATTTGAATATTCTCGTACAGGAAATCCTACAAGACATGCGTTAGAAGAACTGATTAAAGACTTAGAAGGAGGCAAACGCGGGTTTGCGTTTGGTTCTGGTATGGCTGCTATTACAGCTGTTATGATGTTATTTGATTCTGGTGATCATGTTATTCTAACAGATGATGTATACGGCGGTACGTATCGTGTGATGACGAAGGTATTAAACCGTCTTGGAATCGATTCAACGTTCGTGGATACAACAGACATTGAACAGATCGAAGCGGCATTAAAACCGAACACAAAAGCGGTCTATGTAGAAACACCAACAAATCCACTATTAAAGGTTACAGACATTGAAGCTGTAGCTTCTTGGGCAAAAGCGAAAAACCTTCTGTTCATGGTAGATAACACGTTTAACACACCATATTGGCAAAATCCGATCGAATTAGGTGCAGATATTGTTCTTCACTCTGCAACGAAATATATCGGCGGCCATAGTGACGTTGTAGCTGGCCTAGTCGTGGTAAACGACGAAAAGCTAGGAGAAGACCTTCATTTTATACAAAACTCAACAGGCGGCGTTCTGGGGCCACAAGATTCATGGTTGCTCATTCGCGGTATCAAAACACTTGGGTTGCGTATGGAAGCTCACGAAAACAATACGAAAAAAATCGTTGAATTTTTAAAATCTCACCCAGCGGTAGAGAAAATTTATTACCCAGGACTAGAAGATCACCCTCAGCACGAGATTGCTAAGAAACAATCTGGTGGTTTGGGTGGTATGGTATCCTTTGATGTTGGTTCACAAGCGAATGCTGATGCACTTCTGAAAAAGGTAAAATACTTCACACTTGCAGAAAGCTTAGGAGCAGTTGAGAGTTTGATCTCCGTTCCTGCTCGTATGACACATGCATCTATTCCCGCAGAACGTAGAGCAGAACTAGGAATCACAGATGGATTGGTCCGTATCTCTGTTGGTATTGAAGATGCTGACGATTTGATCGATGATCTGAAAAATGCTTTAAGTTAAATGAGGAACACAAAGGGTAGAACAAGTGCTTTAACCGGCACTTGTTCTTTTTTTGTTTGCGTGTGTTGATAAGTCAACATCTATGGAAGAATGAAAAAAGCCTTTTCGATTGCATAGGTGAGGGGTATAAAATACATTACAACTGAAGAAATATGTAAACTCGCCGGATTAATTCCAAAATTTTCAGTAATAATTCAAGATTTTGCTGAATTATTACTTTGAATCCCCCGCAGGGTACACTGCTAACAGTTTTAGAGGCCCTTTGAACCATTTTGATTCTAATTAATAAAAGATATATTCACCTTCCATTTAAGGCATACGATGCAAATTTTTGATCACAATTTAGACAAATTTACTTCACGCTTTTGTCAAAATCTACTTGGTAGAATAGGGTCTTACCTATGTTATCCTTTATATAGAGATTAGGAGTAGGAGGTAGACACCGCTATGAAAAACAATGCTGAATTCATTCAAAAGAAAATCGCTGACTACCAGCGCTTCGGTTTTATTTTATTGGCTGTTAGCACGTTCTTTTATTTAGGACTAGTACTTCCTGTTGAAGACAAAAACTTTGTTCAATCCATCACATTAGGTATTGCATCGACAACATGTTTGGGATTCACTGCACTTATGTATAACGTTGTAAGAAAGTGCAAAACACAATTACAAGAATTAAGTGAATAAACCATATAAATAATTTCATGTACCGTCCCTTAAGCAGGGGCGGTATTTTTTATGTTCTTAATCGTATTTGAAAAAGTGTCTTCACTCGCTACACCTCATAAAAAGAAAGCGATTACGCAATCACTTGAACTAAATCGTTAACAAAGCTTAATTCTTCAGTCTTTCATGTCACCTAAAGAAGTTTTAGTTTAACTAGTTTATTCCGTTAGAACAATCGGGTATGGATACAGAACGGCCGAAGAAGGTCATAATAAGTTTTAACAATCTATATTAAAGAAAGAAGTGGAGTTAGTGGGTATCATCTGGGCACTTATTACAGCAGTCTGCTGGGGAAGTATCGTCTTAGTGAGCGAAAAACTTGGCGGAGATTTTCACAGTCAAACATTTGGAATGACATTAGGAGCTCTACTGTTTTCAATTGTTGCATTCTTTATCGTTCAGCCGGATCTTGATATTACAGTTTTTGCGATCGGTATCGTTTCAGGGATCTTCTGGGTGATCGGACAGCGAAACCAATTTGCTAGTGTTGATTATTTAGGGGTTTCTAAAATCGTTCCTCTTTCAACAGGTATGCAGTTGTTCGGAACAACATTGTTTGGTGTTATCGTTTTTCATGAATGGAAAACAACAACAGAAATTATCATCGGAATCATTGCAATCTGTGCAATCATAGCAGGAGCGTTATTAACATCAAGAAGAAGTGAACAAGGTGACCAAAAAGATAAACAAAACTTTAAAAAAGGACTCACCATCCTTCTTATATCAACGATCGGATATGTTACATATGTCGTTATTATCAGATGGTTTGAAGTAAACGGATGGCAAGCTATCTTACCTCAAGCCGTAGGGATGTTTATTGGCGCGCTCGTTTTATCTTTTAAACATAAACCGTTTAATAAGTATTCTGTGCGCAATATTTTAACAGGACTGATTTGGAGCACTGGTAATCTGACTTTACTGCTGTCATTGCCTCTGATTGGAATCGCGACAAGCTTTTCGCTTTCACAGACCGGTATCATCATATCAACACTCGGAGGAATCTTTTTATTAGGTGAAAAAAGAAGTAAGAAAGAGATCATCTGGGTGATCTCAGGTTGTGTACTTATCATAGCGGGTGGTGTCATGTTAGGATTTACAAAATCATAGAGGAGCTGAAGAGGATGTATCCAGATTTAAAAGGAAAAACGGTTATAATCACAGGTGCAGCAACAGGCATCGGTAAAGCATGTGCACTAAGATTCGGACAAGAAGAAGCTAATGTTGTCATTAACTTTCATTCAGATAAACAGATTAAAGAAACGAATGAAATGATTAAGGAGATAAAGAATAGCGGTGGAAATGCAATTGCTGTTCAAGGGGATGTAACAAAAGAAAGTGACATCAAACACCTGATTGAGAAAACAATCAATGAGTTTGGGTCGCTAGACATTATGATTAACAACGCTGGAATTGAAAATGAAGTTCCTTCACATGAGCTCACATTAGAGGATTGGAACAAAGTCATATCTACGAATTTAACAGGTCAATTTTTAGGTTGTAGAGAAGCGATTGACTATTTTTTGAAGCATGACATCCAAGGAGCTATAATCAATATGTCGAGTGTACATGAGATCATTCCATGGCCACATTTTGTACATTACGCAGCAAGTAAGGGCGGAATAAAGCTGATGACACAAACCCTCGCACTTGAATATGCTCCTAAGCGTATCCGAATCAACGGCATTGCGCCGGGTGCCATCAATACACCGATTAATGCAGAAAAGTTTTCAGATCCAAAACAAAAAGAAGGCGTTTTAAAGTTAATACCTATGGGCTATATCGGGGAGCCAGAGGAAATTGCAGCGACCGCAGTTTGGCTAGCCTCAAACCAAGCAAGTTATGTTACAGGTCTAACACTAATTGCCGATGGCGGAATGACATTATATCCAGGGTTTCAAGCTGGAAAAGGGTAAAAGAAAAAGTCCACTTTATAGAAGTGGACTTTTTCACGTTTATAATAGGATTCCAGTTAACGTACCTAAACAAAGTAAAATACCAAAAGCCATATGAAGAAGTGCAGTTAAACCAAGCGCCTTGTTTAACTCTTTAGCATCCCATGTGGATATCGCAATCTTTAACCCTTTTAACGCGATGGGAAGGGTAATCGCCGCGATTAGACTCCAAAGCGGTAAGATGTCTAAGAATATAAGAGCTAATAAACTTACGTACGTACCAAGCATTAAGACATAGTATTCTAGTCGTGATGCTTTTCTTCCGATCAAACCAGCGATAGTGGTTTTGCCGATCTGCTTATCTGTATCGAAATCACGCAAGTTGTTAGCATGAAGGATAGCCATAACAAGAAGAGCGTTAGGGATAGCAGCTAAAAAGATTTCTGTGTTTAACGTTAATGTTTGTGTGTAGAACGAACCAACAACTGCGAGAATACCTAGCGTACTTCCAGATGCGATCTCACCTAGTCCGTTGTAAGCAAGCGCATAACGAGTAGCTGTGTAAAAGTACCCTACAAGTAATGAAGGAATCCCGAAATAAAGAACAACAGGGCCGGTAAGTGCAGTTAAAATAAGTCCCACAATAATACTTAGACCAAAGAAAATAAGTCCTGTGATATATACTTGCCGCGGAGTCATCTCTTTTCGGTCGATGACGCCTGATGGGCTCAACGAACCAGGAATATCCGCACCTTTTACATGATCAAAATAATCGTTCACTAAGTTCGTTCCGCACTGTAGAAAAACAGCACCAATAAGTGTTAGAAAAAAAGTAGTCCAATGAATGCTTGTCCACTGCAATGCAAGAATTGTCCCGAAGATAACGGGAATGACAGATGCTGTTAATGAAAAAGGCCGTGTTGAAGCAAAGATGACCTTAGGATGTATCATTTGTGTTTCCCCCTTTACACTCATAATTATAGTAAAAGTTTGTGAAAGTGTACACATAATTATCTTATGTAGGTATTGCCTATTTATAGAAAACCTATCCAATTTTTGTGAACTTTCGATTTCACATGCATATACTTATCTAGGATAAAAAAACTCTTTACACAACTTGGTAAATAGTGTAAGGTTTTCTAAGTAAAGTAATTTATAAAAAAGGAGGTTGAACAAAATGATGATGTACATTGATCCGATCTACCAACTGAATAAATTTTTACGTTCGACCGCCAATCAGAGCAGTATGTCTATTTAACTTATTTAAAAGACACCGCAGGTCGAATGCCTGCGGTTTTTTGTGTGCTTTTTTAACACCGCAGGGGTTATTCTGCGGTGTTTTTTTATACAACTTAAAGGAGGAGAAGAAAATGATAATGATTGGAATTACACTGCTGACTTGGCTTTTAACGGAGAAAGATTCAACCTGAGGGAAAAAATACGATTGAAACGAAGGAGCTAAAAAAGATATGTTTACACTACATTTGTTTTTTGTAACGATTACCTTTTCTATTAAGAGGAACAGTCGATCTGATGAGCTTTACGCTCGTGATAGGGAAGTAAAAACACTTTATGATCGTGCTAAAGAAAAAGCATCTAATAATTTGTCTTCATGGCTGTAAAAAGTAGCGCGTGCCGGTTCGGCATGCGCTATTTTTTTATACAAGAAGGCAAGAAATAAGATAGGTTATCGGTTATCGCATTTCCAATACGATATCCAAAAGCGCTTGGTTTTCCGTTAATGATAAATGTACCTGTCATTCGGTAGCCTTCTTGAACACCTTTATGAGATTGGAAAGCCATCTTAGGAAGTGGTACATGCTTTTGATAAACACTTACATAGTTGTCATAACTCTGATGTTTGTCTTGATCAATGATGCTGCCGACACCATCAAAAATACGAACTGTATCTCCTTCTCTACCAAAAACGGGCTTTTGCACATACTTTTCTTTGTTTTTCAAAAATGGATCAGGTTCAAGGTAAGTAGGTAAAAAATAGCGTTCGATCCATTCGTGTTCCTCACTAGAAAAGTAAGGAGATCGTGCCTCATGTAATCCCCATATGACGGCTAAGATGGCTTTGCTCTGTAATAAAAAGGCTGATGGTGGATTAATGATAGCCAATTTGTTTTGAACCACAAGCTGTGTTAACTGTAACCCTATATCCTCGTTTGTTACTTTATCTACATCTTGAATAAGAAGCTCGATCGGAAATGTTTGTCTATATAAAACATCAATTTTTTTCCCGTTTTGATCGAATAAACCAATTCCTTTTCGTATGACCAATTCTTCTAAAGGGACAAACTGAGAAGGAAATCCTGAAAGTTTCTTTAAATAAAGAACAGTTTGTTTGTCTTCGATGTTTTCTTCATGTGCTGTAAAAACGATATGTGGGGCATGCTCTGTTTGTAAGTGTCGATACGCACTCAAGATGGAGGAGCGTACAGCGTCCTTTAATTGTTTTTCTTTGTCTTCGTTAGGATCGCGATATCCGTGTTGTTTACAGATCAATCCGTTCACCTTAAAACATTCATAAATAAATGTGGGCGTATCACTGTTAAACTCCATTATCTTATGTCCTTCAGGTGTTTCGATCGAATCAATCCTACCAATTACCGTTTTCGCTAATGGCGTTTGATAGCGTAGAAACGAATTAAGAACCTCTGGGAAACCTAGAAGCTGCAAGGTATCATCTTCAATATTTTCAGATTGCAGGAGGGAAGCGGTCTTAAACAGGATATGACCGCCTCTTTCGCCAAGCAGTTTCGCATCATTTACAGCGTCTTCTGAAATTTCAGCTGGTTCGTATAAAGCATATTCTTGGCCATACATATCGGCCCAAAATTCAGGTAGCTGATTATAAAATTTTTGTCTATTATCTATATAGGTCATGCGTGTGATTACCTCCAAAACATACATTTAGAACTGTAAACTGGTATGATAAACATAACAAATTATAAAGAGGATGAAAATAATGGAACTCACTTATTTTATCGAAAGAGACAACGAATATGAAGCCTTCTTAACGTATAAGATTCCTGAAAACATGCATAACGATGAAAAATATGCGCGGCAGCTCTGTGAATTTTTTGTAACAGGTGGAAAAGAGTACGAGCTTCAATCGAATGAGATGAAAGGTAGCGAAGAGATCTTAATCATAAAAGAAGTAGGAGCAGCGCGAAGATTTACAGAGGAAATGAGTTATAAAGGAAGAGGAATATTTTTAGAATTCCGCTCTTATAACTCTTCAGGAGATATGCCTGTACTTCATACGCAAGCTTTAAACAGCCATTGGGATGTTATCCGTTATTTATTAAAAGACGTAGTAGATATACCTGGTAATGGACAGTATTTACGTGATTCAGCTGAAATAGATGAAGACCGTGCTGTTTATGTGATGTATGTCGGAGATAAAATTTAAGCATGTGGCAGATGCCACATGCTTTTTCTTTTAATATGTAAGACACTGAGCGATAACCCAACCAACGGAAATACTTAAAAACATGACAAGAAGTCCAACCGCTTTATTATCCGCATCGATTGCTTTTGAGATGCTTGAACGAATCGCTAGGTGTTCTGCTACGAATAAAGCTACGATCTGAGCGATGATTCCCACTGATCCCCAAATCAGCAAATCAACAATGCTCAATGAATTTGCGATCGATGATCCAATGACAAAAGCAAGGCCAAAAAGTCGACCGCCAAGTGATAAAGCAGCTGCGCAATTTCCTTTACTGATTAATTGAAGTTCTTTCGTTTTTGTTGTTAATTCAAATATAATAAAGCCGACAAAAAGTAATCCAAGTCCTGTTGCCGCATAAAGGGCAAAATTAAGAAATAAGTTCTCCATCTTCACAACTCCTCATGATTTATCCGCCAAATCCTTTACTTCCTCCGAAGCCAGATCCACCGCCTTTGAAACTCGAACTACTTTTGTAGGATTATAAGCAGAACTTTTTAATAAGCTGTTCTTTCCTTTGTAGTAACTTCCGCCGTGGTAATAGTGACCGAAATAGCGAGAACCGGTATCATCACATTCATATACCCCATCGTCTTCATCCCATTCCCAATCTTGGCATTCCGTATCAGTTGGCTCTGGTGGGATATCTTGTGCTTGGTCGTTACAGCCAGAGAGCATAACTGCAACAGATGCAGAGGATACACCTGCAATAAGCTTTTTTGTTTTATTCATATCTTCACCTCATTCCATGCTCCATTATAGTATGGATTTCTTCATAATTGAACCATTTATTTCTAGTACGATTTAAAAAATAAAAAGGTTCCCAGGTTTTTAAAGATGTACAGACACACCCAAGCCCAGCACCGCATACTGTTAAGGGAATAGAGAATCGTCTTGGAGGTGCTGTCATGTCATTAGTAGGTGTGTTGGCTTACTTTTTTAAGGAAGTTATGCTTTTTGTATCATACGTTAAAAATAATGCATTTCCCCAGCCCCTGTCTGAAAATGAAGAAAAGCAGTACTTAAAAGAGATGGCCGAAGGAAACGAACATGCTAGAGCCATGTTGATCGAGCACAACTTAAGGCTTGTTGCGCATATCGTGAAAAAATTTGAAAACACAGGTGAAGATACGGAAGACTTAATATCAATTGGGACGATCGGATTGATAAAAGCTATTGAGAGCTATTCGAGAGGAAAGGGTACGAAGCTTGCTACGTATGCAGCTCGGTGTATAGAGAACGAGATCTTAATGCATTTAAGAGCTCTAAAGAAAACGAAGAAAGATGTTTCCCTTCATGACCCGATCGGAACGGATAAAGAGGGAAATGAGATCACATTGATCGATGTGTTAAAAGCGGAAACTGAAGATGTTGTTGATGCCATCCAATTAAAGATGCAGAAAAAGAAAATATACGACTACATTCATGTATTAGATGACCGAGAAAAAGAAGTGATCGTAGGACGATTTGGACTCGATCTTCAAAAAGAAAAAACACAGCGTGAGATCGCAAAACAGCTAGGGATTTCTAGAAGTTATGTCTCAAGAATCGAAAAGCGAGCGCTCATGAAGCTTTTTCATGAATTCTACCGCAGCCGACAGCAATCAGAACGATAGTTATTTATCTTTAAGAAGACTGGTAACAATTACAGTCTTTTTATTTTTTTATTCGGACAAACTAAAGAAAAAAAGGAGTTTTTATATATGGCAAGAAGAAAGCGTCAACCCATCGTCCCAGAAGCTAGAGAAGGGCTTGATCGGTTAAAAGCGAAAGTGATGAGAGAAGCAGGTTACAACGTTTCAGATCAGTCACCAGATGATGTGAAG
Organism: Fictibacillus sp. 26RED30; assembly: GCF_015903845.1. NCBI lineage: Bacteria > Bacillati > Bacillota > Bacilli > Caryophanales > Fictibacillaceae > Fictibacillus > Fictibacillus sp. 26RED30. The sequence goes on from NZ_JACZDV010000001.1 coordinate 861,994, forward strand.
TATGAAGTAGCAAGAGACATGGGTGTGAACTTGCAAAAAGGATATAACGGTACGATCACGTCAAAAGACGCCGGAAAAGTAGGCGGACAGATTGGCGGGAGAATGGTAAAAGAACTCATTCAGCAGGCAAAAGCGAATTTAGGCAAGCAAGTACGATAACTTGGTGTTTAGATATACAAAATAGGGAATAGAATAGGAAAAAAACCAGGAGGGGTTCTTATGCAAGACGCTGTACTTTATGGATCATTCGTAGTAATGCTGGCCTATTTTGTCTATGTTTCAATCGCAGAATAATGTGAAGCTCTCCTTGCTAAGGAGAGCTTCATTTTTTATGTTCGTAAGATTTACATAAAAAAATAAATCAAAAAAATAAACTTCATGGTCGATTTTTGTTTGAATATTTTTTATAATAAGAAAAGAGTGGAAATATGTACATATGGGGGAGAAATAATGTTATTACAAGATTTAAGACAAACATGGGAACTTGATTCCGTTTTTCCTGGTGGTAGTGAATCGAAAGAACTATTAGCTGAAATAAATTGGACGGAGAACGAAGCGAAAGAATTAGCAAAAAAAGCAGATTCCTTCACGTTTTCAAACGAAACTTTCTTATCATTGATCAAAGAGCTACAAAGTTTTTCTGAAAGATTATCAACTGCTGGAGCTTTCATTGGCTGTTTGATCGCTCAAGATGTAAAAGACAAGAAGGCGATGGCTCTTCGTGGTAGATTAGAATCGGTATACGCAGCATTCTCTAACGTGGGTTCAGTTATCGATCAAAAGCTAATGGATATCTCTGAAGATGCATGGAAAGATCTGATGAGTCTTCCTGAGTACGAACATATTGCGTTCTCTTTGAACGAGAGAAGAATGAATGCAAAAGAAAAGCTTGGTATCTCAGAAGAATCATTGATCAATGATCTAGCTGTAGACGGCTATCATGCTTGGTCAACGTTATACGATCTAGTGGTGGGTAGAATCTCGATCAAAGTTGAGATTGATGGAAAGGAAGAAGAACTCTCTGTAGGGCAAGCGGAGAATAAGTTTTCAAGTCCTGACCGCAACGTAAGAAAAGATACGTTTGAAAAATTTGTTCAAGCTTGGGATCACGAAGGTGAGTTTTGTGCGGCTTCTCTAAATCACATTGCAGGATTTAGAAACGAGATCTATAAGCACAGAGGCTGGGAAGAAACATTAAAAGAGCCTCTTGCGATCAATCGTATGAAGGAAGAGACTCTTTCAGCGATGTGGAACGCGATCTCTTCTCAAAAAGAGATCTTCGTTAAATACTTAGATCGAAAAGCTAAACTTTTAGGTCTAGATAAATTAAGCTGGTTTGATGTTGATGCACCATTATCTTCTGCAAACAGCAAGATGAGTTATGACGAAGCGGCTCAATTTATCGTAGAGCATTTCCGTACGCTCGCACCTAAGATGGCTGATTTCTCTGAAAAGGCATTCCTAGACGGCTGGATTGAAGCAGAAGATCGTTCTGGGAAAAGACCAGGAGGATTTTGTACCGGGTTCCCAACTAAGAAAGAAACAAGAATCTTTATGACGTTCTCAGGAACACCAAGCAATGTTTCTACGTTAGCACATGAGCTTGGTCATGCGTTCCATACGGATGTGTTAAAAGAGATGCCATACTATGCAACAAATTATGCGATGAACGTTGCTGAAACAGCTTCCACTTTTGCAGAGATGATCGTTGCTGATGCAGCAGTTTCAAACGCAAAATCGAAAGAAGAGAAAATTGCGCTTTTAGAAGATAAAGCTCAACGTTCCGTAGCCTTCTTTATGAATATTCATGCTCGTTTTCTGTTTGAAACGAGAATGTACGAAGAAAGAAAAGCGGGTCAGTTATCAGTTGAACGTCTATGTGAACTGATGGAAGAGGCTCAAAAAGAAGCATTTAACGGTGCACTCGATGAGTATCATCCTTACTTCTGGGCGTCTAAGCTTCATTTCTATATTACAGACGTACCGTTCTATAACTTCCCGTATACATTCGGTTATCTGTTCTCTGCAGGGATCTATGCAAAAGCGAAAGAAGAAGGCCCTTCATTCGAAGAAAAATATATTGCACTCCTACAAGATACAGGAAAGATGGAAGTGGAAGAGCTCGCACAAAAACATCTTGGCATAGATGTTACGAAACAAGATTTCTGGTTAAAAGGTATTGAGCTTGCTGCAGCCGATGTAGAAGAGTTTTTAGCATTAACAGAAGAATAAAATAGAATCGGCAGTTCCTTGAATAGGAATTGCCGATTTTTTGTTTTTTTTGGAGTTTATAGAACATGGAAACATTGGCTGTTAATGTGCATGAATTGTAAACCTTTGCACAGTTGCATATGGAGGAAGGGGGGGATTGAATGGATTATTTGTATCAAACTTTGTCGACTCGCCGATTATGAGCAAATCTCGCCGTATTATTGGAGAAACTAGCTGAATGAACACTGAAATTTCTAGAATTATTTTAAAAAGTGTTGGGATTACCAAGGCATATACCTAATGTGGTATTTGTTTAAACAATGTAACGCTAAATAAAAAGCTTGGCAACATCATGCCAAGCTTTCTTAATGACCGACTATTCATCTTTTTTCAATCGTAATGGTACTAATCATAAGTACAGATAACCCGAACGTCAGGAACATATAAAGAAATCCTGGGACTAGATCAACCGTCAGATAACCAGCAGCCATCAAACAACCAGCTAAAGTGATCGGCATACCCACAAATGAACCCGTAAACTCTGTGATGTTAAACCGAGCTAACCGAATCGCACCGCAAACAATAAAGATAATGGTGAAGATCATGCCTGATACACCAAACTGATGAAGGGCGACCTGATAGATTAAAAATGCAGGTGCGATCCCAAATGAGATCAAGTCGCAAAGAGAGTCTAATTGTTTTCCGAACTCGGACTCAATATTTAACTTTCGAGCTACCATTCCATCAAAACGATCAAACAAACCGGCTAAGAAGATTAAGATGAATCCTAATTTCAAATCTCCTGAAATCATAATTAATAACGCCAAAGTTCCTAGTGATAAATTGATCAATGTTAAGAAGTTAGCGGTTTGTCCCTTCACTTTCTTAAACGTTGAATCAATGCGCTCTCTTTCGAGCATGAACATACAATCACTCCTCAAACGGGTAACCGGCTAAAACGCAGTAAGTGCGCATCTTCCAAAGAGATAAACAATGATCCTTTGAAAAATAAACTTATCCTTGTTCGTTGCTTAAAATTATATACCCATTCTAATCATTATATGACAACGAGAAAGTGATTAATAGTAGATATTATTCAAGGAGTATTGGAACTATCTTTCTTTTCTAGTTCATTGAATACCGTTTTATCTGAAAGTGGTACTCCTGTTCTGTATGCTGCTCTTGAAATCATATGCCCCGCTACTGGAGCAGTCATCAGAACGAAAAGGATACCAAGTATCAATTTACCGCTAAACACATGCATCTCTGACAACACATAGATGAAGGAACCGATCAGGATTCCAGATACACCCAAAGTCGAAGCTTTACTGGCAGCGTGAAGTCTTGAATAAACATCAGGAAAACGGAGTACCCCAAGTGTTCCTGAAAAGATGATAAAGGTGCCAGCGATGAGGAAGAAGCTAATCACGATCTTGATCAATGATAACACCCTTTTCTAGAAATTTTGCAACAGCGACAGTCGCAATAAACGTCAATATTCCGATCAATAAGATAATATCGTTCAGCTGAACAGTATCCAAGATAATTGCCATAATACCAGTGATGGCGATCAAGTTAATACCGATCGTATCGAGAGCTACAACGCGATCTGGATTTGAAGGACCCGTTACCGCTCGATAGAGAAGAAGCAGAATCGAGATGGTCGTTACGAATAAACAAACATGAACAACGACTGTGAACCAATCTGTCATCGTGTTACCTCCCTTATTGCTTTTTCAAATGATTCCTTAATGCTAACGATGGTTTCATTGACATCTGGAAGATCGAGCGCATGGATATAGATATATCGTTGATCTCTTGAGACATCCACAGACAAAGTTCCAGGAGTTAAGGTGATTAAGTTAGCCAGTAAGGTGATCTCCCAATTCTTCTTAACATCAATTGGAAGTGCGAGTATACCCGGTTGAAAATCAAGCTTCGGTTTATAAATCCATTTTAAAACTTCAATATTTGCTAGAAGAAGTTCTTTTATGAACAAAAAAATGAGATAAAGAATCGCTCTCACATGTTTAAAATAGTACGAATCAGGAATGAATCGATTCAGCAAGAAGAGAAGTGCTGACCCAATCACAAATCCAACTATAAAACTTGCGAAAGAGTAGCTCTCAGATAAAAACATCCAAATAACGCCGATCAGCAAATTTAGAATAAGTTGAAATGTCATGGAATTACTCCTTTAATACATAATCGATATAGATTTGCGGATCGATCAGACTGTCTGCTGCTGCCTGGACATATGGATAGAACCATTCTGCTCCAACACCAAGCAAGATAGAGATTGCGATCAATACAGCTGATGCTGCTAATCCTGAGGTTTTCACAGCTTGTTTCGGCTCTTCTTTTAGCTCACCCCAGAATGCGCCGATAAAGATGCGAATCACAGAAAATAAGATTAACAGACTTGATAATAATCCGACTCCAGCAGCTATATAATGTCCTTCATCCATTGCACCTCTTAAGAGGAGGTATTTCCCGATAAAACCACTAAAAGGCGGGATTCCGGCTAATATGAGAGATGCGATAAAGAACATCCAACCCATAAGTGGTGCGGTTTTTATATATCCACCCATCTTTTTTAGGTTTGACGTTCCAGCATGCCAAACAAGTAGGCCAGCAAGGAAAAATAAAGCCGCTTTAATCGCCATATCATGAACAAGGTAGTAGATCGTACCTGCAAGTGATTCTGCTGAGAACGTTCCTATACCGAGAAGCATAAAGCCGATCGCTGGCATGATATTATAAGCGATAATCAATTTCACATTAGATGTAGAAAGGGCACCAATGACTCCGATGATCATGGTTAGAGTTGCTACCCAAATAAAAAAGGTGTGTGTGAGCTCAAGTTTATGAGAAAAAATGAGTGTAAAGACTCTTAGCATAGAGTACACACCTACTTTAGTTAACAGTGCTCCAAACAATGCAGAGACGATTGGTGATGGCACGATATACGATTTAGGAAGCCAAAAATACAAAGGAAATAGAGCACCTTTTGTCGCGAAAACGATAAATAGTAAAATCCCAATTCCTGTTAAGATACCTTGCTGTTCTACTTGGGCAACACGTTCCCCGAGTTGCGCCATGTTAACTGTACCGGTAACAGAATAGAGAAAAGCTACCGTTGTAACGAATAGAATGGACGAAAACAGATTGAGTAAGATGTATTTTACAGATTCCCGAAATTGATGCTTGGAACCCCCGATAATGATCAATCCATAGGATGCCATTAACAACACTTCAAAAAACACGAACAGGTTGAACAGATCTCCTGTTAAGAAAGCGCCACTCACCCCTGCGATCAGTAAAAAGAACAAAGGGTAAAAGTAGTGCTGTACCATCTTTTCTGTAACGGATGATAGCGCGAAGATAGCTGCAGTGAATGCGATCACATTCACAGCGAGTATCATGATGACGGACAGCTTGTCTGCAACAAGAATGATTCCGTAAGGCGCTTTCCAACCACCTGTTTCTAAGGTTAATGGTCCGGTGGAAAATACATGGTAACTTAAGAAGATCGATACGCCTAAACTTAACAAGACCACTAGAAATGAAATGTTTACCGTTACTTTTTGTTTCTTATTAAAGAAAACAAGTAAAGCTCCGAAAAACAAAGGTATAAATATTGGCAAGAATACTAAATTACTCATCATCTGTTCCCCTTAGCTGATCCATCATATCTGTCTTGTTGCTTTGATAGGTTCGATAAGCTAGTACAAGTAGAAAGCTCGTAACCCCAAAACTTATAACAATAGATGTCAGTATTAGCGCTTGAGGAAGAGGATCGGTATAGTCCTTGATCCCCTCAATTAATATAGGAGGTTTTCCACGGTTTAATTTTCCCATCGTTAAAATAAACAGGTGAGCTCCATGTGATAAAAGCGCCGTACCAAGTACAATTTTTAATAACTGTTTTTGAAGTATTAGATATACGCCGGCTGCAAATAACGTTCCGGCAAGTATAGACATAATTATTTCCATTAGTGGTTCATGTCTCCTTTATCCCGGTATTTTATCATGGCATAAATGCCTAAAGCAGCTAGACCAAGTACTGCTATTTCAAATAAAGTATCCAAGCCACGGAAGTCAACAAGGATGACGTTGACGATATTATCTCCACCGCCAAGCTTATAAGAGTTATCTACAAAATATTTTGAAATGCTCTCAAAATATTTAGAGCTATGAGCGGAGATCGCTACTACAGTTAAGAGTGCTCCCGTCGAAGCCGCAATAATAAAATCTACAAGCTTTTCAGAAGGTTTCTTATCCGATTTCTTCAATTTTGGAAGATGCGCAAAACATAGCAAGAAGAGAGCAACAGTTATGGTCTCAACGATGAGCTGTGTAAGTGCGAGATCTGGTGCACGGAAGAAAACGAACAATAATGAAAGACCATATCCTACAACTCCGATTACAATAATCGCAGCTATTCTCTGTGTCATCCAGATCGTTGCAATGGCAGCAACTGCCATAACAAAACCGACTAACACCTCTGGCCACGTAACCGGTGCTAAGTCATCGAACGCAATTTTAAAACCGTCTGTGACATAGATAAAGATCGATGTAGACACCACCAAGAATACAAGGATGATGGATGTGTACAATCGCAATGAACCAGTCATATAAAATTTCGTAAATTTACTCGAGAAACTCAATAGACCGTTTACGATAGACTGATATATACGATCGGTTGAAAACTTTCCAGGTACTCTATTGTAGATCGGTTGCCACCTTTTTAAAGTTAAAGCGAGAATGGTCCCGACTGCTACTACAACAAGCGACATATGCAAAGGCGTATTATCAAAACCATGCCAAAATGCTAAGTGGGTTAGAGCGAAATCTCCTGTTACTGACCCGACTGCTGGTGCAAGTAATGCCTCATTCAATGGATTTGGAAATAATCCGATCAAAACGACAAATCCAATGAGTATAATCGGAGAAATCAGCATGCCAATTGGCGCTTCGTGAGGTTTTTTCTCAAGTTGATCTAACTTGGCTTTACCTGTAAATGTGCCAAATACTAAATACATGGAATAAACAAATGTAAAGATACTTCCAACTACAGCAAGCAATGGGATCCACTCAGCAAACATTCCAGCAAAACCGCTCGTTTGCTCTAATTTCAATGAAGAATCAAAGAACATTTCCTTGCTTAAGAAACCATTGAAAATCGGAAGTGGTACTCCAGCCATAGAGAAAGCTCCAAAGAATGCTAGAGTGGCGGAGATCGGCATAAATGTATAGAGTCCGCCAAGTCTTCTGATATCTCTCGTTCCTGTCTCATGATCAACAATACCCGCTATCATAAACAAGCTGCCTTTAAAGGTAGCGTGGTTAAAGATATGGAAGATTGCAGCGAGTGTAGCAATACCAGTACCAAAGCCAAGCATTGTCATGATCATACCAAGCTGGCTGATCGTTGAATAAGCTAAAATACCCTTCAGATCAGTCTGTCGAGAAGCAAGTATCGATCCTAAACAGAGTGTGATCAGACCAACACCAGAAACGATAATGAAAAATACATCCGTCCCACTAAATATGAGTGAAAATCTGGCTACAAGATAGATCCCTGCTTTAACCATCGTTGCAGAGTGAAGGTATGCACTAACTGGAGTTGGTGCTTCCATCGCATCAGGAAGCCAGCTGTGAAATGGAAACTGTGCCGATTTTGTAAAAGCTCCGATTAGTAGCAATATCAATATCGGAATAAACAGATCGCTCTCAATAATGTCAGATCGATTCGCGATCATCTCTCGTATACTGTTCGTCTCGGCTGTGATGGATAGGAGTATGAGAGCACCTAGCATGGACAGTCCGCCAAAAACAGTTACGAGCATTGATTTTTGTGCACCATATGTGGAACGTTCACGATAAAACCAAAATCCAATTAATAGAAAGGATGAGATACTCGTGAACTCCCAAAAGGTATAAAGTACGAATACGTTGTCAGATAGAACGACGCCAAGCATCGATCCCATAAATAATAATAAATAAACATAGAAATGGACGAGCTGTTCTTTTTTCGATAAATAAAAGATGGAATAGAGTACGACAAGTGTTCCGATTCCGGTGATTAATAGCGAAAAAAGCATGCTAAGTCCATCCAAGTAAAAACTTAATTGGATGTCGAGTGATGGAATCCAATTCGCGATGCTTTGAACGATCTTCCCTTCAGCCAATGTAGGCAGTTTTGAAATAAACAGAATAAAAAGCACTGCTGGAACAGGCAGAACAAACCAACCAGTATGTATCCGGTCTACTTTCTTAGCGGCAAGTCCAATGAGCAATGCTGCTAAAAAAGGAATGAGTATGTAGATGTGCAACATGAATACCGGTAAACCTCCTTAAAACCCAAAAATAATCGTCATAGTCCATTACATTGTAAGCAAAACCTTTCCTTTTTAGCAAATACTTTACCAAAGAGAAACTCTCTAATCAGATTGATTTTGCATCTCTTGAATATCCTTCCCAAAAAATACCTAACCTATTTGAGAGGTGATTGAAAATGAGACTACTACATACATACGGAATACTCTTGATTTTGTTTCAACTAACTGGCTGTTTTAATGATTCTATTTATAAAAGAGATGAGACGAGTCCAAAGTTTCAACCGAGAGAATACTACAGGAAGCACGTTAGCTTCTCTGAAGCAGGCGTTTCAAACGCCTCTTCATTAGCAGAAGAAATGAAAAGGGAAATTAAGAAAGATAAATTTATTAAACGTGCAGTAGTGGTTAAAGAAGGTGGCAAATACGTAGTGGCGATTCAGATGAAGTCTTACCACTACAAAAAAGCAGAATCTTTGAGTAAAAAATACAAGCAGGCGTGGGAAGAGCAGTGGAGAATTCCAATTGAAATAACTTTTAATCCAGGAGAATATCGAAAAGCTGAAAGAGAGTTGGCCACAAAAAAATAGAGCGTATGTTTACGCTCTACATTAGAACTTGCTGTAATCTAGCATGAAGAGATCTTCTGTCGATCTCTTTCTTTATGAGTAGTATAAAGTCCTTACTAAGTTTCAGTTCTCTAGCTTTTAGATAAGATTCAATCAACAGGTCGTCTGAAAGTTTTTCCATAATATAGCCCTATATGAGCGGCATGGTCACCTCCTGTTTTTTATAAAAAATGGTGAAACCGTATTCTAAATTCATATAAAGTGAATATGATGATAAGTTCATGTTTTTATGTACTTGCTTTATGTACTTTGAAGCTTACCATGTATTGTAAAAAGGAACAACCGTTCGTTTATCCACAGTGTTTGGTGGATAAGTTGTGGGTAAAATGTTAACATCTTTAAGAAAGATAGCGGATACTTAGGTGAATAATGTGAATAAGATTATCCACACTGTTGGGTAGGGGAACAAATTGTCGAAAACTTTTTATTTTTTCTAAACTAGTCTATTATTAACAATTTATAAACGTTGCTTGTTTTAATTGATCAATTTAGAAGAAAAACCTCATGGAAAGCTCTTGAAATTGATCTATTATGACAGTTATTGTAGAAAAATCGTTTGTACTTCCTTTCATTACTGGTAAAATAGATACGTTGAAATGGAAACGTGAAGAGGTGCTAGAATGTTAAAACATTTTTTACCGGATCAACATGTTCAAAATATAGTGGACATCACACCGGAAATGTTAGTTGAACGAGGAGTAAAAGGTATTATCACAGATTTGGATAATACGCTTGTGGAATGGGATAGACCTGAAGCGACTCCAGAATTGATCGAGTGGTTTACTTCTATTAAAGAAAAAGGTATTTTGATCACAATTGTTTCAAACAATACACAACATAGAGTGAAGAGCTTCTCAGACCCAGTTGGCATTCCGTTTATCTATAGTGCGAGAAAGCCAATGACTAAAGCTTTCAAGCGCGCTTTGAAAGATATGAAGCTGAAAAATGAAGAAGTTGTTGTTATCGGAGATCAGCTTCTTACTGACGTACTTGGCGGAAATCGATTAGGTTTGCATACTATACTCGTTGTACCAGTGGCTAGCAGTGACGGTTTTTGGACAAGGTTTAACAGAAAGATCGAACGCATCATATTGTCTTGGATGAAAAGAAAAGGCATGCTGCATTGGGAGGAATAGGATTGGAACAAATTAAATGTGTGGGTTGTGGAGTTTCCATACAAACAGAAGACAAAGAAGCGCTTGGATACGCACCTCTTTCGGCACTGACGAAAGAGCTGCCTATTTGCCAGCGCTGTTTTCGTTTAAAACACTATAACGAAATTCATGACGTGAGTTTAACAGATGATGATTATCGTAAAATCGTCTCAAGCATTGGAGATGAAGATGCGTTAGTTGTAAAAATCGTTGATATTTTTGATTTTAATGGAAGCTGGCTGCCGGGACTCCATCGTTATGCGGGGAACAACCCAATCCTTCTTGTCGGAAATAAGCTTGATCTGCTTCCAAAATCAGTGAATCCGAATAAGGTGATTCATTGGATGAAGAAGGAAGCAAAAGAGCTAGGCTTAAAACCGATTGATGTTAAATTGATCTCTGCTGATAAAGGATATGGTATTGAAGAGTTGGCAGAGTCAATTGATTATTATCGCCAAGGAAAAGATGTATACGTGGTTGGCTGTACAAATACAGGAAAGTCAACGTTCATTAACCGTTTGATCAAACAATTTGGCGAAGAAGCTGCTGATTTGATCACAACTTCTCATTTTCCAGGAACAACCTTAGATCTCATTGATATTCCACTCGATGGAAGAAGTCACATGTACGATACGCCTGGAATTATAAATCACCATCAGATGGCACATTATGTTTCTAAAAAAGAACTGAATATCATCATGCCTAAAAAGGAAATTAAACCTATGGTGTTTCAGTTGAATGAGTTGCAGACTCTGTATTTTGGCGGACTCGGAAGAATGGATTATATAAAAGGCGGCAAACAGTCATTTGTATGCCATTTTTCAAACCACTTGAATATTCATCGAACAAAGACCGACAAAGCGGACGAACTTTATGAGAAACATCTTGGTGACATGTTAGCACCACCTGAAGATACCGAGAACTTTCCAAAGCTAAAACGCTATGAATTTGTTATAAAGGAAAGCAAAACAGATATTGTGATCTCTGGATTAGGCTGGGTAACCTTCCCAGAAGCAGGTGCGAAGGTAGCTTTTTATGCACCAGAGGGTGTAGCAGTAACGGTTCGAAAATCCTTAATCTAAGGAGAGATTTTCATCATGATTAAAGCACTTGTCATCGGAGATCCAATCGATCATTCCTTATCACCTGTCATGCAAGAGGCCGCATTTCAGCAAACAGGTATTTCTGGAGCATATGAAAAAAAACGTGTGCCTTCTGATGAATTAGAGGCGTTCGTTAATTTTTTGAAAGATAGTCACTATGCAGGATGCAACATTACCATCCCTCACAAAGTATCGATTCTTCCATTTTTGGATGAGATTGATGAGGAAGCAAAAGAGATAGGCGCTGTTAACACAGTCGTAAATAAAGATGGAAAATTGATTGGATATAACACAGACGGTAAGGGATTCTTACTGAGTTTAAAAGAAAAGATCAGAAAGCCGCTTTCAGATCTAAACGTTCTGTTGATCGGTGCTGGCGGAGCTGCTCGATCTATCGCTTATGCTCTAAGTAAAGAAGCGCCAAAATATATGGCGATAGCGAATCGTTCAGAAGGACGTCTTCATTCTTTATTAAAAGATTTGAAGGATGAGCGTATAGAAGGTATGTCTTTACAAAGAGCTGAAGAAAATCTTGCTCGTTTTGATGTGTTAATCAACACGACTAACGCTGGTATGCACCCAGATACTGAGTCGGTTCCGCTTAACCTTAACTTGCTGAAGACAGGCGCAGTAGTGAGTGATATCGTATATAATCCGCTAACAACAAGATGGCTTAAAGAAGCTGAGGAAAAAGGTGCTACTACTGATAATGGTGTATCTATGCTCGTTATGCAAGGAGCTATGGCATTTGAAAAGTGGACAGGTACTTTTCCAGATACAAATAATATGAAACAAGTCGTTATGGAACAACTTAGGAGGTAACTATGCTTACAGGTAAACAAAAACGTTTTTTACGGTCAAAGGCACACCATATTCAACCTATCTTTCAGGTTGGTAAAGGTGGAGTTAATTCAAATCTAGTCAAGCAGGTTGACGAAGCACTAGAAGCGAGAGAGCTAATAAAAGTTAGCGTCCTTCAAAACTGTGAAGATGATAAGGATACAGTAGCGTCACAACTTTCTTCTGGTTCAAAATCTCAGTTAGTACAAGTGATCGGAAGCACGATCGTACTCTACAAAGAATCGGTCAATCAAAAACGCATCCAACTCCCTTAAGGAGTGACATTGGTATGAATAGACAAATTGGACTTTTTGGAGGCACGTTTAATCCACCACATATCGGACATCTGATTATTGCTCAAGAGGCATTAACTCAATTGCATCTAGATGAAGTGTGGTGGATGCCATCCTCTACGCCCCCTCATAAGGAAAAAGACAATGAAGTCTCTGATATGCAGCGAATCGAAATGGTTCAGAAAGCTATTGGTAACAATGAGCAATTTTCCCTTTCTTTGCTTGAGTTTGAGAGAAGTGGACCTTCATATACTATTGATACGATACGCCTCTTGAAGGATAAATATCCACAAGAAAACTTCACTTTTATAATGGGTGGAGATATGGTTCATTCATTAAGCAGCTGGCATAAAATTGAAGAGTTGAAAGACCTTATTGATTTTGCGGGTGTTGGTCGTGCGGGATATGCCGTTGATCATCATTGGGAGAGGTATCGAGTAAAGCATGTAGAAGTACCTATTATCGAGATCTCTTCCTCATTTATCCGTAATCGATCACGTGCGGGTCATGATATTCGTTATTATGTCTCAGATGAGGTCTGGAATCATATAAAGGAGAACCACCTTTATGGAACGAACTAAAGCACTTGAAATAGTGAAAAAACAGCTTACAGAGCACCGTTTTATCCATACGTTAGGAGTGGAAGAAACAAGTCTTGCTCTCGCGAAGAAATATGGAGTGGATCCTAAAAAAGCAGAAACCGCCGCCATATTTCATGATTATGCTAAATTTCGGCCAAAAGAAGAAATGAGAGATATCGTACGAAACGAAGGACTTTCACAAGATTTGTTGTACTATGGAAATGAAGTATTGCATGCACCTGTTGGAGCGTTTTTAGTTGAAAAAGAAGTTGGAGTAACAGACAGCGACGTTTTAAGTGCTATCTATTACCATACAACAGGTCACGCAGCGATGACTGAGCTTGAAAAAGTGATATTCTTAGCAGATTACATCGAACCGAACCGTCAGTTCCCAGGTGTGGAAAGTGTTAGAGAGATGGCAGAGAATAATCTTGATCAAGCTTGTTTGATGGCCGTTAAAAACACGATCACTTTTTTAATGAAACAGAATCAAAAAATCTATCCACTCACGTTTGAAGCGTATAACGGATTGCTTCAAGAGATTAAACTACAAAAATAAGAAGGAGTGCACTGGATGAACGTAAAAGAGCTTATGGAATTGGTCGTAAAGACCGCTGATGATAAAAGAGCAGAGAACATTGCCGTGTTAGATATGGAAGGAATCTCGCTTGTAGCAGATTACTTTGTTATCTGTCATGGTAATTCTGAGAAACAAGTCCAAGCCATTGCAAGGGAACTGAAAGATGTTGCCATAGAGAATGATATTCAGATTCGCCGAATGGAAGGCTATGACCATGCAAGATGGGTTTTAATCGATTTAGCAAATATCGTAGTTCATGTATTTCATCGTGATGACCGCAGTTATTATAACCTTGAGAAACTATGGGGAGATGCCAATAAGATAGATGTAGATCCTATCATTGCCCCACAACAAAACTTATAGATGAGTTATCAGCGATTTGCCTATCTATATGATGAGTTGATGGAGGATGCTCCATACGATGAATGGCTTAACTTTGTTAAAACATCCGCCTCAAAACATTTAGAAAGTGGAAAGCGTTTTTTAGATGTGGGTTGTGGTACGGGTTCGATGACGATTCTACTCGCGAAAGAAGGCTTTGATGTTACAGGGGTTGATCTTTCTTCAGACATGTTGATGGTCGCTAAGGAAAAAGCTGAAGCTGAAAAGGTTAACCTTTCCCTTTTTCAGCAAGATATGCGAGAGTTAGAAGGATTAGGAGTATATGATTGCGTCACGATATTATGTGATTCGCTTAATTACATCTTATCTGAGGAAGATGTGAAACGTACTTTTCTTTCAGTGGGTAGTCACCTGAAAACAGGAGGACTTCTCCTTTTTGATGTTCATTCTTTACATAAGATCAATGAAATCTTTATTGGACAAACCTTCGGAAGTAACGAAGAGAAGCTTTCTTACATTTGGCAGTGCTACCAAGGCGACCTTCAAAATAGTGTAGAACACGACTTATCATTTTTTATTCAAAATGGGGATCATTACGAACGATATGATGAACTTCATACACAAAGAACTTTTTCTATTGAGGACTATTGTAATTGGTTAAAAGAATGCGGATTCGAACACTTAGATGTCACAGCTGATTTTAATGAAAATGAGCCGACTGAGGAAAGTGAACGGATTTTATTCGTTGCGAGAAAAAGATAAAAATGATGAAAAGACAGCCAATGTGCTGTCTTTTCTTTTAGGAAACGGTACAATAATCCATAAAGATTTACTACTTTTCTACAGAATTAGGTGATGTGTATGTTGGATCAAGATCCATTGTTTAAGAACAACATTTTAGAGACGATCATTGACAGCGCTTATGAATGGATTGTCGTTGTTGATCATGAAGGGATCGTCCGGTATATGAATAAAACATACTGCGAGTTTTTAGATGAAAATCCTAAGTATGTGGTAGGAAAGCATGTTACAAAAGTTATTGAAAACACAAGAATGCACAAAGATGTTTTACAAGGAAAAGTTGAAATTGCGGATCTACAATTTATTAGAGGGAACTACATGATAGCAAACCGTGTTCCAATCTTAAATGAAGGAAAAGTAATCGGAGCTGTAGGAACTGTAATATTTAGAGATACAGAGCAATGGAAAAGGATGAACTCTCATATTAAAGCGCTTCTTCATGAACTCAATTTTTATAAAAAAGAGTGGGAAGAAATAAATGGTGCCACTTATACGCTAAATGATTTTGCGGGAACTTCAGCAGAAGTTCAAAAAGTAAAAAAACATGTGAAAAATATTGCCAGTGGAGATCTATCCGTATTGATCCGCGGAGAGAGCGGAACAGGAAAAGAGTTGCTTGCCCATAGCATTCATCAATTAAGTGAAAGAAGTGGAAAGCCCTTTATAAAACTGAATTGTGGTGCAGTGCCAGAGCATTTGTTTGAATCTGAGCTATTCGGCTATTCCGAAGGAGCATTTACAGGAGCAAAAAAAGGCGGGAAATTAGGTAAGTTTCAACTTGCAGACGGAGGCACTCTATTTTTGGATGAGATTGGGGACCTTCCTCAAAGTATGCAAATAAAATTGCTGCGTGTACTTCAGGAAAAAGAAGTAGAGCCTGTAGGAGCTGTTCAACCCCAAAAAGTAAACGTGCGAGTGATCGCTGCTACAAATCGCTCATTAGAAGGATTGATCAATGAGAATAAGTTTCGTGAAGACTTGTTTTATCGGATAAATGTCCTTCAAATCCAAATACCTCCGCTTCGTGAGAGAAAAGAAGATATATGGCCTCTCGCAGAAAATTTTATCCGATTGAACTGTGCTGAAACAGGTAAAAGAATCCTTAGTATTGATCAAGATGTAAAAGAAGCATTCTTAGAATACAGCTGGCCAGGCAATGCGAGAGAACTTAAGAATTTTGTTGAGGCAGGCATCCAACTTACCCATAGTGATAGATTATCGTTAGATGTTTTTCCGGATTTTCTAAAAGAAAAGCTCGGAATCAATAAGAAGCAGATGACACTCAAAGAACATCTTCAAGAAACAGAAAAAAATGTGATTGCTTACTATTTAGAGAAGATGAACGGGGATATTATGCAAGTTGCTAAACATCTAGGCATTGGAAAGACAAACCTATATGATAAGATTAAAAAATATAACATTCGTTAATCTAATCTGCTATTCCGAAAAAACGGAACGCCTTTCCGTATTTTCGGAATGATTCATTTTATTAATTAAATGAGATTTCCAAGTATCATCTATGTTATATTCTAACTTTCTATAATCACAAAGTTTAAGTATCAATATTATTTTTCCGTTTTTTCGGAAAAATAATAGGATGATGTATACCCATTATACGTTCTGATGTTGGCATGAAACTTGCATATGAATTAAAGGGTGTAAATGATATGGAAAGGTGATGATGCTAAAAAAAATGAAAGCGCTTCAAAAATGTTAAATGGATAGAATGGGGGAATTTGAAAATGGACATTATTATTATTTTATTAGCTTTATTCTTCTTAATGTTCGTAGCATACAGAGGATTCAGCGTTATTTTATTCGCGCCGATCGCTGCTTTGTTTGCTGTATTGCTTACTGAACCTGGTCACGTATTACCCTTTTTCTCAGGAGTGTTCATGGAGAAAATGGTTGGTTTTATTAAACTCTATTTCCCGGTCTTCTTACTAGGGGCGATTTTCGGGAAAGTTATTGAAATGTCAGGATTTGCAAAATCAATCACTCAGTTTGTCATCAAACTGATCGGACCTGCTAGAGCAATGCTTGCAATCGTACTTGTTGGTGCAATTTTAACGTATGGTGGGGTCTCTCTGTTTGTTGTTGCTTTTGCTCTCTACCCGTTTGCATCTGAACTTTTTAAACTTGCTGATATTCCTAAAAGACTTATACCGGGTACGATCGCGTTAGGTGCTTTTACTTTTACAATGGATGCTTTTCCAGGGAGTCCGCAGATTCAGAATATAATTCCTACATCTTTCTTCGGAACAACAACATGGGCTGCACCGTGGCTCGGGTTTATCGGAGGAATGTTTGTTTTCATATTGGGTATGATCTACCTTGAGTGGAGACGTAGACAAGCGGCTGCAAAAGGTGAAGGATACGGAACAGGACATACCAATGAGCCTGAAAAGCTAGATTCTGAAAATCTACCAAATGCTTTTATAGCGATTCTTCCGCTTATTCTAGTAGGAGTGTTCAATAAATGGTTCACCGTCTTAATTCCACAGTATTACGGTAAGACGTTTGATTTTTCTGCTATTGGTATGAAGAACGTGCCTGAGATTCAGATCCCATCACTTGCTGCTGTATGGGCAGTTGAAGGAGCTTTGATCATTGGTATCGTTACAGTTCTTTTGTTCTCTTTCAAGAGAATTAAAAACAACTTTAATAAAGGAATTAATCTATCCATTGGCGGAGCGTTACTGGCAACATTAAATACAGCATCAGAGTATGGATTTGGTGGTGTGATCGCAGCACTTCCTGGCTTTACTGCAGTAAACTCGGCGATGTCGAATACGATTAAAGACCCGTTGATCAATGAAGCGGTTACGACTACGACGTTAGCAGGTATTACAGGATCAGCGTCTGGCGGGATGAGTATTGCACTCGCAACGATGAGTGAAACGTATATCGCACAAGCAGACAAACTAGGAATTGATACAGAAGTACTTCACCGTGTTGCTTCTATGGCGAGTGGTGGAATGGATACACTCCCTCACAACGGTGCTGTAATTACGTTGTTAGCCGTTACAGGTTTAACTCACAAACAGGCGTATATCGATATTTTTGCTATGACGATCATTAAAACGATAGCCGTGTTTGTAATCATTGGTTTGTATTACGGATTTGGTATCGTTTAAACCATTATTCTAAAAAAGGAGTAATAATTCCATGAGAGCGTTTGTCGAGGGGAAAGTTGTTTTTATTACAGGAGCAGCTAGTGGAATCGGTTTGCAGTTAGCAAAGGCTTTTGCTGAACAAGGAGCAAAAGTCGTGATCAGTGATTTGAATGATGAGAAAGCAAAGGAATCAGCACATTTGTTGGCTCAAGATGGTCTTGAAGCAATCGGACTTGGCTGTAATGTGACCACGGAGGAAGATATAACAAAAGCGTTGGACGAAACACTGAAACAATTCGGACGCATCGATGTGCTCATCAACAATGCAGGATTGCAGTATGTATCTCCACTTGAAGAATTCCCGACTGAGAAATTCCAGCAATTGATCAGTGTCATGCTTACCGCTCCATTTATAGCAACTAAACATGTGTTTCCAATCATGAAGAAACAACGGTTCGGACGCATCATCAACATGGCGTCCATAAATGGGCTTGTAGGTTTTGCGGGGAAATCAGCTTACAACAGTGCGAAGCATGGAGTTATTGGTTTAACAAAGGTGGCTGCCTTAGAAGGTGCATCACATGGAATAACGGTAAATGCGGTTTGTCCGGGATATGTTGACACACCTCTTGTAAGAGGGCAATTAGAAGATCTGGCGAAAACGAGAAACGTAGAGTTAGAAAAAGTTTTGGAAGAAGTAATCTATCCTCTTGTTCCACAAAAAAGATTGTTAGATGTTCAGGAAATTGCAGATTACGCACTCTTTCTTTCAAGTGAGAATGCGAAAGGTGTTACAGGGCAAGCGATTGTGATCGACGGAGGATATGTCGCACAATAAACGATAGATAATTTATTGACATTCACTATATTTAGTGTCAAAGTATATAGTACAAACCTATATATGGAGAATTCAGGTGCCGGAATATCCGGCTGAAAAGGGAATTCGGTGCAATGCCGAAGCTGTCCCCGCAACTGTAATTGTGGACGAAATGGAATAGCCACTGTACGGATCAGTTATTTACAATGACTGCTGTATGGGAAGGCCCAAAGTAGGAAGAAGCAAAAGCCAGTAGACCTGCCTGAAGACTCCTATTTTCTTTTCCTCGGGGATTGGGAGAAAGAACAGCGGCTGTTTTATGCGGACGATTGTCCGTCGAAATACACGTCATTCTTTCACCCTCTTCCTGATGGAAGAGGGTTTTTATTATGACTAGGGAGTGTATTTAATATGAAAATGACAACTGTAAACTCTTTACTCGGGGAGTGGTTAAGGAGTTGTGTCGAAAATTTTCCGAACATACAAGCTGAAACTTTTCTAAAAAATGCTGAGAAAATGGAAACTCAAACAGGAGAATCAAGCTCACTTTACAGACAGTTAATCATGGAAGCTTTAAATGGATTAAATGCAGAAGAACCACAGTGGACATTTGTGGCATCGCAAATCTATTTAAAGCAATTATATGAAGAAGTCATGATCAATCGTGCTGAAGCAGAAAAACGTCCATATACGAACCTTTATGGCTTGATCTCTAAGTTAGTAAGTTTGAATATCTATGATGATACCATTCTATCTGCGTACTCTAAGAAAGAGTTGGAGAATGCTGAAAACATGATAGACCCTACGAGAGATAAGTTATTTACATACATCGGACTCAAAACGCTTGCTGATCGATATTTGGCAAAAGGGTTCAATCACGAAATTTATGAATTGCCACAAGAACGTTGGATGCTGATCGCGTTGTTTTTAATGAGAGACGAGAATCCAACGAATCGACTTCAATTAGTCGAAGAAGCATACTGGGCGCTATCGAACCTTTATATGACGGTTGCCACCCCGACTTTAGCGAATGCAGGCAAGAGTTATGGGCAGCTTAGTTCTTGTTTTATTGATACGATCGACGATAGTTTAAGAGGGATCTTTGATTCTAATACAGATGCTGCAACTGTTTCGAAAGGTGGCGGCGGACTTGGTATCTATCTCGGTAAGATTAGAGCAAGAGGTTCTGACATAAAAGGATTCAAAGGAAACTCATCAGGTGTAATACCGTGGATGAAGCAGTTAAATAACACGGCAGTTTCTGTAGATCAGCTTGGACAGAGGCAAGGCGCGATTGCAGTCTACCTGGATATTTGGCATAAAGACATCTTGGAGTTTTTAGATGCAAAGTTAAACAATGGTGATGAACGAATGAGAACGCATGACCTTTTTACAGGTGTGTGTCTGCCAGATCTTTTCATGGAGCGCGTGGAAAAACGCGAGGATTGGTATCTGTTCGATCCTCATGAAGTAAGAAAAATCAAAGGCTATTCGTTAGAAGATTTCTATGATGAAACGGTTGGGTCAGGAAGCTTTAGAGAAAAATATGCTGATTGTGTAGAGGATGAGAGACTTTCAAAAAAATCCATTCCTGCTATTGAGATCATGAAACGGATCATGAAGTCGCAACTTGAAACCGGAACACCGTTCATGTTCTATCGAGATACTGTAAACCGATTAAATCCGAATTCTCACAAAGGGATGGTCTATGCATCTAATCTGTGCACAGAGATTATGCAAAACATGTCTGCAACGGTTGTCACTTCAGAGGAGGCAGAGGATGGAGAAATTGTCATCAGAAAAACGCCAGGAGACTTTGTCGTCTGTAATCTGTCATCTCTTTCTCTTGCTAAAGTAATCAATGATCAAGTGTTAAAGAGAGTCATTGATATTCAAATCCGAATGCTAGATAACGTTATTGATCTAAATCGTATAGATGTACCTCAAGCAGAACTTACAAATAAGAAATATCGTGCGGTCGGTGTAGGTACGTTTGGATGGCACCACCTTTTAGCAAAAGAGGGAATCAAGTGGGAAAGTGAAGAAGCCGTTTCGTACGCTGATAACCTTTATGAAATTATTAATTTTCATGTAATCAACGCTAGTTGTGAGCTTGCGAGAGAAAAGGGAAGATATCCGGCATTTTCAGGTTCAGATTGGGAGACAGGAAACTACTTTTCGAAGCGTAACTATTCCTCTGAAGAATGGAATAGTCTAAAAAAACGAGTTAATATGCACGGCTTAAGGAATGGGTACCTCATTGCGGTTGCACCGAATTCATCAACGTCGATCATCGCAAATTCGACACCGAGTGTAGATCCTATATTTAAAAAATTCTATTCTGAAGAAAAAAAGAATTACAAAATACCTGTAACCGCTCCTGACTTGAATGCAGACACAACTTGGTTTTATAAATCTGCGTTCTTAATCGATCAAACATGGAGTATTGAACAGAACGCAGCTAGACAGAGACACGTGGATCAGTCCATTTCGTTTAATCTTTATGTCAATCACAATATAAAGGCAAAGGATCTGTTGCACTTGCATATGCTCAGCTTTAAAAAAGGATTGAAGACTACGTATTATACCCGATCTACATCGATTGAGTTAGAAGGATGTGAAAGCTGTGAAAGTTAAAGAGGTTGAACTACTCAAAGAGAGAAAAATCTATGATGTGGAAGCTCCTAATCGATCTACAGGTATCATAAATGGTAAGAGTTCTAATATTCTAAACTGGGACGATGTGAGATATAAATGGGCTTATCCTTTATATAAGAACATGTTAGCCAATTTTTGGACACCGTTTGAAATAAATATGTCGAGTGACAGCAAACAATATGTTAGCTTGAGCGAAAAAGAACAAGATACATTTAATAAAATCATAGGGTTATTGGCATTCTTAGATAGTGTTCAAACGGATTATTCAAGCAAAGTAGCAGCCTACTTAACAGATTCAAGTCTTGCTGCACTCATGGCCACGCTATCGTTTCAAGAAGTCGTTCATAATCAGTCATATTCATATGTGTTGTCCTCTTTAGTACCGAAGTCCAAGCAGGATGAGATATTCGAATACTGGAAAACAGATGCTGTGCTAAGAGAGAGGAATGATTTTATTGTTGAAGGCTATGAGGAGTTCCTTCATAATCCTACGCCTCAATCTTTTTTGAAATCTATTATTTACGACGTGATTCTTGAAGGATTAAATTTTTATTCTGGTTTTAGCTTCTTCTATAATTTGGCCAGAAATCAAAAGATGGTCTCGACTTCAACGATGATCAACTATATTAATAGGGATGAGCAGCTGCATGTTTATCTGTTTACGCAAATTTTTAAAGCCGTAATAGAAGAAGATCCGCATTTAAGAGATGAAGAGTTGGAGATGTTTGCGAAAAACACGTTTCAGCGAGCGGCGGAGCTCGAGATCAAATGGAGTAAGTATATAATAGGAAATTCATTTGAGGGCATCCATGAATCCGATTTAGAAGCTTATATTAAATTCATGGCGAATAAACGATTGAACGAATTAGGATTTAACAAGCTTTATCCAGAATACAATAAAAATCCACTTCCTTGGATAAAGGCTTATTCTGATGTGAATTCTGGAAAAAGTGATTTTTTTGAACAGAAATCGAGACAATATACTAAAGTTTCTGATGAAAATGGTTTCGATGAACTATAGAAAGCCGGGATCTAGGTCCCGGCTTTCTTTTTTTAGATGTTTTATAATGACGATAGAAATTACTTAAGCTCTTCTTTCACTTCAAACTGCTGACTCACCTTATCACATTCTTCATGATATTTTTCATGTGTACGTTTAATGACATGATCGAATACTTCATCGACCTCATTGCTCAGAATCTTAATGCCCTCTCCTGTAATACCGCCTTTTACGCATACCTTTTGAATGAGTGTAGGCAACGTATAAATATCTTTCTCAAGTAGTTTCCCCATTCCGATAATCATATCGCTTGCCAGTTGAGTTGCCTGAGCTTTAGTGATTTCAGTTTGATCGACTGCTGAGTTAATAAAGCATTGCAGGACATAACCGATAAACGCAGGACCGCAGCTTGCGATATCAGAAGAGATACGAGTGATATTTTCATCAATAACAAGAGGTGTAGAAATATAGCTCATTAAAGAAAGCAGCTTTTCTTTGTAATCAGCGTGGCACCTTTTTCCGAATGATACAAGTGATGATCCAGCTAGTGCCCGGTTATTAATGCTCGGAATAGCTCTTGCAATATTGCAATCTAGTAGATCTTCCAACTGTTCACAGGAAATAGGACTCGTAATTGAAACGACCAACTGATGTTTAGAGATGGAGCTTTTATTGCTAGATAGCAACGAATAAAACTCGTGTGGCTTCACACATATGAACACAATTTCAGCAAAACGGAAAACTTCTTCAGGATTATTTCCAACCTTCATTTTTGGATAGACATTCTGCAGCCTCTCAGCTTTAGACAGAGTGCGGTTAGTGACCATGAGCCTTGATGGCGAAATGGCTGAAGATTCGATAAAAGAAGAAGCAAGAACGCTTCCCATATTTCCGGTTCCGATAATTCCAACCTTCATATCTGAACCTCCTTCCTCTACGTTCAAATTTATGCACGCAGTGTATCAAATATGTTTTTTTGCAAGTTCAAGCCTAGTTAAGAAGGTGAATTTATGGAAAAGTTAAAGCGACATATGAACTGGATTATTAGTGGTGGTATACTGCTCATCCTTGCAATAATTGTATCTCTATTCAATTATTTTCAAAGTGAACCAAATATGCCTATAACTTCACAGATACCTATACAAATGGAATCGGAATCGCCAATTCACACTGATAAGCCTAAACGAAAGAAGGAAGATAAGATCCAAAAAGAGGCTGAAATTATGGTCGATGTCCAGGGAAGTGTAAAGCGTCCAGGCGTATACGAATTGAAAGAAGGAGACCGAGTGTTGGATGCTATACAGATGGCAGGGGGCTTTAAAGATGGAGCGGAGGTTCGTTCGGTCAATCAAGCGTTAAAAATTTCCGATGAGATGATCGTGTATGTAGCTGAGAAAGGTGAAAAGTATGAGTTGCAGCCAGCATCAAGTAATCCTGTGGAAGAAAACAGCACGCTAGTTAACATCAATTCTGCTGATGAAACGGTGCTCCAAACTCTAAATGGAGTGGGTCCTGCAAAAGCGCAAAGCATTATTTCCTATCGTGAAGAGAACGGTCCTTTTACCTCCTTAGAACAGTTATTAGAAGTAAGAGGAATAGGAGAAAAGACGATTGAACAATGGAAAGATCAAATTCGTTTTGATTAAGGGTTTTTATTGACCCATTAAAATACGAATACTACACTTAGGATATAGAAATAGAGGAGGCGTTTAGCGTTGCAGCGAATATCGTGGAACGAATATTATATGGCACAGAGCCAATTGCTTGCACTTAGAAGTACGTGCACCAGATTAGCTGTAGGAGCAACAATCGTAAGAGATAAACGGATTATCGCTGGAGGGTATAACGGCTCGATCTCAGGTGGTGTTCATTGTATTGATGAAGGCTGCTATGTAATAGATGGTCATTGTGTAAGGACCATTCATGCAGAGATGAACGCTCTACTGCAATGTGCGAAGTTCGGTGTACCGACAGAAGGTGCCGAAATGTACGTGACCCACTTTCCTTGTTTGCATTGTTGCAGATCAATCATTCAAAGCGGTATTAAAAAAATATATTATGGTCAGGACTATAAAAATCACCCCTATAGCATTGAACAGTTTAAAGAAGCGGGAGTAATCGTTGAGAAAGTGGAGATGAACTTCTTGCCTTCAACATTTCTTACTCATAAAGCATGAACCCTAGACATGCCGTCTTGAGTGCATGCTCTGCATTTTATGGGATCTGGCTTTCTCAGAACTCTTCGATAACCGGGTTAGTTGTTACGGCTTTCCTGGTTATCGTTATGGTTTTACAGATCAGAAAAAAATCAGTATACATCCTCGTTTTTCTCCCAATCTTCTTTATTTATTCTCAGTACGATAACACTAAAAGTTTCTCAAAGCTTCCAGAGGAACAAATGATATTTACAGGCAAGGTAAAATCAATCCCCAAAATAGACGGAAACCTGCTAAGTTTTGAATTTGTAACCTTTGATGAAACGATTGTTGTTCATCATAAAATTAAATCAGCAACTGAAAAGGACCAGCTCAGAAATCTTCGTATAAATTTGACTTGCCCTTTAAAGGGGAAACTTCAGGAACCCAGGAGGAATAGCCATTTTTATGGAATGGATTATCGTGAGTATTTGAGGATCGACAATATCTATTGGACCTTAAGAACGACTGAGTTTGATTTGGATCACTGTAAAGAAGCAGGTGATCCAAGTGTTCTTGAACAAATAAATACTTGGAGAAGCAAGAGTATTAAAGAGTTAGAAAGTCATTTCTCTAAAAATACAGCAGGGTTGATGAACGCCTTACTTTTTGGTTATAGAGATGGAATAGAAGCAGAAACACTTCAGCATTATCAAGGACTAGGACTGACGCATCTATTAGCAGTCTCAGGATTCAATGTTGGAATTGTAACTTACTTCTTGTATTTATTCCTTGTTCGGCTAGGTGTGGTAATAGAAGTAGCCTACACCCTAATCATTCTCTTCTTGCCGATCTACATTGTTCTAACAGGAGCTGAGAGCTCCATTATAAGAGCGGGTATGATGGGCATGATCGTGATAGTAATCATGATGTTTAGAAGAAAAGTGCACCCTGTGACCCTCTTGTCATTTGTATGTATCGGGATGCTGAGCTACGATCCTTCATTTGCTTTAGACCTTGGATTTCAACTTTCTTTTTTAATGACCTTCGTTTTGATCACTTCTGTATACGTTCTTGAAAACTCTTCAGCTATTGTATTGCTTATCATGACTTCTTTTATCTGTTCTTTATTTTCCTTTCCGATTATTCTTTATCACTTTTTTGAGTTTTCCTTATTGTCGATTCCCTTCAATGTCATATACATTCCTTTCGTATCGATGGTTTTGTTCCCTATTTCTTTTTTTATTCTGATACTTTCTCTGTCTGTACCAAAAGCTATTCTGATTGTTAAAGAGATTATAGAATACTTATTTAATTTTTCAGTCTTGTTCATGGAAAAGGCACAATTTCTTAAGATGTCTATTGTTTTAGGAAGACCAGATCATTGGATATTTGTACTGTATTTTGTTGCGATATTCTACTTTCTATATAAGTGGGAAATAAGTAAGCGTATCAGCATAGTGATCACTATTCCGTTTCTCTTGATCTGTTTCATTCATTGGGGACTGCCATATGTGAATCCAAAAGCAACGGTATCTTTTATTAATGTAGGACAAGGCGATAGTATTCTCATTGAGCTACCCTACAGAAAAGCAGTATATTTGATTGATACTGGCGGCTCGGTCTCTTTCAATCAAGAGGATTGGGAAAAAAGAGAGGTAGGATATGACGTTACGAAAGAAGTAGTATATCCGTTCTTAAAAGCTAGAGGTATTCGACATTTAGATGGATTAATCATTACTCATGGAGACTTGGATCATGCTGGTGGAGGAGAGTTTTTACTCGATACTATGAAAGTTAACAATGTTTTTTTACCTCTTAAACAAACAGAAAATAACATTGAGACGCTCATTCAAACCGCTGCAGCAAGAAACAATATAAATGTGGTAAAACTGGCTAAAGGTATGCAGTGGGAATCGGCTCACACGCTATTTTTAGTTTTACATCCTGGAGCCAAAGAAAGTACCTCAAATAATAACTCTATCGTTCTCTGGGTGAAGGTGTACGATCGTACATTTTTATTTACAGGTGATATAGAAGAAGAAGCTGAGACTGAGGTAATAAATAGTTTTCCAAGAATAAAGTCTGATGTCCTCAAGGTCGGTCATCATGGAAGTATGACATCTTCAACTGAATCTTTTTTAGACAGTGTTTCTCCTCGATATGGAATTATATCTGCAGGCGAAAATAACATGTATGGCCATCCTGCTCTAGAAGTTTTGAAGAGGTTAAGGGAAAGAGATATTTTCATTTTTCGGACAGATCAACATGGTGATATTTCATTTGTGGTAGATAAAGCAGGGTTAAAAGTTATAACTGCACAATAAAAAAAGGACCGAAACAATTCGGTCTTTTTTTATGTATTATGCGATTGCTTTTAGAATGACTCCGATGGCGAAGATTACCGTAAAGAATCCAAATGATACAACAAAGCCCATGCCGGAATCAATAAGGTCGTTACGCTTACTCTGTACATCTTTTTCGAAATGGTTCATGTGACAACCCTCCTAATCCATCCTTAGTATACGTTAACATTTTTAAAAAATCCATACTGAAAATGCTTTCTTTTATGTGTTTTATCTAAAACTTACCAAAGATGAGATTCGTTGTCACCAATATTTTAAAAATGCATAGGATATCCTATTAAAGCTAGCCTCGAACGATTATATCGTTTTGGTGTTAGTGTTTATCATAAATGAAGGAACAGACATATGCGCTGTTCCTTCTTTTGCTTGCAAATGCCCTTAGTTCCTCATAGGATAAGAGATAGAGGTGAAAAAGGTGCTTACAGTAGAAACGTTAAAAAAGAAGATTAAGAACAAAGAGACATCTCCGATCTATCTGATTTGGGGCACGGAAACATATTTAGCGGAAGAAGCTATACAAACCATATCAAGCCTTTTGTCTCCTGATGAAAAGGACTTTAACTTAAGTGTACATAATTTGGATGAAATCTCGGTTCAAGAAATAATGGAAGACGCAGAAACAATGCCGTTCTTGGGAGAACGTCGCGTTGTCGTTGTAAAGAACGCAACATTTTTAACTGCTGCTAAAGAAAAATCAAAAATCGAACACGATTTCAAAGTTTTTGAACAATACATACAAAATCCTGCAGATTATACTACGTTAGTCATTGTAGTTCCTCATGAAAAGCTCGATGAAAGAAAGAAGATAGTAAAACAGGTAAAAGCGCAATCCGAAGTGATTCAGGTTTCAGGGCTTAGTAATGATACCGCTGAAAAATGGCTCCAAAAAGAAGCTGTGAATTTAGAGGTCTCCATCGATGGAGAAGCGATACAACTGCTTCTATCAAGGCTAGGTACACATATGGCGGTATTAGCGAAAGAAATGGAAAAGATGGCACTCTTTGTAGGTGTGAATGGAGTTATCACAAAGGAAACCGTGGATTCATTAGTGGCTAGAACTCTTGAAGATGACGTGTTTGCATTAGTTGATCATGTGGTGCATAAAAGAACAGAACAAGCTCTTAGAAGCTTTTATGATCTTATGAAACAAAATCAAGAGCCGATTCAAATCCACGCTTTGATTACGAGGCAATTTAGAATGATTAACGGTGTTAAAGAACTGCAGAAGAAAGGATATGGAGAAAAGCAAATTGCTTCTTCACTAAAATTACATCCTTACGCAGTAAAGTTGGCTGCAAAGCATGCCAATCGATTTCATGAAGTTTTTCTTCGTAACTGTCTGAATGAATTTGCAGAAACCGATTATAAATTAAAAACAGGCCAGATGGACAAAATACTCTTGCTGGAGTTGGAAATCGTAAAACTCTCACAAGGCTCATGAGTTTGTCTCAAAACCTCTTTTCGAACGTTGAAAAAGAGGTTTTTTTTTATGAATAAAAATACTTTGTAGGTGAAGGGTGAGGGTATAAAAAGCTGAATATTTGACTAGATATGACGACTCGCCGAATTAAGCTAAAAACTCGCTGGAATACCATAAAAACTCGCCGTATTAACGCCTGAATTTCTAGAATTGATACTGAAAAATCTAGAATTAATGCTTAGAATACCATGTGAAGTTTAAGTGGCACATGAATGAACTCCATAGTGTAACAGTTTCGATGTACAAACATACTAAAAGCCAGCTCATCTGCTTAAGATGAGCTGGCTTTTATAAAAAGTTCTGCAAAATAAAAAAACGACCTATTGGTGTAAGGCCGTTTTTCGGGTTTCATCCTTCAATTTATGCGTTAACACCGTTTAAAGCCTTAGCAAGACGAGACTTTTGGCGAGAAGCTGCATTTTTGTGGATAAGTCCTTTGTTTGCTGCTTTGTCAATCTTCTTAGAAGCAGTAACAAAAGCTGCTTGAGCACCTTCTGCATTGTTTGAAGCTGCAAGTGCTTCAAAGTTTTTGATAGCAGTACGCATGCCAGACTTTAGTGAAGCGTTGTGTGCACGACGCTTTTCGTTAGTTTTTACACGTTTAATCGCTGATTTAATATTAGCCAATCCATTCACCTCCCTAAATGAACCATGAGCAACAAAATTACTTTCCGTTGCAAAAAATAGGACACAAAGTATTCTATCAAAATCGCCCTCTAAATGCAATACAAGAATGAAAAGGAAGAGTTGCGGCAAAAATAATACAAAGGAAGGTGGTAGATTATGGGTAAGGATTTAGACTTGTCAGCCTATTCAGTGCGAACGGATTTGGCTATTGAAGCGCACGATATGCTTTTAAAAGAAGATGAAGTTGTTAATAAAAGCACGCTAGAGGGTGTCATTATACATGAAAAAGATAGAGATGGTATCAAGATCGTTAGAGTAGAGATCGACGAAAAGGGAGCAGAGACTACAGGGAAAAAGGCAGGCGTGTATGTCACTTTTGAAGTTCAAGGAATTCGTGAAAAAGATTCAAAACTTCAAGAACGCGTACAAGAAGTATTCGCGCATGATTTTAATTCATTCTTAAAAGAACAAGGCATCAAACAGGATGACACTTGTCTCGTTGTGGGGTTAGGGAATTGGAATGTAACGCCAGATTCTTTGGGACCTTTAGTTGTTGAAAATTTGACGATCACAAAGCACCTGTTCGAGTTAGCTCCCGAAAACGTTGAAGAGGGCTTTCGACCGGTCTGTGCGATTTCGCCTGGAGTAATGGGCATTACAGGTATAGAAACAAGTGATATCATCGATGGTATCGTAAAAAAGGCAAATCCGGACTTTGTCATTGCAATCGATGCGCTAGCTTCTCGTTCGATTGAAAGAGTGAATGCTACGATTCAGGTTTCAAATACAGGTATCCATCCGGGATCGGGTGTTGGAAACAAGCGTAAAGAGCTTAGCAAAGAAACGTTAGGTATACCGGTTATCTCTATAGGCATTCCCACAGTTGTTGATGCGGCAACGATCACAAGTGATACGATCGATTTTATCCTCAAGCACTTTGGGCGTGAGATGAATGAGAAGGATAAACCTTCTAAATCCCTCTTGCCAGCGGGTATGACGTTTGGGGAAAAGAAAGTACTTACTGACGATGATTTGCCAGAGGAAGATCATCGTAAATCGTTCTTAGGAATTGTTGGTGTCTTAGAAGAAGATGAAAAGCTTCGATTGATTCGTGAAGTGCTCGCGCCGATCGGACATAACTTGATGGTCACACCTAAAGAAGTTGATGTGTTTATTGAGGACATGGCTAATGTTTTGGCGAATGGTTTAAATACAGCTCTTCATGGTGGAATCGATCAAGGAAATACTTCTTCTTATACACATTAAGTTTTAGGCATGTTTGGACAAGCTTGTGCATAAATTGAAATCGTATATCCCCACATGGAGGAATGATCATGACAAAATTTATGTTAAAGTGTTTCGGACTGGTAACTATTCTTTTATTTGGGGTTTTATTTGGTATTCAAAAAGCACACTTTGAAATGGATGAGCTAAAAGGCTCTTCACAAGAAAGTGTTGAATCAAGTTCAAATCCTTCAATCAAACAAGTAGAAACGAAACAAAACCCTGCTTCAGCAACAAGTCATGATATAAAAGCGAAACAAGAAACGTTAAGTAAAATAGATTCGTTCAATGTGTTTTCAGCACTTGGACAAAGACTTACATCGTGGATTTCATCAGCTTTTGGTGTCATGATCTCTATATTTGGTGTTATCATTAGTGAGATGCTAGCTGTATTTTCACCCTAGAACCATAAAGGATTCTATCCTTTATCGGTTCTTTTTGTTTAAATGACTTTCACCATTCACCATAGAATTTAAAAATGATCAAAATGAACAGAATAAAATTTTGTAAAAAGTTACTATGAACGTAAAACGCGCCTTCACCCTATTTTTTTAGGTTGTGATTGAAACAGATACTTTGTATTGCTATAATCAAAGCTAGTGACTTTTCCTAAAATTGTAGGAGTGAACGTATAATGAATAGAGAAGAAAAATTAAAAAGACAAGCTAAGATCAGGAATTTCTCCATAATTGCACATATTGACCATGGGAAATCCACTTTAGCGGACAGAATTTTGGAAGAAACGAGTGCACTAACACAGCGTGAGATGAAAGAGCAGCTGTTAGACTCGATGGATCTTGAACGTGAACGTGGAATAACGATTAAATTGAATGCCGTTCAGCTTCAATATAAAGCTAAAGATGGCGAGATTTATACGTTCCACTTAATTGATACCCCAGGACATGTAGATTTTACATACGAAGTGTCTAGAAGCTTAGCAGCCTGCGAAGGAGCATTGCTTATCGTGGATGCTGCTCAAGGGATTGAAGCACAGACGCTCGCAAACGTGTATCTCGCACTTGAGAACGATCTAGAGATATTACCGGTTATCAACAAGATCGATCTGCCAAGTGCAGAGCCTGAACGTGTGCGTCAGGAGATTGAGGATGTTATCGGACTGGATGCGTCAGAGGCAGTACTTGCTTCAGCTAAAGCGGGTATCGGTATTCAAGATATTCTTGAACAGATCGTAGCAAAAGTACCGGCGCCACCTGGTGATCCGGAAGGGCCGTTAAAAGCACTTATCTTTGACTCTCTTTATGATCCATATAGAGGTGTTGTTACGTATATTCGAGTAGCTGAAGGTACAGTGAAAGTCGGCGATAAGATTAAGATGATGGCGACAGGTAAAGAGTTTGAAGTACTTGAGCTTGGGGTGTTTACACCAAAAGCGGTTCAAAAAGACTTTTTAACGGTTGGTGATGTAGGATTCTTAACCGCTTCGATCAAAAATGTTGGAGATACACAAGTCGGGGATACGATAACGAGTGCAGTAAAAGGCGCCTCTGAACCTCTGCCTGGTTATAGAAAGATGAACCCGATGGTTTACTGCGGATTATATCCAGTAGACACAGCGAAATATAACGATCTTCGTGAAGCGTTAGAACGTTTAGTGTTAAATGATTCTGCTCTTCAATATGAGCCAGAAACATCTCAAGCACTTGGTTTTGGTTTCCGTTGCGGATTCTTAGGACTGCTTCACATGGAGATCATCCAAGAGCGTATCGAGCGTGAGTTCAACATCGACTTGATCGCGACAGCTCCGAGTGTTATCTACAATGTTACGATGACGGATGGAGAGAAGATCATTGTTGATAACCCGGCGAACATGCCAGAAGCACAGAAGATTTCTGTAGTTGAAGAACCTTATGTTAAAGCATCTATCATGACGCCGAACGATTATGTTGGTACGATTATGGAGATCTGTCAAAAGAAACGCGGTATCTTCATGACGATGGATTATTTAGAAAACAACCGTGTAAATGTTTTATATGAGATTCCTCTTTCAGAGATCGTGTATGATTTCTTTGATCAGTTGAAATCGAGTACGAAGGGATATGCATCTCTTGACTATGAATTGATTGGGTATAAACCATCTAAGCTGGTTAAAATGGAAATATTACTGAACAACGAGAAGATCGATGCACTGTCTGTAATCGTTCATAAAGATTTTGCATATGAGCGTGGAAAGGTAGTCGTTGAAAAGCTGAAAGAGCTTATTCCGCGTCAGCAGTTCGAAGTGCCGATCCAAGCGGCAATCGGACAGAAGATTGTGGCTCGTTCAAACATTAAAGCATTACGTAAGAATGTTTTGGCTAAATGTTACGGTGGAGATATCTCTCGTAAGCGTAAGCTTTTAGATAAGCAAAAAGAAGGTAAGAAGCGTATGAAGACCATCGGTCGAGTAGACGTTCCGCAAGAAGCGTTCATGGCGGTTCTTCGTATGGATGATACAAATAATAACAACAAATAAAAAGCAACTTAAGACCGCGAAGGCAATTCTAGCGGTCTTTCCTAATTTATGAGACAAAAAGGCGGTGAACATCTTGCTAAAAGCGGCGTATCTGCATATTCCATTCTGTGTACAAATTTGTCATTATTGCGATTTTAACAAGATATTTATTCATCAGCAGCCAGTGGATGAATATCTACAATCTATGAAAAAAGAGATGATTCATACAACGACGAGGTTCAAGGATTATGAGATGGAAACCATCTTTGTAGGTGGTGGAACACCAACTTCTTTGAGCGAACAGCAGCTGCAGACGTTCTTGAGTGATGTGAATGAAGTGCTAGGTAACAGATCCCTAAAAGAATTCACTGTTGAAGCGAACCCAGAGCAGACAACAAAAGAAAAAATTGCAGTGTTAAAAGAGAATGGAGTTAACAGGCTAAGTGTTGGCGTTCAAGCTTTCCAGTCTTCTTTGTTAAAAAAATTAGGCAGAACACATAACAAAGAAGATATCTATTCTACGGTTAGAGAGGCAAAAAAAGCAGGTATTGATAACATGTCGATCGACCTCATGTTTGGATTACCAGGCCAAACGATGGATATGTTTAAGGAATCGGTAGATGAAGCATTAGCATTAGATGTTCCTCACATTTCTTCTTATTCGCTGCAAATCGAAAAGAAAACCGTTTTTTATAACTTGGCTCAAAAAGGAAAGTTGACTCTTCCGGAGCAAGAGCTTGAAGCTGCCATGTATGAATATTTAATTGAGGCACTTGATAAAAAAGGTTTCAAACAATATGAGATCAGCAATTTTGCAATTCCAGGGTTTGAGAGCAAGCATAATCTCCAATACTGGAACAATAACGAATATTTTGGTATAGGTGCTGGGGCTCACAGTTATGTTGAAGGAACAAGAAGAAGAAATGCGGGTCCACTAAAACAATATATGAACTTGGTCGCGGAACATGGTTTTCCGTATATCGAAGAACATCAGGTTCCACTATCTGAAAAGATGGAAGAAGAAATGTTCATGGGCCTTCGGAAACAGGAAGGTGTTTCTGATACGACGTTTATGAGTCGATATGGCAGATCCATGTTTGATATTTATAAAGAACCTATTCAAAGACTCATTCAAAAAGGCTGGCTAGAACAGCGAGAAGACACTCTCGTTTTAACCAAGGATGGAAGACCATTAGGCAACGAAGTCTTCCAAGAATTTATTGGTGTAGTTTTAGATTGACAACGGAGAGTACCTTTTGGTAACTTATATTATAGATTTAGCACTCGCTCTTTAAGAGTGCTAACAAGTGGGGTGATGGTATGTTAACGGAACGACAACTCTTTATTCTTCGTGTTTTAATAGATGACTATATTAAGCATGTTGAGCCTGTGGGTTCCCGTACGATCTCTAAACGAGAGGACATTACCTACAGTCCCGCAACGATTCGAAACGAACTTGCGGACTTGGAGGATCTTGGCTTTCTAGAGAAAACCCATACATCATCTGGTAGAATACCATCTGAAAAAGGATATCGATTTTACGTGGACCACCTGCTTCCTTCTCTTTCTATGAAAGAGAGTGAGATAGGTCATTCAGAATTTTTATTTACAGAAAAGGTCCAGGAGGCAGAGGCATTATTTGATCAATCAGCTAAGATTCTATCAGATCTGACAAATTATACATCTGTAGTGTTAGGACCTAACGCATTAGACATGAAGTTAAAGCACATGCAGATTATTCCGATCTCTTCCCAAGTCGCAGTGGCAATCTTTGTGACGAACACGGGACATGTTGAGAACAGACAGATTGTGCTGCCTGATACGATCGAACCTTCAGAACTAGAAAAGCTTGTCAATATTCTAAACGAAAGGCTTGCAGGTGTTCGATTGATAGAATTGAACACACGGATACAAAAAGAACTTTCGGCGGTGTTTAAAAAACACCTTAAAGATTATCAAAACATGGGCGTATTCTTAGATCAGCTTCTTTTATGGAGCAAGAAGGAAAAGCTTTTTTATGGCGGGAAAACAAATATGCTTTCTCAGCCTGAATTTCGAGATTTAGATAAAGTTAGACCGCTTCTAGATTTTTTAGAAACGCGTGACTTAATGGAGAAGCTCGTGTCATCTACAGAAAAAGGGCTTACCATAAGGATCGGAACAGAAAATGAGCATGAAGCGATGAAGAATTGTAGTGTTATCAATGCCTCTTACACGATGCATGGTAAACATATAGGTACGATCTCATTAATCGGTCCAACCCGAATGGAATATCAAAAGGTCATCTCATTACTAGATTCATTATCAAAGGAAATGACCAACATATTAAACGATTTTTCAAATTAGTGGATTACTTTAGGGAGGTGAAAGCATGAACAAAGAGGACATCACTCAAGATCAAACACAAACTGATGTGAATGAAGAAGTAACAGAAACAGAAGAAGTTGTTGTTGAAGAAGTGGAATCTACTACGGAAGAACCTCTAACTGAAGAACAACAACGTATTTCAGAGCTAGAAGCAAAGCTTGAGGAAGCCAGCCAAAAAAATCTTCGCCTTCAAGCGGATTATGATAATTTCCGCCGCAGAACAAGAGAAGAACAGGCAGCGAGCCTTAAATATAAATCTCAAAGTCTTCTTGAACAGTTATTACCTGCACTCGATAACTTTGAGCGTGCTTTGAAGACTGAAGCTACAAACGATCAGACCAAAACCCTTATTCAAGGAATGGAAATGGTTTATCGTCAACTAGCGGATGCACTTAAACAAGAAGGTCTGACAGAAATTCCGTCAGTCGGTCAAACGTTTGACCCCAACCTGCATCAAGCAGTTATGCAAGTGGAAGATTCTGAAACAGAATCCAATACAGTTATTGAGGAACTGCAAAAAGGTTATATGTTAAAAGATCGAGTTATTCGACCTGCGATGGTAAAAGTAAACGCGTAGATAAGACTACATATGAATGATGGAGGGAAAAAACATGAGTAAAATCATCGGTATTGACTTAGGTACAACAAACTCTTGTATAGCTGTTATGGAAGGTGGAGAAGCGGTAGTTATTCCAAACCCGGAAGGTAACCGTACAACACCATCTGTTGTAGCTTTCAAAGATGGAGATCGTTCAGTTGGAGAAGTAGCAAAACGACAAGCTGTAACGAACCCGAACACAATCATGTCGATCAAACGTTACATGGGAACTGATCATAAAGAAACAGTTGAAGGCAAAGATTATACGCCACAAGAGATCTCTGCGATCATCCTGCAAAAATTAAAATCTCATGCCGAAGATTATCTTGGAGAAAAAGTTGAAAAAGCGGTAATTACAGTTCCTGCATATTTCAATGATGCACAGCGTCAAGCTACTAAAGATGCTGGGCAGATTGCTGGACTTCAAGTTGAGCGTATTGTAAACGAGCCAACAGCAGCTGCATTAGCATATGGACTTGAAAAAGATGAAGACCAAACAATCTTAGTATTTGACCTTGGTGGTGGTACGTTTGACGTTTCCATCCTTGAACTAGGAGATGGTTTCTTCGAAGTTAAAGCAACATCTGGTGATAACAAGCTTGGTGGAGATGACTTTGACCAAGTGATCATCGACTATCTAGTAAGCGAATTTAAGAAAGAGAACGGTATTGATCTTTCTCAAGATAAAATGGCACTACAACGCTTAAAAGATGCTGCAGAGAAAGCGAAGAAAGACCTTTCTGGTGTAACATCTACACAAATCTCACTACCGTTCATCACAGCTGATGCTTCTGGACCTAAGCACTTAGAATTAAACTTATCACGTGCAAAATTCGAAGATCTATCTTCAGATTTAGTTGAACGTACGATGGGACCTACTCGTCAAGCGCTAAATGATGCTGGGATGTCACCATCTGACCTTGATAAAGTTATTCTTGTTGGTGGATCAACTCGTATTCCAGCTGTACAAGAAGCAATTAAGAAGTTTACAGGTAAAGATCCGCATAAAGGCGTAAACCCTGACGAAGTTGTTGCACTTGGTGCTGCAATTCAAGGTGGAGTACTTGCAGGAGATGTGAAAGATGTTGTTCTTCTTGACGTAACACCACTTTCATTAGGTATTGAAACGATGGGCGGCGTGTTTACAAGATTAATCGATCGTAACACGACGATTCCAACTTCAAAATCTCAAACGTTCTCAACGGCTGCTGATAACCAGACGTCAGTAGATATCCATGTTCTTCAAGGAGAGCGTGAAATGGCAGCACACAATAAGACGCTTGGAAGATTCCAGTTATCTGAGATTCCACCAGCACCACGCGGAGTGCCTCAAATCGAAGTAAGCTTTGACATCGATGCGAACGGTATTGTAAACGTACGTGCTAAAGATCTAGGTACGAACAAAGAACAATCCATTACGATTAAGTCTTCTACAGGACTTTCTGATGAAGAAATCGATCGCATGGTAAAAGATGCTGAAGAAAATGCAGAGTCGGATAAGAAGAAACGTGAAGAGATCGACACTAGAAATGAAGCAGATCAACTTGTTTTCACAGTTGATAAAACGTTGAAAGACCTTGAAGGCAAAGTAGACGAAGCTGAAGTGAAGAAAGCTGAAGAAGCAAAAGAGAGCTTGAAAAAAGCTCTTGAAGGTGACGATATCGAAGCGATTAAGAAAGAAAAAGAAGCATTGAGCGAAATCGTTCAACAACTTTCTGTAAAACTTTATGAGCAAGCAGCTCAACAAGCTCAAGCTCAGGGCGATGCAGAAGGACAATCAACGAAGAACGATGACAACATCGTAGACGCTGATTACGAAGAAGTAAACGACGATAAAAAGTAACACTTAGCAGATAAAAGTCAAAGTCAGGTCATCTTGACTTTGACTTTTTTTCTGAGTTGACATTTTTAGTTAATTTGACTTAAGACGTAACAAAACCTTTGCAGTTTTCGTCTTGAGTCAGGTGGTATTCAATGGTAAGATAACTTTTATGTGAGAATTCGGGAGTGTCCTATATGAGTAAACGAGATTATTACGAAGTACTTGGATTAGATAAAAATGCCTCAAACGATGAGGTGAAAAAAGCATACCGTAAACTTGCCAGAAAGTATCACCCAGATGTAAATAAAGAGGCAGATGCGGAAAATAAATTTAAAGAAGTAAAAGATGCTTATGAAACACTGAGTGATCCTCAAAAGAAAGCTCATTATGACCAATTTGGCCATACCGATCCAAACCAAGGATTCGGTGGGGGCGGAGCTGGTTTTGATGGCTTTGGCGATATTTTTGATATGTTCTTTGGTGGAGGAGGAGGACGAAGAAATCCAAACGGTCCTCGTCAAGGAAACGATCTTCAGTATGGTCTTAGACTATCTTTTGAAGATGCTGTATTTGGTAAAGATACTGAAATACAGATTCCTACAGAAGAATCTTGTGAAACGTGTCATGGATCGGGTGCAAAGCCAGGAACAAAGCCTGAGACGTGTTCACATTGTAACGGAAGCGGTCAGTTGAATGTTGAACAGAACACACCGTTTGGCCGTATTGTCAATCGCCGAGTATGTAACCACTGTAGTGGAACAGGAAAAATCATAAAAGACAAATGTAAGACGTGTCATGGTAATGGGAAAGTGCGCAAAAACAAGAAGATTTCTGTTAAAGTGCCAGCTGGTGTCGATAACGGCCAGCAGATCCGTATGTCTGGACACGGGGAAGCAGGAGTGAACGGCGGTCCTGCGGGTGATCTTTATGTGGTCTTCCAAGTAGCAGATCATGAGTTCTTTGAACGTGATGGAGACGATATCCTTTGTGAGATGCCGTTAACGTTCTCTCAAGCAGCATTAGGTGATGAGATTGAAGTTCCGACACTCTATGGAAAAGTTAAGTTGAAGATTCCAGCAGGTACACAGACAGGAACTCATTTCCGCTTAAGAGGAAAAGGTGTTAAAAACGTTCACGGAAGAGGTCAAGGTGACCAACACATTCAAATTAAAGTCATCACACCAAAAAATCTAACAGAAAAACAAAAACAGCTTCTGCGCGACTTCTCAGAAATCAGCGGAAGCATGCCAGATGAACAACAAGATGGATTTTTCGACAAAGTAAAACGCGCATTTAAAGGCGAGTAAAATTCACCTGCAATAAAATCAAATTTGCACCAACATGCATTAGATAAACTTTCTAGAACTCTTTCTAAAAGCTTTTTGTTTTGTATGTAATAACATCTTTGGCGGTTGATTGAAACGTAAGGTGCGAGACTCCTGCGGGACAGGCGGGCAGTCGGAAGAGTGGAAGTGGCTCGTTCAGCCCCGACAAGCAAAAGGTGAATGAGCAAGGAAGGCGTACTTTGCCTTCTGGATCATTTAACTTTTGACCTCGAGGGGCTAGCCACTGCAACTAGACAGGTGAGACCCTTAACGGCGCAAAGCGGCAAGGGGCTCACCGCCTGCCCCGCGGAAAGGGAGCCACATGGAGTGGAGATCAAACACTTACAAAAGCTTCAAAGTAATAACCAATAAAATGTTCTAAAAGCCAAACTAATAAACGGAGTTGATATGATGAAATGGTCAGAGATTAGCATCCACACTACTCAGGAAGCTGTTGAACCAGTATCGAATATTTTACATGAGGCAGGAGCTAGCGGAGTTGTGATTGAGGATGTAGATGACCTCTCAAAAGAGCGTCAATCCGTATTTGGCGAAATCTATCAGCTGAACCCTTCAGATTATCCCTCTGAAGGTGTAATATTAAAAGCTTACTTACCTGTTAACAGTTTTTTAGGTGAAACGGTAGAAGAAATCAAACAATCGATCACAAATCTTGTGAAATTTGATATTGATATCGGGGCAAACACGATTTCCATTTCAGAAGTGAATGAGGAAGAATGGGCGACCGCTTGGAAAAAATATTATAAGCCAGTAAAGATCTCAAAGCGGATCACGATCACTCCTACATGGGAAGATTATAAACCTGTACATTCTGATGAACTTATTATTGAACTTGATCCAGGTATGGCGTTTGGAACAGGAACACATCCAACAACTGTTATGAGCTTACAAGCTATTGAAAAATATATTGCTGAAGGTGATTCAGTGATTGATGTTGGAACGGGATCTGGTGTATTAAGCATTGCATCAGCTATGTTAGGTGCTAACAAAGTTGAGGCGTATGACCTGGATGAAGTTGCAGTAAATTCTGCCCGTTTGAATGTGAAATTGAACAAAGTAAACCAAAAAGTGCAGGTTGATCAGAATGATCTCTTAAAAGGGATTGAAGGCCCAGTTGACCTTGTAGTAGGGAACCTTTTAGCAGAAATCATACTCTTGTTTGTTGAAGATACAGCTAAAGTGTTAAAGCCAGGGGGTTATTTTATAACGTCCGGAATTATTCAAGGGAAAAAACGCGATGTCAAAGCGAAATTGGAAGAGCACGGATTCAAGATTGTAGAAGTACTAGAGATGGAAGATTGGGTTGCGATCGTTGCTCAAAATAAGGAATAGGATAGGAAGTGCATTTCATGCAAAGGTACTTTGTTTCATCAGAAAACTGGAAAGATGACGTCGTTACGATTACAGGGGACGATGCCAAGCACATCTTAAAGGTGATGAGAATGCAAGTAGGAGACCATTTCATCTGCTGTGATAACAAAGGCCGTACATCTTTGTGTGAAATCATAGAGGTCGACGGTACCGAAGTAGAGACGAAAATCGTCAATGATATTGAGAAAAGTGCTGAGCTTCCTGTCTCTGTTACCATTGCTCAAGGACTGCCAAAAGGGGATAAGTTAGAATACATCATCCAAAAAGGTACCGAACTTGGTGCTTTATCCTTTTTTCCATTTTCTGCAGACCGATCTGTTGTAAAGTGGGATGACAAAAAAGCGGTTAAGAAAAAAGAAAGACTCGAAAAAATCGCAAAAGAAGCAGCAGAACAGTCACATAGAAACCGGGTTCCAGTCATTTTGAATCCTGGTTCTTTTTCTGATTTGCTAAAAATGGCAGAACAGTATAAGATAAAAATCGTTGCATTTGAAGAAGAAGCAAAACAGAACGAAATTTCTAGATTTGCTTCTGCTTTAAGCTCAGCTGATTTAGGAGACTCAATCCTTTGTGTGATCGGTCCAGAAGGTGGCATAAGTGATAAAGAAGCAACCTTGTTAAGTGATCATGGATTTGTATTGTGCGGGCTGGGTCCGAGGATATTAAGAACGGAAACAGCGCCGTTGTATCTATTATCAGCTATATCATATCATTTTGAATTAAAGGGGTGATCAATATGCCATCCGTTGCATTTCATACATTAGGTTGTAAAGTAAACCACTATGAGACAGAAGCGATCTGGCAGCTTTTTCAAGCTGAAGGATACGAACGTACAGATTTTGATAGTACAGCAGACGTCTATGTGATTAATACATGTACCGTAACGAATACGGGAGATAAAAAAAGCAGACAAGTTATACGGAGAGCCATTCGAAAGAACCCGGACGCTGTTATTTGCGTTACAGGTTGTTACGCTCAAACGTCGCCTGCTGAGATTATGGCGATTCCAGGGGTTGACGTTGTTGTCGGCACGCAAGACCGTTCTAAAATGCTCACTTACATTCAACAATATAAAGAAGAACGTATGCCTATTAATGGAGTTTCAAACATCATGAAGGCACGTGTATATGAGGAACTAGATGTTCCTGCATTTACTGATCGAACAAGAGCATCGCTTAAGATACAGGAAGGCTGCAATAATTTTTGTACGTTCTGCATTATTCCTTGGGCAAGAGGCCTCCTTCGTTCTCGTAAACCTGAAGATGTACTTTCTCAAGCACAGCAGCTTGTAGATTCTGGTTACAAAGAGATCGTTCTAACAGGCATTCATACAGCTGGATACGGAGAAGATATGAAGGATTATTCTTTTGCGAAGCTGTTAGATGACCTTGATAAGAACATCTCTGGATTAAAACGTATCCGTATTTCATCGATTGAGGCTAGCCAGATCTCAGATGAAGTGATTGAAGTTATGGGTAGATCAGACAAAGTAGTTCCTCATCTGCATATACCACTTCAATCCGGTTCAAACACTGTGCTCCAACGAATGAGAAGAAAATATTCAATGGAAATGTTCGGTGAAAGATTAGACCGTCTTAAAGAAGCACTTCCAGGACTTGCGATTACATCAGATGTAATTGTTGGTTTTCCAGGTGAGACTGAGGAAGAGTTCATGGAGACGTATCGATTCATTGAGAAACATAAATTTATGGAACTTCATGTATTCCCTTATTCTAAGCGTACTGGTACACCAGCTGCTAAGATGGAGGATCAGGTCCCAGAGGATATTAAGAACGAACGTGTTCACAAGCTGATCGCTCTTTCAGATCAATTAGCTAAAGAATATGCATCCAACTATGAAGATACAGTTGTTGAAGTAATTCCTGAAGAGGCTTTTAAAGAAGACACTACGAACAAACTATACGTAGGATACACACCAAACTATCTTAAAGTTTTATTTGAAGGAAACGAAGAGATGATTGGGAAATTAGTAAAAGTGAAAATTACTGAAGCTGGGTATCCTTATAATAAAGGTGTCTTTGTAAAACAAGAAATGGAAGAAATCCTAAAGCAAGCTGTATCAAGCTAACATCCTGGCGTTCATACCAGGATGTTTTTTTTAAAAACATACTAGGGGTTTCGGGTGTTTATTGTACCTCTCTGTAAAAAAAATTTAGATGCTCGATTTATGTCGAAAAATTTGTTATGATACTAACGTTGTTTAATTTTTTTATTTAGAAAGGGTTTGTTGAAATGAGCAATTTAAACGTTGCAAGAATGATCGACCACACAGCATTAAAAGCTGAAACTTCAAAGAAAGAAATCTTAACTCTTTGTGAGGAAGCTAAAAAATATAATTTCTTTTCTGTTTGTGTTAATCCAACTTGGGTTTATACAGCATTCGAACAATTAAAAGGTTCAGATGTAGCGGTTTGTACTGTAATTGGTTTTCCATTAGGTGCAAACACTCCAGAAGTAAAAGCGTTCGAAACGAAGAATGCGATTGAAAATGG
The DNA here is from genome assembly GCF_015903845.1 of Fictibacillus sp. 26RED30. Lineage (NCBI taxonomy): Bacteria > Bacillati > Bacillota > Bacilli > Caryophanales > Fictibacillaceae > Fictibacillus > Fictibacillus sp. 26RED30. Next base: position 904,821 of record NZ_JACZDV010000001.1, read on the forward strand.
TGCTACTGAAGTTGATATGGTTATTAACATTGGGGCTTTAAAAGATGGAAACTATGAGCTAGTTGAACAAGATGTTCGTGCTGTTGTTGAAGCAGCTAAAGGTAAAGCACTTACTAAAATCATTATTGAAACGTGTCTTTTAACGGATGAAGAAAAAGTAAAAGCATGTGAAATTGCTGTAAAAGCTGGAATTGATTTTGTTAAAACTTCAACAGGATTCTCTACTGGTGGAGCAACTGTAGAAGATATCAAATTAATGCGTAAAACTGTTGGACCAAATATTGGTGTAAAAGCATCTGGAGCAGTTAGAGACCGTGAGACAGCTTTAGCTATGATCGAAGCTGGTGCGACTCGTATTGGTGCTAGTGCAGGAATCGCAATTGTTGAAGGCGGAACATCCACTTCAGACTATTAATATCTGTTTTTGAATAATTACCTGCTCTCTCCGACCAACTTGTTTAAATTGAGTTGACCGTATTGCAAGGATATATTATAATGGCAAAAGATATGTGACGCATCTTTACTTTATGTAAGGGTGGTCTGGAGGGAGGGAAATACAAATGGCAGAAACACGTATTCGCAAGAATGAATCCATTGATGATGCTCTTCGTCGTTTTAAAAGATCCGTTTCCAAAGATGGAACATTGGCTGAAGTTAAAAAGCGCAAGCATTATGAAAAGCCAAGCGTAAAGCGTAAGAAGAAGGCTGAGGCAGCAAGAAAGCGTAAGTTCTAAGCGGGGTGTAAGTTAGTAATATGAGTCTTCTTAATGAATTAAATCAAGATATGAAACAAGCGATGAAGGACAAGAACAAGCAGAAGCTTTCTGTAATTCGCATGCTTAAGGCATCACTTCAAAATGAGGCAATCAAGCAAGGGCGTGAATTAAACGAGGAAGAAGAGCTTACCGTTCTTGTACGCGAAATGAAACAAAGAAAAGACTCCCTCCAAGAATTCGAAAAAGCTGGCCGCGATGATTTAGTCGCTGGACTTCAAGATGAAATTGCTGTTCTTACGCCATATTTACCAAAACAGCTCACAGAAGAAGAACTTCACGAAATCGTTGCTCAAACCATTTCTGAAATAGGTGCTGCTTCAAAAGCTGATATGGGTAAAGTTATGGGGGCTCTCATGCCTAAAGTTAAAGGGAAAGCCGATGGCGGACTCGTTAATCGTATTGTTCAGCAACAACTATCATAATTGAAATGACAAACGCTCTGTATTTATACAGGGCGTTTTCTTATTTTTTGAAACTTTTTTCCACAAATTAACGTAAAATAGAGTGGAGGGGGTGTTAGTTTGTGAAAAGGATTCGACTGCTCATCTATATGCTTTGTCTGATCTGGGGAATATATGGAGTGCTTTCAACTTCACAAGTATTCTCAGCAGGTAAAGGAAAGACGGTTACTTTCATACCTGTAGAACATGAAGTAGAAAGAGGTCTTGAAGCTTTTTTAGATCGAAGTATCCAAAAGGCAAAAAAAGATGGAACGGATCATATCGTTCTAGAGATCTATACTCCTGGTGGCCGAGTAGACGCAGCATTACATATTGCAAAAGTCATGAGAGAATCAGAAATTCCAATCACAGCTTACGTGGTTAAAAATGCTTTTTCAGCAGGAGCGTATATCGCCTTAAATGCCGACCAAATTGTTATGAAGCCATCTACAACAATTGGATCTGCCGCTGTGATCGATAGCCAAGGAAATACCGCTGGACAAAAAGCAGAGTCTGCTTGGAAAGCGGAAATGCTCGCAGCAGCAGAGCTGAATGAGAGGACTCCCATATATGCTGAGGCGATGGTAGACCCAGACGTTGAGATTCCTGAACTTGGCTTAGAAAAAGGTGAGTTGCTTACTCTAACAGCCAGTGAAGCATTAAAAGTAGGATATGCAGAAAAAATTGCAGAAGATCGTCAAGAACTGCTAGCACATCTGAATTTGGAGGATGCTAAGATTTTAGAGTCTAATCCTACTTTCGCGGATAAGATAGCACGTTTTGTTACAAATCCTGTTGTCGTGCCTATTCTTTTATCTTTAGGAAGCTTAGGTCTTGTATTAGAGCTCTATACACCTGGTTTTGGAATTGCAGGTTCTATCGGTGCATTATCATTATTGCTATTTTTTTACGGTCATATGATAGCCGGTCTTGCCGGTTGGGAAGCAATTATTTTATTTGGTGTTGGACTGATCTTACTGATCCTAGAGTTGTTTCTACCAGGTGGTATTATCGGTATACTGGGGGTGTTGGCCGTGTTAACAGGATTGATCATGGCAGGTGGATCATTAACAGGAATCTTAATCGCCATTGCAATTGCGATTGTTGTTACAATCATTGGATCTTACTTCTTCTTACGATCATTTGGTTATAACGGTTCTTTAAAAAAACTCGTACTATTTGATTCAACGAGCTCTGAAAAAGGTTATCTATCTCACAAAGAACGAGTTGATTTAACAGGCAGGATTGGCGTAACAGCGACAACATTACGCCCTTCTGGCAGTTTAAAGCTTGATGATGAGTTCTTAGATGTAGTGACTGAAGGATCGTATATTGAAAAAGGCACGACTGTAAAAATCATTAAAGTTTCTGGTGGACGTGTTGTAGTAAGAGCTATTGAAAAAAATAATGAATAAATAACGAATGGAGAGTGTGTAGATGTTAGAATTCGGATCGATCGCCAGCATTGTAGTTATAGGGTTGATTGTAATCGCATTAGCTGTATTATTTACGTTTGTGCCCGTCATGTTATGGATTTCTGCATTAGCGGCAGGAGTAAGAGTAGGGATATTTACTTTGGTCGGGATGAGATTAAGAAGAGTTATTCCAAACCGTGTAGTTAATCCATTGATTAAAGCGGTAAAAGCAGGGTTAGATTTAAGTACGAACCAGCTTGAAAGTCATTACCTAGCTGGAGGGAATGTTGACAGAGTAGTAAATGCGTTGATTGCAGCGCATCGAGCAAATATAGAACTAAGCTTTGAGAGAGCAGCAGCTATTGATCTTGCGGGACGTGATGTACTCGAAGCCGTTCAAATGAGTGTAAACCCTAAAGTAATTGAAACACCTTTTATTGCGGGTGTAGCATTAGATGGGATTGAAGTGAAAGCAAAAGCCAGAATTACCGTTCGTGCGAATATCGATCGTCTAGTCGGTGGAGCTGGTGAAGAAACGATAATCGCCCGTGTTGGTGAAGGGATTGTTAGTACGATCGGTTCTTCAGCGACACACAAAAAAGTGCTTGAAAATCCAGATCTGATCTCACAGACCGTTTTATCAAAAGGATTAGATGCTGGAACGGCTTTTGAGATTCTGTCCATTGATATTGCAGACATCGATATTGGCAAGAACATAGGAGCGGAACTTCAAACAGATCAAGCGATGGCGGATAAAAATATCGCTCAGGCAAAAGCAGAAGAAAGACGTGCGATGGCGGTAGCTAAAGAGCAAGAGATGAAGGCAAAAGTACAAGAGATGCGAGCAAAAGTTGTAGAAGCAGAAGCAGAGGTTCCAATGGCATTAGCAGAAGCTCTTCGTTCTGGTAACATGGGTTTTATGGACTATATGAACATGAAGAACATAATGGCGGACACGACGATGCGTGAATCGATCAGTAAATCATCAAACCCTGATAAAGAGAATGATGATAAAGGACGGAAGTTGTAAGTATGAATATTATAGAAGCGATTATTGAACTCTTACTAGCAAATATCGCTTTTGTTATTCTGATCGCAGGCGGCTTGTATAGTGTCTTTAAACGCCAAAAAGAAATGAAGGAAACAAAACGTGCGGAACCTAATCGACGGAATAGAGAAAATCCAAAACAAACCGTTTCTCCTTTCGGTTTGCCAGCTGAACCTACAGCCAACGAAATGAAAAAAGCGGAAAAGGCGATTGAAATAGGAACAGCGAAAATGGCTGACAAAGTATATGAACGCCGAACCAATCAACGTCAGGTTAAACAGGCAGAAAAAGTCTCTAACCGATACCAAGATAAAGAAGATAAAATTATGAACGATTTTAAAGTAGATCAACAAGAATTGCAAAAAGCAGTCATATGGTCAGAGATTCTTTCAAAGCCTAAAGCGTTGCAAAAGCGTTCTTAAAGAAAGAGATACTTGTATTTAGAGTGATAGTTTCCCCCCTTCTCTCATAAAAATGGAGAGAGGGGGTTTTTTTATGGGCAAATTGCGGCAGCAAGTGAATAAATGGATGATGCAAAACCTTGAGCTACCAGCAGATGTAGTGATGGATCTACCCCGGATCACGATGATCGGACAGCTGCACATATATATTGAGAACCATAGAGGAGTTAAAGCGTTCTCGAATGAACAACTCACACTCAAGCTAAAACAAGGCATGCTTCATATAAAAGGAAGCGAGTTTGTTATTAAAACGATCTTACCGGAAGAAATCTTATTAGAAGGTACGATCGCTTCTGTCGACTTCGAAAACGAATAAGACTTTATTGCACAGGGAGGGAAAAGATGAAAACGAAATGGAACCATTTGAAAGGATATGTAAGGGTAGAGATTATTGGACAAGATTCTAGTTCATTTATCAATACGTGTATTCAATCTGGTATTAGCATATGGGATATCCAGCCTCTTGATAACAACCGTGCACTCGTCTCCATATCTGTCACAGATGTACAAAAAGCAAGAGGGATCTTAAAAGAAAACAAGTTGAAGATTAGGATTAAAGAAAAGAAAGGGACGCCTTTTCTTCTAAAAAGAATGTGGAAGAGAAACGGTTTTATCCTTGGTATGCTATCGTTTATCTTTTTATTATTTTTATTATCTAATATGATTTGGAATATAAATGTTACGGGGGCAAATCCTAAGACAGAATACGAGTTAAGAAAAGCAGCAGTAGAACTTGGAGTAACAAAAGGTAAATTTATTTTCTTGTTGCCGAATGTTAGAGAGATACAGCGAGATCTAACAGAGAAGATGGATAACGTTACTTGGATCGGTGTCACTCAGCATGGTACTTCTTATCGGTTTGAAGTGGTGGAAAAAGAGATTCCAGAAGCTAAGCAAGTTACAGGGCCGAGGCATCTTGTTGCCACAAAGGAGGCTGTTATTCATTCCGTATTCGTTGAAAAGGGACAACCTATTGTAGGTGTTAACGACTATGTCAAAAAAGGATCTTTATTAGTCTCAGGTCTGATCGGAAAAGAAAAAAAGCCGCAGCTTGTAAGTGCGAAAGGTGAAATTTGGGGAGAAGTCTGGTATCAAACAGAAGTTGAAGTACCATTAAATACTTCCTTTCAAACCTACACCGGTAAATATAAAAACAGGCATTATGTTTCACTCTTTGGACTGAATGTTCCTGTATACGGTTTTTCAGAAGGAGAATTTAAAGATAAAACGGAAACACTAAATGAATCACCTCTTTATCTAGCCAAATGGAAAATGCCGTTTTCTTATATAAAAAAAGAGATCAGGGAAACAGATGGAGTAAAACGTTCTTATTCAAAAGCCGAAGCAATTGAAGTAGGAAAAAAGATGGCGAAGAAGGAACTTTCAAAAAAATTGCCAGAAGACGCAAAAATTAATGGTGAAAAAGTTTGGCAACAAAACGTCTCGAATGGTAAAGTTAAACTAACGATGCTCTACCAAGTAATTGAAAATATTGCATCTGCACAACCTATACCTATCCAACAAGGAGAATGAGTAGTTTGTCAGAAACGAAAAGACTTAATTCATTACAACTCGAAAATACGACAGAAGCAGCTTCGCTTTTTGGCCCTAATGATGCTTTCTTAAAGGTGATTGAAGACAAGCTTAACGTAAGTATAGTCACTAGAGGAGAAGACATCTTAGTATCAGGTGAACTGAATAAAGCAGAAATGGTTGAAGAGACTTTGTTTGTTCTGCTGAAGTTGGTGCGAAAAGGTATCAAGATTTCAGAAAGAGACATAGTTTATGCTGTTCAGCTTGCAGAAAAAAATATGCTGGATGAATTAAGTGAGCTTTATGAAGAGGATATTGCGGTTACTGCCAAAGGAAAACCAATTCGTGTAAAAACGCTAGGACAGCGTCATTATGTGCAGTCCATGAGAAAGCGCGACCTCGTATTTGGTATCGGTCCTGCTGGTACAGGGAAAACCTATCTTGCGGTTGTTATGGCCGTCAATGCTTTAAAAGAAGGCAAGATGAAAAAGATCGTGCTTACTCGTCCAGCTGTTGAAGCGGGTGAGAGTTTAGGATTTCTCCCAGGCGATCTTAAAGAAAAAGTAGATCCTTATCTGCGTCCTCTCTACGATGCTCTACATGACCTTCTAGGGGCTGAGCATACAGAAAGGCTAATCGAGCGAGGTACGATTGAAATTGCTCCGCTGGCGTACATGAGAGGCCGTACACTTGATGAAAGCTTTGTCATTCTAGATGAGGCTCAAAATACTACACCAGAACAGATGAAGATGTTTATAACGCGTCTTGGTTTTGGATCGAAGATGGTCATCACAGGTGATCTTACTCAAATAGATCTTCCTCGTGGAAAAGAATCGGGATTAAAAGTAACTGAAAAAAGGCTTGAAAGCGTTAAAGGCATCGATTTTATATACTTAAAACAATTGGATGTAGTTCGTCATCCACTTGTTCAGCGAATTATTGAAGCATATGAAACATACGAAGACTAAGGACTCCATCCATTTTGGAGTCTTTTTTCTTTGCCTGAAAGGATGATCCTCAGTCTCGTTTTTTGTATGTATAGCGGGTTTTAGTGGCAAATTGAATAAATAAACCAATTAATTAAGCTTTTCTTATTGAGAAGTACCATAATTGACCAACTTTTGCTAAGATTAGAATAGGATGTACAGTTTAAGGAGTGGTAGCGTTTGGCCAATTTCAGGCATCTTTTGTCTAATTACTTTCGTTTGAGTGTAGCAACAGTATCGTTTATAGTAATGGGAATCATTCTATTTTCCCTTTTAGTCAGCAACGTAACTCCTAATGTAGTGGATGTTAACGTTTATGAGCGTTCACCACGGGACATTCAATCACCTATCACAATCCCGTTAGAAGATCAGACAGAAGCCAGAAAGAAGCTCGCTGAAGAAAGTATTAAAAATGAGTATACGTTTAATAAAGACCTCGCTTTAATACAGGCAGAAGAATTGGATGACTTACTTGATATCGTGATAACCATTAACGAATCTGAAGAAAAAAAGAAAAAAGAAGATGAGGCTACTCTTTCTTTAGATCAGAAAGTCATCCAATTAAAAGATTCAATCAATAAATCTGATATATCTGATGAAACGTATATAGCACTCGCTGAAGCCAGTAAAGCGGAATTAACCAATGTGAAGAATTTAGCTCCTGATGTAGTGAACAGAGTTTTATCAGAGCCTATCATGGTCGAAGAAGTGGAAGAAGCAAGAAGCGAAGCTATTCAATTAATACGCGATAACAATCTACCTTATTCTCTTCGAAATGCAACTGAAGAAATTACGAGAAGTTTTATCATCGCCAACAGAACGTTAGATACAGAGAAAACACGTCAAAAACGTAAAGAAGCGAGCGACAAAGTAGAAGAAGTTGTAATTCGAGAAGGAGAAGTTCTCGTTAAAAGCGGGGCAGTAATCACGCCTGAAATCTTTGATAGACTCAAAAAGGTTGGATTATTAGATCAGGAAATGAAAACGTATCCTTATTACGGATTATTCCTTTTTGTATTGATCGTGATGGCTGGTTTATATTATTTTATGAAAGAAGAGCGTGAGAAAGAGCATTTTCGTAAGTATGTAACCATCTATGCTCTCCTGTTCACCTTAACACTCGTTGTGATGAAAGTATTGAGTGTTAGTACAGAACTTGGTCTAATGAGTCTCATGTATGCTGTCCCTGTCGCGGCAGGAGCGATGATGATCAAGATGTTGTTTAATGAAGAGCTTGCAGTCGTGTCTACGATTATCTTTGCGTTTAGTGCAGCATTGATATTTAACGAACAAACAGCTGGTAATTTTAATTTCATAATGAGTATGTATGTTTTATTTAACGGCATTTCAGGAATCGTATTTTTAGGAAAGACACAACAACGTTCGAAAATCTTGCAAGCTGGATTTTTTGTTTCTTTTATAGCCATCCTAACAGTAGCGAGTGTGTTATTGCTGCAAAACGGAAAATTCACTTCTCTGCAGATTGGGCTAGATCTTGGTTGTGCAGCCATTTCAGGTTTTGTTTCAGCTGTGTTAACACTAGGACTTCTTCCGGTCATAGAATCATCGTTTAACATTTTATCTGTGACAAAGTTAATCGAGCTCTCGAATCCTAACCACCCAATTTTAAGAAAAGTGCTCATGGAAGCACCTGGGACGTATCACCATAGCATCATGGTCGCCAACCTTTCAGAAGCGGCATGCGAGTCTATTGGTGCTAACGGTTTACTAGCTAGAGTTGGTTCTTATTACCACGACGTCGGGAAAACAAAACGGCCGCATTTTTTTATTGAAAATCAGATGAATATGGACAACCCGCATGATAAGATAGCACCACAGTTAAGTAAGACCATCATTACGGCACACCCATATGATGGGGCTGACATGCTCCGGGCAGAAAAGATTCCAAAAGAGATTATTGATATCGCTGAACAGCACCATGGAACGACCCTGCTAAAATTCTTTTATCATAAAGCAGCTCAGCTAACAGATAAGGAAGTAGCAGAATCGGACTTCCGATATCCTGGACCAAAAGCTCAAACGAAAGAAGTTGCAATCATCGGGATCTCTGATGCTGTAGAAGCGGCAGTTCGATCGTTGACGAAACCAACACCTGTTAAAATTGATGGGATCATTCGAAAAATTATTAATGACAGGCTAGAAGATGGTCAGTTCGATGAATGTGATATCACGCTAAAAGAATTAGACATCGTTGCAAAAACACTTACAGAAACGTTAAAAGGAATTTTTCATTCCAGAATTGAGTATCCAGAAGAAACAAAAAAGGTGGAAAAACAATGATGCTACATGTAGAGTATTTAAACGAGATTGACGAAAACAGCTCCGAATTTCAAGAGTTATTAAGTAACGTTCTTGAAAAAGCGGCAGAGATGGAAGAGACAGGGCAAGCGGAAGTATCAGTAACAATCGTGACGAAAGAACGAATTCAAGAAATAAACAATGAGTACAGACAAAAAGATAGTGTAACGGATGTTATTTCTTTTGCTATGGAAGAAATGGGTGAAGATGAGACAGAGATCATCGGTGGAGAAGAGACGAGGTTCTTAGGTGATATCATCATCTGTCTTGATGTTGCGAAGGAACAAGCGGCAGAATACGGACACTCACTTGAAAGAGAAATGGGCTTTCTTGCCGTTCACGGCTTCTTGCATTTATTAGGCTATGACCATATGAACGATGAAGATGAAAAAAGAATGTTTGGAAGACAAGAAGAAATTTTGGAGCAATATGGTCTGAAGAGATGATCGCTTGGAAAAAGTTGTTCTCAAGTTTTGTTTTTGCTTTTACAGGAATAATCGCAACCTTTAAATCGGAACAAAATTTTAGAATCCACACCTTTGTGAGTGTAATCGTGATTATTTTCGCGATTGCACTTGATTTTTCTAAAGAGAGATTCGTCCTTTTATTTATTGTAATCGGCATTGTACTATCGCTTGAGCTTGTAAATACAGCGATAGAGAGCACGATCGATCTCATAACAGAGAAAAAACATCCCCTCGCGAAGAAGGCAAAAGACGCAGCAGCAGGTGCAGTTTTGGTTTTTTCAATATTTGCTGTTATAATCGGTATACTGCTATTTATTGAACCACTGATAGATAGTATGAAGCTATATTTGTTAAGAAGGTGAAAGAGTAATGAATAAAGAACAATTGATGGATCAAGCGAAACTCGCACGTGAAAAGGCTTACGTACCTTACTCTAAGTTTCAAGTAGGTGCAGCTCTACTAACGGTTGAAGGTAAAGTATATAACGGAGCGAATATTGAGAACGCCGCGTACAGCTTAACGTGCTGTGCCGAACGTACGGCATTATTTAAAGCGTATACAGAAGGTGACACGAAGTTCAGCGCGATCGCTGTTGTAGCAGATACGAAGCGTCCTGTACCTCCTTGTGGAGCATGCCGACAAGTTATCTCTGAGTTATGTCCGCCTGAAATGCCTGTTTATTTAACGAACCTTAAAGGTGATGTACAGGAGATCTTAGTAAAAGATTTATTGCCTGGTGCATTCTCACCGGAGGACCTAAATGATTAAAGAAGGCTATAAATCAGGTTTTGTAACGATTATCGGCAGACCTAACGTAGGGAAATCCACACTTTTAAACAAAGTGATCGGACAGAAAATCGCCATAATGAGTGACAAGCCTCAAACAACAAGAAATAAGATTCAAGCGGTTTATACAACTGATGAATCTCAAGTCATCTTTATTGATACGCCAGGTATTCATAAACCTAAGCATAAGCTAGGCGATTTTATGACAAGAACGGCTCAGCAAACTTTAAATGAAGTCGACCTTATCCTGTTTGTTATTAATGCAGAAGAAGGTTATGGCCGTGGTGACCAGTTCATTATCGACAGACTTCAAAATGTGAAAAATCCTGTCTTTTTAGTCATAAATAAAATCGATAAAGTACATCCTGATCAATTATTGCCGTTGATTGATATGTATAGAAATAAGCTAGACGTTGCTGAAGTTGTTCCGATTTCTGCTCTTAATGGAAACAATGTGGACACACTTCTTGAACAGATCGTTTCCTACATGGAAGAAGGGCCGCAATTTTACCCTGAAGACCAGGTAACCGATCATCCGGAGCGATTTATAACAGCAGAATTAATTCGCGAGAAAGTTCTTCATTTGACACGCGAAGAAATTCCACACTCCGTAGCAGTAGTCATAGAGGAGATGAAAGAACGCGAAGAAAAGAACGTTGTGTTTGTAAACGCAACGATCATTGTAGAACGTTCGTCTCAAAAAGGAATCATCATCGGTAAACAAGGAAAGATGCTAAAAGAGATCGGAAAAAGAGCAAGAGCAGACATTGAAACTCTCTTAGGCTCACGTGTCTTCTTAGAATTGTACGTAAAAGTACAAAACGACTGGAGAAACCGCCAAAAGCAGCTAACCGAGTTCGGTTTTAATGAGGATGAGTATTAAACAGCAGTTACTTTAAATGGGTTTGTAGTTCGTCTTTGAATAGTTGTTTGGAGTGAAAGGTGCGAGACTCCTGGGGGATGAGTGTGACAGGTGAGACACCTTAGGGCGGCTTAGGGCGCAAAGCGTCAAGGTGGCTCACCGCACGCCCCCCGGAAAGCGAGTACCTGAAACGGAAAACAACCACTTACAAGAATGCCCCACTGCGAAAACTCAAAAGTATAAAACTGTTAAAATTTCCTTGACATGAAATAAACAATTAAGGTGAACCTAGTTATTACAGGAGAAAAACAAATAGAAAGGTGTGTCCAAACATGAAAGAATTTACTTGGAAAGTATTCTGTGAAACGGGCAGTATTGATACCTATTTGTTATACAAAGAGCTAGACCTTGAAATAACAGCATTATCAGCAGTTATTCCTTACGAAGAGTCTCTTGAGGAACCTCCATTTCATTAAAAAGTAACTACGGTGCCTTCTTAGATTTGAGAGGGTGGTGATTTACCTTGCTTTATAAAGTGGAAGGAATCGTCATTAAAACCGTTCCGTATGGTGAATCCAATACGATCATTACTTTGTATACAAAAGAATTTGGGAAAGTAGGCGTAATGGCAAGAGGAGCCAAAAAGCCCAAAAGCCGCTTTACTTCCATTACGCAGCTTTTTACATACGGAATTTTTGTTTTTCAAAAAGGCAGAGGGCTTGGAACTTTACAGCAAGGTGAGGCGCTGTCCTCTTTCAGAAAAATAGGAGAAGATCTAGTTAAGACAGCTTATGCAGCTTACTTAGTAGAACTATTAGATAGAAACACATCTGAGGATGATCTGAAACCAGACCTTTTCGGATGGATCAAACAATCCTTAGAATATATCAATCATGGTATTGATCCCGAAGTTATCACTTTTTTATTTGAAATAAAAATAATGAAAACAAGTGGAATCGTACCTGAACTGAGTAAATGTGTTTCATGTCACTCAACAGAAGGCGATTTTTCTTTCTCGATTAGAGAAGGAGGTTTTCTTTGTGAAAGGTGTTCATACAAAGATCCTTACAGGATGCGAATCTCAAGGGGTTCGGTAAAGCTGCTTCATATGTTTTATCACTTGGATCTTGCAAGGCTTGGAAATGTCTCCTTAAAAAAGGAAACGAAGAGAGAGCTTCGAATGTTATTTGACGCCTACATGGACGAATACTCAGGGGTATTTCTAAAATCAAAGAAGTTTCTGAAACAATTAGATGATTTATCGTGAAAAACTGTGAAGCTTTTATTCTTTACAGTTTTTTTAGTTCGCTTTCTCCAATGAATAGGTTATAATAATGAGAATAAGTATAACACATTGGATGCGGCAAAAGGTGGTGTACACGATCGAACTTAATAAGAGGCAGCAAAAAATCATTGAGATTGTTAAAGATAACGGACCTATTACAGGAGAACAAATTGCAGATCAACTAGATTTAACAAGAGCTACACTTAGACCCGATCTTGCTATTCTAACGATGGCAGGTTATCTGGATGCAAGGCCAAGAGTCGGTTATTTTTATACCGGGAAGACGGGTTCGCAGCTTTTAACAGAAAAAATAAAAAAGATCAAAGTTGCTGAATTTACATCGATGCCTGTGGTCGTACAAGATTCAGCTACGGTGTATGAAGCTATCTGTACGATGTTTTTGGAGGATGTTGGAACTTTATTTATCATCAATAAGAATGGGCATCTTGCTGGCGTAGCGTCACGAAAAGATTTATTAAGAGCAAGTATGGGAAAACAAGAGATCAATAGTATCCCGATTAACATTATAATGACTAGGATGCCTAATATCACATATTGTTTTAAAGATGATTATCTATTAGATATCGCACACATCTTGATCAGAAAACAGATAGATTGTCTTCCAGTAGTTAAACGCTCAGACGATGAGAGTGGTTTTGATGTTGTAGGAAGAATTACAAAGACAAATATCACGAAGGCTTTTGTAGAACTAGCACATGACGAATTACTATAATTGAATGGGGAGGCCAACATGACAGGACGTCCTATCGTATATGTCGTTTCCGATTCAGTCGGAGAAACGGCAGAGTTGGTTGTTAAAGCGGCCGCGAGCCAATTTAATTCAAATGGAATAGAGATTAAGAGAGTACCCTATGTTGAGGATAAAGAGACGATTGATGAGGTCATCTCATTAGCGAAGGACCATAACGGGATCATAGCTTTTACCCTTGTAGTGCCTGAAATAAGTGAATACGTTGCTAAGCAGGCGGCATTGCACAACATCCCTACAGTGGATATCATGGGTCCGATTATGAATCAGCTGCAATCTCGGCTGAATCAAGTTCCGAGATATGAACCCGGAGTCGTGCATAAACTGGATGATGATTACTTTCGAAAAGTAGAAGCTATTGAGTTTGCTGTTAAATATGATGATGGCAGAGATCCTAGAGGAATTCTAAAAGCTGATGTTGTTTTAATCGGTGTGTCAAGAACTTCAAAAACACCACTATCGCAATACTTAGCACATAAACGCTTAAAGGTGGCAAATGTACCCATCGTACCAGAAGTAGAACCCCCGGAAGAATTGTTTAAAGTATCACCAAACAAATGCTTCGGTCTTAAGATTACACCTGAAAAATTAAACGACATACGTAGAGAACGTTTGAAAGCGCTTGGTTTAAACTCTGAAGCGAACTACGCTAACATGGAAAGAATCAAGCAAGAACTCGTCTACTTTAACAAGATCGTTGATCAAATTGGATGCAGAGTGGTTGAGGTCTCCAATAAAGCGGTCGAAGAATCTGCAAATGTGATCTATAACTTGTTCCAAGGAAAGTCATATAAATAAAGCGCAAATGATTGCGCTTTTTTATTTTCATCATTTTACTGGTAAAACAGCGAGACTTTTATTATAATATTACATTGTGATTAAATTTTATAAGTTTGTCCAAAATAGTGATAAATTGAGTATGTTAATTTTAAACAAATGCTCTCATATAAAGGAGAATCACTGTAAAAGTAGAACATAAGAATATGGAAAAATTAATTGGTAATGTATTTGTAGATGCAGATGCTTGTCCTGTTGTGATAAAGGAAGAAATATTCAAGTTCTCCAAAATGTTTGTCTTTGAACCAATATTCGTTACATCTTACGCTCACGCGAGTAACACGGACCAGCCTGGTCGCTGGATATTGGTTGATGCAAGTCCTGAAGAAGTTGATCTTTACATACATAATCATTCCAAAAGAAATGATCTTGTTGTGACTCAAGATCATGCCCTCGCGAGTCTTCTTTTGTCAAAAGGGGTTTACGTTATCACCCCAAGAGGGAAACAGTTTCAAGAGAATGAAATGGAGCAAGTGCTGCATGATCGTTATATGTCAGCAAAAGCTAGACGTTCTGGCAAGCACTCAAAAGGACCTGCTAAATTTAAAAAAGAGGACACAGAAAGATTCTGTACAGTTTTTTGCGAAATCCTGTCGAATGTTGAAGGAAAATAGAATTGTGCAACGAATATATATCTAGTGTCTAAAAGAATCAGAGATTCTGTGGTGGTAATATGGAACGTATACCTGAGGATTTAATTGAGAAGGTCAGGTCTTCTAACGATATTGTTGACGTGATCAGCGATTATGTTCCTCTTAAGAAACAAGGCAGAAATTATTTTGGTCTTTGCCCTTTTCATGGGGAGAAATCGCCATCCTTTTCTGTCTCACCTGACAAACAGATTTACCATTGTTTCGGTTGTGGAGCGGGAGGCAATGTTTTTTCCTTTTTAATGAACATTGAAGGGTACACTTTTATTGAAGCTGTAACGCAGCTAGGCAAAAAGAGTGACATTGAACTTCCTCAAATTCATCAGCAAAACTTCTCCGAAAAAAGCTCTGACGAGAAAAGAGCGATGACTGAGATTCATGAGTTGTTGGCTAAATTGTATCATCACTGCTTACTTCACACAAAGCAAGGAAGACCAGCTTTAGAGTATTTGGAGAAAAGAGGATTCACAAGAGAATCCATAGAGCGGTTCCAGATTGGTTTTGCCCCAGATTCATGGGAGACCGCATCACAATTTCTTCAAAAGCGAGGAATGGATCTACACATCGCTGAAAAAGTCGGGTTGATTGGAAAGAGACAATCTGATGGAAAACCGTACGATCGATTTAGAAATCGGGTCATGTTTCCGATTTGGGACCGTACAGGTGCAGTTGTTGCTTTTGGCGGCCGTGTTTTAGACGGAAAGGACGAGCCAAAGTATTTAAACAGTCCGGAATCGAAGATCTTCCAGAAAGGAAGAACTCTTTATGGTTTAAACCTTGCACGTGCCGAGATGAGACAGAAACAGCATGCTGTCATCTTTGAGGGTTATGTCGATACGATTGCAGCGTATAGAGCAGGTGTTACAAATGGTGTTGCTACATTAGGTACTTCGCTGACCGAAGATCATGCAGCCATTTTGAAACGAAATGTTCAGTCTGTCACAATCTGCTATGACTCAGACCGAGCAGGAGTCGAAGCGGCGTTTAGAGCTTCAGAAATCTTAACAAAACAAGGCTGCACCGTGAAGATCTCACAGATGCCTGATGGAATGGACCCCGATGACTATATTTCCCAATTTGGAAACGATTCGTTTTTAAAAGATATAATAGGGGCTAGCCTAACTGTGATGGCATTTAAAATACAATATTACAGGCGCGGTAAAAACCTTCGGGATGAAGGAGAACGGATGATCTATATCGAAGAGATTATCCAAGAAATTGCGCGTCTGCCAAAAGCGGTTGAACGAGATCATTATCTCCGACAGATCGCTTCTGAATTTAATCTGTCATTAGATGCTCTTAAACAACAGCAAACACAGACTTTCAAGCAACTGCAAAGGTCTAAGGATAACGGCCCTAAAAAGCGGGATAATAATTTTAGAATACAAACACTTTTGCAAAAGTCATTGTTGCCTAGAAATCTGAATGCTGAACGTATTGTTCTTGCACATATGTTAAAAAGTGAGGAAGCCGCTTTTCTAATTCAGGAAAAGTTGGATTCAGGCTTTAATGTTGAAGAACATAACGCGATTGCTGCATACTTATATGCCTTTTATGAAGAGGGAAATAAACCCAATGTAGGGTTGTTCATGCAGCGTATCGATGATGACAAATTACGAAAATTAGCTTCAGAATTGGCGATGCTTACAATCAGTGAAGAGCTGAATGAAATAGAGCTCGCAGATTATATTCGTATTATTTCTAGCTATCCTTTATTGCGGGAGATACAAGAAAAAGAAAAGCAGCAAGAAGACGCAATAAGAAGGAATGAAATAAAACTGGCAGCCCAAATTGCCCAAGAAATTATGAGAATGAAAAGATCTCTTAAATAATCGGGATGTAGGATGGTTGAAGTTTTGGAAGGAGGGGATCGAATGGCTGAGAAACCAAACCGTCAAGGAACGGAAGGCGAATTAACCATCGATCAAGTTAAAGAACAATTAGTTGAGGCCGGTAAGAAGCGAGGACGGCTAACATATACAGAAATCACAAGTAAGCTGGCACCTTTTGAACAAGATTCTGATCAAATGGATGAGTTCTATTCATACCTTGAAGAACAAGGTGTTGAAGTTGCTGAAGCATCTGAGGATGCAGAAGACGAAGAAGATCCTAAGTTCGAAATGGAAAAAGAGGAAGAAGAATTCGATCTTAATGACTTAAGCGTACCGCCAGGAGTTAAGATCAACGATCCAGTTCGTATGTACTTAAAAGAAATCGGTCGTGTAGACTTACTTTCAGCAGACGAAGAGATCGAACTAGCAAAACGTATTGAGAACGGTGATGAAGAAGCTAAACGCCGTCTTGCAGAAGCTAACTTACGACTCGTTGTAAGTATTGCAAAACGTTATGTTGGTCGTGGAATGCTGTTCCTTGATCTTATCCAAGAAGGTAACATGGGATTGATCAAAGCTGTTGAAAAGTTCGACTATGATAAAGGATTTAAATTTAGTACGTATGCAACATGGTGGATTCGTCAGGCGATCACGCGTGCGATTGCTGACCAAGCTCGTACAATTCGTATTCCAGTTCATATGGTTGAGACGATTAATAAACTGATTCGTGTTCAACGCCAGCTGCTTCAAGATCTTGGACGTGAGCCATCTCCAGAAGAGATCGGTGCTGAAATGGAACTAACACCAGAAAAGGTTCGTGAAATACTGAAGATTGCTCAAGAGCCAGTCTCTTTAGAAACACCTATTGGTGAAGAAGACGATTCTCATCTTGGTGATTTCATTGAAGATCAGGATGCATTAGCACCTTCAGAAGCTGCTGCCTATGAGCTATTAAAAGAACAGCTTGAAGATGTTCTTGATACACTAACAGATCGAGAAGAAAATGTTCTTCGTCTGCGTTTCGGGCTTGATGACGGACGTACTCGCACCCTCGAAGAAGTAGGTAAAGTGTTTGGCGTTACGCGTGAACGTATTCGTCAGATTGAAGCAAAGGCACTCCGTAAACTCCGCCATCCAAGCAGAAGTAAACGATTAAAAGACTTTTTAGAATAGAAAGTTTGCCCAAATCTGGGCAAGCTTTTTTATTTCTTTTATTTTACTTATTATTCCACCTCAATGCAAACTCATCAAAAACTCATTTTGTGATACTGTTTTCTACGAAATTCTTTTTGTTGCTTGCTTATTCTCCTTAATATTAAATTAAAAATTCTTTAAATCTTGTAAAAATTCAGCCTTTATATCTATAATAAACATGTAAGCGCATACAAATTTGAGGCGTAAATTTATTAAGAGGTGGGATGCAACCATGAATTTTACATTAACAGAAGAGCAGTTGATGATTCAAAAAATGATGAGAGAATTTGCAGATGAAGTGGTAGCACCGGGTGCTGAAGCAAGAGATAAAAATAAAGAATTCCCGGTAGAGATTTTTCAAAAGCTTTCTAAATTAGGAATGATGGGTCTGCCTTTTCCCGAAGAATACGGTGGGGGCGGAGCTGATACGATAAGTTTTGCGATTGCTGTAGAAGAGCTGAGCCGCGCTTGTGGATCTACTGGAATTACATATTCTGCACATGTTTCTTTAGGTGGAGCTCCATTAAATCTATTTGGTACTCACGAACAAAAAGAAAAGTATCTAACGCCAATCTGTACAGGAGACTCTCTTGGAGCATTCGGATTAACAGAACCAAATGCGGGTTCAGATGCAGGTGGCACAGAAACAACTGCGAAAACGGAAAATGGTGAATGGGTGATTAATGGCTCAAAATGCTATATCACAAATGCGAGTTATGCTAAGCACTTAGCATTAACAGCTATTACAGATAGAAATGGTAACGATAAAGAAATCTCAGCTATTATCGTACCTACAGATGCTAAAGGATTCCGTGTTATCGATAATTACGAGAAGATGGGTCTTCACTCTTCTAATACTACGGAACTTTTTATGGAAGATGTAAGAGTGCCTGAAGAAAATCTTTTAGGAAAGCGCGGAGACGGCTTTAAACAGTTCCTGGTGACATTGGATGGAGGAAGAATAGGTATAGGAGCAATGGCTGTTGGAATTGCACAGGCGGCCTACGAGAGGGCTCTAACGTATTCGAAAGAGCGCAAACAATTTGGAAGATCGATTTCAAAGTTCCAAGCTATTCAATTCAAGCTAGCAGATATGGCCATGAAGATTGAACTTGCCAGATTAATGGTATACAAAGCGGCATGGCTTAAAGACCAGGGTAAGAAGTTCTCAAAAGAAGCTTCGATGGCAAAATTATATGCATCAGAGGCATGTATGCAGATTTGTTCTGAATCTGTTCAAATTCATGGTGGTAACGGCTACATGAGAGATTATCATGTGGAACGTTATTTCAGAGACGCTAAACTTCTTGAGATTGGAGAAGGTACATCAGAAATCCAACGTATCGTTATTGCAAGAGAAATTGGCTGCTAACATTCATTAAGAGATCAAGCGATGGGGTGAATTATGGCTGAACTAATGAAAGTAACTGTAGGGGATTGTTTAAGAAAACAAGCGTTAGAACTTAAGGATCAAGAAGCTATGGTTTACAGCAAACTAGGAATTCGCTACACCTATCAAGAATTTTATGAATTAACGACTAAAGTTGCCAAAGGCTTGATGGCTATGGGGATTGAAAAAGGAGATCATATAGCAGTTTGGGCTACCAATGTACCCGAGTGGCTGCTGCTTCAGTTCGGTTCTGCACGTGCTGGTGCTGTTCTCGTCACGGTCAACACGAATTATCAATCTTCTGAATTAGATTACTTGTTGAAGCAGTCTGATGCAAAAGCTTTATTCTTTATCGAACAATTCCGTACTACATCTTACAAAGATATGGTGGACTCTGTGAGAGACCGATCATCTGAATTTCCTGTATTAAAACATTTTATTCAACTAGATGCGGAATCATCTTCTTATGAGACTTTTTTAGATATGTTGGAAGCAGGAAATGTTATATCAGATGAAGAGCTTGAAATAAGAGAAGCCTCTCTTCACTGTGATGACGTCATCAATATGCAGTACACGTCAGGTACTACAGGATTTCCGAAAGGGGTCATGCTGACTCATTACAATATTGTAAATAACGCTAGGCAGATCGCGGACAGCATGAACTTAACGAATGCAGATCGATTGTGCATACCTGTACCGTTCTTTCATTGCTTCGGCTGTGTATTAGGTACCCTTGCAGCAGTTTCAGTGGGAGCTACGATGGTACCAATCGTGCAATTTGATCCACAGGAAGTTTTAGAGACAGTTCAAAACGAAAAGTGTACAGGGTTGCATGGAGTCCCTACAATGTTCATCGCAGAACTGAACCTTTCTGATTTTGATTCTTATGATCTAGGCACACTTCGGACAGGAATCATGGCGGGGTCACCTTGTCCGATTGAAGTCATGAAGAAAGTGATCGAGAAGATGGGAATGTCCGAGATTACGATTGCCTACGGCCAAACAGAGTCATCCCCTGTTATCACGCAAACGAGAACAGATGATCCGATAGAGCGCAGAGTAGAAACGGTTGGAAAGAAGCATTCTCAAGTAGAAGCAAAAGTGGTCGATCCGATAACAAATCAAGAAGTGAACCATGGTGAACAAGGAGAACTTTGTACAAGAGGTTACCATGTTATGAAAGGCTATTATAAGATGCCTGAAGCAACGGACGAAGCGATTGATAGAGATGGATGGCTTCATACGGGAGATCTCGCGACTGTTGATAAAGAAGGTTACTTTAGAATTACAGGCCGCCTAAAAGATATGATCATACGTGGCGGTGAGAACGTATATCCGAGAGAAGTCGAAGAGTTTCTCTATTCTCATCCTTCCATTTTAGATGTCCAAGTGATTGGTGTTCCGGATAAAAAATTTGGAGAAAAAGTAGCAGCATGCATCCAGTTAAAAGAAGGTCATACACTTTCTGAAGATGAATTGAAGAGTTATTGTAAAGGAAAGATTTCTCACTTTAAGATTCCAGAATATTATCTCTTTCTTGATCAATATCCGATGACGGCTTCTGGAAAAGTACAAAAATTTAAGCTTCGAGAACAAGCGATTGAGGCACTTTCAGTTATGCATGAATAGCCACCAGTAGTGTGGCTTTTTTGTTTTTTTGTGCCTTCTCACATGAAGTAAATGACTGAATCTACAAAAGTTAGGCAAAAAAGTTTAAAAAGTTAATGCTGTGACAAAACTGGGAAAAATAGAGTTTGTACTTCCCAAGTAAACGCTTTTACAGTACAATAGGTTATGGATTGTTTACTATACATATTAAGTTTATCAAGATCACAACACTTGTAGTGTACAGATGAAGGAGGAATTTGCATGAAACGTAATCCACTCATTCCTTTTGCCATTATTGGAGTTATTGGAATTGTTCTTATGCTTACAATGGGCGGATATGGTATCAACAAAATTCATACGGCTAGTCAAGATAAAGAAAAGGCTGCTATGGATCCAGAAGCAATCTATAAGCAGAACTGTTCTTCTTGTCATGGACAGAACTTAGAAGGTAATGTTGGTCCTGCACTGGAAAAGATTGGCGGCAAGTACAAGCCTGAAGAAATTGCAGATATCGTGAAGAACGGTAAAGGATCTGGAATGCCAGCAGGGCTAGTTAAAGGTGAAGAAGCAAAAATATTAGTTGATTGGTTAGCAGAAAAAAAATAAAATAAGAAGAGCTTCTTGTTATTAATAACAGGAAGCTTTTTTCTTTGTGCATTCAGAAGTAAATTATGAACAAGACGATAGTATTTTTATATATGCTTTTTGGTCAACCAGGCTTTCTTTACAAAAAATGATAAAAGTTTGAGAATACTAAAAGGAACAAACTAATTGAAACGGTGATGAAAATGAATTCAGAAAAATTATCAAATCGACTAGAGCGAGTGGCTTCATACGTACCTGAAAACACAATTTTAGCAGATATCGGTTCTGACCACGCTTATCTTCCTTGTTATTTAGGACTGAAAAAAGTGATAAAAAAAGGAATTGCAGGTGAGATTACTGACGGTCCTTATTTATCAGCGAAAGAACAGGTGGTTCTAGATAACTTGACCGATGTAATCGAAGTAAGAAAAGGTGATGGACTTTCAGTACTGAACCCAGACGAAGCAGAAGTTATCACAATCTGTGGCATGGGCGGGTCTTTAATCACATCTATACTTGAAAAAGGTAAGAATAAGTTTGGGTGTGCAAAACGTCTTATTCTTCAACCTAATATTGGATCAAAAACAGTGAGAAAGTGGCTATTAAAAGAGGATTGGGTATTAATCGCTGAAGAAATCTTAAAAGAAGATGGTAAGATTTACGAAATCCTTGTAGCTGAACGTTCTGGTGAACAACCTTATACAGAACATAAAGAAGCGGAATTATTATTCGGACCATTTTTATTAAAACATCAGAACGAAGCGTTTAAAGAAAAGTGGGCTGGGGAAGTCAAACAATGGAATGCGATATTGACTCAGATGGAAAATAGTTCAGGAGTAACAGCAGAAGAAAAAAGAGAAGAACTAAGAAGAAACATTAAACACGCAGAGGAGTGGATTTCTTGAGTAAATGTGCAAGCGGGCAATACATCATTTCTCTATTAGAAGGGTTCGCACCTAAAAAGATGGCTGTAGAAGGTGACCCTATCGGATTGCAAGTTGGTTCATTAAACAAGCCTATAAAAAAAGTGATGATCGCACTTGATGTTTTAGAAAGTGTAGTAGATGAAGCGATTGAAGGTAAAGTAGATCTCATTATTGCTCATCATCCATTGCTTTACCGTCCATTGAAAAAGATTGATATCAGCACATCAAAAGGAAAAGTAATCGAAAAATTAATCAAGAACGATATTACGGTTTACGCAGCGCATACGAACTTGGATGTTACTAGGCTAGGTGTGAATGAATGGTTGGCTGATCAATTGCAATTAATGAGCACAGAGGTGTTGTCTACAACTTATGAAGATCAACTCGTAAAGTTATCTGTGTTTGTACCTCGTACACATGAAGAACAAGTAAGACTTGCCATTGGCAATGCTGGAGCTGGTCATATCGGAAATTACAGCCATTGTTCGTTTTCTAGTGATGGAACTGGCACGTTTACTCCACTAGAAGGAACGTCACCCTTTATAGGTAAAGAAGGGCGATTAGAAAAAGTTGAAGAAGTGAAGATCGAATCCATCATGCCACAATCTCTTCAAAAAGCCGTTGTATCGGCGATGAGAAAAGCGCATCCTTATGAAGAGGTAGCGTTTGATCTCTATCCGCTACTTAACAAAGGTGAAGAACTTGGAATTGGAAAGATCGGAAAGCTTCCTGAAGAGATGAACCTTCAAGAATTTGTTGATCATGTAAAAAATGCATTTGGAATTTCGAGTCTTCGTGTTATTAAAGGAAAAAAATCTATGATAAGAAAAGTAGCCGTAGTCGGAGGAGATGGAAACAAATATATTTATCCAGCTCTTCATAAAGGTGCAGATGTATTAGTAACAGGAGATATCTATTACCATAATGCACATGATGCACAAGAAGAAGGCCTTACAATCGTAGACGCGGGACATCATATCGAACAGATCATGAAGAGGAAGCTCAAGGAATTACTTGAACAAAAAATAGATGCCAACAAATATGAGACTGAAGTTGTAGAATCAAACATCATCACAGATCCTTTTACCTTTATGTAGACTAGACTCATACACTTACAAAAAAAGAAAAGCCGGGATATACCCGACTTTTCTTTTTTATGACTTTTTCTCTTTAACTTTTGGAAGTATGCGATTAAGTGTTACCTTACGTTCTTTTTTCCATGTTTCTTCATTTTGATCGTCAAAGTTTTTTAGGAAATCGATCACTTCTTTTGTTATAGGAGTTGGTGTGGAAGCGCCAGATGTAATTCCTACCTTCTTTACACCCTCTAACCAACTCAACTCAATTTCAGATACATCAGAAATTCGGTATGCTTTTGTTCCTGCAATTTCCTCTGAAACTTGAGCTAACCGATTTGAGTTATTACTTCTAGGGTCACCAACTACAAGAACAAGATCACAATCACCTGCTTGGTTCGCAACAGCTTCTTGTCTGACCTGAGTGGCTAAACAGATCTCTTTATGAACCTCCGCAGAAGGATATTTCATAAGCAATCTTTTGATGAGTTCTGCTACATCCCATTGACTCATCGTCGTTTGATTTGTAATGAGAATCTTTTCGCTGTTCACGTTTAGTGAATCTAGATCATCTGTATTTTCTACAAGATGTACGATATGAGGTGCGATTCCAATCGCTCCTTCTGGTTCAGGGTGCCCCTTCTTACCGATATAGATGATCTCATATCCTTCTTTTTCTTTTTCACGAATGAGGTCATGCGTTTTTGTAACATCAGGACATGTAGCATCAATCTCATATAAGCCTTTTTCATGAGCGATCCGTCTTACTTCTGGTGAAACACCATGAGCGGTATAAATAACCGTGCCTGATTCAATATTTTTAATAATATCCAGTCTGTTCGCACCATCGAGGGTAATGATTCCTTCATCTTCAAAGGCATCTGTCACATGTTTATTGTGAACAATCATACCAAGTATATAGATGGGTCTAGGCAGTGTCGGATCATTAGCTGCTTGGCGAGCCATGACCATCGCGTCCACAACACCATAACAATATCCTCGTGGAGATATTTTAACGATTTCCATATTCGATCTCTCCTTTATCCATATAAAAGACAGCACAGAGATCTATGCTGTCTTGGGAGATTTACTTCTGTATGTTTTTATTATAAAGGAGAGACCATAAGAACTCAAACACTATACTCATACATATAGTTTCGGCCCCGATAAGTGGTAGCCTTTAGGTACGTTTGTTTTTGGAGCTGTTGGAATAGTTTTTGTAGCATTTGGCGTTTTTTTAATAACAGTTGGTGTCTCGGTCGGTGTGGATGTACTTGTAGACTTAGGTCCAGCTACAACCACCTTTTCTTCAGTTTCTTGTTTTCTTTTTTCTTTCTTTTCATTTTTCTTCACAACATTTTTCTTAGCTTCGCTTTTTTCATTGGTGTCAGTCGTTTGTTCTGTGTTTTCCGGTTTTTCGGAGGTATCTGCCTCAGTATCATTCTCTGCCTTTGAGCTCGAACCGCTTTGGAAATCTTTAAGAGCTGTCATGATGGAAGGCAGATTTCTCATTGCAGGACCATATTGTTTGATCATAGGTCCCATCGTCTCAGCGACTTTTAAGACCTTTTGCACGTTGTTTAACATCGTAAACACACTTGTTCCACCTGTTATACTTCCACCGCTGCCAATCGTCCCCAAGAACCTGTCGACAGAACCCATCTGACGCGGCATACCATTCATCCCATTCATGTTTTGAAGATATGGATTTACTTGAAAGGGCTGCATAGGATGCTGAGGTTGATTTGGATATCTATAAAAAGGCTGCATAATTCCCCCTCCTTTCCAAAATAATACGCTCATATATAGAATATGAAATAAGAAAAACATGTGTGATATTTATCCCTGTTTTCTTATTAATCTTCAGGATGGTTGGCTTAAATGCAAAACTTACTCTATAATACTAAAAGTGAAGAATTTATATTTGAAAAGAAAAGGTGAGCGTATGAAATCTCCGTTTGAACGGTTAAAAATAAACGAATCGCTCCAGACCGCTTTAAGTGGTATTGGATTTGAAAGACCAACTGATATTCAAGAGCGTGTAATTCCTGGAATAATCAACGGACAAGACATGATCGGACAATCGCAAACAGGTTCAGGAAAGACATTTGCTTTCCTGCTGCCATTGATGCATAGAATAGACATCACAAAAGACGAGGTACAAGCAGTAATTACAGCTCCTACTCGTGAATTAGCACAACAGATCTACAACGAGTTTCTAAAGATCTCTGAGCATATGCCTGAGGATAAGCAAATCCGCGCAAAAGCAATCGTTGGTGGAACGGATAGAAAACGTATGGCTGAAAAACTGAAAACAGTTCCTCAATTAGTGATTGGAACTCCTGGTCGTATTAAAGACTTGGTAAACGCTCAAGAGCTAGTTGTCTTTACAGCGAACATGCTCGTAGTTGATGAAGCCGATCAGATGCTAGATATGGGCTTTATTGAAGATGTAGATCTGATCGCTTCTCGTATGGCCAACGAATTACAAATGATGGTGTTCTCTGCCACTGTTCCAGAAAAACTGCAGCCATTCTTGAAAAAATATATGCAGAACCCTAAGCATGTTCACGTTGAACCACAGCATATTACAGCAAAGGACATCAAGCACGTTCTTATTCAAGCAAAACACAATGACAAACTTCCTACGCTGATCAAAACAGCAAGAAACTATAATCCATATTTTGCGATTATATTTGCTAACACAAAAAAAGCAGTTGATGAGATCGCGGATGCTATGAGTGCTGAAGGAATGAGTGTTGAACGTCTTCATGGTGATATTCCGCCTCGTACAAGAAAAAGCATCATGAAACGTGTTCAGAAAGCTGAGTTTCAGTTCTTAGTAGCAACTGATCTTGCAGCTCGAGGAATTGACATCAAAGGTGTCAGCCACATCATCAACTATGAGTTCCCGAAAGATCTTGATTTCTACATTCATAGAGCAGGAAGAACGGGCCGTGCAGGAATGTCCGGAATCTGTGCATCTCTTTACGAGCAAACAGATCAGCATTCTGTTCAAAAATTAAAAGAGAAAAAGATCATTTTCCACATCGAACAATATAAGAACGGTGAATGGGTACCTGTGAAGCCAAGCAAGAAAAGTACGGGTGCAAAAGAGCAGGATGGCGTTTATGTTCCAAAACCACGCAAAGTAAAGCCTGGTTATAAGAAGAAGATGGACGAGCAGAAAAAGAAACTGATGAAAAAGAAAAGAAGAAACATCAGGTAGTAGGTTAGGGAAGAGGGGAAAATATGATTAAACTAGGATCTCACGTTTCAATGAGCGGTAAAAAAATGCTTCTCGCTGCGAGTGAAGAAGCTGTTTCATATGGTGCCAACACATTTATGATCTATACAGGTGCACCCCAAAACACGAGACGAAAAAAAATTGAAGACCTTAATATCGAAGCTGGAACGAAACACATGATTGAGAACGGTATTGTTGACATTGTAGTTCACGCACCTTATATCATCAACATCGGAAATGCTGTGAAGCCGGAAACTTTCGAGCTAGGGGTCGATTTCTTAAGAAGAGAGATCGAACGAACTGACGCACTTGGTGCAAAACAGATCGTCCTTCATCCAGGAGCACATGTTGGAGAAGGCTCAGAAATTGGAATTAAGAAAATCATCGAGGGCCTTAATGAAGTATTAACGAAAGAGCAGAATGTTCAAATCGCACTAGAGACGATGGCAGGTAAAGGATCTGAATGCGGTAAAACATTTGAAGAACTTGCACAGATTATTGATGGTGTAACGCTCAACGAAAAACTTTCTGTTTGCTTTGATACTTGTCATACACATGATGCGGGTTATGATATCGTTAATGATTTTGATGGAGTAATGAATCAGTTCGATAAGCTGATTGGAATCGACCGTATTAAAGTTTTCCACATAAATGACAGCAAGAATGTAACGGGAGCTGCTAAAGACAGACATGAAAACATTGGCTTTGGACATATCGGGTTTGATGCCTTAAATTACATCGTTCATCATGAGCAAACGAAAGAAATCCCGAAAATTCTTGAAACACCTTATGTTGGTACAGATAAAAATAACAAAAAACCCCCATATCAATTAGAGATCGAAATGATCAAAGCAAAAACGTTCGATCCAGAACTTCAGAACAAGTTATTGAACGCATAAATTTCTCGACTGAGTAAAAAAGCTTAAAAGCCGCACAGCTGTGCGGCTTTTTTGTGTTACCTATCGATGTAGGTTTGAATTAAGTATTGGATATAGTTCGCTTTTTCAGGGCTAACTTCTTTTGCGATGGTAGCAATGATCATCTTACGCTGTGATAGATTTTTGATATCAATTGTCTGCCTTCGCAATATGTTTACGATCTGTACGGCTTCTTTTTGTGAAATGGGAAGCTGATATTGCGCGGCAAGTGAGATCAGTTCGTTCGGACTGATCGAATTAAGTTTCTGATTTACAAAATGAACAATGATTGGATTCATTTAGTAATCCCTCCCGACTTTCTCATTGTATGAGGGAGAAGGGAAGAAAGTGCTAAAAAAAGACTTTGGAATATTGTCCAAAGTCTTTTTGTTTATATTTTTATACAATTGTATGAAGAATAAAATTCATAAAGAATAAAAAGGCGATTACATACATCGGTGCTGTAACCTGTTTCTTCTGTCCTGACATCCATTTAACAAGCGGATATGCGATGAATCCAAATGCAAGGCCATCCACGATGCTGTACGTTAAAGGTATCAGCGCAATAATAAGAAATGATGGAAACATCTCTGTAAAGTCAGCAAAAGGAATATGCTGAATCTGCTGAACCATCAAACCGCCAATGATAATTAAAATAGGAGCGATAGCCCCATCAGGAATATAGGCGATGAAAGGTGCTGCAAACATGGAAAAAAAGAACAACACAGCAACTGTAATACTTGTGATTCCTGTTCTTCCGCCTTCTTGAATTCCAGATGCACTCTCTACCGTTGAGATTGTTGGACTAGTTCCAAATAAACCGGAAACGATAGATGAAGCAGCATTCGCTTGGAATGCTTTTGGAAACTTTTCTTGATCAGGTAACAGGCCATACAACAATCCCATATTCTCGAATGTGATGATCATGGTTAATGAGAACGTTGCAATCCAAAAGGAGAGCTCTGTTATCCCTGAAAAATCAAATGCGAATAACAATTCACCAAACGGCTTAAAGGAAAATCCTTCAGACATGCCTTTAACTTCTTGTGTATGACCCATAAAGAATCCAATAAGAGTAGTTAAAGCAATCCCGATTAAAAAACTTCCTTTAACGTTTTTTAGAAACAATGCCAGTGTGACCGAAAGACCAATTACCGTTAGGATAGCATCAGGACGATCTAAATGTCCTAACTTTACAAAAGTTGCGGAGCTCGCTTCGATGATTCCGCCTTTTTGTAATCCAATAAACGTTAAGAATAACCCGATTCCTACTGTAATGCTATGTTTCAATGATTGAGGTATACTTTTTGAAAGTATATCCTTTAAAGGTGTCGAAGCTGCGATTAAAAAGAATATCCCAGACATCACGACAGCAGCAAGAGCTTCCTGCCAACTTAAATTCATACCTTGCACGATGGTATACGTGAAGAACGCGTTTACCCCCATGCCCGGCGTTAATACGATCGGAGCCTTTGCATACAGCCCCATGATCAGACATCCAACTACAGAAGTTAGGATCGTAGCGAGAACTACCCCCTCATATGGCATCCCAGCATCTGCTAATATTAGCGGATTAACGACAATAATATAAGCGATGGTGAAAAATGAGGTGATCCCTGCAAGCACTTCTTTCTTTAGTGAAACTTGATTTTGTTCCATTTGTTCCTTCCTTAAATCTTAAAAACATCCCTCTCCCACCCAGCAGTTTCCTGCCAGAGTTGATTATATAGCAAATGTAGAAATATGGCTAGAGAAAATCGTTTACAATCTTGTGTTCACACTATATAATTTGACTTAAGTAAAAAAGTTGCCTACAGGAAACATTTTCTTCTTCCGAAAATATTCACTTTCCTTCTATTCATTTCATACAATTGTGAAGGGATTATTTTTTTATATTAAAGTTGCGCTTGGGCAAAAAAAGTTACTGAATGAAAAAGGAGGTCTTTTTCCATGATACAGGCATTAAAAATCAATCATTTATATGTCTCATACTTAGGAAACCAAGTAGTTAAGGATATATCATTCGCCGTGAATCAAGGGAGTTTAGTGGGAATCATCGGACCGAACGGTGCTGGTAAATCAACTATGATGAAAGCCGCTTTAAACTTAATACCAAAAGATAAAGGTGATGTTTCTATATTTGGAGAGTCGCTTAAAAAATGGAGAAAAAAAATCGCATATGTTCCGCAGCGTTCAGATATCGATTGGGATTTTCCGATCACAGTATTTGACGTAGTCCTGCTTGGAACGTATCCAAAACTAGGGTTATTCAAGCGTCCTTCAAAAAGTGATAGAGAGTGGGCTTATGAATGTTTGAAGACGGTAGGTATGGAAACGTTCAGTAATCGGCAGATCGGAGAACTATCAGGTGGGCAGCAACAAAGGGTATTCCTTGCAAGGGCGCTGGCTCAAAAAGCAGAGTTGTTCTTTCTTGATGAACCATTCGTTGGAATAGATGTTGCGAGTGAAGAAACGATTATTCATATTCTGAGAGATCTGAAAAAAGAGGGAAAAACCATTTTGGTCGTACATCATGATTTGAGTAAAGCTGAGTCCTATTTCGATCACTTACTGCTTTTGAATAAAAATATGATTCAATATGGAGCATCTGAAGAAGTTCTTCGGCCAGAGGTGATCACAAAAGCTTACGCCAATCAGTTCTCATTTCTTCAGCCTAAAGGAGTGAATGTGACATCATGAGTATTTTTGAATTCTTTCAAGCGTTATTTCAATATGAATTTTTACAAAAAGCGTTATTTACCTCAGTAGTTGTAGGTATTATTTGTGGGATCGTTGGATGCTTCATTATTTTAAGAGGCATGGCCTTAATGGGGGATGCGATCTCACATGCCGTGTTGCCTGGTGTTGCGATCAGTTACATGCTAGGAATCAACTTTTTCTTCGGTGCCGTTATTACTGGTGTTCTTACAGCAATCGGAATTGGATATGTGAGCCAGAACAGCAGAATCAAACATGATATGGCGATTGGAATTATGTTCACCAGTATGTTTGCTGTAGGAATCGTGATTATTACGATGATGAAAAGCTCTGCAGACCTGTATCACATTCTTTTCGGTAACGTTCTTGCAGTACGAATGAGTGACATGTGGATCACACTTGGAATCGGGGTACTAGTAATCGGTCTTGTCGTCTTGTTTTACAAAGAGCTCCTCGTTTCAACATTTGATCCAACAATGGCACAAAGCTATGGATTGCCAAACAAATGGATTCATTATTGTTTAATGGCAGTGTTAACAATGGTCACGGTAGCATCGCTGCAAACGGTAGGGATTGTTTTAGTAGTTGCGATGCTGATAACACCAGCAGCGACGGCTTATCTCTTAACCAATCGATTATCTGTGATGATTTATCTGTCTGCATTAATAGGTGTTATTTCTTCGGTGTTCGGCTTATATTTCAGCTTTACGTATAACTTGGCATCAGGTGCAACGATCGTTTTAGTTTCAGCTTTTCTGTTTGCACTAGCGTTCTTCTTTTCCCCATCACAAGGAATCGTTTGGAAAGCGCACAAATCTAGAAAAAACAGACTAGAGCTGTTAGAGAAATAGGGAGGATGATTGTATGTTTAAAAGAATATCAAAGCTCTTTTTAGCAGGGGCATTATTAGCGGCTGCAGCAGGATGCAGTGCTGGTGAAAAAGATTCAGAAAAGGTAAAAGTCGTAGCTACTTATTCTATCATCTATGACTTAGTTAAGAATGTAGGAGGAGACAAGGTAGAAGTTCATAGTTTAGCACCTATTGGTTCGAATCCACATGAGTATGATCCGCTTCCAGAAGATGTTTTAAAAACAACGGATGCAGATGCAGTATTCTACAATGGGCTTAATCTCGAAGAAGGAAATTCTTGGTTTGACAAACTAATGAAAACAGCTGATAAAGATGGCAAAGATGCACCAGTTTACCGTGTTAGTGAAGGGGTAGATGCGATTCATCTGGAATCTAAAGGTCTTGAAAAACAATATGATCCACATGCATGGATGAATATTGAGAATGGAATCAAGTATGTTGAAAACATTCGAGATGCATTGATGAAAGAAGATCCAGAAAACAAAGAGTACTATCAAAGTAACGCTGAAAAATATATTGGTGAACTAAAAGCTCTTCATGACAAAACCATTTCAGAATTAAACAAGATTCCTAAAGAGAAACGTGTACTTACTACGAGTGAAGGTGCATTCAAATATTTTGGAGAAGCCTACAATATGGAAACGGCTTATGTTTGGGAGATTAATTCTGAAAATCAAGGTTCACCACAGCAGATTAAGAGCTTGGTCGATTTTCTAAAAGAAAGAAACGTTCCAGCTCTGTTCGTTGAAACAAGTGTTGACGCTAGAAGTATGGAAACTGTCTCAAAAGAAACAGGAATACCTATTAAAGGAAAAGTGTTTACCGATTCTCTAGGTAAGCCTGGTAAAGATGGAGACACTTACAAAAAAATGATGGAATGGAATACAGAAACCATTATTGAGGGATTAAAATAAAACATTATGAAGAAGCTGAAAATGATTCAGCTTCTTTTTGTTTTTATTAAACAATGCTTTATAATACATAGAGTGAAGTTTGCAATAAAGGTGGAAAAAGGTATGAATATAAAAGCAGTCTGTTTTGATATGGATGGTGTGATTGTAGACACGATGCGTCACCATGTTGAAGCGTGGCGTCATGCATTCAATGAAAATGGCTATGATCATGAAGAGTTGGTCTTTTACTTAAGAGAAGGAATGCCAGGAAAAAATACGATTAAAGATGTTTTTGAATATTCTAATGTTGATGTTAACAAAGAGATGATTGAAGATATATATGTACAAAAAAGAGATTACTTTAAGAAACATGCTCAATATGATTTTATAGAAGAAACTGTATCTACGCTTAGAGCCTTAAGTAAGGAGCAGATTCCTATTGCTGTCGTTACAGGGAGTAGAAAAGAATTTGTTTTTGAAGTGTTAAGTAAACTTCCTGTGACTTTTGATATAATTGTTACTGGAGATGATGTAAAAGAAGGGAAACCATCTCCTGAACCTTATCTATTAGCTATGGAGCGATATTCCTTCAAGCCATCAGAGTGGCTAGTTATCGAAAACGCACCACTTGGTATACAATCTGCCAAAAGGGCAGGAGCATATTGCTTAGCTATTGAAACGACTCTTGATGAAAAGTATCTAAAAGAAGCAGATCAAATCATCAGACCAAAAGATTTATTGCACAGTGTTAGGAACCTCATAAAAGGAATGGAATAAAACGTGTATAAGCATGCTCACAGAGCATGTTGTTTTACTTTGTTCATAATTCGTGTATACTATGAGACAGTTTAAATCGTACTCATTACTACTTATTTTTAATTTCTCACGGAGGTTACTCATGAATAACAATATAGAATCGATAGCCATTCGTGTAGATGATCTATCATTTCATTATGGCGATAAAAATGTTCTCCAGCATGTAACGATGGAGATAAAAAAAGGATCTTTTCTTGGACTGGTAGGTCCGAATGGTTCAGGTAAATCCACACTAATCAAATGTATATTAGGTCTTCAGAAGCCTCAAGAAGGAAACGTTTATCTATTTGGGGAAAAAGTAAATAAATTTAATGACTGGGACAAAGTAGGGTATGTTTCACAAAAAGCGAATAGCTTTAATACAGCTTTTCCGGCAACAGCGTTTGAAGTTGTATCGATGGGGCTTTTCGGTAAAGTGGGATTGTTTAGATTCTTAAAAGCTTCAGATAAGAACAAGGTGTGGGAAGCGTTAAGATCAGTGAACATGGATCAGTATGCCCACCAGAACATAGGTGAGTTATCCGGAGGTCAGCAACAGCGTATCTTTATCGCGCGAGCTTTAGTCAGTGATCCGGAACTATTGATATTAGATGAGCCTACCGTTGGAGTCGACACTGAATCATCAGATTCTTTTTATAAGATGCTGAAAGAACTGCACCGTGAGAATAACATGACTCTAGTTTTAGTAACTCATGATGTTGGTGTCATGACGAATTATGTTACGGATGTAGCTTGTTTGAATAAACAGATTCATTTTCATGGAAATACGAAAGAGTTTGAGGAAAGCTCTTCTGAAAATATGTCTGCTTTTTATGGTCATCATGTTCATGTGCTTCACCATGATCATGGTCACGAGTAAGGGGAGGAACACATGTTACCGTTTTTAAAATATGAATTTTTACAAAATGCCTTCTTAACAGGAATTATGGTTGGTTTGCTTGCTCCTGTATTAGGGGTTTTTATTGTGGTAAGACGGCAAGCGTTAATCGCAGATGCTTTGTCCCACATCACCTTAGCGGGTATTGCTGCCAATTTGCTGTTAGGAAAATGGTCTTCCTTTTTTGCTGCCGCTAATCCCATCTACATGGGGATGGCTTTCTCGGTAGGTGGAGCCATATTTATTGAACAACTTAGAAAAGTGTACAAGCATTATGAGGAGCTTGCTATACCTATTATCATGTCAGCTGGAATCGGTCTGAGTGTCATCTTTATCTCAATGGCAGATGGTTTTAACACAGATCTGTTCAACTACCTCTTCGGCAGTATTATTGCAGTTAAGCGATCAGATGTTTGGACGGTTTTTGCTATTCTTGTTGTTGTTCTTTTGTTCGTGTTTTTTATGTACAAAGAATTATTTGTCTTATCTTTCGATGAAGAACAAGGAAAGCTATCTGGAATTCGAAGCAATTGGATCTTGGTTGCTTTTATGGCGATATCAGCTTTAGTCATTGCTGCATCTATGAAGATCGTAGGCATTCTATTAGTATCAGCACTTATGACATTACCCGTTGCTGCAAGCATACGGATCGCAAAAGGATTTAAACAGGCGATTTGGCTCTCCGTTCTTTTTGGTGAGATATCAGTAATCTCTGGCATGTTTTTGTCATACTACCTAGATCTTGCATCAGGCGGAACGATTGTTTTATGCTTGGTTGTCATTTTGTGCTTAAGTATTTTTTATAAAAAATTTACAGGTTCCAGAAAGGTGGGTCACTTGTGAAATTTGCGATGACGATTGAACAAGCAATGGAGCTTTTAAAGAAGAAAGGGTATAAGTATACGGAAAAAAGAAAAGATCTTCTTTCATTATTTGCTCGTGAAAAGAGATATCTTACAGCTAAGGAAGTCCAAGAAGCACTTAAGGACAAGTACCCTGGGCTTAGCTTTGATACGATCTATCGAAATTTAACCACCTTCGTCGAATTAGAATTACTTGAAGAAACAGAGTGGGAAGGTGAGAAGAAGTTTCGGTTTACGTGTTCACATAATGAACATCATCATCACTTAATCTGCCTTACATGTGGAAGTACGAAGTCTATTCATACGTGCCCGATGGAAGTGTTAGACAGTGAATTGAACGGTTTTGATGTCACGGGTCATAAGTTTGAGATCTATGGTTATTGTGAAACATGCAAAAATTAAACTTTTTATATGTATTCAAGTATGTATCTCCTTTTATTTAGCCAAGCTAAGGTGAAAGGAGGTTTTTTTTATGCCTGAAGTAAAATGTAATGTATCGAATTGTACGTATTGGGGGGAAGGTAACAATTGTGTAGCAGATGCCATTCTTGTTGAGATCGACAAGCATGCAAACATGTCTATTGACATGAGTGCAGACGGTAGCCTCCATGGTGATGCAGCTCATAAAGATGCTGCTCACGATACAGCTGAAACATGTTGTCATACGTTTAAAGCAAAACATTAAACAAAGAGGCCAAAAGCGGGCCTCTTTTTCAATGCCCATAAACTAACATCTATGAAAATGTTACTTTAAAGCCATAATAAGAACGCTCCTTAACACGATAAGAGGGGGAATCATCATGGTATACGAAAGAGATGAACGTACTATTAATAACGAAGCAGCATTTCGTGAAGAGATGGCTGCGGAGGCTGTACCGGTTCCTGTAAGAAGTGATATGACGTTACCTGAAAACGAGAGACCTCGTTATTCAGATCGAGACGACGATCACAGACATGAGCACGAAGATTCACGGGAAAGAGCTGGAGGTAAAGCGACTGGAATCATCGCGATCATCCTATCTGTTTTATCTTTGTTCATACTTCCTGTGTTGTTTGGGGCAGCGGGTATTATTGTCGGATTCATTGCCAGAAGACAAGGTGCACATTCGCTTGGTAATTGGGCGATCGGAATAGGAGTCGTATCGATTATCATTTCGTTGTTTTTTGCACCATTCTTTTAAAGGAAAAAGGAGCAAAGGAGAAGCTAACCGCTTCTTCTTTTTTTGGGAATAAGGCGCTTGAAAAAACAGTTTGAGTAGTTTGTAGCTTGAAGAAGTAATTGATTTTCGTTTCAGATGCTCGCTTTCCGCGGGGCAGGTGGTGAGCCACATTCGTTCGTTTCACTCTTAAGTGAATCGTTTAGCAACGACAAGCAAAAGGTAAATGGACTTAGAAGTGGTACTTTGCTCTTCAAAAACCGTTTAACTTTTGACCTCGAGGAGCTAGCCACTGCAACTAGACAGGAGGCTTACCGTACGCCCCATGGAAAGCTTGCAACCTGTAGCGGAAATCAACTACTTTCAGGAAACACCAATGTATACGAAAACAGTTTTTTGAAAAAGGAAAGATCGA
Source organism: Fictibacillus sp. 26RED30 (assembly GCF_015903845.1). Classification (NCBI taxonomy): domain Bacteria; kingdom Bacillati; phylum Bacillota; class Bacilli; order Caryophanales; family Fictibacillaceae; genus Fictibacillus; species Fictibacillus sp. 26RED30. The sequence continues at coordinate 940,840 of NZ_JACZDV010000001.1, forward strand.
TTATAGCAATAGAAAAAAGCTCCCAAAGGTGGGAGCTTTTTAAAATTTATACTTGCTGAGCTGCAGCTTCAGCTTCAGCTTTTAACTTCTCTTCATGTGCTTTTGCTAAAATGTCGACTTCTTTCTTCAGTTCATCTAATAACTGATCTTCTGGGATCTTCCTTATGATTTCTCCGTGTCGGAATAACAATCCTTCACCACGAGCTCCAGCAATTCCGATATCCGCTTCACGAGCCTCTCCAGGTCCGTTTACGGCACAACCGAGAACAGCAACTTTGATCGGTGCACGTACGTTCGAGATATATTCCTCAACTTCGTTAGCGATTGAGATAAGATCGATCTCGATACGGCCGCAAGTCGGACAAGAAATCAATGTGGCAGCATCCGAAAGAAGGCCGAAAGATTTCAATAGTTCGCGTGCAACCTTAACTTCTTCAACAGGGTCTGCGCTTAGCGAGATACGAACTGTGTTACCAATTCCTTTATGAAGGATAGCACCTAGTCCTGCAGCACTTTTTACAGTACCCGCAAAAAGTGTACCTGATTCTGTGATCCCAAGGTGTAAAGGATAATCAAAGGCTTTTGCAGCTTTTTCATAAGCTTCGATAGCCAGGTTAACATCAGATGCTTTCATGGAAACGATAATATCATGAAAATCAAGATCCTCTAGAATTTTAATGTGGTGCAGAGCACTCTCGACCATACCATCGGCAGTAGGATAACCGTACTTCTCAAGATATTTCTTCTCAAGTGAGCCCGCGTTAACGCCGATTCGAATCGGAATTCCTTTAGCTTTTGCAGCTTTTACTACAGCTTCAACCTTTTCGCGACGACCGATATTACCAGGATTGATTCTAATCTTGTCTGCTCCACCTTCGATGGCTTTTAGCGCAAGCTTATAATCAAAATGAATGTCTACAACTAGTGGAATATTAATTCTCTTCTTTATGTCTGCGATTGCTTCTGCCGCTCGCATATCAGGACATGCAACACGTACCACTTGGCAGCCCGCTTCTTCCAAACGTAAAATTTCAGCTACTGTAGCCTCAACATCATGTGTCTTTGTTGTTGTCATACTTTGTACAATAACCTGATCAGTACCACCTATTGTTAAGTTTCCTACTTTTACAGGTCTTGTTTTAGAACGGTGGGTGATTTCACTCATCGGTGAATCGCTCCTTTTTTCAAATTGACAGTATTATTCTGTCCTATCATCAGTTCATTTTAGCAGGGAACATTTTGTTTTGACAAGTAATGTTATCTCACTCACTTAGAATATAAAGGGAATTTGTAGGATTTACCTAATTGTATACTCTCTGGATTGACTCCAGGGTTTAATGATTTGAAATCTTTGATCATGGATACAATGGAATAATTTTTATTAGAATTAAGTTTCTCTACAACAGAAATTAACGTATCTCCAGGTGTTACTTCATACGTTTTGAAAGTTTGTTTGTTCTTATCTTGTTTCTTTTCTGTATGTATTTCTGCGTTGGCAGGACTTGACTGAGGGAGTGTCCCGATTTTCAGATCATAGGCTACCACATATAAAACAAGCATGATCACACAAACCCTTATGAATCGTTTCATAAAAATCCCTATCCTTTCGCATATGTTACTATATGCTTGTCCATTTTCTTTATGACAAGTTTAAAGTGACTTCTTTCTTGAGCATGGTGTAAAATGGAAAGGCGAAAGGACAGAAAAATTGAATTTCTGCGTATCTTTGTAGTTGTACCGATTGGAGAGGTGAAAGTAATGAAAAAAGCGAAAATCCTTGCACTGCTATCTATAATGACTGCAGCGCTATTTATTGCTCCATTAACAATGTATGCTGATGCTGTACCTGGCGACATAATCGTTACGTTAGGTGAGAACTTAACAGAAGAACAAAAAAACGAACTTTTAAAAGAAATGGACGTTCCTGCTGATGTAGAATCTGTGGTTGTTACAAACGAAGAAGAACATCAATACTTAGGTAACTATATTTCAAAAGCACAAATCGGATCAAAAGCGATCTCGTCGACAAAGATTACAATTGGTGATAAAGACCAAGGGTTGTCGGTCAAGACAAATAATATCAATTGGGTAACAGAAGAAATGTATATGAACGCTTTAACAACTGCAGGTGTGACAGATGCGGAGATCTATGTAACAGCACCATTTAAAGTTTCAGGAACAGCTGCTTTAACAGGTATCATAAAAGCGTACGAGTCTACAGCGCAGATTGAGATTCCAGAAGCTCAAAAACAAGTTGCGAATGAAGAGATGGTAAAGACTGCAGAACTTGGTGAGAGAATCGGAACGAAAGAAGCCACTGAGCTGATGACACGTGTCAAAGAAGAAATTGCGAAAAACCCGGTACAATCAGAAGAAGATCTGCGTGCTTTGATTGAAAAAGTCGCGAAAGACATGGGGATTGAACTTACACAAGAAGAACTAAACGGGTTGCTTGCGTTGTTCAATAAGATGAAAGATCTAAATATCGATTGGGATCAAGTTCAAAATGGCTTAAAGGACATCAGTAACAATCTTGGGGATTTCTTAAAAGATGAGGAAACGCAGTCTTTCTTCCAAAAGATAATTGATTTCTTTATGGCTATCATTGATGCGATCAGATCACTGTTTAAATAGAACTTAAAAAAAAAGCGGCGGAAAGCCGCTTTTTTATTTTTTTCTTGGAATCTTTGTTATAGAGAGAACACAAATGAGAAAAGCTAACATCCAAAACCACAAAAATGAATAGGGGATATGTACGTTTACAAAGAAAAGGACCGTTAGTAATACCGATGGAATGGTGATGGAGTAACAAGATAGTACCCAAAGATGTCTGTATGACTGTCTTCTCTTGAGGAGCTTTGCAACAGGAAGAACGAAAGCAGCTAGTATAGAAGCGCCAGAAAATAAGATTCCTGAAAAGAGAACATACATCACTATATATATGACAGCTACAATGATTGGGAAAACGCCATCCAATGTTGATGCGAAATTCTGCATTTGATCAGGATTCAAACCATAACTCTCAAAATTGTTCAAAGGATTATTTTTAGACATAAGACTCACTAAAAATAAGCTAAAAACAGGTATCATACATAACAGTGTCAACAATAAAACATACATGATGGTACTGCCGACCCCTAAGAAACGGAAGTTTGCGATAGATTTGAATGACCACAAACTTTTAACAAAGCGAATATGTAATTTCATGTGAGAAGCTCCTTTAATTGTTAGCATAATTAGTTTACATGAACCAAGAACTTTCGACAATATGCATCAATTGTAAAGGTAATGTTACAAATGCTCTATTTTTATTTACACAAACAATACAAATAGAGATAATGGCGTAGGTTGATAAAAGATAGTTAATAAGGAGCTGTAAACATTGAATTATCAAGAAATGTTATTTCAATTTATCGGAGGACTGGGGATCTTCTTATTTGGTATTAAGTACATGGGAGATGGCCTTCAAAACTCTGCAGGAGACCGATTACGAGAAATACTTGATAAATTAACAACAAATCCTTTTATGGGAGTTTTAGCGGGGATATTCGTAACAGTATTAATTCAAAGTAGTTCGGGTACGACTGTTCTTACTGTAGGACTAGTGAATGCTGGTTTCTTAACATTACGCCAGGCTATTGGTGTCATCATGGGTGCCAATATCGGTACTACGATTACATCATTTATTATCGGTATCGATGTAGGAGAATACGCACTGCCAATCATTGCTGTTGGTTCGATCTTAATATTCTTCTTTAAGAATCCTAAATACAATTATTTTGGACAGATCACATTTGGTTTTGGAGCACTATTCCTAGGTCTTGAACTAATGGGAGATGGTATGAAGCCACTGCGCAGTCTTCAATCATTTCAAGATTTAACTGTTTCTATGAGTGATAATCCGATCCTTGGTGTAGTAATTGGGACGTTATTTACGGTAATTGTACAATCATCAAGTGCAACAATCGGGATTTTACAAGAACTTTATTCTCAAGATATGATTGATCTTAAAGCTGCACTGCCTGTGTTGTTCGGTGATAATGTCGGAACAACAATTACAGCTATACTTGCGGCGATTGGTACGACTGTTGCAGCAAGACGTGCTGCTCTGACACATGTTATCTTTAACTTACTTGGAACATTGATCTTCTTAATCTTACTTGTTCCATTCAGACACTATATTGAATTTCTATCAACAAAGTTAGATTTAGAACCTGCTATGCAGATAGCCTTTGCGCATGGAACATTTAATGTGACTAATGTTCTTATCCAATTCTGGTTTATTGGAGCATTAGCTTACATCGTTACAAAGTTAATAAAAGGCGAAGATGTTCTTATTGAATACAAAGCAAAACATCTCGATGAAATCGTCTTAGAAACAGCGCCATCATTAGCGATTAGACAAGCTAAACAAGAGATCATTCGAATGGCTAACTATTCACAGAACGGATTAAAAGAAGCAATCACATATTTGAACGAAAAAGATAAGAAGAATGCAGACCTTGCCTTGCAATATGAAGAAGCGATTAACAACTTAGATCGCCAAATCACAGCATACTTGGTCAAATTGTCTGCTCATCCATTAACTCCACAAGAATCGAACGAACACTCGATGCTATTAGATACTTCTCGTGATATAGAGCGTATCGGAGATCATATGGAGAATATTATTGAGCTTGTGGACTATCAATTACGAAACAATGTACGTTTAACAGATACGGCCAAAAAGGACCTTGATGAAATGTTTACGTTAACGGTTTCTACTGTTGATAAAGCGGTAAAGGCACTTGAAGAAGGTAATGTTGAACTTGCTAAGGAAGTCTTAAGCTTAGAAGACAAAATCGATAAGATGGAGCGTACACTTCGTAAGCAACACATCATGCGTATGAATGAAGGCCAGTGTGATGGAAATGCTGGTATCGTCTTCGTTGATATCATCAGCAACCTTGAAAGAATAGGCGACCATGCTGTTAACATTGCAGAAGCAGTATTAGAGAAGTAAAATGAAACCAAGAGGCTTTTTAGCCTCTTGGTTTTTTTAGTTAGTGTTTTTTAGAATATAAAGGAGAAGTACATATGGATATTTTATATTGGATTATCATAGGTCTAGCTTTTGCCATTAGCTTTGTAGCGTTAATCTATCCCATCTTACCGGGTGTATTATTTCTTGCGGCAGGCTTTATCATCTATGGATTTGCGTTTTCGTTCGAACCGTTCGCACCATTCTTCATCATTGTTCAAGTGTTATTGTTTATCAGTTTATTTGTCATTGACTATGTAGGAAATGCATACGCAGTGAAGAAAAAAGGCGGTTCAAAGGCAGCTCTATGGGGAAGTACGATCGGTTTGATCGCAGGACCATTTGTTATACCGGTCGCTGGTATCTTGATCGGGCCTTTTATAGGCGCAGTATTAGCAGAGCTTCTTTTTCAAAAGAAAGGACTTAAAGCCGCTGTATCAATAGGGATAGGGACTGTTCTTGCCTTTGTAGGTACCACACTTATAAAAGTGCTTACGCAAGCCATTATGATTGGTTATTTTTATTTCCAAGTCTTATAATACGCTCTTGCTAATTATGTACCACCATGCTATATTATTTTTGTTCTGAAAAAGCACAAGTGTTCGTTTAGATGAATTTTAAAAATGTTATTGACTTTAAATGAAAAATCGTGCTATAGTAGTTCTTGTCCTTAACAAACGTTAAGACGTTATTCCACAGTAGCTCAGTGGTAGAGCTATCGGCTGTTAACCGATCGGTCGTAGGTTCGAGTCCTACCTGTGGAGCCATTTTGGCGGTGTAGCTCAGCTGGCTAGAGCGTACGGTTCATACCCGTGAGGTCGTGGGTTCGACTCCCTCCGCCGCTACCAAAATGTTTTTTTACTCACGATGGCGGTCGTGGCGAAGTGGTTAACGCATCGGATTGTGGTTCCGACATTCGGGGGTTCGATTCCCCTCGTCCGCCCCATAATATTTACATAACTTTTTCCAAATGGACCCTTAGCTCAGTTGGTCAGAGCGGTCGGCTCATAACCGATTGGTCGTAGGTTCGAGTCCTACAGGGTCCACCATAATCGAGGAGGTATACCCAAGTCCGGCTGAAGGGATCGGTCTTGAAAACCGACAGGGGTTTAACGACCCGCGGGGGTTCGAATCCCTCTACCTCCTCCATTACATATTGGCTCGATAGCTACGAGCGTTACAGCACGAGTATGCTGCGAGTTGTCTCGACGGATACACCCGAAAAGAATCGTGTAGAGGAAGAGACACAGTAATTATATAAAAACCAAAAATTTTGGTTTAGAAAAATTTTTGGCTCGATAGCTCAGTCGGTAGAGCAGAGGACTGAAAATCCTCGTGTCGGCGGTTCGATTCCGTCTCGAGCCACCATATACATATAACATCAACCTTACGATAAGCGTGTCGTAAGGTTTTTTTATGTTTAAAAAGGGTACAGTGTTTAAGAATTGAAAGTTCATTCTAAATTTGATAAGGTAAACATGTTGAATACTTTCTAAACAAGAAAGTTGATTAACTGGTTTCACTTTTCAAGTAACTCTTGAAAATGAACATAAAAAATTTTACATATTATGAGGAGGAAATGAACATGGCTAAATTTGAACTGCCTGCATTACCTTATGAAACAAGTGCACTTGAACCGCATATTGACAAAGAAACAATGGAGATCCACCACGGTCGCCACCACAAAACATACGTTGATAACTTAAACGCTGCTCTTGAAGGACAAGCTGAATTCGAGAACAAAAGCTTAGAGGATCTTTTAACTAATTTAGATGCTCTTCCGCAAAGCATTCAAAACGCTGTTAGAAACAATGGCGGTGGACACGCAAACCATAGCTTATTCTGGGAAGTGATCGCACCAGGTGGAGCGAACACACCTTCTGGCGAACTTGCTGACAAGATCAACAACAAATTTGGAAGTCTTGATGCATTTAAAGAAGAGTTTGCAAACGCTGGGAAGACAAGATTCGGTTCTGGTTGGGCTTGGCTAGTAGTAAACAATGGAGAGCTTGAAGTAACAAGCACTCCAAACCAAGATACTCCAGTTATGGACGGAAAGACACCTATCCTTGGACTTGATGTGTGGGAGCACGCTTATTATTTAAAATATCAAAACAAGCGTCCTGATTACATTTCAGCGTTCTGGAACGTTGTAAACTGGGATGAAGTTGAAAAGCGTTACAACGAAGCAAAATAATTAAGTAACTAAGCCACTGGCATGCCAGTGGCTTTTTATTATGCCTTTATCGTGAATTTCATAATGATCAGATAATGTTACTAGTAATTCATCTAGGGTGAAGTTGCCATCACCAAAGGGTACAGTGGACTGAACAACAAATACATTTTTGGATTGAAAGTACCAAAGTAGACGCTGATCTGTATTTTTATCCTTAGAACTCTGTAAGGTTTGAATCAAGAGTTGTTCATCAACAAGATCATATATCCAATACTCAAACAAATTCGTTCACTCCTTCTTTGCAAAAACTTGTTGTTTAAAAGTTTTGTTGCATTTGAATGTTTCTTTTTCACTTACTATGCGACCTATAGTCAACTGAGAGTGGAGATCAACTACTTTTAACAAGCATCAAAGTATATGAAAACAACTTTGCAATAAAATCCAATTTCTTTAAAAGTGAATAGCTCCTATCGTCTTGAAAGACACTAACGACGAAATGTAAGGGGGCGAAAACATGAGAATCAAAAAAATCATGGATACCGACCAATACCCTAGGGATTTGTTTTTACTGTTATTTGTAGGTGGATTGTTTACGTTAAGTACGGCTCTATCTAATACATTTGTTAACATATTTCTGTGGAAACAATCGGGAAAGATCACCGATATTGCCTGTTATAACCTTTCTATTGTTGTAATGCAGCCAATAGCGTTCTATTTTGCTGGTTGGTTTGCGAAAAAGATCGATCGCGTCATCGTATTAAGGATTGGAGTTTTCATCCTTGCTTTGTTTTATATAGGAGTCCTTTTGATGGGTTCGATGGCAAGTAACTACATCATTTTATTAGGAGCCATGTTAGGATTCGGGTTAGGATTTTACTGGCTCGCGTTTAATGTTCTGACTCTTGAGGTTACAGAACCCGAGACTCGAGACTTTTTTAATGGATATTTAGGCGTTTTAAATTCAATATCAGGAATGATCGGACCACTGAGTGCAGGTTATATCATTACTAGGATGGACAAACATCTGGGGTATGAAACCATATTCAGTATTTCGATGGTTTTATTTTTGATAGCCGTTGTCATCAGTTTTTTTTTAAAGAGGAGAACAGCAGACGGTCTGTACGGTATCAGAAAAGTTTTGCAAGAACGTAAGCACGATAAAGCTTGGTTGCAACTATTAAGAGCACACTTTTTTCAAGGATTTCGGGAAGGTACTTTTATTTTCTTAATCGTCATTTGGGTTTACACGGCTTCTAAAAGTGAATTTGCTCTTGGAACGTATGGTTTCATCCAATCTTTTGTTTCGTTTATCGGATATTATTGTGTATCACATTACTTGAATCCCAAAAATCGTATGAAGGCGATATTTGGAGGAGGGCTGCTCTTATTCGTATCCCCATTCATGCTGCTATTTCCTATTTCATTTACACTTCTCATTATATATGGAGTATCAGTATCGATCGCTTATCCTTTGTTGTTAGTGCCTTATGTGTCATTAACTTACGATATTATTGGAAAATGCCGTGGTATACACGAAAAAAGGATTGAATATATTGTTGTTCGTGAAATGTATCTAAATGCAGGAAGAATCGTTTCTATTCTAACGTTTATCATCGTAGTACACCTTCTATCTGAAGAAAAAGGCATTCCATTATTACTTCCTGTTCTAGGTGCTGGACACTTTATGATTTATTTTTGTTTAAGAAAAGTTTCGTTCCCCATATTTAACTCTTCAAAAACGATTGAGATCGCTGAGACTCAACAAGATGGTAACAACACAAATAAACAATGATTATCTTTTGACATAATTACCTTGGTAAGGATACTATTATTATGTAGATATAATTACCGGTTCACATTAGACACCTTTTTTAAGGTGTCTGTGCTGTTTTAAAGGGAGATTTACAATATTATGAAAACAAAAGATAAAAAGAAAAAAAATCATGTTCCGATTCGTATCAATGCCTTATTTATCTCTGTCTTTTTTCTCTTTTCTGTTCTAGTTCTCCGTCTTGGCTATGTACAGATTGTTAAAGGAGAGGAATATCAGCGTACAGCCTATTTAACAGAAAATGTTACAACAAAATTGGATGCTCCGCGTGGAAAGATGCTTGATGCTAATTACCGCGTAGTTGTTGATAATGAACCAGTTTTCTCTATTACATATACGAGAACACAAGAAGCAGATGTTGATGAAAGACATCAGTTGGCACAGAAGCTTGCAGATCTCATCGAAAAAGGAACAGAAGAGTTGACGGAGCGAGACAAAAAAGACTATTTTATTTTTTTGAACGAAAAGCAAGTTGAATCAAGAATCTCGAAAGAGGAAAAGAAAGATACACCTCCGGAAGAGCTATACGATCTTATGCTAGAAAAAGTGACAGAAGAGGATATCAACTCATTTTCTGAAAAAGAACTTGAAGTGCTGGCTATAAAAAGTGAGATGGACCGAGGCTATACACTATCTCCACAGCGTATAAAGATTGGCGCAACCGAAAAAGAAATTGCCACCGTCAGTGAACACTTACCTGAGTTAGAAGGTGTGGATATTAAGCCGGATGCTGAACGTTCTTATCCATTTAATAATTCATTTCGTGATATATTTGGCCAAGTAAAGCAAATTCCGAAATCAAGAATGGATTATTATACTTCTCGAGGAAACGATCGTAATGATATGGTCGGAACTAGTTTTCTTGAAGAACAATACGAATCATTGCTCCGCGGTACGAAAACGAAGATTAAATACGTAACCGATAAAAAAGGAAACCCAGTAGGAGATCCAGTTGAGGAAGAGGGAGCAAGAGGTAGCGATCTTGTATTAACAGTAGACATGAGTCTTCAACAAGAAGTCGAGAAAGTCATTGAAGATAAATTAAAAGACGCGATTCGAGGTAAAAACGCATACGACAACAGTAAATTAGACAGTGCCTATGTTGTAATGATGGATCCGAATACAGGTGCGATCCTCTCAATGGCCGCAAAAGAATATGACCGAAAGACAGGAAAGTTTAAAGACATTCCTTTTGGTAACGTATATCATTCTTATGCGATGGGCTCGACCGTTAAAGGAGCCACCGTACTTACAGGCTTACAACAAGGTGTCGTTTCACCAAATACGGTAATAAATGATGCACCACTTACATTTGGAGATGGACGATCTTTAAAATCACATGAAAGTATGGGACCGGTTGATGCTGTAGAAGCATTAGAGCGCTCATCTAACGTATACATGTGGCATATTGCCATGAAACTTGCAGGTTACGATTATTCAAACAAGCGATTTAATGAAAATAAAGTTCAAGAAGCGTTTGAAATCTTAAGGAACTCATATAGCCAGTTCGGGCTTGGTGTCCCAACTGGAATTGATCTTCCTTCTGAAGCGACCGGGTATAATACGGGAATGAGCCGTGAACTATCACAAGCGATGTTCTTCTCTATCGGACAGTTTGATACGTACACACCGATGCAGATGGCTCAATATGTTTCAACCATTGCGAACGGAGGGTTAAGGATGCAACCGCACCTCTTGAAAGAGGTGAGAGAGCCATCTGTTGATCCGAATAAACTTGGAAAACTTCAGTACCGTTTTGAGCCTAATGTGTTAAACAAGATTGAGATGTCACCGAGTCAGATTAAGGTTGTACAAAAAGGATTTTATGAAGTGATGCATGGCAATAACGGTACCGCAGCTTGGAAGTTTAAGAACAAAGATTATAACCCAGCAGGAAAAACAGGGACCGCTGAGATCGATAAAGCTACCGGAATCGTTAACAAAACTTTAATCGGTTATGCCCCTTATGAAAATCCAGAAATAGCATTTGCTGTTGTTGTTCCCGATATTAAAGAAGGAAATACGAATAGTGAAATAGCTGAAGGTGCTTTAGATGCATACTTCGCTATGAAAAAAGAAGGGATACCAACAAAGTCTGATCCTATAGAAGAAAAACAAGAAGAACCACGCTAATTGATGCGTGGTTTTTTTGTATAGATTAAATCCGATAGCAAAGACTAAGAACATATTCATGGATAAACCAGTCTTAACAATACCTTTACAATTCATTAAAACGTACTTCACATTGAAGGTTTATTGTAGAACATGTAAGAAAGAAACAAGCTTTTAAAAAGGGGTCATGACCTGAGAAAAACTTCTCTAACATGATAAGACGAAATAATCATATTTTAGGGGGACCTATCAAGATGAACAAGATGAAGTCTGTGTACCTTTTGGCAGTAATGTCGCTAATCCTAGTTTTCGCAGCAGCATGTGGAAACAAGAGTGAAGATGGAGCAGCTGGCGGCGGAGATCTTAGCGGAAAGATTAAAATTGATGGATCTTCCACAGTATTCCCGATCATGGAAGCTGTTTCTGAAGAGTTCCAAGCTGCAAATCCTGATGTGCAAGCACCAGTTGGAGTTTCTGGTTCTGGCGGCGGGTTCGAAAAGTTTGTGCGTGGTGAGCTAGATCTTTCCAATGCTTCTCGTCCAATTAAAGAAGAAGAAAAAACAGCAGCGTCGGAAAAAGGAATTGAATTTACAGAATTTGAACTTGCAAAAGACGGATTATCTGTAGTTGTAAGTAAAGATAATGACTTTATCGACCACCTTACAGTGGATGAACTTAAAAAGATTTACCTTGAAAAAGATGCAGCAAAAACATGGGCTGATGTACGTGAAGGATGGCCTAACAAAAAAATTGAAGTTTTCTCTCCAGGAACTGATTCTGGTACTTACGACTACTGGAACGAAGTAATCCTTGAAGAAGAGCCTATGCGTCGTGATGCACAGCTTTCAGAGGACGATAATGTACTCGTTCAAGGTGTATCAGGTTCTAAAGATGCGATCGGATTCTTCGGTTATGCATATTATCAAGCGAATAAAGATAAGTTAAAAGCAGTTCCGATTGATGGAGGCAACGGCCCAATTGAGCCAACTCCTGAAACAATTGAATCTGGAGAATATGCTCCACTTTCTCGACCATTGTTCACTTATGTTAATAACAAATCATTAAAAGATAACGAAGCGGTTTATGAGTATGTGAAATTTGCTCTAGAGAATGCAGGAGAGCTAGCATCATCTGATACAATCGGATACGTTTCTCTTCCAAAGGAAAAATACGAAGAGCAAATGAAAAAGCTAGATGAGCTTGCAGGTAAATAATTGTCCTTTATTGAAATAGAGGAATAAGAATCATAAACAAGGGTGAGGAGCGAGGAATCTCCTCACCTTTCACCTGTTTAGTATTGTCGAATTATAGGAGGTCTTGTTGGTGTCCAGAGATAAAACAAACCAAAAATCAATCCGCTCTATGATTCAGGAGAATAAGTCTTCAAGAAGTCAATCGGCGGTAATGGAAAAGGTAGTTCCAAAAATATTTCTAATCTGTGCAATCATATCTATCTTTACAACAATAGGTATTGTCTTTACATTGTTAACAGAAACTTTTACATTTTTTAACCGAATCTCAATTGTTGAGTTCTTTACTAATACTCGATGGTTTCCTTTTACATCTGACGAAAATGCAGACTTCGGGATCATTGCTCTTATCATGGGTACATTGACCGTTACAGCTATTGCTATGGTTGTTGCTATCCCGATAGGTCTTGCTGCAGCTATATATTTAAGTGAATACGCATCAGCAAAAACAAGAAAAATCATTAAACCTATCTTAGAAGTTTTAGCTGGAATCCCTACAATTGTTTATGGATTCTTTGCTCTGACTTTCGTTACACCTTTATTGGATAAAATCATTCCAGGCGGAATTTCAATCTTTAATGCACTAAGTCCAGGGATTGTAGTAGGAATCATGATTATTCCGATGATTGCTTCATTGTCTGAAGATGCGATGAATGCTGTTCCGAACTCTATGAGAGAAGGTGCGTTGGCTCTTGGTGCAACACGTTTTGAAGTGGCAATGAAAGTGGTACTTCCGGCGGCACTCTCGGGAGTTATTGCATCGTTCGTACTAGGAATCTCAAGAGCGATCGGTGAAACGATGATTGTTACCATTGCAGGGGGTTCTAGACCAACAGCAGATATTAACGTAACAGAGTCGATCCAAACGATGACCGCTTATATCGTTCAGGTCAGCCAAGGGGACACGGGCTATGGTACGACGATCTATTATAGTATCTATGCTGTAGGTATGACGTTGTTCGTATTTACATTAATCATGAATCTACTTGCTCAATTCATTTCCCGCAAGTTTAGGGAGGAATATTAATGCCATTAATCAATAAAGAATCTGTTAAAAAAAGAATGGGAACGAGATTAGCAGCAAACGGTTTTGCTAAATTCCTTTTTATACTTGCAACTTGTTTTTCTTTACTCGTATTAGGAGTATTGATCTACAGAATCTTATCAGAAGGCTTACCATATCTAAGCTTGGATTTCATTACGAATTTTGCATCGAGAATGCCTGAACGTGCAGGTATATGGGCTGCGCTACTCGGTACTATTTGGGTAATGGCTGTAACTGCACCGGTTTCTTTTATCCTGGGTGTCGGAACCGCAATCTATCTTGAAGAATATGCGAAAAAGAACGCTTTTACAAAATTTGTTCAGATAAATATTTCAAATTTAGCAGGTGTACCATCAATTGTATTCGGATTATTAGGTCTAACGATTTTCGTTCGTCTTCTTGGCTTAGGATCAAGTGTACTTGCAGGTGGTTTGACGATGAGCCTATTAATTCTTCCTGTAATCGTTGTTGCTTCACAAGAAGCGATTCGAACTGTGCCGAGAGAAATTCGAGAAGCTTCTTTCGGGATGGGTGCTACAAAATGGCAGACAATCAGAAGAATTGTATTCCCTGCAGCGCTTCCTGGGATTTTGACAGGAACGATCCTAGCTTTATCACGTGCTGTTGGTGAGACTGCACCACTATTGGTACTAGGTGCATTAGCTTATGTAGCATTTGTTCCAGAAAACATCTTCTCGCAGTTCACAGTGTTACCGATTCAGCTTTACAATTGGACGAGCAGACCGCAAGAAGATTTCCATATGCTCGCAGCGAGTGGGATTATTATATTACTGATCATCTTGCTGATCATGAATTCAATCGCAGTATTAATCCGAAATAAGTTTCATAAACGCTTCTAATAGAGAGTAGGAGGACGAGAACATGGATATTACAATCAACAAACAAATGGTACAAAAAAATGAAAAAGAACAGGATTTCACACCTGTTTTTAAGATCAATAATCTAAATTTATGGTATGGACAGGATCATGCCTTAAAAGATATTAAATTTGATATTCCAGAAAAGCAGGTTACAGCAATCATCGGGCCATCAGGCTGCGGAAAGTCGACATTTATTAAAACGTTGAACAGAATGGTGGAAATGGTTCCCATCGTCCGTATGTCCGGGGAAATTGTTTATCGTGAGAAGAATATTTTCACTCCTAAATATGGTGTTGAAGAACTTCGTACACAAGTGGGTATGGTGTTCCAAAAACCAAATCCGTTTCCTAAGTCTATTTATGAGAATGTTGCTTACGGCCCTCGTATTCACGGGATCAAGAATAAAAAAGTATTAGATGAGGTAGTTGAGAAAAGCTTAAGAGGTGCCGCGATCTGGGACGAAGTAAAAGATCGTCTGCATGAGAACGCATATGGCTTATCAGGGGGTCAACAACAGCGTCTATGTATTGCAAGATGCTTAGCGATCGAACCAGATGTTATTCTTATGGATGAACCTACTTCTGCACTTGATCCGATCTCTACTCTAAAAGTGGAAGAACTGGTTCAAGAACTTAAGAAAGATTACAGCATTGTTATCGTGACACATAACATGCAACAAGCAGCTCGTATATCTGATCGCACGGCATTCTTCTTAAATGGAGAAGTAGTGGAATATACAGATACGAGCACATTGTTCTCGAATCCATCAGATAAGCGAACAGAAGATTATATTACAGGACGATTCGGTTAATTAAAGAAAATAGGAGTGAGATAAATGGTTGTTCGTGAAAATTTTCAGCTTCAGTTAGAAGAGATGAAACAAGCGATCGTACAGATTTCTAAATTGGCAGAGGAAGCATTAGAGCTTTCTGTTGAAGCATTAAAGAATCAAGATCTCGATAAAGCCCTACAGATTATTGAAAATGATAATCGAATCAATGTCCTTGAAGATGAAATCAACGACATGGCCATTCTATTGATCGCTAAACAAGCACCTGTAGCATCTGACCTTAGACGAATCATTGCTGCCATTAAAATCTCGTCTGATATTGAAAGAATGGCTGACTTTGCCGTTAATATTGCGAAGTCTACAATTCGAATTGGAAAACAAGAGCTCATCAAACCATTAGAAGAGCTTCCAAAGATGGCACATCATGCGATCGCTATGCTGACAACAGCTACAAAAGCATATGTGGAAGAAGATGTAGCTCTAGCGAAGCAACTAGCGGAACTTGATGATGAAGTAGATGAAACATACGGGAAAATCATTAAAGAACTATTAGAGCTTATGACAAAAAATCCTGAACATCTTTCTCAGATCAGTCAGCTTCTGTTTGTGTGCAGGTATATTGAACGTACTGCTGACCACGCTACAAATATTGCAGAGAGCATTATCTTTTTAGTAAAAGGAAAAAGATACGGTTTAAACGATTAAACAAATAAAAAAAAGCGAGCACTGATCACTTCAGTGCTCGCTTTTTTTATTGCTGCTCTTTTATAAAAGATTGTTGCTTTGAACTCCTTGTCACCTTTGACAATTGATTGTAGTGCAAGGTGTGAGACTCCTACGGGACAGGCGGGCAGGTGAGACACTTAAGAGTGAAACGTACGAATGTGGCTCACCGCCTGCCCATTGGAAAGCGAGCAGCCTGGAACGGAAATCAAACTTTCAAAAGCAACAAAGCTTACAAAAACAGCCTTTGTTATATTATGTAGAATTATGAACTTGTTATTTCTTTAGCGATCTCATCGAAACTCATCTTGCTGTTTACTTGATGAGATTCAGCTCTTACTGCACCTTCTAAATTGTTCGTACGTAAATATTTTAAGAATTCATCGCTATTCTTAATGATGTTTTCTTTTTGTAGAAGATCACATACTTCTCCAGTACTCATTCCTTGAGTGATTGTTAAAGTCATCTGATACACCTTTTCTTCCTCTTTTGGAGGCGCGGTTTTAGGTTCTTCTTTTGCAACCGGAGCCGCAACGGTTTCAGTGTCTTTAAGTGAAGTATACTCTTCCTTTGAAATTGCTAATTCGCCTTTTTCAGAAAGATATTGAGCTACCGATTCTTCTGTTAGTTCAGAAGTTTTATCAGCATCAGCCGTATAATAAAAACCAGCCAAAATTCCTGTTGAAAGGATAATACCTGCTGAAAATCCGCGAAGGTTTTTGCTTGTCATACTCATTACCCCTCACAAATTAGTTCTTATCATTAATCATCATTTCATCTTCAAGAACTTTTAATTTCTTTTTTATTTGATAGATCTCTTTCATTAACTGAATAGTAAAGTTCTCGAGCTGTGTTTCAACTGATGCTTCCTTGTTTTTTCTAAAGGAAAGAATCAAAAGAATAACACCAACTAGTAACAATCCAAAAATAGCAAACTCCATAATATCCTCCCTAATTTAAAGCTATACCCTTTACTTTTATAACATAGTATTCTGCTGTGGTATAGGGTTTTTCGCAAAAGTTTACACAAATTGCTACAATTCGACTATTTTCTCATTTAAATCCATACTGGTATGAAAATGAGGGAAATGAAAACGACGTTTTTTGTCTTACTTTGTCAAATAGACAGAATTATCAGAGAGATAAACCGGTTACAAAAACTTTACATATTCGGAAATCTCAAGTGGGGTAAGGAAGCGCCATTTTTCGACTTTTTTGACACATTGTATATAAAAATATCCAGTGATACGATTATAAAAAATATGGTAATAAATAAACATTTTATAGAATAATTAATTAGGATGAGGTGATGAACTTGATCGAAGATATTGTCAAACTAAAGGAGAACGGTTTAACCCTTCAAGAGATCGCTCAAAGAATGAACATGTCTTTAGGAAAGGTTCAGTATCGCTGGAACAAATACCGGCAGCAGCAAACACCATCGCACCATGAACTTCCATCTCAGCCCGTTCTTAAAGAAGAGAAGTGGACGATGCCTTTTGAATATGAAGAGGCTAATGTTCATCTGATGCCAAGGACCCCTGATAGCTTGTATGTTTATTGGAGTTTTTCTGAATCAACAAAACAGATGGCTGAACATCATTTTCGCACAAATTGGGAAGAACTTCCTTCAGTACTAAAGATTTATGACGTAACGGACATTGATTTTTTCGGCCACAATGCTCATCGAACGTTTGAGGTTGAACTTCCTCCGATGACTAACAATTGGTTTCTTCAATCCTTGGAACCTGGTAGAACATATATCGTTGATATTGGTACTCGCACGTTTGATGGAAGTTTTTTTACTCTGTTAAGATCAAATCCTGCTGAGACGAGTCCTGCACTCTATAACAGTTTGCATGATGAGAAGATTGACAGATGGAAACATCAAATTGTTGATGAGCCTGAATGGCTAGAGAACTTTTCAACCTATTCATATTATCAAAAAATCAGATAGGAGAGTAAAACATGTCTAACGGGTATTTTTCATTAGTCTTGCACGCTCACCTTCCTTATGTGAGACATAAAGAAGCGAATCGATTAGAGGAAAGATGGGTATTTGAGGCACTTACTGAGACATATATCCCGTTGTTATGGGTACTCGAAGATCAGCCTGAAGCCTTGTCTTGGACCTTATCGTTCTCACCGCCTTTGTTGGAGTTATTAAACGATCCAGTCATTCAAAAACGTTATTTAGAACATTTAGACCTTACGATAAAACTTGTTAAAAAAGAAAAAAAACATTCTTCAAATACGGAAGAAGAAAAGATTATCGGGTTTTACGAAGAACGATATAAAAGAATCATGGAAACGTATCAAGAATTCGATTGTAAAGTGACAGATGCTTTTAAACGCTATATGAAACTTGGGAAGGTTAATTGCATCACTTCCTCTGCAACCCACGCATTCCTTCCCTATGTTCAAACTGAACAAGGAGTTAAAGCTCAAATCTTTGCAGGCGTTCAAACCTTTGAAAAGTATTTTGGTGAAAAGCCTAAAGGGTTTTGGCTGCCAGAATGTGCTTACTCTCCCGGAGTAGATATCGCGTTAGCAGATGCAGGTATTCAATTTACTTTTGTAGATGAAGAAACTCTACTCAGAAGTAAGCCCGTTCCATCTAAAGGTATCGGAGCTCCTGTTTACTCTCCGCATGGGGTGGCATTGTTCTCGCGAAACCAATGTATCTCTGAAACAATTTGGAATTCTTCTGTCGGCTATCCAGGCGATTTTGATTATCGAGAGTTTTATCGAGACGTCGCCTATGAGAGGGACAATGAATATATAAAGAGCTTCATCCATCCTGAAGGAATTCGAGTCGATACGGGTTTAAAGTATTGGAGAATAACTGGGAAAACGGAGAACAAAGACTGGTACCAAAGAGAATGGGCATTAAATAAAGTGCAGAGTCATGCTTATGATTTTTGTCATCGCATTACAGAATATCTACATACCAACGAACAATCTTACCCTCCTCAACTAATAACTGCACCATTTGATGCAGAGCTATTTGGACATTGGTGGTTTGAAGGACCAGAATTTTTACTTCAATCCATGAAAGTTTCAACAGAACAAAACATCACGTGGATCACACCTCAAGAATTTATAACAAGACATTATCAAGATTTAGAGACTGTAAGACCATGCTTTTCAACATGGGGCAGAAACCAAACAGGTGAAGTATGGCTGAACGAATCAAATGCTTGGATGTATAGACATCTGCATCATTGTGAAAGAAAGCTGGTCCAGCTCGCGGCACGTCTTTCACATGATGAACCAAACATCGTTGTTGAACGATATGCAGATCAGATGGTTCGTGAATGGATGCTAGCTGCAAGCTCTGACTGGGCATTTATCATTGAAGGTAACAGTGCTGCAGAATATGCAAAGTCAAGGTTTCAAGAGCATATCGAGAGGTTTCATGAACTAGATCGATCGATTGAAAATAAAACATATCATCCAAATGAAATAGCAGAGTTTGAAAACCAATACCCCTTCATGCTTACAAACGATTTGTGGCACTTTTTTAAGAATAAACATGATGAGTACGTGGCGTCCCACTATAGCGAACGAAAAGCTGACAAGAAGAAAATATTAATACTTTCATGGGAATTCCCTCCTATGGTAGTAGGTGGATTAGCAAGGCATGTATTTGATCTATCAAGAAAATTGGTCGAGCAAGGATCAGAGGTATATGTTATTACCTCTTCTGTTCCGGGATATCCCGAACACGAGGTGAATAATGGTGTACATGTATACCGAGTTGCTGGGAAGCAGCCGAATTTTGAGTCGTTTTTCCATTGGACAGGAAGTTTGAACATGGCCATCACTGAACAAGCGCTGGCTCTCGCAAATAAGATTGACTTTGATTGCATTCATGCACATGATTGGCTCGTTTCAGTTTCGGCACTAGCCATTAAAAAAGAACTGAACATTCCTTTGATCACTACCATTCATGCAACAGAACATGGCAGGAACAACGGGATAACTTCTCCCCTCCAATACGAGATCAATCAGAAGGAATGGGAGCTTATGGATGGATCTGATCATTTGATCGTCTGCAGTGACTATATGAAAAATGAGTTAACAGGGGTTTTTAGCATACCGGAACAGAAGGTAACCATACTGCCAAACGGTATAGATCCAGATCAGATCACTTTTAAATCTAGTCCTTCTATTGAAAGGAATCACGACGACCATGAACTTCTTCTTTTCTCGGTTGGCAGGCTTGTAAAAGAAAAAGGGTTCCAAACGATTATCGAAGCGGCAGATATACTAAGGAATTCTGGCAAACACATCAAATTTGTAATAGCTGGAAAAGGTCCTTTAATGGATGAACTAAAAGAAATGATCAGGCAGAAGAGCTTAGAAGACTATGTACATCTAGCAGGATTCGTAAGCGATGAGGAAAGAAATGAATATTTTGCAAAAGCTGATGCCGCTCTTTTCCCGAGTCATTATGAACCGTTCGGTATTGTTGCGCTCGAAGGGATGGCTGCAGGGAAGCTGACTATCGTTTCTGATACGGGAGGTTTAAGAGAAATTATTGATCATGAAAAGACAGGGTTAAAAGTATATCCTAACGATCCAGAGAGTATTGTGTGGGCTATAGAATATATCATAAGAAACCGTGAACGCTGCCAAGACATCGCTAAGAATGGAGAGGAAATAGCTAGAACCGTTTTCAGCTGGGATTCAATTGCTGAAAAGACTGCAGAACTCTATATGACTAAACAAAATCAAACATCAAAAGTGGGAGGTATCGTTTAATGAAGGGTGTAATTATGGCTGGTGGAAAAGGGACACGTTTAAGACCTCTTACATGCAATATGCCAAAACCAATGGTGCCGATGCTTCACAAACCCGTAATGGAGTATGGGATCGAACTTCTTAAGAAATTTGGGATTACAGATATCGCCGTTACCGTTCATTACTTACCAGACGCAATCAAAAACTATTTTGGTGATGGTCGTGATTTTGGTGTGAACCTTCATTATTTTGTTGAAGATTCTCCATTAGGAACTGCTGGGTCCATTAAAAATGCTGAAGAATTTCTTGATGAGCGTTTTATCGTGATCTCCGGCGATGCGTTAACGGACTTTAACCTTGAAAAAGGTATCCAATTTCATGAAGATAACGATTCACTCGCAACGATCTTCATGAAGCAAGTTGATTCACCATTAGAATATGGTGTGATCATGACCAATCAAGAAGGAAAGATCATTCGATTTCTTGAAAAGCCAAGCTGGAATGAAGTTTTTAGTGATACTGTGAATACGGGTATCTATGTACTTGAACCAGAAGTATTTAATTTTATCGAGAAAGATGTTCCGGTAGATTTTAGCAAGGATTTGTTTCCGCTATTAATGAAAGAAGATAAAAATTTGTTTGGTTATCAAGCGGAGGGATATTGGTCTGATATTGGAAGCCTTCAGCAGTATCGCCAATCCCATTACGATATGTTGAACGGCTTGGTGGATCTTCCTTTTGCGGGAGAAGAAAAAGAGCCAGGTGTCTGGATTGGTGAGAATGTTTTTATTGAAGATGGAGCTGTGATCGAGGCTCCTGTCAGCATTGCAGATGGAGCCGTGATCAGGAAGGGCTCTCATATCGGAAAGCTATCAGTTGTTGGAAAGAATAGCGTAGTAAGCTCAGGAAGTTCTTTAAAGAAAACGGTGTTATGGAACGATGTTTTTGTAGGAGATCAGTGTGAATTAAGAGGAGCAACTATCGCGAACGGTACGAAAGTGGAGAAAGACGCGTCTATCTTTGAACATGCTGTAGTAGGTAACCATTGTACGATAGGTAAAAATGCGACGCTAAAGCCAGATGTTAAGATCTGGCCAGAAAAAGAGATCTTTGAAGAAGCGCTTGTTCACACCTCGATCGTATGGGGTAAAAAAGCTACAAAATCTTTGTTTGGATCTAGAGGAGTTTCTGGGATCGCTAACGTGGAGATCACACCAGATTATATCGCAAGACTGGCATCAGCTTATGGAGCTGTTCTTCCTTATGGATCACAGATCATCATCGCAAGTGATTCGCATGACTTTTCAGTTATGATTAAACAATCTTTTATACAAGGACTTCATTCTTCCGGGGTGCACACGCTTGATATTAGTCCTACTGTCGCACCAGTTGTCCGTTTCTCTATCGAAGAAGAACGCTTAGAAGGCGGTGTTTACGTAAGGTTCTCTAATCCTACGGGAGAGAAACAACTGATGATCGAATTCTATGATAAAAAAGGACTTCCGATACATTCAGATCTTGAAAGAAAGATCGAGAATGCATATTGGCAGGAAGATTATAGACGTGCATCATTTGATCGTATTGGAAAAGGTGCTGTACAGGCGAACAAACATGAAGATTATATTTCCGCGCTTTTAGAAGAAATACAAGAAAAGGGTATTCAAGAAGCAAAGTTTAGAGTTGTGGTGAATTACAACCACCAGCCTTATCTGAACTTTATTCCTAACCTTTATAATCGATTGAACTGTGAGATCCTTACCGCGCCATATCAAACGAAACCAGAGGAAATGGCATCTTTTGTAAGAGTAACAAATGCCAATATCGGAGTTTTGATCGGAGAAGCGGGTGAAACATTGCGTCTCATTACGGAGACTGGTGAAGTGTTAGATGAAGAGACCATGCTTGCTCTCTATGTTTTCACAGCATTTTCTCAAGGTAAGCAAAAAGAGATGGCTATTCCTGTGTATGGATCATCTGCGCTAGATTCCATCGCCGAACGTTTAAAAGGAAAGTTGATCAGAACGAAAGCTAACCCACGTTCTATCATGGAAGTAGGGGATGGGGTCCTTAATTACCAATACGATGCTCAATACGCATTTGTTCATATTTTAGAGATCATGGCGATGCAGAAGATCACATTATCTGAACTCGTAAAGATGCTTCCAGATGTTCATATGCTACGAGAATATGTACCTTGTCCAAAAGATAAGAAAGGCCGCGTGATGCGCAGGCTGATGGAAGATATCCGTGATAACAATGTGGAATTGCTTGATGGTATTAAGGTTTTCCATCCTGAAGGTGGCTGGACGCTTATCCTTCCAGACGTAGAGCAGCCTGTTTTCACAGTGTATTCTCAGAATACGGATCCTGAACAAGCGAAACAAGCGGCATCGCAATATATTGAAAAAATACAGTTGTATCAGCAGGTGTAACAGATGCCAAGACATTTGGTTTTAGGAAACGGAAAATTATTGATCAATTTAGATGAATCTTTGCAGATCAGAGACATCTATTTTCCTTACGTCGGTCAGCAAAATCATGTACAGGGGCATGTTAACCGTCTAGGAGCCAGTATCAATGGCTCCTTTTCTTGGCTTTCCTCAAAAGAATGGGTGATCGAGCCCGGTTATCATTTAGACTCGCTCGTTACACTATCGTACGCAAAGAACGCAAAAGAAGGCATAACGCTCAAGATTGAAGATGCCGTGCATCAAAGAGAGAATATGTTCATGCGGAGAATCACCGTTTTAAACGAATCAAATGAAGAAAAAAGGATCAAACTTTTCTTCCACCAAGATCTAACTATCTATGAGAATGAAGTGGGAGACACAGCTTACTTTGATCCTGAAAAATCTGTGATCATCCACTATAAGAAGAATCGTTACTTTTTGTTTGCAGGTTCATTCGATCAGAAGGGGATCGACCAGTACACAACAGGGGTCAAACGTTTTTTAAGTGCTGAAGGAACATGGAGAGATGCAGAAGATGGTCACCTTCATGTAAACCCGATCGCGCAAGGATCAGTGGATAGTACGTTTTCCGTACAAGGCATTGTTCCACCACACGGAAAAGGAGACGTGCACTATGCTCTAACCGTTGGGAAAAGTAGAGAGGAAGTGTTTTCACTCTACGATTACCTCATGGAGATCGGTCCATCTTTAACTTTAGATAAGATCGATGTGTATTGGAGGAGATGGGTAAATAAAACAAAGATCAATCCGTGCAACCTCTCTGATGAACTTCTTGATCTATATAACAGAAGCTTACTGATCATTCGGACACAAACCAATGAGAATGGTTATATCATAGCGGCCAATGATTCTGATATTCAGCATTATAACCGCGACCATTATAGTTACATGTGGCCGAGAGACGGGGCACTGATAGCAGCCGCTGTCGCAAAAGCGGGTTTTCATGGAATGGTGAAGAACTTCTATCGCAGATGTGCAGATGTTTTAACAAAAGAAGGATATCTTCATCATAAATATAACCCCGACGGTTCGATCGGATCATCTTGGCATCCAATGATCGATAAAGAAGGGTCGAGTCAGTTGCCGATTCAAGAAGATGAAACAGCGCTCGTACTGTGGGCATTTTGGGAACATTATAAAGAAACAGGAGATATTGAGTTTGCTCAATCTCTCTATCGGTCATTAGTCCGTCCGAGTGCGAGATTTTTGCTTCAATATATGCAAGAAGAGCTTGACCTTCCGTTGCCTTCTTATGATCTTTGGGAAGAAAGAAGAGGGATCTTTACCTTTACAGCAAGCTCTGTATATGGGGGTCTTATGGCTGCTTATTCTTTTGCGACGCTATTCGGTGAAGATGACCGAGCGGAGAGGTATAAGAAGGGTGCAGACCGAATAAAAGCTGGAATGGAAAAGCATTTGTATGATGAGAGTTCAGGAAGGTTTTTAAGAGGTATCTATCTGTTGGATGATAACGCCTATAAAAAAGATTTCACGATGGAATCTAGCATGTATGCTCTCTTTGCGTTCGGTGTATATCCTGCCGATGATGAACGAATCGTCCGAACGATGCAGCAGATGAATGAAGAGTTAAGCATTAAGTCAGGTGTAGGCGGAATTGCGAGATACACCAATGACTATTACTTTCAGCAAACACACGATATGACAAGAGCGCCTGGGAATCCATGGTTGATCTGTACGCTATGGCTAGCAAAATGGCATGTTCAATGTGCGAAATCACTTCAAGACCTAGAACGTCCTCATGAAATTTTACGTTGGGTTCACGAACATAGTTTTTCTACAGGTGTCTTACCTGAACAACTGCATCCGTTTACTGGAGAGGCTTTGTCAGTGGCTCCTCTCACATGGTCGCATGCTACATTTATAGATGTTCTCAAAGAATATACCAAAGTCTATGAGAAACTTTCACAAAACTCACTTGCTCGTTAGAAAAGAATTTGTTATCATGTTATGGTATGGTTTAATAGAGAATATGACTGTTAGTAACCATGAAAATGTACTTTGGTAAAGATGTGGAGGGAAACAACAATGCGTGTAAACATTACTTTAGCTTGTACTGAAACTGGTGATCGTAACTACATCACTACAAAAAACAAGCGTACGAATCCAGACCGTTTAGAGCTTAAAAAATACAGCCCGCGTTTAAAGAAATACACAGTTCACCGTGAAACAAAGTAATTTCACGTAGAAGCGCCTGAGACCCATGCAAATGAGGGATCAGGCGTTTTTTCATGCAATCAGACTCATGATAAGATAAATACATCACGTTATAGAGGTGTTTAATATATGGATAAATCACAATGGCGAAAGAAGTTAAAACAATTATTGCTGTTAATGGGAAAAGAAGAAAGAAAAGTAAAAAGCGAAGCGATATCTAATCTTTTATTTCAAACGGACGAATGGCAGAAGGCAAATTGTATCGGTATCACCGTTTCTAGAACATTTGAGCTTGATACGTCTTACATCATAAACCAAGCATGGACTGAAGGAAAGATTGTCGGCGTCCCTAAGTGCTACTCTAAACATAAACAGATGGAGTTCAGAGAGATACGTTCATATGAAGAACTAGAAAATGTATATATGGATCTATACGAACCTAAAGTAGATGTTACTCCGTGCATAGTGCCGTCTCAACTGAACATGATCATCGTGCCAGGTCTTGTATTTGATAGAGAAGGGTACAGAATTGGTTACGGTGGCGGATATTTCGATCGCTACTTACAATCTTATGATGGTTCTAAACTTTCAATTGCTTACACCTTACAGACTACGAATTCTCTTCCACATGAAAACTATGATATCCCTGTGGATACGGTTATTACGGAAGATGGTCGATTTCGGTAGATGATGATCATACTAGTAGGTATCGCTCTTCTTTCCATCATGTCAGCTTTATTCAAATGGCTAACGATTGCAGGCAGTTTAACAGCGTTTATATTGGGAGTAATTATCAATAAGGCTTTTGGATGGCAAGGTTTGATTATACTCGGTCTCTTTTTCATAACTTCTACACTTTTAACGAAATGGAAGAAAGACAAAAAACAGGATCAAGACGCATTACACATCGAAGACAAAAAGGGAAGGTCTGCTTGGCAAGTACTTGCTAATGGTGGAGCAGCTCTACTTGCAGCAATAGGTCAACTGACGCTTTCAGATCCGTTATGGCATATTGTGTTTGCGGCTACCTTTGCGACAGCTACAGCAGATACATGGGCTTCAGAGATAGGTGTCCTATCGAAGCGAAGACCGTTTCATATTAAAGAATGGAAAAAGGTTGAACCTGGTTTATCAGGTGCAGTATCAAGTCTAGGTACAATTGCAGCAGCGACAGGAGCATTATTAATTGGCTTTAGCTTTTATTTTCTTTACGACACATCGATTACGATCCTGATGTGTATTGCGATTTCTGGATTTTTAGGAAACGTAGCAGATACCCTTTTCGGGGCTTGGTTTGAACAAAAGTATGTTTGTTCCATTTGTAAAAGAGAAACCGAAAGCAGCGCTCATTGTGGTGCCAAGACGGTAAAAGTATTTGGATATGCCTTTTTTACAAACAATCTTGTGAATTTTTCCTCTACGATTATTGGAGGTCTGATTGCGGGAGGTTTATACATATGGTTCCTAAGTTGAAAGTTATAGGGGTTGTTCTTGCAGGCGGTGAATCTAGAAGGTTTGGTAGTCCAAAATTGTTCGCTAAATGGGGAGTTACCACTTTTTTTGAAAAAGCGATGAATGCAATCGCTCCACATTCAGATGAGCTCGTAGCTGTTGTTCGTGAAGAATGGATAGAGAAGTTAGAGCACTGCCATCCTTATGCCACAGAACTAATTGCCGATGTTGAATCTTTTAAAGGAAAAGGTCCTTTAGCGGGAATATACAGTGCGATGATGAAAAGAAAGGGAGATTATTATTTGGTTACCCCTTGCGACATGCCTAGAATGAGCAGCGATATGTATGGAAAATGGATGGAATTTGCTACTGAGCATCCGGAGTATGATTGCATCATCCCGGTTTTGAACGGAAAAGTGTTTCCACTTAACGGCGTATACAAGAGATCATGTCTTCATCAAATGAAAGAGAACTTAATGAAGGAAAACTTAAAGGTTTTATCCTTATTAGACCGTAAACACACAAAATATATAGAAGTACAAGAAGAAGAAGCATGCTTTTTCAAGAATGTTAATACGAAAGAAGATCTTTTAAATCTAGGGGACGAATAAAAAGTGCATTCCAAACAGAAAGTAGTAGCAAGGAGGTTTTCACATGAAAGGATTTGTGATTAAAAGCTTTTTGATATTCCTTGCTATTGTACTCGGTTACAGAATGAGATACCGTTTGATGAATAGCGCTCTTGGTAATCCGTTTATTCGTCGTTTCTTAGTTGGCAGTGCTATGTCATTTCCAGGGTTGCGATCTAAAATGATGGATGAAATCATTTGACCATGCAATCGGAAAAAGCAGCATTCTTCTTTGATTTAGACAATACGCTGTTCGATTATGAAGCCTCCTTTAAGAAGGCTTCTTTATTTGCATTTCGTAGCATTACTTCTGTGGATAACGCAGATAAGAAGTTAGAAGAAAAATGGTTCACTTGTTATAAGACTTTTTGTGATTTTTATTGGGAGGCGTATGAAAAAGAATGGATCACTCGAGAAGAATATCAAAGTAAACGCCTATTATCTTCATTACGTGCAGCAGGGTTAAGAAATTTTAGTAAGAAAGAAATACAGCAATTTCAACAGCTGTTTGAAAAGAATGTACATTTATTTGTAGAACCTTATTCATGGATAAAGGATATTTTCAAAGTCTTAACTCGTTATAAAATCACGTACGGAATCATCTCTAACGGAAGTGCTTTCGTTCAAAGAAACAAAATAAAGCAACTGCAACTTGATATTCCCGAAAAACACATCTATATTTCATCGGAAATAAAAGTGGCTAAACCTAGTCCTGAGATTTTCCATCTTGTAAAGAAGAAAACGGAAGCAAGCGCCTTATACTATGTTGGTGATTCTTATTCATTAGATATGGTTCCAGCCATTCAAGCTGAGTGGACTGCTATATGGTGGAATCCGTTGAAATTTACTATTACGAATGAGAGTAATCCTCATCATAACTGTTACTCTAGCTGTGAATTAATAGAAGTCATCATGAGATATATTGAATCAGCTGGATGTTCTCTCCGTTAGTTGTCTGAAATAAAACAAATAAATATTTTTTATCTTTACTGATTAAGATGAAAGGCATCGAACTTCCGATCGGACTTACTCTTTGTCCATTTTTTGTAGTAATGCCTAAAAAGTAATTTTTATATAATCCTTCCCAAAGCTTCCCTATAATCTCCTGACTTTTGGATGGAGAGAACCCAGGTAGTGGTTTGCTGTTATAATCTGTTAACGATACTAATGAGATCACGCTATATTCGTTGATATCAATCTGATAGAAGTTTGTAGTTTGTGTGAGTGTTTGCTGCAGAAATTTATTTGTTTTTTCATCGAGTTCATTTTTAGCTTTCCGCTCAGTGGTATCCTTAGGGACTTGAAAACTTGAGAACGATTGATCTAGTTTTGCTGCATATAAATAATCCTTACTCATTCTCTGTACAGAACGGTATTTCTCTTCACTAAGATGTATTTCACCTTGATGAAAGGAGATGGCTTCCCATAGCCCCGGTATCGAACTTATAATGTCTTTTTCAAGGTCAATCTTTGAAGCAGATGTTTTCCATTCTGTCATCTTGTTGTTAAGTCTTCCGTTCTCGAAAATCATTGCAATATCTTGCCTCAGATAAACACGTTCAGAAGTCTCCGAGTTTACCTTCCAAAGCAAGTCATAGTTTGAAGTGGTTCCTCTAACGAATGAAAGCTCCGAGTCTGCTTCCTTAAAAGAAAAAGCGTTATCTATCGGAAAGAATGTAATGCTTTCACGTGCTTCTTTTTTTACAAACGGCTGGTAGATGATACCTATTACAAGTATAATAATTAACAGATAAATTGAAATTCTCCACTTCATACAAATCAGCCTCCCTTTCGGACAACTTGTTCCTAAATTTTATGCAATCCTGTCCAATTTAGAAGGCTCGAGTTCAAGAAAAGTATGAAGGGGTTAAACGAGAGGGGTTAGAGTCATGGAAATACAAACAAATGAGATCGTGAGTTACATTAAAGAACTTGTACATATCCCAAGCCCGTCTGGGAATACAGAAGCTGCAATCGATTTTATGAAATCATTCTTAGAAAAAAATCAGGTGTCATTTAAAACAACGAACAAAGGTGCTGTGATTGCTACCATTCGAGGTGAGGATGATTCAAAACACCGCCTGTTGACCGCACATGTAGATACTTTGGGTGCTATGGTGAAAGAGATTAAAAGCGATGGGCGTCTAAAATTAGACCTAATCGGAGGATTTTATTGGAATACCATTGAAGGTGAATATTGCTCTATACATACAAACTCAGGAAAAACGTTTAGCGGCACGATTATGATGCATCAGACAGCCGCACACGTATATAAAGGAATGAACGAATTAAAACGGGATGAGAAGAACATGGTCGTTCGAGTAGATGAGGAGTTTCATTCTAAGAAAGATGTTGAAGAAGCGGGAATCTCAGTAGGAGATTTTGTATCTTTCCAGCCTAGATTCGAACAATTGGATAGTGGATTTGTGAAGTCTCGTCATCTAGATGATAAAGCGAGTGTTGCGATCTTGATGTATGTAATCAAACAGATCAAGGTCAATTCCATTAAGCTGCCTTACACGACCCATTTTTTGATCAGTAACAATGAAGAGATCGGATATGGTGGTAATTCGAACATTCCAACTGATACAGTCGAGTATTTAGCGGTAGACATGGGTGCGATCGGTGACGGTCAGGCAACAGATGAATTTACCGTAAGTATCTGTGCAAAAGACTCTGGGGGACCTTACCATCATGGGTTAAGAAAACATCTTGTAGATTTAGCAGAAAAACATGATATCGGATATAAAGTTGATATCTATCCTTATTATGGTTCAGATGCAACAGCAGCCATTCGTGCTGGCGCCGATATTGTGCATGGTCTTATCGGCCCTGGGATTGATGCATCTCATGCTTTTGAGCGTACACATATCAAGTCATTAAAAAATACAGCAGAGCTTATTCACGCATATTTGAAGTCGCCTCTAGTTTAGTCTGCAAACCCTTAGCCTTAGCTAAGGGTTTTTCTTTTTAAATCTACTCATTGCCACTGAAATGAAGTTATGAAGAAGTTTAGAGTAATCGTTGTTGACCAAGGTATGAAACAGAAAAATAAAGTGAAAGATGATAGGCAGAGGAGTGATGAAAAAAAATGTCATATCTGCCAAAAAAACAACCTCTTTCACCTAGTTTTGATGAAAACGTTCAGTATATGAAAAATCAACTAGGCGTTGACATAAGTTTTGATTGTATTCATCTTGACTTAGAATATGCCGGAAGAAGAATGGCCTTATTTATGGTTGATGGATTCGTTAAAGATGATATTCTTCATTATTTAATGAAGCTGCTTGCTGATCTCGAGCCTGGTCAATTAGATCCGGATCCACTTGTAAAGCTGATGAAGACGTATCTGCCTTATATAGAAATCTCAACGTCAGATGATCTGAATCAAGGAATCGATTGGGTATTAAGTGGACCCACAGTTCTTATCGTTGAAGGTGTTTCGGAAATCCTTCAAATTGATGCTAGAACATACCCGGTTAGAGGACCTGAAGAACCGGATGTTGAGCGCGTTGTTAGAGGGGCAAGAGATGGTTTTGTTGAAACGATCGTATTCAATACCGCACTTACGAGAAGAAGAGTTCGTGATCGTTCACTCCGCATGGAGTACATGAGTATAGGCAGGCGATCGAAGACAGATGTATGTATTTCATATATAGATGATATTGCAGATCCCCATATCGTTGAACGTATTAAAGACTCATTGAAAAAAATTGATACGGATGGACTTCCGATGAGTGAGAAAACAGTTGAAGAATTTATTTGTGGCCGTCACCTCAATCCATATCCGTTAGTGAGGTATACAGAACGACCTGATACTGCTGCGGTCCACTTATTTGAAGGACATGTTTTGGTTTATGTAGATGGCTCTCCTTCTGTCTTGATCACCCCAACAACATTCTGGCATCATCTGCAGCATGCAGAAGAATACAGGCAGAAACCAGTCGTTGGTGCATATTTAAGGTTTGTTCGATTTTTAGCTGTGTGGATATCGATCTTTTTATTGCCATTGTGGTATTTGTTTTCTGTGCATAAAGAACTACTACCTGTAAATTTATCATTTATAGGTCCTGAAGAGATTGGGGTTGTTCCCTTATTCTTGCAGTTTGTGATCATCGAATTGGGTATGGATATGCTCAGGATGGCTACCATTCATACACCGACATCTGTATCGACTGGTCTAGGATTGGTCTCAGCTATTGTAGTTGGACAAGTAGCGATTGAAGCAGGTCTATTTGTAAATGAAGTAGTTCTCTATATCGCAATAGCTGCAATAGGGACATTTGCTACTCCAACGTATGAGCTCAGCTTAGCAAATCGTTTATTAAGACTCTCTCTATTAGGATTAACCGCATTGTTAGGTGTACCAGGATATATTATAGGCTTTACATTAGCCGTATTGTTCTTTGTATCGTTTAAGTCCTTTCACATCCCTTATCTCTGGCCGTTCATTCCTTTTAACCCAAAAGCCATCCGAGATGTGATCTTAAGGATTCCTATGCCTTTAAAGAACAGAAGACCAATCGTATTACATCCGAAAGATCCTGATCGTTAATGGATATTAAAAAGACAGCTGCCATGTACAGCTGTTTTTTTGTATATAAATTCTGTGCAAAGGCTTGCATTTTTCCTTATACTATTTGTTATAATGACAAAGGTGATAATAATGAAAACAATGTATGATGTTCAACAGCTATTAAAAAGGTTTGGAACCTTCATATATACAGGAAACAAGATAGCTGATTTAGAATTGATCCAAGAAGAAGTCAGAGAACTCTACGAACAAAAACTCATTGATGTAAACGAATTCAAGCATGCGATCATCATTATTCGAGCAGCACACAATAAATTACAATAGAGGATGAGACAAGATGGAGAAATGGCTAGTTGGTGTTGATTTAGGTGGAACGACAATCAAAATCGCTTTTGTAACGTTAGACGGTCATATTGTAGAGAAGTGGGAAATCCCTACAAATATTAGTGAAGATGGAAAGCATATCGTCACAGATATTACTGAATCCATCCATCTAAAGCTAAAAGACTTATCACAACCAAAAGAAAAGCTTGAGGCGATTGGTATGGGGGCTCCTGGTTTCATTGATATGAAAACAGGATTCATCTTCCATGCCGTAAATATCGGGTGGAGAGATTATCCGTTAAAAGAAGAGCTAGAAAATGCGACAGGCCTTTCTGTCATCGTAGATAATGACGCTAACATCGCTGCAATCGGAGAAATGTGGCGTGGTGCAGGTGATGGTGAAGGCAACTTACTGATGGTTACATTAGGTACTGGAGTCGGCGGCGGAATTATCGTAAACGGACATATTATGCACGGAACAAATGGTATGGCTGGTGAGATTGGGCATATAACCGCTATACCAAATGGTGGAGCACCATGTAACTGCGGTCGTACGGGCTGCATAGAAACGATAGCTTCAGCAACAGGTATCTCACGCATATCCAAAGAAAAAGCTCTTCAAGACACCTCTTCCTCTCTTCATACATTATTAGAGCAAAAGGGTGATATAAAAGCTAAAGATGTTGTAGCAGCTGCTGAAAAGGGAGATCAAGTAGCGATCGACACGTTGGAAGAAGTGACATTTCATTTAGGATTAGTGATAGCAAACCTTGCAAACAGCATTAACCCAGGTAAGATCGTTATTGGTGGAGGAGTCTCTAAAGCAGGTCATACTTTAATGGAGCGTTTAGAGCAGAAATTTAATCATTTTGCACTCAAGAGAGTTAGAGAGGGCGCTGAAATGAAAGTGGCTACACTAGGCAACGATGCTGGTGTAATCGGAGGAGCTTGGTTAGCTAAACATAATCGCTAATTAATCCTTGTGTAAATGGCAGTTAATTAAATTTGGATTTTAAATGGAGGGCTTGTAGGTAAATAGAAGGAAATTTTTTCTATACAGTCCTTTGTAAAAGAAATCAGTTCAACGGCTAACATAGGAAAATATTAAAAAAGTTGTTTAAACAGCGAACCGCTTCACCGCGGTTCGTTTTCATTTTTTTGAAACTTTTTTGAGTCAAGTTCGTCTAATGGTTTATGGATTTAAAAAAGGGGTAAAACTAATATAGTTTTGTTGTCCTATTTGTCAGAATCTTGAAATAGTACGTTAGGGTATTGAATTCTTGTGTGAAACCATTTAATATACTCTTTATGTAATCCTTTGATTAAGGTTTTGTAAATTTGTAAAAGATGAATTTACATTCTTAAGATCAATGCGTACCGGATGCAAAGAGAGATAGTTAATAGGGAAAAATGAAAACGAGAGTTCTTTTTGATTGAGGAGGTCAGAGAACATATGAAAGAAAAAATGAAACAAGCTTTTGCTGAATATAGATTTTTCTTTATCGCAATTGCTTTATTATGGATTAAAACATTTATCATTTATAAAACCGCATTTGAACTGCCAATGGACAACAAAGTTCAAGAGTTAATTCTTTTTATTAACCCGATCAGTTCTATTGTTCTTTTCTTAGGTATAACGCTTTACTTTAAAGGAAGAACACACAGAAGAATGATTGTTGCAGTCAGTGCGATCATGAGTTTTGTGATGTATGCCAATATGGTGTTCTATCGTTTCTTTAATGACTTTATCACCATTCCAGTCTTATTCCAAACGAGCAACATGGGAGACTTAGGTAATAGTGTATTTGAATTGATACAACCTACTGATTTATTGGTATTCATTGACATCGTTATTTTGGCTTATTTCATGAGACGAGCTGATTACCGACCTGCACGTGCTTCACGCAAGCAGATCACGATTACTTTTGCAGCGGCAATCGTATTATTTATCGTGAACGTTGGTATAGCAGAGACGGAAAGACCGCAATTGTTAACACGTACTTTTGACCGTGAAATGTTGATTAAAAACATTGGTTCATATAACTACCATATCTACGATTCCATCATCCAATCTAAAGCAAAAGCACAGCGTGCATTTGCTGATGGAAGTGAAATTACAGATATCGAGAACTATTCGCGTGCAAATTACAAAGAACCAAACCCTGAGATGTTTGGTAAAGCGAAAGGCAAGAACGTTTTTGTCATTTCAGTTGAATCAACACAGAACTTTGTCATTAATGAGTCTGTTAACGGTAAAGAGATTACACCATTTATGAATGATCTGATCAAAGACAGTTATTACTTCCCGAACTTCTATCACCAAACAGGGCAAGGTAAAACGTCTGACTCAGAGTTTTTATTAGATAACTCTTTATATCCACTACCAAGTGGAGCAGTTTTCTTTACTCATTCTCAGAACCAATACAATGCAACACCAGAAATTTTAAAAGAGCAAGGTTACTATTCATCCGTACAGCATGCTAACAACAAAAGTTTCTGGAACCGTGATATCATGTATGATAATTTCGGTTACGACCGTTATTACTCATTAAAAGATTTCGAGGTAACTCCTGAGAACTCAATCGGGTGGGGGTTAAAGGATAAAGATTTCTTTAAACAATCCATTCCACACCTTAAAGAGATGCAAGCGATGAACAAACCGTTCTATACGAAATATATTACGTTAACAAACCACTTCCCGTTCACATTAGAAGAGGAAGATGAAATGATTCCAGAGTGGACGTCTAGCGATGGAACAGTTAACCGTTACTTTACAACTGTCCGTTATACAGACGAAGCTTTAAAAGAATTCTTCGCTGATGTTAAAGAAGCTGGTCTTTATGAAGATTCGATCTTTATCATGTATGGCGATCATTATGGTATATCTGAAAACCATAATGATGCAATGGGTCAATTCTTAGGAAAAGAAATTACTCCTTTTGAATCTACTCAATTGCAAAAAGTACCTTTAATCGTTCATATGCCAGGTGAAAAAGGAAAAACAATGGATACAGTTGGAGGACAGATCGACCTTAAACCAACGATCCTTCACTTGTTAGGAATTGATACGAAAGGTGACATTCAGCTAGGTTCAGATTTATTCTCTAAAGACAGAGAAGATTTCGCTGTCCTTCGTGACAATTCTTATATCACTAAAGATAATGTGTTCACTGATGGTAAGTGTTATGACAAAGCAACAGGAGAACCTGTTGAAGGTGAAAACAATGCTTGTGAGCCATACAGTGAACGCGCTAAGACTGAACTTGATATGTCAGACCGTATCATTTATGGAGATCTATTAAGGTTCTACGATAAAGATAAAGCAAAAGATAAAGCTGTTAAACAAGAAGAAAAGCAAAAACAATAAAGATTTAGAAGCACTCAACTTCGGTTGAGTGCTTTTTTATTGCATAACTGCTTTGTGCGAACATACATCTTTAAGAGGAAGGTTTAAAGGGAGGGCTCTGTTTGGAAATTGTCATGCGTAACGGCGATTCATTCTGGTATTATTCACGTCTATTATCTATCCCTTACGTGTTGATTAAAGACTCTAATCCTAACGTAACAGCAGCAAGCATGATCGCAGGGGAGAGTATAGAGATCCCTGGAATGTTCTTAGAAAAATATAAGATTAAAAATGGTGACACTTTTTTTTCAATAGCAGATAAATATGATATTCCTCTGGATGCATTATATTTAGTTAATCCAACTGTGAAACCGAAGGAAATATTTACGAAGGACATCATCAATATTCCGAGAGTGCTGCCGTATCCATCTATAAAATGTCAGAGGAAATACAATACAGCTGCACTAAATCATGATATAAGTAAACTTCTTAACGTTTATCCATTCATAAAAAAACAGGAGATTGGTAAATCTGTTCTCGATAAACCGATAGAGATGCTTGTAATAGGAAATGGAAAAAAGAAAGTGCATATTAACGGTTCGTTTCATGGAAACGAATGGATTACTTCCGGAGTTCTGATGAGGTTTATTAATGAATATGCAGCTGCACTATCAACAGATAAAGTATTGAATGGATACAAAGCTATGGACTTATATCGAGATACTACACTTTACGCGGTTCCTATGGTCGATCCAGATGGAGTCGACCTCGTTTTGAATGGTCTCCCTGAGAACTCAGAATGGAAAGAGGTTGTTTTAAAATTAAATAAAGGAAGCAAAGATTTCTCTGGGTGGAAAGCGAATATTCGAGGGGTAGACCTTAATAATCAATTTCCTGCAAGATGGGAGCTTGAACAAGTGAGAAAACCAACTTCTCCTGCACCAAGGGATTATCCTGGTACCGCTCCATTAAGTGAACCAGAAGCAATTGTGATGGCAGAGGTTACTGAAAAGCATCAATTTGATCGAGTGGTAGCCCTTCA
Organism: Fictibacillus sp. 26RED30; assembly: GCF_015903845.1. Classification (NCBI taxonomy): domain Bacteria; kingdom Bacillati; phylum Bacillota; class Bacilli; order Caryophanales; family Fictibacillaceae; genus Fictibacillus; species Fictibacillus sp. 26RED30. Next base: position 977,387 of record NZ_JACZDV010000001.1, read on the forward strand.
TACACAGGGAAAAGAATTATACTGGGGTTTTGAAGGGGAAGAACCTATGCCGATATCAGGAGAGATCGCAAGTGAATTTGAGAGGGTTAGTGGGTATAAAGCGATTAGATATGTGGATAGTTATGCAGGATACAAAGATTGGTTTATTCAGGAATACAGGAAACCCGGATTCACCATCGAGCTCGGAATAGGGATTAACCCACTTCCTTTACGACAGTTCGATACGATCTATGAAGATACAAGAGGGATCCTGTTGGCCGCTCTTTACATGTAAGGCAGGACGAGGGGCTGCACAAGCTTAAAAGAAAGAAAAAACCATCAGAAAGGGAATTCTGATGGTTTTTTAGCTTTTTAATGGCCTGTAGAGCCGCCGCTGCCTACTAAAACGTCCAGAACAGTCATGACTGTAAACCAGCCAAAAACTGCAAACGTTAAAAAGGCAAAACCTGCTGCCATTAAATTTTTAATTTTTAACGAACGCAATAATCCCAATGCAGCTAAAATAGCTACTAAGCCGAATATAATGGCTAATCCCATTATTCTGTGCCCCCTTGCTCTGGAGTAATACCAATCCTATGTATAACGCTTTCACACAGGTATAACCTTGTATTATTTTACTTGTTTTATTCTGGTTTGTCGAGTGCACTTTGGAACAAAATGAACTCAATTGTTAGTTTATAGGCAGAAGCCCACTTTTTTACAAGGAGTTCATGCTGGCTTCCAACAACAAAAAATCTATCGTTTTTATGTATGATTTCTGCAATTAATTCTTCTTCTGTTTGAAATAAAAACATTGTCTTCTCTTGCTCTTCCCCTTCTTTGATATAAAAGATACTTATCATATCAAGATAAAGATACGTTTGATTTGAGTCAGATGTAAACCCATAATCCTCAAATAAAAGAGTGGTTCTTAAAGGTTTGATTGAAAGGAGAGGTATTGCCTCAAAAAGTTCATCATCTTTTTGAGAAGTAATGATCAGATCTTCATGTTGATCATGCATAGAAACAGGATCGGGCGTATCCATATTTTCGTATCCGAAAAATACTTTCATGTGTTTCCTCCGAAATAATGTTTGTTTTAGTGTAAGATAGAAAGTAATAACTTGCAATTGGAGGCTATAAACAATGAAGTGGAAAAAGTTAACGGTAGGACCTGTACAAGAGAATACATATATTATCTATAACAATCAGAACGAAGCTATAGTCATCGATCCGGGAAGTGAAGGTAGAAGGATCATACAAGCATTAGAGTCATTAAAGGTTAGACCTTTAGCTGTTTTATTAACGCATGCTCATTTTGATCATATCGGGGCTGTCGATGACGTCCGTGAAAAATATAATATACCGTTGTATGTTCATAAAAAAGAAGCAGATTGGTTGAGTGACATAAAAAAGAATGGATCAAAATATTTTGGTCAGAGCATTACAGCAAAGCCAGCAAGCCACATTTTAACGAATCAAGATAATACCTTGAAGATCAGAAGTTTTTCATTCGAGGTACTAACGACTCCAGGTCATTCGCCGGGAAGTGTTTCGTATTATCATAAAAGCAGTGGTGCTGTTTTTTCAGGTGATGCATTGTTTGCAGGAAGTATTGGAAGAACAGATCTTCATGGTGGGGATCAGGATGTCTTGATCAATAGCATTCATGAAAAGCTGCTTAATCTGCCAGAAGAAACGGTCGTTTTATCAGGTCATGGCCCTGAAACAACAGTGGGAATGGAAATGGATTCGAATCCATTTTTAAGCGGGTTTTAATCGTGTTACGCACGAGTTTCCTGCAAAAAAAATTAGAAACAGATGAATGGATAACAATGGAAGAGTTCATGGGACATGCCCTGTATCATCCGATAGAGGGTTATTACATGAAACAGAACGTGAAGATCGGTAAAAACGGGGATTTTTATACAGCTAGCCTTGTTTCAGACGTATTTGCTAAAGTATGGGCAGATTTATTTGTACGTACGATCGCTGATAATAATCTCGATCCAATCGTCGTGGAGTTTGGGGGAGGAAGCGGTCATTTTGCTCGGCAAGTTCAAGAGAGTTGGTCTTTACGATCAATCGAACACGTGTCATATGTCATTGTAGAACCGAGTCCGTATCACGCAAGCTTATTGGAAAAGAAGTTGGCTGGATTTCCAATTACGATTCTTTGTTCATTGGATGAACTTATACAGCGATACCCATCATTCAAAGGAATTATATTTGCAAATGAAGTTCTTGATGCGTTTCCACTTCGGATCTTTAAACGAAAAAATGAAGAATGGTATGAAAAAGGAGTCTCTTTTCACAAAAACACTGAAAATCTATGTTTTGTTTATCGGCAACTGGAAAATTCATCATTACAAAAGAAATTGGATGAAATCTTTTCTTTTAGAGACAAAACAAATGAACTTGAAGTTTCCTTTTCCATGCTTAATTGGCTAAAAACCATTTACGAATGGATAGAAAAAGAATCTTGCTTGTTTTTTGTTGATTATGGATTGATTGGGGAAGAGTGGAACACTACACATTTAAAAGAAGGAAGTATAAGGGGCTATTATCGTCATCAAATACAAAACAATCCGTTAGCATTTCCCGGGATGATGGATATTACGTTTCACATAGATTGGGAACAAGTGATAAAAGCAGGTGAAGATTCTGAAGTAACTACATTACGTTTAAAGAATCAAGGAGATTTCTTATTAGAGGAAGGACTATTATCCTTGTTAAAGGATACACAAAGTCTTGATCCGTTCTCAATCGAACATAAGAGAAATCGGGCCATACGTTCATTCCTACTCGATCACACACTAGCGAACGGATTCCAAGTTATACAACAAAAAAAGCAGACCGTATCGTAACGGTCTGCTTTTTTGTAGCTACTTTTAGAGAACTGATTAATGTCCTCCGCCAGCGCCAGGAGTCATCATAAACGTTGACCAGTATGTAAAACCAACAAAGAAAACAGTTAAATAAGCACCAAAGATATAAATATACATACGCTCAGATAAGTTCAAATACCCTAAAGAAACGAACATAATCGTTTGTCCTAAGAACAATAACGCCATGTCTTGCATATCGCCTAAATAAGCCATGACTCCGATGATTCCAGTCCAAAAGCCTAAAACCTTATACATTCTTGACATATGTATCCCCTCCTTTTTTCGCCAATACTTGTATCCTTTAGTATTATATATGAGTTTCCACTCACTTGTAAATGCCAATTGTAAGCGGATAAATACACAATTAAAAGATAATTCATGAATATTAGCTGTTTTTTGGTTTATTATGCCTCTTTTAAAGGTAATGTAAACCAAAAGGAGTGAGTCTTATGAGTTCAATAACATTCTACACATACCCAAGCTGCACGTCGTGCCGTAAAGCAAAAATGTGGCTTAAGCAAAATAAAGTATCGTTTGATGAAAGACACCTATTTAAAGAAACGCCAACGGTTGAAGAACTTAGAGAGCTATTGAAACTTACAAAGTATGGAACAGAAGATATCCTGGCTAAAAGAAGTCAGTCATTTAAATCACTAGATGTTGATATCTATGATCTTTCAACCAATGAACTATTAACGCTATTGAGTAAAAATCCAAAACTGTTGAAGCGGCCATTAGTGACAGACGGAAAACAGCTCATTGCGGGGTATAGTCCTGGAGATATGAAAAAATTATGTTCAACAAAAGAAAAAGAACACATCTCTAGTCATGTGTCCTGAATATAGCACTCTTTGCTTTTAAAGAGTGTTATTTTTTTTGGCTGGGCTAGCTGGATTCGAATCAACGCATGACGGAGTCAAAGTCCGTTGCCTTACCGCTTGGCTATAGCCCAATGTAACAATACTAGTATGAGCTCTGTCGAAATTTATATGCATTCATTTTTTTAAAAAATGCAGGAATTGTCTTTTTATGACAGAATTAATATACCAATCCAAATAAAAGGGAGATGATACCACTTGCCGATTAAGCTGTTAGGCAATTCAATCCTTCATGAGTCCGTAGTTCAGAAAGCAACAGACATTCATTTTATACCGATAAAAAAAGGGGGGATCGTTCAATTTCGTATAGATGATCGGCTGATCGAACACAGAAAGCTTTCTCAAGAAGAGTATATCAGGGTACTCGCTCATTTTAAATATTCTGCAAGAATGGACATTGGCGAACATCGCAAGCCACAGAGCGGTTCAATGGACGTTTTGATCAATAATGTAAATGTACATCTTCGTTTTTCATCTATACCATCCGCGTTTAATGAATCACTCGTCATTCGATTACTTCCTCAGCAAGAAACACTAACTCTTCAAGAACTATCACTTTTTCCTCACGTGTTCCAAAAACTTTTATCCCTTATTAAACGTTCCAGCGGTCTACTATTGTTCTCTGGCCCAACCGGATCCGGTAAGACCACCATCTTATATTCTTTGCTTCATCACCTTCAGAAAAATTATAAACGGCAAGTAGTAACTCTTGAAGATCCCGTAGAACGGAAAGTAGATTCGTTTCTGCAGATGGAAATTAATGAAAAAGCAGGTCTGACATATGGTGAAGGTTTCAAGTCATTGTTGAGGCATGACCCCGATGTGATCATGATCGGTGAGATCAGAGACGAATCGACTGCAAGACTTGTTATTCGTGCATCATTGACGGGACACCTTGTGCTGTCTACGATGCATGCTGCAGATTGTATCGGGTGTATTGAGCGTCTTCGAGAATTTGGCATTCAAGAAACTGAACTGCAACAAACATTGATGGGTATTGTATCTCAGCGACTGATTTCAATACCGTGTCCTTTTTGTGGAGACGATTGCGTTGATTTTTGTTTTAAATTCAGAACATATAGAAGAGCAGGAATCTACGAGATGCTTTGTAATCAAGAATTATTATCTTCTTTAAGTAAGGTTAGCGTTGACATGCCTACTTATAAAAATCTCTCTTTTTCCTTTAATCATGCCTTTGCAGCAGGTTATGTAACAAAAGAGAGCTATGAAAGATGGATGGGAGGAGAAACAAAAAGTGATAAGAAGGGGCTGGAAACGGGCTTCGCAAGGGACGTTTCTTTATAAGCTTGGCTTTTTGTTGGATCAAGGCTACACCATTAACAAGAGCATCGAACTCGTCAGGTCACAGCTTCCACAAAGTAAGCAAGAAGTAGTGGATGATATGCTCGAGATCCTTGCTTCTGGAAATTCGGTTATCGAAATCTTTTCACCGCTACAATTGCCAAAGCAAGTAGTAAGTTCGTTATCGATAAACAGTGCGAACGGCAACTTGACAAGAAGTCTCATGGAGAACGGGACTTTTATGAACAAAAAAGCTGAATGGCGTACACGTTTGAACAAAGCCATCAGATATCCTCTCTTTCTTCTATTCCTCACAGCGTGGATTGGGATTGTGTTTTATCAATTCTTATTTCCTCAATTTTCAATCCTATTTTCATCGTTAGAAGTCAAAACTCCGATGTTTACTACATGGATGCTTACTTTTTTAGGGTTTATACCACTTTTTGGAATATGCTTCCTGTCTTTATGCCTCACTTTATGGATTGTTATTATCGTTTTGAGAAAGAAAGCAAAGCCTTCTACACAGATGGATCTACTCTTGCGAATTCCAATCTTAAGAAATTTTCTTGTTTTATTGAATACTCATTTTTTTAGTGTGAACTTCGGCTCGATGCTGCAAAGTGGTTTATCCGTTTCGGACGCTCTTCTTGTTATGGAGGATCACTTAAACAAAGGTTTTTATAAGGAAGAAAGTCAGAGGCTTCAGAAAGGTCTCTTGAATGGAACTGAACTTACTGATCTTTTGCTTGCGAAGTCATATTTCACGAAAGAACTAGCTGATATCGTTCGCTTTGGATTAGCTCATGGTGAACTTGGGAGAGAATTAATTTCGTATGGCGAATGGATCTTTAAGGAGTTAGAAGAAAAGATCTACATGTCATTGCAAAAGATACAGCCTATTCTATTCGCTGGGATTGGAGTTTTTGTCTTACTTATGTTTGCCTCTATGTTATTGCCTATGTTTACACTCATGGAAGCATTATGAGGAGGAAGAATATGAAAAATGAAAAAGGATTTACTTTAATTGAAATGATGATCGTGCTCTTGATCATTTCAGTATTGATGCTTATCGCCTTACCGAGTATGACGAAGAACAACAGTCTCGTAAAATCATTAGGCTGTGAAGCGACCATCGATCTTGTGCAGGGACAAGTTGGAGCGTTTGAGGCAGAAAAAAATACTCTGCCTACAATTGATGAACTTCATGATGGGGGATATATTGATACGGTAACATGTCCAGACAAAAAACCTTTACTGATCGATAGTAATGGAGTCGTAACTGTGAGCAGTGAGGAGTGAATGAAGGGCTAAAGCACATAAAGAAAAGTCAATTAGGATTTAGTTTGATCGAGATGATGATCGTACTTGTGATCATCGCAACAATCAGTGCTGTTGCGTATCCCTCGTATGGTAGTTTTCAAAGGAATCGAGAGACCGAATACTTTATACGAACGTTTCAAAAGGACATCGTTCACATGCAGCAAAAAGCGGTAAATGAGAATCGAATCTATAACTTATCGATCGATAATGAGAACCATATATATGAGATACGAGGAAACGGCAGTAAAAAACCTGAAAAAAAGATTTTTCCAAAGCACATCTGGTTTGAGAGCTATTCGATGTTATTAGCTGTTCAATTTAACCAGAATGGAAACATCAGTCGTGCTGGGACAATTTACATCCACTCTGCTAATACTTCATATAAGATGGTTTTTCAATTGGGTAAAGGAAAATTTTATGTTGAAAAACAATAATGGTTATTTACTTATTGAAGCTATGTTTGGTGTTTTGTTGATCTCAGTAGTGTTTTCGATCTGTTTACCTTTCCTATATATATCGTATCAAGAACAACAAACATCAGAGCAACTATTATATGCGATGACAGAAGCGGATCATGCTGCTGCAATGAGAAGCATCACTAGGCATGAGACAGATGAGCGTGAGTGGTTAGTTGATGGAACAGAATATAAGCTAAAAACACGAAAAGGTGTGACGGATGAATACAAAACTTGTATTTCGTTCAGAGGTTCTAACAAAAAAGAGTATACCGCGTGTGCGAGTTCATTCTGAAATCACCGCGGACAAAAACGGCTATACGCTTGTAGAATCATTAATTGCTCTAGGTGTATTGATCGTAACTGCTTTGGTAATTTCACTGTTATTAACGCACCTACAAAAACATCCGCAATCTGTTCAGTCTGAAGAAACAGCATTATTTTTTTCAATGATCGGAAAGGAAATAAGAGAAGCAGCAACAGTTGAGGTGAAGAACAACGCATTGTTTATTACTTTATCAACAGGTGAAGTGATCAGTTTCACACGTTATCATTCTCTTATTCGAAAACAAGTTAATGGATTAGGTCACGAAGTTTGGGTGCAGAATATTCAAGAGATGAAAGTAGAAGAAATAAATGGTAGTTTTATTAACGTTACATTGAATGATAAGGAAGGAAATCAAGTTCGTCGTGGTTTTCGGAGAATTGGTTATGAATGAGAGAGGAATGGTTTATCCGTTAATCTTAACTCTTTGCTTTATCATGTTAATTTTCTTTAGTTTTCTAACCGAAAAAGTTGCTTCAGAACGACAGTTTGTTTTTATGCAAGAAGAGCATCTTAGACAAATTCGATTGATTCAGCAAGGTGTTGATCGAGCACTTGTTTGGGTAGAAGGTCCGGCGGTCTATCCGTCAGAACGTAGCCTAAGTGTGAACGAGGGGACACTAAAGATGATTGTCACGCAAATATCTGTTGATGAAGTGATGTTCATGATTGAAGCTGTTACAATTCGCCAGTCTACAAAAAGGGTAAAAGTGTATTATAATGTAACCCAGAAAAGTGTTACAAAATGGGTGGAGGGTTAAATTTGAACACCATATATTTAGTCGGTTTCATGGGATGTGGAAAAACATCTGTAGGGAAGCAGCTTTCAAAACGGTTAGAGGTTCCTCCTTATGATGTCGATTCAACGGTTGAAAAAGATCGCGGACAAACGATAAAAGAAATATTTAAAAATGAAGGGGAAGAAGCGTTTCGTAATTACGAGTCTCTTGCTATTCGACAACTGCCCGTACAACATGCTGTTGTTATGACAGGAGGCGGTGCGGTCGTAAGAGAAGAAAACTTAACGTATATGAAGAACAATGGAATCGTCATCTATTTAAAGACTAGCTTTCCAGTACTTTGGAGTAGGTTGATGAAAGAAGAAGAGAGAAACAAGAGGCCGATCCTTTTAACTTCTTCAAAAGAAGAGGTACAGAAACTTTTTAACAATAGAAGTTCACATTATGAAAAAAGTGATATCGAGATCGTCACAGATCAATTAACAACGGAAGAAGTATGCGAACAAATTTTAGAAAAGTTAAGCCGTTTAAATACACAATAATTGGCCAAAACTAAGAAGTGATTGCTTCAATAAAGGAGTTTTGTCAATGGCCGCAGGATCAGATGTTATTAAGTTCCTTACACAGAGAGTCGTTAAATACTTAGACGAGCCAAAATCAGTAAGAAAGGAAAGGCGTATCACGAAAAAGAATGAGCGTGAGCCTTTATTAACTTACTTATTTGGAGTTGTTCCGATGGGACTTGGACTAGTGTTTCGTAGAAAGAGAAAAAAATAAGGCTGGAAAAAGGAAGAGCCGGGATACAGTTCCCGGTTCTTATTTTTTATGCAAGATAGAAAAGTCCACCATTAATGATCTCCACGATAATCTGTGGTTCATATTGGGTGCGAAGCGCTTCTTTTTCAATATGATAGGCTTCAGGTTTCGTTAAAGAATCTTCATAGAAACTCTCTAGTAGTTCTAGATCTTCATTCCATCTTTTTTTGGCATCCTCGGCCCATGTGTGAACATCTACATCAATGACTTCCTGAATTTTGTTTTCCAATCTTTTTATCGCACTCTGAGGCTTAATAAAAGGAGAGAGCGTATAACAAAAATCGGGTATTCTTTTCGTTAGCAGCATCTTTTGAAGACGTTGATGAAAATGATCTTCAATGGTTCCGTTGATTAGTTGTATGCCATATGATAGTACTTGATCTTTTTTCTGATCACATTGATACGTAACTTTAACGTTTAAGCATAGCCATGGTTGCAGGGGAACCTGTGCTCCTTGTTGAGGAACAGATTCATACAGCCGAATGAATGAAGCGAGCTTCTTCGTAGAACCAAAAATCTGATGAAGTCTCGGCGAACCAAAGTGGATAAATTCACCTTTTCCATCAGGTGCTTGTTGTTGACCCGTCACTAAAGTCAGTGTCATCGGATTCGGGGTGCCCCCGGTTTTTTCGAGATAGTGCCAGTAGAACGGACGGTTCATTAAAACTTTATCAAGTTCAGTTGTCAATTGAACTTTCATGTAACTAAAGTTTTTCTCTTGAATTCTGCATTCGTTCGCATCAAAGTATCGCTCAAGAAAGCGATGTATCTCGTGCTGCTGCATGCTCTTCCCATCCTTTCTGTTTGATTCCGCCATCAAGGTTGATCAAGGAAGCAAGATTATCCATCTTAACGCGAATCTCACCTTCACTTTCAGACGTATTCATGATGTCTGCGATATGGCGTTCGATGTTCTTGATCTCAAATTTCGTTAAAATTTCATCGAGCTCCCCAATAACACTTTCAAATAGGTTGATCTTGTTATACAGCAAGTTTAAGATGTGTTCTTCAATCGTATTCTGAGTGGCGAAATTATAGATATGAACGTCACCTTGCTGACCGATCCGGTGGATACGTCCGATCCGCTGCTCAATCCTCATAGGGTTCCACGGAAGATCGTAGTTGATGATATGTTGACAGAACTGAAGGTTGATTCCTTCACCACCGGCTTCCGTTGCGATCAACACTTGTGCTCTTGTTCGAAAGAGTTGCGTCATCCAGTCCTTTTTACTTCGCTTAAATCCGCCTCGAAACGGTACAGAAGAGATGCCATGCTGCTGTAAAAACCACTGTAAATAAAGTTGTGTCGCACGATATTCTGTAAAAATGATAACCTTAGAATCAATCGATTGAATGAGTTCTAATGCTTTTAGAGCTTTAGAGTTTTGATCAACAAGTTCAATTTTTTTCATTAGCTCTAAGACTCGCTGCTCCATTAACGAGTTTGAAACATCCTTTTGAAGCATGTTTTTCAAAGTTAGAAAAACAGCTTCCCGCGAACTGCATGCTTCCCGCTGCAGAGTGACGATAGAAAATTTACTTCTGTCAAAGTAAGAGTCTTTTTTTAGTTGAGAGATTTCATCGTATAGGTCACGTTCTGTTTTTGATAATGTAATAGGAATGGTTTGAACAAGACGCTTCGGCCATTTCAGCCCAGTCTCTTCTCGGCGGTTACGGACCATCACCTTATTTACGAGCTGCTTCAGCTTTTCTTCATTTTTAAGTGAATATTTATCTTCTTTGTAATCTTTGTCAAAGTTCTCTCGGTTTCCTAGATGGCCAGGCTTTAATAAAGATACAAGATTAAAAATCTCCTCAACTCTGTTTTGTACGGGAGTTGCCGTTAATAATAAGCAGAACTTCTTTTTTAATAACTGTACAAATTCATAGTTTTTCGTTTTCTTGTTCTTTAATTTGTGTGCTTCATCGATGATAACTAGATCATAGTCTTGATTAAGAACGATGTCACGATGCGGTGCGCGTTTTGCCGTATCAATAGAAGATACCACTACATCGCATTGCTCCCATACATAAGCTTTTTTTTGAGCGATTGCAGGAATAAAAAACTTTTGATTCAACTCGTTCGTCCATTGAATTACGAGTGAAGCTGGAACGAGAATCAAAATTTTCTTAGCGAGCCGGCGTATCATGTACTCTTTTAGAATCAAACCTGCTTCAATCGTTTTTCCTAACCCTACTTCATCTGCCAAGATTGCTTTTCCGTTCATCTGTTCAATAACGGTAGTCGCAACGTCCAGCTGATGAGGCAAAAAAGTCATCTGTGGGAGGTGATCTGGAGCTTGAAGACCGAGAAAATCAGGAATTGCTAAGTGGTGTTCGGCTTCAAGAGCTAAGTTATATAATTCCCAATTGGCCCAAGGTCCATCTTCTTCCACACGCTTTAAAAAGTCATCATGCCATTCTCGCTGAAACTGAACGTCGATTTTCATAACGGATTTCCTTTCTTTAAAAAAGTTCGTTGCCATTCCTTTTGTAAAAATGATAGGATAATAATGTAGTAAACATAGTAATAGTATGTGCGACCTTGGACAATAACATACTCGCGAATGAAAGTAAGAGGAGAGACTGCGTTAGCGGCGCCGAAGGAGCAAACAATTGTGAAACTCTCAGGCAAAAAGACTCTTGCTAGACGCATCTCTGGAGAGTGCTTTTTAATAGATGAAAGCCACCAACGAAGAAACTCAAAAGATTTTTTTGAGAAACTTACAGGTTGCAGGACAGAGGATCCCATTTTTAAGGGGTCTTTCTGTCCTTTTTTTGTCCAGAAAAGTCCGAAAATTTTTAAGTATGAAAAAGGAGGAATTCACATGGCTACATTGTTACGAACACCGTTATTTGAGACGTACAAAGAACACGGTGGAAAAGTAATTGATTTTGGTGGTTGGGAGTTGCCTGTTCAGTTCTCAAGTATCAAAGAGGAACACGAAGCTGTTAGAACGAAAGCTGGTTTATTCGATGTATCTCACATGGGAGAATTTGATGTTCGAGGACCAAATGCCTTATCGTTTCTGCAATATACAATGACCAATGATGTTTCAAAACTTCAAAACGGCCAAGCGCAGTATACGGCTATGTGCTATGAAAACGGCGGTACAGTAGATGACCTTTTAATCTATAAAAGAGATGAAAACGATTACTTGCTCGTTGTGAATGCCTCAAATATTGAAAAAGATTTCGAATGGCTTATGAGCAAGAAGCCTGAAGGTGTAGAACTCGTGAATGTTTCTCCTGAATATGCGCAACTCGCTATTCAAGGGCCAAAAGCAGAAGGAATTCTTCAAAAACTTACGGATACAAATCTTTCTGAGATCGGATTCTTCCGTTTTAAAGAAGATGTTTCACTAGCGGGAATATCTGCTCTTGTGTCTCGAACTGGCTACACAGGAGAAGATGGCTTTGAGATCTATTTAAAAACGGAACATGCTGAAAAATTGTGGAGATCTGTTCTTGAAGCAGGTCAGGAAGATGGATTGCTCCCTGCAGGACTTGGTGCACGTGACACGTTGCGCTTTGAAGCAAAACTTGCGCTATACGGTCAAGAACTTACAAAAGAAATTACTCCGATAGAAGCTGGTATCGGATTCGCTGTAAAAACAGATAAAGAAGCAGATTTTATTGGAAAAGAAATTCTAGCAGATCAAAAGAAGAATGGCGCACCACGTAAGCTAGTTGGTATTGAAATGATCGATAAAGGTATACCGCGATCACATTATGAGGTATTTAAAGGTGATGTGAAGATCGGAGAAGTTACTACGGGGACACAGTCGCCAACATTGAAGAAGAATCTAGGACTTGCTCTTCTAGAAAAGGATTTCACGGAGCTTGGTACAGAGGTAGAAGTACAGATTCGTCAAAAACGTTTAAAAGCAAAAGTAGTCGCTTCACCATTTTATAAACGAGGAAAATAAGACATTTAAGGGGGAGAAACCATGACGTTCCGCTATTTGCCGATGACTGATCAAGACAAAAAGGAAATGCTTGAAACGATTGGAATCGAAACGACAGAAGATCTTTTTCAGGATATTCCGGAAGAAGTTCGATTTAATGGACGCTTACAAATCGAGGAAGCTTTGTCAGAACCTCAACTAGTTAAAGAGATGGGCCGCTTGGCTGCATTAAACAAGAATACAAAAGATCATGCTTCATTTCTAGGAGCAGGTGTGTATGATCATTACACTCCATCGATCGTGAACCATATGCTTCTTCGTTCAGAGTTCTACACGGCTTACACGCCATACCAGCCTGAGATCTCTCAAGGAGAACTTCAAGCAATCTTTGAATTTCAAACGATGATCTGTGAGTTGACAGGTATGGATGTTGCGAATTCTTCCATGTATGATGGTGGAACTTCACTTGCGGAGGCTGGATTATTATCAGCAGCTCAGACACGCAGAAAGAAAATCGTTGTATCCAAATCCGTACATCCCGAATCACGTGCCGTTTTGCACACGTATGCAAAAGGGCAGCATCTTGAAGTAGTAGAAGTGGATACAGAAGATGGTGTTACCTCATTAAATGCATTGCGTGCTGAAGTTGATGAACAGACAGCATGTGTGATCGTTCAATATCCGAACTTCTTCGGTCAGATCGAACCGTTAAAAGGCATAGAAGAAATCGTGCACAGCGCAAAAGGAATGTTTGTAGTTTCTTCAAATCCTTTGGCATTGGGCGCTTTAACTCCTCCTGGTAAGTTCGGCGCGGATATCGTAGTCGGTGATGCACAGCCGTTTGGGATCGCACAAGGTTTTGGTGGACCACACTGTGGATATTTTGCTGTAACAACAAAATTAATGCGTAAAGTCCCTGGCCGTTTGGTCGGTCAAACGGTTGATGAAGACGGGAAACGCGGATTCGTTCTTACTCTTCAAGCGAGAGAACAGCATATCAGACGTGATAAAGCGACGAGTAACATCTGTTCGAACCAAGCGCTTAATGCACTGGCTGCTTCTATTGCTATGACGGCACTTGGAAAACAAGGTGTAAAAGAAGTAGCGCACCAAAATATACAAAAAGCTCACTATGCGAAAAAAGTTCTTGAGGAAAAAGGATTCAAAACAGCTTTCACAGGACCTTTCTTTAACGAGTTTGTTATTGAGTTAAAATGTACAGCTAAAGAAGTAAATGCAAAATTATTAGAATCTGGTATCATCGGCGGATATGATTTGGGTCTTTCGTATTCAGAACTGAAGAACCATATGCTTCTAGCGGTTACCGAAATGAGAACTAAAGAAGAGATCGATCAGCTTGCAAATGTATTGGAGGGATTAGCATGCGTACAGAACATCAGTCATTAATTTTTGAATTGTCTAAACCAGGTCGAGTAGGGTACAGCATCCCTGAACTTGACGTTCCAGAGATTAACGTAGAATCTATCATCCCTTCCGATTATTTGCGTACGGAAGAAGCGGATCTTCCTGAAGTGTCAGAGCTTCAAATCGTTCGTCATTATACTGCATTATCTAATCGTAACCATGGTGTGGATTCTGGTTTCTATCCACTAGGTTCATGTACGATGAAATACAATCCCAAGATTAATGAAGATGTAGCACGATTCCCTGGATTCGCACATATCCACCCTCTCCAAGATGAAGAGACGGTGCAAGGTGCGATGGAGATGATGTACCGCTTGCAAACATCGCTTGCTGAGATCACAGGAATGGATGAAGTGACGCTTCAACCAGCAGCAGGTGCCCATGGTGAATGGACAGGTCTTATGATGATCCGTGCTTACCATGAAGCAAATGGTGACTTCAATCGTACAAAAGTAATCGTTCCTGATTCAGCACACGGAACGAATCCGGCGTCTGCAACGGTTGCTGGTTTTGAATCGATCACGGTGAAGTCCGATGAGCGCGGACTTGTTGATCTAGAAGATTTGAAACGAGTAGTCGATCAAGATGTTGCGGCTCTTATGCTTACAAATCCGAATACGCTTGGTCTTTTCGAAGAGCATATTCTAGAAATGGCAAAGATCGTCCATGAAGCTGGCGGAAAGCTATACTATGATGGAGCTAACGCAAATGCGATATTAGGATTTGCTCGACCTGGAGACATGGGCTTTGACGTTGTTCACTTAAATCTTCATAAGACATTTACAGGACCTCACGGTGGTGGTGGACCTGGATCAGGACCAGTAGGAGTTAAGGAAGATCTGATCCCATTCTTGCCAAAACCAGTTCTCGTTAAAGAGGACGATCTTTATAAGTTTGAATATGATCGCCCGCAATCGATCGGAAGAGTGAAGCCATTTTATGGTAACTTCGGCATTAATGTACGTGCGTTTACGTACATCATGACGATGGGGCCAGATGGTTTGAGACAAGTATCTGAGAATGCTGTATTAAATGCTAACTATATGATGCGCCGACTTGAGCCTCATTTCGATCTACCGTTTACGCAGCACTGTAAACATGAGTTCGTATTATCTGGACGCCGCCAGAAAAAACTTGGCGTGAGAACACTTGATATCGCAAAACGTCTCTTAGACTTTGGCTATCACCCGCCAACGATCTACTTCCCGTTAAGTGTAGAAGAAGCGATCATGATCGAGCCGACAGAAACGGAATCAAAAGAAACACTCGATGAATTTATCGAGAAGATGATTCAGATTTCCAAAGAAGCAGAAGAAACACCTGAATTGGTTCAAGAAGCTCCTCATACTACCGTTGTTAAACGACTGGATGAAGCAACAGCCGCAAGAAAGCCAATCTTAAAATATTCAAAACAAGTTTAAACATACAAAAAAGCAGCTCTGGAAATTTTCCTGAGCTGCTTTTAATATTAGTTTGATTTTACACGGCCAGTCCATTTGCGGAAGCCGCCATGTAGGTGATGAAGCTGGCCATATTTTTTCTTCTTAAGAAAATTGGCTGCACGAGCACTTCTGAATCCACTTTCACAATATAGATAAACAGGCTGATCGCTGCGCACTTCTTTTAAGCGCTGTCTCATTTGAGAAAGAGGAATGTTACGTGCTCCTAGGATATGTCCTTTTTTAAACTCTTCAGGCTCACGAACATCGATCAGTTGTGCTTTTCGATAACCTGCTTTAAACTCTTCCTCGTTTAATGTAGTTAAAAATCTCTTTTGATAAAGCCCCATACCAATTACATACGCCAATAAAGCTACTACAATACCTGCTAAAACTATCCATCCCATAACGCTTGCACTCCTTTAAACAATCTACCACAATTATAGCGGTGCGCGGCTCTATAGGCAAAAGAAAAATCTGACTTTAAGCGATTGTTTTGACACAATCGCCGAATTTGGTACACTAGTTACGAATGAATGGCAGGGAGACGAAAAACGTGGAAAAAGAAAACTGGTATTATATCGATTCTGGAAATTGCGAACCTGCAATTAATATGGCAATGGACGAAGCACTTCTAACTTGGCACAGTGAAGGAAAGATTCCACCTGTTATCCGCTTTTACGGATGGAATCCAGCTACATTATCCATTGGATACTTTCAAAAAGTAGAAAAAGAGATTAACCTTGATGCTGTAAAAAAATATGGACTGGGCTTTGTGAGGCGTCCAACAGGTGGTCGCGGAGTTCTTCATGATCAAGAACTCACATATAGCGTCATCGTATCTGAATCACACAAAGATATGCCACAAAGTGTAACCGAAGCTTATCGGGTGATCTCAGAAGGAATCAAAGAAGGGTTTCAAGGTTTAGGCTTAGATGCTTACTTCGCTGTTCCGAAAACAGAAGAAGAGCGTGAAGGGTTGAAGAATCCCCGGTCAGCAGTTTGCTTTGACGCTCCTTCGTGGTATGAATTAGTCGTAGAAGGAAGAAAAGTAGCGGGAAGTGCTCAAACGAGGCAAAAAGGTGTGATCCTGCAACACGGATCGATTCTTTTGGACCTAGATGAAGACAAACTGTTCGATCTGTTTAAGTATTCTAGCGACAGATTACGAGAAAGAATGCAAACCGCATTTAAGAAAAAAGCAGTAGCAGTCAATGCACTGCTGGATGTTCCTGTTACAATTGAAGACGCGAAGATTGCCTTTAAAAAAGGCTTCGAGGACGGTTTGAACGTAAATCTTGTACCATACACACTTACAGAAGATCAGTGGGCAGAGGTTGAACACATAGCCGAGACTCGTTATCGAAACGACGATTGGACGTTCAGACGATAATAGTAAAAAATCGAAATCTCAAAAAGAGATCTCGATTTTTTATTTTTGCTCTGTAAAGATCTGAAAAAAAGATGTCAAGATATTAATTTTTTTTGGAAAATAGCAGGAATTTTTGAAAACCAAGAGTTTGTACGGCTTTTCAAAACTACCAAATTATACAAATCTAGAATAAAGCCAATTCATTAATAAAATCATCATAAATTTACAAGAATCAAGGAATTGCTGTAAAATCCTCATGATTTTAAGTTTGACAATTTTTTTTCTTTGACATGAGGTTTACGTATATATAGTATAAGGGTAGAACTTATACATACAAGATATAGATATGCATCCGTATGTGATTTATATAGAGGAGGAGAAATATGGACACAGTCGCAACTGTTAAAAAGGGTATTAACATTGACGCTCTCAACAGTGATATAGCTCAATTTCCACAAGTACACCCCGTAACTTCTACGATGAAAACAACACATAAAGGTGTTTCTCGGCTGGTGATGCTGGACCGATACAGCTTTAAAGACACAGAGAAGAAAACGTTAAAACCAGGTGATTTTGTAGTATTAACGGTAAAAGAGGATCCGAAATTTCCGGCAAGAGGGCTAGGCTATATTCAATCTGTCAATTGGGACGATAAAAATGCAGTTGTATTGGTTGAAGATGAGTTTAAAGCTGTACTAGAGAAGCCGGAAGAAGCTGAATCTGGTTTGATCACACGTTCACTAGATGTGATGGACAAGCCGTTAGAAGTTTACTACGAGCAGATCGCACTAAGAAATGCTACAGGCTTAGCATCTGTGGAAACGACGGAAGAAAAGCGCCAAGAATCATTTCAAAAGTTTTACAAAGAGCTTTCAGAGATGAATTTTGTACCCGCTGGCCGCGTTTTATATGGCGCAGGCGCAGAAACAGATGTAACGTATTTCAACTGTTACGTGATGCCGTATGTAAAAGATTCGCGTGAAGGCATCTCAGATCACCGTAAGCAAGTTATGGAGATCATGAGTCGCGGAGGCGGAGTTGGGACAAACGGATCTACACTTCGACCGAAGAACGCACTAGCAAGAGGCGTAAACGGAAAATCCTCTGGATCTGTATCCTGGTTGGATGACATCGCGAAGTTAACGCATCTGGTCGAGCAGGGAGGAAGTCGCAGGGGAGCACAGATGATCATGCTGGCCGACTGGCACCCTGACATTATCGATTTCATTATTTCTAAGATGCAAAATCCTCGCATTTTACGTTACTTGATTGAAAATACGAACGACGAGAAAATCAAACAAGTTGCACAAGATAAATTAAAATTCACACCGCTGACACCAGCTCAAAAAGCGATGTACGAAGGAATCCTTCGCTATAAAGATATTCCAGGAACAGGCGGATTTGACTCCGACGTTCTACGCGATGCTGAGACAATGCTTCGCGACGGAGGAACGTATAGCGTTCATAATTCTGAGTTCTTAACTGGTGCGAATATCTCAGTTACAATCACAAAAGAATTCATGGAAGCAGTAGAAAATGACTCTGAGTATCTGTTGCGTTTTCCTAGCGTTGAAGCTTACACGCCAGAAGAAATGGAAGCTTACAACAACGAGTGGCATGAAGTCGGAGATGTTCGTGTTTGGGAAGAGAAAGGCTATGGTATTCGCGTTTACAAACGAATTCAAGCGCGTGAGCTGTGGAACCTGATTAACATTTGCGCAACATACTCTGCTGAGCCAGGTATTTTCTTTATTGATAACGCAAATGACATGACGAACGCTACCGCTTATGGACAAAAAGTTGTAGCAACAAATCCATGTGGAGAACAACCACTTGCACCGTACAGTGTCTGCAACCTTGCTGCAGTTAACCTTGGAAACATGGCTGACAAAGTAAACAAAACGGTGGACTTTGAAAAGCTAAAACAAACGGTTGAAGTTGGCGTACGTATGCAGGACAACGTAATTGATGCAACACCATACTTCTTAGAACCTAACCGCGTCCAAGCTTTAGGCGAACGTCGAGTAGGGCTGGGAGTTATGGGGCTTCATGACCTTTTGATCTATTGCGAGACTGTTTACGGATCTGAAGAAGGAAACAAGCTTGTTGATCAAATTTTCGAGACGATTGCCGTAACGGCTTACCGCACTTCAATCGAACTTGCTAAAGAGAAGGGAAGCTTCCCGTTCTTAGAAGGCGATTCAGATGAAACGACTAACGAGTTGCGTAAACGATTTGCTGAAACAGGTTATATGAAAAAGCTTCCTGAGGATATTCGTGAAGACATCTTAAATTATGGGATTAGAAACTCTCACTTGTTAACGGTTGCTCCAACTGGATCCACAGGAACCATGGTTGGCGTCTCCACAGGATTAGAGCCTTACTTCTCTTTCTCATACTTCCGCAGTGGTCGTCTTGGGAAGTTTATCGAAGTGAAAGCTGATATCGTTAAGGAGTATTTAGACAGCAATCCAGAAGCGAACGAAAATGAGCTTCCTGAGTGGTTTGTTGCCGCGATGGAGCTTGCACCAGAAGCACATGCAGATACACAATGTGTCATCCAGCGTTGGGTTGATAGCTCGATCTCAAAAACAGTAAACGCTCCTAAAGGTTACACGGTTGATCAAGTTCAAAAAGTTTACGAACGTCTTTATAAGGGTGGAGCAAAAGGTGGTACGGTGTACGTTGATGGAAGCCGTGACTCACAAGTTCTTACACTAAAAGCAGAAGAGACTTTCGAACAAACTGAGATTGATCTAGGTATGGAAGAAGAAAAAAGCAAAGTTGTTATTTTAGATACGATTACTGACCTTCGTTCTACAGATGTAACCATAGGTAACGAAGTGGGTAACACTTGCCCGGTATGCCGAAAAGGGAAAGTGAAAGAAATCGGTGGCTGTAACACGTGTACGAATTGTAACGCTCAATTAAAATGCGGATTATAAGAATGGAGGGAAGGAACTGGAAATGTTCCTTCCCTTTTCTTTTGGTGTTATTAGCACATACTAACTCCATCATTTGTGAAAAAAATTGTGGGGTGTATGACTATGGCTGGTGCCAATAAACCGTTTATGCCGCAGTTGATCTATTTCGAACCGCGTGCACTAGAGTATCCGTTAGGTAAAGAACTGTACGACCGTTTTAGTAAGCTAGAAGTTGAGATCAGAGAAACAACATCACATAACCAAATTCGTGATCTGCCAGGAGACAATGATTTTCAGAAATATAGAACGGCAAAATCAACGCTCGTTGTAGGTATCAGAAAAACGTTGAAGTTTGATACATCTAAACCATCTGCAGAATACGCGATTCCTCTTGCAACGGGATGCATGGGACATTGTCATTATTGTTATCTACAGACGACACTCGGCAGCAAGCCGTATCTACGAACTTATGTGAATACGGATGAGATTTTTGCCCAGGCTGAAAAGTATATGCAAGAACGAGCGCCTGAGATCACGCGATTCGAAGCTTCATGTACATCCGATATTGTAGGCATCGATCATCTTACTCATAATTTGAAAAGAGCGATTGAATTTTTTGGTGCAACAGATCTTGGAAGGCTTCGTTTTACAACGAAGTATCATCACGTGGACCATTTACTTGATGCAAAACACCAGGGTAGGACGCGTTTCCGTTTTAGCGTAAATTCACATTATGTGATTAAGAATTTCGAACTTGGAACAAGTCCGCTTGAGGAGCGTATCAACGCCGCTATAAAAGTGGCAGAAGCAGGGTATCCGTTAGGATTTATTGTGGCACCTCTTTATCTTCATAAAGATTGGGAAGAAGGCTATAAAGAACTCTTTGATATTCTAGAAGCGAAAATTCCAAAGCACCTTACGAACGATCTTACGTTTGAGCTGATTCAGCACCGTTTTACGAAACCTGCAAAACGCGTTATTGAAAAAAACTATCCAAAATCAAAGCTTGAGATGAATGAAGAAGAAAGAAAATATAAGTGGGGAAGATATGGAATCGGAAAATATGTTTATCAAGATGATCAGGCGACAAGACTGCGTGAAACGGTAGAAAATTATATTCATACGATGTTTCCGCAAGCGAAGATTGAATATTTTACTTGATAAAATGCAGTGGCACCTTCCCTTGTCACGCTTACCATTCTATAGTATCCTTTTTATAGAGACCAAGCTGGTTTAGTATAGGGAGTGAACAATTTGCCGCCAACCCCAAGTATGGAAGATTATATAGAACGCATCTATGCCCTAATTGAAGAGAAAGGCTATGCCAGGGTATCAGATCTTGCTGAGAACCTAGAAGTGCATCCCTCTTCAGTAACCAAGATGATTCAAAAGCTCGACAAAGGCAAGTACGTCGTTTATGAAAAATACAGAGGCTTCGTTCTAACACCGAACGGAAAAAAACTCGGAAAACGTTTAGTTTACAGACATGAGTTACTTGAAGAATTCTTAAAAGTTATTGGGGTCGACCAAGAGAACATCTACCAGGATGTTGAGGGTATTGAACATCATTTAAGTTGGAATGCTATTGATCGAATTGGAGATCTTGTTCAGTTTTTTGAAGAAGACGATAAAAGGGTAAAGCAATTAAGAGAAGTTCAAGCGAAGAATGAAGAACAAGAACAATCATAAATTTTATGGTTGTTTTTTATTTTGGATTTTTTGTGTGGTGCGGTATGTGTGTGTGGAAACACAAGTGGACAGTATTTTGTAAGAAGTGGACAGTAATATTTAAAAAGTGGACAGTATTCTTCTAAGAGTGGACAGTAAATGAAGAAAACCCGACAGTATTTTTTGTGAAGTGGACAGTAAATCTAATCTTTTAACCTACACCGACAAATCAAAGGTATGACAAAAGACTTTATTTTGAAGAATCGGTTATAAAGGACATCTTCTGCTGATTAGGATAGTAGTGGAGGAGATGTTTATGCGAATTGATGGTGTGTTTTCAGGTGGAGGCATCAAGGCGCTTTCGTTGATTGGTGCTGTTGAAGCAGCTGAGAATCGTGGCCTCAGTTTTGAAAGGGTAGCTGGGACAAGTGCAGGGGCATTGATGGCTGCTTTGATCAAGGCAGGCTATACGGCGGGCGAAATGAAAGATATTATTGATAAATTAGACTTTAGAAAATTTCTTGATACAAGTAAAACAATTGTGCCTGTACCTTTTATGAACTGGTTGAAGCTTTATTGGAAACTTGGTCTTTTTAAGGGAGATTATTTGGAGAACTGGGTAGCTTCTCTATTAGCCGCACGAGGAATTGTTACGTTTGCTGATATTCCATATGGCAGTCTTAAGATTATTGCATCTGATATTTCTCGAGGAAGGCTGATTGTACTGCCAGATGATCTCGAGGAATACGGATTATTGCCAGAGCGCTTTCCGGTGGCACGAGCGGTTAGGATGAGTTGCAGTCTGCCTTATTTCTTTTACCCGATCAAACTTTTCAATCGTGTTGGGCAAAAGAGTTTTATTGTTGATGGAGGGGTTTTGAGTAACTTTCCGATGTGGCTTTTTCAAAGAAAAGATAGGGTGCCCGTTCGGCCGGTGTTAGGATTTCAATTGAGTTCGTACCTCAATGATCATATTCCAACTCACAATGTAAAAAATGCAGTTCAGCTATTTAAAGCGTTGTTTGAAACGATGATGCAAGCGCATGATAACCGATACATTGATTCACACGACGCACGAGATATTATCTTTATGCCTGTAAAGCATGTATCCGTCATCGATTTTCAATTGTCATCAGAAGCGAAGAATGAACTTTATACGTTTGGTCATGATCGTGCTGAACAATTTTTACAAAACTGGATTGCGAGTAAGAGGTATCCAAATCCAGCATATAAAAATCGAGCCTAATCCTTAAAAGGAGGCTCGATTTTTTTTCTTGTTCTTTTTCCCTTCGATCACGGTTAAGTGATGTTCACGTGTTTTCTTTCTCTGAGCGGAACTCTTTGCAGTCTTTTTGCTCGGAAACAACGGAGAGGCAGCCTT
Organism: Fictibacillus sp. 26RED30; assembly: GCF_015903845.1. Taxonomy (NCBI): domain Bacteria; kingdom Bacillati; phylum Bacillota; class Bacilli; order Caryophanales; family Fictibacillaceae; genus Fictibacillus; species Fictibacillus sp. 26RED30. The sequence continues at coordinate 1,000,207 of NZ_JACZDV010000001.1, forward strand.
AGCCGGTTTCTGATTCGTGCCATAGCGTTTTTGAGATTGCTTGACTGCTTTTCTATACTTGCCGTTTACACCCGATGAGGTTCTGCGAAAGATAAAGTAAAACACGGCGACCACTGCTGCTCCGATCAGAATGGTTGTAAATAATTGGCGAGGTGAAGTGACTAGTTGATAAAGAATTCCGACAACAGCCAGTGAAATAACAAACCAAATGATAGGATGCAATCTTCTATTATTCTGTTGCAACAGGTTCACCTCCTTATGATTAAACGATTCTACTTGCGTTTAGTTCACTTTCATAGGATGCGTCACGACGTAACATTTCATTAAAAGAAATTATAGAAACTTCGATTTGTTTTTCATCAGGTTCTTTCGTAGTTAAGAGTTGAAGCCATAAGCCTGGATAACCTAGATAACGAAGAACAGGAACATCTCTTAGTTTATTTGTTAACTGTAATACTTCAAAAGATACCCCTAAAACCACAGGAATAAGCGCAAGTCTGCATAAAATTCTTAGCCACAGCGGATCTGATGGAAAGAAATAATAGATAAACATACCGACGATCACCGTAAATAGAATAAAACTGCTTCCGCAACGGTAATGCAGCCGCGAATGCTTCTTAACATTTTCAACCGTAAGCTCGTCTCCCGCTTCGTATGTGTTGATTACCTTATGTTCAGCTCCGTGATACATGAATACCCTCTTGATCGCAGGTGTTAAAGAAACGAAATAGATGTAGCTTAATAAAAAGATAAACTTGAACAGACCTTCTAACAGATTCTGACCAAGGTGCCCAGGCACGATAAAACGAAAAGCTTCTGCTAAAAAAACAGGTACGAGCGTAAAAACAAATTTTCCGAAAAGAAAAGATAAGACACCGATAATGGCTAAAGAAAAGAAAAAAGCGAATTTAGATGGCTTTTCTTCTTCCTCTTTTTCTTCTTCACCGGGATTAACACCAAATCGCTCAGCTGAAAAATTTAAATGCTGTGTACCGTTCATACTTGCTTCAATAATGGCTATGAATCCTCTTAAGAAAGGAATCTTCTTTAATTTTGATAGTACTGGAGAAGGTTTTTTCTTAAGTTCGAAATACTCGATCGTATCATCATTTCTCCGAATTGCCGTTACATATGTGTGCTTTCCGGCAAACATAACCCCTTCTAATACGGCCTGGCCGCCGTAAGCGGGCTTTTTCTCTTTTGTCATGTTGAACCCCCAGCCTAAAGTTTTGTAGGTACTTTCTATTCTACAGGAAAGCGGGATATTCCTCCACAAAGGATGATTGTATTTTTCCCATTTTATACATGTTTTACACGGAATATGATTGGTTGGAGTGTGAGAAGTTTGGGCAGTGGTTTTGTGGACATACTAGTAGTGTTGGAGGTGGTCGTTAATGAGCGATTCAAAACTAGAACAAAATAAACAAGAATCTCAATCTTCATTCATGAGCAGAGTCGTTGGTGTTGGTTTCTTTGGAGGCTTGATCTGGGCTTCTTTCGGATTTATCGCCTACTACTTAAATTTCTCAAAAGTTGGTCCTGCCCTTGTTTTAGTGCCATGGGCACTTGGTAAGTGGAAAACCGAGTGGATAGGTCAACTAATCAGTATTTTAATCATAGCTTTACTTTCGATTTTAGTTGCCATTGCATATCGCTATGCGTTTGCTAAGATCAAATCCATGTGGGCTGGCATCCTTTTCGGTGTTGCGCTGTGGGGGATTGTCTTTTTCTTGCTTCATCCGATTTTTCCAGGATTGGAACCTATGAACACGATAGGTAAGAATACGATTACAACGACGCTGTGCATCTATATATTATATGGCGTTTTTGTAGGGTACTCGATCTCGTTTGAATACAGTGAACGTCATGGCCAGTCCCAGGGAAACAAGGAATCTACACAAAGTTCGTAACTATTCAAATGATCAAACGCTATGATAGAATGTTTTATGAACATTCTATTTTTTTATGCAAAGGCTAGGTGTTTCAGGTGAAAAACAGAAACTTTCTTGTTATAAACGGACCGAACTTAAACAGATTGGGAAAACGGGAGCCTGGCATATATGGCGCGCATACATTGGAAGATCTAGAGGGGGAACTTGTTTCTTTATCGAAAGAACTGCTTCTGGATATCTCGTTTAAACAGAGCAATAATGAAGGAGATATCATTGATATCATTCACAGAGCTGAAGGTGAGTTTAGCGGAATCGTTCTAAATGCAGGTGCCTATACTCATTATAGTTATGCGATCAGAGACGCAATTGCCAGTGTGGATGTACCCGTAATCGAAGTCCATTTATCAAATGTTCATGCTCGAGAGGAATTTCGACGTGAATCTGTTATTGCTCCAGTTACGATCGGACAGATTTCAGGGTTTGGTTTTGATAGCTATAAATTAGCACTACAAGTTTTTCATAATCAACTTAAAGGGGATACGTTATGAATCGTGTAGAACGGGCAAGGCAATTATTTGATACGTTTGATATTGACGCACTTTTAGTTACATCTTCTTCAAATCGATTTTATCTAAGTGGTTTCAAAGGAAGTTCAGGCGTGCTTTTGATCACGAAAGACGAAGCGATTTTAGTAACTGATTTCAGATATAAGACTCAAGCAGCAGAACAAGCAGAAGGTTATCGTGTTGTCATGCACACTGATCCGATTCCGCAAGAGGTTGCAAAGTTAACGAAGGAGCTTTCTGTGCGTAAGCTTGGTTTCGAGCAAGACCATGTTACATACTCTACATATCGTACATATGAGAAACAATTAGATGACAATACGACTGAACTTGTTCCAGTATCTGGTCTTGTGGAAAAGTTGCGCTTGATTAAGGATGAATCAGAGATTAAGATAGTAAAGGATGCAGCATCTATTGCCGATGCCGCTTTTTCACATATTATCGAGTATATTCGCCCGGGACTTACGGAGCGGGAAGTATCAAATGAATTAGAATTCTTCATGAGAAAAAATGGAGCCATCTCTTCATCGTTTGATATTATTGTGGCTTCAGGCTATCGATCAGCACTTCCACATGGTGTTGCTTCGGATAAGAAGATTGAAACGGGTGAATTGGTAACCTTGGATTTTGGAGCATACTACAAAGGTTATTGTTCGGATATCACTCGTACTGTAGCCATCGGAAATGTTTCGGATGAGCTTAAAGAGATCTACCAAGTCGTATATGATGCACAGATGCTAGGTATGAAAGGCATTAAACCAGGAATGACAGGTAAGGATGCAGATGCGTTAACACGGGATTACATCGCTTCAAAAGGGTATGGTGATTACTTCGGGCATTCTACAGGACATGGAATTGGTTTGGATGTTCATGAAGGTCCAGCTCTATCTATGAAGTCTGACACGATACTTGAACCGGGAATGCTTGTGACAGTAGAACCAGGTATTTATATCTCAGGTTTGGGCGGAGTTCGAATTGAAGACGATGCACTCATTACAAAAGATGGCAATGAATCACTTACCTACTCTACTAAAACCCTTTTAACGTTAAGTTAAGGTATTTCAGGAGGATAAAAACATGATTTCAGTAAACGATTTTAAAACAGGATTAACGATTGAGGTTGACAATGGGATCTGGCAAGTTCTTGAGTTCCAACACGTAAAGCCAGGAAAAGGTGCGGCTTTTGTTCGCTCTAAACTACGTAATCTTCGCACAGGTGGTATCCAGGAAAAAACTTTCCGCGGTGGAGAAAAAGTAGCAAAAGCTCATATCGAAAACCGTAAGATGCAATACTTATATGCATCAGGAGATACTCACACGTTCATGGATAACGAATCTTATGAGCAAATTGAACTTCAAGCTTCTCAAATCGAATACGAGTTGAAGTACTTGCTTGAAAACATGACCGTTCATATCATGACATACCAAGGTGAGACGATTGGTGTTGAACTTCCAAACACAGTTGAACTAGTAGTAGCAGAGACTGAGCCTGGTATTAAAGGAGACACAGCTTCTGGTGGAACTAAGCCAGCAACGCTTGAAACAGGCTTGATCGTACAAGTTCCTTTCTTCGTAAACCAAGGGGACAAGCTGATCATCGATACAAGAAATGCAGCTTACGTTTCTCGTGCATAGTCTATAACTTTGAAACCTCATTCCATTGTGGAGTGAGGTTTTTTTATGTGATAAGCAGTTTACAGGTGTGATGTAGTATGCAACGAACTGGATAAAAAGTTTGATCGGGTTGAGGGTATCTGCCATCTGTTAATCGTCGGATCATGTAGACTCGCGGATATATGGCAAAAACTCGTGGAATCAATCACAAAACTCGTGGAATCAAGTCCGAAATTTCTGGAATGTATACAAGTATTTTAAGGAGTTTTATAAAAAATACCCCCCTCTGTATTAGCTGAAACACCGTTTTTAGAGTAAAGGGCTCACTGATTTGGTTCGCTGCATTAAAACAGCAATAATCTGATTGGAATAGCTAAATATCATCAGATAACACTGCCTCTCATTGAAAAGTTTCACTATAAAGAATAAAGAATGGATTCCTCAGTAATATTTACTAACAATCTATCAAAAGCACCCTCTACCTCTACTCCTAATCTTAAGCCTACCTTTATTGGCATAAAGCTTACATGTCTGCCATACGTTTATAGTACTAGCCTCTTAAAGGAGAAATCGGTCATGGAGACGATCTTTAGACTTTTTCCAGATAAACTACAGCATACGCTAAGAAAACTGCCACCATCTGTCCTTCAATCTGTTGAAGAGATCAGGGTTCGAATTGGACAACCGATGGAAATCCTTTGTTCCGGTAAACCGATCTATCCGACTGAGGGCCCAATCACGGCAGAAGAATCACAAGTATTGCTCAACAGGTTAAGTCAGCACTCTCTCTACGCGCTTGAAGAGGAGCTAAAAAGAGGTTATATCACAATCTCAGGCGGTCATCGTGTAGGACTAGCAGGGAAAGTGATCACTGAACATGGATTCGTAAAAGCCATTAAAGATATTAGTTCGTTTAACGTGAGAGTTGCAAGAGAGAAGATTGGAATCGCAGAACCGTTAATTTCATATCTCTACCAAAAAAAATGGCTCAATACTTTGCTGATCGGTCCGCCGCAAACCGGGAAAACCACTTTATTAAGAGATATTGCGAGACTTGTTAGTTGTGGCATTCAGCAAAAAAATATCCCTTCTTTTAAAGTGGGAATTGTAGATGAGCGTTCTGAAATAGCGGGTGCTATAAAAGGTGTTCCTCAGCATACCCTTGGAAGGCGTGTAGATGTTCTTGATGCATGTCCGAAAGCAGAAGGGATGATGATGCTCATCCGTTCGATGAGTCCTCAAGTCATGATCGTTGATGAAATCGGACGAAAAGAAGACGGTGAAGCGATACTAGAAGCGATGCATGCGGGTGTTCAAATGATTTTTACCGCACATGGCAGCTCTATAGAAGATGCGCTGAAACGACCTGTGATGAAACCTTTAGGAGATCTTTCTTTGTTTGAAAGGTATGTAATTTTGAGCCGTGATAAAGGACCGGGAACCATTCAGAGAATCTATGACGGAGCATTAAACGTGATCTACAGATCATCTGGTGGTGCAGCATGATGAGTTGGATCGGTGCGATCGCTATTCTTTCAGCCACAACGATCTTTGGTTTTGAATGGGCAAATCGGGTAAGAGAACGGCCAAAGAAGTTAAGAGAATTAAAAGTAACGCTACAAGCCTTGGAGGCCGAGATCATGTACGGATCTACTCCTCTTCATGAGGCGTTTCTGCATATTGGAAAGCCATTAAAAGAACCATTGTCCACTTTTTTTCTCACCATATCAGACCGTTTAGCAGAAGGCGAGCTATCGGTGCAAGAAGCCTGGGATCTTCAGTTAGCTGTTCTGGCCAAGGAAACCTCTTTTAAGATGGGTGAGATCGAAGTGCTTCGCCAGTTTGGGGCAACGCTTGGCAGGCATGACAAAGAGCATCAGCAGAAGCAGATTCAGTTGACGTTAGCTCACCTTAATCGTGAAGAAAAAGAAGCAAGAGACATACAAGAACGTTATGAAAAAATGTGTAAAAGTCTTGGGGTATTAATGGGACTTTTAATCGTTATTCTCTTAATGTAACAAGGAGGTTTCACAAATGGGATTGGATGTAAACGCAGTGTTTCAGATTGCGGGGCTTGGCATAATCGTTGCGATGCTTCATACCGTTTTAAAGATGATTGGAAAAGAGGACTATGCTCACTGGGTCACTCTTTTAGGTTTTGTTGTTGCCCTTTTTATGGTCATCACTCTTTTAGATGATTTATTTCAGAAGGTAAAAGGCGTCTTTTTGTTTCAGAATTAAGGAGGGGGCCAGATTGGAAATTATCCAAATTGTTGGTTTTGGGCTAGTTGCTGCTTTCTTAGCCTTAGTCCTTAAAGAACAAAAAGCGAATTTTGCTTTTTTGGTCACACTCATGGTTGGAGCAGGAATCTTTTTATTCTTGATCGATAAGATCGGACAAATTCTTACGATGCTTCAACGACTCGCCATAAACGCTAACGTAAACATGGTCTATGTTGAAACGTTATTAAAGATAATAGGCATTGCTTATATTGCTGAGTTTGGAGCACAGATCACACGAGATGCGGGGCAGGGAGCGATAGCATCTAAGATTGAACTAGGTGGCAAGATACTGATTCTCGTGATGGCGATACCTATTCTAACAGTAATTATTGAAACCGTTCTGACGCTTATACCGAAATAAGAAAGCGGGTTATAAAGATGCAGAAAGTGATGGTGCGGACAAGTCTACTTCTACTCATAATCTTTTCCTTCATCCTATTTGGCCCCATAGAATCCGCATCAGCGAGCTCGATCACTTCAAAAATAGTAGATCAACAAGTTTCCTCCATGCAGCTAGATGAAATCAAACAATATTGGGATAGCATCTCCCGTGAATACGGAGGATTCTTGCCAGAAAGCCAAAAAGGAACCTTCCTTGAATTTGTAAAAGGAGAAAAAGATTTTTCTATAAAAGGCTACATGATCGGACTTTTAAAGTTTATGTTTCACGAACTTGCTGTTCACGGAAAACTGCTTGGAACCTTAATTTTGCTCACTGTTTTCAGCATGTTGCTGCAATCCATCCAGAACGCTTTTGATCGATCTGCTATTTCAAAAGTGGCATATGGAATTATTTATATGGTCTTAATCATTTTAGCTTTAAACAGTTTTCATGTTGCGATCTCTTATGCAACAGAAGCGATCGATAACATGTTAAGTTTCATGATTGCACTTATACCCCTTCTTCTTGCCTTGATGGCAACTGTAGGAAGCATTGCTTCAGTCGCCTTTTTTCATCCGGTTATCTTGTTTTTGGTAAATACAAGCGGTCTATTAATAAAGAATTTTGTATTGCCGCTTCTTTTTTTATCTGCACTATTAAGCATCGTTTCTACGATGTCAGAGCATCACAAAGTTACTCAGTTGGCCAAGCTTTTGCGAAATGTGAGCATGGGAGCGCTCGCCTTTTTTTTCACGGTATTCCTTGGTGTCATGAGCGTGCAAGGTGCAACAGCGGCAGTGGCAGATGGCATTACGATCAAGACCGCAAAATTCATCACAGGAAATTTTATTCCGGTTGTCGGACGTATGTTTACAGATGCGACAGATACAGTTATGAGCGCTTCTATCTTACTTAAAAACTCGGTAGGCATAATAGGAGCACTCTTATTGCTACTACTGGCTATCTTTCCTGCCATCAAAGTTTTAATACTAGCTTTTATATATAGCATGGCTGCAGCCCTCCTTCAGCCTTTAGGCGGTGGGCCGATCGTTGAATCATTAGGCATCATCGGTAAGAGTGTCATGTTTATCTTTGCTGCCCTTATGACGGTCTCGATCATGTTCTTTTTAGCGATAACGATTATAATCGCAGCTGGCAACGTTACACTGATGGTCAGATAGGAGGTGAGTCATGGCATTCTTAACCGAATGGATAACCAATATTATCATTCTTGTACTATTGGCTGGAGTCATCGAGCTGTTGTTACCCGGTAATCAATTTCAAAATTATATCAAGATGGTGGTAGGATTGCTCATCCTGCTTGCCATGCTCTCGCCACTGTTCAAACTAATAAATTCAGATCTGGATCAAGTGTTTCTCGCTATGGATCTACCAGCACCTGCGAAAGAAGACGAAATAAAAAATTCAATAGAAGAGAATAAAAGTGAAATACAATCCGCACAACGTGCATATATATTAGAGCAAATGGCTGTCCCAATGAAAAAACAAGTTCAAGAGGAGTTGAAACAGACTTATGAGTTAGAGATAGTCGATCTTCAAATTCAAACGGAAATCGGTAAAGAGCCGTTGGATGCTGAAGATATTAGGGGTGCCAAAGTGGTACTAACAAAGTATCACGATCAAGCAAGAATCTCTGAAGTATCAGAAGTGGATGTAAGTGTTTCTGGTCGAGAGAGAAAAGAATCTCTCGAACCACTGGTTTCAAGCGAAGTTATCCAGTTTCTAGCCGATCAATGGCAGCTGGATGCAGACCAAGTTGATGTACATTTGGAAGGGGGAGAGGAGTTATCCCAATGAAACGTTCATTTTGGGAACAGATAAAAAAACGGCTGCAGCTGAGTGATAAAGCAGGGAATAAACAAAAGTACTTACTTGTCTTACTTCTATTGGGAATTTCTCTTATGTTTATTAGCAAGATGATAGACTCCCCTGCTCAAAAAAGTTCATTAAACGGGCTAGTGCCAGAAACGAAGGTTAAATCCGAGGCGGTTTTTAAACAAGCTAAAGAAGTAACAGACAAAAATATCAAAACGTATGAAGACCTTTATTCTAACGAACTGAAAGATCTATTAGAACAGATGCAAGGAGTTGGCAAAGTTTCCGTCATGGTAGAACTTTCCACAACTGAGAGGAAAGAGTTCGTTACAGATGATAGCACACAGAGCCAGACTACATCGGAAAATGATAAAAATGGCGGTAAGAGAACGATAGAAGATCAAAAGATAGATGAAAAAGTAGTAATTATCTCAAATGACGGCAGAGAAGAGCCGATCATTGTCACAACAGAAAAACCAAAGATAAAAGGTGTGGCTATATTGGCGCAAGGTGCAGAGAACATCCAGACAAAGTCTATGATCATAGAGCTCGTTAAAAAAGTTTTTGATATAGGTAGTGACCAAATTTTTGTAGGACCAAAAAATCCTGAGGGGGAATAAACAAATGTTATTGAAAAAACAAACTGTTTGGCTTCTGACTATGCTTAGCTTAATCATTGTGTTGTCTGTGTATTATATTACAGCACCTGGTGGAACGGATGATCTTGCTTATTTGGAGGCAGGAAAGAAGTCTGGTAAAGAAGCGACTGTGTCAGGTGTTGCAAACGACGATGTGTTTACTGCCCTTCGCCTAGAGCGAGATGAAGTTCGTGATGAGATGAGTGCTGATTATGTAGCCGTTGCCGGTTCTGAGGACGCTTCAGCTGAGGTTCAAGCTGATGCTTGGGCAAAGATGACAGAGCTTCAGTCACTTACTATGCAAGAATCAACAGTAGAAACATTGATCAAATCGATGGGATTCAATGATGCTTTAGTGAGCACGATGAACAATGAGATCAAAGTGATCGTAAAAGCTGATAAACTATCGAAAAAAGAAGTTGTTGAGATTATGAATGTTGCAAACGAACACCTTGGTAGCGGGAAAACAGTAGCGGTTGAATATCATGCGTCCAAATAAATAAGCGTAAAAGAGTAGGAAAGCCGGAAATTCCGGCTTTTTTCTTTTTGAGGTTTCATGATATATTGGATAGAAACTTATAGCATCATTCAAGTTTGCATTTCTTTTTGAGGGGAAATGATAGAAAAAAGTGAAGAGTAACCGTAAACGCTTACAATGTAAGGTGTAATCGTGTACTATTAACTTGAAAAATGATTCTAATGTATCCACGAAAAAAGAAATGTGGTATATTACATGTGTTAAGACCTAGTCACAATAGAAGGTGCTAAATAAAAAAATCTAAACTGGATAGGATTGTTAAAAGGAGTAGAGATCATGCTAAAAATACAAGAAATTCGTGAATTGATTAAACTTATTGACAAATCAAGCATCAATGAATTCAAATACGAAAATGATGGTTCTAAGATTGTTCTTAAAAAGGACAGTGGATCAGTAGTTTCTTATGGAGCAGAAGAAGTTGTTTCTCAGCCCGTAGTCACTCAAGCGCCACCTGTAAAAGAACAGGCTCCAGCAGCTGAAACAGTTAAGGAAAATACAGAAGTTAAACAAGAAACAAAACAGGCAGACGAAGATGCTAACTTACATAAGGTAGTTTCTCCTATGGTAGGAACGTTCTATTCTGCTTCATCTCCAGATGTAGAAGCCTTTGTTAAGCCGGGAGATAAAGTTTCAAAAGATAGCATCGTTTGTATTATCGAAGCGATGAAATTATTCAATGAGATTGAATCTGAAGTGAATGGTGAAATCGTAAAAGTACTAGTTGAGAACGGACAATTAGTAGAATACGGACAACCTCTGTTCCTTGTGAAAGCAGAATAGGAGGGTATGTCTATGATTAAAAAGCTATTAGTAGCAAACCGTGGTGAGATTGCTGTAAGGATTATTCGCGCATGCAAAGAACTTGGTGTTGAAACAGTAGCCGTTTATTCAGAAGCCGATAAAGATGCCTTGCATGTCCGTTTGGCAGATGAGGCTTATTGTATCGGACCGACTGCTTCAAAAGATAGTTATCTGAACTTTACTAACATAATGAGCGTTGCGACACTAACTGGCTCAGAAGCCATTCATCCTGGATATGGATTCTTGGCAGAGAACGCTGACTTTGCAGAACTATGCAGAGAATGCAATGTAACGTTTGTTGGTCCGAGTGCTGAAGCGATCAACAAGATGGGTATTAAGGATGTTGCGAGAGCAACGATGGCGGATGCCGGAGTTCCTATCGTACCGGGTTCTGACGGGATTATTAGGGACAAAGAAGAAGCCATTGAACTCAGCAATAAAATTGGGTATCCTGTAATTATTAAAGCAACAGCAGGCGGTGGGGGTAAGGGGATCCGCGTAGCTAAGAATGAAACGGAACTTTTAAAAGGCATTGCGATCACTCAGCAAGAAGCAGCAACTGCTTTTGGTAACCCAGGTGTGTATATTGAAAAATACATTGAAGATTTCCGACATGTTGAGATACAGGTGCTTGCAGATAACCATGGGAATGTTATTCACTTGGGAGAAAGAGACTGCAGTATCCAAAGACGTCTTCAAAAGCTTTTAGAGGAGACACCATCTCCAGCTATTTCCCCATCTAAACGCCAAGAGATGGGTGATGCAGCAGTAAAAGCAGCTGAAGCCGTTCAATATTCTGGCGCTGGTACAGTAGAATTTATCTTTGATCATAATACAGGTGACTTCTATTTCATGGAGATGAATACTAGAATCCAAGTAGAACATCCTGTAACTGAGATGGTAACGGGAATTGATCTAATCAAGGAACAGATCAAAGTAGCTTCAGGTGAGAGATTGCGATACAAACAAGAAGATATCGAGTTTGATGGCTGGTCGATCGAATGCAGAATTAATGCAGAGAATCCTGAGAAAAACTTTATGCCTTCTGCTGGAAAGATTGAAATGTACCTTCCACCAGGCGGTTTAGGTGTTCGAATTGATTCTGCTGTTTACCCTGGCTATACGATTCCACCATTTTATGATTCTATGATTGCTAAAGTTATAACTTACGGAAATACTAGACAAGAAGCAATCGACCGTATGAAGCGTGCACTAAGCGAGTTTGTTATCGAAGGAATTCATACGACCATTCCGTTCCACCTGCGTCTGTTAAACCATGAGACTTTTGTGAATGGTGACTTTAATACAAAGTTTTTAGAAAATCATGATTTAACTTCAAAAAGCGAATAAGTACGGAGGTGTTTAAGTGATGAACGAACTATCATTTGAAATGGAAAGTTACTCATCAGAATTAGGAAAAGTGGAGATCTCACCTGAGGTTATCGAAGTTATTGCAAGTATTGCAGCTTCAGATGTTGAAGGTGTCGCTTCCATGAGAGGCAGCTTTGCAAGTGGTGTAGTAGAGCGACTTGGAAAGAAAACGCATGGCAAAGGCGTTAAAGTAGAACTTTCAGAAGCAGGTATTTCTATTGATGTATACGTATCAATGAAATATGGAGTTGCGATTCCAGATGTAGCTCAAAAAATTCAAGATTATATCAGACAAGCGCTTCTAGACATGACAGCACTAGAAGCAACGGATATCAACGTATTCGTAGTTGGTGTTCAATTTGATTCAAAAGAAAAACAGAATGAAGCACCAGAAGTAGATTATTAAAAAGATCAAAGGGTGAGGTTCTACTTGCCCTTTGGTCTTTTTTCTTGTTGTTTATTACGAGTGAATAGTTTGATGAAGTTGAGTTAACTCGTTGATGTTATGGGGCGGGGTATTAGTAGCGCAATTTTAATCGAGTATGTCGACTCGCAGCTATATGGGGAAATCTCGCCGAATTATTGTTCAAACTCGCCGGATTTAGCCCGGAATTGCTAGAATTATCTCTTCAAATTACTGAATAAACAGCTTAGATACCCCACTTGGTATTGAGTGGGAATCTTTTTATCTTTTTCTTCTTTGACTGTTGATTGGAGTGGAAGATGCGAGACTCTAGGCTAGGACAGGCGGGCAGGTGAGACACTAATACGGAAACGTACAAATGTGGCTCACCGTCTGCCCCGCGGAAAGCGAGCATCTGGAAAGGAAATCAACTCCCTTCAAAGCAACAATGAATTATAATACATCAGTATTTACTTTTTTAACTATTTGACCCTTAACAGATTGAAAAAAACTGAATGTTCGGAAGGGTTAGTAAGTCCATTGTTCGGATTGTAACGAGTCCTAACATTATGGTATTATGCTAGATAGAAATTGTTCGCAAATAGAAAGGAAGTCGGATTATGAAACGCAGACTTGCCAGAGAAAAGGCATTTCAATCGCTTTTTCAAATTGAAGTAAGTGACATCTCAGCTAGTGAAGCTATGGAGCATGTTTTAGAAGGAGAGCCATCAGACGAATTCTTAACACAGATGGTTCATGGTACGGTTGAAAAGAAAGAAGAAATCGAGCGTTTTCTTACGCCTTATTTAGAAAAATGGAGCTTTTCAAGACTAGCAAATGTGGAACGTGTCGTTCTTCAGATGGCAGCTTACGAATGGCTGTTCATGGAAGAGGTTCCTAAGAACGTAACTTTGAATGAAGCGATCGAAACAGCAAAAATCTTTGGCGGTGAAGAAGCAGGACGTTTCGTAAACGGAGTCCTAGGAAAAATAATCAAAGATATTAACAATAACTAATTAAATAAATCAAACAACTACTTTTGAGGGGGACTTTAGAATGGCTGTGTTAGACGGAAAACAGATTGCGAGAGAGATCAGAGAGAAACTTGCAAAAGAGATCCAAGACCTTAAACAAGACGGAATTGTTCCAGGTTTAGCTGTTATTCTAGTAGGCGATCACCCAGCGTCTCGTTCATATGTACTAGCAAAAGAAAGAACGTGTAAAGAGCTCGGTATGCATTCCGTATTGACTGAGCTTCCCGAAACTATTTCTGAGAATGAATTATTGCAATACATTCAAGCGTTTAACAATGACGAACAAATTGATGGGATTCTCGTACAACTTCCCCTTCCTTCACATATAAGTGAATCAAAAGTAATTGAGGCGATTCTGCCTGAAAAAGATGTAGACGGGTTTCATCCGATTAATATCGGAAGAATGCATGCAGGAGACGAGCAAGCATTCATACCTTGTACTCCTCTTGGAATTTTAGAGATGGTCAAACAAACCGGTGAAGATATTTCAGGCAAACATGTTGTGGTTGTAGGAAGAAGCAACCTTGTTGGAAAGCCAGCTGGGCAGCTTTTCTTGCAAGAAAACGCAACGGTAACGTTTTGTCACTCTAGAACAAAAAATCTTCGTGAACAAACATTACAAGCCGATATTTTAATTGCGGCGGTAGGAAAACCGAACCTTATTACAGAAGATATGGTTAAAGCAGGTACGGTTGTCATTGATGTAGGTGTTAATCGTAAGGAGAACGGAAAGCTTTGTGGGGATGTGGACTATGAGGCTATTAAGCCTAAAGCGAAACATATCACTCCTGTTCCGGGAGGCGTCGGTCCTATGACGATCACGATGTTAATGAACAATACGGTTCTTGCTTCAAAATGGAGAAAGAAGCTAAAGGAAGTACATTAATGCAGAACAACAATCGGTATGTTCCAATATCGGCTGTAACCCGGTATATTAAGAGGCTATTTGAAAATGACGGTAACTTACAAGATGTTTGGGTTAAAGGTGAGCTATCCAATGTTAAGCTCCATAGCAGGGGACATTTGTATTTTACGTTGAAAGATGCAAACAGCAGAGTTTCTGCGGTCATGTTTGCAGGAAACAACAGACATTTAAACTTTAAACCTGAAGAAGGAATGAATGTATTAATTCAAGGTTCATTCTCTGTATACGAACCTCAAGGACAATACCAGCTGTATGTCAGAACGATGCAGCAAGACGGTGTTGGTAACTTGTTTCTAGCGTATGAGAACCTTAAGAATACGTTAGAACAACAAGGGCTTTTTGATCCAATGCATAAAAAGCCGCTGCCTAAATTCCCTTCGACGATAGGCGTGATCACTTCACCAACAGGAGCTGCGGTGAGGGATATCGTGACTACTATAAAACGAAGATTTCCACTTGCTTCTGTTACTGTATATCCAGTTCTTGTTCAAGGTCCAGGCGCTGCTCCATCCATCGTTCGGGCGATTGAACGAGCGAATGCTTTGAATGAATCAGATGTCCTAATCGTAGGACGTGGTGGAGGCTCGATCGAAGAGCTATGGGCGTTTAATGAAGAAAGTGTAGCAAGAGCGATCTTTCAATCACATCTGCCGATCATTTCTGCTGTGGGGCATGAAACAGATTTTACGATTGCAGACTTTGTAGCTGATCTAAGAGCACCAACACCAACAGCTGCGGCTGAGATGGCTGTGCCTCATCTAGATGAATTGAAAGATAGATTATTTCAAAGAAATGTTCGTCTGAAAAGAGTGATGAATGAGTTTGTTGCCGGTCATCAACAGCATCTATCACGCCTTCAAAAATCGTACGCTTTTAAATACCCTACGCAATTGATAAAACAAAAAGAGCAAGAACTCGATAGGTGTATGGATCAATTGAAACGTACAGTTGGAAGCTTTGTTGATCAGCATCAGAATCATCTCTCACAGGTTAAACGTCAGCTTTTTTTGTTTTCACCAAGTGGTCAGCTTCAGAAGGCAAACGAAAGAGTTGTTTCTCTGCATAAGACATTGCTAAAAGAAACAAATCGTCACGTAAGGCAGCACCAGAGGGATTTTTCAAACAAGATTTCTAGGCTCTCTTCCCTTAATCCTCTAGCTGTAATGGATAGAGGGTACAGCTTAACTTATAAACAAGGAAAAGACGAATTGGTTAAGTCCGTATCACAGGTAAAGGCTGGAGATGCACTAACGATAAAGTTAAAAGATGGACAGATTGATTGTCACATCACTGGAACGGAGGCGTCTTTTACGAATGACTGAAAAAAGAAGCAAACTCACATTTGAAGAAGCAATGATACAGCTTGAAGAAATCGTTGAAAAGCTTGAACAGGGAGATGTTCCTTTAGAAGAAAGTATCGATCTGTATCAACAAGGGATGAAGCTCTCAAAATTATGTCATACGAAATTACAGAATGTTGAGAAGAAGATGGATACGATTCTGCATGAAGACGGAAAAGAAGAACCATTCGCGATTCAGGAGGAAGATCATTGATAGCGTTTGAACAATATCTTCGAGATAAAAAATCATTGGTTGAAGAACAGATGGTTGAATACTTAAACAAGCTAGATGCTCCAGAAACATTAAAAAAATCGATGCTATATTCCATTTCTGCAGGTGGAAAGCGAATACGTCCGATCCTAGCTCTTGCCGTTATGGAATCTTTTGAAAAGAATACAGCAGAAATAGAGGATGTTGTTTGTTCCATTGAATTTATTCACACGTATTCTTTAATTCATGATGACCTTCCTTCTATGGACAATGATGATTATAGAAGAGGAAAACTCACGAACCATAAAGTCTTTGGTGAGGCTCAAGCGATTTTAGCAGGAGATGCTTTATTAACCGAGAGCTTTAACTTGATTACAAACAACTCTTCTTTAACATCTGACCAAAAAGTTCAAATGATCGCAGTTTTATCAAAAGCTGCTGGAGCAACAGGTATGGTCGGCGGTCAAGTAGAAGACATAGAGGGAGAGAACAGAGACCTCACGTTATCGGAGTTAGAAAGCATTCATGAAAAGAAGACAGGTAAAATGCTCGAATGTTCAGTAATCATGGGTGGAATTGCAGCGGGAGCTTCTAATGAAGAACTAATGCACCTGACAAACTATGCACGACATATCGGAATTGCTTTTCAGATTCAAGATGACATCCTTGATGTAACAGGTAATCAAGAAGAAATAGGTAAACCCGTTGGAAGTGATGAGGCTAATTTAAAAACTACTTATCCTAAGATTCTTGGACTTATTGGTGCAAAGAAAGAAATGGAAAATCATATACATATTTCTTTGGAACATTTAAACAAAATCAACGGAAATACAGGCATATTAGCGTCCATCGCTGACTACATTATAAAAAGAAACCACTAAGAGATTGTTGCAAAATTGGAAGTATGATATGATATTATTTGCTTTGGAGTGGTGCAGTATTCTAGTCAGCCCCCCATTCCTGAAGGCGGGCCTAAAAATCCGCCAAAGGGCACATCGATGAAGTTCCTTGCATTGGCTTGAGGCGCCCAGCCTTGGGTCATCGCTGGGAGTTAAGGTTGAAGGGCGATCCACAATGGCATGTGGGCGAGGACCCTTCTTCCGCGGAGGCCCCCATATTTGCGGTTTGTGTTCAAAAGACCTTACTGCGAAATGGGGTTTGAACCTGCTTAGCTTTTTTTCTTGTTCACAGGAAAAGAAGGCGAGCAGCGTAGCCTGCCTTGAGTGGAGCTTGAGGGGATTATGGTGTGAAAAGCCTGTATCGGTTGGCCGCTGATTATGAGCTTTATACCATATGAAATCTTCTCTGCAAAAGAGGCTAGGGAATGTGCGCGAGGCTGTTGAGGAAAACTCCTAGACTGTTCTGCCCTGACACCTTTTAGGGATTATAGTGCGGACTAAGTGGTAATCTAGTCTAACGTTTGGTGACAGCGTTAAGAAGAGAGTAAAGGGAAACCGCGAATATGGCGACATTTCGTACTCTTCTGGGAAAACCTACTGGACCTAAGCCGCAGTCTTTACTTAATAAGGTGACCACTCCCTATTACATAAAGTGACCAAAAAGTGAGGAGTTATGCATGAAGCATTCCTTTTCTAAAACACTCAAATGGAGTACAAGCATTGCCGTTATCACTCTTGTGTTAGCGGCTATTTTTACAGTTATATCCTCTTTCATGTTAAATGGAGTTTCGTGGGCGTTAGGGATGGGAATCGTCTTTCTAATCGTATTAACCGGGGTTCTTTTTGATATAGTAGGGGTAGCATCCACAGCTGCGAAAGAAGTTCCGTTTCACGCGATGGCTTCTGAGAAGGTTCCTGGAGCAAGACATGCTATAATCATTACAAGAAACGCAGATCGTGTAGCGAATTTTTGTAACGATGTTATCGGTGATATCTCTGGAATCGTTAGCGGAACAGCATCTGCTGCAGTTGTAGTAGAACTTACACTCTCTATGGGGAATAGGTCTGGATCGAACTCTGAGTATTTGATCTCGATCGTCTTCACGAGTGTAGTGGCTGCACTCACGGTAGGAGGTAAAGCGTTAGGAAAGTCATATGCGATCAACCACTCAACCTTTATTATTTTTCAGGTTGGGCGTTTATTATATTTTTTAGAGGAAAAATTAAGAATTAAACTGCTATCGCCTGCTAAAAGAGAGAAGAAAAGGCGCTAATGGAAAGAGAGGCATATTCCATGAACCTGGAAGAAATTCAAGATCCTCAGTTTTTAAAAACGTACGAAACTGAACAATTAAATAAATTAGCGGCTGAAATCCGTTCTTTTCTAATTGAAAAACTTTCAGTTAGAGGAGGCCACCTTGGTCCTAACCTTGGAGTAGTAGAACTTACACTTGCTATGCACAAAGTATTTGACAGTCCTAAAGACAAGTTTATTTGGGATGTAGGTCATCAAGCTTATGTACACAAAATCCTTACGGGAAGAGCATCTCAGTTTGATACACTACGTCAGTATAAGGGTCTCTGTGGTTTTCCTAAAAGGATTGAAAGCGAACATGATGTGTGGGAAACAGGACACAGTTCTACATCACTTTCTGCCGCTATGGGAATGGCGATCGCTAGAGATCTTAAGAAAACAGATGATAAAGTTCTTGCGGTCATTGGTGATGGTGCTCTAACAGGCGGAATGGCTTTAGAAGCGCTGAACCATATCGGTCATGAAAAGAAAGACTTAATCGTAGTACTAAACGACAACGAGATGTCTATCGCGCCAAATGTAGGGGCTCTTCACAACGTTTTAGGACGCATGAGAACAGCTAGAAAATACAATAAAGCAAAAGATGAGCTAGAATCATTGATCCGTAAGATACCTGCGTTTGGCGGGAAACTGGCTGCCACAGCCGAACGTGTAAAGGATAGCTTGAAGTATCTGTTAGTATCAGGCATGTTTTTTGAGGAATTAGGCTACACCTATTTAGGACCAGTAGATGGTCATGATGTAGATGACCTGATCGAGAATCTAACATATGCCAAAAAGACTGAAGGTCCAGTAATCATCCATGTTCTTACGAAAAAAGGAAAAGGGTATGAGCCGGCTGAAAGTGATAAAAAGGATAGCTGGCATGGTGTAGGCCCTTATAAGATTGAATCAGGTGAGCAGATCAAACCGCAGCAGATTGGACCATCTTACAGCGGTGTGGTCAGTAAAACACTTGAGACGCTCTCGCATAAAGATGATCGAATCGCAGTGATAACGCCTGCGATGACCATTGGCTCAAAGCTCACTGATTACGGAAAAGCGTTTCCTGATCGTTTGTTTGACGTTGGTATTGCAGAACAGCATGCAACAACTATGGCAGCTGGGCTTGCGACGCAGAATATGAAGCCGGTCCTATCGATCTATTCTACGTTCTTGCAGCGAGGTTACGACCAAGTTGTTCATGATGTAGCGAGACAGAATTTGAATGTTGTTTTCACAATAGACAGATCTGGTCTAGTTGGTGCTGATGGAGAAACGCACCAAGGTGTATTTGATATTGCTTTCTTGCGTCATATTCCAAATATGGTATTAATGATGGGGAAAGATGAAAATGAGCTTCAGCATATGGTTTACTCTGCTCTTAAATATGAAGATGGTCCGATTGCGATCAGATTCCCTAGAGGTAACGGTTCAGGAGTACCGATGGATGAAGAGTTTGAAAATATCCCGATTGGTTCATGGGAAGTGCTGAAAGATGGAGACGATGTTGCGATTCTTACGTTTGGAACGACGATTCCAATGGCACTTGAAGCTTGGGAGATCCTGGCGAAATCAGGTGTGTCAGCGCGTGTGATCAACGCTCGTTTTATCAAACCGCTTGACTCAAAAATGCTAAAAGAACTTTATGCGGAAAATATGCCTATTCTGACGCTGGAAGAAGCTGTCCTTCAAGGTGGATTCGGAAGTGCGGTATTAGAGCATGCATCTGATAATCAGGCAAGTGTTATCATCGATCGCATGGGTATACCAGACTGCTTTATCGAGCATGGCAGCGTAACGAAACTGTTAGAGGAGATCGGTATTACAACACCTGATCTTGTTGAGCGTGTGAAAGCACTTGTTAAAAGAAAGGCAGAAAAGGGTCTTCTTACATGAAAAAAGAACGGGTAGATGTACTGCTTGTCAATCGAGGACTTTGTGAAACACGAGAGAAAGCCAAACGATCAGTTATGGCAGGTCTTGTGTATTCAGGAACGAACCGGATGGATAAGCCAGGAGAAAAGATAGAACAAGATGCGCCTCTTCAAGTTAAAGGAGATGTCATTCCTTATGTAGGAAGAGGCGGACTTAAGCTTGAAAAAGCACTTCAGATCTTTGATTTTGATGTTAAAGAAAAGATTGGGATGGATATTGGAGCTTCAACAGGCGGTTTTACTGATTGTGCACTTCAAAATGGCGCATCTTATATTTATGCGATCGATGTTGGCTACAACCAACTCGCTTGGAAATTAAGAAATGATTCTAGAGTAGCTGTGATGGAAAGAACAAACTTTAGGTATGTAACCCCTGATCAGCTTCAACAGGGCATTCCTCACTTTGCAACGATAGACGTTTCGTTCATTTCTCTTCGAATCATACTTCCTGTGCTTACTCAGCTTATGCCAACTGGAGATGTGATCGCTTTGATCAAGCCACAGTTTGAAGCAGGGCGTGAAGAAGTCGGGAAAAAGGGAATCGTCAGAGATTCGAAAGTTCATAAACGTGTGATAGAAGAGATTACTGACTTTGCCCGCAAAACAGGGATTAATCCAGTTGCATTGTCCTTTTCACCTATTACTGGTGGGGATGGCAACATTGAGTTTTTAATGCATGGAAAAGTGAACAATGAGGACTTTCGAACAATAACTTCAGAAGATATTGAAGAAGTTGTTAAGTCTGCTCATGAAACATTGAAGAAAGAGCGGGAATAAATTTCTCGCTCTTTTTTTATTCTATTAATGAAAAATTTACATCCTATGCACAATAGTATAAGATAAAGGCAGAATGTGACAGTGTAAATTGAGGTGGAATCACGAGTGAATAAAGGACAACGACATATTAAAATACGTGAAATGATCAGCAACCATGATATTGAGACACAAGACGATTTAGTGGAACTGCTCAAGAAAGCAAACTTTAATGTAACGCAAGCAACTGTCTCGCGTGATATTAAAGAACTGCATCTTGTGAAAGTGCCGATGAACGACGGTCGCTATAAATACAGTCTTCCGGCTGACCAAAGGTTCAACCCACTGCAAAAATTAAAAAGAACGCTGACTGACAGCTTTATCAGTATTGATTACGCAGACCATCTAATCATTATGAAGACACTTCCGGGTAACGCAAATGCAATTGGTGCGTTAATTGATAAGCTAGATTGGGAAGATTTAATGGGAACGATCTGTGGCGATGATACAATCTTAATTATTTGTCGTTCTAAAGAAGTTAGTTCAGATGTTTCGCAGCGCTTTTTAGATATGCTGTAATTTTTAAAATAAGGTGTGATGTAATTGCTGGCAGAATTAAGTATTCGTAATTTTGCTATTATTGATTCTTTGAGTGTTTCTTTTAAAAAAGGATTAACCGTATTAACAGGTGAAACAGGTGCAGGAAAATCCATCATCATTGATGCGATCGGACTTTTGATCGGCGGCCGCGGTTCTACAGAGTTTGTGCGTTATGGCACTCAAAAAGCTGAGATAGAAGGCTTGTTCCATATTCATCCAGGTCATCGTGTGTATGATAAATGTGAGGAATTTGGGATTGCGATTTCGGATGAAGATGAGATGGTTGTGCTTAAAAGGGATATAACGGAGAGCGGAAAAAGCATTTGCAGAGTAAACGGAAAGCTTGTTACACTGTCTGTTCTTAAAGAGATCGGACAGGCATTAGTAGATATTCATGGACAGCATGAAACGCAATATTTAATGCAGCCTGATAAACATCTTTTTTTACTCGATAGTTTTGGTGACAAGGATTTTAAAAAAGAATTAACTGCCTATGAAGCAACATTTAAGGACTATAAAGAAATCAATAAACAGCTTTCTGAGCTTTCTCGGAATGAACAAGAGATCGCACAAAGAATAGATCTCCTCGAATATCAATATCAAGAAATTGCAGGTAGCAATCTCATTCCTGATGAGGATGTTAAGCTAGAAGAAGAAAAACGTATGCTTTCGAATTTCGAAAGAATTCATGGCTCTCTTCAGGATGCATACCATAATCTTTATGGTGAAGGTAAGGCACTGGAGTTAGTCTCAAGTGCGCTAGCTGATTTCTCGCAAGTCGCAGCACTTGATGAATCATTAAAAGCTGACGAAGAGCAATTTGGCAACAGCTTCTATGTCCTTGAGGAGCTTACATATAAGATTCGGGATATGTTTGATTCATTAGAATACAATCCGGAAAGGCTCAACAGCATTGAGTCGCGTCTCGATGAATTGAGTAAGCTTAAACGAAAATATGGTTCTTCTGTAAAAGAAATGATCCATTATAGTGAAAAGATTAAAAAAGAGTTAGAACTTATTCAAAATAAAGATAATCATATCGAAGAACTCAAAAAGAAGCAGGATAAGCTTATTGCTAAACTTGAGATCTCAGGGAAGAAGCTCACTAAAAAAAGAGCAGAGACAGCAAAAGTTTTAAAAAACAGCATTCAGCAACAGCTAAAAGAACTTTATATGGAAAAAACCAAGTTCGAAGTCGTGATGAAGCGAATTGAGGATAATCAATTTTTGAGAACAGGACTGGATGCTGTAGAATTTTATATCTCTCCGAATCCTGGCGAGCCGCTTAAACCGTTATCTAAAGTGGCGTCTGGCGGAGAACTTTCTAGGATCATACTAGCACTCAAAACCATTTTTTCAGAAAATCAAGGAATTACCGCTATTATATTTGATGAAGTAGATACTGGAGTTTCTGGGCGAGTGGCTCAAGCGATAGCGGAAAAGATTTACAGAGTTTCTGTTGGTTCGCAAGTGCTTTGTATTTCTCACCTTCCACAAGTTGCTGCAATGTCTGATACGCATCTCCACATCTCTAAAGATACATTGCAAGGTAGAACCGTCACAAAGGTTCTTACCTTAAAAACGGATGAAAAAGTAAATGAAATAGGCAGAATGATCTCAGGTGTTGAGATTACAGATCTTACAAGGCAGCATGCTCAGGAATTGTTAGAGCTTGCAGCTTCCATCAAAAAGACATCATAAACTTTATTCATGAAAAAGCTATCCATTTAAGGAATAGCTTTTTCTTTTTTCTTGGTTATAAACTCAAGGTCCGTAGGCTAAATTAAAGGTACAGCCATGGTGAGGGTGTGAGCTTGGAGCGAGGAGAGTGTATGATGTATAAGGATTTACTTCGGCGAATGATCGGCGTTATTCTCCTTGGAAGTTTAGTGGGAATCGGTTTTTTGTCTCCTGTGCGTGAGTATGTAGCACTGCCGGAATCGATTACCTTTTTTGAAGGACAGCATGTCATGCAAGCCCTTCCTGTTGGAACAAACATGAAGCAGGAAGAAACAAGTGTTTATACGACTGCAATGAAAAGAGAACATAAAGTTTCGATACAAGCCAAAACAAACGGTGATAGCATGGCAACTCTCGAAGCAGCAAGTTTTCCTATAAAAAAGATGAATGTAAAAGTTTTGTCTGATCTTAAGGTTGTGCCTGGTGGACAATCAATAGGAGTTAAGTTAAATACTCTCGGGGTATTGATTGTTGGGCATCATCTCGTAAATACAACAGCAGGAAAACAATCTCCAGGTGAAATAGCCGATATTCAAGTAGGAGATATTATTACCAAAATCAACGGAAAAAATATTAAAAAAATGGGAGATGTAAGCCCATTTGTTAAACAATCAGGGGAAACGCGAAATCCTTTAGATGTAACCATCATTCGAGATGGTAAGACGTTTCATAAGACACTTACTCCTCTGCAGGACAAGAATGACCAGTCCTATCGTATAGGACTATACATTCGAGATTCAGCAGCCGGTGTGGGTACACTAACGTTTTTTGATCCTGCGTCATTTAAGTATGGTGCACTCGGTCACGTGATTTCAGATATGGATACGAAAAAACCTATAAAGGTAAACAACGGAGAAATCCTTGGTTCTACCGTTACTTCCATTGAAAAAGGGTCGAATGGTCACCCAGGAGAAAAGCTAGCGCGTTTTTCCAATGACCAAAGAGTTTTAGGGGATATATCTAAAAACAGCCCATTTGGGATTTTTGGAAAATTAAATGATAAATTATCGAATGGGGACTGGAATAAACCGTTGCCAATCGCCCTTTCACATCAAGTAAAAGAAGGTCCGGCGAAGATACTTACTGTTGTTAACGGTTCAAAGGTACGAGAATTTGACGTTGATGTAGTAAGTTCTGTTCCGCAAAAATTTCCTGCTACAAAAGGAATGGTCATTAAGATTACAGATCCTGAACTTTTGAAGATTACAGGTGGGATCGTTCAAGGAATGAGTGGCAGTCCAATCATTCAGAATGGAAGAATTATTGGAGCAGTCACCCATGTGTTTGTAAATGATCCAACATCAGGTTACGGTGTTCATATCGAGTGGATGCTTGATGAAGCCGGAGTCAATATCTATAAAGAAACAAAACAGGCGAGTTAACTCGAAACCGGTAGAATTTTTTACCGGTTTTTTTTATTTTTATCTGGATTGTAAGTTCATCCAGTATTCTTTCAAAACGAGTTGAAGCAGAATGCTACTTACTAAGACTGAGCCGAGTGGGCAGGTGTGGCATTAAAGGCTCCTAGCGCCGGCAGGCCGCCTCGGTGAACCTGTAACCTGAACCTGAAATCCTCGCCTACTACTTTCATTAGGTTTGAGCATAGTGCTTTTTACTTTTAGATAATTTAGACAATCCTATGAAAATTTTGTATAATGAGGGATATAAAGAAAATTCGACAAATATACTTGTGGAAAATACAATAACTGTCGAAATTCAAAGTAAATTGAAGATAACAGCTATATCTGCTACAAAAACAAAATAATTTTAAAAAATTTAAAACAAAATAAAGGGATTTAAGATTTATTGTTGAAATATTACATTGGGAAAAACAAGAAATTGTTGGATGGGGAGGAAATAATGGTGCAAAAAATTAAAGTTTGTCTAGCTGATGATAACCGTGAACTGATTAGTCTTTTGAGGGAGTATCTTTCAAGTCAAGATGATATGGAGGTAATCGGGGTAGCGTATAACGGTCAAGAATGTTTGTCCGTTTTAGAGAATAAAGATCCTGATGTTTTAGTTCTAGATATTATCATGCCTCATCTAGATGGATTAGCAGTGCTTGAGAAGATCAGAGCTAGCGATGATCTGCCTCAGCCGAATGTTATCATGTTAACGGCGTTTGGTCAGGAAGATGTTACGAAAAAAGCCGTAGACTTAGGTGCTTCATACTTTATCTTAAAACCATTCGATATGGACAATCTAGCGAGTCAGATCCGTCAGATCTGTGGAGCAGAAAAGACAACTGTACAGCGTGCGTCCGGAAATAATCGAAACAACTTCCAATCAACAATCAACAATAAACCACGCAATTTGGATGCGAGTATCACTAGTATCATTCATGAAATCGGAGTTCCTGCTCATATTAAGGGATACATGTACTTAAGAGAAGCGATCTCAATGGTATACAATGACATTGAATTATTAGGATCGATCACAAAGGTTCTATATCCAGATATCGCAAAAAAATTCAATACAACATCAAGCCGTGTTGAACGTGCTATACGCCATGCGATCGAAGTAGCATGGAGTCGTGGAAACATCGATAGCATTTCATCCTTGTTCGGCTACACAGTATCCATGTCAAAAGCGAAGCCTACAAATTCAGAGTTCATCGCGATGGTCGCTGATAAGCTTCGTATCGAACATAAGGTAATGGCATAAGTACTTATTTATAAAAATAACCATCTCTCAAGGTTGAGAGATGGTTATTTTTTTCTGTATTTTAACTGAACTTTATTTCTTTTACGGTCTCTGTAAAAGATGAATCCACCTACAAAAGTTAAGCCAGCTAAGAAGCTTAACAAACCAGCGATAAATTGTAGCCATAAGAATGGAAACGGAAACTGCAAAACTCCAAATAAAGTGTCTCTCATCCATTTGATGCCCATCACGGCCATGATTCCAGGAATTAATACGATTACCAAAGCTGCATATCTGCTCATGAAGAATTCACTCCTCTACTTGTCTTATTGTACATAAAGTTAAAATTATTGTCGATGCAAAATAAGTTTGCAAACCCTTTCATAGTGAGCTATGATAAACTTGTGAAAAATATTGCATGTTATAATAAAAAGGTGGGCTAATTGTTGCAAAGGATCGTATTGCTGGCAGCGCAAGAAGAATTTGATTTGGTTCAACAGATCAATCGATCTGAAATTTTTGAACTTGCAGCTATTTTGCAAGGACCTCTTCAATCGTTGCCGACCAGATTGGATAACATCCCGGTATTTACATATACTTCAGCACCGAATGAAGAGATTGACGTAATTGTTTATTCGGCTTCTCTTAAAGAAAGCGCAGATTGGTTATATGAGAATAAGTATCCTACGTCAGGAAAATTGACTACATCTCAATTTCGATTTCTGTTATCAAGTCCTAACGAAACAAAAAATATAAAAGACATCGGGCACTTGCAACAGCTTAAAACGATATTAGACAATACACACGATGGCATGATCGTTATTGATCAAGATTTAACGATTACTATATTTAACAAAAGTGCTGAAAAAATGACAGGTTTATCGAAAGAGCAAGCTGTAGGAAAATCAATACTAGAAGTAATGCCGAACAGCCAGCTTCCGCGAGTTATGGACTCAGGCATAGAAGAAGTAAATCAAGAACAAATTTTAGCTAATGGTACGAAAATATATACAACACGAACACCTATCTTAAATCATGAAGGTCGAAAGCTTGGTGCTTTTGCCGTCTTTAAAGATATTACAGAAATCGTTGACTTGGCAGAAGAAGTAACGAATTTAAAAAGCATACAGACGATGTTAAGGGCTATCATCCATTCTTCGGAAGAAGCTATATCTGTTGTCGACGAAGAAGGAAAAGGCATTATGATCAATCCTGCTTACACGAAGCTCACAGGTTACACTGCAGAGCAAGTGATCGGGAAACCTGCAACAACTGATATTTCTGAAGGTGAAAGTATTCATATGCAAGTTCTTAAGACACGCAAGCCTGTGAGAGGTGCTCGTTTAAGAGTAGGACCGAACCGAAAAGATGTGATTGTTAACGTTGCACCTGTTATTGTGGATGGTCTACTAAAAGGCAGTGTAGGAGTAATTCATGATGTTTCAGAAATTAAAGGACTTACAGAAGAACTGAACAGGGCGAGACAAATCATTCGAACACTTGAAGCGAAATATTCGTTCGAAGATATCATTGGTACATCAGAAGAGATGAGTTTTGCGATCGATCAGGCTAAGCTTGCAGCTTCTACACCAGCGACCGTTCTTCTTCGTGGGGAATCTGGAACAGGAAAAGAGCTTTTTGCTCATGCGATACATAATGCAAGCAGCAGAAAGTTTAATAAGTTTATACGTGTCAACTGTGCAGCGCTATCAGAATCTTTGTTAGAAAGCGAACTGTTTGGTTACGAAGAAGGTGCTTTTTCGGGTGCATTAAGAGGCGGAAAAAGGGGACTCTTTGAAGAATCGAATGGTGGAAGTATCTTTTTAGATGAAGTGGGAGAGTTGTCGCAGAACACACAAGCAAAACTTTTGCGCGTACTGCAAGAAAATGAAATCAGACGTGTAGGTGGGACAAAAGCGATTCCGATCAATGTGCGTGTCATCGCAGCAACCAATGTTAACCTTGAAAAAATGATCGCTGATGGCACGTTCAGGCAGGATTTGTACTACAGATTGAACAGAATGCCAATCTATATTCCACCATTAAGAGCAAGAAACAATGATATATTGCTTTTAGCTTATCACCTTCTTCAGAAGTTAAATCAAGACTATGGAAGAAACATTGATTTTATCAGCAAGGATGCTGAAGACTTTTTACTAGCGTATCATTGGCCGGGAAATGTTAGAGAGCTTGAAAACGTATTAGGCAGAGCGATCATTCATATGAGCCATACGGATTCACAGATCAACCGTAGTCATATTTCTTTATTATCTTTAGAACCATCGAATAAAGAGGACGTCCATCTGCAAATTATGACCGATACGACTGATGATGAGAAGACTTTAGCTGAACAAATCGATGCGTTTGAAAAACAGATTTTAACAGAAGCTATAGAGAGGTTTCGTGGCAACAAGACGAAGACGGCTAAATCACTGGGTATCTCACTTAGGAATTTTTATTATAAATTAGAAAAATATAATCTTGATGAAAAACTACGCAAATAATTTCACGCAAAATATTGCAATGTATTTGCAGTTTATTGCATAGTTAATACGTGATAACTACATTTTAACTTCATTTAAAAGTTGGCATGAAAATTGCATAGTTAATAAAGCGGTCAACAAGGGGGGATAGCATGCGTTTACAAAACTTGGTGAGCCAAGCCAAAAATCAACAAGAGAAACCAGTCATCGCAGTGGCAGAAGCTGGGGATCAGGAGGTTTTGGAAAGCATACTGAAATCATATAAAGAAGGGCTCGCCCATTTTATTCTGTTTGGAAACGGTAACAAAATTTCTGATTGGTTAGAAAGAAATGCGGATGTTCCGTTGGATGGAATAAAAGTTGTAGCTACAGATACATCTTCGGCTGCTTTAAATGCGGTTAAAGCTGTTCATGATGGAGACGCTGATATTTTGATGAAAGGGCTTATCTCAACTTCTGCTCTTTTAAAAGCAGTCTTAAATAAAGAATTTGGTCTTCGTACAGGCAAAGTATTATCACATGTTGCGGCATTCGAAGTAGAAGGATTTGAAAAATTGATCTTTATTACAGATGCTGCCATGAACATAGAGCCTGATCTTAATCAAAAAGTACAGATTCTACAAAATGCTATCGATCTTGCGGCTCGCACTGGTGTGAAAGTTCCTAAAGCGGCTGTGCTTGCAGCTGTTGAGAACGTTAATCCTGCTATGCAAGCCACCTTGGATGCAGCGAGTCTTACTGTTATGAATCTTCGAGGGCAAATTACAGGCGGTATCGTTGAAGGTCCTT
Organism: Fictibacillus sp. 26RED30; assembly: GCF_015903845.1. NCBI lineage: Bacteria > Bacillati > Bacillota > Bacilli > Caryophanales > Fictibacillaceae > Fictibacillus > Fictibacillus sp. 26RED30. Next base: position 1,029,179 of record NZ_JACZDV010000001.1, read on the forward strand.
TGGCTTTAGATAATGCAATTTCGAAGGAAGCTGCAGCTCACAAAGGAATTACAGGGAGTGTGGCAGGTGATGCAGACATCCTTCTCGTTCCAAATATCGAAACGGGAAATGCACTGTATAAATCGCTGATCTATTTTGCTCGGGCGAAAGTTGGAGCTGTGATCTGTGGTGCTAAAGCGCCGATCGTTTTAACATCTAGAGCTGATTCAGCAGAAAGTAAATATTATTCAATCGCTTTAGCTGTAAACTCAGTCATCACTGATAATTAAATCTTAGGAGGAAAACACAATGGAAATTTTTAAATATATGGAAACTTACGATTATGAGCAAATGGTGATCTGCCAAGATAAACAATCTGGACTAAAAGCAATTATCTGTATTCACGATACGACACTAGGTCCTGCACTAGGCGGAACAAGAATGTGGACATACGAGACAGAAGATGCAGCGATTGAAGATGCACTTAGACTTGCTAAAGGCATGACTTATAAGAACGCAGCTGCAGGATTGAATCTTGGCGGTGGAAAAACAGTAATCATCGGTGATCCAAAGAAAGACAAAAATGAAGAAATGTTCCGTGCGTTCGGTCGTTATATTCAAGGACTTAATGGACGATATATTACAGCAGAAGATGTAGGTACAACGGTTGAAGACATGGACCTAATCTACCAAGAAACACAATACGTTACGGGTGTATCACCTGCTTTCGGTTCAAGCGGTAATCCATCACCAGTAACAGCTTACGGTGTATATCGTGGTATGAAGGCGGCCGCAATGGAAGCGTTTGGTACAGACTCTCTAGAAGGAAAAGTTATCGCTGTTCAAGGTGTTGGACATGTTGCTTATACACTATGTAAACACCTTCACGAAGAAGGCGCATCTTTGATCGTTACAGATATCAATAAAGAAGCTGTGCAACGTGCAGTTGAAGATTTTGGCGCAAAAGCTGTTGAAATCGATGAGATCTACAGCGTAGATTGCGATATCTTTGCTCCTTGTGCACTAGGAGCAATTATTAACGATGATACGATTCCACAGATTAAAGCAAAAGTTATTGCAGGAGCTGCAAACAACCAACTTAAAGAAACGCGTCACGGTGATGCTATCCATGAGATGGGAATCGTTTATGCGCCAGATTATGTAATCAACGCTGGTGGAGTTATTAACGTAGCAGATGAGCTTAACGGCTATAACCGCGACCGTGCTATGAAAAAAGTAGAAACGATCTATGACAACATCGCGAGTGTTATCGAGATCTCTAAACGTGATAACATTCCAACATATCTCGCAGCAGATCGACTTGCAGAAGAGCGTATCGAACGCATGAGAATGTCTAGAAGTCAGTTCTTATTAAATGAAAGACATATCTTGTCTAACCGATCTCGTTAAGAGTTCGTATCAATGGAGGTTTGAAACGTGCATCAAAAAGAATTTCGCATACTAGTGATCAATCCGGGGTCAACCTCTACTAAGATTGGAATTTTCGATAACGAACGGCCAGTATTTGAAAAAACGATCCGTCATGATACAGAAACTATCCATTCGTTTGATTCTGTTATTGATCAGTACACTTTTAGAAAAGAAACGATCTTAGAAGCTTTAGACTACGAAGGCATCAATATTTCAAAACTGAGTTGTGTAGTCGGCAGAGGCGGTTTGTTAAGACCGATCGAAGGTGGCACGTACAGCGTTAATGAACCGATGCTAAAGGATCTGAAAAATGGTTACGCTGGTGAACACGCGTCGAATTTAGGTGGAATCTTAGCATTTGAAATAGCAGAAGGTCTGAATATCCCATCTTTTATCGTAGATCCAGTTGTTGTCGATGAGATGGATGAGATCGCAAGAATTTCGGGTGTTCCTGAAATGGAAAGAAAGAGTATTTTTCACGCGTTGAATCAAAAGGCTGTTGCGCGTCGTGTTGCGAAACAGTTGAATAAATCTTATGAAGCTCTTCGTCTTATTGTCGTTCACATGGGCGGAGGAATCACGGTAGGTGTCCACAAGGATGGCAGAGTGATCGATGTAAACAACGGACTGCATGGAGAGGGACCGTTCTCTCCTGAACGTGCAGGCACTGTTCCGATAGGTGATTTGGTATCACTCTGCTTCTCTGGTGAATATTACGCAGAAGAAGTGATGAAGAAGCTTGTTGGACAAGGTGGTCTTGTTGCCTATCTTGGAACAAACGATGCCAGGACCGTTGAAGAAAGAATCGAGAACGGTGACAAAAAAGCCGAGCTTATCTATGACGCGATGGCTTATCAAGTCGCAAAAGAGATCGGATCAGCAAGTACCGTTCTTTATGGACAAGTTGATGCGATCATCTTAACAGGCGGTCTCGCATTCGGAAAAGAATTTGTTAAGAAGATAACAGACCGAGTTGAATGGATTTCTGATTGTATCATTCAGCCGGGAGAGAATGAGCTTCAAGCGTTAGCAGAAGGTGGCCTTCGTGTATTAAGAGAAGAAGAAACAGCAAAGGTTTATCCTAAAGGAAAAACGATTGCTAAAGTGTCACTGGATTAACTAACAGCAAAAGGAGATATGAGCGATGTCAAAAGACTTTGATTTGGTCATATTGGGCGGAGGGACTGGCGGCTATGTAGCTGCCATCCGAGCTGCTCAATTAGGAAAAACCGTTGCAGTTGTTGAAAAAGGAAAGCTTGGAGGTACTTGCTTACATAGAGGATGTATACCGAGTAAAGCTTTATTAAGAAGTGCTGAAGTATACAAAACAGCCAAAAAAGCTGCAGACTTTGGTGTTGAGATTGAAGGAATCGGCTTGAACTTTTCCAAGATGCAAGAACGTAAGCAATCCATCGTAAATCAACTACACATGGGTGTACAAAGTTTGATGAAAAAAGGAAAGATCGAAGTCTATGAAGGAATCGGACGTATCCTAGGGCCATCCATCTTTTCTCCGATGCCAGGTACAATATCAGTTGAGTTTAATGATGGTACAGAAAATGAGATTCTAATTCCGCAGAACGTAATTGTTGCAACAGGGTCTAGACCACGTTCATTACCAGGATTAGAGATCGACGGTGATCTTGTTATGTCTAGTGATGAAGCACTTGAGATGGAGAACTTGCCATCATCAATCATCATCGTCGGCGGTGGAGTAATCGGGATTGAATGGGCGTCTATGCTCAATGATCTTGGAGTGGAAGTAACAGTACTAGAATATGCTGACAGAATCGTACCGACAGAAGACGAAGAGATTTCGAAAGAGGCTGCGCGAGTTCTCAAGAAAAAAGGGATCAAGCTCGTAACAAGTGCAAAAGTCCTTCCTGATACATTAGAAAAAGGCGAAAGCGTAATGATTTCAGCTGAACATAAAGGCGAGACAAAACAATTTAGTGCCGAGAAGATGCTCGTTTCTGTTGGACGCATGGCGAACACAGAAGGTATCGGTTTAGAAAATACCATCATAAAAGTTGAAAACGGATACATTCAGACGAATGAATACTTCCAAACCGCAGAGAGCCACATTTATGCGATCGGAGATGTAATCGGAGGACTTCAACTCGCGCATGTTGCATCCCACGAGGGGATCACGGCAGTAGAACACTTGTCTAACCTGCAACCTGAGCCGATCAACTATGATAATATTTCAAAATGTATCTATTCAAGTCCAGAGATGGCAAGTGTCGGTCTTACTGAGAAACAAGCTAAAGATCAAGGCTATAACGTAAAAGTGGGCAAGTTTCCTTTTAAAGCGATTGGAAAAGCTCTTGTATATGGTGAAAGTGATGGGTTTGTTAAGATCGTTGCAAATAAAGACAACGATGACCTTTTAGGCGTTCATATGATCGGACCTCACGTAACGGATATGATCTCTGAAGCCGGCTTAGCGAAAGTTTTAGACGCAACACCGTGGGAGATGGCTCATACCATCCATCCACATCCATCTCTATCAGAAGTATTTGGTGAAGCAGCGTTGGCTGTTGAAGGAAAAGCGATCCATTTCTAAGGAGGTAAAACAAATGGCAGAATTACGTCATGAACAATTAGGCTTAACCAATGAAGATGTAATCCATATGTATAGAACGATGTTATTAGCAAGAAAAATTGATGAGCGTATGTGGCTATTAAACCGCGCTGGAAAAATTCCTTTCGTTATTTCGTGCCAGGGTCAAGAAGCAGCCCAAGTTGGTGCAGCGATGGCTTTAGATAATGAGAAAGATTTTGTGTTGCCGTACTACCGTGACATGGGTGTTGTTTTACAGTTTGGTATGACAGCGAAAGATCTAATGCTTTCTGGTTTTGCAAAAGCAGAAGACCCTAACAGCGGCGGTCGACAGATGCCAGGGCATTTTGGTTCTAAAAAGCTTCGTATCGTAACAGGTTCTTCGCCTGTAACAACTCAAGTTCCTCATGCTGTTGGAATCGCACTTGGTGGAAGAATGGAAGGCAAAGACCTAGTAACGTTCACAACGTTTGGTGAAGGATCTTCAAACCAGGGAGATTTCCATGAAGGAGCAAACTTTGCTTCTGTTCATAAACTTCCTGTTATCTTTATGTGTGAAAACAACAAATACGCGATTTCGGTTCCAATCTCAAAACAGCTCGCGTGTGTGAACGTTTCTGACCGTGCGATCGGTTACGGAATGCCAGGAGTAACAGTGGATGGGAATGACCCACTCGCTGTTTATGAAGCTGTTAAAGAAGCTGCTGATCGCGGTCGACGCGGTGAAGGCCCTACTTTAGTTGAGACAGTAGCGTATCGCTTAACGCCTCACTCATCAGATGATGATGATCGTGCGTACAGAACGCGTGAAGAGGTTGAAGAAGCGAAAGCAAAAGATCCGATTCATACATTTGCTGCTTACTTAAAAGAGAATAGTATCTTAACAGAAGAATTAGAAAAACAGATCACTGATGAGATTCAAAAAGAAGTGGATGAAGCTACAGATTATGCAGAGAACGCAAAATATGCTGATCCTGAAAGCGCACTTCTTCATGTATACGCAGAGTAAAGGGGGAAAACGAAGATGCCGGTAATTTCATATATTGATGCTGTAACACAAGCCATTCGCGAAGAGATGCAACGCGATAAGCGAGTATTTGTAGTAGGTGAAGATGTTGGTGTACGCGGAGGAGTTTTCCGTGCAACGACTGGGTTGATTGAAGAGTTTGGTGAAGAGAGAGTGATCGACGCTCCTCTCGCAGAATCTGCTATTGCAGGAGTAGGGATCGGTGCGGCGATGTATGGTATGCGCCCGATCGCAGAGATGCAGTTTGCTGACTTTATCATGCCAGCCGTTAACCAGATTGTTTCTGAAGCTGCAAAGATCCGCTATCGTTCAAACAATGATTGGACGTGCCCGATCACGATTCGTGCTCCATATGGCGGTGGTGTCCATGGTGCACTTTATCACTCACAATCGGTTGAAGCACTATTCGCTAACGTACCAGGCTTAAAGATTGTTATGCCTTCTACGCCTTATGATGTAAAAGGTCTTTTGAAGTCTGCTATCCGTGATGAAGACCCTGTTCTTTTCTTTGAACATAAACGTGCTTACCGACTGATTAAAGGTGAAGTACCAACTGAAGAATATACATTGCCTATCGGAAAAGCAGATGTGAAACGTGAAGGTGAAGATATTACCGTTATTACATACGGACTTTGTGTACACTTTGCTCTTCAAGCGGCTGAGAAGTTAGAAAAAGACGGAATTTCAGCTCATATTCTCGATCTTCGTACCGTTTATCCATTGGATAAGGAAGCGATCATCGAGGCAGCTTCCAAAACAGGTAAAGTGCTTCTAGTAACAGAAGACAATAAAGAAGGAAGCATCATGAGTGAAGTTTCTGCGATTATTGCTGAAAATTGCTTGTTCGAATTAGATGCACCTGTTCAACGTTTAGCTGGACCAGATGTACCAGCGATGCCATATGCACCAACGATGGAAAAGCACTTTATGGTGAATCCTGACAAAGTAGAAAAAGCCATGAGAGATCTTGCGGCATTTTAACAATAGGAGGGGACTTTAATGGCTACAGAAAAAATTACAATGCCCCAATTAGGGGAAAGTGTAACAGAAGGTACGATCAGTAAATGGCTTGTTCAGCCGGGTGATACGGTAAAAAAATACGATCCACTAGCAGAAGTTATGACAGATAAAGTAAACGCAGAAGTTCCATCATCTTTTTCTGGAACGATAAAAGAGCTAGTTGCTGGCGAAGGAGACACTCTTTCTGTTGGCGAGTTGATCTGTTATATCGAAACAGAAGGAGAAGGCGAGGAAAGTGCACCTGCAGCTTCATCTTCTAAAGAAGAGAAGACTGCAGAAACGGTTTCAACACCTACAGCTTCTTCGAGTACGAGTGCTAGTAAGCCTGCTTCAAACGTTGATCGAGCGGCGAGAGGGCGTTTTTCACCTGCAGTGGTACGTATGGCATCTGAACATGACATTGATTTAGACCAAGTAGAGGGATCAGGACAAAGCGGAAGGATCACTCGAAAAGATCTTCAGAGAATCATTGATTCCGGTGAGATTCCTACAAAAGGTAACAAGCCAGCTACAGAAGATGTTTCTTCTGCAGCACCTGTTTCTTCTGGTTCTCAAGAAACGGCTCAACCGCAACAACAATCTGCGCCAGCATTAAAGCCTGTTGCTATTGATACAATGCCTGGTGATATTGAGATCCCGGTATCGGGTATCCGTAAAGCGATCGCTCAAAACATGGTCCGCTCAAAGCACGAAGCACCTCACGCATGGACGATGGTAGAAGTGGATGTAACCAACTTAGTAGAATATCGTAATTCTGTAAAAGGTGATTTTAAAACAAAAGAAGGATACAATCTTACGTTCTTGCCTTTCTTTATCAAGGCTGTTGTAGAATCACTAAAAGAATTCCCACAGATCAACTCCATGTGGGCAGGAGATAAGATCATTCAGAAAAAGGACATCAACATCTCCATTGCAGTTGCAACAGATGATGCATTGTATGTACCTGTCATCAAACACGCGGATGAAAAGTCTATCAAAGGAATCGCACGCGATGTTAAAGAACTAGCTGATAAAGTAAGAACGAATAAATTAGCTGGTGACGATATGAAAGGCGGAACGTTCACCGTAAATAACACAGGTTCTTTCGGGTCTGTGATGTCAACGCCGATCATCAACTATCCGCAAGCTGCTATCCTTTCAGTAGAATCGATCGTTAAGCGTCCAGTTGTTATGAACAATGGAATGATCGCTGTGCGTGATATGGTTAATCTTTGTCTTTCTCTTGATCATCGGGTCCTCGACGGTCTCGTTTGCGGACGCTTCTTAGCTTCGGTAAAAGCACGTTTAGAGGGTATGACAAAAGAAAACACATCCATTTATTAAAATATGTATTTTTTAGGTTTATGCGGGTTTTATTGCGGGTAGAGATAACTATCAACACCTCCAAACCCCATAACCCCCTAAGAAAAGTGCCGTACATGTTACGGCATTTTTCTTTTTTATATGTCAGAAATTGAGTACAATAAGAAAGAAAGGAGCTGAATACGAATGAATTTTCAATTTAATCTTTTTAATGATGTAGTAGAGACGGCTCGTAAAGAAATGGTAGAGGCTGGCTATACGCAGCTATTTAAACCAGAAGATGTTGAAGAAGCTTTTAAAAAAGAAGGTACAACACTTGTTATGATTAATTCCGTTTGTGGCTGTGCTGGAGGAATCGCACGCCCTTCGGCTTCATATTCGGTAAAACAAGACGTTCGCCCAGACCATCTTGTTACGGTTTTTGCTGGACAAGATAAAGAAGCAACAGAGACAGCGCGTTCTTATTTTACAGGCTATCCGCCATCATCTCCCTCTTTTGCACTATTAAAAGATGGAGAGATCCAAATGATGGTAGAACGTCATGAGATTGAAGGTCACGAACCGATGGAAGTCGTAAACAAGCTGAGAAGTGCATTTGAAACATATTGTAAGTAGGAATAAGAAGTATGAATGGACGAAAGCTGGCTCGAAATGGAGCCAGCTTTTTTTCTTGCTCTTAAGAAGGGGGTCGAGCATAGAGTTTATGATCGATTCCAGAGATTTATGATCGATCATTGAATGAACACTCATCTATCACAATGACTCTCACTTAAACGAGCCCAAGCCTCTTTTTCACAGCCCACACATGAGACGAATGAAATAATAGCTCCTCAGCTTGATCCATATTCATCCACACTAACTCATGATCTTGATCTAATGGCTCATTTGCATACTCTCCAAAGGAACCTGTATAAAAATACCCATCATTCAATAGATGTTCCCCTTGTCTCGTTCTAAAATATTGCTTTGCATTTCCCAAAAAGTTCCCCATCTTAAATGTATAGCCTGTCTCCTCGATAATTTCTCTTTTCAAACAGACTATTTGATTTTCTCCAGTTTCTATGCCGCCTCCCGGTAAGAATCCTTTTCCATTCTGAACCATAACGGCAATATTTTTATTATCATCCGCGACTACAGCATACACAGCTTCTCGTCTACGATAACTAACATCCTTCATCTTTTCACCAAATTGCAAAATAACCAACCACCTTAGCAGAATGCATATAAATACATTCAGAATTATTAAAATACTTAATTTTGCATATTTATGTGTTAATATTCATTTTAACGAATAAATATAAATGTTTTATACAGGGGGAACTACAAATGAAACGAAATCTTTTTAGCATTTATTTTATCATAGTACTCGCGTTGTTGGCGGGATGTGGTGCGGTTGAAGAAAAGAGTTCTACAAGTACGGGGAGCGATGCGTCAGAGAAGACGTTAGTGATGGCAACCTCTGCTGATTATCCTCCATATGAATACGTGGAAACAGCAAAAGGTGGAGAAATCGTAGGCTTTGATATCGATGTAGCGAATCATATCGCTAAAAAACTTGGTTATAAAGTTGAGATAAAGGACATGGACTTTAACGGGTTGATTCCTGCATTAGACAGCGGCAAAGCTGACTTTGTAATCGCCGGTATGACACCTAATGAAGAACGTAAAAAGACGGTAGACTTTTCAGATGAATATTATGCAGCTCAACAATTGATCGTTACAAAGGATAAAGCGATTAAAAGCGTAGAAGATCTTGAAGACAAAACGATTGGCGTTCAATTGGCTTCCATTCAAGAAAAAGAAGCAGATAAATTATTAAAGGATCATACATTCGAGGTTGTTCAGCGAAACAAAGTTACAGAATTGGTTCAAGAGATGAAATCAAACCGTGTAGATGCTGCAATTATTGAAGATGCAGTAGCTTACGAATTTTTGAAGAAAAATAAAGACCTTTCCTCATTCGCATTGCCAAATACAGACGCTGCAGGATCGGCTATCGCTTTTCCTAAAGATAGTGAGCTAACAAAAGAGTTTAATGCAGAATTAAAGAAGATGAAAGAAGACGGTACATTGGACAAGCTTGTTGAAAAGTGGTTCGGTGTTAAAAAATAGAGAAAGAGAGTGGTAGGCATGAACTTGGATTTTGCCCAGCTCGTGCCTTCTATTCCGTATATTTTATACGGGATATGGGTTACGTTGCAGTTCGTGGCGGTATCGTTAGTACTTGGATTTTTATGGGGAACCGTACTTTCCCTTTTCAAAATAGGTAAGATCAAAGTCTTAAGATGGTTTGCAGATGCATATACTTCGGTCTTTAGAGGAACGCCATTAATTCTTCAGATGCTATTGATCTATTATGCTGTACCTCAGCTGACAGGAGTCGATATTGGCGCATTTTCAGCAGGGGTATTAACATTTGCTCTTAATTCTGCCGCATATATATCAGAAATTATTCGTGCAGGTATCAATGCAGTCGACAAAGGACAGAAAGAAGCTGCCATGGCTTTAGGTGTTCCATACCGCACGATGATGTTGAAGATCATTCTGCCACAAGCCTTTAAGAATATTTTACCGGCATTAATGAACGAATTTATTACGTTAACAAAAGAATCGGCGATTGTATCCGTTATCGGAGCGCTTGATATTATGAGACGGGCTCAAATCGTAGGGGCAAGCAACTATCGCTTTTTTGAACCCTTGTTATTAGCGGGTCTTGTCTATTATCTATTAGTAATGATGTTAACGTTGGCTGGTCGAGTTATGGAGAGGAGGCTTGCTAAGAGTGATTGATGTTCAAGGTTTGAAAAAGAATTTCGGAAAGAACGAAGTATTAAAAGGAATAACGACTTCAATTAAAAAGGGAGAAGTTATAGCTGTGATCGGGCCTTCAGGTTCAGGTAAGTCTACGTTTCTCCGTTGTTTGAATCTGTTAGAAACACACGATGAAGGTTCGATTTTGGTAGAAGGTAAGGATATTAACGCGATGGAACTTCATCTTCGTAAAAAGGTAGGAATGGTGTTTCAGCATTTCAATCTTTTTCCTCATCTAACCGTTTTAGAGAATGTTACATTCGCACCGCAGCAAGTATTAAAGATTTCGAAAAGTGAAGCTGAGAGAGAGGCTTTAGATCTCCTTAAAACCGTTGGATTGAGTGATAAAGCGAACAGCTATCCATCTAACCTTTCTGGCGGACAAAAACAGCGTGTGGCCATAGCGAGAGCACTTGCTATGAAACCTGAAGTTATGCTTTTTGATGAACCAACTTCAGCTCTAGATCCAGAGATGGTAAAAGAAGTGCTTCAAGTAATGAAGAACCTCGTCAAGCTTGGCATGACGATGGTCATTGTGACACATGAGATGGGCTTTGCAAAAGAAGTTGCCGATCGTGTTCTGTTCATGGATGATGGGAAATTAGTAGAAGATCAAGTGCCAGCTATTTTCTTTGAAAATCCGAAAACAGATCGAGCTAAAGCTTTCTTAGAAAAAGTGCTATAATGCTTAAAAAAGGACTTCTTAGCTGAAGTCCTTTTTCGTTTTTTGAATTTCATTGAAGTATGGAATAATGGAATAAGATGCAGAACGAGATGAGAAAGAAGGCATTCATTTTATGAAATTTACAATTGGCTATCGAACAGTAAAGACTGCAATCGGAGCAGGTCTTGCTATCGCCTTAGCAGAGTGGCTAGGGTTAGACTTTTATACGTCTGCTGGTATACTCACTATTCTTTGTATAAAGATTACGAAGAAGCGCTCGATCATCTCTTCATGGGAAAGGTTTGCCGCTTGTATACTCGGAATAGGATTTGCGAGTGCGATCTTCTCACTTATCGGCTATCATCCTTACGCACTAACCATTCTTTTGATCCTATTCATTCCAACACTCGTATCCCTAAACCTGAAGGAAGGCATCATCACATCGTCAGTTATCATCCTTCATTTATACACTCTTCAAAAAATCACATGGGAAATCGTGCTCAACGAATTTAGTATCATCGTAATTGGTATAGGAATGGGACTAATCATGAATCTCTACATGCCTTCGGTGGAAAAAATACTGTTAAACATGCAGAAGGAACTCGAAAAAAGATACAAGATCATTTTTCATGAATTTCATCTATATTTAGCACATGATAAACACGAGTGGGACGGTAAAGAGATTACAGAATGTGCAGATCTTATCTCTAACGCAAAAAGCATTGCCTTTCGTGACATTGAAAATCATTTTCTACGGTACGAAAACCAGTATTATCACTACTTTAAGATGAGAGAAAAACAGTTTGAGATCATTCAGCGAATGCTACCGATCATTTCTTCCATCGATAAAACATATGTTCAGTGTGAAAAACTAGGCAGCTTCTTCGAGCGCCTAAGCGCTGCTGTTCACCCAGGAAATACAGCCGTTTTGTTTTTAGATGAACTAGAAAACATGAGACAAGAATTCCGGGAGATGCATCTTCCAAAAGACAGAGACGAATTCGAAACACGCTCAAAACTCTATCAGCTACTCCAAGACATTGAGGATTACTTGATCATCAAAAGTAAATTTAAGAAGTAAACGCAAAGTTTTGATTGTATTATTTTCATTCCTGTTTCACTTTCAACATAGACATTGTCATCTTTTTTTACTTCTCTTCATTGAAAAGTCGATCGGAGTGTAAGGTGCGAGACTCCTGGGGGATCAGCGGGGCAGGTGAGACTCTTGATAGCGCAGAGCGCTAAGAGGCTCACCGCACGCCCCCCGGAAAGCGAGCACCTGAAACGGAGATCGACTACCCTCATCTGCTAAAAGAAAAAAACAAAAAAGCAGCTCATGACTTCCCCTGCATTTACAAATACTAAGTAAAAAATGACAGGGTGATAAAGATGGGAAAACTCATATTAGCTTTTATCTTGTTATTTTCACCAATATGGCCGATCGGAGACGCACATGCCTTAGGAGACCCTTATTTAATCATTAACAAAACATCCAACAGACTTGCATACGTTGAAGATGGGACCATTAAAGAAATCTACAAAGTAGCAACAGGAAAGTCGAAAGAACTAACGCCAGAAGGCGAGTTTACAATCACGGTAAAAGCTGTGGATCCTTATTATCGAAAAAAAGATATTCCAGGTGGCGATAAAACGAATCCACTCGGCACACGATGGATCGGTTTTGACGCAAACGGAACGGACGGTCGCACCTTTGGAATACATGGAAATAATAATCCATCCGCCATCGGAAGATATGTTACGGCAGGATGTATTCGTATGTATGAAAAAGATGTTCAGAAGCTTTATAGCAAACTAAAGATAGGCACAAAGATAAAAGTGATCCACTCACAAAAAAGCTTTGATGAGATTATAAAACAGTAATCATGTAAAACCCCCAGTTCAAGAGAACTGGGGGTTAACGTTTTTATAAGAAAAAAGCGACTCCTGTTAAAAGACTGCTTAGAACGAGACAAATAATCATTACATAGACAATCGTTTTTATTAATTTTTGATTCAAAGCCTTTACCCTCCTATAAACATTTCCATCTTAATTGTATCTTGTTTGGAGGGCAGAAACAAGAAATCCTAAGATACCAATTTGCAAATTTAGTCGAAAATTTGCGCTATCAAGCAGGAAAAAGCGCTTACAAAACGAAAGATGTTATGTTGAGACTATTTTTCTTTGTTAAACAGGAGGCTTCTAATGGACAAACAACAGCGTATAAAAGAGTGGCAAGAAAAGACCGAACAATCAATGAATAGATTTCCCGAACGAAAAGAGAGGTTTCATACTTCATCTGATATAGAGGTTGAAAGGCTGTATGGTACAGAGGAAGAGCATTATCCGATGGAATCACTAGGGCTTCCAGGAGAGTATCCATACACGCGTGGTTCTCAATCTACCATGTATCGTGCAAGGTTCTGGACGATGAGACAATACGCAGGGTTTGGTTCTGCTGAAGAAACGAATAAACGTTTTCGCTATCTACTTGATCAAGGGCAAACCGGGCTTTCTGTAGCATTCGACCTTCCTACACAGATCGGGTATGACTCTGATCACTCAATGTCCCGAGGGGAAGTAGGAAAAGTGGGGGTAGCGATAGACTCCATCGAAGACATGGAAGCACTTTTAAAAGATATTCCGCTCGATAAGGTAAGTACTTCGATGACGATCAACGCACCGGCCTCTGTCCTGCTCGCTATGTATATCGCTGTTGCTGAGAAGCAGGGAGTAGGTCCAGAAAAGCTCTCAGGAACGATACAGAATGATATCTTAAAAGAATACATCGCACGTGGTACATATATTTTTCCTCCAAAGCCTTCAATGCGATTGATTACAGATATCTTCGGCTATTGTCAGGAATTTGTACCAAAGTGGAATACGATCAGCATATCTGGTTATCACATTCGAGAAGCTGGAGCGAATGCCGCACAAGAACTTGCTTTTACGATCGCAAATGGGCTCGCATATGTGGATGCTGCGATAGAATCCGGGTTGAAGATTGATGATTTTGCTCCGCGGTTAGCTTTTTTCTTCAACGCTCATAACCAGTTCTTTGAGGAAGTTGCGAAGTTCAGAGCAGCTCGTAGAATGTGGGCTAAGCTCATGAGAGAACACTATGGGGCTAAGAATCCGAAGTCATGGCAGCTTCGTTTTCATACCCAAACAGGTGGCTCGACCCTAACTGCGCAGCAACCGGATAACAATATCGTACGTGTTACAACGCAAGCACTATCAGCCGTCCTAGGAGGAACGCAGAGCCTTCATACGAACTCAAGAGATGAAGCACTTGCTCTTCCTACAGAAGATTCGGCTCGAATCGCTCTTCGTACTCAGCAGATCTTAGCTCATGAGACAGGTGTGGCAGATACCGTAGATCCACTTGCGGGTTCTTATTATGTCGAACATTTAACAGATGAGCTGGAACGAAAAGCAAACGAATATATTGAAAAGATCAATCAGATGGGTGGCGCGGTTGCAGCGGTTGAACAAGGATACATGCAGCGGGAGATCCACCATACGTCCTATGAAACACAAAAAAAGATCGAGAATGGCCAAGAAATCATCGTCGGCATGAACAAATTTAGTATTGAAAATGAACCTCAGCCCGAATTATTAAGAGTTGATCCGACTTTAGGAGAGAAACAGAAAGAAAAGCTGCAAACACTGAAAGCAAAGAGAGATCAAAACCGAGTGAGCGCTCAGTTGGATTCATTACGTGCTGCAGCTAAAGGTGATGATAACTTAATGCCGATCATCGTTGAGTGCGTGAAATCATATTGTACGATCGGAGAAATATGCGGTGTGCTTCGAGAAGAATTTGGAGAGTACACAGGCGTCTAAAAATAGAGAGGAGTGGAGAAACGATGAAGAAAACAATTCGTGTTTTAATTGCAAAACCAGGACTCGACGGACATGACCGAGGAGCTCTTGTTGTTTCTCAAGCACTAAGAGATTATGGAATGGAAGTCATTTATACGGGGTTAAGACAAACACCAGAACAAATAGCTGCTGCCGCTGTCCAAGAAGACGTGGATGCGATCGGTTTATCTTGTCTGTCAGGCGCACATAACGAACTTTTTCCAGAAGTGATGAGACTTCTTCATGAAAAAGGAGCAGATGATATTATCGTTGTCGGTGGTGGGGTAATTCCATGGGAAGACATTCCTTTCTTAGAATCCAAAGGCATACAAAAAGTTTTCACGCCAGGAACTCCGACGATCGAAACAGCCAAATTTATCGAACAAGCGGTATATGAACGTGATGGGATTACAGAAGAGGTGTTTTCAGGAGTAGCGCCAGAACGGATTGATCATATTGGAATCGCTGTAAAATCTTTAGATGAAGCGCTCCCGTTTTATGTGAATGTTCTAGGATTAACACTTGAAGCGATTGAGGAAGTTCCTTCACAAAAAGTGAAAGTAGCTTTTATAAAGATCGGAGAGACGAGGTTAGAACTGCTTGAAGCCTTAACTTTAGAAAGTCCTATCGCACAGTTTATTGAAAAGCGGGGGCAAGGTGTACATCACGTTGCTCTTGGCGTTACAAACATACAAGACCGCATTGATGAGATGAAATCAAACGGGATCAAGATGATACATGACGCTGCTGTTCCTGGCGCAGGTGGGGCTTCAGTTGCCTTCATGCATCCTTCTTCTACACATAAGGTTTTGTTTGAGCTTTGTGAGAAGACGAAAAGTAAGGAGGAAGCAAAATAATGGACATCTATGACAAGATTAATGAGCTTTATGAAAAGAAAACAGAGATTGAATTAGGCGGCGGTGATGACCGCATCGATAAGCAGCATGATCGCGGAAAGTTAACGGCACGAGAACGCATCGATCTTTTACTAGATGAAGGTACGTTTGTTGAACTGAATCCTTTCATGGAGCACCGTTCACATGACTTTGGCCTTTCTGGGATGAAAGCACCAGGAGAAGGTGTAGTAACGGGCTACGGAAAGATTCATGGCCGTCCTATTTATCTGTTCGCTCAAGATTTTACGGTATTTGGCGGAGCTCTTGGAGAGATGCACGCGAAAAAAATCGCTGCAGTTATGGATCTTGCAGCTAAGAACGGAACTCCTTTTATCGGTTTGAACGATTCAGGAGGTGCGCGTATACAAGAAGGTGTCATGTCGCTTGATGGCTATGGCCATATCTTTTATCGAAACAGCATCTATTCAGGCGTGATTCCACAAATATCCGTTATTATGGGACCTTGTGCAGGAGGAGCGGTGTATTCCCCTGCGATCACTGATTTTGTGTTTATGGTGGAAAAGACAAGTCAGATGTTTATTACAGGACCAAAAGTAATCGAGACTGTAACAGGGGAAAAGATTTCTTCGGAAGATCTAGGTGGTGCTGAAGTTCATGGATCTAAGAGTGGGAACGCACATTTTACAGCACCATCTGAATCAGAAGTGTTAGAAGATGTTAGACGTTTAATCTCTTACCTTCCGCAGAATAATAAAGAGAGAACGCCAGTCTTACCTTGGGGAGATGAAGAGGATGATCGCCCTGAACTAACAGAGATCATCCCATTTGATTCAACTAGGCCCTATGATGTAAGAACGGTTATCCAAGAAGTGGTGGATAAGGACTCATTCATGGAAGTTCATGCTCAATTTGCAAGAAATATAGTTGTAGGTTTTGCCAGGATAAAGGGTGAAGTGATAGGATTAGTATGTAATCAGCCAAAAGTCATGGCTGGAGGACTAGACATTGATTCTTCAGATAAAGCATCGCGTTTTATCCGTTTATGTGACTCTTTCAATATTCCGATCATCACGTTTGAGGATGTAACAGGATTCTTTCCAGGGGTAAAACAAGAGC
The DNA here is from genome assembly GCF_015903845.1 of Fictibacillus sp. 26RED30. Taxonomy (NCBI): domain Bacteria; kingdom Bacillati; phylum Bacillota; class Bacilli; order Caryophanales; family Fictibacillaceae; genus Fictibacillus; species Fictibacillus sp. 26RED30. The sequence continues at coordinate 1,045,811 of NZ_JACZDV010000001.1, forward strand.
ATGGCGGTATTATCCGTCATGGAGCAAAGATTCTTTATGCGTACTCAGAAGCGACTGTTCCAAAGATAACAATCATTCTTCGAAAAGCATATGGCGGTGCATATGTAGCTTTAAACAGTAAATCTATCGGAGCAGATTTAGTATTTGCATGGCCGAATGCTGAGATCGCTGTTATGGGGCCACAAGGAGCTGCGAATATCATCTTCGCCAAAGAGATCGAACGAAGCGAAGATCCTGAAGCGACAAGGGCCGCGAAGATCGAAGAGTATCGTACGAAGTTCGCTAACCCTTATATCGCTGCAGCAAACGGGATGGTAGATGATGTTATTGATCCGAGAGATACGAGAATCAAGTGTATTCAGGCGCTTGACATGCTGCGCAACAAGAGTGAAGACAGACCTTACAAAAAGCATGGAAACATACCACTATAAAAAGCGAGGGATACATAAATGGTAAATGCAGACCGTTTGTTAAACGAATTTTTAGAGCTTGTTCAAATTGACTCTGAGACTAGACACGAGAAAGAGATATCAATCGTTCTTAAAAAGAAATTTGAAGAGCTTGGTGTTGAAGTTTATGAAGATGATGCTGAATCAACGACAGAGCACGCAGCAGGAAATTTAATCTGTACGTTAAAAGGAAATAAAGAAGGCGTTGACACGATCTATTTCACTTCTCATATGGATACAGTTACTCCAGGTAACGGGATCAAACCTTCAATAAAAGATGGATATGTAGTAACAGATGGAACTACGATTCTTGGAGCGGATGACAAAGCAGGTCTTGCTGCTATGTTTGAAGCGATTAAAGTACTAAAAGAAGAGAATATCTCTCACGGTGATATTCAATTTATCATTACGGTAGGAGAGGAATCTGGCTTGGTTGGTGCAAAGGCAATGGATGCGTCAAAAATCACAGCTAAATACGGTTTTGCCCTAGACAGTGATGGTCCTGTTGGAGATATTATTGTAGCTGCTCCTACACAGGCTAAAGTTCGAGCGAAAATCTATGGAAAATCGGCACATGCAGGTGTTGCTCCTGAAAAAGGCGTTTCAGCTATCACGATTGCAGCTAAAGCGATCGCTCGCATGCCACTTGGCAGAATTGATGAAGAAACGACAGCAAACATCGGCCATTTTCATGGTGGAGGTACAGGAGAGCAAACGAATATCGTTTGTGACACTGTTTTCGTACTAGCTGAAGCGCGTTCATTAATCAACGAGAAAATGGAAGTTCAAACAGCAAAAATGAAAGAAGCGTATGAATCAGCTGCTGCAGAATTAGGCGGACGTGCAGAAGTTGAAATCGAAGTAATGTATCCTGGATTCAAATTTGGTGAAGGTGATCATGTTGTAGAAGTTGCCAAAAAAGCAGCTGAGAAGATCGGACGCCCACATAGACTTCTTCACAGTGGTGGTGGAAGTGATGCGAACATTATCGCGGGTCACGGTATTCCAACCGTAAATCTAGCTGTAGGGTATGAAGAGATTCACACAACGAATGAAAGAATGCCGATTGAGGAATTGACGAAGACGGCAGAAATGGTACTTGCAGTCATCGGAATAACAGCAGGCGAATAAGAAAAATGACGAAACTTGGCGGATTTTCGCCAAGTTTTTATTGTTTAATAGGCCTTGTTGCCTGTTTTTGTTGCTCTTTATAACAAAATGTCGCAAAAAGTTGACAGTCACTTTATGATTTATGTAAGATATTTTTATCATGTAAATGAAAATATTGGTAATTTAAAAGAATCTTATTTCGGGGGAGGAAATGGGATGAGTCAACTATCTGACATGCATATGATGGTAAATTATATGCGTGGCGTGTATAAAGTTTTAGAAGAAGATTGGCAGAAAGCTGCAAAAGCCATTGGGTTAACTCAAGCTGAACAACATATTTTATGGATCGTTTCACTAGAACAAGACATTACGATCTCTAAGATCGCTTATTACGGATTGTGGGATGTATCTACAGTGATGCAAGTGATCAAACGACTAAAAGATAAAGGCTATGTGAGACTAGAGAAAAAGAATGATGACCGCCGAATATCTTATGTTTATTTAACAGATGAAGGATTGGTAAAACATAAAGAGTCCACGAGCTTTAACTGCCAAATCTATGGCTTTCTTCAAAAGTGGATGGAAGATGAAAGTAAAAAGGACTTCTATCGAGATCTGGTTCAATTACATAAAGATTTAAACAAACATTTTCATGGTGAAGAATTTGTTGATTGGGTAGAGGATACTGGAAAACGGCTTCACAAGACAAGGTAGATACCTTGTCTTTTTCTTTTGTATAGACCGTCGTTCCTTTTGTTTTTAAACGCTGTTCTAACATATACTAATAGATAAGTTTTGATAAAGGGAGTGTTCATGTGTATCAGTCTCCTGGGTCTAAAAGAAGAATCATATTTCATGTGGACATGAACAGCTTCTATGCTTCAGTCGAAATGGCTGAAAACCCTGATCTTCGAGGAAAGCCCGTTGCGGTAGCCGGTAATGTAGAAGAACGAAAAGGAATCATCGTAACTTGTAGTTATGAAGCGAGGGAAAAAGGCGTAAGAACAACGATGCCTCTTTGGCAAGCTAGAAAACTTTGTCCTAATCTGGTGGTTGTTCCACCAAACTTTGAAACATACAAAATGTATTCATCACGCATGTTTCAGCTTCTGCAGGAATATACAGAAAAGGTAGAGCCTGTTTCCATCGATGAAGGCTACATGGATGTAACAGACTGCCAAGAACCACTTGAAATGGCAAAAGAGATTCAATCAAGATTGTTGAATGAGCTGAACTTGCCATCATCTATCGGAATCGGTCCGAATAAATTTTTAGCTAAAACAGCTTCAGATATGAAGAAACCGCTCGGGATCACTGTACTTAGAAAGAGAGATCTCAGTGAAAAGTTATGGCCGCTGAAAGTGGGAGAGATGCACGGAATCGGTAAGAAGACCGAAGAAAAGTTAAATAAATACGGCATCATGACAATAAAAGATCTCGCAGATGCCGTAGATTATGAACTGAAGCATCGTTTTGGCATCAATGGTATAAAGATGAAAGAACGAGCAAACGGTATCGATACGCGTCCAGTTGATCCTAGTGCGGCAAGTGATTATCGGTCGATCGGCAGTTCTACGACATTGAGTGAAGACCTTATCTCTGTTAAGGAAACAGAGCCTGTTTTTAAAAAGCTTGCGGAAAAAGTATCGTCTCGGCTTAAAACAAAAGGGTATGTAGCGCTAACGATTGCGATCACTATTCGCTACAGCGATCGGAAAACGATCACGAGAAGTAAAATGCTCGCGAACGGAACACAGCATGCAATAGATATCCAAAAAACAGCGGTCGAACTCTTTCGCAGACATTGGAATCAGGAACCTGTTCGTTTATTGGGCATAACTGCTACAGAAGTAGTGGAGAAAGATCAAGCGACTTATCAGCTTGATCTGTTCTCTGTCGAAAAGAACGAAAAAGACGCTCTGCTTCATGATGTATTATCATCGATCGAAAGAAAGCATGGAGAAGGCATCATAAAAAAGGGAAAAAAGTAACAGGAGCTGATCATTTCATGAGATTTAAAAATAGCGTGATGAGAACAGTGATGTTAACTGCTCTTTGCCTCGGGCTTTTTATTCTGTTTGCATCAATCTACGAACAATCAAGAGTAGAAGTTCTTGATGTTTGGGCGATGAAAAATGTGTCTGTTATCCATCAACCTGCTTTAAATGATAGCTTTACGTTCTTGACGAACATCGCTTCGAGACCCTATCAATTCGCCATCTTTTTCTTTTTTGCTGTAATCTGGTTGATCGGTGAAAGAAAATGGATAGAACCGTTCGTGTTAGGCGTTTGTCTTGTCGGAATCCGCTTTGAAAATCAATGGTTCAAAGAATGGTTTGAGAGGGACAGACCAATGTACGATCGAGTTATTGAGATCACGGGTTATAGCTTTCCTAGCGGACATGCAATGATCTCCATCGCTTTTTTTGGTCTGCTTTCTTATCTTCTCGTACAAAACTATTCGTTTTTGTACAGATATCGTAAATTTATATATGCTGTTACGATTCTTTTTATTGGATCAGTCGGTTTTAGCAGAGTGTATTTAGGAGTTCATTATCCTACAGATGTTCTAGGTGGTTTCGCGGCTGGAGGAACCTGGCTCTTAATCTGTGTTTTACTGTATAAGGGGCTGAACTACTTTTTCAAGAAGAATGTGTCATATGAATAGAAAAAGCTGGCTCATTAAAGAGCCAGCTTTCTATCATCGTTCTTACCAACCACGTTCATATTGTTTTGGACTTTCGATCTCTGTTCCAAGATCTTGTGCAGCTGATCGCGGCCAATACGGATCTTTCAAAAACTCTCGGCCGATAAAGATAAGATCAGCTCGCTTGTTTTGTAAGATTTCTTCCGCCTGTCTGCCTGTTGTGATCAAGCCAACAGCTGCTGTTGCGATTTCAGCTTCGTTTTTAATCTTGTCTGCAAAAGAAACTTGATAACCAGGGAAAGTCGGAATCTTCGCTGGTACAACAGCACCTGAACTACAGTCGATAAGATCGACCCCGTCTTCTTTCATCCACTTCGAATAGGTTACAAAATCTTCTGGTGTATTTCCTTCTGGGTGATAATCATTCGCTGAAATGCGAACAAACAGCGGGCCTTCCCATTCTAATCTGACAGCAGCAATGATCTCTTGTAAGAATCGATAGCGATTTTCTTGGCTGCCTCCATAAGAATCATTTCTTCTGTTAGACAGAGGGGAGAGGAACTCATTGATCAAATATCCATGCGCTCCATGAATCTCAATTACATCAAATCCTGCAGTTTTCGCTCTTTTTGCTGCGCTTCGAAATTGATTAACTGTCTCTTCGATCTGCTGAAGTGACATTTCTTCTGGTGTCTTCATTTTTTCAGAAAACGCGATAGCAGAGGGGGCGATGATCGGTCCGTCTATCATAGCCTTGCGTCCTGCATGGGCGATTTGAATCGCTGCTTTTGAGCCGTTTTCCTGAATAGACGAAACAAGTTGAGACAGACCTTCTACATGGCTGTCATCCCAGATTCCTAAGTCTTCAGCACTTATTCTTCCTTGAGGGCTTACTGATGCTGCTTCGGTCATGATCAGCCCGGTCTGACCCGTTGCTCTAGACGTGTAATGAGTCACATGCCAAGGGGTCACAATCCCATCTTGTTCATAACAAGAGTACATGCACATAGGTGACATGACGATCCGATTCTTTAACGTTACGTCACGGATGGTCAATGGTTGAAACAATAACGGTTGAATATGAAACAACTCCTTTTTCTTTGAGAACAAGCTTTTTTAGCATCATAACTTTTCTTTCTCATTGTAAAACGTTTGATCACTATTTTTGAAGAAATCTGCTCTTGGAATGTGGTGGAAGGCTGTTAACAGTTCTCTTGCCAGGATCGGATAGTCAGTTATGATTGCTTCTGCTCCCCACTCAAAAAAATACTTCATCCATTTCTGACTGTTAACCGTATAGGGACGAACAGGAATATTATTTCTTTTAAAGCCCTTCATGATGTAAGGGTGAAGAGATTTATAGTTCGGATGCGCACTTTGTGAACAAACGGCTTTCACATACTCCCACGGCTCAAACAATCCAGAAGAGTATAGAGGAGCCGTCTGTACATAATTGTTCAATCTTCTGATTTTGACTAAACTATAATGATTGAATGACGAGATCACAGTTCGATCCATCATCCCATAGTGATGCAACAATTGAAGTACCTTTTCCTCGAGACCGTTGTATTCTACGATATTGTTTTTTAATTCGATATTAAGCAACATGGGGAGTGGTGTTATCCATTCTAAAAATAGTTGAAGAGAAGGAATGGATTCTTTATTGAATTTTTTTGAAAACCAGCTGCCCGCATCTAATTGTGATAATTCATCATAGGTGTTATCAACAACATAACCTTTTCCATTAGTCGTTCGATCTATCTTCTCATCATGGATGATGACGGGTATACCATCTTTAGAAAGCTGTACATCGAGTTCGATTCCATCAGCGCCATCTTTAAATGCTTTTTTGAATGCAGCCATCGTGTTTTCAGGACAATCCTTGCTAGATCCTCTATGAGCAAATATATAGGTCAAGAATGTAAGCTCCCTTCATAAAAAAAGATATAGACAGTATAAGGTAAATGAAAACGGAGATAAAATGAAAGGCTTCGTGCTTTTTTTAAGCTTTGTCCCTTTTGATAGTTCCAGATGCTCGCTTTCCAAGGAGCAGGCGATGAGTCTCTGCCGCTACGCGCCCTTAGAAGTCTCCACCTGTTTAGTTGCAGTGGCTAGCCTCTAGAGGTCAAAAGTTGAACGAATTCCACATTTCGAACTGACCGCTCGTCCTATAAGCCGGTATCTATCGCTTCAATCACCTCGCATGAAGAAGAGGAAAAAGAAAAATGCCTGCTATTCAACCATTTTATCAAGAGTGTTCTTTTAAGTTATTGTACTTTAGTTTTGACTTACAATCTTAGATTCCTAAGTGCCTCAAACATTAACTATACCCATCCCTGATTTAGGTTGATTGGAGTGTAGGGTGCGAGACTCCTGCGGGACGAGCGGTCAGGTGAGACACTTAGAGGCGCGAAGCGGCAAGTGGCTCACCGGTCGCCCCGCGGAAAGGGAGCACCTGAAACGGAAATCAACCACTTTCATAAGGAACAGAGTTATAGACAGAATGAAAGAAACCCTTCCTGTTTGAAGAGGAAGGGTGAGTTATTTTCTGCGTCTAGAACGCTTCTTTTTTTCTTCTCTGTTGTGTTCTTCCACAGTGGCTCCTTTTTCTGTCAGCCAGTGGATAAAAACAAGCTCTTTGTCAGTAAGAGATCGTTTCGTAAACTTTTCAAACTGAACGCGCAATTCAAGGTATCTTTGGGAAATTTCAACTTCGGTCACACAAATCCCTCCCTAAATCTAGCTCTAGCTTCTACTTAGATGATAAAGAGTAAGTAAAGGGCTTGTCAATTTTTTCTAATCGTCAATTTCTGCAGAGAAAACTAGAGAATTGGTGCAAAATAACGAAAAGGAGTTGGTATGATGAAGATTTTTCTTAAGTTATTCTGCTGGATCATGGCCAGTTTTCTAGTATGTAGTTCACTTTCGTTTACGGTCTCTGCAGAAAGTCCAAGGGTACAAGAACCTGCTTATGCAAAATGGGGCAGACTCGCTGTTTTCGAAACAGGGAAACGCTACCCCGATTATGATATCGTAGATTATTTATATGTTGGGCGAACGACTGCTCAAAATGAAGATATTGTCGAAAGATTTAAGCTGTGGATCAGGAAAGATGCTTCAGAAAAAGGAGTCATTATAACGATTACGTTAACTCCGAACGGTGTATTTAAGGGTATTTCCTTTCAAGAGACAGCCCGTTAACAAATCAGTTCATTCTTCCTAATTCCTCTGATCGTTGCACTGCTTTTTTGATGCAAGCTAAAAAAGCGTCTTGGACTCCGTGTTGGTCCAGTTTACCGATTCCTGCCTCAGTCGTGCCGCCAGGACTGGTTACTTTTCTTCTAAGCTCGATTGGCGAATCTGTTGTTTGTTTAAGCATAAGAGATGCACCTAAAAGCGTTTGAGAGATTAAAGTCTTTGCTTCTTCTTCAGAAAGATTTAATTCTTCAGCCGCTTTTTGCATGGCTTCAGCGATATAGTAAACATACGCTGGACCACTTCCAGAGAGGCCAGTAACGATATGAAGTTTTTCTTCAGGGACAAGAGTAACCGTTCCGATCGTCTCAAACAGCTCGAGAGATTTTTCAATATGAAATGGCTCTGCATAGATCCCTGAGGAGAGTGCAGTAGCAGAATATCCGATCGATGCGGAGGTGTTTGGCATCGCTCTCATTACAGGGTTGTTAAGATGAAGCCAATTTGTTAGCGTTTCAGTGGATATGCCAGCCATAACAGAAATGATCAGTTGATGGCCCTTAACAAACGGCTTGATGGTGTTAACCGCATTGTGCGCATCCTTTGGTTTTACCGCAAGAATAATAATCTCTGCACCAGTGATCGCTTCTTCTATCGTTGAAGCGGGTACTACACCGTATTTAACTTGTAGCTCGTTTACACGTTGTGTATTGCTTCGGTTTTTTATCGTGATCAAATCAGCTTGCCATTTCTCTTTTTTGATCAATCCTTCCATAATGGCCTCAGCCATCGATCCGGCACCAATAAACGTTATTTTTTCTGTTCCCACGGGTGATCCCTCCCAGAATTTTGAGTATAAAAAAACTCCCAGTCCTAAATATAAAGGACGGATGGGAGTGATCCGTGGTACCACCTTTGTTGGCATGATTGCTTGCCCGCTCAAGATGTCTTTATCGCAGAACTGCGCCAGATTTCTCCAGACTGCTCCAGGGCAGGTTCTGTAATTCCTGTACGGTGAAATCTTGCAGCCTATGGATTCCACTCTCTAAACGGAGGAGATTACGTACTAATCCCTTTCAACGCATTTATTTATTGGCCATAATTGGCATTTCTTTTATATTTTAAAAAACATTATGCTATGATTTCTATATGTATGTCAACTAGTTATTTTATTTGGAGGAAAAGATGACTCAAAAAACAGCAATTATCCCGATTACGCTTCCTACACCATTTGATGTAGGTCCTGTAAACTGTGTCCTCCTAAAAAGTGATGCGGTTACGCTTGTTGATTCCGGAGCAAAAACCGAAGAAAGCAGACAACAGCTTCTCTCTATCCTTAAGGATCATGGGCTCACTTTTAAAGATTTAGATTATTATATCTGCACGCACTACCACCCTGATCATGCAGGTCTATCAAAAGAGATCCAAGAGAGTGGTGTTCCGACCCTCATGCTTAGAGAAGCCGTTCCTTATGTTAGTGGCGACCGTAAATTTATTGAACAGGGAGAAACGTTTTATACCGACCTCTATCATTCTTTTGGAGTGCCAGATACTCTTGGAAGAATAGAACTTTTAAAGCTGCGAAAGTATCGTACGTTCTCAAGCGCGTTTGTTCCAGACACCCTGCCTTTACCTGGTGATGAAGTGCCTGGTCACGAGGGATTCATCTTTTTAAAGACGCCCGGACATGCTCCAGACCATCTTTCTCTCTATCATGAAAAAGACGGTATCTTAATCGGCGGGGATGTGCTGTTGCCTCATATTTCGTCTAATGCCCTATTAGAACCGCCGGCTTTGAACGAAACCGAGCGGCCAAGAACCTTGCTTCAATACCGAGAGACATTGCAATACCTATACACGCTGAACTTAAAAACAGTATACCCTGGACACGGCGAGCCTTTTACGAATGCAGCACAGTTGATCACAAAACGCTTACACGATCATACCGAGCGTGCAAAGACGCTTGAACATCTGTTGAGCGATGAGCCGTTAACCGTTTTTGAACTGTGTCGACGTCTATTTCCAAAATTATATGAAAAGCAACTCGGATTAGTAGTATCTGAAGTTGTGGGACACCTCGATCTGCTTCAATCAGAAGGAAGAGTGCGAGTAGAGGAAGAGAACAAGATATCACATTATCGCAGAACAGGAGTTAGAAGATGAGTACATTACAAAATAAAGTGGTCTTGATAACAGGAGCATCAGGAGGACTCGGCGCTCACCTTGCTATGGATGTGGCTAAAAAAGGAGCAACGCCCATCCTTACTGCAAGAAGAGAAGATCAGCTAAAAGTGGTACAGGAAGCGATCTTAAAAGCTACGAATGTAACAGCGCCTTATTATATTTTAGATGTTTCGAACACAGACAGCGTTGAGGAAGTTTTTTCAACGATCCTTAGTGAACATCAAAACATACATATTTTAGTGAATAACGCGGGTTACGGCATTTTTGAAGAGTTTGTGGATTCGCCATGGAAAAATATCGAAGGAATGTTTTCAACGAACGTTCTGGGGCTGATGGCTTGTACGAGAGCTGTTCTGCCTCATATGCTTCAAAGAGGAAGTGGTCATATCGTGAATATTGCTTCTCAGGCCGGTAAGATCTCAACGCCAAAATCCAGCGTGTACGCAGCAACGAAACATGCTGTGTTAGGATTCTCAAACGGGTTGCGTTTGGAAGTCGCACACAAAGGGATAGACGTGACCACCATCAACCCTGGACCGATCGCGACCAACTTCTTTACACTTGCTGATCAGTCTGGCAATTACGTTAAAAACGTTCAAAAACTGATGCTCCAGCCTTCGCATGTCTCAGACAAAATTGTTAAAGCAATGGAGCGTCCAGTTCGTGAGATCAACCTCCCATGGTGGATGAACGTTGGAAGTACGATGTATCAAGTCATGCCAAAATTGATTGAAACACTAGGTGGAAAATCGTTTCGACAAAAGTAAGTTACAATAATTTTATTATGTAAACAAAATGAAGAGTTATAAGACTTTTGGAGCTGATGATGGAACTCGTGGATTGGAGCTCGAAACTCGTGGATTGGAGCTCGAAACTCGTGGATTGGGGCTCGAAACTCGTGGATTGGAGCCCAAAACTCGTGGATTGCCACTTAAAACCTCATTGATCACAGCCCAAACTTCTCACACCAGCATCAAAAATAAGCAGGTTCCCTCACTAAAAGACGGAACCTGCTTATTTATTTGTAAAATAGGCATACACAACGTCCTGAATGATGCTGTAAATTGCCTCATTTTGATCTTCCTCTTGCATCTGGCGCAATACTTCTTCTTCGAGATTTCTCCATTCTTCATCTGTTAATGTACAATTTTCTTCTTCCCATAAATAATCCTTCAACGATCGTTTGATCATTTTTCTTATCAATATGCGGTTCATTTCTTCACCTGACTTTCCTTATAAATCCTAGACTTTTGGCTCGAAAACGTCAATCTGCAAAATTTGCTGAAAAAATTACCATTGTTATAAGAACATACATTCGGTTAAAATGGGTATACATATAAAGAACAGATGTTCGCTAATTGATGAAAGGGGTATGTCGAATGAACTATGATGAAATGCCTAAGCGCACCATCTTATGTATGGATATGAAAAGTTTTTATGCAAGCTGTGCTGCTGTTCGCTTAGGGTTAAATCCGCTGACATGTCATTTGGCAGTAGTAGGGGATACGGAAAGACAAGGAAGCGTTGTGCTTGCAGCATCACCGAGGCTGAAGGCTGATTTTGGTATTCGCACAGGCAACCGGCTGTTTGAGATTCCAAAAAATAAAAACATTATCGTTGTAAATGCGCAGATGGCTTATTTCCTAGAAAGATCGATGGAGATCACGAAGATGCTGCACCGATATGTTCCACCAGAGTCAATCCACACATATAGCGTGGATGAAAGTTTTCTTCAAGCTGACGGAACAGAAAGGTTGTGGGGAAGCGCACAAGAACTTGCTGAGAGAATTCGACGTGATATCTGGCGAGAATTTGGATTGCCGTGTGCGATCGGAATTGGCCCGAACATGCTCATGTCGAAGCTTTGTCTCGATCTTGAAGCGAAGAAAAAAGGAGTGGCGCAGTGGGGGTATGAAGATGTAGAACAGAAGCTATGGCCTCTATCCCCATTAAGCCAGATGTGGGGAATCGGATCAAGAGTAGAGCGGACTTTAAACAGGATGGGGATTGTAACAGTCGGTGACCTCGCGCATTATCCGCTCGAACTTTTAGAGAAAAAATTCGGGATCATGGGAAATCAACTCTATCATCATGCATGGGGCATCGATCTGTCTGAAATCGGTGCGCCCATCATGCAAGGCCAGGTCAGCTACGGAAAAAGCCAGATTTTACTTCGGGATTATACGGATATAACGGAGATCAAACATGTCATTTTGGAAATGTGTGAAGAAGTGGCAAGACGTGCGAGAAGAGCAAGAAAAGCAGGGCGGACGATCAGCTTTGGATTAGGATACAGCAAAGATGAGGGTGGCGGTGGCTTTCATCGTTCTAAATCGATCGATCAGCCATCTAACATTACGATGGAGCTGTATGAAGTGTGTCTAGAGCTTCTGCAAACCTTTTATCGGGGAGAGACGGTGCGTAAGATTTCAATCGCTCTTTCTAACGTCTGTGAAGATACAGAAACACAGCTTACTTTGTTTTCTCTAGACCATCCAAAGAAAAGAAAGATCGGCTATGTTATGGATGATATTCGGCAAAAATACGGCTCCAACTCTCTTCTGCGGGCTGTTTCTTACACAAAAGGAGGAACAGCATTATACAGAAGCCGACTTTTAGGTGGACATAAGGCATAAGGGGGCGGAAGAACGGTGATTCGTGACAGAGGAAATATAAAGTGGACAGCGATGATGCTGCCTGAGCACGTGAAAATGTTAAGAGAGCATCAGGACGGTCTAGACTATGGAAGAAAGCCAGAATTAGATGAACAAAAGTACGAAGAATTCAATGAGATAATCTGTGTTGCGATGGAAGAGAACCAAGCGCTAAAGTTTACGTATTTTGAAAAAGGCAGGGCGCTCATGCTTTTAGGCCATGTGCATTATATAGACGAATATAAAAAAGAGTTAAGGGTGCTCGATGAAGAGAAAAGGATGCATATCTTAAAAGTGACTGACATTATGGATGTTGAATACGCATAGACACATAAGAAATATAGACGCAAAAAAAACAGCAAAAACTAACGCTGAAGAAAGTTTTTGCTGTTTATTATCCAAAGATTTGCGTTAAGTAAATCATGATCAAGAGCCCGGCAATAAATGATAATGTAGCGGATCGAGCGTGACCATCACCATGGCTTTCAGGAATGAGTTCTTTGTAGACGATAAAAAGCATGGCACCGGCTGCAAAGGAAAGGCCATAAGGTACAAGGTTCTCTACATAAGAAGTGAGCACATACCCAAGCAAAGCCGTAACAATTTCAACAGCACCCGTTAATGTGGCAATGAGGAAAGCCTTAAATCGATTCATATTTTGATGAATGAGAAAAAGGGCTACTAACAGACCCTCTGGTGCGTTTTGAAGTCCGATCGCAAATGCGATCAAACCGCCAAGGCCAGTATTCTCACTAGCATAACTGACCCCAACAGAAAGACCTTCAGGCAGGTTGTGCAACGTGATCGCAGCAATAACAAGAAACGCTTTAGCATCGATGCCCTTAAAAATCTTAGAATGGTCAAGATCAACGTGAGGGACGAACCTTTCTAAAAGTAAGAGTGTTAAAGTACCGAGTGTAATACCGATCGTAAGTACCGTTAAGTTTGATAGTTCAAGAGCTTGAGGAATCAAGCTGAACGTTGAAGCAGCGACCATGATACCTGCGGTAAGAGCAAGCAGTATGTCGCGGAACCGGTGTGTTACCTGAGACCAGAAAAGAACAGGTAGTGCACCAAAACCGGTTGCTAATGCAGATAAAACACTTCCAAATAAAGCAGCTTCCATTCTGTTACCCACCTTAGTCAAATATCCAATTTTATAAAAATAGTCATATGGCTCTTTTAGTATACCGCCAAATCCTTTTTAATAGAAGTAAGCGCCATTTTCATTGTTAAAAAGCGCTTCTAACGGACAAATAAGAAGGTGACAATTTGAAAGTCATAATCATTGACCCGGGCCATGGAGGTAATGATCCAGGAGCGGTAAATAAAGAGCATTTTGAGAAAGTATATAATCTGGCAATCGCCAAAAAGATACAAGCTAATCTTCAAAGCAACTATGAAGTGACGGTCATCATGACTCGAACGGTTGATACAACTGTATCATTAGAAGAAAGAACGAATGTAGCAAACAGCAAGAATGCAGAGCTGTTTGTGTCCATACACCAAAACATTGGTGGAGGAGAAGGCTTCGAAAGCTATGTGCATCTGCGTGCAGGTGTTGAGACGAAAAGGATACAAGGTGTTTTGCATGCATCAGTCGCGGCTGTAATGAGTAAGTACGGTGTGCGAGACAGAGGGCAAAAACAGGCTGATTTTCACGTGCTTCGTGAAACGAAAAAGTCTGCTGTCTTATTAGAAGTACTTTTCATGGATAATGAGAAAAATTTAGCTCTTTTACAACGAGAAGATTTTCAAAATGACGTGTCTACAGCAGTTGCAAAAGGAATCGCACAAGGTCTTTCTCTTCCAAAAAAACAGGTACAGATCACACAAACACAAATCTTCAATGTGATTGCAGGCGCGTTCGAACAAAAAGAGAATGCTGTTGCTCGGGTTTCACTCCTGGCTAAACAAAACATAACTGCCTTTATTGATGAAATAAAAAGCGGAAGCAAAACCTATTACAGAGTTCAAGCTGGAGCTTTTCAGAAAAGAGAATATGCAGAAAATTTCGCTAAAAAGATTCGTTCAGAGGGTGTTGCAGATGCTTATGTGATAGAGAAAAATACAAATGAGCCGCCCCTAGTCGAGGAACCGCCAAAACCAAGTCCACAACCACCAAAACCAAATCCAGAGCCTCCAAAGGGCCTAACGATACAAGGCTCATCGATGTTATCTGCAGAAGAGATGGATCGGTTTGTAAAGAAAGTCAATCCGAACGCGCCATCTGTAGCTGCTCTTTATGTTCAGATCGGACAAGTGTACGGAATCAGAGGGGATGTAGCATTCGCTCAGGCTATTCAAGAAACAGGGTACTTCCGGTTTGAAGGTAACGTCAAGGCTTCTCAGAATAACTATGCAGGAATCGGTGCGACAGGTAAGAACGAATCGGCTGTGTTTAAGACGCCTCAAGAAGGCGGTCTAGCACACATCCAGCACTTGTTTGCTTATACGTCTACACAGCCTCTACCTTCACAATATCCTCTTGTTGATCCTAGGTTTCAATATGTCCAAAGAGGTAGTGCTGTGACTTGGGCGCAGCTGAACGGCAAATGGGCCATACCAGGTACAACGTACAGTACTAAGATATTGGAAATTTACAAAAAGATGCTAAATGAAGCGAAAATACCACTTCAAACAAGAATTAACTCTCTAAATGCAACGTTGAACGAATTATAAAAAGCCATTTTCTTCACGAGTTTTCTTAAACAGGAAAAATAAGGCTTCGCATGGGGTTGAATTTCATGCAAAGCCTTTATTTAATTACATAATCATCCTAATCATGTGTACGCGAAAAAGCATGCATCCTATTGAGGTGCGCAGATCACGTCACCACAAAATAGGTGTTTTTAGTTGCCTCTAACTCACTCAGTTGGCCATTTACAGTTTATAAGTCAGGAAGAAATAGCCAAAGAGGAGTTCGGTGTAATAAGATAATAATAAGAGCAATAAGATTAAGACTTACAGCTTGCAAAAAGTCCAGATGAAAGTATCTTTTCTTTTAGCTCAGTATTAGGTGGATCGCAAATAATTTCAACAAAATCCTCTGGATAGATAGACAACGCAATGATAC
This sequence comes from Fictibacillus sp. 26RED30, assembly GCF_015903845.1. Classification (NCBI taxonomy): domain Bacteria; kingdom Bacillati; phylum Bacillota; class Bacilli; order Caryophanales; family Fictibacillaceae; genus Fictibacillus; species Fictibacillus sp. 26RED30. The sequence goes on from NZ_JACZDV010000001.1 coordinate 1,061,126, forward strand.
CGAGAAAGCTTTTTCCGTCAGCTGTTCGGTCTCCTTTTTGCAAATAGATAGATTCTGTAAAACTGCCTGTTAGTTCAACAAGTTTAGCAGCACGCTCTGCATAAATAGGCCGAGTTGCTTTTACAATCATAATAGATGACCTCCTTTGCCAATCACACTATGTATGGATATGTGCATAAGAAGGAAAAATGCTTACTAAATGAAACTTTCACATGGAGGAAACATGAAACCTACAAAAAAGTGGCTATATCTTACGTTATTGGTTGCTGGCTTAATCATTTTATTTCTCTGGCTGCAAAAGAATTATAAGGGATTTAGTCCTGAAGAATTTAGAAATTGGATCGTACAGTGGGGATGGATCGCACCTTTTATCTTTGTTGTCCTTTATACAGTGAGGCCTTTTGTGTTATTTCCATCTTCCATATTTGCCATAACAAGCGGTTTGTCGTTTGGTTTTTATTGGGGATGTCTGTATACATATCTCGGATCGCTAGGAGGAGGACTCCTAACGTATTTCGCGATCAACCGCCTTGGCCGTTTTAAGAAAAATAAACAATGGAAAAACGAAAACTACGAAAAAGTACGCAACAAGATTGAAAGAGAAGGCATTCGATTTGTTCTATTGTTAAGGTTGCTTCCGGTATTGAATTTCGATTTAGTAAGTTACTTAACGTCATTAACAAAGGTAAAGTTTAGAGACTATGCGATCGCTACAGCAATAGGAATCATTCCTGGAACAATTGCTTACACGTACTTAGGTACCTCCATGACGTCTGGAAGCAAAAAAGTTGTTTGGATTGGCACTACTCTTTTATTTGTCCTTGTCAGTCTACCCATGATATTTAAGAAGAAGATGAAGGCAAAGGTAGGGTTGTAGAAATTAAGAAGTTTGCTCTGGAGGTAAGATCAGACTCATCGCTGACTCAGCATCAGCACCTTCAACGATATAAAGAAAAGAATCTCCTTCTTTTAACGTCAAAAAGAATGCTACGAGCTGTGATAATCCTGTGGCATGAATGGTAATACCATCTTTACTTAAAAATAGCTGGCTATTAAGTCTCTTAGCAGAATGCATAATCTCAATGGCTTTACTCACTGTATATTTAGCGGTAACGATTACTTTTTGAGAGCAGATTTGTTTCATAATCTGAAGCCTCCTGTATGAGATGATTGCTGATATATTTCCCATAAGTAGAGTGGCCGAAACAAGGTCTATAGTCCCGATGTGCAAAATGATGGAAAAGTATGTAGTGCTTTAGAATAAAGAAGTGTAATTCTTTAATAAAGGGAAGCGGACTACAAATGGGAGGGAGTTTGATTGCGAATTTCATTTAAGCTTTTTGTCATGATTGTTTTTCTTTTAAATCTGTCCCAAACTTGTGTTTTTGCTTCACCACAGATAGTTGCTGAGAAAAAGGCAGGGGACTTTCATTACAACATAAAAGCAGATGGTGAAACATTGACTTGGAGTATAGGTGACGGCAAAAAGCAGAGTGAGCTTAAAGAGGATAAAAATAATCAAAGAGAGCTAGATCAATTTAGGGAAGCCGTTAATGAGATAAGCGTACAAAAATTCTCCTTAATTATCTATATTTTATATCTGCTCTTTATTGGAATGATAGGGTATATCTTGTATAAAAAGGTTGCGAAAAAAAAGAGGGAACTCATGGGGATCGTTGCACTGTTCGGTATATATGCTGTATACAAGTGCTATATGGCTTACGAATTTTTTGTACAATCCTCAGTGGGATGCCAAATATTATTTTGCAGCTCTTACATAAAGCAAAAAAGAGTACAGCCGGAAGTAAAACCCGGGCTGTACTCTTTTTGTTTAGGAATTTAATTTAGCTTTTTCACGCTTCGCCTGTCTTCTAAAGAATAACTCATATAGAACAGGTACGATGATCAATGTTAATAGTGTAGAAGTCGTTAGACCACCAATTACAACGATCGCTAATCCTTTAGAGATCAGTGTTCCTGACGACGTTGTTAATGCAAGTGGAATTAATGCTGCAATTGTCGCAAATGCTGTCATTAATATCGGACGTAAACGAGTTTTACCAGCTTCTAATAGCGCCTCGCGAACTGGCATACCTTTAATCTCACGGTTTTGTCCGATGCGGTCTACCAATACGATCGCATTCGTCGTAACGATACCGATCAGCATGAGTATTCCGATCATCGCACTCACAGACAATGGTTCGTCGATCAAGTATAATCCTCCGATTGCTCCAACAGGAACGAATATGAGGGAAGAAAGGATGATGAACGGAATGCGTGCTCGACCAAATGTGATCAACATCGTTAAGTAAACGAGACCGATCGCGACTAGCATCGCAAGGCCAAGATCTTTGAACGTATCCATCGTTTCTTCGCTTCCTCCGCCACCTTCTGTAGATACAGAAGAAGGAAGGTCTACATTATCTTCAACGCCTTTAATAACGTCTTGTGTTACTTTTTGAACGTTGTCTCCTTTTACTTGTGCAGAGACTTGCGCATAAATCTTACCATCAAGCTTTTGGATTCCAGTTACTGTGTCTTTCTCAGTTACCTCGGCAACGTCTGAGATTTTAACCGGACCAGATGAACCAAATACAGTTAGATCCTTGATCTCATCAAGAGATTTAACTGCTTCGTCATATTCGACTTTCACATTCTTTTGATCGCCGTCTAATGTAAGTTCTCCTACCTCAACGGGTTTTGTTACATCTGAGACTGCTCCTAGAATAGCGAAGCCTGATACGCCTTTTTCAGCTGCTTTTTCGGTATCAATGTCAACAGCCCATTGTTTTTGTGTATCTTTAAAGTTGTTTGATACATACTTGATCGAATCAATCGTCTTCATGTACTCTTCAACTTCACTTGCTGCTTTCTGCAGATCCTCTAAGTTGTTTGAATATAGATCAATATTGACTTCGTTATTAGCTGGAGGCCCGCCGCTTGAAACTTCCTGCAAGCTGATTACGGTTCCTTCTGCTTTTTCGTCTGTGATTTCTTTAATATCTTTTTCTAGCTCTTTTAATTCTGTATCAATGTTTGCTTCTTTTTTGAGGTTAACAAAATAGTTGGCAACATTTTGACGCTTAAGACCGGTTTGGAAATCACGAGAACCGATACCAGCTGTTACATCTTCAATCGTACCGCGCTTAGAGAGGTACTCTTCAACTTCTAAAGACACTTCGTTCGTCTTTGTTACATTTGTACTTGCAGGTAATTCAACGTTAATCGTTAATGTTTTTTGTTCTTCATTCGGCAGGAACACCATTCCAAGCTTTGTTGCAAGGAAGAAAGATCCGCCTAAAAGAATGAATGAAGTGAAAAGAACTAGAATTTTATGGTTCAATGAGGCTTTGATCAGTTTTTCATAACCACGTTGCAATGGACCATCGTTCTTTTCTGGTTTAACGGTTTTAAATGCATATTTTGCTAATATAGGTACGATTGTAACAGCAACGATCAGTGATGCTAATAATGCAAATACAACGGTTAAAGCAAACGGTAAGAAGAACTCACCTGTAATACCACCGACAAGACCAAGCGGCAAGAATACTACAACGGTTGTAATCGTAGAAGATACGATTGCTTTTAAGATTTCGCGTGTAGAGTCAATGATCAGCTCATCACGGTCGTAATCACCATCCGTTTTACGGATTCTTCTAAAGATATTCTCGATAACCACGATACTATCATCTACAACGCGTCCGACGGCAACTGCCATTCCGCCGAGTGTCATAATATTTAATGTGATATCAAGACGGTCTAGGAAGATAGCTGACACGAGCAGTGAAAGCGGGATCGAGATGATCGCAATGATTGTTGCTCTAAAGTTTCGAAGGAATATAAGTACTGCTAATGAAGCGAATAATGCTCCAAACAATCCTTCTTTAACAAGTGTGTTTACAGAATCTTTAATACCTTCTGCCTGGCCGAAACCAACAGCATAATCTAACTTATCATCATATTTATTTTTGTTCAGGACTTCTAGCACTTTGTCAGCGACCTCGACCGTATTTGCATCTTGTTTCTTTGTTACGGCCATAGAGAGTGAAGCTTTTTGGTTATATCTTGTAATCTCACTAACATCATCTGTTTCCTTAACTTCAGCAAGATCACCAAGCTTTAAGCTTGCTGGTGCTTGAGGTGCTTGTGCTCCACCAGGTGCGCTTTGTCCGCCTGGAGCACCGCCTCCAGCTCCTGGTTGACCTGCTTCACCAGGTCCTCCTCCGCCAGCTCCACCTGGAGATTGTGCAGGTGCGCCTTGACTTGAGGAAATGGTAATCTCCTTAAGCTCAGCAACCGTATCGACGACTTCTTCAACACGAACTGGGACTGTAATCGAGTCATCGGTTACGGTACCAGCAGGGAATGAAAGGTCACGGCTGTTAATCGCCTCTTTAACGGCGTTTAAGGTGATGCCGGATTCTTTTGCTTTTTCTTTATCAAGAGTGATCGAGACGAATGTTTCTTTAACGCCGCCTACAGATACGTTGTTGACACCTTGAATCTTTTTAAGTTCTGGAACCAATTCGTCATTAACGAATGCTTGAATGTTTTCTCCTTCTTTTTCAGGGAATAGAGAAATATTGTAGATAGGAATGGTTCCAAATGAAAAACGACTTACCTCTGGTTCTACATCTTCAGGAAGATCCGTTTCTGAAATAATGGATTTGACTTGATCTTCTACTTCATCCATATTTGCGGTGAAAGGGAAATCCATACTAATGATAGATATACTTTCGTTTGAAGAACTCTTAACGGTTTTTACATCCTCTACTTGCTTCAGTTGAGTTTCTAGTTTGTCTGTTACTTGCTCGTTCACATCTTCAGGAGATGCTCCTGGATAAACGGTTTGAACGGTCAGTTGTGGAAACTCAACATTTGGGAGTAGGTCCACTTTTAAATTCGTGAACGAGAAGACTCCACCAACAATGAGTAAAAATGAAAAGATGAATATTGCTACTGGATTTTTTAAACTAAATCGTGTTAACCAGTTCATTGTTTCCTCTCCTACGTATGTTTTTATTTTGCATATGTGTATTTTCACATATGTTTATCTATAATATAATAGCTGTATAAGATTTATATCAAGTATTAAGGATAAAAAAATTGTGAAAAATGTGTTACAATGCAAAACAGTACAGAAAGAAAGAAGGGTATCACATGGCGTTAAGGTATGCGCTGTTAGGTTTATTGGCGAAAAATGAAGCAACAGGTTACGAGTTAACACAGCAATTTAAAGAAACAGTTATTCATTTTTGGACAGCCCATCACACGCAGATCTATAGAGAACTTTTAAAAATGGAAGAAGAAGGACTCACACAATCTAAGACCGTACAGCAAAGTGATTATCCAGATAAGAAGATATATGCGATTACGGATAAAGGTTTTGAACAGTTGCTAGAATGGATGCTGAATAAACCTGTAAATGCACCAAAGCTTAAAGACGATCTGTTGTTAAGGGTATCTATGTTTCATTTTATCCCTACAGACAAAGCGATAAACTTTTTAGAGACGAGTAAGAATCATCATAAAATGGGTTTAGAGATGACAAAGCAATGGTTAGACGATCATTTTCCGAACGGTACGTACAAAGAGAATGAGTTGGGTGAATATCTAACTATTGAATTTGCCATACGATACATGGAAAGCTGGTTGTCCTGGTGTAATTGGGCAATAAAAGAATTAAAAAAGAAGGGTGAGTTAGAAAAATAAATGGAAATCGTATTTACTGACACAGCATTAGAGCGTTTGGAAAAAAAGATGCAAGGTAATGCAGGTTATTTAAAACTCAAACATGATACAGAAGGTTGCGGCTGCGTTGTGAGTGGTGTAGCTGCCCTAGTACTAGTTGATCAAACAGAAGAAAACGATACAAAAATTGAGACGAATGGTCCAGATCTTTTCATGGAGTACAATACAGCAGTTTTCTTTGCTGAAAAGATGACGATCGATGCTCCAACAGGCAACCACTTTTCATTAAAAAGCCCTGGAGAGATGCTGAATCCTTCAATGAAATTTTACGATAGAACGAAACAAAACACGGGCATGTAAGAAGCCCGTGTTTTGTTTTGTTAATGCTGAGGAACGTTCTTTAACAGTTGAAACTGCTTGCTTGAAACAGATTTTGAAAGATGAGGAGATATGTAAGCTGCTGCTTCAAGCAGTTTATCAAGGTTAATACCTGTTGATATTCCCATTTGAGAAAGCATGTAAACAACGTCTTCAGATGCTACGTTGCCTGAAGCTCCGGGTGCAAATGGACATCCGCCAAGGCCTCCTGCTGAAGTGTCGAAGCGGTCGATGCCAGCTTGAAGACTCGCAAAAATGTTTGCGAGAGCCATTCCTCTCGTATCGTGAAAATGAGCGGTTAGAAGTGTAGTACCCCTCAGATGATGTTTTAAAAGGGTAAACAGTTCAAAGCATTCTGATGGATTAGCCATACCGATTGTGTCTGCCACACTCAGTTCATCAACACCCATCTCCTCAAATTCCATGCAAATTTTTAAAACATCCTGTTCATCGATCTTTCCTTCGAACGGGCAATAAAAACTGGTAGAGATACAAGCCCTGACAAAAAATCCTCTGCGCTTTAAATCTTGAATCAGAGGTCTTAATTCATTCATGCTGTCTTCTGTAGATTTGTTAATATTCTTCTTGTTGAACGTGTCACTGACACCGACAAACACCGCAATATGTTTCACTCCAGATTCAACAGCTAAGTCGATTCCTTTTTGGTTTGGGGCGAGGACAAAGTTTCGTTGATCGTCAAGGCATCTATCGATAATCACAGATGCATCTTGCATTTGAGGAACCCATTTCGGTGAAACGAACGAGGTGAGCTCCATCTCTTGAAAACCTGCATTCTTTAGTAGTGAAATGAATTCTATCTTATTCTTTGCAGGTATTAAATTTTTCTCGTTCTGAAGGCCATCTCGCGGCCCGACTTCTATAAGCGTAACTCGTTCAGGTAAGTCCACTAATGTAAACCCCTTTCTTGAAAACGTTTTCCTAATGTTATTTTAACTAAAAAAAATCGTCTGTTGCAACACATTTAACTTGTTATGGTATGATAAAAAGGAATTTTCAGAAATTTAAAAAGAGATCTACAAGGAGGAGACTAGTCATGGTTTCAAGGGAGAGAGATGCTGTAGTTGTAAGCGCTGTCAGAACGCCGATCGGAAGCTTTATGGGAAGTTTCAAAACGGTTGCCGCAACAGATTTAGGAGCTATCGCGATTAAAGATGCATTAAAAAAAGCGGGTATCCCACATGATTCAGTAGATGAAGTCATCATGGGAAATGTTCTGCAAGCAGGCCTCGGACAGAACCCAGCCCGACAAGCAGCCATTAAAGCTGGATTGCCGAATGAAGTATCGAGTATGACCATTAATAAAGTATGCGGTTCAGGTCTTAAGGCTATTCATCTAGCGTGTCAAGCAATCTGGCTGGATGAAGCAGATATTATCGTTTGCGGCGGGATGGAAAACATGAGCCAAGCTCCTTATCTTTTGAACGGAGCAAGGGATGGACTTCGAATGGGTAACGCTCCTATGGTAGATTCCATGATTCAAGACGGATTATGGTGTGCATTTGGTGATTATCATATGGGAATTACAGCGGAAAATCTATGTGAGACCCACTCATTGTCTCGTGAAGAGCTAGATGAGTTCGCAGCGGAAAGCCAAAGAAAATGTGCACAAGCTCAAGAACAAGGGAAATTTAATGACGAGATCACACCGGTTGAGATTCCTCAACGTAAAGGTGATCCGCTTATAGTTGATACAGATGAATATCCGAAGCCGAGTTCGACGGCTGAAAAGTTAGGAAAACTTCGCCCGGCATTCAAGAAAGATGGCATGGTTACGGCGGGTAATGCGTCAGGCATCAATGATGGTGCAGCAGCACTTGTTGTGATGAGCAGAAAGAAAGCCGAAGAACTAGGACTAAAACCGATTGCCGTCGTAAAAGCCAACGCGAGCGCGGGTGTTGCACCAGAAGTGATGGGTATCGGACCAGTGGAAGCCGTTAAGAAAGTGTTAAAGAAGACTGAGTTAAGCATGAATGACTTTGACCTTGTTGAGGCAAATGAAGCATTTGCGAGTCAATCGTTAGCTGTTGGCAAGGATCTTGAATTTGATAAAGAAAAATTGAATGTGAACGGTGGAGCGATCGCACTCGGGCATCCCATCGGAGCAAGTGGAGCAAGGATTGTCGTGACATTGCTTCATGAGATGAAACGAAGAAATGCAAAACGTGGTCTTGCAACGCTCTGTATTGGTGGTGGCCAAGGGGTAGCATCGGTTTTTGAGAACGAAGAAAAATAAATGAATGATTAAAGACAATGATCGTATGAAAAGGAGAGAGAAAAATGAAACCAATATTGAACTCAGCAATTGAAGCTGTAGCAGATATAAAAGATGGATCTACCCTTTTAGTAGGGGGGTTCGGACTTGTTGGAATTCCTGAAAACTTAATCTTAGCACTAGTAGAAAAAGGAACGAAAGATCTTACCGTCATTTCGAACAATTGTGGAGTGGACGACTGGGGTCTTGGCCTCTTACTAAAAAACAAACAGATCAAAAAGATGGTAGGTTCTTACGTAGGTGAAAACAAAGAGTTTGAGAGACAAGTATTATCAGGTGAGATAGAAGTAGACTTGATTCCACAAGGTACACTTGCTGAAAGAATTAGGGCAGGCGGTGCAGGAATTCCAGCGTTCTACACACCTGCTGGAGTAGGAACACCAATTGCTGAAGGAAAAGAAACACGTACGTTTAACGATAAGGAATATCTGCTTGAAGAGGGAATTGTAGCTGACTTCAGCTTGATTCGCGCAGCAAAAGGAGATAAAGCAGGAAACCTGATCTATAACAAAACAGCTCGTAACTTTAATCCGATGATTGCGGCGGCAGGAAAAGTGACGATTGCTGAAGTAGAAGAGATTGTTGAGATCGGTGATCTGCACCCAGATTACATACATACACCAGGAGTATATGTTCAAAAGTTGATTGTCGGAACACAGGAAAAACGCATTGAACGACTAACTGTAAAACAAGGGTAAGAGGAGGGAGACCATTATGAATATTAGAGAAAGAATTGCTAAAAGAGCTGAAAAAGAGATCGAATCGGGATTTTATGTAAATTTAGGGATCGGAATGCCAACGATGGTTGCCAATTTTATTTCCGATAATAAAGAAGTCGTTCTACAGTCAGAGAACGGACTTTTAGGGATCGGTCCTTACCCGCTTGAAAGTGAAGTTGATCCCGATCTGATCAATGCAGGGAAAGAAACCGTAACAGCAATTAAAGGTGCTTCTTACTTTGACAGTTCTGAATCTTTTGCGATGATTCGCGGCGGTCACATTGATATCGCAATATTAGGCGGAATGGAAGTTTCAGAGAACGGAGATCTAGCCAACTGGATGATTCCAGGAAAGATGATCAAAGGAATGGGTGGGGCGATGGATCTTGTGCATGGAGCAAAGAAAATAATTGTCATCATGGAACATGTGAACAAAGCGGGTGACAGTAAGATCTTAAAACAATGTCAGCTTCCTCTAACAGGAAAAGGTGTTGTAGAACGGATCATTACAGACCGTGCTGTTATGGATGTATCTGATAAAGGTCTCGTGTTAAGAGAAGTAGCAGACGGATATTCTGTTGAGGATGTAGTAAATTCCACAGAGGCAAAACTATCTGTTGCAGAGGATGTTAAGCTAAACGCTTATTAATAAATTCTTCACTATATGCCATGCACGATAAAGTTTATGATCCATACAAAGTTCTTAATCTTTTAAATAATGAGGTGCAATCACATGGCTATCTATATTATAGATGGGGCTAGAACGCCGTTCGGATCATATGGAAAATCCTTGACCGGTGTGAGTCCAACAGACTTAGGTGAGATATCTGCTCTAGAGGCGATGAAACGTGCCAACATTTCTCCAGCAGATATAACGGATGTAGTTTATGGTAATGTTATTCATTCGAGCAAGAATGCCGCATATGTAGCGCGACATACTGCTTTAAGAGCAGGAGTGCCAGCAGACGTCCCTGCCATGCTCGTCAACCGCTTATGTGGATCTGGATTGCAAGCAGTCGTTTCAGCGATGCAGAACCTACGTGATCAGGAAGAAGGAATCGCGCTTTCTGGAGGCATTGAAAATATGTCACAGTCGCCACACGTTTCTTTTCACCACCGGTTTCATAATCAAAAGTTTGGCCCAATCACGTTTGATGATATGCTACTTCAGACGTTGAGTGATGAATACATTGGGTGTGGCATGGGTATTACAGCTGAAAATTTAGCTGATCAATATTCCATTACACGAGGAGAGCAAGATGAGTTTGCAAGTCTCAGTCATAGAAAAGCGGCTGAAGCAAGAGAGAGTGGAAGATTTACAAAAGAAATCGTTTCAGTACCACTAAAAAACGGAGCTCTTTTTACAGAGGATGAAGGGATCAAACCTGAAACATCTGTTTCTTTGCTTGGCGAATTGAGGCCATCTTTTCAAAAAGACGGAACAGTTACAGCAGGGAATTCTTCTTCTATTAACGATGGCGCCGTGTCGCTTATTCTTGCTCACGAAAAATCGGTCAAAGAGAAAGGTTTAAAACCGCTAGTAGAGATCGTTTCGTGGGCAGTAACAGGCGTCGATCCATCGGTGATGGGAATTGGTCCTGTACCTGCGATTCAGAAACTGCTGCAAAAAACAGCTCTTTCCATCGATGACATTGGTTTGTTTGAAATCAACGAAGCGTTTAGTTCTCAATACTTAGCTGTTGAAAAAGAACTACAATTAGACCGCGAAAAAACGAACGTGAATGGAGGAGCAATTGCACTCGGTCACCCTGTAGGTGCAAGTGGTGCAAGGCTGTTGCTTACATTGAGTTATGAAATGAAACAACGTCAAGAAAAATATGGAATAGCGAGCCTTTGTATTGGCGGTGGGCAAGGAATTGCGATGTTACTAAAACTAGTATAAAAAAAGTCCCGTGAAGCGATATCGCTGCAACGGGACTTTTTCTATTGGATTATGCTCGGTGCGTTTCGTAGATTTCAGCAGGAAAAATAGAGCGCAATGACTCTGACTCAGCTTCACTTAATGGTGGAGATTCAAAGGTTTTGATATTTTCTAAAAGTTGTTCAACAGAGCTTGCACCAGCAGCTGCCGTTGCCACTGGCTTTTGGTTCAACACATATTGCAAAGCTGCATGAGTGATGTTTTTATCACCTAAGACATCTTTAGATTTCTCGATCTGTTTTTGTATGTCAGCGCCGGTATGATGAAGAAACTTGCCATCAGCACTCTTTTGAAATGCTTTTTCACTCAACCACCCTTTTGCAACAGGCCCTCTTGCGATAACACTTATATCCTTTGACGCGAGAAAAGGAAACAGTTCTTCAGGACGTCTATCCAACAAACTGTATTGCATCATGATGTTTTGAATATTCGAGTGCTCTGCAAAATAGTTGATCGTGTTCGGCCGTATAGATGAAATACCGTAATAACGGATATATCCTTCAGACACGAGTTCATCAAAAGCCTCGATCGTTTCATCTAGAGGATCATCAATCGTCCCTCCGTGAAGCTGGTAAAGATCGATATAATCAGTTTGCAGACGTTTCAGGCTATCCTTTAACGCAGATTTAATATAAGTTTTCGAAGGATTCCACTTCCAACCGTCTCCAGGTTGACTCCAATCATTTCCGCCTTTTGTAGCAAGAATGATGTCTTGTCGAACATCTTTTAGTGTTTTGCCAATAAACTCTTCATTCCACCCAAACCCGTATAAATCGGCTGTGTCAAAATAGTTAATACCATGATCAAGCGCAGTCTTCACGATTTTCTCGTTCTCGTTTCCTAGCTCGGGAGCAAGTGACATACATCCTAAGCTCAGTTCACTCACATACAGATCAGAAGAACCTAGTCTTCTTTTTTTCATCCTTTTCACCTCAACTTCATTCAATTTGTTTCTGTTCTAAACCTATCATAATGACCTGAAAAAAGAAAAAACTCCGCACAAAAAAAGATGCGAATAAAAATTCACATCGTCAGCCGTCAAGGTGCGTTTATTTTTTCGGAGAAGTGGCGTTGATCCAGTCTTGAACAAGTTCATGCTGCTTACTATAATTTTGTAGCATATATTTGATCTGCCAAGCCTTGCCCACAAGCGTGATCCCTTTAGGTTGAAGATATATCTTCATCTGCTATGCCTCCCTTATCGTCCTATTAAATGCAGTATTCCAAAGTATGATAGACTTTATGTAGAAAAGAAGATAAATAGACCATTGGAGTGTGGAATATGGAAAACTTATACGAAAAAACGGTAAGCAAAGAACAGGTATACAGCGGTAAAATCATTGATCTATATATAGAAGAAGTAGAACTACCTAATAAGAAGATAGGGAAACGAGAGATTGTTAAACACCCTGGAGCAGTAGCGGTACTAGCCGTAACAGATGAAGGTAAAATGTTAATGGTAGAGCAGTTCCGAAAACCACTCGAAAAGACGATCATTGAAATTCCAGCAGGTAAGCTTGAAAAAGGAGAAGATCCATTAGAATGCGCCAAGCGTGAGTTGTTAGAAGAAACGGGCTTTACTTGCGAATCTATGGAGTCCATCGGCTCTTTCTACACCTCTCCAGGATTTGCAGATGAACTGATTCACCTCTACTATACGAACAGTCTTACAAAACAAGGTGACCAGATGACAGATGAAGATGAATTCTTAAACGTACTTGAAATAAGCGTAGATGAAGCGAAAGAATTGATGAAACAAGAAAAAATTCATGATGCAAAAACAGCTTACAGTGTCATGTATATGGAGTTAAACCGTGCAGTCAAAAAATAAACTTCTGCCGTTCTTTGCAGATATGCATATTCACATCGGAGCATCTCAAACAGGAAAAGCGATCAAGATTACAGGTTCAAGATCTCTGACACTTCGCAATATTTTACGCGTAGCCAAACATGTAAAAGGTATGGATGTCATAGGAATCATCGATTGTCATTCGCCTGAAGTCCTTCAGGAATTAAAAGAACTTGAACAAAATGGTTACTTACAAGAGCTCGAAGAAGGCGGCTTATCGATTGATGGATTAACACTAATACCAGGGGCCGAGATTGAGATAAACGATGAACATTGTAAAGGGCCGATCCACGTTCTTGTATATATGCCGAGTCTTGCTACGATGGAGAGGTTAAGTGCATGGCTAACTCCTCGAATGAAGAACATCCATCTAAGTTCTCAACGGATGTACGGCAGTGCTCTTGAACTTCAGGAGTTTGTGAAGAACGCTGGTGGGTTATTTATTCCAGCCCATATTTTTACTCCGTTCAAAAGTTTATACGGAAAAGGAGTAGATTCTTCTCTAACGGAAGTGTTAGATCCAGCTTTGATAGATGGTGTTGAACTAGGTTTAAGTTCAAATACCGAGATGGCATCTCGGCTTGAAGAGCTTTCTCCATTCACCTTCTTAACCAATTCTGATGCCCATTCATTAGAGAAAATCGCCCGTGAATATCAAATGCTCTCCTTAAAGAAACCATCGTTTAAAGAATTTAAAATGGCTCTTCAAGGAAAAAATGGTAGAGAGATCATTGCAAATTATGGTCTCAATCCTTATCTCGGTAAATACTATAATTCGGTTTGTGAAACATGTTTTGAGGTATACCCACTAAACAGTGTGAATTGCGTTAAATGTGGAAGTAAGAAGTTCATAAAGGGAGTCAACGACCGGATCAATGAACTTCAAGGTACAAGAACAAGTAAAGTAAACAGACCCCCGTATATTCATCAGATACCGCTCGAGTTCATACCAGGATTAGGTCCAAAATCTTTAGTGAAACTCCGTGAAGCGATTGGAACAGACATGGATATCATACATTCTTCTACCCAAAGTCAGCTGGAGGAAATTGTTAAACCAGCTATAGCAGAACAGATCCTATCTGCTAGAAATGGAGAACTCTCTGTCCAAATAGGTGGAGGCGGAACTTACGGAAAAGTAATTCTCAATCATCCTAGTAAAAGTAAAAAATAAGACATACCTTCTCCCCTGATTCATAGAATAGGATTAAGAGATTCGGTGGAGGAGGCTTACATATGGAGAGTGCGCGCTATTACATGCAGCGGCATCTTGAAGAAAATAAAACGTTGTATGCGTTTGTTGGTGTTCTCTTTTTAATGGGTGTCATTTTTGGGGCAATCATCGTTAATTCGTTGAGTCTGAATCAAAAACAAGATTTATACACGTATTTATCACGTTTTTTTGTTCAAGCTGCTGAAGGTGGCTTTACGAGCAAAACAGACATGTTCTTTCAAAGCTTTGGCCATTATTTAAAATATATGGGTCTCATGTGGATTCTAGGTTTATCTGTAATCGGGCTGCCTGTTATTTTAGTTATGCTGTTCTTAAAAGGGGTAGTAATCGGTTTTACAGTAGGATTCTTAGTGAATCAAATGGGATGGTACGGTTTTTTATTATCATTTGTATCTGTTCTCCCACAAAACGTACTATTAATACCTGCTTTTATTATCGTAACAGTCGCTGCAGTTGCTTTTTCTTTTAAAATGATCCGTCAACTTGCCTTTAAAAGGCACCACATGCCCTTTTTGCCTCAGCTATTAAGATATACATTATTGGTAGCGGGTGTAGGTGTCATGGTATTGCTTGCTTCAACGATGGAAGCATTTTTTACTCCAGCCCTTATGGAACAAGTAATCAAATGGTCAATATAACTAGAAAGAATAATTATTTGTTTATAATAAGTTTAAATCGTTAATTAAAATGACTTTAAATTGACAACTTTTTTCTCCTTGCTTATAATTATCTTGTGCATACATAAGGAGGAAAAGGGTATGGAAAGCAGAATCGACCGTATCAAAAAACAGCTGCATTCACAAAGTTATAAGCTGACTCCACAGCGTGAGGCGACCGTGAGAGTCCTCCTCGAAAACGAAGAAGATCATTTAAGTGCGGAAGATGTTTATCTGCTCGTAAAAGAAAAGGCGCCAGAGATTGGTTTGGCGACCGTTTACCGTACTCTGGAACTCTTAACCGAACTTAAGGTAGTCGATAAGATTAACTTTGGGGATGGGGTATCCCGTTACGATCTTAGAACAGAAGGTGCTGATCATTTTCATCATCATCTCGTTTGTATCGAATGTGGAGCGGTGGACGAAATACAAGAAGACCTTCTTGGCGATGTGGAAAAAGTAGTTGAAGAAGGCTGGAATTTTAAAATTAAAGATCACAGACTGACATTTCATGGAATCTGTCACAGATGTCATCCTAAGGATAATAATGAAGGTGAAGGAAGCGAAGAGTAGCGCTTCCTTTTTGTATTTTGCTCTATAGCATTGAAATCGGGAACTATTATCTAAGAAGAATTAATACTCATTTAGAAGATATTAGGCAAAGAATATTTACAAAGTCCCAAGAATCGGGTAACGTATGATGTGTAGATTCAACTTTTATGTATAATCGGGGAACATGTGGGCATAACCTGTACTATATGAGGACAGGGGTGGACATGATGATTTCCTGGATGAAAATGGTTTGGAATACAACAAAGGTGTTCTTTGCTTTTTCAATTTGCACGCTCGTGTTTTATTTCGGTTTGCTTTGGATCAATCAAGAATATGAAAACTATCATAGATATGACGAACCAAAAGGTAAAGCTGTTAAAGTCTTTAACTTGAGTTCTGATAAGGACTCAAACGCTGTAAAAAGACTTTTTTATTTTTATCAGACCGGTGAGTAAGGAGGGGTAGAGTGAACGATCATGTTCAGGATTTTCTTCAATACATTATTGTAGAACGAGCCCTCTCAAAGAACACAATCGACTCCTATAAGAGAGATTTAACTCAATATGTACGGTATCTCGAAAAAGTCGAATCTCTTGAAACTATTCATGAGATTGACCGTAATCATATAATGGGATATCTTTTATTTTTAAAAGAGAATGGTAAGGCTTCCACGACGCTAGCGCGCAACATTGCGTCTATTCGGTCTTTTCACCAGTTTCTTTTAAGAGAGAAGGTCTCTAATCAAGATCCTTCTGTACATATTGAAACACCTAAAACAGAGCGGAAGCTTCCGAAAGTTCTATCTACAGATGAGGTTGAAGCACTGTTAGACACACCTGCTGCGAACGATCCATTCTCACAAAGAGATAAGGGCATGCTCGAGCTTTTGTATGCAACTGGCATTCGAGTTTCAGAACTTGTGCAGCTTAATATAGGAGATGTCCATTTAGATATGGGATTCATCCGCTGTATAGGCAAAGGGAACAAAGAAAGAATCATCCCTTTAGGAAAGATGGCCCAAACAGCAATCGAACGATATCTGCAAAATGGACGTTCAATCATGTTAAAAGGCAAGAAGACAGATGCACTCTTTTTGAATCATCACGGAAATCGTTTGTCTCGCCAGGGATTTTGGAAGATATTAAAGCAACTAGCAAGAAAAGCTCATATCGAGAAGGAACTTACACCGCATACACTTCGTCATTCGTTCGCAACACATCTATTAGAAAACGGAGCGGATCTGCGTGCAGTGCAAGAGATGTTAGGACATGCTGATATTTCCACAACACAAATTTATACCCATGTAACGAAAACAAGATTAAAAGATGTATACTCCGCCTTCCATCCGAGGGCGTGAGCTTTCTTTTTTTGATAAGATGTCAGACTTCTGACATCATCAAGAATTTGTTTGTTGTTTCTGCTATAAGGAAATAGTAAATAAAGTGAATGTACGAATTTCAGGAGGACAAAATGAAACAATCACGTTTTAAGAGAACATTTTTAGTCGTAATGGATTCTGTAGGAATTGGTGAAGCGCCAGATGCAGAAAAATTCGGAGATAAAGGAGCTCACACGCTAGGGCACATCGCACGTGAGATGAACGGCCTCAACGTTCCAAACATGGAAAAGCTAGGCCTTGGAAACATTGATTCGACGATGGAAGGAATTCAGAAAGCAACGAACCCAATCGGACATTATGCGAAACTTCCTGAACTTTCAAATGGTAAAGATACGATGACGGGACATTGGGAGATCATGGGTCTTCACATAAAAGAACCTTTTCAAACGTTTCCGGATGGCTTTCCTGATGAGTTGATTGATATGCTTACCGAAAAATGGGGTAGAGGAATTCTAGGGAACAAAGCTGCGTCAGGTACTGAAATTATTACTGAGCTCGGAGAAGAGCATGTGAAAACAGGAAAGTTGATCGTTTATACGTCTGCTGACTCTGTGTTGCAGATTGCAGCTCATGAGGATGTCGTTCCGCTAGAAGAATTATATGAAATCTGCGAAACGGCGAGAGAAATGACACGTGAAGGTAAGTATATGTTAGGAAGAATCATTGCTCGTCCGTTTAAAGGTGAACCAGGAGCATTTGAAAGAACGTCTAACCGTCACGACTATGCCCTAAAACCTTTCGGAAGAACGGTTATGAACGAGTTAGAAGACGCAGGATACGACAGCATCGCACTAGGTAAGATCTCTGATATCTTTGACGGTGAAGGTGTGACGAAAGCCATTCGTACGAAATCGAACATGGATGGGATGGACAAGCTTGTGAAGTCGATGGATGAAGACTTTACAGGTCTAAACTTTTTGAACTTGGTTGATTTTGATGCATTGTTCGGACATAGAAGAGATCCAAAAGGATATGGTCAGGCATTAGAAGAATTTGATGCTCGATTGCCAGAGGTACTTGAAAAGCTAAAAGAAGACGATCTGCTTATCATCACAGCTGACCATGGAAACGATCCTGTTCATCATGGTACAGATCACACGCGTGAATATGTGCCTTTAATGGTGTATTACAAAGGAATTAAAGAAGGTAAAGAACTTAATGTAGGGAACACGTTCGCTGATATTGGTGCGACCATCGCTGAGATTTATGATGTGAAAAAACCAAGTATCGGTCAAAGCTTTTTAAATCAACTTTAAGGTTAAGTTAAGGGGGAAATGAACATGTCAAAACAATTACAGACATCTGCAGATTTTATTCAATCAAAACTTACTTCTACTCCAAAAATAGGTTTGATCTTAGGCTCTGGTCTAGGAATCCTTGCGGAAGAAATTCAAAACCCAGTTATAATACCATACTCAGATATTCCTGAATTTCCTGTATCGACTGTAGAAGGTCACGCTGGACAGCTTGTTATTGGTGAGCTTGCTGGAAAACAAGTAGTAGCGATGCAAGGGCGTTTTCATTATTACGAAGGATACTCGATGGAAAAAGTAACGTTTCCAGTTCGTGTGATGAAATTGATCGGTGTTGAAACAATCGTTGTAACGAACGCTGCAGGCGGTGTTAACAAGGATTTCGAAGCTGGGGACCTTATGCTGATCACAGATCATATCAATAACTTTGGTAACAATCCGTTAATCGGTGCTAATGATGATTCGTTTGGCGTTCGTTTTCCAGATATGAGTGAAGCTTACACGTTGTCTCTACAGGACGTTGCACGTGGTGTAGCAAAAGACTTAAACATCTCATTAAAAGAAGGGGTTTACGCAGGTAACACCGGTCCTTCATACGAAACGCCAGCAGAAGTAAGAATGCTTCGTGTTTGGGGAGCAGATGCTGTAGGAATGTCTACGGTTCCAGAAGTGATCATCGCACGTCATGCTGGAATGAAAGTACTTGGAATTTCGTGTATTTCGAATATGGCAGCAGGAATCTTAGATCAGCCGTTAACACATGATGAGGTTATGGAGACTACGGAGATGGTAAAATCCAATTTCCTTTCTTTAGTTAAAGGGATCGTTAAGGAAATCTAGCAGACAGTCTCTGCGTGAAGTCCGAAGTATTTAATTTAACTTTTAAAAATATGTTCATATGAAGTGATAAGAAAGTGGTGCTATTAACATGAGAATGGTTGATTTAATTCAAAAAAAGCGTGATGGAAAAGAACTAACAAAAGCGGAGATCGATTTTATTATTCAAAATTATACAAATGGTGATATTCCGGACTATCAAATGTCTGCATTTGCAATGGCTGTATACTTTAAAGATATGACAACTGAAGAGCGCGCGCATTTAACGATGGCGATGGTAGAGTCAGGTGATCAGATTGACCTTTCTGCGATCGAAGGGATTAAAGTAGACAAGCACTCAACGGGTGGTGTTGGTGATACAACGACTCTTGTTCTAGCTCCATTAGTTGCTGCACTTGATGTACCTGTAGCGAAAATGTCGGGAAGAGGGCTTGGCCATACAGGTGGAACGATCGACAAATTGGAAGCTGTACCTGGTTTCCACGTTGAGATCGACAACCAAGAATTTATTGACCTTGTAAATAAAAATAAACTTGCTGTTATCGGACAAAGCGGAAATCTGACACCAGCTGATAAAAAGCTGTATGGTCTTCGTGACGTAACGGCAACAGTTAACTCTATCCCATTGATCGCGAGCTCGATCATGAGTAAAAAAATCGCAGCTGGTGCTGATGCAATCGTCCTTGATGTAAAAACAGGTGCGGGAGCATTCATGAAAACACCAGAAGAAGCAGAAGAACTCGCTAACGCAATGGTGAAAATTGGTAATGCAGTAGGACGTAACACGATGGCTGTTATCTCTGATATGAGCCAGCCTCTAGGTCTTGCGATCGGAAATGCTTTAGAGATCAAGGAAGCAATCGATACGCTTAATGGTCAAGGACCAAAAGACCTTGAAGAACTTTGCTTAACTTTAGGTTCTCACATGGTGTATCTTGCGAAAAAAGCAGATTCACTCGAGCAAGCACGTGAGATGCTAAAAGAAGTAATCGCTTCTGGAAAAGCACTTGAAACATTAAAAGTGTTCCTAAAAGCTCAAGGTGGAGACGAATCAGTGGTTGATCATCCAGAAAGAATGCCACAAGCTGCACATACATTTGAGTTAGCTGCAGATGAAGAAGGCTATGTTTCTGAAATTGTTGCAGATGAGATTGGTACGGCGGCAATGATCTTAGGTGCAGGTCGCGCTACGAAAGAATCTGAGATCGATCTAGCTGTCGGATTAATGCTTAACAAAAAAGTCGGTGACCAAGTTTCTAAAGGTGATTCACTTGTAACCATTTACAGCAATACTGAGAATGTAGAAGAAGTGAAGAAGAAAATCCGTGAGGCTTATACGATTTCGAAAGATGCTGTAGAAGCTCCACCACTTGTTTATAAAGAGATTAAGAAATAATGAATACCAAAAATGACCCAAGAGTTAGTACTCTAGGGTCATTTTTTTGTTTTCTCGAACTTCGAAATGGTTGGAAGATCCGGTATAAAGTGAAAAAATATGGAAAAAATAATACTATATGAATGGAGGGAACTGTATGAAAGGCGTTATTTCAGGTCTACTAAGTATTTGTTTGTTGGCTTCTTTTTCAATCCCAAAAGCGGAGGCAGCAGAAAAAGCAAAAGAAAAAATAAAGCTTGCAGAACAGAGCCACTCGGCCATTTTAATGGAGCAAGATAGTGGGAGTGTGCTATTCGAAAAGAATAGCCATGAGAAGCTGCCGCCAGCGAGCATGACCAAAATCATGACGATGATATTAATCATGGAAGCCATCGATAAAGGCAAGATCAGCTGGAATGATAAGATTCGTGTAAGTGAATATGCGGCAAGCATGGGAGGATCTCAAATCTTCCTTGAACCAGGTGAAGAGATGCGAGTAGAAGACATGGTGAAAGGAATAGCAATCGGAAGTGCGAACGATGCTTCAGTGGCTATGGCAGAACATATCGCTGGATCTGTTGAATCCTTTGTAGATCGTATGAACGATAAAGCGAAACAACTCGGTTTAAACGATACGTTCTTTAAAAATCCTACAGGGCTTCCTGCTGCAGGTCATTATACGTCTGCTCATGATATGGCCCTTATGGGAAAAGAACTTCTTAAGCATGAGGAAGTTACAAAGTTCACAGGACTTTATGAAGATTATTTAAGAGAAGAAACAGAAAAGAAATTTTGGCTTGTTAATACGAACAGACTTGTTAAGTTCTATCCAGGGGTAGATGGGTTGAAAACGGGCTTCACGAACGAAGCAAAATATTGTTTAACAGCCACTGCTAACAAGAACGGGATGAGAGTCATCGCTGTTGTTATGGGAGCACCTTCTCCTAAAGACAGAAATGCTCAAGTTACTTCGATGCTTGACTACGCTTTTACACAGTTTTCAACGAAAAAGCTTTATGCAAGACATGAGATTGTAAAAGAAGTTAAAGTACAAAAAGCGGAAAAGTCTAAACTTCCTGTTGTTACTTCAGAACACATTTCACTGTTATTGAAGAAGGGTGAGACAGCGAAAAAAGTGAAAACTGAAGTAAATGTAGATAAAGATTTGAAATTACCTGTAAAAAAGGGACAGCAGATCGGTTCTTTAAAAATATATAACGGGAACAAGCTGATAACAGAAAGTCCTGTGTTAGCTTCAGAGACGGTAAAAAAAGCATCTTGGTGGAAACTTTTCAAACGAACAGCAGGACAAATGTCAAAATCCTCATGACTTTAATGATTTCTTGACAGTTATAGGCGAATTCCCACTAGTTTTGTCAAGAGTGAAGGAATTCGTCATTTTTTATAGAAAATTCACGTTATCCAAAAAAGAAGGAGAGGATAGCGTGGGATTAGCTGTCAATTTGGAACTTAAACACACCGTATTATGCATCCGCTTAGATGGAGAACTTGATCACCATACTGCGGACATGCTTCGGTCACAAGTGGAAGATTATTTGAGGAAGCATACGGTAAACCATATTGTCTTAAATTTAGAAGGTTTGAGTTTCATGGATAGTTCAGGTTTAGGCGTTATACTAGGGCGTTATAAGCAGATCAAAAGTCAGAATGGTGAGATGGTGGTATGCGCCATATCTCCAGCGGTAAAACGACTTTTTGAGATGTCAGGACTGTTTAAGATTATCAAGCTTGAAGAAGATGAAGAGCTTGCCCTTCAGGCTTTGGGGGTGGCTTAAAATGAGAAATGAGATGAAGATTCAGTTTTCAGCGTTAAGTCAGAATGAATCCTTCGCACGTGTGACGGTTGCTGCGTTTATCGCTCAGATCGACCCAACAGTTGATGAACTGACAGAGATCAAAACCGTTGTATCTGAAGCGGTGACGAACGCGATCATTCACGGATACGAAAACAAAGCAACTGGAATGGTTTATATTGAAGCAGCTATCGAGGAGGATACGATCCACCTTACGATCCGTGACGAAGGTTTGGGAATTCGTGATCTTGATCAAGCAAGACAGCCGCTATATACGTCCAAGCCAGAACTAGAACGCTCAGGAATGGGTTTTACGATCATGGAGAATTTTATGGATAGTGTAGAAGTCATCTCAGAACCGTCTTACGGCACTACGATTCATTTGACAAAATACTTGACCAAAAATAAAGCAATGTGTAATTAAGGGAGTATGTCTATGGATGTCGAGGTGAAAGGCAGCAAAAGTGAACCGTTTCTTAAGGATGAAGAGATTAAGCGATTGATCAAACAGAGTCAGGAAGGAGATCAGTCAGCCCGTGATACGATCGTTGAAAAGAACATGCGGCTTGTCTGGTCTGTGGTTCAGCGCTTTTTAAACAGAGGTTATGAAGCAGATGACCTTTTTCAAATCGGCTCTATCGGGCTATTAAAATCTGTTGATAAATTTGATCTTTCTTATGATGTTAGGTTCTCTACCTATGCAGTGCCTATGATCATCGGTGAGATACAGCGGTTCATCAGGGATGATGGAACGGTTAAAGTCAGCAGATCATTAAAAGAGACCGGTAACAAAGTGCGTAAAGCAAAAGACGAGCTATCTAAATCACTTGGGAGAACACCTACCATTTCAGAAGTAGCAGAATTTCTAGAGATCGCAGTAGAAGATGTAATCATGGCTCAGGATGCTGTACGAGCACCACAGTCGATTCATGAAACTGTTTATGAGAACGACGGTGATCCCATTACGTTACTAGACCAAATCTCCGATCACTCGGATAATAAGTGGTTTGATAAGATCGCGTTAAAAGATATTATGGATAAACTTGATGAGAGAGAGCGGCTGATTGTTTATTTAAGATATTTTAAAGATCAAACACAATCTGAAGTGGCCGACCGGCTGGCCATATCTCAAGTACAGGTATCCAGGCTAGAAAAGAAAATATTATTATTTATGAAAAACCAGATGGAGACTTAAACGTCCTATCTGGTTTTTTGTTTTTTTCAAGAACTTGTAAGATTAGTTGATTTCCGCTCCAGGTTGCACGCTTTCCATGGGGCGAACGGTGTTCGAAGAAGTATATGTGCTCCTGCGTCTACAAGAAAATCCTATCGAAGCGAGCTTCCTCGTCGCATGCCTTACGAGAAGAATTTGCAGAGTGGCTGGCACGCTACGCGCCGTTAGGAGTCTCCACCTGCACGCTCGTCCCATAGGAGTCGGCAACCTTCCGCTCCAATCAACTTTCAATGAAGTAGAAAAAAGCAACTAAAAACAAAATGCTTAGAAAAGGATTTTATTCCGACGTTACATCAAGAGGCTTCGTTCAAACCGCTATCCGTCCTAACAGTCGCCACCAGTTTTAGCCTTTTCGTGATTAATGGTGAACAGTTAAGAAGGCAAACTGCGCATTCATATTCCCGGCCAATTTTGCATGTCGGTTCTTAAGGAGCAACTTTTACTTTTTAGACTGTCTTGTCCGCTTCAAGATTCTATTCTTATTCCTCTCTCTAAAAAGGTAATCCTTCCGAAGTGAAGAGCATCCTCGTCACACTTGCCTTGCAGAAAACATCCAATCAACTTGTAAAGAAGTGAAAAAGAAAAATTCTAAAAGCAAATTGCTTTAAAAGCCTTTTTCACGCAAATTTCACCAAGAGTCTTCTGTACTTATGTTATGACTTTTAAACTAAATTTCCAACATCCTTAGTGTTACCTAAACTTCGCTGATTAGGTTGATTTGAGTGTAAGGTGCGAGACTCCTGCGGGACGAGCGGTCAGTTCAAAAGTGAAAGTGGCTCATTCAGCCCCGACAAGCAAAAGCTGAATGGGCTATGAAGGCGCATTTTGCCTTCTTGACCGTTTAGCTTTTGATCTCGAGGGGCTAGCCACTGTAACTAGACAGGTGAGACACTTAGAGGCGCGAAGCGGCAAGTGGCTCACCGGTCGCCCCGCGGAAAGGGAGCACCTGAAACGGAAATCAACCACTTTCAAAAACATCCAAAAACCACTAAACGTTTTTTTGTGGTAGTTTTTGGATGCTGTTACATGTGAAGCATGATAAGAATTCCATCATCGCATACTAAACACAAATGCGCTTAGAAAGAGGTGAAGTGAAAATTGGATAAAACCGTATACCTGCGTATGCGTCAACGTGTACAGGTGATTCAGCATCAGAAAGTCACGATCGGAGAAGTTGCACAGATTGTAGCATCTGATGAATTAGAAGAAGCCATTAAGGGATATATTATCCACGAAGTAACCCCTGAAGATAAGCATTTGATTGTGATCGATGTCATGCGTGTGATCGCTACGATTCAAAAGAAAAACCCTGGATTAGATGTTCAAACTATCGGACCTGCACAATCGATTCTAGAGATTCAGATGCAACAAAAAAAGCTGGCACCAGTGTATTTTGTCTTGGTGTGGCTTCTACTTTTTACAGGCTCGGCACTCGCGATCATGAATTTTCATGAAGATGTAAGCATGCAACTTGTTCACCAAAAAATCTATTTTCTTATAACGGGGCATTATAAAGAGCAGCCCCTATTACTTCAGATTCCATATTCGTTCGGTCTTGGTCTAGGCATGATTCTTTTCTTTAACCATCTTTTCCGAAAAAGACTTAATGAAGAACCAAGCCCGTTGGAAGTTGAGATGTTTAATTATCAACAAGACCTCGATCAGTACGTGATCGTTCATGAAAACAAAGAAACAGAGAAAAAGATCAATGGGAATTAAAGTATTGCTCATTGCTTTTATCGGTTTTGGCGGTGGAATCACAGTAGGCTCTGGTCTTGTGGCTTTAATCACTGTTCTTGGAATCGTGCCAAGGCTGATGCAGCTCTCTAAAACGTATCGATATATTAGAGGTTATGAGTTAAGCATTATTTTAGGTGCTGTGATCGGCGGTTGGATGAATCTAAGGAACGCTTCAATTGGGTTTTCTGCTTTCTTTCTTATACCGATCGGTTTATTTATGGGGATCTTTGTTGGGATGTTAGCCGCAGCGTTAACAGAAGTATTGAATGTACTCCCGATTCTTGCGAAAAGAGTTGGATTTGGAGAGAAAATCATCATTATATTAATGGCAATTGTACTTGGGAAAATCTCAGGATCTTTGTTTCATTGGATGTACTACATTAATCATTAAGGATGTGATTGTACGATGGCAACAAAAGAAGAACAGCAGGCATATGCCGAAAAAATTAAATCGATACAGCCGAAACCTCCGTATGTTTTAAATTGTTTAAAAGCATTTTTAATAGGTGGGATCATCTGCACGATCGGTCAAGCGATTCAAATGTTCTACATGACTTACTTTAACTTCACGCAAGAAACAGCGGGAAATCCGACGGTTGCAACGCTCATTCTAATCGCAGCACTATTAACAGGACTCGGAGTATACGATAAGATCGGTCAGTTCGCTGGAGCAGGTTCTGTCGTTCCGGTAACAGGATTCGCTAACGCCGTTACGAGTGCGGCATTAGAACATAAAAGTGAAGGTTTAGTACTCGGAGTGGCTACAAATCTCTTCAAATTAGCTGGAGCTGTTATCGTATTTGGAGCTGTATCTGCCTATATTTTCGGTATGATCCGCTACATCTTTCAGCACTTGACATAAGGAGTGAAGGCATGAATTTATTAGGAAGACAAACATGGAAATTTGCAAATAACATTTACTTAAATGCGGCCGGCACAGCAGTAGGTCCGATGGAAAGCGAAGGACCTTTAGGCAGCTATTTTGATAAAACGTATAACAACCTTCACTGCGGACAAAAGAATTGGGAACTTGCTGAACGTCAGTTGATGGAAGATGCGATCAATGCTTGTTTGCACAAAGTAAAGATGAAGCCAGAAGATATCAACTTTTTGTTGGCAGGTGACTTGTTAAACCAAATCGTTTCGTCAAACTACACGGCTAGAGGAAACGGAATACCGTTCCTTGGTGTGTTTGGTGCATGTTCAACTTCGATGGAGTCTTTAGCATTAGGTGCAGCTTTAGTAGATGGCGGGTATGCGAATCGAATTGTAGCTGCAGTAAGCTCACACAATGCTACTGCTGAAAGACAGTTTAGATATCCTACTGAGTACGGTGGGCAAAAGCCAGATACAGCTACGTTTACCGTAACAGGTGCAGGTGCTGCACTTGTGAGTAAAGAGGTCTCAGATATAAAGATCACATCGGCAACTGTTGGAAAAGTAGTGGACTTAGGAATCAAAGATCCTTTTGATATGGGATCAGCGATGGCTCCTGCAGCTGCAGACACGATCGCGGCACATTTTAAAGAGATGGATGTTCAACCTGATGAGTACGATTTAATCGCTACAGGGGATCTTTCTGGAGTCGGTGCACCGATCGTTAAGATGTTATTAAAAGAGCAAGGGTATGATGTGTCTGACAATCATCGAGATTGCGGATTGATGATCTATCGAAGCGGACAACAGGTTTTTGCAGGAGGAAGTGGCTGTGCGTGTTCTGCCGTCGTTACGTACGGATATATCTTAGACGAGATTCGAAAAGGCAATCTAAAGAAAGTCTTGATGGTCGCAACGGGTGCATTATTAAACCCCGTAATGGTTCAGCAAAAAGAAAGTATTCCAACGGTTGCTCACGGCGTGGTTTTAGAGCGAGCGGAAGGAGGACAATAAGATGGAGTTTTTTTGGGCGTTTTTAGTAGGTGGAGCAATTTGTGTTGTAGGCCAGCTGATGATGGATGTAATGAAGCTGACACCGGCTCATGTAACAACTTCCTTTGTAGTAATTGGAGCACTTCTTGATGCTTTTGGTATCTATGATAACTTGATCAAATTTGCAGGAGCTGGAGCTACTGTTCCCATTACCAGTTTTGGTCACTCTCTTTTGCACGGAGCAATGGCATCAGCAGAGGAACATGGCTTTATCGGAATCGCCATGGGAATCTTTGAGTTAACATCTGCAGGAATCTCATCTGCTGTTCTGTTTGGATTTTTAGTAGCAGTCATCTTTGAACCTAAGGGGTGATCATATGGTGAAAAAACGGGTCATTTTCATAACGGATGGAGATCTGTATGCACTACGAGTCGTAGAGCATGCGGCTAAACAAGTTGGAGGACGCTGTATATCACAATCATGGGGAAATCCAACACGAAAAAGCGGTATAGAACTTGTAGAGATGATCCGAAAAACACCACATGACCCTGTACTTGTAATGTTTGATGACTGTGGTTTTAAAGGAGAAGGTCCAGGAGAACAAGCGATGAGATATATTCATCAGCAGAAAGATATTGATGTGATTGGTGCTGTAGCCGTAGCTTCCAAAACGCATTTTACAGAATGGACAAAAGTTCACTGTTCTATGGATCGATATGGAGAACTAACAGAGTTCGGTATTGATAAGAGTGGAATTCCAGATCTTGAAACAGGCAGGATTAACGGAGACACCGTCTATATCCTCGATGAATTAAACCTTCCTTTCGTAGTCGGTGTCGGGGATATCGGAAAAATGGCAGGCTTTGATTCTGTTGAAAAGGGAGCTCCGATTACAGTAAAAGCGATTCAACTTATTTTAGAAAGGAGCGAATCAATTGGCAACCGAAAAAAATAAAACACCGATTAGTAAGAACATTGAAGATACGGAAAGGTTTTTAAAAGAGCGTTTGGGTATTGGTGTGAGTTTTGATGTTGGTGTCAGAAAGATCTTTGTCTTAAAAAAGGAACTTCAGCTGTATTATTGTACGGGACTTTGCGACAGTGAGTTCATCATCATGATCTACCGCGAACTAATGGATATGGATCATGGTCATCGCGCGCCGAGTAAAGTAAAAGATCTTGTACATAATCATCTCGCACATCAGCAAGTAGAGATTACGAAATCGTTAGATGAAGCTGTAGACCGTATGCTTTCAGGTCTGATCGTTATATTCATTGACGGAGAAGAAGAAGCATTTGTTGTGGATGTAAGAAGTTATCCAGGAAGATCACCAGAAGAGCCGGACATTGAGAAAGTGGTGAGGGGAGCCCGTGATGGATACACGGAAAATATTATTATCAATACTGCTCTTACAAGAAGACGTATACGAGATGAACGATTACGACACGAAATTCTTCAAGTGGGTGAACGCTCTAAAACGGATGTATGTCTCGCTTATATTCAAGATGTGGCAGATCCCGGTCTCGTTGACCTTATTAGAAAAGAGCTTAACTCTATTGAGATCGACGGGATTCCAATGGCAGATAAGACGATCGAAGAGTTTATTGTAAAACAAGGTTGGAATCCGTTTCCCTTAGTCCGGTATACAGAAAGACCAGATGTTGCTGCACAGCATTTGATGGAAGGTCATGTATTAATCATCACAGATACATCGCCAAGTGTTATCATCACACCTACTACACTCTTTCATCACGTACAGCATGCAGAAGAGTTTAGGCAGACTCCATTTATAGGTGCTTTTTTAAGATGGACCCGTTTTACAGGCATGATGGCTTCAGTATTCTTAGTACCGATGTGGCTTTTGTTTTCGATGGAAGAGCAATTATTACCGCCTTTCATTGATTTTATCGGCCCGAATAAACACACGAACATCCCACTGTTTCTCCAGATTATCTTCGCGGAGATCGGGATTGATATATTAAGGCTAGCGGCCATCCATACACCGAGTGCACTATCGACCGCCATGGGTCTGATCGCAGCCGTATTGATCGGGCAGATCGCAATAGATGTAGGATTATTCGTGCCTGAAGTTATTCTATATGTTGCGATAGCAGCGATCGGATCCTTCTCCACACCAAGTTATGAGCTGAGTATCGCAAATAAAGTCCTGCGGCTTTTCTTGATTGCGATGGTTATGTTGTTTAAAGTACCAGGATTTATTATCGGATTCACATTGTTGGTTCTCTATATGGCAACGATCAAAAATTTGAACACACCTTACTTGTGGCCGCTCTTACCGTTTAATCCAAAAGCGTTTTTACAGATTGTCGTTCGAATAGCTGTTCCGCTATCAAAAGTTCGACCTAGCATTGTACATCCGCAGAACACCAAAAAACAGCCAACTAATTAATCTGTCCCTTGCTGATTGTTGAAAATTGTGTTAAATTCATAACTAATTAAATATGCCTCATATGAGGTAGAGGCGCAAAACGAATGAGTAGCATATGGAGTTCATGGATGACGATGAAATATGTTGAAAGGTCAATTTGCCGAAGTGTAAAAAGAGTTCCATCTCTTTTTATGCTGGGCCGTTGCTGAATAAGCAACGGACTGTCACTACAACTGTAGTGGAGAGCTATTCCGACATGAGGGTACGGTTTTTGACAGCCTGCCTTAGTTGCGGCTGTCTTTTGTATTTGTCGGGATTGAATTCTCTATCAACAACGAGAGGGGATTTTTTGTGAATTTACACGGAACATCAAAAATTGGAGATAATCAACATCTATGGATCGGTGGTTTAGATACGGTAGATCTAGCGAAAAAATACGGAACACCGCTATATTTGTATGATTTGTCCTTGATAAAAAATAGAGCAAGAGGCTTTAAAAAAGCATTCGAGGAAAATGGGGTAGGGTATCAAGTAGCATATGCCTCAAAAGCCTTTTCTTCCATCGCCATGTTTCAGCTTATCGAACAGGAAGGATTAAGTCTGGATGTAGTTTCAGGTGGAGAACTTTATACGGCACTTCAAGCTGAATTCCCACCTGAAAGAATTCATTTTCATGGAAACAACAAGAGCTTATCAGAATTAGAATTTGCACTTACAGCTGGAGTCGGTTGTATTGTAGTAGATAACTTTCATGAGATCTCCTTATTAAAAATGCTGAGCAGCAAGCTTAGCAAAAAAGTAGACATCTTACTGCGTTTAACTCCAGGAATTGAAGCCCATACCCATGATTACATCATAACAGGTCAGGAAGATTCTAAGTTTGGATTTGATTTAGGGAATGGTCAAGGAGACAGAGCACTTCAAGAAGTACTTGCATTTGAAGGCTTTCGCGTTTTGGGGATTCATTGTCATATTGGATCTCAAATCTTTGAAACAGAAGGATTCACTCTGGCGATTGAAAAGTTGTTCAGGCATTTTAAAAAGTGGGAAGAAAACTTTAACTATTTTCCAAGTGTCGTAAATCTTGGAGGTGGGTTCGGTATTCAATATACGTCAGAGGATACACCGCTTTCTCCTGAACAATACGTTACGGCCATGATTGAAGAAGTGAAGAAACAGATGATTCACTTTGAAGGGAAAGATCTGCCTGAACTTTGGATTGAACCAGGACGTTCACTCGTAGGTGATGCGGGTACGACGATCTATTCGATCGGGTCTCAAAAAGAGATCGAAGGAGTTAGGCATTATGTGTCCATTGATGGTGGGATGACAGATAACATTCGTCCTGCACTCTATCAAGCTAAATATGAAGCATTCGTAGCGAATAAGATGAACGAAGAACCAACACAAACTGTTTCGATCGCAGGAAAATGCTGTGAGAGTGGCGACATGTTAATCTGGGATATTGAACTTCCTGAAGTTTGTGATAACGACTTATTAGCCGTTTCATGTACGGGAGCTTACGGTTATAGTATGGCGAGCAATTATAATCGCATTCAGCGGCCAGCTGTTGTGTTTGTAGAGAACGGTGAAGAACAGCTTGTAGTGAAGCGGGAAACATATGAAGACCTCATCAAGAATGATGTTCCATTAAAAACGAATGTTTTTGTGTAAATTAGTTTACGGAGCAGACATTTAACCGTACAATGGTAGTTGAATGAAGTAGAAGGAGGCCTGTTTTTTATGAAAAAAGGTTCAATTGAATTTGAAAACGGCGAAAAAATTGTATTTGATCTGTACCAAGAAGAAGCACCTGGAACAGTAGAAAACTTTGAAAAACTTGCAAACGAAGGCTTTTACAACGGTGTAACGTTCCACCGTGTTATCCCTGGATTTGTAGCTCAAGGTGGAGATCCAACAGGAACTGGAGCTGGCGGCCCTGGTTATTCTATTCCTTGTGAAACAGAAGGGAACCCACATAAGCACGTAGCGGGGTCTCTTTCAATGGCGCATGCTGGCCGCGATACAGGTGGAAGCCAATTCTTTATCGTACACGAGCCACAACCGCACTTGAACGGTGTTCATACTGTTTTTGGACAAGTTACAGAAGGTTTGGAAACAGTACTTCGCATTAAACAAGGCGATGTAATGAAAGAAGTTAAAGTTTGGGAAGAATAAGTTCCAAATAAGAAAAGCTCCGGATTACTCCGAAGCTTTTTTTATGTTTTTGGCAATTATACATTTCTGTTTTTCATGAGTTTTTGTCTATTTCGTTCATCAATAACCGTAGATCGGTCTCTTAAAGAGTGCTTATGAACGATGTTTTCATCCACTCTGGATGATAAAGACCACTCTTCTTCAGTCACACCAGCTTTTAATAAACATACGTTCAATAGATCAGTTGACAGTGGAAGAGCTATCGACTCAAAAGGTTGCTGTTGCTCGACTTTTTGTATACTTTTATCGAGTAGTTCAAAAAAAGGTTCAACTTCTATTCCGAGTTCTTTCAGTGCTGCTTCTTCTTTTTGCAGCTTCACTCTACAACTCAAGATCATTCGTTTAGCTCCATTATTGTTGCCACGCCGATGGTGATAAAGAGCCACTGCAAGCTGGATCAGTCCAGGCCACAGATCTCCTTTCATGCCCTCGTCCTTCCAATGCTCCTCAAGCACTTCGTGACACTCAAAGTAATCTTGATCTCTATGAAAATGCACCAAGTATTCAATCCATGGTTTTGGATAAGTCACTAGTCGTTCACGCCCCTTAATAAGCTCGACTTTAAGTTTACCATATGCATAGCATGAATAAAAACAAGCCGCGTACCACGCAAAATATGATATAATTTTATAATACAAAATCGCTGAAAAACTGGGGAAATGTTATGCAATATAGTGTGAAGCTTGATGGATTTGAAGGTCCGCTCGACTTACTGCTTCATTTGATTCAAACCTACGAAGTGGATATTTATGATATCCCGGTAGCCATCATAACTGAGCAATACCTTCAATATATACATACGATGAAAGAACTAAAACTGGACGTAGCAAGTGAATTTTTAGTTATGGCAGCTACTCTTCTTGCCATTAAAAGTAAGATGCTGCTACCGAAGCATGAAGAAGAGCTTTTTGAGAATCAGATGGAACTCGAGATGGAAGAAGACCCAAGAGATGAATTAGTAAGAAGACTCGTTGAATATAGAAAGTACAAGCATGCTGCTGATGAACTTAAAGAAAGAGAATCAGCAAGAAGCTTAATATACACACGGCAGCCTGTCGACCTCTCACAGTTTGAGAAAGAAGAATCGGCAAAACAGGTGACCAACGTAACGCTGTATGATATGTTGCAGGCGATGCAAAAAGTCTTTCAAGAAAAGGTCACGCGAGCACCGAAACAAACGACAATCGAACGGCAAGAGATTCCGATCGAAAAAAGAATGGAACAAATAAAATCCTCTCTTCTTTTAGTAGGAGGACGAAAAAAGTTCACAGACCTTTTTGATAAGAGTACTAGGGAACATGTTGTTGTTACATTTCTTGCAATATTAGAACTTATGAAAGTTAAATCAATAAATTGCGAACAACAAGATCATTTTAGTGAAATTTATATAACGATGTTAGAGGAGTAATACGATTTGGAACGAAATGAATATAAAGCGATTGTAGAGGGTTTGCTTTTTGTCAGTGGTGATGAAGGAATCGACAGAAAACAAATCGCTCAAGTGTTGGAGATCGACAGCAAAGAACTTGATCCCATCATCGAAGAGTTGAAACAAAGTTATGCTTCATCAGAAAGAGGGATGTCTATTGTTGAATATGCGGGATCCCTTCAATTTGTAACAAAACCGGAACATGCGGCCTTTTATGAGCGTCTTGTTGAAACGCCTGGTCATGCGACACTCTCTCAAGCTGCTCTTGAAACACTAGCGATCATTGCCTATAAACAGCCGATTACTAGGTCAGAGATTGAAGAAGTAAGAGGAGTAAAAACGGAGAAACCGTTACAGACACTATCTGCTAAAGGATTAGTAAAAGAAGTTGGAAGAGCAGAAGGAACGGGACGCGCAATATTATATGGTACAACAAAAGCATTCCTAGAACATTTTGGTTTGCAAAGTGTAAAAGAGCTGCCTCCTCTTCCTGAGAACATTCAGGAAGAGAATGTAGAACAAGAAGCAGACCTGTTCTTTTCAAAATTTCAGGAATCACTATCTACTGACGAATAACAAGGGGGAGTCATGCATTGTTGATTCAACATATTGATGGTATGGAGTTAGAAAAAGAAAAGCCGAATACATCTGAGGATTTTTTTAACCGTTCAGAAGTAACCTATGAATGTAACGGAAAAATGCAAACTTTTCATCTTCTTTATGTACGATATTTTGAAGAGAAACTTCAAGAGGAATTAACACATCATGACTTTTGGAAAGATTACTTGAGCTTCTATAAGATAACAGAGATTGCAGCACTCACCGCATTGCTTAAGGACCCGGCATACCAAAAGCGCAAACGGAGCTATATCAACAACTATGAAGAATTTAAAAAACTCTTCATCCAACCAAACGAAGAGTTGCTAAGTTCACATCTCAATACTTTAAAACAAATAACAAAGTAAACAGCCTTATAATTCATTTTAGGCTGTTTTTTTGTTTTTATTTTTTTCTTCCTATGCAAGTTAAGTGAAGCTTAATGCTGCCACAAGAGGGGCGCAAAGTGGCATGAAAAGTAAGATCCTGAAGTGGAAATCAACTACTTCCAACAACTTAAAAGTTTACTCGAAAAACAGAGTAATCTTTTAAGTCACCGTTTTAAAAGGCAATTTAAGGGTAAATTACTAAAAAGGATATGCAGCCGAAGGAGAGAGATCAATTGCCAAGAATAGCAGCAGTGGAAACTATAAATCCCCCTCATAAACTTTCTCAAGATCAAACAATGGATTTTGCAAGAAACCTATTTCAAGAAGTGTTCTCAGATATCGAACGATTGCTCAAAGTATTTCAGAATGGTGAGATCGAGTCACGCTATTTCGCGATGCCTATAGATTGGTTTAAGGAAAAAAGAAGTTTTCAAGAGAAAAATGATTTATACATAGACTTTGCAACAAATTTAGGAGCAGAATGTATCGAAAAGGTCTTGTCTGATCAAAGCCTAAACGTGTCCTATGAAGATATTGATGCCATCTTCTTCATCTCGAGTTCTGGGTTGTCAACTCCAAGTATAGAAGCTAGAATCATGAACATCCTCCCATTTTCATCACATACAAAGAGGATTCCAATCTGGGGATTAGGATGTGCTGGTGGTGCATCAGGTTTTTCTAGAGCTTACGATTATTGTAAAGCATATCCAAAATCAAACGTCCTCGTTCTAAGTGTAGAACTTTGTTCACTAACATTTCAGCACGAAGATCTTTCTAAGAGCAATTTAGTAGGAACATCCTTGTTTGCCGATGGAGTTGCTTGTGCGCTAATCTGCGGTGATGAGTCCGATACTGGCAAAACATCAGAAATATCACCTTACATAAAAGATACGATGTCTACATTGAAGCCTCATTCTGAAGATGTGATGGGGTGGGAAGTAAAGGACACAGGTTTGTATGTTGTCTTTTCAAGAGATATTCCAAACGTTATCCGAACGTGGCTCAAACCGAACGTTGATGAGTTCTTAAACCGAAATCAGCTTGTAGGAGAACAGATTAAACATTTCATCGCTCATCCTGGAGGAAAGAAAGTCTTACAAGCATACGTGGATGCGCTCGGG
Organism: Fictibacillus sp. 26RED30; assembly: GCF_015903845.1. Lineage (NCBI taxonomy): Bacteria > Bacillati > Bacillota > Bacilli > Caryophanales > Fictibacillaceae > Fictibacillus > Fictibacillus sp. 26RED30. The sequence goes on from NZ_JACZDV010000001.1 coordinate 1,096,102, forward strand.
ATTCCGTTATCGAAAACAGATATCTCAAGAGATGTATTGAGGGAAAATGGAAATATGTCATCTGCCACTGTTTTCTATGTCTTGAAAAACTTTATGCAAACTGCAAAAGAAGAAGGAGATCTAGGTGTGATGGCCGCATTAGGGCCAGGTTTTTCTTCTGAACTTCTTTTAGTGGAATGGAGGAAATAGATGAACTGGTTTCTTCTATTTTGGGGTTTTCTTATCATACAGAGATTAGCAGAAGTAAGGATCGCTAAATCTAACGAAAAGAAGCTTTTGAGTAAAGGCGCAGTAGAAGCAGGGAGTGATCACTATAAGTGGATGGTGTCTATGCACGTTGCGTTCTTTGTTGTTTTCTTTTTAGAAGTATACGTGTTTAACGCACAGCCGCCTAGCTGGTGGATTGTTCCATTTCTTCTGTTTTTAATGGCACAAGTGATTCGTGTATGGGCGATATCGTCTTTAGGAGAGTTTTGGAATACGAAGATTATTCTATTACCTGGTGCGAATGTAGTAGCTAAAGGTCCATATCGTTTTATGAGACATCCCAATTATACGATTGTCTCTTTGGAGCTCTTAGTCATGCCACTAATTTTTGGTGCTTATTTTACAGCTATCCTTTTCACTATATTAAATATCTTCATGTTAAGGGTGCGGATACCTGCTGAAGAAAAAGCTCTCATGGAACTGACAGACTACGAAAAAAGCCATGGTCAAAAACAGCGTTTTTTTCCTTCCCAATAATTAGCGGAAGTAAATCCCATTCATAACCTGTCCTTGTTTGCATAAACTTTTACAAAACACGTAAAGGGCGGGATTATGAATGAAACAAACACTAAAACGAAAACCACTGCTCCTGTTTATGATCTGTATGCTTATCCTTGCTGCATTCCCGCAAGAAGCAAAAGCTGAACCCGGTGTGTCAGCAAATGCTGCTGTGTTGATGGAGCAATCATCTGGAAGAGTATTGTATGGTCGTAATGAACATCGGCCGATGAGAATAGCAAGTATCACGAAGATCATGACCGCTATCCTTGCAATAGAATCAGGAAAGATGAATGATACGGTTACCATTACGGAAGCTGCATCGCGAACAGAAGGATCATCTCTATACTTGAAGCCAGGAGAGAAGATCCCACTAAAAGATTTAGTCTATGGATTGATGCTTCGGTCTGGAAATGATTCAGCAGTTGCAATCGCTGAGCATGTAGGAGGAAGTTTAGATGGCTTTTCCTATTTGATGAATCAAAAAGCAGAAGAGATCGGAATGAAACATACACGTTTTAGAAATCCACATGGACTCGACACACATGAAGATCATTATTCTACCGCTTATGATATGGCCATATTAACGAAGTATGCCATGAACAATGATACGTTTAAAGACGTGTCATCAACGAAGGTTTACAGATCGGAACAAACCGGTGAAAAATGGGATAGAGTGTGGCGGAATAAGAATAAGATGTTAAAGCTTTATGAGTATTCTACTGGCGGCAAAACCGGATATACAAAACGTGCAAAACGAACCTTAGTATCAACTGCAGAAAAAGACGGAATGGAACTGATCGCTGTTACACTAAACGATCCTAACGACTGGGACGATCATCGAAATTTGTTTGAGTGGGGATTTCATTCGTTTAAGATGACAGAACTGATCAAAGAAGGCGAAATTTCCGGCATCAAAGATAAAGGATACAAAGGAAAAGTAGAAGCGGCTCGAACGTTCACTTACCCTTTATTGAAAGAAGAGATCGGGCAGATCTCTTCTTCCATCCAGTTGTATGAACTTCCGAAGTCGGGCAAGTGGGAAAAAGAAAAAGTTCCTAAACCTGTTGGTAGGTATTTCGTAGATTTAAAGGAAACGAGAATTGCTGATCTTCCTCTTTATTATGATGGCAAAGCATTGATCAAACCTGATCAGGGAGGTCTTTGGTCGTCATTTAAAAGCATATTCAACAAGTTATTCTTTATAGCTAAGGAAGACAATCGCCTATGGTGAATTACATCTGGGTAGGAATGATGGTAATAGGCTTCATTGTGGCAGGAATCAACGGCACGATGGATAAAGTAAACGAAGCGATTTTTACGAGTGCGAAAGAAGCAGTCACTTTAAGCTTTGGTATGATTAGTATTTTAGTATTCTGGTTAGGAATCATGAAGATCGCAGAGAAAGGCGGTTTATTGGAAGTGTTAGCTGTGTTGTTTCGTCCGATCGTTAAACGGCTCTTCCCAGATATTCCAAAGGATCACCCTGCTCAAGGGTACATTCTTTCGAATATGGCAGCTAACCTGCTTGGACTCGGAAATGCTGCAACACCAATGGGAATTAAAGCGATGGAACAGCTAAAAATATTAAATGGCGGAAAAAATGAAGCCAGTCGATCGATGATCACGCTACTTGCGATAAATACATCAAGCATAACGCTCATCCCCACTACGATTATCGCGATCAGGATGAGCTATAACTCGGCGTCGCCCACTGATATAGTTGCGCCGACATTAATCGCGACTGCGATTTCAACGGTGGGTGCTATATTAATAGATCGATATTATTATTACCGCTCTTTACCTAAGGGAGGGAAATAGATGTCGATCGTTCAATCCTTTTCCATATGGTTTATCCCATTTTTGATCGGTTTTATCCTTTTATATGGCACTTATAAAAAAGTGCCAACATATGAGACCTTTGTGGAGGGTGGAAAAGAAGGTTTCTCGATTGCGATTAACATTATCCCTTTTTTAGTCGGCATGCTTGTTGCCATTTCGGTATTTCGCGCATCTGGAGCTTTGGATTATGTCATGATGGCGATGCGTCCGCTATTTTCATTGTTTCATATTCCAGCAGAGGTGGTTCCGCTAGGGCTTATGAGGACGATTTCAGGAACTGGCGCTCTTGGGATGACATCAGATTTAATTGCAACACACGGTCCTGATTCGTTTATCGGAAGACTTGCTTCTACGATACAAGGAAGTACTGACACAACGTTTTATGTATTGACTGTTTATTTTGGGGCGGTTGGTATAAAAAAGATGAAATACGCGTTAAAAGTAGGATTATTAGCCGATCTGATTGGATTTTTAGCATCTATAGCTGTAATCTCCCTATTGTTTTATTCATAATTCGACAAAAAAGAGCCGTTATGGCTCTTTTTTACGTTTACTGAGGTTGAGAATTACGAATAATGAAGGTATGATGAGACATGAGGTGAAATCATGGAACGATTGCAAAAAGTAATTGCCCAAAGCGGCGTAACTTCCAGAAGAAAAGCGGAAGAGTTAATTCGTGAAGGCAAAGTGAAAGTGAACGGAAATGTAGTGACCGAACTCGGCACAAAAGTAGGTACAAAAGATAAGATTGAAGTGAATGAGATTCAAATTCAACGGGAACAACCCGTTTATTTTTTGATGTATAAACCTTCTGGTGTGATTACGGCGGTTTCTGATGATAAGGGAAGAAAAGTAGTAGCTGATTATTTTAGAGATATTATCGAACAGCGTGTATTCCCTGTTGGAAGATTGGATTATGATACGACAGGCGCGATCATCATGACGAACGATGGTGAGTTTGCGAACGTACTTATGCATCCACGCTATCAGCTTGATAAAGTGTACATTGCGAAAGTAAAAGGAATTCCTTCAAGAGAGAGAATCAAGCAACTCGAACGAGGAATTCGCTTAGAGGACGGAATGACTGCTCCTGCGAAAGTGAAAGTAACATCGATCGATAAGAAAAAGGGAACTGCTATCATCGAGCTTACGATTCATGAAGGAAAGAACCGTCAAGTCAAGCGTATGTTAGAAGCGATCGGATCACCTGTCATGAAATTAAAGCGTGAAAGATACGGCTATTTAGATCTTAAAGGCCTGAATCCTGGTGAGTTCAGAGAACTTACTCCACATGAAATCAAACAGCTAAGAAATCTGGCTGTCACACAAACGTCAAAAAAAAGCCGTAGATAGGCTTTTTTTTCAAGTTATAGTAAAATGGAAGCGGCTTAAAGGAGCGGATGGATGTTGAAAAAAAATAGGTTGTGGTTTCGCTCTGCTCTGCTTGCCATTTTAGTTGTTGCGGTCGGTTACACGATTTACAACAGTATGAATGAAGAGTCAGGTACATACATAAGTAAAGGCGATACGGCTCCAAATTTTGTACTAACCGATCTGAATGGCAAACAAGTAGAGTTAGAAGATTACCGTGGTAAAGGTGTTTTCTTGAATTTCTGGGGAACGTGGTGTAAACCGTGTGAACGAGAGATGCCTTATATGCAACGGCAGTATGAAAAATACAAAGAACAAGATGTAGAAATATTGGCAGTAAACGTCAGTGAAACGAACGTATCCGTTAAAAATTTTGTTGATCGCTATCGTATGAGCTTTCCTGTTCCTATGGACAAGCAAAGAGAAGTAACAAAAGCATTCGGTATAGGACCGATTCCGACTACCATTTTGATTGATAAGAACGGAAAAGTAGTTGAACGGACGAGTGAGTCATTATCAGAGAAAAAAATTATTTCCTTTATGGAAAAAATAAAGCCGTAACGGGGTGAAATGATGCAAACGATAACATGTGAATGCGGCCACTCTAACCCATACGGAACAAGTCTTTGTCAAGCCTGCGGTAAACCGTTGAAGCAAGATGTTGAAGTACTATCAAGCATGAGGTATGAAGGAAGTGCTAGACGATCTCAAACCTATAAACAAACGTTTGTGGATAAGATTTGGAACTTCTTTTCGTCTGTTAAAGTCGGAGTTTGGCTCATTGTTATTATTTTAGTAGCAGCGGCAATCGGAACCATTTTTCCGCAGGAAACGTTCATACCTCCTAATGTTGATCCTGCCAATCATTATGAAAGCGAATACGGAACGTTTGGACTTATCTATTATTTGTTAGGGTTTCATAACCTTTATGGATCATGGTGGTTCATTCTTCTTCTAGGAATGCTAGGTCTATCCATCATTATTGCCAGTCTTGATCGTGGTATACCACTCTATAAAGCATTAAAGACACAAAGAGTCACGCGACATGATCAATTCATGAAGAATCAGCGTTTGTTCTCAAAAAGCAATGATGTCGAACTTGATGAGATCAAGTACACGTTAGAATCTCTGCGTTATAAAGTTCGAGAAGAGGATGGTAACCTTTTTGCGGAAAAGGGACGGTTTTCGAGATGGGGTGCTTATGTAAACCATGTTGGACTGATTATCTTTTTAACAGGTGCGATGCTTCGATTCTTTCCAGGTATGTATGTTGACGATATATTATGGGTTCGAGAAGGGGAGAAAGCTTCTATCCCTGGCACTTCAACCGAAGATGGGCAATATTATCTGGAGAACAATGATTTCATTCTTGAGATGTATGATAAGGAAGAAAAGAAGTTTAATAGTGCGCTAAGCTCTGTTGATGGAGAAGTCGCAAAAAATTATCAAAGTAACGTAACTCTCTATAAAACAAAAGAGAACCATACGATCGGAGCAGAGCCAGAGCTTGTAAAAGTTAAGAATGGTGAAATCCGAGTGAATGAACCGTTTAAGTTCGACTCGTTTGCTCTTTATCAAACGGATTTTAAGCTTAACGAGTTTTACAAGATGAGTTTCGAACTTGAAGAAAAAGCAACGGGTAACAAGTTTGGTAAGTTAACAGTAGATCTTCACGACCCGAAAAAAGAGTATGACCTTGGGAAAGGTTATAAAGTTAAGATTGAAGAATACTTTCCGAACTTCGTCTTAAACGACCAGAACCAGCCATCAACCGTTAATAATTTGCCTGATAATCCAGCGTTTGTTTTCTCCATGTATTCTCCAAAAACACCTGACGGAGAAAAAGCGTTTGTTGGGATTCAGAAAAACATAGATTCTGGTGAGAACCAGTTTAAAATGTCATTCGCTGGTATAGAAACGAAAGATTTAACGGCGCTTACAGTCCGAAAAGACCATACACTTTGGATTATCGCGCTTGGTGGAATCATCTTTATGATAGGTGTTACACAAGGTTTATATTGGAACTATAGAAGAATTTGGATCAAACAAAATGCAGGTGAGGTATGGGCTGCCGCTCATACGAATAAGAACTGGTATGGCTTGAAAAAAGATGTGGAATTTCTGTCTGATAAGACCAATCTCACACCTTTAGAAGAAAAAGAAACAGCTTCAAAGTAATGCTGTTCAAGCGGGAGGGTTAATGATGGCTGAAATCAGCAGTACACTTTTATATAGTGCATTTATTATTTACTTGTTCTCTACTCTATTCTTTGCAATGTCTATTTCAGATAAAAAAGGAAAAGATGCTGTTCATACAAAAAAGTGGGGAAAAATAGGGTTCATAAGTTCATGTGTAGGATTTGCAGCTCAACTAGGCTATTTTATTACAAGGTGGATGGCAAGTGGACATGCCCCTGTAAGTAACTTGTTTGAGTTCACTACCTTTTTTGGCATGATGATGGTACTTGCATTCATTATTCTATACATCATCTATCGAACGAACGGTCTAGGCGTTTTCGCGATGCCTATAGCTGTTCTTGTTATCGCGTATGCCAGTATGTTTCCAAGAGATATCTCTCCGCTTATTCCTGCCCTTCAAAGTGACTGGCTGAAGATCCATGTTACAACAGCGGCGCTCGGAGAGGGAATCCTTGCGATCTCTTTCGTATCAGGACTCATTTATTTAATTCGTACAGTTGATCAGACCATCTCGTCTAAAAAGACTTTATGGTTAGAGATCATTCTTTACAGTTTGATTGCGGTTGTTGGATTCATCTTTGTTTCGGTCGGTTTTAAAGGTGCTGGATATGAAACGACATTTGAAATGATGGGTGATAACAATCAGGCAGTTAAAGTCGTCTATGATATGCCTGCCATTGCAGGTCCAAGTAACGGAGAGCAACTGGACGATTCGTTTGGACCACTATTCTCAACGCCATCTTGGATGAACGGTGTTGACGCTTCTGTTAAGTTGAATACGTTCATTTGGTCTCTCTTAGCAGGAGGAATCCTTTATGGCTTACTTCGTCTGATTTTAAGAAAAAGAATAGCAGCAGCTCTTCAGACAAAAGTTAAGATGAAACCAGATCTTCTGGATGAGATCAGCTACCGAGCAGTTGCGATCGGCTTTCCTATCTTTACACTCGGAGCACTAATCTTTGCTATGATATGGGCTCAACAAGCTTGGTCGAGATTCTGGGGATGGGATCCAAAAGAAGTTTGGGCTCTTATCACGTTCTTGTTCTATGCCGCTTTTCTTCATTTACGACTATCAAGGGGCTGGCACGGAGAAAAGTCTGCATGGCTTTGTGTGCTAGGGTTCTGGATCATCACATTTAACTTGATCGCGGTAAACCTTGTTCTTGTAGGATTGCATTCATACGCTTAAAGATTTTAAAGTCTCTCTTTCATTAGAGAGACTTTTTTATAAGAGACGAACGTGATCAACTACATAATGACCTTTAAGAATTGTTGTTTTAATCATTTTATTTACTTCATTGATAAGTTTATTGTAGTGGAAGATGCGAGACTCCTACGGGACGAACGGCCAGGTGGAGACTCCTAAGGTCGCGTAGCGTGCCAGCTACCTGCAATTTCTTCTGGTAAGGCATGCGACGAGAAATCTCGCTTCGATAGGCTTTGCTGGTAGACGCAGGAGCACACGTACTTCTTTGAACACCGTTCGCCCCGTGGAAAGCGAGCATCTGTAACGGAAATCAACTACTGAATAAGTTTTATTCAAAACCAACCCTAAATGAAAGAAAATAGATAGACAGCATGTCCGGTTTGTTTAGTGTACTTGGTTTCATGTATGATAGAGACAGGAAAAAATCTAGTTTAACTGATTTTATGTGGAGGATTGAATATGGATACAGAAGCTAAAATTCTAGTTGTTGATGATGAAGAAAGAATTCGAAAACTATTAACGATGTATCTAGAGCGAGAGAACTACGAAGTTCATGAAGCCGAAAACGGTGAGGATGCGCTACAGATGGCAGTATCCATCAATTTTGATCTCATATTGCTCGACCTTATGCTTCCTGGTATGGATGGCATTGAGGTTTGTGAAAAGTTAAGAGAAAAGAAAGCGACTCCTGTAATCATGTTGACAGCTAAAGGAGAAGAGCTTAACCGCATAGAAGGATTCGAAGCAGGTACGGACGATTACATCGCGAAGCCGTTCAGTCCAAGAGAAGTCATCCTTCGTGTAAAAGCACTGTTGAGAAGGTCGTCACCGACGAAGTTTCTTCAAACCGAAACGGTTGCAAAGAACGTTGTTGTGTTTAAGCACCTTACGATCGATCACGATGCTCACCGTGTAACAGCTGGCGGAAAAGAAGTCAACTTAACACCGAAAGAATATGAGTTGTTGTACTACTTAGCGAAGACTCCAGATAAAGTCTATGCGCGCGAACAATTGCTAAAAGATGTTTGGAACTATGAATTCTTTGGTGATCTTAGAACAGTTGACACACATGTGAAAAGACTTAGAGAAAAGCTTAACAAAGTCTCACCGGATGCAGCATCCATGATCGCGACCGTTTGGGGAGTGGGTTATAAATTTGAGGTTGGGAATGAATGATCTGGAGAAGTGTAGTTGGTAAACTTTGGATAACGATACTTTTATTAGTCTCGGTCGTTTTAACCCTGCTCACCATTCTTCTTACGCAGTTCTTTGAATCGTTTTACGATGATCAAGCCAAAGATCAATTAACGAAGATGGCTGATCGAGTGATGTTGATTATGGAAAGCGATGAGAACAAGGAAGAAGCAATACGCATCACAAGTGAAATGGCTGAAGCATATTCCATGTCTATCATGATCATAGACGAAAATCAGGAATCCTTTATGTCTAAGAATTCTTACGATGATGCACCTTATATCCCAGTTTCTGTTTTCAAAGAGAATGATCAGTTATCTACTGTCGCAGAGAGTGAAAAAAAGATCTACGTAAACGGAGATTTTCCCGTTCTGAATAAAAATGATGAGACGATGCAAACGATGATCATCTACGGTGAACCTTATGGATCCGGAGAAAATGCAGGAGCCGTTTACGTCTATCAATCCATCGAGAATGTGGAAAAAACAACGAATCATACAAAGTATCTCATCTTTTTAGCAGCGGGGATCGCGATCATCTTAACTACGATCTTTGCGTTTTTCTTATCTACTCGAATTACGGCACCACTAAGAAGGATGAGAGAAGCAGCCACCTCTGTAGCAAAAGGTGAATTTGATATGAAAGTGCCGATTTTAACGCATGATGAGATCGGCGAACTTGGCATGACGTTTAACCGTATGGGCAGACAGTTAAAAAACAATATCACAGCATTGAATCAAGAAAAAGAACAGTTAACAAGTGTTTTAAGTTCGATGGCTGATGGTGTGATCACCTTTGATAGAAAAATGAACATACTGGTTACGAATCCTCCTGCTGATCGATTCCTACAGGCATTTTATTACGAATCAGGCATGAAGACAGAGGTCAACGGAAACGTTCCTGAGACGGTCAAACAGCTCTTTGGGCAAGTTGTTGCACTTGAGAGTGAACAGATGACAGAGATCGCGATACAAGGCCGCTCGTGGGTCGTCGTTATGACACCACTATATGACCAATCTATGATTCGTGGAGCAGTAGCTGTACTTCGTGATATGACAGAAGAACGACGAATGGACAAGCTTAGAGAAGACTTTGTTGCGAACGTTTCACATGAATTAAAGACGCCGATCGCTATGCTGCAAGGATATAGTGAAGCGATCGTAGATGATATTGCAGAATCTGAAGAAGAGAAGAAAGAGCTAGCAGGAATCATCTTAGACGAATCGAAACGGATGGGAAGACTTGTTAACGAACTTCTCGATCTAGCGAGATTAGAAGCCGGTCATATGAAGCTTCACTACAGCTCTCTTCCGATCATTCCTTTTGCAGAAAGAATCGTCCGGAAGTTCCAAGGTCCTGCTAAAGACCGAGAGATTCAATTAAGTTTAGAATTTAAAGGTAATCACCAAAGTCTTGAAGGTGAAATGGATATCGATCCAGACCGGATTGAGCAAGTCTTAACCAATTTAATCGATAATGCTATTCGTCATACTTCTCAAGGTGGATTTGTTAACCTGACTGTAGAAGTGAGCGATCAGAACGTGAAGTTTTTCGTTAAAGACAATGGAACAGGAATTAAAGAGGAAGATCTGCCATTTGTTTTCGAACGCTTTTATAAAGGTGATAAAGCAAGAACAAGAGGAAAATCAGGTGGAACTGGCCTTGGCCTTGCTATTGCAAGAAACATCGTAGAAGCACATGGTGGTCAGATTAGCGTTCATAGTAAGAATAATGAAGGTACAACATTTTCTTTCGTAATTCCGCGAACGTTGAAATAAATTAGCAATACGTCCCGATTAATCTTGTTTCATAAGGAACAAAAGCAGTTATTAAAAAAGGATTTCACAAATTTCTCCAATATGTTTATAATAGGAATTGTGATTTCATAAAATTTCATACGTGTTAAACAGGTGCAGTCCTTTATTGGACGAGCTTAATAGGGAAAACGGTTAGATTCCGTTGCGGTCCCGCCACTGTAATTGTGAGAATCCTATAGTTTCGCCACTGTGAAAACGGGAAGGCGTTAGGAGACGATGATCAAGAGCCAGGAGACCTGCCTGTTTGTTACATGACATGACCTACGAGGATAGGGGGGTGTTTAACAGTACCGGGGCCGGTTGCTGTTTTCTGCCTGTATACTATTAATCTCCTTCGTAGCCGAAGGGGATTTTTTTAGTTGCGTAAAGTAAGTTGTAGGACCAAACAAAACGTTTTTATAACAGAAAGAGGTCAATCGTGAAAAAATTACTTTTAGTATTAGCAACAATGATGATGATGTTAGTAGGCTGTGGAACGACTGAAACGAAGGAAACGGCTGATCAGCCGAAACAAGAAGAAACGAAGAAAGAACAAGTAACGGTTCAGATCACAAAAGAGAACGGTAAAGAAAAAGTTACGGAAAAGAAAGTCGATATCGCAAAAGATGCGACAATCATGGACGTGATGCAAGATAACTTTAAGATTGAAACACAATACGATGGTGCATTTATCAGCAGTATTGAAGGAGTGGCTGGAAGCGAACAGGACAAAACATCTTGGTTCTTTTCTGTAAACGGTGAAGAAGCGATGAAGGGTGCTAAGGATATTACGTTAAAACCTGGCGATGTCGTAGAATTTGATCTTCACAAATATGAATAAGCTGACAGTCAAACGAATTACGATCATTGCCTTACTTGCTGCTATATTAACAGTAGGCAGAATCACCTTCTCAATGATACCCAATGTTCAGCCGAATACGACGATACTCATTCTTGCTTCATTCGTACTCGGTCCTGTGCAAGGGTTGTTACTTGCTATATTAAGCACGATAACAACAAATCTTTTTCTAGGGCATGGTCTGTGGACGTTCGGTCAGATGTTTGCCTGGGGATTGATAGCCGTTATGAGCGCATATCTAGGCAAATACAGACATAACATACCTTGGCTGTTGCTCCCGATCTATGCAGGATTCTGTGGCTTTTTGTTTGGTTTCATCATGTCTGTTCTCTTTGGTGGAATCATCATGCAGAAATTCTGGCCGTATTACTTGGCGAGCCTCCCATTTGATCTAAATCATGCGATTGGTAACGTGGTGTTCTTCATCGTACTTTACAAACCACTTCTCTATGTGATGGAAAATTATATTAATAAAGATGGAAGTCAAAAAGCTGCCTTTGAATAGGGAGCTTTTTTAGCTCTCTTAAAGTTTAATGTTGAAAAAAACAGAACTTCGTATTATTTGGAAGTTCTGTTTCGTGATATTCTGTATAGAAGCTAACAATTACCCAAAGTTATGATGAAAACACCAAACAATAAGAAGTATACTCACTATTCCCCAAGCTGTGGCACTTACGATCCACCAAATGATGGTTTTAGCTTTTGCTGAAGTTTCCTCGTTTTCCATTTTTCCTGTTATAAACGCGAGCTTACTTTCCATATCTTTTTTCATAGAAGTAAGAACAACAAATCCAATTGTTATAAAACCAATCGTTATCCAGAGTAGTATGTCCATATGCTCTACATCCCTTTTGTAGTTATTTTCTTTATCAAACTTCTTTATTCGAGTTCATTATCCTGCCTCATTAGATAAGAATGATGTTTATAGAGTAGATTTAGTAAGTTCCCAAGCGAAAAATCAACAACGAATTTTAGTTGAGCCTTTTCTTTAAAAACCGGTTCAAAAAGTTGAAAAGCTGAATAGGATGATAAAGTTGATTTACTTTTACCTAGGAGGACAAAATGCGAGACTATCTGAACCGTTTTTTTGCTGTGATTTTTTTGATGATGTGCTTAAGCGTCTTATTTATAGGAGGGAAGTTGGGAGCATAAACACTTGAACGAACAAGGATTTCATGGTACATATGGTAAAACGTTTTAAAAAGGAGATTAATATGCTAACAGATTACCATTCTCATCTCGAAAAAGGGACATTGACGATCGATTATTTAAAACAATTTGTAGACACCGCAAAAGAGAAGGGAATACAAGAGTTTGGGATCTCTGAACACGCTTATCACTTTTATGAAACAAAAAACATCGTATCAAAACCATGGATGGAAGAAAGACGTTATTACAAGATGGACGATTATGTAGATCTGTTTAAGCGTGCAGATCAGTTAGGAATGGACGTCCGCATGTCGATTGAAATGGATTATACGCCGGGACGGCATGCTGAGATGGAGGCATTTATAAAATCCTATCCATTCGATTACGTGGTCGGATCTGTGCATTGGGTCGATGATTTTGGGATAGACCTTGCAGAATACCGAAAAGAATGGGACCGTCGTGATCTTTATGAAACGTATCGTTCGTATTATGATCAAATTGTAACACTTGCAGAATCAAACCTATTTGATATTGTTGGACATATCGATCTAGTCAAGATCTTTAAATATGTTCCGACTGATCAAGAATTTCTTTTAGAACAGTATGAGCGCATTACAGATGCGTTAAAAGACTCAAAAACATGTGTAGAGATCTCATCTGCAGGTCTAAGAAAACCTGTAGGACGAATCTATCCAGAACCTGAACTTCTGTCTCTTTGCTATAAAAAGGGGATACCGATCGTACTCTCTTCAGATGCTCATGAACCGCACCAAGTTGGAGAGAATTATGAGGCGACTATAAAGCTTGCAAAAGAGATCGGTTACAGAAAGCTGATGACTTTTCAGGATGGGGAGAGAAAAGAAGTAGATTTAGGATAATAAACACATAAAGAAAGCTCTGCATTCTGATATGCTCCCCTAAAGGTAGACAGATTAAAAATAAAAATCTGTTTACTGTAAGGGGAGTATATCATCATGAATTGCAGAGCTTTTTGCTTTTCTATAGATCTAAAGGTTTGCACACAAGAAGATCCTCAATGCTTCTGAGTTCCTTCTGAGTAGATTCTGGAAGCTGGGTGTCAAAGGTAAGAACCATCATGGCTTCACCGCCAGCTGATTTTCGGCCAACGTGCATCGTTGCGATATTTATGTTGCGTTCTCCTAAAAAAGCTCCTACTTTTCCGATAATACCTGGTGTGTCACGATGTTCGATGTAAAGAAGAGATCCTTGTGGTACAAAATCAACCGTATACCCGTTCAATTTAATGATTCGGCCACCAAAGCCTTTAACAAGTGTCGCAGAAAGAGTGAACGTTGTGTTCAGACCTGTAACCTTTACATGAATGATATTTGGATAACCATGATCATCTGTCCCATGTTTTTCACCGATTACGATTCCTTGTTCCTTTGCAGCCACCATGCTGTTTACATCGTTTACCGGCCGGTCTAATCTTGTTTTTAAGAAGCCACACAAAAAGCTGCGAGTAAGTGATGTTGTATCGGTTTCCGATAATGATCCGCCATAACCGATCGAAATCTCTGAAACAGGTTCTTTAAAGAATTGAGTCGTAAACGAACCAAGAAGATTTGAGAAGTCATAATAAGCAATCAGCTTCTCATACGTATCTTTTGATAAAGAAGGAAAGTTAACAGCGTGTTTTAAAGGTTGATGTAAAAAATGAGATCGGATCTCATCGCTCGCCATGTAAGCTACATTCTTTTGTGCTTGTACGGTGGATGCAGCGATATGAGGTGTAACGATCACTTTAGGATGATCGACTAAAGAGCGACTAACGGGAGGTTCTTGTTCGAAAACGTCAAGAGCGCAGCCAGATAGATGTTCGTTATCTAAGTAGTGTAGAAGAGCTTCCTCATCGATGATGCCTCCACGTGCACAGTTTAAGATAAACGCACCTTTTTTAGCGTATTTTAAGTTATCAAGATTTAATAGTTTATGGGTATCTTTTGTAAGCGGGGTATGAACGGTGATGACGTCACTCTGCTGGATTAACGTATCGAGATCAACAGAAGTAACGGATAGTTCTTTTTGTTTTTCTTTCGGAAAATAAGGGTCAAAAACAAGTACGTTCATGGAGAAACTTTTCGCGCGCTTTGCAAGTTCAGAGCCGATTCTACCCATTCCGACGATACCGAGCGTTTTTTGATAGAGTTCTTGGCCCGTATACTTTTTGCGGTTCCATTCACCTTGTTTTACAGATTGATTGGCTTGTGGAATGTTGCGGACTAATGCCATCATCATGGCCCAAGTGTGTTCTGCAGTTGAAATGGTGTTTCCTTCAGGTGCATTAACGACGAGCACACCTCTTTTTGTCGCTGCGTTCAGATCGATATTATCTACTCCAACTCCAGCTCGTGCAATGATTTGAAGTGCGGGCAGCTGATTCAATACATCTTCAGTAATCTTTGTAGCACTTCTTACCATGATTCCTTGAATGTTTTCTGGTTGAGTAACTTCATCAAGTTTTCCGAAGATCAGCTCAACACCTTCAAGTTTTACTAACGGTTCAACACCTTCACTTGTTATTCCATCACAGACTAATACGGTTGCTGTCACAGTTCCACCCCTTGTCTATCTTTATGAATAGCATCAATATTTTGATAATTTATCACATTCTGACGATAGGTACAACTATGATTTTTAAGATAGCGGTTTCAAAAAAGAAGAAAACTAATTGACAATGAGAATCATCCTTAATAAAATAAATAAAAACCCTCTAATGAAAGAGGGTTCCTGGTAAGATTACAACTATTCGAATTTTAATGCATCACCATCGAATGACTCTTCAGATACTTTGATGGAATCTGTAGGACAGCCTTCGAACGCATCTTGCATATCTTCTAACAATACATCTGGAATTTCAACGATTCCTTGGTTATCGTCTAGAGTTACAAACGCAATTCCTTCGTCGTCATAATCGTAAATGTCTGGTGCTGCAGCTCCGCATGCTCCACATGCGATACAAGTTTCTTTGTCAACAATCGTATACTTTGGCATAATGAATACCTCCTAAGGAATTGAAAAAATACCGACTTACATATTTAGCCATTTTAAATTAAGGGTCTACTAATCATATTGTAATAAGTATCCCTCTACATTTCAATAGAAAATTAGGACCTCGTCATATCTTTTATTCCCAATCTTCCTCTTAATATAACACTTTTACTCTTAAATTTCCTTAAATCTGATAAGATAGATTATATGATAAAGTGTGGTGATTTATTATAGATATTTGTCATGTCGTTTTATTAGATATCTTTCGAAAAGTAAATGGTAGTAGAAAAAGCTCAGGCGTCTATTATATGCTGACAGGTAAGAAAACGGCGCAATCTTTGTCAGACAGTCAATGGTTTGGTATAGAACGTTATTATGCCGCTTTCAAGGGGATGGCCTATGACACTTTTACTGAATCAATCGAAAGCCTGATAAATGAAGAATATATGAAGGAATCTGAAGATCATGTTTACACCCTTACTGAAAAGGGTGAACAACTTCTTGTGCGTGAGAATGATAGATTATCATTCTTAAATCATTTAAATGGATTAAAATATGCATCGATAGAGTCTACATGCTGGCAAGCTATCACGTTATATGTACAAGCTCTCTCCAATGCTCTATATGGTCATTTTAGTTATTCACCAGTCGTAAGGGACTTCTCGGTGATACAAAAAGTTAAATCTGTGTTTCCTAAATCAGAGTCAGAGAGAAAAATTCAAGCGGAAAAACTTTATCGTGAATTATCTCGAGTGTTGTTAGAACATGATAATCAAATTGCTGATCTATTTGTTAAGAAACTGTCTGGCTACAATAGGATCGGAAGTACCTTCGAGCAATTATCTCGGATAAAGGGCATGAGTCAAGAAGAGACTGTACTCCGTTTCAGGGCGATTTTGCACGCTTTCATACACAAGATAGCTAGTGAAAAGATGAATTTTCCGATGTTGCACTCTCTAATAGGCTCATTTACTGAAGCTCCGGCATTAACTAGATCAGCATCTTTAACTTTTAAAATGCTAAATAACAATAAACCTCTAGAGGAGATCATGATCGTTAGAAATCTGAAATTGAGTACTCTAGAAGATCATCTCGTAGAGATCGCAAGAGAAGTGCAAGATTTTTCGATTACCCCTTACATTAGTGATACAGAGTTTTTGAAAGTGAAAGAATATTACAGTAAGACGAATGAAACAAAGCTTCGGCCGTTTAAAGATGCCTTTCCTCATCTTTCGTATTTTCAAATCAGGCTAGTACTCGCAAAAGAGGGTGGAAAACATGCAACTGGAAGCAGCGCTTAAAGAGTTATACGGATTTTCATCGTTTAGATCTGGACAAAAAGAGATCATAACTGACTTGCTTTCAGGTCATGATGTGTTAGGTATGCTGCCGACTGGAACAGGAAAAACATTAATCTATCAGATGGCCGCACATCTTTTAAAAGGAAGAGCACTCATCATTTCTCCTTTGGTGTCATTGATGGAAGACCAAGTAGATCAGTTTAAACAAGCTGGTTTTAAGAGGACGATCGCTCTCAACAGCTTTTTAGATCAAAGTGAGAAACAATCCATATTAAAAAGAATACAAGACTATCAGTTTGTTTTTGTGAGTCCTGAAATCATTCAAAACTCTTACATCCGTTCTATTCTGTTGTCAGTTAGTTGGTCGTTATTCGTAGTAGATGAAGCCCATTGTATCTCACAATGGGGTCATGAGTTTCGTCCATTTTATTTAGAGTTAGCTGATATGAAGAAAGCGATGGGGGATCCTATTTGCCTCGCATTAACAGCAACGGCAACACATAAAGTACAGAACGATATCCTTCATCACCTAGACATGAAAAATGCAGAGATACATATTCATAGTGTGAACCGTCCGAACATATCTATCTTTGTTGAATGCTTTGATGATCATGATCAAAAAGTGGGGCGAGCGGTAAATCTAGTTCAGCAGCTTAAAGGACCAGGCATTATTTATACGAATACAAGGAATGCTGCAGAACTGCTTGTAAAAAGATTTCAAGATCATGAAATAGAAGGGGTCGCTTTTTATCATGGAGGCATGAATGCTGATGAAAGACTTCTTGTACAAAAGCAGTTTTTAGAGTCCCAGCTGAACATCATTGTTTGTACGAATGCTTTTGGAATGGGAATTAATAAATCGGACATCAGATTTGTAATTCATTTTCACACACCGTCTACGATAGAAGGCTATATTCAGGAAATCGGCAGAGCTGGCAGAGACACGGAACCATCTGTTGCCGTCCTATTGTATCATCCAGCTGATCTTGAGATACCATACCATTTTATTGATCAAGAACTGCCTGATTCTGTACAAGTTGATTATTTGTTTTCCGACCACATTCAGTTAAGAGGGAATACGTATGCAGAAAAACTGAAACTTGTTGGACTCTCTGAAACGGGTCAAAGATTCATGGAATATCACTTGAAAAAAGCAGGCGTTCTACATAAAGAGAATCTTGATGTCCACGAAAAAAATGCGTTGATTTCAAAAATAAAATTCACGATTGAGAGTAGAAAAGCTGATAAAATAGAATCATTAAAGGCGATTGAAAAGTGGGCAACGAATAATGAATGTAAACGAAGTGGACTGCTGAAATATTTCGGGGAACCCGTACCTGAACCAAATTCAATGTGCTGCGGTCATTGTGAAACAGGTCTTTCGCATTTTTATGGAAAACAAGCGTCATTTAACACTTCTTATGAATTATGGGAAGATGAACTAAAACGACTTTTAAGACAGGAAGTGTACAACTAAAGGATGAGGAAATCTGTAAAAAACAATTGGATCGATCAGATTACACCGAAAGAACTTTTGTTGAACGTTTATTTTTCACAAAGTTTATTTATGATAGCTGCGTTAGCTCTTGCATTCTTCTTTAATGTTTCATTTCCTTGGGTGCTAAACGACCTTGATCTTTCAGTAAACGAATGGCTGCTTGCACTTGGTACAGGATTTTTTCTTCCTTTTTTATCGATTCAGTTAAAGAAGAGGTTGTCCGAGGAATCATTAGATGATGGTGGAATCAACGATAAAATATTCGGCTCTCTCTCTTACATACACATCTTTTTCCTCACAGGAATCATTGCTTTTGCTGAAGAGTGGTTGTTTCGAGGAGTCCTACAATCGTTATTAGGGCTGTTTTTAACCAGTATGATTTTCGCTGTACTGCATGTTCGGTATATAAAAAAACCTGTTCTTTTTAGTATCGTATGTGGATTAAGCTTTTGGCTAGGTATGATCTATGAGATGACAGATAACATCTGGGTGCCTTTTTTAGCTCATTTCTTAATCGACTTTATTTCAGGGTGCTGGATAGCTAATCAAAACAAGAGCAACAACCATATCACAGACAGCGAGAATGGGAGTGTGGATCGGGATGATGAAGAATGACCAAGCAGAAAGTTTAAGAAACAAAACAGCAGACAATACGATCGCTTCTGTTCAACATGCTCATTCTTTGCCTTCAAGAAGTGAAGTACACGGGAAAAAGAGAGACGATGAAAAAAAACAAAAAAACGCTAACAAAGAAAAGAGAAAAACAACTTTTTTAGTCACTCGATTACTCTTAGCAGCTTTTATTCTTTTGATCGGAATTACACTAACTTATAAATTGTGGTCAAAAGACCTTTATATTCCAGTTCAAAGTGAAGATCGAGAAGGTGTTGAGCAAGTAGAGATCGAAGAATAAAGACCGTCTGGCTCTGAATATCCAGACGGTCTTTTTTTGTTACAAATAACCTTTCAAGGGCTCCTCTTAAAAAAGAATGTTGGTGTCGTTGTTCCAACCAAAAATTTCAAGGGCTAAACAAAGGGAAAAGCTATTTTTTAAAAGCATGAATCTGCTTGTATAGGCATAGTTATGTGTACAGGAGGTTATGCTGATGAATGCTCTAAATCACTGGAAGATAAAGCCCTTTGTTAATGAACTAACGAGTATTGTGCTAGCACAGCTTGTTGATAGAAAAGCTGAGAAAGACAAGTGGAAAAAAGCCATCAACCAATGGGGATTATCGATGATTTTTGTTGTACTAGCAACCTTCGTTTACCTTTACTACTATAAGCTTCCAACAGCCTCAAGGTTTTCAAATCCATTAACGTTGTTATTCTCAGATGAAATGGTATGGATCTGTACAGGTTTTATTATTTTTGCGAGCTTCTACATGATCTGGATGAAAAAGAAGTACAAAAAAGCTGACGACGATTTTGAAGCGATCAGAAAAGATTTTATAGATCGTAATGAAGAATGGTGGAGTGATGAGGAACAATGGAACCAGAGGCATGTTGTTTTCGAATTTATGAAACAAGAATACAATATAAATATTCTTCACAAATAAAGAGATTCACTGGCAGGGACAGCCAAAAAATAAACAAGATTCTCGATCGTGGCGCTGACCTTGAATAACGACTGTCAAATCACAAAAATGATCGATTCTTCCGAATGCAAGTGTTTCGTGTTTTTCCGTACAATAAACTTCGATTGGAAGTCCGAGTCGCATGCTATAAGACAGCTCCGGGTCTGTCACGAGAGATTTATTTTTCAATTTAGTTAATGTCATGATGTTTTTCCTCTCCTCTTATTTTGGTTAATCATGTAAATTAATCATACGTGAAATTTACAATTTTTTCAACAAATCTTTTTAAATATTCAAAAAATTAACATCGTACCCTTTCTGCATAGGACGGTTATAAAAAATATGATATGATCATTTAAATCCAGATCAGGAGGGCACAATGATCTTTTTTTATTTATTCATCGTAGCTGGTATAGGGCTATTACTTTATATGTATATTGAAGCACATCGAAATCGTGTCATTCATGATTCAATCAAAATTGATAAACTGCCAAAGTCATTTGAAAATTTAAAGATCTTTTTTATATCAGATGTTCATAAACGGGTAATCTCAGAAAAGATCATACAAGAATCAGAAAAAGCAGATCTTGTTGTAATCGGTGGGGACCTCGTTGAAAAAGGAGTTTCAATGAAGAAGGTAGAAGATAATATCAAGCGCCTTTCAGCAATCGGTCCTGTTTACTTTGTATGGGGAAACAATGATTACGATGTGGATACGAAACAATTGGCTTCAACGATTGCAAATGAAGGTGCAACGATTTTAGACAATGCTAACTTCAGTATAAAAAGAAATGATGATGTCATCGATTTGGTAGGAGTAAATGATACATCGTTAGGTTTTGCCTCTCTTGAAGATGCGCTTAAAGAATGCGAATCTTCATGCAGAATTTTAATCAGCCATAATCCTGATATTTCAAAACGTATTAGCAGTGCCGATAACATCCAGCTTGTCTTAACGGGACACACTCATGGAGGACAAATTCGCATTGGGCCGCTTGGCATAGCGAAAAGAGGCGGATGGTATCATGAATTGACACATATCCTATTAGTGAGTAACGGCTATGGAGCTACACATTTACCTTTACGTTTATGTGCACCAAGTCAAACACATTTGATAACTCTAACACGGTAAAAAGTTTACATCACAACGTTTTATTCGATATACTCTTCTTAACCTATTTATTGGAGGAAGAACGGATGCCTAGTGAAGGGAAATATAACATTAAAGCGGTTTCGAAGATGCTCGGCATTCAAGCAGGAACATTAAGAGCTTGGGAAAGACGCTATTCAATCGTAAAGCCAAACCGAAATGAAGCTGGCCATCGCCTTTACACCGACGAGCAAGTATACATACTGAAATGGCTAGTGAATAAAGTGAATCAAGGTTTTACGATCAGTCAAGCGGTTGACGTTGCCCAAAACGGGGAACTTTATAAAGAAGCAGCTCCTTTTTCTATTGAAAATACGGATCGTGCAGCTGAAATGGGTAATTTAATATTAGATGCTCTATTATCCTTTCAAGAAAAGAAAGCAAACGATCTTTTGAGCCAAGCCTTCAGCATGTATAATTTGGAAAAAGTCATTATTGATATTTTGGGTACATTATTAGTACACGTAGGACACCTTTGGGAAGAACAGAAAATTACGGTTGCACACGAACATTTTACTTCATCCTTTTTACGCAGTAAGATTGGACAACTTATTCAATGGCTTCCATCTGATCCATATTTACCAAAGGTTATTGCTGCGTGTGGATTAGATGAAGAGCATGAACTAGGGCTTCTGATGTTTACACTGTTTTTAAGAAGAAAAGGGTTCGAAGTTATATACTTAGGACATGGAATACCAAAAAGAGACTTTGAGGTTGTGATGAAAGAAGTAGAACCTAAGATGGTATTTTTCTCATGTACAATCGCTGAAAACTCTAAGAAAACCTTGGAGTGGGCAGAAAGCTTGGGACAAGAATTTCCGAATACTTCAATTGGTGTTGGAGGCGCAGCGATCAATCATATCTCTTCAGAAATGCAGGAGAAATACGAATCATTCTTAATTGGTAATACGAAGTTAGAATGGGACGACTGGATTGCTCAGAAGCTGAAAAATTAACATAGGTTTTATAATTTGTTGGATGTTTATCACCAACTTTTTGCAAACTCATATATTGATATTAAGACATAATAGCGCCGATCGTAAGGGGGACCAGAGATGCGGGTAGAACGGTTAACCTATAACAAAATAAAAATCTTCCTAACTTTTGATGATTTGAATGAACGTGGTATTTCCAAGGAAGAAATATGGCAGGATATCCCAAAAGTTCATCAGCTTTTCCGTGACATGATGACTGAGGCTGATGATGAGGTAGGATTCAAAGCTGATGGTCCTATTGCGGTTGAAGTTTTTTCACTTCCAGCTCAAGGCATGGTCGTAATAGTTACAAAAGGAATAAACGAGTATGAACTTGAAGAAGAATATGATGAAGATTATATAGAGATGCAAGTCACATTAGATGAGAACGATGAGATTTTCTACGAGTTTTCGTCTTTCGAAGACGTTATATTACTTGCGAAACGCCTTCATTCTTTAGAGATTAAAGGTGGTACTCTGTATTCGTTTAATAATCACTTCTACTTAAAGTTTGAAGAAGATGAGGTCCATCCAGTAGACCTGGATCTGTTCATTGCTCTTCTTGCTGAGTTCGGAAGCTCCTCGACGATTACGAGCTATAGAGTTATTGAGTATGGAAAAGAATTAATGAAGTCCGATGCAATAAGCGAACTGTACCGTTATTTTAAGTAACTGCAAAAAAGAGGGGCGCAAATTTTTGCGTCCTTATTTATTTTTGTGAAAAGCTTATCTAAAATACTGTTGACTACTCGGTATTTTTTCCTCTCCAATGCAAGTTGATTGGAGCGCAAGATTTTCGCCCCATGGAAAGCGAACAACCTGGAGCGGAAATTAACCACTATCAACAGCTGTAATTTAAACAAAAACAGTCATGAAAACTCAAACAGCATATAGATTGAACATAAACGAGAATGTCATGTATATATCATTGTGAATTTAGAGACAAAACGTGTTATGATTATTAATATTTTTCACATCCACTGAACCGATATGACGGCAGGGAATATAATGTATACATAAACTTTTGGGCTAGGAGTGACCATTAAGATGAAAATAGCAGTATTATATGGCGGTGTTTCTGCTGAGAGAGAAGTATCCTTATCAACAGGAAAGCAGATCATCTCTGCGCTTGAAAGCAAAGGTCATGAAGTAATTGGGATTGACTTTCACCCTTCGCGACTTAAAGATTTGTTAGAACTTGAAGCTGATGTTGTATTTCTAGGACTTCATGGAAAGTATGGAGAAGATGGAAGGTTGCAAGGTCTTTTAGATATGATGGGGATTCCATACGTAGGATCAGGTGCTTTAGCATCAGGAATCGCTATGGATAAGGCGAAATCCAAACAGTTCTTCAAAGATGCTGACATCAATATCGCTAAAGAGAAAGTTCTTTATAGAAAATCGTATGATGAGAAGCAATTGGAGCTGTCTTTTGATTTTCCTGCTGTAGTAAAACCGAATAGAGAAGGATCAACTATCGGATTAACGATCGCTCAAAATCATGATGAACTTTTAAAAGGAATCGCTGAAGCATTTTTGCATGATGATACGATTCTCGTTGAACAATTTGTAAGCGGCAAAGAGGTTACCGTAGCCGTTATGGGGGAACATAACAACTACAAAGCACTTCCTGTTGTCGAGATCGAGCCAAAGAATGCTTATTATGATTATGAATCTAAGTATGCAGAAGGTGGAAGTATCCACTATGTTCCTGCAAGACTTGATGAGAGCACAACGGCAAAATTGCAAAAACAAGCCGTACTTGCTCACGAAGTTTTAGGCTGCGAAGTGTATTCGCGTGTTGATTTTATTGTTCCGCATGACGGTTCAGAACCTGTTATCTTGGAAGTAAACACATTACCAGGTATGACGCCGACAAGTCTGTTTCCAGATGCGGCTAAAGAGATCGGAATGGACTATCCTTCAATGATTGAAAAATTAATCGAGCTATCTTTAAAAAAGTAACATCTGATTTTGTGAGAATAGAAACGAATGTGGTCTCCACCTCTTAAACGGGGTGGGGAGTACATAATAAAGGCAGTGGACATGCCGTGTAGGTATATTGGCAGAAAATTAGCTATTTTCTCAACAGTATGTGACTTAAGAAAGCGTTTACTTTTTAGGTGAAAATCACTAATTTTCTCTTCTCTTTGCTTATGCAAAGGTGTATACTGACGATGAAGCTTGACTAAACTCTAGAGGTGACGAATATGGGAGGTAAACAAATGACAGCCCAAAATAACACAGACCAAAAATCCGACAACCAACACGAAAATGACAATGTACTCCAATCCACGCAATCCGTAATCGCGGATGCGCTCGATAAATTAGGATACTCTTCCGAAGTTTATGAGTTATTAAAAGAACCGATTCGTATGTTGACAGTTCGAATCCCGGTTAAGATGGATGACGGAAGTACTAAGATTTTTACAGGATATCGTGCCCAGCATAATGATGCTGTTGGTCCAACTAAGGGCGGCGTTCGTTTTCATCCGAATGTATCAGAAACAGAAGTAAAAGCGCTATCAATCTGGATGAGCTTAAAAGCAGGAATTGTAGATCTGCCATACGGTGGAGGAAAAGGCGGAATCATTTGTGATCCGCGTACAATGTCATTCAGAGAACTTGAAAGATTAAGCCGTGGCTATGTAAGAGCGATCAGTCAGTTAGTAGGACCGACTAAAGATATTCCAGCTCCAGACGTATTTACAAACTCACAGATCATGGCTTGGATGATGGACGAATACAGCAGAATTAGAGAATTTGATTCTCCTGGATTTATCACAGGGAAACCACTTGTTCTTGGTGGATCTCATGGCCGTGAAACAGCAACTGCTAAAGGTGTTACGATCTGTATCCGTGAAGCAGCAGCAAAAAAAGGTATCCAGCTTGAAGGTGCTCGTGTAGTCGTTCAAGGATTCGGTAACGCTGGAAGCTTCCTTGCTAAATTCATGCATGATGCTGGTGCAAAAGTAATCGCGATCTCGGATGCGTATGGTGGTCTGTTTGATCCAGAAGGGTTAGATATCGATTATCTGCTCGAGCGTCGTGATAGCTTTGGAACAGTAACAAAGCTTTTCAAAGATACGATAACAAATCAAGAGCTTTTAGAGCTTGACTGTGATATTTTAGTACCTGCAGCAATTGAGAATCAAATTACTGAAAAGAATGCACACCAGATCAAAGCTTCGATCGTTGTTGAAGCAGCGAACGGGCCAACTACACTTGAAGCGACTAGAATCTTATCTGAAAGAGGTATTCTATTAGTTCCAGACGTATTAGCAAGTGCTGGTGGAGTAACCGTATCTTACTTTGAGTGGGTACAAAACAACCAAGGTTATTACTGGACAGAAGAAGAAGTTGAAGAAAAGCTTGAACGAGTAATGGTAAAGTCGTTTGAGACAGTTTATACAACAGCCATGAACAGAAAAGTAAACATGAGACTAGCCGCTTATATGGTTGGTGTTCGTAAGATGGCTGAAGCTTCACGCTTCAGAGGCTGGATTTAAATTTTTGCAAACTCATACCAAATCTCCTATCATATGATGATAGGAGATTTTTTTTGGCATGCTAAGAAAATGAATATCAGTGTCTTTTGGAGTGATGAAAAAAGTGAATATAGACGTATGTATTATTGGTGGAGGACCCTGCGGATTGGCAGCAGCTCTTGCACTACAGAAAAAAGGGATCTCGTATTGTGTAATTGAAAAGGGAAACGTAGTTAACACCATCTATCAATATCCAACACATCAGACATTTTTTAGTTCAAGTGAAAAACTCGAGATCGGTAACTTTCCTTTCGTTCATGAACAAAGAAAACCGAGGAGGATTCACGCTCTAACGTATTATCGTGAAGTGGTCAAGAGAAATCATCTTCAAGTTCGAACGTTTGAAAAAGCAAAATCGGTCACCAAACAATCTGATGGAACGTTTAAGATCCAAACAATCAATCGTAAAGATGAAACGATTAGTTACGATGCCAAATATGTCATCATCGCAACTGGATATTATGATAACCCAAATCAATTGAACATCGAGGGAGAAGACTTGCCTCATGTTCATCATTATTTCAAAGAAGGCCATCCTTACTATGATCTAGATGTTGCTGTGATCGGCGGGAAAAATTCTGCCATCGATGCCGCACTAGAACTCCAAAAATCAGGAGCGCGTCCTCACGTCTTCTACAGAGGAAGTACTTATTCACCTAGCATCAAACCATGGGTACTCCCAGAATTTGAAGCATGTGTAAAGTCAGGCAGTATTAAGATGACTTTTGATGCCTGTGTAAACAAAATAACAGAAGACGGCTTGTATGTGACGAAAGGGGACAACGAGTCTCAAACATATTATCCGTTTCAAGGTCTGTTTGCCATGATTGGCTATCATCCCGATCACTCGTTTCTATCAAAGATGGGTGTTGGGATCGATGAAGAAACCGGCCGTCCATCATTTTCTCAAGAAACGATGGAAACAAATGTCGAAGGACTTTTTATCGCAGGTGTTATTGCTGCAGGTAACAATGCGAATGAGATTTTTATCGAAAATGGAAGATTTCACGGTGAAGTGATCGCTGAAACGATAGAGAACAGAAAAAAGAACCGATAACGTTTGAGTTGTCGGTTCTTTTGTATGTTCGTATGGAATAAATTGGGATTTATTTTAATGATTAAAACCTCAGACTTTTATAAAAAATTTACGTTATTGCAGAAATAGTCTTTGCAACTGATCTTGCTCACTCGTGTTTTCAAGGGCAATCATTAGTTTTAATCTTGCTTTTTGTCCGTTTAAACCGTTTGAGAAGATCGCACCAATTTCTTTTAAGTGTTTTCCTCCACCCTCATAAGAATAAATGTCTTGTGCTATTCCATTGAAACATCTTGATACAAGTACGACAGGTATTCCATTAGATATAAGTTCTTTTATTGCAGGCACTGTTGCTGGAGGTAAGTTGCCTTGACCTAATGCTTCGATTACAACGCCATCTGCTGAGTTTGTGGCAGCTTTGATCAAATTGCCGTCCATACCTGCATATGCTTTAAGTAATACGACGTTCTTTGAAAAATTCTTCACATGAAAGAAGTCTGAACGAATCGGTGTGTGATGGAAAAGAACACCTCGTTTTGTTACGATACCGATCGGTCCATATTGAGGACTTTGAAATGTCGCGATGTTGCTAGTATGCGTCTTTGTAACATTTTTTGCAGCGTGTATCTCGTCGTTAAACACAACAAGTGTTCCTTTGCCTAATGATTGATCTTCACAGGCAACTCGTACAGAGGAGATCAGATTGTAAGGACCATCTGAACCGTGTTCGTTACTTGAACGCATAGCACCTGTAACGATTACTGAGATTGTAGTCTGCAGTACAAGATCTAATACATAGGCTGTTTCTTCGAGCGTATCTGTACCGTGAGTGATGACGATTCCATCAAACTGATCAGAATTCGTGTGTGTGGTAATAAATTGCGCTAACTCCAGCATATGGGTAGGAGTGATATGAGGAGATGGCAAGTTCACATAATCTTTGACCGTAATTTCTGCTAAGTCAGACAGTTCTCTTAGAGTCGCCTCTAATGGGTGTGTTTCTTTCGTATTAACACCGCCTGTGGATTTGTTTTCTTCCATAGCGATGGTGCCGCCAGTATGAATTAATAAAATCTTTTTCAAAATTACCGCCCTCCTTATTCTTCGTGTTCGCTATTCCACTTCTTAAAATATCATGTTACGATATAAAAAAACAGTAGAAAAGAGGCAGGACATGCTAGCTGTAATTTCTGCAGCGGTGGCTCCGGCTATTGCTCTATTATCCTTTTTTTATCTAAAAGATAAATATGAGACCGAACCGTTATCATTGGTCGTCAAAGTATATATATTTGGCGTTCTTCTCGTCTTTCCGATCATGGTTATTCAGTTTGGAATTACGGAAGAGATGAACGTTCCTTCCTTTGTTGAAGCATTTTTTGTTAGTGGTACACTAGAAGAATTCTTCAAATGGTTCTTAGTGTTCTATGGCGCATATCTGCATGAAGAGTTCAACGAACCGTATGATGGAATCGTATACGCTACAGCATTATCATTAGGGTTCGCTTCATTAGAAAACATCTTTTACCTATATACGTTCGGAATCGAAGAAGCATTAGTCCGAGCGCTTCTGCCTGTAAGTGGTCATGCCTTATTCGGAGTGATCATGGGCTTTTATTTAGGAAAAGGGAAATTCTCGTCAGGAAGAAAGAAGAAGATCTATCTCACTCTTTCACTTCTCTTGCCGATTGTGTTGCACGGTACATT
Organism: Fictibacillus sp. 26RED30; assembly: GCF_015903845.1. Classification (NCBI taxonomy): domain Bacteria; kingdom Bacillati; phylum Bacillota; class Bacilli; order Caryophanales; family Fictibacillaceae; genus Fictibacillus; species Fictibacillus sp. 26RED30. The sequence continues at coordinate 1,124,284 of NZ_JACZDV010000001.1, forward strand.
CAACTTCCTTTTATTATCCAGCACAAAATATATTTTCTTTTATATGTTTCCATTTATGATCTTCCTATGGTGGTTCGCTCTTCGTAAAGTAAGAATCGCTAATACTGCTTTAACTCCATATAGAAATCCAGATGCGAAGACCGGTGTATAATCGGTCTTCTTTTATTTCACTATCAGAAAGTATACCTTGTTAGCACGATGTCATTCGACGTTGCAACAAGTTAAGGTAGATAGTATAAGTGCAACTAAGGTAGACCTGAAGAGCTTGGCGACAGCCAAGTTTTCTTTATTGTGAACCATGAGTCTTTGAAAAGCTGAATAAAAAAAAACAGATTACAAATGATATCTCTATAACACGAAAATTGGAGATTAAATCACAGGAGGCTTACTTTCTCATGAAAAGAAATTCAGCTTACATAAAGGGAGCATTTATTGCGATTGCCCTTTGTTTTGGCCTATTAGCTGGATTTGGTCAGAACAATGCACACGCATTTTCAAACCAAGTCGTACAAGTAGGGGCAACGGGTGAAGATGTTGTAGAACTTCAGTCACGGCTTCAATATTTAGGTTTTTACACAGGGAACATCGATGGAGTATTTGGATGGAGAACGTATTGGGCATTACGAAACTTCCAATATGAGTTCGGCCTGCCGATTGATGGCTTAGCAGGTGGTACGACAAAGAACAAGTTAGCTAAAGCTTCTAAATACGATAAAGCTTGGGTAAATAAGCAGATTGATAAAGGTAAGAAGTTCTCATATTACGGTGGTGAGAAGAAAAGTGCGAAGAGTGGAGAAGCAAAAGGGGGTTCTGCTAAAAGCGGAACGCCAAAAGCTGGAACTGCTAAAGGCACAAAAGGAACGGGTCAAGCTAAAGCGAAGCCTGCTCAAGTTAAACCGGCAAAGAATACACCAGATGGTTATTCACAGAACGATGTGAACTTAATGGCGAATGCTGTTTATGGAGAATCACGTGGTGAGCCATACATCGGTCAAGTCGCAGTAGCAGCGGTTATTATCAACCGAGTGAACAGTGCTTCATTTCCTAACACAGTATCTGGTGTGATATTCGAACCGGGCGCATTCACAGCTGTAGCGGATGGTCAAATTTATCTTACGCCAAATAAACAAGCAAAAAAAGCAGTAATGGACGCATTGAACGGTTGGGACCCAACAGGTGAAGCAGAATATTATTTTAACCCTGATACAGCTACATCAGGCTGGATATGGACTCGTCCTCAAATCAAAAAAATCGGAAAGCACATTTTCTGTAACTAATAAAGGGGTGAACTGATATGATACGCACAATCCTAATTGTACTGTTGTTCGTTGCTGTAGCAGGAACAGGCTATTGGGGCTACAGTGAACATCAAGAAAAGAATGCTGTACTTTTGCAAGCCGAGAACAATTATCAACGTGCTTTTCATGATCTGAACTTCCATATGGATTCACTTCATGACAAGATTGGCGAAACAATCGCGATGAATACAAGAAATCAGCTTTCTCCAGCTTTAGCACAAGTGTGGAGGTTAACATCAGAAGCTCATAATGATGTAGGTCAACTACCGTTAACTCTACTACCATTTAACAAGACGGAAGAGTTTTTAACAAAGATGGGCGAGTTCAGTTATCGAGCAGCAGTTCGTGATTTAGATAAGAATCCGCTAAGTGATAAAGAATATAATACGCTAAAAGAGTTGTACGCAAATTCAACCGAAATACAAAACGAGTTAAGAAAAACAGAATCGTTAGCTCAAAAGAACAACTTGCGTTGGATGGATGTAGAGATGGCTCTCGCTACAAACAAACAGCCAGAGGATAACACGATTATCGACGGATTTAAGACGGTTGACAAATCGGTCGAAGGTTATTCTGATGTAGACTTTGGAACTGAAGTTTCAAACATGGAGAAAATGAAAGATCGCGACCTTAGTCAGTTAAAAGGTAAAAAGATTACAAAAGAAGAAGCTAAAAAGATTGCAGTCGATTTTTTCCAATTGAAGAAAAACGTGAAGATTACAATTGAAAGCACGGGAAAAGATGCAAAGTATGATGCTTACTCGTTAACGCTATACAACCCAGATACAAAAGGTACAACATACATGGATCTCACGAAAAAGGGTGGTTATCCACTGTATGTACTTTACGACCGTAATGTAGGGAAACCAAAAATCTCACTGAATGAAGCGATGCTTCAAGCAGAAGACTTCCTGAAAAAACATATGGAAAGTCAGATGGAGATGGTAACGAGTGATCAATACGATAACATCGGAGTGTTCACATATGCTCGACTAGATAACGGAGTAAGGATCTATCCGGAAACCGTATCTGTAAAGGTAGCGTTAGATAATGGAGACATCATGGGGTACGAAGGCACAGACTTCCTTCTTGCACACGTAGACAAGAGAACCCCGACGTTTAAGATTTCTGAACAAGAAGCAAGAACAAATCTTAACCCTAAGTTCCAAGTGAAAGAAACAAGCAAAGCATTGATTCGAAACGATATTAACGAAGAAGTGTATTGCTACGAATTCCTAGGGATCTTAGGTGACGATACATTCCGCGTCTTCATTAACGCAGAGAACGGAAACGAAGAAGAAGTAAGAAAGCTTAAAGAAGCAGAGCCATCTTATAACGATATCTAAAAGAGAATTATGGGTATCGTGAACAAAGGTTTGTGTTAATTGCTTCGTTGACAAGTTGATTGGAACGGAAGGTGCGAGACTCCTGGGGGATCAGCGGGACAGGTGAGACTCCTAAGGGTGCGGAGCGCCGAGGAGGCTCACCGCACGCCCCCCCGGAAAGCGAGCAGCCTGGAGTGGAAATCAACTACTTACAACTATTACAGATTGATCGAATGTTTAAAAAGCAAAATTTCGCAACTTGAAATTTTGCTTTTTCTTTTATTTTGAAACTGTCATAATAAGGTAGAAAGATCAGAAAGCAATGTATGGGGGAAGTTTTATGATTACAGTGGGTGAACCGTTATATTTAGAGCCGTTGTTTTCCGACAAAAAAGATAAATATCGCTGCAAAGTGTATGATGTCAAAGAGGATCATCTATATATTGATTATCCGAGTAACGAAAAAACAAACCGTACCGAATATTTCTTTGATGGAACACAGTTTAAAGCATCTTTTGTGGATAAAGAGAGGAACGTCTATACGTTTCGAACAGAGCTATTAGGTAGAAAGATCGAAAATATTCCAGTATTGATGATCACTTCTCCGAAAGAAGAAGAGATACATAAGATTCAACGAAGAGAATTTGTAAGGGTAGAAACGATGATAGACACGTCGGTTGTCAACCAAAATGATGCTTATCCACCTTTTAACTCTGTGATTCTCGATCTGAGTGCAGGAGGGATGCTTCTTTCTCTTCCGGTTGTTCATTCGGTTAAGAGCGAAGACCAGTTGAACTGTCTTGTGGTTTTTCCTATGCAATCTGGAGAAAAACTGTATCTAGATCTAGACTGCACAGTTTTAAGAGTATTTGATGGAGCGGGCGGACGACAGAAAGCTTCCCTTCAATTCGGGGAAATTGCGCAAAGAGACCGACAGCATATTATTCGATTCTGTTTTGAACAGCAGCTTCTTATGAAGAAAAAAGAGAGCGTTAGTCTTTAGAAGTGCATAGATCTTTTCTTTTGGGGAAAAATACTCCCGAAAAGAAGGTGGCGAATTCATGAAACGATTTGAACGGATATTGATCCAACTTGCCGTTGTTCATTTTATTTTACTGGTGGCCGCGCAGTTTTTACTTGAGATCCCATCCTTTAAGTTATATACAAACAAGAGTATCTATTACGAAGGAGTCATCAAGAACGACCAACAACCGACTTTGGAAACCATAGACCGTTAAACACCATGTATGGTAATATACATATAGATTAAGTCTGATGTATTCAGATTTATACACAGAAAAAAAAGCAGGGGAAACTCACCTGCTTTTTATTGCTATGTATGCATTGTCATAGGTATGGGGTAGGAGGAAACATGAAAAAATTATTATCGATCGCCATTGATGGACCGGCTGGAGCAGGAAAAAGTACGGTAGCGAAGCAAGTAGCTGAACGTCTTTCTTTCATTTACATTGACACGGGTGCCATGTATAGGGCATTAACGTATAAAGCTCTTTTAAAAGGAGCAGACCTTAATGATGGACGAGAACTAGAAATCGTTTTGAACGATACAGATATTATATTAGTGATCACAGAGCAAGGACAAGCTGTTCTTCTTGATGGAAAAGATGTTTCAGAAGAGATCAGAACAAGTGAAGTGACCAATAATGTATCGTTTGTTGCTAGACAGCAAGAAGTGCGTACTGAAATGGTAAAAAGACAGCAGCTCTTAGCTGAATCTGGCGGAGTTGTCATGGATGGCCGTGATATTGGCACTCACGTTATGCCGAATGCTGAGCTGAAGATCTTCTTGATCGCTTCTGTAGAAGAAAGAGCTAAGAGACGTTATGAAGAAAATATGGCAAAAGGGTTTGAAGCTGATTTTGAACTCTTAAAAAGTGAGATTGCACTAAGAGATAAACGTGACAGCGAGAGAGAAGTTGCTCCATTAAGAAAAGCAGAAGATGCTATTGAACTGGACACAACAAGTATGACGATCGAAGAGGTAGTTTCAAGCATTCTTCATTATGCAAAAGAAAGGGCTTTGTAAAATGATGCTTTATTCTTTCGGAAAATGGCTATGTGGGACATATTTCAAAGGAACATATAAGCCAGAGATCGTTGGAGCAGAAAACATGCCGAAAACAGGTGGCGTGCTTTTATGTACCAACCATATCCACAACTACGATCCGCCGCTTGTAGGGGTAGCTTCACCACGAGACGTGCATTTTATGGCTAAAGCAGAGCTCTTTTCTGTACCGGTTTTAAAACATATCCTTCCAAAAATCAACGCTTTTCCTGTAAAACGCGGGATGAGTGACAAAACGGCATTAAAAACAGGAATGAATCTTTTAAAAGAAGGAAAAGTGGTAGGGTTGTTTCCAGAAGGAACCCGCTCAAAGACGGGAGAAATCGGAGAAGGTCTTGCAGGGGCAGGTTTCTTTGCTCTTAAATCACAGGCACACATCGTTCCTTGTGCAATCGTTGGAGAATATCAAAAAGGCAAAAAACTAAAAGTCGTATTCGGCAAACCGATCGACTTTACACATTTTCGGGAGCAAAAAGCTTCCGCAAAAGAAGCGACAGAGCTTATAATGAAAAATATAGCTCAGTTAAAAAAAGAGCATGAATAAATAAATTACTTACTTATCTTTAAAGATGAACTTTGAGTTGTTTTGTAAACTTCTTTGAATAATGATTGAAGTGTAAGGTGCGAGACTCCTAGGGGATCAGTGGGCCAGGTGAGACTCCTAAAAGCGCATAGCGCTAGGAGGCTCACCGCACACCCCCAGGAAAGCGAGCGACCTGAAACGGAAATCATACTTTCAACAGTGCTACTTTTGCAAAAACAACTCCATGATCGATGTTAATGTTCTTTCATACCGAAAGTTCAATAAATTACTTTTCTAATTTTTGAGGAGGTCACGAACATGACAGACGAAATGAGCACAAGTTTAACAAATGCTACCATGGCTGAAAAAGGTGAAATCATTAAAGGTACTGTACTAAAAGTGGAAGACAAGCACGCGTTAGTGGATATCAGCGCTAAGCAAGACGCGTTTTTACCGATTAATGAAGTTTCAAGTCTTTTCATTGAAAAGGTAAGTGACGTGTTGAATGAAGGAGATAGAATCACTGTTAAAGTACTTTCTCACACGGAAGACAAACTTCTTGTGTCAAAGAAAGCAGTGGACACTGAGAAATCTTGGAGCGAACTTGAAGAAAAGTTTAACTCTAAGGAAACGTTTGAAGTCGTCGTTCATGATGTAGTAAAAGGTGGACTAGTAGTAGATCTTGGCGTTCGAGCGTTCATCCCAGCTTCTATGGTCGAGTCTCACTTTGTAGAAGACTTTTCGGATTATAAAGGAAAATCGCTTTCTGTGAAAATCGTAGAACTTGATGCTGAGAAAGGGCGAGTTATCTTATCTCACCGTGCCGTAACGGAAGAAACAGCGGTAGCGAAGAAACAAGAAATCTTAGACCGTTTAGCACCTGGAGAAATCATTGAAGGTAAAGTACAGCGTTTAACAGACTTCGGTGCATTCGTAGATATCGGTGGTGTTGATGGGTTAGTCCATGTTTCACAGCTTTCACACAGCCGTGTTGATAATCCTTCAGAAGTTCTTAGCGAAGGTGAGACGGTGAAAGTAAAAGTTCTATCTGTTGATCGTGATAATGACAGAATTTCATTGTCCATCAAAGAAACTCAGCCTGGACCGTGGGAAGAAGCAAGTTCTTCCATTCAAGCAGGAAGTGTTATTGAAGGTACTGTAAAACGCATCGTTACGTTTGGTGCGTTTGTAGAAGTAGCACCTGGCATTGAAGGGCTGGTTCACATTTCAGAACTAGCGAACCGTCATATCGGAAATCCGAGTGAGGTTGTTAAAGAAGGTCAGCAAGTTTCTGTAAAAGTTCTTGAAGTGAACAGTCAAGATAAGCGAATGAGCCTTAGCATGAAAGCTGTTCAAGATGAAAAGGAAAAAGCGAACCTGAAAGAAAACCTTCCTAAAGAAGAAAAAGGTTTTTCATTAGCGGATATGATCGGTGATCAGCTAAAAGGTTACAAATAAGACATATGAAGTTACAGCTCTCGATGATTCTCATCGAGAGCTTTTTTTCTTGCGATTAAAAGGGTACATATTCTGGCAATAATGCTATCGAGGTGAATGAGATGAACGATGGCATACTTTTTTATTGGTTCATGTGGATGGGCTGGATAGTTTCAACCTTTCTCATGAAGAAGGGACAATTAAGAAATCAATGTGTTTTTATGACGTTGTTAGGAATTATTTTGTCAGGTGTCAACATACATCTTTCAATTGGAAGCATGAATGCTGCATTTGTGTTCTTCTTAATGATGGCATTTGTTCATGTGATCAAAAATAGTCATCAGATCTTTTTTTTCGTTACTAGCAGTTTTATAGTGGCTACAGCCTTTGTTTCGATCGAACTTTTTGCTTTATACGATCCAGCTAAACTCTTTGTAAGCAAAGAATTAATGATTCTTATATTCCTAACACTTCTAGTGATTACGTTAGCAAGATCGAAGAAAGATCACTTCAGTCTGATCGCCATCGGTCTTTTTATTGGTGATGCTGCTTATCAGTTCATCATTCTTAGACTCGTTGGCAAAGTTGAAATCGGATCTCTATATGTGATGGATTTGTTTGCCTCAACTTCTATGATGCTCTTATTTATGGTAGTATTGGTAGATATGTTCAAAAAAATAAGACGAACAGCTTTTAAAAGGGTTACTTCAGCTAAGCAGATTTAGAAGAGAATCAGTTGTCTAAACCACAAGTAATTTGCTAAAATAAGTGGACTTGTCTAATTACAAGAAAATGAACGAGCATATAAAAAAGAAAATTTGATGATTGACTTGATCAGGAAAAAAGGGAAGTGTCTAGATGACGAAACCAGTTTTAGCCATAGTAGGAAGACCGAACGTAGGGAAATCTACTATTTTTAACAGAATTGCCGGAGATCGTATTTCGATCGTAGAAGATATGCCAGGTGTAACGCGTGACCGTATTTATAGCTCTGCTGAGTGGTTGAACACAGAATTCAACTTGATTGATACGGGTGGTATCGAGATTAGTGATGCACCATTTATGAGTCAGATGAAAGAGCAAGCAGAACTCGCTATTGAAGAAGCGGATGTTATTCTATTTCTCGTTGATGGAATGAATGGAATTACAGCTGCTGATGAAGAAGTAGCTAAGATGCTATTTCGTTCCAAAAAGCCTGTTGTATTAGGTGTGAATAAGATCGATAACCCCGAACGTAAAGAATTGTTGTATGAGTTCTATAGCTTAGGAATGGGTGAACCAATCGGTGTGTCAGGTACACATGGTATCGGTCTTGGCGATCTTTTAGATCAAGTGGTTAGCCATTTCCCTGAAACAGTAGCTGAGGAAAAAGAAGATGATACGATCTACTTCTCTTTAATCGGGCGACCGAACGTAGGGAAATCTTCTCTTGTGAATGCGATCTTAGGTAAAGAACGAGTTATTGTTAGTAATATTGCAGGAACAACAAGAGATGCGATCGATTCTAGTTTTGAGCGTGAAGATCAGAAGTACGTGATCATCGATACGGCTGGTATGAGAAAGCGCGGAAAAGTATATGAGACGACTGAAAAATATAGTGTAATGCGTGCGATGAAAGCGATCGAACGTTCCGACGTTGTCCTTATGGTCATCGACGCTGAAGAAGGAATCATCGAACAAGATAAAAAGGTAGCTGGTTTTGCACATGAAGCCGGTAAAGCGGTAGTGATCGTCGTAAACAAGTGGGATGCTGTTGAAAAAGACGATAAGACGATGCAAAAGTTCGAACAGAAGATTCGTGATCATTTCTTATATCTATCATACGCACCGATCGTTTTCGTATCTGCCTTAACGAAGCAGCGTCTTCATCAGCTGTATCCTGTCATCAATCAAGTGGCTGAGAATCACTCGCTTCGCGTCCAAACGAACATCTTAAATGAAGTGATCATGGATGCTGTTGCGATGAACCCTGCACCGATGGATAACGGAAAAAGACTGAAGATCAACTATGCGACACAAGTGGCGTCAAAACCACCAACGTTTGTTATCTTTGTTAATGATCCAGAACTTTTCCACTTCTCCTATAAACGTTTTCTCGAGAACCGTATTCGTGAAACATTTGGTTTTGTTGGAACTCCGATCAAAATCTTTGCTAGAAAGAAAAACGATTAATCTTTCATGACGATGTTTGTACTCTTCGTTGTTTCTTACTTGATCGGAAGTATTAGTTTCAGTTATTTGCTGACTAAAGTATTGAGAAATGAAGACATAAGAAATCATGGTAGCGGTAACGCAGGTGCTACGAATACGTTAAGAGTGTTGGGCAAAAAACCCGCGATCGCAGTACTGCTTTTAGACTGTCTAAAAGGTATCTTGGTTGTATTAGTTGCTTTGTGGTTTACTAATTCTTCCTTGATCGCAGTTTTATGTGGATTAGTAGCCGTAATCGGTCACAACTATCCCGTCTTTTATGGATTTAAAGGCGGGAAAGGCGTGGCTACAGCGATCGGTGTTTTTGCTGCAATTGCTTTCTTGCCTTCACTCATAGCTGGTGTTATCGCTATCATAACCATTTGGATATCCAGATTTGTTTCATTAGGTTCTATTGTTTTTTTAATTCTTACTCCTTTCTTTATGTTGTACCAATTTAATCTGTCTCTTGAAGCAGTATTGGCGAGCTTTGTCCTTTCAATTGTTTCAATCTGGAAGCATCGTGGAAATATAGCAAGGATTTGGAGTGGGAATGAAAGTAAAATTTAATAGTGGAGTGTGACATGTATGGGTAATGTTGCTGTTTTAGGTGCTGGAAGCTGGGGTACTGCTCTTGCCATCGTTTTGGCTGACAACGGTCATAACGTTTCTCTTTGGGGACGTAGAGAGGATCAAGTCAGTGAGATCAACAACAAACATAAGAATGAAAAATATTTGCCTGGAGTTGAACTGCCTGAAAACATACAAGCAACAACTCAGTTGAACGAATGTGTGAAAGATGCAGATACGATCGTACTCGTCACCCCAACAAAAGCGATGAGAGAAGTACTCGGTCAATTAAAGAACGAACTGATTTCACCGGTAACAATCGTTCATGCTTCTAAAGGCATCGAACCTGGTACATATAAACGTATTTCTGAAATCATTGAAGAAGAGCTTCCTGAGACTGTTTTGGATTCTGTAGTCGTACTTTCAGGTCCAAGTCATGCCGAAGAGGTTTCTTTAAGGCAGCCGACGACTGTTACGGTATCTTCTGTAAACATGGAATCTGCTGAAAAAGTACAAGATCTGTTCATTAATCAAAATTTCCGTGTCTACACAAACCCTGATGTGGTCGGTGTTGAGCTTGGTGGTGCATTAAAGAACATCATCGCTCTAGGTGCTGGACTTTCTGATGGATTAGGCTATGGAGATAACGCGAAGGCGGCTTTAATCACGAGGGGTCTAGCTGAGATCGCTCGACTGGGTACACATATGGGTGCAAATCCTCTTACATTCTCTGGTCTTACTGGCATTGGAGATTTGATCGTAACTTGTACGAGTGTTCATAGCCGTAACTGGCGCGCTGGCAACATGCTTGGAAAAGGTATGAAGCTTGAAGACGTTCTTGAAAATATGGGCATGGTCGTTGAAGGCGTTAGAACCACTCAAGCCGCATACGAATTGAGTAAGAGGGAAGAAGTGGAGATGCCGATCACACAAGTGCTGTACGATGTATTGTTTAACGGTAAGGGTGCAAAGCAAGCTGTTGACGATCTGATGCAGCGTTCTCGCACACATGAAGTGGAAGATGTATCTTCTTTAAAGAGCTAAAAACACTCCGTCAAATAGGCGATTGTCTAAAAAAATTTAGGCAATCGCCTTTTTTTCTTTCACGCTTCCCATCTCCTTGCATACGATAAGGGTGAAAAGGAAGTGGGAGGAGGACTTCAGGTGGAACGTGAACAACACTTTTTTGATAAGATCGAGAAGAAAACAAGTGTGAAAAAGGATGATATTTTTAAACTTGCTCAATCCGTAAGCGGGTCAAATCTTCGTGACGAGCGCACGATTCGTATGCTGATTTCCCAAGTATCTTCTATGGCTGGTGTAGCAGTCTCAAAACAAAAAGAAGATCAGATCGTTCAAGCTGTTCTTAACAATAACATCCCTCTTGACTTGGCAACATTATCTAAAATGTTTGAAGGTAAGTAGATCGAATTTAAAAAATGTATAAAGTGGATAAAGCACCTAAATCATGGGAGTGTTCCTTCAGTACAGGAAGTATTTAGTCGAACACCCGGTCATGCCCGGGTGTTTTTTTGTATGATTTTTTGGTTTAGATTGGTTGTTTCTTTGATGTTTTGAAGGTAGTTGATTTCCGTTCCAGGTTGCTCGCTTTCCTTACAAAATTCCAACTTCCGAAAAAGTAAAGGAAATACCAAGAATTATGCTATAATGTACGCTGTGGACAAGGAGGATACATATGAGTGAAGGTTTGTTAAAAATGTGGGTGGCGCTATCAGCCATCGGTTTAATGTTTGTAGCTGTTTTCTCTATCATGTTTAGTCGAGCGAAATTAAAAGGGATATTTCAGACGGTCGTTTCGTTATTCGCTTGGATCTGCATGATCGTTGCAGGTATTCTAATCATCATCGTTGTGTTCAGCGGACCTGTACAAGGGTAGAGGAGGAAGTCTAGATGTCTAAAAAATGGTGGATTCCTTTATGTTTAATGTTATTTACACTTTCAGGATGCTTATATCCGGAAGAAAGAAAAACACAAAATCGAGTACCTTATCAAGATCAGATTACAGCGGTTCAGCAAGCTGTTGAGAGTTTTCAAAAAGATACAGGTGTTCTGCCGATCAAGACAAAAGAGGCAGATACAGATATCTATCAAAAATACTTGATCGACTTTAATAAACTAGTTCCAAAATATATGCAAGAACCTCCAGGTAATGCTTTTGAAAAGGGTGGAACCTTTCAGTACGTGTTGATCGATGTAGAGACTAAGCCGACGGTCAAGCTTGCAGACCTTGTTTTAACAGATAAGGTTCAAGATATTCAAGTCGCTTTAAATATCTATATGGCTGAACATGACTATCCGCCATTTAAAAAGATAGAAGCACAAGGCAGGCATACTCTTGATTATAAGAAGTTAGGTTTTAAAGAAGATCCCTATGTCACGAGTCCTTTTACAGGCAAGAAACTGCCATTGATGGTCAATGGCGATGCAAAGATTTTTATAGATTATAGAAAAGATTTAAATTCAGCGATATCCAGCTACCAGAACGAATTAGATAAACACGAAGACATACGCCATCTATTAGCGGTTCATTCGTTTTTTGTGCCTGTCTATTCAGTTCCCTATACAGTTGAAAATAATAAACCTATTTTTTTAATAAAATAGGCATGAACTCTCCCTTTTTCTAATACATTCATAGAAAAGGCGGAGAGATTTTTTTTGGAAATCCTTTTAACGAAACAAGCTTTATAGTTTCATCGGTAGGCACTATAGTGCGCCCTCCCGTTTTTATGGAACTATACAACCGAGAAAAGCGAGGATCCAATAAAAATTTCCGTTCCTTTGTCATAATCAATAGGACAAAATCATACGATGTATTGTCCAAGACTAGCATCCGGAACTTTATTTGGATCGGGAGGGAAACGAATGGAGAAAATCGATATTTTCAAAGATATCGCCGAACGGACAGGCGGAGATATCTACTTGGGTGTAGTAGGAGCAGTAAGAACAGGGAAGTCCACATTTATTAAGAAATTTATGGAGCTTGTGGTGCTGCCGAACATTGATAATGAAGCAGAACGCCAACGTGCTCAAGATGAACTACCACAGAGTGCAGCTGGACGCACCATTATGACCACTGAGCCCAAATTTGTTCCAAACAATGCTGTGAAGATCAATGTAGGTGATGGGCTTGATGTTAACATACGTCTTGTTGATTCAGTAGGTTATGCGGTGCCAAGTGCAAAAGGGTACGAAGATGAAAACGGCCCAAGAATGATTCATACGCCTTGGTACGATGAGCCGATTCCGTTTCATGAAGCGGCAGAAATCGGTACTCGAAAAGTCATTCAAGAGCACTCCACTCTCGGAGTAGTTGTTACGACAGATGGAACGATCGGTGAGATTCCAAGATATGATTATGTGGAATCAGAAGAACGAGTGGTTGAAGAGCTGAAAGAAGTTGGAAAGCCGTTTATCATGCTGATCAACTCCACGCAGCCACACCATCCAGATACGCAAAGACTTCGTAACGAGCTTTGTGAAAAATATGATATTCCTGTACTCGCGATGAGTGTTGAAGCGATGACGGAGCATGATATTAACAATGTGTTAAGAGAAGCGTTATACGAGTTTCCGGTGCTTGAGGTCAATGTTAACCTTCCTAGCTGGGTGATGGTCCTACGTGAGAACCATTGGCTGCGTGAAAGCTATGAAGAAGCAGTAAGAGAAACGGTTCAAGACATCAAACGTCTGCGTGATGTAGATAAAGTTGTTGGGTTCTTCGCGGATTATGATTTTATCGATGACGCAAGACTTGCGGGAATCGAAATGGGGCAAGGGATCGCTGAGATCGACTTGTTCGCACCTGATTACCTATACGATCAGATCTTAAAAGAAGTGGTTGGAGTCGAGATTCGAGGAAAAGACCACCTGCTTCAGCTGATGCAAGAATTTGCATACGCTAAGACTGAATACGATCAAGTGGCAGATGCTCTCCGAATGGTTAAGCAAACAGGGTATGGAATAGCGGCGCCAGCGATTACTGATATGAGCCTCGATGAGCCAGAGATCATCCGTCAAGGATCTAGATTCGGTGTAAGACTTAAGGCGATCGCACCATCTATTCATATGATTAAAGTAGATGTAGAATCAGAGTTCGCTCCGATTATTGGTACGGAAAAACAAAGTGAAGAGATGCTGAGATACTTGATGCAAGACTTTGAAGAAGATCCGCTATCAATCTGGAATTCTGATATCTTTGGAAGATCGCTAAACTCTATCGTAAGAGAAGGGATTCAAGGCAAGATCTCACTCATGCCAGAGAATGCAAGATATAAATTAAAAGAGACATTGGAACGTATTATAAATGAAGGTTCAGGCGGTTTGATTGCCATTATTTTATAACTTAGGGACTCCTATAACCAGGAGTCTTTTTTTTGTGATCATAACTTCTTTCTGCTTCTCTATATGGGGGTATTGAAGTGGGTAAGCCTAACTCGGAGTATTTGATTGTTATGTTACTAGCACAAATGACCTGTGTTAAGGGAGTGACTTTATTACCTCGGTCGTGCCGATTTTTTGTAAAAAAAGGTCAAAAAATAAGGAATTTTAAGGGTTGAATAGCGAAAAACGCCTAAAAAAGATTGAATTTCTGTATGTAATCGTATAATATAAGGCTTGTTACAGATATAATTAGTAAAATCTTGTATTTTACATAAATAAATGAATCATGATTTAAAAGTTGAATGTTGGTGAATATATCCTTGAGAGGAGGTGAATGGAATGAACAAGACTGATCTAATCAATGCAGTATCTGAGCAAGCTGAGCTTTCTAAGAAAGATGCATCTAAAGCAGTTGACGCTGTTTTCGAAGCAATCACTGGTACTCTACAAGGCGGTGATAAGGTTCAACTTATCGGATTTGGTAACTTTGAAGTTCGTGAGCGTGCAGCTCGTAAAGGCCGCAACCCACAAACTGGTCAAGAGATCGAGATCTCTGCTAGCAAAGTTCCTGCTTTCAAACCAGGGAAAGCCCTTAAGGACGCTGTTAAATAATTGATACATAGGGCAACTTAAAAAGACCGTGAATCTTTCACGGTCTTTTTTATATGGAATGTAAGAAGGGAAAGATATATCGGCAAGAATGAGATTATATCGGCAAGAATTTGAATATATCGGCAACAATCAAAATATATCGGCAACAATTCAATTTCATCAACAATTCACTCAAAGAATCACCCTTCATCCAATTCAAACCTTGCTATTCGATCAGATCCGCTTCTCACATGGCGTAAGGGTTTTCTCCTTTTGCTATTCTTTCTTCGTTATGCTAAAATTTTTCTATTGTGTTAATGGAATTGGAGGACAACCGGCGTGGCAGAAGTTCAAAAAGAAAAAATTGAGTTAGCTGTAAAAATGATATTAGAAGCTATAGGTGAAGACCCTGAGAGAGAGGGTTTAATAGATACACCAAAACGTGTTGCGAAAATGTATGAAGAAGTATTCCAAGGATTAAATCAAGATCCAAAAGAGCACTTTGCTACTATTTTTGGCGAAGATCATGAAGAGTTAGTGCTTGTAAAAGACATTCCTTTCTACTCCATGTGTGAGCATCACCTTGTTCCTTTCTTCGGGAAAGCGCATATCGGTTACATACCTAAAGGAGGAAAAGTAACAGGCTTAAGCAAGCTGGCTAGAGCTGTTGAAGCTGTTACAAAACGACCTCAACTACAAGAAAGAATTACTTCGACGATTGCGAACAGCTTGCTCGAGACTTTAGAACCTCATGGTGTGATCGTGGTTATTGAAGCAGAGCATATGTGCATGACGATGCGTGGTGTTAAAAAACCGGGCTCTATGACGGTTACTTCAGCGGTACGCGGTGTTTTTGAAAAAGATCCTGCTGCTCGTGCAGAAGTACTAAGTTTAATCAGAAACTAAGGAGGTAACTTCATGAAATCAGATTTCGATTTTTTCGTGATCAAAGCAAAAGAGAACGGCGTAAACGTAATCGGCTTAACTCGTGGTACAGAAACAAGATTTCACCATTCTGAAAAGCTTGATAAAGGTGAAGTGATGATCGCTCAGTTTACCGAGCATACTTCAGCTGTAAAAGTTAGAGGAAAAGCAGTGATCTACACAAAACACGGAGAAGTAGATACAGAATCGTAAGGATTACTTTCGGCGGTATACGTGCCAAAAAGCTGGGCTAGAGATAAGCCTAGTTTTCTTTATGTCTTTTAAAGAGGTTGAATCCTAATAATTTTGGCGACTATGTTATAATAAGAAAGCACAATTTTGCTGTGTCATTGGAGGGATTTGATGAACACCATGGAACAAATTCAACGTTTAAAACAGCATACACTTTTATTGATGCAGCACGGTTATGTGGATAGATTTCTTCAACCTCCAGTCTTTAATGAATCCAAAGTATTCATCACGTACTGTCTGTTGCGTGAACTTGAATTGGATGAAGCTGTAGAAGCAGAGTATTTTAGTTCGATTACTCTCATGCAAGCTGCTTTGGACCGTCATGATGACATTTTAGAAGAGAACATCACCGAGAATAAAAAGAAACGTCAGCTAGTCGTTTTATCTGGCGACTATTTTAGCAGTCTATATTACTTGCTTTTATCTCACTGTGAAAATTTAGATCTGATTCAAAAACTGTCGAGTGCTGTTCAAGAAATTAACGAACAGAAGGCAGATCTTCATATTCAGAGTAGGGACAAGTTTTCTATTACGAGTGTAGAATATTTAAAAGCTGTACAAAAGATCGACAGTCTTCTTTTTACAAAAGCAGCAGAATCGCTCGGCCTTCATACATATATACCTTTTATTGAAAGATACCTTCTGGTGTCACGCTATCAGAATATGGACACGAGAAGAAGATTAAGTGAAGACCAATTGACCTTCCTTAAAACATGTGAGACGGAAATTAAGAATAAAGCGGTTGAAATGCCTCTGTTGTTTCATAGAGAAGGATACAGCATGGAAGATGCTAGTAAAAATGACTTAATGTTAGGAGAGGGTTAATCCGATGTTGAGCAAAGAAGAACGGGTTCACTCTGTGTTTGAAAAGATTTCTGATCAGTATGATTACATGAACGACTTGATCTCTTTTAAACAGCATAGTAAATGGCGTAAAGATACGATGAAAAGAATGAAAGTACAGCCTGGAAACCATTGTTTAGACGTTTGTTGCGGAACAGGTGAATGGACATTCGCTCTTGCCGAAGAAGTTGGGACTTCGGGGAAAGTAGTGGGGCTAGATTTTAGTCAGAACATGCTTAATGTCGGGATTGAAAAGCTGAAGAAGCGCCGATCTCCTGGAGTCAGCTTCATCCATGGCAATGCGATGGAGCTTCCGTTTGAAGATAACAGCTTTGATTTTGTTACAATCGGGTTTGGCCTAAGAAACGTACCTGATTATCTTCAGACGCTTAAAGAGATGGCACGCGTTGTAAAGCCAGGCGGGAGAGTAGTCTGTCTCGAGACTTCTCATCCGACGGTTCCTGTGTTCAAGCAGCTTTTTAAGTTTTACTTTACGTATATCATGCCTGTATTCGGCAAGTTGTTCGCTAAAAGCTATCAGGAATACGCATGGCTTCAAGAATCTACAGAAGCATTTTTAACAAAAGAAGAACTGAAAGAACTTTTTAAACAAGCGGGTTTGTCGAATGTTGAGGTCAAATCGTATGCTTTAGGCGCTGCTGCCATGCATACAGGGAAAAAACAGCAATAGAAGAGAGCGTTGCAGTGTGTGGAATAAAATTAAAATTATTTTAGAAATGATAAAATTTGAACATACCATCTTTGCTCTACCCTTTGCATTTCTTGGAGCAATAATGGGAAACCTCGTTGAAGAGGGATCAGTTCCGTCACTGATGGAATGGATTTGGATCACTATTGCTATGGTTGGTGCACGAAGTTCTGCTATGGCACTGAACCGTGCGATAGATTCAGAGATTGATGGAGCGAATCCTAGAACGAAAACAAGAGCGATACCAGCAAAGCTTTTAAAAAGAGGCGAAGTATACCTTTTTATTCTCGTCTCACTAGCTTTGTTGTTCGTTAGTGCGTACCAATTAAACGCTCTATCCGTTAAGCTTTTGCCGCTTGCTGTCTTTTTTCTTGTTATCTATTCCTATACAAAACGTTTTACGTATTTGTGCCATATCGTCTTAGGGGTTACGATCGCGATCGCACCACTCGGAGGTTGGGTCGGAGCAACAGGAACACTTAGTCCCGAAGCCTTTTTGCTATTTGTTGGTGTATTGTTTTGGACAGCAGGTTTTGATGTGATCTATGCCACACAAGATGCTGAATATGATAAGTCACACGGTCTGTATTCCATTCCATCTGCTTTTGGTATCGCTAATGGTCTGATGACTGCTAGATGGCTGCACGTTGCTAGTTTCATAGCTTTTGTTTCACTTGGCGTTGTATCAGGAATGGGCTGGATCTACTACTTAGGTGTGTTCATCTCTGGTGCGATCATGGTCTATGAGCACTCACTCGTTAAGCCTCATGATCTGTCTAAACTGGATGTGGCTTTCTTTACGATGAACGGTGTATTGAGTGTGGTCATGTTTATCTTTTCAGTAGGAGATTTGTTGATATGAAAACTTTTACAATTGGAATTACAGGAGCGAGTGGAGCTGTTTACGGCGTAAGACTCGCTCAAGAGATATTAAAAAGCGGACACAAACTACATCTTGTTGTCACTGAAGCAGGCTGGCAAGTGTTTAGAGAAGAGTTATTATGGGATACAGAAGACCGTGAACGCTGTATAGAAGAAAACTTTGCTTCATACGGTAAAGAACGTTTTCATTATCACACCCTTCGTGACTTTAACGCGCCGATCGCAAGCGGTTCGTATCAGAACGACGGAATGGTCATCATTCCATGTTCGATGGGAACTCTTTCAGGAATCGCTCATGGTGCATCAGGAAACCTCTTAGAACGTACGGCAGATGTTATGCTAAAAGAGAGCAGAAAACTGATATTAGTGCCTAGAGAGACACCACTTCATAAGATTCATCTTGAAAACATGCTGAAAGTAACAGAAGCAGGAGGAAAGATTGTTCCTGCGATGCCTGGTTTTTACCACTTGCCGAAGTCTATGGATGATCTTGTGAACTTCTTGGTAGGTAAAGTACTAGATAACTTAGGCGTACATCACGAATTGTTTACACGCTGGGGAGACTGATAGATTATGAACATCGGGGAAATCAGCTACACGAACATCATACCCCTTTATTTTTATTTAGATAGAGAAAGACTGATGGATCAAGGTGCGACTATAACGCAGGCAGTTCCATCTAGAGTAAACGCTTTAATGGAGAAACAGCTGGTCGATATCGGAGGCATCTCTTCGTTTTCATACGGAAAGAACGCTCTGAATTACAGCTTAGTTCCAGACCTTTCTGTTTCTTCGTTCGGAAAAGTAAATTCTATCTTTCTTTTTTCAAAGTATAAGATCGAAGAGTTGAACGGTAAAAGGATCGCCTTAACCTCTAGCTCAGAAACATCGGTCGCTCTATTAAAAATCATCTTAGACCGTTTTTATGGTGTTGAGGTTACTTACCAGATAGAAACACCGAATTTTGAAGAGATGCTGAACGCATATGATGCGTGTCTTTTGATTGGAGACGATGCGATTAGCGCATACCGTAAGCGAGGATCTTATCATGTATACGACCTTGGGGAGATCTGGTACCAACAGACAGGTTTGCCTATGATCTTTGCTGTGATGGCGTATCGAAATGAAATGGAAACCGAACAAGGTGCTCTATTGTCGTATGTGGGAAGAAGTATGATAGAGAGCAAAGAAAGATGTCAGGAAGAAAATTTTGTTCCAGTCATCAAGCGAGTGATAGCAGAACACGGAGGCACTTTTCAGTTCTGGAATTCTTATTTTAGTGGATTAAATTATCAATTTAGTGGCGAACATGAAAAGGGACTCAACCTTTATTTTCAGCTAGCTGTAGAGTGCGGATTGTTAAAAACAATGCCCTCTATCATTAAATATTCGTATAAGTAACGGGCGATAGGGTGAAACAAAAGTGAAGTTAAAGGACTTATACTCATTTCTAAAAAAAGACTTGCAGCAGATTGAAGATCAGCTCGTAGAATCCGTTCGTTCCGATCAGACACAGATTCATACGGCAGGAGCTGAACTTTTAAAAGCAGGGGGAAAGAGAATCCGCCCTGTATTTGTTCTGCTTTCCGCTCAGTTCGGCACGTATAACATTCAGCAAGTGAAAAAGCCGGCTGCAGCTCTTGAACTGATCCATATGGCTTCACTCGTACATGATGATGTAGTGGATGATGCAGATATGAGACGTGGAAGAAAAACAGTAAAAGCAAAATACGATAATAAGATTGCCATGTATACGGGCGATTTTATTTTCGCATCCGCCTTAAAACTAATGACTGAGATCGAAATACCACGTGCGCATCAAATCTTGGCCCAAGGAATGAAAGAGATGTGTCTCGGTGAGATCGAGCAGATCAACGAACAGTATGATACGGATCAAAACATTAGAAGGTACTTCAAACGGATCAAACGGAAAACCGCACTTCTAATTGCGCTGAGCTGTCAGCTTGGAGCGATTACTTCTAAAGCGGATGTCTCTCTTCAAAAGAAGCTGTATGATTTTGGTTTCTCTGTCGGCATGGCTTTTCAGATTACGGATGATATTTTAGACTTTACCGCTTCTGAAAAGCAGCTCGGAAAACCAGCGGGCAGTGATCTGAAGCAAGGAAACTTAACATTGCCTGTGCTGTACACGATCTATCAGTATCCAAACATGAAAGAAAAGCTGGATGCTTATTATGAAACAAAAGAGCCTGCTCAACTAGCTGAACTGTTAAAAGATATCAAAGAGTTAGGCGGGATTGATTACGCGACGAAGATATCTGATAAATATTTAAAGCGCGCTAAATTGGCTGCCGAGTCTTTGCCAGAAACGGATGCCAGAGATAGTTTGTTAAAAGTAGCAGATTATATCGCTGGTCGAAAATTTTGAGTGATTGCTAATTTTTAAAATTTTTGGTACGATTTCTCTGGGGAACTTGTCCCACATATACATAGATGATAGGAGAGGGAATGCATGGAAAAAACGTTTTTAATGGTAAAACCTGATGGTGTTCAACGTGCGTTAATCGGAGAAATCGTATCCCGTTTTGAAAAGAAAGGTTTTCAACTTGTTGGTGCTAAACTAATGAACATTTCTGAAGATCTTGCAAAAGAACATTATGGTGAGCACAAAGAGCGTCCGTTCTTCGGCGAACTAGTTGAGTTTATTACATCTGGTCCAGTATTTGCTATGGTTTGGGAAGGTAAGGACGTTATTCTTACAGCTCGTAACATGATGGGCAAAACAAACCCATCAGAAGCGGCTCCTGGTTCAATCCGCGGAGACTATGCTGTTCAAGTAAGCAACAATATCATCCACGGTTCTGACTCTGCTGAAAGCGCTGTCCGTGAGATCGGTCTTTTCTTCAAAGAAGAAGAACTTGTTTCTTATGATAAAGCAGTTGCAGTTTGGATTTAATTTTACATGGAAATGAAAGCGTTTTAACCGGCCGCCGCGCCGGTTTTTTTATTTTGAGGACCTTTAACTATGAGTTTGCCAAGATTCATTATTAATTTTACCTCTCTTCGTAATAATTTGACCGATTTGCAATCTAATTTCACCAATTCACCTATTATAATGACAAGTCGACTATAATTTACAAAAATCGACAACTTCCCACGGATAAAATAATAATATAAATGCACCAGCCATCTGTAATGTTCATTCATCTAGTATGCAAAAATCCGTATCAGCTTCCGATATATATGTGTAGAGATTAAATATGCATGGCAGTGGAATTGGAGAGAGACATATGGACCCGGACTATGAAAGCTTTAAACAGAACATTAATGACCAAACAGGAATAGACCTTTCCTTGTACAAAGAAGCGCAAATGAAACGCAGACTGCTTGCACTGAGAGACAAGCGATCATTTACAACATTTGCAGACTATTTTCGAGCACTCACAAAAAATCCAGATTTGCTTCTTGAGTTTTTAGACCGCATGACAATTAACGTTTCTGAGTTTTACCGAAATCCTGCTCGATGGGATGTGCTCGAGAAAAAAATCATTCCATTGTTAGTTGAAGACAGGTCATCTTTAAAAGTATGGAGTGCCGCCTGCTCGACAGGAGAAGAGCCATACAGCCTATCGATGCTGTTGTCCGATTATAAGAAGGGCTTATCAAGGTTTTCAATACTTGCAACAGATCTAGATCAACAAGTGTTAGACCAAGCAAAAAAAGGGTTTTATTTTGAAAAAGCGATCAAAGATGTTCCGAGTGACAAAATAGCACGACATACAACAAAAGAGGAACTTGGTATAAGCGTTTCAGATTCTATCAAAAAACAAGTAACATTTAAGAAGCAGAATCTGCTTTCAGATCGTTTTGAATCTGATTTTGATCTCATCGTTTGCCGAAATGTGATGATTTATTTTACGGAAGAAGCAAAAACGGTTTTGTATCAAAAATTCAGCAAAGCGCTTCGAAAAGGCGGTGTTCTATTCGTGGGAAGTACCGAGCAGATCTTCAATCCTGGATTATACGACTTGGAATCAGTAGAACCGTTCTTTTATAGAAAACTTAAGTAAAAAAAATTGTAACTCTGTAAATCTGTTGACAGATTTCCTACAATAGTTTAATGTAACTGATAAGTTTAGAGCACATGTAATCGTGCCTTTTAGTTTAGAGTTTAGAGCATAGTTGAGACAAGTTGAGAGAGTTTGAGTGGAGCAGAGCCGAGAATGGATATGTACATATGCCATGCGGGTTATTTCTGCATGGCTTTTTTGTATGCTTCATAAGAAGCATGTACATGTTCCTTTATAGATCGACCTCTTATATCCTCCTCATTCTCCGTATTTAACGGAGGTGCAGATATGATCATATCCTTTCCAATTCCGCCTTGAACGTTTTTGATTGTAGACAAAACAACCAAAACGATTAAGGGGTGTTCATATGATTTCAAATATCATTCAAAAAATAATGAAACACGAAACATTAACAGAAAATGAAGCTTTTTATTTTATGGAGAAATTAGCGAGTGGTGATGTTACAGATGCTCAAGCAAGTTCTGTTTTAAGTATCATGAGCTTTCGCGGTGAGACGGTAGATGAGATCGTTGGTTTTGTTAAAGCGATCAGAAAGCTCTCAAGAAAGGCTGAATCCTCACAACACCATGAACTGATGGACACTTGTGGTACCGGTGGTGATGGAGCATCGACTTTTAACATATCCACCGCTGTCAGTATCATACTCGCTTCCTTAGGGATAAAAGTAGCGAAGCATGGCAACAAAGCAGTCACTTCAAAAAGTGGAAGCTCAGATGTGCTAGAAGCTCTAGGCATTCAAGCGTCAAGTAACCACTTTGAAGCCAATTCGCAACTGAATAAACACGACATAGCATTCTTGCACGCACCATATTTTCATCCGGCACTAAAAAAGGTTGCTTCGTTGAGGGGGCAACTCCCTTTTCGAACGATCTTCAATTGTATCGGGCCACTGTTAAATCCGATGGCACCGACGTATCAGCTGATCGGAGCAAGCAATGAGGAAGTTGCTGAAAAGCTCGCCGAAGTGATTAATAAGCTCGGGATCAAAAGAGCATTGATTGTTACAGGTAAAGAAGGCTTGGATGAATGCTCGATCACAGGTGATACACGGATGTTTTTAGTTGAGAACAACACAGTTGTAACGTTTACCTACACACCTGAGGAAGCAGGATTAAACCGAGGAAATCTATGTGAGTTAACGGTAAAGAACAAACAAGAAAGTGCTGAGCTCATTCGTTCCATCCTACAAGGTGCAGGAAATGAATCAGCTCGTAATATCGTCATCCTAAATGCAGCTGCAGCTCTGTTTGCATCAAAACGAGTCTCAAGTATTCGAGACGGAGTGGAAATCATCAAACAGTGTCTACGATCAAAATCAGCATATTATCATCTTGAAGAAATGACGAAGGAAGAGGCGAGTGCACATGTTAACTAAAATATTGAAACAAAAAGAAAAAGAAATAGCCGTTCTCCCTTCATTCAAGAAAGGTGAACTGGATTTTACCGATAAAGATCATCGACCTTTTGCTTATACACTTGCAAACTCTTTTAAAAGACCAGCGTTGATCGCTGAAGTGAAAAAAGCTTCACCATCAAAAGGAATCATAAAAGAAGATTTCAACCCTGTAGAGATCGCTGTTGAATATGAAAAAGCTGGCGCATCTTGCTTATCCGTCTTAACGGACACGGAGTTCTTTCAAGGAGACCTTCAATATTTAAAAGATATTCGTAATCATGTCTCGCTGCCTCTTTTAAGAAAGGATTTCATCATAGATGAAAAGCAGATCATTGAGAGCGTTGAGAATGGAGCGGATGCGATTCTACTCATTGCAGCTTGCTTACCAAGTGAACGGTTAGAGAAACTTCATGCACTAGCAACAGAATGCGGGCTAGAGTGTTTGG
This sequence comes from Fictibacillus sp. 26RED30, assembly GCF_015903845.1. Classification (NCBI taxonomy): domain Bacteria; kingdom Bacillati; phylum Bacillota; class Bacilli; order Caryophanales; family Fictibacillaceae; genus Fictibacillus; species Fictibacillus sp. 26RED30. Next base: position 1,148,209 of record NZ_JACZDV010000001.1, read on the forward strand.
TCGAAGTTCATTCAAAGAGTGAGATCCAGCAAGTTTACGACGTTTGCAACCCTTCGATGATCGGAATAAACAACCGTGATCTTAAGACGTTCACAACAGATATCCAGCATACATTTTCTCTTCTTTCGTCTATAAAGGAAGAAACTCTTGTTATCAGTGAGAGTGGCATCAAAACAGCTTCAGATGTTAAAAGCCTATTCGATCACCGAGTGAACGGAATGTTGATCGGAGAAACATTGATGAGAGCGGACTCGATAGAAACTAAGATCAGAGAGCTTTATCATGACTGTTCAAATTAAATATTGTGGCTGTCAGTCTGAAGAGGACTATAAGCTGCTCATTGGAACAAAAGCAGATCTGATCGGGTTCATATTCGCTGAAAGTAAAAGAAAAGTCGATCCTACGATAGTGAACAGCTGGATTGAGAAGTATGGAAAACCTAAAAAGCTCGTGGGCGTTTTTCAAAACGCAACCCTACAACGAATCAAAGAAGTTATCAGCACGGTTCCGATAGACATCATCCAATGTCACGGTACTGAAACGGTTGAACAGCTCAAGGAAATAAGAGTTCATTGCAACAAAGAAATCTATAAGGCACTACCTTTTAGTGAACACGTTTTAAATGAAATGGATTTATATGGAAAAGCAGCAGATAGTCTTATCGTAGACTCAGTAGCTAAAGGGCAGTTCGGAGGTACAGGTATTCCTTTTTCTTGGGAAGAAGTTCCTAACATGATGAGAACAGCAGAGAGGATAGGAGTAACGTGTTTCATAGCTGGCGGAATCCGACCAGATAATGTTTCGGAACTAATAAGACTTCATCCGCACGGAATCGATCTAAGTGGTGGTATCGAAGAAAACGGAAGAAAAAGCTTAAAAAGAATAGAAACTCTTGAAAGGATGATAATGAGATGACTACAGCTACAGTACCTGATCATAGAGGAAGATACGGTGTGTTCGGTGGGAAATACGTCCCAGAAACGATCATGTTTGCACTTGAAGAGTTAGAGACGGCTTTCGATGAAGCCATACAGGATAAAGAATTTAATGAGCTTTTTCAAAAAGAACTAGCGATCTATTCAGGCCGTCCGACTCCCTTAACAAGAGCAGATCGTCTCAGTGAGTACAATGGCGGAGCATCGATCTATTTAAAGAGAGAAGACCTGAACCATACAGGAGCCCACAAGATCAATAACGCAATCGGCCAGGCGCTCTTAGCAGTAAGGATGGGAAAGAAAAAGATCATCGCTGAGACCGGAGCGGGTCAGCATGGTGTAGCAGCAGCGACCGTTGCAGCCAAGTACGGATTATCTTGTAAAGTTTATATGGGAAAAGAAGATATAAGAAGACAAGCACTAAATGTTTTTCGCATGAAGCTGTTAGGTGCAGAAGTGATCGAGGTCACGAGCGGCAGCCAAACGTTAAAAGATGCTACCAATGAAGCGATCCGAGAATGGGTTGCTGCGGTAGAAGATACATTTTATCTCATCGGTTCTGCTGTAGGACCGTATCCATATCCGAAGATGGTCAAACAATTTCAGCAAGTTATCGGTCATGAAACAGAGAGTCAATTTAAAGAGATTCATTACGAGAAGCTTCCAGATGCTGTTGTAGCTTGTGTAGGAGGCGGCAGTAATGCGATCGGCATGTTCGCACCCTTTATCGAGAAAGAGGTTCCACTATACGGTATAGAGGCAGCAGGGATGGGTGTAGAGACGGCACAACATGCGGCCACATTATCTAAAGGCTCAAATGGAGTGATTCACGGTTCATTGACGAAGCTTCTTCAAACGAGCGAAGGACAGATCACAGAACCATACTCGATCTCAGCAGGTCTCGATTATCCGGGAATAGGACCGGAACACGCCTACCTTCATGAGACAAAAAGAGTAACGTATGAAGCAGTAACAGATGAAGAAGCATTACAGGCCTTAAAGCTTTTATGTGAGAACGAAGGAATCCTATGTGCGCTAGAGAGTGCTCATGCCGTAGCTTATAGTCTGAAGCTCGCAAAAAAAATGCGAAAAGATCAGCATGTAGTCGTCTGTTTATCAGGAAGAGGCGACAAAGATGTTCATACTCTGATGGAATTTGAAGAAGGGGGCGAATAAAGATGAACAAGAGATGGAAAGTCTTTCAACATTCTTCAGATTATCGTTTCACTCCGTACATCATGGCTGGAGATCCATGTGAAGAAGCAACGATCGAACTGTCCTTAGCCCTAGAAGAGTGTGGAGCTTATGCGCTCGAGCTAGGTGTTCCGTACTCAGATCCATTGGCGGATGGACCTGTCATTCAGAGGGCAGGTATGCGAGGTTTGGCACAAAATATGAATCTTGAAAAAACCGTAAAGCTCGTTGCTAAGCTTCGTGAGAGAGGATTGAAGATTCCGGTAATTATCTTTACTTATTATAATCTTTTGTTACAATTAGGAGAAAATCGTTTCCTGAAGTTAGCAGAGAACAGCGGTGTGGACGGGGTTTTAGTGCCTGATCTGCCGTATGAAGAAAGCGGATATCTACAAGAAATGTGTTCAGAGCATAACCTTGCTCTCATCTCGCTCGTTTCACCTACAACCCGTGAAGAAAAGCTTGCAAAACTCAGCAGAGAGGCAGAAGGCTTTTTGTATTGTATCTCTTCATTAGGTGTGACAGGAGTTAGAAGTGAGTTTAGAGCGGGACTGGATGATTTCTTAAAAGCCGCGAAACGAAACAGCCGTGTTCCTGTCTTAGTAGGATTCGGACTGTCTACGCGAGAACAGATCCAGCAGTTTGATGGCAGCAGTGATGGGTTCATCGTAGGCAGTGCGATCGTCAAAAAGATCGAGGAACTAGAGAGTGACCTGCTAACGAATAGGGAGGAAGCGATTAAAACGTTTAAATCGTATATTGAGTCTTTGCTGCCTGTCTATAGTCGTTAAAAAGGAGTGGGAAAATGCAGCCGAAACAGCAGTTGTTATCTTTAAAACCTTACAAACCAGGTAAACCAGTAGAAGAAGTGAAGCGTGAACTAGGACTAGAGAAAATCGTAAAACTCGCTTCAAACGAGAACCCTTATGGATGTTCGGATCTTGCGAAAGAAAAGATAAGAGAGGAGCTCTCACAGCTTCATGTATATCCTGACGGTTATTCAGCTGAGCTTAGAGAAAAACTCTCAAACCAACTTCAAGTGAAACAAGACCAGATCATTTTTGGAAACGGGTCAGATGAAGTGGTACAAATTCTTTGTCGTGCGTATCTATCTCCTGAAACCAATACCGTGATGGCAGCTCCTACTTTTCCACAATACAGACATAATGCTGTTATTGAAGGAGCTGAAGTGAGAGAGGTTCAGTTGAACGAAGGCAATCATGATCTAGATGCAATGCTTGAAGCGATCGATCAAAATACGAGAATCGTCTGGCTTTGCAACCCGAACAACCCGACTGGAAACTATATTCCGGAGTCAGAGTTTGTAAGCTTTATGGAAAAAGTACCGTCAGACGTGATTGTAGTAAGTGACGAAGCTTATTACGAATATGTATCAGCTGCTGATTATCCAAACACGCTAGATTACTTGGAGAAGTACAGTAATCTAGTGATCTTAAGAACGTTCTCAAAAGCCCATGGACTAGCTGCGCTTCGAATTGGATATGGAGTCGCTGCATCTTCCATCATCCAGTATATCGAGCCAGCTAGAGAACCTTTCAACACATCTAGAATCGCTCAAGTTGCTGCGATCGGAGCATTGGAAGATGATACGTTCATTAGAGAATGTAAAGAGAAAAACAGGAAAAGTCTTGAACTGTTTTATGCATTTTGTGATGATAAAGGACTGTTGTACTATCCTTCTGAAGCAAACTTTATCCTGATCGACGTAAAATCTGATGCAGATAAAGCGTTTGATTATCTTTTGCGTAAAGGATATATTGTTCGATCAGGAAGTGCATTAGGGTTTCCTACTATGATACGAATCACAGTCGGTGAAGAAGAACAAAACAAAGAGATCATCGAACATTTAGGAACGTATATTGACTCTGTTGTAGAGAAAGTAAACAAATAAGGTCTCTTAAAATAGCCCGATCGTTTTTGCTAATATCGGGCTATTTTCATAATTTTCAAAAAAGTGTTGCATTTTAAATAAGCTCTATTTATAATGAATGTAATATGGTTTCTCTCCACTCCTATCCATATTATACTTTCCTGACAGCGCTTACATGTCAGGACTTTTTTTGTCCTCATTTTTTATTTCCACTATATTTTCTATCATAAAAATCTCGTTTCTATCATAACTTGTCCTATAGAGAAAAAAAGGAGGCGAGCTATGCGATATATTATTGAGCGCCCGCTGCAATCGCTCGGTACAGATACTGTTCTTTCCTATCTAGTAGACTCTCAAAAAATCTCCTACGTCTCACAGGGCCCTCTTAGAATGAATGTGATGAAGATGTCTATGCATGGTTTAAAGATGATTCCTGGGCATATCAGTCCTCTTATGTCATTAAATAGATTGCCTATTGAAAAGGTAAGGCAGAATCTGGGTGAACGAGTTAGAATGGGTACGACCACTCTTCTAACATCTGCTGAAGTCAGCTACTTACATGAAGCTGAAACAGAGCTGAAACGAACGAGGCACTTATTAATATCCAGTTCGATAGACTATTGTATGGGTCTTAGCATGTCTCCAGAAAAAATCACTCCACAAATGATAAGTTTTTGCCGAAAGCAGAGAATTCCGTTCATCGAGTTGATCTGTAAAGATTTTACTCAGTTAACACATGTGATCTGGGAGAGGATCAGTGAAGCAAATTTTAGTTATGGAACAGTGATCTTCCCAACCTTTCCATCAGACATGGATCAGAAGTTGAAAAAAACGTGGCAAAGAAAATGGAACGAGCTATCTATTAAACATCAAATTCCAACACTTTTTCATGATTTGAGTGAAGCAGAACCGATCTCGTTGCCTAGTTTAAAGATGCTTGGTCTATACCCTGTAAAAGGCGGTCTGTTCGCTGGCAGTGATGCAGACTATTGTATTTACCGTACGGATGGTTTGAATGATACGTTACAGGCTGTAATCGTAAGAGGCACAATCGTCTTTTCAGAGAATGTTCCAGAGAAGCACCAGGGATATGGAAAAGAAATTATTGTAGTAAAGCCGCGTCGTTTTGGAGAATCTCTTATATCTCGTGTATAATAGTCACAAGAATACAAGGGATAAGGGAGTTTTATTAGTGAACGAAATCCAAGATGCAATAAGGCTTGTCGAACATGGTGACGTCGAAAAAGGGATGAGCTTATTAGATAAACTAAAACAAAAAGCAGGCGACCCAGAAAAATTTGAAATCGCAGAAGTTTACTTGAACTGGGGTCATACAACAGAAGCGATGAACCTTTTTAATGAGTTGCTAGAAAAATACCCTGGAGATGGAGAGTTGCTCGTATCCATTGCAGAATGTTGCTTAGATGAAGGCATGGATGAGAAAGCGATCGAGTATTTGGACCAAGTAACAGAAGAAGATGACGAATATTTAAGAGCACTCATCCTTCAAGCTGATCTTTATGAAAGTCTTGGACTGACAGAAGTAGCAGAACGTAAGTTGACAGAAGCGCATCAAAAGGACCAGAAACATCCTGTACTCGCTTATGCTCTAGGTGATTTTTATTTAAGGCAAGGTAAATTTGATTCAAGTTTGCCACTATTAAAAGTAGCGATCGACGAAAAAGCTGAAATAGAAGATGTTACATTAAGATATGCCGAAGCACTAAGCAGAGCAGGTAAGTTTGAGGAATCACTTCCATACTACAGAAAAGGTCTGGATCACCATAAAGACCTTTACAGTTTGTTTGGTCATGGAGTAACTGCTTTTAAAGCAGGTGAGTTTAAAGAAGCGATCGCAAGTCTTGAGGAACTAAAAGACATGGATCCTGATTATACAACCCTTTATAGTGTACTATCTGAAGCATATGAAGAAGAAGGAGCACTAACAGAAGCATATGACGTAATCTCTGAAGGGTTAAAGAGAGATGAACATAACGAGAATATCTATCTTCAAGCTGCAAGGTTAGCTTATAAACTGCACAATCCTGATCAAGGAGAACAGTGGGTGAAACAAGCACTTGAACTCAATCCTACACGTATAGAACCGTTATTGCGGTTAGGAGATCAGTACATTTCTGAAGAACGATTTGATGATCTGCTCAGTCTCTACAAATCACTTGCTGAAACAAAAGAGGAGATACCGCTCATGTATTGGCATCTCGCTACAGCAAACAAAGAAACTGAAGATTATAATGAAGCCGCAAAATGGTACGAAAAAGCATCTCTGTTATTTACTGAGGACCCGGTGTTCTTAGAAGAATATGCTTATTTCCTCATCGAGGAAGGCGACCAGAAGAAAGCAAAATCTATTCTGCAGAATCTGTTGAACAAAAGCCCAGAACGAGACGATATTGAAGACGTTTTAAATCGATTGGAAGATTTTTAAAACTTTCTGAAGTGAAGAAGGATTTTACGAGCAGTGAGAGAATATATTTATTATCAAGATGACGTGTTTTTGAATGATGGGGGGATTGCAATGAGCAGCACCGTTTCGGTCCTTGAAAAAAAGGATTTTATCAAATGGTTCCTTAATCATTATCAGTTAAAGAAGCGCGAATGTGTTTGGTTATTAAACTATTTAGTTAGTGATGACCAACTGATGGAGAAGGTACATTTTGTAGAGAAAGCTGAATATTGTCCAAAGGCCATAATCATGTCAACTCAATGCACAGACGGAGTTCCGTTCCGTTTTTACAAGCAAAATGTTCTAACGACTGATGCCGAAAAATCATTTCACGACATCCGCTTGAACCAAGAAGAAGAGATCTATCTTGAGCTTAATTTTAACGCATCACGTCTGACGCCCGAGTACGCTTCTGTATTAGAAGAGAATCCACACTTGCCACAGAACATGTCTATGGACAAAAAATACGGCATCTGGGCGGAAATGGTCTTAGAGAAGTCGATTGAAACCTACCGCAAGAATGATATTATGGCGAAGATCGATGCAGCACTAGACCAAAAGGATTATGATAGTTTTACAAAATGGACCAATGAACTAAAAAGTTTAGAAAAACAGCCATCCTAGTTGTGTGAAGACGACTCTTAAGAAAAAGGGTCGTCTTTTTTGTGGGCTATGTGGCTTGTGTGCTAACGTGTGCGCGCAATATTTTTAAATCTTGACCATGGAATATTGCACCCAATCCACGAAATCAGGCTTTGAATCCAGAAGTTTTAGCCTGCAATCCAAAAGTTTGATCACTTTATCCGCAAGTCGACAAACTTAGATTTATTTCGACATCTACAAATCTACCTATTTTCTTAGCCAACCACATTATGCTAGAGAGAAATATGGTACGATAAGAAGCAGTACATACCAAGTAAGGAGATTTTTTTATGAAATGGAAAACAAAAGACGCAGATGTATTCTTAAAATCTGGTGAGTATGTAGATTCGATACTGATTCCGTTAACACCAGTCAGCTTCTCTCACGACTTCAAATCGAGTGTGACGATGTCCGAGTATACAGAATTGCTAACGTCAGAGATCGAGCGTCAGCTGCATGGCAGGTTGTTTTTGTCCCCTAATTTTACATACGTAAAAAATGAAGGGGCTCTTGAACGATTAACTAGTTTCTTAGAGCACGTAAAAAATTCCGGCCATTTCAAACATATCTTTCTGATGACTAGCGATGTGTATTGGAAGGAATTCGAACAGCAACTTTCGGGACAATTGTTTTGGGTACCCGCTCTGCCGCTAGAAACAATGGACGAGAAGTATAAATTAGAAGTGATAAAAGAGCAGGTAAAACCGTTGTTTCAGCTTATTTTCAACGATTGGCAGAGGAGTATAAATTCGTAATATTTACCACATGTCATATTGACATTAAAAGACAACATAAGCTATCATGTTTATGTCCTAGTAATATGTGTGTAAAAGTCCGGATGGACCGTCATTTACAGCATAAGGGGGGGAAAACAATGTCAAAGGAAGATATTTCAAGACGTCAGTTCTTAAACTACACATTAACTGGCGTAGGTGGATTTATGGCTGCCGGCATGCTTATGCCAATGGTCCGTTTCGCCCTTGATCCGATTTTGAAAGAGGGAACAGATCAAGAATTGGTAGCGGTTACGAGCGTGGAAGAGATTGCGAACGAACCAAAGCGTTTCGATTTTAAAATCAAACAAAAAGATGGCTGGTACGAGTCTGATGTCACTCAATCTGCCTGGGTTTATAAAGCGAAGAATGGTGATTTTATCGCACTTTCTCCAATCTGTAAACATCTAGGTTGTACGGTAGACTGGAATACAGATCCATCGCACCCTAACCAGTTCTTCTGTCCTTGCCACTTAGGCCGTTATACGAAGGATGGAACGAATGTTAAGGGAACTGCACCTCTTGCACCACTTGATGTATATGACAGCCAGGTGAAAGATGGAAAGCTTTATTTAGGAAAGGCAAAACCAAGAAAGGGGGCGTAATGAATGCTACAAAAGATTTATGACTGGGTAGATGAGCGCCTGGATATTACGCCGCTTTGGAGAGATGTTGCAGACCATGAAGTACCTGAACACGTAAACCCCGCACATCATTTTTCTGCGTTTGTTTACTGTTTCGGTGGATTAACTTTCTTCATCACGGTTATCCAAATTCTTTCAGGTATGTTTTTAACGATGTACTATGTGCCTGATATCGTGAATGCTTGGGAATCCGTATATTACCTGCAAAATGAAGTGGCATTTGGAGTGATCGTACGCGGAATGCACCACTGGGGCGCGAGCCTTGTTATCGTAATGATGTTTCTACATACATTGCGCGTATTTTTCCAGGGAGCTTATAAGAAGCCAAGAGAATTAAACTGGGTTGTTGGAGTACTTATTTTCTTTGTTATGTTAGGTTTAGGTTTTACAGGTTATCTATTACCTTGGGATATGAAAGCGCTATTTGCGACTAAGGTAGGAATTGAGATCGCTATGACGATTCCTGTTGTTGGTCCGATCGCAAAGACATTCCTTGCCGGTGGAGAGATTATCGGAGCACAGACGCTTACGCGATTCTTTGCGATTCACGTATTCTTCCTTCCTGCAGCATTATTAGGCTTGATGGGTGCCCATTTCTTAATGATCCGTAAACAAGGTATTTCCGGACCGTTGTAAGAACAAACATAAGATTTAAAGTTTCATAAGAGCAAAGGAGGGAAATATATGCATCGCGGTAAAGGAATGAAGTTTGTCGGTGACTCTCGTGTCCCTGCTGAGCGCAAGCCGAATATTCCAAAAGATTATTCGGAGTTTCCAGGAAAAACGGAAGCGTTCTGGCCAAACTTTCTTTTAAAAGAATGGATGGTAGGAGCTGTATTCTTGATCGGATACCTTATCCTAACAATTGTCCATGAATCTCCTTTGGAGAAAAAAGCAGATCCTACCGATGCTGGATATATTCCTCTACCAGACTGGTACTTCCTATTTTTATACCAGCTTCTGAAGTACAAGTATGCGGCAGGGGATTATGTTCTTATCGGTACTGTTATTATACCGGGTCTAGCATTTGGTGCGTTAATGCTTGCGCCATTCCTGGACAAAGGGTTGGAGCGACGTCCTTCTAAACGTCCGATCGCAACTGGATTAATGTTATTAGGTTTGATCTCTGTTACATATCTAACATGGGAATCTGTTGTGACACACGATTGGGAAAAAGCGAAGACTCAAGGTAAGATCGTTGATGTAAGTTTTGATGAAAACGACCCTGGCTACAAGATCTACCAAAAGCAGAGCTGCGTAGGTTGTCACGGTAACACGTTATCAGGTGGAGCATCAGGACCATCATTGATCGGAACAGGTTTGAAGCCTGAAGAAATCATGAAAATCGCAAAAGAAGGTAAGCCACCAGGCATGCCGCCGAATGCGTTTAAAGGTTCTGATGATGAGCTAAAACAATTAGCAGAATTCATCTCAAAACTAGAACAGAAGTAAATGTTTGAAGCCGGCTCGGTATGGGCCGGCTTTTTTCTGAATGAATTCGAAAGACAGTAATGATAAAGGAGTATGTGGTTATGGCCTGGATTCGAGCGATCATCATGGATCGAATGTTCTTACTAGCACTTCTTTTAATCAACATACTAGGCACGATCTACGGTTACTATTGGTACCTCTATCAGCTTCAAGAAACACCGTGGTACTTTTTGCCGTTCGTACCCGATAGTCCAACAGCATCTCTGTTTTTTGTCTTTGTCATCATCGGGTTTTTGAGGGATAAGCAGCATGGAGTGATCGAGGCATTGGCCGTTGCGACGCTTTTTAAGTATGGCATATGGGCAGTGGGGATGAATCTTGGTGGTGCTTTTGTTGGAACGCCTTTGGATCTTATAAACTACATGCTTATCTTTTCACACCTCGGTATGGCGGTTCAAGGTCTGTTATACGCTCCATTTTATAAGATCAAGGGTTGGCATGTAACGCTTGCTGCACTCGTTCTATTTCATAACGAAATCATCGACTACGTGTTTGATATGATGCCGCGATATGACATTCTTGATCCGTATCAAGACATGATCGGATACTTGACCTTTTGGTTATCTGCGTTATCCATCTTCATTGTTTGGAAGATGAGAAAAGCGTAGAACACGTTCCAATTCCTTATTAATAGGTCTATCCTTGTCCCAGCTCTCATACGTTTTAAGTATAAGGGTACAGGAGGGACAACGGATGAGAAGGTTTGGATGGGCATTGATGGTTCTTTGTATGGTATTTGGACTTGCTATGCCAGCATTTGCATCAAATCATACAGAGACGAAGGAATGGTCTGAGATAAATGAGCTTACGAGTGAGATCTGGGAGCTTGGTAAGATAGAACGATATGAAGAAGCAGCTGGCGTGCTGCAGTTTACATCAGCTAATATCACTCATATAGAAGAAGTCTTGTCCTTAAGACCTGAACAGAAGCGTCTCGTAGAATACACGTTCAGAGATGCTGTATCTTCTCTTCAGAATCCCGAGTGGTCGAAGGAAAAAAAGCTAAACAAGCTTACCGAAGTTCGTTTATTAGTAGATGCCCTTCAGACCGATTATGAACCGTTATGGAAAAAAACAGGGCTGATGATGCTCGAGCCTTTTATCACGATGGAAAAAGGAATCAGTGAAGATGATTCGGTGGCGTTTCATCAAGCAGCCAATCTTTTACTTGAACGTTACGAAACGGTCAGACCAGCTTTAATGGTTGACCTGAAAGATGAAGATCTAGAAAAGCTCGATGAACATGTTTCTTACGTTGATACGAACCGCAGTCAGATTCTTACGGATCCTGCTCATCAAAAACAGCTTGAGACAGCGGCTGCTGATTTTGAAGCACTGTTCTTCGCAAAAAAAGATAACTCAGAGCCATCGCTCTTTTGGCTAATATTTTCAATTGGTGGAATCATATCATCAACACTAGCTTACGTAGGATGGAGAAAATACAAAGGTGATCAGCAAGATGGATTGAGAGTGCCGGATAAACGTTAGTAGGTCATGAGTCATGCGTTTTCTTTGACAAACTGTGAGCTGAAAACGTAAAATGTGAGTATCAAAAGCTTTTTATATGGAGGAATGCCAACGATGGGTGGATTTTTAATCTACTTCGCAATTTTGCTTATCGTTCCAATCTGGGCTCAGATGCGAGTGAAAAGCACGTACAAAAAGTATTCGAAGGTGAGTAACAGCACAGGAAAGACAGGTGCAGAAGTAGCAAGAGAGATTTTAGACCAAAACGGACTCTACAGTGTTCAAGTAGAGCCAGTTAGAGGGATGCTATCTGATCATTACGACCCTCGCAGCAAAGTTGTTCGTTTATCTGAAGATAACTATTACGGAAGTTCGATTGCAGGTGCAGCCGTTGCAGCCCATGAAGTAGGGCATGCGATTCAAGATGCTGAAGGATATGCATTCTTACGCTTCAGACATGCTCTAGTTCCTGTAGCTAACATCGGATCTAACTTTTCGTTTCTATTGATTCTAGGCGGTATGCTTTTAAGCTCAATGAATATGTTCCTTCTAGGAATCATTTTCATGTCAGTAGCTGTATTGTTCCAATTCGTAACACTGCCAGTTGAGTTTAATGCAAGCTCTCGTGCCATGGACCAGATCGTTTCAACAGGTCTGATTCGCAACAACGAAGAGCGCGGAGCACGTAAAGTACTGAACGCTGCTGCCTTAACGTATGTAGCTGGTGCTCTTGTAGCATTACTCGAGCTAGCACGATTCATCTTCATGTTCTTAGGGATGAACCAAGACGACTAATTCTAAATGAACAGTAAAGCTCCCGATACTTTATCGGGAGCTTTTTTTCTATCTGCCTATTGGATTCTTATCAGCATCTAAAGTGAAACCTTCTCCGATGACTTCATGAACATCATTTACAGTAACAAATGCATGGGGATCAATGCGCTCTATCACTTGCTTGATGCGGACGATCTCGTTCTTAGCGATCACGCAGTAAAGTACTTCCCGGATATTTCCTGTAAAAGAACCTTTACCGTTTAAGATGGTTGCGCCACGGTCTAATTCTTTGATGATGTCTGCTGCGATCTCGGTATTCTTATCCGAAAAGATCATGACCGCTTTACCAGCATAAGCACCTTCTTGCATAAAGTCGATTACACGTGCCCCGATGAAAACAGCAAGGAGTGTGTACATCGCTTCTTTATAGTTTAAATATACTAACGAGACAACGATAACAACGAAATCAAAGATGAACATCGTTTTACCCATGCTCCAGCCTAGAAATTTATGACCGAGTCTCGCGATGATATCCACTCCGCCTGTCGTTCCACCAAAGCGGAAGATGATTCCTAGCCCGACTCCGATAAATACCCCTGCAAACAAAGCAGCAAGTGTCATATCTTCTTTTAGGTTGATCGTAACAAAAGAGAAACGCTGGAAGATAAACAGAAACACCGATACGGCAACGGTTCCAATTATCGTATAGATGAAGGCGTTTCTGCCAAGCAACTTCCAACCAACAAAAAACAATGGAATGTTGAGTGCCAGGTTAGAATAAGAAGGATCGATCGAGAAAAGAAAATAGAGAATAAGCGTGATCCCTGTAAAACCACCTTCGGCCAAATTGTTCGTCATATTAAAGTGGACGATTCCGAACGAAAAGATGGCAGCACCAAGTAAGATAAATAAAATATTTTTTAGTTTGATTGGATAAGTCATATGAGGCCTACTTTCTACAAAGATACTAAGGTTGTTTTTAGTCATGCCTTCCTATTATAAGCGAAATTTCATGAAATTTGTCAAACAGAAAAAATACCGATAACATAAAGAAGACTAATATTGAATGAGGAGTGTCAACATCATGGCCAATCGTACATTAAAAGAGAGTCAGGACGTTGTAGATCAATACATATCACAGTTTAAAGAAGGCTATTTCAGTCCTTTAGCTATGCTCGCACGATTAACAGAAGAATTAGGTGAGCTTGCCCGTGAAGTGAATCATCACTATGGAGAGAAACCGAAGAAATCAACAGAGGATAAAAAGACGGTCGAAGAAGAACTTGGAGATATGTTCTTTGTGTTGATCTGTCTGGCAAATTCCCTCGATATAGATCTTGACGATGCGTTAAAAACAGTAATGAATAAGTTTGAAACACGAGACAAAGACAGATGGACTAAAAAAGAAGGAGAGACTACTCATGAGTAATATTCGTATCATACTTGCTGGACCTCGAGGAAAGATGGGACAAGAAGCGTTGAAGATGATCGAGGAAACTCCTCATTTTGACCTTGTGGCAGCTGTAGATTCAAAGAATGACGGTCTTCAAGTAAAAGATCTTTCAGGTGCACCGCAATCTATGGAGGCACCCGTATATGATGATATGGAAAACTGCCTTGCTGCTGTAAAAGCAGATGTCGTTGTAGATCTCACGCGTCCGGATATCGGCAAAAAGCATCTTGAGTTGGCGCTTAACCATGGTCTTCGCACGGTAATTGGAACGACAGGCTTTTCCAATGAAGATCTCGAACGTCTAACAGCGTTGGCTGAAGAAAAACAAACAGGTGCCATCATCGCACCAAACTTTGCGATCGGTGCCATTTTAATGATGAAGTTCTCTCAAATGGCAGCGAAATACCTTCCGGATATCGAGATCATTGAAAAGCATCACGATCAAAAGTTGGATGCGCCGTCAGGAACAGCATTAAAAACAGCACAACTAATAACAGAAGTGCGAGACGAAAAGAAACAAGGTCATCCTGATGAAAAAGAGGACCTTAAAGGAGCACGAGGCGCAGAACTAGAAGGAATCCGTATTCATAGTGTAAGATTACCTGGACTGGTCGCGCATCAAGAAGTCATCTTCGGTGGTGAGGGTCAAGTCTTAACGATCCGTCATGATTCTATGAACAGAGCGTCTTTCATGCCTGGTGTACGATTAGCGGTAGAAAGTGTTATGAACATTGAAGGTCTTGTATACGGCCTTGAAAATATTATGGAATAAGAGGGGATACTATGAAGATAGCTCTTATTGCGCACGATAAGAAAAAGAACGATATGATTAATTTTACCGTCGCATATGCTCCGATCCTAAAAAAACATACCCTGTTTGCGACAGGAACGACGGGATTTAAAATAAATGAAGCGACGGGGCTTGATATCAAACGATTCCAATCTGGTCCTTTAGGCGGCGATCAGCAGATCGGAGCATTGATCGCAGAAAATGATCTTGATCTTGTACTGTTTTTCAGAGATCCGTTGACTGCACAGCCTCATGAGCCTGATGTATCTGCACTGATGCGTTTATGTGATGTATATCAGATTCCGCTCGCAACAAACTTGGCTTCAGCAGAACTTTTTATTCGATCACTCGAACGAGGAGATCTGGATTGGAGAAAAATAATAGATGAAAGAGAGTCAGAGAAAAAATGACCGTTGAAAGCTGGCTTGCCTTTGGCGCTCATGCAGATGATGTAGAAATCGGCATGGGAGCTACGATTAAAGCAGAAACTGAGAGAGGTCGTGACGTGATCATCTGTGACTTAACAGAAGCAGAACTGTCATCGAACGGCACCGTCGACATCCGGAAAAAAGAGGCTGAAAGAGCAGCTGAACTTTTAGGAGTAAGAACAAGAAGTAACCTACAGTTACCTGACCGCGGCCTATATATGCAGGAAGAATATATTTTAAAACTGGTTTCAGTTATTCGAGAGCATAAACCTCAATTTGTGTTTGCTCCCTATTGGATCGATCGTCATCCAGATCACGCAAACTGTGCACGTCTCGTAAAAGAAGCCGTCTTTTCTGCCGGAATAAAAAATATTCAAGATCCAAAACATCTGCCTGCACACAAAGTAAAAAATATATTTTATTACATGATCAACAGTGTGGAGAGACCACAACTCTTTGTTAACGTAACAGAGTCATACAATGCAAAGATCGAAGCATTGAAAGCTTATCCATCTCAGTTTGTAAAAACGCTAGAAAGTATCGATACACCCCTAACGAACGGGTACATCGAACGTGTAGAATCCCGTGACAAACTGTTTGGTCTTGAAGCTGGTGTGAGTTATGCAGAAGGGTTCATTCCAGAACAAACTTATATAACTAACCATTTATAAGGAGAAAGTCTATGACGTTAAAAATCGGCATCACTTGTTATCCGACCGTAGGCGGATCAGGAGTGGTTGCAACAGAACTAGGAAAACTATTAGCAGAAAAAGGACATGAGATTCATTTTATTACATCAAGTGTTCCTTTTCGTTTAGGAAAATTCTATCCGAATATCTTCTTTCATGAAGTTGAAGTGAACCATTATTCAGTTTTCAAATATCCGCCTTATGATCTTGCTTTAGCTAGCAAGATGGCAGAAGTAGCGAAAAGAGAAAAGCTTGACCTTCTTCATGTACATTACGCCGTGCCACATGCCGTTTGTGCGGTGTTAGCAAAACAGATGCTCAACGATGAGATGAAGATCGTTACAACCCTACACGGAACTGATATTACAGTACTCGGATACGATCCTTCACTAAGTGAGATGATCAAGTTCGGTATTGAGAAATCGGATGTGGTTACATCTGTTTCTCATCAGCTGAAAGCAGATACGCTAGAGCTTTTAAATATCAACAAAGACATCATTCCTGTACATAACTTTGTAGATGAAAGAGTGTATTACAGAAGAAGCAATAATGCTGAATTGAGACAAACATACGGCATTGAAGAGAATGAAAAAGTCATCGTTCATATCTCTAATTTTAGAAAAGTAAAAAGATTAGAAGATGTGATCAAATCCTTTGCTCTCATTCGAAAAGAACTATCTTCAAAACTGTTATTGATCGGAAATGGTCCAGAACTTACAACGGCATGCGAACTCGTACGTGAGCTGGATATTGAAGAGGATGTGCTGTTCTTAGGAAAACAAGAGAATGTCGGTGAATTGTTCTCGATCTGTGATCTAAAGTTGCTACTATCTGAAAAAGAAAGCTTTGGACTCGTACTGCTAGAAGCGATGGCATGTGGTGTACCTGTTATTGGAACTAATATTGGTGGAATACCGGAAGTGATCGTCGATGGCGAGACTGGTTATATGGTGGAGCTAGGTGATCCAGAATCGGTAGCACAAAAAGCGCTCGCACTGTTACAGGATGAAGAAAAGCTAATGGCGTTCAGAGAAAATTCGGTAAGACATGTAAAAGAAAACTTCTTATCTGACAAAATCGTCTCCATCTATGAAGATATTTATTATTCCTTAGTAGAGGATCGTACGGTATGAACGAAATGTTCCAAAATGCCTTACCGGTATTAAAACGGTTGGAAGAAAAAGGGTACAAAGCTTATTTTGTTGGAGGCTGTGTGCGAGATCACTTGCTCGACCGTCCGATCAAAGATATCGATATCGCGAGCTCGGCAAGACCAGAAGACGTACAAAGAATCTTTCCAAAGACCATTCCGGTCGGTATCGAACATGGAACTGTTATCGTAAGACACGAATCTGTATCTTATGAAGTCACAACGTTTAGAAAAGAAGATGAATATAGGGATTATAGAAGGCCATCAAAAGTATGGTTTGTTGATGATCTAAAAGAAGACCTCTCAAGAAGAGATTTTACGTTCAATGCGATGGCTCTGGATACATCTTTTCAGTTGATCGATCACTTTGGCGGACGTGAAGATCTTAAGAGAGAGCAGATTCGGACTGTCGGAGATCCGAATCTGCGCTTTTCAGAAGATCCTCTTCGTATCATGAGAGCTTGCCGGTTCATGAGTGTATATAACATGACGATTGAAGCAGAAACGAAGCGTGCGATCAAAGATCAAGCATACTTGCTTCGTCGTATTTCAACAGAACGAATTGCGATCGAGTTCATCAAACTGCTTCAAGGTGTACAAGCGGGCATTGCACTGAAGTTTATGAAAGAATCCTTTGTTTTAGATCACATGCCTACTATGATGCAAGAAAAACAGAATGGTCAGTTTATGGACTTTGATTGGAACGATTTAGAATCTGACGAACAAAGATGGACAGCTATCCTGCTGTTATCTGATGTGAGTGATGTTAGAGGATTTTTGAAGATCTGGAAACTTCCAAATCACATGATTAAAAAAGTAGGTGAGCTTATGTCCGCCTATCGTATTACTTCCTGGAGCAAGATGGATTTGTACCGTTTTGGCTTGGAGACGGCATTATCAAGCATCACGTTAAAAAGTGCGATCGAAAAGAAAGATTATGATGAAGAAAGCGCTCAACTTAAACAGCGATATAGCGAGATTCCGATCACATCTAGAAAAGATATTCCACTAGACGGTAAGGAAATATCAGAGATCACACAACGAAAACCTGGAATTTGGTTGGGGAAGCTTTTAGAAGAGATGGAGAAAAAAATCGTTGAGGGAGAACTAGCCCTCAGCTCATCCGTACTAAAGGATTGGGTAAAAAGGTGGGAGCCATGATGAAAGAAGCACTGTTGCACATGCTTACAGAACAAGAAGGAAAGTTTGTTTCAGGTCAAGAGATCAGCAACAGGCTGGATTGTTCGAGAACCGCGATCTGGAAACACATTTCAGAACTTCGTAAGAACGGCTACACGATCGAAGCCGTTCAGAAGAGAGGATACCGTTTGATCACGTCTCCTGATGCTGTAACTGCTGAAGAAGTGTCATTATTTACGGGTGACGGCACATTCGGAAAGAAGATTACGTACAGAGAATCTGTAAAAAGTACACAAGAGATCGCACATGCTCTTGCTAGAGATGGCGCGGTCGAAGGAAGCATCGTACTCGCTGACGAACAGACCGGTGGCAGAGGACGGCTAGGGAGAGCGTGGCAATCTCCTAAGGGGACAGGAGTTTGGATGAGCTTGATCTTAAAGCCTAACATTCCACTTCAAAAAGCGCCTCAGCTTACATTGCTTATCGCGGTAGCTGTCTCAAAAGCGATCGAAAAAGTATCAGGCATTGAAGCAGCGATTAAATGGCCGAACGACATTTTGATCAGCGGTAAAAAGTCAGCTGGCATCTTAACAGAACTACAAGCAGAAGCAGATTCTATTCACTCG
Source organism: Fictibacillus sp. 26RED30 (assembly GCF_015903845.1). Classification (NCBI taxonomy): domain Bacteria; kingdom Bacillati; phylum Bacillota; class Bacilli; order Caryophanales; family Fictibacillaceae; genus Fictibacillus; species Fictibacillus sp. 26RED30. Next base: position 1,166,760 of record NZ_JACZDV010000001.1, read on the forward strand.
GTAATTGTTGGGATCGGGATCAATGTGAATCAAGAACGACAGCACTTTTCAGATGAGATCAGCGAGATCGCTACAAGTCTAGCGATTGAAAGCGGGCAATCATTCAAGCGAGCTGAAGTGGTTGGGGTTCTTCTTCAAGAGATCGAAGCTTTGTACCATCAATATCTTGAAAACGGGTTTGGTGTTATCAAGCTATTATGGGAATCCCGTGCGTTCAGTTTAGGTAAACGAATTACAGCAAGATCCATAACAGGGGCGATCACGGGTTATGCCAAAGGAATCACTGAAGAAGGTGTTTTGCTTTTAGAAGATGACAATGGTGTCGTACACTCCATCTATTCAGCAGATATCGAATTTCCTTCTACTTGAGGAAAGTCCGTGATAAAATAAAGTTGTAGGCGGTATCCATGTGGAACTGCACTAATCTTGTCTAGTTTTGACCACAAACCTTATATCTGCCTAGATCCAAATTTAGGACCGGGACAGAGGGAGCAAACAATAAAAGTCTAGGATTTTTCCTATGCCTTCTTCCTCTATTGGAAAGAAGGTTTTTTGCACTTCTGGCCCTGTTAGAGGCAATTTCTGTAATGCACTGTTGTTTTTGAGAGATGTTGATTTCCGCTTCAGGTTGCTCGCTTTCCGCGGGGCGACCGGTGAGCCCCTTGCCGCTTCGCGCCATTAAGGGTCTCACCTGTCCGCTCGTCCCGCAGGAGTCGGCAACCTTCCGCTACAATCAACTTGCAATGAGGATTAAGTTTCAAATAGCAATAATCTTTAGAAAGAACTTAACAATAACAAAAAATTTAAAAACAACTGCTTATGGAAAAAGCCTAACAAAAAACAGGGAGGCTTTATGATGAAAACGACGAAAAGTTTTCTTAAGATGAAGAGAGATGGCGAAAAGATCACGATGGTAACGGCTTATGATTACCCGACTGGGGTTATCTGTGAAAAAGCGGAGATGGATCTTTTGTTAGTCGGAGATTCTCTTGGCATGGTCGTGCTTGGCTATGATTCAACGATACCTGTTACGATGGAAGATATGATCCATCATACAAAAGCGGTAAAGCGCGGCGCGCCGAACACGTTTATCGTGACGGATATGCCGTTTATGACGTATCACGGCTCGATTGATGAAACGCTGAACAACGCGCGTAGAATTCTTCAAGAAAGCGGTGCTTCTGCAGTCAAAGTAGAAGGCGGAAAACAGATTGTTCAGACGGTTGAACGGTTGACTGACGCTGGAGTTCCTGTCATGGGACACCTTGGTCTAACACCTCAGATGGTAGGTGTGATGGGCGGTTATGGTGTTCAAGGAAAGGAAGAAAGAGATGCAGAGCGACTCATCGAAGAGAGTTTGTTGCTTGAAAAAGCTGGTGCGTTCGCGATCGTTTTGGAATGTGTTCCGCAGCAGTTGGCTGAGATCGTAACAAAAAAACTAAGAATTCCTGTTATCGGAATAGGTGCAGGTAAACATACAGATGGGCAGGTCCTCGTCTACCACGATATGATCGGCTATGGTTTTCACCATGTACCGAAGTTTGTGAAAACGTACGGAAACGTGAAGGATGTTATGGTAGAAGGACTTTTACAATATAAAGAAGACGTAAGAAAACAGCAATTTCCGGAAGAAAGCCACAGTTTTAATATGAAGGCTGAAACGCTTCATTCTCTGTACGGAGGAGTTCAATCGTGAAACAGATCAATTCTATTAAAGACATGCAAAAATGGATCTCTGAAGAAAAAAGAGCGGGAAAAGTGATAGGATTCGTACCAACGATGGGCTATCTTCATGACGGCCATCTATCACTGATCGAACGCGCGAAGAAAGAATCTGATGTGATTGTTGTCAGTATCTTTGTTAATCCGCTGCAATTTGGACCGAACGAAGATTTTGACAGATATCCTCGTGACCTTGATCGTGATCAGAAATTGGCATTGAAAGCTGGAGCAGATGTATTATTTTTTCCGGATACGAAAGAGATGTACCCTCACGAATCCGTCGTAACTGTTTCTGTAAACAAACGAGTGGATGCGCTTTGTGGGGAAAGTCGAGTAGGACACTTCGATGGTGTGGCGACAGTACTCACAAAGCTGTTTCATATCGTGTCTCCAGATTTCGCTTATTTTGGGTTGAAAGATGCGCAGCAAGTAGCTGTCATTGAAGGTCTTGTTGAAGACTTTAACTTCCCAATAAAAGTGATCGGGTGTGAGACAAAGCGTGAGGCTGACGGTCTTGCGATGAGTTCTAGAAACGTGTATCTCAATGACACGGAAAGAAAAGAAGCGGCTCATCTGAGTGAATCTCTTGTAAAAGCGAAAAAATGGCTTTTAGAGGGTGATAGTGGTGAGACCGAACAAAAGATGATAAAATACTTGGAGGAACATACGAGCGGTATTGTAGATTATTGCAAGATTCTTTCGTATCCTGAACTTCTTCCTCCTACACCAGAATCAAAAAAGTTGATCATTGCTGTAGCTGTAAAGTTCAGCAAAGCGCGTTTGATTGATAATGTCATCTTAGACAACATTTTAAGTAGACTAGAAAGCGAGGAAGAAACATGTTCCGTACGTTAATGAAGGGTAAGATCCACCGTGCTACGGTGACTGAATCTAATTTAAACTATGTTGGCAGCATCACGATCGATGAAGATATTTTGGATGCTGTTGATATGATTCCGAACGAAAAAGTTCAAATTGTAAATAATAATAATGGCGCACGTTTTGAAACGTATATTATCCCTGGAAAACGAGGTTCTGGTGTGATGTGCTTAAATGGCGCTGCAGCACGTCTCGTGCAAGAAGGGGATGTTGTTATTGTTATTTCCTACGGAATGTATGATGAGACCGAAGCAAGACATCATGTACCGAAAGTTGCGATTATGGATAAGAACAATCGTGTACAAGAGATGCTCGGAGTTGAACCTGAGGCTACTATTTATTAATTCGATATAAAACAAGCCACAGGGGAATGAGGTGAAGGCTATGACACGGCGATTTGTCGTTATCGATTTTGAAACAACAGGAAATTCAGCAGCAAAAGGAGACCGAATTATCCAGATCGGTGCGGTCGCCGTTGAGGCAGGAAAGATAACGGACAGATTCTCTACGTTCATCCAGCCAGGCGTTCCCATCCCCCCATTTATTGAGCAATTGACGGGCATCAACGATGAAATGGTGAAAGATGCCCCGTTGTTTGAAGAAGTGGCACCAAAGCTCCTTCAGATGTTAGAAGGAGCTTATTTTGTTGCCCATAATGTGATGTTTGATTATTCGTTTCTGCAAGGTGAACTCGACCATGCTGGCTATTCGCGGCTATCCATGCCGCTGATCGATACAGTTGAGATGTCAAGACTGCTTCTTTTAGGAGCAGATGGCTACCAGCTAGGGATGCTTGCTGATTATTTAGGATTAGAACACCTTAACCCGCATCAAGCTGACAGTGATGCAGAAGTAACTGCAAGACTCTTGATTCATCTATTAGAAAAGCTAGAAAATCTCCCACTCGCAACACTCGAGAGGCTCACACCTTTTCTAAAGAAACTGCAGAGTTCTTTAGAAAGCATCGTAGGTGATATGATCGCGGAGAAGTCAGCTTTTTTAGCAGATGAAGAGACGTTTGATTTTTTCCGAAAACTCGCTCTAAAAAAGAGACCGGATTTTGTACAATCTTCAGATGATGATTTTACAGAGTTTAAAGATGAAGAGGTTCATGATCAGCTTCAGCAACATATGCAGCATTACGAAGTGCGGAAAAGTCAGCAGAGAATGGTCGAACTCGTTGACGAAGCACTTCATACCAATCAGCACCTTGTGATAGAGGCGGGAACGGGTGTAGGAAAATCGCTCGGATATCTCATACCGGGTATTCGGCATGCGAAGGAAAAAGACCGACCGCTTGTCGTTTCTACACATACCGTCCAGCTTCAGCAACAGCTGTTAGAACGCGATGTTCCGCTGTTGAAAAGAATTATGCCTTTTGATTTTACAGCGACTCTTCTTAAAGGAAGAAACCATTATCTGTGTTTAAGAAAATTTGAACATACGCTAATGGATCATCACGATGATAATTACGATATGAACTTCACAAAAGCACAACTGATCGTCTGGCTAACAGAAACAGAGACGGGCGACGTAGAAGAGCTGTCGATGGCGTCAGGCGGAAAGCTGTTTTGGAACACGGTTAAAAGTGATGCCAATTCTTGCTTGAACCATAGATGTCCTTGGTTCTCCAGATGTTATTATCACAAGCAGCGAAGAGCCGCTCATGAATCAGACCTTGTGATCACGAATCATGCGTTGTTGTTTACCGACTTGAAGTCTGATAATCAACTGTTGCCAGCATATAAAGAAGTGGTCTTGGATGAGGCTCACCATGTGGAAGAAGTCGTAAGCGATCATTTTGGAAAAGAAACAGATTATTTTTCATTCGTTAAGCTCCTAGACCGTCTATCTCAGACGGATGGAGATGGCATGATGAATACGTTCAGAGAGATCTGTGATCTTCTTGAAGTTCCAAAATACGAACATCATCTTGCTAATTGGGATTCACTATTTTCTGATGTGAAGAACGAGCTTGATGAGATCTTCAAGCAGATTAAGACGATCTGTCTACGCAAAGCCAAATCGTCTCGCTCAACTGAGTTGACGAAATTAACGCTTCGTTATACGAAAGAAGATATCGAGGCTGCCGCTTGGGAACCAGTTCTAGAGATGGAAGCACGGGCACGTCAGTTTATGGGTGATCTTGTGAAGCCTGTAAAACGTGTTTTGAAGAGCTTTGATCAATACGAAGAACATCTAACGGTTCAGCAAAAAGGTTTCTTAGTCGACCTAGAAGGCATCTTAAACGATCTGCAGGACGAGATGACAGATCTTCATCACTTATTGACTTGTCCGTTATCTGAAGAAGTGTATTGGATGGAAGCAGAGTCAAAAGGACCAAGACATGCGGTTACACTCTTTGCGAAGCCTGTTGAAATCGATCAGATTCTAGCTGATAAGTTCTTTGGTAAGAAGAGCTCGGTTGTACTCACTTCTGCGACGATGAGTGTAAAGAACAGTTTCCGTTACTTGAGTGAGAGGCTTGGACTATTAGACTTTGGTCCGATCAGCGCACAGCTGCCTTCACCGTTTCAATATGAAAAACAAGCGAAGTTGATGGTGCCTACAGACATTCCGCTCATTAATGAAGTGGATCAGAAAACGTTCGTTAAAAAAATCTCGTCTTCTCTCTACGAGATCGCAAAAGTAACGAAAGGGCGTATGCTCGTTCTGTTCACTTCTTACGAGATGTTGCGAGAGACACACGGAGCGTTCAAAAGCTTGATGGATGCCGAAGAGTTCGTATTGATCGCGCAAGGCGTTGACTCTGGAAGCCGGGCGCGTCTTACAAAGAACTTCCAGCGTTTTGATAACAGCATCCTGTTTGGGACGAACAGTTTTTGGGAGGGAATCGATATTCCGGGTGATGATCTTTCCTGCCTCGTGATTATACGATTGCCGTTTACACCGCCAGATCAGCCTGTGATGGCCGCGAAAAGCGAGAAGTTGAAAGTAGAAGGCGGAAATCCGTTCTATGATCTTTCCCTTCCGCAAGCGATCATTCGTTTTAAGCAAGGATTCGGCCGATTGGTAAGAAGCAGCCGAGATAAAGGAGCCGTATTCGTGTTCGACCGAAGAATGATCGAGACGAGATACGGAAAATCCTTCATTCAATCGCTGCCAAAACTACCGGTATCGATCAAACCGATCGATGAACTCGTGTCAGAACTGGATGAGTGGATGGAATAAGCTGAAAGAAGAAGCAGGTTTTTTGCTTCTTCTTTTTTTCTTTACCCTCCATTTTTGTTTCATGCAAAAAAGGTGAGGATAGGAGGACATCTTTCTCCCTTTAACGAATCAAATACATCATAAATGTATAGAAGGAGTATCCTGTATGATTCGTGAGGCTGAAAAAAGGGATAAAGATGAATTGTTCGAACTTTACTGAATGTTAGTGCCAAAAAGTAAAAAGATGAATGTCAGAGAAGAACAGATTGAAGTGATCAAGAAGGCTCACTACAATTTTTTGTTTGTTTAAGAAGATGATGAAGGATTATTGGGAACGATGACGTTAAACATATGCCTTCAAGCCTTGCATGGTTTTCGTCCATATGGAGTGATTGAAAATATTATCGTACATGAGTGTTTTCGTGGTAGGAATATAGGGAGAAAACTTTTACAACATGCTGAAGATTATTGCCGTTCGATGGACTGTCACAGAATCATGCTCTTGAGTAGCACAAAGCGAGACAGAGCTCATCAGTTTTTTGAAAGAGAAGGCTTTGATGGATCGGTCAGTAAAGGTTTTAAAAAGTATTTGTAGCTATTAACTTTTAAAAGCAGTCACCTCTTTCTAAAAGAGGTGATTTTTTATTTGAAAACAAAATCGTACACAAGTTTAGTTTTCATAAGTACATTTGGGTGTTTTATGGTGTTTTATAAATCCTAATAATAACCAAATCAGTTTGATTCATCGCTAATTTGTTGAAAGACAAGCTATCTTTTTTTGGCACGTATCTTGCAATAAGAATATTGAATTTTCAAAATTATGATAGATCTTCTTTAAAGAGCTGTTTTTTTAAAGAGATAGATCAATGTGAATGGAGGAGAACTAATATCTTGAACAAAAAATGGATGTCTGTGACGTTGGCCATGACGCTTGGTTTATCACTGACGCTACCATCAATGAGCTTCGCTAAAAACAAGGAGGATTGGAAAGGGAACCTCGTGATTGCGGGTGGAGCATTAGGCAATAGCAATAAGGAAGTGTATAACGAATTTATCACTTTAGCTGGTGGGAAGAAGAAGGCAAAAATCGGAATCATACCTGCAGCAAGTAGTTCCTTAAAATCTTCACAAAGCTTTAAAGCAGATCTCATTACATATGGTTTACATGAACATCAGATCGAGATCGTTCCTCTAGCAAATCGAGATTTCAGCGGTACACCAGAAGATGAATCGAAATGGAAAAAAAACGCAAACAACAAAAAAATAGCCAAAAAGATTGAGAATTATAGTGCAATCTGGTTTGTTGGTGGAGATCAGCTTCGAATTACAGATACATTAGTTAAATCGAACGGGCATCGGACGAAAGCATTAGACGGGATTTGGAAGATGTATAAAGAAGGCGGTGTCATTGGAGGTACGAGCGCTGGAGCAGCCGTTATGAGCGAAGTGATGATTACAGGTGGTGACAGCTTAGGTGCACTAAACAATGAATTTGTTAGGAAGAGCAAACTGAATTCAAGTAAGGAATACGAACCCGTGCATCTTGAAAAAGGGCTCGGATTCTTTAAGTATGGCATCGTAGATCAGCATTTTGATGAACGTGCACGTCTTGGTAGATTGGTGATGACAGCTCTAAAAGAAAAATCAAAGAAACAATTTGCTTATGGTGTAGATGAAGATACAGCTCTTATCGTGAACAACAAACAAAAAACAGTCAAGATCGTCGGTAGAAGCGGTGTATCTGTTGTTGATGTTAGTAAAGTGAAGGTGACTGATTCTGATAAAGCTCATTTTCAAGATGTTTATATCAGCCATCTCGTGTCTGGTGATACCTTAAATGTTTCTACTAAAGAATTTTTCATTAGCGACCATAAAGATGAGACGAACGAATATGAGTACTACGAATTCAAGCCACTTGATGCAACAGGAGTTTTTACTTCTTACGGAAGGTTGAAAGAATATCTCTCGTATTCTCTGATCGATAATAGGACAACTGATACTGTGAAAAGTTATTTGTACGATTCTAAAGGTGAAGGATTTCAGCTTACTTTTAGAAAAACGGAAAACACAAAAGGTTATTGGGGTTATAAGGACGGACATAAAGATGACTATTCATTTACAAACGTTGCCTTCGACGTAGCCCCTAAAAGGGTAAGTTTCAAAAAGAATACGAATGCGTTTACTGAGTACAAAAAGTCTTCGTTTATACCACCAATCATCGATCGCTCGAAACCGATTAAAGGAAACCTGTTGATTGCTGGAGGTTCTTTAGGAAGCAGTAATTTTGACGTATATAATAAGTTCATTGATCTTGCAAAACAAAAAGAAGATTCCAGAGTTGGGATCATACCTGCTGCAAGCTCAAGTTTATCTTCATCTAAGGCGTTTAAAGAAGACCTCGTCCGATTCGGGATGCCTTCAGAAAATATAGAGATTCTTCCACTCGCTGTAACTGACGACAAAAAAACACCGGACGATGAATCAAAATGGGCTGATTTAAATAAGAACGATCAAGAACTCGCAGAAAATGTTGAGGAATTAGATGCGATTTGGTTTGTAGGTGGAGATCAGACAAAGATCACAGCTTCGTTATTGAACAAGAACGGAACAAATTCAAAAGTATTGAACGCGATCTGGAAGACGTATAGAAACGGAGCAGTGCTTGGTGGGACGAGTGCTGGGGCAGCGATAATGAGTGAAGTAATGATTGCCGGTGGAGGCAGTCATGATACACTAGCATCCGGATTTACGAATACGTATGACGGAATGCTGCAACAAGAGGGAGGACCAGGTTATCTAGAACGAGGGCTCGGTTTTTTTGAACACGGCATCATTGATCAGCACTTTGATAACAAAGCACGTCTTGGACGCTTGATCGCGGTAGCAGATGAAAAAGGTGAACCTAAGAATTTATCATATGGTATAGATGAAGACACCGCTCTTGTCATATATAACGAAGAGAAAAAAGCTGAGGTTGTTGGAAGAGGTGGCGTAACGTTAGTCGATATGTCTCAACAGCTAAAAAGTCCAGATCTTGGTCAAAGTCAATTCAAGAATATTAAACTATCGTGGATCAATCAGGGAGACTTGCTCGATCTAAAAACGAAGAACATAACCATTAACGAGAAGAAAGAAAGCACGAAAGGTTACGAGTATTACGAACATATCGTTCCGCCTCATTCTGGTGTATTGAGTGGTCACGGCGTGTTAAACAAATTCATCTCTTACAATCTAGTTGATAATGCTGGAGCGGAGAATGTAAAAAGCTACAGTTTTAATAACGGAAGAGGATTTGAGTTAAATTTTAGTAAGACTGATGAAACAGAAGGTTATTGGGGATATACGGACGGACAGAAAGACGATTATTCTTTCGTGAATGTAAATCTTGATATAACTCCGGTAAATGTAAAAATCCATTCAAAAAAATGATACTTTCTATTTGTGACCGACCATATTTTATATATGGTCGGTTTATTTTTGTTTACCTCTTGATTTAGGAAGCTAGTTTACAAAGTTAGCAGAAATCAAAGTCACTTTTCCTTCTTATTAAAGGATTCTAAAGTACCTTTTTCGCTGATTTTCTGCTATAGTAAACAAGGAAAAGATTGATGTCAGAGGAGGAAGAACCGTGGAAAGCAAAATTGAAGTTCTTTCGACGCTAAAGGTGGACAAGTCGAGTGACTTGTATAAAGTAGTATCTGAACTGAACAAAACATTAAAGCATCAAGATTTAATGTTTGGGCTCGCGTTAGATGACGATAATAAAAATAAGATGATTTTTACGATCTATCGCACATAGGAAGGCTTAAATATGGGAAAAAAGTGGATACTTGTTGTTATTGGCATTCTAATCTTAGCAAGCTGGCAAGCTTATTATCTTTTTAATGGTGTTCAAGCAAAGCCCGCTAAGAAAGAAGCAGAAGCGGTTGAGATCGCAAAGAAAGAAGAGGATCTAGTTTCTATTACGAATGTGGATCACTTTTATAAGAACGAGACGTATTATGTAGTAGAAGGCAAGAACAAAAAAGGCACAAACAAGATCGTCTGGGTCGATAAAGACAAAAAGGTAACCTCTTTGAACGCGAAAGAAGGGCTTTCAGAGAAACAGATCCTGAATTATGTGAAACAGAACCACGATGCGAAGACAATCGTCGACAGCCGTTTAGGCATGGAAGATGGCATTCCATTGTGGGAAGTGGTCTATTATGACACGAAGGATCGCTACACGTATTTTTACGGTTATTTTGAAACAGGTGAGCGATACGAGATCTATCGTCTGAAAGAATCAGATCAATAGAAATCAGTTGAATAAAAAAGTGGAGGGATTTAGTAGTATGAAGCTTGCAAAACGTGTGGAGGCATTAACTCCTTCAACAACTCTGGCAATCACAGCAAAAGCAAACCAATTAAAGGCAGAAGGGCACGATGTAATCGCACTAGGTGCAGGTGAACCTGACTTTAATACACCGATACATATTATTGAAGCGGCTTATGAGTCTATGAAAGAAGGACACACAAAATATACGGCTTCTGGTGGACTTTTATCATTGAAAAAAGCAATCGTGAACAAGTTGAAGCAAGATCAAGGATTAACGTATGAAACGTCTGAGATCATCGTTAGTACAGGAGCGAAACATTCGTTGTATTCTCTGTTCCAAGCGATCATTGATGAAGGAGACGAAGTGATCATCCCGATTCCGTATTGGGTGAGCTACCCTGAACAGGTGAAACTTGCAGACGGGACGCCAGTTTACTTAGAAGGAAAAGAAGAGAATGGTTTCAAGATCACGGCAGAAGACTTAAAAAAATCGATCACAGAACAAACGAAGGCACTGATTCTAAACTCACCAAGCAATCCGACCGGATCTCTGTATTCAGCAGATGAATTGCGCGCAATCGGTGAAGTTTGTCTAGAGCATGATGTGTTGATCGTGTCTGATGAAATCTATGAAAAGCTCGTTTATGGCGGAGTGAAGCACACGTCGATCGCTGAACTATCACCTGAACTGAAGAAACAGACGATCATCATCAACGGTCTCTCTAAATCACATGCGATGACAGGCTGGAGAATCGGTTTTGCAGCAGGTGACGCTAAGATCATCAAAGCGATGACGAACCTAGACAGCCATAGTACATCAAATCCGACAACAACATCTCAGCACGGCGCACTTGCAGCTTATAACGGTACACAAGAACCGGTTGAAGAGATGCGTCAAGCGTTTGAAGAGCGTATGAACAAAGTGTACGACCGTCTGATTACGATTCCTGGCATCACATGTGTAAAACCGAACGGTGCGTTCTATCTGTTCCCGAACGCAACAGAAGCGGTAAGTATGACAGGATTTAACTCTGTTGATGAGTGGGTAGAAGCTCTTTTAGAAGAAGAAAAAGTGGCGTTAGTTCCAGGTTCAGGATTTGGTGCGCCAGATAACGTGAGACTTTCTTATGCAACGAGCCTTGATACGATCATGGAAGCGTTGGATCGCATCGAACGTTTTATCAACTCAAAACGCAAGTAATGATTGATTTTTAGAAAGTTCTCCTTCATAATTTTTTTTGGTAGATATTTGATAACGTACAGTGGAGGTACATGTAGTGAAAACAACGATTAAAAAGCTTAGTGAACACGTAGGCGAGACCGTAAAGATCGGTGCTTGGCTCTCTAATAAGCGTTCTTCAGGTAAGATCGCTTTCTTACAGCTTCGCGATGGATCTGGATTCGTGCAAGGAGTTGTCGTAAAGAGTGAAGTTGGTGATGAGATCTTTGCAAAAGCAAAAGGACTTACGCAAGAATCCAGTCTTTACGTAACGGGTACGGTTAAAGAAGACGAGCGTTCAGCTCTTGGTGTAGAACTTGAAGTAACAGATGTTGAAGTGCTTCATCAAGCGGTAGACTACCCGATCACACCGAAAGAACACGGAACAGAGTTCTTGATGGACCACCGTCACCTTTGGATCCGTTCTAAGCGTCAGCACGCGATCTTAAAGATCCGTAACGAGATCATTCATGCGGTGAACGAGTTCTTCTATAACAACGATTTTGCAAAAGTAGATCCTCCGATCCTTACAGGAAGTTCTGCTGAAGGAACAACATCCTTGTTCCATACGAAGTACTTTGAAGAAGATGCGTATCTTTCACAAAGTGGACAACTTTACATGGAAGCGGCAGCGATGGCACTTGGAAAAGTGTACTCGTTCGGTCCGACTTTCCGCGCAGAAAAATCGAAGACTCGCCGTCACTTGATCGAGTTCTGGATGATCGAGCCTGAGATGGCTTTCGTTGAACACGAAGAATCTCTTGAGATTCAAGAGCAGTTCATCTCACACATCGTTCAATCTGTGATCTCACGCTGTGAGAACGAGTTGAAGACACTTGGACGTGACATCTCTAAACTAGAGAACGTAAAAGCGCCTTTCCCTCGCGTTTCTTATGACGATGCAATCAAGATGCTAAAAGAAAAAGGGTTTGACGATATCGACTGGGGAGATGACTTCGGTGCGCCGCACGAAACAGCGATCGCGGAAAGCTTCGATAAACCAGTTTTCATCACAAACTATCCGAAAGACATCAAAGCGTTCTACATGAAGCCAGACCCGAACCGTGAAGATGTTGTACTTTGTGCAGACTTAATCGCTCCAGAAGGATATGGAGAGATCATCGGTGGAAGCCAACGTATCGACGACCTTGCGCTTATGGAGCAGCGTTATGAAGAGCACGGATTAACAGATGATGCTTACAAATGGTACCTAGAACTTAGAAAATACGGAAGCGTTCCTCATTCAGGATTCGGTCTTGGATTAGAGCGTACAGTAGCATGGATCTCTGGAGCGGAGCACGTTCGTGAAACGATTCCATTCCCACGTCTATTGAACCGTCTATATCCTTAATAATCTTTAAAATCTCCCTGTTATGCGGGGAGATTTTTTTATTGTTTTAGGTGGTGTTTTAAGTGTGGGGAAAAACGTGCAATTAAGTCGTTTTGAGGAAGAATTAAGTCGTTTTCGGACGCGATTAAGTCTAAAATGAAAAAATTAAGTTAAAATCGGAACCAATTAAGTCAAAAAAAGAAAATAAAGGCGGTTCTGCAAATTTCGACAAGCTCCTAGTCTTAGCTCATCACGTCCAAAACTACTTTTTTCTCAACATTCACCAGTACAGCGAAAATAAAAAAGCGAGTTTTATATGCTATAATGTAGCAAGAGGTGTTTTAGTGATGAACGGTAATTTATTTGAACGATGGATGGCTGAAGGATCGGTCAGCATCCCTAATATGTTAATCAAAACGTACAAAAAGATCGGCCTATCCGATAACGAATGCATGTTGTTTATACAGCTTCATGTTTTTATAGAATCAGGAAACTACTTTCCGACTCCTGTTGAGCTATCTGAACGGATGTCAGCTTCAAGTGATGAAGTGTCTGCTATGCTGCGGTCGTTGATCGGCAGAGGCGTGCTCGGCATGGATCAGTTCGAAGATAAAGAAAAAGGCGTCTATTTTGAGGCTTATACGCTTCAGCCGCTTTGGAACAGACTTCTTCAAAGTTTAAAAGAAGAAGAGCAGGTCCAAAAAGAGGTACATAAGGAGCATCAGGAACAGAACGTGTTTGTTCGTTTTGAAAAAGAGTTCGGTCGTCCTTTATCTCCAATGGAGCTTGAAACGCTTAAAATTTGGATGGACGAGGATCAACAGTCTCCAGAATTAATTCTCTCTGCATTAAAAGAGTCCGTTTTATCTGGAAAGCTGAACTTCCGATATATTGATCGTATTTTATTCGAATGGAAGAAGAACGGCATTAACAGTCCTGAAGCTGCAAAAACGTACGGTGAAAAATTCAGAGTGAGACAACTGCAAAGAACAGGTAAACAAGAACAACCGAGAAACGATACAGGTATCAAACGACCCCAATACAACTGGCTGGAATCGTAATACATGAAAAGGCCTTATTATTCTAAGGTCTTTCTTTTTTTATAACAGGAGGTAACGTACACGTGTTAAACAAAGCACAGATTCAATTTTGCTTAGAGCAGATCGAGGATATGTTTCCGGACGCTCATTGCGAACTTCATCACTCGAACCCATTCGAGCTTACGATCGCGGTGCTGCTGTCTGCTCAATGTACAGATGCGCTCGTTAATAAAGTCACACCGAAGCTTTTTGAAAAATATAAGACGCCGCAAGATTATTTGGACGTAACGATAGAAGAGCTGCAGGATGATATCAGATCGATCGGTCTATACCGAAACAAGGCGAAGAACATTCAAAAGTTGAGTGAACTCGTTTTGAACGAATACGGAGGAGAGATCCCGAAAGATCGAGATGAACTGACGAAGCTGCCGGGGGTAGGGCGAAAAACAGCAAACGTGGTAGTGTCTGTAGCATATGGCGTTCCTGCTATCGCTGTTGATACGCACGTTGAACGGGTTTCGAAGAGGCTAGGCATTTGTAAATGGAAAGACTCTGTTCTGCAGGTAGAAGAAACATTGATGAAGAAGATTCCAAAATCGCTTTGGGGCGCAACTCATCACCGTTTGATCTTTTTTGGAAGATATCACTGCAAAGCACAAAATCCAAACTGCCCAGAGTGTCCACTCCTCTCCATCTGCCGAGAAGGTAAGAAGCGGATGAACCAAAAAGAGAAGAAGAAGCTGTCACAAAAAAGATAGCTTAGAACCGTAACCACCAGTGTAGTTACGGTTTTTTATATTGTCATTAGAAAACATCACATCCATGCCACAAGGACTAAGCAGCCGAATTTCCCCCTCAACCAACAAATCGTATGAAAATCTGCATAAATAATCCCATATGTACAAGCAATCACTTTCTTTCTACATACCATATAGAAAGGAGTGATGTTTTTGTGTCATATTCAATCACATATGACTATATTAAGTTAGGTAATGCAAGACCGGGTACGAAGCTTGACGGGCCATTCTTCGGAGTCGCTCACGATACGGGAAACCCTGGGACTTCCGCCCGAAACAACCGAAACTATTTTAACAACCAACAACCGAGTGCGAGTGCACATGTTTTTATAGATGATAAAGAGATCCTTGTGATCATACCGCTCGATGAAAAAGCGTATCATGTTCAATATGGAACACGATTGGACAACCTGCGTTTTGGTCGAGAATCGAATGATGCAGCGATCGGCGTGGAACTCTGCTGGGGAGGCGACATCAATTTTCAAGAGGCGTATAAACGTTACGTCTGGTTCTGGGGTTATCTTTGTAAAAGATATAACTGGAGACCACAAGAAAAGATAGCAAGCCACAAACAATTAGATCCAGGGCGAAGAACAGATCCAGATAACGCATTGAATCGGTATGGAATCACATATAATCAGTTCCTAAAAGATGTAGAGAATTCCATATCCAATCAAGCAATCCCAACACCAGCACCAAAACCTACACCAAAACCAATACCAGGAGCTAACACTAGTATTTTAAGAAGTGGTGACACTGGTCAAAGAGTTAGAGATCTGCAGAACAAACTAAAACGAGCGGGTTACTCGCTTGTAGCAGATGGGATATATGGTCCAAATACAGAAAACGCCGTGAGAGCTTTCCAAAGAAAATACAAACTAGCAGTTGATGGAATCGCTGGACCGAACACGTTAAATAAGTTAGATGCTGTGTTAAAGCAGCCGGCAAAACCATCACAGCCGACAAAACCAAAGCCTGGAAGTTCTAACGGAAGCGCTGTTGTACCGTATCCGGGCTATGTCATCAAAAGAGGTTCAACTGACTCAAGCAATGTAAGCCGAATACAACGTGCATTAAATATTACGGCGGATGGCATCTTTGGCGCACAAACGGAATCTGCAGTAAAAGCTTATCAAAAAAGAAAAGGTTTAGCTGTAGATGGAATCGTCGGACAAGCCACTTGGAATACACTCTTTTAAAGAGGTACAATAACTTTAGATAAGAGATTATCTTTTGATAAGCTCTTTTTTTTGGATAAAAAGCGGAGGCGTTCTAAATGAATGAGAAAATAGAAAACATTTTTATAGAGTGGAAAGAGAAGTCAAAAGAAATTGCGTTACACTTTAAGAATCGTAACAAACAACAAGCAAAAGAACCAATGAAATACTTCTTACAACAGCTTTTGAAAACGATCTATATGGGAAATGGCGTGCAGCCTGATGTTTTGATGAATTATAAAAACGATTTAAAGGAATTTAAGCACTTACCTGTGAATGCGATCGAGCGGCTTACGTTCATTGAAGATCAGCCGGATCACTATCAATCTTACATACAACTCAGTGAGTTATTTTCTGAGTGGGAAAAGAAAAGTGTCATATTAAAAAAGCGCAGTACATAAGGACAAGACACTTGGACATATGATGATGACATGAGACGTTTTTTAGGAGGGGTATCATGCAGATTCATGTGGTGAAACGGGGCGATTCTCTTTGGAGACTTTCGCAGTACTATAAATTGCCGTGGCAGGAGCTCGCTACGGTTAACAGATTGTCAGAAAAAGACGTGCTAACAGTAGGACAGACACTTTTTATTCCAACACCGTTTACGTATACCGTTCAGCCTGGTGATTCATTAGAGGAGATCGGAAACAGGATCGGTATATCTGTCGCACAGCTTCAGCAGGCAAATCCCGGTGTAACAGACAGCAACCTCCGGCCAGGAATGCAACTGAACGTTCCACAGCGTACGAAGAAAACGATCGTCACGAACGCGTTTGCAGAACCTAATCCGAAAGCCCAAGCCAATTTTGATGCGGCCGCAAGAGCGCTGACGTACATTACGCTTTTTAGCTATGAAGTGAACGAGAAAGGCATATTCAAACCACTAAATGATTCCGAGTTCTTAAAAGATGCTAAAAATAAAAACGTGCGCCCGATCATGGCGATCACCAACATAAAAGACGGAGAGTTTAGTGAAGAAGTCGGAACAGCGATTCTAACGAAAAAAGAGATTACTGATAAAGTAATAAACGAATCCTTACGAATCATGAAGCAAAAAGGGTATGAAGGCATCTCGGTGGACTTTGAGTTCTTAGGTAAACAAAACAAAGAAGCATACAATCAGTTCCTAAGAACGCTCACAGAGAAGATGCATCAAGAAAATTTCATCGTCATGACCGCGGTAGCACCAAAGATCTCAGGCACACAAGAAGGAGAGTGGTACGAATCGCATGATTACAAAGCACACGGTGAGATCGTCGATTATGTGATTCTGATGACGTACGAGTGGGGATATAGCGGGGGACCGCCGATGGCCGTCAGTCCGCTTCCATCTGTAAAAAAGGTGCTCGACTATGCAGTGAGTGTGATCGATCCAAAGAAAATCCTGATGGGCATCAATCTCTACGGCTATGATTGGACGTTACCGTATAAACCGGGTGGTGAGTTTGCGAAAGCATTGAATCCGGTTCAAGCTACACAACTTGCAGGAAAGCGGCAGGCTGCGATTAAATACTCCAGAAAAGATGAAGCTCCATATTACCGTTATTGGGATAAACAGAAAAAAGAGCATGTGGTATGGTTTGAAGATCTTCGAAGCATGAGAGCCAAGTTTGATGTGGTCGACCAATACGGCTTTGCAGGAGTGAGCTTTTGGAACCTTTCGTTTGGTTATCCTGTATTTTGGAACTATTTGATCGATCGATATAACATCAAATAGAGAAAAATCCGCCAGCTAAAATCAGCTGACGGATTTTTTAATCTTTATTGATTGAGAGGAGGGATGAGCCCTCCACCGTTTTGTTGTCTGTTTCCCTCTTGTCCAGGAGGTGTAGGGGTTGTACCAGGTTCACCTTCTGTTGGTGGCTCAGTTCCAGGCTCTTGTCCTGGAGGTGTGCCCGGCTGATCACCTTCACCGCCTCCTTGATCTGGAGGAGTACCAGGTTCGCCTTCTGTTGGCGGCTCAGTACCAGGCTCTTCTCCAGGAGGGGTACCAGGCTCTTCACCTTCACCCTCACCAGGTGGTGGTTCTTCACCTTCAGGGCCTTCGATCGTAATCGAAGTTCCAGCAGGGTCACTTTCTGTGTTGTTCTCACTATCGATTGCTATGACTTGGAACGAATATTTACCAGGAGCAGGTGCTGGAACAACGAACTTCGTATCGTTGATCGTTGCACGTTCCTGCATAGGTCCATCGTTATAGCTTGCAAGAACTCTAAACGTTACACCTTTTTTCTTGCCATATTTCCATTTAACTTCGATCTCGTTTTTATCTTCTTTGTATTTCGCTTCTAATCCCTCTATTGAAGAAGGTTTTTCATAGCTATCACTAATCCCAGGAAGGTCAGATCCTTTAACGAAAAGCTCGATGATTTTCTCAGAATCAGGTGTGAACTCACTTGCGCGTTTACCTGTTCCTTTTTCCATCGCAACTTCTGTTACGGATTTAGGCTTCTTGAAGTCGGTGTTCTTATGATCTAACTCGCTCATGATATCACGGAAGATCTGCTTCGAATAATCCGCTTCATTGTCGTTAAGATAGAGACCGTCTTTCATATCTGCATAACCAGTCCATACCGCAGCCGTATAGCTAGGGGTATAGCCGGCCATCCAAGCATCTTTCGTTGCCCCATCAGGGAGGCCGTATTTATTTCGGTCGTCTTTAGAATAGTTTGTCGTACCAGTCTTACCAGCTAAGTTAAGTCCGCTAACGTTTGCTTCACGACCAGTACCTCTATCCATAACATCCTTTAGCATATCAGTGATCATATATGCGGTGTAATCTTTCATAGCCGCTTTTGGTTCTGAATCTACTTCGATCACGCGGCCATCAGGGAATTCAACCTTACGAATCGTTGTCGGTTTTGAATAGATACCTCCGTTACCGAATGATGTATAAGCACCAGCCAGTGTAAGAGGGGAGATACCTTTTTCAAAACCGCCAATTGCATAAGATGGATACGTAGTGTCAGGATCTAAGTCAAATCCTAACTTGTTCGCAAAATCGGTTGCTTCTTCAGCTCCAACTTCTTGGAACGCACGAACTGCAGTCGTGTTTTTTGATTCTACGAGCGCTTGACGCATCGAGATGTCGCCAACGTTTCGGTCATTAAAGTTGTTGATCGTGATGTCTTTCAGTTCTACTGGTTCATCTTTTAAGATATAACCCGTGTTCCATTTTTTGTTCTCGATCGCAGGACCATAGTCTAAGATCGGTTTGATCGTTGAACCAGGCTGACGAGTTATTTTAGAAGAGAAATAGTTACTTAATTCATCTCCACGGCCACTTCCTACTGCCCGAATGGCGCCTGTCTTTGTGTCTAGTAAAGCAACACCTGATTGAAGAACTTTGTTTTCATTCTCTAATTTAGCTCTTAATACGTCTTCAGTCGTTTGCTGTGCTTTCGTGTCTAAGTTCGTATAGATTTTAAGTCCAGATGAGTAGATATCTGCTTCTTCAAGTCCTTCAATATCTTTTAAATCATCAATTACTTGTTTGATATAAGCATCATATGGACGTGATTCGGTTTTTAAACTTCCTTCATCGATCATATCTTTTACTGGGATGCTCTTCGCTTTTTCCGCTTCTTCTTTTGTAATAAATTTATGCTGAGCCATTAGGTTCAAAACAACGTTACGGCGATGTTCAGCTTCTTTTGGATTTACAAGCGGGTTGTAGTAACTTGGTGCCTTTGGTAGACCAGCTAATAGAGCTGCTTCTTGCACTTCAAGCTCGCCAACTTCCTTGTCAAAATATACTTTTGATGCTGTTGCGATTCCGAATGCTCTATTTCCAAAGAAAATTTTGTTTAGATACATCTCTAAAATTTGATCTTTAGAATACTTCTGTTCTAATTGAACGGAAAGGTATGCTTCACGAATCTTTCGTGTAAGAGATTTTTCATTCGTTAAAACAGTATTCTTAATAACCTGCTGAGAAATCGTACTCGCACCTTCTGCTCCAAAACCTTCTCTAACGTTAGCGAAAGCGGCACCTGCGATACGTCGTACGTCAATACCACTATGTTCACGGAAACGAACATCTTCTGTTGCGATAAAAGCATTTTGTACATGCTCTGGAATTTCGTTGATTTTAACACGAATTCGTTTTTCATCACCTGCGACGAGCGCTGCTTCTTCGTCGTTCATATCCATAATCTTAGAGGATACTGGTGTTTCTAGTTTCTTAGGATCTAATTTAGGAGAGGTCGCGGCAATAACGCCGATCGTTAACAGTCCTAGAACACCTAATATAAGAGCAAGGATCAACAGAGTCTTCTTCCAGTTACGTCCTCGTCTAGGTTTCTTAATTTTTGTTTTAGTTGCCGGTTTGGAACCATCACTAGATTGTCTGCGTTCCATGCGGCTTCGGTAATCTTTTGACATTGTTTTACCAACCTTTCAACTTCATAAAAAAATGAACACGTTCAATTATTCGACGACATTTGACAATTTATGAACGACTAGAAATAGACAGAATCTACCACTTGTAAATAATGGAGCCGAGGTTGATACCCGATATTTATAGAATGTCCTTTTTCCTCGATTTCACCCTTCGGAATGGATTTTCTGCCTTCTCTCTGTTCGTTCCAAAACGTGATCAAGTGAGAACTGTCGAATAAATAGCTCTCATCTGTTGCAGAGAAACGAAGGATGACGAACGAGATTCCACCATGATCTAAGATGTGCTGCATATGAAGTAACTGATGTTCATGAAAGTTCTTTAGTGGGAAGCTCGTCTTATTCTTTGTTTCTTTTGCCTCAAAGTCAATGTATCTTCCTTTATACACCCCATTGTAATCTGTCGTGGAAGCGAGTTTAAAGTATGCTTCACGAATGACAGCGGCAGATCGTTTTGGATATTCTACATTTACGATCTGAACCGGAGTAGGTTTCTTATGGATGATCGCTTGATTGGTTAAAAGATAATATTCGTTGCTCTGATTGATATCATCTTCTAACGACATTCCTCTGTTGCTGTACGAAATATCCTTTTTAATAGAAGATGAAGATTGTTTTTTCACGATAGAAGTCACTCTTTTACCGTTTGGATAATGAAAGGTACCCATGATTCATCTCCTTTACAACGAAAGATGGCTATGCGCATGAAAAAAACGATACACATAGCCGATGGATGTTTACTTTTTTAGTAGTCGAGAAAGCTCTTCTTCTACAAAACCCATGACAACTTCTTTTGTGTCCTCCGTTTCAATAACGGTAACAGGAGTTGCAGAAGCGCCGAGGTCGATCACTTCTTTCATATAGGCATCGTTTTTACGAATATCTCGTTCTTCAAAAGGAATCTCGTTTGCTTTTAGCCACTCTTTTTCTGCAAAGCATGGAGGGCACGTTTCTTGTGTATAAAGTATTACTGTCTTCGCCAAAGGTCTATGCCTCCTTTTTCCAAATACATCTTTCATAACCATTAGTTTACTCTTTTTTCTTATATGACACAAATATTTTATAACACGAAAGCGAACGATAGAAAATAGGACAAAAAGCATGGAGGAAGAACGTGGTACAGCATAATGACGATATCATTCAACAAATTTTGAAACGTACGAATTCACAAAATCGTGACAATATTTCACGTACCGTAAGCTATGCCACATTTTATAAACATAACCCTGAAGTAAGGTGGGCGATGCTCGCAAGTCTTGTTTCGAGAAATGCAGGTTACAGCATGTGTGACTTAAAAGGGGACTGGTTGCCTAGAATGTTGTCTAGGGATACTAGAAAGCATCTATTTCTAACATATGAACGGGCTAACTGGCTGATCTTTCAAGATGCTTACCCGCAGCTTTTGATCTATGAGTATTCGAAAAGTAAAAATCAGCCATATTTTCATCTGCTCAAATACTTTGGTGTTTCTACATTTATGGTTCATGAATGGGAAAAATTCTGGAAAGAGAAAGATTTGAAGCGAATTTGCACGTCTTTAATCATTAATGAACAACACGTGATCGAAAAGCCAGTTATAGAGGATGGGTTCTATAAGAAGAGGATCTTTTCAAAGGTACCGTTTCTCTTTCAAGATTTTATGCATTTTAGTACCGTGCTTTTTCCTGTTGAGAGTGGGGAAGTGATTGGAATATCCGTCCATGGATTTAAAAAGACGAAAAATAGGATCGAAACCGGAAAAAAACTATATACCATTTTGTTTGAATCAAAGTGGAGTGAAGAGATTCTTTCTTTTGCTGATAAAGTCACTCACACCGGATCTAGACATGATTTTGAAACCTACATCTATCCCGACAAAAAACGAGAGACTCCGTTCTTGAGACTTGCGTTTCCGATCATCGAGCATAACCGGTCGAACACAGGAGATTGGTACCGAAAGAAAATGAACACTGAAAAATTTTATGAACCTGTAAAACCATTGCATTCCATTTTGTTAACAGATTGGTACAAACAAAAGCAAAGGCAGCTAAAAATAGGAATCCTCTTGAAAGAGTGGATCTTGCATGCATAAAAGAAGACGGCTTTTTTGAGCCGTCTTTACTGATTTATGTGCTAGGGATATCAGGGCCGTTCAGCTTTTTGTCACCATAGCCAGTGCTGTTCTTTTGCTCTCTTTTTTGAGTACCTGTTTCTTCTTGGTTCGTGTACTGATCCTGCTGTTTTTGCTGTTTGCTGTCTTGGTTCATGTAGGCACCTCCTTTTTAAATCACCTGAACTGCTCTTAGTTTTGGAGTTGTTGCGACTGATTATACAAACAATCAACAAATTGAGTGTCGAAATTGTAATGATTCCGTTGTATTCCACTTTCTTTGCCGAATGAAAACTAGTTTTGTCAGGTGTGAAGGGGATGAAGTGAGGATGCTAGAAAATAGTACACACAAGAAAACGGGGAGGGATTCATGATGGAAATGGTGTTGATGAAAACCAAAACGGTCTCTGAAGAACTTGGGGTGAATCCAACAACAGTTCAGCGTTGGGTCAGACATTTTAACATACAATGTGACAAGAATGAGCATGGTCATTATCTATTTAAGCAAGACGACATCGAGCAGTTAAAAGAGATTAAAGCTCAGCTCGATAACGGACTTTTGATGAGTGACATACAAGTTCAGTCTATTCAGTCTACAGAGCAATCAATGGAACTACCAACCCAATTTGAAGATAAATTCAATCGTTTGAATAAAGCGATAGAGGCACTGGAAAAGAAAGTGGAAGAAAAAGCAGATGGAGTCGTTTCCTATCAGATGCTGCAGCACGCAACAGAGCTTGAAGAACTGATCAAAAAGATGGAGAACATGGAAGCACGCCTGCAAGATCTTGAAGTCGCACTTCTGAAGCAAGATTATCCAGAAGAGCGACTATATGTAAAAGAAAAATCAAAGAAGAACTGGTTTGTCAGTTTGTTTACGCTATAGAATGTATATGAGGGAAGTTGATTTCCGTTACAGGATGCTCGCTTTCCGTGGGGCGACCGGTGAGCCACTTGCCGCTTTGCGCCTCTAAGTGTCTCACCTGACCGCTCGTCCCACAGGAGTCTCGCACCTTTCACTCCTATCAACTTTCAAAGTAGCAAACAACATACAAAGCTAGCTCTCTGCTACAAAAAAGACCGAAAAACAAATCAAAAAGTGTAAGTCTCTTCATTCTTTGGTAGGATATAAAGAATGGGGGGACTTTTTTAATGGACCATTTATATACATTAACGACAAAACTAATCGCTGATATAGATGAAGCATTTCATATTTATAAAACAGAAACGAAAACGAGAGAAACGGAAGCGGACTTTTTTACAGAGGTCAAACCTTTTGCCGATCGCATCCATTTTCGCGTGAAAGACTGGGAGCCGCTCGCAAGGGATTGGGTGATCGCCAACAAACCCAAATATCTATACCCGATTCAGATCAAGACCGCTGCTGAAAATATCGGCTATTTAGGCGTTTATGTCTTTCAAAAGAAAATGAAAGACAAACGGATCACAGAGATGGTGAAATCTGTTCTCTATGTATTGAACCAGATGAAAAATCAAATGGCGGAAAACGAGAATCAATAATTTCACGTACCGTACTAAAATATTGTTTTTAAAAATTAGGGAGAGAACAAGATGTATCATCCATCTGTTTATGATAATCTAAAGGTTGTGCTCGAAGGAGCTGTGTACGACCTTGATTTTTCAAGAGAAATTGAAATCATTAATCGTAAAGATTTAATGGATCAAGCAATCATCGAAAGAAGTTATTGTATTGATTTTGTTGTTTCTGCAATCGGGGAATCTATGAGAGGGACGATTTCCTTAACTTCAAATCTAGAAGACCTGGCTATGGAGAAGTTAAACGATAATCCTGAAGGAGCAGGCAGTAAATTATCCTGTGTGATTAAGACTCCCGTTTATGAAATTGAAACAGATTGCAAACAACTTCAATCCATACTGAAAAAATGGGGAAGCGGAGATTTAAAAGGTGACATTCAGCAAAAACTTACTTATATATATGGACAACCAAGACATGTATTTACCAACACGATTTCTATACAATTGCAGAAACCGGTTGCTGAAGAAGAACCTGAGCGAATTTCATCCGTACTTGAACAATTAATTTCGTCTATGAAAGAAATGAATGAATATTTTAAGGGGTATAAAAAATGACACAATCGCTACAAAACTTTCCGGAATTTATCCAAAACGCTTGGAACAAAAGCGGATTTTCAGCATTTACAGATATTCAAGAACGAGCAATACCTGAACAGCTAGAAAACAAAGACCTAATCATTGAATCACCAACTGGAACGGGTAAGACTCTTGCTTATGCATTACCAGCACTATCAAAGCTAAACCCAGAAGTAAAGAATGCTCAAGTTCTCTTTTTAGCACCAACACGAGAACTAGCGATGCAAATATACGATGTATGTCAGAAGTTCACCGAAAACAGCGGACTAAGCGGGGCATCTCTCATTGGTGGAGCAAACATGCAGCGTCAGTTAGATAAATTGAAAAAGAAACCACAATTTATCGTAGGTACTCCTGGGCGAGTAAAAGAATTGATCCAAAATAAAAAACTTAAAGTGCATGAAGTAAAAACCATTGTGATCGATGAAGCGGATCACATTATTGAAGCTGGATTTAACGGAGACGTTGAACAAGTAATCGCAGCTACTTTAAAAGACCGTCAGCTTGTATTCGTATCCGCTACGATCAATAACAAGACAGAAGACTGGTCAAGAAAATTAGCAGTAGCACCAGTTATCGTTAAAGTAGAAAAAGACTTAGTAAAGAGCGAAGTCACGCATACGTTCATGGTGTCTGATTACCGTGATAAAGTCGAAAACTTGCGCAAACTTATTCGTCATACTCCTGGAATTAAAGCGATGGTCTTCATCAATAGTTCGATGAAGATGGATGAGTTCGCAACAAAACTTGAGTACAAGAAGATCAAGCTAGGTGTATTGGCGGGTAACTCAACTAAACAAGATCGTCAAAAAGTGATCAACGACTTTAAGAATGGAAAGATTCCTGTTCTTCTAACAACAGATGTTGCGACACGTGGATTAGATATTCCTGACGTTACACACGTTGTTCATTTTGAAATGCCAGAAGACGTAAAGCAATACGTCCACCGATCTGGAAGAACAGGGCGAATGGGAAAAGAAGGTACAGTCGTTTCTCTAGTAACGAAAGCAGAACTAACTTCTGTGAAAAAATGGACTGCGAAGATGAACGTACCTCTTCAAAAGCAGCTGCTTGAAAAAGGACAAGTCATCGTAGAAGAAGGTACTAATAAAGGACCATCAACTAAACGAACTGCTCCAAAAAACGAGAAAAACATGCAGAGAAAGTCTGAAGGATCTAAAAAAAGAAGATAGTTGCAATTAAAGGATTTTTCATAAACCGATAGAATTCTTTCTCTAAAGGGGAGAGATACATTTGGAAATCACTGAATTTTTATATCAGATAAAGCCAGTTAGAGCAGATTTAATGGAAAATCAAACACTAGAGGAACAAGAAAAGCTTCAATCTCATTTTCTGTACCTTCAAGATTTGTTAGAGAAGGGGAAATTGGTATTGGCTGGACCATGTCTGGATGCCTCGTTTGGTGTTGTTATTCTTCAAAATACGAACGAAGAAGAAGCGCAAGAATTCATGGAAAATGATCCAGCAGTCAAGGGGAAGATCATGACAGCAAAACTGTATCCTTTTCGTGTGTCACTAATGAAGAAATAACATACTTCTTAGCACTG
Source organism: Fictibacillus sp. 26RED30 (assembly GCF_015903845.1). Lineage (NCBI taxonomy): Bacteria > Bacillati > Bacillota > Bacilli > Caryophanales > Fictibacillaceae > Fictibacillus > Fictibacillus sp. 26RED30. The sequence continues at coordinate 1,192,644 of NZ_JACZDV010000001.1, forward strand.
TAACCATCGGTTGGTTACAGTGTTTTTTATGCTTTTTCCTAAAGAATATTGTTTATAGCTTCAGCAGCTCTTTTTCTCTTTACCATCGTTTTAAATGTAATGAAATTGGTTGACTATCATGGCAAAACAGCGAGTTAAACGAACCTAAAAATAATGTAGAAGCTAGAAAAAAGGAAATCAATCAAGATTCCTTTTTTCTTTTTGACTTTTCTTTTCATAATACTCATACCTTAACTTACGTTGACGAATCTGCTCTATTTGCCAATCCACAACTTTAATGAGAAATATTAAGACAAGAATAGGGACTCCGATATATAAAAATAGAGTTAAAAAGAGACCTAAGTACATTATTTCCATACTTCGAACATAACCCCCAATAATTTTTTAATAAAAACAACCTTATTTTACCATTAGTAATTGTAAAATTAAGTAAATTTAATATAATTATAATAACATCCTCTGATAATGACTTTTTTTATGTAAGAAAGGTGGAGTGTTATGTTTTGGTTCTTCTTGGGGCTTGCGGGTATCACACTATTATTCATATTGTTCGTTATAAATGGAAGACGTGAATTTTATTTAGACCAAGAAAAACCTTCCAAAGATAATTCTTTAAAGCGATTTGTGAGGTATGGCAATATTGTTATTCGTGCAAAAGATGACTAATCTTACATCATTTCAACAGTCTTATAATCTGAGAAGCAAATAGAGAAAGGAAGTCGACTCATGTTTTGGTTATACTTTTTAATCCCGTTGACTATTATCATTGTTTTAGCTGTTTTGGTTGATAAACATAATAAAAAGAAGGGTTTGAAATCTAGAGTTAAGCATAGCGATATTAAACATTTATGTATGCAAGAACCTCCAGAAAGCAGTCGATCAACAAAATAGAATTTTAAAAATACCTATGAAAACACAGTAAACCGACCAGTTACATACTGGGCGGTTTGCTGTCCTTTTATCCCCCCCACCAAACATTCCGATAAGGCTGAACGTACGGAGTTTCAGGATGTTGTTGAACATACTGCATCTGCTGATAAGTTTGGTGATAACTTTGCGGATAGGTATATTCAACGTTGCGCTGACAGTTCGTGTACGGCCCTATATAAGTTGAAGGTTGAACAGGAGCTACGGTTTCCCTCCATTGATCCTCATTGAGACAATACGTATGCGCCATAACGTTGGCAGGTGTGAATTTCAATATATCTGAACCAAGAATAACTTGTGGAGTCGGTGCATTAAAAATTGCGAGAATATGAGTGTTATCTTCTAAAGCAATTTCATAGTGCCACCAGCCTTGAGGGACGTTAGCTACTTGGCCTGGAGTGATCTTGAAGTTCAATAACTGTTTAGTAAATGGATTCAGGATCGATACAAGAACAGAGCCAGAAATACAGTAGACAAGTTCAGCCGCATTCTGATGATAATGAGGCTCAACTACATTGCTCGTACTCATAAAGATGTCTAATAATGACATGTTCTCTAATGTGTTCAACTGGTTAATACCCAATATATTGATATAATTTTGGCTGTCTTTTTTGAACAGTGGACTCGTATTTACATCAAACGTAAATTGAGTAGAGGGAGATGTGTAATCCATATATGAAACCATAAGATGCTTCACCTCTTCTTAGGCGTTTGCCAACTTTGTAAGTATGGTATGCAAACACAAATAATTGGGTGTTTTTATTAAAATGCACTATGGTCACATGTTCTTTCTATCAGTGCCTTCATCAATACACATATCCCTCTGATACGTTTTACCTCCTAAAAAACTTTCCTTCTAAGAGAAAAAAGTACTTGTTTTTTTGCAGCGAAGATTGATGGAACTTAAACGGAAGCTTCTATCTTTGGAAGTCCTATCGTTAATGTAAAACTTTACGGTTTTCCAGGTGTAAATATAAATATTCCAGCAAGTGTAACGATACCAGTCAAAATTATTGATATTAGTAATCCAATAGAAGCTAGCAATATCTTTTCATTCTTCTTAAAAAGTGAAACTAAGCTAAATACAAAGGCAATGGGTGAACCTATTGCCATTGAGAAAGCTAAAACCGCTCCCTTTAAATTGTACATCAACAGAATTAATGTGATTGATAGCCCAATAGAAATGTAGCTAAGCCAAGTATAATGTTTAGTTTGTTCGTTCCGTTTACGATACCATCCAAGAATGATAAACAATAATCCTAGCAGAAAAAGAGTAATAAATATTAAATCCAAACTAAGCCTCCGTTCTGTTTAACAAATATCGGTATGTGCTGTTCTCATAATGTATGTATGATAATCACATAGTTTACGCATCATCAATAAGTTCACCATGTATTGAATTAAATTATAACATATTATGGAATTTATCTATTTTTATATCTTTTGCATTTGTAAAAAAGTAGAAACTACATGCTAAAATAGAAAGGATAATATTTCAATGAAATGAATGAAGGGGGTAAAAGAATTATGCAACTAAGTTTGAAAGTACAGGGAGAAGGTTCTGAATATTTATCCCGATTGTTAGCAAAGAATCCTAATAACATATATGATCGAGACGAAAAAGGTAACCGAGTTAGGTTAGTGTTTGCTTCTTCCAATGAAAACGAAGCGGAAGCACATATATTTGTTACACCGGATCCGATAGAACTAGTTAGGAATAGTCCAAGTCATTATGATATTACTCAATATATAAATGATAGAGAATTTGTAGTGAGCAGTTTGTTTTGCTCCTATATACGTTCTGCTTTGGGAACTGCATTGAACGGAAAGCCGAAAGAAGAATTCATAAGTTGGGTGGATCATAAATTTGACATGAAATTAGGTTTTGGTCCAGTAGCTACTGATTATTCAAATCAAATGATCAAAAACTTATTTGAACCTCTAGGATATTCAGTAGAAATTGAAGAGCTTGTTTCAAATTATGAGTTTGAAATGAATCGAACAAAGCCTGCAAGATACATACATCTAAATGGGTACATGACTGTTCAATATGCACTTCGTCATTTGTTTGTCATTATACCTGTTCTAGATAATTTTAAGCACTACTTTATTGATGAAAGAGAGATTGAGAAATTAAATAATTATGGTGAAGGTTGGTTAGAGAATCATCCTTTAAAAGATCATATTGTTGAACGTTCTCTTCGTTTTAAAGATGTGATAAAAAAAGTCAACGTACCAACTGTTGTAGTAAAAGAGAAAAAAGAGAGTGTTCAATTTGAAACACCAAAAGTGAGATTGAACGAACTTCGTTATGATGCAATAACTGATAAGGTAAAACATTTGAAATCAAAAGAAAGAATAGTAGATTTGGGTTCTGGAGAAGGCAAACTTTCCGTTCGATTAGCCACATTACATGGCATAAAAGAAATCCTATCAGTTGAACCTTCGGAAACTGCACAATTAAGGGCATTACAACGATTTGAAAAGATAGAAAAAGATCGTTCATTTGTAATTCCAACTCCTGTACTTGGCTCCTTATTCTACTACGATGAGAGGCTGCGAGGAAAAGACGTTATGGTATTATGTGAAGTTATTGAACATATCGATGAGTTCCGCTTACCAAGTATTATGAAGAACATCTTCAGAGAATATCAACCAAGTACACTAGTCATTACAACGCCAAATCGTGATTACAACACCGTATATGATATGAACGAAGCAATTCGCCATAAAGATCACCGATTTGAGTGGTCAAGGAAAGAGTTTAATCAATGGTGTGAGAATTGGTCTGAAGAATACCCGTATTCCCTTCAAATTGAGGGGATAGGTGATGAGCATAAAGAGCATGGATTTCCTACACAGATGTGTACGTTTACAAGAAAGGAGGAAGGGATCAAGTGAGTATGAAGATACAGTTACCTTGTGCCGGAATCGTTTTACTAATTGGACCTTCAAACAGTGGTAAAACAACACTTATGAATAATTGGATCGAGCAAGGCTTGATTAAAGCGTCAGAAGTTGTAAGTTCAGACCAATTTCGTTTACTCATAGGAGATACTGACTTTATAGAATGGGGAAATCGTCCAAAAGATGAAGCAGATGTATTAATGAATACATATCAGACTCTCTCACAAAAAGCTTTTCAATCTATGGACTCTATTATCGAAGCAAGAGCATCTCTAAACAAGCTAACGATAATTGATGCGACTCACCTCTACTCTGATGATCGGTTGAAATATATTGAGTTGGCCAAAAAAAATCATGTTCCTTCAGTAGCGATTGTATTGGATACTCCTATAGATGAATTAATGTTAAGAGATGAACGCAGGGATAATCCTAGAGGGAAGAAAAGGATTAAGCAACAAGTCCAAGTTTTTTCTAAGAATAAGAGATTTATAAAAAAAGAAGGTTTTCACCATGAGTACTTCGTTAAACATAATGAAATTAAAGAGTTATTGCTTACTAGATACACAAATCCTATAGAAGTCGATATTGATAGAGGAATTGATTTTATTGGTGATGTTCATGCTTGTTATGATGAACTGCTCGAATTATTAAATTCTTTAGGTTATGAGCCGAACGGTGACGATTTATTCATCCATCCTGAAGGAAGAAAGTTCGTGTCTGTCGGTGATGTGATGAGCAGGGGACCTAAATCAATTGAGAGTATGATTTTCTTCAAAAAACATGTAGATGCTGGCGTAGCATATATGATAGACAGCAACCACGGTTGGAAGATTGCAAGATGGCTAGGTGGCAGAAGCGTAACATTATCTCATGGCGATGAAAAAGTTGCAGAAGAATTTGATCAATATGCGAGTACACATGGAATCGAAAAGGCGAACATACTAAAAACAGAACTTAAAGAATTCTTATTAAGCGCCCCTTCTCATTATGTGTTCAAAAAGAATGGCATAAGAGTTGCAGTTGCTGCTCATGCAGGAATAAAAGATGAATACATCGGAAAGCAATCATTTACCGTTTCAGATTTCTGTCGTTATGGAGATACGGCTCATTCAGATGACAACTTAAAACCTGTTCGTAAAGATTGGTTTACTGGACATCAAAGTAAAGAATTAATAATTTGGGGACATGATCCTAAAGTGCAGCCTTTAGTGATTAATAATACGATTAATATTGATCAAGGAGTAGTATTTGGTGGCTCACTGACTGCTTTCAGGTATCCAGAAAAACGATTTGTATCGAGTAAAGCCAAACAAGATTATTCTGATATGGTTGATAATCCGCTTTCCGCATGGAAATCTATGCGATTAAATCCTCCAAACATAGCAAGATTTATTAAAGGTTATTCCGTATTAACAGAGCATTTTGGTCAAATTAAAGTAAAGGATGGAGTAGTCAAGTCGGCGATTGATTCAGTATCTCACTTTACTGTACCAATTGAGGAATTAATTTATATTCCACCGACCATGAGTCCGACACCAGAACCTTCGAAACTAGAAGATTATTTGGAGCATCCAGCAGAAGCGTTTGACTATTATCGTACGAACGGAATAGAAACGATGGTAGTACAAAAAAAGCACATGGGTAGCAGAGGAATTTTATTGCTCTTTAAGGATAACGAGGCAGCAGAAAAGTATGTAGAAAGACAGACTTTAGGGACGATCTATACCCGAAACGGAAGGCCTTTCTTTTCTAAGGAAACACAAGCAGAAATCTTAAAAAGGTTAAACAAAGGCTTGATAGAAAGTGGATATTTTGAAAAGTATGATACAGACTTTGTACTTTTGGATGCAGAGATTCTTCCTTGGAATTTAAAAGCTAATGAACTCATAAGTTCTCAATACGCACATGTAGCAGACGCAGCTATTATGGACCGTAGTAAGCTAAAAGAAAGCTTAGGTTCTGCTTTAGAACAAGGAAGAGATGTAGAATCTTGGATTTTGGAAACCGATAAGAGATTGAGTAACGCTCTAACTTTTAGAGAAGTATTTCAAAAGTATTGTTGGAATACAAATGGACTTGATGGCATACAGATTGCACCTTTTCATGTATTAGCTCACAGTCATAAGACATTCTTTAACATGCCACATTCATGGCATATGGAAATGAACAAGGAACTTAGTACAATATCTGATTTGTTTATCGAAACAGAATATAAAATCGTAAGTGATGAAGCTTCCCAAAAGGATGCCATTCGTTGGTGGGAAGAGATGACTGAAGAAGGCCATGAAGGATTTGTGGTTAAACCTGAATTTTTTATTACTAAGAATGTTAAGGGCTCAATTCTTCAGCCTGCTATTAAGGTCCGTGGGCGAAAATATCTTCATATCATTTATGGCATGGACTACTTGCTTCCCGAAAATCTTAAACGTCTTAAACAGCGTAACGTAACTAAGAAACAAAAATTTGCTTTAATGGAATTTGCACTTGGAATGGAAGGAATAAATAGATTTGTAAAAGAGGATTCCATTGAAAGAATTCATGAGTGTGTTCTTGCTACTATTGCATTAGAAGCAGATTCAATCGATCCAAGATTATAAAAAAGCTACCTAGACTAATCGATTTAGACGAATGGAGGAAAAATAATTCTTATAAGAAAAGGAATAGCTGCTCTGACAACTAGTTTCTTTATAACCTTATTGAATTTTGCGATTATAGGTGTGGATTTTAGTGTATTTATAGCGTTTTATATAATACCAATAGTTATCTTATATGGTTCATTTTCTTCCATATTGTCTGATTACATGATTAGATGGGTTCATCCAACTTTTAAACTTTTATTATCAGGTATTTTTCACATTCTTTTTGGGTTGATATTCTTAATATTCATTCAAATAGGAGAACACGGATATGATTTGGAAAATATAGTATGGAATATATTCTTCACGCAATCTATACTTTGTTCTTTATTCTTTTGGATAATTGACGAAGTGTTGAAGAGAAAAAACATAATTATATGGTATAAAGAGAAGTTGTCTAAAATTGGCGAGCTAAGGTTATAAATGAAGGAATTCAAATCGTGCGCTTTTACTTCAAATAGGGGTACACTCCTCATTATCTCATTGAGGACCATACGAAAAAGGGGATAACCACAATGACAAAGACAAAAAAGCTTATTGGAGGCATATTGTCTGCAGCTGTTGCATTAAGTGCCTGCAGTTCTAGAGAAGATATAGCGGTTCAAGATGAATCAACTTACACTGAAGATGAAACTTACTCAACCTCTTATTCGGAAGAGCCAACCTATGATGATGCTGTTGAAGAGGAGATTGAACTAGATCATTTGCAATCTCAATATCCAGATATGGACTTAGAAGCAATGGAGAATTATATAGAAGAAAACGGACTGGAATATCAAGAGGATGAGCTTATCATTTTCTTAGATGATGTCTATGAAAACGGAGAATCTACTCTGGAATCCAACTATTATGCTAATGAAAGCTCTTTTCCATGGTGGATATTCTTGTTAGCGAATACATCCAAAGTGAAACCTGCAGGAAAAGTTACCTTTACGAAACCAGCTACAACTGCTCCTTCAACCGTTAAACCAGCAACAAAGCCGAGTACGAACGTGACAACATCTCCTTCATCAACCGGTTCTCAATCAGGTTCAGGCTTTGGTTCGGGAAGTAAGTCATCTGGATCTTAAATCGTCATATCCACTCTATATGCTCATACAAATCTCTTAAACCCATCACTGATGGGTTTTTTATAGTTTTATTCGTTCAGAGATTGACGACAAATTTAATAAATGATAGAATTCGATATGTAAATCGTAATGATGACGATTAAGTGGGAGTGAGGGGGTAGCAATTAACAAGGAACAGAAGGGCGAGCATAAAGAACACCTCGTATAAGGGTGTAGTAGATTTTATGATTACTTCGTTTTTTTAGTATTCCAGTTTACTTAATACATAGGTATTGCATCTTTCAATAAATTTTAACCATTATTTTTTTTTATATTTAAACCGTAATGATTACGATTATAATCTAACAGGCAAGGAAGGTAAATGAATGAGAAATTATAAGAATATTTTAGTAGGAATGTTATGTTTGGTTCTTGTATTCATGGCTGGTTGTTCAACCACACAAAATAGCTCAGAAAAACAAGAAGAAAAAGAAAAGAACGTTAATATGATTTTCAGTTTTAAAGCAGCTAACTTAGATCCGCATACTGGCTTTATTCCTATTCGTGCTGGACTTACTGAAACGTTATTAAAACTGGATGATAAATCGAATATTGAAGGCTGGCTAGCTGAAAGATGGGAAACAACAGATAACGAGAAGTGGGTATTTGAAATTCGAGATGATGTAAAATTTCAAGATGGTAAAAAACTTGATGCTGAATCTGTCAAACAATCATTAGAAAGAAGTATTGAAGCGAACGAATCGTTAGGTGATTCTCTCAAGATTAAATCTATGGAAGCAGATGGACAAGCACTTACGATCCATACGACAGAGCCCTATCCTGCACTTCCATCCGAACTTGTAAATCCTTATACATCAATTGTAAACATGGAAGCAGCCAAGAAGGATGGAGAAGAAGCGTTTAGAAATAACCCAATCGGTACAGGTCCATTTAAAGTAAAAGAATTTAAATCCAATCAATTTGTTGAAGTTGAAAAAAACAAAGACTATTGGGCTGGAGAACCGAAACTGGACTCAGCCAAAATAAAGTTTAATGAAGACGCTAACGTAAGAGCACTTGCCCTACAGTCAAAAGAAGCTGATGTTGTGTACAATCTCCCTGCCGAAAGTCTAGATACGATAGAAAAGGATAATAAATTGAGAGTTGAATCCATTCCTGGACTACGAGCGCATTTTGTTCTATATAACAGTCAAAGTAAAAATGTTAAAGATTTAAAGGTTAGACAAGCTCTAGACCTCTTGATCGATCGCAAGAGTGTTGTAAATGACATCATGGTAGGACACGGTCTTGAAGCTAACGGTCCATTTAACAGTACATTGCCGTTTGGGCTAGATGAAGAAGTTTCAGAATTGAACGTGGAAAAAGCTAAAAGCCTTTTAACTCAAGCGGGCTACAAAGAGAATGCAGAAGGTTTAATGGAGAAAGACGGTAAACCGCTAACTCTTGAACTAGTTACGTATAAAGCTCGTCCAGAACTGCCTCTAATCGCGCAGCTACTTCAATCTGACGCAAGTAAAGCAGGAATCAAAATCGATATAAAAACAGTTGAAAATGCAGATACGCATCTAGTTGAGAACAAGGATTGGGATCTAGCGATTTATAGTAACAATACCTCTCCAAGAGGAGACGGAAGCTACTTCTTTAACACTGCTTTCACAGAAACAGGAGCGTTAAATGTTGGGAAGATCAACATTCCTGAACTTAACACTCTAATTGAAAAGTTAAATAGAACGACAGATCTAGATGAGCGTACAAAGCTGACACAAGATGCGTCTAAGGTAATCAACAAAGAAGTTGCCCATAGCTATGCCGTTTATCCAAATATCATTATTGGAATGAACAAACGCATTGTGAACTGGGAGCCTACAGCAGAGGAGTATTATATTCTAACACACAATATGGATGTGAAATAATGTGATTACGATTATAAAGAATAGGGTTACTCAGCTGGTTGTTGTTTTATTCATTCTATCCCTATTTACGTTCACATTAATGAAGTTGGCACCAGGTGATCCGGTTCTTACCATTCTAAATGCCGATGAGATGGTAGTAACAGAAGAAGATCAAGCTGAGCTTAGAAATAAGCTTGGCTTTGATCAGCCTCTGTATGTACAATATGGCAAATGGATGTTCAACCTCATGCAGCTTGATCTAGGAAAATCATACATGTCTGGGAAACCAGTTATTGAAGAACTGTTAACGCGCATACCCATTACTGCGGAACTTACATTTTTTGCAATGACTATCATGCTTTGCATTACCGTTCCTCTTGGCGTATGGTCTGCAAAATATGTTAACAAATGGCCTGACCAATTAAGTCGGATTTTAGCATTAATCGGAGCATCGATACCTAATTTTTGGCTCGGGCTCATTTTAATCTATCTCTTTGCGTTTAAATTAGGTGTTCTACCTTCGTCAGGAATAGGGTCCTATTCTCAAATCATCTTACCTGCCTTTACATTAGGATTTACATTTGCAGTAGTTTACGCAAGGCTGCTTCGAGCAGGCCTTTTGCAAAGTTTGTCTGAGGACTATATTTACGCAGCAAGAGCAAGAGGTGTCAAAGAGTGGAGGATTCTATGGTTGCATGCGTTTAGAGCTGCTGTTCTCCCTGTTCTGACCATTTTCGGCTTAAGTTTAGGTAGTTTCTTAGGTGGAGCAGTAGTAGTTGAAATTTTATTTTCTTGGCCAGGATTAGGAAGTCTTGCCGTTGACGCTATATTTAACCGAGACTATCCGGTTATCCAAGGATATGTTTTATTAACTGGAGTATTTGTTGTACTAACAAATCTCTTAGTTGATTTATCTTATTATGTGATCGATCCAAGAATGAAACGAAAAGAGGAGGCATTATGAAGATGAATATTCAGATGCCTAGAATAAATCAAATCCCATTTTTCTTTAAAAATCAAAACTTACTGATTCAGTGTGGGATCATATTTTTTATGATCATCATTTTGATCACATTAATTGGACCGTTTATCGTTCCAAATGATCCCTTCACAGCGAATATGTCTGAACGACTTGCTCCGCCGAGTAGCGTTTACCCTTTTGGAACTGACCATTTGGGAAGATGTATATTTTCAAGACTCATAGTCGGTGCCCAGTCAACACTTGGTATAACGGCTCTTGTTGTAGTGACTGTTGCACTAATCGGAATTCCAATCGGTCTCTTAATCGGTTATATCGGTGGTCGATTGGATACAGTGTTTATGCGTTTAGCGGATGGTATACTTGCTCTTCCAGAATTTATTTTAGCGATAGCGATCGCTGGATTCTTAGGACCAAGTTTGACGAATCTTATGATTTCGATTGTTTTTGTTAAGTGGATTGCTTATACAAGGGTCGTAAGAAGTATCGTAATCACTGAACGAAACAAAGATTATGTTCTAGCTGCAAAAGTTGGGGGAAGTTCTAGCTGGAAGATTATCAGAAGACATATGTTTCCGCAAATTGTTTCTCCTGTACTTGTCCTTGCTACCCTTGATATCGGAAAAGTGATCCTTACAATCTCTTCCTTATCTTACCTTGGATTAGGTGCGCAGCCACCAGCTCCAGAATGGGGAGCAATGTTAAATGATGGAAGACCTTATTTTCAGAGTGCGCCAGAATTAATGATCTACCCAGGTTTAGCCATCTTTTTTGTAGTATTAGCATTTAACTTGATGGGTGAAGGATTGCGAGACAAATGGGATGTTAAAAGTCGATAGAGAGGAGGGTTGCAATGTTTGAGAACAAACCGACAACTTCAAATGAGAATAATCTGCTCGTTGTGGAGAATCTTTCAGTGACTGTGCGCAACAGCAGGGAAAAGTTAATCCGCAATCTAAATTTTTCTATTCCTCAAGGTGAAATATTTGGCTTAGTCGGAGAAAGCGGAAGTGGAAAAAGTTTGACGGCAACCGTGATTTTGGGAATGCTTTCTAAGTCTCTGGAAGTTACAAGCGGATCTGTTATATATGGTCAATCAGAGATCACGTCGTTAAGTGAAAAAGAGCTAAGAAATATTCGCGGTCGTGATATTGCTTACCTCTCACAAAACTATCAAAGCTTTTTCACTCCATTCATAAAAGTTGGAAAGCAATTTATTGAGATTATAAGGTGTCACACAGACATGAGTAGAAAAGAAGCAAAGAAAGTGGCTATTCATTGGCTGAACAAAGTCCACTTACCTGCAGAACGTGTATTTAACAGTTTTCCTGATGAACTTAGTGGCGGACAATTGCAGAGAGCTTCTATCGCATCAGCCATAATGTTTCAGCCGAAACTGATCATTGCAGATGAACCAACAACTGCTCTAGATGTGTTAACCGGAGAAAGAATTCTAGATCTCCTGTCTGAACTTAAAGAAGAGTTGAATTGCTCAATTCTCCTAATCTCACACGATTTGAAACATATTATTAACCGGACGCAAACAGTTGGCGTTATGTACGGTGGACAAATTGTAGAAATAGGAAAAACGAGTGCTATAGTGGCAAATCCTATTCATCCTTATACGAATCTATTACTTCAGTCGAGGCTCAGATTGAATAAGCATATTCAACATGAATTGACGGCTATGCTTGGTGAACCTGGATTAATAGCTGAAGAGGGCTGTCCTTTTTCGAAAAGATGTCCGAGTGTTATGGAATCCTGCAGCAATATAGTGCCAATGAGTAGCTTAGGAACAGACCATTCGGCTGCCTGTCATCTGGTGAATGCAGAAAGGGAAGAACGATATGTTACACGTTAATTCAATCTCGAAGACGTATCACTCAAAACCAGCTTTACGTGATATTTCACTCTACGTTAATGCTGGTGATAGCATAGGGATCATTGGAGAGAGTGGCAGTGGTAAGAGTACTCTTGGTAAGATCATTTTAGGGCTAAAGAAACCTGATCAAGGAGATGTCTATTTTAGAGGGAGTAACCTTCACACGTTAAACGGACAAGCTTTGAAAAAACTCAGGCGTCACCTTCAAATCGTGTTTCAAGATCCTGTAGGGTCATTAAATCCTAAGCTTCCAGTGTGGAAGTCTGTGGTTGAACCGTTAGAAAATTTTCCAGACGTTATCCCTTCATTTTTAAAAGAAGTAAGACATGATCGTAAGAAGATAGCCGAAGTCTTGTTTCAAAAAGTCGGCCTGTCACCTGAACTTCTGGAGAGGTATCCACACCAACTAAGTGGTGGTCAAAAACAAAGAATAGCCGTAGCGAGGGGAATTAGCTTAGAACCAGATCTGCTGGTTTGCGATGAACCTACTTCAAGTCTGGATGTTTCTGTACAAGCACAAGTCCTCAACCTGTTAAAGAAGTTACAGCGAGACTTGAACCTCTCTTTTCTATTCATCTCGCATGATATCGCTGCTGTCCAATTCATGTGCGAACGAATCGTGGTATTAAAGGATGGTATCTTAGTTGATGCATTTTTAACTAGAGAACTTTTTTCCACAGCTCGTCATCCTTATACAAAAATGCTAGTAGAGATGAGTATGGAACAAGACCAGTAATGTAAGAGAACCAACACTTGTTTAAACAAAGTGCTGGTTTTATTTATTTTAGGAGGATGAACTTTATTGAATCATTCGAAATACTTAGGATTGGCACTACCGCTGATTCTTACAACCATCACGACTCCTCTCCTTGGTGCAGTTGATACGGCTGTTGTTGGACAGCTGGATGATTCCTCTTACATAGCTGGAGTGGCAGTCGGCACGATTATCTTTAATACGATGTATTGGCTGTTTGGATTCTTAAGAGTGAGTACATCTGGATTTGCTGCACAAGCGCATGGAACAAAGAATGAGGAAGAAATTTTACGATCACTCAGTAGACCTTTGCTCTTGGCACTGAGCATAAGCGCAATTTTAGTAGCACTCCAATATCCGATAAAAGAACAGTTTCTACCGCTGTTGACAAAAGATCCAGTCGTTCAGTCTTTAGCAACAGATTATTTTGCGATTCGTATATGGGGTGTACCATTCGGACTGCTCAATTATGTAATCATAGGATGGATGATGGGACTGGCTATGATTAAGAAGACCTTGTTCCTTCAAATGTACATGAACGTAACGAACATTGTACTTGATATTCTATTTGTTAAAGTCTTCTCATGGAGTGTTGTAGGGGTTGCAGCGGCTACATTGATTTCGGAGGTCTCTACTTTCGTAATCGGTCTTGTTATTGTTTGGAAAGCGATTCCCGCAAAGCAACGTAAAAAGATTCTCCAAATAAAATCAATCGATCTATCTTCTTATAAAAAAATGATGAGGATGAACAGGGATTTATTCATTCGAACATTATGCTTATTAATTGTGTTTAATGTTTTTACGGCAAAGGGAGGCACGTTCGGTACAGAGATCCTTGCGGCAAACGCAATATTGATACAGATTCATTTCATCATGGCATATATGTATGATGGATTTGCCAATGCTTCAAGTATATTAACAGGAAGAGCAATAGGTTCTAACGATAAGACACTTTATCAAACAACGATAAGACTCACTTTTCAATGGGCAGTTATCTCATCACTCATCATTTCAAGTGTATATTACTTATTCAATGATCAGATACACCAAATGTTCACCTCGATACCTGAAGTACTTCATGAAGTAGGTACGTACGAAGCTTGGATCGTATGTTTTCCGCTCGTCTCCAGCTTTGGAGTCGTACTTCATGGAATTTTTGTAGGAGCAACAGAAGCCTCTTCATTACGTAATACTATGATTCTAGCATTACTCGTTTTCTTAATTTCTCTTTTCTTAGCAGCACGTATAGATAATCATGGATTATGGTTAGCTTTTATTCTCTTCAGTTTTGCTCGATCGTTGTTCTTAATTTTACATGTGCCAAAGTTAACGAGGAAAATAGGATTTCATGAAATTCGCTATAGTGGAGAGAGTAAAGAATTTTAACAAATTAAAGGACAAATAAACAAAACACGGGGCACTAATAACAATGCCCTGTTTCTTTTTATTACACCCTTGTAATACGATGTACATCGTATTACAATATAATTAGAAAATATTGGAGGTTGAACATGGATAAAGAACTATTGAAGGGGAGCATAGAAATATTGCTTCTTTCACTATTAGTTGATCGAGATAGTTATGGCTACGAAATGACAAGGAATTTACGAATATTAAGTAACGAAGAATTCTCCATGAACGAGGGAACCCTTTATCCTGCTTTAAAAAGGTTAGAGAAAAAAGAGTGTGTGACTTCTTATTGGAAACACGGACCTGATGGTAATCGGCGTAAATATTATTCTTTAACATCAACTGGACGAAAAATTCTAACGGAAAAGCGAAAAGATTGGAAACAAATTAATGAGCTTATGGATAAAACGTTGGAGGGCTTGTTATGAAAAATTTAGATCAATATATCGATGTAATTGTAGAAGGTCTACCGTTAGAAGAGAAAGAGGACATCCGAGAAGAGATGATACAGCACCTAAATGATCACATGAATGAGTTGATGATAAAGGGATACTCTGAGCAAGAATCGTTACAGATTGCAATAAAGGCATTCGGAAACGAGAAAAAAATGAATTGGGAAATGAAAATAGCAGTATATCCCTTTTATAAGATTTCACGTTTTCTCTGGAACACCGTATTCGTTACCCTCGTTTTTTGTGTGCTTTCTTATATGATCATGGAGCATTACAATCCAGGAGCCGATAACACAGCACCTTTATCCAGTGTTTTAGAGGGGTTCTTTATTATTTTCTTCATAGCTGGGATGGCTGAACTAATTTATGAAGCCATACAATTAAGTTCAGTGAAGATGAAGTACATAATGAATCCATGGGTATTCTTTTTTACTCCCTCAATTTTTATCGGTGGGATCATGTTTTTAGCTTACTTTCAGAACCCAGAACAATATCAGAATGGAATATGGGTTGATCTGTTGGTTGTTCCAATTGGTGCCTTTTGCTATGTGATAGCTAGACAAATTTTCAATCAACTCTTTAAACGATCAATCTAAACGGCAGTTTAGGAGAAGGAGTAGGCGTATTATGAGACGATACTTAAATGTGATAGCAGGAATCTTTTTTATTGTTTTATTAACTGCTTGTATTGGAGAAGACTATGATGCCGGACCACCAGAGATAAGACTTAGTGTTAACGAAGACGTATATTCTTTAAAGAAAGCAAATGTTAATTGGAAGACAGAAGACAAGGAGTTTAAGAATAAAGTAGAGAACCCTTTAACGCTAGCTAGTGAACAAAAAGAAATCAAGGTTTCGCCTAACCAATCAGCTGAATTAATCTTACTAGAAAACAAAGAAGATGGCGGAGAATACACGAATGAGACGATCGAAGTATCATTATGGCAAGGTGATAAGAAAATAGAGTTAACGTCCTTAACTCCAAACGATCATTCATTTTCCTTTACGAATGATCCTGGTCATTATGTATTAGTTGTTGATTTCAGTACAAAAAATGGGAGTTCAGAGTATGTGGGAAATATCGTCCTGAAGTAGCTTCTAAAAGAAAAGGGCAACCACCAAGTTGCCCTTTTTTCTGTTAATGACAATCCCAGTTGAATAGAACGCGAGAAAAGTCCTTATTTCTTAAATCTTCTTTCGTAATAAAAAAGTTGCCTACACCTGCATCTCCCCACATGATGTCATTCTCACCTTCGTCATCTGTATCAATCTGAAGCAAAGTAATTCGGTAATCATCAAATTGGGTTCCATAATCACGTGGGTCTGTTTGCGTAAAGTATGCGTATCCCCCTATTTTGTGGCCCATGTTCTCAACAAGTTCACAAAAAAGGTCATATAGCGTTTCTTCTCCCCACATATTCTCTTCACCTGTTACCTGATCCATATCAATAGATTCATAACTTTCTTCAAACTGAAAATCACTTACACCTAATGCTTCCTTTGATATAGAAAAAGATAAATGGTATTCCCCCTTAAAAGGAAGGTGATCCTCTTTGAAATCTTCTGTAGTAAAAGAGCCTGATGCTTGAGGCTGTTCAAAATTCTCATGATAGATGACGCGGAAGTTACTTTGATTAGTCGGGTTATCAAAATCCATACCCATCACATCATCATTTTTAGAAAGATAGAATTGCAAAATCCCAGTCGTTGGGAAGTGTTCGAGGTGAGGGATTTCCTCAAAATTAAGTTGGCAGAAAAGAGCCATTGGTAATCCGGAAGAATCTAAAGGATAAGAGACTCCTTCAGGCAAGTAAGGAGATCCTCCGATTTTGCTGTCTTTTAATGAGGTGGACTGACGTGTAGCTTGTATTGAAACAAAAGGAACAACCGTTTTCTCGATGTCGCTTCTATAAGGTTCTAATGCTTTTGGAAGTGATAAAGTCATAGTGTAATATTCTCCTTTTCTTTTAAGTGTAAGTTTCCAGTAATCGTATTACAATAAAAATATATAGTTATATATAGGCATTTAAGTAAGTCGAAATGAAGCATAAATATATATTAGAGGTGTGAAGATGGGGAGAGTCCAAAAATATTTATTTTATTCTGTACCGATTTATTTAACATTAATTAGTTTTGACTTTTACAGATATAAAGAACTGCAATTGTTAGAGAATCTCATTATACCCTTGCTTTATGTAATCGTTGTCTTCATTTTAGATTGGTCAAAACCAAAGAATCATGAAAACAAAAGCTAAACAACTTAGGGGGATTTTTGCAGGTAATGGTGTTACTTCCTTGAATGAATAGGGTAAGTTGTAGTGAAATGGAGGGATTCGTATGACAGAGAAGCATTCTGTAATGGCTGAAGCTCAACCTTTTTATTTTGAAGGCAACAAGGTGGGAATATTGATTTCTCATGGTTTTACTGGTTCTACGCAAAGTATGCGTCCTCTGGGAGAGGCATACGCAAAGGCAGGATATACCGTATGTGGTCCAAGGCTGAAGGGGCATGGTACCCATTATGAGGATATGGAAAAGACTACATATCATGATTGGATTGCTTCTATTGAAGAAGGTTACCAATGGTTAAAAGAACGTTGTGACACCATTTTTGTAACGGGTCTCTCTATGGGAGGAACACTTACATTATACGTTGCAGAAACATATCCTGATATTAAAGCGATTATTCCAATCAATGCAGCAATCGACATCCAAGACATGGAAAACATGCAACATTCCAACCAGCGATTTCTAGACGCCATCGGTTCAGACTTAAAGAATCCGGATGTGAAAGAACTTGCGTACGACAAAACTCCGGTTCAATCACTAAAAGAAATTGTATTGTTAATGAAAAAAGTTAAAGAAAATCTTCATACTGTCACATGTCCCGCCTTAATTTTTGTTTCGACAGAAGATCATGTTGTTCCACCTAATAACTCTCAAATCATCTATGATTTCATTTCATCTCGAGATAAACATGTCATCCATTTAAAAAATAGCTACCATGTTGCTACACTCGACAACGACCAACAACTTATTATTGATGAATCACTTAAATTCATAGACAAAATACGAAATAAAGTAAATGCATAAGTCAATCAAAAAAACAAACCCGAACCGCCAGCAACAATTCGGGTTTTCTTTGTGTTTATAACTGAGATTCTTTATTCATATAAAGGATTGCAGAATGAGATGGAGAGAAAAGAACGGTGTAGGTGCCTTTGAGCTCTTTCTGTATTTTTGATGAAAGAGATTGACCCATTTGATTATGCTCTGTTTCGAGGTCTAGACCATTTTCACGTAATTTATCGTTATCCCAATCGATCCATTCTCCGTATTGAATAGCCCAATCTCGTAACTTCTCTTTTAGTTCTAAAGAAATAGGCAGTTCATCAAGTTCTAGATTACAACCGCACCGATTACACAAAACAGGATCAGTATCAACATCAGCTTCTAATTTTAGTTCATAGATTTTCATATTTTCGCAACAACATTCCATATGCAACACTCCATCAAACGTTCTGTTAGTTTTGTTTCCTAATCTATAATAATCATTAATAACCATAAAGGAAAGAAACGGAGTAACTAGAATAAATCGTATAGATTTAAATGAAAACAGTTAGTCAAATAGGTAGGAGAGTGAAACGTATGGTTCATGTAAAACATCTTTTAGCAGATCAACTGTTAGCCAATGCCAACGATGCTAGTTGGTATCTGCCATTTAATGAATCAGTAGAAAATCTTTCGGAAGATGAAGCTTTTTGGAAACCGAACAAAGACTGTCACAGTATCGCTGAAATTGTTCAGCATCTCCTTTATTGGAATAAGACGTGGCAAACCCGTTACGATGAGTCTCATGTACAAGCAGTGCCTTCCATTGGGGATAATGACAAAAGTTTTGTGATTCCAGAAAATCAAAGTTTTTCACATTTAAAAGAAGAACTTCTGGATGTTCTTTTGAGATGGCAAGGTCTTTTGTCAGAAGAGAAAGTAGAGCGGGAAGTAAATGGATTTCCCGTCTCTGCAAAATGGTGGGAACTCATTGGGAATGCTGCAACACACAATGCGTACCACATCGGACAGATTATCATGATTCGAAAGCTGCAGAAAAGTTGGAAAGTTGACACGGTAGAAGCAAAATAATAAAAGAAATATGGCTGCATCTCAACCATAATGGGGATGCAGTTTTTTTATGCCTTAAACTTAAGAATTCTTAAGGATTATTCCTCTTAATTCTTTAGGTTTGAATTATAGAATGACTATACATTCAAACAATCGGAGTGAATAATTGTGAAATTTTTGTCCTTTTTAGCACAGTATATAAGTAATCCCCGATCAGTAGGAGCCATTCTTCCAAGTTCAAGTTACCTAGCTGATAAGATGGTGCAGCGTATCAATTTTGAGCAGGCAAGATACATTTTAGAATACGGACCGGGTACGGGTGTTTTTACCGAAAAGCTGCTACAAAATCGTAAGCCTAAAACGATTATCATCTTATTTGAAAGCAATGAGGAATTCTACAAAATACTTGTACAGAAATACAAAGAGGTGGATAATCTCTACATATACAATGGATCAGCTGAAAAGGTTGACTGGTACCTTGAAAAATGCGGTATTCCATTTGTAGATTACGTCATATCAGGACTTCTCTTTGCGAGCTTACCAAAGACCGTTTCAAATGAGATCCTGTTTAAAACTTCAAAAGTGTTAAGAAAGAATGGAAAGTTTGTTACGTTTCAATATTCAAACGTAATGAAAGCATATATTGAACAGTTCTTTTCAAAAGTGGATGTAAGTATTGAGATACGAAATGTCCCACCTGCTATGGTATTATGTTGTTCATTAGAAGAAGAAATGATGGAGGGGACTTATGCAATCTAGAGTCTTAATCGTTGATGATGATAATGATATTCGGAATTTGATTTCCGTTTATTTAGAAAATGAAGGAATGTATACACTTCAGTCGGAAAATGCAATAGATGCGTTAGAACAATTGGAGAAGAAGGATTTTGATCTTATCATATTAGATATTATGATGCCTGAGATGGATGGGATCGAAGCGTGTATGAGAATAAGGCAGGAGAGAAATATGCCGATTATTATGCTCTCTGCTAAGTCTGAAGATATGGACAAGATTCAAGGTCTTGCTGCAGGTGCAGATGATTACTTATCCAAACCGTTTAATCCTTTGGAGTTAATGGCACGTGTGAAATCCCAGCTCAGAAGATATCGAAAATACAACCAGGATACTGATTCAAGTAGGGAGTTCATTGAGATTGGAGATCTGAAGATCAATACAGAAACCCGTCAAGTATGGGTGAGAGGGAAAGATGTCAGACTCACACCGAAAGAGTTCTCTATTTTAGAGCTGCTTGCCCTCAATAAAGGCATCGTTATGAGCATCGAGAAGATATATGAAGCGGTGTGGCAAGAAGAATTCTATAAGTCAGACAGTACTGTCATGGTTCATATAACAAAGATAAGAGAAAAACTTGAAGAAGATCCGAAGAGACCCATCTATATTAAAACGGTTTGGGGAGTCGGCTATAAAATATGAGAATAAAGCGGATTAAAATATCATTACTTGTAAAACTTCTTGCAGCAGTTGCTGTTAGCTTTTTTGTATCGACTGTGGTTATGATTATTATCTCTCAAATTATTTTGCATTTCTTTAATCTTCAATATCTTACGATTGAAGATATTGGTGCAACTACTTATAATGTTATCGTTTTTCTGATTTTTACTTTTGTTATTTTTTCTTTTATTGTTACCTTCTTAGCATTGATACGGAACAAAATACTTTATATAAAGCGTATTACAGAAAGTATTAATGAAATCGCCAACGGAAAATTGGGATTGACGATTGAAATGGAAGGAAACGATGAATTAAGCAAGCTTGCCGAAGATGTTAATAGTATGTCTAAGGAATTATCAAGTAAGTTTGAATATGAAAGACAACTTGAGATAGCGAAAAATGAATTGATTACAAATATATCCCATGATTTGCGTTCCCCTTTAACATCCATCATAGGGTATTTGGACTTGTTGCGAAAGGGGAATTATTCTGGTGAAAATCAACTAAAAGATTATCATGATACGACTTACTCAAAATCAAAGCAGCTTGAAGCTCTTATTAATGAGCTTTTTGAATATACTCGTTTAACAAGTCCAGATGTAAAATTAGACATTAAAGATGTAGACATGACAGGTTTATTAGAACAATTGATCGGGGAATACGTTCCGATCTTTGAAAAGGAAGACCTAACTGTTGTAAAGAAGATACCAGAAGATGAAGTTCTAACTTCTATAGATATTGAAAAAATGGTCCGTGTTTTTGACAATCTTTTTATGAATGCCATAAAGTACAGCACGAAACCTTCTATTGTCAAAGCTACCTTTGACATACAATCCAATTATGCTGAATTTAGGCTGTCCAATCAAACAGAAAGACCAGATGTACAAGATATTAATCAATTATTTGAACGTTTTCTAGTAGGAGACAAAGCCAGAAGCGAGCGTGAAGGAACGGGACTTGGACTTGCTATTTCAAAAAGGATTGTAGAACTTCATGACGGTCATATTCGAGCGGAGTATATGGATGGCTGGCTTACGATTATTATCAAACTTCCAATTTGATCAAAGCTTATGAAGCATGCTTCATAAGCTTTTTTCGTTGGAAAAAGTTAAGAATCGTTAAGAATATTCCTAAGCTTTTCTTAAGATTTGTTTTACATAATAAATGTAACAGAAAGAAAAGGGGTTGGATGTTCATTGAATTTAAAAATGCAACGAAGTACGTTTTTATATAAAATCGTTAATCCAGATAGGTATGGCTTTATAACACATTTAGGAATACTGTTAGTTTCCATTTATGTTCTTTCTCAATCGTTAGCTACATTTGAACCATCATATAAAACAATTTTTCTAATCATTGGGTGTAGTGTTATCTTCCTTCTAATAGCATCTTATAGTTTGAAGTGGGACACATTTTTCGGAAAAATGAAGACGGTTTCGATTGTGTATAGCCTATTAATGACAGCCGTTTTTCTCACATATGGTTTGAGTAGCTTAATTGTTACTCTTGATAACAAAGGGTTAGAGACGATCCTAAACGAGAACATGGAACTTGCCAAGCTTATCTATTTTTCTGTGTGTTATGCTCAACCCATTATCTTGCCAGTTCCTGAAATCGTAACTGTCGTAGCAGGAAGTGCTACTCTAGGCCCTTTCACCGCTTTTATCTTAGGATTTATAGGCGCTGTGTTAGGGATTCTAACGATGTTTTATTTATCTCGAACTTTTGGAATGAAGATGGTGCAACGATTAGTAAATGAAAAACAATTAGATCAATATCATCGTTTTGTTAAGAAGAATGAAATGTGGATCATCGTTTCGTTGTTCATCGTTCCTGTGTTGCCAGATGAAATCATTTGTGTTGGTGCTGGAGTGAGCGGTGTTAAAACAAGACGCTTTATAATGATTGCTGTATTAGCAAAGCTTGTTACTACATTCTCGTTGGCTTATTCTTTAAGAGTGACGGATCTATTTTAACTTATGTGTGTATTGCCCGCTCCGCTGAAAGCGAGCTGGATCAATTAAAGTAATAAAGCTCGCGTACACCAATACACCGAGCTTTATTACTATTCCGTATCAAACTAGATTTAATCTATCAGACATACATCCAAAGGAAGAATATCTCCTTTAATTCCATAATGGTTAATCCGTAAATATTCTCCCCATACACGCTTTCTTCCTATTTCTGTTTCCATCCAATTGTCTCTGTTCACTTCGGTTCCTTTGTAAACAGTATTGAATGTAAAAGGAATGTACTCAATTTGATTTGGTAAATGCTTTTTTAAGGTCCTTATTTGTCTGCCTGTAGCATGACTTTTACAAACCACCATTAACGATTGAATCTTGATAAAGTCAAAAACTTCCTTAGCGCATATAACATTTTCAAGAGAGTTAGTAGATTTTTCTTCAATAAATATATTGTGTGAAGGTATTCCTGCACTTTTTAAAAAAGAGACAATAACTTGTGCCTCAGAGACTTCGCGATCTGTATTGCCTTCCCAATGGGGATGGGAATACCTGTTAAACTTCTTCCGCCAGTAACAATAATTGTTTCTATGTAGTTACGATGATAAGCTTCAATAGCTTTTTCCCAATGCCCACTGTGAGTGCCACTAAATACAAAAAGGGCATCACATTTTTGAGTTCTTACCTCTTTTCCAAAAGTAATAGCAGTCAATAGCTCAACGTCAATTTTAGTTAAATCTGGAATAATGGGTTCTTTAGGAATAATAGGATTCATACTTGAACTCCTCCAATTAGATTATAATTCTATATTTAACAATATATTACACATGAGGGTTTTTGCAAGATTTTTTTCTTGTTTGTGCATGTTTTTGCTATTTTGTGAACGAATGAGTTATGAAATAATATCTTTTGAAGGGTCATATAGAGAGGGGAATAAAGGACTATAAAAAAGAGCTTTAAAAATCAAAAGGCCGATTCAAAGAGATGAATCGACCTTTTTGTATACTTTTACAAAGAGTGCATCCTAAGTTTTAGGAAAAGTAAATCCTTCTCCAAACACATCTCTTACATCGTGGACTACAACAAATGCTTTTTCGTCAACACGCTGGATCATCTTCTTTAACAGAAATAGCTCTTGTTTATTGATCACAACGTATAAAATATCTTTAGCTTCGTTTGAGTAATGACCTCTTGCATTAATAATGGTAACGCCACGATCCATCTCATCGCTTACTTTCTTAGCAATTTCGTCCGTGTTTTCAGAAATGATCGTAACAGCTTTTCTAGTATCAAAACCATCAATTAAGTAGTCCAAAATCTTTGTACTAATATAAATGGAAATTCCTGTGTACATCGTATTTTCGATCCCGATGACAAATGCGGAACCAATAACGACCAGAATATCAAAAACAAACATAGTCGTACTTACACCCCAGCCGAAATGCTGATTCAGCATTCGTGCAATGATGGTCGAGCCACCTGTTGTTCCGCCTGAACGCAACACGAGCCCCAACCCGATTCCGATGAATACACCTGCAAAAACAGTGCCAAGCATAATGTCAACAGGGTTACCCATACCTTCTGTTAAATGAATAAATAGAGAGGTAAAGAAGATAGCAACCATCGTATACCATGTCACTCGTTTATTTAAGACTTTATAACCTATGGCTAAAAGGAAACCGTTCATAATAAAGTTTGTAAGACCTGGTGACCAGCCTAATACATAATATAGAGTCATCGAAATACCGGTAACGCCGCCCTCACCTAATTCGTTTGGGATGGCGAACCAATTTACCCCTAGTGCAAAGAACAGGGATCCTATAATAATTAATGTAATTTCTTTTCCTGTATGGTTCATATTATCACTCCGTTCAACCTGAATACCTAGGATAATATATCATAACGAATTCCTTCGAACAAGATTGTTCTACAATTTTGTTCAATTATTTAGATCTATGTTAGAATAAGGCAAAAGAACGGTTAGGCAGGTAATTTTAAAATGCGTAAAGAAACAGTAGAACAAAGAGTTTATCACTTAATAAAGAACGCAATCTTGAATAGACAAATTGCACCAGGTAACCAGTTATTTGAAAGTGCCATTGCTGAGAAGGTCAATGCGAGCAGGACGCCAATTCGAAGTGCAATCATGAAGCTGAAATCAGAAGGGTTAGTGAATGTTATTCCAAACAAAGGAGCATTCATCGTTCAACCAACGATCGAAGAAATGATTCAAGCGTTTGAGATGAGAAAAACGCTTGAGGAAATGTCGATTCAGAAAGGGTTCTCCAATCTTGGCTCGGATGACGTTGAACAACTTAAACAACTTCTTATTGAAATGAAGACCGCTTTTATAGAAAGAAAGATCGTTCCGTATCAAGAGAAAAACAATGCTTTTCATCTAGTCTTAGCAACAGCAAGTGGAAACAGGTATTTAATTGAATTTATGAACAAAATTTTGAGTCAGATCACCATTTATATGGTGCTTTATGATGTCTTTAATGAAGACTCTAACAATGAAGAACTAGACATCCTTGAACACGAGCGAATGATCCAATACATTGAAAAGGGAGAAGAAGAAAACTTACGAGCTTTACTTCTGCAGCATCTTGATAACAGTTTAACCAAGCTTCAGCAGGATAAACTAAATTATCAGTCTCTTACAACGTTGTTTTAAATAGGGAGCAAACCTTGGCTTTGAATGACTTGATCAAAGACAAAAGGAGATTTTGTATGGATCAAACAGAAATAGAGGGGAAAATTATTATCCTAAATGGTACGCCTCGATCAGGGAAATCGAGCATTGCCTCAGTGATTCAAAATGAATTTGAAGGTGTATGGATGAATATTGGGGTGGACCGTATCATGGATATGACACCTGAGAAATTTCAACCAAGCATAGGTTTAAGACCAGGTGGGGAAAGGCCCGATTTGGAACCATTCATACAGAAAATGTATCTTGCTATGTACAAATCAATTGTAGCTTTCAGTCGTGAAGGCTTGAATGTCATAGTGGATGTTGGTCATCATGATGGTTATTCTGTAGAGCATAACATTCTTCAGCAAGCTGCACAGATTCTTAACGGGACACCAGCATGGTTGATTGGTGTGCGCTGTCCAATTGAAACTGTGATGAAACGACGGATAGAAACCTGGCAAAAAGGCTATACACCTGAAGGAAAGATACCAAGCCCCATAGAACTCTGGCAGAAACTTGTTCATATTCCTGGTATATATGATTTAGAGGTGGATACTTCCTTATATACTCCAGAAGAATGTGCAGCTCAAGTTCATCAAAGGGTTTATGAAGGTTCTCCCCCTATAGCTCTTCAAAAAATACGGAGTGATAATTAAGAACAATTACCTAACAAGCCATTTTCAATAAAAGTTACTGAAAATCATCATACGAAAATATAGAAAAGACTGATCAAAGGGATGTTTAGTAACCTTATGTTTCAGTCTTTTTTGGGTTTTCCAATTCCTATTATCTAACTTAAGGATTTATCCGAAACGGGTGATGAAAGTCTGATTAACGTAGAAGGTTGTCCAAATGACATGGATTCATCTATGAAACTTTCCAAGGATTGTACGGAATGGGTAACGATTTTAATCAGATAGTTATACTGTCCAGCTAGGCGGTGACATTCGATCACATCACGGTGATCTTTACAGAAATCAACAAACTGCTTGCATTTCGTATTGTCGTATAAGATAAAAGCCATGACCGGTTTATTCATTTTTTCAGGATTAATAATTGCCTTATAACCCTCAATAATCTGCTTATCCTCAAGCTTCTTAACTCGTTCATTAACGGCAGGATTTGAAAGACCAACTTTTTTACCTAATGCCGTAATCGATACTCGAGCATCTTGCTGCAAATGTAAAAGGATCTCTTTATCAATTTCGTCCATATCTTTCTCCTCGACTTTAAAAATTTAGGAGCATTCATTCTTTTTCCGATGTTTTCAAAGAAATTCATAAGAAATAGCGTTAATATTCCATGTTAAAACAGTTCTGGGAAAAATATAATATATGTAAGAGATAATTACAACAAAAAGGGGATAGAAATAATATGTTAGAGATGAGAATGCAATGTGAAAAATGTTCTGTAGAGCTTCATGAAAAGTCGGATGCTTACATTTGTGTCCATGAATGTACGTATTGCCCAACATGCACAACAGAGATGAATCATATTTGCATGAACTGTAGTGGGGAACTCGTTAGACGTCCAAAAGCGGGGTCACAAATAATAAGTTGTTTATTAAGTAAATGAGGCTGCTTATATATCACAATCAAGCAAATCTAAAAAATATTTACTAAAATGCGTTTAATAGGTTACGAGTTTGGTAATAATACTAATAACAATAAACTCATTTTAGGAGGAACTAAAATGCTAATGACGACTGTGAAACTAAGCGAGTATGCAGGGAACAAAGATTTTGATTTGAACGGATACATATCTCAACTAATATCTACACCTTCACAAACGAAATAAACGAATGGCAGCCTATATGGCTGTTTTTTTTGTTTTAAAATCATAGCTTAGAAAAATTCTGCAAATTCCATAAATCTGTTAGAGAGGAATCATATGAAAACCTTACAACTTTCCTTATTCTTAAAAGAAAGATTTTAATTATAGGAGGGAATATGATTCTAGAAACAGATTATAAGTGGTTTATGTTCATTAACAAAATCGTTTCAAGCTATCCGCTAATTGACAATTTCATGATTTTCTTTGCGGAATACGTTCAGTATGCATTTGTTTTATTATTGATCATGCTGTGGTGGAGAAATAAAAAGAGTGACAGGATAATCGTATTTCAAGTGTTGGTTGCATTTTCATTATCTTACTCAGTAAATCGACTGATTGAATTGTTCATGTATAGAGAGAGGCCGTTTATCTCACATGACATCGTCCAATTGGTAGAGCATACGGCTAACTCTTCTTTTCCTAGTGATCATGCATCATCTGCAATCTCAATTGCCGTCACTTTAATGTTGGTTACGTTAAGGTATAGGTACGTATGGTTTATGTTTGCTATCTTGATCACGTTTTCAAGGGTTTGGGTAGGTGTTCATTATCCATTTGATGTAGTGGCTGGAGCATTGAACGGGATACTAATCGCACTTGCTACCCATTTATTAATTATGAAAATGAAACCAATAGCTGTATTGCTTAGAAGACCTATTTTTAACTGTAAGATATAAAAAAAATACCAGATGCCAATCTGTCATTTTGACGTCTGGTATAAGTTTCAATTCAAACAATCTTAAGTAAAAATGTTTTACACCTTTGTACCTTTGATAGAGACTGTATGAAAACCCCTAGAATCAGGTCCTCTCACTAAAGAAACATTCTTAAATCCAATATTCATCATTAACGGCATCACTTGATTACCTGAGACTTCCTTCACACTTTCCCAAGTTTCATTATCTTTACCATTAGAAAAAGTAATAACTACCAATCCACCAGGCCGAAGTACTCTATAAATTTCTGAAATGATGGTATCGACTTCACTCCAAAAATAAATGGTTTGAATACTATACAACTTAGTGAACGTATCGTCACTAAAAGGAAGGTTGTTGAAATTTGCTTGGACTAGTCTAGCTCTTTTATTATTATTGATTTCTTTTTGATTTCGTGCCGCAGCCGATCGAATCGCAGTTGAAGACAGATCTAATCCTACAATTTCCCCAACACCATATTTTCCTGTGATCATTTGTATCGCATAGCCGGCACCACAACCAAGTTCCAACACTTTGTCTTGTTCTTCAAGTTCTAATTGTCCTATTGTCCACTCTGTTTCAGGTTTATGCTGTCTGACCATCTTTTCTACGATATATGTACCAATCAATCCCTTTGGCGTTTCGTAATGACGATCTATATACTCTTTTACCGAATGAAGTAATTTCATCATTTTCTCCTTTAACACTTATTTAAAACATCTTTCTTCTTATTCCCTTAAGCTCTAGGTGAACCCTCTTAATCCTGTTTAAAATCCATTTTTAACTTTATAATTGGGAAGAGTGAAATCCTTATTGAAGGGACAGATTAGCGTGAAGAGTCTAAATGTTAATATCATAACCTATTCATCTGATTTTGCTGAACAAACCGTTAAAATGTGGCGTGATAGTAAACTCGAGGCAATAGGTGTAAAAGAGTCTCATAGTTTTGAAAGTCATGTGTACTTTCTGAATAGTATTTTAACGAAAGAGTTTGTCGTCGAACTAGCGATGGTTGATGAAAATGTTGTTGGAGTGATTACATATAATCAAACGGAAATAAACCAACTGTATGTTCACCATGATTATCAAAAATCGGGCATAGGTTATGCATTGCTTCAACGAGCAAAGGATTACTCCAGCGGAAAGTTAACTCTATACACATTTGAAGTAAACAAGAATGCACAACGTTTTTATGAGAAGAATGGTTTCAAGATTATTGGAAGAGGCCATGAGAATGAAGAAAATCTGCCAGATATTCAGTATGAGTGGAGAGTAAATCAGAAGTAGATCCTTTTTAGTAGCAACAACCATGACTTTGTGAAATTCATTACAATAATAGATAGTACAAATTTTCATTTTAATAGAAAAATTTAGGTTCATTTAAAGTGAGCAAACGAAGGTATACATTGTAGTAAAACTAGAATTGCATATACGCAATCTAAGAAAAATAAATGGAAAGGTGAAACATAATGAATGAAAAAAGTATTTTCCCTAAACCCCATAGATATGCAGTTTGTGCCCAAGAAGATATGCCAATTAAAGAATTTTACAAAGATATATTTGATGAAGTTTTTATATTTTATCATCCCTTTATTAAACCCAAATCAATTGCATACGAGTTATTTAATCCAGAAGATTACCCAAGTAAGAATGAGATTAGGGATAATTGCGAAATGGTTAACTGGGAAAGATTTATGTTTTTAGCAGGATTAAAAAGTATAAAACAACTTGATACTGGACTTAGGACAAATATTCTAGGCTTAAAAAGCGAATATCAAGATAAAAAGGCAGGTAAGTTAATCTTAGAAGCTTGTCAGAAAAATAAAATTGTTGTACCTACGGAGGGATTATTTCCAGATTTCATTATGAATACTTTGCTCCACTCTATAAAAAAATTGGGACACGACTGGATTTGGTTCGGGGATGAATTTTGTACAGAACGTAAATTGGAATATATCGATGATTTGATAGACGATAACGATATGCTTGAAAGAGGAAAAAATCTTTTTACTCATGATAATCATATTTTGATAACTACGCATTGGGACAGTCACTTTTCATTATTGTGTTCAGATCGTGTTACAGTGGAGCGTCTAGTTAATTTATCTAATTTAGAAGGATTTTATTGTACTGAGAAAACGGATATATACTGGAGTTTGTCTGATTAGCATTTTACAAAATAACTTTAAAGAAAAGCCTAAAAGTCATTTGGTATTTTAAATTAAATCCATCTAATTAGAATTGAAAAAGAAAATTTTAATATCTCAGTGACAATTAAAGACTATAAAGGAGAGTTGTTGAATAGCTCTCCTTTTTGTATTAATTAATCAATTCCGTCTCAAAGTTTTAATTAGAAATAATTATAACGTTAAACTAGACTGTATAAACAGGAATTATGAACAAGAATAAGAATTACATAAGGAATATATATCTACACAAAAATGTGGGGGAACCGTTATATGTTCAAAAATTTTAACTTTGATCTACTCTATCATGAACAAAGTACTGAAACTCCTTTAGTGGTGATGATGTGTGGTGTGGCTGGATCAGGTAAAACTACCTTCTCACAACGGTTAGAGAAAAATGGATTTGTACGTCTTTCAATTGACGAGGAAATTTGGTCTACCAATGGTCGATGGGGAATTGACTTCCCAATGGATAAGTTCGAGGAATACAGAAAAGACGCAGAAAGTAAATTACGCAAACGATTAATTCAGTTAATTCACGATAAACAACAAGTAGTTATTGACTTCAGTTTCTGGGATCGATTAAGAAGAAACAAATATAAGATGCTTATTGAGGAGTCTGGCGGTAAATGGAAGCTTGTCTATTTAAAAGTTCATCCGGATGAGTTACGGAAGCGATTAAAATTACGTAACCAGCGCTTTGATGCGAATTCTTTCCCGATTTCAGATGAGCTTTTGAACTCTTACATTAATGGTTTTGAAGTCCCTAGTGATGAAGGGGAAATTGTAGTCGTAAATTAAATCTAACATTGCATTTAAAAGGGAGCGTTCGTATGTTATCAACTCATGGTAACGTTTATAAAACCAAAAGCGGAAAAACCGTAACAGTAAGGGAGGCTTCTGTAAAAGATGCGGAAGTGATGTTAATGGCTGCATCAAAAGCATTGGTCGATGCTCCTTACATGTTAAGTACTGCTGAAGATCTCAAGAAGTTAAGTCTTGAAGATATGCAAAGTGAACTAGAACATTACTCCACAAACCAGAATTATATAAAACTAGTGGCTGAATATGAAAACGAGCTTGTGGGTGCCATTGATTTTAGAAATGGAAACAAGGAAAAAATTGCGCATCAAGGTTCTTTTGCAATGACCGTCTTACCCCAATATCGAACACGGCGTTGGAAGAGTTCTGGTAGAATCACTAATCACCTGGGCTAGGAACAACGAAACGGTCGAAAAGGTTTGTATTTTGGGATGCCATATATCTTCTAATAAGAAGAAGTTCCATTGATATACAGAATGGGGGGGAATATCATAGAGTTAAGAATGTCAAAGTATGTTAAAGGAAATTTTGGACGTTTATTTCCAATTGTGATGATTTTAATGATATTAAATGAAGTTATTTTTGGATTCGAACTCCAATACTTTGGCTTTGATGAACTTGAAGACCTTGGTCGCATCATTTTTGTATTAATCGTAAAAGCTTGCGAAAGTGCGCTAATTACAGTTTTGTTACTATGGTTATATACTAGAATTAAATCGGTTTATAAAAATCCTTAAAAATCTTGAGGTGAAAATGAGCGAGATCAAAGAAATCTGGAAACCACTTTCTGTGAAAGAGATACAATGTATTTTTGATCAGATGTCACTACACTGGTGGATTGCTGGTGGATGGGCGTTGGATTTGCATCTAAATAGAATTACACGAGAACATGATGATATTGATGTCCTAATTCTGAGATCCGAACACCTACTTCTACAGAAGTATCTGTCCGCTGACTGGGAAGGATACAAAGCATTTAAAGGAAAGTTAATACCTTGGAACATGAACGAAAAGCTAGATTCCCAATTTGATAATTTATGGTTCAAGAAAAAGGAAGAATCCACATGGGCTTTTCAAGTGATGATTATAGATTATAAGGATGATTATTGGATTTATAAACGAAATGGTACAATAAGAAGAGAGCTAACGGATATTGACTTGAAAACTTCTGAGGGAGTCCCATACATAAAACCAGAAATTCAGCTTCTTTATAAGGGTGGAAGTTCGTTGATTAGGGAAAAAGATCAACTAGATTTAGAGAATGTCTTGCCAACGTTGGATGATGTAAGTAGAGAATGGCTAAGAGATTCCTTGACCATTCAGTACCCGAATGTTCATCCATGGATTGAACGAATAAATGTGTACATAGAAAGCTCGCAAAATATGAAACGAGAGTAAGGGTGGTGTATCGCTTCCCTTATTTTCTTTTTCTGCAAGTAAAATTTTCAGTAAAAAGGTGAAGCCCTATGAGTAAAATCGTTATTTTAGCAGAAAAACCATCACAAGCGAAGGCGTATGCAGACGCCTTTACGGTAAAGAAAAAAGATAAAACGTTTATTGAATTAAATCCATGCAGCATCTTTCCAAGTGGCGCGACAATTACATGGGGAATTGGTCATTTGGTTGAGCTGAAGCAACCTAAAGAATATAAGTCTGAATGGGGAACGTGGCGTTTGTCTTCTCTACCAATCTTACCTGAACGATATGAATTCAAGGTAGCTACGGGAAAGTATGAACAGTTTAACGCGGTAAAACGCTTATTCAAAGAAGCGGATATCGTCATTAACGGATGTGATGTGGATCGTGAAGGTTCGAACATCTTTTATTCGATCTACCATATGACAGGTGTGAGAGGCAAAACCATTAGACGACTGTGGATTAACTCTCTAGAAGTCGATGAGGTTCGTAAAGGATTTTCTAACCTTCATGATAATGAGAAGGATCTATTGCTTTATGCTGAAGCCAAAACACGTCAGATTTCTGATTGGCTCGTTGGCATGAACGGAAGTCGCCTTTATACGTTACTTTTACAGCAAAAGGGATTCACGGATAGCTTAAGCATTGGTAGGGTGCAGTCGCCAACAACGTACTTGATCTACCAGAGGCACCTCGAGATTGAGAATTTTGTGCCGAAACCTTTTTATGAGATTGAAGGGAACTTTACGGCCGCAAACGGAAAGTATAGAGGCAAAGCGAAAATTAAAAGTGAAAAACAAGAAGAAGTCCAACAGCTGCTAGAAAAGCACAAGATTACCGGCAAAGATACGGGTATTATTAAAGCTGTTTCAAAAAAGGAAATGCGAATAAAATCTCCAAAGTTGCATGCCCTCTCAACATTGCAGGCAACAGCGAACAGAAGATGGAAATACAGCCCGAAGAAGGTCTTGGATACGGTTCAAAAATTGTACGATAAAAAAATCTTATCGTATCCAAGGACAGACACTCAATACATTACAGAGAATGAGTTTGCGTATCTATCGGCGAACCTTGAGACCTATCAAGGTCTCATAGAGAATCGTTTTGCTGCAGCATCTAAACGACCTAGTAAAAGATATGTAGACGGATCCAAGGTACAGGAGCACTATGCGATTATTCCAACAAAACAGATTCCAACACGTGCCAAGATTCAAGGGTTATCCATTGAAGAAAAGAACATTTACTTTGAAGTGTTAAACACGACGCTTGCCATGTTTCATCACGACTATGTATACGAAGAGACAAAAGTAACAACGAGCGTGAACGGTTTAGACTTCGATTCTGTAGGAAAAACAGAGATCAGCAAAGGGTGGAAAGAACTATTTAACTACGGATCTAAAGAAAAAGAAAATACAAATGCTAAGAAAGATGAAAACGCACCACAAGCTCTTCCCAAACTTGAAAAAGGGGAGGAAGTGAAAAGTATTGTCAAAATGAAGGAAGGGATGACTACCCCTCCAAAACCTTATACAGAAGGTCAACTCATCTCGATGATGAAAACGTGTGGTAAGTCAGTCGAGAATGAAGAAGAAATGGAAATATTGAAAGAAGTAGAAGGCTTAGGTACAGAAGCAACACGAAGCGGAATCATTGAAACCATTAAAAAACACCAATACATTGAAGTGAAAAAGAACATTGTCCATATTACTGAAAAAGGAAAAATTCTATGTCAGTCTATAGAAGGCAATCTGCTTTCCAGTCCATCCATGACCGCTAAATGGGAAACCTATTTAAAGAAAATCGGTAACGGAAATGGAACACCTCAAGCTTTTTTGGGAAGTATCGCAAAGTTTCTTAATAAATTGATCGAAGAAGTACCTGGTCAATTGAATGCAGCACCTATCCAGCAGAGTATTGATGGAGTGAAGAATGTAAGTCAGAAACCGATTGCTACTTGTCCTAGATGTAAAAAAGGAAAAATCAGCGTAAGTCGTTCCTATTATAGATGCTCCGAACATGCTAATGGTTGCAAACAAACTTTTCCAGGGAAATTACTTGGTAAAACGATCACAGAAAAACAAGTGAAAGATCTGTGCACAAAAGGAAAAACAAGTCTTGTAAAGGGCTTTAAGCCAAAAGCAAAAGAAAAGAAAAAGTTCAGTGCGATGCTCATTTTGAAAGATGATTTCACGATAGGTTTTGAGTTTGCTAATAATCAGTTTGTAAAGAAGTAAAGATTGATTTGGTTTAGGAGAGGTAGAAAGAATATTCCTACTTTCAATTTCTCTTGTGTTCATCATCATTCGAAGACTCGTCTGAGACGAGTCTTTTATAGCAAGTAAGAATTATTTTTGGAAAACAGTTGACATTTTCGGTACTCAGTCATACAATGTAGAGGTAATAAGTAATACTAAATAGTAATAGTGATTTCAAATTTTTTTACAACGGTACTAAGTCATACTTATTATAGGTCAGATGAAATAAAGGAGGCTTTTGACATCGAAAATTTAACAGAAATGCTTAAAGGTTCACTTGAAGGCTGCGTGTTGGAAATTATCAGCCGTCATGAGACCTATGGCTATGAAATTACACGCCGCTTAAACGATCTAGGATTTACAGAAGTGGTGGAGGGTACGGTATACACGATCCTCGTCCGATTGGAAAAGAAGAAATTAGTAGACATCGTTAAGAAGCCGTCAGATATGGGGCCGCCTCGAAAGTTTTACACGCTGAATGAAGCTGGCAGACAGGAACTAGAGTCATTCTGGCGAAAATGGGATTTCGTATCTTCAAAGATTAATGTATTGAAATCACAATAAACTCATAAAGTGTTTCGGTAGTATGATGAATGAAAGGAATAAAAAGGAGGAAAGAAATATGTTGGAATGGATTAAAAAGATGATCGGTGATAAGAAAGAATACAAAATGATGATGGCGCGTGTTGAAGCTCTTCCAGAGGATTATCAGTTTGTATTTAAAAAGATTCAAACGTATATGTGGAACTTTTCATCTGGAAACGGAATGGATATGCTACACATCCAGTATGAGTTGATTGATCTGTTTGAAGCAGGAGCAGCGCAAGGGAGACCAGTGCTAGACATTACAGGGGAAGACGTGGCATCGTTCGCAGATGAACTTGTAGCAAACGCCAAAACCTATTTTGCTAAATATCGTGAAGATCTTAACCAAAGTATTCAGAAAGAATTAGGAAAAGAGTAACATTTATGGCTGAATAGAATGTACTGTGAACTATTCAGTTATTTTTTTGCTCGGTACTAAGTAACACTTATTATCAGTGTTACTGAATAGTGAAATCATAATTTATTAGGAGGAAAAACATGAATGTAACAGCGATTTCTATAAAAGGCTTAAAAAAGTCTTTCAAAGATAAGGAAGTTTTAAAAGGAGTAGATTTAGAGGTGAATAGGGGAGAAATCTTCGCTTTGTTAGGATCAAATGGAGCGGGGAAGACGACGATCGTCAACATTCTTTCCACATTGATGAAAGCGGATGAAGGGGAAGCGATAATCTGTGGATATGATGTCGATCGTCAAACCGATGGAGTTCGTCAGAGCATTAGTTTAACAGGACAGTTTGCAGCCTTAGACGGAATGCTTACTGGGCGTGAAAACCTTATGATGATTGCTAAATTAAGAGGTGTTAACAATCCAGGTGAAGTCGCAGATCATTTACTTGCAAGATTCAGCTTAACGGAAGCTGCGAACAAACGGAGTGACCAATATTCTGGGGGTATGAAACGAAGGCTTGATATTGCCATGAGTCTGATTGGAACACCGGACGTTATTTTTCTTGACGAACCAACAACAGGACTTGATCCTGAAGCACGTATTGAAGTTTGGAATACTGTAGAAGAACTTGCCAATGGTGGAACGACGATATTACTGACCACACAATACTTGGAAGAAGCCGAGCAGCTCGCAGATCGTATCGCGATATTACATGGTGGGAAAATCATCAAGACCGGTACGCTGCAAGAACTAAAAAAGATGTTCCCGAAAGCGAAAGTGGAGTATGTTGAGAAGCAGCCATCACTAGAGGATATTTTCCTCAACATCATCGGTAAAAAGGAGAGTGTGTAAATGAAAAGTATAACAGGAACTTTATTAGGTCGATTAATGCGTAATATTATGCGAAGTCCGGATACGATTATCACGGTGGCTATTACCCCGATTATGATGATGCTATTGTTTGTTTATGTATTTGGTGGAGCGATTGAGGCAGGGACAGACAACTATGTGAATTACTTATTACCAGGCATCTTGCTGATGGCGATCGCATCAGGTGTGGCTTATACCTCTGTTCGGCTGTTTACAGATGTGAAGAGCGGATTAATGGCACGTTTCATTACCATGCCAATCAAAAGATCGTCCGTATTGTGGGCACATGTTTTAACATCACTGGTTTCTAATGCCCTTACGATTTTGATTGTAATCCTTGTCGCCTTGCTGATGGGTTTTCGTTCTAACGCAGGACTTCTAGATTGGCTGTCTGTAGCCGGAATACTTGGACTATTTACGCTAGCGCTAACATGGCTCGCCGTTATTCCGGGTTTAACAGCAAGCTCAATGGAAGGAGCAACAGCTTATTCGTACCCGCTCGTTTTCTTACCCTTTATCAGTTCAGCATTCGTACCAACAGAAACGATGCCTAAGGTCGTGCGGATCTTTGCTGAAAACCAACCCGTAACATCTATTGTGAACGCGATTCGTGCTCTATTGTATGAGGGACCAGTTGGAAATGATATTTGGATTGCGCTTACTTGGTGTATCGGAATTATGGTGGTTGCTTACTTCTTTGCTAGTAAAAAGTTCAAACGACAGTTGGGATAAATGAAGTGAACAATAAAAAGAGACAAAGCGATAGTTGCTTTGCCTCTTTTGCTATTAGTTTTTAAAAGGAAGGTCATCTTCAGAGGAAGATTGATAGCCATCTCCAATGATGTAAATGCTTTGGTTATCTGGACTAGAAACTTTGGTATATAGAACATTTCTAGGAGATAACACCGTGCTAGCTGTACCTGCTTTTATAATATTAGAACTTGATCCTAACGTTGGAGAATATTGATAATAAGTCGTATCTGTATCAATTTCAAAGTGAAGGTGTGGCCCAGTTGAATACAATCCTGTATTACCATAGTTCCCTAATCGTGTATCTTTTGTAACACTCTGCCCTTTAGATACAGCAATTGAAGCTAAGTGATTATAACGGAACACAAGATCTTTCGTTGCTTTCGTTGAATGGATGTAAGATGCAGGATATTTCACAATGACGGTGTTTCCTAAAACGTTATCGTAGCCTGTTGCTAAGACTTTACCCGTTCCACTCGCCCAAACCGCTCTGCTGCTGTTAGAGGATGTTAAGTCCCATCCATAATGTTTGAAACCAAATTTCTTCTGATAGTTAGTATTCAAGTACCCGGCCGTGATATAAGCGTTGTTGATCGGTTGAATCAACTTTTGGGCTGCCGACGCAAATGATGGAACAACGAGCACGAGTGAAAAAACAAGCACAGAAAATAGACTGATAAACTTTTTCATAAAAACTCTCCTCCTCTTAATGTGTTCCAATATAATGCAGAAAAGGAAAAATGTATACGAGTTTCGGGGACATCGAGAAAAAATGATAAGGTCTTACTACAGAAGTCTATTAACATGACCTATTTTTAGTAGTTTTTGTGCGTATCTATTTAACTAGATAAGTATTTTAGAATAGGATGGGGAGCATTGAGTGTAAAAAGCTTCAAAAAGGAAGGTTTAAGAGTAGTACAATCGAATATATCTTATTAGCCAGAATGAACATCGGAGGAATGAATTATGAAGGTTAGTAGAATCGATCATGTGAGTATAAATGTAAACAATCTTTTAGAAGCGAAAGCTTTTTTCCTTAATATAGGTCTTGAAGTAAAAGCAGAATGGGAACTTGAGGGAGACCAGTTGGACAGGATCGTTGGACTAAAAAATGTTAAAACGAGTTGTGTAGGACTAGGAATGCCTGACGGTCACACTTGGTTAGAGCTCGTCAAATATTATACGCCTGCAGATGAATCTCACCCACAACTACACTCTCCAAATACGCTAGGCATTCGACATATCTGCTTTGCAGTTAAGGATCTTGAGGCTATTGTTGCCATTTTGAAAGAGAAAGGCATAGAGACTTTTAGTGAGATTGAGCAATATGAAGACAGCTACAGACTTTGCTATGTTCGTGGTCCAGAGGGGATTATTCTAGAGTTAGCGGAGCAAATCGTGTAATTTAAAAGACCAGACTAATAATTTGGTCTATTGTAACTCGTTAGGTTAGGGTTTATTCCAAGTTACGATTAAGAAAAAAACAGTGATTATCACGATTAATCCAGATAAGGTTAGCGTCAAAATACTAGCCGTTTTCCATTTCCCTTTACTAGAGAAAAGTGTTAAGATCCAGGCAACAATATAGCCCCAAAGTGCAAACCATGCATAAAAAGCTGCAAAGAATCCAATGTACTTTCCAAGCCAAGTTGGAATCAAACTCACTATAAAAATGATTATTGCAAATAACCCCATGTACTTTTTCATAAGTGGTTGCACCTCTGTTTATGGTATATGTTACTAAATTACCATATAATGTATGTTTATGGTGAGAAATTTACTGTCTTTCAAGAATTAATTTGCCTTAGAGTAAAATTTAGTCAAATAGTAGTAAGCAACGAATGGTTTCTCATGGTAAAATAAGGTGCATTATCAAGCGAGAGGAAATCTACTTATGTCATATGTTATTCAATTAGTTTTCGCAGTTATTGTGTTTCTTTTTTCAACGTTTTCAGCATGGTATGAAGGAAGTGAATTAAGAGATACATGGTGGGAATGGAAGTACTCGGCTATTTTTTCAAAATGGCAGCACGGAACGGTAACAAACGTCTCTGAGATATCAGGATTTGATCATTTCATTTACGCCGCAAAATTTAAACCTCTATTTCCAATACTCATGACAATCAGTTTACTGTATATCCTTGTAGTACTTGCTACATGGCTTTTAAGAAATCACACAAACAAACTGAGCTTGTTTTTCATGATACTCGGTCTTACATTATTTGTGGCTAGTTCGTTAACGTTTAGATCTCCGACTGTGGGACTGGTATGGTTTACTTGGCTGTTTCTGTTAACTGGAATATCCAGTAGCATGGTTGCATTAAAATTGAGGATGAAATTCACCTCTAATAATCAAGAGGTATATTAAACATAAATAAACATGAAATGGATGCATTTCCCCAACAAGAGGAAGTGCATTTTTTATTATCGATTAGAGAACTAATTAATTTGGCTTTGCCATTTAATTGATGGAAAATATAGTTAGGTTAGCAAATAATATCAAAAATTCAGTTTCTCCTTCTATTATGATAATAGTGAGGTGAGCAAGATGTACAGTGAAGTCACGAAGGAGACCATTCGTTACATTGAGGAACATTTGCAAGATGACTGGTTCCTCGAACATTATGCCAATGAGGTGGGTTATTCAAAATTTCATCTATCGCGGATTTTTAAAAAAGAAACGGGTCAAACGATCAGTGATTATATTCGGAAGCGTCGGTTAGCGATAGCGGCGATGTACCTTCTCTATTCGGATGAGTCCATTATACACATCGCATTTTCATTACAGTTTCAATCACAAGAAGCGTTTACACGTTCATTTAAAGAACTGTACAACATGCCACCTGGAAAGTATCGAAAACTGATGAGAACTATTAGTGGGATGGAGGAAAATGAAATGAGCCAAACAACGACAGTAAAAGGATGGATGTTAAGCGGTTCGCATCCTGGTGATTATCGCATGGAAACGGATGATAAAGTTTTCCATACGGGGACTAAATCAGGCCTGCTATATGCGACAGGGGATATGGATGAAGGTCAATTTGGTACGATGATGCAGAGTGTTGCGGCCGACCGATTCAGAGGAAAAAGAATGAAGATGTCTTGTTATTTAAAAACAGAAGAAGTTACAAAATGTGGTGCTTGGTTTCGTATCGATAATCAATCAGGTGATGTTGTTCAATTTGATAATATGGATAACCGCTCGATTACGGGAACTTCCGATTGGAACTATTATAAAGTGGTACTAGATGTTCCTGCGGAAAGTGCTTCGATGCATTTTGGAGTGCTGCTAGCGGGACAAGGGAAAGTATGGGCAGATGGGTTTAAGTTTGAAGAAGTAGATGAATCCGAACCTTCAACGAATATGATGGGTTCTGAAAACTTACCGGAAGAACCTCTAAATCTTGGTTTCGATGAATAACTTTGAAAAGACTCGTCATAGACGAGTCTTTTCTTAATCATCTTTCTTTATTATCTTCCAAAACTCTTTAGCAATCGCCTCATATCCTTTTACATTTAAATGGTTATCCTCAGGATTAGGCATATACTTCTCAAATTTAGAATCAATGGCTTGAGCTGTCGTGACGTATCGATCACCGTTTTCAATAGCTCTAGTTTCGATCTCATGATTTAAAGAATCTGAAAGAGGAACAAGGAAATTTTGAACTTCATCTGGGTAATAAGAAAAAGGATTGTAATAGCCCATAACATACACTTTTACATGGGGATTTAGTTCGTTGATCGTTTCAAGAATCACATCTAAATTCGAACTCGCTGTATCAATGCCTTGTTGTGCAGTAGATGGATCGGCTAGTCGTTACCGACTCGTTTGGTAACTTTAGTGTTGAAGTAGATGTTCCAGTGGGTACGCCTGAAACAGACGTTGTAATTTCAGCTTCTACTGTAGTAAACGGTAGAACGATTTCCACAACGGATACGTCGATGGTAATGTGTCCTTCAGCACTATGTACATTGGAACTTTTCTCCTCTGGAACACCTTTTAACTGTACAGGAAGTGTATTTGGAGTTGTAACTTGTGGAGGTAAGCCAATTGAAGGAGTTACGGTTATCTTTAGTAGTAGCAACCCAGATTTTACGTTGAATCCTGCCACAGACATTTCTGATTCACAGGGAGACGTAGGTACGGGTGTTAATATAGCAGCTGGTACTGTCGATATTGAGTCAGCGGTCATAACCGCAACCGCTACGATTGGTGCACAAGTGTTGAATGCTTCCGTTACCGTAACAGGTTCCTGTCCAAGTAACTGTACCTTGACGCTTACTGCTGCGCCAGAGATTAATTGTACTGGAACCATTTCTGGTACGCTTACCTGCGGAGGAGTACCGCAAGCAGGAATACCAATCACATTTACACAATTCCCTGTAGGGGTAGCAACCATTCCACCGACGATTACTTTAGCAAATGGAACGTTTACAACGAATGTGACCGTTCCTGTAGGTACCGCACCGACATCAACAATCGTGACCGCTTCTGCTACTGTAGGAGGGCAAACAACGGCTGATTCTATTGATATTAATTTTAGTTGCCCAGAAGAAGAAGTATGTCCTTGTAAGTTCCAATTAGGCGTTGCTGGAACAGGCGCACCAGCCACAGCCAATATTGTGAACGGGGGAGTACCTTCTACTGTGTCAGGTACCATCAATGTCTCTGCGGTTCAATGTTATATTGCAGCACCAGGATGTAATCCTGCAGTAGATAACTTTAGCATTACATTTTCAGGTGGCAGCTTCACGTTTAACCTTATACAAGGAAGAAGAATTCGTATATCGTGTATAGGTGAAACAGGAGCCACACTTGAGGGAGAGGCAGTTGCCTCTGGTAATTCGACGTTGCAAGGTCTATTTGATGTATTCATAGGATACACACAATCAGGCAACACGGCTACTTGGAACATTTTGGCCACTAATACAGCAGGAGATTCATTCAGTACAACCTTTACTTCTGCAGTTACTCCACAAACAGACATTGGAGGTTGTGGAACGCAATTTTAATGGATATAGTTGAATAGTGTATTCTCACCTATAGGATTAATTAAAATTAAACTAATACGAATTTACGAATCGATATGACACAAATTAATTGAACGACAAACACCAACCCCAGGGTACTGCTCCTGGGGATTTTTTTATATTAATAGATTAAAGTGCTTTAACCTGGCATGAGCGGTGAGAAAAAGTATTATCAAATGCTCTTAATTCACGCTATACAGCTTTATAGTTTTATCCAGAGAGTTTTAAAATGGTTTGTTAATTAAGCGGAGTTCTAATTGATTATGTTATTATTAGGAACATTCAATGCATTAAAGCGCAATAATGCTTTAGAATCTAATGGTTTATGTTAGAGGTATAATAAGGGGAAATCAGAGTATCTCCAAGATTAATGATTAAAAATTTTCTTCTAACTTTAGATAAATTTCATAACGGGAGGAATGTTTTTTGAAAGATAAGAAGTTGAACTTAACAGATGAAATCAATCACTTTGAATCTGAAAACGCTCATATCCTTATTGTTTTTAACCAAGTTGATCATTATGTTCACATGGCTGCAGATTATTTGAGCGAGGAATTAAATAAAGGTACACAGGTACTTCTCGTCGAAAACGACAGGATTTACCCTAAGATTTTAAAAAAGTTAAAAAAATCAGTATCTGATCAAAAGCTCTTAAATCTAAAGCGAGAGAATACGTTTGATTTTTACTATGAACAAGAAAGTTTTAATCCTGATTCCATTTATAACCATTTTCAAGATAAAGTACGTCCTCATGTAGAAAAGGGTGAACGTATTGTGACTTGGGGTCATGTTGAATGGGGTAAAGACTTATCGAACAAAGATTTGATCACTTATGAAAGAAGAATTGATCAATTACTAAAAACCATGAGTGTTATCTCAATTTGTGCTTATGATGAAGATCGATTGAGTCATAAAACATTAGAGAGTTTGGCTTCAATACATGATATATACATAAGAGAAAATAAGATTGTAAAACCTTAGAGAACAACAGAATAACATCTACGACTAACCTTATTTATGAGGTTGGTCTTTTTATTGAGATAAAAAATATTATATGTCACTTCTATATTCATTTGGACACCTATGTTAAGTCAGTTTGATCTATTTTAATCATAATATAAGTTGAGGTTAATATCTTATTATGACAGGTAATTTGAGCATGGTTTAATGGGAGGGTTCTTTATGACTTCTAAGAAACGAAAAGATAGAGGCACTAATAAAGGTGAGAGTCATTTAACAGAATTCTTACAATCGCAAATTGATTCGAAGCCTTATATTCTCAATGGTGGAGGAACTCCTCTCATTCAAGAAGGAAGATTAAAAGATAGACCT
Source organism: Fictibacillus sp. 26RED30 (assembly GCF_015903845.1). Lineage (NCBI taxonomy): Bacteria > Bacillati > Bacillota > Bacilli > Caryophanales > Fictibacillaceae > Fictibacillus > Fictibacillus sp. 26RED30. The sequence continues at coordinate 1,235,970 of NZ_JACZDV010000001.1, forward strand.
ATTAAAGCCGAGGTAGGAAGTTTATTTTTAGATATTAGTACCAAGACATTCTATCGATTTACTGGTCTCTTTTGGGATCCGCTTATTCCAAGCGCAATCTCTAATCAGATCAAAGAGATGCAGGAAAATATTGCTGAAGATTCATGTTGTTGTCCTACGATTATACAAGGTTTGACGGGTCCGACAGGTCCTACAGGTCCAGCAGGCGGACCCACAGGGCCTACTGGTCCTACAGGTCCAACAGGACCTCCTGGAATTCAAGGTCCACAAGGGCCGATTGGTGCTACCGGTCCTATAGGTGAACAAGGAGCTACAGGTCCGATCGGATTAACAGGACCAACAGGACCTCAAGGTTTAATCGGACCTCAAGGTCTACAAGGACCAACAGGAGATTTAGGTCCGACAGGAGATCCTGGTCCGACAGGGCCAGTAGGTTTACAAGGACCAACAGGAGATTTAGGCCCGACAGGAGATCCTGGTCCGACAGGACCTGTAGGATTACAGGGGCCAACAGGAGATTTAGGCCCGACAGGAGATCCTGGCCCGACAGGACCTCTCGGTCCTACCGGTCCGATAGGTGTGCAAGGGCCAACCGGACAGCAGGGGCCGCAAGGTGAGCAAGGTTTGATCGGCCCTCAAGGGCAACAAGGTCCGACCGGACCTCAAGGAATTGCAGGACCCACTGGCCCAACAGGAGAATTGGGTCCACAAGGAGCCACTGGTCCCCAGGGGGCGACCGGTGCACTTGGTCCGACCGGACCTACAGGATCACCAGGAATTGGTATCACTGGCCCGACAGGACCTGCTGGTGTAAACGGAGCTGAAGGCGCAACCGGTCCAACCGGTCCAACCGGTCCCGCAGGAGGACCGACTGGTCCAACAGGTCCGACCGGTCCTTCAGGCGGGCCCCCTGGTCCAACTGGAGACACGGGTCCGACCGGTCCGACCGGTCCAACTGGTGCAGGAGAGACTGGACCGACTGGTCCTCAAGGTCTTTCAGGTCCGACAGGTCCACAAGGAGCGACCGGTGCACAAGGTCCGACAGGTGCAATAGGACCGCAAGGGGCAACAGGAGCACTCGGTCCACAAGGACCAACCGGTGTAACTGGTCCAACAGGTGCCATTGGTCCGACAGGGCTAACCGGCCCAACAGGAGAAACGGGTCCAACCGGCCCCATCGGACAGCAAGGCCCAACAGGAGCTCTTGGTCCGACGGGTCCTTTGGGTCCACAAGGTCCGACAGGTGATAGGGGTCCGACAGGAGATCCAGGTCCGACGGGTCCTTTGGGTCCACAAGGTCCGACTGGCGATAGAGGTCCGACAGGGGATATTGGCCCGACAGGTCCACAAGGTGCACAAGGGCCAACAGGAGACAGAGGCCCGACAGGAGACCTCGGTCCAACGGGCCCAACAGGTCCAACCGGCCCTCAAGGCGCACAAGGTCCGATCGGCCAACAAGGGGCTACCGGTCCAACCGGTGCTCAAGGTCCAACCGGTCCAACCGGTCCGACGGGTCCAACAGGACCGACTGGCCCAACCGGGGCGACAGGTTCTACCGGTCCAGTCGCTACTACATCAACAAAACCTATAACCTTTACAGGTGCAAACAATGGATTTCAACGTTTAGCGGGTTCTCCAGGAGCATTGTCTCAAGCGATACCTTATGTCACTGCAGGTTCAGGATCTGTTGTTGCTTTTACAGCTTCACTAAACTCTAATAATATTCAAATTGGAACTTACATCTTTGAAATCTGTTTTGATGTTATCAACAATGCAGTGGTACCTGCCGCTGGTAACATAATCTCGAGAGTCACGTTAAACATAACTGCCGCTACAGGGGGAACCGTCATATTTTCGATACGACCAACTGATATAGGAGCGCAGCCAATCTTTGTTTCTAATGGAAGTCCCTATGTTGTAGGTCCAGGTTCAGTTAGTTGGACGACTGTCACTCCTGGTAATGTTGTGTCTAGAACAGATGCTATTTCATTGTACGCAAATCCTATAGCAGCTAACAGTGCCGCATACACAGTTTTTCTTAACACCAATATCTAGGAGGTTGTTATGTGTACTATTAGTCTCTGTATGATCGTAAGAAATGAAGAACACACACTAAAACAATGTCTTAAATCAGTCTATAAACTTTGTGATGAGATAATAGTTGTAGATACAGGTTCAACAGACGACACAAAGAAGGTTGCGAGCTCATTTACTCCACTTGTTTATGACTTTCAGTGGATCGATGATTTTTCAGCTGCACGTAACTTTGCATTTGCTCAAGCCACGAGTGATTACATCCTGTGGCTTGATGCGGATGACGTTCTACTAAAAGCAGACCATGATAAGTTAGCAAGGTTAAAAGAAGCGTTATTAGAAAATGTTGATGCTGTAACAATGATCTATCACTATGCGTTTGATGAGTTTGGAAATGTAACAACGAGTCTCAGACGTAACCGACTCGTCAAACGAGATAAAAACTTTCGATGGGTTGGACCCGTTCATGAGTATTTAGAAGTGAACGGTCAAATCATAAACTCAGATATTGTGGTAACACATACGAGGAAACACGCTCATTCTGGGAGGAATCTAGCTATCTTTGAGAACAGAGAGAAGCGAGGAGAGTCTTTCTCTCCTCGTGATCTTTACTATTTTGGTAACGAGTTGATGGACAATCAACATTTTGATAAAGCGTTGAAGATTTATGAAAGGTTCATAGAAGAAAAAAAGGGTTGGAGTGAAGATATCATTTCTGCGTGTTACCGATTGAGTGAGATATACATGATAAAAGAAGAATATGACAAGGCATGTACATTCGCTATGCACTCGTTCGAGTATGACTTGCCTCGTGCAGAGATATGCTGTCGATTAGGTTCTATATTCTTAAAGCAAAAGAACTATGAACAAGCTTGCTATTGGTTTAAGCTTGCTACCGAATTGGATAAGCCTATCGATCATTTAGGTTTTTTACAAGAAGCCTGTTGGACTTGGTTTCCTCATCTTCAGTTGTGTATATGTTATTACCATGTTGGAGAGTTTGAAAAGTCTTATAAACATAATGAACAAGCTCTTAAATACCGACCTACCGATGAACACATGCTTTATAACAGAAAGCTTCTACAACAAAAGAAAAGAGTGGAGGTGAAGATTTGAGAATCGTACATGTTGCGCCTGATTTTTACCCAGTGCCGCCTCTTAACTATGGTGGCATCGAGCGCATGATATACGCTTTAGTCGAAGAGAGTGTAAAAAGGGGGCACGAAGTTTATTTATACGCGAGAGAAGGAAGCGCGACAAGTGCTCAGCTGATTCCATATCATCACGAACCAGGTAGACCTGAACATATAGCAACGTTTGTTAAACAAACGCTTCCTCAAAAAGTAGATATCATCCATGATCACACCCATCTCTCCGTGATCGGAAAATTGAAACTGACTGTACCTACTGTTTGTACCATCCATGACAGTTTGAAAAATGATGTGGAACATCCTGTCTATCTTAGTAAGCGAGCACTCGAACATGTCGGAAAGGGTAAGGGATATTACGTGTATAATGGTATCGACCTAAACGAGTATCCCTTTCAAAAAGAAAAGGAAGACTATCTCCTTTTTCTTGGCGTGATCAGCGCTCATAAAGGTATCCACCATGCATTAGAGATAGCTGAAAAGACAAAGAGACGAATGAAGATAGCAGGTCCTGTTTTTAACACGGAGTACTTCTTGAACGAAGTGGAACCTCGAATCAATAAGCTACCTCATGTCGAATATGTTGGAGAAGTTGGAGGAGAGTATCGACTGAAGCTCTTGAGAGAAGCGGAATGTCTTGTCTTTCCTACGTCATGGGAAGAACCTTTCGGGCTCGTGATGGTGGAAGCGATGGCCTGTGGTACTCCAGTGATTGCGCTTGATAACGGAGCTGTTTCTGAAGTGATGAACGGTTATCCTTCACAGATCTGTAAGAACACTGATGAGATGATCACGCATCTGCCCGTTCGTTCTGACGCATCTGGTTTGAGAGAATACGTATCAAAATATTTTACAGTAGGGCACATGACAGAGAATTATCTCTCTCTTTATAAAGAAGTCATTCAACAATCTGAGAATCAAAAGGATGATGAAAGAATAACGGAACACCTCCTACCGGCCGCTAACTATTTTAAAAGCACTAAGGAATTTGATCAAGCCATCACTCTGTATGAAAGACTATTAGAATCAAACCATGTAGAGCCGGACGTAAAAGTTTTTATCTGTAATGAAATGGCTGATATCTATCATCAACGTGCAGAAGGTGAGAAAGAAAGGGAGTATGGTTACCGCTCTTTTCAGTATGATAAACCACGTGCAGAGATCTGTTGTCGACTCGGTTATGGTTTCTTACAAGATAACAAGTTAGATCAAGCTGTGTTTTGGTATACACGTGCAACAGAACTAGCGTTACCAAAAAAGAAAGGCATGCTGCATTATGAAGCATGTTGGACATGGCTACCTCATGTCCAACTGTGTGTTTGTTATTACCGATTAGGATCCTATGAAAAAGCGTATCATCATAACGAAGAAGCGAGAAAACATAACCCTGATTATGCAAATCTTTCTACGAATAAAGAATTATTAGAAAACGTTTTAAACATCCACAATAATCAAACTGCTGTACAGATTGAGTTAAAAAACGATAATCAGGAATCTTTTCTAATGAACCTTCATCTTCCAGGGTTTATCGAAGAAACCCTTCAGAATAATGGGAACTGGGAACCTTTCATGATGAAAACTCTAAAAAAATATCTGAAAGATGGAGGTATCTTTTTGGATGTTGGGGCTAATATCGGCTATCATGCACTACATGCTGCTAGTCTTGATTCGAACATAGATTGTATATGTTTCGAACCCCATCCCGAAATATTTGAGCAACTTCAACAAAACATCGAGATAAATGCTTTTTCAAATGTTAGTGCTCATCAGTTAGCTGTAGGGAATTCTGTTGGGCATATCAACTTTCATATGCAAAACCGTAATAACTACAACAGAGGGATGTCAGCCATTGACTATTATGATGGGATAGGAAAAGACTATACGACTGTTCAAGTTCCAACAACTACGCTTGATGCGTTTTTAGATTTAGAAACGAAATCCAAAGTAAAGCTCATAAAGATCGATACACAAGGACATGAATATCAAGTCATCGAAGGTGCGCTTGATCTTATTAATACATCGCGACCCGTTATCACTCTTGAACACCATAATAATGATAAAAAGAGTATTCAAGATATATCAAAGCTCCTTCCAAGCTATGAAATCTATAAAGTGAACTTTTGGAATGGTAAAATAGCACGTTATGAAGAAGAAAGTTCAGAAGAATTTATGGACGATTACGTTTTTGTACCTCTCCAGTTAAAGGATAAGATTTGTTAGATATTTAACTAATGTCAAAATAATAGACGATACAAAAACGACTTTCTTACAAGAGTCGTTTTTTGTTTGCCAAGAGGGGGAATCTTAGAAGCCTTCTTTTATACCATTTGTTGGGTCAAACAATTCTTGATATGGGACAAGAGACAAAGCACAATTGGTAAAAAAAGATATTGGGGTTTATCCCCATTGAAATATATAATCGTGGCAGGACACTTTGTTCAAGATGAAAATCAGAATGAAATGTTATGTAAGTAAAGCCTAACTTCAACTGAAGTTAGGCTATTGGTTTTTAGCCAATTCTTTTTTTATCTTGTGGAGTCTTGCGGATTTTTTTATCAGCAAATAATCCGTCTAATAGACTTAAGAAATTACGCATAAAAGACACCCCATATCCTTGTAATGCATGATATAGAGAAGTTTTGCTCTCTATGTAGTAGATTATGAGAGAAGTACTCTATATGATTGGACACTATGGAACAAAAGGCGTTTGTGTGTTACCTTTCTATGAAATTTTTTAGAAGACTCTAGTAAATATACAAACCATTTCATAGATTCCACATATGATGAATAATAGGGGTGATGAAAATGGTGAAAATCTTTATCGATCCGGGTCATGGAGGCACTGATCCGGGAGGGGTTGGCAATAACCTCACAGAAAAAGCACTGACTTTAAAAATAGGAATACGAATCAGAGATATTTTACTTGCAGAGTATAACAATGTTTCAATCCTAATGAGCAGAACGTCTGATGTAACAAAGTCATTAACAGAACGAACAGATGCTGCAAACGCTTGGGGAGCTGATTTTTTCTTATCCGTTCACACGAATGCTGGCGGTGGAACAGGGTATGAAGATTACATCTATCCAGGTTCTACAGCACCAACAACAACGTATCAAGATCATTTGCATGCCGAAATTTTGAAAGTCGTAAATTTCAGCGATCGGGGACAGATGACAGCAAACTTTCATGTATTGCGTGAATCGAATATGCCTTCACTATTAACAGAGAATGGTTTCATAGATAATGTAAATGATGCGAGTAAGTTGAAAACGACATCATTTATTGAGAGTATTGCGCGTGGACACGTTAATGGGATCGTGAAATGCTTTAACCTTCCTAAAAAAGCAACTTATCATACAGTGGTGAGTGGAGATACGGTCTATGCTCTTAGTCAGCAATATGGAAGTACCGTGGAGCAGATCAAAACATGGAACAACCTTGATAATAACTATAGCATCTATCCGGGTCAGGTTTTACGAGTAAAATAATAATAGATAACGCCATGCATTTCTTTGCTTTCAAGAAGTGTATTTTTTTTGCAGTTTTGTATCTAGTAAGAAGGATTTAAGAGGTCATTAAGGAATTAGTTTTACCATACTAATGCAAAAGGTGATGTTTATGAACCAGAACGAATACGAATGGGTGAAAGAAAATAGAGAAACTCTTTTAAATTTTTGTAGAAGAATGGATGCTAAGGATTTTACTAGTGAATTGGGGTTCGGTTGGGAGAGTGTGCGTGATACTCTTGTTCATGTCGCGAACTGTTATCATGCTTGGTTGGGCTCCTATGTGCTTTTAAAAACAAAAAATCCGATCACACCAAAAGATATGCTTCCAACAATGGGCATTGAGGAAATCATAGAACTCTTTGATCAAGCGGATACGTATGTAAATGATGTTCTCCAATCATTCGCAACGAAAATGGAGGTTGCTATTGAACAAACGATTCCTTGGAGAGAGTCTAATGAAATCATTTCCTTAACTCCACAAAAGCTTATCGTGCATGTTGTTACCCACGAATATCATCACAAAGGACAAATCATGGCGATGATAAGACAAATGGGATACGAACCACCGAATACAGATGTATTGAGGACGAGAGATTGAATACATATGAAGGAGCTAGTGAGTAATTAAATTAGAAAGAATTCGTCAAGAAGAAAAAGAATATCATGATTATTGTTATGATCACTATAAGCTGTTTGAAAAAGGTTCGTGGCTTTATAAACCTGTAAGAACAGTGATGGAAATCGTTCCTTTATTAAGTGATTTAAAAAATATTCAAATATTAGATTTAGGCTCTGGTGTGGGAAGAAATAGTATTCCATTGATTCAGGTATTGAAAGACCAAGGTGTTTCAGTGGATTGCGTTGATATTCTCGACTCTGCTTTAAGGAAATTAGAACAATATAGTCAAGAGTTTAAAGTTATTGATCATGTCACACCCATTAAGGCCGATATAAGTACATATGAAATCAAAGAAAATACATATGACCTTATTGTAGCTGTATCCAGCCTGGAACATGTAGATTCTGTAGAATCTCTAAAAGATGTTCTTCAACGAATGGAGAGGGGAACTCGAACGGGAGGAATTAATTGTTTGATTGTAAACTCTGAGGTCACAGAGACAGATGTTGAAACTCAAAAATCAATTGATGTCTTTATGGAAATTAACATGAATACGAACGATATGACGAAGTTGCTTAGAGATACATATTCTAACTGGGAAATCCTAAAAACAGTTGTGAATCCTTTAAGTTACGAAATCGTGCGCAATCAAAAACCTGTTGTTCTTGCAACGAATGCCATAACGTTTGTTGTAAGGAAAAATAAGTATGAAAGCTTTCAGCAAGTTGATTGGAAGCTTTTTTTAACGGATATTTTTAGGTGGATAGTCTCATGACAAAAATAAAATAGCCTGATGCTTTCATTTTTTTGACTAAATCAGTTCTTTCTACTCATTAAATTAACCCAACCCAAATCCCCTTCCTATTTATAGAAGTTTTTGAGATGATTATTTCACTGATGTAAAACATAATTTACCAAGTGCGAACGAATGCGCAGATTGTAGTAATCCGATTGGATGGAAAGGGAAGGTAGAATAAATGAAAAGTACGGGGATTGTTAGAAAAGTGGATGAGTTAGGAAGAATTGTAATTCCAATTGAGTTGCGTCGAATGATGGATTTAGATATTAGAGATGGCATTGAGATTTTTGTAGAAGACGACCGTATTATTTTAAAGAAATACATACCGAATAACTCTTGTGTGATTACAGGAGAAATAACTGATGACAATACAGCCTATGCTGGCGGAAAGTTCGTACTCAGTCCGAATGGTGCAAAAGCACTTTTAGAAGAATTAGAATTGATGGTCTAAGTGTGGAGGAACACCAGTGACAATGGAAAATGGAAGAACCGTTTATCTCCTATCAGGGCCGGCAGGAGTCGGCAAATCAACAACATCAACGGAACTGGTAAATCGTTTAACTCATAGTGCCTATCTATCAGGCGATGATATCAGTCATATGCACAGAAACGGTAGAGAGAAACCTTGGGAAAGTGAGCGGGAGCATGATTTGATCTGGCATAACATCCTTCATCTTACAAGAAACTTTGTTCGATATGGAAGTGACGTTGTTATCGATTACATCATCTTTCCAAAGGATGCTGAATGGTTAAGCAATCAGCTAAGAGATTTCGCTGTTACGATCAAATACGTAGTTCTTTGGGCAGATAAGGATACATTGGTAAAAAGGGATGCCTTGCGAATTGAAGAAGAACGAATGGGCGAAAGATGTTTGATTCTTTTTGATGAGTTCTTACAGTCAGGGCTAAATCAAAAACATCTTCTTCATACAAGTCTCCTTACTCCTCATGACATACAACATGTCGTCCGTGAGATCGAAACAGATAATCGATTCAAACACATATAAAAAACATGCGGCCAGAAAAGCTGCATGTTAGTTGTGGAAAGTCGTGCGGAAGATCCTTATTTTTTAAATAATTGTACCCAAGCTCCCTCAAAATAACCAACTCCGATAGAGTCGTAGTTAGAGCTTAAAATGTTTTGGCGGTGACCAGGACTGTTCATCCAGTCTGTCATAACAGCTTGTGGTGAAGTTTGTCCTTTTGCAATGTTCTCACCTGCAGCTGTGTAATCGATTCCAAAGCTGCGCATCATGTCAAACGGAGATCCGTAAGTCGGTGAGTTGTGATCAAAATAGTTATTCTGAATCATGTCTTTAGCTTTTGCTAAAGCTACATTGCTGAGTTCAGCATCAAGTGTTAATGGGGCAAGGCCGGCTTTTTGACGCTCTGCATTTACAAGCTGTGAAACTTGTGTAGCAGTAGAACCGACAGAAGGTTGTGCAGGAGCTGCGGATTTAGGTGCTGACTGTTGTTTAGCAACAGAAGCTGGCAGCTCGATCACTTGACCAGGGTAAACCCAGTTGATCTCTTTGATCTGTGGGTTTGCCTGTTGAATTGCCCATAAACTAACATTTGACGCCGAAGCGATTTTGTTAAGTGTCTCTCCAAGTACTACTTTGTGGAGATTTGAAGAGGATGGAATGTATAGCGTTTGACCAGGATAGATGTTATGGCTACTCAACTGATTCATTCCGATTACATTTGATACGCTTACATTTTGGTGCTGTGCAATCTTCCACAGTGTGTCATTTTGTTGAACCGTATATGGTGTTGAAGCATGTGCTGCTGTTGTCATTGCCAGAAAAGCAGCCAATGAAAAAGATAATATTTTTAAACGCATAATATCCCCCGTATATCCAGTTCCTCCAACGACTTTCCCTATTTAAATGTTCACATAATTTTGACCACGAAACAACTGGGAATGAGAGAAAAATTTTGTAAATAATTGTATAGGAAAGGGTTTTTGTGTCAGGAAGGCGAAGTAGTCGTTTAACAACAATCAGAAAGGGTGGATATTATGAATCTGCACCAAGCAGCAATGGATGGGAATATAACAGTGGTTGAAAAACTTTTGAAAAACGAAGAAACAAACATAAACGAACTCAGTGAAGGATGGTCATCACTTCATCTAGCGGCTCATTTTGGCCATTTGGAGATTGTGAGACTGTTACTTGATCACGGAGCGGATGTTCAAGTGAAATCAGGAAACAATATGGCGAACACGCCTCTACATGCCGCTGCGGCCAATATGAAAAATCGTCAAGAGATGATGAGTCTTCTTCTATCGCATGGAGCGGATATTAACGAAAAGCAGAGCGGAGGATGGACCATTCTCCATCAAGCTGCTCAGCATAACGATCCTGAGATGATCGCTTACTTTATTGAAAAAGGAGCAGATCCTTACCTAGCCAAAGAAGATGGAAAAACAGCGCTTGAATTGGCCGAAGATGAAGAAGCGCATGAAGCCGCTGAAATTTTGAGAAACAGCACACTGAATAAAATCTAAAATACAGGACCCGTCCTGTATTTTTCTTTTTCTCATAATTTGTTATTATAGGTAAGGTAGTTTTTTAAGAAGTATAAGTAGGTGGTAATCATGGACTTTCAAGTATTATTGTATTATAAATACGTAACAATCGAAGACCCTGAAGCATTTAAAGAAGAACATCTCGCTCTATGTAAGGAGATCGGGTTAAAGGGCAGAATTCTTGTAGCGAATGAAGGAATCAACGGAACCGTTTCAGGAACGGTAGAGCAAACCGAATCATACATGCAGTTCATGAAAAATGACCCTCGTTTTGCGGATACGGTTTTCAAAATAGAAGGATCGAACGAACATGCCTTCAAAAAGATGAAGGTTCGCGTTCGTCCAGAGCTCGTCCACTTAAGTTTAGAAGACGATGTGAATCCAAACGAACTTACAGGTAAACATCTTTCTCCAAAAGAGTGGCTCGAAGCGATGGAATCAGAAGATGTGGTAATCTTAGATGCCCGTAACACATACGAATACGACCTTGGCCATTTTAAGAATGCGATCAGACCGGACGTAGAAACATTCCGCGAGCTGCCGCAATGGGTGAGAGAGAACTTCAGTCAGTTTAAAGATAAAAAAGTTCTTACTTACTGTACAGGCGGTATACGTTGTGAAAAGTTTTCAGGTTTCCTGGTCAAAGAAGGATTCAAGGACGTATCTCAGCTTGAAGGCGGAATCATATCCTACGGCTATGATGAAGAAGCCAAAGGTAAGTTATGGGACGGAAAGTGTTATGTGTTTGATGAGCGGATCTCTGTACCGGTTAACCGAACAGGGGAAGAGGTTGTAGTGGGTAAGTGTTATCATTGCGGAAACCCCGAAGAACGTTATGTGAAATGCGGAAATCCAGAATGCAACGCGCATCTGTTGATGTGTGAAGAGTGTGAGCATGAACATAAACGCTCGTGCAGCACAGAATGCAGGGAACATCCGTGGAATCGTTATATCAAAGAATGTGAAGCAGAAAGTTCTCCTTTGTAGGAGGACTTTTTCTGTTTTAAGAGTGAGTTGATAAATATGAGTGTACTCTCCAGGAGGAAAATGGTTGATATGTACGTTTCAGGGAAACAGAGATAAAGAATTACGTAGTAATCTCAATTAATTACGTAGTAATCGGATTTTTATACGAGGTAATATGAATTAATTACGTAGTAAATTAATTTTTATCCGTAATCCCCCGAATTGTTATTCCTAATATTGGATGACATGAAGTAATATGAGATGTAGGGGGAATAATAATGAAAAAAACTTTGAGTTTATGTATTTTAATCTTTGTCAGTCTTTCGTTTTACAGCTCAAGTTTCATAACAACGTTCGATTCGAGTTTAAGAGAGCTTGTTTTAAATTTCCGAAGAGATTGGTTAAATGAAATCGTACTAGCCTTCACTCACGTAGGGGACGCCAAAGTGCTCGCTGGACTCTGTTTACTAGGTGCAATTATTCTTTTCATAATGAAAAAATGGAGAAACAGCTTGTTACTGATCGGAAGTATTCTGGTTTCTTATGGTTTGAACTTGCTAGTGAAATCCATGTTTCAGAGAGAACGGCCGTTAGATTTCCGCCTTCTTGAAGAAGACGGATTTAGTTTTCCGAGTGGTAACGCCATGGTAGGGACAACGTTTTATTTGTTTGCAGCGGTTCTTGTCTACCAAAGGTTTCAAAAGCGCTGGATCTTAGTTGTAGGTGTTATCCTTCCTTTCTTACTCGGATTAACCCGTGTTTATGTCGGTGTTCATTATCCATCTGATATCTTAGCAGGGTTTGCGCTCGGTATTGTTACGGTAATCGTACTTAGCAAACTTACCGATAAAAGTGCGAAACAATTAGAAAGCGTTAACAGAAACAACACAAATACAGCTGTATAACATATCAATTATTGTTCGTATTTGGTATAATAAGACGTAATTGTTTACCGAAAGGGTGCAAAGATATGTTACCAATCGTATTTCCAGAGAACAAACTTGAGTACATACCGGCTTTGATTACGCTTGCTCTCTTTACGATTTTTGCTTGGAGAACGGTAGTCTTTTTTAAGAAACATTCTGCAAAAGAGTTAAAGAGAGCACAATTAATAGAAGAAGATTTGTTAAGCCAAGAGCTGAAGAACAAGGACTTATGACGAGTTCTTGTTTTTTTTTTGAAAAAATTTATATTTCTATGAATAGGTTTTCAGATTTAACCCATACTACATTTAACGGAAAACAAATAAGTTTTTCGTACATATTATCCCAAAGGAGGGAAATCGCATGGCACGTAATAACAGCAACCAAATCGTGGTTCCTGGAGCACAAGGAGCTCTTGACGCAATGAAACAAGAGATCGCTGCTGAGTTCGGAGTACATCTTGGACCAGACACAACTTCTCGTGCAAACGGATCAGTAGGTGGCGAAATCACTAAGCGTCTTGTAGCTCAAGCGCTAGGCGGACTTCGTTAATCAGTAACCTCCTTGTAAGAAAAACCCGGAATTCGTTCCGGGTTTTATTTTTTTGTCTAAATATGATCCGTTCCTTCCACAAGAATCATGTATAATGAAAGCGGTGACATACTAGTAATTTGTCGGGGGAGTGGATTTCAATGACAGAGCAGAAAAAATTGGACAGCAAAGAAACAGAAAAGGGACTTCACACGGACTTTATCAATTCAATGACCTATGGCGAGTACCTGAACCTAGATAAGATCTTGTCAGGTCAGAAAAGGCTATCCGGTCATCATGATGAAATGTTGTTTATTATTATCCACCAAGTGTCAGAGCTTTGGATGAAGCTCATTCTTCACGAAACGCGTTCAGCGATTTCTTCCATTGAAGATGGAAACCTTCATTCAGCGTTTAAAATGCTTGCGCGAGTTTCTAAGATTCAGTCCCAGATCATCGAATCATGGGATGTACTTTCAACTCTGACGCCAGCAGAATATATGGAGTTTCGCGATAAGCTTGGACAAGCATCAGGCTTTCAATCGTATCAATATCGCATGATTGAATTTGCACTCGGTTATAAGACACCGCACATTTTGGAAATCTACAAAAAAGACGCTGACCTTCACGAACAGCTAACAGCTGCACTTCACACACCAAGTTTGTACGACGTTTCCATTCAGGCACTCGCGAAAGCCGGACTACACATCGACGACGAAGTACTGAACCGTGATGTGACGAAGCGTTATGAATATAACGCATCGGTAGAAGCAGCTTGGCTAGAAGTGTACCGAAATGTTGAGAAGTATTGGGATCTGTATGAATTAGCTGAAAAGCTTGTAGATATTGAAGATTGGTTGCAGCAGTGGCGTTTCCGACATATGAAGACCGTAGAACGCATCATAGGCTTTAAAGTAGGAACAGGGGGATCTTCAGGCGTGAACTATCTTAAGAAAGTATTAGATCAACGCTTCTTCCCAGAGCTTTGGGATCTTCGTACGAGTATTTAACCATTTTCGAAAAAAGCGTGCTGTTTACACAGTACGCTTTTTTTCTTTACTAGTATTTTTCTTTTTAAATATCTTTTCAATAACATAAAAAATTCCACCACAAACCACGCCTATAACAAGTGGTTTCAAGATAAAACTTTGCTCAGTCCAGAACCAATTTATTAGAAATACGATTACGAAAGTTAGTAATGAGAGCATCACCAATTTTATAACAATTCCCCTCCGTTCCTTTTTGTATAAACCTTTAACATAAAATGTAATAAAAAATTACATAAAAAGACACAATAATGGATTAAACTTACAAAACGCAATGTTAAACTTAAGACATAGAAGACTACGTTCTCTTATTTTCAAACTTCTAAAATAGCTCATGATAAGGGAGATTCTCTATGAATGAAAACATCATGGTTTTATCTGACGGAAGACAATTAGGATATTCCCTATATGGAGACCTAAAAGGTATTCCATTATTCTTATTTCATGGAACGCCAGGGTCAAGAGTGTGGTTTACAGAAGATGATTCAATCGCTAAAGAATTAGGAATTTTTTTGATTGCTACTGATCGTCCTGGGTACGGTCTTTCAGATAAGAAACATCATTTTAAACTACTTGATTATGCTCAAGATATGGAAGAACTAGCAAAGCATTTAGAGTTAGAAAATTTCTCCGTATTAGGTGTTTCAGGAGGCGGAGCATTTGCTGCAGCTGTTACGTATGCACTTCCCAACCAAGTTGAGGTGTGTATGTTGGTTGGTACGGCAACACCATTTGAAAATGGAAAACCTCCAACAACGATGTCAAAAGAGAATCGAATCGGTTTTTATATGACGAAGTACTGTCCGTGGTTACTTAAGCAATTAGAAAAATCAAAGAAAAAATTGATCGATCAGAAGCCAGAGTTGTACATAAAAAATTTGAGAAAAGGTGGTTCTTATCTCTCAGATTGGGATAACAATATGCTTCAAAGGGATGAAGTTCTTGAAAATGGAGTGCTCCATTCTAAGGAAGCTTACCGACAAGGAGTAGATGGAGTAATCGATGAGAGCAAATTATTAACGAAAGACTGGGGTTTTAAAGTAGAGAAGTTAACTACTCCAGTAATCGTTTGGCATGGAGAGAAAGATACATTTTCATCTTTCATTGAGGTGAGAAACTTGGCTAACAAAATTCCTCAAGTAGAAACCCATTATCTAGAAGAGGCTGGACATTTTTTAACTGAAAGTGACGAAGTTTGGAAGTCCATTTTAACTAGCTTTAAAGAATCCGTTTTTAAGTCCTAACAGGCTTCAACGATAGACATGAGTAGATTGGGGGAAACAACTTGAAAAAGCAGATAGTAGCGGCCATTTTTGGAGGATGTATAGGTGCCATTCTAGGAGTTATTGCTTATAACAATAACTGGCTAGGTTAACGTAGATTCCTATATTGAAGTTATCTTTAAGAACCGACCATGGAAGTGATATGGAAGGTTAATCGTTCACAATGAATGTTAACTATGTTACGCTCGTATTATCAAATTTTTTCCATTTATGCAATCCGTTTTAAAGGATAGTTTGTATATAAAGGAAGAAGGGATAGGAGAGCAAAAATTTGAATTTAAAGAGAAGTATGGTTGTTGTGGGATTAATCCTAATGACGATTGTTTCATTTTCTAATCTTGTTGGGGTTAGTATTGCAGGGTTATCAGTAATTGTGGGTATTACGTTTTTCTTTATCCATAGAAAATTGGGTAAGAGAGATTCTGATGGGTTAGACATTAAAGCGATACGTACATATGTAAAACAGAAAGCAATATGGTTTTGGATTGCTTTACCTTTAGTGATGAACATCATTTGCTTTACTTTAGCAGCGCTTTTCCTACCAGAATTCATTGACCATATTCATAGTAGAACAGAGTTTGTAATCTCATTTGATAAACTATTGTTACTCGTCTTACAACTTGCTGTTTTAGCATTAGGGGAAGAAATTGCGTGGCGTGCGTTTTTCCAAAATCAATTAAGTAAGTATATACCTATCATTCCCACGATCATTTTGACTTCAATCATATTCTCGTTCGGCCATTTCGCAGTTGGTAGTGCTGTTGTGGTCAGTTATGATATTTTCTTCATTTTCATCAACAGTGTCATTTATGGCATTATTTTTCATAAAACGAACAATGCTTGGATAAGTACGATCTCACATTTTATAGCAAATGTGTTTAGTGTTATACTCATATCTTTTTTTATATTTTAGAAAGATAAACGTTTATAATTGTTATACCACTGTACATAGGAGGAACTTTAATGAATTCTATCAATCTGCTTATCTTAAATTTGAATGAAGTAAGAAGAAGGAGTATTAAAGTTTGGACATCTATTCCTCAAGAAAAGCTTCATTGGAGACCCGACTCTGAAGCAATGAGTTGTTTAGAAATGATACGCCATGTCTTAGAAAGTGAGCATTATTATCACTTGGCCATTAAGAATAGAGGTAGTTTAGAAAGCTTTGAATCTCCCTTTGAAAACAAACCATATACCACTGTGAAAAACGAATTGATATTTGCCGAACCATACCGAAATGATTTTATACATACCGTACAATCATTTTCTGAAGAAGATTTATCAGAGATAAAAATCGATCGTTCAGAATCAGGCTATATTCGAGATCTCGGAGATATGCTGCTAAGGATCGCTTATCATGAGTCTGTTCATACTGGGCAATTATTGGATTACTTAAGGTCAGCAAATGTCCCTCGAATAAGAGTATGGGATTAAAGATAGAGGGATAAAGAGTAACGAATTCTCTTTTGAGGGAGAAAATAAGAAAAAACAATTCAATTCGCATAGTAATTAGCACTTTAAATCGCAACTTAATTCGTTGCGATTTTTTCTTGATATATAAGGGTTTTGATAAAAAACCGCTTTTCTCACCTAATTAGCCCCCAATTCGCACGTATTTTAGCAATAGTGCAATAACTATTGTCACTTTGGTATGGAAATTCACTTGTCATTTGACTTGCCATTTTTAGCGGAAAAGGATTAAAAGACGGTAAAATCGAATATATCATTATGTTAAGAATGTGCTGCGTGGAATAAATACGAGTGGATAAAGGTAAGAAAATGACATATGTAGTAGGAGAAGTATGAATATGAGCAAAGGCAGATACAGGAGATCTATTAGAGGGTTGTTAAGGGAAATTACAAGTGAATTATTATTTGAATTGCTATGGAATATCTTAACTTTTATTCCAAGAATGATGTTCCGCTTAATAAAAAGCATTTTTAACCACTATTAAACAATCGGGATAGATTGTGGAATAAGTGATTGCTTAAATTAAATAAATTTGAAACAATTAACAGTAGTTTAAATATGGAATTCGAGAAAAAAATTAACATATATTACAGCGCTATGAGGATTGAGGGATACCATTGAAAGATATAATTCTAGAATCTTTGAAAAAAATTGAGGAAGATTACAACGTCAAGATTCTCTATGCATGTGAATCAGGAAGCAGGGCATGGAAGTTCCCATCAAAAGACAGTGATTATGACGTACGGTTTATTTATGTTCATAAGAAAGATGATTATTTAACTATTGATCCAATCGGAATAGGAACAAAAAGAGATGTCATTGAACTTCCAATTAACCACTTGCTTGATATTACCGGTTGGGAATTGACGAAAGCTTTAAAATTATTTAGAAAGTCCAATCCCCCATTAATGGAGTGGCTACATTCATCAATAGTATACTATCAGGCTTTTTCAACCATTGATCAAATGAAGATAATTAGCAATGATGTTTTTGCTACCCATTCATGTATTCATCACTATCTAAATATGGCGGGAAATAATTTTCGTGAATTCTTACAGGGTGAAGAAGTTAAAATTAAAAAATATTTCTATGTTCTTAGACCTGTATTAGCTGCAAGGTGGATAGCAACTTTTAATGAATTTCCACCATTAGAATTTTCAACCTTACTGGAAATTGTTCCAGAGGGGAATTTAAAGAATGAAATTAAGACTCTATTAAATAGGAAAGTGAATGGTGAGGAATTAAACTTAGAACCTAGAATAGATGAGATTAACAATTTTTTAAATAATGAAATCAACAATCTTCGTGAATTTACTAAAACCTTGAAAATTGATACTTTAAACCTTACACCTCAGCTAGATTTACTTTTTAGAAAAACACTGGAAGAGGTTTGGAACTAAATAGTCTTCTTTCGATTAAACATATATTAAATATTAAAGAAAGCGTTAATGTTTGATAATAAAAGGATAGCTTATAAAAATGATAAATGGGGGAATTGGAATGAAGCTTAGTAAGGTGGAGCTGAAAAATTACAAATCCATAAAACACATCAATCTTGATGTTACTGAATTAACAGCAATTGTAGGAAAAAATAATTATGGTAAATCTGCTATTTTAGATAGTATTCAATGTTTCTATGGTGAAAAGAGTATTGGTATAGATAATTATCATATGGGTAAAGACGATGACATAGAAATTATTCTAACATTTAATGAAATAACGGAATCTGATATTGAGAGATTTTTTAATTATACCTCCATGAGAAATAAAACACAGTTAAAGATAAAAGGATTGGCTGGTGATCACACAAAGATAGAGAAAGAATTAAAAAAGCTTGAGCAAGCCAGAGAGAAAAAATTTAAAGAGACGATTGAGAAATTACAACTCAGTTATCCAGATCAACATGATTTCACAATTCATTTTAGTAGTCCAAAGAACGGCAATAGCGTATATAAAATTAACCATACCCATGTAATAGTAAAAGGAGATTTGTTTAAATTTATTCCTCCGATAAAAGTTATTTCTGCAATTAGGACACCTGATAAGGAAACAACGGCTGGAACAAAATCAAATATGAAAGAATTAATTTCTTTGCTACAAGACGGCAGTGATTCAGAGGACTTTATTGTACTGCCTCAGATTGAAAAAAAATTATCATATGAGGAGATTAAGTCCCTAATATCGGAAAAAGAAGAAGTAAAGTGTGAATTCTTATCAGAAGACATTACAAAAAATTTTCAACAAGCGATTAATACAGAATCTTTATCAGTAAAAGTAAAGATTGATAACACCTTTAAATTCGATTTTAAGTATAAGACGGTATTAATTGATAAAGAGCTCCCAGAAAGAGAAATTGATATTTTATCTTGTGGAACAGGGCTGCAAAGTATGATGATCCTATCTATTCTACAAACGTATATTAAAATTAATAGCCATAGTGACTTTATACTATTAATAGAAGAGCCTGAAGTTTATTTACACCCTTCTTTACAGAGAAAAATGATTAATACCCTGACTGAAATCAGTGAAAACAACCAGGTATTGTTAACTACTCACTCCCCTATTATTGTAAGTAAAATAAATAAAGAAAGTGTACATTGTGTTAGTAAAGATATAGGTGTTAGTCAACTAGTAAATGCTACTGCAGATATTTTGATTGATGAATTAGGTATACAGACATCCGATATTTTGAATAAGAATGCTGTAATATTTGTTGAAGGCAAAGACGATTATATATTTTTTAAAGGATTAATTAATAAAATCGCAATTGTTAAAGGATTTAGTGAAAACTTTAGTGAAAAGGAAATTGACATTATTCAAACAGACGGTTTCGATAAAATGAGTTTTTACGCTAATGCCAAAATCCTTCATAAAGATTCTGTTAAAACTCCATTCTGGGTTATTACCGATTCAGACGGAGAAAACGTAGAGGATAGAACAAAGCTTCTTATGGAAAGTGGATTATCCAATGGGTTAAATATAGATGAGAAACAGTTTAAAATCCTTAAAGAATACGCAATTGAATCTTATTTCTTACACCCTTCATTATTACATAGTGTATTTCCAGATCTAAATGAAGAAGATTTACTAGAATTATGTGAGGTGTATTTTATAAAGTACACAGAAGAAATCCACAAACTTAAAAATAATCAAACTTCTAAATCAAATTTCAGAAAAAATTACAAACCTAAAATAATGTTTTCAAACCTGGGTAAACCTGAGCATGCTATTGAACA
Source organism: Fictibacillus sp. 26RED30 (assembly GCF_015903845.1). Lineage (NCBI taxonomy): Bacteria > Bacillati > Bacillota > Bacilli > Caryophanales > Fictibacillaceae > Fictibacillus > Fictibacillus sp. 26RED30. The sequence goes on from NZ_JACZDV010000001.1 coordinate 1,256,066, forward strand.
TATAATAAAAACTTCTTTTACGAATCAAGATAACTTTAAAACGACTAGGCTAAAGCTTATAGAAATGTGGGAACAAAAAGAAGAGCCTATATCTTATGTATTAGAGAAATGTTCTATTGAGTTTCTTAAGGAAACACGGATGAAGGAAGTCATCCTTGTTTTAGAAGAGATTGTTGATTGTATAGCTATTGAGTGTGGATATTTGCAGGTGAGTAAATAATATTTATATAACAGAACGGGATCTTACTGGTCCCAACCAGCCTGAAACATGTTTATACAAGTAGGAGGTGAACAGTTTTATTGACGGGATCAGTCCCACGGGTGCTACGTTATACCCCGACTACCGCTATCATAAAACCAAATAAAAAAAGGTCAACCAGAAATTCTAGCTAACCTTATATTACGATCGGGTGCATTTCTTCATGAAAGAGAAGTGAACTTCTTTATTAAACTTAGTGAACAAACGTGCAGGATTGTTGATAAAAACAATTATATATAGTAGGTATAATACTAGGAAAGTAGAATAGAGGTTATTTAAATGAAAGTTGAAGTAATCAGTTTTTCGGAAAAACCAATAAAAGCTACTGAGCTTATTACGCTATATAGTAATGCTGGTTGGTGGGAAGAAAGAAATGAAGAAGATATTGAAATAATGTTAAAACAAGTAATCTCAGTTGGTGCTTGGAGAAATAACATTCTCATAGGCTTTGCAAGAGCTGTATCAGATGATAAATTTAGAGCTTACATAGAAGATGTTGTGATACATAAGGATTATCAAAAATCAGGGATTGGAACAAAACTTGTATCAAAGTTGTTAAAGGAACTTTCACACATTGACGTTATTAGCTTGTTTTGTGAAGAAAATTTAATTCCGTTTTACGAAAAGAATAACTTCAAATATAGTAAATCTCAATTAGTGATGCACAAGAAATAAAAATGTAGGGTCATCAACAAATCGGGTGCATCTCTTTAGTAAGGAGATGTGCCTTTTTAATGAACTATAAAACGTTAATATTGAAAAAAGCTAAATGACCAGACAAAACCTGGTCTTTTTTTATGCTATTTATTTCATCTGCAAATGGGCTTACGAAGTACGATTTTCACCTCAAAAAGAGAACCTTACAAGTAAAGAGGATGTATTTTTTTTTTCGTTTTATTGATGTATCAATAAAACAACCAATTATTTAAACACATGAACCAAAACGCCGCAAAAAGTATATGATGGATAATCTCTCTAGAACCTGAAGAAAGAGGTGCATGTTTGAAGATATACTTTTGGTTTTTCTTGTTGATTTCCACCTATAATTTTCTGTGGATTGATATGAGCAATTTCCGTGAGTTAATGAATCTGATCATAACTGTGATAGGTCTTTTAGGTATCTACGGATATGTTTACAAAAAAGAAATCTTTCGAAAGAGCTTTTGGAGAATTTTCTTTGTATTTGACCTTCTCTACACGATGGGCTTCATGTTATTGGTTTCGAAAGAGAAATACATGCGAATTCATTCAAATGATGAATTCATATTTGCTTCATTAGTGGTTTTGATCTTTCTCTTCGTCTATTTCAGAACCCTCTATAAATATGCATTTAATGAAACAAGTAGATAGCTTATGAGAAGAGTGCCGCAAGCTGGGTACTCTTTATAAAATTTTTGAGAATTACAAAATCCAACCGTTAAGAACCATCCCTATGTTTATGACAAAATGAAACAGGATCGCGGGATAGATACTCTTTGTCTTTAACACCACCAAAGCATAAAATAGCCCTCCAAATGAAAAGGATAGACTCATTAGAATAGGAATGCCGATGGATAGGTGTAACAGCCCAAACCCGATGCTAGTAACGAGAACGGCATAAAAGGTTGAAACGTACTTTTTTAAAGATGATAACAATAGCCCTCTCCAAAGTAATTCCTCCAAAACAGCATTAATCAGAGAAAAGACCAGTGCAAAGATAAGAAGAGATTGCGAAAAACTTGTACTCTCCATAAAAAGGAGGGGTAAGAATATGGTCAAGGATCCTAATAAACCAAACCCTAAAAAGGTTAAAGTCTTAATGGTATGATTAGGAAATTCGATTCGATTATTCCCGTGTGGCATCACGGTATAAAGATTTACACCTTGTTTATTCCTTCTAATAGAGATAACGGTTCCTAGTATTAGAACGAATAAGAGGCTCCGATTTAGCACAATCTTTGCTTCTTTAGAAATCCCCAACTGAGCGATTACGTCATTTCCTAAAATGAATAATACAAACCCAGACAAAAAGAAGACGAAGAGGGATAAGGTCGGTCGATACTTAAAGTTGATTCTATAGATTAAACACAATGATAAAACTGAAAGGATTCCCAAACTGAACATCCTGTACGAAAAAAAGATAATGCCTAGAAAAAATAAGCATGTTAAAGAAATGAGTGCATAATTAATTTTCACGAGTTGTATAACGAATCTCTCCTTTATCAATACAAACAAGATCTCCAAGTACATATATTTCTACATTTTTCGTCGAAAAACCTTCCTAAATTTAACAATTCAATTTCTTATTTGGAAGAGATACCTATTTACGGAGAGACTAATTATAAAGCGATAGTACAGACTCTCCGATTACTTTTACCGATTCTATCAATGAGGAGGGAGAAATAATTTTCATCTGATCACCAAAACCAATGATATAAGATGCAGCTTCGTGCTTTGTATCAAAGGTCAGTTTTACGGGAAACCATCCGTTTTCATTCGGTGAATCCATACTCACAACTTGTGCAAAGCGACCGCTAAAGGATAAGCGTTCTATAATTGATGGAGATGCTTCAACTTCAACTTCGAAAACAGGTAAATTTCGAACAAAATTCTGTTTCGATTCAGCCCAGAAATCAGCAAGTTGAAAATCAGCTGGTCTGATGAATGTTTCATTTAACAACTCTACAGACTTTATTCTTGATACTCTAAAATTCTTGATCTCTTGATTCGATACCGAAATCAGGTACCATGTACGTCCTTTTGCGACGAGCCCTAATGGTTCTAAGATTCTCTCTGATGAATCCTTGTTTGCTTTTTCGTAAGCAATACGTATTTTACGATCTTCCCATAGTGCTTGCTGTAGCTGATTAAGTGCAATCGATTCGTGTTTGGATTGTTTCCAAGGATCTATATCAATATGGATTCTGTTCCATAAGTTATCCGCTTGTGATTGTAGTGTGTTTGGAAGAGCGGCTAACAGCTTTTGCCGTGCTTCTTTCCAGTCTTTTGTATAGCCAAGATCACTTAGAAGCTGAAAAGAAGGGGAAAGAAACAACGTTTTTAATTCGCTGTCTTTCAATCCAGTTAAGCGTGTTCTGTACTGATCCACAAGCCGCCATCCACCGTGTTTGCCTCGATCGGCTAGTACAGGAATTCCTGCAACACTTAACGCTTCCATGTCACGGTGAATCGTTCGCTCTGTTACTTCTAATTCGCTGGCTAATGCCTTTGTTGTCATCTTTCCATGATTCTGAAGCAGCAATAAGATGCTGATCAAACGGTCTGCTCTCATATATTTACTCCTGTATTTTTAATATGACATTGGATGTCAACTTTAAAGGTTAAACTAAAGATAGATCAAAAAGGGAGTGAATACAAATGAAACCTTTAGAAGGAAAAATTGCACTAGTAGCTGGAGGAACACGAGGAGCAGGACGCGGGATTGCGATGGAGTTGGGAGCTACAGGAGCGACAGTCTATATCACGGGCAGAACGACACGTAAGGAAGTTTCAGAATACAACCGTCCAGAAACCATTGAAGAAACGGCAGAATTGGTAAATGAATTAGGTGGCATTGGGATCCCGGTTCAAGTGGATCATCTTGTTGCAGAACAGGTTGAAGCGTTAGTAAAACGTATTGAAAAGGAACAAGGTAGATTAGATATTCTAGTGAACGATATTTGGGGTGGAGAAAATTTAATTGAATGGAGTACACCTGTTTGGCAGCATTCCCTTGAAAAAGGATTACGCATGCTACGACTCGCTGTAGATACTCATCTCATAACTAGTCATTACGCGCTTCCCTTGTTGATTAAGAACGAAGGGGGACTTGTGATCGAAATGACAGATGGGACTAAAGAATACAATGAGAATAATTACAGAGTGTCCATGTTTTACGATTTAGCAAAAACGTCAGTTAACCGAATGGCAAAAGCGCTGTCACACGAACTGTCACCGTATAAGTGTACAGCGATTTCTGTGTCACCTGGCTGGATGCGTTCAGAAATCATGCTTGAAGTATTTGGGGTGACAGAAGAAAATTGGCAAGATGGAATTAAAAAAGATGCGCATTTTGCCATATCTGAAACACCTCGTTATGTTGGACGAGCCGTAGCTGCATTAGCGATGGATGAGAACCGCCATGAACTAAATGGACAATCATTCTCTAGCGGAGACCTCGCTAAGAAATATGACTTTTATGATTTAGATGGCTCACAGCCTGATTGTTTTCGATATTTGGTAGAAGTCGTCGAGGCAGGAAAGCCAGCTAATGTTGAGGGGTATAAGTAAAAGACAGTGAGCTTTTCTTACTGTAGATGAACTGAGCATTATTTAGCAAACTGCATAGATATATGTGCGTTAATTCGAGAAGGATTAACGCTTTTTTATATGGAACTTATTATAAAAAGAAGCACTATTGTAAAGGCATATAAGAGGTGGTTTGAATATGGGTAATGATAATGAAAACATTCCAGTGTGGGCTTATGAAAAAATTGAGGTAAAAAAACCAGATTCTAACTGGAAGGAAAAAGGTATTCGGGAGAGAGAAGACCTTGCCAATCTACTTTCAGCATTTGGTGTTAACCAGGTCGAACATATTGGAAGTACATCTATACTTAACTTGCCAGCAAAACCAATTATCGATCTAATGGCTACGATCCCTTCATTGGAGTTTATCAATAGAATTGCGGAAAAGCTAAACGCACACGATTGGCATTATGTACCTCCAGAATTAGACAAGCAGCCTTGGCGAAGATTCTTTGTGAAGGTGGAACACGACAAACGAGTAGCACATTTACATCTAATGTTAGAAGGAGAAGAACGATGGGATCAATTACTTACATTCAGAGATAAGTTAAGAGCTAATCCACACCTTGTAAATGAATACGCAGTTTTAAAAAGTCACTTAGCACAAGACTATAATAATGACCGTGAAAGATATACAGAAGGAAAAACAGAATTTATTAACAAGGTCTTAAACAACTATTTATCCTAACCGTTATATAGAGGGCGTTCATCCAAAGTGGATTAACGCCTTTTTTTGCATTTATATAGCATGATCGAATAGGCACTGTGATAGGTGTACAAGCACTTTTAGATGGATTTCATAGAATATCATAATCGAAGGTATACCTTCGGGAACTAAGGGGGAATTAGTTATGGGTTGGATTGGAAATAATTCAGGTCATCATTCTTGTGGGTGTAACAAGCCTGTGGAACGTCAACATCGTGAATGTGGATGTCACCACCGCGTTGAACGTCACCATCATGAATGTGGCTGTCACAAAAAAGTAAAACTTCGTCAAACTGAAGGTCAGTCAAGAGGAGAAATGTGTAGCAGATGCAATTGGGCTAAATACCGAAACGACAGCGCTTGGAGAAAGCTCTGTAGAAACAGGGTAGAAAGTGTTCGAATGGTTTCAGAAGCTCCAAACTGTGCATTACGCAATCGATTAGACAATGGAACTGCTCAGTAGAAGCGAAGATTTTAAAAAGACAACGAACAAACACTGAAGAAACAAAAAGGGGCCTTTTCACTAAGGTCCTTTTTTGTTGCAGAAGATTATTTGCTATTTTTGCTATGATCACGAATTTCTCTGTCAATGAGGAACACAGACAGTTCGAACGCTTCTATACGTCTTTGCGCTAAGGTGATCTGAGACTTATACCGGTTTGGATTTTCTTTCCCTTCTAGCGTTTTAACGGTTTCTTTTAGTTTGTGAATCGTTGAGTCTAGTTGACGCTTGGCTTCGACTAAGTTGTCCAATATAATCTCCATTCTAATACATCTCCTTATTGAGCTTAATGAGTGGAAATTCTAATAGTAAAGTAATCAATTATAGTCAATCAAGCGAGAAAGTTTTAACTGGAAAATAAAGAGTTGCCTAATGATTCATCCTAAACTGTAGCGGCGAGCAGCCTATAACATTCACAAAATTTCGGTGAAACTGACTAGGGTTGTTAAATCCAACTTCATAGCTGATATCTAAAATGGATCGAGTAGTTGTTGTGAGTAATTCTTTACTTCGCTCAATTCTCGTTCTTATAAGATATTGATGAGGAGAGAGATGCGTATAGTTTTTAAAGCTTCGCATAAAGTGATATTTACTTTGGTTCGCGATTAATGCGAGCGTATCTACAGAAATGGTTTCATGATAGTTTGTATGAATATAGTCGAGTACATGAGTCATATAATGGCCATTGCTCTGGTGTTTCATAGCTGTTGAATGACTTCCTCTAAAAATGGACGTAAAAAAATGAAATGCCTCGTTCTCTATGTCTTTCTTACACGTATCTTCATGACTTTGAAAGAGATATCGATCAAACCACTGTTTCACTTGTTTCTTGATAACATTTGGAGAGATTGTTTGCTTCTCTATAAAAGTGATCTCTTCTGTTAAATTTACATTGTTCCAAGCGTTTAGTGATTTACGATCTAATCCGATCAAAAACATTGAAGATGGAACATTATCAAACTGATGAGCGTGAAGGGATAGAGGATTCGTGACGATTGCCTCTCCTTCTTTCAGTGCTAATGTTGTTTGGTTCAGGTCTGTAATCATCTCTCCTGTAAGCGGCACAGAGATTTGATAAACATCTTTATGGTAATGAGGTTGGTCTCCCCAATTCGAGCCTTCGATGTATAGAATCTTGATATGATCGAGCTTAAGATGAAATCCCAACGACTCCACATCCTTCCATCTTATATACTATCAAAAGTTGCGGTAAGATTGAGCACGATATGCAATGAATTCCTTTCTTCGCTTATCCATAATGAAGGATAGAGGAGGGATTCACATGAGTTTTAAGTCAAGGTGTTATCTTGTATATGGCTTTGCGCCAGTAGGGACAAGAGCGATTGAGGCGAATCGTTCATTAAACAATTGGATAAGTAATCAAGAGTTCGGTAAGATCATCTACCATGAGCATTTTGCGACTAAGCCACTTGGCGGGTTTGCGGTATTTGAAGTGAATGAACAGAAAGAACTGGATGCACTTCGTAGTGAGCCGCTATCTGAAACTTCGCATCTATACGGATGGACGTTAAGTTATCATCCTCTCACGCACAGTACGAATACAGACAAGTTTATCTACCAAACGCAATACACGTTGTCATCATACCGTGATGTAAAGATGGAATATCAGTTAGAGAGTAAATAGCAAAAAAGAAAAGAATCGAGCTTGTGGTGACTTACAGCAAGTTCGGTTTTTTCGTTATGTACGAATTATAATCCTTGTCGATCCCAAACGATTATCATCTATAATAAGGGTACAACTACAATAGGGGGCTACTCCATGTATACGGAAGATCGAGTTGTATTAAAAGTAGAGCAATTTAACAATAATGATGTTTCAAGTCTAATGGAGCTTTCTTCATCTGTCGGATGGGACTATGATGAAAACGAAATAAAAACGATTCTGTCATCAGGTAAGATCTATGGACATAAAACTCCTGAAGGTAAAATCGTTTCAAGTGCTGCAATCATTCCATACGATACAAATCTAGCCTCAATCGGTATGGTCATCGTACATTCAGATTATAGGGGCCTCGGATTAGGAAAGGCAGTCACTCAACAATGTATGGCTAGCGTGTCTAAAGAGACATCCATCATGCTAATTTCAACGGATGAAGGGAAACCGTTATATGAAAGCTTAGGCTTTAGAACGGTTGATGTTGTACATAAGTTTTTGTGTGAAAATTTTTTCTCCGAAGCGCTTGAAGTTAGTAATGAATTTACATTAGAGACTTATAAAGTAGAGGATTTTCATCAAATGATGGAACTAGACGCTGCAGCCTTTGGTGATCAGAGAAGCAAATTTCTGCTCAATCGAATTGAACAATGTAAACAATGTATCGTTGTGAAAAATCAAAACAGCCATATTATTGGTTTTGGTCTATCTGTACAAGGCCCTATAAATCTAATTGTAGGACCGATTGTAGCACCAGACTTTAAAACAGCCGCTTCTATCATGAAAGAGTTAGCGAGCAACCATCATGGAAAGCTTAGGATTGATGTGCCATCAGGTCATCATGATTTTATGACTTTCTTACATACATGTGGTTTTAAAAAAGTTAATGTGCCTCCCATAATGATGAAGAATTCAAGCACAATGCCAAACAGGAACCAAGAGTTATATGCAATTGCTGCTCAAGTATTTGGATAAAAAAATTTTGAAAGTCAAAATATCTTTCCATGGAAATAGTAAGGACACAAACAAACGGAGCATTTCTTCAAGAAGGAGAAGTGCTCTTTTTATTGAAGTTAAGAATAAGACTATTAAAGTACCTTAAAAGATTATTAAAATAAAAAATCGTTATTTGTATGAAACGGAGGTTCTTATGATGAGTGATCTGAAGTTAATCGCAACTTACAAAAGCTTTTTACAGAACTATTCAAACGAACAGCTCAAGTTTATACCTGAACAAGGGGTTTGGTCACTTGGTCAAATGTATGACCATCTGATTGTAGTAGCTCATGAATATCTTGATAGTGTAGAAGATTGTGAGAAAGCAGTTGAAGAGCAACATCAGGGTAAATCCGAATTCGGAGAATATCTATTTAACATTGGTGGATTTCCTCCTATTAAAATTAAATTACCTGAAGAACTAGATGCCCCGCCAGACAATACTAAAAGTAAAGAAGCGATTTTGTTAGAGCTCGATCAATTGATGAATAGAATGAAAGACTTGGAAATGAAAGTTGAAGATATAAACCCCAACTGCAGAATGAAGCATGGTGGATTTGGGTGGCTGAATGCACAAGAGTGGTTATCTCTTGTCGGCATGCATTTTCGTCATCATCTGCGTCAGAAGTATGAACTCGATCAAAAACTTGCATTATGCTCAAACATTGGGTAAAGAGTAGTCCAATGAGCATTTATGAGTCTTTGACGACATAGTAATTCTAGTAATAGAAAGAAGGTTTATAAAGGTGAGTACGAATAAGATATTTTGGTTTATGATAATAATCGCTTTCATTTTCATTATAGTCTTATATTTACCGAAATTACTCTTCCAAAACAATGGCTTTTAATATATTCCAATCGAAAAATCACGTGTATTTTCTTATAACGTCAAATCTCAAAGAGGACTGTATTTGAAATTATTACATCTAATAATAGCAATAATAATATTCTCATTCTGCATAACTGGTTGCTCGATTTCGACAGATGGAAATGGTCAGCAAGCAGCAAATCTTATGAATGATGACTTCCCTCCAGCTATGAAGGGATTCGTTAATGTTAACGGAAATAAGTATGAAATGAAATCAGGAAATTATAAATGGGAAAGAAAAAAAGGATCAGAAACCGAAGCTGTAACAACGGATGCGGCATCACCATCCCAGATTGCTTTTGCTTTTAATGCCATCGGTGTGAAACCGAACGCTAACATTCATATCGAGATTCAAGATCATCCTAAGATTTCCGTTTATCATTGGTATCAAAACGATAGAGATAAAGAAGTTATATTAAAAAACAATCATTTATCTGTTCCGTCAAGTAAAGGTAGGTACATCTATGAGGTATTAGGTAAATGGTCTAATGGTGAAGTATCGTACACATTTGTAATTGATGTTAAGTAGTTCTGAGATGGCAAAAGTAAACAAGTACGCGGTGGATCATTCATAGATTAAAACTATCAGTCTAGGAGGTTGCACCTAAGATGACAGCTAAATTTAAACCAATAATGTTAGAGATTGAAACTGATCGATTGATCCTGAGTCTTTGGAAGGATTCGGATGCCCCTTGGTATAGGGAACTCGTTGCCGAACGGGGGAAAGGGATGCCGACTATGGAAACTGCTCATGAAAATATCACCATTTTACGAAACCGAGCATCAGAAAGCGGGATTGCCTTACTCACTATTCGACGTCGAGATGAAGGTGATTATATCGGATACTGTGGGTTAATTATTGGCCGTTCGTCGCTTGAAGAACCGGAAATTGCATACGAGTTGTTCCGAAGAGTTCACGGTAATGGTTATGCGACTGAAGCGGCATCCGTAATCGTAGATGCTGCCGTTGCTACAGGCCGTAGCAAGCTTTGGTCGACAGTACGCGCTTGGAATGCTGCATCCTTTCGTGTGCTAGAAAAGCTTGGTTTTGAACGACACCATAGTACCTGGGACGAGGACGGAGAGATTGTTTGGAGCGTTCGAGAACTTCAGAAGAATTCCAAAGATGCCAAGAGTACGGAGGGTAGAGAAAATGCCAGAAATCAACCATAAAACCTATATGAAAGTACCATTAGAAGATGTGTATCATACTATTTCAACAGCACAAGGTTGGAATGCTTGGTTTACGGACGACACTTCTTTAGAGATCAATCCAGATGGGACTGGAGAAATTCGCATGAGGTGGACAAACTTCGGTAGTGAACATGTAACGATTGAAGATGGAGGTAGAATACTTGAAGCAATTCCAAACCAGAAATTTGTGTTCCAATGGTCACCAGGAGAACAAAGTTCAACGGTAACCATTAATCTTGAACCCTATAGAGACGGTACAATGGTAACCCTTAATGAATCTGGTTATACGAATTCCGAGAAAGACTTAAGTGCTTGCATTGGATGTGCGGCTGGTTGGGGAGAAGCGTTGACCTTATTAAAAGTTTACTTAGAGTATGGAGTCGTTTATAAGCAGGACTTGTAATTCATCCATAAAAATGCACTTTTCTATACAACGGGGGCGTAGTAAATGTCTAACTTTGAAAAAGAAGAATTACTAACTGGAGGAAATGTTTCAAACGTAATTCGTCTAGGAAATACGGTCCGACGAGATCTGAAACACAATAGCGGCAAGATTCACAAGCTATTGAAGCACCTAGAAAACAAAGGATATAGGTATGCACCAAAGTTTCTAGGTATTGATGAAAAAGGGAGAGAGATCCTTTCCTTTATTGAAGGGGAAGCGGGGAATTATCCCTTAAAGAAATATATGTGGTCAAATGAAGTGCTAAAAGATATAGCTAACATGCTTCGACTTTATCATGATGCGGTAAGTGATTTTCCGTTAGAAGAAGGTTGGTATCCGATCGATCACACACCTCAGCCTTATGAAGTGCTTTGTCATAATGATTTCGCCATTTATAACATTATTTTTGATCAAGAACGACCTTTTGGCATTATTGATTTTGATGTAGCAGGTCCTGGTCCAAGACTTTGGGACATCGCTTATACGCTTTACACGTGCGTGCCTTTAAGCAGATTTTATTTAGATGAAACAGGTACAACGGTAAATTACAATCGTAGCCAGCATGCAGAACAAATGAAAGAGAGAGTTCAATTGTTTTTTGAGGGGTATGGTGAGGAAGTGGACCCCAATTATTTGGAGATGGTGCAGCTCAGGTTAAAAGGGTTGTGCAGAACCATAGAAAGAAAAGCGAGTGAAGGTGACTTAGCTTTTCAAAAAATGATAGACGAAGGGCATCTGGACCATTATCTAGAGGACATTGAGTTTATTCGTAAACACAGGAATGATTGGACATAAATAGTTGGATAAGACAAAGCAGGTCATTTTGACAGGCTTTTTTTATTTACATAATTTATCCAACACACATAATACTAACAAGAGAGACCAGGATTGAAGGAGTTGGAACCATTGCCTGAGTTACCAGAGATGGAAACGTATCGCGAGTTTTTAAATCATAATATCATACATAAGCCGATAACCAATGTAGAAATCAACAGAGAAAAGTCAATCAACACCGGGGTTCAATCCTTTATTGATGCTGTAAAAGGATCCAATATCACTTTCGTTAAAAGAAGAGCAAAACATCTGATCTTTGAGCTAAGTTCAGGAAAGTTTCTGCTGCTTCATTTGATGCTTGGAGGACTGATGTTTCTTGGAACGTCAAAAAACAGTCCGGATCGAACGAAACAAATTATTCTGTCCTTTGGAGAGCTGCAACTGAATTTTATTGGTCTTCGACTCGGATATCTACATGTACTGAATCAGAATGAACTAGACGAAAAACTGAGTGATCTGGGTCCAGAACCTTTTGAAATGCAGCGGGATGAATTTTTACAGAGGTTAGAACGGAAAAAAGGTGCGCTGAAACCTTTGTTAGTCGACCAATCCTTTATAGCTGGAATCGGAAACTGTTATTCCGATGAAATTTGCTTTCAAGCTAGGTTACATCCGTTACGAAAAGCGAGTGACCTTTCTGATAAGGAGAAAAACCGTTTGTATGAAAGTATCAAACCTGTTCTTTCAAGGGCCGTTCAATTTGGGGGATATATGGATTTTCCGATGTACGAAGGTGATCAGCAGACAGGGAAGTATAACGAGAACACTTATGTTTATGAGCGAGAAGGGGAGAAGTGTCCGAGATGTGGAGGAAGGATTGAGAGAGTGGATCATTCTTCACATAAGTCGTATTTTTGTCCGAACTGTCAGAAGTAAATAATACTCTCTATCAATTCATAATAGAAAAGGACAGGTTAGAAGTGACGATGACTTCCGACCTGTCCTTATTCTTTACAGTTGTTCCTTTGATTTTGCCTCTTGAATCATTTTATACACATACAACGCACCATATCCACCAGCTAAACCAAGTGGGAGGATGATGAAAGGTGCAAAGTTCTTCGTGTGCCATCCTAATAAAAAGAATATCCCATAAATAATGACCATCGACATGATGCTAAACGCTAACCGGATAAAATAAGCTTTCAAACAAAACGCTCCTTCAATTCTTTATCTTTCACTTGCTTACATTCAATGTTTTTTAGTGGTCCAATTACGATACACATACCACCCAAACCATCCACCAGCTATTCCTAAGAGAATGATGATCAGGTTTGAACGTTCACCGTCATATAAATCAAACATTACTAGAATTCCATACGTAACGAAGCCAGTCAATACTCCAAATAACAATCGAATCAAATAGTTCTTCAGAGATAGCCCTCCCCGTGTATTTTCTTTTTCCATTTTAACACAACACCTATATAATATTCGTTTATATCCTAAATAGAAGGTATTCCTTTAATAACAGAGAACCCCCTTTATAGAGAAGGAGTGTTGAAATATGTCTTATTGCCAAGTACAGAAAGCCAGCATCTATTATGAAGAATACGGAAGTGGAACACCGATCGTAATGATTCATGGGTTCTCACCTGATCACCGCCTGATGAAAGGCTGCATGGAACCCATCTTTCAAGAGAGAGAAGATTACAGACGTATCTATATCGACTTGCCAGGAATGGGGAAGACGAAAGACTATGAAACGATTCAAAACTCGGATGAAATGCTACAAGCAGTCATCCAGTTCATTGATACATTATTACCAGATCAGCAGTTCTTACTAGCCGGTCAATCATATGGTGGTTATATGATGAGAGGTATCATCGCGAAAATGCCACAGCGTGTAATGGGTGCAGCATTCATCTGTCCGATGATCCTACCCAACCACAGTGACCGAACATTGCCAGAACAAACAAACATTGAAGTTGATCACGAATTCCTAGCCACACTAACAGAAGAAGAAAGAGAAGATTTCAAAGGCATTCATGTGAAGTTAAACGAATACACGTGGAAAAGGTACAGGGAGGAAGTAGTCGTTGGATTGAAAATCGCAGATTCAGCGTTCTTAGAGAAAATCTCAGGAGCTTATGGATACTCATTTAATATCGACCAAGAAGTGTTTGAGAAGCCCTGTGTGTTTATAACAGGTAGGCAGGACCATGTTACGGGTTATAAGGATGTTTATAAATTACTTAATAAGTATCCTAGGGCTACGTTTTCGGTATTGGATGTTGCGGGGCATAATTTGCAGATTGAGCAGGGTGGACTGTTGTATGTACATATTAGTGAGTGGTTGGATAGGTTATATTAAGCATCCTGTTTAATATGGCTAAGATCGTTCTAACCGAAATTGTGCCATCTAATCTTAAATTCAGGACTTTGAATTGAAAAATCATTCCAAGACTGAGGTTCTGTCTTTTTTTGGTACACTTTAAGAAACAGTTGGTTAAAAGGAGAGAAATTATATGATGTCCCTGAATCAGGAATTGGACCAAAGTTTTAGAAGCGATAGATACCGTCTAGGAAAAGAAAAAACTCGTTATTATGTGTTAACTGCAAACTTACGAAATGAGCCATATAAAGTTTATGTGATTGATCGTGAAAGCATTGTTAGAGAAACAGAAGCAAACAGTTTAAACGATGCCAAGAAAAAAGCCATGGAACTACTCCAAGCATACAACGATGAATACAGATTATCCGATGTTACCATGTGCCATTTCAAAGAAAATAGGGGCTGGGAAAAAGATAGAGATCAATACCCAGAAATTTATGAAAATAAATATAGAAATTCGAATAAAAGAGGAAGTGGAGAGGTAATGAATGAAACGGTTACAGGTATTTTTAATCTTTCAGCCTATCAAACTATTTTTAATGAGGCAGACACTACTAACAGGTGTCGGACCGTTTTAGATACTATTCATCCTGAGATAAAAGCATTTTTTGAGCGTTTTTGCCGTGATAATAATTTACTTACAGAAAACAGGGTAATTAAAGATTATTCTGTTACTTTAACTACTACATATCATGATTCAAAAAATCCAAAATTGTCTGAACAAAAAAAGAATACAAAAATAGGGAAAAAATATTACATCGCTCTTAACGAAAAAATAGGAGAACAAGAGGTAAACTTGTTAACACTAGAATTGAACGGTGTTGACCAAAAGCTTTATATTTCAGTTGATTCTACTTTTCTCCCGATGTGGTATTTGATGAGAGTCGATCGATTGATGCCGGCCATTCAGCATTTGTCTGAGGATGTTTATATTTATTTTCAATCAGATTGGTTCAAAAAAGAACAAGTATCCAGAACTGATTTTAAACCTGTTTTTACTACTTTTAGAAAACAAAGAAAACGTCCTTACTATCACTTTGGGACGGAGCTGTCTCTTCACGGTCAAATTTCACAAAAGGAATTGGAAATTCGTTTGTTAAACGTGTGGGGAAATACAGGATTTATTAAAGAGAAATTATTGGAGGAAAAAGAGTGGGACAAACAAGGTAATGAGCTTTTAGATCTATTTATAAATGAGGGATATAGCGAAGATACTATTCAGTTGTTAGAGCATTCCTATTCTCTTATTTTTGGGGAAGTAGATAATTTTAAATCTAAGGCTAGAAGACAAGCGTTTTCTATCCATGATCAGGACCAATTAATTACAAAAGGTTTTATCATATTTTACGAAATTGATGAAACCATTTCACCGAATCAAGTAATTTGTGTAGCAATTGAAGGTCATGATCATATTTACTCGAACGTAAGAGATCTTGTACTTAAGGATGAAGCAGAGTGGTGGATTAAAAAAGTTTTTACAACTCGGCACTCAGATAATACAGAGCTGAGTAAAAAAGCGATGGTGCTTTTAAATAAACATGGTTTTGAAACAGAAGGAAATTCTTATTATGTAGGAACATATAACAACGAAACCAAGTCGTTTAATAAAGAAATTCGTGCGATAAAAAAAGAACTTGTTACAGCAAGTTTACTATTTGCTTATGTGAGTGAGAGATTAGAGCTACCGGATACTAATCCGGATAGACTTGATCCGAATGAAGATGAATCAGAAGAAATTATAAAAGTAAAGTTTGTCAGCAACTTCTCATTTAGAGACATTCATGAAACGATAGCAAACAGCCAGTTCACTTTTTCAATTGATATCATCCGTGACTTCCATTTGAACCTTACAGCGTTGGATGACAAGCACTTTGTTATTTTAAATGGCATTTCTGGTACGGGTAAAACGCAGCTTTGCCGTTTGTACGCAAATGCTGTTTATGGACTTGATTATGAATCTGAGAATCCTTATTTGACGATTATTCCCGTTCGTCCAGACTGGATGGATGCGACAGCTTTATTTGGATACTACAGTTCTTTCGAGAAAAAGTATGTGATGACAGAGTTCCTTCAGGTATTAATCTCAGCTCAAAAGGAACGGGACAAGCCTCACTTTATCGTACTAGACGAGATGAACTTAGCTCGTGTGGAATATTACTTGAGTGACTATCTAAGTGCTGTTGAGTCACGGAAAGAAATTCTGCTTCATAACCGGGAAGATGTTACGGATATTTCACAAAAGATTAACATTCCGCCAAATGTGTATGTGTTGGGAACGATCAACGTGGACGAGACGACTCACAGCTTGTCGGATAAAGTCCTTGACCGTGCTTTTGTGATGACACTATCAGATGTTGATTTTGATCATTACTGGTCAACACTTGATCAGTCGGTTAAATTAATGGTCAGCAATGAATATGATATTCTTTGTGACATTCACAATGATTTAAAATCCTTTGATCTTCATTTTGGCTACAGAACAATGAACGAGATGATCCAGAAACTGGTGAGGAATAAAGAACTGGATGAGGAGTTCAGTCTTGGTTCAATGCCAGCACTCGACCGGGTGATCAGTGAGAAGATGCTTCCAAAATTAAGAGGTGACGAGCGGATGGCTGAATTGCTTGCAACACTGAAAACTAAATTCCAAGGTCACTTCGGTGAAAAATCTCAATCATATGGTCATATCTTGAGAATGGAAAAGGAGCTGGAGCGTTATGGAGCAACCCAGTTCTGGCGTTAAGTTCTACATTCAAAGTCATGAAGAAGGCTGGCTGACGCTTGAAGAAATATTTTTACGAGAAGCCACTTCTTATGAGTGGAAACTGGAGGGCAAAAGCAATCCCGTTATCTTGTTTAACGGGATGCCACTTCCGTATGTTCCAAATGAATCTGGAGTTAGAGGGACGCTGCAGACACCCTTTCAATCAGGTGAAGCAACTATTGAAATCAACGGAACTCATCTAAAAACATACATCTACACCGACGAAAGAAAGATGACAACGGAGCAGTATGAGATCATGCTGAGAGAGATCCTTGAGGAAGCGGCGGTTTGTTTTGATTACAGCGGCCTGGATAAAGGGTTCAATACGATTGGAAGAGAACGTACGCTGTCTTGGACACAATGGTCGTACATTAAAAGAAGCTTTCACGAGTTATCCATGCTGTTTCAAAAGATCAATAGCAATCCATTATCTGTTCTTAAGCAAGAAAACTTTATGACGAACCGTGAAAGGATTCAGCAAGTTCATACATCAACGTCACTCTGGCTGGAACGAAACCATGGTCGGACAGAGCAGTTTGTCCCTAAAAAAGTGTGGACATCTAAACGGCAGGAAACGAACGACATGTATGAAAATCGGTTAGTAAAAAAACAGCTTCTTGAACTAAGACATCTGCTCTCCCAATATCGTGATTATGCGGATGGTGTCTTAAAAGGGGAAGCAGAGAAACTAAGAAACAAGGTATTGTACTGGCTGAACCATTCATTCTTGATTGATGTCAAACCTCATAACGGCCAGGTGACCATCACCCAACGGTTGAGAAAGCATCCGATCTACCGAAAATGGTACGTATGGTTTGAAAAACTGTATCAGCACCAGAAATATGAAATTGGATTTGAGTATCACATACCATTAAAAGATACGTTTCAAGTATATGAGATGTGGTGCTACATGAAGTTAATCAAACAAGCAAGACAGAACGGGGAACTGGCTGATTCATCACAGCTTTATAAAACTACATCAGACGGAATCTTTCTTTCGTTAGCGGAAAACAAAGAGAGTACCGTTAAACTAAAAAACGGTGACATCATTTCATTCCAGCGTGTGTTTCAGTATCGAAATCCAGAACATGTTGTAGATAACACGAAGGCACTTTTCTATACCTTTACCCAAAGGATGATTCCCGACATTGTCATCCAACGAGGGGAAAAGCTATTTATCTTTGATCCGAAATATCGTGTACCGAATAACATTGGGACCGCATTAAGTGAAATGCACAAGTACAGGGATGGGATTAAAAACATCTTTACGGATGAAAAAGTAGTAGAAGAAGTATATATCATGACTCCGTTCCAGGAGTCAGGGGAAGAACTCAGATATTATGCTGATTATTTTCATAAACGATACAAGATGGGGGCGGTAAAGATGATGCCTGGAGTAACCGAAGAACATGATAGGTACTCAATTTAGGAGGGCAGAGCATGGATATCAAAAAAGATATAATTGTATATACACTACCTGATAATATTCGTGGCAGGAGTATACGTACTAACATTATTCCTACAGTATGTAATCTTAAAAACTTGCTTAAAAAGCTTGTAATGGTAAATGGAAATTATGGGCAATTAAAACAGTGGGCAAAAAGAAGTTATCAATCATACCATATTGATAAAATTAAAGCTGACTTGTTAACTGTCTCTGATGAAGAAGGTATTCCATTACTTAAATCTCATATTTTGAGTTTACACCCAAAGGAATTGGGTGCAAGTTGTGTGGACATTTACTTGATTGCTTATGTTGCTGAGAATTATGGACCAGGTAAAAACATCTTTTTTGATTACATAAAGAGCAGTGGAATTTCTGAAAAAGATAATACTGCCCATGCCATTTGGCAAGTTGGTAAGGGTGATGGTATTTACCTTGGTTTATTAAATAAAGATGGAACCGTAAGAGATTGGAGTTTTTTTACAACGTGGTTAGAAGAATAGTATGAATTTAATTAAGTTGATTTGACTCTACAAAAAAACGGTGGATTTAAAGCATTGTCTAAAACCTAAAATTCATAAAAAAATAATTATCTTTGATGATAATACATCAGGAGTTAATGATGATAAAAGAAAAGAGAAGTTGGTCAAAGCCACATTCACAAATGATTGCAAGAAAAAAAATTGACTGGTCAATATTTAGTAATGGATCCCATATACCGATTGAGTTTCATGAAGACTTTGAGGAAGCAAATCATGGAACTCATGTTAATAGAGGAGAAAAATATAGAATTAAGTTAATTCTAGATGATGAAGTATATGATGCTCAGTTAACAAATGTTGATAGAAAAGGTGTTAGTGTAGATTCTTTACAAATAAGGTACGACAATAATGCCGAATTAAAACAAGTTCTCCTTACTACGTTTAACAAAAGCTATGAATACATAAGAGAAAGAAAATTAGAGAACGAAAAACAACAGATTCATGTCCCGATGGATCAAGCAGAATATATTGAATTTTATAAAACAGAGAATCCTTTTGTATATACAATAGAATTAGATCCATTTAAGAGAATATCTAGCAATAATTTCTGGTGGGTAAACCAGGGGAAAACCCATAATCAAGAGAGAAGTGGAAGTTATCTATGGGCACCACAAAGAGCAAAAAATGGTTCGCCATTAGCCCACCACACAGATTTATTAAAAGCAAAAAAAGGTGATATTGTTTTTGTGTACAGCAACATGCACATCAGATGTCTTGGAATTGTAAGTAAAGAAGCTGAACAGCATGCTAAACCAAAGGAAATACAAACTGATGAATGGCAAGTTGATGGAAATCTATTAAAAGTTAATTATTTCGATTTAAATAAACCAATTCCGAAAATAGAAATACCTGCAGGTTGGAGAATTGAAGAAAAAGGTCCTTTTGATAAGCATGGCGACATCAAACAAGGTTACTTTTACTCTGTTTCAAAAAGCTTTGCTAATCAGTTGTATTCAATGTTTGGAGAGGGTTTTCCAATGGAAATTAAAAATGCATTTTTAGATAAAGATTCAATTGTAGAAAAAGGACTAAGTGATATAAACGGTATGAATGTAACAAATCACATACATTCTTTTATACAGAGCAAAGGTTTTTTCTATAAGAAGGAAGAAGTTGTTAATTTTTACTTATCATTAAAAACAAAACCTTTTGTCATACTCTCCGGAATATCTGGTACAGGTAAAACAAAAATGGTTCAATGGTTTGCTGAGAGTTTAGGGGCTACAGATAGAAATGGTCAGTTCACCTTAATTCCCGTTCGGCCTGATTGGAGTGATGGTTCTGATCTATTAGGCTATGTAGATATTAAGGGTGACTTTAAGAAAGGTCCATTAACTTCTGTTCTGGAAAGAGCAATGGATGATCCGACCAAACCTTTCTTTGTTTTACTTGATGAAATGAATTTAGCCCGAGTAGAATATTACTTCAGTGATCTATTAAGTGTAATGGAAAGTCGGCGACGGGAAAATGGAGAGATTATAACGACACCGGTATTACCTTTTGAGGTGGATGGTAGAGACATCATTCTCCCTTCAAATGTTTATATTGTTGGAACTGTAAACATGGACGAGACGACACATCCTTTTAGCAAAAAGGTGTTGGACCGTGCGAATACGATTGAGTTTAATAGAGTTCAATTAGATCACTTTGCTTTCTTAGAGGATCTTGAAGAACAGGAACCTTTGTATATCGAAAATCAGTCATTGGCGGGGGACTTCTTGCATTTAAAAGATGCATACAAAGATAACATAACGCTAATCAAAAAGGTAACAGAAGTTTTAGTCGATATTAACAAACAACTTGAAGGTATTGGTGCACAGGTCGGTTATCGAGTACGAGATGAAATATGTTTTTATGTGATTTATAGCGAGAAAGACAACTTACTGACATTTAAAGAAACTATGGATCAATCAATTCTTCAGAAGATACTTCCTCGTATTTCAGGGAGTGATGAACGTGTATGGGATACTCTTAAGGGACTATATATGATTTGCACGAATCAGGTCTATGATACAGATGTCCTACCTGAATTCGATAAAGCAATATATCCTAAGTCTGCACAAAAGATTGTGGATATGATTAGGAGGTATCAGCTAGATGGCTTCACTTCCTTCTGGATTGGTTCGTGAGGATGTTGAACTCGTTCTAATCGAAACGGATGAATTTACTCTTTTTATGAAGGGAAAACCTTATCATCAGCGGTTTGAAGGGTTGTCTCAATATAAGAAGAAACTGCAGAACGAAACGATGGAGTTTAAGGCTGAGGGAAAGTCGATTCAGTCTGTCAAAGTTTTCGATGTAGACCAAAAAGTGTTAGCAGCTCGCTCAACGTTTAGACCTATCTTTTTTGAAAATGGAAACTATCAAATTATCGTTACATCAAAAATAGATTCAGAGTTAGAGTTCTATCACGAACATCATCTTTTAAGAAACGCTGTGAGCAGTGTGCCCGTGGGTCCTAAGCAGGTTCTGATGGGAAGTCTGCAATTTCAAAATGAAGTCGGGTTGTCTTCTTTTGAAATTCGTATGGAAGGCAAAACCTTATTGTCTGTAACTTTTGAAATCTTTCCTTCAAAGCTTGATTATAAAGAAGATTATCGAAAGCTCCTAGATGAAGTGAATGAAGAAATCTATAATCTAGCGTTTCACTTTTTACGGAAAACGTATCTTGGTGCGAGGACTAGGGTAGAGGGAGAAGCAAGTGCTGCTGAATTTTATCGGTTACTTCAACATCATTTTAGGTCCTTTCTTCAGGCAATCAAAAGAATTGAACAACAACCGCATCATCAACTGATTACCACTCATCAAAAGGTGAGAGGGGATCAATTAAAAAAGATGGACTCATATGGTCGAAACCAGCTTAGAAAAAAAGCTTCATTGTTTCAAGAGGTTCCAAAGGGTATTCAGTTTGAGAACAAACAACTTATGCCTTTTGAAGGCTGGCAGATTAAAAAAGAGCACTCATTTGATACGATGGAAAATCGTCTTATTAAGTGGTTGATGATTCGAATTGAAGATAAACTGAAGGATCTGTGTAAAAAGGTAGAAGCTCCAAGTGGTAGATACAAATCAGAACCAGATCAAGAAGTGGTTAAGGCGATAATAGACATGCCAAAACTTCTACATCAAAGAATTAAAAATCCATTTTGGAAAACCATTAGTAAGTTGGATCGTTCAGTAATGAGTTTAGTCATTCAGATGGCACCAGGATATAGAGAAGCTTTTCAAATCTATGTTTTACTTTCCCGTGGATTAGAACTACATGGCCAAATCTATAAAATGTCAGTTAAAGATGTAGCTCAACTTTATGAGTATTGGACATATCTTAAGCTTGGTGCTCTATTGGATAAGAAATATGTACTCTTATCTCAAGACGTGGTGAAGGTGAATCGAGAAGGTTTGTTTGTGAACCTCGACGGCAGTAATTCTTCTAAACGTGTGTATCAACACCCACATACAGGAGAGAAGATTATTCTCCAATATCAAAAGGAAGAAAAGCACCTTCCAACGATTACACAAAAACCCGATACGATGCTGAGCATTCAGAAGAAAGGAAAGGATTACAGCTATAACTATATCTTTGATGCCAAGTATCGTATTGATTTTGCAGTTGAAGATAGTTATTACGGAAAACGATATAAGAGCCCCGGTCCGATGGAGGATGACATTAACACGATGCATCGATACCGGGATGCGCTAGTTGTTCAGCATGAAGGACCATATGAACGAACAGCCTTTGGGGCATATGTTTTATTTCCATGGTTTGAAGAAGAATTATATGAGCAGCATGCATTTTATAAAAGTATTGAGACCGTTAATATCGGTGGATTGCCTTTTTTACCAAATGCAACAAGATTAGTTGAGCAATTTGTAGAACACCTCATTGAAAAAAGTCCAGAAGAGATTCAAGAAGAAGGTATATTACCAAGAGGTACATTAGATCGGTGGAAGTCTTCATTAGATGAGACCGTACTGGTTGGATTAGTAAGTGATGAGAAAGTTTTTACGGATTGTATCCAACAAAAAACGTTTAAGATCGCTGTGAAAGACTTAAAAAAAGGGTGGCAAGAGGCAAAGCATATTGCCTTGTATCTATCAAATAAAGCATCAAAAAATAACGGAGTAAGATATTATGGCAAGATTGATGACATCAAGTTCAGTCCGCCTAATGATAGTGAACAATTCGTTACATTTACAGTGATCGTTTGGAAAGAATTAAAGCAAGTAATTAAACCGGTTGGTTATGGTATATCTTCATATATGCTAACTACATTAAATGCTTTGAAAGAAGCTAGAGAATTACCTGAACTTTATATGAAAAGTAAAGATGAGTTAGCGGTTTGGAAAACAATGCGTAGATTAACAAACAATCCTAAGATTAATTTGAACCACACACATGTTGATCAGGCATCAGAAATTGTTCAAATACAATCAGGTGAGATATTAGTTTCAGTAGGTAAACATGAAATAATAGTGCAACGTGTTGCAAGTATGCAATTAAAATCAATAGATAGAGAAGACTTCTTACTTAATCCTAATAGATTGTTTAAAGAAGTAATTAATATTTTAAAAGCAAACTAAATTTTAGAGTGGTTCAATATTACTAATGATTTATACAAAAATATAAAGGGGTAATTACTGTGCCGACTTACAACAAGCTTGTTCGTGACGGTATTCCTGAAATTATCTCAAAAAACGGATATACTTTTAATACTAGAATTCTAACTGAAGAAGAATATATAAAAGAGATTAAGAAAAAATGTTATGAAGAACTTGATGAGTATACAGCAATTGTTAACAATAGAGATGCAGTGGAAAGAACTGGCTGATCTTCTTGAATTAATGTACGCACTCGCCCAGGTTCATGATGTAGATTTTTATGAAGTTGAAAAAGTCAGACAAGACAAAGCAGAGAAACGCGGAGGATTTCATGACCGTATCTTCCTGATTGATGTCGAATGAAATCCATTAAACTGTTTGCCATCAATCACTATGAAGAAGTACTTGCGCTTCATTTTGAAAGAAAGGATGAAAGGCGAAAATGAAAACCAAAAAATGCATAAAATGTGGTGTTAAACTCCATACAACTGACTGGATTATCTTAAAAGAGATGAACACACTTCCTGTTTGTGATAACTGTACATTAAATGAAAAAGAAAATAAAAATGAAGACATGCAAGGTAAAGATTAACTAATTAAGAGTAATGAATGGGAAAGAAAATAGTAAAGTACAAATAACTCTTTTTCAAAGACCACTTTGAAAAGGGGTTATTAAGTGTATGAAAATGTACACTTTTACATACGGTTCTTTTTTGTTCCAAATCTGCTTTTTTATGCGTTCGTTTAAGTTAGAAAATTATTTGCAAACGTACGCGGTTTTTCATCCATTTTAACGAACGATTTTGATAGAATAAAAAAGATGCTGCATGAGTGGAATGACGTTACCAAAATTTAGAGGCATTCATTGTGATGTTGTATATGCCGTTATTGGACACCACCCAACCTAAGGACAGGTTGGGGAACCTTATAGCCAATTTGCTTTAGCAGTCGGGTATATCAATAGACTGCTATAATAGAAAAGAAGTATTGATAGAGGTAATGAAAAATACCAACACAATACAAAGAATTTGTCAGAAAGTTCAATGGGGGATACAAAGTGATTACTTCAGAAGAAATTAAAAGTAGATTATGGGACGGCGCTAACGAACTGCGTGGTTCAATGGACGCCAGCCGTTATAAAGATTACATGCTTGGATTAATGTTCTATAAGTTTTTGAGTGATAAAACTTTAGAAACATTTAAAATTACCAGTGGTTTAGAGAAAATGACTCAATCTGAATTGGTAGAGGAATATACAAAAGCACAAGCAGAATACGGAGAACAGCTAAATAAAATGATTCAAAATGTGCTCGGTTATTATGTTTCGCCTGAGTATCTTTATCAAACTTGGATAAAAGATATCAATTCTGGAGATTTTGAAGTTCAAAAAGTAACGGATAGCTTGAATAACTTCGAACGTACGATTGCCGTCTCCAGTGATACGAATGACTTCAAAGGATTGTTCTCAAGTTCTACGCTGGATTTAACGGATACGGCATTAGGTAGTAACTTAAACGAACGCAGCAAAAATATTAAAGCATTGATTTTGTTATTTGCAGACTTGAATATGGTTGCATTACAAAAAGGCGATGTACTGGGTGACGCGTATGAATATCTCATCGGTCAGTTTGCAATGGAGTCAGGGAAAAAAGCAGGGGAGTTCTATACCCCTCGACAAGTCAGTGAAGTTATGGCACAAATTGTAGCGAAAACGGCTGATATAAAATCAATCTATGACCCAACTGTCGGTTCTGGCTCGTTACTTTTAACGGTTAAGAAACATTTAGATGAAGATGTTCAAAAGGATTTAAGTTATTACGGACAGGAAAAGAATACAGCGACCTATAACCTAACTCGTATGAATTTATTGCTCCATGGTGTGCGTCCAGAAAAGATGACTATAAAGAATGGTGATACGCTTTCTCAAGACTGGCCAGAAGATCCAGAGCGTCCAAATGAAGGTGTACAGTTTGATGCGGTTGTTATGAATCCACCCTATTCTGCTAAGAACTGGAACAAAGCAGGACTGAAGGTCAGTGATCCTCGTTTCGAAGTCGCTGGTGCATTGCCACCAGACTCCAAAGGAGATTTTGCTTTCCTCTTACATGGACTATTCCACTTAGGACAAAATGGAACAATGGCGATTGTGTTGCCTCATGGTGTGCTCTTCCGAGGTTCCACAGAAGGGGAAATTCGAGAACGTTTGCTCGAGAAAAACTACATAGATACCATTATCGGCCTGCCAAGTAACTTATTTACTAATACAGGAATTCCTGTAGCCATAATAATATTGAAGAAAAACCGTGAAACTGGTGAGCCTGTACTTGTTATAGACGCTTCTCGTGGCTTTACTAAAGTAGGGAAACAAAATGTTCTACTTGAGAAAGATATTGCTAAAATTGTAGATACGTACGTTGAACGTAGAGAAGAAAAGGGTTATAGCCAATTGGTAAAACGAGAGGATGTTCTCAAAAATCAATACAATATGAACATTCCTCGTTATATTGAAGCGATAGATGAAGAAATTCCGCAAGACGTAGATGCACACTTACTTGGTGGGATTCCTCAAAAGAATATTGATGATTTGAAGGTTTTGCAGTCTTCAGTGCCAGATATTATGGGACAATCCTTCAAGGAAATCCGGGAAGGCTATGTTGAGTTATTGAAACCGGTTGAGGAGATTTCTCATAGGGTCTTCAACGATTCACGCGTTATTGAAAAATCAAAAGAAATCGAAGGAAAAGCAGCATCCTTTATTAATAAATATTTCGATACCATACGAAATGTAGATAATATCAGTAAATCATCCCAGTTAATGAATGACATGCTCGATGAAATAAAAGCGATTTTGTCAACGTTCAACAATATTGATGTGTATGATGGCTATCAAATTGTCGCTGAAATATGGAAGAATGCATTGTCCCATGATACGGAAATCATTGCATTAAGTGATTTTTATACGACCGGACGCACACGTGAACCAAATATGGTAACGAAAGGAACTGGCAATAAAAAACGTGTCGAGCAAGATGGCTGGATCGGCAGTATCGTGCCAAATGAGTTGATTGCTAAACATTTATACAGTGATGAGCTAGAAGAAATTGAAACAAAGAAAACACGCATTCAAGAAATTGAAATTGAGCTGTCTGATTTAGTTGAAGCTGCTAAAGTAGAAGACAGTGATGAAGCCAATGCATTAGGCGATACGTTGAATGAAGCCGGTGAATCTTTTGATAACAAGTTGATCAAAACAGAGTTGAAAAAAGCGAGCAAGGGAACAAGTGAATATAACTATCTGAAAATTGTTGAACAGCTACATGCAGATAAATCAACACTCAGTAAAGAAGTGAAAGTAGATGAAAAAGCACTAAAAGAAGCTGTACAAGAACGGATTTTAACTTTGACAAACGATGAAATCGACAACTTGATGTATGAAAAGTGGTTTGGCAATACAGTGGACACTTTGGTTCATTTAATAAAACTACCACTTCAAAAGGAATTAGATACGTTACACATATTGCATAATCGCTATGCTGATACGCTGTCAGTGATTGATGAGGAAAGTCGCAATTTAGAATTGGCATTTGAAGTCTTGGTGAGTAATTTGGTGGTGGAATCGTGACTGAACAACATATAAATTTAATTCCAAAAAGAAGATTTATAGAATTTAAAAATTCTCTCGCTTGGGAAACTCGAAAGTTAGACTCTATCTTTAAGAAAATCAGGAACGCTTTCGTTGGAACAGCTACTCCATATTATGTGAATTCTGGTAATTTTTATCTTCAATCTAATAATGTAAAAAACGGACAAATTAATAGGTCAACAGAAATTTTTATAAACGATAAATTTTACGAAAAACAGAAAGATAAGTGGTTGCATGCAGGTGACTTAGTAATGGTACAATCAGGGCATGTGGGTCATACAGCCGTAATAACAGAGGAATTTGACGAAACGGCTGCTCATGCACTTATTATGTTTCAGGAGTATAAAGACCAGGCAGACCCATATTTTTTAAACTTTCAATTCCAAACAAAAGAAGCAAAACGAAAATTAGAAAGCATAACTACAGGGAATACCATAAAACATATTCTAGCTTCTGAAATGAAAGAATTTGAGGTGAGTATTCCTCAAATTGAAGAACAAAAAAAAATCGGTAAATTTTTAAAAATCTTAGATCACACTATCGTTCTTCAGGAACGTAAGTTAGAAAAGACAAAAGCCTTAAAATCTGCTTATCTTTCGGAAATGTTTCCTATTGAAGGGGAGTGCAAACCTAAACGGAGATTTGCAGGATTTACTCAAGCTTGGGATCAGCATAAATGGGTAAACATGGTTGATATATCAACTAATATGGTGGACCCGAAATCGGGGAAATATGATAAGCTGCTACACGTTGGTCCGGGCAATATTGAATCATTCAGTGGACGAATATACGACAATGTAAAAACCGTTAAAGAGGATAACTTAATTAGCGGAAAGTTCCATTTCAATAAAGGAGATATCATTTATGGGAAGATAAATCCACAACTAGGAAAGTACATTTTTGCCCCATTTGAAGGGCTTGCGAGTGCGGATACTTATGTACTGAACACAAAAAATGGACTTGACCAAACCTTTTTATTCGCTCTACTACAGACGCGACGTTTTTACAAGTATTCGGTATCGGTGTCAATGCGCTCAGGTATGCCGAAAATTAATCGTGACGAGTTAAACGCGTATGAATTTAAAGCTCCAAGCTTACATGAGCAGAAGCGTATAGGGGAATTTTTCTTACAACTAGACCACCTCATCACCCTTCATCAA
This sequence comes from Fictibacillus sp. 26RED30, assembly GCF_015903845.1. Lineage (NCBI taxonomy): Bacteria > Bacillati > Bacillota > Bacilli > Caryophanales > Fictibacillaceae > Fictibacillus > Fictibacillus sp. 26RED30. Next base: position 1,284,313 of record NZ_JACZDV010000001.1, read on the forward strand.
CGCAAACTAAAAAAACTGCAAAACCTTAAAAAGGCATATCTAAATGAAATGTTTGTTTAGAGGGGGAGAAAGTCATGAGCAATGCACCAAAAAGTGCTTCTGAGAAATTATTCCAAGAGAACTATGTTAAGGAACTACAAAAATATAAATGGGAAGCGCCTGACTTTTTAAACGGCAATAAGCAGAAAGTTACCGTTGCTGATTTAGTTAGACATTGGCGTAAAGAACTTAATTGTATCAATGCTGACCAGCTTGAAGGCGTCGAATTGACGGATAATGAGTTCAATCAAGTCATGTCAAAAGTCCATCAAATCAATAACAGCTATGAGGCCGCAAAAATATTAGCCATTGAAGAATCAAAAGGCAAGATTGACGGTATTTACCGCGATGACAATCCCAATATCACAAGAAAACAAATCACGTTGACAATTTTTAAAAAAGCGGAAGTACGCGGTGGAGATTCAAGCTATCGGATTGCTAGAGAAGTACTGACGCCAAATAACAACCGTTTTGATATCGTCTTACTAATTAACGGCTTGCCTCTCATCAATATTGAACAAAAACGTACGGACAAAACGCTGGATGAAGCATATGGGCAGTTTTTGCGCTATTATCGTGACGTTGAGTACAGTCATAACTTCATGGCTTTTTCGCAGATGATGGTAATCACTTCTGAAATCGCTACTCGCTATTTCGCTACACCTAAATCAGCTGAAGACTTTAACCTTAGTTTTGTCTTCCATTGGGCAGATAAAGAAAACAATGTTGTAAATGCTTGGGAAAAAGTGATAGGACAATTTTTAATGATTCCCATGGCGCATCAAATGGTAGGAGATTACTTAGTCATTGACGAAGACCGTCTGGAAGAAAACAGAAGACATATGCTCATGCGTCCTTATCAAGTACATGCTCTGCAGGCTGTAGAAGGCGCAGCATTCGGTTGGGACAATAAAGATAAATTGCCCCATGGTGGATTTGTATGGCACACGACGGGTTCTGGAAAAACGATAACAAGTTTTAAAACGGCTTTGTTTTTATCGACGAGAGCAGGATTTGATAAAGTCGTTTTCCTTGTTGATCGGCGTGAGCTGGATAAAAATACCCGTGAAAAGTTTAAAGCATACGCTGTTTACGAATCAGTTTCCGTTGATGAAACGAAATTCACCTACCAGCTAAAAAAGAAACTGAAGTCTGTCCAAAATGGCATTGTGGTAACGACAACATTCAAACTGAATTCCCTAGTTAAAGAAATGGAAGAAGCGCATGATGCTAGTTTAGCAGATAAGAAAATTGTTTTTATTATCGATGAAGCCCATCGTACGACAATGGGGCAAATGATGGGAACCATAAAGAGCTATTTCAAGAAAAATGGTCTCTTCTATGGCTTTACAGGCACACCTCTATTTGATGAAAATAAGATTAAAGGTAAAATCAACGAAAAAAGTGAGATCATCAATACAACCGAAAAGCTGTTTGGCCCAAAGTTGCATGAATATACGATTGATGAAGCAATCGCAGATAAAAACGTATTAGGATTCCACGTTGACTATATCAACACTGGGGAATTTAAAAGCTATGAAGATTTAAGAGAGCAACTTGTTGAGAAAATGAAAGAAGAACGTCCTGATTTGACTGATAGAGAAATCGAACGCCAAGTTCAAGAATTATCCGAAGCCGACGTAGAAAGGCAAGCAATAAAAAGAGAGCTGCTTACATATCAAGATGAAACACATATTCCACGCGTTGTAGAAGAGATTCTGAATAACTGGGAATCACAATCGCAAGGAAGGGAATTTAATGCGATTTTGACAGTTGCTTATAAAAATCGTGTCATGGCTTATTATGACGAATTCAAAAAACAACTGACAGCACGCGGGGAAAATTTAAATGTGGCTATGACATTTAGTTTCGGTAACGAAAATGACCCTACAACATTAGATCCCAAAATTGTAAAAGATATGTTTAAGGACTACGCTGCATTTACAGGTATTTCGTTTATTGCCGGTGATAAAAAACACGGCGAGGATGCTTACTTTGAAGACATTGTGGAACGTGCTACTCGGGGTGGAAGTGGAAGAAATCCTAAGAATATAGACCTCGTGATAGTGGCAGCCCAACTTCTGACAGGTTACGACTCTAAACGTCTGAACACGCTTTATGTTGACCGATCACTTGAACTTCAAGGTTTAATTCAGGCCTACTCACGAACAAATCGTGTGTTTGGTCCAACTAAAGAATTCGGTACGATTATTAACTTCCAGTACCCTCGAATTACTGAAGAAATAGTAAATCAAGCTTTGAAATTGTATGGAAGTGGTGGCAAGAGTAGCAAAGCCATTGTAGAACCCTATGAGACATCCGTAAAGAAGTTTGAAATAAAAATTGCTGAATTGGTGCCAACTTTACCTGACCCCACAGATTGGCAAACGATTGAACATGATGAGAAGAAAAAAGAAGCATTCCTACTTGCTTTCAAAGATGCCGCTGAGCAGTTAAACCAGGTGGAACAATACTACGAATATAAATGGAATGATAGTGCCTTTGGAATTGACGAGCATACGTGGTTGCAATATGTCGGTGCGTTTAAAAACTTAACCTGGCAGCCTGGCACTCCTCCCCTGCCGTCACCTGTCAATATTCTTGTCGGTAAAACAAAATTAGCAGGTACCCAAGTAATCGATGCGGATCATATTCTTAGTTTAATCGATTCAAAAATCACCTCATCGAATGGCGTGCAAACAGTAGATAGTGAAACACTCCGTATCATCTATCAACAAATTCAAGAATTAAGTAATATGGGAGATAATGAACAAGCCCAATTATTAAGAGAGTTTGTCGATACTGAGTTGGTACCAGGAAATTTATCTAGTGGTATGAATTTTGATGAGGCATTTGAAATATGGAAAGCAAATCAAATGCAAAAAGCAGTGAATGATTTCTCTTCGGAGTGGGGACTAGATAGCAAGCTGCTTGAAAAATCAGTTAGCTCATATTCCCCTTCACAGCCAGATACTGTACCATACATCAATGAGCTCATTAGTAGTATTGATTTTGATAAAGCAACCAATCAAACGGCTGGCAATAGGTTAAGACATATAATGACATTAACTGAAAAGCTTCCAAAGCTGATTGCTGAGATAAAGCATAGATATAATTAAGTGATTGAATGTTTTTAATAATTCCTGTATCAAAATCGAATATCCGCGTGCCAATTGATTTTGAAAAACCTTAAAAAGCTTTGAAAAGGAAATTTGAAAAACGTTGATAAATCAACGTTTTTCAAACATAAGACACATTATGAACACCTCAATTAATCAAGTTCGAGATGGAAGGTTCGATCGGATAATGTCTCAAAAGCCTTGATATATAAGAAATATACCAAGGTTTTTTTACGTCTAAATTAACCGAGTGCCGATTTCGTGCAAATCCACTTTTTTAATTTGTTTTTTTAAGAAACGGGCCATTATCTTGAATAAAAGTTAGTGGGGGAATTGGTTATTTATGTTAATATATAGTGAAGGTTATAATGAATAATTGGTGTGCAAACATAATTATTATTAGAAGCATTGGTGGCAGAAAGGAACGGTCAAATGAAAAGAGAAGAGGTTTTAGCTGCCCTTGAAGCAGGAGAATTTGATGGTATAAGTCATACGTATCAACCATACAGTGGTTACGGAAAAAATAATCATCAAATAGAAATGAGTGTATCCGGTAGGATTATTGAGGTAACGACAATTACTACAGGCAAAATCTTTGATGGCAAGGAAAATGAACGATTTGAAGATAGGACAACTAAAGTCTTAAGTGGTTATAAAGCGGTTGATTTTATAGAAAGTCGTCCGTATTACTTTTCACAAAGAAGACCAGATTTGTTTTAGAAGAGACTTTGAAAAATAGTTTCTTAGTAATAAAATCTTCAACAAAAGGGTGCATTTCTTCAAGAAGGAGAAGTGCATGTTTGAAGTTAATTGAAAATAAATGAGACAAATAAATTTTTAGTATTAGTATGGGGGGACATATGAGATTAGCGAGAAAAACCGTTGAAGATTCACAGAAAAAAATCGTTACATTTTTTTAAATCCTATCTGTATTATCCCTTATTTAGTTAGACCAAAATCTCGACCAAAATCGGACCAAAAAAATTTAAAAAGATATGAAATATCTTAAATACGCGAAAAGTATAAAAGCTGATTTAAAAGCATTTTTGACACATAATAAAAAGGAAAAAAAGGGTGGAATGTGTTCCGCACACAATTTCACCATGAAAACGCATACAGTTTATGAGTCTTTACAAAAATCTTTAAACCCTTGAGATTATTGGTATCAGGGGTTTTATTATTTATAGTTTAATGGAAGAAATGACATTGAACAGCTAATTACCCACCCTTTGACTACTATTTATGATTTATTAATTATTACTCCTAATATACATTATTAAATGTGTAAAATAATGAATTAGTTATTTGAATAAATTCTTATACTAGTTTATTGAATATCAGAAAAAATATTACAAGTATTGTGGTAAAATGTAGAAATAACATGCCTAATTAGGAGATTACAAATGGTTGAATCAAATAAACCAATTATTATAGATCAAATTGCCAGTTACTCAAGAAATAGAGAAGCAATACCATCTTTTACAGGTTATTTATTTCAATTTGAATTGGCACTTCTTCATATTCTGGAAGACGGATCTATTGATGATGCATTTGATAACGAAAGAATTGAAAATAAGGGTTCTTTTTTCATTGAAAAAATAGAAGATTATTTGAAATATTATTGTATTGATAATATAAAACATCTTAAGCTAGCACAAATCAAATATCATTCAGGATATGCTGGGGCTGCTGAATATGAAGAGGCAGTTCTATGGCTATATTACAATTTTTTGCTTTTTAATAAGCATAACACTAATTCTGATGAAAAAATTCATTTTACAGTTTTTCATCATGATAAATCACCAGACAATAAAAGTCCAATAAATATATTCTCTGAAGGTCTTAATAAAAATGCCGTAAAAAGTACTGATAAACAAGACAAAGTATATAAGAAAATACTTGATGAAGAAAATGGGTTAAATAGTACTAATTTAAGAAAAGAGTTTATTAAAGTACTATCATTTAAAAAAACTAAAGATAGAGTAGAAATTATTGAAAAAATCCAAAATCTTCTTGTGCGAAATTATAGTTCTTACAGATCTGAATATTCAGAAAAGGAGTTTATGTATGGAGCAGCTTTAAGTTTCCTTATGGATAAGGGGATTAAAGGTGATTGGATAACTCAAAGCAAACTAGATAACTATTTTATTAACACTAGGGTGAATGTTAATAAAGAATATTATTTATTTAAGATTTTTACTTTATTGGAGGAAATTATCGAACTTATTCTTAAGGGTATAAAGACTCCTATAATACCTGTATTTAGGAGTGTGTCAGAATTAACACAAAATGAAATATATATATATGAAACTATACTTCATAAAATAGAAAAATTTCTAATTTCAAAATTACGTATTGAGAAAAACAGACGAACTCTTTTAAATACAATTATTTCAAATAGTTTTAAGGTTGATTATCATTGTAATTCTAATGATGAATTTGAATTATTTTTAGGTAATAAAGATTCTTTGCAGGCTTATATTATGAAGTTAGCAAAAATTATGTTCTTCCACCATAAAGAGAACAAAGGAATAATTATTTTAAACAAATGGATTAAAATAACAAGTGAGATTTGGTTATTTACTTATCCTGATGAAAAAAGAATCAATGGAGCAATCCTTGGAAGGACTTCTATAGATGGAATGAGTACATTAGGAGATTTAATTCAACGGTTTGTAAATTACGAAAATAAGCCTGGTATTTGGTATATGAAAATCGGTGAAGAAGATAACCATATAAGAGCTTCGCAAACATTTTACTACCAACATGACATAACCCAAATAAACACAGAACCCACTCCTTGTTATCCAGATGATATATTTCATATTCAGTGTCTTAATTGTTTAGGAATTAATAAGTACACTAAAACAGAATTAGTACAAAATGTTTTTACAAATGGTTGCGTAAGAGGTGATTCTTAATTATGAAACAAAAAATAGAAGATTTCTTTTATCTATACGACTTTAAAAAAATTGGTACTTTTGAAAGTGACTCATACGTAAATAAACTATTAATAAAAACAGAATTCCAAGATATTTTTATTAATCAGGATGAAAGTGAAGCATATATAGTTATTTTTAATGACCATATTTTTAAAGAAGAAGAGTTAAAAATGTTTGAAAGTAAAATTATTGGCTTGATTGGTTACCTACCTAATACACCAATAAGGTATAACATTAACCTTGTTTTGGCATGCCCTTTAAAAATTAAGGAAGGGGATCGACTTTCAGAAACAAGTAATGCAATTATCAGATACGAAAGAATAAAGTATTATTGTCGTCGTTTTTTTCTTGATATTGAAAATTCTTCATTTGAAGATGAACTTATCATGTTACCCTTTTCATCAATTCAATTAGATATTGATGTAAAAGGATACAATGGGATACTAAGAGAAATTCAGAAGATAGTACCTGAAAATCTCTATGAAGAATTAATGAAAGATCAAACTGATTTCTCAAGAATTAAAAATTTGGCTAGTATTCAACAATAAAGGATGGGAAGAATGGCAAACTTTTACATAATGAAAGTTACCATAACAAATTTTCGTGGTTATAAAGATCAAAAATTTGAGTTTTTTAATAATAATTCGAACAAGCAAGGATTAATTCTTCTCGGAGGACCGAATGGTTACGGAAAAACATCCTTTTTAGATTCTATTGAATGGTGCTTAACAGGGACTATAAAAAGATTAGAAAAAGAGTATAAGCTCCGTCATGAAGGTACTTTAAAGATGCAAAAGGGAATACTTAAATACAATGGAACTACAGAGGATACTGTCGTTTCTATAGAAGCAGAGTTTAATAATCAAAATGTTGTAATGACAAGAAGGTTTAATGATAGATTTGAGTCTAATGGATTATCCCTTGGGAAGCCTCCTTTTGAAGTTACGATAAACGAAGTTAAGGTTGATGGGGCAGAAACAATCGATGATGTACTGGGTATAAATATAGCTAAAACCTTCTATGAGAGACATATAAGTTCCTATGAGAAAAATATCCGTGTGTATGAAAAAGGAAGAAATGATTTTGTTGAATTATTCGCACAATTTTTTGGTGGGACAGAAGAATTAGATACTTTAATCAAAAATTTAGAGGGATATCAGGAAAAAAGCAAACAAAAAAAAGTAGTTGTACCGGGCATTATTAATGAATTTGATACCGAGATTAAAGAAAAAAGCAATTTACAACAAACAAAACTTGATGAATTAAAAATTGAGGAAGATAAACTTTCTGTCTTGTTAGAAAATCAAAAAACCATAACTGGATTGGATACTCGATTAATTGATTATCCCGAAAAAAAATTATATTCAAATGAACAAACTGCAAGTTATCTTTATTCTATCTCAAATATGGATGAACGAAATGAACAGATTAACCAACAAATAACAAATCTTGAAAAACTGAAGGTAGTAACTGAAACAAAATCAATATATCTTTCCGTGAAAGAATTTATTGTATATTTATCTAATCAAATTAGATTGGACATGTTTAGGGAGAATGTATTAACTCCGTATATTTTAAATGAAGAAGAAATTAATAAAATAAAAAATATTAAAACACAAATTCTTGAATATGAGTTCTCAGATATAAATGCTAAATTAGTTAATTTTCAAAAATTAAAGAACCCAAATATACAAAATTTAAAATCTCTTACAGAGACTTTAAAATCATTTGCAGAATATGAAGCCAAATATAGTAAAGAAATTGATATATTTTTTTCGCTTTATGAGAGGGGAAAAATCCTTAACGAAAAACTTGAATTTTACCAGACTCAGAACAAAGCCATTCAAGCCCTTCGAACAATTATTGATCATATTGATGGATTTCAAGAGTTAAAAAAAAAGAATCACAAGAATTGTCCTCTTTGTGGCAGTGATGACTTTTCGAATGAGAATTTGGAAGTTGGTATAATTGCTAGAGAGACAATTGGCCAACATGAAAATGATAGAGCTATTATTCAAAAAGAACTTTTTAATATACAGCAAGATTTTCAAAATGGATATAATTCTTTAATCCAAGAACTAATAAAAAATCACGAGACAAAAAAAGACGAAATTCAGCAATTAATGAATTCCTACAATTCATATAAGACATTTTTTATTATTTTAAATCAGTATAAATTGGATCACGAGAAAATTAATTTACAAATATTATTGAATTTTGAAGTGAAACTTGCGGAAAAACTAGTAACGAACTCTACTGCTGAATCACTTGAAAGAAGTATCTTAAATGGACTATTAAATCAACATAATCTTCTTGAAGGAATCCCAAGTAAGATAGTAAAAAGTTCAGACATGAGTATTGAGGAATACAAAGTAATGGATTTTACCGAGAAAAGAAAGATTTTTACTGCTTACAAAGACTTTTGGGAGAACCAACTACATGACATAGATTTTATAAATAAGGATATTTTTTTAGAAGATAATATTCAAATAGATACTATCGTTTTAAGGATGGGAATTTTAAAAGATATTCTCAGGGTAATTTCCCAAAATGATAAAATTAAACAACTATCTGAAAATGTAAATAAATTAAAAGAAAGGGTTCAAAGTGAAAACATAGGATTGAGGTCACTAGAAGCACAACATATTTTTTTCAAAAAAACATTGCGTGATTTGAAAATTCTTCAAACAAAGTATAATAATGAAATTGTTCAACAAATAAACGGCCCACTAAAAAAAATTTTTAAGAGATTAAATAGGCACACAAATATAGATAGTATTAATCTTATTAGTGAGGGACTGGTAAATCACAAAGTCTCATTAAGTGCAACTTTTGATGAAGAGTCTGAGATTTTTGTTGCAAATGCCTTAAGTGCGGGACAATTATCTATTGTCTCCATATCAATTTTCTTAACTATAGCGATGGGACAAAAGAATTTACCATTCCGTTGTTACTTTATGGATGATCCAATTCAAACGATGGATGATCTAAATATATTATCTTTTGTGGATTTATTGAGAAGTGAACTGAAATCAGAAGATAATGGAATTGGGTTCTTCGATCAAATTTTTATAACGACATGTGATGAAAACTTAGAAAAGTTAATTCAACATAAAATGAAAACATTTGGTGTAAATATAACACATTTACACTTTAGTAATTATGGTGAATATCAAGTGCAAACCTAAAAAAGAGCCTATGAAGCTCTTTTTTTTAATTAATTAATTACATTAATTTTTATAAATTTCAATGCAGCCAAACAGATGGCGTCTTGTAAAGTAACTCCTAATTCAAATGAATCAAATGAAAAATCATTATCTGTCACTTCTTTTGTAAAAAATTTACAAAAAAAATTATTTGGGCTTTCAACAAAAATTATAGATTGTATTCCTTGATTAGAAAGAATATCTAAGAGTTCACAAGTGTTTTTAAGATTAGATGAATAATTCCAGAAGCCCATTTTATGATGTCTATCATACCATTGAATATCTGTCTCTTTTGAAAAACAACTAAACTTTAAGACTTTTTCCGCTATAAGCTTATCCTTTTCATATCTACTCATATTTGACCAAATATATCTCAAAATTACCACCTACTTTTATTATTCTCTTATATATACAATTAATACATGGGGACTTTGTTTTAAAAACAATTTATGAAGGATGCTTGACTGTTATTCCAAAGTGCCGTAAATATTTGTCGTTTACAATTTCTAATAACTAGAAGCTAAATAATCAATTAATAGAAGTACTGATTCAATTTATTTCATTTAAGGGAGTGCTTAAATGAAAATCTATTATTAAAGCAACCAAGCCCTATACGCATACCTTGAATTGAGGTGATGCGGGATGCATATCAAAATCATTGAAGGTAACTCTGCTGAAAAAATTCGGTAATATTGCTACTCTTATCTTAAGGATAAATACAGAAAGGAGAAGCTCAATGATTGCGTTCTATGCAAGGGTGAGTACAGAAGAGCAGGTGAAGAAGGGATTGAGTCTGGAGGATCAAATCAAGGAATGCAGGAAGAAAGCACAGACTGATGAAGTGATCGAGTATGTTGATAGAGGATGTTCGTTGATGTAATATTCCTGCGGAAGAGAAACGTTGCAATATGGGCGACATTACATTACATGTACAATTAAGGTTAGCACTATAGGTATAAAGTACATCAGTTGCAGGATAAGCACTACCAGTTCCAGAAATTGTACATGGTCTACATGCAATTGGCGTAATAGTAGAACCAACATGTATACCTGCTATACAACCGCAACTTATAATGACCGATCCACCTGTACTAACTTCGTCTATTACAAAAGCTTTAGAACTATTTAACTTATTAAAAGTGATTGAGAGAGTTGTTGAAGCTCCCTTAAGCAATAAATTAATTATTTCTCCGTGCTGAACGTTTTTTAAATATTCGCAAATATATGATTGGTAGTCGTTTTCTATGAACTTTAATAATACTTATCCTTTCATATTTATTCTTTTCTTTAAAATACTTGTTTCTTTAGAATATGTTTCTAAAAGAAATTAGTATAGGCATAGTAAATAACAAGTAATACCAAAATCGTGGTTGAGTACATACCTAATAAACTAGAGAATGTCATTAGTAGTGCGTTGAATTTTATAAGAAGAAAAGACAGGGTGGTTAGATTTTTTCTTACATTTTTAATAACACAGTGACATTTGTATATTTTCTACTCTTACATTTTAAGTTACTCCTCAATCGGGTGCGATTGTTGAATAAGAACGATGTGTAATGTCAGTTACATTTCCACCCACAAAAACACCCACAAATTACCCACGAAAGTAAAAAATTTCATATATTTTAATACACGTTTATTTTTAAGAAGTATTAATTTTATAGGGTTTTAGTATTTAATTGTACATAAAAAACACATAGTATATGTACACATGTCCATCATTTGAAAACCATTACAACCCCTAACTATTTTAAAGTTAGGGGTCTAATGTAATTATTTAATTATGCAATTCCAGCCTTCATCTACATTCCATGTAACAAACGTTCCATATTTCTCTCTAGCCCTTTTGTTATATTATTACTTTTATTTATTTTCACCCTCAACAAGATGCTTCAACATAGCCAACTTATTACCCCAAAACTTCTCATAATAAGACAGCCACTCTTTCACTTCAGTTAATGGCTCTGGATGCATCTGATAAATCTTTTCCCGACCTTCTTTTCTACCGGATATGAGTTCAGCCTCCGTTAAAACCTGCAGATGCTTCGTCACTGCTGTTCGGCTCATCTCAAAGTGATCCGCAATCTCTGAGATTGGTCGTTCATTTTCAGAAAGCAGCCTTAATACTTCACGCCTCGTCGGATCGGCAATTGCTTTAAAGACATCGTGTTTTTCTGCTGGTGCTGCCACTTAACCCTCAACGACCTTTTTCAGTCTCTCGTTCACAATACCAACCCATCCGCCGTTCATGCGATCACGCACATCCTGCGCTTTTTGATTCGCTTTCCCAACGATCGCGTCTTCTTCTTTCCAGCCGCTGTGGATCAATGTGAATTCTGTCTGATCTCCTCTTTCCTCTAACAGAAACGTCACGACCCAGCCGTCTGTGTCCCATGCAAAGGATAGCTTGTGCGGTTCATCGATCACGAGCACTTTACACGGTGAAGGGCCAAAAGGGGACTGGATGTGAAACTCATGACCTTCTTCTGCTTTAAAGTCATTTGGCATGAACCACGCTGACATGCCTTCTGATGTCGATACTGAATCCCACACTTTTTGAATCGGTGCGTTAAAGGTTGCGGTTTGTTTAATATCTGGTAGTGTTGACACAAGCATTCATCTCCTAAACTGAATATGTAACCATTTGGTTGTGCGTTTATAATATAACACCTTTTGGTTGTATGTCAATTCATTCTGAGACGATTGGATAAATATGCTAAAATATAGGAATACAACGTGTTCATGAAAAGAGGCTAACGGTATGACCCAAACGCAAACAAGAAATGAACCAAAACGTATACCTAAAGAAGTAAAGGAAGTATTGAATTCTTATTTTAAAAAAATAGAGAAGAAGCTGCCTAACAAGTTAGAGTCACTTTATCTATTCGGCTCTGTTTCCATTGGAGCATATCGAGAAGGATTAAGTGACATCGACTTTTACGGAGTTACAAAAGAAAAGCTAACACAATCAGATGTTGAGAAATTAAAAGAAATTCACCATGAGATGAGAAAAGAGCATGCGAAGCCAAGCCTAGATGGCATGTATTTGACGCGAGAAGATCTAGAGAGTGAAAACAACCGTAATTGTTCATGTCCTTATTTTAATAAAGGAAAGCTTCAATCCTATCGACCTTTTCACCGTAATTGGATCGACGCATATCAACTTCAGACATATGGCATCGTCGTTTATGGACTGCCGATCGAAACATACAATCTATCTGTAGATTGGACAGAATTGAAATCAAACTTGGTCGAGAACATTAACGGTTATTGGCTGAACTGGGTGAGAAATTGTGAACGTTTTCCGTCACTTCAATATATAGGATTATATATGAGTGGAAACATGATCGAGTGGGGTGTACTTGGGGTGACGCGTCTTTATTATTCGTTGAGAGAGAAAGACATTACTTCAAAAGCGGGTGCTGGTGAATACGCACTCCAAACTGTACCTGAAGAGTTTCATCAAATCATCCGAGAAGCACTGCGCATCCGAAACGGTAATAAGTTCTCGCGCTACGGCTCTATGAGGAAGAGAAGAAATGACGCCTTGAATTATATGAAGTATATAATAAGAGAATGTAATAACTTGTAAGGTACATAGAAAAGGATGGGATGAGAATGGCAAAGTTAGTATTTAAGAGAGACAGTCAGTTCATGAACAAGATGAGAAAGTTTGATATTTACCTGAACGAGAGCAAGACAGAACAGATCAAAGACGGAGAAACGAAACAACTGGACGTACCTCCTGGCGAGTATATCGTGAAGATGCAGATCGACTGGGTGGAGAGCGCAACACACAGAATTCAGATCGGTGCCGATGACACGGTTCATTTTCAGTGCGGCAGCCGTTTAAAGGGCATGAAGATCTTGAAAGCCTCTTCTGCCATGAACACAGTGGATGAGTACATCTATTTAGAAAAGAAGTAAGGTGAATGAGGAGGGATTCCGATGAACAGACTGCAGCAAATGCTTTATGGATTTCTAGTCGGACTTGGGTTTATGTCACTGAGCTTCGTGGACCTGGAACGTTTTGGTCCATTTAACGCCTTAATCTGGTTTATAAACACAGTTTTGTACTATGTAGGTTACGGAGTTGTGGTCGTTCTTGGGGTCTGGATCTTATTCATCGTCATGGGACAACTTGGCGATGAATCACCAAAGGAGCGCGAGTAGTGGATAGTAGAATACAAGCATTTGTCGATCAAGCCCAAACAACGTTCGGACTAGGAAACTACTATTTATATCACCATAGTCTATGGCGGGACGTGAACCACTTCAACGAAACGAGTTACAAACTTTGTTTAGAGTGGTTTCCGAATGGAACGGAGTCCGATGAAGATGGTTCTAATCCAGAAGGTACAGCGATAATTGAATACAACATTAACACTGGAAAATTGGAGACCGCTATCTTTGTTATGGGTGAGACCTATGCACAAGATGGAATCACATTTAATAGTGGAACAGAGGAAGTCATTAAGTGGATCGAACAAGAAACAGGATTGACATATAACGAGCAGTTCCAACTACATAACGAAACAGAAGATGAAATAGAATTTAGCGCTATGATAGACGGTATTCCAGTCTCACCGTCTGGCTACATCGAAGTGAAATGGAATGCCAACCGACAGCTGACCTTCTTTTCGGTTCATGGAGAGTTTCCTACAGATGATCAAGTAATACGTGAAACCTATAATCTTTCATTAAAACAAGCGGAACACATTGCTAAGGAACAAGTAAAAGGAATAGAATTTCCGTCGTTTGAACAAAAGAAGTTATTTGCCGTGTATGCGGTGGAAGAGATCTACATAAAAAACGAAGATCAGTCTACTAAACCGTTTGAAATGCTTCAAGATGGCGGGACTTCAAAAAAAGTGAATCACATTTTGGAGTGGGATGAACCGATCTCTGGAGCATTTGAGCGTAAAGAAATTGATTTGCAAGAAGAGATTACGGTGAATGAAGCTTTTTCGTGCACGCCTTCTCCAACCACCTTACCTATTACGGAGGAAGATGAGAAGAAGTGTGTGCAGGCGGTAGAACGTTTGTTACGTCAGGAGTATCCTGAGGACTCAGGGAAATGGCGTCTGACAAATCTGCATCGTGACAAAAAATACTTGATTGCAACACTCAGAATAGACCAACATGAAACACGTGTGTTTGAAAGAAAACTTTCAATACTCCTTGATCCAAACACCATGGATGTTGTGAACTACATCGATAACCAGTTCATGTTAGAGATGTATCATTCCTTTGAAGAATCACGCGATGTGACCGTGACACAAGAAGAAGCGTACGAGAAGTTAAAAGGTTTGTTTGAGCTTAAGCCTTTTTATGTGTATGACGATGAAGAGAAGCAGTATATTCTATGTGGGAAATTGGACTGTCATCATGGAGTGAACGCTGAATCAGGTGAAGTCGTTTTGTTGGATGAATTAGGATAAGTTCTATTTTCTCACCAGGTTAAGGTTTATATCATACAGAAAATGGAGGTCTTACATATGTATATAACCATTGCAGACTTTATTCGAGAATGGAATCGCGAAGCAACGCTAACGCAAAAAGTGTTAGATGGGTTAACCGATGAATCGTTGCAACAAAAAGTTTATCCAGAAGGACGTACGTTAGGGAGAATCGCGTGGCATCTAACGACTAACATTCCAGAGTACTTAGCTCATTTTGGTTTGAAAACAGATGAAGTAAATCATACAGAAGAGGTTCCAACATCAGCAAAAGAGATTGCTGACACCTTTAAAGATTTAAGTTCAGCTGCAACGAAAGCCATTGAAGAGCAATGGACAGACGAAAGCTTGAAAGAAGTGCAAACGGCCTTCGGTAGAGAGGAATCAAATGCTCAGATTCTGATGGGACTCATCAAGCACATTGTTCACCATCGTGGACAAGTAACAATCTTAATGCGTCAAGCGGGAGTTAAGCCTTATGGGGTTTATGGCCCACCGAAAGAAGACTGGATCCACCTAGGTGTAAAGAATCCGCCGCTTTAAATAGAAACAAGAAACTTATTGCTAGGAGATGCTATGAACGAAACACAAGTGAAAGTGTACTTCTCCCTTTTTGGCGTTGACTTTTCTATAAATGAAGTGACGAGAAGACTCGAGGTCACACCAACAAATAGCTATAAAAAGGGAGATCTCACTTCAGCCAATTCTTCGATACGCAGGAAAGAAACAAGCTGGGATTATGGGACGGACTACCAAAACTCGCTCGATGTAAATGAGCAGCTACAGCAAGTTATGAATCAGTTGAGAGATAAATGCTCTGTCATTAATGAATTACAAGCGGAGTTTGGCTTAGCGAGTAAAATCTATATTGTAATCGCAATGGTAAACGGGCAAGCTCCTGCTTTGTATTTAGAAAAAGACATCCTCACATTCGCGTCAAACATCGGAGCAGAGATCGAGGTGGACCTTGTATGAACTGTAATTGGAATGAGACCATAATTAATCTCCAGTATTCGTATGAAAATTTGAAACAGCTATTAAATGATTTCTGAGAGAAGAAGAGTGAGTATTCTCAATACGAACTTGCGAAATGGTGCGATAACTTAACGATGGCGTGGGAAGAAGAAGATCTAGACGAAAAAGGAGATCTTACCTTCTTCATAGCCAGAGATATTGAGTGTCAGTGGGATTTATACTTAGCCAATACGAATATATTTAAAAAATTGGCTATGTTAAAGTTTAATGTTGTTATTTACTATGATAAAAGAATTTCCATATATACGGAAATTCTTTTCGTTGTTTTTTAAGGCTTATGCAGCTGTTAATTTAACTAAGATGTCTTGATTATCGATATTAAATAATTTCTTTCTTGCACATCGTTCTTTAGTTTTTCTACTATCTTATCCTGGAGTAAGTATTCTCGTACTACTTCATTTTGAAATATCCGTTCATAATACCAACCATTATCACTAAGTTCCTTAAACCAACTCTCTTTTTTTAACTTTCGTAGATTTCTTTGAAATCTTATATCGTCTAAATCTAATCCTCCCATAAATATTAAGCCTAAGATTACACTTCCAATAGTCCCAAATATTACTTTAATAATTCTCAACTCATTCACCTCTTGAAGAAATCTAATAACTGTAATTAACTTGCATTCAACTAAACTGCATCGTTAGTTGAATAAGACATATGATTATTTCTTGAACATAGACAACCTAAGTTTATCATAGGTTTAGACAATTGGAATTAAATTCCCTAATTATCATATCATTGACTGTCACTTCGTTCAGTTGATGATGAATACTCTCAAGTACCTGGAACAACACAAGGTAATTATCGAGATACTTGGTTGCCACGCTGTTAAAGCGCTGTATTCACCCTTTAAGTCTGTTGTGATAATTGTTGACGTTTTGGATATGATAGAGACCCTTTGTGGGGACTTTGCCATCTGATTTGAACTGATAAATGGTCATTCCTTTGTCATTAGCGTAGGTTCTGAAAGCTCTCCAAGAGTCTGTACATAATACATTTTGGGATGACAGTTTTTGACCAATGGCTTTATCCAATTGCTCTTTTTTTATTCTGCCTATACACAGGGTTGTTGTAACTGTATTTTTGTCACGGTTCCTTGCTACTAAAACACAGACCTATTTCTTGCTGATACCACGTTTCTTTGCTGTTCCGCCACGTTTACGAGGTTTTCTTCCTGCAATTTTCTTTTGCCCTTTTTAAGAGTACAGGAAATAGGTCTCGTCCATTTCAACGATACCTTGAAAATCCGCTACTTCAATTTGCTTTAGTGCTGATAATAACTTATGTCTCCAGTAAAACAACGTGACGTGGGTTACACCTTTAACCATCTCGGCTGATACGTAAAGAGTAACCATCAATCATACATTTAATAAACTTTATCCACTTGTTTAGGCGACGGGTTCTATAAAGTGCAGTGGTGGTTAAATCGATGAAAGTGGTAGCGCAGGATTTACAGCGATAACGTTGTTTCTTTACTTCACTCCATCTACAATGGTAGTGTATTTGCAAAATCTGACAACGTGCTTGGAATAGGCAGTGAGGGCAGGTATATCCTTGTTTGTTTTTGCGTTCATAAATCTCTTGCAAAGCGTTCCCTGTTGAAGACGAGGCAGTCCAAAAAATTAAAAATATTAGATTTGAACACAGTATTCATGCCTGAAGATTAGATGCAGGATTGGTTTCAGAAGATGAAAGCTGGAGTATGGATTGAATAGAGGTGTATAAATGATTAACTACTCAGGAACTCCCCTAATAGATACAGACCGATTACTTCTACGTCCTTTAAAACAATCCGACACTCAAAGCGTATTTGATCATTGGCTTTCAGACGAACGGGTAGCAGACAATCGAGTGAACGCAGCTCAAACGAGTATTGCTCAAACAGAAGAGCGTGTGAAAAAGATTGTAATTCAGTATGAAAATAAGGAATTTTGTTATTGGGGCATCGAGTTGAAAAAATCAGGTGAACTGATTGGAGAAATTGATCTGTACGGTTTTGATAGCTCGACAGATAACTGTGAGGTAAGCTATTCGCTTGGGTTCAAGTGGTGGAATCATGGATATGGAACCGAGGCGCTAAAAGCTGTAGTAGAGTATGGTTTTCGTCATATGGACATCCATAAAATCTCAGCTGCACATAACACTGACAATCCTGCTTCTGGAAGGATAATGATTAAAGTAGGAATGAAACAAGAAGGCGTAATCCGTCACATGATTCGCAATGCGAAGAATCAGTATAAGGACTGTGCGGTGTATGGAATACTTCGAGAAGACTACTTAAGCTGATTATTCATGAATAATCAGCTTTTTTGGTGCTCACTCTGATTCATCTGCTGAGTCTCCAAATTCTTAACTCTGTGCAGAAGTTGAAATAGAATTGTCGTGATAAAACTAAGCTGAACAAACAGAAAAATTCCGATAAAGAAGGCTGTATGCATTGATGCTCCTCCCAAACTTAACAAAAACATGAGAGCAATAAAGTCAATAATCCCTCCAATGATCTTTGCCAAGAACACAAACACCCAATTGTCCATTCTTTTTCCTCCTCTCACCAACTTTCCATATTTAAACTATTAGCTTTTCCATTTAGTATTTAAAGAACAATATTTTCTAAATGATGTACTTTTTTCCTAAATATCTTGATATAATTTAGTTCTTAGAGAAATGCAAAGCCTCCGTTTAAAATCTTTAAACAGTGTTGCTGATCGGCTTTCTCATTCTTTGGCAACTGGTATACCGCTGTGGAACCGGTTTTGGGTTCGAAGCCCTAAATGAAGCCATTCACAGGCTTAGGATTGAACAATTTTGCAGGTAAGACCTCCATTGTTCTCTCCATGTCTGCTGGGTGGTTTCATACGTATTTAAAATAAGGGGAATTGGGATGGAATCATTTTTAGAATATCTTGTAGTCATTGGGTTTGTGTTTATTGTTGTTTTTGCCATTCTATCGATCATCAAGAATTTTTTTGCTTCGGTAACGGTGTACGAGTATGAACGTGGTGTGAAGTTTAAATATGGGGCTTTTCAGGAGATTGTAGGTCCGGGAAAGCATAAGTATTCTCCAGCATCAACAGAGATCATGGTTTTTGATATGAGACCGACGATTATGCAGCTGAACGGGCAAGAGTTATTAACGGCTGATCAACTTAGTGTAAAGATTAGTGTTGCTGTAAAATATCAAATTACTGATCCACAAATTCTGATCTCTGAATATGAAGATTATGAAGAGCATGTGTACATGAACGTGCAGCTCAAACTACGTGATGTTGTTTCTTCGTTAGAATTAGATGACCTGTTGAGCAAGCGAAATGAAGTGAATGATTCGCTTCAAGAACTTCTTGTTGAAAACGCATTTGCTGGATTATCCATTCTCTCAGTAGACATAAAAGATATTATGTTATCTGCTGAACTAAAAAAAGCGTTTCTTGAAGTGATCAAAGCTAAAAAAGAAGCGCAATCCTCACTGGAGAGAGCAAGAGGAGAAGCAGCAACGTTAAGAAGTCTAGCGAACACGGCTAAAATGCTGGAGAACAATCCAGAATTAGCAAAACTTCGCCTGATGAACACGATTGAGAACTCGAAAGGCAATACGTTTGTAGTCGATATGGCGAATAGTAACACATAGCATTAAAGAGCAAACCAACGCGTAACAAAGAACGTGCATTTCTTCTAGAAGGAGAAGTGCACTTTTTTATGGAAAGAGTAAGTAGATTACGTGAGGAGTGGTTAGGATGAATCATCCGTTAGAAGCGGGATTGAAAAAGATGTTACAAGAAGCATTTGATGGACCACAAAAACCAGTGACCGTAAGCTGGTTTACAAATACTAGACCAGACTCAGGCATAATTGGAGTTTTATCTCAACTAACTGCTGCTGATGCATCCAAACAAATCTATGGAACAACACTTGCCGCTCATACCGATCATGTTCGATACCATATGTGGGGAACCAATGAATGGTTGTATGAAGGAACATTTCCTACAATGGATTGGAATAAAAGCTGGGAGATTCAAGCAGTTAGCGAAGACGACTGGCATTCCATTCAAGAAGGATTGAGGAATGAATACCAACGTCTTTTAGAAAAGATCGATCATATCCATTGGACAGAAGACTTGGCAAATGAATTAGTAGGTTCGTTGGCGCACTCTGCATATCACCTTGGCGCAATCCAACAGATGTTAAAATGCATGAAAGATACCGTGAACTAAAAATGTATATGACCGTAATTGCAATCATAGTTATCGTGGTGTTTACTTTGCTGGGCATTGATGTGCAACTTAGAAAGAACAATAAACAAAATGAAGAGATTATAAAGTTGTTGAAAGAGATCAATGAAAAATATTAAGTGACATAGGAGTTTTTATGGAAATTAAAGTTCAAGCTGAAATCTATCGTTTAGGTCTCTTTATCGGCTTCTTTCGAGTAAAAAATGTCATCGAATGGGCCGATCAATTAATAGAGAAGTTGGATCAACCTCCATACGAAATTCTTGAAATCTCGTTATCTAATAATGCAACAATAGCTTCGGTATGTTCAAAGTTAACCGATGTAAAAGGAGAGTGTGATGAGGCGCTTCCAATTCAAGGAATTCTAAGTCTACTTAATGATGAACTACTTCAAACAAGTGATGTAACGCAAATATGTACATATATGTATCGTCTTGTTGGTCACAATCCAGAGAGCTGTGATGATTTGGAAGTTTCAATAATAAATGTAACAACTTCATGGGATTTAGCGGTTGGCGGTTATTATGGAGATGTAGAGGAAGTTCGTAACGAAATCTATGAATTTTTAAGTGAGTTTGAGTCGTTTAAGGTGTTAAGTAAAGGAAAAAGCGAAAAAAGCAGTTAGCTTTCTTCGCTTCATTACTTATTTCATCTCTGCTAATAATTCTTCCAGCTGGTTCCAAGTCATCGTCACGCCTTCGAGCATACCCATGTCTAGAACTGTCTTCACATCATCATCAGATGCATATTCTGCACGGTTGATCAGTTTTGTTTGGTTGCCTTCTGAAACAAATGTTAATGTTACTTCGGTTTGAGGCAATTCTTCAGAAACATTACCTTCAGCATCTGAAAACGCGTCTACGCTCTTGATTTTCTCTGGTGCGACGATTTCATGAAATACAGCTCTGCCCCAAGATTCGTGTCCGAAGTATTCTTGACTCTCATCTGTACATTTCATGCAATAATGCCAAACGCCTTCAGGACGGAATTCGAACTGTTTGATCGACATTGTCCAGCCACCAGGAGCCCACCAGCGCTTCAAATGTTCTTCTTCAGAAAAAGCTTTAAACACAAGTTCGCGAGGTGCATTAAAGGTACGTTCTAACACCAGTACATTTCCTTCTACTTTAGAAGTTAATTGATTCGTTTTATTTTCAACAGTCATTAATAATTCCTCCTTCATTTATGTAGTGCCAAATATCGTTTATTTCATGTCTTTTAAATATTCATCTAAGCGGTCGAACCGATCTTCCCAAATGTTTCGAAAGGTATCAAGCCATTCTTCTAGTTCTAAGAAAGGTTGTGACTGCAGTTTATAGATTCGACGATTCGCAATAGGTTGAACCTCAACAAGTCCAGAATCACTAAGTACACGTAGATGCTTTGATACCTGCGGTTGGCGCAGCTTGAGGCTGTCGGCAATTTCTCCTACAGTGAGAGGACCAACTCTCAAAAGCTCAACAATGTGAAAGCGATTGGGCTCGGCAAGTGCATGCAAAGTTGTTAGTTTCTCGCCCATAAACTGTTCCTCCTTTCCTATACAATATAACTCACAAGGAATATTCTTGTAAAGGAATATTTGAAAGAACTTTTCGACATGAAGCAAGTCATATGCTACATATTGAGCAGCGAAGTACTGTTCAACAACTAGTTGGAGATTGGTTTTTATAAGTCAATCCTTGTTTCGAAGCTGCTTGCTAACACCAATAATTAAGTAAATCAGGCCGATAATTAAAACAATATGCACAGGAATTTTCATAGACGAGTTACTGTTAATCAGATATACGTACAAAGTAACTAATGCTGCTGTAATTGTAAACGAGATCCACCAGTTTCTTATTCTAAATGTTGTATAGCCTACTATGAATGCTAAAAGAAGAAGGGTTGATGTGAGTAATACCCAATTTTTAAATGTAAGAAAGGGAAGAAGAAATAAACATATAATGAAGTAGATGCATACTACATAAAGGGCTTGTTTCAAATCGCATCCTCCTTATATTTGATATTAGGAATAAATCAAGAGCAATCATGATAAACCTGATGAAACCAATTACAGTTTTATAACGCCTACTTGTATATAGAGTTTTTAAAATAGGGGGTTTTAGGATGAACAAAAAAGGGGTTCTTGCTCTTGTGCTGGCATTTTTATTAATCACGAGTTTCTTTACGTATTACATCATGAACGCAAAGCCTCCATCAGCAAGCGCTAAAACAGAGACAAATGTCACGATTCCAACTCAGCAAAGCACTTATTGCTGGGATGGATTTTTAAGTGGTGCGTGTGTAGATTATGCCGAGCCATTTATGATGAATGAAATAAAAGCTGTTTCCGTGTCACCAGGCGAAAAGATTTCTATATCGTATAAACGCAAACCGATTAAAGTATCAAAAGAAGTAAATGTATGGACCAAGGGGGAGTCTGATTTTAAAACGGTGACTTTACTAGATGGAGATATTTATGTGGCTCCAAGCGAAAGTGGCACTTATGCTATTAGTACGAACGGAACTTGGAAAAGAGGATCTTCCTCACAAGTATTTTTTATTAAAGTTAAGTGAAGAATTGGTACAACAAAAAAGTAACCCATCAATGTCTGCTATGGATGGGTTACTTGTATAGACTTTTAACGTTTTTATTTCTTCTTCCTTTTTTCCATTTCTTTTTTAACTAAAGGAACGACTTTGTCTTTAATTCCTTTTTGCACTTTTGGATTGCTGAGTACTTTTTTGATTTGATCTTTCATGAATCGTGCCCCCTAAAATCGTGATAAAACTATGTTTCCCTTAAAGAAAGGGCAATTAAACCTGTACGAAAAAATGTATGTAGTTGTGTTTTGTAATATGAAAAGCCGCCCTGAAAGGCAGCTCATTGATTAACCGATTCGCTTTTTGTTTTTCTTGCTCTTACGTGCTTTCTTGCAAGCCAATAAGCCATCTAAAATACTAATGAAACTTCTCAAAGAAGACACCCCCATCTATCTCATGTTGAGAAAAGAATAAAGACTAAAATCTCTATTCCTTATATCATATGTTAGCTTGTCTTATTGGTTTGTACATTTGTTGAATCTATTAAAATTACTATAGAAGGAATAGAGAATAGCATATGGAAATTAGAAGATATGCTAGGGGGTATTTCAATGGATGAAGAAATGGATAGAGTGAAAAAACGTGTAGATAAGCGTCTTGAACAGCATGCTAATCCTAAACATAGTGAAGTGCCATTTAACGATGCCATGGAACACTATGGAAAGATCGAGGGCTATCCAACTAAGAATCTTTCAAAGGTAAATCTCCAGGGGCTACCACTGCCTATCCGTATACTCGGTTATTTCTTCATTGGAACGATGAGTGTGGGGATGATCACCGTTTTCCTTTTGTCGTTATTTAAATGAATCGTACAAAATTATGGCGAGGTGCTAACAGATGGATAAACGTGTTCAATTTGATTTCGAAATTGATTTTACCAATGGTGGAGGATTACAAGGACAGGAATTTCGTCTGGATCTCCATGGAGATAATATTTCAGATGAAGAGCTGGCCAAATATATCGTGGAGGATATGAGACTTTTGATGGTGGGGGAAGTGCGAATCTTGAATAAGAAGATTATTGAGGAAAAGCATAAACGGAAATTGTGATTAATGATTACAAGGATTCATGTTTGCCAATGTAAAGCGAAGTGATGTCTCTGATTCCACAAACGAACAGATGACTTTAGGATAACTCTATAGGAAGGTGAATAAAATCTTAGGATTTTCTCTAACTGGTGTGTTTAATTTCCTCTTTGGGTATTTTTTTCATTATTTGTCCGTTTTATTTGTGTTACTGTATTTGTACATTACAGAAGCTCTTGGTTGGACATTAGACCCTACATTAGAAAAAGGGTTATTAATTCCAATTCTTATTGCAACAATATTTGCAAGTTTGATTTACTTCTCAAAGGCAATAGAAAACGACCACACTATGGTCGTTTTTTGTTGTTATTTGAATATATCCAATTATTACGAAAATGCCTCTGAATAGTGTACAACGCCATGCACATGAGCCAGAGAATTCTCTGTTAACTCAAGAGCCATAAACACTTCATCAGGAACATCAAAGGGATCTTTAATTCTCCATGTGCTAGCCTTTTTGAATCCAAACTTCGGATAATAATCTTGATGACCTAAAACGATAACTGACTGATAGCCTAAGTTCTTGGCAGACGTTAGGGCTGCTTTAATAAGTTGACTCCCAATGCCTTTATTTTGATAGTCGGGAACAACAGAAACGGGTGCTAGTGCTAGTGATTCAACGACCTGTTTATCATTAACAATCTTAACCTTTGAAAGCAGAACATGCCCAATGATCTCTTGTTTGTTGTTTTCAGCAACTAAAGAAAGTTCAGGTACGAATGCTTCTGTCTTCCTAATCCGGTTTACTAGTAGATGTTCTTTCTCATCACTAAATTCCTCTGGTTCAAATGCACTTCTAACGACTTCTTCCGTCTTTCTATAATCTTCCGTGCGTTCAATGCGAATTTTTATATCCATTTATAGTCTCCTCATCTTTTCTAATACACGCTTATTTTCTATAAATGGCACCTTCTTCATAGGGAAGAAGGTTTACTTACTCAGCTCTAAACATAAGTTGATCAAACAAAAACCTCCATCTGAAATATGTTCTAACGTATTAAGTTATTGATCTTGCGTCAACTCTGAGAGATTGTTAATGAAGTTAGCTTTTTCAAAAGGAATTATTGTATTTTCATAGAAATGATAGAAGTTGATCAAATATAAAAATGATTAGGGGGCTGCTCTATGCCAAAAAGTATGTTGAATCCTAAAGTTGATGAATTTTTGATGGAAGCAAAATCGTGGAAAGAAGAGTTTGAACAGTTACGAAGAATCGTATTAGACTGCGGCCTCACTGAAGACTTTAAGTGGATGCACCCGTGTTATACGGTAAATAACAAGAATGTTGTTTTAATTCATGGATTTAAAGAATATTGTGCTCTATTGTTTCATAAAGGCGTTTTGTTGAAAGACGAAAAGAAGATTCTGATTCAACAAACAGAAAATGTACAATCAGCGCGTCAAATTCGATTTACGAATGTTAAAGAGATCCTTGATTTAGAAAGTACGCTCAAAGCTTATATTCATGAAGCGATTGAAGTAGAAAAATCGGGGTTAGAAGTGCAATTGAAGAAAACAGCGGATTATTCTATACCCGTTGAATTCCAAAATAAAATGGATGAGATCTCAGATTTAAAAGAAGCTTTCGATGCTTTAACACCAGGTAGACAAAAAGCTTATATTCGGTATTTTGCTGAAGCAAAACAGTCTAAAACGCGAGAAGCTCGCATCGAAAAATATATGGACCAGATCCTTGATGGAAAAGGGTTAAATGATTGCACGTGCGGGCTATCCAAACGAATGCCTAATTGCGACGGCTCACATAAAAGTATTCGATAATAAAGCTAAGAAATCTGTAAAAGTGAAGGAGCTATGGAATGTCTAAGTGGCAGACGAAATTAGTACCTACATCAAGAGGAACATTTGAATTATTTATAAAAGGTGAGGGTCAACCAGTCTGTGTGACTCACCATTATTCGGAGTTTAACGATTCTGGTGATTATTTTGCGGACTCTTTTACAGACCGTTATCAAGTGTATTTAGTTAACCTAAAAGAAGCGGGGAATACTTCAAAAGCTATTCATCCTCACGAGTTGAGCATGTTTGACGCTGTATATGATTTAGAAGCTATTAGAGAAGCGTTAGGTATCTCTGTTTGGACATTTGCTGGTCACTCAACTGGTGGCATGATTGGATTGTTATACGGTATCCACTTTTCTTCATCCCTTTCGTCTTTAATTATCGTCGGATCGGCTGCGAGAAAATATGCAAATTCTTCTCCCGCTTGTATTTATCATGGT
This sequence comes from Fictibacillus sp. 26RED30, assembly GCF_015903845.1. Lineage (NCBI taxonomy): Bacteria > Bacillati > Bacillota > Bacilli > Caryophanales > Fictibacillaceae > Fictibacillus > Fictibacillus sp. 26RED30. The sequence continues at coordinate 1,310,248 of NZ_JACZDV010000001.1, forward strand.
GAGCACCCGAAGTTTGATTACATGCAACAACTCATTGAAACACTTAAGAATCCAGATTTATCACCGGGCGAAAGAGCTACCATCTCTAAAGAACGAACAAAGCTTTCACTTTACAAACCAGAAAAGTATGACGAGTATTTCTCCTTACCAATCACGAAAAAAATGTCAGCAACTCGCATGAATTTTTTTATTAGAGAAGAAATGATATACGATGTGACCAGGCAACTACATAACATAACGACTCCTACTTTAATTATGGGCGGAGTGCATGACGTTCAGTGTCCTATAGCGTTTTCGGAGGAAATGAATGAGGCGATCCTTCAATCTACTTTTGTTCGTTTCAACGAAAGTAATCACTATCCTTTTCTTGAGGAATCACGTTTGTTTAAAGAAGAAATTCAGAAGTTCATGGACAAGTTTGTTGAAATGAAAATCTAGTGTAATCGCTTAGGAGAGAGTTGTAATGTACACACATATGCCGCCCGACTATATCTGTCCTTTTTGTTTAGTAGTTCAAGGGGTTGAGGACCCCAATAACAAACTGGTTCAGAGCAAGCAACAAGATATTATTTATCAGGATGAATATGTAACAGCGCTCATCGCAACATTATGGTGGCCGAATAACCAAGGCCATGTGATTATCATTCCTAACCGTCATTATGAAAATATCTTTGATCTGCCACTCGACATCGCCGCTCACATTCATAAAGTGGCTAAGCAAGTGTCTTATGCTCTGAAAGATTGCTACGCGTGTGATGGCATATCTACCAGGCAGCATAACGAACCAGGTGGAAGTCAGGATGTTTGGCATTATCACCTGCATGTGTACCCTCGGTATTTTAACGATCATCTATATCTGACGCACGGTAGTCTTAGCGATCCAGAGGAACGTGCGGGTTATGCAGCAAAACTTAGAGCATGGTTTCAAACACAAAACACATACAAAAAACAAAGAATATAAAGGATGACATTCATGAATACACATAGCGATTTAAAAGAAATTGAAGCTTATATATTGAAGAAGTATGATTGCCACACCATCATTTTGTACGGTTCGTATAGTCGTGGAGATTATACAGAAGAAAGCGATGTGGATCTTATCTGCTTTTCTGATTCCGTTACCGAGGATACGAATGAAGTTGAATTTATCGAGGGTAAGCAGTTAGATGCGTGGATTTATCCTACTGAAAAAATGAAGCAGGCTGAACCGTTTCTACGTGTACATAAGGGAGAAATTTGGATTAACAAGAAAGGTTTAGCGGAAGAGTTTTTAGCTACCATTCAAAGTGCGTTTGAGAAGGGACCAAAACTATTAACTCAAGATGAGAAGGACTTCTTAAAAAGTTGGCTGAAAAAGATGCATGTAAGATCTGCCAAAAATGATTTAGAAGGAAACTATCGCTTTCATTGGATGCTTAAAGACAGTTTAGAGATCTATTTTGAATTGAAAGGTGAATGGTTTTTAGGTCCTAAAGTATCTTTTCAATGCTTAAAAGAGAACGATCCTAAAGCTTTTGATCTTTTTAATCGTGCATTATCAACGGATGCAAAGGATATAAGTTCTAAAGAATTATTAGATTACCTTTGTGAGTTGTAAAAGTGAAAGTAGTTTACGAGTCTAGAGATCCTAACGGGTATGAGTTTGTGGATTTTATTTACGTGACGGAAGAAAAGCTTGAGGATTTCGGTCCACTTTCAGGATCGTTTGCTGTAATTAAATGTGAGGGCAAATTCCTTATGGGCTTTAACTCTTTACGGCGACAGTGGGAGCTGCCAGCAGGAAAAAGAGAAGTGGGTGAAACACCAAAAGAATGTGCCATTAGAGAGCTATATGAAGAAACAGGACAAAGTGTGACAGGACTGAGTTTAGTAGGTTTAGTTACTTCAAAACTTGTAGGGAATGGATCTATTAAAGGAAATCCTGTGTATTTTTCTGAGGTCGCACAATTGCAGCCGTTTGTAGAGAATGCAGAAACAACAATGATCATGCTTTGGGATATGAAAGAACAGATTGGTAGAGTGGATGCACTAGACCTGAAAATAGTAGAGTGTATGGCTGGAAGACGATGATTAGAATCATTGTCATCAGCTCATGGCTAGATTACTAAAAATCACCCATCCATTTTTAATTAAAAATTTGGATGGGTGATTTTAGTTTCATCTATACAGAAGCTTTCTCTATGTCTGACTTTATTTCTTGAAACCATTCTAAGTTTACTAAATGGTGAGAACGAGAATTTTCGTTCATACGGCGAAAGTAATCAATCTTTCCAGGTAGTTCCTTATGGTTTGCTAAGTATTCATCAAGGAGAGCAATTCTGGCTTTAGTCTGATCAATCTGAGATTGGATACATTCTAATAACTTATTTGTATCGAATACATCTGTAAATAGTAACGTCCCATAGATTGGTAATTTTACATACTCGGATTTCGTTCCATATTTGATCATTAATTGATCAAATTCTTCTAAGCCTAAAGACGTGATTTTAAAGGTGTGAATGTCACGACCGTTGTTCGGACGTATGTGTTGTGTTTGTTCAATCCAACCTTTTTCTTCAAGTTGTTGCAAATTGTAATAAAAGGATCCTTTCGTAAAGTTAACAATATATTGATAATGTCGCTTTTCCATTAAACTTAATAGTTCGTATCCATGAGCGCCAGGGTTTTGTATAAGTAAGCCAAGGATTAGTAAGGGAATCAAGATTGCATCACCACCGCCATATTTGACTCAAATTCAGCGTATGTGATTTTACCTAGAGCTAAATCCATACTATGAATATAAATTTGTTCCGTTTTCGAATAGTTATTGTTTATGTTTAGAGATTGATCCTCATCCGAAAGAGGCTCTAAGATATGAGACTTTCTCGAAAATGCAGCGTAATAGCGAAAACCGAATTTTCGTTGGGAAACTGCGTTTAAATGAATTCCATCCGGATTGGGAGTTAAGCCTTCTGCCGATACAAAATAACAATTTTGCTGCTCATGAGCAAACCGCCGTAATTGTTTGTTGATCTCTTGAAACTCTGATGAGTACTTTCCAAAACCTGTTTTTCCTAAAAAATTCCCAAGCTCACCAATCATTAATGGAACATGTTGAAGGTTTAATTCTTTACGTAAAGTTTCAATGATCAGAGATAGCTTTTCGTAATACGTTTCATGTAGAGAATTATGGCTATCACTTTCACCTTGATGCCAAAGTATGCCACAAATTTGACTGCTTTCCAGAGCAAATCGGGCTTCAGACAAGGCATGTTGAAAAAGAGTACCTTGTGGATGCCAATCGTCCAAGGAACTGCCACCTTCTGCACAAGGTATCAAACCAATTTGTTCATTCGGGTTGGCTTTTGCAAACGCCTCTGCAAAGGATGCAGCTAGACTTACACCAGCAACAGGACGGTCATAATTAATGGGTTCTGTCATCATTTGCCACTGTCCGTTGCGCAGCATTTTTATTTTTTCATTATAGATAGGTTTTACCTCATGCAAGAAGCCTCGACCTGCCATATTTGATTGCCCTAACATTAAAAAAGATTTAATCATTTCATCTTCATTCCTTTACATAATAGTCTAATTAGACTTGTATATTATAATAAGGCCTAATTAGACTATCGTCAACTTTACTGCTAGTCATTTTAATGTAGAAACTGCCAGTAAGTAAATCCGCGTCTAACACTAGGTACATTTTGTTATTAAGCGTATAAGGGAGTATCAAATAATTTACATGCGTATAATTTTTTGAGAAAGTAGAGTTACTATAAACAATATGTTTTGAATAATGATAAAAAATAATAAGGTAGGATAAAAATGATTGCAAAAACAGAAGAAGATTTTAGTGGTTTGAAGGAAATTGGCAGAATTATTGCCTCAGTTAGAGATGAATTAGTACAAAGAACCATTCCAGGTATAACGACGAAAGAACTTGATGATTTAGCCGGAGAACTATTAGAAAAAGCCGGTGCAGTTTCAGCTCCTAAAGGTGAATATGACTTTCCTGGGTTTACGTGTATCAGTATTAATGATGAAGTGGCCCATGGTATTCCAGGTGATCGGGTTATTCAAGAAGGCGACCTTGTAAATATTGATGTGTCTGCTTCAAAGAACGGTTATTTCGCTGATACTGGAATCTCATTTGTAGTAGGACAAGGAGATGAAGTATTAACGAGATTATGCGATGTTGCGAAAAAGGCATTTGAAGCAGGTCTTAAGAAAGCTAAACCTGGTTCCAAAAAAAGCAGAATCGGAAAAGCAGTATATGAAACAGCGAAACAGCATGGATTCACGGTTATCAAAAACCTTACAGGACACGGTGTGGGACGAAGAATACATGAAGAACCAGACCATATTTTAAACTATAACGATCCATGGGATCATGAATTATTAAAGGATGGGATGGTTATCGCATTCGAACCATTTATATCAACGTTGGAAGAAGAAGTTTACCAAAAAGAAGACGGTTGGACCTATGCTACTGAAGAAAGCTATGTAGCACAAGTAGAACATACAATTATCCTTACTAAAGATGGCCCGATTATTATTACACTTTAATTCGAGCAATGATGTTCTAAATTCAAATGATTTTAAGATTTTCTAAAATGTTAGCTTACAACTAGAATTGCACTCTCAACACACTGTTATTCTCAAAAAACAGTGTGTTTTTTTATGTAGAAGGTTAAACTTTCTCGTTTTTGAGAGTCAGATCGTTGAATAAGAAAGGATTTAAATATGAGCATCTTGAACTTATTACGTTATTCAGCAATCGTATTAGAAAATAGAAAAGATTAGGGTAAGGTGAGCAAGTGATCAATTTTTTAGGAACACCAACAATTGAAACGGATCGATTAATTTTAAGAAGAATAGTACTTGAAGATGCGGAAAGTATTTTTGACCATTGGCTTTCAGACGATCGAGTAATGGATAATTTAATTAAAGGAGCACACAAGTCTCTATCTGAAACAATTGAGAGAGTAAAAGAAGTCGTAAGTAACTATGATTCTCAAGAATTTTGTTATTGGGGTATGGAACTGAAAGAAAACGGTAAATTAATCGGAGCGATTGATCTATTCAATTTTGATCAGTTAACTGAAAATTGTGATGTTGGATATTTAATGGGCTATCAATGGTGGAACAAAGGGTATGGAACTGAAGCTTTGAAAGCTGTTATTGAATTTGGATTTAGGGATATGAATATCCACAAAATTTCTGCAGCTCATAATACTGACAACCCGGCATCAGGAAGGATTATGGAGAAAGTAGGGATGGAACAAGAAGGTACGATTAAACATATGATCCGCAATGCCAAGAATCATTATAAGGATTGTGCTGTCTATGGGCTTCTTCAAGAAGATTACCTTAACACGTAATGATAAAAAGGACGGTTCAGAGATATCTATACGTGTTACATTTTTTAAGAGTACATTTGCTTTACATGAAACACTGAATGGTTTAATAAATAACGATAATGCTGTATTTGAAAACGGGATAAAAGGATATTGATAGTACAAATCCCTGAAAAATCAAGATATGTTAAAGAGTCAATTAGGATGTAAAATGATGTTTGGAAGAAGACAGGGGATATAATGTTGTTAGTATTCATACTTCATATTTTGATAAGTTTCATGGTGTTAGGAATAGCATTGATTCCAGCTCAAATAGTAGAATTTAAAAGAAGTACTCTAAATAATATGGTTGGGATAATTGGATTATCAGGCATTTTTTTAGTGGGTACAGGGATTTTTATTGGGATTGGAGAGACTTTATATACTTATATTTATATAACATTGATTTTACAATTTATTATTCTATGTTCATTCTATTTACTCTACCGTATTTTTAAAAATATGGGGTATTCAAGTTTAATAAATCTCAGCTCCATTTCCTTAGTCATAATTAGTTATTTAACTTATGTTTACTATATTATAGGGAGCTTTTTGTATTAATGGGTGCATTTGTATTAGATTCAAGAGAACAAAAAGGATTTCTGATTAGGTTATAAAATGTACATATCGTCAATGGGAGAGATTTTGATGACTGAAACAATTGTACAAATGACATTTGATAGAATAGAACAATGTGTTGAATTATATATTAATGTTTTTAACAAAGAACCATGGAATGAGACCTGGACAGATCGAGATGCTAAAGAAAGACTAACGGATTTAATGCATACACCTAAATGTCTTGGCTATTTATTATATGAAAACGATGCTTTAATAGGATTCATTGCCGGAAATAGTAAACAATCGTATGAAGGGTTAACTTTTTATTTGGCTGAATTTTGTATTAGTAATCAGAGCCAAGGCAAAGGTTACGGTTCGAAACTCCTTCTGTATTTAGAAGATGAATTAAAGAAAAGAGACATTTCAAGCCTTTATTTATTAACAGCTAATGGAGGACTTGCAGAAGCGTTTTATCTCAAAAATAACTACACCATAAATGAGAATAGAATCGTTATAAAGAAGGATTTATAATTTGTTTACGATATCTGTTTACTTCAAAAACGGGTAAGGTTTTGTGGTTTTTTAATTCATTAAACAGGTGCTAAATTTACATGAGCATAGCCTACTGTGTGCCGAATAACCCTATTTTGGTAAGATCAAATTTCATATAAATTTGAATAAAGAGGAGTAAGAAAAGTGAAGAAAGCTAACCTTTGTTTTATAGGTGCGGGGTTCCATGCATCTACAAATATTTATCCATCTGCTATTGAAGCTGGAGCGGAAATTCAAGCCATTTCTACAAGGAATCTTAATCGTTCGAAAGATGCACTTCGACGCTTCGGAAGCAATGGAACACCGTATGATGATTATAAAGTTATGCTCAATTCCGAAGAGTGTGATGGCGTTGTAGTAGTCGCTCAACCTGAAGATCATATCTCTTTAGTCATGGACTGTATTAGAGCGGGGAAAAATGTTTATGTGGATAAACCCCTTGGAATGAATGCTGATGAAGCTGAGGAAATCGCGAATGCTGCTGAGGAAGCAGGGGTCATATTAATGGTAGGATTTATGAAACGTTATGCGCCTTGTTATCAGAAGTTAAAAGAATTAATCAATAGTGCTACCCTTGGTCAAGCTCGTTCTTTTCAAGCAAGATTTGCTGTAGACAGCACCCCTTTTTGTAAAGACGAAGAGCAGTTTATGAAGCTCGCTGCTATACATATTGTTGATCTAGTCCGTTTTTTGTTTGGTGAAGTTGTTCAAATAACAGGTTTTAAAAACAGTAACAGTGAATTTATCTCTCAGAGTATTTCATTAAAATTTGAAAATGGAGTCGTGGGTAGCCTTTATTTTACAGGAATGACAGCTTGGTCAAGGGAAAGCGAAAATGTGACAGTAACATTCGATAACGGATTTGCAATTGCAGATGAAGTTCATACACTTACTGTCCATAAATCTCAGTCCTTTGACCAACTACCTTGGAAATCACTTGCAGAGAATGATACCGTATTTACACCTTCAGCATCTCCCATGTCTGGAGGTTACAGGGATCTTTATTTGCGTGGTTTTGTTGGAGAAATGGCTCATTTTATAGAGAGTTGTCAAAATGATAGAGAAGCATGTTCGAGTGGACGTGATAATGTTCGTACGATGCTACTCTGTGATCATATCCTAGCTGAATTGGTTTAGGTTGAAAGAAAGTCAATGAGTCAGAAGAAAGGGTTGAAGGCTTTAAAGGTCCAACATTTATCATTTAAGATTTTAAGAACTTACTATTTGTTGAAAATGTTAATAATAAAAACTCTAATGGGTGTGGTGTTTTTATGGAGTCTATACAACGGAAGTTATCCTACATAATACTAACACTACTTATTCGACGTAATCAGCAAGTAAAATGTCGTTCTTTGCTAGTTACAGAGTGACATTGGATAGGTAATGTATTAACTGTACTGCTAGTCATATCCAATAATAGTGATTGTGTAAATAGTAATAGGGAGGACCTATATGTATGACGTCTCATTCTCGAATAAAAATCCCGGCAGGATTTTGGACAGGATTAAATCAATTGGGGATTGCCTCCCACGATGTGGTTAGAAAAGCACGACTTCCGCTCACCATTATTACTGAACCAGATGTCACCACCGCCCAATATTTGGCGATCTGGCAAGCTTATTCCGATCTCATTGATGACAATGCAAAAGGAATTATCGAGCTTATGAGCGGTTTTGAAACAGCGCATTACCCACCTAGCGTATTAGCTACTTACCACGCTCGTGACTACCGTGACGCTCTAAAGCGAATGGCCAGGTACAAACAACTTTGCCCCCCTGAAAGTTTACGTATCATCGAGGAAGGTGAGAACTGTACAATCGAATTGGATTGGTTGGATATCGATCAACCTGGTCCGCCCCTGCTGGTTGGTATTACGCTAGCATTTCTTCTGGAGCTAGGACGCCGCGGCACTGGTAAACCATTAACGCCGAGGTCCGTCGAATTTACACAAGCTATGGGCGATGTGCAGGTACTTGAAGCTTACTTTGGCTGCCGTATTCAGATCGGTGCAAATTGTAACAGGTTGAAGTTACATAGAGAAGATCTAGATCTTCCTTTTGCTTCTTACAACTCGGAGTTATTGGAGATTCTGACTCCCGTACTGGACCAATCGTTGAACGAGCAGCAACGCAGTCGCTCAATCACCGGGATGGTTAAGTGGATTACAAAACGGAGCTTAACAGGGGGGCGACCTGACATTCAGACTGTGGCTAGCGAATTGGGGATGAGTGATCGAACCTTGCAGCGCAGACTGTCTGAAGAAGGGACGAACTTCAATCATCTGTTGACACAAGTGCGACACGAACAGGCAAGAGAGTACTTGGCAGATCCCTCGCTCGATATTAAGGAAGTGGCATTCCTGATTGGATATGAAGACCAGAACTCGTTCTACCGTGCCTTTCGCCTTTGGGAAGGTGATACTCCTTCAAATTGGCGTAATGAACATCTAGGTACACACTCGTTAAATAGGCACTATCTTAAAGAATATAATTTTTCACACGAAGTAAAAACAGGGGAGAAATGAATTGTGGATATGAAATTACACAATAAAACAGCATTAGTTACTGGGTCAACGAAAGGGATCGGTAAAGCAATTGCCATTGAACTTGCTAGAGAAGGTGTTCATGTACTAATTAATGGACGAACTTATGAAGAGGTAGAACGAGTTGTAAATGAAATTAAATCAGATTTCCCAGCTACATCTCCTCAAAATGCTACAGCTGATTTAGTGGATATTCAACAGAGAGAAGCTTTGTTTGAAAAATATCCCAATATTGATATTTTGGTTAACAATATGGGGATTTATGAAATCATGCAATATGAGGATGTAGACGATGAAGTATGGGAAAAATATTTCCGCACTAATTTTCTTGCTGCAAATGGATTATCTAAATTTTATTTACCTAAAATGCTGAACAATGATTATGGCCGCATTATCTTCATTGCGAGTGAAGAAGCAATGATGCCTTCAGGACAAATGCCTCAGTATTGTACAACAAAATCAATGCTATTATCATTGTCAAAAAGCTTATCTAAATTAACAAAAGGAACAGAAGTTACAGTTAATACAATTATGCCAGGACCAACGCTCTCTGAAAATGTATATCAAATCATTGAAGGGATCTACCCAAATGAAGACATGAATTTTTCAGAGAAAGAGAAAGAATTTATGACTACAAACCTACCTCAATCTGAAATACAGCGATTTATCAGACCTGCTGAAATAGGTAGACTAACTACATTTGTATGTAGTCCTTATGCATCAGCGTTTAAAGGAGCTCCCATACGTATGGATGGGGGAATGGTACCAACTATTTTTTAATTTCTATAACTAAAAGTAATTCTGTGAGTTTGCAGACACCTATATGTCTGCAAACTCTTCTTTATTATTAAGCTCTGTTAAAGGTATATTGCTAATCTTAAAAATGTAGAAATCACACTAAAAAAGAACACTAAATACAGAAAGTATCCTTTTGTGATGAGCTATACTAGAGATTGGATCTATAGAATATGTTTTATGAAGAAGTGGAGTTTTCTTATGCCTAAAATCGACAATATGTTAGCCGTTTTATGGATGCTTCGGTCAAGTGAAAAAGTCACTGCCAAACAAATCTCAGAGAAGTTAGAGCTCAATATTAGGACGGTGTATCGATACATTGATACCCTTTCAACAAGTGGTGTACCTATCATTTCAGATTCGGGACATAACGGTGGATACTCTCTATTGAACCAATTTATAGAGGCTCCTCTTTTCTTTGATATTGAAGAGCAGACGTCACTGTTTCACGCAGCCGTTTTTGCAGGTGAAGCGGGCTATTATGGAGGTGAAGCACTAAATAGAGCCGTATCCAAACTAGGTAAATACTCAAATCAAGAACAGGAAACAAAAAGAAACCAACATTTATCAAGTCTAGAAGTAATCAGCCACTTACCTTCGTTCTCTGCAGAATCTACGTTAAAGGAGTTGGAGACTTCAGTAGCTGATGAGTACTCCGTAAAGATTACCTACCAAAACAGTAAAGAGAACCAATCAAGTGATAGATTGATCGATCCATACAGAATCATCTATTGGAATAGGAAATGGTATGTGATTGGCTTTTGTCATCGTAGGAAGGAAGTCCGTAGTTTTAGAATAGATCGAATCGAAAGGCTCATTCAAACCGAAGACAAGTTTATTCGGCCAGAAGATTTTTCAGCTTCTGACTTTTTTATGAAAAATCTACTTCCAACTCTTAAAGATAAAGATAAGAGCACCACTTTAGTTATTAATGGGAGTACAAATGCCTTGGGAGATATTTGCCAACATTGGTTTTTGGGACATTATTTACAGAGTCAATCATCAAATCAAGCAACATTTCTTCTGGAAGAAGATATATTACATACATATGTTCCTCACATGCTTTTGCCATACGGTACATCTATTGGAGTGATTGAGCCTATAAGTCTTAAGAAAAGGATTATTGAGGTCCTGTCAGATCTAATAAACTTTCATCAAGTATGATAACTTCCCTGACGTTAGCTGTCAGGGAAGTTATTTTATAATTGTCTATATTACATGTGATGAGGAGTGTTATGGGATGGAAACAAGAAGCGTTTATTTATATGTATGTAATACCATGTCAGATTGGGAGTATGGTTATTTGATTGCTGAGCTACACACAGGGAGGTACTTTAAAAAAGATACAGCACCTTTAAACGTAGTAACTGTAGGGGCTGATAAAGAAAAGATCACTACGATGGGTGGACTAAGTATACAACCAGATATATCAATAGAGGAGTGCAGCCTAAAGAGTAAAGACCTTTTAATTTTACCTGGGGGAAATACATGGGGAGAAGTTATTCATCAACCCATCATGGAAAAAACAGGCGATGCTTTACAGCAGGGTACGATTGTTGCGGCAATTTGTGGTGCAACAATAGCACTTGCGAATAAGGGATACCTAGATATGAGAAAGCATACTAGTAATAACTTAGACTACTTGAAAATGGTCTGTCCGAATTATAGGGGAGAAAAGTTATATGAGGAGGGATCAGCAGTTGTTGATGAGAATTTAGTTACGGCATCTGGGGTAGCTCCTCTCGAATTTGCGAGGGAAGTGATTAATAAATTAGATGTATTTACACCGAATACCTTACAATCGTGGTATAAGCTCAATAAGACTCAAGAGCCTGAATACTTTTTTCAGTTAATGAACTCTATGGAATAGTTGAGTTTGTAAGATTACTGTAGGATAGGACTGCATGAAAACTTTCAAGAATATAATTTTTATAAAGGAATACGGTAAGACCTAGAGATACGTCTTATTTAGGAGTGTCATTCTAAATACATTCATTTGTAATTATGATTAAGTCTCTACTTTTTTTCCTGTGACTTTTTAATTCTCATGACCCATTCACTGCTGTAGTGAAATGAAGTATGATGGTTTTCAGGAATCACGGGGGTGTCATCTTGGTTATATACACAAATAAGGTCTATGAAAATAAGAAAGGATACCTGTACATACCGGTTATTTGGAGAGAAGAGTTTAACATTCATAATGGTTTAGAAATAGGAATCGATTGTTATCATAATTCTATACTTGTCATTGATAAGTCTTTAAAAAGAGAATTTAAACAGATAATTTCCAATAAAGGATATCTTACCATTCCTTACGCATTAAGGCAGAAGTTGATCTGTAATACCTTTCAGATCATTATTGAACAGAAAGATGAAAGAATTTTATTGGCTCCAAAATAAAAAGAAAGCCTCCATTAAAAAATCTCTGCAATCAAGTGCATTTCTTTAACTAAAGGAATGCGCTCTGTTTTATTGAAATAAGAGATTAAAGGTTTTTTTAAAAAAAATTTAACATCTTGTCGATTATACAGATTGTTGATCGTCGTATGAGTGTATACAAAATTTTGAGTAATCGAGGAGAGAGGATCATGATATTTTTATGTATGGGCTATTACAACCCTGAAAAGATGGATGCACGTCCAAGGACAGAGATTGAAGCTATTATGAGTGAATGTCAACCACACATTGAGAATTTTTATAATAGCGGTGAGGTTTTGCTTGATGCCGGTCTTGACACAGAGTCTAAAAGCTTGCGCCGTGTAGACGGCAAGATAATCGTAACAGATGGGCCATATACAGAAACTAAAGAAATGATAGGAAGTATTTTCATTTTTGAAGCAGAAAACATGGATGAGGCAATCCAACTTGCTTCTTTACATCCAACAACTCAAGTGAGCAAGGGGGAAGAATTCGGCTGGCGCATAGAAATTCGTCCTGTGCATTATTTTAAAAACAATAAATGAATTGGATAGAATTTTATATTCAATGATGACACAATAATCTTTCCTAGTTGATTTGTTTCCAAATAATTATAAGGTTTCTTTTAGCAAACTAAGGTATAGTATATAAGATGATTGAAGATGAAAAAGTAGGTGAACATTTTGGGAAGATATCAATTGGATGACAAAGCTCAGGTAGCGGTGACAAAGTTTCATGAGAAACAGACGCCTGCCAGGTTTGATAAAAAGAAGCATCTTGAAAAACTACGCATGGAGTTTTTGAAAAAGAAGCAAAAACAAACAGATAAATAATAGGAATGAAAACATAGGAAGATTATATGCTTCCTATGTTTTTTATTTTATGTATTTTTTCTGTAGAAACGTGAATTCTCTAAGAAGAGTAATACTAGTGGGCATCTTAAAAACGCAATATCACTCTTTCTACTTTAATTATACTTCGAATTCTAGATAATTAATAGACTACTCTTTCTAGGTATTTACCCATATACTGTTGTAAACAAATTAAAAAAAGTTAGAGGTGTCTATGGATGAATGATAAAAAAGAAGTATTAGATAAAGGTCCTTTCTTTCATGGTACTAAAGCAGAGCTGAAAATTGGAGACCAATTAGAACCGTTATACCAATCAAATTACCAAGACAAAAAATCTAACTATATTTATTTTACCGCTACATTAGATGCTGCTAAATGGGGAGCTGAATTAGCAAAATCTCAATCGAAAGAGAGAATCTATATCGTAGAACCACTAGGTGAATTTGAAAATGATCCGAACGTGACCGATAAAAGATTCCCCGGTAACCCAACAAGATCCTACAGATCTAAATCGCCTTTGAGAATCATAGCTGAATTAAAATCATGGGAAAGACATTCAGATCAAGAAATCAATCAAATGCTTACTCACTTGAAGACTTTAACTGAACAAGGTAAAAATGTTATATATGATTAACCACTTTTTAATCTTATTAACCAAATTCAATATGTAGACAAATCCCATTATAACTAAAATTGTAAAGCGGTTTGTTCTACGTTCTGGCATCCTCACTGATAAGGTGAGGATGTTTGTGTTCAAGGGTTTAATATTCATCAAATCCGTAGGAAAGAAATATTTTTTAAGAATTTAATGTTATAGAAGACGTTCGCAGGATAGCTGTATTCAAGGATACTCTTTTTTCAAATTAATTTGTTAAATTTATGATAAAAATTGACTTTTTCTTATATCGTATGTAATATATAAATTGCATATGTAAACTATATCTAACATCCAGCTGGGGTGAGAAATGAAGAATAACGTTAAAATAACTAGAATGAATGCGGCCATCACTCAGGAACAATTAGCAAGAAAAGTTGGTGTGACTAGACAAACGATCGGTCTTATAGAAAAGGGCGAGTTTAACCCTAGTCTTCAGTTATGTATTGCAATAGCTATAGAACTGCAGAAAACGTTGGATGAATTATTTTGGGAGGTTGATGCGTAATGAAATCTTGGATATCCTTTTTACTACCAGATGATGAATACAAAGAAAGAAAGATGTTATATTTTTTCTCTGAAGGTGCAATCCTTCTTTTTCTTTCCCTTTTTGTCATGCTTATTGCTAACAAGTCTTTACATCTGGATGCACAAACAATCTTACTAGTAGCTATGGGTATCTTCCTTTTTTATGTGTCGGGCAGATATATCTTATCTGGCATTGAATACACAGATATTTCAACGGAGAGAGCCTACAAAAAAGAGTTAAAAGCTACAATCATGAAAACGGTTGGTTTTATTGCTATCTTTTTAACAATCTATCTATTATTTATTGGTGTACCTACGAGTTTGAACAAATGGATAGAAATATCGGGGTTGTTAGTAAGTGTTAGTGTAGTAAAGTTTTTATCTTCTTATATTTCATTAAAGCGATCCTATCTGAAGAATAAGGAACTACTATAAATTACTTTTGAATGATTAGCGTTTTTTAACCTTACGAGATTATGTTTTCGTAAGGTTTTTTTCTTGTTGTGATCCTATTTACAAGCATAAAATTTCTAATTATTTCCTTCAGTTATTATAATTTGAGTTAGAGAGATAGAAGGGGGAAATATCGTGCATAACTATATTTGTAAGACGTGTGGGGTTCAATATGAAGCAACATTACATGAACCATCGTCATGTTCCATCTGTAAGGAAGAAAGACAGTATGTGAGCTCAAAAGGGCAATCGTGGACAACATTAGAAGCGATGGTGGAAAGCGGCAACTATAAAACAGAAGTTAGTGTTGAAGAAGAGAATCTGTATCGGGTTCAGACGAGTCCAAGTTTTGGAATCGGCCAGACGGCATACCTCGTAAAGGGCAAGGGGTATAACGTGTTATGGGATTGTGTGACTTACATAGATGAAGGTACGATTGAAGCGATTCAGCAGCTCGGTGGAATTGATGCGATCGCACTATCACATCCTCATTATTATTCCACTCAAGTGGAATGGGCTGAAACATTTGATGCTGCTCTTTATATTCACGAAGATGATAAGAAGTGGGTAACGAGGTCGAGTGAAAGAATCGTGTTCTGGTCGGGTGACACACTCGAACTAAGTGAAGGAATCGTTCTTCAGAGAATCGGTGGTCATTTTAAGGGGGGCACCATCCTTGAATGGAAAGAAGGGAACCAACAACAAGGTGTTCTTCTTTGTGGTGATATTGTACGTATTGTAGCGGACCGGGATTGGGTCAGTTTTATGTATAGTTATCCAAACTTTATTCCTTTACCAGGTGCTACGGTTGAGAGGATCGCTCAGCGGATGGAAGAACTAAACTTTAATCGTATCTATGATGCTTTTAACCGAGTGATCAAAGAAGATGCTGCAGAGGCCGTTCAACGATCAGCGAAGAGGTACGTTGATGCGCTAAATGGGGTGTTGTTCCAAACTTAATTTTTTCCAATACCGCTCTCAGGAAGTTGAACGATGCTTGTACCTTATCACCTAACAAAAAGATAGTTTTCCAAATTTGTTATAGATTGTATCAAATAATCCTACTAGGCAAGTCTTCCGCTAGGAAAAAAGGTGGAAAATGTTAAAAATAAATAGACTTTGGAAGCTCAGGTTAATGAAAATTTTGCTTTAAATGTAATTTTTTCCTTAATTTATTCTTTATTTTTTTTCAATTTATTAATAAATTTGTTCAAAAACGTCTAACAGGTCGTTGTACAATTTGTTAGACGTTTAAGCTTACATTATTAGTGTTTGCGATATGTAACGTAACATTTTATGGTTAGGGGACATTTTATGCCGGGTTTTGCCCAGGTCTCTGTGATCTCACGGTGAAAACATTAATTGGAATCCTTTTCTATAACCACATCACCATTTTCGTCTAATAATGGTGTAAGGGAAGTTCCCTGTGCAGACCAGGTATGCAGGTAATGGACATTTGTTGCTGTATCGACGAGCACTAAGATCATTCCGTACTGATAATGTTGCACGGATTTTTCAACAAATCTTTTATCATTGTCATTTTTTTTTCCGAACATGATTATCACTCCCTGAATTAATTATCCGATACTCACCTGTCACGTGCGTTCAGTAAACTAGCAAAAGCAGTCAAATTCGTTTAGACCGTTAATACTTCATATACCCGCTGTTACCTTTTACAACTCCTAATTGTTCATAAATACTTTTTTCAGAACACCTCCATTAAATTGTGTTGTATCAACCTTACAATGGATTAAACAATAATTTAGTCATAACAAGCTCTAATGTACATATTTGGAGCTGAATTGTACTGATCTGAACGTAAATGTATGAATAACGATAACCAGCCAAACTTACCCAATTAGTCATCCGTCATGACTTTTCGAAAACAAACATACGTAAACAATGCTGCTCCGATTATCCATATAGCGATTATACATAATGGTAGCCAAAAGCTTTTTTGGTACAATTCGATTGCTTGCATGATGGGAAACGTATTAGTGACTCTAACTATCATACTGTCTTCCGCAAACTGAAATGTAGCAATCATTGGCGTGAAACCAAACAGGAACATGACTGGCATCAGATAACCGGATGTGGCTGCAAGCGATTTTGAAAATAGTCCAATTCCGATACCTAACAAAAGAAAGAATAGGAACAACAAGATTAGTCCAATGATCGCCCTGAAGTTCAAAAACGGTTCAATGCCCACGATCATTAGTGAAACCATTAGGGAAATAACTGTGATGATCCCTGTAACAAGACTTTTCCCAATAATGATATCTAATAGCGAAGCAGGAGATTGTATCAAACCTCTCATTGTGTTCTTCTCATTTTCTTCGGCTATCATGCTCATCATGATGCCTGAAGTAACCATTGATAAAGTTGCCCCAATAATTACATATAGAAGTTTAATTGGAAGTTCTCCGTCAAAAGTTAGGGAGTAAATGAATGCGAGTAACGCATTACTTACTGGCAACATCAACAGCGCCATATTCTTGGGGAAATCTTTTATGTCTTTTTCAAAAATTGCAAGTATCCGTTGAACACTCATTATTCTAACTCCTTTCCAGTAACTTTTAGAAAGATCTGACCAAGTGTCGGATTATCCGTATGCATGGTTTTAACTTCTCCATTTGCGATCAGTTCCCTGATTTGCTCTGCCTTATCCGGTTGATTACTGATAACCAACCGATTGCCTTTAAAGGTTTCCACATGAAATGCGTGCGTGGAATATTTATAGCGGAGTGAATTCGGGCTGTCTAATTCCTGCAGTTCTCCATTATGCAAAAACGCAACCCGGTCACATAACTCAGTCGCTTCCTCCATATTATGAGTAGTCAAGAAAATGGTTGTACCTGCTTCATTCAGCTTTTGAAGTCCACGGTGAATATGTGCCATATTTCCAGGATCCAGCGCAGATGTTGGTTCATCTAGAAATACCAGTTTAGGATTGTGAATAAGTGCTTTGGCCAGCAGTACACGCTGTTTCATTCCTTTTGACAACATCGAAACTGTTTTGGATCGTTCATCATGCAAATTAACTTCTCGCAGTACCACATCGATTTGCTTCAGTGGTGCACGATATAATTTACAAAATAATTTCAGATTATCATAGATCGTCAGTCGCTCATATAACGAGCTGTTATCTGATAATATTCCGACCTGAGATTTGAACTCTGGCGTTCCAAAATTTGCTGAATCAATACCAAGTACTTTAACATCACCAACAGTTTGTTTCAGCTCTCCGGTCAATACTTTAACAGTCGTTGTTTTACCGGATCCACTTGGACCAAGAAATCCGAAAATCTCTCCTTGCTTCACATTAAAACTCACTTTTTTAATGGCGGTATGTGCACCAAAAATTTTCCTCATTCCTTTTACTTCAATGACATGTTCCAACTAAAACACTCCTTTCAACGATTTCCTTCATCGTAATGGAGTGAATTACTGAGTGCAGTCATATCAAGCTGAAATGTACGAAAAGGAGATTGAACTGTACCTATATCGAGTTAAAGTATTTTTAAAAAGACCTTCTAGTTATGGTGAACTGTGTCTATTTGAGGATTAATTTTTCCTGGATATCTTGAATTTTAGAACGAGACAGGGGAATAGTTGACTGAACCTTATTGCTAATTCTGAGTGAATACGTGTTTTTTGACCATGTAATAATCTCACGTACCTTTTGCAGATTTACTATGTAGGACCGGTGACAACGATAAAAACCGAAAACCTCTAATTTCTTGTCTACTTCAGCCAGTGTGTATTCCATCGCAAAAGATTCCTCATTAATAATAATCATTGTCTTTCCATCCTGACTTTCAATATAATCGATCTCTGTCGGATCAAATAGAATAATTTTATCTCCTACCCGTGCAGAAATTTTGAATAGATTTGCAACAACTGGTTCTCTGGAACTTTCCATTTCAGGCTGTAATGTGGCCATTTCATCAACTTCAACTTCTTGCAACCCATTTTGTTGAAGCTTGTACACACTATCTCCAAGTAAAACTGCATGTTCCATGCTGGATACTAAAATAAGCACAGGTATCTGTAGATGCTTTATTTTTTGAAGCATATTAATAAACGTATTAACTGTTATAACATCAACACCGTGTATCGGCTCCAGGAATGCCATTTTCTTGTATCCGCTTATAAAATATTTAGCAAAGTATACTCGTCGAATTTCAGATTCGGAGCATTTGTCCAAAGCTTTCTTTGCACATGTATGCAGTTCAAACTCCACCAGAATTTGAGGTAATGGCATTTTACATTCGAACCATTTTTTAAAAAAAGCGATATTGTCTTCTACTGACAGGCGCATGTATAACCCCTCCTGTAGATCAAGAACGGGGATGCTAGTATTGCTGCGTAGGATTTTCACCAACTTAGCCTGCACATCAACATCACTGTAAACTGATGTTGCCTCGGAATCGTTGACGGTAAGGGAAAATAAGGGAAGCGACTCGCCATTAATCACTTGTTCATCGATTGTAAAACATGCCATTTTTCTCATCCTTTCTATTACTTTTAATTACATTTTCGTAAGATGGTTTAAACATTATCATTCCCTCATAACATTATCATTTAGAAGTTTGATAATATAGGAGGAATTAGCACATAGATTACATTTTTTAGCTTCATAGCAGTCATGATTGCCGCATCTCTTAATTCTACTCACTGGAAATTAAATACTCAATCTATTTCAAAAGGAAAGCCTTTTCTTCATATTCACTTACCGACCATTCTGAAAAAGACACAACTCCTTGTAATGCGAAACCTAGAAGAATATATTTCTGCGTGTCAATCTGGTCAAATAAGACCGTTCTTCATGGTAAGGTATTGTTCAGTGAGGTGAATGACCTTTTTGGTCTCCATCTGAGTGATGATTATGTAGATATGATTGGTGGATGGATTCAATCAGAAAACATGGACATTGCAATGGGAGACGAGGCAGTCGTAGAAAATTACTGCTTTAAGATCCTGGAACTTGAAGGCTATCATGTTAAATCACTAGAGGGCATTAAAATGCTCCTTGGACAAGATAGATAAACAAGATAGTGTTATTTAAAAGGTTGTGGTTAAATAAACCACAGCCTTTTTTCGTTGTTGTGGGTAATTAATCAACATCTATTTCAACTTACGGCAAATGAAGTTAGGCGTACTTTATATGGATACATGGAAAATCACATAAAAATATATAACTTAATGTACTAATGTTTCTTTCAGGGTTTTTATGATAGAGATTATCAATAAATTCAAAGTAATTTGATTAAAAATAAAAGTAATTTAAAACAAAGTATAAGTTTACTTTACTTTTTGTAAGAAATTAGTTTATAATTGGACCAAGAGGTGATGTCATGAAGAAAGATTTTGGTGATTCCATTTCAAATAAGGTTTATGAATATCGCGTACTTGCCAGATTGTCACAGCAAGAATTAGCAGAAAAAGTCGGGGTCTCCAAACAAACCATTTTTGTAATGGAAAAGGGAAATTATGTACCCACTCTGTTGTTAGCTTTTCGAATTGCCGAATTCTTTAAAGTTGATGTAAACGATGTTTTTACTTATATGAAAGGAAATGATGAAAATGGAAATTAAGTCGATCTCAGATATCCCTGGTGCAGCTTTTTACCCTTTGAAGTCATGGGCGGAACAGTCTACTGATAATTGGAACATCCTCTTAGGAATTGGTTTTTTATTATTGATGGCTAGTATCGTATTAGCTTATGTGTTCTATAAAAAGATGGGTAATGAAGATGAACGCACAAAAAATATTCATTTGAAGAGCAGTTACTTTATGCTGATGACGATCATTCTATGTGACATTGTTTTTCCTACAGAATATATGGCGAACATCTTCTTCTTATACAAATACGCGTTAGCCATTTTAGCAAGTGGTATATATTTAGCGGTTCAATATAAGAGGGATTTTTAGTAAAAAATAGTTGAAGCTCGCAACGAAATTTGTTGCGTTTTTTTTGTGGCTAAATGGTTTCTTTCATAACTTGACTAGATTGTGGGAAAGGAAACTATCATTAAATGTCGTATTATAAAAATTACAGAGGCATGGGAATAGGAAGGGTGCTTGTTTATACGGGAGGAGTAAATGCTGGTGAGAAAGACTGAAATACTTTCATGGACAGAAGAATGGAAGTACGCATATTTAAAAGAAGAAAGTAAACTTAGAGAAATATTTAAAGATGAGCTGATTGAAATTTATCATATAGGTAGTACTTCATTACCCTCAGTTGGTTATGCAAAACCAATCATTGATATCTTAATCGTCGTCAAAGATATCGAGAAGGTTCATTTATTCAATGAGGAAATGTTGTCTTTAGGATATGATTCAAGAAATGAACATGGAATAACAGGTAGAAGATATTTTACAAAAGGGAAACTTAAAAGATCTCATCACATCCATATTTTTCAGCTTGGAAATAAAAACATTAAAACACATTTAACATTCAAAGATTACCTAAACCACAATCCAGAAGAAGCAAGAAAATACGGAGATCTTAAGAAGGTGTTGGCAAAACAGTTCCCTGATGATACACATAAATATCAAGAAGTTAAAGAGAAATTTGTTGATGAGTTAATTAAGAAAGCGGTTATTTGGAAAGAAAACTAAGATTCTTTCTTCCACTATCATGTGTAAGGTTGAAAAACAAGGAGTATACCAATGAATGATTATATTGAACGTATTCAAGAAGTTTATCCTGAACTTAATATTGAAGATGTTTATCTCAATGATATTGGTCAAAATAACGATGTGTTCATAATAAACAATTCTCTTGTATTCAGATTTCCCAAGTACAATAAAGGAATTGTAAATTTAAAAGAAGAAACGAAAATCTTAGAACATATTAGTGGCACTACATCAATCCCAATTCCATGTCCAAAATATCAGTCATTTGAACTATTAGAACCTGGAAAAGTATTTACTGGTTATGAACGTATTGAAGGTGATCCTTTTTGGAATGAACATTTAGTTAAAGTTGATAAAGTGGATTCAATAAAACTTGCAAAACAACTCGTAACATTTCTAATTGAAATGCATTCCATAACAAAAGAGAAGTTGCATAGCGATCTAGAATTAATAGATCATAACCCTTATGAAGAAATGAAAGAACTATTTTACAATATACAGAACAAGCTCTTTCCATTTATCAATGAAAAAGCTCAAAAGGATATCATTTATTCATTTGAGAGTTTCCTTAATAATGAAGAACATTTAAAAACAACCCTCATTCATGGAGATTTTGGAGCTTCGAATATCTTATGGAACCCCAATAACTGTGAAATATCAGGAATAATAGACTTTGGTAGTACTCGTATTGGTGATCCTGCCTATGATTTTGCAGGAATACTATCGAGTTACGGTGAGAATTTCTTTAACAAATGTATTGATCTTTATCCAAACGGTTCAGAAATAGCTAAACGTGTCAAATTTTATAAGAGCACATTTGCTTTACAAGAAGCGTTGCATGGTTTAATAAATAACGATACTCGTGCATTTGAAAACGGAATAAAAGAGTATCACTAAGACATACTGTCACTTTATGACAAATTTGATATAATCCTTACCTACTAAACATTCGGTTGCGTTAATCCAGTCAAAAAGTAATCAGGTACTATTCGTACAATTTAGTAGCAAGTAAGGGTAGTTATAATTATAAAGACTTATGAAGGAGATGAGTTATATGATTACTGGAATCAGTAAAGTTCAGGACGTTCTTGAAAATTACAAATCTGCTGTATATGAAAAAGATGTTGATCAATTTCTATCTACCTATGCTGCTGATGTACATATCTATGATTGCTGGGGAAACTGGGAGTGTAAAGGTATTTCTTCATGGAGAGAGAATGTGGTGATGTGGTTTAATAGTTTGAGTGAAGACGGAAACTTATTAAAAGTAGATATTAATGAAGTAACCATTGAGGAAAATACGAGTGTTGCATTTGTTCATTGTGCCGTTTCGTTCGTCGCCTACAGCGAACAATCTGGTGAGAAACTACGTCAAATGACAAACCGATTTACATTCGGCTTAAAAAAAATAAATGAGTCTTGGGTCATAACACACGAACATTCATCGTTGCCAATAGATATGAATACGGGAAAAGGTATCTTTAACCTAAGAGAATAGTAACCAAGAGCGTACAAATGATTACACGGCTCCTACCGTTTTAGATCAAGTAGCTCATTCAGAATGGAACACTGTCTTATATTCTTAAACCGAAGAGTTAGACAAGACAATCATTACTCCAAGGAGGTGCATAATGAATTTTATTGGAGAAAATAATAAATGGATCTCTAAACCTAATAAATTTGAGATTCGAGATAACGATATAACCATTACAACAGAACCTCATACGGATTTATGGCAACGGACTTATTATGGTTTTCAAAATGATAATGCTCCTGCTTTACTATTACCCGTTCAAGATAGGTATTTTACATTCACAGTGCGTACTGATTTTAATTCTAAAAGGCGTTTTGACCAATGTGGCGTTATTATATATCAATCAAGTGATAACTGGTTCAAAGCTTCTATTGAATATGAAAATGAAAATTTTCAACGTCTTGGTAGTGTCGTTACAAACAATGGATATTCCGATTGGGCAACTACTGATATTCCTGCAAAACAAAAACACATGTATTACAGATTAAGCCGTCGTGAGAGTGATTTTTGCATTGAGTGTTCCTATGATGGTAAACACTATAAGCAAATGCGAATCTTTCATCTATTCTCTGCAGATTACACAGTAAATATTGGTATTTATGCGTGTAGTCCTGAACAATCTAGCTTTACAGCTGAATTTTCTAAGATAAAAATATCGGAGTGTTTATGGCAAAAGCATGAATAGAAAAGCAAATCATTTAATAAGAATTTTCAGCGGTTGCCTGGGACTTTTATTTATTCACTCAATATGCTTAGGCGATTTGTAAAAGAGCAAATTTGATGCGAATCTTACAGCTAATTTTACCACCGTACTTAACTGATTAAATAAGAATAAGACAAAGCAGAAAGTGAAGCAAACCAAATAATATTTGAAAGTCAAATCAATTCTTCTATTCGTAAAACACTGTTTAAACGAGCAAAGAAAAATGCAAGATATAAGTTATCCTGCATTTTTTAGAGCGCTTATCTACTTCATCTTTTGGTTGTAACCCTTGTTATTTTTTGACTTTGAGAATCTTTATTACTTCTTTAGTTGCTTCAGCAATAAGCTTGTCGTTATAATCAGCATCTTTTTGATCACGACTGGAAAGTACAGCAAGAACAATAGGGTCTCTTTTTGGCGGCCAAATGATCGCAATGTCATTTCGCGTACCATATGATCCTGCCCCAGTCTTATCAGCTACTTCCCACCTTTTTGGCACTCCTGCTCGAATTAAGGCATCTCCAGTAGTATTTCTCTTCATCCAATCTATTAATAGTTCGCGTTTTTCTGTTGGGAGTATATCTCCCAGTGCATAGGCTTGAAGACTAGTAGCAAGAGCTCTTGGTGTACTTGTATCGTGAATCTCACCTGGATTAACTTCATTTAAATCAGGTTCATAGCGTTTAGGGTAGGTAACATAATCACCAATTTCCTCCAGTGATTTTTTAAATCCAGTCGGTCCCCCCAGTTGTTTAAGTATAAGGTTTCCAGCAGTATTGTCACTGTATCGAAGAGAAGCATCCGAAAGCTCTTTAAGAGTCATCCCGGTATCAACATGCTTTTCGGTAATCGGACTATAAGTAACGAGATCTTCACGTGTATAGGTAATTGTATGATTAAGGTCTTCTATTGATTTCTGTTGTAATAGTGCTCCTACAGCTAGAGCCTTATGAGTAGATGTATAAGCAAAACGTTCATCTGGATGATAGTTTACGGTTTGGTTGGTACCAGTATCCAATGCATAGATTCCAAGTTTCGCATCAAATTTTTTCTCAAGCTTGGAAAAAACATGATGATTTGCAATTCCTTGTTCATCGGGTCTTGTTGCTTTGGCATCAACATGACTGATTGAACCTACAAGAGTTGCACTAGAAAGAAATAGAACAGGGACAATTTTTCTAAAAGTAGATGAACGAAATATGTTGCTCAACGATTTCATAAAAATTCAACCTCTTTCTATTAGGTATTTTCTTTCAAATAATAAATCTATGATAACTAATATATCAACAATGAACATAAATTGTAATCAAACTTAAGTATTGAAAACTAGAACAATAAGAATGTTCGAGTTTTATATGGTTACTCTACCAGGCGGTGCTGTGGAAAAAGGAGAGACTTTGGAACAAGCAGTTATCCGTGAAACAAAATGGATGAACATAGATACAGCAGATAATTTAATACCCTACCTTCCAGGTGCATTTCTTCGTGAAGGATAATTTCCCTATTTTATAGAACTTATTCAACAGAAGTAGAAAAGGAAATCTGCTTAACTCATTTTATAAGATAGGGGGAATCTTATCTGCAAAAAGTCATTTTTATGATTATATGTATCTTAGTCCTCGTGGCATGTAATCAAGATAGTTGGAAAGAAAGTACCTTATTTGAATCTGGTAGTTATACGATGATTGGTGAAAAAGATAAGATAGGTTTTATTTACGATGACTCAGAAGTCACTAGATTTTTCCCTAACAAAGAGCAGAAGTATATGTGGCATTTGTGGGGATCTGAAGACTTACCTGGTAAGCCGTTTAAAGTTATTGCCACATCACAAAAAACAGATGAAGAAGTGTCTCTTGTAGATTCAGTTGTAGGCGGATCAAACAATGGAGCTGATGCACATATCCCTTCGATGATGTCACTGCCTCATTCAGGGATGTGGAAGTTGAATGCGTACGTTGATGATAAATTGTTTGGTTCAGTTTATGTTAAAGTGCATAGTAATTAACGAATTATATTCCACTGCGTGTGCATTTCTTCAAGAAGGAGAAGTGCATTTTTTATTGAATGTTGTTAAACATATGTACAGAATCATTAAAGGAACTTGACTTCGTAGTTACAAACTTTTTAATCGTTTTAAACGGTTTAGGTAAAGAAAAATACTTTCTAATAATTCATTACTGTTCAAGGTTAGTAAGGGAAGGAAATATTAAATATGAATAAATCCAAAAACGTAACCTTTCTAGCAACACTGCTTCTTGCTCCTTTTTTGTTAACAGGCTGTATTGGTGAAAAGTATTATGAAAGTCCTCCAGAAGCATTTCTTCAGGTGGGCGATGAGCTATATAAACTTAAAGAAGGAAATCGAAAGTGGAACTTTACTGAAGGTGAATATGATAAAGAATACATAAATTTAAAAGAACTTGCTGCAAAAGAAAAGCAAATTTCCGTTAAACCTGGAAGTAGCGGATTTTTAATCATTGAACAAAATGAGATCGAAGGAATGAATCCATATTCGGGAGTGAGAATTGGGGTGGTAGCTCGAAAAGGTGAAGATCTTGACATGCTAAGTGAAGCTGACAAAACTTTCTTTTTCCCTAAAGAAAAAGGTAATTATGTGCTAGAAATAGACTTTGATTCTGATCAAGGAGATACAGAGTTCGTTGCTAATATTAAAGTAAAATAACTAGTGCACTAAATGAAATTTGAGAGGTGAGAAAAATGGTGAAAGCAGATAAGTAAGCCTCCTGAAACTTAAAAAAATATTTCAGGAGGCGAAATACATGACATTTCATGCAATCAATAAAGAGAATTGGGATAGAACTCCGTATTTTGAACATTATTTACGTCAAAAATGCACCTTTAGCTTAACTGCAAATGTTAACATTACAAGGTTACTAAAACAGGTTCAGAAAAAAGGCATTAAATT
The DNA here is from genome assembly GCF_015903845.1 of Fictibacillus sp. 26RED30. Classification (NCBI taxonomy): domain Bacteria; kingdom Bacillati; phylum Bacillota; class Bacilli; order Caryophanales; family Fictibacillaceae; genus Fictibacillus; species Fictibacillus sp. 26RED30. The sequence goes on from NZ_JACZDV010000001.1 coordinate 1,336,787, forward strand.
TTATCCGACTTTCCTTTTCATGGTCAGCAAAGTTGTTAATTCTCATAAAGAATTCCGCACCTGTTTTAAGGATGGAACACTAGGTTATTGGGAAGAGATGCTGCCGAGCTATACAATCTTTCATAGTGATAACAAATCGTTCTCGAGCATTTGGACAGAGTATTCCAATCATTTTGATCGTTTTTACAAAAACTATAATGATGATATAGAGCGATATTCTAGCATAAAGGGGTTATTCACGAAACAGAATGAACCACCAAATTCATTTCCGATATCCATGATTCCTTGGGTTAGCTTTACTGGATTCAACTTGAACATAAATGAGGGGAACAGTTATTTGTTACCGATTATAACAAGTGGAAAATATTTTAAACAGGATTCGACAATATTGCTTCCATTATCTTTACAAGTGCACCATGCGGTATGTGACGGATATCACGCTAGTTTTTTCATAGAAGAGTTACAGCATTTAGCTGACGATTGCTATGAATGGCTTTAAATAGAACCAGGGTAAAAGCGTTACAGAGCTACAATGTATGATACGGAGTATTTGTATCGTAACTAGAAAATCTAACAGATATCCATTTATTAATTAATTTCCAAGTGGATTAACGTAGAGGGTTTGTTATAATGGTCAGCATAATCTACTAAAAGCGAGTGATTGATTTGAATTCTACAGAACGCGAATTATTGCAACTCATAGAAAAAAACGGACGTCTTGAAACAGGTACGATCGCAAAGTTAATGGGAATAACAGAGGATGAAACTAAACAAATACTAGAAAAGCTTGAAAAAGAAAAAGTGATTCTAGGCTATTCCGCCATTATTGACTGGACGAAAGGTACCGAAGACGGTGCTGTAACAGCTATGATTGATGTAAAGGTCACACCAAAACGAGGTGTTGGCTTTGATAAAGTGGCGGAGCGAATTTACCGTTTTCCTGAAGTTAAAGCGGTATATCTCATGTCCGGCGTTTACGATTTGTCAGTATCGATCGAAGGGAAAACAATGGCGGAAGTCGGACGATTTGTATCGGAAAAACTCTCGACTATTGATTCAGTCATCTCAACAACCACTCATTTCATTCTAAAAAAATACAAACATGACGGGCTTGTATTTAGTGATAATGATGAGGATAAACGAATTGTGGTGTCGCCATGATCACTGAACCTACTTCGAAATATTTATCAAATACTGTGCAATCCATACAGCCGTCTGGTATCCGTCGTTTCTTTGACCTTGCATCTTCTATGGAAAACGTTATTTCCCTTGGTGTCGGTGAGCCGGATTTCGTTACACCATGGAATGTGATCGAAGCAAGTTATCACTCGTTAGAACAAGGCTATACGGCTTATACAGCCAATGCAGGATTGTTTGAGCTCCGAAAAGAGATTTCTCGTTATATGAAACGACGGTTTGGTGTTACGTATAGTGCTGAAGATGAAATAGTCGTTACTGTCGGTGCTTCACAGGCGATTGATATAGCATTGCGTGCAGTTCTTAACCCTGGTGAGGAAGTTATTGTTGTTGAGCCAAGCTTTGTTTCCTATGCACCAACAGTAACATTGGCTGGCGGAGTCCCTGTCCCTGTAAATACGTACAGCGAGGATGATTTCAAGCTTCAGCCAGAGCAAATCGAAGAGGCGATCACTGACAAAACGAAAGTGCTTATGTTGTGCAGTCCGAATAATCCAACAGGCACTGTGCTGTCAAAAGGCGATTTGGAACGTATAGCGGAGGTAGTGGAGAAGCATGATTTGCTCGTTATTTCAGATGAAATATATGCTGAGCTTACGTACGATGAACCGTATACAAGTTTTCCTGCTGTGAAAAATATGCGGGACCGAACGATTTTAATTTCTGGATTTTCAAAAGCCTTTGCGATGACTGGCTGGCGGTTAGGCTTTGCCTGCGGTCCTAAAGCAATCTTGCAAGCCATGTTAAAAATACATCAGTATACGATGATGTGCGCTCCTACAATGGCTCAACATGCTGCTCTTGAAGCTCTCGTTAACGGGCAGAAGGATGTCGTGAAAATGAAAGAAAGCTATAGACAGCGCCGCAGTTTGGTCATTCATGCTTTAGAGGAGATGGGTTTATCGTGCCATGTTCCAGGTGGTGCTTTTTATGTATTCCCTTCGATTGAAAAGACAGGACTGTCATCTGAAGAGTTTGCAGAACAGCTCCTGATGAAAGAGCAAGTTGCTGTTGTACCCGGTAGTGTTTTTGGCGAAAGCGGAGAGGGGCATGTTCGCTGTTCCTATGCGACCTCTGTTCAAAAGCTGGAAGAAGCGATGCGCCGGATTGACAGGTTTTTACAAACGTTATAAGCCTTTTTTTATTGATGATGCATTCCTAGCACAAGGAATGCATCTTTTTTTAAAATAGTTTAATGTTGAATATTTTTATACCATACAAGAAGGAAATCTACATAAAGATGGGGAAGTACTCGTGAGTTCAAAAAGAGGAGATGAGAGTATGAATTTGTTCAGAACTCAATATGACTGGGTACGTTTAACGAGAGAGACTCTTTTTCAATATTGCGAGACGTTATCCCCAACCGACTATGCAAAGAAACTTGAAACTTTCAGTGGTGAATCTATTCTAAGCCTACATGCTCATGTAGCGGGTTGTTACCAAGGATGGCTCGGTGATCGTGCTCTTGGAAAATCACTTCCTGATATTACGCCCGAGTCCATACATAACGTTCAAGAGATGCGTGAGCTTTTCAGAAAAACAGATGAGTTGGTCTATGAATTTCTCGACAAATTCGAAGACAATTGGGATCAAACGGTAGAAGTGACGTTTAGAAATGGAAGTCAAGCAGACTTTACGGCTTTGTGGTTATTTACTCACACGATGACTCATGAATTTCATCACAAAGGACAGATTGTGAAGATCGGCAGGCAATTAGGATACGCTCCGCCAGATACAGATCTCTTAGAGCCGATGATAAAGAATCCGACAAATCATTAGGAGGCTTAGTAACTTGAGCAGAGCCGAATTCTTACTAAAAGTGTTAGATTCCACGTTTGACAAAGAGAGCTGGTACGCGCCGCTCAAACCAGCTATAGAAGGATTAACGGCTAAGCAAGCTAGCTTTAGACCGCCGGGCGAAGCAACGAAATCCATCTGGGAGAACGTCAATCATCTCATTTATTACAAAGAACGACTTGTTGCCACGTTGGAAGGACAAGAATGGACGCGAATTGATGGAAACGATACCTTTTTTATCACCAAACAAACAGAAGACGATGATGACTGGTATCTTACCACCAATCGCGCAGAAAACGTACACAACAAGCTCAAAGGATTACTAAGTGAGATGAGTTCTGAAGATTTAAAAGAGAGCGGATTAGAAAGTGATCTCATTGATATCTTTCTTCATGATGCCTATCATACTGGTCAAATTATGCTGTTGAGAAAAATGCAGGGATCTTGGCCATCCCATCGTTAAATCAGAAGAATATTCCTTGAAGCAGGCACATTTATTTAACTAATAAATGTGCTTATTTTTATTGAACACATTTTACTGAAATGATTGACACAAAGGCAGAATAAACATATTATGTAATTAGATAGTTAGACATTTATCTAAATATCTAATAATGGGAAATCATCCTGAGGTGACAAGATGTCTCTTAATGAAGCATTTAAAGCATTATCCGACCCAACCCGAAGACAGATCTTAACGCTGTTAAAAGAAGATGAACTAACAGCAGGAGAGATCGCTTCACATTTTGACATGCAAAAACCGAGTGTGTCTCATCACTTGAAAATTTTAAAGCATGCTTCGCTAATTGATGATGAGAGAAGAGGACAGCATATTTATTATTCTTTGAACACAACGGTGTTTCATGAATTAATGAGCTGGTATTTCACATTTACAACGAAGGAGGAAAAATGATGAAAAAGTATGGATGGAGTTACTTTCTTATTGCACTTAGTGTACTGATCGGTGTATTCGCATATCCTTACCTGCCTGATCAAATGCCAATGCATTGGAACATCCATGGTGAGGTGGATGGATATTGGGATAAGCAATATGCTGCATTCTTTCCGCCACTTTTAATGATTGTTTTGATGGCGTTGTTTATCTTCATGCCAAGAATTGATCCGAAGAAAGAAAACTACAAGAAATTTTCTAGCAGTTATACGATTTTTATTACGATTATGAACGTGTTCTTCTTACTTCTCCAATCCATGACCATAAGCTATGGTTTAGGTGTTAATATAGACATTTCACTAGTCGTGAATTTAGGTATCGGGTTACTTTTTATCGTACTTGGAAACTACTTGCCGAGAATCAAACATAACTACTTTATCGGGGTACGCACACCGTGGACGCTTGCGAACGAGAAGACGTGGAGAAAAACACACCAACTTAGTGGGAAGCTCTTTGTAATGGCAGGAATTTTGCTTGTTGCAATATCTTTCTTGCCAGGCATTTATAAATTTACGGGTATGCTCGTTGTGGTTCTATCAACGGTTCTCATCGCAACCATTGCTTCTTATGTTTTTTTCAATCGGTATAAGAATGTAGATAACAACTAAAAATTTTGATCGGACACCTCACGTAGGTGTCCTTTTTTGTCATCGGACACCTCACGTAGGTGTCCTTTTTTGTCACCCAAACAAGCCAAGAGGTACATGCATAAACTATAGCAATAAATGTACGGATTCAATAATCGTCACAAAAGGAGAAGAAAGATGGATTTCCATGAAAATCAAGATGATTGTACATGCGGTATATTCGAACAACTAAAGGCTGGTAAGGTGATTTCCATCCTTCTGAAAAATACAGCGGTACCAATTCAGTTAACTTTTCAAACGTTTGATAAAAATTCAGGATGTATCTCTGGATTTTTACGAGATGGAAGAGTATTCGTTGTCAGCTGTGATTGTGTAGCTGGTGTTTTCCTAAGTCCTGTTCCTCCACTTGCTTGCCGTGTGCTAGCTTATGTAACCAATACCGGGGACAATACCGTTTCTGTTGTAGATACAGCAACAAATACAACGATCGATACAATTTCAGTGGGGGAATTTCCTGTCTTTGTTGCATTGACACCTAATGGGAGAAGAGCTTATGTAACGAATTTAAATAGTAACACGGTTTCAGTTATTGATACACTCACGAATAATGTGATCCAAACGATAAATGTACCAAGTCCATCAGGAGTCGCCGTTACTCCGGACGGTACTACGGCATATGTAACGAATGTAAATGATGGAACACTAACCGAAATCAATACCTTAACGAACACGATAACTAATGTCTTTCCAGTTGGAAACCTCGCTAGCACACCTGTTAACATCGCTATATCTCCAGATGGCTTAACGGCTTATGTAACAGATCAAACTCAAGGAACACTCTCTATCGTTGACCTTGTGACTACCACACAGACAGTACTTACTCTTGGTAATACACCGCCTGCGGGTGCTTTTGGTGTAGCAGTGACTCCAGATGGTACAGAAGTCTATGTTACGAATAGTTTTGAGGGTACTGTTTCGGCAGTTAACACAACCACACTTAATGAAATCATCATCCCGGTTGGATTAGTGCCAGGTACTAGTTTTCCTTTTGGAGTAGCGATTACCCCTGATGGAACCAGTGCTTATGTTGTTAATTTAAGTGATCCATCCGTTTCAGTTATTGATACAGCTCTGAAAATTGAAACAACTATTATCACTAGTCCACTATTGGATGTTTCTGCAAATATAGCGATTACTCCGGACGGAAGGATTGGTTACGTGACGAATAACCAAGCTGGAAGTAACACTGTTTCTATTATTGATATTACGACAAATACAGTGATTGGTAACGTAACAGTAGGATTAGAACCATTTGGTATTGCAATTGGTACGGTATGTCCAAATCAACTTTAAATACACAAAATTAAAGCCTGTGGCCTCATAGCCACAGGCTTTTACATATCCAAACGACTTTGTAATCTTGCTAGCGGCCGGTGGTAACCAATTGGAATCTGTAGTAAACTCGTGCTTTCATATTTTCTTAGTTGAAACAACTCATCATACCAAGGAACATCAAACCCGAGAACAGGATGACCGTTCATGCTTTGTAGAGAGGAAGCGAGTAGTAGTTTATGAGCTAAGATACCCGTTTCCATATGCTGAATTCGATGCCCTCGATAACCGTACAGTTCCTGGTAGTGGTTGTTGCTGCCGCTAAAATTAAACGAAAGCGGGATCTGCGCCATGTTCACAAAATCGGAAAGCAGTCCATCTTGTTGAGTCGTCCGATAATCTCCGTGTGAGATCTGCTTTATCTCATGAGTAGAATTACAGACTTCATACATACCATTAGAAAGTCCAACTACACCATATGAAGTAAAGCGAAGGGAAACACGGGACGTTAAAAGTGAAAGATCTTGATCAATATCATTCCTATAGTGACTCATTAAAGTAAGGTCATTTAAAAGGTTTGAAAGAGTTTCGAACTGTAGTGGTTTTAATACAAAATCTTGTCCTGGGGAATATCGATCTTTGCATGCTTTTGAGAACGAATGAATTAAATCGTTGGTTTGCGGTACTTTTACAAGAAGAGAAGAATCATTATTGATCGGACGCTTTTTATCATTAGTTAAAGCATACAACATACAAGCCTGATTCATTTTAAGCAGCATTGGATAAGGGCGAACAACCTTTGACTTCATGTAACGTTGATGATGTATGGTCTCAAGCTCTTCACATAGTTTTGCTGAGGTAATTTGAACGTTTTTTATATCCTCAAACCATTTCATTTCGTTGTCTATGGAGAGAGGCAGAACGGCATACACACTTTCTTCATCCTCATGAACCCCAAGTAGATGATTGATAGCTCCATCTAAAAATTGATAATAAACGCCAGTCGCAAAGTTCTTACGTTTTCCGACTTCTAACATCTGGCCGAGCAAAAAGCCTGCGTCCAGTCCTTGAAGACGGTAAGAGAAGTTGTGATATTTAAAGAAGTTCTTCCAAAAAAAAGTCGATACAAATACAGCTGCAAAACATTTCGACATATCGCAGCGATTTCCTAAAGCATGATCCAAATACTCATCAAAGTTGCCTTCACGCAAACAAATTAACGAATGATGTGCAGCATTGTAATGATAGATACCAGTAGGTATTTCTTGGAGCTTCAAATACAGATAAACTTCACTCGGATAAAGTGCACCTCCAGAAGGAACGTAGCGGCGATAAGTCATCCACGTTTCCACTGAATCCATGGAAAGATACGACTCACTCAATTGCGTAATTGCATAGGAATACCAAAGAAATTGACTTAGATCAGCTAGCGTTGGATGAGTACTAGGTGAGTGTGTGTCAGAAAAATTTCTGGTTAATTCAACTTCAGGTAGATCTGTTGTGTACAGTTTATAGGGAAGCGGGGCATCTTCCCAGTTCACTTCCCAATCGGGAGGCGTGATCTTAGCGGTCTCGTAATGAAGGTTGTATAAAAACTTATCGAGGTTCATGTGTACAATGCCCCTTTCTTTCTATCGTACAGTTTTAAGGAAACGGGTGAGGGTGCGGATTCAGTTCGTCCGGTGATAACGGTTGTTTCACATATCCAAGCTTCATCGGTACCGTGAGAACGCGGTCTAATCCTTGTAATCGAGTGAGATGATGGCCAAACGTCATCGGCAGCATGCCAGGTATGATAACTTTTACACAATGAAGACCGTTTCTCTGTAATTCAGGTCCGGTTTGATCAACCACAATAACTTCAAGGTTTAGTTTCTTAAAGATTTTCAGCACACTATTTAGGTCCTCTAAAAGATCGTCAGTTTGACGAACCGGTTTGAACTCTTCTTCAAAGTCACGCACCTTCCGCTTATCTAGTAAAAAATATAACCGTTTCTCTGCTTCCTTTAAGCCGTACACCATCGAGTGATCTTCCATATGACGAACTAGACTAGAGTCTTTATACATCTTTTCGTATTTCTTACGGTCTTTCAGAAAGCTTTCTTCCATATTAAGAAGCATGCCAGAAAGCTCTTGAACAGCACCTTTGGCTGCTCTAAGTGGATCCAGATGGGCGCCAGCTGCACAGAGCAGATTTAAGCCATCGTTCTTCGTATTCTTTGCCATCGCCCAAATGCTTGGAATTCCGTTTTCAGTAGTAGCATTAAATAATTGAACCTCAAACCCTGTCACATGGAGGATGCGTTGAACCATGAGCTGAAGCTCTGCGTCATTAATTGATTTCATGTCAAGACGCGGAATCGGCAGTTCACCGTACCACGTCATAAGAAACGCATCGCGTTCCACGATCTCGAAGATGCCATAAAGAATGGCTTCTTCTAAACTACCACCAACTGCACAGCCATTTGAAGTCTCATAAACGAAGCCTTCTCCACCACCCATGCTGTAATAGGCGAACGTTTCAGGCACTAATGCAGGGCGATCTTCAGATAAGGAATATCCCCACACCCAGTGGATCGGTCGGTCTGAATCAAACGGTTGAAATGGAAAATGGTGCTGACTGTATTGTTTCTGTGCATGAGTTCCGATGGATAGGGGATTCATTGCTACATTTTTCACTTTGTTGTATGGTTCGTAAACGATTGTTCGTTTTCCTCGTGGCGCATAACCACAATACCGCTCAAGTCCTTCTAAAATACCCGCTTGTTCACTATGCACATACGAATGTGTCCTGCCGGCATTTAGTTCATTACCAGAGAGCAAAGGCAGGTTTACAACAGTGTCGGCGAAAGGTGAGATCAAGTCATATCTTTTAAAGTTGAGAAGACCCGTACGATTATCTAAATAATCTTGACTTAATACGTTTTGAAGGTCATCTATCGAACGGCAACGATAAACGTCTCGAGAGATTTTCGGACTAGATTGAAGAGAAACCTTAGCATGATCATCGGTATCAAGTAGTATGTCACCACATGTTTCACAATACGGATCTGGTAAAAAGAAATGCTTAGATAGTTTGAACGTTTGTAGGTTCATCAAGTATACGTGTTCATAGGTGAGAGGAGTACCAACATGCATGAGACGCTCGACCTCATCACAAATGAGGGCAGCTGTCTGGTTGATTGCGAGATTAGTAGCCCAAACATCTCGCGGTAATTCTTCTTTTGAACATTGATAGTCTTTCATGTGAAAATGTTCTCTACGATCTTGACCGGTCATGAAAAAACGTAGATCCGCGCATTGTGAGCAGCCTGGTTGATCTGGCTGAACGAGTGGACCAACATGTGCTTCACCAAAGAATACAAATCCTCGCAACCATGGAATATTGCTGTTTCGGAACAATTCTTCTGCTTTAACATGCTGAGCCGGATTCCAGCTATCATGAAGGACTAATGCTAGTTTTTCATTATTGATTTCTGCATCTTCTACCATTTTAAAACGAGAGATGTGACAGGCTTCATACAATTGTTGGTAAACTTTATTAGCTAGACTACCATTTCCGATTAAAATGATTTTTTGAGTCATGATTGAACCTCCGAAGAGAGTGTGATTCCAAACATGCCAGAAGTATTTTCGTTCAAAATGGGTTCTGCATGTAGTGTGTAAAACGTTGCAATGCAATTGTTGCTTTTTAACGTTTGTAGAGCTGATGCTAATGTTTCTGTTAGTGGTACTTCTTTTGTTTCTGAAAGGGTAATCGTTTGAAGTGCGGTGGTTGAAATGGTAGCTGATGACTTTATGCATTTCTTACATGAAATTTCTTCGTTATTTTGCCGATCCATAAGAGCTCCTTGAAGTACGTTTTGTAATGCACGATTCTCATCTAGACCGATAGAGCCGAAACATTCACCACGCTGCTGAACCCATACCACTGGAAAACCATGAACTTTCTTTCCTAAAAAGAGCTTGATTTCATCACTAAGAGTTGATAGTGCTCCAATCAAAAATGTGGAGTATGAATCTTGAATGGATCTCGGATCAATTTCTGCAGAGACTTGCATTTTGTTATGAGACTTCATGAAGATTTCTTGTAGCTTGTTTTGCAGTGCTCTACACATTCCTTCTGCTGCAGACCGGGCGGTACCAACACTCATTTTATCGGGAGAATGATGAAATAACTTCTTCACATACGTTTCAAGTCCAGACAAACCTGCTTCTAGTCGGGCATCTTCGTGTGTTCTGCCTGAGGCTGTGATGAGTTCTGGTTCACTTTCACCGTATGGGTCTGCCACTTTTACTCTGCACTGTGACAGTGGAAGCTGGGATAGATCTTCTTCTTCAAACAAGCGGAATAGTCCGGTTTCCCTTGATGTAATTTGATAAAACAATGAGTGCAGATCAAGTTCTCGGTTGGGTGAATGTTTTAAAAACAAGAGAGGGTCATCGATCTGATCAACCTTCATTTTTTTGTTTATGAAAGGGTGAGGAGAAACCGGATGCCAGCTTCCTTCTAAGGTTTCCACGTTCAGTTGATAGACGGAGTTTTCGGAATTTTCCTGTACGCCGGTTATCTTTTTGAACAGCATAAAAACAGCAACGTTCGCAAGCAGGCTTGAAGCTGTTCGCGATGATATGGATTTGTTTCCCTCGCTGCGTTTTTTGTTTAAGCGTAAAGAAGCTGTTTTCCAGCATGCTGCAGAATCTGATAAGACAAAAGGACCTACAAAAGCTTGATTGTTTTGTAATGTAATAGGTAGAAATGATATCGATTGTTCCCTGCATATGTTTTGGACTAATAGAAGATCATCTCTGTTCTCATCTTCGTTTGCATAAAGTACATAATTAACGTTTGATAGATCTTCTTTACAGTTGTTTTCATTGAATGGTAAAAAGGTGATGGAAGGTTCGGGCTCATGCTTTTTTGCAGCCTTTATTTGTTCTTGCAGTAATTTAGTTTCAGCTTGGTTTACCATATCGTGAAATATTGTGAAAGCAGGAAGTCCTGATTGTAAAAGTGAAGCTGTGAGAGAAGTGAGAAGTGGACCACCGCCTATTAGAGCGACTTTTGAATCACGATAGTTTTGAAAACGATGCGCTCCAGAGTGGCTAAGGTGATCAATAAATTCAATCTGTGAAGCATATTTTTCTAAAAGAGCAGGAGGTAGCTGATGTGGAAGGTCCTGACTTGTATCGCGAACAAAACCATTTTTGTGTAACACTTCAGCGATCTTAAAGACTTGCTCTTTATATGCATCAGGCAGCCCGTCCGTAATTTCCTCCATGGACCGGTTACCATCTAACATAGGAATTAATTTTTGCAGCCATTGCTCGATCGTATTTCCGTCCATTTGTATAGAAGTCACGTTATTACGGAGATAAACGCCGCCGTTATTTTGTGGATAGACGAACGTGTCCCGGTTGATTTTCAAACACATCGAGAGAGTGACACCTGGCATAATACCCCTCCTAACCTAATGCTCATCATCTATACCTATGGATTCTGCTTGTCCGTTATGTCATATGATTAATAAGTAATTGAGTAACGTGAATATAAAACCAATTACCGTGAATAAATAGTTATTTACCGTGAATATATTGCGGATTACCGTGAAATTATTTTGAATTACTGTGAATATATGTATGTGTGTCATTTGAGAAATACATTTGTAGGAATTGTTCACTTGAGGTAGACGAAATCGTGATTGTAGGGGTGTGAAAAATTAAATAGAGGACTGATGCTCAAAAACTTGAGCAAAGCCCCCTGAAATTTCTTCGAACAATGCATTTATCTGATTATCTGCCTCCGCAACGTCCGCCGCAACCGCCACAGCGTCCACCGCAACCACCACAACGTCCTGCGCAGCCTCCGCAACCGCCACAGCCTCCACAACGACCAGCACAACCGCCGCACCCAGCGCATCCGACGCAACCTGCGCAACCTCCACAAAAGTTAAAACAGATTCCGATTACACAGCCTGGAACGATAAGACGAGGGTCTTGTGCTTGCTGTTCTTGGGGATGATGTGGCTGACCGCCACTAACTTGAAAGTCTCCAGTACTTAATCCATCCAAATTCCATTGGTGTTTATTGTCCAATACAAACACCTCCTTGTTTTTTGTCAGATCTAGAACGAGTAGAGAATCTCTGCTCAAATTCCTCATAATAAAATATGGATACAGTCTGTCCACCGTTACAGGATTGGGTGCTGGAAATAGAAACAGCCTGTGTTTGAGGTTAAACACAGGCCGAGAGCTAAGATATATCATTATAATGGGATGGTGAACGATTATTTTTGAGAAAAAGAGTTGCAGAAAGTCACTTTTTGCGTTTGAAAGAGAACAGTGAGTTGTAACTAGAAGAAAATGTGTCATTATGCTCCATTTTAGTGGCTTGTTCTTAGCAATAATACATACCATATAGGGTATTCAACCACTTTATTCAAGAAATATATAGCGTTAATCCATAAATTTCGTCAATAATTCCACGAGTTTGAATAATAATTCCACAAGTTTCAATCGTTTATCGACGAGTTGCTAAATCTCGACAAATTTTGCATGGAGTATACCCCTAATCTAAAGAACTTAGTCACGCTATTCCCAACCCTTGCAATTGGAGAATGTTTCATAATCACAACCGGTTTCATATTCGAAGTCTTTACCGGTGCGAAGCTCATACGCTTCAGAAGCTAGATCTAGTAAGGGCTCACACGTATCGTTTTCAGGCATATGTATAGGGTTCTGTAATACCAATTCATAAAAGTCTCTACCTTTGGTAATGACAGCGCATCGAAAGTATAAAAATAAATCAACCGAAAAATGCTTATTTTCGTCCTTATAGGAATAAACTCCAATGTTTCGTGCGTGTTCTTCTGTATCTAATTGAAAGAGTTTATAAGACAAGGTTTCTTCAAACTGCTTAATATTCCGTACACCTAGTCCTGCTAACTTCTGAATGGCAGCTTCTATATCTTCATCATCTACTAAAGAGATGATAGACCAAAACATTTCTTCACTCATCATTTTCTTGGGTACTTGAACTTTAGCGTGTGATTCTCTCGCCATTCGTTCTTCATCTTCCTGCATCTCTTTTTCAAAGTTTTCTCGATCATGTTCCCAGCGCCATTCATAATAAGCTTCTATTCCCGTTTCTTTATCCCAAACGCCACTATAACTGGGAAAGCGGCGTTCTTCTTTCATCTGAATATTACCAATAAAAATTAACTCTTTAGGTGGTTTACCATCAACAATCGATCCCGCCTTTTGCCCATCAAAGAAAAATCGATTTTGGACTAGCGTTTGTTTTAATTTTTCATCATCAATGTTAGGAAGTCTATCACTAATATAAGGAGTGGTTACGAGAGTTGTAGATCGATTTTGTTTATCAATAATTCTGAATGCTCCATATCGGCCATCAGGCAACTTGACGGCATAAACATTGCCCACAGAAATCGGAACATTTTTATTAGATTTATACATACAAACCTCCAAATGAAACACATTTTATTGTTAAGCCTATTATATATCCATTTCTTCAATTTTGTGGGGGCCCAAAATTGTAAAATCTCTCAACCATTACTCTCACACAACATTTACACCAATCAAACACTACCTAAAAATAGCCTTGCTACCCTTAATCTTGTAACAAACAATCCAACATACATAATACGGAGGGGTAGCAAAATGAGTTCTAAACAAGTGAATCGTCGTGATTTTATTAAGATAGGTGGAGCGAGCACGTTGGCATTAACACTAGGTTCGCTCGGTGATACATCCAACTTATTCACTGAAAAAGCCCATGCAGATCGAAAGGAAGAGAAGGTGTTAAAGTTTCATTCCAATGGGACTTTCAAGGTCGTTCAGTTTAACGATACGCAAGATGATGAGCGCATCGACCGACGTACGATTGAGCTGATGGAAAAAGTGTTAGATGCTGAGAAGCCTGATTTTGTTGTATTGAACGGAGATGTAATCACCGGTGGATGTGACACAGAACTCGAAATGAAACAAGCGATGAACAACGTTGCTGGGCCGATGGAGAAGAGAGGCATTAAGTGGGCCATTACATTCGGAAATCATGATGAAGATTCTACTCCGAAAAGCGGTGTGGATGAGAGTAAGATGCTAGCATTCTACCAATCTTATAAACACAATGTGAACGAGAAGGGAGCGAAGCACATCACAGGAACTGGGAACATGAACCTTCTTGTTTGGGACACGAAAGGGAAGAAGCCCGCTTTTAATTTCTGGTTGATGGATAGTGGAAGATACGCGCCAAAAGAGATTGCGGGCCAAGATTTTGAAGGTTATCCAACATGGGACTGGGTTCGTTTTGACCAAGTCAATTGGTACAACGAAACATCTCAAAAGATCGAAAACCGTTTTGGATTCAAGGTGCCTTCTCTCATGTTCATTCACATTCCGCTTTGGGAGCACCGTTATATGTGGTATTCGAGTGTAGATGGCCGAACAGAAGCTGATCATACTCGAGCTAAAATCAAACATCAGATTACAGGTGAGAGAAATGAAGATGAGTGTCCGGGTCCGATCAACTCTGGATTATTCTCAGCGTTGCAGCATCGTGGTGATGTAAAAGGAGTCTTTTGTGGACATGACCACATTAACACATATGCCGGAAACTATTATGGCATTATGCTAGGTTATGGCGGAAGCGCTGGATTTGGAGCGTACGGACTTCCTGGGGCAGAGAAGAACCGCCTCCGTGGAGCGCGTGTCTTTAACTTGGATCTGAATCACGAAAACGTTCTTAAAGAGACACACATGGTGTTTGCAAAAGATTATGGAATTGACTTATCGCCAAACGACCAAAGCATGGAACCGGCTCCTTTACCAGGAGAAAAACAGCCTGCGATGCAATAGTGGAATAACACAAAGAGATAATTATATTTTACTATAATGCTTTTCGTGAGTGAAATTGCCGTAGAAAATCCAGACTATCCACCTATATCTAAGGTCTAGATTATGTTTAATTGCAAAATATCAAATACCACTTCAAACAAATATGTTATAAAATTATAACGATTCAAAAAACTACATATTGGAGGATTTAAGCATGTTGAAGAAATCGATGTTGTGTTCGTTTATTTTTACTCTGGTGATGTCTTTTGTTGTCGTATCATCTGATGATAACCAAAAGGCTTGGGCGCTACCGCCAGGAACGCCTACTAAACCTGCTGCACAATCTCAGTTGAACGCATTAGTGGTTAAAACAGAAGGTTCAATGACTGGCTATTCTCGCGATTTATTTCCACACTGGTCTAGTCAAGGTGGAGGATGTGATACACGTCAAGTTGTTCTTAAGCGTGATGCAGACTCTTTTAGCGGGAATTGTCCAGTAACATCAGGCAGTTGGTACAGCTATTACGACGGTGTAACGATTACGAATCCATCTGATCTTGATATTGATCATGTTGTGCCATTAGCAGAGGCTTGGCGTTCAGGAGCAAGCAACTGGACGACTGACAGACGTGAGGCTTTTGCAAATGATCTTACAGGACCTCAACTTATTGCCGTAACGGCGAGCTCCAATCGATCAAAAGGTGACCAAGATCCATCAACATGGAAGCCTACTCGTACTGCAGCTGGATGTGGATACGCAAAATGGTGGATTCAAACAAAGTACAACTGGGGCTTAAATCTTCAATCAGCGGAAAAAACACAACTTCAAAGCATGCTTAATACTTGCACGTATTAATCAATTTAGAGTATAAACAATGTACCAACTTGTTTTCTAGAAAGGAGCTGCTCCAATGGAAGAGAAATCAACAGTCTTTACGGCAACTCATGGCGTAATGACTACAGAGGTGGGTGTGATCAGCGGAGAGCTCGAGCTTAAGACAAGCTGCAATGAACAAGGTATTCTGAACCTCGCTATCACATACGCGGGGGCAGCAGAGTGGTATACACTACCTGGTGAAGAGTATCAATTGCATGATCCACGAGATCACGAGGTTATTCACCGTATGCTGGCTAAAGTGCTGGAACGTGCTTAGTAATTTTAATCAATTGATTTGTATTCGTAGAACCGTCTTTAAATGAGGCGGTTCTTTTTTATTGATAATGGAAATGGTATATTAATAATTTAAAAGTTATTGAATGTAATTTACATAAACTGTACGACGAAGTTTTGGAATAGAAGGAGATATTACATGACGAGGGAAGGTCTAGAAAATCAACAAATATGGATTTACGGTACATCTTTACTAATAGGTGGCTTTACCGGTCTTACCTTTGAAAATTTCGGAGCTGGACTTCAATGGACAATCTCTCCACTAATCGCTATCCTCATGTACGGGATGTTCGCCCAAATTCCTTTTTTAAAGATAAGAGAAGCTGTTTCAAACGTCAGATTTATGATAGCTTTGCTAATCGGAAATTTCGTAATCGTACCTATCATAGTATGGGGTCTAATTTCCATTTTCCAACAGCCTGCACCAATCGTATTGGGGATTTGCTTAGTTCTTCTTACTCCGTGTATTGATTATGTCATCGTCTTTACTCAGCTCGGAAAAGGAAACGAAAAACTAATGCTAGCGGCAACACCTATTTTGTTTGTTGTCCAGATGGTGCTGCTTCCTCTTTATCTATGGTTATTTATGGGTAAAAAGGTGATGTCAGTCGTACAGATGGGACCATTTTTAGAAGCCTTTTTCTTATTGATCGTGGTGCCTTTATTATTAGCGGTTCTAACACAACTATGGGCGAAAAAACAGACCATAGGTGATAAAGCATTAAACCTGACAGCATGGTTACCCGTCCCGTTTATGGCTCTTGTCTTGATTGTCATAGTCGCATCACAAATAGGAAAAGTCTACAATGATTTTAATAGTATCGTTCAAGTAGTACCAATTTATCTATTATTCTTAATCATCATGCCAGTGGTTTCTCGCGTTATCGCACGTGTATTCACTTTAGAAATAGGTTCAGGAAGAGCACTAATCTTCAGCATGGGAACAAGAAATTCTCTTGTCGTTCTTCCGTTAGCGCTTGCGTTACCAGAGTCTTGGAGAACATTAGTGGCGGCAGTGATTGTGACGCAAACGATTGTTGAGCTGATTGGAGAATTAATCTACATTAAAATAGTGCCAAAATGGATTTTAAGAGAACCTAAATAAAAGGTGCACAGAAAAAAGGCAGGGAGCGTATCCCTGCCTTTTCCATGGTTTCATCTTGCTAACAATTAGGGGTTAAGGTCTTGCTATATATCTTTCGTACGTTGAACGGTAAAAGTGTATGTATGTATAAAATTATTTTTTATGCATAGAAGTATGAGATATCAGGCAGCTGTACAAGCGTTTAAGAGACGAACGAATAAGATATATAAGCATGTCATGTAAATAGAAAAGGTGATCGTAAAAAATGAATAAAAAAACAATAAGTCCTTTTTTCTTTAATTCGTTTCCAAAAAGTGGAACACATCTTATGTTTCAAATATTAACAGGTATTCACTCAATAACATTTGATCAAAACCTGCATCTTTACGAAGGAGTTTCTGCACAATTGGCTGAACATCAGCGCGAGTTAGAGAAACTAAGCGATAATGAGTTTTTGTCAGGGCATATTTATTATTCCGCATCATGGGCAAGTCTTCTACAAGATCTCAATATGAAGCAGATTTTTCTATATCGAGACTTGCGAGATGTTGTGGTCTCTTATAATTATTATATTGAGAAGGTAAATGCTCCACTTCATCAATATTTCAAGAAAAAGCAGCTGTCCAAAAAAGAACGAATGCTATCGATCATAAGAGGAATTCCTGAATTGGGTCATCAGGATATTCACGATTGGTTTTCTGAATTTAAAGGATGGTTATCTGCACCTAACGTACTATCCATTAAGTTTGAAGATCTATTAAGGAGTGAAGATTCATTAGACGAATCGGTTCAGAAGATCGTTCAGTTTGTTACAGGAGAGGATAAAGAGAACATCGATCATACCGTAATTAAACGTGCAAAAGAAAACATATCAACTCAAGACTCCGCTACGTTTAGAAAAGGAACGATTGGCAACTGGAAAGAGGAATTTGACGAAGAGATTACCCTTGCATTTAAGGGAAATGCTGGCCAATTACTCATTGAATTAGGATATGAACCAGATTTACTTTGGTAAGTAATTACCTCAATAACAAATCAAAAATTATGCAACCAGTCAGCTAGGCTATATTTGCTAGCTGATTTTTTGTTTATGTGTTGGTTATTTAGGTCAAGATCATTTCTTCATGTGCAATTATTTTAGCAAGAAGGCATGTTTTTGTGTTTCGCTGTTCAAATCACGACTTTGAAAGGATTATAGAAAGCTATATTGAAAAAGTAAAGTGCTAAGAATTAAAGTTCAAGAATTAAATTGATGTAGTTATCCTCGTTTAAATAATCATATTGCTATTTCAAGTTTGTTTATAGGAGTGTGAAAAATGAGTACAAACTTGATCATTAAAGATATTGTAGACCATGTGAAGGAAGTGCCAGGAGTAGAAGCGATTGTTCTCGGCGGATCTAGAGCGAAGGACACTCATACTCAAGCTTCAGATATAGATATTGGAATCTATTATCGTTCGACTGATTCGTTTGATATTAAAAAACTAAATGAAATTGCTTCAGAAATTGATGACTTCCATAGAGAAGGTTTAGTTACTCCAATTGGAGGATGGGGACCTTGGATCAATGGTGGTGGTTGGTTAAAGGTGAATAATATGCCGGTGGATTTTTTATATCGGGATCTAAACAAGGTTTCTACCGTTGTTGAAGATTGTATGGCTGGGAATATCTCAATAGATTATCAACCTGGGCATCCACACGGCTTTCAAAATTCTATTTACTTTGGAGAGATAGCCATTTGCAAACCTTTATGGGACCCCTATGAAAAAATAGAGAAGCTAAAGTCTTATACCGTTCCTTATCCAAAAGGACTAAAGAAAGCGATTATTAATCAGTATTTTTGGGAAGCAAATTTCTCAATAGAAAATGCTAAGAAAGGTTTCGTTATTAATGACCTTTCGTATATCTCAGGTTGCTTTTTTCGATGTGCCTCTTGTTTAACTCAAGTGTTATTTGCTCTGAATGAAACGTTTCTTATAAATGAAAAAGGAGCTATCAAGTTAGCTAGTCGCTTTAGATATACTCCTGAGAATCTTGAAGTTCGCATTAATGATATTTTTGAATCAATTACTAATAAACAAGATAATTTGTATGTTGAAGCGGAAAAATTCAAGAAAATTGTGCAAGAGGTAGAGACCTTGATTCAGCACAAATTAAAATAAAGTACCCTCCAACACCTAACTAAGTAGCTAGGTGTTCTTTCTTGCTCTAGATAAGAAAACTTTTAAAAATGGGAGTATTGCTTTCTGCAATGCTTTTTTTATTTGTAGTTCATTATGTAACAAATTTGTAAAATCCTATTTCTCTTTAGTTTGTATGAGAAAAGAAGTAATGCTGAATAATATGTGCAGATTGATTTTCAATTTTTCTAAAGTATATTATAAACTTTTGTGTTGAAACTAATGGTCGAGGTGAGGTTATGTTTAGAAAAAGAGAGATCAAGAAGTTACTTCAAGAAAAACCATTTGTTGAGTCACAAGAAACGAATACTTCATCAGATATACCACTCGATTCTGTAGAGTTTCTAAAAATAATTCAACAAAAATTACATTATTCAGCAGATTTTAAAACGCTTAAAATTTCAAACCTGACCATTATCTATATCGATACTCAAGTAAATATAAAAGAACTTAATCAGAATATAATTGGACACTTAAAAAATGTACAGGTCTACACAGAAAAGAACGTAATAACGGAAATTGCAGTTTCAGAAATACAAAAGTCTTATAGTATGAAAAACGGAATGCTGTCGATACTCAAAGGTAGTGTGGGAATACATATTGATCAAACAAGCACATTATTGTTAATTAACATTCCTACAGATAATAATCGTTCTCTAAGTAAACCTGAAAATGAGTCACAGGTAGTAGGACCACAAATTGGATTTAACGAGTCATTAGCTACTAATATATCTCTAATCAGACGTTATATTACAACAACTGATCTTCATAATGAACGATTTGTAATAGGCGCTAGGACGAATACGGAAGTGTCGTTACTTTATATAGATGGCCTTGCTTCACAGGCTATGGTCACAAGGTTTAAGGAAAAAATAAAATCTATTGATGTGGATGGTTTATTAGATAGTGCGGTATTAAACCAGTTAATTAGTGATAATGCGTTATCCATCTTCCCTCAAATGTTATTAACTGAGAGACCAGACCGTATATGTGATGGATTACTTAATGGGAAGTTAGCTATCTTGGTAGAGGGAAGTACGATGGCAATTCTTTGTCCATTATCGTTTATAGAGTTTTTTGAAAGTAGAGAAGACTATAACGTAAGATGGCCAATCGCTAGTTTTATTAGGTTATTACGTATTATTGCAATGCTTTTATCCGTATTTTTTACAGCGCTATACGTTGCAGCTCTCTCCTTTCATTATGAAGTTATTCCACAAGCCCTTTTAGTACCATTAGGAGAATCCAGATCACGAGTACCATTTCCTCCATTATTTGAAGCGGTACTTCTTGAATTTATCATTGAACTATTACGTGAAGCAGGAGCCCGTTTACCCACGAAAGTTGGACAGACAATGGGTATCGTGGGAGGTATTGTTATTGGAACAGCAGCAGTCCAGGCTGGTTTTACGAGCAACATTTTGATTATTATCGTTGCCCTTAGTGCTTTGGCGTCTTTTACTACACCAAGTTATACGATGGGAAGCTTAATTCGAATTATTCGTTTTCCACTACTATTTCTTGCTGGTTTTTGGGGTTTTTATGGAATTATGTTTGGATTCTGTATTATTCTTATACATCTTTTAAGACTAACGACATTGGAAAGTCCGTACTTAGCACCGTTTTACCCGCCAAGATTCGCTGACTGGCTAGATAGTATTGTTCGTTTGCCTATCAAATTTACCTTTCGGCGGCCACAATTAGCAAGGCCACAAAACAGAAATAAGTATAACCCGGATAAAGTTAAATAGAAAGGAGTGCCTAGCATGGAAGTTATCCTTAAGATGAAGCCAAACCAATTGGTTAACGCGTTCCTAGTCTTCTTTATCATTCATACGACTCAGGTTGGTGTTGGCCTTCAAGGATTTCAACGTATCATCTATAGAGATGCCCAACAGGATGCTTGGATTTCCGTTCTTATTTCTGGGGTTGCGACGAGCCTTCTAGTCTTCATCATTATTAAGACCTTAGAGTTGTATGGTTCCACTGATCTTTATGGAATTCAACACGATGTATTTGGAATTCTGATCGGTAAAGTTTTGAACTGTTTTTACATTTTTTACTCACTTCTTAGCTTTTTTGTGGTCTTGCGAAACTATATTGAAGTTATTCAAGCATGGATTTTCCCAGAGCTTCCATTATGGTTTCTATCTATGTCCATGCTGATTCTCGTTACATATGGCATTAATTCTGGAGTTCGAGGCATAATCGGCATTTCCTTTTTTAGCGTTATTCTATCTCTATGGTTGTTGCTCTTTATTAGTTATCCGATAAAATTTGCGCGAATTGATCATTTGCTTCCAATGTTTGAAGCCGATCTTATCAGTTTGTTAAAAGGTGCATATAACATGACTTTTACAGTCCTAGGATATGAGATCCTTTATATAATCTATCCGTATTTAAAAGAAAAGAAGAAGGTTATGAAATTTGCACAGCTAGGCATCTTATTTACCACGTTCATCTATACAGCGTTAATGATTGTAGCCATTACTTATTTTAACGGAGTTCAGTTAGAGAAAACAGTATGGGCAACTTTGTCATTGTTTAAAATTGTGCGACTGCCTTTCATCGAACGGTTCGAATATGTAGCGATTACATTTTGGATGCTCATTATCCTGCCTAATCTGATCTTCTATATGTGGTCTGCTTGTCGTGGAATGGAGAGGGTATTCAAAGTTTCAATTAAGAGAAGCGTTTGGCTATTTTCTCTAATCGTTATTATCTCTGTACAGCTAATTATAACAAGAACACAAGTCAACCATCTAAATGATCTCTTTGCCAAGTGTGCTTTTTTCGTTGTGGCTTGCTACCCATTTATTTTGTTTTCCTTTGCTTGGCTAAAAAAGAAGGTTTTCAATAAGGGGATAGGAACATGAAGCGTCTTAAAATTTACATAATAATATTATGGATCTTCATACTCCTTACTGGATGTGCGGACCGCAAGATTTTAGAAGATATCGGATTAATTACTACAGTAGGCTATGATTTAGCAGGGAACAACAATATAAGGTCGACAATGGTTGTGTTACAGATCGATCCAGAAGCTGTAAGAAATATCGATGTTATTTCAAGTGAAGGTTTGACAAGTAAAGGCGGAAGGTTGAACGCGAACCTGAAAACATCTAAAGAATTACAATCTGGGCAGCTCCGTGTGGCTCTCTACAATGAAGAGATAGCAAAAAGAGGGATTAAACCATATGTTGACACACTTGCGAGAGACCCTTCCATCAGTGACCTTACCTACCTTGCCATCGTTGAAGGTTCAACTAAGGATTTATTGAAACATGAATACCATAACATTCCAGACGTAGGACAGCAGTTGTTTAATCAGATTGAACAGCTAACAGATAAAGAGCAGATTTCGAATTCTACTCTTCAAGAAGTGCAGCAAAGTTATTATTCAGATGGAATTGATCCAGTTTTGCCTATTTTAAAAAGAGATGGAGAGTTAATTCGCGTTACCGGAAATGCAATTATGAGGAACGACAAGATCGTCGGAAAGCTTTCTCCTGATGATAGTTTTTATGTGAAACTAATACGAGATCAGTATCATGCTGGCAGTATTGAGCTTTCGTTTGAAATGAAGGATGAAAACGGAAAAGAACAAAAAGTTACAACTGTCATTGATATGATCGTAAGCTCAAGAGATCTCAGCCTAAAAGATAAAAATATACCACAATTCGATCTGAAACTGAACATAAAAGCACGGTTGCTCGAGATTCAAGGTGATATCGATCTGACAATACCAAGAAACGTGAAACAACTTGAAAAAGCCTTAAACAATAAGATTAAGAAAGAGGCAAAAAAAGTTATTACATATTCTCAAAAACGTAACTCAGATATTTTTGGATTTGGCGAAGTATATAGAAGTTCTGTTCGTCACGCAGACTTATCAAAAGGGAAATGGCACGAAAAATACAAGAACATGACTTATACTATGAAGGTAGATTTTAGACTAGTTCGTACAGGTATTACTGAATAAATATTCTAGTGTGTGGAAAGGGAGGATGTTAACAGAAGTATGAGGACATCCTCATGTTCTACTCATTAACACCATTATCTCTTAGATGTCATAACTTGAATAAAATCTTCTACAAATGCTTGATAATTAAATGAGATGGCAATAAAGTCTGTAGCTTCAGTAGTTTCTTCTGTAGACCTTGGTCTGAAATCAGCCATACTTACTCCTTTTGTATTATCAAAATTGATTGAAACGGAAGCTTCCCGGTTAACATACCTAATTTGTTGTGGATTAACTAAAGCAAAAATAGTAAACACATCATGCAACGGACTACCGGAAAGGCTAGGGTCTAACTTTTTATATGCATCGTTATAATAATCAAATATAGGTTTTATTAAGTGAGAGAAAGAATTGAACGGTTGAGAGGTAATCTGAACGATATTCTCAGGTTTGATAATCGCATAGTTCGTAACATTCAATGGAGTGATATATACATTTCTTCCTTTGTCAAGGATTAAGTTGGCTGCGATCGCATCTCCATGAAAATTTGCTTCGGCTAATGATGTTACGTTCCCTGGAACTAAAAAGGCACCCCCCATACTATAGATGGCACGTACTTTACGTAATTGTTCTTCTCCTCCTAATAAGAAAGCAATGGCCAATGAGGTAGACCTTCCAACATCCACAATGAAAATATTATGAGCATAGTTATTTATAATCTTGAAGATTTCGTCAAAATTTACGACTTCTCTTTGAACGGTGTCTGGTGGGCGTATCGGTCCAAGACCTTCTTCACCGTGGATTTCCGGATAAAAGATTGCGATCTCACCACTAAGCGGACTTCTTGCACCAGCAATGATTGGAATATCCTCTCTACCAGCTAGCTGTAGAAGATAAGCAACATTTTGTATGGCTTGTTGTTGTGGTACATTTCCATAGCTCGAAACGATTCCTACAACATTTACTTTAGGATTTAACAGTGCGTACATAATCGCAAGAGAATCATCGATTCCTGGATCACAGAACAGTAAAACGTTATACATACTACCGCCCCTTTAAAATAATTCAGAAAGTTAACTTTATGAAAAAAACAAGCTACTCTGAAAGTATTCTGGAGCATGTACCTAAATGACTAAAAGAATCATCTTCAACTAAATTGTTGCAGGTAATAGGGGATGTAGGTAGGAATATCGTTTTAGGTTTTACTTATCACCGTTACAGCTACTAAGGGTTAAGTTCCTTGCGAAAATGAATGTCTGCCGCATTTGGAGTCGGTAGTCCTTCCCAACGAAACAGTTCTTCATAGCCATGTCGTTCATAGAAACCAGGTGCTTGAAATGTGAAGGAAGTAGTAAATACGTGTGTACAACCTCGTTCAAGAGCTTCTTGTTCAAAATCATGTAGCAATTTTGTGCCAAGACCGTCTTTTCTCACATCTTCACGGACCCATGTCATCGCGATACCAGCAGCTACGCCCCAAGTCCATCCACTCATACCGGCTGCAAGCTGACCATGACTATCTACAATTTGTACCGTCAACTCCCGAGCAGGAGAGATGCCAGCCGTAGCTGCAGCGTTCACTTTATCTAATTCATCAGAAAGTCGTTGATCTAACTCTGCATTACCTTCACCAACAATCACCTTAAAATTATCATTCATTTGTTCTCTCAACTCCTATAATTGATAGAAAATTCGAATTTTATGTACGTTAACAGTATATCAAATCAAGAATTACTTATATCTATAGAAAATGAATTTTTAGTGAGTCATTTCATAGGAGAGTGTAGCATACTAATGCCTATTTTATGTGACTTGTGCCATTTCAGGTGGTCAGCTCCAACGCCTAGGTGGTTAAGATTCATTTGCCGGTGAAGTTTTGTACAACGTAGGTGGTGGAGACGATTTTACAGGTGGTAACAACTCATTTATCGGCGAACGTGTAAGAATGATAAAAACACGTACCGTAAAAACTTCTATCTCAAAACAAAGCAAAACCCCCGAAACATAATGTCGGGGGTTCCATTCAGAAAGAGTAATGATACTTTGAAATTACTTCTTTTTGCTTTTTTTCTTACATTTTTTGTGTTTTTTATTGCAATCGCATTTAGTTGGAGAACCAGGATCGATTACTTCGTTGATTACTTTCTCCTCATACACGTCACGGCGAACATACTTAATGTGTTCACGTTTTACACGAATGATCGGATGAACGAAAGTAACTTCTTTCTCTGTATATGAATCCTCAATGATATAAACAGGATCACAACAGATTACTTTTTTCTTCTTTTTCTTACAATGCTTGTCTTTACCCAAGATAGCACCTCCTACATTTCATACTTTAGTAGATGCAGTTGAAGGGTAAAATGATCTAGACAAGTCACTATTTTACTTAAAATGTGTTAGAAATTTATTTAAACATCCCAAAAATCACTTAATTTCGCTGAGTCCTCTTTCTTTTTTACAATGCTTAGTACAATTCTCATCGTAGTACCGTCTGGTTTGTAGAGGGGGTCATTTAACAGTTTCTGCACTTGATAGGAAGGAAACTTACTAGCTTCTTGCAGCCATTGTAGATCTAGATTCTGTTTTAGTATCCACGTATTTAATTTTGTAGTCATCATTGTCTCTCCTATAGAGTCTTTATGTTTATAATAATTTATCATTACTTTAATTAAACTTCTACATATTTTGTACATGTGTTAAACATCGAAGCGTCTACTTCAAACTAAGAGGATTTATTTAAGCTAAGTTGAACGTAAATAAGGTAACTACCAAGCATGGGGGATACATGATGAAGAACATATATATTAAGCCTCTAACAATAATTAATCTACAATCTTTATTTGATATTGAAAGGAGGAACAAAGAATTTTTTCAACAATACGCACCAGAGCGGGATTCAGATTTTTATTCGTTAGATGGGCAAGAAAGACGCTTAAAAGAAATTAAGGAACGAAGAGAAAGCGGCGTTGGGTACTCTTTTGGAATTTTTCTTCATGAAACTCATGAACTAATCGGACAGATTGGTCTTTTCAAGATTGAAAGAGGACCTGCGCAAAAAGGAATGGTAGGTTATTCTCTTGATAAGGTTCATAACGGTAAAGGTTACATGACAGAAGCTCTTCCGCTTATAATAGACTTTGCGTTTAAAGAGCTTAAACTCCATCGTCTAGAAGCAGAAGTGATGCCTCACAATATCGGCTCAATCAAATTATTAATGAAAAACGGATTTCATAAAGAAGGAGTTTCTAAGAAAAATGTGAAGATTAATGGCAGGTGGGAAGATCATCAGGTACTTGCCATTATTAATGATGAGGATATATAAATTTAATAGGTATGAATGCAGGCAGCAATCCTTAAAGCCTGCATTCATTAAACTTTTTTCTTAATGAGATGCTTGGGAATCGGTGCGTTTATCCAATTCCATTTCACCGTTCTCGGCCATCGCCAACTGATTTACATATGCGGCAAGTGCTAATTCATACCTTACTCGCTTACTTGCATCCACAAAATAAGCTTCCTTTACGAGACCAGAAAGTGAATATCGGTGTCCTTTATAATCTACATTTAATTCGGTAATTTGGTTGAACTTAAAACCCTCAACGGGTTCACCGTTCAAATCCTTTAAGAGGTAATCACTATATTTCTCGTTGCACGTTCTTGCGACTTCTTCCATCACTTTAAAAGCCTCGTCAGGGTTTTGTCTATAGTTTAGAATAAGACTTTCGTTCACACGGCGCATGCCACGGTTTCCGTTCTGAAGTTCATTGATACTTCCGTAGGAAACGGTATAGACATAACCGTCGTATTGACGAATCTTGAGGTGACGCATGCTGATCTCTTCTATTTTCCCTTGTCTGTTGCCGTTGATGATGACATAATCGCCAAGGTTGATCTGTCTCTCAAACAGATAAGCAAGTCCCATAATATAATCACGGATAATATGCTGGAAGATCAATGCCAGGGCACCGGCTACAACGACCGAACCAGTAACGAGTCTAGTTAGATCATAGAAATGGCTTAGGACATAAATGAAGAAGAACACCAAACCGATGACTTTCAGAACTTGATCTGTAAAATGCATTAACGTTTCTTCACGGTTTTCATCTAGAAAACTCGTCTTGTCAAAGAAAAGCTGAACAGATTTCCGGATAAAATAAGCGGTTACTACAATTAAAACGGCTACAATTAAAATTTTCACAGGTAACTTGTTAAACAATTCTAAGTTAAACATTCTTTCAACTCCCACTCTTACACTATACCAATAGAATGCGGATAATAAGCAAAATTATTTTCCGTTGGTGAACGGATTTTAAAACTTAATGAGAGAAAGGTCAATCATTGAATAGTTGATATACAAAACTTCAAAAATGTTACTCACGGGTTAATTAGTATAATTTGTTTACAAAATAGTTCAAACTAAAAACGATTTCAATAATAGAAACCGTTTTGTATTCCTATGTACTTTTTACGATCCTATTTTAGCGATGTAGCTTTTACTATGCTGGTATTAAAACAAACTGTTCGGTTTCTTGTATCGCGATTAATTGATACGTATGGCTTTTTAATTCTTGTCTAATTTCAATCGGAATTGTAAGTCTTCCTTTGACTCCGATTATTGGAGTAAACCGTCTTGCATTTGTCTTATCAATGATAATTCTTCCGTCTTCAACATCTACGCCTACTTTTTCTCCAATTTGAAACTGAAATTCTTCTCGCCATACAACAGGGAGGTGAAAATATCCTTTCTTGTTGTCGTAAAATTTATTTAGTACAACTGACATCGTGTCACCCCTTAAATAAATTCCAAATTATGTATACTTATACTTATTTGTTTATTTTTATAAATGTTACCATAATATCTCTATAATGTTCAATATTAATTGATTATGAAGAAAGTGTATTGGTAATTGAAATGAGGAGCAATATTGCTTTTATAATGCAAAAAAGTGGATGTTTGAAAATCCATCCACTTCCTTATATCAAGAATCTATTTCTGTGTAGCAGAGTACCGTTGTATAGGGGTAACAAGATTTCCTTGTATCGGTTCATAATCACCATGAAACCGAATTCGAATAGATTTACCTTTGTTATGATCGCGTGAGTTCATGACCTGGAAATGAATATGAGCCTCAGAAGAGTTTCCGGAATTTCCGCATAATCCAAGCAATTGACCTTGTTTGATAACTTGATCTTCCTCAACTACGATTGAATACTGTTTAAAATGAGCAATCAGGCTATACTCATCGTTTGCATGTTGAATGATCACATAGTTCCCCTCAGGTTTAGAAGCATTCGTTTTCTCTGGAATATTATCATCGATAGAGTTTACTACTTTTACAACTCTTCCTTCAAGTGGAGCAATTACTTCTTTATTAAACGCGTAAAAATTATCATTGGATGTTGGTGCGTCTTTAAAAGATTGTCCATCTTTAACAATGACGAGATCGTAAGCA
Organism: Fictibacillus sp. 26RED30; assembly: GCF_015903845.1. Taxonomy (NCBI): domain Bacteria; kingdom Bacillati; phylum Bacillota; class Bacilli; order Caryophanales; family Fictibacillaceae; genus Fictibacillus; species Fictibacillus sp. 26RED30. Next base: position 1,365,360 of record NZ_JACZDV010000001.1, read on the forward strand.
TAGCGTTGTTCTTCAACCTCATAGTGATAATTGATAAATTGGTTAGCACCTCCCCAAAAAACAAACCATTCTTCATTTATTGGCATCATGTAAGTGTTTTTAGTTAGTTCGTCGTCCGTTTCAGGGAAGGTGATAAATGGTGCAAGTAGAATACCATGGATGATATTTTCTTCATCAAAAACAACACTGATCGCTTTTTCTCTTTCGTTGTCTACCCATAAAAAGTGCCTTAGATGATTGGTAAGAAGTGTATTGTTTTCAAGAGTGTAGTATTGGACATCTAAATTAAACGAAGACGATAAATCAATAAATTGTTCTAACGTAACCATTTCTTTGAAGTTCCTTAAAGTTTGTTCATAGATCGTTTGGAAATCGCCTTTTAAAAAGCTAGCCCCAAATGTTTCACCCGTAATGCTTGAAGGTGTATTCTTCATATTTGCCACTCATCCTTTTCATAATATGTGGTCAATCCTTTACTTTCCGGTACAAAAAATCCACTTTAATTGTATGAATTTATTCTAACATTAGATTCCATTTAATGTTAATTTAAAGTAAATGGATTATAAAGGGGATAAAGATTGTGGCAATAATTCATAAGGGTAGACATGTGGCAGTAGTGGAAGGAGACTTTGTCGTTTTTGTAATAGGTATGCGAGTGAATAAGTTGCTTTCATTTTCTAAGTGGATACCTGTATTTAAAGCAATGGGACCGATGATAAGAGAATTGTATCAAAACCCAGAGATCGGCTTCCTACATACAGAATTTCATTTTAGTTGGAGAAGAGTAACACTCATTCAATATTGGAGAAGCTTTGATCAACTCGAAGCTTATGCACATAGTAAAACGCACTTAGTAGCATGGAAAGAATTCAACAAGAAAATTGGTAACGATGGCAGTGTTGGCATATTCCACGAAAGCTATAAAATTGTAAATCGTGGGGCTGAAGCCATCTATAACAATATGCCAAGCATTGGACTCGGAAAAGCTTATTCATTAGCTGCTGTAACGAAAGAGAGTCAATCTGCAAGAGAGAGAATGAACGTTTAGTGTTAGTCGATCTATCCTCAGTTGATAGATCTTTTTTAATTTCTCCACACATTATGAAATAAATGCTGATTAGCACTTGAAACTGACGTAACGTCATTTTGTATACTAATAGATAACGACTTACATTAAAAGGATGATGAGATGAAACGTGAAGATGTTGTTATCTATGGATGTGTCATTATCGGAGCTGGAGTTGGTTTAATTATAGATCAAGCGTTTGCTGGTGTTCTCATTGGTTTAGGAGCAGGTTACTTGCTGAACACTTTTATAAAATAACAATAGATCTTGAGAGGTAGGTTTATCAATTGCTGCACATTCATAAGGTAAGTGAGATGACAGGGGTCACAGTCAGAACTCTGCGGCACTACGATCAGATAGGATTATTACATTCAACATCCAAAACGGAAGGCGGACATCGTCTATATAGCAATGGTGATTTAAAGAAGTTGCAACAGATTCAATTCATGAAAAAGATTGGATTTCGTTTGAACGAGATTAAGAACATGCTGAATTCGAGTGACTGGGATTGGTCAGATAGCCTAAGAAATCAACTTTCTTATATAAAACAAGAGCAAGAAAACTTAAACAAAATGGAGAGTGCGCTACGGGAATTAATACATGGCATGGCAATTGAAGGTGAGAATAATGAGATTGCCATACAAAAGGTCATGCAATTAGCCAATAGCAATAAAGAACTTCAGCAGAAATATAGAAAATCATTGTTTAAAGAAAGAGAATTAAAGCTTTGGGATAAGGTTCCAAACATGACTAGCGACAACGCAGATTCTTTAGAATGGATTGCTCTTATTGGGCAGTTAAAACGGTTTGTACATACAGACCCAAGTTCTCCTAAGGTTCAAAACATTATAAGAAGAATGGAAGAAAAGAGACTAGAAGCATTTGATGGTGAAAAGGAATTCATAGATAAATTATGGGAAATGAGGATGTCAGAAACAGAATCAGAAAAACTGGGGTTATATCCCATTGATCAAGATCTACTTCAATTTATGAACTCCGCTTATGAAATATTTATAACGAAAAAGTCTGAGGCTCATTCTGAATAGAGGAGGAATTTGGTGACTGTAGATCTACTTCTTTTAATTGGTGGGTTAGCTGTATTAGATATGCTAAGTCCTGCGACAATAGGGGTTACGGTATATCTCCTATTAAACGAGAAAGAGAAACGAACATCCCGTATTTTCTTCTACCTAGTAACCGTTGCTGGTTTTTATTTTTTAGTCGGTGTTTCACTCATGTTAGGAATATCAACTTTGCTTGAAAGTGTCTCTAACATTTTTCAAAATCAAACCATAAGCTGGATTATCTTTCTCATTGGGGTAATTTTGTTTATTGCTAGTTTTTATGTTCCCCCAAAGAAAAATGCGGATCTGCCTACTCCAAAGTCTAAACGTTTGATTTCTATCATAATCCTTGGGTTGTCAACTTCACTTATTGAAGTAGGAACCGCTTTTCCTTACTTTGCAGCGATCAGTATTTTATCTACTACTAATCTTTCAAGTATGGAATGGGTTTCTATATTAGCTGGATACAATTTAATCATGGTATTGCCACCGCTCTTGTTGTATTTCATTTATCTTTTGTTTGGTAGATGGATGGATAAACCTTTAAAAAATCTACGTGAAAGCCTGGTTAAGAATTCTGGTTCAGCTCTTTCATGGATCATGTGTATCGTTGGAATCATACTGATTTTTAATAGTTTGGATTATTTATAAACAATGTGAAAAAATGATTCTAGGGGAGTGTCTGCTACAAATGATAAAAGCTGCTATGTTTGATTTAGATGGTACACTATTAGATCGTGATGAGTCTGTGAAACTATTTATTGAAGAACAATACAACAGATTTCCGCAGCTAAAAGGTTATGTAACGAAGGACATGTATGTTAAACGATTTATAGAATTAGATAACCGAGGATATGTTTGGAAAGATAAAGTATATCAGCAGATCGTTTATGAATTTTCATTACCTGAACCTTCGTGGGAAGATCTTCTTTCTGATTACATAAATGAATTTAAGAACCACTGCCTTCCATTTCCTCATCTTATTGAAATGTTAGAGGATTTAAAACGTAATAACTTCAAGCTGGGAATTATTTCAAACGGATTTGGACAATTTCAGATTGATAATATAAATGCGTTAGGAATCAAAGAATATTTTGAGGTGATATTAATATCTGAATGGGAAGGGATAAAGAAACCAGATCCTCGAATTTTTAATGTAGCCTTAAAGCAACTACAAGTATCTCCTAATGAGGCTATTTTTGTAGGTGATCATCCTGAGAATGATGTAAAAGCTGCGCAAGATGTTGGGATGAAAGGGATTTGGAAGAGAGATGCTCATTGGGAAGATGTTGAAGCAGATTATATAGTGGATGGTTTGTTGGAAATTCCTTTAGTTATTCAGGAATGTAATAGATTAGGTGAATACCAGATTTCATCAGGAAAATAGAACTATAGATAGAAATATTAGCCCTTCGTATACTTAAGAAAAGGAGGAGTCATCACATGTCTGATAACTGGAATTTTTATATCGATGAATTGGATGGGAATCTTGCTTCATTTGTTGTTGATTTGGATGTAACTGAAGAAATTAATATTAAGAAATACAATTGGTTGTTTACAGTAAAACTTACTATTAAGTCCCCTACTGAGTTAGGTTTCCCTGAAGAATTAGAAGATGAATTACTTGGTGAGCTTGAATACGATTTGATGGAAAAATTGTATGATAAAGATATCATTCAAGTTGGACGATTAACTACGAATGGAACACGAGAATTCTTCTATTACGCTAAAAAAGAAAAACAGATCAAAATTATAGATAAACTGACATTCGCTATTTTTGATAATAATAAATACGAAACGGAAATCTCAAGTATAGAAGAAGAGGAACCGTGGTCATTTTATTACGAATTCCTTTATCCAAATGAATTTCATCTTCAACAGATGAGTAACCGTGATTTAGTGGAATTGCTTGAGCAAGAAAATGACGATCTAGAACGACTCAGAGAGATTCAGCATTGGATTGAGTTTCGTACATTAAAAGATTTAAAAGCATTTGAACAAGACATTATTAAAGAAGGATTTAAAACGGAGGATTTCGAACAAGAAAAGAATGAAGAAGGAACATTTAACATCAAAATCTCTCGAGAAGACGGTGTAGATTACGACTTGATCGATTGTGTAACAAATCTAATTATCGAAATATCTCAGAAACATAATGGTGAATATGACGGGTGGGAATCTCCTGTTGTTCTTAAAAAGTAAGATCTTAAGTTATCTTAATTGAGGAGCAATCTGATGACAGATTTAGTTAGCGGATACCAATGCACATGTTGTGGAAAATATCATGATGAACTTCCCTTAAATTATGGAATTAAAGCACCTGTATATTATGAAGAAGCTACAATAAAAGAGAGAAAAAAGCATTTTGAACTTACTAATGATTTTTGTGTAATGGACGGTGAACATTTCTTCATAAGAGGTTGTATTGAGATTCCCATTATTGGATCTACTGAACTCTTTGTATGGGGTGTATGGGTGTCACTTAGTAAAGAAAACTTTGAACGTACTTTAGAGCAATGGGATGACCCAAATAGTAAAGAACTGGATCCGATGTTTGGGTGGTTATCTACACATCTTCCCATGTATCCTGAAACGGTAAATTTAAAAACGAATGTACATACCCGCTCACAAAATATGCGACCTTTTATTGAGCTCGAGCCTACTGATCACCCGTTATCGATTGAGCAAGTACAAGGAATTACAATGGATCGGGTTAAAGAAATTGCTCAATTTCTTTGCGAACTATGAAAGTAAGTCTATAGAGAAGTTTATGTAAGAGATCTGATAAATTTATTCATTGGGTCTCTTTTTTTTTTTGGAACTCGTCGATTCATTACGTTCCATATAAAAGGGAATCATTCGTGGACTTACTACAAACTTCCTTTATAATAATGCTAACAAGCTTCTTTCTTGGGAGGAACAACGATGAGCGCTGAAAAAATTCTGATTGTTGAAGATGAGAAAAAGATAGCAAGAATCATTCAACTTGAACTAGAACACGAAGGATACGAAACCGAAACAGCTACGACGGGCATGGAAGGATTAGAAAAGTTTAAATCTGGTAAGTGGGATCTAATCCTACTTGATGTTATGCTGCCTGAGCTAAGTGGTTTGGAGGTTCTTAGAAGAATCAGAGCGACAGGGAGTCATATTCCAATCATTTTATTAACGGCCAGAGATGCCTTGCCAGATAAAGTGAGTGGACTTGATCTTGGGGCAAACGATTATGTGACTAAACCATTTGAAATTGAAGAACTGTTAGCTAGAATCCGTGCATTTCTTCGCATGAATCAACACTACACAGAAGATCAAGAAAGCGAAATGTTTGAGCTAGGTGAACTGACCGTTGATTTAAAAACAAGGGACGTTAAGCGTGATTCTTCCTTAATTGAGTTAACACCAAGGGAGTTTGATCTTCTTGTTTTCTTGATGCGAAATAAAAACCAGGTGTTGAACCGTGACCAGATCTTATCTAAGGTATGGGGTTATGATTATTATGGCGATACCAATGTTGTAGATGTTTACATACGTTATCTGCGAAAGAAGATTGATTCTACTTTCTCGCACCCCTATATTCATACGATTCGTGGAGTAGGCTACACGATGAAGGAGTAACCCATGAACATAAAAAATCGGATAACCTTGTTTTCAACGGTATGGCTTTTAATCATTCTACTTATCACTAATAGTGGCATTTATCTATTGTTTCAAAAGAATCTATATGATAATGCTTTAGAAGGTTCAGAGACAAGAATGGAGAGCTTAACGGAAGCGGTTAAAACGTCTTCTGAGGCAAAAATGAACATGACACAGCTTTTGCGTGCCTACCTTCCTGCAGATTCAATGATTCGAATTATAACTGGTGATAACCGTGTAACTGCTACTTCATCAAGAATTACTGATGACGATAAGGTTCAGGAAATCAAACCGATCTATAGATCTAATCAATACAGTGATGTTAAGAAGTTAGATGGAATGGTATTTACGGTTTCTCAACACCCGGTTATTTGGACGGACGGGGAGGTTGTTTCTTTACAGTTGATCGAAAGAGAAACATCCATTCCAAACACAATGCAGATTTTAAGAATCGTTTTAATCCTAGCTTCATTACTCATTTTAATTCCCTCTTACATAGGAGGGCGATTCTTGAGCCGGTTGATCTTAGTACCGATCAGCAACTTAACGCGAACAATGGAAGAAAACCAGAAGCGTGGGACGTATAAGCGGATCACGATCAATAAGAAATCGAATGATGAACTGAATAAGATGGCAAGAACCTTTAACCATATGATGGACCTTCTTGAAAACAACTACAAAAAGCAAGAACAGTTCGTATCTGATGCTTCACATGAACTGAGAACGCCGCTTACTGTAATTGAAAGCTATGCGAAAATGCTGAAGCGCTGGGGAGGAAGTCGGCCAGAAATTTTAGAAGAAGCTGTAGAAGCGATTCACTCAGAATCCATTCGGATGAAAGAGTTAACCCAGCAGATGCTAATTCTTGCAAGGGATGAATCGCAAGTGGATCTGAAACTTGAACAAACCGATTTGGTTGAAATGGCTAAAAATGCAACTAAGAATATGAACAAGGCGTACGAACGTGAAATACATGTTCAATCCAACATAAATGAAATCCATATAGAGTGTGATTCATTAAAACTTAAGCAAGTTCTTATCATCCTTTTAGATAACGCCATTAAGTATAGCTCGAAGTCAATTGAAGTGGAGTTAACCAAACAAGGAAACTCTGTCAGTATCTCCGTAACAGACTATGGAATCGGCATTCCTAAAGAAAATCTCGAAAAAGTCTATGATCGATTCTTTCGAGTAGATCAAGCTAGGAGCCGTGATACAGGTGGAGCAGGGCTAGGACTTTCCATCGCGAAACAAATCGTTTCTGCTCACCAAGGGAAGCTTCATCTGGTGAGTGAAGAAGGAAAGGGAACAACGGTTACAATGGAGATTCCTGTGAAACAGAGTTAATTCTCATCACTTTCTCATCTGATTCTTATGGAGCTTTCATTCTTACATGAGAAAATTCATGTAAAGGGGGAATACGTATGAACAAAAAAACAGCTATGATTTCTGGAATAATAGTCGTTATTCTCCTTCTTGTCTTCGGAACAAGAGAGTGGGTGAACGGAAACCAAGGTAGTACATTAGAAAAAGAGAAAATGAACCAAATCGTAAGCGCAAAATATCCAGGAGAGATTCTATCTACAGAATTAACGAATAGAGAAGATACACGGCAATACAAAACAGTGTTGAAAAGTGAACAAGGTGTATATGTGATCTGGTCTGATGCGGTTTCTGGAGAAATTCTCGACATGAATCGAACCGAAGATGAAGAATCTCCAGGAAAACGTATTACAAAGGATGAAGCAGAAAAAATAGCTGCCAACCACGGTGAAGTGATGTCTGCTGAATTTAATGAAGAAAACAAAGTCTATCTTGTTTCTGTCCAGAATGAAGGGAAAACATATCGTTTAGAAATTAACGGGAACACTGGGGATATCAAGAGTAAAAACGAGGTTGAATCTGGAGATGAACCGGCTGAGCCGAACACAAAAATAACAGAAGAAGATGCCAAACAAATCGCCATAAAAGAAGTAAAAGGGACCATCACAGATATTGAGTTAGATGATGAAGACGGTGTGATCGTTTATGAAGTTGAGATTGAAACGAAAACGAAAGAAGCACAAGTAATCATAAATGCGTTTTCGGGTGAGGTAAACTCTGTAACGATGGAAACAAAAGATAATGACTAAGAATGCTCTAATCTAGAGCGTTCTTATTTTTTTGAGAAAAACACCAGCTTTTCTCATCGTTTTCTAATCTTCTCTTCTCTTTGTTCTCATTTTACCTGTCTATTATATGGTTATAGTTAAAAACAAGGAGGAAACAACAAATGAAAAAACTAACAAAAATTATTGCAGGTACAGTATTAGTCGGTGGTATTGGAGTAGGAACATATATTTATGTAGAAAACACACCTAGCGCGTTTGCTGCTAAGAATGTAATTTCAGAGAAACAAGCAAAAGAAATCGCTTTAGAAAAAACAAAGGGCGGAACAATTGCAGAGATGGAACTTGATCGAGATGGTCTAAAAGACAAGTATGAGATTGAGGTTCATAACGGAGACAAGGAATACGATCTTGATATTGCGGCTGAAACCGGTAAGATCTCTAAAATTGAAGAAGGTATGAAAGATCAAGATGACAACGACGATGATGGTGATGACGATAACAATAGTGGTGATGACAATGATAGCTCGGATCGCGATGATCAGATAGATCCTGCAAAAATTAAAATCACTTCTGAACAAGCGCAGTCCATTGCACTGAAGAAAGTATCAGGAACTATAAAAGAAATGAGTCTTGATGATGATTATGTTTACGAGTTTGAGATTCAAAAAGACGGTAAGGATGTAGACGTTAACGTAGATGCTGTAACAGGTGAAGCTGTCGTTGATAAGAATGATAACAATTAATCACCATAGTAAACGAGGTTGCCTAGTTTAGGCACCTCGTTTTTTGAGTATTTGAGCAAATCCTCTCTGTTTTTCAGTGGAAAGACCCATGAGGAAAAAACAAGATAAACCCTTTAAATATCTAACTTTGTTAAGTTTTAAATTCGCTTAAATAAGGTAAAAATCTAAAAAATAATATATAATCTTGTAAGTATAGAGTTGTTCCTAGTAGTGCAAGTATATTCTCGAAGAGTATCTTGCGACTAAAATGGTCATTCTATGGATATTACATATTATTTGTATGATTTGAAAGGAGATTCATGGATGGATTCAATTTGGTTAGAGTACGGCTGGGCATTATTGATATTAATTGGACTAGAAGGTTTGTTATCTGCTGACAATGCCCTTGTACTAGCGGTTATCGCAAAACATTTACCTGAGGATGAGAAGAAACGGGCCATTAGTTATGGGATTCTTATGGCGTTCGTTTTCAGATTTGGTGCACTTTTTGCCATTTCATTCATCGCGAACGTTTGGCAGATACAGGCGATCGGAGCAGCTTATCTTTTATACCTCGGATTAAAGCATGTAATACAAGCTAAATTCGGTAAAGAGAATGAGAAGATCCAAGAAGAAGTAGAAGAAGAAGCAAAAGGAAAAGGTTTCTGGCCAACAGTTGGTAAGATCGCTATCGCTGATTTGGCGTTTGCAATCGATTCAATTCTAGCAGCCGTTGCATTGGCACTAGGACTTCCAGATTCACCTCTTGGCGACTTCGGTGGTATGGATGGTGGACAATTCATAGTTGTTGTTCTCGGAGGAATTGCGGGTCTGATCTTAATTAAGTATGCAGCAACTTGGTTTGTTCAGTTACTAGATCAACGACCAGCTTTAGAAACAACAGCTTATGCGATCGTTGCATGGGTAGGTGTAAAACTTGCGGTCATTACACTTGCTCATAATGATATTGGAGTATTAGATCACGATTTTCCACATAGTACGGTTTGGACGATTATCTTCTATGGTGTGTTAGTGGGTATTGCAGTAATCGGATGGTTTGCACCTGCGAAAAAGTCCGGTAACGTAACTGATTCTTCAAATTAATAAGGTTCAATGTGGTGTACCATTTTATATGTGTACACTGTTTTTTTATCTTAATCAAACATATTTCAGTCAAAGTGCATTCATAGAAGGAATGCACTTTTTTATATGGAAATTATAGTGTTGTAAAAATAGAAATGGTATTTGATTTAGGGGTGTAGAGAAAATGAGTTTAATTGCAAGTAATGTATTCTTAATTATTTCTGTTTTATCAATGGTGATGTGTTTTTATTTTACCTTGTCCTATTTTTATTATTTGAAATTAAATAATCATCGCACCATCAGGCAAACAAAATTTGCAGCAGTTATATGCTTCGCGCTTGGTTTTGTATTCCCAACCGTGATTTTATGGAGTTAAAAACAACCTAAAAATTGCGGGGAGATTAAATCAGCTGGTGCTAGATGTTCAATACAATGATTAACCATCAGCTACTACTAAAGAAACGATGAATAATCGAAAAAACACACATTAAAGGAAGTGGAACTTTTGGAAGCAACTGAAATTTTAAAAATGAATAAACAAAGGTGGGAGGTATCAGCCGAACGCTTTTTTGGTAGAACGGCACTTCCAGAATACGGACCTTTTGCTTTTAATGAAGAGCAACTAAAGTTATTTGGCTCAATAAAAGGTAAGAAGGTGTTGGATATAGGGTGTGGTAGTGGCCATTCACTGCAATATATGGGTAGAGAAGGTGCCAAAGAATTATGGGGACTAGATATGTGTACGAAGCAGATTGAGACAGCTAGAAACCTTTTACACGATCAACAAGTAGAGGTTACATTGATAGAATCACCTATGGAGGAGAACCTGGGATTACCAAGCAATTATTTCGATATTGTTTATTCGATCTATGCTTTGGGCGGGACAACAAAATTAAGTCTTACGTTCGCAAATATTTATAATTATCTTAAACCAGGCGGCGTTTTAATTTTCAGCTGGGAACATCCTCTTCATGATCGATTAAAATACGAAGAGGAACAGTCTACGTTCATATTTAACAAATCTTATGTGAATGAAGGCCCGGAATATAATGAAGGTTGGCAGAATTTAGCTGTCATTCATCATAGAAAATTAAGCACCTACATAAATGCTTTAATCGAAGCAGGTTTTATGATAGAAAAAGTAATAGATGATGTTTACTTACCTGAAGAGCCCTCGGAGAATCCGTCCAGATGGTATTCCACTCAAAAAGCAAACCTTGTTCCAGCCACATTTATTATAAAAGCGTCAAAAAAGTAAAAAGCATTTCAAAGGAGTTCACCAATGACTAGATGGAAACCTCAAGAATTTACTACAGAGAATAGAATACATGTTGCAAATGAGATCTTTGAAACGCTATTAAGAAAGTATGGAGAACGTTTGATTTCTGTCGCGGTTGAAGGATCAACAGCTAAGGGAACCGATCGTCCCCAGTCTGACTTGGAGTTACGAGTGGTAGTAAAGGGCAAAGAAAGTGAATGGTACCCTTTCTTTTATAAAGGAATGTTCGTCGGTATTAGTTTTAATACGGTTGAGAAAATTCATTCTAAAGCCAGAAGCATAGACTATGAATGGTGCGTTAAAGGTGATGTATTGTTCACGTGTAAAATCATTTATGATTCGACAAATCTATATGATTCGCTAAAAAAATTAGCTGTGGAAACTGAGTTGCATACAAATTTCAATGTTTTAATGAAAGATGCTCTTGCGGATATGTATGAACATGTATATAAAGTCTTTACTTTAAAGGATACAGACATTATCATTGCAGCACACGAGGCACGCCAAATCGCCTATTGGGCAACCATGTTGGTTGGATTAAAAAACAATCACAAATTCTTATCGAGCAGATCCATGTACGAAGAATCATTTAAACTGCCTAGTTTGCCGAACCATTATGAAATGAACATTAAAGAAGTATTATCCTTACATACAGATGTACAAAAACTAAAAAGCTTTGTTGGTGACTTATGGAGCTCTACAGCTGAATGGGCAGAAATGCATGGTATAAGCCTTAAAGAGGATCGTTTATCATTCTTATAAATGACTGCTTTTTTAATATGTTTAACGCAAGATTCTTATAGATAAAAGGAAATTTCAATGGAGATGAGACGATGAAACCACGAGTTACGGTCATTACGTTAGGCGTTGAAAACTTAGAGAGATCGCTACAGTTTTATCGAGATGGTTTAGGGTTCTCGACTAAAGGTATTATAGGTAAAGAGTTTGAGAATGGAGCTGTAGCTTTCTTTGATTTGCAACAGGGATTAAAGCTTGCCATTTGGAACCGCAAAGATTTGGCACATGAGTCTAAGGTTTCAGGTGGAAAACCAAACCCTACTGAATTTACTCTCGGTCATAATGTTGGAAGTATAGCAGAGGTTGATAAGGTCATGAAAGAAGCGGAACGTGCAGGAGCCATCATAACAGATCCAGCTCACGAAACGTTTTGGGGTGGATATTCTGGTCACTTTCAAGATCCAGATGGACACTTGTGGGAAGTCGTTTGGAACCCTGATTTTGAAATTTCAGATTGAAAATTTAATGTTGAAATGAAGGAATAAAATGAATCTGACATCTTGGAAAGGAGAACACATATGACCAGTTTTGTAGATAGTCCCAACGGTATTTTTCCATCGGTCTGTTCTTTAGACTGTCCCGATCAGTGTGGGTTGCTCCTCCATAAAGAAAACGGAAAAATTGTAAAAGTGGAAGGTGATCCGGACCATCCGGTCACGAAGGGCTTTATTTGTAATAAAGTTCGAAATATGACTGAACGATTATATGATGAAAAGCGTTTAAAATATCCGATGAAGCGTGTTGGAGCGAAAGGTGAAGGACATTTTGAACAAATAAGCTGGGATGAAGCCATTAACACCATCACCGCGCGATGGAAGGACTTGCTTCAAAAAGACGGAGCCGAGAGCATTCTACCTTATAGCTTTTATGGGAATATGGGTAATCTTGCTGCTGAAGGAATGGACCGTCGTTTTTTTCATAGACTAGGAGCTTCAGAGCTTGATCGAAGCATCTGTAACTCAGCAGGGGCAGCCGGTTACAAGTATACGATGGGCGGCAGCTATGGAATTGATCCTGAAGATACGGTTCATTCCAAACTGTTCATTTTCTGGGGTATTAACGCTGTTAGTACGAATATGCATCAAGTATCACTTGCACAACAAGCACGTAAACAAAATGGAGCGAAGATTGTCGTCATTGACGTCCATAAAAACCAAACTGCTAAATTTGCAGACTGGTTCATCCCTATTTTACCAGGAACCGATACGGCTCTTGCATTAGGCTTGATGCATATTCTATTTGCTGAGAACATGGTGGATCATTCATTTTTGAAACAGTACACCGTTGGATCTGAAGAGCTCCGTGAACATGTTGAACAATATGACCCTATTACAGTTTCAAGCATCACGGGAATACCTGTAGAGGATATACTAAAGCTTGCTCGGATGTATGGCCAAACGTCTCCTGCGTTTCTACGGATTGGAAACGGTCCACAGCATCACGATAATGGCGGTATGTTTGTGAGAACGGTATCTTGTCTGCCGGCTTTAACAGGTCAATGGGCCGTTAAAGGTGGAGGGGCGATCAAAGGAAATTCGGCTTATCTTGCGTTCAACACTGCTAACCTTCAACGACCTGATCTGCAGCAAAAAAAGAATACACGTGTGATAAACATGAATCTGCTTGGAGAAGCATTGCTTGCTTTAGATCCTCCCATCAAATCACTTTTTGTATATGGGACGAATCCTGCTGTGGTTGCACCTGCAGGGAATAAGGTTCGTAAAGGATTAGAACGAGAAGACCTATTTACGGTGGTACATGATTTGTTTTTAACAGAGACGGCATTGTATGCAGACATTGTATTACCAGCTACGTCTTCTTTTGAGAATACAGATTTTTACACGTCGTACTGGCACCATTACATTCAGCTTCAACAGCCTGTGATTGAAGTTTACGGAGAATCGAAGTCTAATGTAGAGGTGTTTCGATTACTTGCTAAAGGCATGGATTTTTCAGATACGGCATTTGATGATACAGAAGAAGAACTAATTGACCAAGCATTAGATTCAACAGAGAATCCCTATATTCAAAGAATAAATTTTGACGTATTGAGTAAAAAACAATATGTAAAGGCAGAGGTGGAATTTCCAACTAAGCTCCCAACACCGAGCGGAAAAATAGAACTATATTCTGAGAAGATGAAACAGGACGGCTATCCAGCGCTGCCGACATATATCCCTTTGAGTAATAATTCTGACCATCCTCTTCAATTTATTGCAGCACCGAACCATAATTTTTTAAACTCAACGTTTGCAAATCAAGACAAACATGTGCGACTTGAAAAAGAACCTGTAATTGTTATGAATCAGTTTGACGCTGATCTGGCAGGAGTAAAAGATAGCGATAAGGTACGAGTGTGGAATGAGCAAGGAGAATGTGTACTAAAAGCGAGCGTTGGTGATAATGTTCTACGAGGTGTTGCCGTTACTCAAGGTCTTTGGGGAGCAGATGAAGATACGAAACATCTAGTCAATTCTCTAACCCCTGATCGCATAGCAGATATGGGTGGGGGAGCAACCTTCTTTTCTGGAAGAGTTAGCGTTAATAAACTCTGATAACAAGACTGTATAAAATTCAGAAAGCTCTTCTTCACTATTGAAGAAGAGCTTTCGACTTTATTAAAGAGTGAATTTAATCATCACAATCTTCAATCTCTGTTTCTGATGAGATACCGGATGTAAAGGTAGTACTGAAGGAATCGCCAGCTTGATTGGTAGCAAGGATGTTCCACGTTGCTGTGCTGCCTGAACGAGTGAACCCGATGAAAACGTCAAAGAGCCCTTGAATGGTAGAAGATCCTGTAGCAATAGCTGTTCCTTCTAGAGTCGCTGCTCTTTCACCGATACAAGTGAAACGAATTCTTCTACCTTGAGCTAAGTTGAAAGTAAACGTTGTTCCTGAGAATGAGATACTAAAGTTGTCAACCGTCGGATCACATCTTTCACCTCTACCATAACATTGGTTCGCTGTTACATTTATGCTACCGGTCACAGTTGAAGGAACGCCTTGATTCACTACATTTGCAGTAGCTGGGGCACTAGATCCTCGTACACCAAGTCTGAACTTACATGGACAATTTGTTGCACGACAACTAAAATCAATGTCAATAGATGATGAGACCGTTTGAATCCCGATAGTTGCTGAACCAGTCACTATGGTTGAAGTTAAAGCAGTACCAGGTGGAACGGTTATGTTGGTCGTGAAATTTCCTGAAGCATCTGTGGTTGCTGCAGGAATAGTAGCAACAGCTTCAGGAAACTGTATAAAGGACACAGTTACACCTGATTGAGGTACACCGCCGCATAATATAGTACCAGTTAGTACACCAGTACAATCAATCTCAGAAGCTGCTGATAATGTTAGAGCACAAGTATTCGCACATTGGCCAGAAACCAATATTGTTGTGCTTAATGTTTGAGTTCCTACTGTTGCTGAAGCTGTAATATTCGCAGTTTGGGAAGGTGTATTAGGAGCGATGTTTATACCTGCAGCGACATCTCCTTGAGAGTCAGTCACATCGGATGGTGGATTGAGCGTGAAGTTGGGATTATCACTTAGAAAGTCTACTGTAACACCTTCAACTGGCACACCTCCACAAGTAACTACTGCAAAAACGTTACCTGTACAATCGAAGCTCTCACCAGATGAAGTTAATTCGATTGAACATTGTGAGGAAGGGCACATGACCATGCAATTGTCTATAGCCGAAATGGTCTCACCATTTATAACAGTTGTACCAATAATATTAGCGGGAATTTCAGCGGTACCTTCTGGAATATTAACTTCTACAAGAATTCTTCCCAATGAGTTTGTGATTGCTGGATTTGGCGTATATGTTAAACCAGCAGCGACATCATCGGTAAAAGTAACAGGTACTCCTGCTAATGGAATGCCATTACACGAAACTGTTCCACTAATAAAACCATTACAAACAATTACTGCTTCAGATTGAAGAGTTAAGTTCCCACCTGTACTTGGTCTTAGATCTATTCCAGCGATACACTCGCAATCAATTATTTGTGGTCTTCCTAATGGATCAATTCCTCTAACGCAATGATTGATAACATCTGTAAAAGTTAGATTAAAAAGACCTCCTCGATCAGTAACAACAATTATACTTCGTCCACTAGTTATCTCTTTCAAACACGCACATATGCAATGCTCTTTGTTAGTCATCAGAACTTTCCTTTCTAAATTAATGGCACTTTAGTGTATGATGAATTTTAATTTGTGTATAGGTCAATATCTCAGTAAGATGCAGAATCCTTCCAATGTTGGGAAAAAAACAACTGTTTACCTTAGTTTATAAGGTCTTTTTAACTATCATTTTCCCAAGTTCACAAACTGAATTAATAGGTATAATTAACTATTGTAAGTGTTTAATTATAGTCCTTTATAATTAGTGGATTTGTAGAGAAAGGGTTGAGAAATTTGAAGCAACTTATGTTACCGGATAAGCTTTTATTACAATGGCATCCTACAAAAAATCGAGGTATTGAACCTAGCCAAACTAGTTTTGGAAGCTATGAGTACATATGGTGGATCTGTTCAAAAGGTCATGAATGGGGAGCGACTATTCGCGAGCGATATAAAAAGAACTTGGAGTGCTCAGATTGTGTAAGAGAAGAAAGAGCATTAAAAAGATCGTATCAGTTTGATGAGATTTCAAAAGAGACTTTAGCAGACGCAGATCCTGAGCTCTGTCAGCAATGGCATCTTACTCTGAATAAAAATCTAACCACTGCAGATGTTGACAGCAAGGAAGATTGGCCTCGTAGATGGTGGATTTGCAAAAGAGGACATGAGTGGGAAGAAACCGTGATTGATCGAGTACATAATCCTAAAAGTGTATGTGTGTATTGTTCAGACAAAAAAGCGTATGAAAAGAACTGTTTGGCGACGATCCACCCTGAACTTGTAAAAGAATGGTCTACAGTGAACAATGGAAAAAGTCCACATGATGTCGTGTATAACTCAAACGAGGAAGTGGCATGGGTATGCGAAAAAGGACATGTTTGGCGAGAGAGAATTCGTAAAAGAATTAAAAATAAATCGCGATGTCCAGAGTGTGTGAAAATCGAGCAATCACTATTCAATATGTATCCTGAAATTGCAGCAGAATGGCATCCAGATCGTAATGGTACAATGTTCGGGGTTCATAAAACACCTAGAGATGTCTCCGTTACGTCATACAATAATGTTTGGTGGCGATGTAAGAGATGTGGTGACGAATACACAGCAAGGGTGAAGGATCGTGTGAAGGGCGTAGGTTGTAATTCTTGTTCTTCTTAATGAAATAAAAATTGTAACAATTGTGAGCAGCTATTCCTACCGATTAAAAAAAAGTCGATATGTATATCAACAGCCATGTTTCTTTACAGATAACCAATAGACAGGCGTTTTACTATCAAGGAATCTTCATATAAACTGTTAAGTAATGAGACTCTGTAAATTTTATCAGTGATAAGGAGATATTACATGGAAATCTTTTCGCAATACCTAGCTGGAATTGATAACCCCGATCATAGACACCGAATGGAGGAGGTTTTGGAGTGGATCTCTCAAAAATTTCCTAATCTAGAACCGCAATTCAAGTGGAACACACCGATGTATACCGATCATGGCACATTTATAATCGGTATCTCAATGGCAAAGCAACACATGAGCATTGCTCCTGAAGAAATAGCTATGGTGCGGTTTGCCGAGAGTATCAAAGAGTCTGGTTATAGCTCAACAAAGGGCTTGTTTCGTATTCGCTGGAAAGATGAAGTGAATTATAAGCTGCTTGAGGATATAATAGCGTTTAATATACAGGACAAAGCAGAATATACGAAATTTTGGCGTGAGTAACGATCGAAAGCATGATGTCAGAGTCATGCTTTTTTTATTTGAAAAAATCTCTCTGGAGTTTACCCTAACCATTTGCAGACCAGAATACGTTTTTCAACTTATTACGTAATGATGATTATACTTGCTCGGCGTTACCCCCATCCATTTTTTAAACATCCTATTAAAATACGATTGATCACAGTACCCAAGATATTCAGCGATTTCACTGATTGTCATCTGTGTATTTTGTAGTAGATGTAAGGATGTGTTAATTCTTAATTGGTGTAAGTATTGTATGGGTGTACTTCCCACTACTTCCTTAAAGATCCCTGATACGTAGTTAGGGGTTACACCTGCAAGTGAACTCAAGTCATCAATGGTTATATTACTTCTAAAGTTGCGGAGAATAAATTCTTGTATCTCGTTTGCAATCCGCTCTTTTGAAGGAGCCGTTCTTACTTCAGATGATTCTTGCGCGATTTGAGTGAGTAATTCTGACAATATACACCTTGCCATCCATTCAAAATAAGGTTTCTTCAACAGGATTTGTGTAAAAAGTGATGAAAATCTTTGTTCAAAATAAGGGGTGTTAAAAGTCTTATAACGATACATCTCATTCTTAGTTGTATAGTGCAAGATTTTCCGCAGATTTTCACTTTCCCATAAAAAAACCACTGTGTATTTTTGGTGACTCTCATCGGCGTGGTTTTCCCATGCGCGATCTACACCAGATGGAATATACAGGATCTCACCTTTAACCAATTCCACACTGACTCCATCGATCCAATACATCACTTTACCTTGTGTAACATAAACAAGTGTTGCGCATCCACGGTCTTTTCCGATCCTCCAAGTAGGATTAACGTCATGATAAACGCCTTGAATTTCCATATATTCAACTCCAATGAAAAAATTACTGGTGAATTATACAAATGGATAGGGTTTTGTTAATTCCATTAGTAGCTTCAATATTGATATTATCAAAATAATCAGAAAATATCTATAATCAAGCGGGGTGAGGCGAATACATTTACGTGCGTTAATAAACCATTAACTGTTCAGGTGAATCTGAAAGGTAAGTAGTATAAGGTATTTTTTAAATTGAGTTTTGAATTATCCAAATTCCATTTTACAAGAATCTTGAATTAAACGGGAGGGCATTATGAAATATACAGTTGCTTCGTATTCATTTAATGGCTTATTTAATCAAGGGAAAATAGATCTTTTTGGATATTTAGAAAGTGTCAAATATCGTTATCACCTGAACTCAGCTGATATTTGGAACATGATGTTAACTAGTTATGATGAGGATTATCTCATGAAAATAAAAGAAGCGATGGATGAGAAGGAATTATCCCTTGCCAATCTTTGCGTTGACTGTGCAGAGGTATGGGACCCAGATCCAAATGCTAAAGAGCAGTGGTACCAGAACGCTCTAAAAAATCTGCGAGCTGCTGAAATTTTAGGAGCACGTACCGTTAGAATCGATATGGGTGGAAGAGATTTGAAAATGACAGATGAACAATTTGAGTATACAGTGAACCGTTATCAAGAATATGCAAAAATAGCACAGAATGGCGGTTTTAAAGTAGGGCCTGAAAACCATTGGGGAGCATCAAGGGATCCTGAAAACATTAAAAAAGTTTATGAGGCAGTTGATCATCCTTCATTTGGTATCCTTCTGCACTTTGATAATTGGGATGTGGATAAAGAGAACGGCGATCGACTTTGTGCAAAATATGCCTTTCATACACATTTAGCAGCTTGGGTCATACCTGACTGTGAAGAGAAGATCAAGATTCTGCAAGATGTTGGGTATCAAGGATATCTTGGCATCGAACATCACTCAGGAGAAAATGAATACAGTCAAGTGGAATGGCAATTAGCTACCGCTCGTAATACGTGGAGAAATCTAATATCTGCCGAGCACAAGAAAGTAGAGGTATAAGGTTATGAAAAAAGTGCGAATCGGTATTATTGGCGTTGGCATGATTGGTAAAGTTCATCTAGAAAACTATGAAAAGATATCTGGTGCAGAAATCGTTGCCGCATGTGATATTGATGAAATTGAACTCAAACAAGTAGCGGAAAAGTTCAATATTCCTGACACGTACAGTGATTATCGAGAGCTGTTAGCACGTGAAGATCTGGATGCAGTTGATGTTTGTCTGCATAATAATTTACATGCGGGGATTACGATCGAAGCATTAAGAGCTGGTAAGCATGTATACTGTGAAAAACCGATTGCAGGCTCTTACAAGGATGGTAAGAAAATGATTGATACTGCAAAAGAATGCGGTAAACAACTGCATGTTCAACTAAGCTTTCTCTATGGGATCGAAACGAAAGCCGCAAAGATGTTAATAGATGAAGGAAAGCTTGGCAGACTGTATCATGCTCGTTCTACCGGATTTAGAAGACGAGGTAGACCGTTTGTTGACGGATATGGTACGAAAGAATTTAATCAAAAAGAGAAGGCATCAGGTGGAGCGTTGTTTGATATGGGTGTATATCGAATATCCCAATTGCTGTATTTAATGAATATACCTTCTGTTAAAACAATTACAGGTAAAACGTATCAAGAAATGGATATGGATGAAAAACGTAAAATGATAAGTGGATTTGATGTTGAAGAGCTTGGTTTAGGATTTGTTCGGTTCGATGGGGGTCTAACACTTGATATTATCGAATCCTGGGCGATTCATTTGAATGGATTGGGAGGAAGCAGTTTAGTAGGGAATAAAGGTGGACTATCCCTTCACGGACAAGTAAACGGAATAAACACGCCATTAAGCTATCATACTACGATGAGTGACATGGATATGGATGCTACATTCGATCTAGGTGCGGCGAATTATAGATGGCATCAACTTCAAGAGAATCCGGATGCCTATGACTCCTCACAAGATCATTGGATCGCCGCGCTTCAAGGAAGAGTGGAACTGCTGCCGACCGCTGAGATTGCACTTCAAACAATGTTAATCAGTGAAGGAATCTACTTATCAGATTCATTAGAGCGAGAAGTGACGGCTGATGAAGTTATTAAAATGTCTAAATCAACAATGCTTCACCCTATACCTAAAACTGAAAATGTAAGCGATTACAAAATAAATCAGGAGCAATTAAGTTAATCGTTTAAGAAGAATACTAGAAATGAGGTGTGTTCATGAAAGGTCTTAAATTAGCCATAAGTATTTTAATGATTACAATGTTGTTTGGATGTAACGCATCGAGCGAAGATGGAAAAAGTAATGATGCGGACGGCAAAAAGGTAACCATTTCTTATGCAAGTTGGGGATTAGGGACAGAAAAAGAACAAAATATAGAAAGACTCATGATCAAAGCGTTTGAAGAAAAATATTCAAACATCGAGATAAAATTAGTTGAGTCGATACCTAATGATAAATGGAATGATGGGTTAGCAGCTGCGGCAAGCGCAAATGAAATGCCTGATGTATTCATGCTGTCTGAAATTCCTCCAGGTGTAGCAAATGACTGGTTATTAGATCTTTCTAAATTGTCAGCTGATGATGCTGATCTTGCAAAAGTCCCTGAGGCTGTAAGAAAGGCTGCAACATACGGTGACACTCTATTCGCACTACCAGCAGGCCAGCAATTTTTAGGATATTACGTTAATAAAGACATGTTTAATGACGCTAATTTGGATGCGCCAGAAAGTGGTGCAAACATAAATGAGTTCGTTGATTCTGTAAAACGTATAACAAATATCAGTAAAGGCAAGGTGGGTATTAATAACCCAATGGCAATCCTTGACTGGTATCCTGCAGCAGTAAGTAAGACACTTGGTTGGTATACTTACACTGAAGAAGGATATCATTTGGACAGCACTGAATTCAAAGAAGGTCAAAAAATAGCAAAAGATATCGTTACGAACGATTATGCTTATGAATCGTTAACAGAGGAACAAAAAAGTAATTTCGATGGAAGTAATGCAGGAGAGGTTTGGGCATCAGGAAATATGGGTGTAATCTGGGATGGTACATGGGCATTGACTGCTTTTGAGGAAAACCTTGATTTTGATTATGATTTTATTGGAATTCCCGGCGGAAGAACCGTTGTCGCAAATGATTATATGGGAATATCAAAAAATACGAAACACCCAAAAGAAGCTTATATCTTTTCAAAATGGATGTCGTTTGGAAAAGAAGGATATCTGAAACGAATTGATATTGCTGCAGAAAAAGGGAAAGTACTAAATGGTGTGCCGGTTACAACAGATCAAGATGTGCTGGATGCCTATTTTGAACTACAAGACCTTCCTGGCGTTCGTTCATCGTTTGATAACTTGGATAATGCTATCATTGAACCTGTAAAAGCAGTACCTGGCTACGTTCAGTCACGGTGGGAAGCTCCAACAGGGGTAAGTATTTCAGAGCAACCAAACGCAAATATTCATAGTCTTCTTGAAGCATCGATTAAAGGTGAAATTAAGTTAGAAGATTATCTTTCACAGATTAATAACCTTGCTAATGCAAAGTATGTAGAAGCTAAGAAAGCCATTGAATAATAAAAGATCATCTATACGTTAGGAACTTTCGTTTTTGATGCATTTCTTGAAGCAGGGAAATGCATCTTTTTGTTGAAATAGGTTTGAGCATCAGGTAATTAGAATGGGGTATAAACTATAAAAAGTGAGAGACGGAAAGGTGGTTTATGTTATGGAAACAAGCAATAAAGTAACCATCACGGTGGAAACAACCGTGAACAAACCAGTTGCAGAAGTTTGGAAATATTGGACGGAACCACAGCATATTACAGGTTGGAGCTTTGCTTCTGACGAGTGGCACGCACCAAAAGCGGAAAACGATTTGAGAGATGGCGGAAGGTTTCTTACCAGAATGGAAGCAAAAGATGGCAGCTTTGGATTTGATTTTAGCGGGAAGTATGATGAAGTCAAAACAAATGAATATATTGCTTATACGCTAGATGATGGAAGAAAAGTTACGATTACTTTTGTCGGTTTAGAAAATGTGACGAAAGTCGTTGAAACATTTGAAGCCGAAGCGACGAATCCAGTTGAGATGCAAGAAGCTGGATGGCAAGCCTTCATGGATAATTTTAAAAGATACAGTGAAGCTCAAAACTAATAGTGTTTTAAAAGAGAGTGCATTTCTTTAAATAGAATTGCGCTTTTTTGTTTGCCTATCTTTTGAATAATGGAACCTTGTGAGTCTTAAGAAAGTCTTAAGATTTTTGCTAACTAAATGTAAAGGATTGCTGTGTAGAATAAAGATAATTTCAAATATATGCCATGCTATAATGCAGAAGGGAGTGTGAGAAAATGAATGAATTTAACGTACTTGTTGTAGATGATGAAAAAGAAATTCGAGATGCGATAGAGATCTATCTGAAAAATGAAGGAATCACAGTTGTTCAAGCTGGAGATGGCATTGAAGCAATAGAGAAATTAGACGAACATCCGATCCATCTAATTGTCATGGATATTATGATGCCAAAATTAGATGGTATCTCGACCACCTTTAAAATACGAGAACAAAAAAACATACCGATTATTATCTTAAGTGCAAAGAGTGAAGATACAGATAAAGTACTTGGACTGCAGATCGGTGCTGATGATTATGTAACAAAGCCGTTCAATCCTTTAGAACTGATCGCTCGTGTTAAATCACAGCTAAGGCGTTATGTGACTCTTGGTACATATGAGGGAAAGACAAATCTAGTTAATCTGAATGGTTTAACACTTGATAAGGAAGCAAAGGAAGTCGCCATAAACGGGGACTCAGTAAAATTAACTCCGATCGAATACAAGATTGTGGAGTTGCTCATGTCTTATCCTGGAAGAGTTTTTTCCATTAATGACATATATGAGCGAGTTTGGAAAGAACCAAGTTACAATGCTGAAAACACAGTGGCTGTTCATATCCGAAAGATTAGAGAAAAGATTGAGATCGATCCGAAAAATCCTAGATATTTAAAGGTGGTATGGGGAATTGGATACAAAATGGAAAAATAGAAGCAAGTGGGTTGTTTGGATCATGTTGTTGACTTTTGGGTTAAGTGGAATCATTTCGATCTTAGAAAATGGTCATTGGTATTTTAAAAAGGATTATTTTCAAACAGAAGAATTCAACTCACAATTTGAGGAATTTATCAATTATATAAGTATTTCTGAAATCAATTATCTTTCTGAAGATGAGCTTAAGGACAATATAAAAGTTTCTAAAGAAGAGATTGAAGAACATCGCACGCGCTATGGAAGTCTATCAGAGCAAATAGCCGATATCAAAAGTCAGTATGAAGACCAGATTGATGAAGCGAAGGCTGCTAAGAACGATGATGTTGTTAAACTTTATGAAGAACAAAGAGATGCAAAAGTTAAAGATATCATGGAGAACTTCAAAAGTGACGATCATATCAAAGCTAAGATCGTGAAGGAAAAAGAAAAAGAAGTAGAGACACTTGTTAAAGAAAGACAAAGTTATATTTCTGATTATGATCCTAACCTTTTGGGTTTCAACTACTATTTGGTGGATATGAATACAAAAGATGTGTATACAAATCTCCCGACAGCAGATCGTCCTGAAGATCTTAAAGGTCAATCAAATTTGTTCACAAAAGAATACTCTTCATCATCCGAAAACGGCAACCTACGTATTAGTGGGCCAGATACTTTCATAGAATATCATTACGAATATTTTCCTCAAAAGTCAAAAACACTTCAGGGCATCATTACTCTTCCTGGACAAGGAAGTTGGTTACAAAAACAAGTAGATGATTTTGAGAAGAGACAAACGGTGTTTTACATGATATCAATCTGCAGTATTGTGATTCTATTCCTTGTGTTTTTATGGGGCAGAAGACTTCATCCACTACAGATGGTTACTTCATCAGACAAAGTAAAGATTTATCGCAAAGTGCCTATTGATATTCGGTTAGGTTTCTTATTGTTAAGTTTGTTTTTTGCAATCATGGCAATTGTTATGAACGCACAAAACTATGATAATTTGGTATTCTCATTCATGTATAGTGACGGTCTATTCGAATTTTTGGTCACAGCGCTTATGGTGAGTATCACTCTTATCCAAACGACTTGGATCTACCGTGATGTGAGAAACAAACAGTTATATCGAGATGCGTTTATCTCAAAGTCAGCCCAATGGTTTCACCGATTAATTTCTGACGCTTTTTACAATAGAAGTGTTGCAATACAAATCATGCTGCTACTTATCGTTATTTTCTTGTCAGGTTTCGGTGCTGCAGTCGTATTCTTTCATCCCATGGCTTTCATCGTTTATTTCATCCTGTTTTTATTCTTTACTGTACCTGTGTTAATCTACCTTTTTAAAAGAATCGGGTACTTTAACAGAATCATCCAGCATACGAATGAGCTTGCGGCAGGACAAATGGAACAAGATCTTCCTCACAAGGGAAAATCAGCACTAGCCATTTTAGCTGGAAACTTAAACTTACTCAAGCACGGTGTGAAAACTTCAAAACGAGCTGAAGCAAAAAGTGAGAGGCTCAAAACGGAGCTGATCACGAATGTCAGTCATGACCTAAGAACTCCTTTGACATCAATCATTACGTATACGGAACTCTTAAAGTCACAAGAAGTAACAAAAGAGGATCAAAATGCTTATTTAGAAATTATAGATCGCAAGTCGAAGCGTCTAAAGGTTCTGATTGACGATCTGTTTGAAGTATCTAAGATGGCTAGCGGGAATCTGGAACTGATTAAAGATAAAATAGATATCGTCCAGTTGCTCCAACAAGCCATGGCTGAATACAGTGAAACCATTAAAGAATCGTCACTAACTTTTAGAGTAGCAACTCCTAATGATCCGATCTTGGCTCATGTGGATGGTCAAAAAATGTGGCGTGTATTTGAGAATTTGATCGGCAACGTCTTAAAGTATTCTATGGACAATACAAGAGTATATATATCCGTTACAGAAGAAAATCAAAAGGTCGTCGTTTCATTCAAGAATGTCTCGAAGTACGAACTAGGCGGTAACTTTGAAGAATTATTTGAACGATTCAAACGCGGAGACACATCACGTCATACAGATGGCTCTGGCCTCGGTCTCGCCATCGCAAAATCCATTGTAGATCTTCATGAGGGCAGCATGGACATCGACGTTGATGGTGATCTGTTTAAAGCGACAATTGAACTGGACGCGGTGAAAAGATGAAAATAAACAAGAAATTCTTACTTGGTATGACGATTGTGTTGTTTAGTATTTTTGGATTTGCGGATAACGCGGGTAGTCCTAAATTGAAAGAATCGGTTAAAGTAACTGAGATACTTCAAACAAGTGAGTAGGTTGGTTAGCACTTCTTCAAATGGAGGAGTGCTTTTTATTATGTTTGTTCGCATAATGATGTGAGGGTATTATAGAAGTGTGTTGTTGTCAGAAATGTCGACTCGCAGATATATGTTAAAAACTCGCCGGAATATATCCGAAATTTCTAGAATTATTTCCAAAACTTCTAGAATTAAGTGTAAACATACCCCGTGTGGTATGGATTAAGAATGCGATATTCACATCTTTTCGGCCATAAACAGGGAGATTTCACTATGCAACTAGGAGTTGCGCATCTATGCAACTAAAGTTATCTTTACTTTTTGACCATAAATTCACAATAATGAGTCTATACATACAAAAAGGTGGCTACTATCGATGGTTTTTGGTGAGAAATTGAAAAGCGTGAGGAAGGCGAGAGGCTGGTCTCAGGAAGAATTAGCAGAAAAGCTGTTTGTGAGCAGGCAATCTGTTTCAAAATGGGAGAACGGACAAAATTATCCGAGCATTGAAGTTATCATAAAGCTAAGTGATCTGTTTGAAGTAACGATTGATGAATTACTTAGAACGGATGAAGAACTAAAAGAGAAAGTGATAAAAGATAGTAAACAACTAGCTCATCCTAAATTAAAGTTTCTGTTTGATGTAGTGTTCTTACTCGGTGTTAGCTTGTTAATCATTAAACTAGGATTTCTAGGTCTTAATAAATTTACAAATGTAGATTCTTCATTGCCTGGAGGGAAATTTCTGTGGAACTTTGGACCTTTGCTATTCATGGTTGGTGGAGGAATTGGATCCGGAATCGTTAAAGAAAGATATAAGGTGGAATAAATATTAGAAAGTAGGGTTTGGAAAAAATGAATCCACATACCCAATCTAATGCGGAAAAAAAGAGAGCGATCTCCTTGGATGTAGCAAGAGGATTTATGCTTTTATTGATCGTTTTGGCTCATGCTCCTTTATTTTTATATGAATCTGATCCAGGAGTCATGAGTCGTCCTGATAGTTTGAGTGCTCTTGAGAGTATTTTTAATTCCGCAGGTGAGCTTTTTATTGATAATCGTGCACGGCCATTATTTGCAGTGTTGTTTGGTTATGGAATGGTCATGATGTACGAAAGTCAATTATCGAAAGGAAAGTCGTCCAACATAGCAAGGAAGACGATTAACCGACGCTCATTATATTTAATCTTGTTTGGAATCGTATTAGCAGTAGTTGTTGGTGGGCAAGATATTTTAATGGCTTATGGAATTGCTGGTTTACTCACGAGTAGACTACTTATGTATAATAACAAGGTCTTAGCAAAGGTTACTGTTTCTTTGACCATAGTCTTTATTCTTTATATACCGGTCATTTGGGGCTTTTTCCTAAAGGAAATAGGTAGTTACGGATTTGGCAATGAATTTTCTTCAGATCAGTCATATAGTCAGTTGTTTTTGGAAACTATCATCTATTTTCCGACTATTCCTGTTCTTATTCATTTCCTTTTCCCAATCCTTCCTTCTGTACTTATAGGGATTTGGATGGGAAGAATACGACTTTTAACAGAGTCACATAAATATACAAGAGAATTAAAAATGATTACTTTAGTGGGAATCTCAATATCGTTAATAGGTTCGATCCCATTAGTACTGATTGATGAAGTATGGAAACCAAGTTTATTTACAGCAGGAAACATTTACGGCTTTCAAATTATTACAGGTATTGCAGGTGGTTTTGGATATGCAGCGTTATTTGGGCTGTTTGGCAGCCAAATTAAAAAGCAGGGTCTCTTAACAAATTCACTCATTGCTCTAGGAAAACGCTCGCTTACATTTTACGTCTTGAACGAAACATTATTAGTGCTCTTACTATCACCAGCCGCTTTTGGTTTAGGAGGAGAATTAAGCATCATTAGTGTGACTGGGCTTGCCTTTTTGATATGGTTAACGGGTATATACATGGCTTCTCTCTTGGAAAAATATCAGCTGAATGGACCACTCGAAACCCTCATTCGCTATCTTGTCTACAGATAGTAACAAATATTACGAAGAATATCTCAAAAACAACGACGACTAGATTAATTCTACTCGTCGTTGTTTATATATCTTATTGATCAATCTCAAACATATAACGATTCGTTTGCACACTTACTCCAAGTACGATCCCCATTAACATCATATTGGATAATAACGAACTCCCTCCATAACTTAAGAACGGGAGGGTGACTCCTGTTACCGGCAACAACCCTATATTCATTCCCACATTCTGAAAGATTTGAAAAGAAAGAAGTCCAATTATCCCTGAACACATATATCCGCCAAAAGAATAGTTTGACTTCACACCTAATATCACAATTTTGTAGATTAATAAGAAAAACAGACTGACTACGATGGATGTCCCTAGAAAACCAGTATCTTCGCCAATAATGGAAAAGATGAAGTCTGTATGTGCTTCAGGTACATACATGATACCTTCCATCCAGCCTTTACCAGAATACCAACCTGAACCGATCGCTGTAATGGCTTGTTTCGTTTGATACCCTTGGTCTGTGTATTCAAATGGATTTAACCAGCCATTTATTCTACTTCTTTGGTGAGGAAGAAGTAAGACGAGCAGTTTCGTCTGAAAAAAGTCATTAAATTTAAAATAGATGACGATTAATGCTGTTATGACGATAGATGGCAGTGAAATAACGGTCAAAATAATCTTCCAGCTAACACCTGATATGAAGATGATGGACAGAATGATGGATAGGTAGAGCATAATCATTCCGGAATCGGGCTGGATGGCGACAAATACAATCGGGGCAAGACTAGCTAGTCCCATTTTGTAGATGAGATACAGATCCGATTTAATCGTACGTTGAATATATTGATAATTATGTGATTCAACGATATTACTAAGAACTAAGATCAAAGCAATCTTCATGAATTCAGATGGCTGAAAAGAGCCAAGAAAAGGTAATTGATACCACGCTTTTGAGCCGTTAATCGGTTTTGCTATACTTTCTGGTGCGAAAATTAACATCACAATAAAAAATAATACGATGCCATAAAAATACCAAGACATTCTTTTAAGCTGCTCAAAATCTAAGCGCGCTATAGCTAGCATTAAAATGGTACTTAAGGTGTACCAGAAAATCTGTTTAGGAACAAAATTACCGTTATATTGACCAGACTGTTGGCCGCTATATATGAACATAAAGCTAATAATTGCTAGTAAGAAGAGTATAAATAGAATTCCATAATCCAATTTATCTATAAAAGTTTTACTTTTTGGAGTCTCCATGTACCGCACTTCTTCCTGTTTTCATTATTTTACCAAAAATAATGATACCACATTTTGGATGGGTTGATACAAGATTAAGTCATTTCGATATGTTGACTTCAAAAAATAGTGTGATAAGATTACCTTACGACCGTTCGGAAGGTGGTTAAACAATGACATATGATCAATTGAAACAAACTGCACTCATTCAGTTTGCCCAACTAGGGTATGAAGGTGCTTCTTTATCTGTAATCGCAAACGAAGTGGGAATAAAAAAACAATCGATCTACACTCACTTTAAGAGTAAGGATGATCTCTATATACAAACGTTTCATGAAGCAACAGACTGTGAAATTGATTTTGTAAAACAATTTATTGAAGATCAGGAATCTCTTCAATTAAGAGAAGTTTTGTCCAAATTTTTAACGGAGTATTTAGAGCGATTTGAGAAAAACAATAATATGAAATTTTTTATGCGAACGTCTTTTTATCCGCCAGTGAAGCATGAAGAAGTGATAAAAGCTGGAAGTAATAAGTTTGTTGATCGTTTGGAAAGTTTATTTACTGCACTTTTTGAACAATATTCGGATGAGTTGAGACACGATGTTACTCCGGAAACTGCAGCTCTAGCATTTCTTACAATGTTAGACGGACTTCTAGTTGAATTAATCTATGGTATTCCAGAACGTCTGCAAAAAAGGTCTAAACAATCGTGGTCCGTGTTCTGGCGTGGTATTAGTATAGAAAGTGGTGAATTGTAATGAATCGTGCTTGGGCTTATGTATTAATAGGTTCAGTGTTTGAAGTGTGTTGGGTAATCGGCTTAAAGCATTCTTATGATTTTTTGACGTGGTCGGGAACAACGATCGCTATTATCTTTTCCTTTTCGCTACTCATCTTAGCAACCAAACATCTTCCTGTAGGTACAGTGTATGCCGTATTCACGGGATTAGGAGCAAGTGGAACAGTTTTGATGGAAATGCTTGTATTCGGTGAACCGTTTAGAATACTGAAAATTATACTCATTCTCGTTCTTCTAGTAGGAGTAATGGGACTTAAATTAGTGACAGGTGAACCGATATCAGAAGGAGGGGTTCAATAATGGGCTGGATCTTTCTGGTGTTTGCAGGTCTATTTGAAGTAGTTGGTGTAACAGGCATGAACCTTGTTGCTAAGAAGAGAAACATCCTATCTTTTCTTGTTCTTGTTCTAGGGTTCAGCAGCAGTTTTCTTCTGTTGAGTCTCGCTATGCAATCTTTGCCTATGGGTACAGCGTATGCAATCTGGACAGGGATCGGTACAGTAGGTTCTGGACTCGTAGGAATTTTGTTTTATGGTGAATCAAAAAACGGATTAAGAATTCTTTTTATGGCAATGGTACTCAGTGCCGCAGTTGGACTTAAACTCATTAGCTAAGGAAGGATATCTGTGTTCTTAAGTAGAATATAACTCGCAATACATTTTAAGTAGAAGAGGGATTACCTTGGGAATTCATGATACGTTTCGATTTGGTTCTCATGCTATGGTATTTAATGCAGAGAATAAGGTGCTTTTGTTAAAACGAACTTACGGTAACAAAGGTTGGAGTTTGCCTGGAGGTGCTGTCGACCCTGGTGAAACGATACATCAGGCATTGTTTCGTGAGTGTAGAGAAGAGCTTGGGATTAATGTAATCGATCCTGTTTTAACAGGGTTGTATTATCACCGTTCAATTAACACACATGCAGCAATATTCCGATGTGTGATTTCAGATGATGACGAGATCGTTCTTAGCTCCGAACACTCTGCCCTAAGATGGGCCGATCTAACAGAATTAAGTGAGAGTCAGCGAGTTCGAGCTGAGGACGCAATGCGTTTTAAGGGGCAGGTATACAGTAGAGCTTTCTAATGCTGATGATTATATATTAGAGCATTTCTTCTTAGCGGGAGAAGTGCTTTTTATTATGAAGTAATAGATACTAATACCTAGAAAATTCGTCTTTTTGACAAGGATATGCTTAAAAGTTGTCGAAAATCATGTTAGTCAGGTAAATTTAGGAAGTAGGGAACAGAATGTTAGAGTCTATCCAAAGCATGTGCTTACACGTGGTCTTCATACTTTTTACCATCCTTATTTATCAAGTATTCTTTAATGAAAGAGATGACGAACGAAAACGAATTACTTCGAAGTTCTTTCTGCTTATGCTGATCATTTTAGTTTTCACGATGAGTCAGCCAGTCGTTTATTCTGAAATCTATAAGTACGACTTTAAATCGGTTGCTATTATTTTGTCCTTCTTATACGGAGGAAAAAGGGTGGGGTTTTCGAGTCTTTTAGCACTTATTATGGTGGGTTACTTCACTGATCAGAATCTAGCTATTTTGCTAGGAAACTACATGGTGCTCTGCTTATTGTTATTGCCCATTACAAAGCTTTTTCATCGCTACGGTATCAAAGGCAAGGTTACCGTAATTAGTTTATTCTATTCATTGATACCCATTACTAGAGGAATCTCACTACTAATAAATGGGGATGAGCAGGAACTCTTTTTCGAGTTGAGTTCTTCGCTTATCGTATTGGCAACGTTAATTGCAGTTGTGCACTTAATTGAGAATATGAAAGAGCAGATGGAATTGAGACAAGAGCTTCTTCGAACGGAAAAAATGAATGTCGTCAGTCAGCTTGCTGCTTCAGTTGCTCACGAAATTAGAAACCCCATGACTTCCGTACGAGGGTTTATGCAACTTATGCAAAAAGAAGATTTAACGAAGGAACAGCAGATGTACATAAGTATCTCGATTGAAGAATTGGATCGGGCACAGGAAATTATCAATCAGTATTTGGCGTTGGCTAAACCTCAAACAGATCAATATGAAACCATCGATCTCACATCAACTATTCAACAATCAATTGATGTGATGCACTCTTATGCCATTTTGAACAGTATACATATTGCCCAACACGTAGAATCCTCTCTTAAAATTGAAGGACTTAAATTGGAGATTCAACAAGTATTGATCAACATCATCAAGAATGCTATTGAAGCAATTAAGTCGAAAGGCGAAATTAGGATATTGGCCTATAAAGATATAAACAATTTTGTTTGTATCGAAATTAAAGATAACGGCGTAGGCATGTCTAAAGAACAATTAAAAAAACTAGGCAGTCCGTATTACTCTACTAAAGAAAAAGGAACAGGACTGGGTTTAACTGTTTGCCACCAAATTGTAAAACAGATGGGAGGAAAAATTACAATTCATAGCGAGTTGAAAAAAGGAACAACATTTACAATTAAACTACCATCTAAGTGATGTTGCGCAGTAAAATTTTCAATGGAAGAGGAGACAAAAGTTATTTTACAAAGAAAATTAGTAGCGGCTTCTTTGTCAGGTACGATTTATGCCATCATTTTAGGGTTCTCTATGCCTAATCCCTTTGGAGATGAATGATTCAATTCAGTTCTAAGTTATGTATTTGCTAGTATTGGAATAATCCCTGTTTATATGATGTATAGTTTTCCCGCAATATTAATCTATGGTGTAATAACTTCTGTAATTAGTGATAAAGTTGGTGAATTTATTTCAACTAAATCTGAAAATAAAAACGCAGAACTCATTATTTCTGGCGCATTGCATATGATTTTCGGGTTAATCTTGCTTTGGTATAGTCTAATGGCCGCTGTCTTGTATTTTATTACTGATAGGATATTAAAAAGAAGAGATAAAGTAATTATATGGTATGATGCGTTAATAAGTCTATCCATACCTTTCCTTACATGGATTGGCACTATGGGAACGGTTTGGATTAAGGAATTGTGAATAAAGGAATAACGTTTACCCCACAGAGGTGTGTAGATGAAATTGAAAATTGTAAAATACAAGGAAACTGATACAGAGGAGATCATCAATCTGTTTTATGAAACTGTACATACCGTAAATGCCAAAGATTATTCTTCACTAGAGTTGTATGCTTGGGTATCCTTTGATGAATTAGAATCTAAAGTGGAATCGTGGAAGGAATCATTGAGTCAAAACATAACTTTTGTAGCTAAGAATAAGGATAAAATTGTTGGCTTTTGCGATTTAACATATAGTGGACATTTAGATAGACTGTATGTTCATAAGCATTACCAACGGCAAGGTATAGCTACGACATTAGTTAATTTGATAGAATCTGAAGCAAGGAAATTAGATTTAGTGTGTTTGGATACTTATGCCAGTATTACAGCTAAACCTTTCTTTGAACAGCGAGGCTACCAAGTAGTTTGTCCTCAAAGTGTAGTACGCAAAGGTGTTTCCTTAATTAATTTTAAAATGACTAAAAATCTTAAGTGATTGAACTACTCTAGGGTTTTGAATTAAGATGCTTTTCATTCCCATTTCGGCAACACAAAAAAACGATCAGAAAACCTCTGATCGTTTTTTTGTTAACAGCTTGTTTTATAATTTTTGAGAAAGGGAGAACGTTCTGCCATGCTCAGCTTGCTCAACTGAATTTGTGGATAGTCCAACAAATATAGCCGTTAGTGCTAGTGAAGTGATGATAATACCTGCAGCGAATTTTTTCATTTTAGTGCCTCCTTTTTTTGTAAAGCGCGTTTTGCTTCGTAAGACTCTTTAAAATAATAACTAGCTTTATTGTGGTTCTCTTTGTTGAAGAAGACCTGTGCAAGTTCTCCAGCATAATCTTCTACGAAACCAAAGAGTTCGTGTTGTTTAAAATAGTCATTTCCTTCTTTAACAATACGTTCAAGCTCGTTTATATCTGTTGCCTGATTTAAGGCGTTCAGAATTTTGAAGTGATGCAAATATTCTTCATTCGCGAGCTCGATTCCTTTATTGTAGAAAGGTATCGCTTTTTCTTCAATATTCAATCGATAGAATTCTCGAGACAATAAGAAGTGTGTCTTATAAAAGGCTTCTTCTTCTTCAAATACCTCTAACAAATAGCGTACTGCCAGTTCGGACATGTTTTGTTCAGCATACAGATAACCAATATTGTATTTGATCAGTGAAGTATATGACTGATCAATGCGTTTAGCGAGATCAAGTGCGCACAGAAAATGTTCTTCTGCTTTCCCATATTGTTTCAAAGATAGAGAAGCAAGACCCAGAATATTTTCACAACCGGATTGAAGCAGTTCGAAATCTTCCGCTTCAGATAACGTTTTCAAAGCTTCGTTTGCATAATCCAGAGCAGTGAGTGGCTGACGAATGTGATAATACAGAACAGCAGCTTTATGATAAAAGTCTGCTCGCACGATATCATCCGTCATGCTGCTTAATACATTTAATAAGTTAAATGCCCTGATAAAACGCAATTCTGCTACTTCATAATTTCCTTCAGCTGTTAATAGCATTCCGGTAATTAAGTTCATATAGTACCCAAAAATATCTGTTCGATTTAAATGAACATCATTTAGCGTATCTAAAATGGCGTGTGCAGAAGTTAGCTCTTTCTTCAGGATCAAGTAACGGCTGTTTAACAATTGATAATACAATTGTGTAGACGGGTCTTTGATCTGTGAGATCTCACTCTTAATCTCGTTATGTATACTCTCTGATTGTTGTATGTCATTTGTCCGAATGGCTGTATGCCACCGCTCGAGTGACTGTGTGATGGGCTCTCTAGTTCCGACGTTCATGGAAAACTCCTTTCTATAAGACTTGTAATTTAAATCTAACATAAAATGGAAAAATAAAACTTGGGAAAATTCCGTGCTAGAGGGTAGCATTAAGTGACATCTTTTTCATCAATTTTCCCAATAATCTGACACTGTAGTGGATACCTTATTGTTTCGTTTAATGAAAACATGATTATGAGGGTGGAAGGACTATAATGGCTTTTATGGAATTAAAGTTCATAGAGTCTAAATAGTAACGATAGAAAAAGAGAGTGCGAGGAGTTGGAAGTTTTGTTTTTAAAAAAATCATCTCAATCTGGAGACATTCACAATGTTACTTATCTAAATGGACAGGTGCGTTTTCAAGGCGTCTCTCTGAATGTATATAGTTTTCTTGTTGATGGTGTATTAATTGATACTGGCGCGCAATCTTTACATCAATACTTCAAACCTTTTATTGATCAAGCTGATTTCGATCACGTATTCATAACGCACTTTCACGAAGATCATACAGGTTGTGCTAGTTATATTGAAAAAACGAAGAAAGTCCCAATCTATTTAGATGAAAAAACAATTGATTATTGCGGTAAACGAGCACATTACCCCATATATAGGCAGTTCTTTTGGGGAAGAAGAAAACCATTTCATGCGCAAATGATGCCAAGTGAATTTCAATCTAGGAATGCACGTTGGCATGTAATACCTACTCCTGGTCATGCAATGGATCATCATGCATTTCTTAACCGTGAGACAGGGCAGCTTTTCACAGGTGACCTATATGTAATGGAAAAGACTAAAGTGGTTCTCGAAGAAGAGAGCATACCGTCCATTATTCAATCATTGGAACGTGTTTTAACATATGATTTTCAGGAAGTGTTTTGTAATCATGCAGGTTTTATTCCAGACGGAAGAAGGGCACTACAACGAAAGCTCGACTACCTATTAGGTATACAGAATCAAGTATTAACATTACATCATAAAGGGGATAGCCCTGAAGAAATTCGTCAAAAACTGTTTCCTAGAAGATTCCCTATCATCAAATTTTCTCGCGGTGAGTGGGATTCTATCCATATTGTTCATTCCATCATGAATGAGAATCATGTCATCAACTCATAATTATTTAAGAAAAAGAGGTTAACACGATGTCGACTAAACAAGAAATGAAATCAAACATCAGGACTGTCCGTGTTGAGGATGCAGAAGCTATTCTTCAGATTCAACGTGAAGTAATTTCTGAACAGAATTATTTTATTGCGGTATCTAAAGAATTTAATAAGGCAACAGAAGATCATGAAGAATGGATACGAAACATTCTTGAGCATGAACGTGAGACGATGCTTGTGGCAGAATATGAAAACAATGTGGTTGGATGGATCGTTTTTCGGTCACAAGAAAGAATGAGAATGCACCACACTGGCTCATTTGCCATCATGCTTCGTAAAGAATTTAGAAATAAAGGGATTGGCAAGCTATTGATTCACGAGCTATTATCTTGGGCCGAAAAACATCCGGTCATTGAAAAGGTTACGTTAGCGACGTTCTCTACCAATACTAGGGCAATAGAATTGTATAAAAAACTTGGATTCATAGAGGAAGGGCGAAAGATAAGAGAGTTTAAGTTTAGCAACGACGAGTATGTGGATGATGTGTTGATGTATAAGTTAGTTAAATAATGTGATATGAATCCAATCTAAAACTATGAGAAGCTGATTCTTTGAATAGCTTCTTTTTTCGTGTGAAGATACGCTATTGAAAAAAATGGTAATCATTGCAAGGTTTCTCCGCGTATATTAAATCGATGTTAATTTTTTGCCGGAGGTGTTGGGATGTCTTTTCCCACAAATAGTCAGTTTACTGCCATTACTGTAGGCGGTGTTCCTTATGCAGATGTGATACGTGATATCTCTCCTGCAGGAACAGACATCGTAGGGAGTGCCAGTTTTCCTTCCTTTTACTTCGCTTATGATGAAATCAATGTGTACTTTAGAATGCGTGTACGATCAGATCCAAGAAATAGCGCCAAAACCGCTTTTGCAAACTTTGCATGGGGTGTTTTGTTAAATACGACCGGCGTAGCGGGGACTTATGACTGGCTTCTTGCAGTTAATGGTTTAAATAAAAGAGTGAATTTGGTTCAGAACACAACTAAACAAGTGAACTCTTGGAGTGATCCTGCTGAAGGGACGGATGGTAAAGGGAATCCAAACTACTCTCGGTCCATCATCAATTTTGACGTCGCACGGGTCGTTCAGGCTGACTCTACATTGGATAATACACAAAACTATTTTATCGATTTTCTAGTTCCAGCTTCTACATTTTTCTCCTTGCTCGGTATTACTGCTCTAAGTTCTGTACGGATGGTCGCTTTTACTGCTTCAAATAACAACAACTACAATAAAGACTCTTTACGTGAATCAGAGGAATTTCAATTTCAAAATGCACTTTCCAATCCAGTTACAATAAATTCCGGTAATGTCCGAGCTAACCTGCAGGTTTCAAAAGTACTGCTTTCAGGACCACAATCACCTTTAGCCGGTCAGGTTGGGGAGTGGACGGGAAGAATTACCTTAACGAATACAGGAAAAAGTGCTGCAAATATCATTAATGTAACTGATATTGTTTCATTAGATGTAGTGTCACTCTTTTCAGTTCTTAGTGTTTCGCAAGGGACAACAGCATACAACTCTTCAACGAAAACACTTACGTGGTCCGTTGGTAATATCGCTCCTGGCGCTAGTGCGACTCTTCAGTTTGCACAGAATGGAATCTTTTATACAGCAGGAACGAAAGCACTTAATACAGTACGGGCAACAGGTATAGATAGCTTTACTGGAGGAGATCTGCCCCCTGCTTCTGCCTCTATTTCCGTAAATGTTCAAGCAACAGGTGGAGCTGCAGGTACGTTACTGGATAGTTCAAACGCTCAGCCAGTAAATGCTGCAACTGTAAGACTTTTAATGGGTCAAACACAAGTGGCCGTTACGCAAACAGATCTATTCGGAAAGTATAGTCTTACGAATATAGCACCAGGTACTTATACGATTGAATTCTCAAAAGCAAATTACACGACCTTGGCGCAATCGGTGGTTATTCAATCTGGCACGATAACGGTCATCAATCCTGTCCTTGTAGCTATTCCAGGAATTCTTCAAGGAACGGTTACCTCAAACGCAGGTTCTGCTGTTAGTGGAGCGACCGTCTTGTTATCAGATAACCTTGGTACAGTTATTGCAAGTGTAACAACTTCTCCAACAGGAGCTTACACATTTGGAGCTGTAATCCCAGGGCATTATACACTCACGGTCTCTGCTAATAATTTTCAGGCTGCAACAATTGGGCAAAATGTGCCATCTAATCAGACAACGATAGCAAACTTTGTACTGCAGCCGAATCCTGGAACGGTAAGTGGATCGATAACAGGAAGTGGAGGACCTATAGCTGGTGCAATAGTTGAAGCTCTTAGCGGTACAGGGATCGCCGTGGCAATCGCAACGACGAATGGGGCAGGACAGTACACAATAAATCGTCTTGCACCAGGTTCTTACAGATTACGCGTGAGTGCACCTGCTTTTCAAACATTTGTTGTCGGTTTCTCGGTGAGTGCCGGTCAAACTGTGGTAGTAGATGTGAATCTATTAGCAAATCCAGGTTCAATCATCGGAACAGTCATTGATGAAGATAGCGGTGTTCCACTTCCAGGTGCAAGTCTAAAAGTTGTAAACAGCTCTGGAATTACGGATGCCTCTGTAACAACTGATGTAAACGGACAATTCTCAGTAGATTCTCTAGCTCCCGGTACGTATGTAATCACCTTTTCTTCTGATGGTCATGGTACAAAAACGATCGGTACGTATGTTCAGTCTGATCAAACTACAACGGTAGATGTCACACTTAGAAGACTAGCAGGTGTTCTAACAGGTGATGTTTCTTCAGGTGGAAGTACAATTAGTGGTGCTTCAGTGGATGTCGTTCTCAATAACATCGTGGTAGCGAAGACCATTACTGACAGCAATGGAAATTATACGATAAGTGGGTTAGCACCAGATCGATATACCGTTATTGTTGGAGCAGACGGGTTTTCACCGGTTACGCTTGGTGCTGTTATTCAGGATAATGAAACAACAACGATCAGCACAGAACTTCAGCCTATTTTTGGTTTGCTTACAGGAAATGTACTTGATAACGAAGGAAACATTCTTCCGGGTGCAGTCATACTTGTGAAAAATGCAGATTCTGATGTGCTTATCTCTAGAGTTGTAACAGATACAAATGGAAATTATGTGATTGGTGAATTGCTCCCTGGAAGCTATGTTGTTACAGCAAATATTATTGATTATCAAACAAACTTAAGTGGAGCAATCATTACAGCTGGTGTGACTTCTGTTGTTAATTTCTCATTAATGCCAAATCCTTCTTCTATCTCGGGAACGGTTATTAATAGTGAGACTGGAGATCCTCTTGCAGGTGCATCCGTAGAAGTGCAGCTGCTGGATGCTAACGGTCTTATCATAAATACAACTTTTTCAGACAATGATGGTGTGTTCATAGTTGAAGATTTAATGCCGAGCACATATACAGTCATCGTTGCTGCAGAAAGTTTCCAAACTTCCTCTGCATCAGTTACGTTATCACCTGGAAACGTTTCTTCTATCACGATTAGCCTTGTTCCGTCTCCGGGGTTTGTTACGGGCAGATTAATCGATTCTCTTTCAGGTCAGCCGGTAGTTGGTGCAACTATTAATATCAGCAACACACTAGGAGCATTTGTTGATTCAGCCTTAACGAGTGCGGATGGAACGTTCATTTCGCTTGGATTGCCTGGAGGAGTTTATTCACTTACTGCAGTTGCAGAAGGATATGAAACTAGGATTATAGGTGTAGTTGTTCCCGCTGGATTAACTAAGTTTGTTGACTTTGAACTTCAACCTAATCCTGGGACTATTACAGGAATAGTAGCTCCTGCCGCTGAAGGACTTGTGCTTCAGCTGTACACAATGGATAACCAGTTCGTAAACACAGTTGCAGCTACTCCGGAAGGAAACTTTTTGTTTCAGAGTTTGGCTCCGGGTAACTATATTGTAAAAGCTGTTGCACTAAATTATTCAGTTGGAAGTACGGGAGCCTTTGTGGTTTCTGGTCAAACAACGAACATCTCTTTATCGATCCA
Source organism: Fictibacillus sp. 26RED30 (assembly GCF_015903845.1). Taxonomy (NCBI): domain Bacteria; kingdom Bacillati; phylum Bacillota; class Bacilli; order Caryophanales; family Fictibacillaceae; genus Fictibacillus; species Fictibacillus sp. 26RED30. The sequence goes on from NZ_JACZDV010000001.1 coordinate 1,405,252, forward strand.
ACCGAATCCTGGAACTGTTTCAGGTACGTTAATTTCTGATCTTGGTACGCCGGTAGCTAACGGTACCGTTTCTCTTCTCGATGTAAATGAAACACCTATTGGAAATGGAACAACAGATGCTGATGGAAATTACACGCTCAGCAATATTCCCGCAGGTTCTTATGCAGTCGTCATACGAGCAGGGGGCTATGCAAACGCGACTGGGAACGTTGCGGTCGCCCCAGGTCAGGACATCACTGCGCTGAATTTTGAGTTAGTGACGATCCGTGGTTCTATCTCTGGAACGGTTTCAGATTTAATAACAGGTGCACCAATTCCAGGTGCGGCTATACTTGTGCGTGATAGTCTTGGAATTTTGGTTCGTTTTTCAACAACTGATCAATTCGGTAACTTTTTACTCCGGAATTTTGTTCCTGGTTCCTATGCTGTTACTTCATCTGCACAAAACTACTCTACAGAAATTACAGGTGTGATCGTCCAAAGTGATGAGACTGCGGGAGCTGATATTCGATTAACAAGTACTGTAGGAAGCATTTCAGGGCAAGTGACTGACGAAGATGGGAATCCGCTGTCTGGAGACAATATTCAATTAAAATTGTTTGGAGCTAGCGGTGAATTGCTGCAAGCTTTAATTGCACACACTGATGGTACGTTTCAAATTCCTGAACTGTCGATTGGCACATATTTTGTAAGTGCAGAATTAGACGGTTATTCTCCAAATATGACAGCAGTTATCGTTAATAGCAGTGCAGTAAGCATTACTACAATACCATTATCGCAAATTCTTACAACACTAACAGGATCCATAGCAGATTCTGCAACTGGAAATCCGATCAGTGGTACTGCCGTTTCTGTTACTTTAACAAATAATACAGGCATGTTTGTGGCAAAGCAGTATCCAGGTATCGATGGCACTTTCACGTTCGACTCGATTGCACCGGGAATTTATCTGTTAAATGTTAATGCAGTGAATTATGGAAATGAGATTATTACGGTTACTGTGCCGATCACTGGGTTTAACATTGCGATTTCATTAACTCAAAACCCAGGAGCGGTTACAGGGTATGTCACAAATCAGTTAACAGGAGATCCATTATCTAATGCCATCATTATCGTTTCATCTTCAGGAAAGCCACTAGATCGAAAAGGAGTCTCGGATAGTTTCGGTCAATTTATATTTGCCGATCTGTCACCTGACACGTATCGTGCGATCGTTAGTGCTGATGGTTATTCGAGTCAGAGTGCAACATTTACCGTTTTACCTGATGAAACAACTTCCTTGAGCTTTATTTTAACGCCTGAACCTGGGACTGTTTCGGGAACCATCACAGACGCCGTAACAGGGCTTCCGATTTCTCAAGTCATGGTTCAAGTCCGTTATTTATCACCAACTGGCCCCGTTATTGCGAATACTGTAACGGATCAGCAAGGCAATTATGTAACGCAAGGTGTGTATTCTGGCCCATATACTATAGTTGCTTTTACTGACGACGGCTATGGATCATCGAGTGCCTCAGTTTTTGTACCTCCAAACGATACGAGAGTCGTTGATTTTGCACTTGAACCGTTCCCAGCTACAGTTGAAGGTACGATCACTTCAGATTCTGGTGATCTGTTAGTTAATGTTTCAGTAAGGCTTTTAGATGTGTACGGTTTTACTGTTCGAGTTGTTAACACCGACTCTAACGGATTTTATAGAATACTAGGTTTTACGGAAGGACAATATCTAGTTACTGCTATTATCCCTGATTACCAGAGACGGCAAGTTTCGATTAATGCCGGACCAGGCGAGACACTAACAGCTAATATCAGCTTAGTTCCAGAACCGGGTCAAATTTCAGGGGTGATTCTCGATGAACAAACTCTTGCGCCACTCGTTGGTGCACAGGTAGAAGTGTATGCACCAAGTGGTGTTACACCAATAGCAAGAAGAACGACAGGTGCAGCAGGGGACTTCTTAATAGAAGGCGTGGCACCAAGATCATATACGGTAAACGCTTTTCAGCTAAACTATAGTATTCGCTCTACAGGTGTAATCGTAACTTCGAATGCTACAACTAATGTACAGGTCGCTTTAGTGCCTGATCCAGCATCGATTTCAGGAACAGTAACTGATGGTAATGGAATACCTTTATCGAATGCTAGTGTAAGAGTGGTTGATGAAAATGATAGTGAAATTGGAAACGGAATCACAGATTTTGAAGGAAACTATGTTATCGGAAACTTGCCAGAAGGGTCTTATACAGTAATTGCTGGAGTAGAAAATTATTCATCATCGACTGCCGGAGTTTCGTTGCAGCCGGGAGAGCAGCTGACGGGTCTAAATGTGATCTTAACCCCGGTAGGAGGATTGATCTTTGGGACAATAGTAAGTGCAGAAACGGGAGGAGGATTACCAGGCATCCTCATTTCTATTCTTACACCTGAAGGAATTCCAATTATATCAACCAATTCAGACACTGCGGGTAGCTTTACATCCATCCTTCTGTCACCTGGAACGTATACCGTTATTGCAAGTTCACCTTATTATATACAGGATCAAATCGGAGTTATTGTACTACCGAATCAAACTTCTGCGGTATCTTTTGAATTGTCGGAAGTAGGAGGATCGATTGCTGGAACTGTTACTGATCAATCGGGAAATCCGATTTCAGATAGAACAATCTCTATTCGACTTCTCAATGATGGTGGTGTATTGCTGCAGACGCTGATCGCTCTCTCAGATGGAAGCTTTGCATTTCAGAACTTATCAGCAGGAACGTATCAAGTGAACGTAATAGCAGACGGATATCAAACAGCAACAATAGGTGCAAGCGTAGTGAACGGGGAAACAACAAATCTATTAGTCCCGCTTACAGAAGATCGTGGTGCTTTGGAGGGCGTTATTCAAGATGTTGTAACAGGTTTACCGATATCAGGAAGTTTCATTGAAGTATCTGATGTGAGTGGCATTCTTGTTGCAACGATTACAACAGACCAGAACGGATTTTTTAGACTAGGTAACCTCCAAACTGGTCCACTAAATATTCGTGCAATAGCAAATGGATATGGTGCAGCGTCCATTGGAGTCATAATCAATTCTTTGTCTCTATCAAATGTAACCCTTAACCTGCAGCCGGATCCTGGCACAATCATTGGAACGATAAAAAATCCCAATGGTACACCGCTTGGCAATACCACCGTTCAGATATTAGATCGAAAAAACACACCCATTTCAACGGTTATTACGAATGGAAATGGCTCTTACGAGGTTGATAATTTGGTTGAAGGCCAGTATACGGTAACTGCTAAAGGAAATGGAACGGGAATAGGAATTGGCAGTGGTGTTGTTTTACCCGACCAAGAAACTGTTGTGGATATTATCCTTATTCCAGAAGGTGGAATCATCTCAGGTAACGTTACAAATTCAGCAACAGGTGATCCATTAATTGGAGCTTCTATTGAGATTAGGGCAATTTCACCATTCGGTCCTGTAATCAATACGCTTTTAACAGATAGTAATGGTAATTATAGCTCTGGATTAATAACAGTAGGAACTTTCACTTTAACCATTACAAAAGAAAATTTTGGAACCGTGACAGGCTCTGTTCTTATTGAAAATGGCTTAACAACATTTCAGAACTTTGCTCTTACACCAAGTCTCTCGAATGTTCGAGGCACCATTTCTGCAAGGATCATTCAAAATGAGAGTTTGTCAACTACTATATCGGCTCAAGACGTTGTCATTCCACTTATCAATACGGTTATTAGATTAATTGATGAAACGGGTGCAGAACTAGCAGAAGTTCAAACAGATGATCAAGGAATGTATTTAATCGAGAATTTTGTATCAGGCATCTATTCGTTAGGAACTTCTAATCCGGATTATGAAACGAATACAGTTGGCTTTTCGGTGGATCCTGGTCAAACACAAATTGTTGATATTGAGCTCACTGCACTTCCAGGAATTCTAACTGGAACAATAATAGATCAAGAAACAGGTATATTGAACGTTGGAGCGATCGTTCAGTTGTTTTTTGGAACGAGTGTTCAGCCTGCTGGCAGAGCAGTTACAAATAATGCAGGTGTGTATGTGATTAACGGACTTTCTCCAGGGCAATATACCGTATCCATGACAACACCTAACTATAATACGTTTTCAGCTGGAGCAACGATTCAAGCGAATGAAACAACTACAGTTGATGGCTTCTTACTATCTAATCCAGGGGTATTAACAGGTACAGTTAATGGTCCAAATGGTGTAATAGGTGGAGCAAGTATTAAGGTTATCGATGTGAATGGAACGGTTGTCGGATTTGCTGTCTCAAATGATGATGGGACGTTCTTTATTGGAAATCTACCTGTTGGAACATATGCCTTAACGATTGTGGCACTTGACTTCCAAAGTGAAACAGAAGGGATAACCATTACACCAGGGGAGACACTAAACGTTTCAATAAATCTGATCCCTGAACCTGGAGCTATAACAGGAATCGTTACTGATGAAAGTGGAATTAGTTTACCAGGGGTTGTAATGAACGTCCTGTTAAACAATATTATTATCGCATCTACCGTTACTGAACAGAATGGTAGCTTTAGCTTTAGAAGTCTGAAGCCAAACTCTTACCAAGTGACTGCAAATCTCTCAGGATACGCTGTATCGTCAGTTGGAGCAGTTGTGAGCAGTAACATAGTAACAACTACGAATCTATTTTTATCAAGTCTTTATGGCAGCATTTTTGGAACGGTTACAGATGAGGATGGGAATCTCATCACTCAACAAAGTATTAAAATTAATTTTTTTGATCTCAATAACAGTTTAGTAACTACCGTACTAGCACAATCAAACGGAACCTATGTTATTCCAGAAGTTCCTGAAGGTAATTATTTTGTTACTGTTACAGCTGAAGGTTATAATGCAGCTACTTTTGCTGTAACAATTAATGGAGGAGAAGAGGTTTCTCTTGATCTCCAACTTATTGCTCTTGGAGGTACGGTTACCATTAGGGTCATTGATGCTGCAACTAACAATCCGATATCAGGAGTTATAACGAACATTTTTAACGAAACAGGTATACCTATTACTTCGGGTATAACTGACCAAAACGGTGTATTTATTCAGCAGAACTTGGAAGAAGGCACGATAGTTATTTCAACTATCAAGGGGGGCTATGGAAGTCTTTCACAAGGCGGAATTATTGTGAATGGTACCACTACAGAGGTCACTCTGGCTCTTACTTTGGATACAGGTAAACTATTAGGAACGATCTCCGATTTCAATGGTGTTTCAATTGCTGGGGCAGTGGTGCAAATCCTGGATGCCACTCGAGCCGTTGTTACTACTGTTCTAACGCAGTCAGATGGTGCTTATAGAGTTTTGGACTTGAGGCCTGGGATTTATACAATGATCGTGAGTGCACGCGGTTTTGAACAGCGTTCACTAAGTGTTTTTATTGTAGCGAATGAGACTACGATTACGAATTTACCATTAGCTTTTGAACCGGGCAGTGTAGAAGGTTTCGTTACAAATGAAGGGTCAGGTTCTTTTATAGCTAGAGCTAGTGTTGAACTTCGTTTAATAAGTCCGTCAGGTCCAGTCGTTGCCTCAACGCTTACTGACGAACAAGGTAGATATCGTTTTAGCCAAGTGAGAAACGGAAACTACACGATTATTTCTACTAAACAAGGGTTTGGAAACGACTCTGCTGAAATTTCGGTTATCCCTGGAGACACGACTTTCGCAGATCTTCAATTGGCAGCTGTTACTTCAAGTGTTAGAGGAACGGTTCGAAATGCTGGCGATTCACAGCCTCTCGTTAATACCTTGCTTCGTTTAGCGGACAATAACGGTGTTGTGATTGCAGAGGTACAGACAGACAATGATGGAAATTATTTAATAGAAGGTCTTTTACCAGGTGATTTTAGCCTTGCTGCCATCAATGCAGATTATAGAAGCAGCGTACTGGATTTTACGGCTGTTCCCAATGTTCAAAGCGTTGTGAACTTTAATTTAGTTGCAGTCCCAAGTTTGTTTACCGGCTTTGTTACGGATGCAGGTACAGGACAGCCGATTGTAGGGGCGATTGTAGAAACATTTGATCAAATAAGCGGTCCAGTTGAAGGAAGTTTACTAAATGCTGAAGTTAATGCTTTAGCAGTTAATGGACGCCCGGTAGCGGTAGCCTTAACAAACATCGACGGTTTTTACACGATTCCTGGATTGAGTAATGGCTCTTATACGTTACGAGCATCTGCATTAGGATATGGTACAGATAGCAGACTATCGGTACTGCCTGTTAATACAACTGTTGAGCAGAATTTTGCATTACCTGGTCAACGTCAAGCTTCTTCAATAACGGGTACAGTCATCATTTTAGGAAATGGACCATTACCAAATGCTGAAATAAATGTATTTGATGAAAATGGTGCTCTTGCAGGAAGTGCGAGAACGGGTAATGATGGAACGTATTTCATTAGTAATCTTGGTTCAGGAAGATTTGTAATAACAGTGGATGCCCAAGGGTTTCAGCAAGAAACACTTATTATTTCCCTTGCAGAGGGAGAGCGTTTAACAGGTGTTGACTTTGCTTTAAGTCCTGGAGGGGATGGAGATATTTCGGGTCAAGTATCTGATCGTCGAACAGGTCGGCCAGTTAGTGGAGCGGTCATACAGTTGTTTGATCTAAGAGGGGTTTTGGTTAGGGAAGTAATCTCTAATGATGCAGGAGTATTTTCAATAACAGGCATTCCTTCTGGCTCTTATGAACTGCGTGTTGTTGCAAACGGGTTTGAACCGTTTTCGGTGGCTGTAAATGTGCGAGAGGGGGAAGAACTACTTATTCCAATTTCACTTATTTCAACGACTCCAAATCCGGTTCCTCCGTTTGGTGAAGCACAATTCTTAATTTTAATCGGAGGTAAACCGTTATCTTTAGACAGCTTAACATCACCAACACTATTTACTTTAGTGCGTATTGATTCAAACAATAATTGTGCTACATTTTCTTATGAGGCAGAGGTACAAGAAGGAACTATCAGAAGGTTTATCACTTTTGATCTTTCCTGTATTGATTTAATCCGATTTATCGATTGAGATAATATAAAGTAAGTTATCAACATGAAATTGTTTTTGAAGGGAACTTCCTTTTGTGGAGTTCCTTTTTTTTAACCTCTTCAGTTAAAATAGATGAATTCATCAATCATGCAACCCCTGTGTATAAATTAACAAAATATTTTGACAAAATTCGCTAAATATATAGATAGTTACATATTTAAATGGTAAAATATTACTATGCAGTATAAATACTAGGGGCATTTGTACTGTCTTTCATTTCCATGGGGATTAAAATATTGAGGAGGTATTGAATGAAGCGTAGAATTGTGCACGAGAAAGTGGAAAAGTATTTAATTACGAATAGGACCATTGCTATTCATCCATTTATTAATCAATGGGGAAGGGTATGCGCAGAAATTTATGAAGAAGATGCTGTCTTTCTTGTAGAGAAAAAGCCTTTTCGAATCATCAAAGATTCCTGTCCTTATTATGGAAGTACATACGATGGCAAGAAAGATGCAACACAGATCATATTAGGAAGGATGTGCTTCCCTCCGATCATGATTGACACGAAACTTGATATATTCTTCTTTCCCACGAAATCACCACGAAAAGACTCCTGCATCTGGCTCTCACAGCCACACATTGATGATATTGTATCCATTGACCGAAAAAAGGTTAGAGTCATTTTTTCAAACGGAATGGATCTACCTATTGAAAGTACCTCCACATCCCTAAAAGGGAAACTCCATCGAGCCGCTCATTACAGAAGTGTACTAATAACTCGAACGAACCGAAGTCTAGAAAAGGATAGTGAAATAGGATTGAAAAACAGTGATTTACTCTTTACTTAAATCATTTTAAGCGTGAGCGCCTGATGAAGTAATTCAGGCGTTTTTTGATATGCGAAAAAGTTAAAGTTACATATATTAGTAAGTGATCTACTGTTAAAAATTTTCCTGAAATCCCATATAAACTCTGATGGTTAGAGAGTTTGGGCACACTATTCATATAATTATCACTATTTATCGGCTTTCAAATAATTTATAATTATCATATAATAAAGATATTAAAGACTTGAATTTTAGCAATACTAGTTGATATGGTTTTCATGGAAACAGGAAAAGCAGTAACCAAGTTGTCTCTTCTTATACATGAGACGATGGCTTTTTTCTGTAAATTTTAGGTGAAAAGGTTGATAATGATGAGCAACAGAGAAACGAACACAGACGTCCTTTTAATTGGCGCTGGAATCATGAGTGCTACATTAGGAACGATCTTAAAAGAAATAGCTCCAGAAATGAAAATTAAAGTATTTGAGAAACTTGATAAAGCAGGAGAGGAAAGTTCAAACGAGTGGAACAATGCTGGGACTGGGCATGCTGCACTTTGTGAACTAAATTACACATCGGAAAAACCGGATGGATCTATCGATATATCGAAAGCTATTGAAATTAATGAACAGTTTCAAGTGTCAATGCAGTTTTGGTCCTACCTTGTTGATCAAAAGTTGATTCATAATCCAGAAGACTTCATCATGCCATTGCCACATATGAGTATGGTTCAAGGTAAAAATAACGTTCAGTTTTTAAAGAAACGAATGGAAGCGCTAACAGAGAATCCTCTTTTTCAAGGGATGGAATTCTCGGATTCTCCAGAGAAATTGATGGAATGGATTCCACTAATCATGGAAGGACGTTCGTTAGACGAAAGTATCGCTGCTACAAAGATTGATACAGGAACGGATGTTAATTTTGGTTCTCTTACTCGTATGTTATTTAGTCATCTTCAAAATAAGAATGTAGATGTTAAATACAAACACAGTGTAGAAAACCTGAAGCGTACGCCCGATGACTTATGGGAACTGAAGGTGAAAAATCATAACACAGGTTCAATTGAACGCCATACAGCGAAGTTTGTGTTTATCGGCGGTGGTGGTGGAAGCCTTCATTTGCTCCAAAAATCCGGTATTCCTGAAGGAAAGCATATCGGTGGATTTCCGGTAAGCGGAATCTTTATGGTATGTAAAAATCCAGATGTGATTGAGCAGCAACACGCGAAAGTTTACGGAAAAGCTAAAGTCGGTGCTCCACCGATGTCTGTTCCTCACCTTGATACAAGGTATATCGACAATAAAAAATCTTTGCTTTTTGGACCGTTTGCTGGCTTTTCACCAAAATTTTTAAAAACAGGGTCGATGCTCGATTTAGTGACTTCAGTAAAACCAAATAACGTGTTGACTATGTTGGCAGCTGGTGCTAAAGAAATGTCATTAACCAAATACTTGATTCAACAAGTATTATTGTCAAAAGAACAGCGTATGGAAGAACTAAGAGAGTTCATCCCAACTGCTAAGAGTGAAGATTGGGATCTCGTCGTAGCAGGGCAACGTGTTCAGGTAATTAAAGATACTGAAACTGGTGGTAAGGGAACGCTTCAGTTTGGTACGGAAGTTATTACGGCAGCTGATGGTTCGATCGCTGCATTACTCGGCGCATCACCTGGAGCTTCAACAGCTGTTCACGTTATGTTAGAGGTATTAAACAAATGCTTCCCGCAAGAGATTGGTAAATGGGAACCAAAGATCAAAGAGATGATTCCTTCTTATGGTCAGCGATTAATGAACAATCCTGATTTGTTGAAGAAAGTTCATGCTTTTACAGCCCGTTCTCTTAAACTTGATACGAAAGAACCTACCTTAGCGGACTTTTCGCATATAGATGCTACAGTGTTACAAGAAAAGATTTAGGATTATTTATGTACTTGAAATCGGTTAATTTCCATTTCAAGTGCTTCTTTTTTCCAAGTTTTTAAATAGTACTCCAAAAAGAGCCATTAATTTTATAGGCTCTTTTTTTTGCCATTAGACGGCTGTTCATTTATGTCTAATGAAGGAGTTTAATACCTTATTATGGAATGTTTACTATGACTATACAGAGAGTAGGAGATTTAAAGATGAATACCGTGAAACACAATAGCAAAGCTTGGGACAAAAAAGTTGAAGATGGTGTGAGCTATACGAAGGCTGTATCTAAGGACATAATTGACAGAAGTAAGTTAGGAGATTGGCGTATTACCGTTACAACAGAAAAACCAGTTCCTAGACGTTGGTTTCCGGAATCGTTGAAAGGACTAAAGGTTCTCTGTCTCGCTTCTGGAGGCGGACAACAAGGCCCCGTGTTAGCTGCCGCAGGTGCAGACGTTACTGTAATGGATATCTCAAAGAAACAGTTAGAAAATGATGAGATGGTAGCAAAAGCAAATAATTTGAGTCTGACGGCAATCCAAGGAGATATGTGTGATCTCTCCATGTTTAGTGAAGGGGAGTTTGACTTGATCGTTCATCCAGTGGCAAATGTATTTGTAGAGGATATTTCTCCTGTATGGAAAGAAGCATCACGTGTGTTAAAAGATAGAGGGGTACTCATATCGGGTTTTACAAATCCATTGTTGTTTATTTTTGATGATGAAGAAGATCAAAAGGGAAATCTAGTCGTATGTAACAGGATTCCATATTCAACGCTCGATTCTATGACTGAGAAAGAGAAGTCTGACTATCTTATGTCTGATGATACGATAGAATTCGGGCATACCTTAGAGGATCAAATACAAGGACAGATTGATGCAGGTTTTGTGATTACTGGATTATATGAAGATGACTTTGGTGGAAGAAGACCAATTGATACCTATATTAAAAGTTTCGTTGCAACACGTGCTGTAAAAATGAAGGTTGAATAAAGAAAAGAGGACTAGCTTAGATGTAATATTACTAAGCTAGTTTTTCTTTGGAAAGGTAATTCTTTGCTAAAAAATAAGCACTTATTGTAAACAACTGTGTAATTTTTTTTTCTTCTATTAATCCTTCCATCTCATGAAAAGGGATCAGCTTAAGCGTTAAATCTTCATTTTTATCTAAGTTTTGAGAAGAAGACTGGAAAGCATCCAAGATTAGAAATGTTATAACCTTGTTGGTTTGGGTAGCAGGGTTCACCATGAATTCTCCAAGTACAATTGGTTTGTTAAGAGAAGTAAAACCTGTTTCCTCTTGAACCTCTCTGATAATGCCTTCCTCAAAGGATTCACCTTGTTCGACTTTTCCAGCTGGAACTTCTAAAAAGAAATCTTTACCTGGATGACGGTATTGTTCTACAAGTACGATCTGTTTATTTTTAGTTAGCACAAATGCATTTACCCAATTTGGATACTCATGAACATAATAGTTATCGATTTTCTGCCCGTTAGGCAGTTCACAACTGTCATTTCTTAAATGACCAAACGGCGTTTTGTAGATATAATCTGATGTTATGGTTTTCCATTTTGCCAAAAATTTTGTCCCTCCTCATGGTTTGCAGCGTGCTTGCGTAACGATTCTAACTCCTTTTTTATTGTAGACAGCTCATTTCTTATTAAAGTAAGATTTTTGGAGTCATTAATTGCAGTCCTCACGGCTAGATAAATCACGAAAAATAAAATGAAACAACTTGATAGCGCTAATAGAATCTCCATGCTCTTATCCTCCTAATGTGGTTGACTCCCACTCTTCTCGCAGAATTCCCATCCGAATCGAGTCATAATATTCTCCGTTATAATAGCGACACTTTCTCATTCTGCCTTCCATTTTCATGCCAAGCTTTTCGCCAACTTTAATCATACGCTCATTTCCTGACCATGTTGTGTAACCAACACGGACGAGTGGTAGCGAGTTAAACAGATGATTGATCCACAGAATAATAGCTCTTGTTCCATATCCACCGCTCCAATAGATAGGATTGTAGATACCGATGCCCATCTCTAACCAGTGGGAGGGCTCGTGTTCCCAATAGTAACTCACTGTTCCGATCAACTCACCAGCCACTTCAATCGCCCAGCGCTGATCGTGATTGACATAGTGATCTTTGTTCCACATAAATTCATCAAAAGGAATTTGCTTGTGCTCAAAATATGGAGCGTCCCATTTTTTCCATTCAGGTGCTTTGTCTTTATATATCAGTTCCCAAAGTCTTGGAAGGTCTTCGTTAGTAATCGGGCGAATCTTTAAATCGTTATCTTGATATGACATTCAATTCCTCCGTATTTTTTGAACATTTACTTTTTATTTTATGATACCATTATTTGTAAAGGTAATCTTATATAATTTTGGGGGATTTATGAAATTAAAAATCATACATACGAACGATCTTCACAGTCATTTTGATAACTTTGCGAAAGCAGCAACGTTAATTAATCAACATAAAGACGAAAACACTATACTAGTTGATGCAGGTGATTTTGCAGATTTTAAAAGTATTGAACTACAAGGAACAAGAGGAATGGCCGCGGTCGAACTTCTAGATGCAGTTGGCTATGATGCATTAACGATCGGCAACAATGAAATGTTTAATGGGGTAGAGACGTTAGAACATATGGCTGTTCAAAGTTCCGTTCCGTTTCTCAGCAACAACCTATTTAGAAAAGACGAGACTACGATTCCTGGTGTTCGTTCGAGTGTAGTCCTTTCTAAAAATGGACTTCGAATTTTCGTAACTGGCGCATCACCTGACTTAGGTGCTTTTAATGAAGGATTAGGGTTTCATAGTGAAAACTATATCATCGCCATTGCAGAAGAGTTGGAGCGTAATCGAGGAAAGTACGATCTGTGCATCCTTCTGAATCATGTCGGAACGGTAGCGGATATGGATCTAGCAAAAGAGATTTCTGGCATTGATGTAATCGTGTCCTCACATGATCATGTTCTCTATCAAGAAGCGAAGGTTGTTAATGACACATTCATCGTAAGTGCTGGAAACTTTGGTGAACATATTGGTGTATTAGAAATTGAAGTGAAGAAATCACATAAAACCCTCTTACAATCTGCCGTATATAGCACAAAAGATTCCAAGCCAGATGAAGAAATTGTAACTATTCTTAAGAGAAATAAAGAAACAGCAATCGAGATCCTAGGAAAACCATTATATACGATTGATGAACCGTTATGGCACGATGTGATCGGTGAGAATCCGATCACAAACATTATCGCAGATGGTTTAAAAGACATGCTGAATACTGATATAGGCTTGATAAACAGTGGCATTGTTAACGCAGGAATCTTTTCTTACGTTTCTTATAAAAATTTGATTGAGATCTGTCCATCTCCCTTAAATCCAACTTCCTTCGAGATTCAAGGTAAATACATATTGGAAGCCATTCAACAATCACTTGATGTTCAACACTGCTTATTAGATGGAAGAGGGCCTGGCTTCAGAGGGAAGTATATAGGGAGACTGCATATTTCAGGTGCAAAAGTGGTTTATGATGGATTGAAAGTGGTCGAAATGAGGATTGGCGGTGAACCAATAGAGAAAGAAAGATGGTATTCCGTTGCATCTTCAGATTATCTTCAGCGTGGATCAGGCTATCCTTCACTAGCCTACAACCGAAATGAGTTCTACCGACCAGAAGAGATCAAAGAAGTGATTAAAATGTATGCGATCAAGCCCGAATTTGTAAATCGCGCTTATGAAATAAGGATTAAAGAACTACTTAAGATTAAGAGGTGATCAAGATGGAATGGTTAACTTTTTTAATGGCTGCAACAGCCTTCATTTTTGTGTTTCAAGAAATAGAAAAGCGAAAGAAAATTGAAAAACGACTTCAGCAGTTAGAGGAACAACAAAAATAAGATCGATATTGAAGCGGGGTGGCTGTTATGTAAAGATGTGTGTATTTTAAAGATACCTTTTTCTCGTCAGGCAGAACGGATATTTACAATGCAGAGCAACAGAAACGAGGAGTTCTCGATCTAAAAAGCGTCTTTTCTTCAGGCGTGAGTATCGAGAATGAATCTGGAAGGGTAATCGTTGAAGGTAGCTTTCTTTTATTATCAGGAAAGTGGGTCGTTAAGCAATCGGGCGGTAAGGAATTAGGTGTGGTAAAATCTGTATTTGCATTCTTCTCCAAACGTTTTCGGTATATTACGAATGGCCATACATATGAAATTGAAGCTCCCGCTTTTTCAAAAGAATATACCATCTTAGATGAAAATAAGATGGAAGTTGCGATTTTCAAAAAAGTGAATGGATTTTTCCAAGCTCCTGCTTATGAGTTGAAAAACAACTCAGATGCTTTATTAACAGAAGAGCTAATCGTTGTTGTAATGGGAGTCAACGCGATCGAGAAACGCAACCAATCTTCTGCAGGAGCAGGAGCAGGGAGTTAATATTGATTAATTAAAAAAAGCTTTTATTCAACTAAACTAATATGTTGAATAAAAGCTTTTTATTTTATATCGTGATGTCCATATGAAGCAGACATCAGCAAGAAATGTGCACACGATAAAAACACTTTGATAGTTGTCAATCATATATCCACGGTAATTGGAAATAATTTCACGGTAAACGCCAATATATTCACGGATAAACACTATATATTCACGGATAAAATTTTTTAAACGATTTTCGATAAAAACAGCCATTTCCCCACTCAAGAAATGAACGATAACATTAACAACGTTACTCTGTAATCCCTGCCTGAGTAATTTCCACCTTCACCTTAACGTTGATCGGAATGTCAGGGTACTGTTCATCCCACCGTTTAAAATCAAATCCTCTTGTTCTGCTCCTCGCTAAATCGCCTAAACCGATCGTATCTACATTCAATTTTTGAAGTTTATCTACAATCTTGTTGGTTCGCCTATCCATTGCTTTCTCGGTTGCTCTTTCTAGTTGTTCGATGAGTGACGGATCGCTTACAGGAATCTTCGGCGCTTCACTTACGCGTCCTTTTATTTTAACGAAAATGTCTACGGATGGAGATCGTTTCACGTCTTTAAAACGATATTCTACTTTAGATGACAAATTTTGAATCGTAAAGAATTGATCGTTTTTAAATTTCACTTCATAGATGCCTTTTTCAAAAGGTTCCATCAGCAGCTTTAAGAGAAAGGAATCTTCGAGCTTCAGTTGCCCGACCATTTTGTCGTCTTTTAAGAGGGCTGTACCTTTTACTCGTATTCGATCCCCCTGCATTTCCAAGAGTGGCAAGTTGGGATCCATGCCTTTTCCGTAATACGTATACAAAAAATCATGTAGATTTGACTTTGGTATGTTCGCGTTCATATTTTGATTTAGAAGCTGGAGCAAATACTTAGATGGCGTTTCACTAAGCGGATACTGCTCTTTTAACAATGTTTTCGTACTTCCTTTAACGACTGCTAAATATAGGTCTCGACCTAAGGAAGGATCACGCTGAAGTGTGTCAACTAGATCATATATGCCTTTTTCAGCTAATCGGTCGTTATATAGAGCAATTTCTAAGCGACCGATCTCAAATGGTTTTGGAGATTCAGCTTGTTCTAGAGCTCTTGCCATCTTGCTCGTATTCGTAGTTGCTGTAAACACTTGAGAAATTGGAGGAACATCTTCTCCTCGCTGTGGAATGGCTACCATCCCGTTCAACTCTACTTGGTTATTCGATTTATAATCATATCCAACTGCTGATACGAGTTGAACATCTTCTAGGATTTTTTTGCTTGGAAAGCAGCCAGTTAATAGCATTAATGTGAAGATAATGAGAAGCTTCTTTTTAGCCATTTTTTGTTTTCCTCACTTTTCCTGAAATCAGCTGGATCACAAATAAAAACGGTATATAAGCATAGAGAATATAAAAACCAACTTGAGAAACTTTCGTATTTAGTATGTCTACTTGTTGGCGATCAACGACTAAGATGCAACATATGAAAATAACGAAAAGCATTGTGCGCAGCGCACTTTTTTGTTTGATCTTATATAAACGATGAATTCCGCGGCTTACAGACCACAAACCTATACAGATGTTAGGAAGAACGACGAAAAGCCAAAGAGCGATACCGGCATATTCGAATCGCTGGGCGAATGGGAGGTCTACAATTTTCCATAGTGTTAGTGTCGCCCAAATCGTATGTTGAAGTTGTTCTTGATTAAAATAGACAAAAGATACGAATACAGTAATGAGGTAAGTGAACATGGTAAATAGATTTCCTAAGTGAGCCCACTTTTGTGATTTTTCAGGTTGTTTTAAAAAAGGTAAATACAACAGTATGAGCTCGAATCCTAAATAATCAAGAGTAACTCCTTTAGTAGCAGCCATGAGGTCGCTAAATGAATGATCTAAAATAGGTAAAAGATTTGTATAGTGTGCGTTTTTAAGTGCGTAATATTTTAATAAAAATAGAGGGAGGGTGATAAAAAAGCCTAGTACGGATAATCCTGCGACAACGCGGATTCCTCCAATAACATACGAATAAGCTAATCCTAAGAGGATGATGGCTATAACAGCCGTATTCAGCTCAGGAAACACCCAGATTTGAATCACTTCAATATACGTCCTAAGTACTGTTAGAATCGTTGAACTAAAATAAATCAAGAGAAGAAAGCTTAACGCACCGCCGATCCATCTACCGAATAAGTTTCTATGTACGCCAATTATATCAGCGTTCTCTTTCGTAAGGAGACGATAGATCATCCAGATCAACACATTAAATGAAAGACCTCCAATGATTACAGAAATCCATGCATCATGTCCTGCTGATTTAGCGATATAACGCTCGAACCCCAGAATACCTACTCCAATCTGCATCGTTGTAACCATATAAAAAGCCATGTAAGGTGATATCTGTTTGTTTACACTGATCTGAGACATACATACCCCTCATTTTTTAGTCCTCTATGTCATGCTTTGCTGTTGCGCGTTTTTTATTCATTCTTGCCTTATCTTGTGGTCTTAATAAAGACGGACGGCTATTTTGCATACTGAACGGCATTCGTATTAGTGCATCTTTTAAGTCATTTGCACGAAGTGGATATAGGGGTGCGATGTAAGGTCTTCCGAGAGAAGTAAGCTTTAATAGATGTGAAACAATAAATGCAAAACAGATCGCAACACCAAGTAGACCTAAGAACTGTGCAAATAATAAAAAAGGAAAGCGAAGTAATCGAATCGTGTTACTCATCTGATACACAGGTGTTGTAAAAGAAGCGAGTGCGGCTAGAGCTACAATAATCAACAGAACGTTACTTGTTAAACCAGCTTGAACCGCTGCCGTTCCGATAACGATACCTCCAACGATACCGATCGTTTGGCCGACTTTAGATGGTAATCTCGCACCAGCTTCACGAAGTAATTCAATCGAAAGCTCTAGTACGATAGCTTCTAATATAGGCGGGAACGGAATATCGTTACGTGAAGCCACAAGTGTAGCTAGAAGGTTTTCTGGAATCATCTCATAATGAAACGTTAAAACAGCTACATAAAGCGGCGAAGATAACACAGAGAACATAACCGCCATCAATCTGATCAATCGAATAACAGAAGCGAGCGTCCAATTGAGAAAATAATCTTCAAATGCCGAAAAGAACTCTACGATCGTTGTTGGACCAGTCAATGCATGTGGTGATCCGTCAGCCATAATCGCCACTTTTCCTTCAGATAGAACACTCGCCACTCGATCTGGTCGTTCTGTATCGATGAGCTGTGGAAAAGGAGAGTTCTCGTTGTCTGAAATCATTTGATTGATATAAGAACTATCTACGACATGGTCGTATTCGATATCGTTAACACGCTGAATAGCGGTATTCACATTTTCTTCATCAGCGATTCCGTCGATGTAGATAATTGCTACTCTCGTTTTTGAAAGTTTTCCAACCCTAACTTCTTTTACTGTAAATTCTGGAATGGGAAGTCGTTTGCGAATTAAATTTAGGTTGGTATCTAATGATTCAACGAATGCTTCCTTTGGGCCAACAACGCTAAATTCAGTTTCAGGAATCGAGATCTGTCTGTTTTCAGTTGATAGACTCGGAACGAGCAAACCTTCAGGGTCGTCTTTGTTCATTTGAATGAGAATGAAGCCTGCTGTTACTTTGTTCGCGATGTCATGAACATCATTCGTTTTGACCATTCCATCTAACGGTAGATGCTTCTGAATATCGTCTAAGTTTTTAAGAGGGATTTCTGTTATATACGGTAATAAATCACGATGAACAAATTCAGGATTTACAAGGGTTTTATAATAAGAGATATAAAATGTGCTGAGTGATGATTGCTTAACGGTAGAAAAGTCAGCGGAAGCCGTTAGCTTTTTCATAAGCTCTGGGAATGTCAATGAATCTTTTGTAGAAACGCTATTTGATTCTTGTTGTTTTTTCTTTTTCTTCTTAAAAAATATCATTGATATCACCCGTTCGTTATTACGTCGTGAAACTACTACATTTGTTTAGCATTTCCTAGGTACATAAATATATTCTGTAAGGTTGAATGTGCCGTTATGGTATATAACATTGACAACCATTAACAATTAGCCTATGATTATCATTAAATTAATAACCAAACTCTTATTAAGAGCAGGTGGAGGGAATTAGCCCTATGAAGCCCGGCAACCATCGGATGAACTTTGTTTTGACCGAAACGGTGCTAAATCTAACAGCAGTTTTGCTGAGAGATGAGAGAACGAACGGATTTTAAGTATGGAACCGTGTTCTCTAAGTGAACACGGTTTTTTTTCGTCTATGATGCTTGATAAGTGAATTTCAATAGAGAAAAAAGGAGTGGGTGATATGGTTACGTCGGATTGTATATCGTGGAAAGGGAGAAAATTGGCTTACACTATTCATTTTCCTAAATGGAGCGTTGAAGGTGAAAAGAAGTTCCCTTTGATCATCATTTGCCACGGTTTTACGAGTACACGAATTGGAGTAGACCGTCTGTTTGTAAAAACAGCTCAAGCACTTGTTAAACATGGGTTTGCTGTACTGAGGTTTGATTATGCTGGCTGCGGTGAGAGTGAAGGGGAATATGGAGATAATGAGTTTGCTTGTTTTATTGATCAGACGAAAGAAGCAATTTCATTTGGAAGCAAACTGACATGTATTAATGAGCATGCCATAACACTAATCGGACATAGTTTAGGTGGGGCTGTTGCGGTTTGCACGGCAGCGGATGATGAAAGAATTAATAATGTGATCACTTGGTCCGCTGTAGGGAATCCCTTTGCTGATATCAAAGAAATCGTTGGTTACAATGGTGAGCATCCTGTAATTGATCATTTAGGATATGCCATAACGGAAGAATTTTTACTTTCTCTTCAAGCTTTCTCCCCATTAGAAGCTATCAAAAAGTTTAGAGGAAGCGCATTATTTATTCATGGAACGGGTGACCCAGTAATTCCTTCAGATTACTGTTCGGTCTATTATAAAGAATCAAAGAAGGTTAAAGGCGGGTCAAAATCTATGGAACTAATCGAAGGCGCAAATCATACGTATTCTTCCATTAAGCATTTTGATCTTCTCATAAGATCTACTTCTGAATGGTTGTTAAAAAACGATAAAGAATCTGTTCAGAATAATTTGAAAAAAAGTGTTTGACTTTCCTTTGAATACCTGTAATAATACAAAGTAATTTGATAGGAATACTCTTATTGAGAGCAGGTGGAGGGAATTAGCCCTATGAAGCCCGGCAACCATTCATGTTGAACAGCCAACATGAAAACGGTGCTAAATCTAACAGTGGTCACACTGAGAGATGAGAGGATAATCGGAAATTTTTTTCGAAAAGCCTTCTGTCTCTTTTATGAGATCAGGAGGTTTTTTTTACCACCTCTTACAAGAGCTTTTATCAAAGAATATATAGAAACTAATGGATAGGGGATCAGAACATGAAAAGAATCATCCAAGTATTACTCGCAAGTTTGGCAGTATTCGTATTAGCAGCTTGTGGCTCATCTACAAGTGGTGGAGAAAAAACAGAAAAGCTAGTAGTTGGAGCATCAAATGTACCGCATGCTGAAATATTAGAAGAAGCGAAGCCGCTTTTAGAGGAAAAGGGCATAGAATTAGAAATTGTGAAATTCCAAGACTATATCTTACCGAATAAATCACTTTATGAAAAAGAAATAGATGCAAACTATTTTCAGCACATTCCATATTTAACTCAGCAAGTGAAAGATAATCCGAAGTATAAATTTGAAAACGCCGGAGCTGTTCACTTAGAGCCGATGGGTGTTTACTCAAAAAGACATAAATCATTAAAAGACATTCCAAATGGTGGGAAAGTAATTCTAAGCAATTCAATTGCTGAGCACGGTCGTATCCTTTCAATTTTTGAAGCAGAAGGACTAATCAAACTAAAAGAAGGAAAAGGGTATGAAGCACAGATAAGCGACATTGTAGAAAATCCAAAAAACCTAGAATTTGTAGCAGATATTGATCCTGGTCTTTTAACAAAAGCTTATGAGAACGATGAAGGCGATGCGATCGTCATTAACACTAACTATGCGATTGATGCAGATTTGAACCCGAAGAAAGATTCAATCGCACTTGAAGGATCCGATTCACCATTTGCGAATATCATCACAGTTCGTGATGGCGACAAAGAGAAGAAATCTATCAAAACGTTGTTAGAAGTGCTTCATTCAAAAGAAATTACCGATTTTATTGATAAAGAGTACAAAGGTTCAGTGCTAGCTGTTAAAGAATAAGGATGAATTAGCTGACTAGATGGGTGAAATCCACTCATCTAAGCAGCTTTTTTCATTTACAGATGTTTTTAAGGCATCCGATGAGCATTTTTTTTGAAAATTAAGTCTAAATAAGAAAAATTAAGTCTTACTCAGAAAAATTAAGTCGTTCTGATCATTGATTAAGTCAAACTAGACATGAATTAAGTCTAAACTCAAAAATAAAGGTCATTCGACAATATCAGCATCTTTCATCACCAGCAATGAGCGATATGATATGATGAAGACAGATGAATACAACATATAAATCAATGGAATAAGCGGGTGGAAAAGGAAATGGCAATAGATTTTTGGTCACCGGTCAAATTATCACTTGGCATAGCGGTGACAGCTTCACTGATTGTGATCCTAGCCGGCTTATTTTTCGGAAGGATCATGGCTCACCAGAAGTTTAAAGGGAAAACGTTAATCGAAACAATATTTCTACTTCCGCTCGTACTACCCCCAACGGTGATAGGTTTCTTGTTAATCGTTTTGTTCGGTCGAAATGGTCCCGGGGGACAGCTTGTAGAGTGGCTCTTTAATCAGCCGATCATGTTTACATGGTGGGCAGCCGTTATTGCGTCTGCAGTTGTGGCATTTCCACTCATGTATCAATCCGCAAAAGCCGGGTTTGAATCTATTGACGCAGACATCGAAAACGCAGCGCGAGTAGATGGAGCTAATGAGTGGGATGTATTGCGAAAAATCTCTGTTCCATTATCTGTTAGAGCTATCACATCAGGTGCTATTCTAAGTTTTGCTCGCGCACTAGGTGAGTTTGGTGCAACATTAATGTTTGCCGGAAACATACCTGGAAAAACACAAACGATATCCACCGCAATCTATATCGCGATCGAATCAGGAAATATGGATCTTGCATGGATGTGGGTAGGAAGTGTTATTGGTATATCATTTTTAATGTTAGTCGCTGTAAATCGCATAAGAACTTAGCATGAAAAAGGATATGCAATGATTTTGAAACAACACACATTGGTATAAAACCATTCTCCTCACAGCAAGTGAATGATGAAAACACAGCTTCTCTAAAGAGGGCTGTGTTTTTTTAAGGCTCTCATCCCATGTGATGTACTTATTCGCTTTTTTCTATACTTACCGCAAACTTACTATGAGAAAGATATTTCAATCGAATGGATTTGCCTTTGAAATGATCTTTGTAAGTCTTAGCCTTGATATTCAAATGTGCTACATTAATTTTTTTATTATCAATCATTATGGAAGAGACATAGTCAGGACCATTTTTCGAGCCATACGTTAAAGAGGAAGGAATTCCTTCTACCACGTTGAATTTTCTAGCTTCATAGTCACCAATATCTTCGTAGAGTTGAAATACGGTGTGTGCAAAAGCAATCGCAGCTGCAATGGTTCCAATGATTACAACCGGAATAAGTAGGCGTTCTATCCAGTTGTGTATTCTTGAATAACTGGCAACAACGCCAATAAATAATGATAGCAGAGACATAGCCAAAAAAAGGAAAAGCTCCGTCAGAACAAGGTGATCTTGAAATACTGTCGAAGATAAAAATAAACTTATAGCAGAGAATAGCAGAATCACCAAAAGTATGATGAGAGGAATTGTACTCGGGGTCCTAAAGCTTCGAGATCCTGTAATTCTTTTCTTTTTTCGATAACCCATAATGATCCTCTCCTTTATAAAATATATTCCTTAAAGCTAAACCACTATTCATGAGCGTGAAGAGTCACTTCATTGGTTCTTGAATAACATCATTTACAGATGGAAACGGAGATTATTATATGAAATTAACTGGTGCCCAACAATCTGCAATAGATTATGTTGAGAGTTATGCTGCAAGACATAAGGACGATGCTCAAGCAACGATTCAACATTTATTAAGAATGTCTAACATAACCACTGAAGTCTTTCATAAGGCAGTCCAAAAAGTTAAAGAGCATGCCCGAATCGCTCTTCACTTTCATCCGGATCGGCCAAACTCTTCAATGAATTGTATTGCCGAAGCCTTACATCAAGAAGGAATATACAAAAGTCAGTTTGAAACGTTGCTTTCAAACGGAAGTGTATCTGCCTATCCCGGAGGTTTGCGTGATCGGTGGGAAGAACAATTATTTGGAGGAGCTTACCAGATAAAAGGAACGACCCTTAATGAGCGAGCAAAATATGGTGCGTTAAACATTATGATGCATGCCGATGGGCCAGCACCACGGTTTGGTTCGTGCTACTTCTTACTCAAGCCTGAAGTTTCAAAGCGAGCTACTTTTACATACCTTGATTCTCATCAAAATCCAAAAGAAAAAGGAACTATTAGAGAGTTCGATATGATACTTGCAGCGTTATTTGAGGAAATCTTCACGAGAGATTATGCGCTCGGAGAATCAAATCTTATGATAGGTTCATTAGTCCAGCATCTTTTTCAAAAAATAAAATTACCGTTTGAAGACCCAGCTAAAAAACAAGTGTATCGAAATTTAAATCATTATATCGAAGCACAAGTTCACGGTGATCTTATATTAAAAGAAGATGTAGACATACTTGTTGCAGACCCTTCATTTATTGGAACAAAGGTCGGAGTTACGCTTACAAGTCTTTGTGCAAAATATGATATAAAGCTTTATTATCATTCTGGATTTCAATTGGCTGTAGATCATGTTCCTTCAGATTTTCGAGGATCTGAAATGCCGTCCTTAGCAAAAAGAATCGCTAAAAATCAAATGATTGATGCACATCTTATAGGTGAAGCTGTAATGGATTTAATGAGAAATCCAGTGACATGGAGCGACAGAGGAACGCAGAAAGAAATAGTACAAGAGCTTAAACTTCTATGGCATGTGCTGGTGAAGTATGGAAAACCCTCTAGTAAAAGAAAATCAGTTTGAATTGAATAACATCTTGCATTTACTATTCTTATCTGTTACTATCGTTTCAATGCTAACGATTATGAAAATTGATAAGGAGTGGATCATATCTATTCTTTTGATGAGTACGGTGAATTGTTGCCGGAAGAGAAGGACACCATCAATCAATTGACTAAAGCACCGATCGAATCACTCAATCTGCACTCTATTACAGTGGTTACAAATCTGTATCGAGCTGCTCAAGGATTGCGTAATAAGATGGAGCGAGAAGTATTAGCAAAGCATGGGTTATCTTGGACGTCATTTTCTATTCTGTATGATCTGTGGATATGGGAATCCGTTGAAACAAAAAAACTAGCATTATCCGCTGGAGTTTCAAAAGCAACCATAAGTAACATTACGAATACATTGGAAAGAAAAGAATTATGCTTTCGTAAGGTGGATAATCGCGATCGACGCATCACGTGTGTTGTTCTGACTGATAAAGGCAGAAAAGTGATGGAGGAACTGTATCCAAGGTTTCATGAAGGTGAGGTTGAAGTCGTTTCTTCCTTGTCCGTTGAAGAGCAGAAATTAATCTCAGGCTTGCTAAGAAGAGTTATTCGAGAGAACGACTTTTAAATTTAATAAAAAAATGCGACGACAGGAAACGCAGTAGCAATGATCTCCCTGTTTTAGAGAGCTGGTGGTTGGTGTGAATCAGTACAAAGATCATGTGAATTACATTTCCAAGAGCTTTCTTCGTCACTTATATTAGAAACAGACGAAGAACGGGAAACCGTTATTTAACTTGAGTGGAAGAATATTTGTTCTTCAATTAGGGTGGTACCGCGTGTGAATTTAGACCACGTCCCTTGTGTTATAGGGATGTGGTCTTTTTATAATTTCTTGAGAATTAAGTTTTTACAATTATTAGAGGAGGAAAAAAGGATGATTCCGGTTTTAGAACAACTAACAGAGCAACAGCAAAATGAAGTGAAGAAGCAAATGGCAATCTATAAGCAAGGCGTTCAGGATATAATCCCTACCGAAGAGTTAGAAACAAAAGTGGCGAAGTCCATTTTAGAGAATCGTCCACTGAAAATTAAACTTGGACTTGATCCTTCAGCACCAGATGTACATCTTGGTCACACAGTGGTGTTGAATAAGTTAAGACAGTTTCAACAAAACGGTCATGTCATTCAATTGATCATTGGAGATTTTACAGGAAAAATCGGTGACCCTACAGGAAAGTCTGTTGCGAGAAAACAATTGACAACAGAAGAAGTGGAGCACAACGCGAAAACATACTTCGAACAGTTTGGAAAAATCATAGATATGGAAAAAGTAGAGCTGCACTACAATTCTAAATGGCTTTCTAAGCTGAATTTTGAAGATGTAATAAACCTTGCTGGTAAAATTACAGTGGCAAGACTGTTGGAGCGGGATGATTTTGATGAGCGGATCTCAACAGGTAAGCCGATCTCGCTGCATGAATTCTTCTACCCGCTCATGCAAGGGTACGATTCTGTTATGTTGGAATGTGATATTGAATTAGGTGGAACGGATCAGCACTTCAATATTTTAATGGGAAGACACTACCAAGAGAAATTTGGAAAAGAAAAGCAGGTTGCTATGCTTATGCCCCTCTTAGAAGGTTTAGATGGCGTTGAAAAAATGTCTAAATCCAAGAGAAACTATATTGGTATTGATGAAGCTCCCAATGAAATGTACGGAAAGTCGATGTCCATTCCAGATACGCTGATGGTCAAGTACTTCGAACTCGTAACGGACTTAGACAAAGAAGAGATTGATACAATAAAGTCAGATGTTGCTAGTGGGAAGCTTCACCCTCGAGATGCAAAGATGCTTCTTGCTCGAACGATCGTCCGGATGTACCATGGTGAAAATGCAGCCAGCGCAGCTGAACAAAATTTCATTACTGTTTTTCAGCAAGGAACGCTGCCTGATGAGATTCCGGTTGTGACATGGACAGGAGCTGATAAGATCTCTGTAATTGATTTAATCGTGGAATTAAAACTACTTTCATCAAAAAGTGAAGCTCGTCGAATGATTACTAATCATGGGGTTAAGATTAATCGTGTAAAGGTGGAGAATTCTAATTTACTCGTCGCTATATCGGATGGACTAATTGTTCAAGTTGGTAAGCGAAAGTTTGTACAGATTAGCAGAGGATAAATAAAAGGGCAACATAAAGTTGTCCCCTTTTTCACTAATTGCAGATATAGCAACTATAATGTAACTGCTTACAATTCTTTTTTAAAGTAGTTGCTATATTAATGATTTCATCTACAGATTTAAAAACTTCTTTTTCGTTTGATATAACAGCAATAGAAAGCGAGACAAGTGGAATATTTTCTTTTACACCGTTTCGATTTTCGGCAAAGACAAATCCAGAGTCCCAATCTCTTTCATTGTAAAAGGATTGACGTGCATCGTTAAAAGCTGTTATGAGTTCTTCACAAGCCATGATGTATGCATGGTGGGGGAGCATCGCAATAAAGTCATCCCCCCCAATATGTCCTACAAATGCGTTTTCTTTTGATAATACCTTTTTAATGATCGATGCAGTCTTTTGAATCATTCGGTCTCCTTCTTGGAACCCGTACGTATCATTAAAAGCTTTAAAAAAATCCAGATCAATATACAATAATGTAAATGCTTCTGCTTCTATAAGTTTAGCAAGTTTCTCATCAATAAGTTTGTTTCCGGGCAAACCAGTTAATGGGTTTAAATATGATGCAATCTTTGCTTGAATATCAGCTAATTGCGTGAGCAAATGTCGAATGCTTACTATGCCCAGCAGTTCGCTGTCTTGAGTGACGATCACGTTATCGTATAATTGTTCTTGATTTCGTTGCATGGCTAAACTACTAACTTCAGTGAGAGGTGTAAAAAAATCAACTATTAAAGGATTAGGATTCATGATCAGCTTGATAGGTCTATCCATATATACATTAAATCCGTAGAGCGTGCCTAACTTTTGGTAGAATTGTGAACGGGTGACTAAGCCAATTGGAACTTTTTGATCTGAAACAACAATTCCGTCATAGTTTGGATGTTCCTTAAAAAGTTGATCAATCTCCGAGCTTTTTGTCTCAGGATTAACAATCGGTGCGTTTTCTATAATGTTCCCTATATAGGTAATCATCTGCTATCTCCTATTAACGGTTTTTAACTTTGTTTTTAAAAGGCTAACATTTTGTAAACCATATTGCGGAAGAGAACCATTCAGTAAAGTCCCTAAAGGTTTTCCAAGGTGATATCCTTGTCCAATATGTACGCCTGCCTTTTGTAAATAAATTAGTTCGTCATTAGTCTCGATTCCCTCGGCGATCACTTTTGTTCCAGAGTTGTAAGCATAATCGAGCAGAAGCTTTACAAGATGCTGTTGTGTAATCTGGGAATGAATACCTCTAATAAGAGATTTATCAAGTTTAATAAAGTCAGGTTTCACATACAAAATGGTCTTTAAGCTGTTATAGCCTGTACCAGCATCATCAAGTGCTATACGAAACCCTTGCTGTTTATAATGTTGAATAACCTTTACGAACTGAGGATAGTCCGTAACCGCTTCTTTTTCCGTTAATTCAAGTACGATTTGTTCAGGTTTAAAGTTATATTTCGTTAATATTTCTAATGTTTCTCCTGTCCGGTAAGAAGGATCAGCTAATACTTGAGGATGAACATTAATAAATATCATTTTTTTATTGTAGAACGGTTCAGCGCTAACTTGATCTGCAATACGTTTAAATGATAGTCGTCTAATAAACGTTTCAATAGAAAACACTTCACCGCTCTTTCCGACAAAATCATAAAATTCTTCGGTATTTGTAAACGCGTTTATATTTACAGGACGATTAAGAATTTCAAAACCTAATGTTTGTCCTGTTCTTAAACATAGGATAGGCTGAAAGTACGTTTCAATCGAATGTTCGTTTAATGCATATCTTAATGCCCAATATTTATTAGACTCATTATATAATTTTTTTCCGTGCTTTTTTAGAAATGTTAAGTAATGCAATAATTTCGATAGGCTTAGACATGTTTTTTCACCTTATTGCGCTTTGATTTTTGTGTCATTTGTACTAGTCCGTTATAGTATGAAAAAAGCAGATAGTTTATAAAGGTATTGTAAATTCTTGACTTGAAAACATGTAATACTTCATAACGATGTACTTTTGGTAAAATATTGAGAATAAGTACATAAGTCAAATAAAGGCGGTTGTTTAAAATAGAGATTACTTGGCGAGAAATCACAAATCAACATTCGAAGGAATTAAAAGATACACTTTCTTTTTATAACCATTCATTTCCGATAGAAGTTAGGGAAACTGAATCAGTATTTTTGCAAAGTTTAAGATATGCTGAAACACAAAAACTCAATAACTATCATTTGATTGCGGGATATCTAAATGGAGAGCTAATTAGTATAGTTACAGCTCACTATTTAGCTGACGTAAATGCAGGATTTATCGTGTATCTAGTAACAAATCCTCAAATAAGAAGTAAAGGGTTAGGAGCAAAATCTCTTCAAAAGATTGAAGACGTTCTACAACAAGATAGTATTCATGCTGGAAATGAGACATTAAAAGCAATCGTTCTTGAGACTGAGACAGAAGAGATGGTACACAGCGAAAAAGAAAAGGAAGACTGCGTAAAACGAACGAACTTCTTTATAAAAAACGGCTTTTATAAAGTGGAGGATTTTCTGTATTTTCAGCCACCTATACATGATGATGGCGTAGATGTACCTCTTCATTTATTCATGAAACAGCGAACAGAACAAGAAATATCGAAGTCTGAAGTGAAACGAATAGTTAAAGCTATGTATGTGGAAAAGTATCATCATGGTAATGGTATTGCAAAAGAGGTTCTAACTCGTTCATACAGGAAGATGAATTTGGAGAAACATGATTTGTTTTGTGATTGAAATGAGGGAGTGTTTTCTCTAGCAATTGATAAAACAATTAAACACAAGGCTACTTTCTGTCGAGGAGTAGCCTTGTGTTTTTTAAAAAACTATATTCAAATAGTTGGAGGATATTAAATAAGTTCAATCTACTCATTCAAGTAATAAGCCTAAGAATGAGAAATTTATTTATTGAATAACCGTCGGCTCCATAACAGTCAAAGTACGATTCACTGTATTCATGTTCACATTTACACCTAGTGGAATCGCCGCTTTATAATAGCCGTGAGCACTTGTTATATTGGTCATGAGTGGTTTGCCGAGTGGAACAAGAAATTCATCGATTACATTTTCAAATGTTACTCCATATGCAGGTTCACATTTTGTACATTCTCCTATGATGATTCCGATACAATCTTCAAATTTACCTGCGAGCTTTAAGTGGCTTAAATATCTATAGACGGTGTTTACGGGCTCGTGAGTTTCTTCAAGAAATAATATTTTACCCTTTGTGTCAATTTCATAAGGTGTGCCTAAACAATCTACGAACGATGTTAGGTTTCCACCTACAATAACTCCTGTAACGTTGCCTGCAACTTTACTTACAAGCGGAATATTTGATGGATTCATGATCTGCCATGGTGCAGTTGTTCGGGTGATGCTATTAAAGAATTGATTGAAATTATAAGAAGGAGTACCGGAACGAAAATCTAAGAGCATCAAGCTTTGAAACGTAACGAGATCCGATAGTTGATACAGCACATTTATGAGAATGGTTATATCACTGTAACCTGAGATGATCTTTGGATTGGTTCTGATAATATTGTAATCGAGATAGGGTAGAATGCCTGCTACTCCCACACCACCTCGCGTTGGAAGAATCATTTTCACCTGATCGTTCTGAAACATCTTCATCAAATCTGAAGCACGTTGCTGTGGGGTTCCTGACAAGAAACCATTCGTCGCGTATACATAGTCTCCTACAATCACCTGAAAACCCATATTTTTTAACATTGTGATTCCTTGATTAATAATGTTCGCTTCGAGCGGGCTACCCAATGTTACAATTCCAATAGTATCGCCTTGCTTTAATTGCTGCGGTTTGATCGACATCCTAACAGCTCCTTTCGGAGAACCGAAATCCTATAAGCTATTATATTGGGTATTAGCAAATCGTATGAAAAAACGTCCAGAAAACACGTTCTGAACGTTTTGTTATATCGTCTATTTTTCTTTCGAATACGGTTTAGGCTGGTAAAAATAATTGGGTTTTACGATATCATTTTTGTAAGGTTTATGAAAAATGTGAGTTGTTGCAGGACTCATAGGTGGAATGAGCCACGCCCAGTTACCCGTTACATTTCGGCCACTCTCTGACTCTTTTTCTTCGAACTTTTTGAACTGTTGAGCTGCCGTATGGTGATCTACGATACTAACACCATCTTCTCGGAAGGAATGAAGCACTGCAATGTTTAACTCCACAAGCGCTTTATCTTTCCATAAAGAGATCGAACTTTTCGTATCTATGCCCATGCATGAAGCAATCTGTGGAAGCATATTGTAACGATCTTCATCAGCTAGATTTCTTGCACCGATCTCTGTCCCCATATACCATCCATTGAAAGGAGCTGCCGTGTAACGGAGCCCGCCAATCTCTAAAGCCATATCTGAAATGAGGGGAACACCGTACCATTTTAGTTGAAGATCTTGAAACCATTCAAATTCAGGGTGACGTATCTCTACTTCTAGCGTTGAAGACTTTGGAAGTTCAAATAACTTAGGAACGTTATCATTTACTTGAATTACAATGGGCAAGATATCAAATTTTCCGTATTTGGGTTCCCAACCGAGCTCTATGCACTTTTCAGTAAATTCAACAGATGATGGATCTCCAATAATTCCAGCTTCTGTCTGATACCCAGCATATCGAATCAATTGATGATTCCATATTCGGACATGGTGTTTCTTAGTTTGGGGAGGAAAAATGGTTATTGTTGGCCGAATTCGTCCATGGTTAGTCGCATAGTTCATGTGCTCTACGATTGCCATAAAGATTTCTTCTTCTGTTTCAACATGTCTTTGATCGAACGTGGTCATCTGGTCCCAAAACAATCTTCCGATACATCGATTGCTGTTTCTCCACGCTACTTTTGCGCCGTAATCAATTTCAAATGCTAAGTGACTGTATGTACCTATTAACTCAATTTCTTGTGCGATTTCTGAAATTCGATCATCAATCTCAATCTGCGTTCTATTTAATTCCTGATAACAGGAAGTGATAAATTCTGTTGCTTCTTGTAAAAGATTCATTTCCAAAATAAAGCCCCCAACAAAAATAAGTGTATTATTATAATAGCCTAGTTTTCGAAGAATTACCGCTTGTAAGTGTTACAAAAATAGAACATGCAGGAGGAGAGTTGATGGGAATGAGAGCGCCTTACCAGGTTTTGGTTATTCCTTTTGTATTTAGAGAACTTGATATTGAATATGCAATTTTACAACGTTCAGATATGGGTTACTGGCAAGCGATTGCTGGTGGCGGGGAAATGGGTGAAACCCCTGAACAGTCTGCAAGGAGAGAAGCCTTTGAAGAAACAGGTCTAGGTGAAGATTGCGGGTTAATCCATTTAGATTCAAAAACTTCTTTGCCAGTAGAACACGTAGTAGGTCACTTTCTTTGGGGTGAAGAAGTGTTCGTTATACCTGAGTATTCATTTGGTTTAGAAGTCTATGATCAGAAATTGAATCTATCGAAAGAACACACTGCCTACAAATGGGTTAGCTATGAAGAAGCTGTCTCCGCTTTAAAGTGGGATAGCAACAAAACGGCGCTATGGGAACTACATACAAGATTAAACAAAATAAACAGTTAAAAGGAAAATTATGTTAAACTATGAAAGTTGAAGGAGGTCATAAGAATGACTCATACAGGTTGTTTAATATGTGAACGGATTGAGATGATCAATAACAGAACAAATCCTTATTTTGTAGCAGAGCTAGAGACAGGTTTCGTCGTGATTGGAGATCATCAATATTTTAAAGGGTATACGCTATTTCTTTCAAAACAACATAAGACAGAACTGCATTTTTTAGAGTCAGATATGAAGAAGACATTCTTAAATGAGATGAGTTTAGTAGCTGAAGCGGTTTATAACGCGTTTAATGCTGAAAAACTAAACTATGAATTATTAGGAAATGGTGATTCACATCTTCACTGGCATTTGTTTCCTCGAAGAGAAAACGACTCACCTGTTAAAGGTCCTGTATGGTGGGTAGATAGAGAAGAGATGTTTGCAGATGAAATAAGACCGTCTCAAGATGAGTTGGAAGAAATGAAGAACCGTTTGTATGCCGAACTAAGCAAATTGATTTCTGTGACAATTCGTTAAAGAAAGGACATGAATGACATGAGTGATCATCCTATAATTGAAACGAACCGCTTGATCTTAAGGAAGGTAACTCTGGATGATGCGAAGGATATGTTTTCTTATCTATCGGACTCTGAAGTTGTAAATCATATGGGCCTCGAACCTTACCAAACAGTCGAGGATGTACATGGAGAAATAGAATGGTATCAATCAATTTTAGAAGCAAAAACAGGGATAAGGTGGGGAATCACGTTAAAAAGTTCAGATACAATCATTGGAAGCTGTGGATTTCTAAATAGGACACAAAAGCATTTTCGAACAGAAGTTGGATTTGAACTGAATAGAGAATATTGGGGTAAGGGTATTGCACAAGAAGCGTTGCAAGCTGTTGTTATACATGGATTTCAACACATGGAACTGGAAAGGATTGAAGCACTGATTGAACCTGATAATTTCCCATCACAAAAACTAGTAGAGAATATAGGTTTTGTTAAAGAAGGATTGCTCAGACATTATGAATTTACGTGTGGCAAATTTGATGATCTTCTCATCTATTCATTGCTTAAAGAAGATGAAATCCGAACATTAATTAAATTATGATTAAAAATGTTAAGTTTTATGTTGAAAACGAAACGAATTATTGTTATATTATCAAAGTAACATACATAAAAACGAATTACTCGTATATGCTCGGTAATATGGTCTGAGTGTTTCTACCCGGTTCCCAATGAAAGAACTGGACTACGAGTTGAAGTAACAGGTTGAGTAGTTATACTTATAAAAAATAAGTATGCCAGCCATTGATTTAGCAAATTTCCTTTGCTTAATGATACTTTGACTCTGTCGGTCTAGAGGTAGAACATATCTACATTCTCTAGGCTATTTTTATTGCGTATATACGTGTAATCCGTGACATCTGGAGGGTAATATACAATGAAGAAATACGGATTATTAGCAATCGCAGCAGTTTTATTTTTATCTGCATTAGCTGGGTTTAATTTCAACCAAACAGCATCCGGAAAAGGAAAAGTAAAACGTCCGATCATCATTCAAGGACCAATGCCGATTGAGGCTGAGAATTTTGCAAAGCGCTTAAAGAACGTTAAAGAAGAAACGTCTGGGAACTTTGTTTTCTATAAAGGAACACTGAATAACTATCCGGTAATTGTGGCCAAAACAGGTAAGGGTATGGAAAACACAGCAGCAGCTACTGCTATTGCAATCGAAAAATATAAACCTGCAGCTATCATCAATCAAGGTACATCTGGTGGACATGATCCAAGCTTAAACGTATTTGATATCGTATTAGGAAAAAGAACGGTAAATCTTGGGTCTTTAAAGACACCTCATAAAGAAGCGAATGAAGGGATACACCCTACATCATGGATTCCTATGGACTTGATGGCATCAGAAGGTAGTGCTGGGGAAGATCCGAATGCGGAAAAAGCACGTTTCTTTGAAGGTGATGCAAAGCTGTTAAAAGCTGCTCACGCAGTGAAAGATAAGTATACAAAAGGAAAAGTTGTAGAGGGTACGATCGGTTCTGCAGACGTTTGGAACAATGAAGTTGACCGTATCAAATGGTTCCATGAGAACTTTGGAACTTCTGTTGAAGAGATGGAAGGTGCATCAGCAGCACAAATCTCAAAAGCTTATGATGTGGCATTCCTCGGTATCCGTGTCCTTTCCAACAATAAAACCAACGGTGGCCAATACGATCCTACAACAGCAGCTGCTAATCAAGACTATGTTTATGAAGTTGTAAAAGAATACATCTCCATGAAAAAAGGTAAATAAGGATAAGGAAAACCCCGCTAAACATGCTTTAGCGGGGTTTATTTTTCTAAAATAGCCTTATTAAATTTTTTTAGGAGATGACCAAACTGTTTGCGTTCTTCCTCCGTCCAATCAACTGTAAGTACTTCAAAACGATCAAGCCGAGCTTTTTTATACTCATTAAAATCTACAGTCCCTGATTCTGTTAACTGTAGAAAGTAAGCACGACGATCCACATGATCTGGAACTTTGTACACATATCCTTTTTTCTCAAGTGAAGCAGCTTGTCTACTGACTGTAGAGGTATCTAGCTGCAAGTTATCAGCGAGCGTCTTAACTCCAAGAGGGCCATGAACAGACAGTTGATGCAGAAGGAGATAGGCTGATCTGTCAAGATTACCGATTTTATTTTTGGATGTGATCGAAGTGACGCGCCTTACAAGCACGGCCATCTCAAGTTCGATCTTTTCAAGTATGGGATTCTTCATCGTATTTGCCACCTTTACATTCAAAACTCTATCAACATAATAACCGATTAGAACATGTTTCAACAACAGGATGTGGGTTTGACAGCAAAGTAGTTGTATTATACAATCATATAGTTGTATTATACAATAAATTGTAGTCATAATAAAATTGAAAAGGAGATGTGAGAATGTCATCAAGCACACAAAGTGTTGGCGGCGCTAAGGTTTCAGGAGTTACGCTTGATAAACAAAGTTTATTTCATCAGCCGATTTCCGTATGGGCTGTTTTTTTCGCTTGTATAACAGCTTTCATGGGGATGGGATTGGTCAATCCTGTTTTACCTTCTATCGCTGAAAATCTTCAAGCATCACCAAGTGAAGTGACGTTACTTTATACGAGTTATAATGCAGTGATGGCTTTTGCCATGCTTATAACGAGTAGCGTGTCTTCTAGACTTGGCAATAAAGGAACTCTCTTGGCAGGGGTCTTCATTATTGCGACAGTATCCGCACTAGGAGGATTTGCTGATAACATATGGACACTAGTTGGTCTTCGTGCAGGTTGGGGATTAGGTAATGCTCTGTTTGTAGCAACTGCATTAGCTGCGATCGTATCCCTTTCGAACAGCGGTACTGCTAAGGCTATTATTTTGTATGAAGCAGCGGTTGGTTTAGGAATCTCAATCGGACCTCTACTCGGAGGTACCTTAGGTAGTATTTCGTGGAGATCGCCTTTCATAGGAGTTTCGACTCTTATGATTCTTGCATTCATGATACTGTTGGTATTGATGCCTAAACCGAATGCGCAGTTAGCTGTGAAAAAGAAAAAAACACCGTTATCTGCTCCGTTTAAAGCGATGAAGCATCGTTCGCTCTTAGTACTCGGAATCGTTGCGGCACTGTATAACATTGGTTTTTTCACGATCATGGCTTACGCACCATTTGTTCTAGGGTTACATCCGAAGGGACTAGGTTATGTGTTCTTAGGTTGGGGAACTTTGCTAGCGATCACATCCGTATTTATGGCACCAAAGCTAGAAAGAACATTTGGAACGGTAAAATCTATGGCAATCATGCTGTTCTTATTTGTGGCTGACCTTGTAATTATGGGATTATTCACTTCGACTCAATGGGTTATCATTTCAGCGATCGTTTTTGCTGGAGCAATTTTGGGGAATACGAATACCTTAATTACAACAGCTGTTATGGAAGCAGCACCTGTTGAGCGATCGACAGCATCTGCAGCGTATAGCTTTTTGCGGTTTTTAGGAGCGGCGATCTCTCCTTACACGGCGGCAAAACTAGCAGAGATCTTCAATCCACATCTACCGTTTTATGTAGCTGCTGGTTTCGTGTTTTTATCAATCATCTTCATCGGTTGGAACTACAAACATCTAGCGCATGTAGATCGAATGGATACGGCGCATTAAAAAATAGTAGCGAAAAAGCCTGCTCCAATAGTTGGAGCAGGCTTTTATGTGGTGGATAAACGAATCCAGGAGTTTAAGGGATTAATCCACGAGTTTTGATTCTGAATCCAAAAGTTTGTGCAGTTTATCCTCGAGTTTTGGTCCTGAATCCAAAAGTTTATGCAGTTTATTCTCTAGTCTACAATCCTCGACACCATTCGACTTTAATGGTCGTTTCCAAGCACTTACAGCTCAGTCAAAATAAGAGGACCAACAAATGAAAAAGGTACGGAGCAATTCCGAACCTTTTTTCTAATTTAATATAAAAATACCAACCAACGAGTAGACGATGACTGTTGAAAACAGGATCGTCATGTGGATTAGAGAATAGATAAAGAGCAGCTTTGCCCATTTCTCAGAATCCTTGTTTTTTTTGTAGCCATAGATGCTCAATACGAGCCAACCCACGTTCATAAGAAGAGCAACTAGCGTTAACCCTAAGCTTAATGGCAGGAACAAAAAGCTCGTTAAACTTAATAACACTAGATAGATGTTTGTTTGTGTATAGGTTCTTTTAACACCTTTTACAACAGGGAGCATCGGTATACGAGCTGCCTTATATTCATCGTGTCGGCGAATGGCGATGGCATAAAAGTGAGGCATCTGCCAGATGACCTGAATGATGAACAGTGCGGCAATCGCGGGGTGTGCAAGCGTCCCTGTCATTGCTGCCCAACCAATAAGGGGAGGCATCGCACCTGAAATACTGCCTACCTCAGTGTTATAAATCGTTCTTCGTTTCGTCCACATCGTATAAGGAACGACATAAAAGAAAAGACCTAAGAAACCTAGTAATGCCGCAAGCGGTGTGGTGAACGCTAGAGCGATAATACCAAGCACAGCCATAATGCCAGCGAGTGTAATCGCAAATTTTGTATCGATCTCACCAGTAACCGTAGGTCTGCTCTTCGTTCTCTCCATGATTGCATCAATATCGCGGTCATATACATTATTTAACGTACCAGCTGCACCTATTACTAAAATGGTTCCGATCAATGCGAATACAACATCAAGTAACTTAGTGCCAGGATCGATATCGTACGTATATAATGCCAGCGTAAGTCCGGCAAACATAGGAACGAGGTTAGATTTAATGATTCCCGTTTTCACAGTTTGTGACAGAATCGCTGACCGTTTTTGTTTTTCTACTTTCAACGTTTTTTCCATACTATAAGACACCATCTTCACAATAATTCTCTCTCTATATTATCCATATAGTGTAACCTTAAATCCACTTCTATTAAAGCACTAAATGAATTCCCAGTTCAAATAATAGAACACCTCAAGACACTTTACACAACGGTTTTGTGAACGTTCTGTGAGGTTTATGTGATAGAAATGTGATACAAACGCTTACGTAGCTTATAATCGCATCGTTTCATTACTTTGCTTTTTATTACCGATATATATAAAACGAAGTGCAATGAACATCAAAAGAATCGCGAGCATGCGTTCCCAAGTGAAGGGAA
Source organism: Fictibacillus sp. 26RED30 (assembly GCF_015903845.1). NCBI lineage: Bacteria > Bacillati > Bacillota > Bacilli > Caryophanales > Fictibacillaceae > Fictibacillus > Fictibacillus sp. 26RED30. The sequence continues at coordinate 1,442,103 of NZ_JACZDV010000001.1, forward strand.
CGGATAGTCCTCCAAAAAATCCAAAATGGTCGATAACCATACCCGCGGTAAGCTGTCCAATGACGGTACCAATGTTAGTAGCGATGACACCAATGCGTGGTACAGAAACTACTGTTAAAAATAAGTAACCAACTCCGAACCAAACGGCTGCAAGCTGCCACTTAGGCGCTTCAAAGACCTTTAAGATGTTACCTTCACCAAAGAAAAGAATAAGAATGGCTAGAAGGAGTGCACCTGAGAAAAATGTTAAAAACGCAGCTTCGTACGTACCGGATTTTCTGCTAAATGCTCCATTAATAGAGGATTGAGCACTAAGGAGCACACCGCCTATGACTGATCCAAGAAGTATTAATATGTTCATGTTGATATCCCTTCTTTCTTAAAAAATGAGCAGCAGTGAGATGGTCATGAGCGATACTGCAATAAGTTTTTCTTTGTTAACGGAAGCCTTTGAACTCCCTAACCAGCCCTTGTGCTCGATAAGTATACTCATAGCAATCTGACCGATGATAACAGAAATCATAGCAATGCCTACACCAACAATCGGTATCGCTATGATTAAGATTGTCAGATAGATGGTACCTAGAACTCCTCCAGAAAGTTCCCATTTAGGAGCTTGAAACGTATAGCTTAGAGAACCTTTACCTAAGAACAGAACGACGATTCCAAGTATAATGGCACCAACAAAAAAGTTGTAAAAGCTGCTTTCTAATTTTCCGATTGTTTTTCCAAGCTCGCCGTATATCGCCCCTTCAACACTTAGCGAAACACCAGCAAGTAATGCTAAAAGATAAGTCCATATTTTCATAAACAAAACTCCTTCATATTTACATATTTAAAATTATCGATATAAAAACAAAAAAAGAAGAACCTATAATTCTTCTTTTAAATAGGTGGCTAACTCTTGTATGTTTTTTTCATTTCTCCGATAGTACGTCCATTTGCCGTGACGATCTGATTCCAGCAAACCAGCTTTCTGCATCATCGATAAATATTGGGATACAGTGGATTGCGAAAGATTCGCTTTTTCCTGTATATCTCCCACACAAATACCGCCTTTCTCATTAATCGTTTTTGATAGATGAGCAGTAGGTTTATCAAAGTGTTGATGTGGATCTTTGAGCCATTTCAGAATATCGAGACGAATGTCGTTGGAAAGCGCCTTAAATACATCGATTGGATTGTTCATGTTTTAAACTCTAATCGGTTTTTCTCGATATGTCAATTTGTTAACACTCCTGAAAATTGGAAAAAATGAAACATATCGGAAATATGAATCGTATTATTAAGTAGAAACCAAATAGGAGGGAAGTAAAGATGGAATCCATTTTATCCGTTCTTATCCTCATAACGTTGATATTCTCCATTACATACGTCATACGGCAAAGGCGAGATCAAGGAATTACAGGTCTGAGGACAGCATTAACATCAATCTGTTTTTTCTTAATCGCGATAGTTAATCTTTTAGCCTACTGGTTTGATTTCCTTGGGATATGGAGCTGGGGAACTTCGGTTGTTCTTTTACTGTTAGGTGCTTATTTTACTAAATACTTAAGAAAAGTTGAACAAGTTTAAGTGTATTCATAATCACACTTGAAATTAAAACGTTCTTACTACTAGAAAAATATTGAAATAAGGTTTAAAGTCCTAATTTTGAAGGGTATTTGTAAAAGTAGAAAAAATATCCAATTAATTGTGATATAGTGCCTATATCAATATTTAATGTAAGGCGGTGAAATTTCATGGATGCTTATTTATCATCCCTATATAGTTCGTTAAGGATTAAAGAGGAACAGTTGGAACGCTTGATTAGATGTCAAAGTGAAATGCAACAATATCAACAAGCATTTCAGAATGATAAATACCACTGTTTAAATCCTGAATTATCTTCTGTAACTTGGACTGGAATGCTAGCAAATCAATTTGAGGATATTCGAGAAAATAGGATGTTGATAGAGTACGAAGATATGGAAAATAATCAATTTGAATCTGTTTTTAATGCAATTAGTAACAAAATAATGGATATTCAATCTGAGATTAAATCTATTCAGGATTCAATTTCTGCTGCTAAACAAACTATTATAAAAAGCTAACGTATTCTAAAGGAGTGATTACCTTGGGTGAAATCAGAATTAAATATAGTGATGTTGAAGAGTCTTTGTCCAAAATACAATCTGCTGTTCAATCATTTCGGCCCAATATACCTACATCTACTGGAGAAGGAAATGTTTTAGATTCAATAGACAAATTAAATAGCTTAAATCTTATTCTCCAACAAACTTTAATAACTTATCAACAATTAATTATTAAGAATTTAGAAGGTACTCAAAAATCTGTAAAAATGATGCAAGAGACCGATGAGGTACTAGTAACAACTATGATACAAAGGTAAGGAGGATATGGAAATTAATGAAAACGCTTGATGCAGATTCCCTGTACAAAGGGGTACATGAGTTAGATTTAAACTTGTCTAGTTTTACAGATCAGTTAAGACAAATTCAATCAGCAATAAATGAACTTGTTTCTTTAGAAGATTCTTTAAAAGGAAAAGGAGGTACCTCAATTAGGGCATTCTTCCAAGATTGTCATGAGCCATTTCTTACCTTTTGTATTTCATGTTTAACGAACTACGGAAACACATTAAAGAATATTGAAAGTGCGTTAACATCTCTAGACGCTTCACCTAATGCATTTATCAGGCAAAGTTTTTTAGAAAATGAGTTAACAAACGGCTTGCGGAAAGTAAAAGAAAATACAATTGAATTAACTCAAGATGCCAATCAAAGCATGCAAAGTGTAAGTGATATCGTCTTTCTTCCTAGGCTAAACGAATTAGAGTTTGTGAATCAAGTAGAAGAGGCTAACAGATCATCTATTCAAACAATAGAGAAATTAGTAGAGTTTGACTTAATGCAAACCAATGCTCTTAGTTCTATTGAACAACAAATACTTAAAATGAACCAATTCATTGAACAAATTCAATCAATGTTTCAAAGCGGTCAACTAAGTCTAGCTAGTTATAAACCTGGTCAATTGTGGAGCCAGAATAAATCTGAAGTAGGGAATGGAAATTCAAAATCAAAAGAATCAAAGCTTAAAAATCCAGTAAAAGATAAAGAATTAGAGTGGTGGGAAAAGGAACTACCAGGTGATGATCCAAGGGCAGTACTTGATTTATCTGCTCCTGTAAATTCCGCAGGTAATGCGTTTGGAACTTTAACAGAAGGAGCAGCGTTTGCGAAGTCTGCTTATAATACTCAAGTAAAAGGGTTCGGTATTTCAAAACATAATGATAACTTTCACGTAAAAAATGGAAAAGTAGAGAATATTAAAGGTAAAAAATATCATAAAAATTGGATTGATTCACAAATAAAAAGAGGAAATACACCTGAGATAGCTAAACATGTTAAGCCAGGATCTATAGTAAAAAGCACTATGAAGGGTGGACTTTCATGGTTAGGAGTGGGTATAACAACTACTGAAAATGCATATGAAAATATAAAGAACGATGAATCAACATCTAAAATTGTAGGTGATGCTGGTGTAGATGTAGGTCTTGGTGCAGTATCACTGGGCACAGGCGCAGTTTTTGTTTCTGCAGTAGTTGCTTCTGGTGGAACGGTACTTGTGGCTGCAGCTGCTGGTCTAATTATTTCTTCGGCTATAACTTTTGCGTTTGAAGGAATAAAAACAGGAAAAGATAAAAAAAGTGCTTCTGATAAAATAAAAGATGGAGTTCAAAAAGGCGTCAAAACAATTGCTAGTTGGTTCAAATAAATTATTAGGTGGTTTTGGGGTTGAAAATTGATGAAAACATTAAATTTAGAAATTTACCTGATGCATTCAAAGAACATTTAACATTCTTTGCATCATTTCAAATAAAACAAATAATAGGGGCATTCACGTTTATTGGGCTTGATTTAGTTATTATTATGCCCTTACTTTTCCCGTATATTGAGGAGGTGTTATTTGTAACCCTTCCCTTAATTCTCCTTATTAATGTTTGGGCAATACGGTTATTAATCAAAAAAACATCTGAAACTGAATTTGAGAGTTTGCTATATTTAGGATTTTTAGGTGCTGTAGGATCGTTCTGCTATTTCGTTCTAACCCAAAAAATGAGTTATTGGTTATTAAATATTAATACTCCTTTATATTACGTAATTTCATTTGTTTCATATGTTTTTTTAATTCTCGTTTTCATTTATCAAAAAAATAAAAAGTTCTCCACTATTCAAATGGATGTTAAAAAGAATAAAAACAGTTTGATCTCGAAGAAAGCACTAAATTGGTCAGTACCAGCTGGATATATAATTGTTCATATTCTACTGAACCAATCATCTGTTTTGCTTCATACTTATATGGTAATTATGTACTCAGGGCTTTTGATATTTTTTACAGATATTTCAGTGAAGTTTTTCCATAGATACTTGTTTATGAAATCAAATATACACTTAGTGAAGCTGTCAAAGCTAAAGACTTCAAAATTAAATGCAAAAAAAATCTGATATTAAACTTCAATTTTACCTTCACATATAATCTCTTAAATTATGAATATAGTGGCATAGTCTAGATAGATTTAATAGCTAAGGAGATAAGTTAATGAAAATACAAAACCTTTTACCTAATGGATCAATAGTATTACTTACAGGTGGAAATAAAAAATTAATGATTTATGGCAGAAAACAACTTGTTATTGATGAAAAAGAAGAACAATATGATTATATTTCTGTTCCTTATCCTGAGGGACACATCAATGAAGAACATACATATGTTTTTAACCATTCAGATATTGAAGAAATTATTTTTAGAGGATATGAGAATGAAGAGGAACAAGAATTTCAATTAGTATTAAACTCAGTAAATTAATAGTTGATAATACTAGAATTAGATCATTCATGTATTTGAATGATCTATTATTATTTATTTAAGAATTATTTCTTTATGAAAACCGACATTGGTTTAGTGAAAATAAACGAAAGGTGACCTAATTAATGAGAAAACATATGGGCATCGCATCTATACTAATCCTTTTAACCACCTTACTTATTTTACAATTCGTCATTGAGAACCGATTAAGTGAAATTGGTTTTATCATCCTTTTAGTCGGGGTACTTTTAGCATTTATAACAGCTTTCATTAGTACGAAAGGTTTCTGGCGTTCAACTGCATTCAGCGGTATCGGTTTGTTCTTAGTTATCTTTATTTTTGGAGTTTTATCTTTCATCGGAGTAATATAACCCTTCTTTTATATCGTGTTATAAGATGTAATCTTAATAAACGATGTAAAAAGAGGTGCTTATCTTGTTTAGTCCGTCAAAGTTAAATCAATATTGGACAGACATCTATTTTCATTTACATTATCCACATGGTGAGAAAATAACTCATCAAATGGTACGGATTCTACAATTGATTGATAAAAAAGAGAGGGTAGTTGTAAATGATGTAGCGACTCATCTCGATATCTCTCACAATACCGCGTCTGAGCATGTAAAGCGGATGATTCAGAAAAATTATATAGAAAAGAAACGTGATCAGGAGGATGAAAGAAAAGTCATTCTTCGGTTAACCGATTGTGGCACAATCGTACTTCATGAGAACACGAGTCTTGATGAAGAAAAGTTGAATCATATTTTTAGTAGTATGGATGAAGTTGAAAAGGAGTTAATCTCAAAGGCATTCAAACTCCTAAGTGAGCGTGCAAAATCATGTATGTAGTTATGAAAATTTTAATTTCTGCAGGAGTTATAGCAGCTGTTACCGAAATTGCTAGAAGGTTTCCTAGTTTTGGTGGGGTGGTGGCTGCTCTTCCACTTGTCAGTTTGTTAAGCATCATTTGGCTTTATGTACAAGGAGAGCCAACCAAAGCGTTAAGCAAATTTGCTCTTGGCGTTCTATGGGGATTTCCGGCGACTGCCGTTTTATTAGTGATTGTATATATTTCATTAAAGCACTCATTATCATTAATCACCTGTTTAGGTTTAGGTATAAGCGGTTGGTTTCTATGTATTTTGCTTCAAGAGGTAGCTATAAAGTTCATAAAAACGATTATCTGATTACCAGACATTTAATTCCGTAAAGAGGTGAAAGTATGCAAAATACAAATCTCCCCACAAAATTAGGAAAACCCGCTGAAAGAGCTTTGACATCTGCAGGCATATCTTCAATCGAGCAACTTACAGATTGGAGGGAATCAGATCTTAAGAAATTACACGGAATAGGTCCGAAAGCGATGGGACAACTTCTTGCTGCACTGCATGAAAGAGGACTGTCTTTTAAGAAATAACACAGTGTTTTTATACATATAAAGGAGAACGCTTACATGTTAGATCAGACTACACTCGTAAAAGCAACAATTAGCGATGCAGTACAGTTAACTGCCATTATGAAAAAAACGTTTGATGGCGAAGCAGAAAAATGGCTTACGCATCTAGATACCATCGACTTCAATATACAGCCACCAGGATACACATCTGTTGAAATGACTAAATATATGATTAGAGAATTAGAATATTTCAAAGTAATGTACGATGGTATTCTTGTTGGAGGAATCATAGCCACCATCTCAGGAAAGTCATACGGCAGGATTGATCGAATTTTTATTGATCCAGATTACCAAGGTAAAGGGATTGGTTCTTTAGTTATAAACTTAATTGAAAAAGAATTTCCTTATGTAAGAGCTTGGGATCTTGAGACGTCGAGTAGACAGCTGAATAACCATTACTTTTATAAAAAGATGGGGTATGTTGTGACCTTTGAAGGTGAAGAAGAGTTTTGTTTTGTAAAACATATTAAGCAGCCGTTTCAACATGAGAGTATGATGAAAAATCAAACCTTATCTCATCATCAATATGAAAACTCTGATCTAAGTCATTCTGAATATTACCAAGTTACGATGGAATGTTGTTCGATAAGCAACAGTAACGTAAGTCAAATACATATGAGCAATTGCAATCTAAGTCGTTCAAAGTTTCAAAATATTAACTATAGAAATACAATGTTTGCCGATTTGAATTTATCTGATAGTGAATTCATTTACGTGACGTTAAGTGGTGCCCAATTCATAGACACAAATCTTGGTGACAAAGGGAATCCTCTTCTATTTAACAGATGCGATCTTACTGGTTCCAAACTAGTAAATTGTGACCTTAAACATGTTGAAATTGAAAAAAGTGATATTACCGGTATGAAGATAGATAACATTCCTGTAGAAGATTTGCTTCACTTGTACTATCAATCTAGTAAACATTAAGAACTTCATGAATCAAAGAAAGGCGATGAAGAAATGATAGAGCAACTAAACGGTCAAGAATTTGAAATTAGAGGCAAAAAATTATATGTAGAACGTTACGGTACTGATGATAAACCAGCTATCCTTTATCTTCATGGAGGTCCTGGGGAAGGATGTCATGATTTTTCTTTTCATCAAGCTGAAAGATTAGGAAAGCATTTCAATCTAATTTTAATAGACCAAAGAGGAGTTTGTCGGTCTGAAAACATAGAAAAGAATGAACCCTTTGGCTTTCAAGATTTAATCGATGACTGTGAAGCTCTTCGAGAACTTTTACATATAAAAAAGTGGTCACTTATTGGTCATTCATTTGGTGGATTTTTAGCTCTAGCTTATGTTCGGCAACATCCTGAATCTATAGAAAAAGTGATTTTCGAGGGACCAACTTTTGATTTTGAACTAACATCGAGAAGTCTTATCAGAAAGACTGCACATTTACTAAAAAAGTATGGCAAACACGAACTATACGAGAAAGGTTTGTTACTTGCTGAGGGGAATCATACCATTCGTGAATTAACAGAAGAATATATGAAGTTGAGTGATGAGTTAGGTGAGAACCGTATGGAGATCTATCGGCATAATCATAATAACCCAACGGATTATTATTCATTTTATTCTGAGGAAGAATGGGACGAATTCTATGACCGTTCAGAGCACCACTACAATTTGTTAAGAGAAGAAGGCAAGATATTTGATTCTTTGTTAGATGACATAAAGTTTGTTGAAAATCCGGTGTTGTTACTCGTTGGAAAATATGATGCTTGTACGTGTGAAAAGCATTTTGAGGTGTTCGAGCGAGATGCTATTAACGGAGAAATATTAATCTTTGAAGAAAGTGGTCACACTCCTCATTACGAGGAGTCAGAAAAGTTTAAGGAAGTTATCATAGATTATCTGCAATCTTAGGATTAGAAAGACCATGTTTCGTAGCTGGTCTTTCTTTTAAATTTAACGGCCTTTTTAAAATACGTCTTCTAAGCTGTTTTGAAGAAGAGGTGTTTTTCATTCTTTTGTGTAACTAGAGAATAAACATTTAACATATAGAGGTGAAGAGATGAAACTCGTATTATTATTTGGCCCGCAAGCGGTTGGGAAGATGACTGTTGGGCATGAGTTAGAGAAAGTCACAAAATTAAAGCTTTTTCATAATCACATGACGATCGATCTTGTTACACCGTTTTTTGAATATGGTTCTGATGAGGGAAGAAGACTGGTGAAATTGTTTCGTTCAGAGATTTTTCAAACATATGCGAAGAGTGATCAGTATGGAATGATATTTACATATGTATGGGCGTTTAATTATAAGGAAGATTGGGAGTTTGTTGAAGGTGTGTGCCAGGTGTTTGAGAAGGAAGGAGCAGAGATCTATTTTGTCGAACTTGAATCTGATCTAGAGACAAGACTTAAGAGAAACACGACTTCTCATAGGTTAGACCATAAACCTTCTAAAAGAAATATTAAGTGGTCGGAAAATGATGTAAAGACATCGATGGAAAAGTACCGTTTGAACTCTGAAGAGGGAGAGTTAAAAAGAGAAAATTATCTGCGAATTAACAACGAAAATTTAAACCCTGATGAAGTAGCTGAACAAATAAAATATACATTTAACTTATAAAAAAAGGACCTAAGAGGTCCTTTTTTGCTGCTTATACGTGAAAATCTGGTGCTTTATCTGCCACTAGGTTTAATTGGATGCCGTGTTCCAAATACGCTTTTAGCCCACACAATACCATTGTATATCCTCCCATTGCATCAATGGCATGGTTTAGTACCTCATCACCATCACCGGTAAAACCAGCATTTGTGATGTTAACCATAGTTTCATTATTGTTGCGAGAAGTAAATGACCACTCCACTGTTGTTCCATTGGAAGATTCAATTAAAATGCGTTTATTTGTTTCTAATTCTTTAACTAAAATCTCGTCGGAAACTCCGTACATTTCCCATTCCCACAAGACTTTTTTTCCTTCTGATAGTCTTCCACTGCTTTTAGTGAACCAGAATTTTGTGGTGATGTCAGGCTCTATAAAAGCTTCAAATACGAGGTTAGCTGGTTTCCTAATAAGCATTTCTGTACGTACGACAGGATTCGTTTTAATAGATTTATTCATATATTCTCCTTTTCTTAATACGTTTCTCCATGGTTTTATTACATTTTATTATAGAAGAATTAGTCATTAGGAACAACGCTTCTATAGAGTTTTATTTACAATGATTCACATAATCTTTTGTAATTAGTGTGGTAAAATGATCACCAATGTTATATAGTGTGTATATAGATATAAACACTATAACAGTTACAAAAAGGTGGATGATGTTTATGAACCGATGGCAACAAGCATTTCGGCTATCAAAATTTGAATTAATACATTCAAAGAAAAGTATTTTATTTTTACTTTTTTTATTAGCGCCATATTCGTTTTTCTTGACGATGTCTATTGGTTCTTACTTAGAAGAGCACTTTATGCTGTATGATATTTTCTTTTTACTTACTTTTGGTGTTGCAGCCATATGGGCTAAACCAAAGGAATATCAATACCAAAAACTTTCTGACAATATGTGGGCACAACCTTTTACAGTCTTTCTTAACCAACTTCCTATTCCAAGAGAGATTGTGGTAAGAAGCCGATTTATTATTTATTTTATTTACTCACTTCCGTTCCATCTAGCAGTATTAGTGATCATGTATAGCTTTGCTCCTGAATTGCGACAAACGTTACCGCCTCTTGAGTTTATAGCATTTTCACTCATCTGGCTTAGCTTTGGCATTTGTTATGGAAGTGTATATCCGGCAAGTGATTCAGGAGATAAAGTCACGAACGTGAAGATGGCGTTTTACGCAGTTGTTTTATTGGGAAGCTTCTCGTTAATATTATTTGCTGTTCCTTATCTCTCGAGTTACGGATTAGTTGGACTCACCATTGTGCTTGCAAGCAAATGGCCCATTGTTTCATCTTTGATATCCGTCATCGCAGCTGGTGCAAGTGTTGCATTTTGGATGAGATATATGAAAAAACACATGAATAAATTGGATTATTTTCAGTAAAGAAGGGAGGAAGCATTTTAATGGAACTTCCTATTAAGCTTTCTAGAGATTCCAGGGTTCCCATCTATCACCAGATAGAAGGACAAATTAAAGCACTAATTGTTAGTGGTAAGTTACCAGCAGGTTCACCTCTTCCTTCCATTCGAGCACTTTCAAAAGATTTAGAGATCAGTGTCATTACTACTCGGCGTGCTTATCAAGATTTAGAGTACGAAGGCTTTATCAAAACAACGCAAGGGAAGGGAACTTTCGTTGCTGAAGTGGAGGTAAAAAAGATGGAGAAATTAGCTGTATCATCTGTTTCTGAAGCGATTGAAAAAGGTGTAGAGACCGCTCTTCGACACAATTACTCAGTAGATGAAATTCGATCAGTGTTTGAAGAAGTGCTAGCAAGACTTAAAGATAACGATCGAGGTGGTAGTGAATGAAGCTATGTACACAAATTGAAAGAGTAGAGAAAACAGTAGATGATTTCACAGTGGGTCCAATAGATCTAGATATTGAACTCGGTACGATTACGGCACTAATTGGCAACAACGGTGCAGGGAAAAGCACTCTCATAAAAATGATGATGAACCTCGTTAAACCGGACAACGGCCTTCTGTTGCATTTTGGAACAAATATAAAGACCAGTGAACATTGGAAACAAGATGTTGCATATCAACCACAATCTGTTCTAGGTTGTGATTTGTTAACTGGAAATCATCTAAGAGATTTAATGGCACCTTGGTATAAAAACTGGGATCAAGAAATGTTTATGAATCTTGTAAGAACTTTTGAAATCGATCTTAATAAACATTTTGGAAAAATGTCTAAAGGCATGCAGCAAAAACTTAACATTGTTTTAGCTCTCTCTAAGAACACAAAACTTTTAATCTTAGATGAACCCACTGCCAATATGGATATTCCTTCAAAACAAAAATTAATGAACATTCTTGTGGATTGGATGGAAAGAGATGAGAGAGCGATCGTTATTGCTACCCACCAAGTTGATGATATTAAGAAGTTAGCAGATTATATCGTGATCATGAACGAAGGCAAAGTATTAGGTAAATACGAAAAAGAAGAATTAGTGTACCGATACAAGCGCTATTGGTTTGAAAATGGGTTAGGGATTGAAAAGATTCCTGGTGAGATCGACCGTTTGAACGATCGTTTGCTCATTTCTAATAATGTAGATCAAACAGACACATTCTTGAAGAAAAATGAAATAAAAATTATGCAATCAGAGGTTTTAGAAGTAGAAGAAATTATTACTTACATGCTAATGGGGAGGTAAGAGAAGATGAATGAGCGCATATTGAAAGTAGAGCGATTAGGGAAATCGTTTAAAGATAAGAGAATTATTTCTGATATCTCTTTTGAAGTACATCGTGGTGAAATCATGGGGATTCTTGGGCCGAATGGTGCTGGGAAATCTACAACGATCCGGAACATTATGGGCATTATGTTTCCAGACGAAGGATCTATTCATTTTCATGGAAATTCTGAGATTCCTCGTCATAAGATAGGCTATTTGCCTGAGGAAAGAGGTTTATATAAAAACGTAAATGTGATGGATATCTTGCTTTATTTCGCCGAACTTAAAGACTATCCACAAAAAAAGGCGAAGAAACGTGCTTTGGAGTATTTAGAAAAATTCGGACTTGCTGGTAAAGAGAACACAAAGGTAGAAGAGCTTTCAAAAGGGATGGGGCAAAAAGTTCAATTGATTGCGGCGATTATTCACGAACCAGAACTGCTTATTTTAGATGAACCATTTTCAGGTCTTGATCCTGTAAGTCAAGAAGTATTTAAAGAAGAAATTAAAGAACTTGCAGCCAATGGCACAGCAATTCTCCTGTCATCTCATCAGATGAACATGGTCGAAGAATTATGTGATCGATTATTTATGATACATCGAGGCAAGAAAGTGATCTATGGTGAGATGGAAGATGTAAAGAGGGAATACGCAAACTTCAAATGTACGATTATTGGTGACAACCCTGAAGAATTGTTGAGTAATATCCCCTCTGTTCATCGCGTTGAAAGTAAAGAGGATCGATCGATTCTTTACTTAGAGCAAGACGTACACATCCCGATCTGGCTTAGAGAGCTGCCAATAGAGTTGAATGTGTATGAATTAATAATCGATCGTGTATCTTTGCATGAGATTTTTATTGATATCGCTTCAGATAAAAACATAATTGTGAAAGAAGGTGTGAAGTATGCGTAACAGCTGGAAAGTAGCTAAGTGGGAACTTAAGCGGAACATGAAAAATAAATCTTTTATTATTTCACTCCTCTTGACACCGCTATTATTTATCGTGTTTGCTGGTTTTCCGACACTCCTCGAAAAGTTGGAAGGAGAACCTGATTCAGAGAACGTTACAGTATATTTGAAGGATGAACTGAACCTTTTCGATGATATTAATTCATTGGTTAAGTCTCAAGATTTATCTTGGAAGATGGAAGAAGTGACAGGTGATTCAAAAAAGATACTCAAAGAGATAGAATCATCCGAAAACCAAGCTTATGTGGCATTGACAGATAATGCGGTAAAAACAGGAGAAGTGAAGGTTTTCACAAGTAATGAAATGCCTGACACCTTTTCAAGTGAAGTGCAGTTTCTACAAGAGCCACTGCGTCAGGTGAAATTTGATCAGCTTAACCTTTCTCCTGAAGTCGTTCAATCGATAATAAAAGGAATTGAGATTAGGTCAGAACAAGCTTCAACACTAACTGATTCAGGCTCTCTAAATCCGTCAGATAAACAGAGTGCGGATAACAGCTCAATGGAACGCATCATCCCAGGAGCATTTGCTGGTATCGTCCTTTTTTCAATCGTTATGACAGGTATGATGATCTTCCAGAGTGCCTCTCAAGAAAAGAAGGAAAAAGTAGCTGAGATTGTATTATCCTCCGTAACACCTGGAGACTTAATGCAAGGGAAAATCATCGGTTATTTCATATTAGGACTTGTTCAAGTAGGAACTTGGCTATTACTCGTTGTTCCGATTGCAGCATGGAGATATGAGCTACCAGTCATGGAGTATCTCTTTGTACCGGAACTATTGCTCTTGCTAGCGATCTCTATTGCCGGTTACTTGATGTTTGCCGCTATTTTCGTTGGTATTGGTGCAACGGTTGAAGATATGACAGCTACAAGCAATTTTCAAGGAATCGTCATGATGCTGCCGTTTCTTCCGCTTATATTTCTCGGCCCTATTTTGGCAAACCCGAGCGGAATCATTGCTCAAGTTGCCACATATTTTCCACTTACATCTCCAAGCATCCTTATCCTTCGCCTATCCTTATTGGATGAATGGCCGTGGGTTGAGATCATTATTGCATTAGTTATCTTATTAGCTAGTATTTGGCTGTTGATGAAAACAGCTGGAAAAGTGTTTAAGACAGGTATTTTACTTTATGGAAAAAATGCGACACCAAGTGAGATTTGGAAGTGGCTGCGCTACTAGACCGTTTATTGATGAAGACTCATTAAATTAACAAAAAATAAGAAAGGAGTTATGCTTGATGACAAAATTATCTTATAGCGGTTTGAAGTATGGAGATGCTGATGTTCAATTAAAAATAATGGTAGATATACAAAATGATTGGTGTGAAATTACACACACCAATCAAGTGTCACAAGTAATGAATAAAACTACAGGTGAATATATCCAAGTGAATCGAAATACATTAAAGTGTGAGATTGTTTCCTAATTAAATCTATTAAACTTTGTGTGACTGGACATACCAGTCACATTTTTTTGAACTTCAAGTTTCTTTTTGGTTGCATATTTAGTTTTTTAACTAAAAGAGCATTCTTTCGAAATGTATCATTTCTCTTCCCAGTTAAGAGGAGGCTTATTTAATTGTGGCTTGTATCCCAATTCTTTTGAGGCAGCCACAATGAACTCTTTTCTAAAAAAGAAGCTTCTGTGGTAAACAATCTTGTTATTTTCGACTTCTTGATATTGAATATCGTGTACAAGCTGACCTTGATCCGTTTCAGCCAATACCACAATGACATGTTTACCCCATAGCTTACATTCAATAGCATGATGTCCAGGTAAGCCGTATGAAAGTGACCCATTTATGATTTCCTCTTTGTTTACTTCTAGGAAACCTAATGATGCTTCGTAATGTGCTTGATCACTTATAAGAGATAGCACCCCTTTTAGATCACCATGATTAAATGCCTTCAAATAGGCTTGTATCGTCTTTGATTGTTGAGGTGAATTTTCAAGCTTCGGTTTAATCGAATGATCTCTATTGGTCTGTAATTTATATTTCATTCTTCTCACTGAAGCATAAACAGCGCCAGGCGTTGTTTTTACGATACTCGCAACTTCATCAGCTTGAAAGCGAAAGATCTCCAAAAGAAGAAACACTGCTGTTTGTCGTGGGGAAAAAAGGGCATCTAATTTTACTAGAGCTTCTTCTAACTCCAGATTGTCCGACAATTCTTCAAAAGCTTCATTGTTTTCCTGTAGTTCGCCGAGTGTTCTTTTTTCTTTTCGACACTGGTCGATCCAAGTGTTGGTTGCGATGCGAAATACATAGGATTTTAAGTTAGTAGGATGCCATCTTGTAAAAAGACCACCAAGTACTTTTAGTATCGTTTCTTGATACAAGTCTTCACCATCCCATGGTGAACCCGTAAGATATCTGCAATAGTTCCATAAAGGTTCACTAATATTACATATTTCTTCATCAAGTCTTTGTCTTATTTCATTTGATTGCTCTTGAAGTGTTTTTGTTGTTTGAGACATTTTAAAAAATTCCCTCCTTTTTTGCCGTTCACTATGTAAAACGAATTTAATATAGAAAATTATACGCTTCTTTTAAATTTTTTACAGAAAAATTCAATTATGGTATGGTTCAATTGGATATAAATTACAAATGTAATGGAAGGAGTAATAGATATGGAAAGAGTTGTAACATCACTAAAGACTGTTGAATCCGATCAAGTAGGCATAATCATCTATTCAACGAAACTGCAAGAAGTTGTATGTTCATTTAATTCTAACTTGATTGTTTCACTAGCTTCGGCCGCAAAAGTAGTAATTGGATATTGCGTAACAAAATGGGTGGAGAGAGGCTTGTTTCATTGGAATGACTTAATTGAGGATTTTCAACTCGATAAAGAGGAGAACAGTGCCATATTATTTCCACATTTTCAAGGTATACTGTCTTTGTCTTTAGGTAATCTCGTTGAAGTGATGATCACATGTCACGATAGTAAAGCTGCTGATAGCATTGTGAATTACTGTGGAGGGTGGAAGAAGATAAATGCAGAGCTTAGTCGAGAGTACAATCACTTCAATCTCACTTCAAATCCCCGCGATCTTGAAAATAGCGGAGAAATCGGTGAAGTGCTTCATATATTAAAAGCGATATATAAAGGATATCACGCTGAACCTCAATTGTGGTTACCAGTAATGAACGGTCTAGTTCGTCCACAAGATCACCTTGACGGAATTCCAAACCATATGTTGAATCACATGAGCGGTGGTTTAGAGAATTTAGTGGTGGATATAGGAATTTTAGGAGAATTCCAGCAATATCCGTTGCTCTATGTACTAGGAGTTAATGATATCCCGAATCGTTATTCAAACACTTTATCTGATGAAAGAATAGTAGAGTCTATGAAGTTGTTGTACCACGAATACACCAAACAAAGAAAAGAACAGATGACATAAGGAGAGATGTGATGAGTTACAAACTTCCTGATACATTCATTAAACAGATTACAGGTGTTCATGGAGAAAAGGCTAGTGAATGGTTAAGACATTTTGAAGAGATGCTCGCTGACTGCGAAAAAAACTATGATCTTCACATCCAACAGACTTTCAATCTTTCATACAATTTCGTTGCTCCGGCTTTAAGGAGTGATGGAAGTGAAGTGGTTATAAAAATTGTGATCGATCAGAAAGAATTCGAAGCGGAATTACGCGCACTTCAACTTTTGTATGGTGAAAGTACAGTTAAAGTGTTAGTGTTTGAGAAGGAACGAGGCACTATGATTCTTGAACGAATACAGCCAGGACAAACTTTAGCAGAAATAGAAGATGATGATGAGGCTACAATAATTGCTGCCAATGTGATGAAGAAGTTAATGATTCCTGCCCCAGTTGATTCTAACCTTCCGACTGTTCTTGATCGTAAAAATAGTTTGAAACGAATCTATCAAAATTACAACAGTTATCTACCTGTTTCAAAAGCAACCATTGAAGAGGCTTTATTTATTACTGAAGGATTAAACACTTCTATAGAGAAGACATATTTACTTCATGGCGATCTTCACCACTACAATATACTAGCAAATGGAGATTCTTGGACTGCGATCGATCCAAAGGGTTTAATCGGAGACCGAGAATATGAGGTTGTTCAATATTTGCTGAATAAGTTACCTGAACATGGAGTGGAAGAGATAATAGAAAAACGAATTGATATTTTTGTAGATGTATTGAATCTGAATAAAGAACGAGTTTTGTTAAGAGCCTATTCACATGCTGTGTTAGCTACTTGTTGGACAATTGAAGATGATCAAATGCAGGACAGCTTTTTAAATACCATTCAGATCTTCAAAAACTTAGTGAGTAAATACATACATAAAGACGCACTTCTCTAGATTGAGAAGTGCGTTTTTGGTTTTAAACCACTCTGATGACAACGTTACCTTTCTTACGGCCAGTTTCAACATACTCATGAGCTTCTGAAATTTGGTCTAGCTTATAATAACGATCGATGACGGGTATCATTTGACCAGATTCAATTCGTTTCTTTAAGAATTCTAGATCTTCTGTACGCTCTTTTGCAATACCTTGCCCATCAACGGTTACGAATTTACCGTTAGCTGTTAATGCATTTTGACTTTTAGACGTTGATGTTTTTCCTACAGCGTCAAAAATGATATCGTATTTTTTATCCGATTTTGTAAAATCCTCTCTTGTATAATCTACGACATGATCAGCTCCTAATGATTTAACCAGTTCTAGATTGGTTGAACCGCACACAGCTGTTACTTCAGTATCAAAAAACTTGGCAAGTTGGACAGCGGCTGTTCCTACAGCTCCAGAGGCACCATAAATCAGAACCTTTTGTCCGCTTTGAATCTTCCCTTTTCTTAAAAAATGCAGCGCTGTAGTCCCTCCAAAGGGAATGGCAGCGGCTTCTTCAAAAGTTACATTCTGTGGTTTATGTGTGACAATTCCGTCTTCAGGGAGGCAAATATACTCTGCATGTGCGCCAAATCGCATTCCGGTCATGGCATACACGTCATCTCCTTTTTTAAACCGAGTAACACGTTGGCCGACTTCTTCTACAACTCCTGCTAATTCAACTCCTAAAATCGGTTTTCTCGGTTTTCGTATACCAAGGAATAAGCGCATCGGAAGCCAATATAATAGAGGACTATTAAAGCCACGAACTCTGACGTCCCCAGTTGTTACGGTAGTAGCATGGATTTTGATCAGTATCTCGTTTTCTTTAGGCGATGGTTTTGGAACTTGTTGTAGGCTAAGTACTTCTGGCGTACCATACTTCAGACATAATACAGCTTTCATAGTGAACCTCCTGTTAAATTCGTTTATTCATCTTATGTTGATGATTGAATTAAAAATGCTTTATAAGTTTGAAGGTATAAGAAGGAAAAATGAGTTTTTTAAGGAATGAAATATGAATCGCAGATTATAGACATAAACGGAGGACAGCTTATGAAGTCACTGAAACATTTTTTCTTTAAACGATCCAAAAACAATGTCGGAGAGCTTTGTGGACTTATTGTGATCTTAACGATTATTCAATTTGTGGATTTTGAACGTATTTGGGATGAGCCCCTTAACTTTTTCATTTTCATTTTAGGAAGTGGGACCTTGTATCGAATACTTGACGAACTCTTTGAAAAGATCCTTGGAGATAAAAACATAGTTATAGGAAGCCGCTACACATTCGTTACAATTTTTGTATTTGTATTCGTAGTGAATATGTTTGAAAATCCGCTATGAAATTAACACTTTTTAATAGTTTTTTCACGGCAATTGCAATTGTGTTCATACAATATTTGTTTGAAAGAATGAAGTACAAAGGAACACCATTGAAACGAACTGGACTTGTAATGATTGAAGTTATTATTTTTACGCTGATTCTATTTTATGGGAGTAAATTATTCAATTAGTGGGTGAAAAATCATGCCGGCATACGGAAAATATCTTCTTTATATTGTTGAACATAAATTGAATGTCTTTATAGAATGCTGGAAGTTAGGACTTTATGTTCAAGCATTTACACATGATCTATCTAAACTTCATCCAGCTGAGTTTTTTACATATGCTAAGAAATTTTATTCAGATGAGAAGCCCAGTGAAGTGGAATGGCAATATGCTTGGCTTCATCATCAACATCACAATAAACATCATTGGAATTATTGGGTGGTAGATCAGCTTAAAAAAGAAGCGGTTCCGATTCCCCGAAAGTATGTATACGAGATGATCTGTGATTACAAATCTTTCTCAAGAAGATGGGGAAGAAAACGATCAGGACCCACCATTTCGGATCGCTTGATCGCCAATCTTTTAACGGATCGTGTAATTCTACATCCTGACACAAGGAAAGAATGTGCACAAATAATTGAAAAGTTGAAACCCGAGAATGCTCAGAAATCAATCTGAGTATTTTTTATTGAAAATAATTGTAAAATATTGCAACTTTTTTTATGGTTAAAACGTGGTTGATTTGAAAGGGGGAGCGGTTGTGGAACTGGAGGATGTATATAAACACTATATGAATGACCTGTACCGCTATTTGTACTCTCTTTCGAAAAATCACCATGTTGCGGAGGATTTGGTGCAAGAAGCATTTTACCGAGCTTATCTAACCTTGGCAGACTATGAGATTAACAACATTAAAGCTTGGTTGTTTAAAGTTGCGTATCATGCATTTATCGATCACCAAAGAAAGAATAAAAAAACGATTGTTACGGATGAGGTTAAAGAAAATGTAGATATGAGAGAAAATACACCAGAAAGTAAGATGCTAGAAAAGGAATCATTTTTATTATTAATGGAGGATTTAAAGTGTTTAAAAGAGATTGAAGAACAAGCTGTTCTGTTGTGCGATTTGAATGAACTTAGTTATCAAGAAGCAGCTGAGATTTTAAACATAAAGCTGAACACATTAAAAAGCCAAATTTCAAGAGGTAGAAAAAAGCTAGTGGAACGTGTTAAGGAAAGGATGAACCTAGATGAGCGACGAGCATAAACAGGATCAAAATAAAGATGAAAGTTTATATAAAGCTTACATGATGAAAACGAAAAACGACATTCATACGTCACCATCTCTTTCTGAAGAAGAGCAAAGAGAGATTATTCGAGTGGGGGCAAATACAGCTCGAAATGCAACCGTTATGATTAGCCTGGCAATCTTACTTCTAATGTTACCCATCATGACATTAATCACTTACTTGTATTATGGCATTGGTGGTAAAGCAAACACGATGATCGATGTAGTAGGGAAGGCAATTTATGTAACTGAACCAAATGTCAGTTTAGAAGAGATGGAAATAGAAAGTGAGATTGGTTTGTTTTCCATGAATGTGACCTTTGATACGTTTAAGCGTATTGGCAGTGAAGATTATTTAGCTGAGAAGGTGGATGTATATTTCGGATTAGAAAAGCCGAAATTTCCTGATAAAATATCATTCTTAGAGCAGCTTCCTCCGATGGGTTATGGAATTGATGTGGTGAAGGATAGCCAGAAGATGTATCATCCCGATGCAATGATTTCATTCAATACAATTGAAGCAGAAGATGTGTTGAATAACCTTCCCGACGGTACAGTTGCCGAAGCTTACCTTTCGTTTTCAGAATTAATGAAGCCTAATGAAATTGAAAAAGCTTTACCGAAAGAAATGGAGGTACGATGGTTAGCAGTTGATACTGGATTAGAAGCAAAGCAGCTGGATAAAGAAGGTGTTCCGATCACACCAATTGGCTATCCAGCACAGGTCGATACAACAACTTGGTCACCTTTTGACGGGGATCAAACGAATGAGGAAGTATTTCTTGATATATTAAAATTATTAGAGAAAAATGAACAAACGGCTGAAATTGTATCACAGATAAAATCTCTTGAAATACAAGATCGCCGTAAGTATGTGGAAGACAAAGGCATTCTCATTTATGGAGCAGTAGTAACAGGACCTGTTCCAGAGTTAAGAAAATTAGAACAAGTGAAAGAAGTCCGAGCAATAAATGTAGGGGAGGTAAAATTATGGAATTGGAAATAAAGAAAAAAAGTAAAAGAAAACTGCAGACTTTAACAGGATTTATTTCTTTTATCATTGGCTTACTCGCTCTAGCCGTTTTAAATATTGGGTTATTAATAGAAACAATGGATATACCTGACTTATTTCTATTTCATTTACCTTTTCTTGGTGTTTTCTTAGGTGTAGTCGGATTGTTTACGAAGAATTGTTCCAAACAGTTCGCTTGGTGGGGAATAGGAATCAATCTTTTTATCCCCATATTTATTGGATTGATGTTTGGATTATCGTGGACCATAAACGCTAAACCATAAATTACAGTGTGGGAAAGGATCTGAAAACTCAGATCCTTTTTTCTTTTACTAATCCATTGTAGGCCGTAACCATAGTTTAGAAAAATCAACATATCCGAAATGCTTGATGTTCACGTTCATCAATTCAGTTGAAAAAGGAATATACCTTTTTTGATAATAAAGTGGAATCATAATGGCTTCATCAATAAGTTCTTTTTCGACTGCAATATTCAAATCGGTCCAATTCTCAAATGGTGTATGAACATATTGAGAAAGGCGTTTTTGCCACCTCTTGTTTTTCCCTAAAATTAAAGGCAATGGAGCAAACCCATTTGTTAAGAAGAAATAGAAAGATAGATCTTGATTCAACTCGAAAATTTCACCATGTATAAACATGTCTGTTTGGTCAGTTAGTTGTTTATTAAAAATAGCGTCTTCAAACGATACTTTTATAACTTTAACTGGGATGTCATATTGTGCAAACGTGTCAAGAAGCCATCTGGAAACTTCTTCTGTATGCTCCGCTACCCTAATAATGAGAGGCTCTGTAAATTCGGGCCTGACTGCTTTAGGTATCGAATAGGGTAGACGATTTCCAATCATGCAGCTGTTGTCGTTTGGAATGGCTCTTGCCTCATACTCTGGTATTCTATGACGATTCATAGCGACAATGTGGTGGATGTATTGGCGTACTTCTGTTTTAGCTATTTGTGACCCTTTACGATAAGCATTCATGATAAGTACTCCAAATCCCGAATCACTCTCTACTTGAAAGGTTTCATGATGATCAGGTTCTAAAGATGAGTGATAAACTATCGGAAAATCTTTCGGAACTTTTACGAATTCAACCGCATCGAGTAATGGCCGCTCTTGAAAATGGTCTTTAAAAGCGACAAGCGTTGTTTTTTGGTCGGTGTCCACTTCGACTAAGAACCCTCCAGTTCCATATATTCTTCCTTTGCTTTCTTTGTATATACTCGAAGTCATTGTGCTTAACAATGGAAGAATATAGCTGCAGCCTCCAGGGTACAGAATATCGACCACGAGTGGCGCTTTAGAAACAATATCCTCTATCGGTGTCCATAACTCTCTGTTTTGCTCATGAAATCTTAGTTTCTCTAAACAGTTGATTACATCTGCTGCTGTTAGAACAGATCCGTCGTGAAAGCAGACGTCTTTTCTTAAATAAAGTCGTAGTTTCGTAGGTGAAACATCCCAGCTGTGAGCAAGTTCAGGTAGGATATCTCCTTGATCGGTTAAAGATACGAGTCGGTTAAATACATTTGATACCATATTTGCGCTATGTGCATCTGCTGCATCTAAAGGGTGTAGAGTTCTAAACGGAAAGCGCTTTGGAACGACGAGTTTGTCTTTCGCTTTCTGTACGAAACCAAATTGGGTATGAAATTTGTTCATCAATCTTATCTTCGTATCCGTTGACCAATCATACATCAAATATTTACTGCTGATTTCAACCGGTTCATGATCCAACTTGAGAAGAACTTCATCTTCAAAGTTTTCTTCGATATTCTTCAACCATTGTAGTCGTGAAACATTTCCTCTTCCTCGACCTGGAGTAAAAGTTAACCATCCTTCATCGTTCCATTTCTTTAAATATCGGGTAGTTTGCTTTTGACTGATCTGAAGTACTTCAGCAATCTCTTCTGATCGTATATGACCTGATGGAAAGTATCTCCATAAAATGAGAAGTTTGTTATCCATGTTCTCCTCCAGTTTAAAAGTAGACATGTTTTATTTAATTGTCCATTTTTATCATTTGTAGTCTAGTTTAATATTACAATACAGAGAAGGAGGGGACAATATGGGATGGAGAGAATACCCCCAAAATATTAAAGTACGGTTGATCACATCGTTCTTTAATCGTGCCGTTTCATCGGCCGTCATGCCATTTATGGCCTTATTCTTTGCTACTGAAAAGGGCAAAGTTTGGGCAGGAACATTTTTAATTTTAACGGTTGTCATCGGATTTGTTGTAAATTTAATTGGTGGCTACATATCCGATCGTTTTCCAAGAAAGAAAGTGTTGATGACGACTTCTTGCTTAAATGCAATCATGTTTTTACTCATGACCGTTAGCTTACTTCCTGATCAAAATTGGATTCTGCTCTTCGCGATCGCTTATATAGGATTCATCATTACGAGCAGCTTAGGCAGACCTGCCATGCATGCGATCATCATGGATTCGACAACTCCTGAAAATAGGAAAGAAGTATACACGCTTGATTATTGGATGATTAACTTGTCAATGGCGATAGGAGCCGCTTTAGGTGGATTGCTCTATGTGAGTCATCAGATTGAACTTTTCGTGATGTTGACCGTTACGTCAATCAGCATCCCTATTGCTTATGGAATTTGGCTGCGTGATGAGTTCAATGGTTTTCTGGAAAAAACACACGAGAATGTGTTTCTGGACTTGTTTCAAAACTACAGAGTGGCTTTAAAAGATTCAGCATTTGTTAAAGTGGTGATTGGTGGAACATTTATCTTTTCTGCAGAATTTACACTAAATAGCTATATTGGTATTCGTTTGGCTGAAACATTCGAATCTTTTCATATTGGTAACTTTGAGATCACTGGGGTTCGCATGCTCAGTATGCTTAACATTCAAAATATGTTGATGGTTGTTTGTTTCACGTTCTTGATCAACCGAATTATGGATCGTTTTTCTAAGAAGAATGCCTTATTGATTGGGTTGTTGTTATATGGGATCGGTTACGTGACCGTTACGTCAGCGAACGCTTGGTATGTTCTCCTTCTATTTAATGTAATTGCTACAATGGGTGAGTTGATCTACTCTCCGATTAAAGAAGCGGAAAAAGCTAACATGATCCCTAGCGATAAAAGAGGATCTTACTCTGCCTTTGCGAATGTTTCATTCAGTGGAGCAGATATGCTAGCTCGTTCGACGATCATCCTTGGCGCGTTTTTAGTACCAGTAATGATGAGTGTATATATGGGAGTAGTTATCATGATCGGTGCGTTCTTCATGTATTCTGGACTTTTTTTGAGAGAAAAGGTAACAGAAAAAGCTGTGAAAAAAGAGGTAATAGCTCAAGTTGTAAAATAAGCATAGTTAAATACATGACGTCCACCACAATTGAACAAAATCAATCTATGTTTGATTTGTATGTACATCTATCATTTATTACGAGGTAAGAACAAATAATTACGAGGTAAGAACAAATAATTACGAGGTAAATTACAATAAATACGAGGTAATTCAAGTTAATTCCGTTTATAAAATTATTTATCCGATTTTCGGCACACTTTGACAAGCGCCTTGAGATTAAGAATAGAAAAAGAAGCTTGGAATTCATTCCAAGCTTCGATTTTTTATGAATTGGATTCTTTTACAGAAGCGATCTCGATCTTTTCTACAAACATGTTGAAAACGCTGCGTTTCTCTTCAAGCTTTTTCAGCTGTTGCTTCAATTCATTGTACTTTTCCTCAAAAGGCTCTTGATAAGTTTTCTTGATGTTCTTGATCATTTCTTCATTGATCGTTGATTGGATGACTTGTTTGGTGATTCCAAATTTATAAGAATAGAGTTGAAGTTCTGTTTTGACTTTTTCGTATTCTTCGTCTATTTCTTTCTTTTGTTGCTCAATCTCATCTTTCCATTCAAGCAGAGCATCCTTTACATACGGCTCCATGTTTTGCCTCCTTACAGTGTTCGTGCTTCTGTCATTTCTTTTTTATGTACTCTATACACTATTAAGAGAGAACCATTCATTTATGGGGGTATTTTCACTCGTTGACTAAATTTTTCCATCAACCTATTATTGATTTAACCATGTAAGTAATGAGCAGAAAGGATTTGTTTAAATGAGCAGAGTAGAAGAAGCGATTAAGAGCAGATTTAAATGTAACAAGTGTAGCCATTCGCGCTGCAGAACAAAAGAACTAGCCATGACTGGTTCGGGTTTAAGTAAATTTCTCGACATTCAGCACAACCACTTTTTATTCGTGTCATGTAAAAATTGTGGATTTGTAGAGGTGTATGATCCTAATGTTCTTGAAGGAAAAAAAGGGCAGTTGGGGTCTGTACTGGATCTTTTATTCGGATAACAACTCTTAAGAGGTGATGTGCATGCCAGTTTTTGGATGGGTTTTTCTTTTAATCGTGCTGGGCGGAATCATTGTGGGTTCTCTTGTTCAAAAGCATCGTTACCGTAACATGAATCTCATCTATACTGCGTTTGGTCAGGAAAACTATTTTAATGTTACAGCTAAGCTCAAAGCAGATGGTGTGCCATATAAAGTGAGGATACCGGGGCAGGCATTTGGTGATAGAGAACGGTCAATCATTGATAACACGCAATACGACATTTACGTCAAGAAAGCAGATGCACATCTAGCAGCGGATGCTCTTAGAAAATAAGGGGATGAAACGAAAGTGAAAACTTTAAATTATGTGAAAAGCCAAGAGGAACTAAGGCTTATGCTCGGAACTCCAAGTCTTAGAGGGCAGAATAAAGTTATTTCTAAGATTGATGAACACTGCAAAGACTTTATTGCCCATTCACCGTTTGTTACCATTGCTACATCAGATCATGAGGGGAATTGTGATAGTTCTCCAAGAGGAGATGAACCTGGATTTGTATATGTAATGGACGATCATCACCTCGTTATTCCAGATCGACCAGGGAATAAGCGAGTAGATTCAATGTTTAATATTCTTTCAAATCCGAAAGTAGGCTTACTTTTTCTAATACCGGGAATGGATGAGACGCTTCGGATCAACGGAGAAGCTTTTATAATTAAGGATGAAGAAGTACTCGTAAATATGGCAGTGGGCAGAAAAGTTCCGAGTCTTGGAATTCTTGTAAAAGTAGAGCAATGCTACATGCACTGCGGTAAAGCTTTTAAGCGATCTGGACTTTGGAACCCGGAAAGTTGGGCAAAGAAAGAGTCCCTTCCGAAGGCTGCTAAGATCTTAGCGGCTCACGTCAATCTGCCGGAAATGACAGAAGACAGAATTGCAAATGACTTAATAGAAGGCTATAAGAACAAGCTTTACTAGTTAAAAGTTTAAACGTTATTCTTTGGTTTTAACAACTCAAGTAATGAATCATCTAGTGTATATATTGAACTCTGCGTTACGGTATGTATAAACAATTCTTTTAATAAAGAAGCGGATTCAACCAAATTGTCAAACGTAATATCTTTTGGATAAGTTGAAAGATATTTCTCTAAAAAGTCACTTTTTAGCGAGTCGTAAGCTTTAAACTGATGAAGTTTTTTATCCTCATTTAATGCCTATACGATTAACGTATAATCTCTCATCGACTCTAGCATCTTTAGTGCATATACGAGATTCTTGCGCTTCAACTCTTTGTCTAATCTTATGTAACAATAAACAAATTCAAAAACAGGATCTTCGAAAGTAGCATACTTTACCGTTTTGTTTGAAAAAGTACGATCCTCTTTTTCCATCTTCTCAGAGACGAAGCCTGTTTTGTCCAAAACTACTCTCCACAACGGAGATCTTACACTTAATAAATTCCTCGGAAGAATTGAAACATTGAATTCCAACGAGTTTTCTAGAATAACAATCAATAGATAAATATTTTTTGAAAACTGCTTCTCTTTGATGATAACGGGTTTCAAACCTTTGTAAAATTGTTGAATATTCTCTTTCGCTCCAATGACTTCATCCTCAGTGGACGAAGCTACCATTAAATCAATATCTGAGAATTCGTCTTTATAACCCTTTACACCTGAACCTAATTGAACAACACCTTCAACCATTGGTAGAACATTTAACATATCGATCGTACGCTGAAAATAAGAATCTCTCTCTGTTGGCGTATACATATGACACCTCGCATTATTTCTGTCTTTACATGTTAACATAATTTGTAAAATGCTATTTTATTTTTTATGAAATTAATATTTTCCTAAAGATTATTGCGTCTACTTTAATCGTTGATTTGCGTAGAAAGTACCTGTAACGGAAATGAACAACTTCCAAAAGAGTTTACGAAACCAGCCAAGTAAAAAAACAATAGTTACCCGATCATCAAAATAACGGATAACTATTGCTATTGTTAATTTTTAAAAAAGTGGTGGGACACTCTGAGGATGGTTAAATACATTCTCAGGATCATATTTTGTTTTTACTCTTTGCAGCCTAGCAAAGTTTGTTGCCCAATAAGCTTTTCCGAAGTTCTGAATGTTTTCATCTGGGACGTTTACATAAGAACCTATTGTATAAGGTTTTAACTGCTGACGCACAGATTCGACTGATGCAAGACTACTCGCTTCTTCAGATTTATCAACCCATGTTGCGTTCCATTCTGTGTAAAACAAAGGATCTCGCCAATAGAAGGCTGTTTTGTCTTTAGGCACGCTGCTTATCGCACCGCCCCAATTGGTAAAATAGAAATTAGATTCTGTTCCAGGTGCTTCTTCTAAAAACTGTTTCATTACCTTAATCGGTTCTTCTGGCCAAAGATTAGTCGCCCAAGAAGATGAGAATTTAAAGTTTTGATCAGCATAAGGTGGCTCAGGTGGGTCAAGGAAATCAATACAATCTGGGTAGAAGAGCGTTTCTATGACTACTTCCGAAGGTGTCCCAGCATTAAGTAAAGGTTGTATGATTTGAATCAATTCAGGTCTTGAACCTAAGAAAAGGCCGGTTACCTGACATAATCCATTTACTTTGCTATAGATCTCTATATAACTGCCTAATCGTGAATCTACAAACGGCATTAAATTCTGCCATGCTTCGAATACAGTTTCGAGTTGTTCCCAAGGCCAAATAATGTTAAAGACCGTTGCGGTTTCAGGTGCACGATGCACTTTAAACGTATATTCGGTATTGTAGCCAAACGTACCACCACCGCCTCCTCTAGAAGCCCAAAACAAGTCTTCGTTGCAAGTTGGACTAGCTTTAAGAATCCGTCCTTTTGCATCAACGGTCTCAAGTGCAAGAAGGTTATCAGATATTACACCAATTGTACGTGAGAGTAATCCGAATCCTCCACCGGTTGTTATACCACCGATTCCAACAGTCGGACTATCGCCAAACACCGCCATAAAACCTTCTTTAGCAAGACCTTTTACAAGAGGTCCGACTCGAATTCCAGGTTGAACAGTAGCAATTCCCCTTTTTTTATCTAAGTGCACTTTATTCATATCACCTGTGTCGATAACGATTCCACCCTTTACAACATTGAACTCTTTGTCTAGAGCATGTCGGCCACTCCTAACCCTTAAAGGAACATCGTTCTCTCGAGCCCATTTAATTGCATTACTGACGTCACATGCATTTTGTGCGAATACGAATACAAGAGGATATGTGTTGACATAAGGGTTCCAGTTTCGAACGGCTTCCTTATAGCCAGGGTCACCTTTAAAGATTATTCTTCCTGTTAACTCTGTAGATCCCATTAATTCCACTCCTGACAAAGACATATTTGTAGTTATATAAATGTATGCAGGAAATGAATAGTCGGTTAAAACCTTTTATTAAGCCGAGCTCAGTCAAAAACACTCGTATGAGGATTGTCTTAGCAAAAAGTATAGATAGTAAGTTAAAAAAAGTGATGAATAAGGGAATGCTATAAATAGAATTAGATATCTGTAATGGGTTTATTAAGGCAGTTCATTTGGTGAAAAAATATCTACATGATATCATTTTCAATTATAGTTTTTAGAAAAGGAGGGGAACCGTGCAACGAATATATAATAAGCACCATTGGTTAGCGAAAATGGTAGCAGCTGACCCTGGATATGTGCGGTTGCAAAAAGCAGGAAGGGCGACTGCTAGTTTAATTCTTGCTGTATTCACGACCCTTCTTATCATGCGATACACCGGTCACTCTGGACGCATCACACCAGCTATTGTTTCCGGTATGCTTGGGCTGATGGGCATCATGGTCGTTATGGATGATACAAAACAAGAGATGCGAATAACCACGCTATGGCTCGGAGTTTCTGCTATGTTGGGCATTACAATTGGTTCTCTTGTCGCAAACAATGCGTATTACATAGATGCAGTTTTAGTGTTAAGTGTCTTTAGCAGTTTTTATTTCTCAAGATTTGGTACACGTTATTTTTCCTTGTTCATGATCTTCTTTATGACCGTTTATTTTTCCTCTGTTTTAAAGTTATCCAGTGACCAGCTGCCTTGGTTTTATGTTGGAATATGGATCGGTGTAGCTTATGCCTTTATCCTTAATTTCTTCTTGTTTCAAGATACGGCGAAAAATTTAAAACGAAGTATTCATTCGTTTCATATACAAAGCAACCTGACTCTTAACCTCCTGATCGAAGCGATGCAAGATAAAGAATCAAGCCTAAAACGTAAGGAAGAATTAGAGAAGAACGTTTCCAAGTTAAGAGAATATGCACTAATTGTTTCTGGTTATATCACCGAGCATGATGTAAAAAAAATATGGCCAGGTCTCTTACCAAGTCAACTTCGGCTTTACGTGTTTGATACGGGTATGTTGATTGAAACGTTAGTGGATTCGGTACGAGGATTGAAAAAGGCAGATGCTCTTCAAGTTGATGAGATTAAGCAACTTCTCATTGCTGTGACGGTTGCTGTTCGTGAAGTCGAAGTACTCGCTCCACATGTGAAAGAGCAAAATATTCTTCCTGCTGAAAAATCGGTTCAGCAACTTCGCATATTAATCATGAAACTTTTTGAACGAGAAGCACCTCCACAAGGGTGGATCTATCTTATCCGACGAATTGAATCGATCGCTAATCACGTGATAGAGGGTGCTGTAACGATACAGCAATCTCTCTATTCTCAATCGGAAGATAAAAAAGAAGAAGAGACCGTCGATAAAGTGGGCGAAGAAGATACGAAAACAGAGGACAAAGCGTTAAAGCCGTCTACTAAAAAGGCATATCAAGCACTCGTAGCAGCAATTCTATCTATTATGGTAGGTTTGATGATCTCACCTGCACAGCCATATTGGGTTCTTCTTACAGCATTTGTCGTACTACTTGGGACAGAGTCCATCGGACGGATTTATACGAAAGGATATCAGCGTTCTTTAGGCACGATCATAGGTGCAGTTATCGGTTTTGTCCTTGCTAAACTTCTTTCCGGACAGACCGTTTTGGAAGTCATCTTTCTTTTTGTGGTTGTTTTTCTAGCCTTCTATTTAATGACGGTTTCGTACACATTGATGAGTGTGTTTATCACTATGTTGATCGCTTTTATGTACGATCTTTTATTAGGTGGCATTACGTTTTCACTGATTGGATCCAGAGTTCTTGATACGATTGCAGGGGCATCCATAGCGTTAGCTGTCTCATATTTGATCTTTCCGAAAAAAACGAAAGTAAAAGTTGCTGAATCGATCAACGATTTCTTAGAAGAACTTGCTCCTTTTGTGACAGAGTACGTGAGAGGATTTAGAGAAGATGTAAATGTTAAGAATTTGTCCGAAAGTGCGTTTAAGCTGGATTTAAAACTTCAGGCGATCAGGGATGAAGCGCAATCTTTTCTCCAACGCCCAGGATCACCGATTTACGCTGATATGGTAAGTTGGATGACGAGGTTAGCTGCTATCAATTATTACGCAAAACATTTGGTCGCTTCTGCTTACAGAAAAGGATTTGATTATCCTGAAGAACTGCTCGAAGGTTTTATTCAAATCGAGACGAAAATAAAGAACAATATTGATTCATTATCTAATCTTGTAACAGAGAATGAAGGTGAATTTGTTCTTCAAACTTTAGAAGAAGAACGAGAGAAGTTCGAGCGACTTGCGCCTAGCCGTAAGCAATCTCAGCGTGATTTAATTCATCACCTCTATTATATATGGCGCATCAACCAATCCATTGTTGAGTTAGGGAATGAGTTGGGAGGAGTAATAGAGAACCAAAATCGAAATATGTAATGGATGAAAAAAAAGATAAAGCTGACAACAAGTTTGCGTTGATGTTTGATAATAAAACGTTTGAGTCAGGTTTGGTATAGGTAAGCTATAATGTGTTATTGAACCGAGCAGCAACTTTTAGAGTTGCTGCTTTTCATTATTCATGAGGATTCTTGAAGGATTCACATAAAAGATAAAGAAGTTATTTTGAGCATAGATAGGAGGTAGAATATTAATGAAATCGTTGAAATCAATAGATATTCAAAGAGCATCTCGAGAAGATCTGCAAATAATTATGAGTCTATTAAAAGATTGTGCACAATGGTTAAAAGATAGAAATATTGATCAATGGAGATTTTTGCTCGATGGTGGTGAAGATACAGAGATCAAACGTGCAATTCAGAGAAACCATACATACAAGGTTACATGGAATGAACAACTGGTTGCTACATTTACCTTATCACCAGAACAAACAGAGTGGGACGAGCATATATTCGGTAATGATGAAGTCCATGCTTCTCTCTATATACACCGATTAGCTGTGCGTCCGTCTTTTATGAACAAGGGGATTGGTAAAGAAATTGTGAATTGGATTCAAGCGAATGTTGAACATGGTAGAGAGTATATCAAGTTAGATTGTGTTGCAAATAATATTAAACTAAACCAGTTTTATGTTGAAAATGGATTTGAATATATAGGTGAGTTTGATAATCATAGTAAATATATGAAACCCCTTTTTAGGAGGAAAGATGAGAGAAACTTTTAATCAGTTTTACAAAGAATTTATTAAAAGTTGGAGTACCTTTTCTATCAAAGGTATAGAGGATGTAATTTCGTCTAAATACACAGCTCGGGAAATTAGAGGCAAGGATGTTTATGATTTTGGCTATGAAGAATCGATTGATGGATGGAATCATGCATTTAAGGAATTAAGTGAAAAGCAAGCAACGTGGATTCTAAAAGAAGACGTAATCTTAACTTTAAATCAATGAAAGTGATTGGAAAGAGGTTTCTAGAGTCAAAGGAATCCAGGACAAAGATAATCCGTACATCTATTATTTTCATCAATACATTAGGGAATTGTGAAAATTCAATTCATCACTAACAGCTTACATAAAATCAGAAAAGACAGACTTGACAGAAATTTCTAATCATCTTATCATTAGTAAAAGTTTTCCATCGTTTAAACGTGATGATTAGGAGTAGTAAGGATCTATTTGTTGTTTAGAGAGCTGCTGATTGGGTGCAATGCAGTCAACATATATCCTGAACTCGCCTAGGAGTGGACAGACTAAAATGAAGTCTGTACGATTAACCCCCGTAATCAGGTTCTGAGGTTTGCATGGATTCTTTGCAAACAAAGAAGAGTGGTACCACGTTAGGAAAAGCCTATCGTCTCTTTATCGAGATGATAGGCTTTTTTGTATTAAGGGGGAGATAGCAATGAGTAAGGATTGTTTTATTTGTGACAAACATAAAGGCACTATTGATACAGTTGGTGTAAAAATATTTGAAGATGATTATGTTTATGTGGGCCATATCGATAAAGGTGTTCGCCCTTCTTACCTAGGGCATATCATGATCGATTTGAAACGACACGCACCAGGTCTTGGTGATCTGACGATTGAAGAAGCTAATGCATTCGACCAGATCATGGCTCAAGTGAGCAAAGCAGTGAAAGAAACAGAAAATGCTGAGCACATTTATGCACTCGTATCAGGTAATTCTGTTGCACATCTTCATATGCACATCGTTCCACGTTATCCAAATACACCAGAAGAGTACTGGGGACCGAATGAAGTCTATAGTTGGGCAGATGCTCCGTTTGGAATGAATGAAGATATAGTAAAAGTTTGTCAACGAGTGAGAAATTATTTGGAGGAGAATAGTGATGAATAGTCCTAATATGAAGTGGGTTGGAAGCGATAAAACATTTATAGATGAATTAGATATAACAGAAGTACAAAACGTAACCTTGGGCAGGTTCGGAGGTAATTCTAAAGCAGGTTCATATAAAAATGAAGATGGATGCTTAGTGTGGGCGAACGAAGCAGAAAACTGGGAGTTTACAATGGTACTTGATGGTCATAAAACAGCACAAAGTGTTGAACTGGTTCTAAATCACTTTGAAAAGAATGAGAATGAAATTAAGTCTGTTCTCTCTGAATCTGCAAGTGCAGCTCTTAAAAAGCTAGATTATCTTATACTTAATATCTTTCAAGATCCTGATTTTATGGATTCTTGTCGAAAAACAACAGGTGAAACGGCATGTCTGATCGTTGTTCGAAAAGGAAAATATTTGTGGTGGTTCTCAATTGGCGATTGTATTCTTCATCTATTCCATCCTGAGCTGATTGCACTAGGTGAAAGACAGCTTGTTCAGCGTAGTTTTTATGAGTGGGTCGGTGAAGTGAACACATTTGAACTTCCAGTACCTTGTTATAGCTCAGGTAAGAAAGAAATGAGAAAGGGACTTAACCAAATTTTCATGACGACGGATGGGCTGACTGAATGTCCGGGTGTAGCATTTGAAGATGCTGGAGAGGTACAAAAAGTATTGAGCGATAACAGTATGGGAGAAGGCGTTCGATTCCTATTAGATGAAATAAGAAGAAATAATGTAAGAGATAGCACGACCATCATTGCATGGTCTGTTGATATAGAGGAAACAGCTAGTTTGCCAAGTGATCTGTAAAGCTGTTTCCTCCTATTCTAGTGTTGGGATTTATTATTTGATATCAATATAATGCTGAAGCACGCGTGGCGGGATATATTTTAGTGGGAGTGGGCGTAAGGAAACGATAATGGTGTGGGGCATGATTGAGTCTTTTTGAGCTTGTTTAAGGCAGTTGTACATGTTCTTGCCTCCAACAGAGTTGGCAGAGTGTATGGTTATTCGGTTCGCAAATAACTTTTCATTAACCATCATCTGTACAAGCATCATGCCGTTTCTCGTTCTGCTCAGTAAATCATGATCCAATGATAAGTGTTCAATATCATGGTTCCTCAGAAGATGCATACATTCATCTATTGTTTCAACGAAGACATATCCTTCAGGTGGGCTCCGATAATCATCCATAAAAACACTAATCTTTTTCATTTTCTTGAACTCCCTTCCTTAACGGAGGGTGACTAAGAAAAGTCAAAGGCCCTAAGTTATTTTAATATATTAATTATAACACATTATTCCAAAACAAGTTTTACATGGGGGATTATGAAATCTAAACTAATTCTTTACTACGTTACAATAAACGTTATTTAAATATTTATGCTTATGAAATATTAAAGTATTAAATTCTTCATCATTTTCTATTTTCCTTCAAGAAAAGTCTATTTTTTATCAAAAATTAACAAATAAAATTTGAAATTATACAAATTTGTTGAAATGCCTCAATTAAGACTTGAACATTCCCTTTAAGTCTCTGTTTCATTACGAACAGATATTCGTTAAAATAGAAGTGAGGTGGTAAACATGTTTCGAAAAAAATCAATCCAGCAAGTTATGGACGTTTTACGAGAGCCAGAACTAGCCAAACAAATTGTTCAATGGAAAACTATCGAGCCACGAGAGGCGGTTTCAGTGCCACTTCCTGACTCTTTGCATCCAACTATTCAATCTGCTCTTTCTAAAAGAGGGATTTCTTCCTTATATATTCACCAATTATCTGCCTATGAAGCTGCTTTACGTGGTGAAAGCTTTGTAGCTGTTACACCTACCGCGTCTGGAAAAACGCTCTGCTATAACCTTCCTGTTTTACAGGAGGTCGCTAATAATCCCGAGGCAAGAGCTTTGTATCTTTTTCCAACAAAAGCTCTGGCACAAGATCAGAAGTCAGAGATGAACGAACTGATTGATGAGATGGGTTTGGATATAAAAAGTTATACGTATGATGGGGATACTCCAGCAAATATTCGACAAGTGGTCAGAAAAGCGGGAAACATTGTTATGACGAATCCCGATATGCTTCATGCTGCTGTTCTTCCTCATCACACAAAATGGGTATCGCTTTTTGAAAATCTGAAATATGTAGTGGTAGATGAGTTACATACATATCGAGGCGTTTTCGGAAGTCATGTCGCAAATGTGATACGTCGACTGAAAAGGATCTGTAACTTTTATGGTAGTGATCCCATTTTTATCTGCACATCTGCAACTATTGCGAATCCAAAAGAGTTGGCAGAGCAACTTACTGGAAACCCGATGACTCTGATCAACAACAACGGAGCACCAGCTGGTCGTAAGCATTTTCTCTTTTATAATCCGCCCGTTGTGAATAAACCGTTAAACGTAAGGCGAAGCGCCACACTTGAAGCTAGAAATCTTGCTAAGCTATTTCTAGAAAACCATATTCAAACGATCGTTTTCGCACGCAGTCGTGTACGAGTGGAAATATTGCTTACTTACTTGCAAGAACTTGTAAAAAAAGAGTTTGGTACAAAGTCCATACAAGGTTATAGAGGGGGATATCTTCCTAAACAGCGACGCGCCATTGAAAAAGGACTTCGTAACGGAGACATCATGGGAGTCGTTTCAACAAATGCATTAGAACTAGGCGTAGATATAGGTCAGCTTCACGCTTGTATTTTGACAGGTTATCCAGGATCCATCGCTAGTGCGTGGCAACAAGCTGGACGTGCGGGGCGACGTCAGGATGAGAGCGTTGTGATCATGGTTGCTTCTTCCTCACCACTCGATCAATATGTGATACAGCATCCAGATTACTTTTTTGAACGATCACCAGAGTCTGCTCGTATGAATCCTGATAATCTCATTATTTTAGTGGATCATCTAAAATGCGCATCGTATGAACTTCCGTTTCAAGAGAATGAGAAATTTGGTGATCAAGAGATACAGGATGTTTTAGAATTTTTAGTTGATGAGCAAGTGCTCCATAAAAGAGGAAAGCATTTTTACTGGATGAATGATTCCTTTCCTGCTCATAACATTTCACTTCGCTCTGCATCACAGGAGAACGTTGTGATCATCGATCAAAGTAATGTCGCTGACGTGAAAGTGATTGGCGAGATGGATCGCTTTAGTTCGATGACACTTCTTCACGAAGAGGCGATCTACCTTCATCAAGGTACACAATATCAGGTTGAGAAGCTCGATTATGAAGAAAAGAAAGCCTTTGTTCGGGAAGTGGATGTTGATTACTTTACAGATGCAAACCTTGCTGTATCGCTAAATGTACTAGAAGTAGACAAAGAAACGACAGATGAGCAAAATGCAAAAGCCTACGGTGATGTTATGGTAGTCGCAAAGGCAACCATCTTTAAAAAGATTAAATTTGAAACACATGACAATATTGGGTCAGGACCCATTCATCTTCCGGAAGAAGAGTTGCACACTTCTGCCACTTGGCTAACGTTTGAAAATAACGATTTAAGTGAAGAGAAACTCGAAGCGGGCCTCCTTGGAATCGCACACGTACTGCGGCATGTCGCTCCATTATTTGTTATGTGTGATGCAAATGATCTTCATGTTGTACCGCAAGTTAAAGCGGTACATAATCAACAGCCTACAATCTTTATTTACGATCGATACCCAGGGGGAATAGGTCTGAGTGAAAAAGTGTATGGCTCTTGGGATACTGTTCTTGACCAAGCGCTCTCTATGATACAACGTTGTCCTTGCGAAAGTGGCTGTCCGTCTTGCACGGGTACATTAGAAGAAGGAAATAACAGCAAGAATCTAGCTGTAAAGCTGATTTCTCAAATTAAAGGAGCGACAGAGCATGTCGATTCAAAATAAACTAAATCGGCTAAAAAAACATATGGTAAATCCGGTTTCAACGCCTCCTGTACAGAGCAAGCAACCACTTGAGGATTCATCAGGTAAAAGGATTGATCATGCGGATTATTGGGAGAAATTTGGGGCGTCAGCTTATTTTTTCGAAGAGGATTATTGCATCATCCGAAAAGTAGAATATCCTCTCGACACAAAGTGGGGGCGTTATCGGTTTTCTGACGTTTTGGACGCTGTGTCGAAATGGCAGGATATTGATGCGGAGCACCCTTTACATGCAAGGGATTTAGAAGCCTCTGACCTTTTGTTCTTTGATACAGAAACAACTGGTTTAAGTGGTGGAGCTGGGAATACAATCTTTATGCTCGGTATGAGTCAGATCAAGGGAGATCACGTTTTAGTGCACCAGTTCTTCCTACCAGGACCAGGATCTGAAGTTGCTCTTTATCATTACTTTTTAAATCATGTGAAAGAACTGAGGAATCTAGTAACGTATAACGGAAAATCCTTTGATTGGCCACAAGTGAAAACGCGGCATACTTTAATTCGTGATTTTGTACCTTCATTGCCAGAGTTTGGTCACTTTGATCTTCTTCATGGCGCTAGGAGGCTTTGGAAAGATACGTTACCTGCGGTTAAGCTTTCTGTAGTGGAAAAAGAGATACTTGGCGTGAATCGGATTCATGATACACCTGGTTACCTAGCGCCCATGCTCTATTTTCAATATTGCAATGAAGGAGATCCTTCGCTCCTTGAAGGAGTTTTTCAGCACAACGAGTGGGATGTTCTTTCGCTCATCACGCTATATACTCATATGTCTGGGATTGTGACAGGTAATGGTTTTCGTACCGAAAAAGAAACGTATGAATCTGCGAGATGGTTTGAAGCTTTAAACGAACAAGAACAAGCGATGTCTCTTTATAACGAGGTTCTAAAAACGGGAAATTCACATACATCTCAATCAAAAAAATCATTAGCTGCTCTAAACAAAAAGTGTAATGAGATAGAAATATCTGTTCAGTATTGGTTGGAATTGCTTGAAGAAGATCATTTAGATGAAGAGCCAGCTGTTGAACTTTCTAAGTATTTTGAGCACATACAAAAAGATTACGATAAAGCTCTTCATTTTGCTGTTATGGCCTATTCAAGGTGGAAAGGCAAGAAAAGGTTAACAAAGAGGAAAGAAGAACAGGAAAAACAGCGTTTTTTGAAAAGAATCGAACGATTAGAACAACGAGTCATCCAATATTCGTAAAAATTCGTCAAATTTATGAATTCCTGCAAAATATCTCTTCTCAAACGGCATTGTTTTTTGTAGAATATAAGAGGACATGAAAATGATCTTAAGAAAATAAATTCCCCCTTTTTTTATTCCCCGGGTAAGCGCAAAAAACGTCATGAAACCTTATATTTCTGCTAGGTTTTCGTCATATTTCCTGACGGTTCGATTGTTTTCGCGAAATAACCGGGAATAGGGATAGGGAAATATATATTTTAAGCTATGGAGAGATGGTACGTGAAGCAGTGGATTGTTGTTCTATTTTTTGTAATCGTCGGGTTAACAGTAATGATTGGCAATCAAATCAGTCACACAACACAAAACTTTTAATGAAGCCCCGGCTATAGACAGAGCCGGGTGTTTTTCATTAATAGGAGGTATTTTCACATGCTTCAAACACTGCTTGTCAGTGGCTACAAAGCTCATGAACTGGGGATTTTTAGTGACAAACATGAAGGGGTATACTATATAAAGAAAGCGATTGGACAAAAGTTAGTCTCGCTTCTTGATGAAGGACTTGAATGGGTGATCATCAGTGGGCAGCCTGGTGTTGAAATGTGGGCTGCAGAAGTGGTGTTTGATCTTCAAGCGGAATACCCCGATCTAAAACTTGCAGTTCTTACGCCGTTCTTAGAGCAAGAAGCTCGTTGGAAAGAAAACGTTCAAGAAAAATATCATGAAATTTTAGCTGGTGCCGATTTTGTTGATTCGGTCAGCCGAAAGCCATACGAGTCGCCAGGGCAGCTTCGTGTTAAAAATCAATTTCTTGTGCAAAAAAGCGATGGCGTGTTGCTTTTATACGACGAAGAAAAAGACGGTTCGCCGAAGTATTATTTACAGGCAGCTAAACAAAAGCAGGAGATGGACAATTCGTACGAAATATTTTATATTACTCCTTATGACTTGGATGTTCTTGTACAAGAGGAACAATACAATCGTAATGAATAAATGAATCTAAAGTCGAAAAAAATTGACATTTAGGTCAGGTAGTGAAAAAATAATTTTAGAATCTTTGTGTGAGGTGATTCACATGAGTGAACAGCGTTTTCATTTAACGGCGAAAGAAATTTTGGAAAAAGACTTTAAACAAGGCTTTCGTGGCTATGATCAAGACGAAGTAGACAAATTCTTAGATCTTATTATTAAGGATTATGAAAATTTCCAAAAAGAGTATGATGCAGTTGTACAAGAAAACAATCGACTGCGTAAAGAAGCTCAAAATACTACTGATCATCAGCAAACACGCAGAA
The DNA here is from genome assembly GCF_015903845.1 of Fictibacillus sp. 26RED30. Classification (NCBI taxonomy): domain Bacteria; kingdom Bacillati; phylum Bacillota; class Bacilli; order Caryophanales; family Fictibacillaceae; genus Fictibacillus; species Fictibacillus sp. 26RED30. The sequence goes on from NZ_JACZDV010000001.1 coordinate 1,481,127, forward strand.
TGTCTTCAGTAACTTCAAGCACGACGAACTCCGATATTCTTCAGCGTTTGTCTAACTTGGAAAAACATGTTTTTGGCAGTAAATTGTACGATTGATTCCAGTTATTATCCATTTGTTTTTATCCATTCAGCATGCTATAATGAATCTTGCTTTTAAAACTTAAATCAATAGCGTTCGGGTAATCGCTGGATCAGATCTTCTGGTTTAGAGGAAAGTCCATGCTCGCACGGATCTGAGATGACCGTAATGATCGTGCCTGGCCAAAAAATAAGCCAGGGTAGATTGGTTTGCTTGTATAAAGCTTACTGGACTAACGGCAGGGAACGCACCTAAGTCTTCGGATATGGTGTTAATACCTTGAAAGTGCCACAGTGACGTAGTCCCGATGGAAACAAAGGGAGTGGAACGAGGTAAACCCCACGAGCGAGAAACCCAAATTATGGTAGGGGAGTTTCCCATTTCGGAATTGAACGATTGGGAGAACAAGAAGCCAAGGCTTTTTGTAGATAGATGATTACCACCGGTGTACGAGGCTACCAGCCGTTTGTAGTACTAAGGAACAGAACATGGCTTACAGAACGTTATTGGTACCTAAATTAAAGCTGAATGAGGGCCCCGTTTACCGGGGCTTTTTCTATTTACATAAAAAAGTGTCCTCAAATAAGGGTATACTTATTACTATAGAAATCGATGAAGATTAAGGAGTTCATATTATGACACAATTAAGACTGCTGGCAACAGCAGCTATGGGATTAGAGGCTCTTGTAGCCAATGAAGTTCGCGCGCTAGGTTTTGAGAATGTGAAAGTTGAAAACGGGAAAGTTTATTTTGATGGTGATGAGAAAACTTTAGTAAAAGCTAACTTATGGTTAAGAACGGCAGATCGCGTAAAATTAGTGGTTGGTGAGTTTAAAGTAGAGACGTTTGATGAACTTTTTGAGCAAACGAAGGCACTTCCTTGGGCTGATTTTATTCCTGAAGATGGAGAGTTCCCTGTAATCGGCCGGTCCGTAAAATCAAAGCTATTTTCTGTATCCGACTGCCAAGCAATCGTAAAGAAAGCAGTAGTAGATAACTTGAAAACGGCGTATAACCGTAAAACATGGTTCCCGGAGGACGGAGCATTGTATCGTATCGAGGTGGCGATTCATAAGGATATCGCGACATTAACTCTTGATACGAGTGGTACAGGTCTACACAAGCGTGGATACCGTGAGCTGCATTCAGGTGCGCCGATTAAAGAAACGATGGCTGCAGCTCTTATTATGCTAACGAATTGGACGCCAGACAAGCCTTTCGCTGATCCATTTTGTGGTTCAGGCACATTGCCGATAGAAGCTGCGATGATCGGCCAAAACATCGCGCCTGGTTTAAATCGCGAGTTCGCTTCAGAAAAATGGAACTGGATCGATAAAAAGGTTTGGTATGAGGCAGTCGGTGAGGCTCAAGATGTTGCAAAATATGATCTACCTCTTGAGATTCAAGGTTCTGATATTGATCATAAGATGATCGAACTATCTAAGAATAATGCTAACGAAGCTGGATTCGATGATTTTATCACGTTTAAACAGATGCAAGTCCGCGATTTCACGACTAGAAAAGATTACGGTTGTCTTGTGACGAACCCGCCTTACGGAGAGCGACTAGGTGAGAGAGAAGAAGTAGCACAAATGTATCGCGACCTAGGCATGGCGATGAAACCGTATGATACATGGAGTGTGTATGTGATTACTTCGAATGAAAAGTTTGAAGAATATTATGGCCGTTCAGCAACGAAGAAGCGTAAGCTGTACAACGGTGATTTGAAGACGGACTATTATCAATACTTTGGAAAACGTCCACCTAGACAGCACCAGAGTTGATGAGTGTGTTTTAAATACATGCATATATGGTATGGGTAGCCGCGAGCGTCGAAAATTGTAGACTCGCGGATAAAAGTTGAAAATTTGTGGATTGAGAAGCAAAACTCGTGGATTGAGCTACAAAATTTGTGGATTCAAGGACAAAACTTTTGGATTCTACCGCCCAAACCAATAAGGAAGGCTGACTTTTTTGATCGAGTCAGCCTTTTTTTGTGAATCATACACCTTAATAGCAATAAAACTATTATAATTTCACGTACCGTACGAATTTAATAATTTTTATTAAAAAAAACATTAGGAAATAGCAATTTTAAACCGAAATTAAATAACACAATACATACTCACTACTACATTGATCATCACCAATTACAGAAACAAAGTTTAAAGACCTCTTATACACGTACATACTATGCCTAACCATAAAACGAAGGCAGGTTATATTATGTACACACAATTCAGCCATTTAGATAGCATTCAAAAGGCATTACAGAACATACAACCACACCTGGAAGATCATCATAAAGCCGAAATTCAAAGTGTCCTACATCAATCAATTGGTCACGCAAACAATATTGATCCTTCTTTTGCAACGTATGCAGAACTTTTTAAAGAAGATTTTTAGAAAAAAATAAAATCGACCAGCAGGACTTTTTTATTGCGTCACGAATTCATATAGCGGTATGTTTTTTATGAAACCGTGAAGGGATGGAATAGCAAATGACGCAAACAAAAGTAACTGTTGAAAAAGAATTCTTAGATTATGTGAAAAAAATGGTACACATCAATGAAGCCATCGGCCTCATGTATTGGGACCTTCGTACAGGCGCACCTAAAAAAGGGGTCGAGCAACGTTCTGAAGTAATCGGGACATTATCTTCGGATGTTTTTGCGATGTCTACTTCTGAAGAAATGAAGAGTTATATCGAAGAACTTTCTAAAGCTGAAATACAAGACTCTCTTTCTGATGTTACGAAGAAGACGCTAGAGGAAGTAAAAAAAGATTACGAGCGTAATGCCAAGATTCCTCCTGCAGAATTTAAAGAGTATGTCATTTTACAATCAAAAGCAGAAACGGTCTGGGAAGAAGCGAAGAACGCTTCAGACTTCTCCTTATTCCAGCCATACTTAGAAAAACTTGTTGATTATAATAAGAAGTTCATCGGCTATTGGGGCTATGAAGGAAATAAATATAACACACTCTTAGATATGTATGAGCCTGGTGTTACAGTAGAAATCTTAGATGAGACGTTCTCTAAACTTCGTGATCGAATCGTACCTCTTCTTCAAAAAGTTACAGAAGCAGGACAGCCAGATACGAAGTTCTTATTCGAACATTTCCCGAAAGAAAAGCAAAAAGAATTCAGTATGCATGTTCTAAAAGACATGGGTTATGACTTTGATTCTGGTCGTTTGGATGAAACGGTTCACCCGTTCGCAATCGGATTAAACCCGGGAGACGTTCGAGTAACAACGAAGTATATGGAAAATGACTTCCGTACGGCTGTATTCGGAACCATTCATGAAGGTGGACACGCACTTTATGAGCAAAACATATCAGATGAACTCGTTGGAACACCACTTGCTACTGGAACATCTATGGGCATTCACGAGTCTCAGTCTCTGTTCTGGGAGAACTTTGTCGGTCGTCACTTTGGATTCTGGAAAAATCAATACAACATGTTAAAGACGGTTTCGGGTGCACAGTTTAACGGAGTAGAGCTTGAAGATTTCTACCGCTCTATTAACGTTGTCGAGCCTTCGCTCATTCGTATTGAAGCTGATGAGATGACATATCCACTGCATGTTATCGTTCGTTATGAAATCGAAAAAGGCTTGTTTAACGACGAAATCGAAGTAAAAGACCTTCCGCGCATCTGGAATGAAAAGATGCAAGAATATATCGGTGTTACGCCTAAGAACGATGCGGAAGGAGTGCTTCAAGATGTACACTGGTCAGGCGGAAGCTTTGGTTACTTCCCGTCCTATGCTCTTGGATACATTTATGCAGCACAGCTTAAAAATGCGATGGTAAACGACATTCCTGATTTCGATGCACTTATGGAGTCTGGAAACCTTCTTCCGATCAAAGAATGGTTAACAAAAAATGTGCATCAGTACGGAAAGATGAAGAAGCCTATTGAAATCTTAAAAGACGTAACAGGTGAGGGTCTAAACCCAGATCATCTGATCGCTTACTTCGAAAAGAAGTATAGTGATATTTACCGCTTAGAGAAATAATGAATTATAGCCGGCGGTTCTCGAAAACAAGATTCGAGATTGCCGGTTTTTTTCACTTAGTACGATAGTATAAGTTCAACTAAGGCTGTCTTGAATAACTTGGCGTCTGCCAAGTTTTCTTTTTGAAAAGGTTTCATTTCTACATAATTTGTCTAAAACTATATAAAAAGACACTAGGAGGACATAAAGATGGGAGCTGCAACGACACAAGATATCCAAAACCTGTTAAAATTAAGAAAACGCATTGCTGTAGTCGGTCTATCTGATCAACCCTTTCGCACATCTTATATGGTTTCAGAATATATGCAGAATGCCGGTTACGAGATTATCCCTGTAAATCCTAATGTCAGAGAGGTTTTAGGGCAAAAGGCGTTTGCGACGCTCGAAGAAATCGAGGGGCATGTAGATATTGTTAACGTGTTTAGACGCAGTGAATATTTGCCTGAAGTTGCACGTTCTGCTGCGAAAATAAAAGCTGGTTTCTTTTGGGCACAGCTCGGTCTTTATAGTGCAGAAGCAGAAGAGATTTTGCAAAGTGCGACGATTCCTTATATTATGGATAAGTGCATTAAAGTGGAACATGCTATGATACGGTAGTAATGAACCACCCGCAATCATACGGGTGGTTTTCCCATGCTTATCTTGTGTAGTCACTTTTTATTAGAAAAATATTCTTTTCGACACTAAAGGTTTTCAGTCGATATACCGAGAAATAAGAGGAGAATATACAGACAACAGTAGTATAGAAACAAACGTTCTGCTATTATAGTAGTACTGCAGCAACGTGAAAGGAGCAACACAACTTGGCTAGTAATAAGTCATTAATGGAGTATAACGATGATGCCATACAGGTGCTCGAAGGTTTAGAAGCCGTTCGAAAACGTCCAGGTATGTATATTGGAAGTACGGATGCTAGAGGATTGCATCACCTCGTATATGAAATTGTAGATAACGCCGTTGACGAAGCATTAGGCGGATTCGGTGATTACATACATGTGAAAATTCACAAAGACAATAGTGTGTCGGTATCGGATGATGGCCGAGGAATGCCTACAGGTATGCACAAACTTGGCAAACCAACACCAGAAATCATCTTTACTGTTCTTCATGCTGGTGGAAAGTTTGGTCAAGGGGGATACAAAACATCTGGAGGATTGCATGGTGTAGGTGCTTCTGTTGTAAACGCACTATCTGAATGGTTGGAAGTAACGATCCATCGTGACGGAAAGACTTATCGCCAGCGTTTTGAGAATGGCGGAAAACCTGTAACAACCCTTGAAGTGATCGGGAATACGCGTAAGTCTGGAACAACCGTACACTTTAAACCAGACCCGACCATGTTTTCTACGATCAACTATAACTATGAAACATTAAGCGAACGATTACGAGAAGCCGCATTCCTGTTAAAAGGGATCAAGATCGTACTTGAAGATGCGCGTAACGGTGAAAAAGACGAGTTTCAGTTCGATACAGGTCTTGAAGCATTCGTAAAATACTTGAACGAAGATAAAGACTCTCTTCACACGGTTGTGAGTTTTGAAGGCATACAAAATGAGATCGAAGTGGATTTTGCTTTTCAATATAACGATGGTTATGCAGAAAACGTATTATCGTTCGTAAATAACGTTCGAACAAAAGATGGCGGAACGCACGAATCCGGTGCGAAAACGGCTATTACTCGAAGCATTAATGAATACGCTCGAAAAACGAACATGTTAAAAGAAAAAGATAAAAACTTAGATGGATCTGATATCCGCGAAGGTTTAACAGCTGTTGTTTCCGTTCGTATTCCTGAAGAATTTCTGCAATTTGAAGGGCAAACGAAGAGTAAACTAGGAACGAGTGAAGCACGTTCTGCTGTGGATGCGGTCGTAGCGGTTAAGTTAGCGTATTTCCTTGAGGAAAATCCTGCAATTAGTGAAATGCTCATACGTAAAAGTATTAAAGCCGCACAAGCACGTGAAGCAGCACGAAAAGCACGTGAAGATGCTCGTAACGGTAAAAAGAACAAACGTAAGGATTCGATGTTAAGCGGTAAATTAACTCCAGCTACATCAAAGAATCCTGAACGAAATGAACTTTATCTTGTAGAGGGTGATTCTGCAGGAGGTTCAGCTAAGCAAGGGCGAGACCGTAAATTCCAGGCGATCCTTCCACTACGAGGAAAAGTAATCAACACAGAAAAAGCAAAGCTTGCTGATATCTTCAAGAACGAAGAAATCAACACAATCATTCATGCGATTGGAGCTGGAGTGGGCTCTGATTTTACTTTAAAAGATGTGAACTACGATAAGATTGTAATCATGACTGATGCAGATACAGATGGTGCACACATTCAAGTTTTATTACTCACTTTTTTCTATCGATACATGAAGCCGCTTATTGAAGAAGGAAAAGTGTTCATCGCACTTCCTCCACTTTACAAAGTAAGCAAAGGGACTGGTAAGAAAGAAGTCATCGAATATGCTTGGGATGAAGACGAGCTTAGAGAAGCGCAGAAAAAGATCGGAAAAGGCTATATCATCCAGCGCTATAAAGGTCTAGGTGAGATGAATGCTGACCAATTATGGGAAACTACGATGGATCCTGACACACGTACGTTGATCCGAGTAAGAATTGATGACGCTGCCCGTGCTGAAAAACGTGTATCTGTCCTAATGGGAGATAAAGTAGAACCGCGACGAAAGTGGATCGAAGAACACGTTGCGTTTGGCATAAACGAAGAAACTAACATACTAGATAACGAGAACTTGTCAGCATTCTGAGGAGGTTTAAAGATTGTCACTGCTTGAGAAATTTAGAGAGCTGCCGTTAGAAGACGTAATCGGCGACCGCTTCGGAAGATACAGTAAATACATCATTCAGGAGCGTGCATTACCTGATGCAAGAGACGGCCTGAAGCCCGTTCAGCGCCGTATTTTATATGCGATGTTCGCAGAAGGAAACACGAACGAAAAACCATACAGAAAATCAGCAAAAACGGTCGGAAACGTAATCGGTAACTATCACCCACATGGTGATTCTTCCGTTTATGAAGCAATGGTCCGTATGAGTCAAGACTGGAAAGTAAGAAATGTGCTTATTCAGATGCACGGTAACAACGGTAGTATCGATGGAGACCCTGCAGCTGCTATGCGTTATACAGAGGCGAGGCTATCAGCTATCGCTTCTGAGCTACTCCGTGATATTGATAAAGAGACAGTAGAATTCGCACCAAACTTTGATGATACAACCGAAGAACCGGTCGTATTACCAAGCCGTTATCCGAATCTATTAGTCAATGGATCAACAGGGATCTCTGCTGGTTATGCGACTGATATTCCACCACATCACCTTGGTGAAGTAATCGATGCAGTTACGATGCAGATCGATAACCCGGATGTTTCTCTTGAGGAATTAATGACCGTGATTAAAGGGCCAGATTTCCCAACAGGCGGAATCGTTCAAGGTCTAGATGGCATTAAGAAGGCGTTTGAAACAGGAAAAGGTCGCTTTGTCATTCGTGCAAAAACGGAGATCGAGAGCTTAAAAGGCGGTCGTCAGCAGATCGTCATTACTGAAGTTCCTTTTGAAGTGAACAAAGCGAACCTTGTTAAGCGCATGGATGAGTTGCGTTTAGATAAAAAAGTAGATGGTATCGCTGAAATACGCGATGAGACAGATCGAACGGGTCTAAGAATCGTAATCGAGCTTCGTAAGGACGGTAATGCAGAAGGAATTCTAAACTATTTCTTTAAAAATACGGATCTTCAAGTCTCCTATAATTACAACATGGTAGCGATTCATAATAAGACACCGAAGCTGATGGGTTTGAAGGCGATTCTTCATTCTTACATTCAGCATCAAAAAGAAGTTGTTACTCGAAGAACACGATATGACCTAAGAAAAGCGGAAGAACGTTCACATATTGTTGAAGGTTTAATTAAAGCGATTTCCATCTTAGACGAAGTAATTGAAACGATCCGTGCTTCTAAAGATAAACGAAACGCCAAAGACAACATCATTGAAAAATTTCAGTTTACAGAACTACAAGCTGAAGCGATCGTTACGTTACAGCTTTATCGTTTAACGAATACAGATATCACGACGCTTCAATCGGAAGCTGAGGAATTAGCGAAAAAAATTACGTATCTTCGTTCACTATTAGACAGCGAGAAAAAGCTGTTTAACGTTATCAAAAAAGAGATGGCCGAGGTTCAGAAGAAATACGCTGATCCACGCCGAACAATCATTGAAGCGGAAATTGAAGAGATCAAGATCGACATGGAAGTCATGATTCCGTCTGAAGATGTCATGGTGACTGTTACAGAAGACGGCTATGTAAAACGCTCTAGTGTTCGTTCATACAGTGCTTCTAACGGTGAACCGCCAGGCATGAAGGATACCGATTCACTTCTAATGGCGTCTCAGCTCAACACAACAGAAACGCTACTTATGTTCACGAACAAAGGAAACTACGTTTACCTGCCTGTGTACGAGATGCCTGAGATCCGCTGGAAAGACATGGGGCAGCACTTAGCAAGTCTTGTTGGCCTAGATAAAGATGAAAAACTGATTAAAGCATACCCGATTAAAGAGTTTGCAGAGAATCAATATCTAATCTTCTTTACTAAGCAGGGTATGGCGAAGAAAACAGAACTCAAGTCTTACAAAGCGACACGTTATAACCGTCCACTGATGGCCGTTAAGCTAAAAGCAGATGATGAAGTCGTAGACGTTTCGTTAACAAACGGAGTGCAAGATGTTTTCATTGCGACACATTTTGGACTAGGATTATGGTTTGCTGAAGATGAGATCTCAATCGTTGGACAAAGAGCGTCTGGCGTTAAAGGCATAAATTTAAAAGCTGGGGACCATGTGGTTAGTGGATTTGCACTACCAGAAGACCCTGAGAAGGCACAAGTTGTTATTGCTACACAGCGTGGTGCACTTAAAAAGATGAAGATTTCAGAATTTGAAAGAACATCGCGTGCTAAACGTGGTCTTGTGATGGTGAGGGAGTTAAAATCGAACCCTCATCGAATCGTGGGTATGAAGTTAATTACAGCAGATGGAGTACAGTTTGTACTAGAAACAAGCTCAGGTAAAGTTGAGACAATTTCTACATTGAATTACAAACCAGCTGATCGTTATAACAATGGTTCGTTCGTAGTGGATACCGGAGAAACAGGGCCTATAACGAGAATCAAATCATTGGTTTCAACCGAACAAACAAAAGAGTAGCGCTTGCTGCTCTTTTCTTCTTTTTTGAATGTATTAATTCTTTGTAGTTCATGAAAGTAGTTGATTTCCGTTCCAGGATACTCGCTTTCCATGGGGCGTGCGGTGAGCCTCCTGCCGCTTTGCGCCTTTAGGAGTCTCCACCTGACCGCTCGTCCCATAGGAGTCTCGCACCTTGCACTCCAATCAACTTATCAAAGAAGTCAAGAATTAAAAATCATGTAAATAAGAACCCTCTATAATTAGTAAATGAAGAAGATAAAACAGTAAGGGAAACGACACAACGAGAGAAATGAGAGATACATAACATGAAGAGCAACACACATTTACTTGGAGGCGTTGTTGCAGGGGCCCTTTATAAGGCTTTAACTGATTTGCCTCCAGAGACTCTGCAGCATGAATTGACTTTTTTTGGTGCGGCTGTTTTTGGCAGCTTGCTTCCAGATCTTTGTCATCCAGGATCATATTTAGGGAAGAAAACCGTTTTTTTATCAAGAACAATTTCTAAGACATTCGGGCATCGTACGATTACTCATAGCTGGATGATGATTTTAGTATTATTTTTGTTGCCACAATGGATAGATTGGCGTTATGAAGAAAGTTTAAGCATCGGCTTGGTAGTAGGAGTACTTTCGCATCTTATTCTAGATGCTGCGACATCTAGGGGTATTCAACTTCTTTATCCGCTACCTATTCGCTTTCGTTTTCCTTTCTACACGAAAACAGGCTCAAGAACAGAAACGAACATAGCGTCATTACTCGGATTATTAGCCGCTGTCTTGATGATTCATCTATATATTGTGTCCCTGTTTTAAAGCTAGAACTTAAAAAAGGGTTTAATTTACTTCCTCAATGGTAATACAACAATTGTATACAAAAAATGAGGAGTGGTTAAGTAATGGCTAAAATTGCAACAGTACTCGCAAACATGTTTGAAGATGTAGAATATACGGAACCGGCAAAAGCTTTTCGAGAAGCTGGCCATGAGGTAACCGTTATCGGCTCAGAAAAAGGGGCAACACTTGAAGGAAAACAAAAGGAAGCTCAAGTAACGACAAATGCCGCAATTTCAGAAGTGTCACCTAATGATTATGATGCGCTTTTCATTCCCGGTGGATTTTCGCCTGATATTTTAAGAGGTGATGACGAATTCGTTCAGTTTACGAAACATTTTGCTGATGAAGGGAAGCCTGTATTTGCAATCTGTCATGGTCCGCAGCTCTTGATTTCTGCAGAGGTTCTAAACGGAAGAAGCATTACCGGATTTAAGTCCATTCATGTTGATCTAAAAAACGCTGGAGCAACAGTTAAGGATGAAGAGGTTGTCGTTTGTGGAGGTAATCTTGTAACGAGCCGCCAACCAGATGATATTCCTGCCTTTATTCGAGAGTCATTAAAAGCCCTGCAACAATAAGCTAATACAAGATGAACCGTCTAGAAATAGCTTCTAGACGGTTTTTCAATGTTGAAACTAAATCTAGCACACAGCGTACAATAGGTATGAACATATAGATAGGATGAAGAACGATGGAATCGAAAGAGTATTTATTAAAAGAACTTCAACAGATCGAGAAATGGGAAAAAGATCAAAAAGGGTTATGGTTCTGGGAGCGAATTACTCGCCTGCCGTTTAAGCTGGTAGATAAAGTGACACCAAAATTTATTCAAAATAAGATTGGAACACTGCTTGATGAGATTGGTGGATACATACAAAACGGTGGTCAATATCTATCTAAAGAGCAATCGGTTTTTCAGTTCTTCGAAAAACAAACAGGTAGATCGATACATGATTTAGCAGACTTTAAAAACATACCCGTTGAAGAAATGAAGAACGTTTCCTTGGAGCTTGCAAACAAACGAAAAAGTGCTGCAACTCTACAAGGAGCCAGTACTGGAATTGGAGGTATCTTCACACTAGCGATTGATATACCTGCTATATTAGCAATCTCTTTAAAAACTTTACAAGAAATCGCGATCATACACGGATATGATCCAAATAATAAAGAAGAACGAGTCTATATCTTAAAATGCCTCCAATTTTCTACTTCTGATTATGTAGGTAAAGAAGCGATTCTTAATGAACTTGCTGCAATCAGTAAGGATGAAATGAAATCAAGAGAAGTCGTTTCTCAAATACAAGGATGGAGAGAGGTCACATTAACATTTACAGAGTCATTTGGTTGGAAAAAGCTGTTTCAGATGGTACCTATAGCAGGAATTATATTTGGAGCATTTGCCAATCGTTCAATGATCAGTGATCTTGCAGAAACAGGAACCATGCTTTACCAAAAGAGAAGGATTGTAGAACGACTAAATTCTGCTTCTAATCCTATCGTTGAATCGCAAAATTAGTAAAAGTGAAATATACGGAAAGGACATTTTTCTACTACGTTAGAAAATGTCCTTTTTTTGTAGTCTGGTCATCTTTTATACAAACCATAGAGAATCGAATTTCAGTTTAGAAGGACTAATGAACGTGTATGTTGAAAATACATGTAATACACATAAGAAATATATGTAAATAATAGAACTCAAGAAGGTGACAAGGAAACGTGGAACATATTGATAAAAGAAATCGATTAGAAGAAAAACCTTTTAGTTATCGAGAAACAAAAGATCACAACGTATTTTTAGATTACTACGGAAAACAAGTGAAAATTCTTAAAGGAAAGGAAGCAGAAAAGTTTTTAAATAGAATAAAAGCAGCAGACAGCGAAATGGCAGAACAGCTGATTATGGCTAAAATAACCGGTAATTTCAAAAGGGGTAATGAACGTAAAGCATGACATGACTTCAATTCCTTGAGATGCACAAATTCTATTAAACAATGATTTTTAAGTCATACTCATCAAAGTTCAGGAGTGAAGTAGATGAAAGGGTTCAATTACAAAGATTATGATGGATTAGGGCTTGCAGAGTTAGTTAGAAAAAAAGAAGTCAAGCCGATTGAACTGCTTGAAGAGTCCATCAAAAGGATTGATACTCTAAATCCAAAAATAAATGCTGTTATAAATACGATGTATGAAAAGGCACGGGTGATGGCTGACAATGAACAAAGTGGACCGTTTTCAGGTGTACCTACGCTGTTAAAAAATATTTCACAAGAGGTTGAAGGTGAACCGATTACTGCTGGCTCGAAAGCTTTCTTTTCTTACCGGTCAAAGATAGATTCTGAATATGTACGAAGATTAAAAAAAGCTGGCGTTGTATTAGTCGGCCAGACGAACGTTCCGGAGTTTGCGTTAGTCGCTTATACCGAACCCGTTCAATACGGTCCAACCCGGAATCCATGGAATCTGAAACATACGCCTGGCGGTTCAAGTGGAGGTTCAGCAGCAGCTGTCGCCTCTGGTATGGTTCCTTTTGCCGGTGCTAATGATGGAGGTGGTTCCATTCGAATTCCAGCATCTTATTGTGGTTTGTTTGGATTAAAACCAACAAGAGGAAGAACCCCCGTCGGTCCTAACTTAGGCCGTTCCTGGCAAGGAGCGTCAGCTGAACACGTCCTAACACGAACCGTTAGAGACAGTGCTGCCATGCTGGATCAATTGCATGGTCATGAGAAAGCAGGTGCCTTTTATACTCCAAAATATAAAGGCAGTTTCCTAGATGCTGCTAGTACTCCAATTGATGGGAAGTTAAGAATTGCTTTTTCTGTTACATCGCCGATCAAAACAGAAGTTCATCCTGAATGTCGAGATGCAGTGCTTAATTCTGCGAGAATATTAGAGTCTATGGGGCACGATGTGGAAGAAGTTGATGCTCCTGTTGATGGGGAAAAGCTAGCAAAAAGTTATTTAAATATGTACTTTGGTGAAACGGCGGCTACTTTGACGTCTCTAGAAAGTATTCTTGGCCGGAAAGTGACTTACCGAGATGTAGAACCTTCTACTTGGCTGCTTGGTTTGCTAGGAAAAGCAACTTCCGCAGAAGAATTTGTGCTCAGTATTAGAGAATGGGATATTGCAGCTCTCCAGATGGAGACCTTTCATGAAACTTATGATCTTTACATAACGCCTACGACGGCTTTTCCCCCGGCTATGATTGGAGAACTTCAGCCAAGCGCTTCTGAACAGTTTCTTATTCGTACTGTTAGTAGAATCGGTCTTGGTGGGTTATTAAAAAAGGCAGGAATCGTAGATCAGATTGCTCGAAAAAATCTAGCTAGAACTCCTTTCACTCAGTTGGCTAATCTGACTGGACAACCGGCTATGTCCGTTCCGATGCATCGTACAGAAGATGGACTACCGATAGGAGTGCAGGTCATTGCGGCAAGAGGTCATGAGAATTTGTTGCTGCAATTAGCTGGAGAGCTTGAACAATCGGAACATTGGATAGATGTGCGTCAAAATCCTTTATTTTAAATCGTCTAGCACCTGCTAGGCGATTTTTTTATTAGCGAACAAAATTTACTATCATTCACATAAGTGGCAAGTACATGTTCATACAATAAGAGGAGTTCTTCGCTATCTTTCATTCTTAATAAATTATCGAAGGAGGTAACATGGTGAGAACGATTCAAAAGTCATTGACCATACTCGATTCATTAAGCGATCCTTCAAAGGAAGATCTCAAGACAGCGTTGATTTCTTTAAATATAGAGCTAGAGGATGTTCAAACTGAACTTAAAATTTCAGAGAGTAAACCGTATTATAGAAAGCTGTTATATCAGAACGAAGATGTAGAATTATTGGTAATGAATTGGTCACAATTAGAGTGTGCTCCGCATGATCACGGTTCTTCTCAAGGTTGGATCAAAGTGCTTAGTGGTTCTTCCAAAAATACTGTTTATGAGATTAGTGAAAATGGGTTGCCTTCTGAATTATTTACATCGACTCATACTAAAGACCAGATTTTCTACGCACCTAAAAGAGGAATCCATAAGATGAAGGCTGAAGAAAGTAGCGCTCTTGTCACACTCCACCTCTATTCGCCACCCATTAGTGGTATGAAAGTATATGATCTTGAAAAATGTTCAGTGTGTGTCGTCTCTGATGATTGCGGAGCATGGTGGCCAGATGAGCAGCGACAAAAGTTAAAAGAGGTACAGTTGAATTCTTGAGTAACAGATACGAAGTCCAATTAAAGGAAAAGTTTAATTGGACTTTTTCTATTCACTCTTTACTTCTTTTTTCTAAGTCTTTAGCAGTATCGCTCAATTCCACCTCTTTTTCATCCTTTAACGTCCCAAACAATACATCGATAAAGGGAGTTGAAACGCCGTACCAATAGTTCTCGTTTTTATAATGATGCAAAGTATGTGTCTTCTTAATCCATCTGCCAAACTTGGTTTTCGGCTTCAGCGGCCTATGAGCCACATAATGTTTCCATTCATAGACGAAAAACATAAATAAAAGACCGATAGAAAAAGACAAGGTGTACTGAATTGCTTGTGTGAAGAGAAAAAAGAGGGTAGATAAAAGAAAGAGGCTAGGGATGCTATACCAAATTGGCAGGAATAACAACTTTAATTCATTTGGCTTTTTATGATGATCATAGTGTAATCTCTTTATTAATTTGAACAGAATTGTATTTTTAGGTGCTTTAATATGAAAGAAAAAACGATGCGTGAGATATTCGCTGAACATGTAAATCAAAATACCTAGTGGAAAGAAAAGTAGAACTGTTGTCGTAAGGTTCATCGTAAACAGAAAGCTGGTTATTAAGAAGAAAATAATCATCATAACTACTATATCAAAATGCAAGAAAAAATCTCGATATATTCGTTTACTCTTCATTGTTCTTTCCTCCATTCATCTTTTTCTTCCAAAGACTTAGACTATCTTCCATCATGGATTGCGTTAATTTTTCAGTTCCTTCAATGTCACCGATTAATATTGATTCTAACAGGACTACGTAATACTGTTTAGATAACGATCGAGAAGAGGAATCATCGAAGTATTGGAGTGCCATTCTGTAATAAACATCTTTAAAGCTATTCAGGATTAGGCAATAGATCGGGTTAGGAGATAATTGAGCCATATCTTGCTGCAGATGATAATCAAAAAGAGCATATGAAGCTGGTTCATCTTTCAATTCATCCAGAGATGAAAACAAAGATATTAGTTTTACTCGGTTATGTTTAACCGCATCTTTTATATATGTTGGGGTTAAAGAAACCCTAAGTTCAAGCATATACACAATAAATTCATCAGGAATTTCGTCTTGCAGTTGAAGAATGGTAACGATCGTCATTAAGTTTCCTTGTTTCCAATATTCATTTACCGTGGCTGGCAGTCCCTTATGAAAAACGATCCAGCCATCCCGCTCTAATCGCTGCAAAGCCTCTCTAATTGTTGGTCTTCCTACATTGTAAATCGATGATAAATCTCTTTCAGAAGGGATTGATTCATGAATTTCTATTTTTCCTTGTAGAATGGATTGGATGATTTGTTGGCCGATCATTTCAGAAGAACGCTTCTTCATGGCAAGTTACACCTCATTCTTATGGTAATACCAATTATTGATGCTGGTCTTACCAAATATATGAATGCAGTTGATTTTCATGACATTATTCAAAATCAATCATGATTCCACAAACCACCTGTCCTTAGATGCAGGTGGTTTGTGTGTCTTGCGATTTACCTAAACTGTATAAAACAGAAGGCAGTTACAAAAGCTGAGAACATCAATGATTTAGAAGGAGGGAAAGAGATGAGCCAGCAATTTTTCAAAAGAAAACGTCACGATTCCTCTTCATCAACTGAAAATTATGACCATCTTCATGTATCCTCTGATCTAAAGACGAATGTAGCAGAGATCAAGAACATTCTAGGAGAGAGTATCGATGTAAAAATCGTAGAGTTTTTAGAGATGCCTATTCCTTTTGGCATTTGTTACATCGAAGGATTGATCAACAAACAACAACTTGAATTATCCATTATTGAGCCTATAAAACGCACACAACTAGCAAATAAAACGTTACAACCGAAAGAACTTATTCATCAAACAGAAGTTTCCGCAATGATAAGTCCATGTCCTCATTTCGATTTGATCATAACCCCTGTCTTAAAAGGCCAGGTCATTATTTTTGTAGATGGGATGACAGAGGCATACTCTATTCCCCTTGAAACGTGGGAGACACGGGGTGTAGAAGAACCTGAAGCACAAACAATGGTAAGAGGTCCACGTGAAGGATTTATTGAAACGCTTCAGACCAATACAACCTTGCTGAGACGCCGAATCTCAAACCCTACTTTACGCTTTAAGCCGTTTGAAGTAGGAAAAATAACGAAAACAACAATTTTAGTTTCCTATCTAGAAAGCCAGGTCGATCAAGAAGTCTTACAAGAAGTGATAAAAAGGGTATCGAATCTAAACACTGACAAAATATTCGAAAGTGGAATGCTTGAAGAATTAATCGATGAGAACGGATACTCTCCGTTTCCTACCTTTCAATCTACAGAACGACCAGATGTAGCAGCTGCAGCTCTATCTGAAGGTAACGTTGTAATCATGTTCGAGGGTACACCATTTGTCCTTATCACACCAACAACCTTTATATCTTTTTTCCAAGCGGCTGAAGATTATTACCATCACTTTGATCTTTCAAGCTTTATTCGTGTGATTCGGGTGATTTCTTTCATGATATCATTAGCACTTCCGGCGGCATATATTGCTGTTACTACCTTTCATCAAGAGTTGGTTCCCACTAATCTTCTAGTCAGTTTAGCCGCTCAAAGAGAAGGTGTACCGTTTCCAGCATTCGTTGAAGCACTTGTTATGGAAACAATCTTTGAAATCTTGCGTGAAGCCGGTATTCGAATGCCCCGTCCAATTGGTTCTGCTGTTTCAATTGTAGGAGCGATTGTAATCGGTGAATCTGCTGTAGCCGCAGGACTTGTTTCCCCAGCTATCGTAATTGTCGTTTCATTGACAGCAATTTCAAGCTTCGTCTCACCTTATTATGGATTTAGTGGTGCTGCACGTTTGCTAAGGTTCGTACTAATGATTTTAGCAGCAACAACAGGCATTTTTGGAATGATTTTTTTCATGATTGGTCTACTGATCCACCTATGTTCGCTAACGTCCATGGGAAAACCTTACTTCTCACCGTTAGCGCCGTTTCAATCGGGAAAACAAAAAGACAGCCTACTCCGTCTACCTTTATGGTGGACACAAACGAAACTGCATAGAAAATGGGTAAAAAAATCATGAGGAGATGGAATATAGTTGCTGTAATCATCTCATTCTCATTGATACTATCTGGATGTGCTGGTCGAGTAGAGCTTAATGAACTCCTAATTGTATCCTCTATTGGTGTGGACTATAAAAAGAATAAAACGATCGTTCATTTTCAAGTGGTGAATCCAGGAGGCACAGCAGGTGGGCAAGGGGGTGCACCATCAGGAGGATCGGGGGGATCGGTTTACACGTATACAGTTTCAGGTGAGACCCTTTATGATGCTGTTGAAAAAGGAAGAAACATTTTACCTCGGAAATTGCTTTTTTCACATATTACAAGTGTCATTATTGGTGAAAAATATGCAAGGACCGAAGGGTTAGCTCCATTATTTGATTTTATGGAGCGAAACCATGAAGTTCGGGATAATCTCATCATGTTTGTTGCAAAAAATTCGACTGCCAAAAATATTCTCTCTATTTATACGCCAATCTTTAAGAACCCTGGTGAATCATTAAAGAATAGAGTGCGCTTAGCTGCCACTTCTACTGGTATATCAGATGGAATTAAGGAGAAAGATGTCGTACGTTGGCGATATGGAGAATTTAGGGATCCGGTCCTTCAAGGCGTAGAAATCGTTCAGTTAAATGATAGTCAAAGCGAAACATCCAATTTAGAAAATATAAATGCAAATGATAAAACTTATCGAATTACTGGACTGGCTGTCTTCAACAAAGAAAAAATGGTGACCTGGTTGAACAATGATCAAACGAGAGGTTGGTCTATTATCAATCAAAGAGTAAAGGATATCTTTATTTTGAGTCACAAATGTGATAGTCAGAAAGGTAACGTAGGATTCATGGTAAAAGACGTTGACTCTAAAACAAAGGTTCATTACACAAATGGTAATTTGAAATATGTAGTAGATGTAAAAGGGAAAGCCATTCTACAAGAAGTGACATGTGCAGTCGATATTGGTGATCCAAAAACCCTTATTGAAATGGAAAGAAGAGTGAACGAGGAACTAGCACGTCATATAAAAAGCACTGTGAAAAAGGCACAAAAAGAAAAGACGGATGTTTTTGGATTAGGAAAGTTACTCTATAATAAACATCCTGAAGTCTGGAAGAAATACAAAGAAAATTGGAAAGAAGAGTTTTCCGATGTGGAACTAGAAACAAATGTATCCATAAAACTTGAATCTGTAGGAGCGAGGGTGGAAACCATTCATGAGCAAAAATAAACCCTATCGTATTACACTTACGACTTTTTGGATCTTCTCAATGTTGAATGTGGCAACATTCCTCTCCAATAGTCAATGGCTTCCTTTTTCAAAATGGATCAATGCTATATATTCACCACTATATAAACTGATGTTTGGAGGATAAACATGAACCATACTATAAATCGATGGCAGCTTGTTTTAATCGTAATCAGTTTTATAATGGGTAGTTCCTTATTAATGGCACCTAACTTAACCGCTTTTTTCTCTGCACAGGATGCATGGATTTCTATGATATTTGCGGTAATTATCGGTTTGACCTTAAACATTATTTGGATATTGATTCTGAAACGGTACCAGTTTCGCTCTATTTTTCGTATCACCGAAGTAGCTGGAGGTAAGGTAGTTGGCACGATATTAAATATTATCATCATCTTTTATGCTCTACATTTAGCTTCATATGTGGTTAGAAACCTTAGTAACTTTATGATCTCAAATGTTATACCAGAGTCAAGTCCATGGACTTTTCAGATTATGATTATTCTACTTGCAGCATATTCCTGCTTTTATGGATTAAATAACATTGGTCGTGTAAATGAGTTTTTAACTCCATTTATGATTCTTTTTTTCATTTGTTCGTTAGCCCTTACTACGAATCAATTCAGATTTTCACACTTGCAGCCTTTTTTCGAACAAGGGATGTTAAAAATCTCGCAAGGTGCATACACGACGACTGGATTTCCATTCATCGAGATCATTCTTTTAGGAAGTGTTCTCACATATGTGAAAAACAAAGAAAAACTCTCCAAAAACTATCTGGGAGGAATCTTGTTTGGAGGATTAGCTCTTATCTTAACCGTATTTATTGCTGTAGGTGTTGAAGGAGCTTATATGGTTAAACGGCAAAGTTATCCTACTTATGAGTTGATGAGAGATATTTCAATCATCAATATTTTTGAGAGGGTAGAGGTCATCATTGGTGTTGTATGGATATTTGGAATTCTTGTTAAGATTGTCATTTGTCTATTTACAGCACTAAAGGGATTACAGCATCTATCTAAGTTTCCGAACTATCATCCCTTTTTACTTCCAGCCGGATTATTAATATGGGCGTTGAGTAACCATATCCACACGAATACAATGGAATTTACCGATTTTGTAGGGCGAAACTGGACGCTATGGTGGTTTACTTTATATCTGATTTTACTTGTTGTGTTAGGTTTAGGTATTTTGCGAAAGAAGGATAAGAATATGGATCAGCATGCAGATGATTCCACTCAATAGTATTTTCTATAATAGTGAGAAAGTGCAAGTAACGGCCAGATTTTATCATAACTGTGGTAATGGATATAAAAAGCGCCAGGTAAGCCGGCTCCTGTTGGATAGCTGGCTACTTTCTTTTTAGTTAGAAACCAATTAACAGCTTTTTTCATACTGAGATTAGGCTGGTCCGAGATAGCCGTTAATGTGTTAAGCGCCCAAGCTGTTTGAGAGTGTGTACTTTTGTTTAGGCTAACATACATTCTCTTCGTATCACTCTCACAAGACTCGCCCCAACCTCCATCTTCATTTTGAATCGATAGCAACCAGTTTTTCGCTTTTTGAATTTCTTTATCATTTTTGTGAACGCCACAGGCGATTAAACCTGTAACGGCAGCCCATGTCCCATAAATATAACAAACTCCCCATCGTCCATACCATGAACCATCTAATTCTTGATTGGCTCGTAGCCAGTTCACACCTTTTGTTATTGAGAGATGATCTTGATTCAAGCCATGGTAATTTCCTAAGAACTCTAAAGTCCTGCCTGTAATATCTGGAGTGGATGGATCAACTAGAGCGTCTTTTGCGTGCTTTATGGGTAGGCTTCCGATTAGATAACGATTTGTATTCTTTTCAAAGGCTGCCCATCCCCCATCATCGTTCTGCATAGATAGAAGCCATCCAAGCCCTTTTTCATAGCTTGAATAATAAGAAGAGTGGGTACGACAGTATTGTGCAATAGTACGGAGTGACACTTGAGTATCATCTAGATCTGGGTGCTGTGTATTACCTATAGAAAAGCCCCAGCCTCCTGGGATTGCATCTGGATTATGAACAGACCAATCACCATATTTATTCTGCTGTTGTGTAAGTAGAAATCTTGCTCCTTTTAATACAGAGGCGTTTGTATGTGGAACACCCGCTTCAAGCAATGTATAAAGCATGAGAGACGTATCCCATGTAGTGGATGGTGAATTCTGCAGATGCAACGTATCATCTACCTCACAAAACATATTCATCAACCCGTTCAGAGCGTTTTGAATAACCGGTGATGATGTATCAAATCCTTCTGAAAGCAGACCGTACACCATGAAAATAGTGGTTAACCCATAACTAAGAAGTGTTCCATCAGGTTCGATATGGTTTTGAATGTATGAAAGTATATTTTCTTTCTTCGTTTTCATGTATGAGTCTCTAATGTTCAACAAGGAGAACAGATTTATCCAATCTTCAATGTTGGAACCTTGATCTGATTTTCCTAATGATACTGATAGATCAGGTGTGTAGCTTGAAGTTAGTTTCTTTTTACCTTCAATCATTAACAGAACAGGAGCAAAGTGGGCTCTAGCATAGCTGCTGATATCATAACGGTTAATGGGAGAAGTAAGAGGCAGGGAAAAGAGAATGGCTGGATCGATTGGTAGCTCTGGCCAGTGATATAAACCGTTCATAGCTAAAAAGACTTTTGTTAAAAGGTCAGCATTTTTTAATCCACCATTATTTATAATGAATTGTTTGGCGGTCTGAAGTGGTTCTTCAGTGTGTATGTGGGGCTTTGAATACAAAAGAGCTGTATAGGCTTGGATCGTTGCTGACAAATTCGCCGGTTCCTCATCAGGATATACACGCCATAATCCATCGTGAGACTGCTTGGAAAGGATTCGATCGGCTATCCTTTTAATAAGGTTTTCATTTTTGTAGTCTATGGTTCGTAATAAAATGAGCATATACGCATCTGTGATCACAGAATTCTCAAAACAAAAACGCCAAGTTCCATCCGTTTTTTGGAGGGAAAGAAGCTCATTACACCGTTTATAAATTTCAGATTCAATTTCTTTAAAATTCAAATTCCTCACCGCACTTTATCCATAGTGCTTACAGTGTATGTCGTATATAGGTTATCCTATGAACAGGTAAGTGCAATCACTGTTCTTTTTTCGTCTATCACGATAAAATCTTTTTATGAATTGAGTTTTTGTTTTTAGGAGGAATTAGTTTGAGTAATAAACAGCTCGCAACATTCGCAGGGGGTTGCTTTTGGTGTATGGTTAAACCGTTCGATGAGCTACCTGGCATTCATGGTATCGTATCTGGTTACACAGGTGGAGAACTTAACAACCCAACCTATGAACAGATTAAAACAGGTGAGACCGGGCATCGTGAAGCGGTTCAAATCACATTTAATCCGGAGGTTTTTCCGTATCAAAAATTGTTAGATCTGTATTGGCCGCAAATTGATCCAACGGATGATGAAGGACAGTTTATCGACCGTGGAACACAATATAGAACGGCGATCTTTTATCATACGGAAGAACAAAGAGAACTTGCCGAACAATCTTTAAAGAATTTAGAAGAAAGCGGAAAGTTTAAAAAGCCGATCGTAACAGAAATTTTACCAGCAAGCGTGTTTTATGAAGCTGAAGAATATCATCAAGATTTTTACAAGAAAAACCCAAAAGCTTATAAAGAAGAGCGCGAAACTTCAGGCAGAGACACTTTCATTGAGCAGAATTGGAAGTAAGAGGACTGTAATATTATTATGTAAACTTTAAAGCGACTTTTATTAGAATCTCTATTTTATACAAAGGGCGTATGGAGAGAATTACTCAACATCCATAGGAGAATATAGCTTATCATCATGGATATCTATATACAGTTTATTGCTGCTAGTAAGTAGTGCATAAACTACACTTTCAATTGTAAGATTACGTTTCTTGAGTTCCGAGAACAGCCATTCTTTAGAGATGTTATTTTCTTTTAAGTTGTTCAGTAGGATCTCACCATCCATCATCAACTCGATGGGG
Organism: Fictibacillus sp. 26RED30; assembly: GCF_015903845.1. Taxonomy (NCBI): domain Bacteria; kingdom Bacillati; phylum Bacillota; class Bacilli; order Caryophanales; family Fictibacillaceae; genus Fictibacillus; species Fictibacillus sp. 26RED30. The sequence goes on from NZ_JACZDV010000001.1 coordinate 1,503,858, forward strand.
AGCTTCACTTCTTCTTTAAAGATATGTAAGTCTTTACGGGTGACAGCAAGGTGCGCTTCTTTTTTCTTTACAGAGAGAAGTCCGTTATTCTCAACGAGTGCGTAGTCTACATCGTCTATAGAGAAAATATCTTTTTGCCTAAGCTGCTGATTTAAATAATCAAGGGTGTAACGCATTTTTCTCATATTATGCTCTAATATTTTTCCGTTCTCAATAACGACAGTCGGATCTCCTGCTACGTATTTGCGAGCTCTTTTACTCTTTAAGGAAAGAAATGCAGAAAGATAGATCAGAAGAACAAAGATGAAGAACACGAGAAAGATATAACGCGCTTTTACTTCTAAGGCAAATGCTAAGTTTGCAGTGACAGATCCGAGCGTGACGACAGCGATAAAATCAAAGATCGTCATTCTTGAAACGGTTTGTTTGCCTAAAATACGAGCAGCAAAAAATATAGAAAAAAAGGCAATTATAGATCGAAAAATTACATCAACATAAGGATTCACGTTGGTCACATCCCAGAAACTACAATTTAAAAACTATATTATCTTTTTATCCAACTTGTTGTAATTTAAGTCGATTAGTTCACTAAAAGGTAAAAAAACGCACAGTATAAAACCTGTGCGTTTTCGTGTTTACTTCTTGTTCTTCTTATACTGATTCAACACATGAACCATACCTTCTTCAATAAGTTCATTCGCTGGTTTATCAAGTTTTTTAGCTAATATCTTAATCTCAGTGTATAACGAATGGCTTAAAGTAGTATTTACATTTTTTCGATCATGGTTCTTTTTTCTTATCTCGCTTGAATACATGTGCATACCTCCAACAGGAGACTTCTTAATCTTCTTGATTCAGTCTATCATAATATAGAGGTGGTACGACTATTTTCTTTGTCTAGCTGCATACGGATAGATTGGGTCTTTTAAGTGGAATTCATAGGTCTCACCATCAACGATACCAACTATTTTCTCACTATCGTATAAATTCAGTAAGAATTCAGCCATCTCTTTACTTGTATGAAATTTTGGGACAGTTCCTTCATACTGAAAGTCTTCGAGATCCATGGAACGCTTTGCAAATTCTGTCTCAGTAGCAGCTGGAGCCAATACTTTTGCTTGCATGGCTTGTCCTTTACTCTTTAATTCCTGTGCAAGTCCTTCTGTAAAGGCACTCACATAAAATTTGGATGCACAATATGTTACAGCGTCTGCAACAATCGTGTAGCCTCCGCCAGAAGATATGTTGATAAGCTGTGTACCTTCAACCTCAGCATAATCTCTAACATAAAGAGAAGAAAGAACGGTTAATGCTTCAATATTTAAATGAATCATCGTTTCAATTTTATCTAAATTTTGCTCACCAACTGAAGCGAAGTTCCCAAATCCAGCATTGTTAATCCAAGTTTCAATCTCATATTCCTTTAGACTTCCGTAGAAATCATGTACTTTAGCGGTTATTGATAGATCAACTGTGTAAACAACAACGTCAAGATCTGGATACATAGACAATACGTTTGCTCTAAGTTGCTCTAATTCTTCTGTTCTCCGAGCTGCAATAATTAAATTCTTACCTCTAGCAGCAAATCCAAGTGCCGTTTCGTATCCAATTCCAGAGCTCGCTCCCGTAATTACTGTGTATTTCATTAAAATCACTCCTCAAATTTATTCATTTGGTAATTCCTCTTGTGTTTTATTATACTGATTAGAGTAAACTCTAAGTCAAGGAACTAGATAACTGTTGGGGTGATTAATATGTATTCTATTGGAGAAGTAGCTAAACTTCTTAACGTATCAACACATACACTGCGATTTTATGAGAAAGAAAAGATCATCACACCAGAACGAACAGTTCGTGGTGATCGACGTTACTCTGAATACCATGTTCAATGGCTGCGTTTTGTTATCAAACTTAAAGAAACGAAAATGCCGCTTGCTCAGATTCAGGAATATGCTTCTTTATTTTTACAGGGTGATCAAACTACTCATAAGAGGTTGAAATTATTAAAAAATCACCAAGATCATGTTAAGAATCAGGTACAAGTATTAATGGAAATTGATGATATGTTGCGTAAAAAGATATCAGCATATGAAGAATATCTTCGTAATCAAGATTTCAACTAAACATAAGGAGGTGCTACTTACATGACACAGAAACGGATTAGAGATTTCGGGGTGAAGATTGGTAAGATAGAAACCGGGGCTTTTAACTCAATTACAGATGTTGAAGGAGTTACAGTAGGGCATGTAACGCTAAGCGAAGGGAATATGCAAACAGGGGTTACTAGCATCATTCCTCATGACGGAAATACATTTATGGACAAACTTATCGCTTCGAGTCATGTGATCAATGGATTCGGGAAAACGATGGGAACCATTCAGATGAAAGAACTAGGGGTGTTAGAAACTCCTATCATACTGACTAACACGTTGAGTATAGGAACCGCCGCAGATGCCTTAATTCAATATATGTTAGATAAGAATCCTGAGATTGGCCAGATAACAGGTACAGTAAACCCTATCGTTGGTGAATGTAATGACATGTTTTTGAATGATGTAAGAGCACAATTTGTAAAAAGAGATCATGTCGTAAAAGCTATAGAAAATGCCGGAAAGGAAGTAAAGGAAGGCAGTGTTGGAGCGGGAGCGGGAATGCTTTGCTATTCCTTAAAAGGTGGAATCGGTACGTCTTCAAGATGTTTTTCAATCGACAACGAAACGTTTACGATTGGCGTACTTGTATTGTCAAACTTCGGCATATTAAGCGACCTGCTGATAAACGGTAGAGCTATCGGACAAGAATTAAAGGAAGCTTTACTAAAATCGTGGGAAGAAAAGGACAAAGGATCTGTCATGATTATCGTAGCTACAGATCTACCCGTTTCTGAAAGACAACTGAACCGAATTATTAAGAGATCTGTGACAGGTTTGTCAAGAACGGGTTCGATTATTACGCACGGCAGCGGGGAAGTGGTGATTGGTTTTTCAACAGCAACTAAGATTCCTCATAATAAACCGAATCAGATTACTATGATTCCAACGATACATGAAGAAGATATGGATCTAGCATTTCGTGCTGTTGGAGAAGCTGTAGAAGAAGCAGTGTTAAACTCCATAGTAACAGCTACACATGTCAAAGGCCGAGACGGGAATGAACGGCCAGCGTTCAAAGATCTTCTAGAAGAATTCGATATACAATTATCGGAATGATAATTAAAGCTTAAACGCACAATACATAAAGAAATCCCTATCGAATATCATTCGATAGGGATTTCTTACATTTGTTATACAAATAGATTTAATAGAAGGATGAAACCTAATCCAGCCACTGAGATAATGGTTTCTAATAAAGTCCATGTTGCAAACGTTTCTTTCATACTTAAGCCAAAATACTCTTTGAACATCCAGAAACCTGCATCATTCACGTGTGATGCTATTAAACTACCAGCTCCTGTTGCAAGGACAACTAACGCAAGGTTAACATCGGTTTGACCTAATAATGGGATGACTAGACCCGCTGTTGTTAATGCAGCTACTGTTGCAGATCCTAACGAAATTCGAAGGATGGCTGCGATAATCCATGCTAGTAAAATCGGGGAGAACGTAGTGTCTTTGAACAACTCAGCTACATAATCGCCAACGCCACCGTTGATCAATACTTGTTTGAAGGCTCCGCCTCCACCGATGATTAATAGCATCATTCCGATATGAGTGATAGCTGTCGTACATGAATCCATAACTGTTTTAATCGGTATATTTCTAGCTAATCCCATCGTATAAACAGCTACAAGTAATGAGATCAGCATGGAAGTAGATGCGTCACCAACAAAGCGAATCACTTCAAATGTCTTTGAGTCTGCAATACCCATCGTGTTCTGAACAAGTGTGATTACAGTAGCGATAGACATTAAAATAACTGGAAGCATCGCTGTAAACACTGAGATACCAAATGAAGGTGTATCTTCTAATTTAAATACTTTCTGTTCACCTAGTGAAGCAATATTTCCTGTTTTGTTGAATGAGTCAGGAACAATCTTTTTTGCAATCTTTGTAAATACTGGTCCTGCAAGAATTACAGTAGGGATTGCAATAATAAAACCATAAAGCAATACTTCACCAATATTAGCACCAAATTCTCCTGCAATTACCGTTGGCCCCGGGTGAGGAGGTAAGAATCCGTGTGTTACTGAAAGAGCTGCTACCATTGGAATACCTAGATAAAGAATGGAAACGCGTAATTGTTTTGAAATGGCAAAAACGATCGGAATTAATAGAACAAGACCTACTTCAAAGAATAAAGCGATACCAATAATGAAAGAAGCAACAACAATCGCCCATTGAATTTTCTTTTCACCGAATTTCTCAATGAGTGTGATAGCAATCCGCTGAGCACCGCCGGCATCAGCAATTAGTTTACCTAGCATGGCACCTAGACCGAAAATTAATGCCAGGTGTCCGAGTGTTCCACCTAAACCAGCTTCAATTGATTTTACAATTTCACCAAGTGGCATACCTAGTGCTAATGCAACACCGAAAGATACGATGATTAAAGAAATGAATGTGTTTAATTTGAAATACATGATCAATAATAACAATGCTAAAATTCCACAAGCTACAATAAATAATGGCATGATAGATCCCCCTGATATTAATTTTCTCTAGTGATTAAACTTCTTTGATACGCTGCAATACGTGAATAATCTTCTTCTAGTTTTCTAGATAGACTGATAAAGATGGGTAACAATTCTCTATATTCTTTAACCGCTTCTTGATTTGGAGTGTGATTGTGAGTACTTCCAATCATATCTGAAGCCGCTTCAAACGATTCTATTTTTCCTGTTGCATATAACCCTAGAATACATGCACCTAAACAAGAACTTTCGTAAACCTCTGGCACCGCTACCTCTGTATCAAAAATGTCTGACATCATCTGACGCCATGTTTCTGATCGAGCAAAGCCTCCAGTCGCTTGGATTCGGCTTACAGGTTTATCCATACATTCAATCAATGCTAGATACACGGTATAAAGGTTATAGATCACTCCTTCAAGTGCGGCTCTAATCATATGTTCTTTCTTATGAGACAACGTTAGACCGAAGAATGATCCTCGAACATCTGAATTCCAAAGTGGAGCACGTTCACCAGCGAGATAAGGGTGAAACAGTAAACCATCAGCTCCAGGTCGCACACGTTCTGCTATCTTAGTTAAAATTTCATAAGGATCTATTCCTAGACGCTTTGCTGTTTCAAGTTCTGAAGCTGCGAATTCATCTCGTATCCAGCGCAGGACAACACCGCCGTTGTTAACTGGCCCACCGATGACCCAGTGATTCTCTGTTAGTGCGTAGCAAAAAATTCTGCCTTTCTCATCAGTCTTTGGCTGATCAATGATTGTACGTATCGCCCCACTCGTACCAATAGTTACGGCTATTTCGCCTTTACCGATCGCATCTACACCCAGGTTTGACAGCACGCCATCACTTGCTCCAATAATAAATGCTGTTTTCGGTTCGATTCCGATCTGCTTGGCTATATCTTGATGACAATCATTGAAGATCGTTGTTGTAGGGACTAGGGTTGATAATTGATTACGATTAATTCCTGCGACACGTAAAGATTCTTCATCCCAATCCAGCTTTTTCAGATTCATCATCCCCATCGCTGAGGCTAGAGAATGATCAACAACATATTCGTTAAATAGGCGCTGAAAGATGAATTCTTTAATCCCTATATATTTTTTTGCTCTTGCTGCGATTTCAGGCTGATCATTTACAATCCAAGCGATTTTACTTAATGGACTCATCGGATGGATAGGAGTGCCTGTTCGTTTATAAATCTCATGTCCGTTACATTGTGTTTTTATTTTTCGTGCAAAAGCTTCACTGCGATTATCTGCCCAAGTGATACAAGGTGTTAAGGGCTGATCATCTTCATCCATTGCAATCACGCTGTGCATGGCACTGCTAAATGAAATGAACGAAATAGCGCTGGATGGAATAGAAGAACGTTCGATAACATTTGTAAGGGTTTGCAAAACCGTTCGGAAAATTTCTTCTGGATCTTGTACCGCTGTAGAAATATCAGGCGTGTGAAGCGGGTACCCAATGTTTTCTTGTGAAAGAATTTCACCGTTTTCATTAAACAACACTGCTTTAGTACTTGTAGTTCCGATGTCGACTCCTACCATATAGCTTTTTCTATGTTGTGAACCGTCGATATCCATCATTTATTTACTCCTTTTCTTGCTCCCATGCTTTCGATAGCATTTGTTGTGACATCCATAAATCATCTACTTTTCCTTGAACATCATCAAAATTTTGGTGCAGCGATTGAATCATAATTTCTCTATTTTTTGATGAAATCGCATCAATATAGAGTTCATGGTTTTTCATGATTCGAGAAAGGTCATCGTACTTTTCATTGAAATGCATGCGCATGGATAATAAGATGAAGCTTTCCATAACTGGTTTAGTATTGTTCCAGATCATCGTGATGTACGAATGGTTGATAGAACGAATAATTGTTTCATGAAACAAGACATCCTGAAGAGCGAACTCATCAGCATCTTTGTACTTAATTGCAATCTGCATCATCTCAAAAATTTTTGTAAGTTCTTTAACAACGTGAGCCGTGTCGTTTTTAACAAGTCGTTCAAACACGAACGTCTCAATAAGAAGTCGAACATCATAAATTTCTTCAATTTCTTTTTCAGTTAAGCCGACCACAACTGCACCCATTCGCTCTAAACGAATTAAGTTTTCATTCGATAGAACCTTAAGTGCTTCTCGTATAGGAGAGCGGCTTACATTATACTCAGCAGCTAATTTATTTTCAGAAAGAGTGGTACCGCTTTCAATGAGTCCCGAGATAATCCTCATTCTTAGTTCACATGCGACACGTTCCCCAGTAGAAGCTTTGGAAAGCCACTTTTCAGGATAAAGAAATTCCATAGAATCGTTCAACTTAATAACCTCCTTTTGTAGAACGAGTATACTTGTATACAAGTAGTATTATAGTACAGTGATTATAAAATGCAAGCGCTTTTATTTAATGTTAAAAACAAATAGTGAGCAAGCGTCTGAACAAAGTGAGCAGTAGGGAGGTTTAAATAAAAAAGAAAAGAACAATATAATCATAAAATTTGTTCTTTTCACTCTTTATTCGATTAATAACGGGGCTTCTTCTTTCTTCACTTCAGTTTCGTGGAACTCATTGTATCGTGGGTGCATTTTTAATAGTTCATCAACCGTTACAATTTCATAACCCATTTCCTTAAGCTTAGGAAGGATAATCTTTAATGCAGCAACCGTTTGACTGCGATTACCGCCAGAATCATGCAAAAGGATAATATCTCCGTTTTTTAAATTCGTTAGGATGTGTCTGGCGATCCTTTCAGATCCTGGATTTGTCCAATCACGGGGATCTTGATGCCAAGACCATAGGATAACTTTGTATCCTTCTTTTTTTAAGACTTTTAAACTGTTCTCTGTAACAGTTCCGCCTGGAGGTCGAAACAATTTTATGTAATCTGAATGATGAGCAGGATCGAGAAGGTGCTCGGTCTTTCTTGTTTCAACCACAACTTTATGCCTTGAAATGGTGTGGAAACTAGGGTGATTATACGTATGGTTGCCGATTTCATGTCCTTCTTTTAGCTCTCTTTTCACGATTTCTGGATACTTCTCAACCCGCTTTCCAATAAGAAAGAATGTTGCATGAACACCTTCCTTTTTAAGAACATCTAAGATCTGAGTGGTGTATACGGGGTCTGGTCCATCGTCAAATGTAATCGCAACTTGTTTCTTTTTTGAAGGGACTTCCCAGATTACATCTCCATATTTCTCTACTTCAAAACGATTTACTACACCTGCATTGACTTTTGGTCCGAAAAAAAGAATGTGACATAAAAACATGGAAACAATCATTTTTACAATGGTAGACATCATGAGCCCTCATTCTAAAATTTGTTACCAATAGTATTTGTAAGGAGAAACTGATTTATGACAAAGCTGTATCTGTATACAAGTTTGTTCATAAAGCTGATTTCCGTCTAAGGTGCTCGCTAACAGGAGAAGAGTCTTGGCAACAAAAAAGCTGCTCAAAGGATTTCTTGAACAGCTTAATCGTTGTAATCTACAATCCACTTGGAGAAAGTGAGATCGCTTTTAATGCGTGATCTAAGTCATATATTAGATCATCTACTGTTTCAATTCCGATCGAAAGACGGATTAGTTCTGGACTTACGCCTGATTTTCTTTGTTCTTCTTCAGAGAGTTGTTGATGAGTGGTGCTAGCTGGATGGATGATCAATGATTTTGAATCTCCCACGTTTGCCAGGTGAGAGAAGATGCTAACATTTTCGATCAACTTTTTACCTTCGTCTACACCGCCTTTAACCCCGAATGTTAAAATTGCACCCGCGCCTTTAGGGAGGTATTTTTGGGCAAGTTCATAGTAAGGGCTGCTTGGAAGCCCTGCGTAATTTACCCAATCGACCGATGGATGACTCTCTAGGAACTTCGCTACTTTCAATGTATTTTCAACATGACGTTCTATACGAAGAGCAAGTGTTTCCAATCCTTGAATAAATAGAAAGGAGTTGAACGGTGCGATAGACGAACCTAGATCTCGAAGCAGCTGAACACGTGCTTTTAGAATATAAGCAAGTGGACCAAATGCATCCGTATACACAATTCCTTTATAACTTGAATCTGGCTCAGTCAAGCCTGGGAATTTCCCATTGCTCCAATCAAATTTTCCAGAATCGACGATAACTCCACCTACTGAAGTACCATGTCCTCCGATGAACTTTGTTGCAGAATGAACAACGATATCCGCTCCATGTTCGATCGGGCGACAAAGGTAAGGCGTAGCCAACGTATTATCTACAATAAGAGGAACTCCTGCGTCATGTGCGATGTCAGCAATCGCTTGAATGTCGGCTACATCGATTTTTGGATTCCCGATGGTCTCAATGTATACGGCTTTTGTTTTTTCTGTAATAGCGTCTTTAAACGATTGAAGATTATCAATTTCAGCGAATTGTGTCTGGATGCCGAGCTTGGGGAGAGTGACAGAGAACAGGTTATACGTTCCACCATATAGAGAGGTGGAAGCGACGATTTCATCACCAGAGCCAGCGATATTGAATATAGCATTTGTAATGGCAGCCTGGCCGGAAGCAAGAGCAAGAGCACCAACACCACCTTCAAGTTTTGCAATGGTCTGTTCAAACGCATCTTGCGTTGGATTCATCAAACGCGTATATATGTTTCCGAACTCTTTTAGGGCAAATAAGTTCGCTGCGTGCTCTGTTGAATTGAATTGATAGGAAGTGGTCTGGTAGATCGGAACAGCACGAGCTCCTGTAGTCGGATCAACTTTTTGACCTTCATGTAAAGAAATCGTTTCAAACCCATACTGTCTTTTTGCATTTTGATCAGTCATTTTCAAATCTCTCCTCAACGTCATTTTTTTGTATCCAATCGCATTCAGTTTCAACTTATCCCAGAAAAAAAGACCTCTTCCAAAAGAAGAGGTCCCGATGATTTCACCCGATCGAAGTCTCATCTTTCAGAACATTCATTGTTCTGCTGAAATTAGCACCATGCGTTTCCGCTGGTTGCCGGGCATCATAGGGTCAGTCCCTCAGCCTCTCTGGATAAGAAGATTTGAATATTGAATTAAGATTTATAATACATAGGTCATTCTCAATAGTCAACTGAATTTTTTAAAAATTCCGGATTTTTATTTTCTGAATTGCTTTTTACCGCATAGATAATCCCTACTGCCCAAAAAGCAACAAGAACAAAGTAGATCGAAAACAACATGTTATGTGAAACGCCTAGAGTATGAAGAAGGGTGCGGGTATTGGTGATAATAATTAATCCACCAACTAGTACCCCTAATATGTGAGAAGGAATGAGACGAACTAGCCATGCAGCAATAGGAGCCGCAATCACTCCTCCTAGCATCAATGCACCAACCCATAGCCATTCAACTTGTTCCCAGCCGAGTGCGATGAAAAATCCAATTGAAGCAGATACAGCTACAGCAAATTCGCTAGTATCTACAGAACCGATTACCTTCCTGGTTTTCATGTCTTGTTTTGCCATTAGGACTGGAGTGGTGACCGGACCCCAGCCTCCTCCACCTGTAGCATCTAAAAAACCAGCTACTAATCCAAGTGGAATAAGCTGTTTCTTTGTAAAAGGTTTACCATTTACTTTCGCTTTCTTCTCTCCAAGTTTAAACAGAAAACGATATAAGATATATATACCGAGGATAATTAAAAAGATAGAGATATACGGCTTTATTAGATCTCCAGGAAGGTTGCTTAAAAAACAAGCACCTACAAATGCTCCGATCGAACCCGGCAAAATTAATCGAGTAACAACTTGCCGATCAACATTTCCGAATTTAATGTGTGAAGCGCCGGATGCGGCAGTGGTTACGACTTCGGCAAGATGTACGGACGCAGATGCAGCTGCAGGAGCAATTCCAGCTACTAAGAGCAAAGATGTAGATGTAACCCCATAAGCCATACCGAGTGATCCATCAATTAACTGTGCAAAAAGACCAATTAGAGCTAATACAATCAACTTTTTCATACTTTTCCTCCTCAAAATAAAAAGGCCCTTAACAAGTAGTGTTAAGAGCCTTCGGTTTTCCGATCAGCGATACGGATTAAATTTTAGTTATTACTATATGATTCAAAAACATAAAAAGTCAACTGTTTGTTTAATTTTTTTTAAAAATAGAAAAATGAAAAAATAGGTCTTGATATCCACTTCAGATATGTTATGATTTTATAAAATTTAAACTCTTATCCAGAGTGGTGAAGGGAACTGGCCCGATGAAACCCGGCAACCTGCGTTTGTAAGGTGCTAACTCCAGCAGAATGTATTTACATTTTGGAAGATAAGGTAATATGTTTACCTCCACTATCTTTCCGAAATGGGAAGGTTTTTTTATTGTTGTTTTCATATTCATTGTTGCTTTTGAAAGAGTTGATTTCCGTTGCAGATACTCGCTTTCCGTGGGGCAGGCGGTGAGCCACAGGAGTATCGCATCTTCCACTTCAATCAAAAGTCAAAGAAGAAAAAAGTAAGACTTAGAAAACAACAATTTTAGGAAAGAGCCTTTAAAAGATATGAATGTTAGAAAGGGAGGCAGTGGAGTGGCGAACGAAAATAGTGCAAACGATTTTCTTCCTCAGCTTCAACAAATGCTGAGCAGTATTAAATTTGGATCAATCACTTTAGTCGTTCAAGATGGAAAAGTGATACAGCTTGAAAAGAACGAGAAGGTAAGAATTAAATAATTCGCTGACTAGAAAACTAGAGGCGGTTTTAACGAATGGGCAAAGCCCTAAAAACGTTAAAGCCGCTTTTTTTATGGCGAAAAGGGGGTAGCAGATTGTTAACGTACGAAACATGGGACGAAAAAACCCGTGATTTTGATAGTGAAAACCCCACAAAAGGCGCGCTGCATGCTTTGAAGTGGGCTTATGAAACGTATGAAGATGATCTGGTTTATGCGTGCAGCTTCGGAATTGAAGGAAGCGTCTTAGTGGATCTTGTTCATCAAGTAAAGCCGGATGCTCAAATTGTTTTCCTTGATACCCATCTGCATTTTCTAGAAACGTATGAAGTGATTGAAGAAGCGAAGAAAAGATATCCTTCTCTTCGCATCAAATTGAAAACACCGGCTTTATCTCTTGAAGAACAGGCGAGTAAGCACGGTGAAGAGCTTTGGAAATTAAATCCTAATCAATGCTGCACGATTCGAAAAGTGATTCCTTTAGAAGAAGAACTAAACGGAGTAACAGCCTGGCTTTCAGGTCTACGCCGTGAACAGTCACCTACCCGCCAGAACACGCAATTTGTTAATCGGGACGGGCGATTTAAAAGCATCAAGATTTGTCCGCTCATTCATTGGACGTGGAAGGATATATGGCGGTATGCACATAAACATGACTTGCCGTATAACAAACTACACGACAATGGGTATCCAAGTATAGGCTGCGAGCCATGTACACAGGCAGCTGTTAACGCAGACGACCTTCGTGCCGGTCGATGGTCAGGTACAGGAAAACTAGAATGTGGGCTTCACGAGAATAAATAGAGAAATACTAGGAGGAGAGAGACTTTATGAGTACGATTCAACCACATGGAGGGCAATTAATCACTCAGTTCCTGCCTGATACACCACATCACAACCTTAAAAAAGAAATTATTCTTGATGCAACTGCACTCAGCGATCTTGAATTGATCGCGATTGGAGCTTATAGTCCTTTAACAGGATTTTTAAACCAAAAAGATTATCAATCCGTTGTCCACGATATAAGGCTCAGCGATGGAACGGTTTGGAGCTTGCCCATCACGTTACCGGTAGATTCTGATACAGCATCAACACTTATAAGAGGTGAAGAAGTTCGTTTAACATACGATGGTGTAACCTACGGGATTCTTAAAGTAGGTGATGTTTATACTCCTGTTAAACAAATTGAAGCAGAGCGAGTTTATAAGACATCCGACCAAAATCATCCAGGAGTTAAGAAGCTGTTCGAACGACATTCTGTTTATGTAGGTGGCGAGATTACACTAGTTAGACGTATTAAGAAAAATTTGTTTCAAGAGTATCATCTCGATCCGAGTGAAACGAGAAAACGATTTAACGAACTAGGTTGGAGCACCATAGTAGGTTTTCAAACGAGAAATCCCGTTCACCGTGCTCATGAATATATTCAAAAAGCCGCACTTGAAATTGTAGACGGACTCTTCTTAAACCCGCTCGTAGGGGAAACAAAGTCTGATGATATACCAGCTGATGTTCGAATGGAAAGCTATCATGTTCTTCTAAAAAACTATTATCCTATCGACCGCGTGTTTCTTGCTGTATTTCCTGCAGCGATGAGATATGCAGGTCCTCGTGAAGCCATTTTTCATGCGATCGTCAGAAAAAATTACGGCTGCACACACTTTATCGTAGGTCGTGATCATGCTGGCGTAGGAAATTATTACGGAACGTATGAAGCACAAGAGATCTTTTCACAGTTTACAGAAGATGAGATCGGCATCCAAACGTTGTTTTTTGAACATAGCTTTTATTGCAATAAATGCGAAGGTATGGCTTCTTCGAAAACATGTCCACACCCAACGGAAGAACATGTCATCTTATCTGGAACTAAGGTAAGAGAGCTTCTTCGTAATGGAGAACTTCCACCTAGTACGTTCAGCCGAAAAGAAGTAGTAGAGGTATTAATAAATGGACTAAATCGAAATGATGCAAATCATAGAATAGGAGATTCAAATGAGCAATCCGCACAATATCATTTGGCACGATAGTTCAATTTCAAAAGAAGCAAGACGAAAACAAAACAACCATTCAAGTTTTGTACTTTGGTTTACAGGACTTTCAGGATCAGGAAAATCAACGGTAGCTAATGCATTGGCGCAAAAGCTGTATGATCAAAACATAAGAAACTATGTATTGGATGGAGATAACATTCGAAACGGATTAAACCGCGATCTTTCATTCTCTGATGATGATCGAAGTGAAAACATACGACGCATTTCTGAAGTATCAAAGCTTTTTGTAGATAACGGAACGGTCGTACTTACAGCTTTTATCTCTCCCTTTATACAAGATCGGGAAATGGCGAAAAGAATCGTTTCAGAAGAGGAATTTATAGAAATTTTCGTTTCATGTCCGATTGAAGAATGTGAAAAAAGAGATCCAAAAGGTTTATATAGCAAAGCGAGAAAAGGTGAAATTCCTGACTTTACTGGAATTGATTCACCTTATGAAGAACCAATTTCACCAGATTTCACCATATATACTAACGAACAAAGCGTTTCTGAGATTGTAGAGAGCATCTTAAATCTTCTGGAAAAAAGGAAGCTGATTTAACTAAATAAAAAGGAGAATGAGAGAATGGCATATCAAAAGACGTGGGCAGAAAATCCGAAGATTAATAAGACCGAACAAAAAAAGCTCGTAAAAGACGGCTTAAAAATATTTGAAGATATTCCTTATTACGCAGAAAATGGCTTCTCCTCTATCCCGAAAGAAGAATGGGATAGTTTCAAGTGGGCAGGACTCTATTTGCAGCGTCCTAAAGAAGATGGCTATTTTATGATGAGAGTCAATGTTCCATCTGGCATTTTAAGTTATGAACAAGTAAAAGCATTGGCTCATATTTGCAAAGATTACGGAAGAGACGTATTCGATATCACGACACGACAGGCCATTCAATTTCACTGGCTGACGATTGAACAGTTTCCAGATATCTTTAATCGGTTAGAAGCAGTTGGGTTGTCGAGCGCAGGTGCATGCGGGGACATTACGCGAAACATCATGGGGAACCCAATCGCGGGCATCGATCCACACGAACTCTTCGATACCACTGAAATTGTAAAGGAAGTTTATGAGTTCTTTCAGCATAATGAAGATTTCTCTAATTTGCCGAGAAAATACAAAATGTCCATTAGTTCAAATGTGAACAATAGTGCCCATGCTGAGATCAACTGTGTGGCCTTTACTCCAGCTTTTAAGGAAATAGAAGATAAAGAGATTCCTGGCTTTCACATAAAGATAGGCGGCGGTCTTTCATCTAGACCATTCTTAGCACAGCCCCTTGATGTGTTTATTGAGCCGCATCAGGTCAAAGAAGTTTCGATCGCAATTACTACGATTTTCCGTGACTACGGTTATCGGGAAAAACGGCACCTTGCACGCCTGAAATTCTTAATGGCAGATTGGGGACCAGATAAATTCAAAGAAAAGCTATTAGAATATACCGGACCGCTTCACTCTAAAGGAAGAGATGCTCTTAAAACATGGAACGGCGGTTACTTCTATGGTGTTCATCCTCAAAAGCAAGACGGATTAAGTTATATCGGCTTTAACGTACCTGTTGGTCGACTTCATGCTGATGAAGTTTTAGAGCTTGCTGAAATTGCTAAGAACTACGGAAACGGTGAAATTCGAACGGTGAATTCTCAAAACTTAATTATTCCGAATGTGAAACACGAAAACGTCGACTTGCTTTTAAAAGAAGGCATTTTCAAACGCATTACTACTCAGCCTCTTTCTTTTATAGGACATTCCGTCTCTTGTACAGGGATCGAGTACTGCAACTTAGCACTCGTTGAAACGAAAGAAAGGATGCGTAAAATTGCTGAGAACCTTGATCAAAAAATAGCACTCGATGTTCCCGTTCGCATTCATATGGTAGGTTGCCCTAACTCTTGCGGACAGCGTCAGATCGCTGATATTGGTCTTCAAGGTGTATTGTTAAAAACGAAAGAGAAGAAGATGGTTCAAGCCTTTGAGATTTATGTGGGTGGCACACTTGATGATGGAGGAAAGTTTAATGAAAAGCTAAAAGGAAAGTTTCATGCAGATTCACTTGACGAGGTACTTTTACGATTCCTTACTGGATTTAAAGAAAAGAAACTTCCATCCGAAAGCTTTTTTGACTATATAGACCGAATGGGACTTCAACAGCTTCAAATAGAACTGGACCGAATCGCAGAAGAGTTAGAAGAAAAAGTCTCATAAAAGGGGGTCTTTCTATGTATTTATACCGTTTTGAAGTGATTTTGAAATCAGAGGTTATTCCTGTTGTGATAGCCGCTTCAACAGACGAACAGGCTTTTCAGTTGGTTGACATCGAGCTCGAGAAGTACTTTTTGAAACAGCCTGAAGTTGATGAGATCTCTCTTTATGAAAAGAAACGTATTCGTACAGGGAACGGATTTGTGCTCTATGAACGTGAAACAATATTAAATTCTTAAGGAGTGATGATGATGGGAAAAGTGTATCTTGTCGGAGCTGGTCCGGGAGATCCAGGGTTGATAACCGTAAAAGGTTTGCGTTGTATACAGGAAGCGGATGTCATTTTATATGATCGATTAGTAAACAAAGAACTGCTCTCTTATGCAAAAAACGATTGCGATTTAATTTATTGCGGTAAACTGCCAAACTACCATTTCATGAAGCAAGAGACGATCAACAGTTTCTTAGTTAAACACGCTCAGAAAGGAAAAGTAGTAACTCGCCTAAAAGGTGGCGATCCCTTCGTGTTTGGAAGAGGAGGAGAAGAAGCAGAAACACTTGCCAGAAGTCGCATACCGTTTGAGGTCATTCCAGGGATAACATCAGGGATTGCAGCACCAGCTTATGCGGGCATACCTGTTACACATCGAAACATCGCTTCAAGCTATGCAGTCGTTACAGGTCATCGCAAAAAAGGCGAAGAAGATGAACTGAAATGGGAAAGTCTAGCGAACGGTATTGATACGTTAGCGATCTATATGGGAGTGGGCAACCTAGGTTATATTTGCGAACAGTTAACGAAAAACGGAAAAAGTAAAGAAACACCCGTTGCTCTCGTTCAATGGGGTTCCTTAGAAAGTCAACGAACCGTTACAGGTACACTCGATACGATTGAAGATATTGTGGTTAGAGAACATATTGAGAATCCCAGTATGATCATTGTTGGTGAGGTCGTTCGTCTTCGCAGTGAACTGAAATGGTTTGAACAGCTGAACGATGAACGGAATAAGCTTGCTGACGTTAGAGAGGCATTGTAAATGAAGGCATTGCTCTTTATCTGTCACGGTACAAGATTGGAAAAAGGACGTATGGAAGCAGAAGAATTTGTGAGACTCTGTATGGCTCAAGTTGATGTGTCCATTAAGGAGATTTGTTTTCTAGAGCTTAGTGAACCCTCTATCGCTCAAGGGTTTGAAACCTGTATAGAAAAAGGAGCAACAAGCATCTCTGTCATTCCTGTGTTCTTATTAAGTGCGAACCATATAAAAAAAGACATACCGAAAGAACTTCAGCAACTGCAGGCTACATATCCAGAAGTTGAAGTGAATTACGGACGCCCTTTCGGTGTACATGAAGCCATTTCCCATTTGTTATGGGAGAAGATCATCAAAAGCGCAGTTACGTTAAGAAAAAATTCACATGTCCTTCTAGTGGGCAGAGGTAGCACCGATCAAGATGTAAAGCGGGACCTAGAAGCAATAGCATCTAACGTTCAAAATCATTATGGAATTCCTAGTATTCAAGCTTGTTTTCTAACTGGTTCAGAACCAAGCTTTGAGGAAGCACTCTGGAGTAGTAGCGAATCATATGAGCAGGTTATCGTTGTGCCTTATCTTCTATTTTCAGGACTATTAATAAATGGGATGAAACATACGATAACTCGCTATCAGCAGCAGACCACACAAAACGTAGCTCTTTGTGACACCCTTGGCTACCATCCTATCCTTAAAGACGTTTTACTCACGCGTATCCATGAAACACTTGAAACAAAGAAGTATGCATGTTCTTAAAAAGAGAGGAATGCTATGTATCCTATTCACATAAATTTGTCTGGTAGAACGGTTGTAGTAGCTGGCGGTGGTCTAGTAGCACATCGTAAAATTAATGATTTATTGAATGAAGAGGCAATAATTACAGTAATCAGCCCAGCAGCTGTTAAAGAAATTCAAGAATGGCATGCTGAACGAAAGCTGACTTGGATCGAAAGAGAAGTGGAACGTGCAGATTTGGAAGAAGCGTTTCTAATCATTGCTGCAACCAATAGTAAAGAGATGAATTCTTGGATTGCAGAACAAACAACTTCGAAACAGCTTGTGAATGTTGTTGACCAACCAGACCTGGGTAACTTTATTGTTCCTAGTGTCGTAAAGAGAGGGAAACTCATTTTATCAGTTTCTACTTCTGGAGCTAGTCCAAGTTTATCTAAATCGATAAAAAAAGAGCTTCAACAAAAATACAGTGAAGACTATGAAACGTATTTAGATTTTTTATTTCAATGTAGATCTATCATTAAGAAGGAATATCCGGAAAAAAATCGAAAAGACTTATTAACAAAGCTAACAGATCGGTCCTTTTTATATAACGAAGAAAAGCAACGCGCGTATAAACAGGAATTAATAAAGAAAATAGATCGCAATTTAGTAAACGAACCAATAAATGAATAAATCCTTATCAAGAGAGGTAGAGGGAGCGGCCCTATGAAACCTCAGCAACCAGCAGCTACTAGCTGAAAAGGTGCTAATTCCTGCAAGTTCAATTCTTGAACTTGTAAAGATAAGAAGACCCCGACGCTCAAAAAGTCTTCTTTTATAGAAGGCTTTTTATTTTTTATATAGGAGGCTGTCATGAGTTTAATCACAGACTTAAAACAAAACAAGATATTAATCGGTGATGGGGCGATGGGAACCCTTCTGTATTCGTACGGATCCGACTTTTGTTACGAAGAGTTAAATCTTTCTCAAGAAGAGCAGATCTATAATATCCATCGTGCTTATTTAGATGCAGGTGCTGATATCATTCAAACCAATACGTATGCAGCGAACTATTCAAAGCTCGAACGCTATGGGCTTCAAGATCACGTAAAAGAGATTAATAAAGCGGCTGTTCAGATCGCCAGAAAAGCTGCTCATAAAGAATATGTTGTAGGTACGATCGGTGGCATACGCGGTATAAAACCAAATAGCATTTCTCTTGATGAGATCAAGCGCAGTTTTCGCGAGCAGCTGTATTGTTTGTTGATGGAGAATGTAGATGGCATCCAATTAGAAACCTATTATGACCTTGAAGAATTAGAAACGGTTTTACAAATTGCTAGAAAAGAAACATCACTTCCGATTATTGCTCAAGTGTCATTACAGGAAGTCGGCTTTATGCAGGACCGCACTCCCATTTCAGAAGCTTTGACCTCTTTAGAGAACATTGGTGCTGATGTTGTGGGATTAAACTGTCGTCTAGGGCCTTATCACATGCTGATGACGCTTGAAGAAGTTGCATTACCAAATAAGGCAATTCTTTCAGCGTTTCCTAATGCATCGCTTCCTTCTTATACAGATGGCCGTTTTAATTATGAGGGGGACGCTGACTATTTTAAAGAATGTGCCCGTTTGTTCAGGCAGCAAGGAGTTCGTCTACTAGGCGGATGTTGTGGTACGACGCCTGCTCATATACATGCCTTCTCTAGTGAACTTAAAAACTTAGAACCTGTAACAGAAAAAGAAGTGAAACAAAGAAAGCGAAAAGTTGTCATACAGACAGCATCAAAATCGAAATATGTACCATTAAGTGAAGTAGTAAAGAAGAAGCAATCCATTATTGTTGAACTAGATCCACCACGTAAATTAGATACGTCACGTTTTATGGAAGGAGCAAAGGCGTTAAAAGAAGCGGGAATCGATGCACTTACCCTCGCTGATAACTCGCTTGCTTCACCCCGTGTTTGTAACTCTGCACTAGGGTCCATTGTGCAGTCCCAACTTAACCTTCGTCCGCTCGTTCATATTACGTGCCGCGATAGAAATTTAATCGGTCTTCAGTCTCATTTGATGGGGCTTCACACGCATGGGATTCATGAAATACTAGCTGTAACTGGAGATCCCGCAAGCGTCGGAGATTTCCCAGGTGCGTCGTCTGTATATGATGTCACTTCATTTGAACTGATCAAGCTCATCAAGCAGTTTAATAAAGGATTATCTCTATCAGGGAAAGAACTTGGCGAAAAAACATCCTTTACGGTCGGAGCGGCTTTTAACCCAAACATCCGGTCCATGGATAAAGCCGTTGAGCGGTTAGAGAAGAAAATCGCATATGGCGCAGATTACTTTATCAGCCAGCCTGTTTTTTCAGAGCAAAGACTAATTGAAACGTATGAGGCTACAAAGCACATTGATAAACCGATCTATATTGGAATCATGCCGTTAACCTCTTCACGAAACGCAGAGTTTCTTCACCATGAAGTTCCTGGCATCAAACTTTCTGATTCTGTACGTGATCGCATGGGCAAGTATAAAGATGATCCACAACAGGCGTGCGAAGAAGGCTTATTGATTGCCAAGTCGTTATTAGACACAGCTATGGAACTCTTTAACGGCATCTATCTGATCACACCATTTATGCGGTACGAGCTAACCGTAGAATTAGCACAATATGCACGAGCTAACCATCCATCACTTTTAACCAGGAGGTCACAGAATGCCTAAGTCATCAATAGAAAAACAGCTAAAATC
The DNA here is from genome assembly GCF_015903845.1 of Fictibacillus sp. 26RED30. Classification (NCBI taxonomy): domain Bacteria; kingdom Bacillati; phylum Bacillota; class Bacilli; order Caryophanales; family Fictibacillaceae; genus Fictibacillus; species Fictibacillus sp. 26RED30. The sequence continues at coordinate 1,523,923 of NZ_JACZDV010000001.1, forward strand.
AAAGATCTTAATCATGGATGGTGCGATGGGAACGATGCTTCAAGAAGCGGAACTCACTCCAGAAGATTTTGGCGGTGAAGCTTATGACGGTTGTAATGAGTATCTAAATGTAACGGCACCTGATGTTATCGAATCCATTCATTATAAATATCTTGAGGCGGGCGCTGATATCATTGAAACGAATACATTCGGGGGCACGAATCTTGTACTGGATGAATACGAACTAGGATATAGAGCATACGAGATCAATAAGCTTGGAGCAGAAATAGCAAGGAAAGCCGCTGATACTGTTTCAACAGAAAAGTGGCCGCGTTTTGTTGCCGGTTCACTCGGACCGACCACAAAAACGCTCAGTGTTACGGGCGGTACGACGTTTGATCTGTTAAGAGATGCATATGCCGAACAAGCACGAGGATTGATTGACGGAGGTGCAGATCTTCTTCTCTTAGAGACAAGCCAAGATATGCTGAATGTAAAAGCTGGCTTTTTAGGGATCGAGCAAGCTATTGAACAAACGGGAAAAAGAATCCCACTGATGGTTTCTGGAACGATTGAACCGATGGGAACCACACTTGCTGGACAGTCGATTGAGGCTTTTTATATATCGTTAAAACACATGAATCCTCTTGCCGTTGGGTTGAACTGCGCAACAGGGCCTGAATTCATGCAAGATCACATTCGCTCTCTATCAAGTCTGTCTACATCAGCAGTGAGCTGTTATCCGAATGCAGGACTACCAGATGAAGAAGGAAATTATCATGAAACACCAGACTCATTGGCTACTAAATTATCTGGGTTTGCAGAAAAAGGATGGCTGAATGTGGTGGGTGGTTGCTGCGGTACTACACCTGCTCATATTAAAGCATTATCAAAAGCTATGAAGAACTATCAACCACGTGACCTGCAAGTAAACGAAACTCATATGGTTTCAGGAATTGAACCATTCATCTATGATGATCCGACGTTAAGACCGATTATGGTAGGAGAAAGAACAAATGTTATCGGATCTCGTAAATTTAAACGGTTGATTGCTGAAGGGGAATTTGAAGAAGCGGCTGAAATTGCAAGGGCTCAAGTAAAAGGCGGTGCTCATGTACTCGACGTTTGTTTAGCTGACCCTGACCGGGATGAATTATGCGACATGGAAGCGTTTATGAAAGAAGCGGTTAAGAAGGTTAAAATTCCCTTTGTTTTCGATTCAACGGATGAAGATGTTATCGAGCTAGCGTTAAAGTATTCACAAGGTAAAGCCATCATCAATTCTATTAATTTAGAAGACGGTGAAGAACGGTTTGAGAAGGTAATCCCGCTTCTTCATAAATATGGAGCGGCAGTCGTTGTCGGAACGATAGATGAAACAGGTATGGGTATATCTGCAGAACGGAAACTGGAAATCGCTAAGAGATCGTATGACCTTTTAGTGAATAACTATAACGTTTCACCTTCAGACATCATATTCGACCCTCTCGTTTTTCCCGTTGGAACGGGTGATGAACAGTATATCGGCTCCGCCAATGCAACAGTTGAAGGAATTCGAATGATCAAGGAGTATTTTCCACAATGCTTAACGATTTTAGGAGTCAGTAACGTATCATTTGGATTGCCACCGGTCGGCCGTGAAGTATTAAATGCTGTATATCTTTATCATTGCACACAAGCGGGACTCGATTATGCCATCGTAAATACCGAAAAGCTTGAACGTTTTGCTTCCATTGCACCGGAAGAAATTGAGATGGCAGAAAATCTATTATTTCGAACAACAGAAAAAGCATTATCTGTTTTTACAGACTTTTATAGAGGAAAGAAGAAAGAAACAAAATCTAAGCTGCCTGATATGAGTTTAGAAGAGCGACTACACTATTATATTTTAGAGGGGACGAAGGAAGGATTAATTCCAGACTTAGAGATCGCACTACAAAAGTATGCTACTCCATTAAGCATCATCAATGGACCATTAATGGATGGCATGAAAGAAGTGGGAAGACTATTCAATGAGAACCAGTTAATCGTTGCAGAAGTCCTGCAAAGTGCAGAAGTCATGAAAGCATCCGTTGCTTATTTGGAACCTTACATGGAAACGAATGATGAATCTGCTTCAAAAGGAAAAGTGTTACTTGCGACAGTTAAGGGTGATGTTCATGACATCGGTAAAAACCTTGTAGACATCATTCTAAGTAACAATGGATTTAAGGTGGTAGACCTAGGGATAAAGGTAACGTCTCAAACGTTAATTGAAGCAATCAAAAAAGAACAACCAAATATTATCGGACTTTCAGGATTGCTTGTAAAATCTGCTCAACAGATGGTGTTAACGGCAAACGATATGAAAGAAGCGAACATTTCAACACCTATTTTGGTTGGCGGTGCTGCATTATCAAGAAAGTTTACAGACACGAAGATATCGAAGGAATACGAAGGAATGGTTCTTTATGCAAAAGATGCGATGGAAGGTCTCTCAATTGCAAATCAGATTCAAACCCCAAAAGAGTTCGATCGACTGGCTGTGGAGTTTGCGGAGAGAAAAAAAACAATAGCTCTAAACTCTGAAATCAATGAAAGCTCTGCAGGGGTTGCAACTGCTGTTAGAGTCCGATCAAAGGTTTCAAGAACTGCTCCCGTTTTTGTTCCGAACGATACGGAAAGACACATTTTAAAAAACTACTCACTCTCACATATTCAGCCTTATATCAATCTACAGATGTTGCTCGGACATCATCTTGGCATAAAAGGTAAAATAACTAGATTGCTACAAGAAAAGGACGAGCGGACCCTTGAAATGAAATCATTGATTGATCTTCTGTTAAAAGAAGCGAAAGAAAAGAATTTGATTCAACCTTCAGCTCTATATCAATTCTTTCCAGCACAAAGTGATGGAGAAAAGATTCTGATCTATGATCCAATTGATCAAAGAACAGTCATAGAAACTTTTGAATTCCCAAGACAAAACAAAGAGCCTTATCTTTGCATTGCAGATTATTTACGGTCAAAAGAAAGCGGGAAAATGGACTATGTTGGATTCTTTTCAGTTACAGCAGGTACAGGTATTCGTGAACTTGCTGCAGAATATAAGAAAGAAGGACGATTTCTTGAGAGTCACGCACTACAAGCTTTAGCTTTAGAAACAGCAGAAGGGTTCGCCGAACTTGTTCACCAACAGATGCGAGATCGCTGGGGCTTTCCTGACTCGGTAGATTTTACAATGAGAGAACGATTTTCCGCTCGTTATCAGGGACAAAGGTTTTCATTCGGTTACCCGGCTTGTCCAGAACTAGAAGATCAGCAAAAGTTATTTAAACTGATACAGCCAGAAGATATTGGTATTCAACTGACGGATGGGTGCATGATGGATCCGGAAGCATCTGTTTCTGCGATTGTTTTTGCTCATCCTGAAGCACGGTATTTTAATGTGTTAAGTTAGAATAAAGCACCTGATTGAAGTTTCAGGTGCTTTACATAGTCATAACTAGTCTAGAACGTATCTCTAAGAGCATAAGCGAGCTGTAAACCAGAGGTGCCGCTTCCGACAATACAAATCTGTTTCTTCAAGATTATCGCTCCTTCTATGTATTTTTTGTTAACAAAACATTGAACTCGTAACGCTCTCAGTCTATTTTTGATTCCGAATTTTGCAAATGAGACTTTTTTTAAAAATTCATATGGGTATAAATTAAAAGAACGCGTGTTGAAGAAAGCGGGGAAGCGGGTATGATTAATCAAATCGAACAGTCATTATCTGAATTATTATCTTCTGGCAAAGGGATGTATGGTTGTTCTTTGTATGATCTTAAAACAAAAGAGAGTTTTGCTTTTCAAGAAAATGAATCCTTCTATGCTGCTAGTATTATAAAGGTTCCTATCATGGCTGCTGTTTTTGCACACGCATATGAAGGAAAGTGCCGTTTAAAGGATAAAATTCAAATTCATGAAGAAGACTTTGTACCTGGCGATGGTATTTTGAAGCATTTATCTGCAGGTATGGAATGGACAATTTATGATCTACTTGTGCTAATGATTATTGAAAGTGATAATACTGCAACTAATGTCTTGATTGATTTAGTAGGTATAGAAAACATAGCATTACATATGACAGGATGGGGATTCAAAACGAGCCAACTGAATCACAAGCTGCAAATTTCACCCGACAGAAAACCTGGTGAATTCAACGTTATAACACCGAATGAAATAAATCAGTTTTTAATCCATTTAGCATCAGGTAGAGTTGTTTCCATGAATGCATGTGACAGGATGATCAAGATTCTTAAACAACAGAAGATGAATGATTTACTTCCGAGTTTACTTCCAAATGAAGAAGGTGCAATTGGAATGATTCCGAATTGGGAAGCAGCTCACAAGACAGGCTATGTTTCAGGGGTGGAACATAATGTAGGATTATTCTATTTTCCAGGTCGTACATACGCAATTTCTATATTGAGTAAAAACGTTCCAAATCGAACTGAATCTAAGCGGATTATGGGGAAAATCGGACAACTACTATTCGAGGTTTCAAGATAAGAAAAAAGCTAATGGATGCTTGTAATCCATTAGCTTTTTCTATATTAACAGATTGAATCTGTAGATTTAGGATTCTTCAATCCGAATAAAGGTCTAATAAACAGTGCTAAAAAGGTGCCGAACATCGCCATTACAGCCCAGACCCAGCCATGAAGACTAAATGATGCAATGCCACCAAAGTATGCCCCAATATTGCAACCGAAAGCTAATCTTGCGCCATATCCCATTAATAGACCACCAACAATAGAAGCACCGGCTACTCCTGGCTTGATTTTTCCAGGCTTAAAAGTTCCTTGAAATGATGCCGAGATAAACGCGCCTAGCATGATACCGAAATTAAGAACACTCGTAGAATCAGTGAGAACACTCTTAGTAAGAGCTTCACCATTAGGTCCAGCAAAATAACCCCAGCTGGAAACATCCACGCCAGTTTCCATTAAGAATTTGCCGCCCCATAGTGCAAATGCTGATGTAATACCCCAAGGATTTCCTCTGATCGTTAATACTAAAGCATTAAGTAAAGCCAGAACAATTGCAGCAGTAAACAACGGCCAAGATCCACGAAGAATCTTTTTCCAACCAACAGTAGTAGGAAGAGGCTTCATCATTGGAGGATTTTTCTTTTTAGAGATTAATATTGTAATCCAATAGATCAATGCAAATAGTGCCATCTGAAGTATCCAAGCACCAAAGTATCCAAAACCAGTTGTTTCTGCAAGGGAAATCGGCTTGAATGATGGTGTTTCTTCCATCCAAAATGTAAAATGATAAGCTCCCAATAATGAGCCTGCAATAAAGGAAAGTAGAGTCAAAACCATTGATGAAGAGCCACCGCCTAATGAATAAAGCGTACCAGATGCACAGCCATTTCCAAGTTGCATACCAATACCAAACAAAAAGGCACCAAAGATTACACTTACACCAACAGGTGAAACGTATCCTTTAGGATCTGTACCAGTAAAACTAAAACCTGTGCTTAAAATGATTGCGAATAATGTGGTTGCAACGGCAAGCATCAGCATATGTGCTTGAAGTCCTTGAACGTTGCCGACTGATACCAATCTACGAAATGCTGAAGTAAAGCCGAATCGTGCATATAGCAATGCTCCACCAAGCGCTAACCCAATTATAAAAAGGCTACCTTGTGTCCAGTTCGCAACTTGAACTGTAAAAAAAAGCAAAATCATTGCTGCAAGGACTCCAAAAATTACGTAAGTCCTTTGCATAGGCTGTAATTTCGCAACAACAGTAGTAGGTTGAAACACTCGTTGTTTATTTGATGAAAGATAAGTCTCTTTTTGTTCCATAACTATAAAACCTCCAAATCCTATGAGTTATGTCGGATTTAAAGCATTATACTATGAATCCATAAATATGAAAAGTTATTTCGATTTATTCCACTATTGTCCATGTCGAAAAAGTGAGATCTTTCATTAAATAATATGAATAGGGATGAAGGGAGACTGCAAAATGGCTAAAAGAAGAAATCACTTTCATAATGACTGTTTTTCATGCGATGATTTGAATAGAGCAGGACTTGGTTCTGGAATCGCAGTAAAAGAAATATCTTTCCAACCGTTAACAACAACGACTACAACTTTTCCAATACTAATAACACTTGATGATGCAGTAACGACAACTGGTATTGAATTTTTGAGAAACGGTGTAGCTTCAGGTTTACAAACTACAACAGGCGGTGTCTATGACATAGCATATTTAATTAGTTCCACAGTTACAACTACAACTGGAGTGGCAAATACACTTTTATTCGAACTTGTTACGAGCACAGGGAGGGTAATTGCAGATTCAACGTCAACTCAATTCTTTCCAGCCGCTTCACCAGCAGGATTTTCAGCGAATACAAATTTGGAGTTAGGGCTGAATGTGAGATTGATGCCAGGTGAATCAGTTTCAATCATCTTACGATCAATTACACCGCTAATTTCTGCAGGGACGATTACAATCAATACAGCATCATTGTTTATTACACCGACACCAACCATTGAAGGGTTTAGAGAAGAGTCATCGAACTGTTGTATCGAATCAAGCATTCATCAATGTAAGAAAAGTAGTTTATTTGGTGGTCAGAGTAATTCGCAGTATAGAATAAGATAATAAAATTTTGCTGCGTCTAGAAGTTGATTTTAAGATGTAGCAATTTACATAGCTTAACATCTGAAATTTTTTCGTTTTTGTCTCACTATCTTAAGTAATCTTTGGTTTTGAGACTTGTTTCATTATGTTTTACATAGTTGCCGAGAATAGATATTATGTTAACAAATTACGAAAATAAAATACATCTATCTCTCTCTTGTTCACACAAAAAAGGGTTGTTGGTTTTTTATGTTCTTTAAGGTTATTGATACTTTTATTGATACTTTCTGCAGAGATAAAAATTCTATAGTTGTGATTGCTGGTTTTTTTAAACACTGGTTCAAAGTCGTATCGTTCAAGTATTAGCTTAAATGACGTCTTAAATTTTTCTGATCCACCAACTAACGTTATTATCTTTCTTTGATAACTAGTATTCCCATCACCATCAAAGAAACGCCTAACAAAATGACTTAAATACTTCTCAGGTACATTGCCATAGATGCTGACCATGTTTTGAAGTAATCTTCGTCTCAACCAACTGCTGTGTGGTTGTCTTTCCCCGTTATGTTGTTGCAGAACACTATTGATATATCTTGCTGTCACATTTGCCTCTAATGGGATCTAATTGCTGGTCATTCCACTCTGAAAACGTTCAATAATGGTATGAATACTCATGGTGCATTTCTTTTTCCGCATGCCAATCAACTCCTTTATTCACTTACTTTTATCAAACCGAACACTTGTTCTCCAGTCGAGTATTTGGCACTTTTGCCCACAAAAAAGACGCTATCTCAAATGATAGCGTCTAGAAATAAGCTTTATTTCATTAACTTTTTAATGATTTTCAAGCCGAGTTTTGCGTTCGGATATCGAAAACTAAAGTCGAATTTATTCGTTTGATTGAGCACACTTTTGTTATGAGAAAACGCAACGAAACTGGACTCACCATGATAACTTCCAATCCCGCTCTCTCCTACTCCACCAAACGGCAGATATGGTGTGGCGATGTGCATCAATGTATCGTTGATCGATCCACCACCAAATGAGATGTTACTCACTACTTTTTCTTCAGTCTCTTTGTTAATTGTAAAAAGGTATAGTGCGAGTGGTTTTGGACGTTCTACAACAAATTCAATCACTTCATCGATGTTTTCATATTCCATGACTGGAAAGATGGGTCCAAAGATTTCATCAGTCATAACAGGTGAAGAAGTGTCAGATGGTGCTATTAAAGTTGGTTCAATCTTTTCACTGATTTCATCGTATCGACCACCGAAAAGTATTTCTCCTTCTGATAAGTAACCTTTTAAACGATTGAAATGACGATCATTTACGATCTTACCAAATTCTTCGTTTTGCAGTGGGTTTTCTCCGTAAAATTCTTTGATTACTTCTTTAAATGTCTCAATGAATGGTTGACGTATGTTTTTGTGTAGATAGATATAGTCTGGTGCTATACATGTTTGTCCAGCGTTCGTGAACTTACCGAACGCTATTCGCTTCGCAGCAAGCTTAAGGTCTGCTGTTTCATCTACAATACAAGGACTCTTGCCACCTAATTCTAATGTGATAGGAATAAGTCTCTTACTTGCTGCTTCCATCACAATTTTACCTACAGGTACGCTGCCTGTGAAGAATATATAATCCAATGGTTGATCGAGCAAGATCTGATTGGTTTCAACTCCGCCTTCTACGACTGCAATAAAGTCAGGATGATAGTATTCTTTGATCAATTCATCCAATAGTTTTGACGTTTGTGGCGTAAGTTCGGATGGTTTTAAAATAGCCGTATTACCAGCTGCGATAGCACCGATTAATGGAGCAAGTTGCAGTTGGAATGGATAGTTCCAGGGTGCGATGATTAATGTGACGCCATAAGGTTCGGCGATGGTATACCCTTTTGAGCCAATATGGGTTTTTGCTGTTTTTACTTTTTTAGGTTCCATCCATTTTTTGAGATGTTTTTGAGTGTGACGAATCTCTTCTAATAAAAAGCCGATCTCCGTTGTATAGGCTTCTGCTTCAGATTTATTTAAATCTGTCTTTAATGCATGAAGAATCTTCGCTTCGTTGTTTCTAACAAGCTTTGAAAGGTTGTTTAAAGCTTTCATACGGAAATCATATGATCGAGTTACGCCGCTTCGAAAGTAAGTTCTTTGAGCATGTACAAGTTTATCAATTGATTCCTTTGTGCTATCTTTCATCGTGTTTGGCTGATTCAAGCTTTACGCCTCCTACAACATAAAATTAAGTGTTTAAACTTATGAACATGTATTAGTGAAATCACTATAATATGTTTATGATAGGTAGTCAATCATTTTGACTTTCTCATTTATTATAATGATACATTACTAAAATAACCTTTAAAAAAGAGAACTAAACAAAAAGACCCTCTCCATGTAAAAGAAAGGGTCTGCTTAATTTGTATTTAGTCTTGAGGAATTGCAGAAACTTGCCACTCTACACCATATTTATCTGTTACTTGGCCATATGATGGACTCCAGAATGTTTCTTGTAAAGGCATTGTAACTTTACCCTCTTTAGAGAGTTTCTCAAAAACTTGTTTGGATGAATCCACTGAATCGATTTGAATCGCGATGGTTACTTGATTTCCAATCGTATAAGGCATCCCTGGAAAATTATCAGAAAGCATCATAACAGTATCGCCTACTTTAAATTGAGCGTTCATTACGCGGTCCTTTGCTTCTTCTGGAAGTGGATGATTAGGATCCTCTGGCATCTCTCCGAACGTTTGAAGTGAGATAAGCTCTGCGTTAAAAGCGTCTACATAAAACTCTACTGCTTCTTTTCCGTTTCCATTTGTTACTACATAAGGATTCACTGCTACAATCATTTTTTAGCACCTCATCGTCTCATTTTTTCGACACAAGAACATTTGTTCGTTTTTATTGTATCAAACTTTATTTATCTTTGCTACAATTTTTATATTTCTACTAAAACTGATTTACACCTTCTTTTCCATATAAAAAAAGAGAACCATTTAGGCTCTCTTTCCTCTTCTTTATTTTAGATCAATACTATAAATTCCAAATCCGTTTGCGTCTGTTTTGTTCGTATATTGAATCTTACCTGTCTCACTCGTATATTTTTGACCGTTCGGTGACGATAAGAACGTTACGTTAGCATTTCCACTAATCGGAGCAATCGACCAGTTGTTGTCCGCAGTTGGCGTGATCTCTTTCATCTCTGTAATGTAATCCATTAAGATCTGACGGTTCTCATCAGCAGAGTCAACTATATATTCGCTGCCTTTTACACCTGGGAAGTTTCCGCCGCCACCCGCTCTGTAATTGTTTGTTACTACGATGAAATCTTGGTTAGGATCAACTGCTTTTCCGTCGTACGATAGATTTACGATACGATTGCTATTAGCGTTAATCACTGCTCCGTTTTTATCATACTTAGGAGCTTTTGTTACATCGACTTGATAATTAACACCGTCGATTACGTCAAAGTTATAAACAGGGAAACCTGCATCTAAGAGTTCTTGTGCTTCTGTTTTGTTAGGATCGATCGTCTTAAATTTACCAGCGGACATTTCTAACCACTCTTTTACAACAGATCCTTTTACTTTAAGTGCTTTTAACGTGTTGTCATAAAGGTAGAGGTCACCTGCACTGCGAATCGTTAGTGGTCCTTTTTGAATCTCAGTAAATTCACTAACGCCATTTCTTCCTGCTTTAAATGGTGCTCCAACGGAAAGAATTTGAATATCTTTGTATTCTGGTTTGTTTAACGAGATGTATTTTTCTACGTACCATTTCTGAGCATTCGTTACGACTTGAACAGATGGGTCATCTTGAACGAGTGCAAAGAAGCTATGAATATCGTCTGTCGTTGAACCGATTGGTGTGTTTACGTACTTGATCGTTGCATCATGTACATTTTTTACAGTCTTCACCACTTTTTCGTCTGGTTTAACGGTAGCTGCACTTCTAACTGAAGACTGAGAAGAAACGACTTTCCATCTTCCACGATCTTGTTGAAGGGTTAAGTCGATCAGACCAAGTGATCCTCCGCCATATCCTGCTTGTACAGCTGGCACACCGTTAATCGTACCTTTCGCATTATCAATCCCAGGAAGAACATTGCCCTTAGCATCTTTAAATAACGCATCTAATGATTTCTCATCAGCTGCTGGGAATATTTTATGTGTATGTGAGAATGTGATGGCACTGATCCCTTTTACTTTGCTGAGGGAATAGATAACATCTTCTGTGTTCGCTTCACTTCCGTTAAAGCCAGAGTGAGCTTGTGCGATGATAATATCTGCACCTTTTTTCTTCATCTGCGGGATAAACTTTTCTGCACTTTCAATGATATTCTTCGTAATTACTTTCCCATCAAGGTGTGATTTATCCCATTCGTTAATCTGTGGTGGCACGAAACCAATATAACCAATTTTCAAAAGCTTCGGTCCGCCGTATTCATCTCTAACGAATTTCTTTACAATTTTGTATGGTGAGTATTTGTTTACATCATTTTTAGGATTATTATCATGATCATCCACGTACACGTTAGCGTTTACAAAAGGAAAGTTAGCATCATCGTACGTTTCTGCTAAAAAGTCGAGGCCGTAATTGAACTCATGGTTACCGAGTGTTGCCATATCATAATCCATTAGATTCATAGCTGCGATGGCCGGATGAACTTCCCCGTCTTTTAATGGAGCGATCTTTGCTTTATATGTGCCGAGTGGTGTACCTTGAATGAGGTCTCCGTTATCAACTAACACACTGTTCTGACTGTACTTTAAATCTTCTCGAGCTGTTTTAACAAGTGTAGCTGTCTTTGCTAGCCCAACGTTTTCAGATGCTGCATTTTTGTAATAATCGAAGTTAAGTAGGTTTGTATGAATATCTGTTGTTTCCATGATTCTGAGGTTAACTTTACTTTTGTGTTTTGCTGGCATTTTAGCGATGGCTTGGCCAGCTAAAGGTGAACTTAATAGACTGATAGCTAAAGTAAGTGAAGCTACTTTCTTAACATTTTTATTCACAACAATAACCCCTTTATTTCATATGATTGAGACTAACTGGTCAGATCAAGGAGGATCGTCTGCTACTTCGAATATATGCCTCCTGTAGTTACGTGCCTTTAGAAGCATCTTCCACTTCAATCAGCTGTGGATGAGGCGAAAAACAAAAGCTATTTCAAAGCAACTTACTTGAATTATCCGAAAATCCTAACATTTTGGTCCCAAGGAAGATTATAATCTTCCTTTTCTGATAATGCTAGCTTGTTTTTTCAAGATTCTGTGCATTTCTACACAACGTGTATCTTTTCATCGTATAAATATAGTATAGTAATTTTGTATCATCCATTAACTTCCATCTAGTGAATTGAAAGGAATGAAGAAAATGGCAAAATCAAAAGCAAAGAAAATGAGAGAAAAACGCGTTCGTGCAGGTAAACGAAATCCTATTCTGGAAAGAAGTGCTTTTGCACATCCCGAGATGTATAATTTGATGACATCGAAGAGAACAAAATCGAAAAAGGAAAAATTAGACCACATCAAACATAAAAAGCGGCTATCATCCACTGGTTTCAGTGAGGATCATAGCCGCTTCTTCGTTTATACCGCTTCCTTCTGGCTTTTTTGCACGTGAGAAACGATCACTTTTTTAGACTTGGTGTTAAATAAAAGATTTAATGTAACAGCCATCAAACTTCCAGCTACGATTCCATTTTCTGTGAGAATCTGAATACTCTCAGGAAGACTTTTGAAAAGTTCAGGTTCAACCGTTACGCCTAATCCCATACCTACGGAACAAGCAATAATGAGAAGATTTTCTTGTTTGGCAAGGTTTACTTCACTGAGCATTTTGATACCTGATGCAAACACCATCCCAAACATGGCAACCATCGCTCCGCCCATAACGGCTGTTGGGATTAATGTTGTAAGTGCAGCAACTTTTGGCATCAAACCTAGGAAGATTAACATACCTCCTGCAACATATATCACCTGCTTTGCTTTAACGCCAGATAACTGAACAAGTCCGACGTTCTGTGAATAGGTCGTATAAGGAAATGCGTTAAAGATTCCACCTAATATAATAGCAAGTCCTTCCCCTCGATATCCTTTTGTTAAGTCTTTCGGTGTTAAATCTCTATCACATATCTTACCTAAAGCCATAAACACCCCTGTAGACTCAATCAAACTTACGATTGCAACTAAAATCATTGTGATGATCGCACCAATTTCAAAGGTTGGAACTCCAAAATAAAAGGGTTTTGGCATATGAACCCATGAGGCCTCCATGACTGGTGTGAAATTCACTAAACCGAGAAATGATGAAGCAACAGTTCCGGCAATTAGACCTATTAGAATAGATACGGATCGAATGAACCCTTTAGAAAAACGATATAAAAGAAGGATGAATGCTAAAACGCCAAAAGAAAGAATTAAGTTTTGTGGTGAGCCAAAGTTTTCGCTTCCCGCTCCACCCGCCATGTCTTTGATCGCGACTGGAATTAAAGTTATTCCAATTATCGTAACTACGGTGCCGGTAACGATTGGAGGAAACAGCTTAAGAATTTTTCCGAACGCTCCAGCAAAAATAACAACGAACAAACCTGCCGCAATAATAGAACCATAAATGGCACTCATCCCATACTGTCCACCAATCGCAATCATTGGCCCTACAGCTGTAAACGTACAACCTAAAACAACAGGAAGACCTACTCCAAAGAAACGATTCTGCCAAACTTGTATAAGAGTAGCTAATCCACATGTTAGAAGATCGATGGCAACTAAATAAGCTAGTTGTTCAGGAGATAATTTTAAAGCACTTCCTACGATTAGTGGTACGATAACCGCTCCTGCATACATTGCTAGAACGTGTTGTATACCTAGAGAAACCACTTTACCCTTCTTCATGAAGACATCACCTCAGATTGGATGAACGTTATCCCATTTGTGTTCATTTCTTTAACTCTTGCGATCGATTCAACACGATATCCTTTTTCCTCAAGTTTTTGACGACCGACTTGAAACGATTTTTCGATTACGATCCCAAAACCGGCTATTGTAGCATCTGCTTGGTTAACCAGTTCTACCAGACCAAGAGCTGCTTCACCGTGTGCTAAAAAGTCATCGATGATCAGCACTTTGTCACCTGGTTGGATAAATTTCTTTGCAACGGAAATCTCGTTCTGCTCTTGTTTTGTGAAAGAATAAACACTTGATGTTAATAGTCCTTCTGTTAAGGTTAACGATTTCTTTTTACGAGCAAAAACAACAGGAACGGAAAGTTTTAATCCTGCGAAAACAGCAGGTGCTATACCGGACGATTCGATCGTTACTATTTTTGTTATTCCTTCACTGATAAAACGATCCGCTAATTCATTACCAATTTGAACCATGAGTTCAGGATCAATCTGATGATTCAAAAACGAGTCTACTTTTAAAACGGACGAGGATAAAACAATACCTTCATCACAAATTTTCTTTTCTAAAAAATTCATTTTTCCACCTCAAACTTTTTTATTAAATACAAAAAACCGGAGAACTCCTTCTCTCTGATCGAGTGAAGCAATTCTCCGGTATAACAAAATCGGAACACATAAATAGCCCAATACATCTTGAAATACAAAATGCATGGAAAGTTTGCGTCACTCGTAGTCAAACCCTTAACGGGGGCTTGGTAGAAACTTGCAGGCCATATCCCTGCGATTATACGAGCTTTATGAAGTTAACTCACATTATACGATAAAGGTCTGAAAATGAAAACCTCTTTATGTGACTTTACTTTAATGAAGTGACTTATTTATAATCCGTACTTTGTCGGATGGTTTCGTAAACTCTTTTTCCGATTAACGCATAGCCCTTTTCGTTAGGATGAAGTTTGTCCGAGAAATAATTACGTTTATTTTTGTCGATAAAAAGGTCATCAGTGCGTATATAAGCAGTATTTTTATTTTTCTTCGTAACTTCTATTGTGGATTGATTCCAATTTGATACGGCTTCGTTAACGACAGACATATCACTCCATTCAGCTTTAGGGTTATAGATACCTAATATATAAATGGTCTTCGGGTACTCTTGATTTTGTAGATTTTGAATGATTTGGTTCAAATTTTCTTTATAGATATCCTCGTTGGCTGCTAGCTCTTCTTTGTTAAATTTGGTCAATAAATCCGTACTTTTCAAAAAATCATTCGTACCTATATTTATAAAAATCACATCTGAGCTTTTAGCTGTTTTTGCTATCTCAGGATTACTCAGCCGCTTAAGTAGATCTGTGCTGGTATCATTTGGAACTCCAAAGTCATGTACAACGAGGTGTTTGTTTAAATCTTCTTCATACCGCTCTTCCACATCTCCTATATACCCATTATCCTTTGTATCACCTAATCCGTAAGCGAGTGAATCTCCAAGAGCCGTTACTTCCATTTCTTTTGAGTTAAAGGAGTATACGCCAAAAGCAACGCCTAACACGACAATCATACACGCTGCTACAATCAATGATATTTTCTTCATGTTTCAACCTCCGACTTTCTAGTTGTTTATTCTAAGTATGTATCAGGGGGGATTTCTTTAGACCCTTTGGGATTATTGGTATCCATACCTGTTTTAATTAACTTTTAAACAAAAGATGTACACACTTCTTGCAAAATGGACTAAAAAAAGACAACATAAATAGTTCATGTTGTCTAAGTAGATTATGTTAACTTTTGTGATATCAAATCTGCTACAAGAATATAGCGCTCAGGTGATGCACCAATAAAATTAAAGGGATAGCACGTTGAAACAGTTAATGTTGCTCTTGGTTTAGGTACAATTACAGTTCTGTCATCTTTGTCTACGATACGCACATTCCGAATTTTATAGGTAAAGGTTCCCGCTGACGTTTTCACAATCAGCGTATCCCCCTTTCCTACTTCACCAAGCTTTCGAAAAACAGTATCTCGGTGTCCAGATAGAACAGCATTGTCTTGTTCTCCTGGTAATACACTTTTCTCGAAATGACCAACACCTCTTTCTAATTCTTCTTCATCTGTTCCATGAAAAATAGGAAGTGTAGCATTTAATTTTGGTATGAGTAGGTTACCAATATTCTCACCTTTTTTCGGTCTTACCGAATAGAGTGTTTCCTCCTGATCAGAATGCTTCATGTGTATTTTGGATGGCTTTTCTGAACTCTTTCCTGTCTGGCTCGTTTGAAAGAGCATGTATCCTTTAATAAATGTATAAGCGTTTGTAGTACTAAACCAAAAACCAAGCAATATTAAAACAAGTGAAAAAATAAGAAGTGTCGTTCGAATGCTACTTCTCGTTTTCATTAGATCCCTTTTACCCGAAATCTTCTAAATAAGAATATTCCTGCTGCTAAAATACCTAGACCCATTAAAGTATTCTCTAAATGGTTTGTTGCGGTTGTTGGAAGTTTTCCGCCTTTCACTGTTTTTACAGGTGGACTCGCTTTAGTCGGAGTTGCAGAGACAATCTTTTCAACTTTTTGAATATCTTTACCTGTTTCTTGAATCATTTCAGAGCCAAACATTTCAGCTGTGATACGAATATCAGCTAATAACTCACCATTTAGATTATAAATTTCCATGATAAGATCATTTCCATTTGTCGTTTCCATCGTCATCAATGTATCCATCGACACAGCTTGTTTTTGTCCATCTACAATTAGATAGTATTTTGTTTCAAGTTGTAACAGCTGCTTCATCTCAGAAAAGATGGATAATAGTTCAGCAACTTGTTCAGAAGTAAGTTCGTCTGCAGTTTCAAAATCATCAAATGCCATCATTCTTTCTGCAAGTACCATCATTTGATCAAGAAATGCTGGATCTTCCCAATTAAGAGTTTCCATATGAGTTAAAAGCTTCTCTATTTCTTCCTCTGTTAAACCAATCTCTGTAAATAGATCCTCGATATCATCACCCATATAGTCATCGCCATTTATATAGAAATCAACGGCTCCTTCAAGATCTTCAATGTATTCGTAATTTTCTCTTGCATCATCATTTTCTTTTAATAAAGCGTCCAGTTCCGCAAGAGAAGCTAAGTTGTAATCTCTTAATAATTGTTGAAGATTTTCATCATTAATAAGAGTTCCTTCCCAATCATCTCCATTGATATAATAATCAACAGACCATTCTAGGTGTTCGATATATTCATAGTTGTCACGTGAATCATCGTTCTCTTTTAATAAAGCATCCAGTTCTTCAATGGATTTTAAATCGTAATCACTTAATAACTTTTGAAGATTAATGTCATCTATAGGTGTGCCGATCATAAAATCAACTTCCTCAAACAATTCCTCTTCAAAGATAATATAAGTTCCGTCAAGAACGTCTTGTCCTTCTTCTATATTTCCATATTCAACAAGAAGTTCATTGAGTCTATCACGACTGATGGCAAACTCTTTTAACACTGCTTGAACACCTTTTTCTGATAAGGGTGTACCAAGTTCATCGACAGAATCAAAATCTCTTAATGCCCACTCTTTACTGTCTAGATAAGCAACAAAATCCTTTGAGTTCCAACCAATCTCTTGTAAGAACGCTTTATACTCTTTGTCGTTTGCATTTATTGCGAACGCTGACAACGGCAAGATGCCGAGGCTAATCGTAATAGCCAATAAGAAAGTTACAACCTTTTTCATCCCTGACCCCCAGAAAACTAGTTTAATATAATTTCTAGAAAATTATACTGCCAAAATCTGCTTTTGCATACAAGTTTTTTTAGAATTAGTTTTTGTAACCTTAAGGTGCTATGCATAATCAAAAAGACATAAAAACATAATGTTCGATATTTCTTCATTGTAAATACCGTCAACTTTGTTTACGATAAAAGTAACTTCTTTTTATTTAGTAAAAATTCTACGAGGTGAACAATGGGTAAACAAAAAAAGAATAAGGCTTATGTAAACAGCTCAAAGAAAAAGAACAACTCTTCTCCTGTTTGGCTTTTTTGGACGATTGGTATTTTGACTCTAGGATTGATCATTTTTCTGTTCAGCGGTGCACTTGATAATAATGATACGTCCACAGCTGATATATCCTATGAAAACCAGCCTTACTTAGGTGAGAAAGATGCGACAGTTAACATTGTTGAATTTGGAGATTACAAGTGTCCCGCATGTAAAAACTTTAATGAGTCATTCTTCCCGCTTATTGATAAAGAACTGATTCAAACAGGAAAAGTGAAATTTTATTTTTTAAACTATCCGTTTATTAATGTAGATTCTGAACGCTCAGCTATATTTGCGGAATCTGTTTATAAGGAATTAGGAAATGAAACGTTTTGGAAGTTTCATAAGACGCTATATGAAAAGCAACCTGACGATCAGAGTCTAGAACGACAGGACATCTTTACAGAGAAATTCTTAACAGAAACACTTGGTGAAGTAACTTCAGAAGAAGATGTTAAGAAAGTTACTGAAACATGGGAGAACAAGGACAATGAAAAAGCGCTGAAAACAGATGAAGCACTTGTAAATGACCTTGGTGTAACGAGTACGCCAACATTGTTTGTAAATGGTAAAAAGTTTGAAGGTACCTCTTTAGAAGATTTAAAGGAAATGGTTGATGATGCTTCAAAGGAGAGTAAATAAAGGTGGGTAATAAACCTTTATTGATCGCTTGGCTTGCTTCGATCGTTTCCATGGTAGGAAGTCTGTTTTTTAGTGAAGTCATGAAGTTTGTTCCATGTAATTTTTGCTGGTATCAACGCATTTTGATGTATCCATTAGTCATTCTTCTAGGTGTTGCCTTTTATCAACAAGATCATAAAGTCACACGTTATGTCCTTCCTTTATCCATTTTGGGCATCATCGTTTCAGGCTATCATTATGCTCTTCAAAAAATTCCTGCACTAAAAGCTTTTGAAGTGTGTACATCTGGTGTTCCATGTTCAGGTCAGTATATCAACTGGCTAGGATTCATCACGATTCCACTCCTTTCGTTCGTTGGATTTACGATCATCACGATCTGTATGTTATGGATGAGAAAGCAATCGAATTAATCGGTTGCTTTTTCTTTTTGCTCTGACAATAAAAAAGAGCCAGTCCTGTAATAGGAACTGACCCTTCATTTATATAGAATTATTGTAAATCAACGTTATGATACACTTGCTGCACGTCTTCTAGATCTTCTAAAGCATCGATCAATTTCTCAAATTGACTTTGTGATTCTTCAGTGAGTTCCACATCGTTTTGTGCGAGCATCGTTAGTTCTGCTACTGAAAACTCTGTAATACCCACATTCTTAAATGCTTCTTGTACAGCATGAAACTGATCAGGTTCAGCATAAACAATAACAGATTCATCCTCTTCGATTACATCTCGAACATCTAGGTCTGCTTTCATCAACAGCTCCAATACGTCATCAGCAGACTTTCCTTCTAGACCAATTACAGCGGTTGCATCGAACATGTATGATACTGCACCAGAAACACCCATGTTTCCATTATTTTTATTAAAAGCAGAACGAACTTCCGCTACTGTACGATTTACATTATTCGTCAAGGTATCCACTATAATCATCGATCCGTTCGGACCAAAACCTTCATAACGAAGCTCGTCATAGTTCTCATCGGATCCGCCTTTCGCTTTTTCAATCGCACGGTCGATGATGTTTTTAGGAACGCTATATGTTTTTGCTCGTTCTAAAACGACTTTTAAAGACTGATTGGATTCTGGATCAGGCTCTCCTTGTTTTGCAGCCACATAGATTTCACGACCGAACTTTGCATAAATACGGCTCGTATTTGCGTCTTTTGATGCTTTTTTCTCTTTAATATTATTCCATTTACGTCCCATATTGTTCACTCTCTTTCAACTTTAAATCTATGTAGAACATTATACATCAACTTAACTAATTTTTAGTAGTATAAGAATCAAAACAAAAGCAACCCGATAAACAGGTCGCTCTATACTATAGTCCATATTTATAGATTCTTTCTGGTCTGCCTACACCCCCATAAGTGATGTCCGCTTTTGCTTTTTGTTCTGAAACGAGGTATTCAAGGTATCTCCTTGCCGTTGTTCGACTAACTCCGGTACGCTGTCCAAGATCTTCTGCAGTAAAGCCTTTTTGATGGTGCATCAATATGGACAAGATCTTTTCAAGTGTAATAGGATCGATTCCTTTAGGGAGTAAGTATGGTTCTATCTCGACCTTCTCGCGTTTTAATAAAGAATCGATCATATTTTGATTGACTTCTTTATCCGCTGACAGTTGAGAGATAGATCGCTTATAATCGGTAAATTGTAATAAAGTATCTTTAAACCGCTGAAAGATGACGGGCTTTACTATGTAATCAAAAATCCCATCTTCAAGAGCAACCTTTAGCGTTTTCACCTCTGTTGCCGCTGTTACCATGATGACTTCGATCCCTCGAAATTCACTCCTAATCCATCTTAGTAGATCTAGTCCATTCATATCTGGAAAATAAATATCTAAGATTACTAAGTCAGGTCTTAAAATCGAAATCTGTTCTTTTGCCTCTTCCTCGTTTAATGCTATGCCACATACCGAAAAACCTTCTACTTTTTCAACGAATTTTTTGTTGATCTCGGCAATTCGAATGTCGTCTTCAACGATAAAAACTTCCCATGAACTCATGATGTCTTTCCTCTATTCTTTTGGGATTATTACAGTGAAAAGCGTTGTTCCCGCTTTTGTTCTCTCAAAAAAGATATGACCGTCTAATACTTCCACAGCTTGGTTGATTAGATATAAACCATAGCCGCGATCCTGTCCTTTTGTAGAGAATCCCTTTTTATATAACATATTAGCGATATCTTCAGGAATTCCTTCTCCATTATCTTCAATTTCAATGATCAGCTGTTCTCCAAAATCAGAAAGATTGATTGTTACTATTGGGTCATATGTTCCTGACTCTATTACAGCTTCCATGCTATTATCTATTAGATTACCTATGATCGTAACTAGTAATTGTCTGTCGATCGAGTCTGGAATATCTTTTAGGTGACTTGAAGGATCAATCGAAAATTCTACTCTTAGCTCATTCGAACTATTGAACTTACCAATTAATAGACCGCCTATATAAGGATCAGAAATATGCTTCATAATAAATTGTGTAAAATGATGATGAACATTTGATTCTTTTGTAATAATATCTTGTGCCTCCTGATAAGAACCCAGTTGAATAAGTCCGGATATTAAATACAGTTTATTTGAGAATTCATGAGTTTGAGCTCTTAAGCCTTCACTATAGCTTTTCACTTGCGCGAGTTCTTCACTTAATCGATAAAGCTCATCTCTGTTTCTAAATGTCGCTACCGCCCCAATGACTTGATTATGATCATCTAGTATTGGAATACGATTCACGATAACTTTCGTGTTTCCGAGTTTCATCTGTTCGTCAAATTCATTTCTTCCAGAAGCAATAACATCAAGTAATCTTGTATTCGGAATAGCTTTTAACACATTTTCACCTAATAACCTCTCACTTTCTGTTTGTAGCATCTGAAGTGCAGTGTGATTGGCAAGGGTTATTTCACCTTCTCGATTAACAGCAATGACCCCTTCTCTAATCGCTTCCAAGATCGCGCTTTTTTCTTTGTATAACAATCCGATCTCTTTTGGTTCTAATCCATGGGTGGCTCTTTTTACTCCTTTTGCAATCAGTACAGAACCGAGTGTTCCTAGCAACAAAGTAATCGTACCTATAATGATTATTTTTATTTTATACGGCCAAATGTCCTTTTTGATCTGATCAGTTAGAAAACCCACTGATACCAATCCAATGATTTCGCCGTCATTATTTATAACGGGTGATTTTCCTCGTACAGCTGGACCAAGTGAGCCTGTTGCTTCAGTGATACTCGGTTCACCAGATAGAGCTTTTTGGTTGTCACCACCAACCATCTTCTTACCGATTCGTTCTATGATGGGGTGTGAATAACGAACACCTTCTTTGTTTCCAACTACGATGTAATGAGCCCTTGTTTTCTTTCTGATTTTCTCTGCATAAGGCTGGATCAATTTAGAGGGATCATCACTTTCAAACGCATCAATAACAAGTG
Source organism: Fictibacillus sp. 26RED30 (assembly GCF_015903845.1). Taxonomy (NCBI): domain Bacteria; kingdom Bacillati; phylum Bacillota; class Bacilli; order Caryophanales; family Fictibacillaceae; genus Fictibacillus; species Fictibacillus sp. 26RED30. The sequence goes on from NZ_JACZDV010000001.1 coordinate 1,545,558, forward strand.
GATTGTTACTTACTGCATAAGAAACACTTAGTGCCCTCTCCCCAATTTGACTCTTCATCGTGTCTTCAAACATATTCTGAAAGATAAGTGCTAAAATCGTGACCACAATAAAAATTAGGGAACAGCTGATGAGAATTAATTTTGTTTGCAGTTTCATAGTTTCCCTCCGTAAAAATAGAAAAGACTTTCTTAGAATAGAAAGTCTTCTCTACGTATCAACTCTTATCCTTCAACGTTCACAACAACATTTTTTCCTTTTAATCGCAGAAAGAATGGAACGAGAATCCATAATACCGCGCAAACCAAGAAAAATGCAGAAATGGGTTGTTGAACAAATACCATAAAATCACCGTTTGATGTTGTTAATGCGCGTCTCATGTTGTTTTCAATCATTGGTCCTAATACTAAGCCGAGTACAAGAGGAGCAATCGGATAGTCATTCTGTGCTAAAAGATATCCAGCAAGTCCAAAGCCGATCAATAAAAACAGATCGAAAGTGGTTACTTGTACAGCGTAAACACCAAAGACAGAGATAGCAATAATAATAGGCAGCAAGTATTTAGCTGGTGTTTCAATGATTTTCGCAAAAACCTTAACAAGCGGCATGTTAAGGATGAGAAGCATCAAGTTTCCGATAAACATCGAAGCGATTAACCCCCATGCTACGTCCGGGTGATCACTAAATAATAAAGGACCTGGCTGAACGTTATACATGATTAGAGCTCCCATAAGAATCGCTGTCGTTCCAGATCCCGGAATTCCGAGTGTTAATAATGGAATCATTGCTCCTCCTGAAGCTGCGTTATTGGCTGACTCAGGAGCGGCAACTCCAGCAATCGCTCCTTTACCAAACTTTTCAGGATTTTTACTTATCTTCTTTTCAGCGATATATGAGAAGAAAGAAGCAAGTGTTGCGCCTGCGCCTGGTAAGACACCAATAAAGAATCCTAAAAAAGAACCTCGGGCAATCGGTCCGGCACTTTCTTTTAGATCTGCTCTAGAAGGGATAACTCTCCCAACTTTCGCCACCTTTTCAGCCTCTTCTTCCTTATGCAGAACCGTCTTAAATACCTCACCTAATGCAAAGAGGCCAACAGCAACCGTTAAAAATTCAAGACCTCCAAATAGAACAGGAATATCATAGGTGAATCGAGCAACGCCAGAGACCGCATCGATTCCGATCGTTGCAATCAAAAGGCCGGTTACGGTCATCATCCATGCCTTCGTGATCGATCCTCCCGCCAAGCCACTAACTGCGGCGAGGCCTAACAGCATTAAAGAGAAATACTCTGCAGGTCCGAATTTCAATGCCATCTCTGAAAGCGGGTCTGCTAATAATACCAATCCGATGATGGAAACAATTCCGGCAAAGAAAGAACCGATAGCTGCGATCGATAGTGCAGCTCCTGCTCTGCCTTGCCGAGCCATTTGATAACCATCAAGCGTTGTAACAACAGATGAAGATTCACCAGGTGTGTTTAATAGAATGGATGTAGTAGATCCACCGTACATGGCTCCATAATAAACACCCGCTAAAAGAATGATAGAACTTGTAGCAGCTGCCGAAGGATCCATTCCGCTCGTGAAAGTAGCGGTTACAGGAATTAAGAGTGCAACACCACTCATCGGTCCAATTCCTGGTAAAACCCCTACTGCCGTTCCAATTAATACTCCGATAAAAGCAAAGAATATATTTTGCGGCTGAATGGCCGTCTGAAATCCTTGCATTAAAAAATCCATAACACCCATCATTAATCCTCCTAACTAAACCAAATTGGCATTCCAGGCAACGAGCCTTTCAAAACAACAACAAATAAATAATAAACAAAGAATGAGAATGCCAAAGCAATGACTCCATTTTTTATCCAACTTCCTCTTTCCATCGCTTGAAAGGAAACAAACAAAAATAAGAAAGTACTTAAGATATAACCAAGTGTTTCGATGAAACCTGCGTACAGAAGACTTGCGGTCAAGATAATGATAAATCTTTTTATCTGTAAGCTTTCTTTGTTCTTTTTTTCTTTTTGTATATTTTTAAACGATTCAAGAAAGAGTTTAACGCTTAGTAAGATAAGAATAAGTCCTAAAAGAAAGGGAAAAACGTTAGGTCCGACTTCACTTCCATAAGCACTTTTCGAAATGTTGCGACTTTCAATTAAAAAAGCTGCTCCAAGTAAAGCAAATAAGATGCTTGCATAACGATCAAATTTTCCTGTTTGCAAAGTACTTCCCTCCTTGTTTGAAAAAAGGAGAAGCACAAATACTTCTCCATGTCATAACTATTTATTCATTCCTAGTGATTTTAAAAGGTCTTCAACTTGCTTCTCTTGATCTTTTAAGAAGGTTTCAAATTCTTTGCCATCCTTAAATTCTGATTCCCAACCGTTTCGTTCTAGCTCGTCCTGCCATTCTTTACTTTCATTTAATTTCTTTAATGTTTTATCCCAATATGACACTGCACTATCAGACATCTCTTTCGGTCCGAAGACACCTCTCCAAATCGTGAATTCTGCATCGATTCCAGCTTCCTTAAATGTCGGAACATCTGCCAGGTCACCTTTTAATCGTTCCGTTGAAGAAATACCAAGCACTTTTACTTTCCCAGCTTTTAAATATTCACCTACCGCAGAAGCATCAGTTGCAATATAATCTGCATTTCCTCCCAATAGGGCAGCAATCGCCTCACCACCGCCATCGTATGAAACATACTTGACTGTTTTAGGATCAATGTCAGATTTGTAAGCAGGTAGAACAGCTACGAGATGGTCCATGGATCCTGGTGCGGATCCACCAGCTGCTGTGACAGACTTTGGATCTTTTTTAACAGCGTCCATTAGTTCTTTTAGATTGTTGTATTTAGAATCTTCTTTAACAACAATGGCTCCAAAGTCTTTTGTTAATTGTGCAAGAGGTGTTGTATCCTTAAAACCGTATGGACTATTACCCTCTTTTTTCAAGTTATTGATCAAGATTGGCGGAGAGTTAACATAAAGCTTGTAATCATCTTTTTTATGTTGTGTTGCAAATTCTGCAAGATAGACAGCTCCACCTCCACCAGGTTTGTTTTCAACAGTCATCGTTTGATCAACGGTTTTCGTTTCACCTAGAATTTTGGTCAGTGAGCGCGCAGTTAAATCCCAACCACCCCCAGCACCCGACGGAGCAACCACTGTTATGGGTTTTTTCGGATAATCGGATTCTCCAGCATTTGACCCAGACGTACTACAAGCTGTAAGTGAAGATAAGATAACGCCTGCTACAAGCCATTTTTTCCATTTCTTTGTTTTCATCATGTTCACATCCCTTTTTTAATGTTAGCGCTTTCATTTACTTTTCATAATCCTAACATTCAGATTTTCAAATGGAAGTTTAACAGCATAAAATGCATTTTGTTCATATTGTTCACGCAAAAAAGACCACTAAGACTCTCTTAGTGGTCCATTTTCCTATAAGCTATTAACGTTTAGATGAGTTAATGTTTCTTCCGTAAAAGATCTCGTCCATCTCAGCATTGATTAAACCTGTGATGTGTTTTTGAGTTTCACTATCAATTTCATCCTTTGTATAACCGAAAAGATAGTTATTGAGTTCAAAATTCTTTAGTTTGCACTTTGTATGAAAGATATTCTCTTGATAAATATTTGTATCAATCATTGTATATGTCTCTTTAATATCAGAAGAAAGATAGTTTTGTATCGAATTGATATCATGATCAATGAATAGCTTGTGACCTTTAATATCTCTCGTAAATCCTCTAACTCGATAATCCATCGTCACAATATCCATATCAAATGAATTTATAAGATGATTAAGTGCTTTAAGCGGCGAGATTTCTCCACAAGTAGAAACATCTATATCCGCTCTAAACGTACTGATTCCTTCTTCTGGATGAAACTCTGGATATGTATGGACCGTTAAGTGACTCTTATCAAGCTGCATCACAACAGACTCAGGCATGGCTGTGGAATTCTCATCAAATGTATCAGTAGGTACTTCAACAATGGGTCCTTCTGAAACAAGTACTGTAACACTGGCTCCTTGGGGTACATAATCTTGTTTCGCTATATTAAGCACATGAGCTCCAATCGTATCGGAGACAGTTTGCAAAATATTCGTAAGCCTTTCCGCGTTGTATTGCTCATCAATATACTCAAGGTAAGCTTCTCGCTCTTCTCTTGTTTTCGTATAACAAACATCATACAGATTAAAGCTAAGTGATTTAGTAAGATTATTGAATCCGTGTAATGTTATTCGTTGATCTGGTGAGATAGACATATGTTAGATTCCCCTTATATTTTTAGACATTCAATATTCATTACAACAATGATGGAAATATATCTATAATACCCATTTAAATGATTTGAAAAACAGTATGAGGTTGAAAAAGCGTCAACAGTGCTGTGTGATGGTTTGTTTCTAGCCGTAAATTAAGCATGTAAGTGGTGAATCCAAAAGTTTTGACTCTCAATCCACGAGTTCAGGGTGTAAATCCAAAAGATTCTTACATCAATCCACGAGTTTTTGCTGTTTATCCGCGAGTTTACAATCCTCGACGTCTATCGACACACACCTCTTTCCGATTCAGCTAAAGGTTACAAGAAGCATAAAAAAATCCTCAAAAGCTTAGATAGCTTTTGAGGATTTTTACATTTAGGCTTTCTCAACTTCAGCCACTGGAACAACTTTTTGTCGAATAAGTGGTAGCATCGTTAATATACCGATAGCAAAAAGAAGTGCTGCCCCTTCAAACATCAATACAAGTGAAAATGTTTCTTTTAGCCAACCGGTAATGGACATCGTAAGAACCATTGCACCCATAAATAGTGGATTTAATATTCCGTTCACACGACCTATAAATTTTGCTTCTGTATTCTGGAGAATTAGTGTATTAATACCAATGTGAACACATGGCATGAAAAGACCACTTATGAACTCGGCAGATAAGGTTAACCAAAAATGTTCGGAGAATCCCATAATCATAAATCCGATCGCACTTGCTCCCATTCCTAAAGCCAATAATAATTGTGGCTTTACTTTGCTCGCGATTCCGATGGTTAAACCTCCACCTAAGATCATTCCAGTACCGAATGCAGCCATGAGCCATTGAAGTTCTTCTTTTGGAAGACCAAGTTGCTCTGTAACTAAGAAAACGGTTAACGGCTGTGTCAAACCTAAAGCTAATCCCGCTACGGCGAAACATGCACCTAGTAAAGTTAAAGAACGTCTGTTGAGCACATAGCTGAAACCTTCTTTCATCTCTAACCAAATGGATGGTTTCTCTTCCGTTTTTTCTACTTCTTCATCAGGAGGAAGTAATAGAAGAATTACGGCAGACAATACGAACGCGATTCCCATAATTGCTATCGCAGCTGTAATACCAAATTGCTGGTATACGTAAGTCCCGAGAATAGGTCCTAGAATCATAAATACAGCAAAAAGTGTTTGATACATTGACATCCCTAACTGAACCATCTCCTCAGGTACATGTATCTTAAATAACTTCATACCTGATGGCTGAGAAAATTGAGACAAGATCGATGAAACGAGTGTTGCAAAGAATATGACTTTCCAGCTTCCAAAAAGCAGCGTTAATAATACGACAAAGATAGATACAGCGCTTAATAGATCACACCAAATCATCGTCTTTTTGGGTTTCCATCTATCAGCGAATGTTCCTCCTATGAAAGAAAACAAAAAGATTGGAGCGAACTCTGCTACAGATATTAAAGATACCGCGATTGGATTTTCGTTCGTTTTTTCTATCACGTACAATAGAATCGAATAGTTACGAACCCATATCCCTATCTGTAAAAAGAGTACCGAAAAAAGAATGGTACGAATGACTTTGTTTTGAAAAAGCATACCCATTGTGATCTTGGGTTTGTTTTGATCTTGTTCCACTTTATTAATCCTCCTTATTCGAAGAGAAGTTATTTCCACTCTCCAAACCAATGTTTCCATTTATTTAAAATTATATCCTTTAATGGTGGAGAATCAATTCCTTTTTGTTTCTTGAACTCATTAAAACTAGCAAAACCTATAAGCAGGATACCTGTTAACAATAAGTATACCCACCATGGCATGTTCCCCCAATATGGGCGAGTTTGGACCAAAACATTCAGAAGTAATACGATCAATCCAGTAAAGAAATAACTTTTTTGCTTTGAGATAAATCCATAAATGATACTAGCAAATGATAATGTACCAAGTATGATCGCATCCATAACTTTATAGCTCTCTATCGCATCAATCATCAATGTTATCCCTATTACACCAAGCAAAACATATTGAACAAGGTTAGCTATTTGTTCCGATATTCCCCACATTTTTCTTGTGATCACATAACTTAATAAGATCCATGGAAGTACAATGAGTTCAGTTTGAATAATAACTGGTATCTCAAATTGATCAAGAAGTGAATAATAAGAGAACAGGACAAGCAAGCTGGAACACGTTTGGAGTATTCTCTTTCCGATCAGAACATCCAATAATCGATTTCCTTGAGCATAGAAAAGAATAGCAAGTATGACCAGACCAAACGTTGTTACGAAATTTTCCGATTGCACCAATCCAATAAGTACAGAAATCATTCCAAAAACTGCAAAGAAGTCAAATTGAAGAAAATCAGATTGGCTGTATAGCTTTTTATAGAAATACATACCTGCCAGTGAAATGAGTATGCCTGAGGTAAACCAAGCAATTGAATACATTTCATTGGTTATTCGATTTATTAACAACCATTCCTCTAAATCTATCATGAAGTAGATCAACAAGAATACTGATGCGTATTTCCAGTATTTTTCTAACGATTGATAGAACACTATAAACCCGACTAATACTGCTGCATGGATAATAAGAAACGCCTCATCAGACCCTCTAATCGTTATATACTCTCCTAAGAAAATAACAGAAAAAGGTACAATGAAAGCTCTTAATCGCTTTCTCCATTCATTGTTAACAACAAAATAGAAACCAGCTAGAAGTATGCTGTAAACAACAGGACCTTCATGAGTGAGCCATGCTCTAATAAAGTATTGGAAACCAATAGCTAAAAATATCAAACTAACGTAAAGATTATATCTGATCTCATATTCCTTACGAGAACGAAACAGGTAAACTCCATACACTGTTGCAAGTAGTATGAACGATACTGCTACAGTTGTTACGAGTAAAGTATAAATACCTATGTGTAAAGTAATGAAGTGAGAAACAGCCTTCGTTGGATATTCACTGCTTGAGTCGATCTTCTGGAATACCTCGCTACTCATTAATAACAAATAGGAAATGATGATGAACGTATAAACGGATTCCTCAGTACCTAATGAAACTCCAAATAGTTCTGCAACATAACTTAGTGCAAAGAATAAGGAAATCTGAATACCAGAGAACCCGAGCGCCCAATTAAAATGTTTAGTGAAAAACCATAACACTATCATTAGAAATATGGACGATGAAATCTTTATCCACGTAAAATCACTTTCGACTAAGATGACCAGAAAATTCACAGTCGTCATTATGGTTGTAATGGATACAAATGAAGTTGCAAGCTGCTTCTGCTTTCTTTGCCACAGATAGACAATTAAAGTGACGACACTTCCAAGAAGTAAAGAGTATGATAATGTCGGTGAGGGCAAGTACTTCATCCCAAAAAGGCAGAATGTAAAAAAAGTGAAAATGGGTACCAGCCAAGTGGCTACCATTCTTTCTTTTCCATTCTCGATTAAAAAATGACGAACAGTTAGTATCGTTAGAATGACAGAAATCATACTTCCTTGCCCATAGTGAGCAAGTTCCAATGATAATAGAAAGCTAATAAGTAATCCTCCACCGCCCACAAACAGGCTTGTTCTGCTCAGTGGTTTGAGATACTGTCCGATCGAATAAGATAATGCGCTTGAGATACCGATTGCTAGCGTCAAATAATCTTCAAAGCGATCACCCATCATATGATACACTTCCATAAACGCACAGAATAGGTAGAACGGTGCCAAATATTTAAAGAAGAAAAACGTAGAGTTGTAGCTTAAGAATATAAAGTTACCTGCTAAAACAAGATACCCGAATAACAACCACACACTGCCTTCTCCTACAGACAATAGCACGCCTTCAACGGTTATATATAGAAAAGCAAGTATAGAGATTGCACCATTTGCAAGCTGATAATATTTTTTTAATCCAGCATCTGAAAAATTAGCAACTACTACGAATATAATCGGTATAAGGACGATCAAAAACAAACGATATTCTATCAACAAAGAGTTTTGAATCAATTGATAAAGTCCGTACGTGATAAACCCGATAAAGAAAAGCTCATACTCTTTTCTTTGATTGACCATCCTCATCGACAAATATAATGCAGCGGTTAAGATAATATTGAAACTTTGATAAAGTTGATTCTCAAATAGAATTAAAATGAACAACGTCGATAGTATCAGGTTCGCTTGTATAAACAAAGGCAAGATTTGAAGAAATATCGATTGGTTTGCTTTTTTGAAATGATATAAAAGTATAAATCCTACATTTCCTAATGCGTAAACAAAATAAAATGCTTCTTTGGTTAATCCAAACGATAGGATTAAATACGCATATCCAATTGCGATCGCAACATAAGTAAGCCAGCTGAATAGCTTGGATTTAAAATACTGCCCGAAATAATAATAGATTGGAGTACAGACGACAGCCGCCATAACGCCTAGAATATATCTTCCCTCGCCATAAAAACTGAGCCAACTCCCAAACAATTCAAAGTAACCCGCTGAGAGTACGGTAATCGGAATAAACAGACCAAATAAAACAAAGAACGTAAACGCCGTTTTTCTAATCTGAAGTATTTTTTCCGAAAGTACGCCTAGGCCACCAAATAATAAGGCAATCCCTCCAACTAACATTGTTTTCGTAATCGAGCTAAAAACATCCCAGTTGCTTGTGGCTAGAGTAAGTCCTCCTAATAAAAGCAGAATCACTCCCGCTGCCATAATGGTTGTAATATTTCTTTCTCTTCTCTGTTCAGGTGTGATTACCACTTTCGGCTTTGTTGGTGGTGGAGTTATTGTTTTTATTGGCTGTGGATTTTGTTTAGGTTCATCATTCGTAACTTCTGCTGTATGTAAAATCGATTCATTGATTTCTTTATTTCTAATATCTTCTCTATATCTGTAATAGCCATCAAGCACGTTTAAATAATCCTTCTTTTTTACATACCCTCCTTCTCTTAATTCGTTTAGATCTTTTATGAATCTGGACTGGTCCATCATACGGCCCCCTAATCTTCTCCTTTGTTGAATGTATGTAACAAAAAGAAAAGAGATAACATGTAGTTACCTCTTTCTTAACTTCTGTATCAACGTCATTATTTTACATTAATTACCTTTATGTGTCACTAACAACTACTAGTGAAAAAGTTCTCCTCACACCCTTTTCTTTCTCATCATACTCTGTATTACATCACGAAAGGGCTAAATACCCATTTCAAGGGGAGGAATACAGATGGGCGTTGAACTAACAGCGCTGCATTGGATTTATGTTGTTTTTATCGGTTTAATCATTGGTTTTATGGTTAAGAGACGCGATACTACATTAATAAGTATTCTCGGTATCTTCTTAATCTCTATTACTGCGACTGGTTCATTAACGGGTTCTGTCAGCAGTATTTTTAATAGTTTTATTTATGCGATCACTGAGCTTCTGCCTACAATACTTGTAATATCCATAATCGTTGCGATGAGTAGAGTTCTAACTTCAACAGGCATTAATGATGTGATGATCTCTCCATTTTCAAAACTCATTAGAACACCCGGACTCGCTTATTGGACGATAGGTATTCTAATGATGATTATTTCTTGGTTTTTCTGGCCATCACCTGCAGTGGCGCTCATGGGTGCTGTGCTTCTTCCCGTTGCCATTCGGGTTGGTCTTCCTGCACTTGGCGTAGCTATGGCTATGAACCTGTTTGGCCATGGTATTGCTCTATCCGGAGATTTCATCATTCAGGCAGCACCTAAACTAACCGCTGATGCCGCAGGTTTGCCAGTAAGTGAAGTTATTCATGCGAGTTTCCCACTCGTGTTTGTTATGGGTCTTGTAACGACAGTAGCGGCTTTCTACTTTTTAAAGCGGGACTTGAAATCAGGGAAGTTAAACGCAAATACAGGGCTTACTGCTAACCCAATAAAAAATTCAAATGAGCAGGAATTAAATTTGCTATCGAGTAAGCAAAAACAATTCTTTGCTCTCTTTATCCCTGTCATGTTTGCACTGGATGTAGCCGCGATGTCCATTTTTAATCTTCAAGGTGGAGATGCAACTGCACTTATTGGCGGAACCTCTGTATTGATTCTGCTTTTCATTACGATGGTCAGCCATAAGAACAAAGGATTAGAGAAAACAACTTCTTATATGATTGATGGTTTCCAGTTTGGATTTAGAGTGTTTGGTCCAGTCATTCCGATCGCTGCCTTTTTTTATCTAGGTGATTCAGGGTTTGCTAAGATTATCGGTGATTTCCTTCCAAAGACATCTCACGGAATCGTTAACGATTTAGGTGTAGCACTTGCGTCAGTGGTCCCTTTAAGTAAAGAGGTAGGGGCAATAACACTAACTACTGTGGGGGCTATTACCGGCCTCGATGGCTCAGGATTTTCAGGAATCTCACTGGCAGGATCGGTCGCAAACATATTTGGTACCGCAATAGGAGCCGGAGCAGCAACATTAACAGCACTTGGTCAGATCTCGGCAATCTGGGTCGGCGGAGGTACACTCGTCCCTTGGGCGTTAATTCCAGCTGCTGCAATCTGCGGAGTTGATCCATTTGAACTCGCTAGAAGAAACATCAAACCTGTTTTTATAGGATTAGTTGTAACTACCATCGTGGCGATCTTTTTGATTTGATTGTAGAAAAAGAGGAGTGGGCTGGTTGCCTCCTCCTCTTTTTGTTGCTTTTGGATGTTTATTTCTTTTCTTGTGTAACTTGGTTGAAGTGGAATTCAACTATCTTCAAAGAGTATCAATGAATACTTAATTATTTTTAAAAGTCTCCTGTACGAATTCAATAAAACGAATCATGTCCTCTTGTAAACCAAATCCAGCTTGAGCAGATTTATCATTTCCGCCGCCCTTACCATTAAAAGAGCTAAGGTTTTCTTTTAAAAAACTACCGCAAGAAATATGAGTAGAGCCTTCATGCATAAAGATGATACGATTTTCTAATGAGGAAGCAAGTAAGATCAATAACGGTTCCTCACTCACTATTTTTATTGCAAGCTCTTTTGTATCATTAAAGCTTTTATCTTCAAAAACATGTATGAGTAATCCTGCTCTTGCTTTAGAAATCAGTTCTTTACTTAGAAAATGATTGTTCTCCTCTTTTAGTCGTCTGTTCTCCAATTCTAATTCCTTTTGATTGTTCTCCCATTTTTCAAGACGGTTCATCACTTCATCTCGACCCGTATTAAACTTGCCTGAGATCATCGTAAGCAGTTTTAACGCTTCATTGTAGTCTACTAGTGCACGCTGACCACATTTAAAATACAATCGTGTGGCACCTTTTTGTTTTTCGGCTTTCAAAAGTTTGATGATTCCAATCTCACCGGTTGAACGAACATGAGTACCACCACATGCATTATGCTCAATACCTTCAATTTGAACAATTCGAATGTTCTCTTTCACTTTCGGCATCTTTAATAGCGGCAATTGTTGAAGCTCTTGATCGGAAACGAAGTATGTATGTACTGTTCTGTTTTTATAAATCTCCTGATTAACGGCTTTTTCTATGGTATCCATTTGATGTTGACTCAGTGTGTCTGTTTCAATATCAATCGTTGCGATTTCAGAACCTAAATGAAAACTAATGGTACGTGCTTGATATAAAGAGTAACAAACAGCAGATAATAGATGTTGTCCGGTATGATGCTGCATATGATCTAATCTTCTATCCCAGTCTAACTCACAGGTTACTGAGGAAGTTTCAGGCAGACTCCTCACCTTATGTATCACTTCTTCATTTTCGAGAAAAACATCGAGTACATCATTTCCGCCAATCATACCTGTATCAAATGGTTGACCACCACCGGTAGGATAAAAAGCGGTACTTTCTAAGATCACAAAAAATTCTCCGTTTTTCTCAAAAGTTGTTTTTACAGTTGTTTCCCAATTTGTTGTATATGGCGAAGAATAATATAATTTTTTAGTCATAACTGTTCATCCCTTCTTACTCATTATTCATAGTTTAACGAATTGAAGAGATGAATAAAACAAAAAGAAGAAAACCAAGATGGTTTCCTCCCTTAGAGATGGTGTAACATTTTAATATTTATTTGTAATCTGTATAAATGTGGATAGCATCTCGTAAAAATGCAGCGGTTCCTGGCTGTTCTTTATCATAATAGGCAGTGAAACGTTCGTCGTCCACATACATCTGCGCAAGATTCGCATGTGCTTCTTTGCTATATTCGTGCCAGTACAACATCAACCACTCCTTATGAAGCTCAGCTGCTTCTTGCGCTGAATCACCAGCAGGGTCTCCTGTTTTGAATGCTTCCGCAAGTACCGTGTGAATTTTCTCTGCAAGTTGTGTAGCTTTGTCATGCTCACTTTGAGTCATATTCAATACTTTCTTATTTGATTGATCAACAACTTGATCTCCATATTTATCACGGATTTCTTTACCGAATTTTTGTTCGTTTTCTTCAACCATCTGTTTTTTAAATCCTTCAAACTTCTCTTTATCTTTCATCGTTATTCTCCCTTCGTTCGCAGCGATCGTCTGCTCTACATTTAATATCAGACGGTCTAACTGTTCTCGTTTGTTCAGGAGTTTTTCACGGTGTTCACGAAGTGCTTCAGCTGGTGAGAAGCTTTGCGATGTGATGATTTCTTTAATTTGATGAAGCGGGAGGTCGAGCTCTTTATAAAACAAAATCTGCTGTAATCGATCCACCTCTGCTTTACCATAAATTCGATATCCTGACGAGTTTATTCTTGCCGGCTTAAGAATATCTATCTCATCATAATATCTTAATGTTCTGGTGCTTACTCCTGCTAGTTGGCCAAGCTTTTGTATGGTGTATTCCAATGTGATCACCTCCTGACACATTTAACTCTACACCTTTACGCCACGTGAAGGTCAATGGGCTTTTCATTTATTTTTTTATTTTAATAAGAATATCACCCTTACCCATAAAATGGTAAAATGAGATTGGAGGTAAATGCCATGAAAAAAAGTAGTACGTGGTCACTGGTCTTTCTAATGTTAGGACTTTAAATTATTTTTAATGGAGATTTTATAGGTTATTCTGAATGGAAGGTTCTAGGGGGATTTCTCATTATCCTGCTTGGGGCTATGCTATGTTTTACAGCATTTTTTCTAAATGAAAATGGAAACACAAAATTCATAACCCTTGCTCTCTCTATACTTGTGATTTTTATCATCACTTGGTATAGACCTTTTGAGATTATAAGATTAATTAGTTGGCTGAAAAACATCTCTTAATTTACAAACCGTTTATACCATGGTGAAAAACGCATATTATCTAATTAATATGCGTAAAACTTTTTATGACATGTTAAACCTTTTTTTCATCCTAAAAGCAGCAATTATTGCAATTACGATTGCTCCAGCCGTATCGGCAAGTAAATCCACCATGGTGTCAAAATTCCCTCCGCCTTGTAAGCTCATTCCAAAGAATTGATCCATACTGAATTCATAGATCTCCCAAACCACCCCACCAAATACAGAAAAAGACAGAACAAATAAAAAAACTAGCCAATAAGAAATCTCTTTCCTAGCTTCTTGGTGCGTCATCCTCTCATAAAGGGCAATGGCTACAAAAGCTAGTAATGTTCCACTTAAAAGGTGTAAGAAGGTATCCCACCACCCTAACCGATAGAAATCTAAGATAGATCCTAAATACTGCGATGCAAACAAAAAAGCAAAGTATGATATCATAATAGGCATATTGAATTTAATCTTAGTGAATAGAATTAAACATAATGGAATTAGCCCGCAGAATATACCACCGAATGCCACCTGATAACTGTGTGTCTCACCTTTTGAAAAATAATAAAAACATAGGTAAGCCATAAATATGGCATAGGTAGTACTTATAATAAGCAGAATTTTTCGTTTCAAACTATTGTCACCTCACGAAATCAATCTCAAACAGTAATTGACTAAAACAACCTACAACTTTTCTTAAAATATCATTGATTAACAGGTTTAACCTTTTTAATTCGATATATACTTTCGTTTCTCTCCAAATAAAAAAGACACAGAGATGTGCCTTAAGAAACCCTTTATTCATACTTATGCCTGTTACACTCACTCTATCTCTTTAATGAAAGCAATCAAACGATTCACTTCTTTAAAACCTACACTTTTATGAAAGTGATAACTCGTGTCATTGGACTGTTCAATATCTGAACCTATCTGACTGCAACCTTTTGTCTTTAACCAGCTTTCTCCTTTTTCTATTAATTTTTTTGATATGCCCTTCTTTCTATACTCTGGTTTTACATAAATGCCTTCAATAAACCCTGTTAGACTGTCTTTAGATCCTTCGACATAATCACTTCTAACGGAAATATGAATAAATGCAATGAGTTTAGCATGCATTAAATATACAATCACTTTATCCTTATCAGAATTTAGAAGTTGTTTGAATTCTTTTCTCAGATCAATGAATTCAATATCTGGCCATAATGCTAAAGCTAATTCAGTCAATGAATCAAGATCGTGTTCCTTTGCTTCTTTAATGTATTCCATATTCAATACTCCTGTTATATTTGTTAGACATTCTTATTTCGACAAATGCATATGTGAAATCCTTCATTTTTATAAAGCGATAAAAAGTAAGCAACTTCTTTTCATTTTTTCTCAAATTACTTTATAGTCAAAGATAATTATAGGGTTATTTTGGTAAAGAGGAGTTTATGGTGAAGTATGCTATTAATCTATTCTTTTTTTATAGGGTAATTAATCTTCGCCATTACGGTTCAAGTGCTGGATTTTCAATAAGTAGAGTAAGGATATCCATGGAGTGCCTTGTATTATTGATTGGTCTCATGATGGGTTGGCCAGTTTTTATTTTCACATTTTTTTATACTTTCATTCAAAATCCCATCTACCAAAGATCCTATTTGGTTTGTAAGAAGTGGATCGCAAAGTATATGTATAGATTTGAACAAATAAAGAAGTTTGTTAGTTTACACAAGCAAACATAATAAGAAGGTTTTGCAATGAAGTATAATAGTTTAAATCAACATAAGAGTTTTCAACTTTTAGTAACATTGAGTATCGCGTTAGTAGGTGGTCTCTTATTCAACAGATTCAGTTTGCCAATACCTTGGCTTTTAGGAACTATGACTGCTGTATTGATTGTAAATCAACTAAGTTGGACCCAGTTATACTGGCCAGTTTTTTTAAGAAATACGGGTTTAATCATCGTAGGATATTCAATCGGTTTAACGTTTACAAAAGATACGTTAAAACTTATGATTACTCACTTGCCATCCATGGCATTCATGACGATCTTATTATTATTAATCTGTTCAGGGATGGCTTTTATAATATCTCGTACTACCTCGATCAATTTCCCGACTGCACTTACCAGTTCAATTCCTGGTGGTCTATCACAAATTATTACTTTTGCAGAAGAGACTAAGGGAATTGATATTACAACCGTTACGTTTTTTCAAGTGACACGTCTCATCGTTATCATATTCGCTGTTCCCTTTCTGATTTTCAGTCCCATTTTTTCCTCAGGAAGTTCTGCTACTATTCCTGATGTGATCTCGGAAGGAACCTCTTCTGCCTTTTTTCCACAGATTATTCTATTTGGACTATTTTCAGTTGGAATGGCACTGTTAGGAAAAAAAATAAAACTACCTACAGCTTTTCTGCTTGGTCCAATTCTAGGAATTGCTGCTTTAAATATAGTTGGTTTCAAAGGACCTCCTCTTCCCGCTTCAATACTCGATGTTTCTCAATTTTTAATCGGGGGCTATATTGGATTATTATTGAAGCCTGAAAAGCTTAGAAAAAAAGCTAGTATGATTCCAATAGCCTTGATCAGCGGAATCATGTTGGTAAGTTTCGCACTTCTTCTAAGTTTTTTGCTGATGTATCAATTTAACTTTTCTTTCATCACTAGTTTCCTGAGTATGGCACCTGGGGGAGCTGATCAGATGGGGATTATCGGACATGAGCTGAAAGCGGATGTTACGATGATTACAGGTTATCAACTTTTCCGAATTCTTTTTATCTTTTTTGCAGTACCTCCTCTCTTAAAATGGGTATTGCGCGCTCAAATGCATCATATGATCTCAAAAAATGATTAATATTTCACTTTATTAAAGACTTAAACATCCCATAGATGAATGATGGGATGTTTGTTTTTTTTTTCGGGGATTATTAAGATTTTTTATTTTCTAATTCGAATGACTTGTCCTTTGTTTGCTTGTAACATACTATTTGTTTCTACTTTTATCAATGACAACTGAGAGCCGCCTCCCGTGTATATGTATGAAAGCTCCGTTACTTTTGGATCAACTAAAAAAATGGCTTTAAATCCAAATGACGGGACTCCTCCTGCAGGAAATCCAGTATGAGCTAATATTTCATCCTCTGTTGCGAGACGAGGGCGTTCAATATTCAGAGCCTTTCCAACACGTGTGGTGCTCACCCGGTCTTCACCTTTCACAATGGCTAAGATGAGCTGTTCTTTATTATCTAAAAGACAAATGTTTTTTACGAAATCATGTTGGGATACATTTATTGCTCTAGCAGCATCCTGTACAGAATGACATGATTCCCTTAAAACCATATGAATGCCATCTATATTATTCTCGGTTATAAAACGATTAATAGTACTATGAAATTCCTCCACTTGTATCTCCCCTTTACTGACGTGGTAACGCTGAAATCACGGCACCGGCAGCCTGGATCCAACTTCCTGCAAATATTAAGGATTCACTATAGCTTTTATCTTCATTCGGATGGTCAAGTTCAAATTTCCCACCTAATGCCTGTAATGAGTTTCCAGAAACTTGAAGTAAATTTGAAATAATGGTTATCCCCTGATTCGAGGGTGAATCGCCTAGTTCGTTGTCGTATTCAACACCTAGAACAATCCCTGCCCCAAATGCTTGAAGTAAGTTCCCTTTAATATTCAAGACTTGAGAAGTATCATCTTCTAATGGTAAGACCATACCTGCGATTACCGTCGTATTTCCAATGGCTTGGACTTCATTTCCGATTCTCTTGAGGGTAAACGGGATTTGTCCATCAGCAATTAAACCATTTCCAGTAGCTTGCAGAACATTTCCTATTAAATCAAGATCTTCCTGAAACTGATCACTAAAGACCGAAATCGGCGTGTTGGCAATCGCCGAAATGACTGTTCCAATTGCCTGTATAACACCGCCAATTTGTTGTTTTTGCTGATTATCCATTCGGCAACCGTCCATTTAATAAGATGTTTTAATGTATTCGTGGACGAGAAGAAACGTTATTTTCGCTGAGGTGCTAAATTTAACTGCTTCCATATTTCAGCTAAATCATCACCAATGTCATTGATGACTTCATTCGTTTTAAAGTAATTATTGTGAGAGAGTGGTGTAGAACTACTTATAATGCCGCCGCTATTTATTTCTTTCTCAACAGCAATTGCTCGATCATAAGAGTCATTGATCGTTTTCAGAGGATAACCGAACACGTCATCTTTATCGTACATATTTACCCATTTTCCTTGAATCTCAGGGTAATGATCCTTTAGATGTGGCGATGGAACTTGTATGGGCTTATCGAAATCTGCATACCTGAGACCCCATAACGCCAATGGACTTCCTAATGTATAAAAGCTGGTTAGAGTCTCGCCTTTTTCTAAAGGAGTCTTTTTCATGTTTCGCAAGACATCTTCAGATATTTCTTCAGAAATGAATTGTAGATCATAAAAATAATTACTCGAAATCACGGTACCTAAACTATGTGCAATGACAAAGAGTGGTGCATCTTCACCAGCCACTTCACTTAATTTTCGAAGTCCCCTAGCATATACCTCATGTACTTTAATATAGTTCGGATTGTGATCGGCTACAGGCTGGTAGGCAATGGCATCACCAAAAAAGTGGATGACAAACTGTCTTAACTGCTTAAAATCTAAATTGTCTTCTTTATTAAGTCTTTGCCACAAGTGTGATTCCCTTTCGTTAAAAACACTTCCCCAGTATATAGGTTGGATGATCAGTTCTTTTTCAGGAGTTGCATAAAAAGGTTTAATCTGTTGAGAGAATCTTTTAGTAAGCACTTCAATAAACAAATCTGAAAAATCCTCGTTTTGATTACCGATTCCATGAAGAATAGCCACTGCGATTTTTTTAGTCATGATGTATCACATCCTTATTTAAAATTGTTTTTACGCAACAAAAGAATACGTTTCTAACTTCATATCAATACTAATGTTAGATTGTGAGGGATAGATCATGAAAGTTAACAAAATCCATGTGGTTCTATTAATCATCGCTTTCTTCTTTTTTCTGTGGTCACTTATTAAACCTGCACATTATCCAATATGGATACTAGAAGTTGCTCCATCTGTTATCGCTATAATCTTCGTTTTCTTCCTTTATAAAAAACTAAGGTTCACTTCTCTTACATATTGCATCATTGCTTTATTATCGATTTTGACATTCATAGGTGGACATTATACCTATGATGACGTTCCCTTTTTCGATTGGCTGCAGCAGCACTATGATTTGAACCGCAATCACTATGATCGCTTTGGCCACTTTATGAAAGGTTTGTTGGCGATTGTTATACGCGAGATTCTGCTTTTAAATACACCTTTGCGTTTAGGAAAATGGGTCCAATTTATTGCAATAAGTATTACGTTGGCAATAGCAGCACTCTATGAAATTGTTGAATGGATCGCGGGCAAGATAGCAAAACGTGAAACAAAAGACTTTGTTGGTGCTCAAGGAGATATTTGGGATGCTCAATGGGATATGTCACTTACGCTACTCGGTTCACTCCTCGCATTGCTATTGCTCACTTCATGGCATAACAAGTTGATTAAAAAAGAAAAAAGGTAATTTTATTGTTTCATTAGTATTAGATCAATTTGATGCAAACCCTTCTATTGTTTTCTTTTTTTCGTCATAAACAAAACTGAGGTGAGAAAATGCAAAAAGTAAGCTCGACCGTTTGTACATTTATTGCGGGGTTTCTGTTGTTCTTTGCATGGTCTGGTTATTTAAAGGATGAGTTTAATATAAGTGAGTATCGAGGTTTCATCGTTAAAAAGGAAAGAACGGATAAAGTAATTAGCATTGGAGATTCATTCGTAACAGAACCACATTACATGGTTTTCTTTGAGAATGGTAAGAAGCTTCGTGTATCTAACGCTATATATATGAAGATAAAAGAAGGCAGACATACCGTGCTGATGAAACAAAATGATAACATCATCTTAATGAAATAAAGAGACTGAAGGAATATAGTTTCAGTCTCTCAATCAGATAAATATCTCACATCCGTGTTTGGTAGGAATGGATAGTGGTTAGAAAGGAGATAGGCGAGTCCTATCAGAACAAGAAAATAGCATAAGAATATTAGATCATTTCTTGAAAAACCGACCTCATAATAAAAGGTCCTTTTTCTGTTCGATTGAAATCGTTTTGCTTCCATTGAAACGGCTATACGATAAGCTCTACGAATGCTTTGTGATAATAAAGGAATCGCTAGCCTCTCTATTTTTTTAAGCAAGTGATTTTTTTGTTCGATTCCTCTAACTCTTTGAGCATTGATAATAATTTGGTATTCCTCAATCATGATAGGGATTAATCGAATGGCTGCCATGAAGCTATAAGCAAACTTCGGTGGCAGTTTAAGTTGTTGCATGAGAGAATAAAACAGCATAACTGGTTTGGTAGTTAAAGCAAATATCAATCCAAGTATCGCAAATGATAAAGCTCTAAATCCTAAATGAATGCCTCTTATCAAACTCTCCTCTGATATTTGAATATATGCCCATTTAAACAAGATCGTTTCTCCCTTTCCAAATAGAATCATGGAAGAAGAAGTTGATAGAAAAACAAACAAAAAGGGCAGAGATAGTAAGAGTAATTGCTTATAAGAATATCCTGTACCAAATATAAACAATGTTAAGATCACGCAAGAAAAACCGACCATGAAGTTAAGATAATGAATGTTGATGGCTAATATGAACAGACCCAATATTGTTAGTAGTTTTAGAGATGGATTTATGCTGTGTAACCAAGTGTACTTCCCACTAAATAATGAATTCATGCAGAATCCCCCTCTGTACGTTACCACCTTTATTGAGTTGAAGATCAGTTACAATTCTACCGTTCTGTACCTCCCATAACCGTGTTGCAAAACGTTCGGTAATATGATGATCATGTGTGACCATGAGAATGATCGTTCCTTTTTGACGCTCTTGTTCGATCATTTCCAAAATCTTAAACGTGTTTAAAGAGTCCTGACCAAAAGTTGGTTCATCAAGAAGCAAAATATTTGGTTTTTGTAAAAAAGCAGTGGCCACACTTAGACGTCTCTTCTGACCAACAGATAATTGATAAGGATGCTGCTCCTTTTTGCTTGTCAACTCCAGAGAAGAGAGTATCTCTTTTACATCGGATTCAATTTCTTGGTCGTTTTTTAATCCATAGGTTATTTCATCATGAACTGAATTTGTTAAAAATTGATATTCAGGGTTCTGAAATACGAGGTAAAGAAGTCCAGAGATGTCTTTCGTTTTTCGAATAGGTACATCATTGATAAAATAGTCTCCAGATGTTTTTATGAGCTGCATCAGAGCCAATAATAATGAACTCTTTCCTGCTCCGTTTTCACCCATTATTGTGACCCATTCTCCTGAATGGACTACTAAGTGATCTACCACGATCTTAACTTCTTTGTTTCGATATCCTTTGAAAATCTGTAACTTCATGGTGTTTGGTAGTTCTTTCTTGTTATTCATGATTGGTTCTCGTTTATAATCATCCCATGCACCAGGGTACCAAATTCCAAACTCTTTGATCTTTTCCTTATAATGAGTAAAGACCATTGAAGTGTTTCCATCAGCAAGAATTTCTCCATCTGGAGTAAATACAATGAGACGATCAGCGAAATCTAGGATTTTCTCAATTTTATGTTCAACAATGATCAACGTCTTATCTTTCCATATTCTTTTTACCGTTTCCCAAATTTGTTCTGTACCCTTTTCATCAATAAAAGCAGTCGGTTCATCTAAAAATATGACATCTGGTTTCAGTGCTAATACAGATGCAATCGCTAATCGTTGCTTCATCCCACCAGATAGATGTTGAATCGGTGTATGAATGTTCTCAAGCTCAAGACCAACCTCTTTTAATAAAGAACAAATCTTGCTAGACATCTCTTCACGAGGCACTTCCAAGTTCTCAAGAACAAATGCTAATTCTTCATCAACATAGGGCATACAGAACTGAGTATCAGGATCTTGAAATACAAATCCCCATTGATCAGGGATTTGTATGTCATCACATTTCATAGGAATATCAATTGTTCGTGGTACTAGTCCAGAAAGAACCTGCAACAATGTGGATTTGCCACATCCGGAGGTGCCAAGAAGAAGCACTTTTTCACCACGATTAATAGACAAACTCATATCTCTAAACAGCATTTTTGATTCGCCTGGAAACTTTAATCTCAGATTTCTCACAGAAGTTACGCTTGTCATCCAACCACCTCAGTTATTGATCTAACGCTTCATGATCCTTTTTTGACGAAGATCGTACTAAATTCGTCACACCTGTAGCCTCTAAAGCTTTTGCGATAGAAACGGCAAACAATCCTGTAAACAAGATAGAACCGATTATTCTAAATACGATAAATAATGTTAGATTCCATGTTGAAAGATCACCGATATATCCTTTGTAAAAGTCCATGATTAAAGATCCTGTACATGAACCTAGTGCAGCAAGTGAGATGATGAAAAGGTCAAATCGTTTATAACGAAATGCGAATAGGATAAATTCTGCAAACAATCCTTGAATGAGTCCGTATAGTAACACTTCAAGTCCAAATTCAGAACCCATCAAAAATTCTCCTGAAGAAGCAGCAATTTCAGCCAATAGGGCAACTCCAGGCTTTCGAATGATTAGGAATGCAACTGTCGCCGCCATGAACCACATCCCATATATCAACTGATCGATGTGAAGGCCAAACGGTTTTACGGCATAATACAGAGGTCCCCAAATCTTATACAGTATGCCAAATGCGATAGAGATTACGATTGTTACAAGGATATCCGTTAACTTTAACCCCTTTTGCATACTACCCTTCACTCCCGATCGTCGACGTGGTCAGGCTGAATGGAATCGTCCATTTTTCCAATGTATAAGCCATCTCCCAGAAGGAATACTCATACTGACAACTGATCAAGAAATGTTGAATCATCTTATTTCTCTCCACATCGCTTGCTTTTTCAGCCAATTGATTCAGTCTATCAATCTGCTCTTGTACAAGTTCTGTGAACCATTCACCGCCATATGCAGCGATCCACTCTTGATAGATGGGTTCTTGTGGTGTCGCCCCTTTGAATGTTTCACCAATCTCTTGATAGATCCAATAACAAGGCAGAATGGCTGCGATAATTTCTCCCAAACTTCCAGACTCTGCAACTCGGTAAAGGTGAGATGTATAATGGTAAGCAGTGGGAGCAGGTTCAAAATCAGCTAGTTCTTCTTCTGTCACTCCAAGCTGTTTCATAAATGTCTCATGAAGTCCTAACTCCGCGTCATTTGTACCTTGTGCATGTGCTGCCATTCTAGAAGTCGTATACAAATCCTCAGCTCTTGCAGCCCCCATCGCTTGTATTCTTGCAAAATGAGATAAATAATACGAATCTTGTAATACATAGTACCTGAAGCGTTCTAAAGAAAGGTCACCATCTGCAATTCCCTTCACAAATGGATGTTGAAGGTTCGCTTCCCAAATAGAAGCCGCTCTTTCTCGCAAGATATCAGTAAATGTGTTCATATGAATCCTCCTTGTTTTATCCAACAAAAAAACCACTCTCAGCTAAGAAAGTGGTTGTATATGGAGAATTCAAAACAGGAATAAAGACTCCGCAACACCACTTCCCTACGCTGGTATAATCCAGATCAGGTTCTAAGAGTCTCAAAGTCGCACTTTGATCTCAGCCTTATAAAAGGCACCCCTAGTGGTTCGTTTTTATATAGTTGGTTTCTGTCTTAAATGATAGCAGTCTCTTTTAGATTGTCAACTATTTTTAAGAAACACGACCTTTGTATAACAAAGTAAAAGGGCAAAGCCGTAGTATGGCATTACCCTTTAAAATCTTCATTTATTTGCTCATCGCTTCTGTTAAAACAGGTACGATTTGTTTTTTACGAGAAACAACACCTTTAAGGATGGCTGTATTGTTTTCTAATTTAACGTTATAAGCTTCTTCAACAGATTGTGATCTCTTACCAAGAGCTAACGCTGTCGAATCATTTGTTAAAATATCTGTTACAACAAACATGAACAGGTCTAGACCTTTGTCAGCAATCACTTTAGTAATCGCTGATTCCAAGTCTTCTTGATGCTTTAGTACATCGCTAGCATCAACCGTATTCACTTGAGCAACTTCAATTTTGTTTTCACCAATGTTAAATTCTTTAGCATCAAGTGAAATCAATTCTTCAACAGATTTATCACTTAAGTCAGCACCTGCTTTTAGCATTTCTAGACCGTACTTTTCCGCATCTACACCAGCAATTTCAGCAAGCTCGCGTGCTGCGGCAACATCTTCTTCTGTACAAGTAGGTGATTTAAACAACAATGAGTCAGAAATAATGGCAGAAAGCATAAGTCCGGCAATGTTTTTCTCAACTTGAACGCCTTTCTCTTTGTACATCTTGTTTAAGATTGTAGCTGTACAGCCAACAGGTTCAGCACGATAGTATAAAGGATCGCTTGTTTCAAAATTCGCGATACGATGATGGTCAATAACTTCTAATACTCTTACTTTGTCAATGTCATTTGCACTTTGTTGACGTTCATTATGGTCAACTAAGATTACCGCGTTTGCTTCAGCAGAAACATGTTCAACTAAACGAGGAAGTTCAGCTTTAAAATAATCTAATGCATATTGTGTTTCACCATTGATCTCACCTAGGCGAATAGCTTCTACGTTTTGTCCTAATTTAGTCTTCAAGTCAGCGTAAACGAGAGCTGATGTAATCGTGTCAGTATCTGGATTTTTATGTCCAAAAATAAGTACTTTTTCCATGCGTCTACTCCTTATAAATAAAAGAATTGTTTTAGCCTAAGCCCTATTTTATCATATATAAAAAGCTTTTGGCTTTTGGAGTTTATTGTAGCATGGAAAAAAGTATTAAGGCAAAATCGTACTTCCCATCAACGATAGATCCACTTGACGTGCACAATCACGTCCTTCTTGGATCGCCCAAACGATTAAACTTTGACCACGTCTAGAATCACCTGCTGCAAATACTCCATCTACATTTGTTCTATAGTCACCATGTTCAGCATCTACTTTGTTATGTTTAACTTCAACACCAAATTCTTTTAAGACTGGCAGTTCTGTACCCTCAAAACCGATCGCGATGAAAACAAGATCAGCTGGCCAGATTTTTTCAGATCCAGGAATTTCTTCAAAAACCATATTTCCTGCATCATCTGATGTTCTTTTCATCTGAATCGTATGAAGTTCTTTTAATCGACCATTATGATCTGATACGATTTTTTTCGTTTGAACGGAGTACTCTCTTGGATCATGTCCATATTGAGCAGTAGCTTCTTCATAGGCATAATCCATTGTGAAAATGTTAGGTTGCTCTGGCCACATGTTTGCATCACTGCGCACATCAGGAAGTTTAGGGTGCTTACCAAATTGAACTACACTCTTACACTTTTGTCGAAGAGCCGTTGCCACACAGTCAGCACCAGTATCGCCACCACCAATTACGATTACATTCTTACCTTCTGCATCAATAAGTGGTTCAGAAACTTCGATGTTCAACAGCCTCTTCGTTGCTTGTGTTAAATAGTTCATAGCAAAATGAACACCATCAGCTTCTCTTCCTTGAAGAGTTAAATCTCTTTGTTTCTGTGCACCTGTACATAGAATTATAGAATCATATTGAATCTTTAGTTCCTCAGAGGTAACATCTTTTCCCACCTCTGTGTTAAGAATAAAATCAATACCCTCTTGTCTTAATAATTTGATTCTTCTTTCCACAACATCTTTATCCAACTTCATATTGGGAATTCCATACGTTAACAATCCGCCCGCTTTGTCTGCTCTCTCATAAACGGTAACAGAATGCCCCGCTTGGTTCAGCTGGTCAGCAGCAGCAAGTCCAGCTGGTCCTGAACCTACAATAGCTACTTTTTTTCCTGTTCTTCTTTCTGGAATCCTAGGTTGGATCCAGCCGTTTTCAAACCCTTTATCAATAATTGCTTTTTCAATGTTCTTTATGGTTACAGCAGGTCCAGCTAATTCAACTGTACATGATCCTTCACAAGGAGCAGGACAAACCCGTCCTGTGAATTCAGGAAAATTGTTTGTTTTCATCAAACGATCAAGCGCTTCTTTCCATTTTCCGCGATAAACCAAATCATTCCACTCAGGTATCAGGTTGTTAATAGGGCAGCCTGCAGCAGCCCCATTAATCTCGATACCAATATGACAAAAAGGTGTACCACAATCCATGCATCTAGCGCCTTGCCTTTTTAACATATCTTCTGGTTGTTTTTTTGTATACTCTTTCCAATCCTTAAGACGTTGGAGAGGCTTTCTCTCTATCGTTTCTTCTCTCGGGTATTCCAAAAATCCGGTTGGTTTTCCCATGTAAAATCTCTCCTCTCATCTCAATTTATTTCAGGATTAATTTTGTCGGTCCAGGTCTGCCACTTGCTTTCGCTGCGCTTGAACCTGCTTCAAAAGCGTTCATAATCGCTTCATCTTCGGAATATCCAGCTATTTTCTCTTCTTCTATTTTCTTAATCATTTCTTTGTAATCATGTGGAATGACTTTCACAAAATGTGACTGTTCCACTTTCCAGTTTTGAAGGATTGCTGAAGCTTTTTTACTTTGAGTGTATGAAAAATGATTAATAATCATCTGCTTGACTGTTTCTGTTTCTTCAGAATCCATTAATCTTTCAAACTCAATACCTTCTTTATTACACAATTGTTTTAATAAAAGAGGCTGATGTGTGTAGATATAAGCGATACCTCCACTCATACCTGCTCCAAAATTCTTTCCAACATCTCCTAGGACAACTACTCGACCACCAGTCATATATTCACAGCCATGGTCTCCGATTCCTTCGACAACAATGTTAGCCCCACTGTTTCTAACTGCAAATCTTTCTCCAGCTAAGCCGTTAATGTAAGCTTCACCACTCGTTGCTCCATAAAAAGCAACATTTCCTAAGATGACATTATCATCAGCTAAATATTCAGCCATTTTAGGAGGTGCAACAATCAATTTGCCTCCTGATAAGCCTTTTCCAAAATAGTCATTACTGTCGCCGTTCAGATAGAGAGTCATGCCTCGTGGCACGAATGCTCCAAAGCTTTGTCCAGCAGATCCGCTAAAGTTAAGCGTTACAGTATCTTCAGCAAGACCTTCTTCACCAAATCGTTTCGTTATTTCACTACCAGCAATCGTACCTGCTACACGATTCGTGTTCTTAATTGGAAGGTTGAATGAAACAGCCTTCTTCGTTTCTAAGGCAGACTGCAGTTTCGGTAAGATCTCATTCATATCGAGTGATTGATCAATCTTATGATTTTGAGAAGTCTGTTTCGTACGAATACCGTCTGCTTGATAAAGAAGCTTTGATAAGTCGAGATGCTTCGCTTTCCAGTGATTTTTCGCACGATCTCCAACTGTTAAAACGTCAGTGCGCCCGACCATTTCCTCCATCGTACGGAAACCGAGTTCAGCCATGATCTCACGAATTTCTTCAGCCACGAATCTCATGTAATTGACAACATGATCTGGGTCACCCATATATTTTTTTCTTAATTCGGGATTCTGTGTAGCTACACCTACTGGACATGTATCAAGATGACAAGCACGCATCATGATACAACCTAATACAACGAGTGGTGCTGTAGCAAAACCATATTCCTCAGCGCCTAACAATGCTGCAAGCACAACATCTTTACCTGTCATCAACTTCCCGTCTGTCTCGAGGGTGACACGTTCACGAAGTCCATTAAGCATCAACGTTTGATGTGTTTCAGCAAGTCCTAACTCCCAAGGAAGTCCAGTATGTTTGATACTTGTCTTCGGTGAAGCTCCAGTTCCACCGTCATAACCACTTATAACGATTACATCAGCTGCGCCTTTTGCAACACCGGCAGCTATCGTTCCAACACCGGATTTCGCCACAAGCTTAACACTAATTCTTGCTTCGCGATTAGCGTTCTTAAGGTCATGGATCAATTGGGCCATATCCTCGATCGAATAGATATCATGATGTGGCGGCGGGGAGATCAGACCTACTCCTGGCGTTGATCCACGGACATCTGCTACCCAAGGATAGACCTTATTGCCAGGCAACTGTCCACCTTCACCTGGTTTAGCTCCTTGTGCCATCTTGATCTGCAGTTCATCTGCATTTACAAGATAGTGGCTTTTCACACCGAATCTACCTGAAGCAACTTGTTTAATGCTGCTTCTTCGGTTATTGCCAAGTTCATCTGGAACAAAACGCGCTGGATCTTCTCCGCCTTCACCACTATTGCTTTTTCCGCCTAGACGGTTCATTGCTATAGCAAGAGACTCATGTGCTTCTTGACTGAGAGAACCGAAAGACATAGCACCAGTTTTGAAGCGCTTTACAATCTCTTCTACAGGTTCAACTTCATGGAGTGGTATAGATTTTGTTTCAGGAGCAAATGAGAATAAGTTTCTTAAGAAAGTTGTTCTCTCGTCATCTGCCAATTTTGAAAACGTTTTAAAAAGTGAATAATCATTCTTCCGACAAGCCCATTGAAGGGTATGAATCGTTTTTGGATTAAAAGCATGATGTTCACCAGTATTCCTCCATTGAAAGTCACTACCTGAATCTAAAGTGTCATCAATGGTCTCTTTAAAGCCTTGTTGATGTCTAAGGGTAGCCTCTTTTTCAATCTCAGCTAACGTGATTCCATCGATTTGAGAAGCCGTAGCTGGAAAATATCGATCGATCACTTCTTTGCCGATTCCGACTGCTTCAAAAATTTGAGCGCCTCTATAGCTTTGAACGGTTGAAATACCCATTTTTGACATCACTTTAACGATGCCATCTGTTATTCCTTGTTTATAGGTTTTGACTGTCTCTGATAACGAAAGTTTAATATGTTCATCAAGAATCGCTTCTTCAAATGTTTTATAAGTTAAATATGGATAGATAGCATCTGCACCGTATCCAATGAGCGCTGCAAAATGATGAACTTCTCTAACTTCACCTGATTCAACCACCAAACTTACTTTGGTGCGCAATCCTTCTTTTACGAGATGATGATGTAGAGAACTAACAGCAAGTAAAACAGGAATCGGAATAGAAGATTCACTCATTTCTCTGTCTGACAAAACTAATAAAGTTGCTCCATCTTGTATCGCTTCTTCTGCACTTTTAAACAAGTTTATTAAACCGAGTTCCAAATCTTCCGAAAATAAAGTCTGTAGAACAGTTGTTTTGAATTCATAAATCATGTTGTCTGTGATTTGATTAAACTCATTCGTTGTTAACACAGGAGAATTCAATTGAATTCTTTTAGCATTCTGCGGTCCTGGATGTAAGAGATTTCCTTCAGCCCCAAGCAGCGTCATCGTTGAAGTAACAATCTTCTCACGAATAGCATCGATCGGTGGATTCGTAACTTGCGCAAAGAGCTGCTTGAAATAATTGAATAGTGATTGAGGATTATCGGACAGAACTGCTAAAGGTGTATCATTACCCATAGAACCGATCGGATCTTTTCCTTCAGTAATGACAGGAATTAAATATTTATGAATATCTTCATACGTATATCCAAAAGCTCTTTGCTTCCTTCTTACATTTTCTACTATGATCTCCGTCTCTTCGCTATCTTGATCTAGGTGATGAAGCCCATTTGTAAGCCATAGTTCGTATGGTTCCTTACTTGCCATTTCCGTTTTGATCTCATTGTCCGTGATGATACGTCCTTCTTCGAGATCAATCAAAAGCATTCTACCAGGACTTAGTCGCTCTTTATAAAGAACATTCTCTTCTTCAACATCAATAACTCCAACCTCAGAAGAGAAGATAATATAATCATCCTTCGTTACATAATACCTCGCTGGACGAAGGCCATTTCGATCGAGTATCGCGCCAATTTGTTTACCGTCTGTAAACGAGATTGCTGTCGGTCCATCCCATGGCTCCATTAAACAACTATGATACTCATAAAAAGCTTTTCTCTCTTCTTCCAGATGAGGGTTCTCACTCCATGGTTCTGGGATAAGCATCATCGCCGTATGTGAAGGTTTTCTCCCAGCCAGTACAAAAAATTCAAAGGCTTGATCAAGGATCGAAGAATCACTGCCATCTGCATCAAGAATAGGAAGCAGTTTTTCGATATCTTCCCCAAAAGCTTCTGAAACAAATTGTTTCTCTCGTGCCTTCATCCAGTTCATGTTGCCTTGTAGGGTGTTGATTTCTCCGTTATGGATAATGTATCGATTCGGATGAGCACGTTCCCACGTCGGAAACGTATTTGTGCTAAAACGGGAATGCACTAAAGCGAATGGGGACACAAAATCCGTATCTTGTAGATCGTAATAAAAGGCATCTACTTGTTCAGGTGTTAAAAGCCCCTTATAAACGATGGTTTGTGAAGATAAACTTGCAAAATACGTTTGAAGTCCTTCTTCTCTTGCCCAATGCTCTGCTTGTTTTCTTATCACAAATAATTTTCTTTCAAAAGCTAAATCTTCAGAATAAGTATCATTACAAGCGACAAAAACTTGTTTGATTAAAGGGCAAGTTTCTTGAGCCTTTTTTCCGATTGTTTCAACATTTACAGGTACTGTTCTCCAGCCTAAAAGTTTTTGGCCTTCTTGATTAATAAAGTGGTTGATTTGATTTTCTAATTTCTGTTGAGCTGCTATATCGTTAGGGAAAAAGATCATCCCTACACCATACCGTCCTTTTTCAGGAAGATCAAAGTCAGTAACCTTTGTAAAAAAATCATGCGGTATCTTTGTCATTAAGCCGGCTCCATCTCCCGTTAAAGGATCACTTCCTTGTCCTCCACGGTGGTCAAGCTGGCATAGCATATGAAGTCCTTTTTCAACAATTTCATGGGTAGCATGCCCTTTTAAATGAGCATATAGACCAATTCCACAAGCGTCATGTTCGTTCTTCGGATTATATAAACCTTGTGGTTCTGGAAATTGACTAAAGGTCATTTTGAACTCCCCCTTAAGTTTTTCAACTTGAAATATTCGAAACTTTCTTTCATTTAGTTTAGGTTTTATAATTAATCGAAACAATATATAATTTAGATTAAAACGATCTCAAATTGAGAATGATTGGTTGTGACAAGGCATGGAAATCAGACAATTACAGTATTTTATTGAAGTTGCAGAACGAGAACATGTTTCGGAAGCAGCGATTGCTTTGCATGTTGCGCAATCTGCAGTAAGTCGACAGATCGCAAATTTAGAATCCGAATTAGGCGTAGAGTTGTTTGAAAGAGAAGGTCGAAATATTAAACTTTCTCCTGTTGGGAAGTTATTCTTAATTCATGCAAAAACTGCAATGAAAGCGATAGACCATGCAAAAAAACAAATTGATGAGTACTTAGATCCCGAAAGAGGGACGATTAAGATTGGATTCCCTACTAGTCTTGCAGGACACCTTCTGCCAACAGTCGTTTCAGCCTTTAAACGGGAACATCCCAATATCGCCTTTCATTTAAGGCAAGGGTCTTACAGATTTCTTACAGAAAGTGTTAAGAGCGGTGATATTGATCTCGCTTTCTTAGGACCAGTACCTACAAACGATCCTGATTTGGAAGGACATATTCTTTTTACTGAAAGAATATCAGCACTATTACCCGAACAGCACCTTTTAGCCGAAAAACGAAGTTTATTATTGAGCGATTTACGAAATGATGAATTTGTTCTATTTCCGGATGGGTATATTTTACGAGATGTAGTAGTTAATGCTTGCAAAGAATCAGGCTTCGTTCCTAAAATCGCATGTGAGGGTGAAGATCTAGATGCGATTAAAGGACTAGTTACAGCTGGTATGGGTGTTACCCTTTTACCCGATAGTTCCTTTTATGAAACGAAACCACGGTATACAGTGAAGATACCGATTGAAATACCAGATGTAAAACGCACGGTGGGAATCATTACGCCTCGAAGTCGTGAACTAGCTCCTGCTGAACAAGTGTTCTTTGAATTTGTGATTAAGTTCTTCTCTGTTTTAGAGCAATATCAATAGATTTATGCTATATCTAGAAGTTGAGGATTAGAGCTTAGTTTTTCTTGATAAATTAATATAAAAGTTATCACAAAAAGCTTGGCAAAAAAGTGCCAAGCTTTTTCTAAATCTTATTCTTTTAACATCAACTAGCTACATGAGATTGACTGTTTTCTTTTCTAATGTTCCGAATGTTGATGCGGATAAGCAGCGAGATGGCAAGCGCTATAACAAAGGCACCTGTAAAGATATACAGAGTCAAGGAATAACTGTTAGTAGATTCACGTATCCACGAAACAACTAAAGGACCTACTAGTCCTGCCGCTGCCCATGCGGTTAAAATATAGCCATGAATTGCCCCAAGCTGCTTCGTGCCAAACAGATCACCAATATATGCTGGTATGGAAGCAAAACCTCCACCATAACAGGTAAGGATTAAATATAGAAGTAACTGAAAGAAAAAGGCATTCGTAACATTCGGTAAAAGTACGAACGCTACCGTTTGTATCACGAAAAACGTGGTGTAAACGTTCGGGCGACCGATATAATCTGAAATCGACGCCCAACCAATTCTGCCAAAACCGTTAAACAACCCCATGATTCCAACCATCGTGGCTGCTGAGGCAGCACTTAGATTTGCAATATCTTGTGCCATTGGAGATGCTACAGAAATAATGGCGATACCACATGTAACATTTATGAATAACATTCCCCATAAAGCCCAAAAACGAATCGTCTTAACCGCTTCATTAGCAGTTAACTGCGCAAGATCTTTTGAGTTACTTTCTTCTTTCTTACTATTTTCGTTCATGCCATGTGGCTGCCAATCTTTTGGAGGGGGTGTAAGATATAATGAAGAAAGAAACATGATTGTAAAATAAACAGCACCTAATAAGTAAAAGGTATTCGAAATTCCTATACCTGATATCAGCCTTGCGATAACAGGACTAGCAATAAGTGATGCAAAACCAAACCCCATAATTGCAAGACCTGTTGCTAATCCTCTCCGATCAGGAAACCATTTTACAAGTGAAGAGACAGGTGTAATATAGCCAATGCCAAGTCCTATCCCACCTAAGGCACCGTAAAAAAAGTAGAGCAGATAAATAGAATTTATTTGATCAGCAAAGCCTGAACCTAATAGACCGGCACCAAAACAAACTGAGGCTATGATACCAGATTTACGAGGTCCATGCCGTTCAACAAAATGCCCCATAAAAGCAGCTGATAATCCTAGAAACAAGATTGCGATACTAAATGTTAAAGAGATTTCACTTAGCCCCCAATTGTGTTTTTCTCGGAGTGGATTTGTGAATACACTCCATGAATAAACAGACCCGATCGATATGTGTATACCTACAGCAGCTGCAGCAATCAACCAACGGTTTTTTACTTTTTTAGCCATCCGTTCTACTCCTCTACACGTTTTATTCTAAGGTTTTCTCCTTGCTCTGATTCACCCGTTTTTCAGGTGTTTCTCCTGTTGTTTTTTCATAGTGTTCTGTTTCTTGGCCCATGCCTTTTAAGAACTGCATGAGAATGGTAACTGCTTTGTTGATCTCTGGATCTTTTAGAGAACGTACTAAATCGAAGTAGCTTGTTTTTTCATCCGTATCTTTGTATTCAGCCACTCAGGCAATCCCTGCATCAATTTTTAATAGGAAAGGTTCAAGCTGCTTTACATTGATCATACCTAAAGTTCCTAAGAGCAAGAGAAGATTCTTTAATGTGTTTGTGTTCTCAGGCTTGTCCATGGCTTTCACAGCAATATCCATCACCTTATCACCTTGTCCGAACAAACCATTTAAAAGAGGGAGAATTCCTTTTTCGTTCATATGGTTCATGATCTCTAGTGTTTGTAGAATCGCGGTCTTGTTCTGAATAAGAGCATCTTCTACTTCTCGGAGGTCATTAGAGCGTTTCTCTTCAGCTGTTATCGTTTGTTTTAGAACGTTTTTAATCGCTTTAGCCATGTTGGTTTCTCTCCTTTTTCACAGCATCGCCTGGGAAAATATAATCCTTTCTTGCCCATTTCTTCTTTACGTTAACTCCTACTTGAGGTTGTGGATTGCCATACCTGAAATTTGTTTTTGGCAACGGATTCACACCCTCTTCCATCAAGATCTCAAGTTTTGCACTTGTCTCTTTGTATGCGGGTGTATCTGTATCTTTATCTGAATAACTGCTCGTAAGTAGATTAATAGCCGCTTCTCCGCTATCGTTCATAGGAAGATATACTTCTTTACCTTTAACACGATCCGTTATTAAACAATGCACTTTTACATTTCCATACGGTGAAGATAATCTTACTAGTGTACCATCCTTTATTCCTCGATCTTCAGCTAGTTCAGGTGAGATCTCAAGAAAAGTGTTAGGCGTCTTGGATGTAATGCCTTCTGACTGATATGTCATATTTCCCTCATGAAAATGTTCTAAAAGGCGTCCATTGTTAACATGAATATCATATTCTTCACCGAATTCTACTGGCTCTGTCCAATTTACTGGAAAAAGTCGCGCTTTCTTATCTTCAAACGGAAATCCATCTTTGAAAAGAATAGGTGTATCTGTTCCATCCTCAGCCACTGGCCATTGAAGACTTTTGTACCCTTCTAATCTTTCATAAGATACTCCGGCAAATAGCGGCGCTAGTTGAGCAGCTTCTTCCATAATGTCACTCGGATGTTTGTAATCCCATCCAGCACCAAGTCGATTTGCGATATCACGGATTATCTCCCAATCTGGTTTAGAATCTCCAAGTGGCTCTAGCACCTGATACAATCGTTGTATTCTTCTCTCCGTGTTTGTAAAAGTACCTTCTTTTTCGAGGCTTGGACTTGCTGGTAAGACAACGTCAGCAAACTGAGCCGTTCTTGTAAGAAATAAATCTTGAACCACAAAAAAATCTAGTTTCTCATAAGCAGCATGAACATGGTTTATGTTTGAGTCAACGATTCCCATGTCTTCCCCTTTTAAATACATCGCTTTTACATGTCCATCATGGATGCCTTGTACCATTTCATGATTATTAAGACCAGGATCTTCTGGAATCTTTACACCCCACGCATTCTCATACTTTTCTCTTACCTTGATGTCTGCCACTTTCTCATATGATGGAAAACGATCTGGCATGCTACCGAAGTCACTGGCTCCTTGAACATTGTTATGTCCCCGTAATGGATAAGAGCCTACACCTTCTCGTCCATAGTTTCCTGTTACTAAAAGTAAATTGGATATGGCGGTACTCGTATCACTTCCACCCGTATGTTGAGTAACTCCCATTGCCCAGAGAACACAAACACTTTTTGATTGTGAAATGGTTTTTGCTAACTGGATAAGGATATCTCCAGAAAGTCCTGTTACTCTTTCTGCATATTTTAATGTGAATTTTTCAAGGTTTTCCCTAAAATCATCTAATCCATTCACATGGTTTTGCAAAAAATCATGATCCGCTAATCCTTCATCCAAAATATACTTCGTAACGGCAGAGAGCCACACGAGATCCGAACCAGCCCGTGGCTGAATAAATAGGTCAGCACGCTCAGCCATCTCATGCTTTCGAAGGTCAGCAACGATTAGTTTTTGGTTGTGTAGTTTATGTGATCGCTTAACACGCGTCGCCAAGACGGGATGAGATTCTGATGTGTTCGAGCCGATCACGATAACAAGCTCTGACTTTTCAATATCCTTAATAGAACCCGAATCCCCACCATGACCTACAGTTCGAAATAGTCCCATAGTGGCAGGAGTCTGACAATAACGCGAACAATTATCGATATTATTTGTTCCTATAACACTACGTGCCAACTTTTGCATCAAATAGGATTCTTCATTCGTACATTTAGATGAACTAATAAACGTTAATGCTTGCGCGCCATTCTTCTCCTTAATCTCAGTAAATTTAGAAGCGATTAAGTTATACGCTTCGTCCCAAGTGGCTTCCCTAAACACATCACCTTCACGAATTAAAGGTTTGGTCAATCGTTCTTCACTGTTAACGAAATCCCAACCAAATTTTCCTTTAATACACGTGGATATCCCGTTTGCCGGTGCATCAATCTGTGGATCTACTTTTAATATTTCTCTTCCTTTTGTCCACACATCAAAACTACATCCCACGCCGCAGTAAGTGCAAACGGTTTTTGTTTTCTTTATTCTTTGTTCTCTCATCGCAGCTTCCATATCGGAGATAGCGAGTATGGATCCATAACCCGTCTCAACGCCTTTTGTGATCTCAATCATCGGACGGAGTGTCTCTCGATTAATTCCCGTCATATAACCCGTTTCACCCTCCATGCCTTTTTCCATCATGGCATTACATGGGCAAACTGTAGAGCAATGACCACATGATACACATGAAGATTCATTGATCGGTACATCTTTATCCCAAATTACTCTTGGCCGCTCTCGTTCCCAATCTATTGTGAGTGTCTCTGTTACTTGTACATCTTGACAAGCTTCTACACATCGCCCACACAATATGCATTGATCAGGATCGTATCTATAAAATGGGTTTGAGTTATCTACTTCATATGGCTTGTGTTCAAAAGGAATGCTCTGGTGGTTGATCTTCATTTCTTTAACCGTGTTATGTACTTCACAACCGCCATTGTTATAATCACAAACTGTACAATATAACTCATGATTAAAAAGAATTCTATCCATTCCGATCACTTGAGCTTCTCTTACCTCATCAGAATTTGTATCAATGTCATCTCCGTCATTAACTGTCGTGGAACACGCTCTAACAAACTCACCATTCACTTTAACGATACATGTATCACAGGTTTCAATTGGTCCTAGGCTCGGATGATAACAAACATGAGGGATTTGATCCGGAGATCCATCTAGCAGATTTAATACGGTTTCTCCACTACTAGCACTTCTTTTTGTTCCGTTTATTCTAATCGTTAAATCTTTCAAATGACCTTCACCCTTTCCTAAGATAAACATACAAAACATTCTGACATCTCAAACATCCGTTTCCCTAATCGTTATTTCCTTAAACAAATGCTTTTTTTTTCATTCCTTGACAGATAAAGAGACACTCTTTATGAGTGCCTCCTTGTTTAGTCATCTAAATCAATTTCAATAAGATCATAAGAAGTAAAAATCCCTAATGGCTTTTCATTCTCACTTCCATTTAAAGTAATAATGATTGCCTCAAGCTTTTTCCCTTCCTTATGGATGCTTTCAAAGATCTCTTCTGCTTTAAAAATACTAGAAGTTTTAGAAATAAAAGCAACTAGCTGTTTTTGCTCATTGTCTGCAATATCTGATATTCTTGCATTGTTTAGATCGATTACTTGATCGGCAAGCCGGTCAGTTAACCAATTCAATAAGTATGTAGCCGTTAAAAGCCAAAGGTACTCTCCTTTTTCATTATAAATAGGAAAACGTGAATACGATGTTTTTCTAATACAGCTTAAAACATCTTCAAGACGGTCACTTTCTTTAAAATGATGGACCTTTTTTGTTGCAATGTTCAGCGCTGTTTCAGGTTTCATAAAATAACCCGCTATTTTCTCTATTCTCTCTACGATCTCTAAATGAGGTTCAGCAATGTAAAAATCATGATCAACTTTTTCATGGACTATAGCATTTCTAAGCTTCGCGAACTGACCCAGCTCATTATAAAAAGATCTGATAAGAGAATGCTTTTTCATTCCTGTTTCCACCAGGTTTTTAAACCGATCATCTTTCGTATCTTTAACTTTGTCGATTAAACATTTGTGTATCTGATTAAAAGCAATTTCAAATCGTTCAGAAAGACTGTTTTCTGTATTGGATTTTATATGAGTGACGGTCATCATCGATCTCTCCTTCTATCTATCAATACCATTTTACTACCCATTTTTTTAACAACTTTAAACTAAAATTTCTAGTCAATATGTAAAGTTATGGAGAATGCTCATGCTAACATTATGTTAATCCTTTAAAGAGTTTTGAGCAGAATAAAAACGAACCCAGGATGGATTCGTTTGTTAATATTATTCACTTTCAGGAAAACTAGGTAACGGGTCTTTAAACTCTCCCCAATCTTCGTTATTCATTTCAGAGTCAGTTAATAAGCAATGATCTAACTGTTCTAACAGTTGTTCTTTGTTATAATCAATTCCTATAAACACTAGTTCAGTAATTCGATCACCATATTCTTCATCCCAGTTTGGATTATGACTCTTTTCTTCTTCTACTATTTCTTCTTGTTCTTCTTTCGGCAGTGCTGCCACCCATTGACCTGCTGGCTGGAAGATAATACTCGTACCTGCTTGACTTAACAAAATTGCCCAATCGTTTCGAGAGGCTACCCAAATAAATCCTTTTGCTCGAACAATTTCAGCTGGCCAATTCTCTAAAAAAGTAAAAAGTCTTGCTGGGTGAAAAGGTCTTTTCTTTCGGTATACAAAAGAAGAGATTCCATACTCATCGGTTTCTGGAATATGATCTGTTTCAAGCTCCTTCATCCATCCTGCAGATTCACTTGCCTTCTCGAAATCAAACAGCCCTGTAGATAGAATATCTTTAGGATCTACTTTACCGTATTCTGTTTCAATTAGTTTTGCTTGTGGTTGTAATTTTTTCAATACTCTTTTGAGTTCTTCTCGGTCCTCTTTCTCCAATAGATCACACTTATTTAAAACTAAAACATCACAAAATTCTATCTGATCAATTATCAGGTCTACCACTTCTCTCGTATCGGTCTCATCTAATGCTGCTTGTCGATCCCATAAGCTTTCTCCAGATGCAAAATCGTTCCAGAATCGATTTCCATCAACTACTGTTACCATCGTATCCAACTTGCATAAAGAAGCAAGATCAACACCTGATTCTTCGTCTAAATAAGTGAAAGTTTGTGCAACTGGAATCGGCTCACTTATACCCGTTGATTCTATGAGAATATAATCAATATCACCGTTTTTTACGATTCTTTCTACTTCTATCAGTAGATCCTCTCTTAGGGTGCAGCAAATACAGCCATTTGTCATCTCAACGAGCTTTTCTTCTGTTCTAGATAACTGCGTCTCATTTTTTATCAATGCAGCATCAATATTGATCTCACTCATGTCATTAACGATAACAGCAACTTTTAATCCGTCTCTATTTGATAAGACATGGTTCATTAATGTAGTTTTACCTGCTCCTAAAAATCCACTCAACACGGTAACTGGAACTCGTTTTGTCAGTGTATGTAACATGTATTAAAAACTCCTTTTAAATCGTAATGATTACGATTAATATCGTAAATCAGGTTACAAAACAAGTCAAGGCTTAAATGCTTACGTTCTTATTTTTCTCATGTTTATGAATAAAAAAGCACAAAAAAAAAGACGTGTGTTCACTACGATACACGTCTTTTTCTTAAAAATCGTTCCATTCAATTTTTCCGCATTTGTTTTCTGGATCAAGTTCAATAGCAAAATTATGCTTCTCATAAAAATGAATAAGCCGCTCAACATGTCCCCAATCTCTTTTTGCAATATCGCCTTTGATTGTTGGAATATTCTTATCTGATGCCGTCTCTTTCAAATAATGCATACAGATTGAGCCGTAACCTTTGTTAGCAGGTCCTTTAATATCACCAATATGCAGAGTGTTTCCATCTTCATAAACTGCATCAATTGAAAAGTCCCATCCATCATACCTTGATTCACAGTCATTAATCATAATTTTACATTGATCCAATTGTTCAGATTTATATACGATCACAAGGTTATCGTCCTTTGTTTGATCCACACCGATCACATCATAACTTTTAGCAATTTGCTTCATATCGTTCTGCATACGCAATAATTGAAACTCGAGTTCGTTGCGATCGAGTTTTGTTTCTTTGTCTTGTTCTTGTCCAAGCAATAGCATTTAATCTAATCTCTCCCCTACAACAAGCTGAAACACACAGTTTCTCATTGTACTAGAGGTGAATAGATATTTCAAATGTATTTTATTACCACTTAGGCTCGATTAAATAAAATTCTGTTTGCCTGCCTGTAAAAAATTGCATTTTTCCTTCTATAAAACAAACCGTCTCTTCTAGATAGATCGGAACAGCTTTGTTCCATTCAGGTATGAAATGTCTAATGTTAAATTCTAGTGCATAGCATGTGTTATTTTCAATCCTTAGCTCTCCCCGAACAGGAATATATTCTTGTTTATCATACAGTCCGATAATCGGTCCTGCTCCATGACAATGATAGCCGATCGGATGTGAATAAAGCATGGCGTCCATATGATTTAGTTTTGCTTTTTTTAGTACACTTAAAAAAACTTCATTACCCGTCATTCCTACTTTACTTTCTTCAAAGAAAAAATCTTCAAATTTGTTCGCCTCACTTAATGCGTTTATTAGCCCTGCAGGAGGTTCTTTTTCGTTATCTCTAAGAACATAAGCTA
The DNA here is from genome assembly GCF_015903845.1 of Fictibacillus sp. 26RED30. Lineage (NCBI taxonomy): Bacteria > Bacillati > Bacillota > Bacilli > Caryophanales > Fictibacillaceae > Fictibacillus > Fictibacillus sp. 26RED30. Next base: position 1,585,423 of record NZ_JACZDV010000001.1, read on the forward strand.
ATTGTTGTGTATCTGTGCAAAGACCTAGATATTCTATGCCAAAGTCAAGATGTAGAATATCGCCTGGACGTATAACGTCTTCCAATCTGTCTGAAGATCCATCTTTTCTTTGAATATCTACAGTAGGATAGAAGGATGTTTTCAACCCTAAGTCTCTAACGTATTGTCTGATCCACCCAACTATTTCCTTTGTTGAGGTTACATGAGGTTTGATCAGTTCGTTCGTAAACGTTTGTTTCACAATTTCTTTTGTTATCCCTTCTAATGTTTTATACGAATTAAGTTCAGACTCTGTCCTTGTTTGAAACCAGTCAATTGCAATGGATTCAGATGACATCAGTTTTTCTTTATGTCGCTTCCCTAAGACTTTCACTAATTCCTCATAATTTGAGTAACTTAATCCATCACAAAAAGCATAATGAAATGAAGTATTAATTGCTATGGATTCAGGGTCGTATTTATCAACCAATCGTTTTAAACCGGTAAAAGAGTCTTCACTTTCTCTCACTGGGAAGCATGAGTAAAAAGGTTCGAAGTTTTTGTTTGAAGAGATAACAAACCGTTTAATTTCGTCAGAATGGATATCCTTAACAAATGCAAGTATGGTTAGCCTTCTTGAACTATCGATCGCAGATGGAAAGAAAGTCTTCCCTAGTGGATCTTCCTTGTATTCTTTGCCGATTGTTACCCACATATCAACGTTATGCTTCTTCATTAAAAAAGGCAATAAATGCTCTAACCTTTCAAAAAGCCACTGATCCATAATCTTTTCTTGTTCTGATAATGATAGAATTTGATTTACATTTTGTTCTGTATGTAATGTCACAATAATCTCTCCTTGTTCTGCTATATGCTTATCTTTCTCTTTCAATGTTTAAAGTCCTTCGAGGTCTTGTTTCCTTTTTTTTGCATATGAATAAAAGGACAACGTGTACAAGGAGATGCACTCATCGTATGAATATATTTTTTAGAGGAGTATTGCTGCTTGCTGCTGCTGCATTAGTTGGTGAAAGTCTAGAATTCATTGTGAACATGGTGTTAGCAAGAGAACTAGGTGAATTAGGACTCGGGCATTATATGTCGATCTTTCCAACGGTCATTTTAATCATAATTGTAGCGAGTTTGGAATTACCGATCTCCATTTCAAAGTTCGTTGCAGAAAAAGAGGAGAAACAACACTATAGCATGTTGAAACATGCTACAAAGATGACGATATTGTTGACTGTAGCTATGATTGTACTCGCTTTAGTGATCCTGCCTTTCATACCCGTATTCAATAGTTATCATCCTTTAGTTAGATGGCTTATGGTCATTTTAATCCCTTTAATCTCCCTAACATCTATTGCTAGAGGGTTCTTTATGGGTAAACAACAGATGGGCAAACTGGCATTCTCAAACTTATTTCGAAAATTGGCTCAGCTCATCTTATTAACAGGCATCTATCAATTGTTCTCGTTTGATAATGAAACGGCAATCCTTATAGCCCTAGCAACTTTTGTAGGCAGTGAACTCATCGTTTTCGTCTATCTCTTCACGGCTTATTTAATTCAATACAAAAGAATGCAAAATCACAACAATGAACATCTTTCATCAAACGAAGTGACTAGGAGCCTTATGGCTGTAACCATTCCTACAACCGGCTTACGTCTGTTTCATGCTGTTACAAACGCCATACAGCCGTTTTTGATCAAATATTCACTGTCACTTGCAGGGTTTTCAGGAGTTGCCGCAACAGAAGAGTTTGGTTTATTAGCAGGAGTAGCAATATCAATCGGCTTCTTCCCAGCATTTATTGCTCACTCCCTTTTAGTCGTCTTAATCCCCACAGTTTCAGAAGCTACGGCTAAAAAAGATGTAGAAAAATTAAAAAGCCTTCTTATTCGTGTGATGGGCATAACTGCATTATATGGGTTTCCGGCCGTTGCCATCTTCTTAATGTTTTCAGAAAAACTTACCTTAATGTTCTTTCATTCGCAATCGGCAGCTACGTATTTAGAATTGTTGTGGCCTAGTTTTTTATTTACATTTTTCCTAATACCTCTCCAAGCTTATCTGATCGGTCTAGGCTTAATTACAACAGCATTTGTTCAGTCGGTTTGGGCAACAACGTTATCGTTTGTCCTTATGTACATGTTAGGGTCACAACCATCATTAGGGATGCATGGCATCATCATTGGAATGAATGCAGGATCCGTGCTATTGATGCTTCTTCATTACTTCTCAGTATGTAAAGCGATCGGAATCAACACGTGGTTAAGTGCAAGAAATAACTATCAAGATTAAAAAAGCGCTTAAGCGGGATATGTTTCTCGCTTAAGCGCTTTAGTCTTAACTACACACTTGTTGAAATGGTTTGTGCTAAATAAGCCTGAACACAGTACTGTGATTGTTCTTGTTTTTTGAAGACCCATTGTGAAGGTATTCGAGAACGAAGAAAATCGAGTTGTTCATCTGAGAGGTTCATGTCTATACCAGATTCATTCATTAAAAAGTCGTCGTTTTCTTTCAGTTTATATTTGGTCTGCAATAAGTTCAACAATCCCCTAATTGTTATAAATTTAAAGGTATAACCCGATGTAATCGCAGAAACAACAGTTTCCCGGTTTTGTTCTGCAAACTCAAAAAAGAAAGTCCAGCTTGATTCTTCTTTCCCAACATGACGGAGTGCTTCGTAATCCTTAGTTTCAATCACTTCTAGTAGTCTTTCCCCCGAAACACCACCTGCTAATGCTGACTCCATCAACAAACCTACCGGCATCGATAACTTAACCATTCGTAACTCTCCCTCTGAAGTTCCTATTTCATTGCTGTTTCTCCATTTTTTCTAGTGACAGCTCTCCAAATTATAAAGATCAAAAGTAAAATAGCTAGTGAAAAACTCGTATAAGTGAGAACGTCTATCTCACCCTTATGTCTAACACCTATTCCGATAAAAGCCCAAACAAAGACGAGCGGATAAATGATATCTTTGTTTTGAATCGTAAAAAAGATCGCCAATCCCGTACCAACAATAAGCATGATCACGGTCCAAGTAACAGATGAAAGTCCAAAACCATTCCAACCGCCATACTTTAACACGACCGCTGTATTTACGATTGTTGCCACACTGATCCATCCTAGATAGACCGAGAATGGAAGTCGAACGAACGAAGACTTGTTATCTTGATTTTGGATCTTCGTATAGATCATGATGAGTGACAATAAGAGACCGATCATCACAATCCAAGATAAACCTAGAAGTTCATAATGCCAAACAAATATCCATGCACAATTTAAGATACAGTTCAAAACGAACCATAAGCCGATGCTTCTATACACGGTCTCATTTCTGTTCTTAGGCAGCACTTGAATGATCACCCAGAACGTTAATAGCAAATATATGAGTCCCCATATGGAAAATACATAACCTGCTGGAGTGATCAACACATTGTACTTTGCTGATAACTCTCCGGTTGTTCTTCCATTCAAAGGTAATGCATTGGCCAAATAATTAACAAAGATTACTGCGGCGAGTGCTGCGATATTCAGAAAAGCTCTAATTGTTGCTGACATGAAGGTTCCCTCCTTTGGATATATAGTTTCATATATACCCAAATTAGAGTGGAATTATGAGGAAAAGGCAATCTAAGTTAGATTACCTTACCATTCTTAACTGCTAAATGCTTGTGTCCCAATATCCGCTTCACGTTTAAACAACCTGCTGTATACGCCATTATCAGACTTCAACAACTCATCATGAACTCCGTCCTCGATCATTACTCCGTTTTCTAAGACAATAATTCGATTGGCAGCTAAGACGGTTGAAAGTCTATGCGAAATAATAATGAGCGTTTGTTTTGATTTTCTTTTATTGATCGCTTCGTTGACTTGTACTTCTGTGATGGGATCTAAGGCAGAGCTCGCTTCATCAAGAACTAAAATAGACGCATCTTTTACAAGAGCTCTTGCTAATGAAAGCCTTTGCTTCTGTCCTCCTGATAATAGACTCCCTCTTTCTCCAACTAGCGTGTTGAGTCCATCCGGAAGAGTAAGTAAGAATTCACCTAGACCGCTGTCTTTTAGCGCACTTATCAATTCATCATCAGTTGCTTCAGGATTGGCGATTCGTAAGTTATCAGCTAAAGAACCATTTCGAAGCTGTACATCTTGTGAAACGATCGCAACTTGTGAACGAAGCCACCCTGCATCAATTTTTGATACGTTTTTTCCGTCAATAAAGATGGAACCACTCTCAGGCTCATACAATCGCAACAATAGATCTACTACAGTCGATTTACCAGATCCGCTCGGCCCTACAAGTGCTACTGCTTCTCCGGATTTTACGGAAAATGATAACCCTTTTAAAACTTTATCGTCTTTTTCAGGATAACCGAATGCTATATCCCTAAATTCAATTTCCCCTTCAATTTGTTGTGGAATAAATCCTTTTTCTGTTTCAGCACTTGATACTTCTTGGCTGAGTAAAAGTTCAGAGCGATCTAATGCAGGACCGGTCCTTCTTACTGAAAGCCAGTTTCTTAACATTCTCTGCATCTCATTAGCAGCAATTGCCACAAGACCTGCAGCAGTAAGCATCTGACCAGCTGTTAATTTATCGTTCCAGATTAAGTATGCGCTAAGACCATAAACGACTGCTAATGCAAGTCCATTGTAGCTTCCGATTACCACGATGGATTGCATCCTTGCTTTTAATTCATGACGAGATTCTTTTATGAATGATTTTCTAATCTCAGCAACACTTGAAACCTCACCATCGGAAACGCCCAAAACCCGTGAAAGATTGATACCGGTTACAGACTCACGAAGTCTCTCAAGATAACGAGAAGCTTCTTTTCTGGCATTCGCCGAAGATTGTCGTGTGCGTTGACCGACAGCGTTTGACGTTAAATAAAAGATAACACCTAACACAACACTCGTAATCATTAAATAAGGATGAATCCACAAAAGTACGATGCTGTATAAAATAACACCTTGCACAGATGCCATAAAGGTTGATCCTTCCCAAGCCAAGAAATTATGGAGTGTATCCGGATCATCAGAAACACGAGCCATCATCTCACCAGATTGGTTGTTTTGATAAAAGGAAAAAGGTAAGTTCTGCAGATGTTTAAACAGTCTTAACTTTTGCCAGTTCGTTACGGTCTTCGCGACCTGGTGACAAAAATACTCATCGATAACCATCAGGATTAAATCAGCAACTGCGGCAAAGATCAATAGCCACATCAATCCCCATAATAGTTGATTGGACTCACCTGGTAGAATTTTATCCACAAGCCAACCGAGTGCAAGCGTCGGAATTAGCGCGGAAAATACTTGAGATATAGCGATAACAAACGCATCAGCAAATACCCATTTTTTATGTGGTTTTAAAAAGGCTAGAACGCGTCTGCCATCTCGATTTTTTTGTTTCGTATTCGTTTGGCTCATATCGCTCTCTCCTTTTCTAATTCACTGTATTGCGCCATATAAAGTTCGTAATATTGTCCTCGCTCTGCAAGAAGTTCATCATGAGTACCCGATTCTGCTACTACACCTTTGTCTAGGAGTACGATTCTATCTGCATCCCTAACGGTGATCAGCCGGTGTGCAATCGTGATTGTCGTTCTGCCTGGTATGAGTTCATCAAGAGCAGACTGAACGCGTTCTTCTGTTTCCCCATCGAGTGAAGAAGTTGCTTCATCAAAGATTAATAGAGCAGGATGTCGAAGAATAGCTCTTGCAAGAGCAACGCGTTGTCTTTGTCCACCAGAAAGCTTAAGTCCACGCTCACCAACGATTGTTTCATAGCCTTCTGGTAAGGCTGCTACAAAATCTGTAAGTCCTGAAGCATCACATGCCGCATCTAAATCGGCTTGTGTTGCATCTTTTCTTCCATATAATAAGTTCATCCTCAGTGTGTTGTTAAGAAGAAACGTTTCCTGAGAGACGACTCCTACTTGCTGACGAAAAGAATTTCTGTTGAACTCAAACAGGTTTTGTTGGTCGATTTCAATAGAACCAGCTTCGGGTTCATAAAGACCAAGCAGCAATTGAATAAGCGTTGATTTTCCACCGCCGCTCGTACCAACGATTCCAATATGTTGCCCAGCTCTCATATTCAGTGAAACGCCTTTTAACACATATTCTTCTTTACCTGGATAACGAAACCAAAGATTATCAACATCAATATCTCCACGAATCGGTTGCATGTTTGGTAGGTCATCTTCATGTTCTTTAGGTAAGTCAAAATATTCATAGATTCGTTGAAGAGCAGGGATAGCCTGCTGAATGATCAATGCGTTCTCAGCGAGTGAACGAATGGGAAAAAACATCGTAGGAATAAACCCTAAACAAGCAACAAGTGTTCCAACCGAAATGGTATTATTCCAGACCGCCATTCCTCCAACAAGCATTACTACTCCGGGTGTAGCAATATTGAATAGATTACCAAGACGCCAGTTTACTTTTCCGATCAAAGCAGCACGTATGGAATAATCCTTCCAATCTGTTAGCTTTTTATCTTGTGTATGTATTTCTCTTTCTTGTGTTTGAAAAGTACGAACTAGTCTTGTTGATTCGATGCTTTCTTGAAGGTGGTGATAAATATCTGCACGCATATCCCTCTGAACAGCACTCATTTTTCTCATAGTCGTTCCGAGTTTAAATGATGGGTACAGATAGATAGCGAATACACAGAACATAACGATAGCTACTGGCCAGTATAGAGCAAACACTGCAATAAAGGCCGCGACCGCACTCACTACTTGTTGTACGAATCGAGGTACGACCGTATTATTTAAGTTCTGTACAGCTTCTACGTCGTGAGTGAGACGATATAGCATATCTCCACGAGGTGTAGTCGTGAAGAATGACATCGGTGTTTTATGCAATCGTCCAAATGCACGCATCTGCATATCTGTGATAACATCTAAACCGATCTGAATTTGAATAAATTCTTGTAAGGATTCAAATATCACCTTAAATAAAAACGAGAAAAGAACCCCTGCGACTAACCAACCGATCATATCCGTCATCTCATTCGGCAGAATTTCATCAACAAGCTTTCCTGCTAGTATGGGTGGGATTACCGTAAATGCGCCACCGATCAACGAACAGATCAAAGCAAGAAGAAGTCCCCTCCAATAAGGCTTAAAGTGCTTTAATGTTTCTCTTAAAAGCTTCATATTTCATTTCCCCCTCTCGCTTTCAAGCACTTTATTTTATACTAAATTCATAAAATTTTCATTATTTTTACTTGTTATTTTTTTGAAAATATAAGAATAAATTCATTGATATTTAGTTAGCACTATATTAAACATGAAAGATTTTTATTCAAATTTAATGTTTAACCAAAAAAACAACTTATTAAAGCAAATAAGCACTTTAATAAGTCATTCTTGTTCGTTTATTGTAGTTCTACACGTTTGAGAGGCTTTTTCGCTGGCCCTTCAACGACTGAACCATCGTATGAAAAACGCGAACCATGACAAGGACAATCCCATGTTCGATCACCGCTGTTCCACTCTGTCTCACAACCAAGATGTGTACAAGTCGTATCTACGATATGAAGTTCTCCGTTTTGATCTCGATAAGCCCCACATCTCTCTCCGTCAACCGTTACGGCACAACCCTCATCTTTATTTAAACTTCTTGGATGTTTTGACGGTTTGTCTAGCTTCCCAGAAACAAAATGCTTAGCAACATCTGCGTTTTCCTTGATAAACTGTTTAATATCAGAGGGATCAGCTTGAAATCTTTGGGGCTTGTAGAGTTCAGCAAATGCATTCTTCCTACCCAAGATATGATCTCTAATGATTAAAGCAGCAAGTGTGCCTGTCGTCATTCCCCACTTTTTGTAACCTGTAGCCACAAGAATGTGATCATGCTTATGCGTAAGCTTTCCGATGAACGGAATTTTATCTAGTGTGATTAAATCCTGAGCAGACCAGCGATAAAGTACCCTATCTAAGTTTAACGATTTTTTTGCTTCCTTTAATAAAGCCTCATAGTGCTGATGAGTCGGGATTCCTTGTCCAGTCTGATGACTTTCTCCACTAAGCAGTACGATCTTTTCTCCATCTTGTAAGATAGACCGATAGGAAAATGAGGTTTGATCTACTCCCATATACATCCCATTTGGAAATGTATCTTGTGTTTTTACAGCCAATACATATGAACGCTCTGACATCATTCTTGTAAAATAAAAACCCAATCCATCAAAAAACGGAAAATGTGTGCAACAAGCTACAAAGTCGGCAGTAATTTTGTGTCCGTTACTTGTTTGCACAACAGCTTTTTTGTGTTTCTCTTCTATAATATCTGTTGCTGTCGTGTTTTCGTAGACCTCAACACCTAGCGACTCCATTTCTTGTAATAACGCTGCTAAATATTTTACAGGGTGAAAATGCGCTTGATTTCTCATAACAAGTGCTTTTTTATGCGGTATGTTAAATGGAATTTGTTCGACCAACTCACCATCGATCTCTAACTGTTGATAAGCATCAGCTTCTTTGTTAAGCTTTTTGATTCCTTCCTCAGTGTTAGCATATAGAAATGCATCGTGTTTCTCAAAGTTACAATGAATATTGTTTTGTTTAACAAGATTCTCAATAAACTGTTTAGCTTGTTCATTTGATTCATAATACTGACGTGCTCTTTCTAACCCTATATGTGAAATAAGGTGATCATAGATAACATCATGTTGAGAAGTGATCTTTGCTGTCGTATGACCAGTTGTTCCATTAATCACTTTACCTGCCTCAATCAGTGTAACCTTTTTGCCTTCTTTCGCTAGAAGATAAGCTGTAGTAATACCGCTTATCCCCGCTCCTACAACAACTACTTCCGTTTGATTATCTTCATTCAATACAGAGTATGTAGGTAGATTTAATTGCTGCCTCCAAATCGGTTCTGGAAACTGCGGCATGTTATTTTCATAGTTACTCATAAGATATCCCTCCTGTTTAGACACGTTTTCTCACCATTATTCCCCATACATTGAAAGAACAATCAGTAGAAAATGAATAAAAGAAGGCTCTTTTCTAAAGGAATGTTTTTCGAATATTTTGGAAGTAGTTGATTTCCGTTCCAGGTTGTTCGCTTTCCACGGGGCAGGCGGTGAGCCACATTCGTACGTTTCACGTATAAGTGTCTCACCTGTCTAGTTGCAGTGGCTAGCCCCTCGAGTTCACGCCCCTTGAACGAAAACCAACACTATAAAAACAACAAAATATAACCAAAAAGAAACAGGCTATTTAAAATAACCTGTTTATCAGTAGAAAAGTTGAAATTAAATACTTAACCGCTTTTCAAGTGCATAATCAAAATTTCCACTATAACTCTCTAGGGTTCCCTCTTCTAACCAAATGGTACGTTCAAAGAGTTTGTTCATAAAGTATCGATCGTGTGAGACTGATAGAATCGTTCCATTAAACTCTTCTAGTGCTAGTTCTAAGGCTTCACGTGAATCAATATCTAAATGGTTTGTCGGTTCATCGAGTATTAAGAAATTAAATCCTTCATAAACAAGCTGTGCAAGTCTGAGTCGTGTTCGTTCTCCACCGCTAAGTTCATTTCCTTTTTTATAAACGGATGCGCCGTAAAACAAAAACTTTGCTAAGTGATGCCGAGCTTCTCCTTCTTCCATCGGTACTTTTTCTCTGAAGATATCCAGTACGGATTGAGTTGATTCAGCAATAAGGCCTTTTTGAGAAAGGTAACCGATTGAAACGGACGGTCCAAGCTTTATCGTGCCGCTGCAGTTTTCAAGAGTTTGCAAGGTCTCTAGCAGTGTTGTTTTTCCAGAACCGTTTTTACCAACGAGGGCTACTTTCTCACCATATCGTATCTGCAATTCGAAATTACATAATATGGAGCGACCTTCGATTTCTTTACTAAGCCCTTTTATTACCGCTACATCTTGGCCACTTCTTTTGTTTACTGAAAATTCGAAAGCTGCTTTTTTACGTTCCAGTTTAGGGCGTTTCATACTCTGTATTCGATGAAGGGCTTTCTCCATGTTCCTCGCTCTTTTGAAGAATTTTTCATTTCCTGAACGTGCTCCCCAATCTCTTAGTTGTTTGATCGACTCTTTAATCTTTTTAACTTTCTTTTGCTGTTCTTCATATTTCTCAAATTCTAGAAGAAGGTTATTCTCTTTTTCTTTGAGAAAACCTGAGTAACTTTGATGATATAAGGTACATTCACCATCTTCTATATCAATCGTCTTTGATGTAACTCTATCTAAAAAGTAGCGATCATGACTGATAATAATAACGGAACCCTTATATTTTTGAAGATAATTTTCTAACCAATTCATTGTTTCGATGTCAAGATGATTGGTAGGTTCGTCTAAGAGTAAAAGCTCAGGCTCTTTTAATAACAAACATGCTAGACCGACCTTCGTTTGTTCTCCTCCACTAAGTTGCTTAAAAAGGTGTTGAGAGAGTTGAGTTAGACCTAAACCAGCCAGAACGCCATTTATCTTCGACTCAATCGCATAACCACCAAGCTCTTCAAATTCTTCTTGCAGTCTGTAGAGCTTATTCAAATTTTTGTCTAATCGGTGTGTTTGATCTGGATCACTTAACAATGCATTAACATGTTGAATTTTAAGTTCGATTTCATTGATTTCTTGAAAGGCTGCAGAAACCACATCATATACCCTCATATTCTCCGTATGCTCAGGAAGTTGTTCCAAATATCCGATTTCCGCATCCTTCCTGATGGCTATAGAACCTGAGTCCGGATGGTCAATTCCGCTTAGCAGCTTAAACAGAGTCGTTTTTCCTGAACCATTTTGTCCGACTATACCTACTCGGTCTTGTTCGTGAATTTCAAAAGATATGTTTTTTAGTATCTCATTTCCGCCATACATTTTCTTAACTTTATGAACAGTGCATATTATCATTTCATTTTCTCCTTTTAATCCAATGCCACTGCCCTTTTTTGTATACAAAAAAACCATGAGCAACATACCTGCCCATGGTTACTAACAATAAAAAAGGATAGGGTAAGGTTACTTTGTGATGTACTTTAATGTTTTAACTGAAAATGGACAGACTCCGCCAATTTTAGAAAATACATAAGTAATTGCACGGAAAACAACCAACCAGTTAAACATTTGTACACCTTTAAGCATGCCTTACACCTCCTTTTAAAAATTTATTAAATATTCTAGTAATAGTATATGGTATTATTGCTTAATATGCAATTAGTAATAAAGTTGAGTAAAAAGAAAGGTTATTTGCTTTTTTTGTCGAAATAGTTTTAAATATTTATATTATTCTGAAAAGGGTGTGTCTTATGAAAGTAAAATCCAACTATCTAACTAAATCTAAAGTAACGTATGTAACAGAGAACATGTCAATCAGCGAAGCTCGATATACTATTATCCAATCAGGGTATCGCTGCATACCCGTTTTGGATGAATCAGAACAAAAATTTGTAGGTCTTCTTTTTAAAGAGACTACATCTGATTATATTATTGATAATGTTGGATCAGTGAAAGACCATGTTAGTAGAATTGTAGAGGAGAAAGATGCTTTTATTCATGAGAATACAGCTTATTTCAAAGTGCTCTTCACGATTAGACGCTTACCTTTTATGGCTGTGGTCGATGATGATCATAACTTCTTAGGAATCATTACTCACTCAAAAGTAATGGATATACTAGAAGATTCTTATGGCATTAAGAAAGGTGGTTATTCTTTAACGGTTTCAACCACAGAAGGAAAAGGTTCGTTAAGAAAGCTATTTACAGCTATTCATGAAGAATACAATATTGAAGGTGTTTTCACCCAAGACGCGGGTAAGCAATTTCTTCGCAGAGTTGTTATCACTTTCAATGAAAGTGTATCGCGTGATGAGATCGATGAACTTGTTCACCGAGTAGAAGCGAATGGATTCAAGGTGGCAGACATTGAAGATCTAAGAACATTTTCAAGTGTTCAATAATATAAAAAAACGTTCCCTTTTCATGACTGGGAACGTTTTTTTCTTTACTTTGTAAGATCATTCAGTTGTTCAAAGAATGAAGGATACGAAACAGCTATTGCTTCACTGTTTGCAAGTGTTGTTTCACCTTCTGCGATACAAGCGGCCACACTTAACATCATTCCGATTCTGTGATCACCGTAGCTTTGTACAGATGCTCCATGTAATGAAGACTTACCGTGGATGATCATACCGTCTTCTGTTGCTTCAATATCTGCACCCATTTTCTTAAGCTCGTTCACTACGGTCTCAATTCGATCTGTTTCTTTCACTCGAAGTTCATGTGCATCTTTTATAATCGTCGTTCCTTCCGCTTGAGTTGCGGCTAGAGCTATGATTGGGATTTCATCGATCAGTCGAGGAATAAGATCGCCTTCAATAATCGTTCCTTTTAAGGCAGAGCTTTTGATGACTAAATCTCCAAAAGGTTCTGAAGCTTCATCATTTTTATTTTGGTAGGCTATATCTGCCCCCATATTTTTCAGCACATCTAATATTCCAGTACGAGTTGGGTTTAACCCTACTTTTTTTAGTGTAATCTCACTGTTTGGAACGACCGCACCTGCCACTAAAAAGAAGGCGGCTGAAGAAATATCACCTGGTACTTCAATATGAGTTCCTTTTAACTTCTGGCCACCTGCGACCGAAACAGATAGTTCATCCGTTTCGACTTCTACTCCAAACGCTTTTAGCATGCGTTCTGTATGGTCTCTCGATTTGAAGGGTTCTTTTACAGAAGTGGTTCCTTCTCCATCTAATCCTGCTAGAATAATAGCCGATTTTACTTGAGCACTAGCGATCGGAGAGGTGTAATGTATACCTCTTGTTTCGCCACCTTTAATGTGAAGTGGAACCTTGTTTCCTAAATCATTCCCATCAATCGTAGCTCCCATTTCTTTTAAAGGCTTGGTAACACGATTCATTGGTCTTTTTGCGATCGAATCATCACCTGTTAAGATCGATTCAAAAGGTGTGTTTGCAAGAATGCCTAGCATCAGCCTAATCGTAGTACCCGAATTCCCTACGTACAAATCTTCTGAAGGTGGTGTTAATCCAGTAAGTCCTTTTCCTTCTACTGTTACTTTTTCACCTTCTTGTAGAATTGAAACGCCGAGTTTCTTGAAACAAGAAATAGTACTTAAGCAGTCTTCACCTGTTAAAAAACCATCAATTGTCGTCCGACCCTCTGCAATGGACCCAAACATGACTGCTCGATGTGAAATAGATTTGTCTCCAGGCACTTTAATAGATCCCTTTAGTCGTTGAATGGGTTGCAATTGTTTTGTCATAGAATAGTGCCTCCTTATAAAGTAATTTGAGTTAAATAATTCTCATTCTGTAGAATGTCTTGTGCTTGGTCTCGATCATTATCATCTTGGAAGCTCAATCGAAGTACTCCGTTGAGTCCTTCTCTTACTTCTAAAATACTCAAATTAATAATACTAATTTTTGATTGTGCCAGAAGTGCAGTAATGTGAGATAAAGCACCTACTTTATCGAGGATATCCACATATAGATCTGAAAACGGATGAATCGCACCTTTTGACCGAACAGGTAAGGAATCTCGGAATGATTTTGCACCTTCAAAGTAATCATAGAGTTCCGATTCATCTCCCTTTTCAACGAACTCAATCACCGTATCCATCTCATTTTTCCACTCATTTAATAGTTTAAGAAGATGTGACTTATTTTGACTGACAATATCACTCCACATTTTAGGAGAGCTTGAAGCAATACGCGTAATGTCTCGAAACCCTCCTGCTGCAAGTTGCTGAATCAACGGTTTTTCCTTCGCATGATTTTGCGCAATCCTCACAAGGCTTGAGGCGACAAGATGCGGAAAGTGACTTATGATTCCAGTAAGAAAATCATGTTCATCTGGGTCAGTAACGAGAAATTTTGCTCTTGTCCCTTTTAACCATGTCTTTGCTTCATCGATATCTACTTCAGTAGTTAAGGAGTTTGGTGTCAAAAAATAAAAGGCATTTTCCAACAGATGTACCTTTGCACTTTCCACTCCTGTTTTGTGCGATCCAGCCATAGGGTGACCACCAATAAAACGAATGCCAGAAACGGCCATTTCCTCTGCTTTATTCATAATCGATTTTTTTGTGCTTCCAACGTCCATAACTAACGCTTTAATTACAGGTGAAATGATAGCTAGTTTCTCCATCACCTGCAACGTTGCTTCAACAGGTGTTGCAATTATGATTAGATCTGCTATTGGGGCAATCCCAGTAAAGTCTGTAACAGCTTCGTCAATTACGCCTATTTCTGCTGCCTTTACACTGTTGTCAGCATAAACGTCGTACCCATAGATTGTTGCTTCGTGTTCTTGTTTGATAGAAAGAGCGATTGAACCACCAATCAATCCAACCCCTATTAGTAAGACGTTCTTCATGTAGTCATACTCCTTTTTAAATCTCTCCTATAAAAGAAGATAATTTACGCTCTAATTCTTCTGAAGTAAAAGGTGACAAATAGGGCTTACCGAAACCGTTCAGCAGCACCATTTGAATCATGCCCTTTTCAGCTTTCTTATCTTTTTTCATACGATTGATTAATGAGGAAGAAGATAAATGCTTAGGAAATGACGGATAACCTAAAGATGTTAACCACAGTTTTAGTTCTTTTCCTAAATTTTCTGTGCCCTCGTTTAGTGAAAGTGCAAATAGCATACCTAATGCAACTGCTTCACCATGAGTGATGCCTTTGTATTGAAGCTCTCCTTCTATAGCATGGCCGAGTGTATGACCAAAGTTCAAATATGCCCGAATTCCTTTTTCTTTCTCGTCTTGTGTGACGATCGCATTTTTTATTTCGATGCCTTTTATAAGAGCTTGCTGTAGACAGTCACCTTTTAGATCATCAATGGTTTTAACGTTTTCTCTTAACGAACGATATAGATTTTCATCAGCAATCAATGCGTGTTTTACGACCTCCGCAAAGCCAGATCTTTTTTCGTTAAGTGGTAAGGTAGTCAAGAAGTCTGTGGAATAAATCACCGCTTCAGGTTGATGAAATACCCCGATCATGTTCTTACCTTCAGGGTGATTGATACCCGTTTTCCCACCTACTGCACTATCATGTGCGAGTATAGAAGTCGGGATTTGAACAAAGCGAATTCCTCTCATATAGGTTCCTGCGACAAATCCAGCAAGGTCTCCGATCATACCGCCTCCAAGCGCAATAACAACAGATGACCGGTCGAGTTCTTTAGTTAGAGCAAAACTTTGGCAAGCCATATAATTCTCAAAAGACTTTTGATCATCACCAGCCTGAATTTGTATCGTTTCATGAGTGAATGCATCACCGATCACTTTTTGTACGGTTTCTAAATAGAGGGCTCCAACGTTTTCATCTGTTATGATCAATAGGTTCTTAGGTGAAGGATTCAGATTTTCAAGAACTACTTTAAGCTGATCAATTACTTTTTCACCAATAAAAACCGGGTAGTTCTTTGAAGGTGTTGTTATGTGTATCGTGTTCATTTAAAACACCCTTGCACGTTCTTGGTGCTGCACGATGTTTTTCTTAATCACTTCCATGTTATCTTGTCCAAATTGATTGACTAGGGCACTTGCAAGCTCCCAAGCAACTACAGATTCTGCTACAACACTTGCTGCAGGAACTGCACAGCTGTCAGAGCGTTCAATGCTTGCGGCGAAGACTTCTTTTGTTTCAATATCCACACTGTTTAGCGGCTTGTATAGAGTAGGAATCGGCTTCATCACACCACGGACAACAACTGGCATTCCGGTCGTCATTCCTCCCTCAAAGCCTCCTGCGTTGTTTGTTCTTCTTGTATAACCACGTTCGATATCCCAAACAATCTCATCATGCACTTCACTTCCAGGTTTTCGTGCTGCTTCAAAACCAATACCGATCTCAGCACCTTTAAATGCATTGATACTCATAATAGCTGCTGCTAATTTTGCATCGAGTTTATTATCATAATGGGTGTAGCTTCCAACGCCTACTGGCATACCTTCTACGATTACTTCTACAACCCCACCGATCGAGTCTCCGTTTTCTTTTGCCGAATCGATGGCATCCATCATCGTCTTTTCAACATTTTTATCGAAACATCTAACAGGTGAAACCTCCGTTTTTTCACGAAGTTCTTCTAACGATTCATAGGAAGTATTCTCAGCTATTACACCACCTAGTTCTAACACATGTCCTCCAACTTCAACACCAAGTTCTTTAAGGACCTTTTTCGCAACAGCACCTGCTGCAACTCTTACAGTTGTTTCTCGGGCTGAAGAACGTTCTAGCACGTTTCTCATATCTCGATGATTGTATTTGATAGCACCGTTTAGATCTGCATGACCCGGTCGAGGTCTAGAGATAACACGTTTCACTTCTGCGTTGTCGTCTTCGAGAGGTTCAGCACCCATGATCTTCGTCCAATGAGTAAAGTCTTTGTTTTCAACAATGAGTGTGATCGGCGAGCCGAGCGTTACTCCGTGACGTACACCACTTACGATCTGAACCTGATCTTTCTCAATCTGCATTCGACGTCCGCGCCCATGCCCTTTTTGACGTCTAGCTAGTTCTTCGTTAATATCTTCTGCTACTAGAGGCAAACCTGCTGGTACACCTTCAATGATTGTTGTGAGTTGAGGGCCGTGTGACTCCCCTGCTGTTAAATATCTCATGTTCTATTCCTCCCGTTTGCCTGTTTATTTATAGAAAAATCTTTGCTGAACCGTTTATCTTTGAGTCAGCCTTAGTTGTACATAACATTTCCCTTTTTTACTTATTGCACTTGTAAAAATAGTTCTGATAGTACAAAAAAATCCCTGCTAATAAGCAGGGACGAATTATCATCGCGGTACCACCCTGACAGCAAAGAATATATCTTTGCCACCTTCATTTTGTTAACGGAAATTTTTCCGGCCTTTTTCAAAGCATGCTCAAGAATTGTAATTCGTGAAAGGCTATGTACTGATTTGCACCACCATCAGCTCTCTAATAACAGGGAACCATTTCACTACTGCTGTTCTTTCATTGCGATTTGTTTTATAAAGTTATAAACAGTTTTAGCACGTTGAAGCGCTGTTGTAAAGGAAATTCATTCATTTTTCTTAAAATTTACATTACCTTCATCTATATGTCAAAAAGCTTGTAAAACAGGCTGAAAAATAATTTTTATCTTTTTTTGTGTAAGTACTTGACATTCTTTTGAAATCCCTTTAAAGTTACAAACAATACTTTATGAGACACACGCTTTAAAGCGCGAAAGTGTCTATGTAACGATGTATATATATAAGCCTATGAGCGGCCGCGATATAGGAACTAATGACAGTAGTATAAATATGGGGAGGAACCACACATGTCAAACGAATTAGCAGACTTACGCAAACAGATGGATGATATTTCTTTAAAAATTTTAGAACTTTTAAATGAACGAGGTAATGTTGCACAACAAATTGGAAAGCTTAAGGAAATGCAAGGAGTTAAACGGTTTGATCCTGTAAGAGAAAGAGAGCTATTAGATCTGATTGCTTCTCATAACGATGGTCCGTTCGAAACATCAACGGTACAGCACATCTTCAAGCAAATCTTCAAAGCGAGCTTGGAGCTCCAAAAAGATGATAACCGAAAAGCATTACTCGTATCTCGTAAAAAGAAACCTGAAGATACGATCGTAAATGTAAAAGGTGAAAAGATTGGTGATGGTAATCCCCACTTCATCATGGGTCCTTGTGCGGTAGAAAGCTACGAACAAGTGAAGCAAGTAGCAGAAGTCATTGCAGAAAAAGGATTAACACTAATCCGAGGTGGCGCATTCAAACCGCGTACGTCTCCTTACGACTTCCAAGGTCTTGGACTTGAAGGATTAAAGATTCTTCGTAAAGCAGCAGATGAACATCAGCTCGCTGTTGTAAGTGAAATTCTTAATCCGAACGATATTGAGATGGCGCTAGATTATGTTGATGTGATTCAGATCGGCGCACGTAACATGCAGAATTTTGATCTATTGAAAGCAGCTGGATCTGTGAACAAACCAGTATTGCTGAAGCGTGGGTTAGCTGCGACGATTGAAGAATTCATGTACGCTGCAGAATACATCTTGGCTCAAGGTAACTCACAAGTTATTCTATGTGAACGCGGTATTCGTACTTACGAGAGAGCAACTCGTAACACACTCGATATTTCAGCGGTACCTATTCTTAAAAAAGAAACGCATCTCCCGGTAGTTGTGGACGTAACACACTCAACGGGCCGAAAAGACCTTCTCCTCCCTGCTGCTAAAGCGGCAATGGCGATCGGAGCCGATGCAGTTATGGCTGAAGTACATCCTGACCCAGCAGTAGCGCTATCAGATTCAGCACAACAGATGAACATTCCAGAATTCCATGAATTCATGGATGCTCTATTAAACAAGGAAAAAAAGAAGATTCATTCTTAATAGATAGAATAAGCCTGGCTCAATGAGTCAGGCTTATTCTTTGGTCGCTTTTTGGCTTAGCCTTCGAAATATTCTTTGTAGTATCCGCCTATTTTCCCTGTGTTATCTACTACAAAATAAAATTCCTCTGTTTCATTTTTTAGTTCATATGTTTTGCCGGCAGTTAAAGCACGGTTAACCATATATTTTTCTGCATCTGTATGTACGCATTTGATCTCGCGAATTGTTTCTCTGTTCGCCCACTCTAAATGAATCATGAAGTCTCTCTCCTTTAAGAAATTCTTTTGTTAAATCATAATGTGCCCTGCCTTATCTGTCAAATTCATTTTCTAGAGCTCCTTTCCTAGTATTTCACAGATTGTTTCGGTTAATATGATAAGGAAGATAATTATTAGAATGGAGATCTACATATATGAAAGCATTAGTTTTTGACTCATTCGGTGGTCCGGAGGTTTTAGACTATCGTGAAATTAAAAATCCAGTTATTGGTGACCAAGACATTTTGGTAGAAATGAAAGCCATTGGCTTAAACTTCGCTGATGTTTATAGAAGAAAAGGCAATTATCATCTAGAAGGAAAGCCTCCTTACATTCTAGGTTATGAAGGAGCAGGGATCGTTAAAGAAGTTGGCAGTGCTGTTAATGGTGTTTCTGTTGGAGATCGTATCGCATTCGCAGATGTACCCGCTGCAAACGCTGAACTGGTCGTTGTCCCTAATGAAAAAGCAATACCCATTCCAGAAGGTGTTTCCTTTGAAGCAGCAGCCTCTCTTTTGTTACAAGGGTTGACTGCACACTATCTGACTAGAGACAGTTTTTCGATTAAACAAGGTCATGTTGCATTGGTTCATGCTTCCGCTGGCGGTGTTGGACAGCTATTGATTCAGATCATCAAGTTGCTTGGCGGAAAAGTTATTGGTCTAACATCTTCAGAAGAAAAACGTCAGGTCGCTTTTGAAGCAGGAGCGGATTCAGTATTCTTGTATAATGATAATTGGACAGAAAGCGTGTTGACTGAAACATCTGGCAAAGGTGTAGACGTTGTTTACGAGTCAGTTGGTTCTACGATAATGGACAGTTTCGAAGTTACAAGGATTGGCGGAACTGTAGTATTCTTTGGTATGGCTGGCGGCGACCCTGTGTCCATTGATCCCCGCATGCTCATGGATACTTCTAAGACGTTGACCGGAGGCGACTTGTGGAACGTTCTAACCTCTCACGAAGAACGTGTAAAACGTTCAAGCGAGCTGTTTGAATGGATTAAGGATGGAGATGTAAAAATTAATGAAACACCTTTCTCTTTACGTGATGGAGCAAAAGCTCATGAGTATTTGGAGAGTAGAAAGAGTACAGGGAAGATTTTGTTGATACCTTAATCAAATATTGGTGTGTGATTTAGGTGGCTGCATGTTGCAGCTGCCTTTTTTGCGTATTGGTTGTAAAATGCAAATTTATAATTGCTGCAATGAATGTAATTTACAACTATTTTTATTTGCATTTTGCAAGTGATATAGAAAGTTATAATAGTAGGTTTTTATCTTTGCTTTTTATTAGATTGAAATAATTTTATTTCAGTAGAGATATTAAGGAATCGGAAGTTGGTACTTTGCTGAATTAGTAGGTCCGCTCGGGGTAAGATTCATGGATTTTAGAAGATTTTTCATACATGTAGAAGAATCGATGTGTAAAAAACGTCTTAACGTTTTGTTCTTAACTGGCTCATCAAAGATCAGTGCGTAGTCTTGGATTGCTCTTATATGAGCATCTTTGGACTTTTCATTGCACTTAGTACAAACCCAAGTACTTCTCTCTCGTCGCATAGGAACTTGATTGCAGTCTGGACAAAAGACTCCAGTAATAAGATCTGTTTTCTTGATGTTATATGTTTTTAATACGTCTGGATTATGCTTTTCGTGTTGCTTTAATAGCTTTGTAGTAAGTTTTGAGAGGTCTTTCTTTGAGAGGATTTCTTGATGGATGGCTGAAAAGTCTTGAACTTTATTAGCTAGACCCTTAGCTCGAATAATATGGGCCGCTTTCTTGCCATAATGCGGTGATAGCGTAATAAAAGATTTAGGATTTGTTAGAACAACGAGGGAATAAAGCGGGATTTTAGGCAACTGATTTCTTGTGAACCAGCTATCCAGATATGATTTTTGTTGTTGGACCTGGTTTACTGGATCAGGAAATGTTTCATCTATTCCATTTTTCGTTCTTTTCATCTGATCGAAGTGATGATCAAAATATAGATCGCCTGAGAGATTTTTAACTTCGAGCAAAACGCAAAACGAAGAATGAAGAATCAGACAGTCAATCTGAAAGTAGTACTTTTTTTCTTTATCTCTTGGAAGTCGCAAGTCATGAAAAATGAGGTATGAATTCTCATCTAAATCGTGCAAAAAATAATCTAATGCCACTTCACCTCTATAACCTGCTGAATATCTAGCAAATTCAATTTGTAATTCACCGTGTTTCAGATGATTGTGTACTAATCTTTGTAAGATGGCGTCTAATTTTAATAGTTTCAGGGGCTTGGTACGTGGTTTTTTTATCAAGGTATCACCTCTAGCTATTTTAGTACATATGTCATTCGATAAAAATTGATAAAAAACCTTTATTTTCAGCAATGGTTTGATGAATAATTTTTTGCTCGGAATTTAGGTTGTGCACAATTAAGTCTAAATTGAAAAAATTAAGTCAAAAAAAGACTTTCATTAAGTCGTTTAGCCTACCAATTAAGCTGACACCAACCACAATTAAGCCGAAAATCAAAAATAAAGGCCATTCGACAAATCCAGCCAACCTTCCCTGCAAAACACTCGCTAACCTCACACACCGCACTAACGACCTATCCTCTATTCAAACCCACCAAAAAAACACCCCCTGCAAGCAGGGGGTGTTCCATATCATCATTACGTTACTAAACATTAACCTTCTAAAAGAAGTGATTCTGGATCTTCCAGAAGTGATTTAATCGTTGTTAAGAAGCTTACCGCTTCTTTTCCATCTACAATACGGTGATCATAAGAAAGTGCGATGTACATCATTGGACGGTTTTCCATACGCTCTTTATCGATCGCTACTGGTCTCCATTGGATTGTATGCATTCCAAGGATACCAACTTGAGGTGCGTTCAAGATTGGTGTTGAAAGCATCGATCCGAAGATTCCGCCGTTCGTGATTGTAAATGATCCACCTTGAAGGTCTTCTAATGATAGCTTTTTAGAACGTGCCTTCTCAGCTAAGTTTCCGATTTCTTTTTCGATACCAGCGAAGCTTAGACGATCAGCGTTGCGAACAACTGGTACAACTAGTCCTTCTTCTGCTCCAACTGCGATTCCGATATCGTAGAACTTCTTAAGAACCATTTCATCGCCTTGAATCTCAGCATTGATGGCAGGGAACTTTTTCAGTGCTCCGACAACAGCTTTCGTGAAGAATGACATGTATCCTAGTTTAACTCCGTTTTGCTCATAGAACTTGTCCTTACGGCGAGCACGAACTTCGTTGATCGCCGTCATATCAACTTCATTAAACGTTGTAAGCATCGCTGCTGTTTGTTGAGCTTCAACTAAACGCTTAGCGATCGTTTGACGTCTGCGGGACATCTTCACGCGCTCTACAGGTTTCTCAGGATTTACCGCTTCAACAGAAGCAGCTGGTTTAGAAGCTGCTGCTGCTGGCTTAGATGCCGGAGCAGCTTTTTCTGTGCTTCCACCTTCAACATGACGTTTTACATCTTCCGTGCGAACGCGTCCTAGAGGATCGCGAGCATTCACTTCAGATAGATCGATGCCTTTCTCACGAGCAAGCTTGCGAGCTGCAGGAGATGCGATCGGGCGATCAGAAGCTTTCAGTTCTTCTTCAGCCGCGTCTTTTTCAACGACTGGCTCTTGTTTTTGTTGAGTTGGAGCAGCTTTTTCTTCCGTCTTTTCTTCTGCTGCAGGTTCTGCAGACTCAGAAGCTCCGCCTTCAACGATGGAAGCGATGATATCCCCAACGGCTACAGTGTCACCTGGTTCAACTTTAATATTTTTTAAAACGCCATCTCGCTCAGCACTGATTTCAATGTTTACTTTATCAGTTTCAAGCTCTACTAGATCTTCACCTTTAACAACTGTGTCGCCTTCTTTTTTAAGCCATTGTGCTACTGTACCTTCTGAAATTGATTCGGCTAACTCCGGAACTTTAACGTCAAACATGTTCACGGCCTCCCTCTCGCGATTGAATGTCTAGTGCTAATGATGTTTGGATGATTTGTTCTTGTTCTTTTTTATAGATGTCTGGTTCCCCACCAGCCGTACTCGAACGTTCTTGACGTCCAATATAAGAAACGTGAGCTTTTGGTGCTACAGCACGAAGTTTTGGTTCGATGTATAACCACGATCCCATGTTTTTCGGCTCTTCTTGCACCCAGATCAAGTCTTCAACGTTTGGATACTCTTTTAATAGTGCATTCATCTCTTCTTCTGGGAACGGATAGATCTGTTCAACACGAACGATATGCATTTCCGTTCTTGCTACTTGATCTTGTTCAAGAGCTTTTTCAAGATCGATCGCAATCTTACCAGAGCAAAGCAAGATTTTCTTCACTTTGTCTTTTTCTTTGCCTAGACCAGGTTGTTGTAACAATGGCATAAAGTGGTCACTTTCAAAAGCTTCCGCCATGGATGCTACTTTCGTGTCACGCAGCAAGCTCTTAGGTGTCATAACGACTAACGGACGAACTTCATCCATTGATAGAAGCTTAGCTTGACGTCGTAGCAAATGGAAGTACTGTGACGCAGTACTTACGTTAGCAACTGTCCAGTTATTTTCTGCACCTAACTGTAAGAATCTTTCTAGACGTGCACTTGAATGCTCAGGTCCTTGACCTTCATATCCGTGAGGAAGAAGCATCACCATACCTGATTTTTGTCCCCACTTCGCACGACCTGCTGATAAGAACTGATCGAACAGAACTTGTGCAACGTTTGCAAAATCTCCGTATTGTGCTTCCCAAATAACAAGCGTTTCAGGTGCAAATACATTATAACCGTACTCAAAACCAACAACTGATGATTCTGACAGTGGACTGTTATGAATCGCAAACGAAACATCGATGTCATCCATGGCATGCAATGGAGAAAACTTCTTTCCGCTCTCACTATCGTTTAATACAAGGTGTCTTTGCGCGAACGTACCACGCTCAGAGTCTTGCCCTGTAATACGAATCGGCGTTCCATCTTTAAGAATAGAAGCGAATGCTAATGATTCAGCCATACCCCAATCGATCTTTTCCCCTTGGAAAGACTTGCGTCTGCGTTCGAGGATTCTCTTGATCTTCGGATATACATTAAAGTCTTCTGGGAACTTCAGCATGTTTTCTGTAAGTTCTTGAAGATCACTAACTGAAATTGTGGTATCGATATCAGGAAGTGCTTTCGATAACGGATCAGGAAGTCTTGTGTCTTCCAATTTGAATTTTTCTTTGCGACCTTGAACTTTTTCATATTCAGTCTGATGTTTTGTTAAAACATCATCTTCGATGGATTTTACTTCTTCTTCAGAAAGCACTCCTTCTTTAACAAGCTGTTTTGCATAAACGTCACGAACGGTCGGATGACTGTTTACATGTTTATACAATCTAGGCTGTGTTGCAGATGGATCGTCCATTTCATTGTGACCGAATCGACGATATCCGATCAGATCGATCAGAACATCTTTTTGGAACTTTTTACGATATTCATAAGCAAGATGTACAGCTGCAATACATGCTTCTGGATCATCTGCATTAACGTGAATGATCGGGATCTCAAAACCTTTAGCAAGGTCACTCGCATATTTCGTTGAACGAGAATCACCGCTATCTGTTGTAAAACCTACTAAATTGTTTGCGATGATATGAAGTGTTCCACCCGTCTGATACCCTCTAAGGCGACTTAAGTTCAATGTTTCAGCAACGATTCCTTCACCCGGAAAAGCAGCATCACCATGAATTAGGATCGCAAATGCTTTAGAAGTATCTTGCACTGGATAACCTTTCTTATCACGCGTTTCCTGAGCTGCTCTTGTATATCCTTCAACAACTGGATCTACATACTCTAAGTGACTTGGGTTATTAGCAAGTGAGATTTTAATTTTATGAGATTGATCTGTTTCAACTAATCGGCTTGCACCCAGGTGGTACTTTACATCTCCAGTCCATCCAAAGTTAATTCCTCTTGAACCTTCAGAAGGAATTAGCTCCTTGTTTGGAGAATGATGAAATTCTGAGAAAATTAATTCATAAGGTTTGCCAAGAACGTGAGCAAGTACGTTCAGACGCCCACGGTGTGCCATTCCGATCAGAGCATGTTCTGCTCCGTCACGGCATCCTTCTTTAGCTGCTTCATCAAGCATCGGTACCAGCATATCAACGCCTTCGATAGAGAAACGCTTTTGTCCAACGAATGTCTTATGAAGAAATTTCTCAAATCCTTCAACTTCACTCAGTCGTGTTAAAAGGTTCTTCTTATCTTCAGCCGAAAATTTAGGATAGTGTTGGCTAGTTTCAACCATGGTGTTTAACCATTGGCGTTCTTCAGTCTCATGTACATGACTGAATTCATAAGCGATTGTTTTCGTATACACTTCCTGAAGCATTTGGATCGCTTGATAGCCGTCTTTAACGCTTGATGGCGCTTCTTTCCAAATAAAGGAAGGTGGTATCGCTTTCAAATCTTCTTTTGTTAAGTTAAATTCTTTCGGGTCAATATGGTGGTTGTCTTTCGGAAATTCCCCTACTGGGTATAAGTTAGCTGCTAAGTGACCGTAAGTGCGAATGTTTTCTGCTAATTTTAATGCAGCTGCTAATTTCTCGAAATCCAATCCATCAAAACTCTGTGCAGTACGTTGATTTGATACAGAGTCCTCAATCGGAGGCCCCCAAGCATCAAATTTCTCTTTGAATGAACTGTCAACAGATTCCGGATCCACACTATATTGATCATATAGTTCAAGGATGTAGGCCATATTTGGTCCACTTAGTCCCTGCCAAGGATTTTCTGATTTGGAACGTTGATGACTCATCTTTTGTTCCCTCCTGCTTCCCTTTGTAAGTATTGTGCTGTTGCTGTTAACAGGTGATTCATCATTTCTCGCCATTGAATTTTTCCCTATTTAAAGCGCTCTCAAACAATGAATGAAAAGAACCTTATCATTGATAAGGTTTCAACTGTAACAATGGTCATTGCCATTATACTATATTTTCGCAGAAAGTGAATTTTGTTTTTTACGATTTATGAGATAATTTGCCCATATTGTTTTGCTGACCGTAAAAATAAGGAGCGCGATCCATATCAAGGTAAATGAAATGACATGAATCTGACTAAATGTTTCATGATACAAAAATACACCTAATACGAGCATGATAGTGGGAGCAATGTATTGTAGAAAACCGATCATCGTCATAGAGATCCGCTTTACACCTTGCGCAAAGCAAAGTAATGGTACTGCAGTCACAAGTCCAGCTCCCCATAAAAGTAGTGTCGTAGAAGTGCCTCCAGAAATAAATGACGCCTCCCCGTTCCATTGAAGATAGATCAAATAAATGAAAGCTAATGGAAAGACAAACATCGTCTCAAATGTTAAGCCCGTTAACGAGTCAAAACTCCCAAGTTTTTTTACAAGTCCATACAGGCCGAACGAAAGAGCTAGAGAAACAGCTACCCAAGGGAACTCTCCATGTTGCCACGTTAATAGAAAAACTCCACATGCGGCTAATACAAAGGATACGAGCTGCCAGCTGTTTAATTTTTCTTTCAATACAAGCATGCCCAGAATTACACTAACAAGTGGATTAATATAATAGCCTAAGCTAGCTTCAACAACATGGTCTGTATTGACGGCCCAAATATACATGACCCAATTCCCGCTTATTAATAGTGAAGCGGTAAATACAGATAGAAATTGTTTCTTATTACCAAAGAGCACTTTTACATCTCTTGTAAGAGCGTTTTTCTTATTTAATAAGAACATTACAGCGATCATTAAAAGAAAAGACCATAAGATGCGGTGTGCTAAAATCTCAACGGATCCTGCTGATTGAAGTGGTTTCCAATACAGTGGAAGGAATCCCCATATTAAATAAGAAAAAGCGGCATACCATATACCCTTCGTATGTTCATTTAATTTCATTGTCCGTTCCTCGATCCCATAATTTATATGAAGTTATAAGATTATATAACGGATTCTAGATGATTTGCTACTAAATAAACTTCGCAACAAATAACGGGTAACTTTACATTTTATTCGGTGTTTGAACGCCTAATAATCGTAACCCTTCTTTCAGGACGATCTGAACTGCTGCACATAACGCAAGTCGTTCCGGCGTTTCTTTAGTGTTTAATATTTTCACATTTGCATAGTAGTGATTAAATTTATGAGATAACTTTAAGACATATTTCGAAATAGCAGATGGTTCTTTTCTGCGAAATGCCTGTTCAACAACTTCAGGGAATTCATTTAATACAGATAGAATCTCCCAGCTTTCTAATTCGATGGACAACTCATTCGGAACACTTCCGTTAAAATTCCCTTTATTTAATAATGTTTGTATTCGAGCAGTTGTATACTGCACATACGGTCCCGTGTCACCCTCAAATTTAAGCATCGCATCAAGCGAGAATTCCACATCGTTTCCTTTCTCATTTTTTAAATCATGAAAAATAACCGCGCCTACCCCTACTTGACGTGCGACATTCTGTAAATCTTGGAGTTCAGGATTTTTACTTCTAATATTTTGTTCTGCTAACTGCACGGCTTCTAAGATAACAGTTTCTAATAGTACAGTTCTTCCTTTTCGTGTACTCATCTTTTTACCATTCTGTAAAATAAGCCCGAAAGGAACATGATGCATGTGATCAGCCCAATCGTGTCCAAGCTTTTTCAATACGCGTTTCACTTGTTCAAAATGTAGAGATTGTTCGTGTCCGACAACATAGAATGCCTCGTCAAAGTCATAGGTCTTCTTTCTATAGATGGCAGCAGTAATGTCACGTGTAGCATACAGAGTGGCGCCGTCCGTTTTTTTGATCAAACACGGTGGTAGATCTTCACCTACTCTTACAACCTGGGCACCATCAGAGAGTTCCAACAAATTCTTTTCTTGCAGGGCTTTTACGGAAGCTTCCATCTTATCGTTAAAGAACGCTTCACCGTTATAAGAATCGAAATGGACATCCAATAATTTATAGATGTTCTGAAATGCGTCTAAGGATGCTTCTTTAAACCAGATCCATAATTCTTTTGCTTTGGGATCATTATCTTCTAATTTCTTAAACCACATTCTCCCTTCATCATTTAACGAAGG
This sequence comes from Fictibacillus sp. 26RED30, assembly GCF_015903845.1. Classification (NCBI taxonomy): domain Bacteria; kingdom Bacillati; phylum Bacillota; class Bacilli; order Caryophanales; family Fictibacillaceae; genus Fictibacillus; species Fictibacillus sp. 26RED30. The sequence continues at coordinate 1,613,144 of NZ_JACZDV010000001.1, forward strand.
ATCTTTTTCAGCTTCTTCATGAAAGCGAACGTAAAGTTTAGTCAGCTCTCCGATCGGATTATCTTTTACCTTATTTTCCAACCCCCACTTTAAGTACGCACAGATTAATTTGCCAAATTGTGTACCCCAATCACCTATATAATTAATTTTAACTGTCGTGTACCCACATTTTTCACTGATCGCGGCTATTGAGGAACCAATTACTGTTGAACGCAAGTGTCCCATTGAGAAAGGCTTTGCAATATTAGGAGAAGAAAGATCGATAACGATTGTCTTTTCATTACCAAAACTATGATTTGCATAGTTGTTTTTCTCCTTTAATATTTGAGTTAACAGCGATACAGCAGCTACTTTTTTATTTAAAAAAGCATTCACGTAGCCTCCAACAACTTCTATTTTCTCAAACGCATCTTGACTCGTTCCACCAGCTAACGTTGTTGCGATTTCATTTGGAGACTTCTTATAGATCTTAGCTAATTGAAAACAAGGAAATGCTAGATCACCTTGTTGAATTTGTTTAGGTTTTTCAATAGCGGAATCAATTTCTTCGAAAGATAGTTCACTACCAATCTTTTCTTTTAAATAAGCTGCAAATACTTTTTTACCGTTCATTCTTTTACCTCCCTAAAATAAAAAAATCCGCCTCTTCTAAATTAATAGAAGAGACGGATATTAACCGCGGTACCACTCTCATTGCCTAAAGGCCACTTGACTTGTTAACGGGAAGTCCCGGTTTGCTCTACTTCGTTTTCAAGCAAACATTTCCAAAGTGCGCTTCGTCTGAAAGTTGTGCAAGGCTTACACCAATCCCTTGCTCGCTATATAACATCCTTACAGACTACTCTCTTTTTCATAAATGTTCTGACATATTGTTTTTCATATTATATGAAGGTGAAAGCAAAAAGTCAACTTATTCCTTTTTATCAAAATCCAAGTAATCTCTCATTCGTTTAATGTATCGTTTTAACCGAAATAACGTTTCCGTTCGTAAATACTTTGAGTTGAAGGCAGCTGTAACTGCTGGGACCGATACAAACACTCCATGCTCAGTTACTCTAACCGGTATTACACCTGTATAGATTGTTTCTCCACTGCTTCTATATAAAAGCTCTGTTGAAACCAGTACAATTTTTTCGTTGCTTTGCTCTCCTGGCAGAACAGATTGAACTTCAAAAAGAAATTGAACACTCATAGTTTCTCCTTCACGTATATTAGTTATGTTTTATGATATAATTCATTGTCTCGAATTGACAGTTTAACTACTAAAGGAAGTATGCAGATGATACAGACGTATTCGTTAAGAAGTAAATATAAAAATTTCTTAGTACTGGTGATCCCTGTATTGATCACTCAGTTAGGCTTATATGCCATGAATTTCTTAGATACGGTAATGAGCGGCCGTTCAGGTGCTGATCAACTAGCAGGTGTAGCTATCGGATCGAGTTTATGGGTTCCGATCTTCACTGGACTAAATGGTATCTTAATGGCATTAACACCTATTGTTTCACAGCTTGAAGGAGCTAAGAATACAAAAAATGTGCCCCGGTCCGTCATGCAAGCTGTTTACTTGTCGGTCGTAATTTCAGTCATCGTTGTTGCATTAGGATCAGTTGTGTTAGATCCAATTTTAGGTGCGATGACTCTCGAAAAAGAAGTAGAAAATGTTGCAAGAGGCTATTTAATCGCATTATCGTTCGGCATCATGCCGCTGTTTTTATACGGTGCACTTCGATCTTTCATCGACGCTTTAGGTCAGACTAGAATTACGATGTTTATCACACTGATTGGATTACCCGTAAATGCTATCTTTAACTACTTATTCATATTCGGTAAAGGTGGTTTTCCCGAATTAGGTGGTGTAGGTGCTGGTGTGGCAACAGCAATAACGTATTGGGTAACCTCGATTATAACCGTTATGATCGTTGTTAACATGAACCCGTTCAGAAGATATAAACTGTTTCGAACGTTCTATAAACCTTCTTTAACTGCTTGGAAAGAACAGTTGAAGATCGGCGTTCCGATTGGTCTTGCCATCTTCTTTGAAGTAAGTATATTTGCTGCTGTTACACTTTTAATGAGTGATTTCAACACGATAACAATCGCTGCTCACCAAGCTGCACTAAACTTTGCTTCATTCTTATATATGCTGCCTTTGAGTATCTCTTTTGCACTCACGATTGCAGTTGGTTATGAAGTAGGCGCGAAACGCTTTAAGGATGCCGCACAGTATAGCTATATAGGAATCGTTACGGCTGTTGGCTTTGCCCTAATTCTCTCTGGTCTCTTAATGGTGTTCGATGAACAAGTAGCGAGAATCTATTCAAAAGAACCAGAAGTCATTCAACTTACGACTTCGTTCTTATGGTATGCGGTGTTCTTCCAACTAGCTGACGCTATAGGCGCTCCAATTCAAGGTGCACTAAGAGGCTATAAAGATGTAAATGTCACCTTTATGCTTTCATTTATCTCATACTGGGTGCTCGGTCTACCGGTTGGATACTACCTAGCTAATTTTACGTCGCTTGGTGCATATGGGTATTGGATCGGATTGATATCTGGTCTTTCAGCTGGCGCTATCATTTTATTTGCTCGATTAAAATATATACAATCACATTCTTATTCCTCTTCTGAACAAAAATAAACCAGCTCAAGGCTGGTTTATTTTTGTTCGAACAGAGTGAGGTATTCTCCATATCCTTTTTCTTTTAGTTCGTTCTTAGGAATAAAACGAAGTGCTGCAGAATTGATGCAATATCTTAATCCACCTTGATCTCTTGGACCATCTGTGAAAACATGTCCTAAGTGAGAATCTGCATCCTTACTTCTTACTTCCGTCCTGATCATACCGTGAGATAAATCTTCTTTTTCTTCGACAGTAGATGAACGGACAGGTTTTGTAAAACTAGGCCAGCCACAGCTGCTATCAAATTTGTCTAATGAACTGAAAAGAGGCTCCCCAGAAACGATATCCACGTAGATCCCTTCTTCTGTATGGTTCCAAAATTTATTTTGAAAAGGAGGTTCTGTTGCATCTTTTTGTGTAACGTTATATTGCATAGGATTAAGGGTTTTTAGTATTTCTTCTTTTTGCCCACTATCTACCCAGTGTGATTTGATAAAGGCATCTCGCCCTGAGCCTTGGCGATAGCGTTTGTAATGAAAAGGATTCTTTTTATGATAATCCTGGTGATATTCTTCAGCAGAATAAAACGTATCAGCAGGTAAAATTAAAGTTGCGATCGGCTTGTCGAATCGACCGCTCTCTTCTAATTCCTTTTTTGATTTTTCAGCAACCGTTTTTTGTTCTTCATCATGATAAAAAATGGCAGTACGGTACGAATCTCCACGATCGTAAAATTGTCCGCCAGCATCAGTAGGATCAATTTGTTTCCAAAAAACTGAGACTATTTTTTCATAGGTAATGATGGATGGATCAAATGTGATTTGAACGGCTTCAAAATGGCCCGTTGTTTCACTGCAGACTTCCTTATAAGTTGGATTTTCTTTGTGACCACCTGTATAGCCTGATTCTACAGAAATAATGCCTGGCCACTCTTCAAATGGTGTGACCATACACCAAAAGCATCCTCCAGCAAAAGTAGCTTTCGTATAGTTACTCATGAGATCAATCTCCTTTTTTCATCTGTTTGTTTCATCATATAAGAATGCCCATAAAAAGCATAGAAAAAGGCTCTTACCCTTTTTTTACAATTGGACCTGATGTTACTGGTGGCTTGATCGGTGCAGGAGTTGAACGCCTATTTTGTTTTCGCGTATTTTGCAAGAAGTAATACAGACCCGCTAACACGACAGCACCACCACTCCATTGGGAAAGAGTTAGTGATTCATCAAGAAATAGGTAAGCTAACAAAGTTGCCCCAACTGGTTCACCTAAGATTGCCATTGATATCGTAGCAGCTGTTACATATTTTAATAGCCAATTGAACAATACATGTCCAAATACAGTTGGTATGATGGCAAGCAGTACAAAGATCCCCCATTCTTTCTCAGGATACCCAGTCATCGGTATAGACAAAGTCAAATTATAGATTCCAAAAACAATGACAGCTACAAAAAATACAGAAAAACTATAAAGTGTAGCAGGAAATGTTCTTAGAAGCTTTTGACCGATCAGCATATGAGCTGCAACTACAATCGTTCCTAAAATAGATAAAACATCTCCTTGAATATGTTTTATTGAGATGCCAATATCTCCCCAACCAATCATAATAGCCCCAACGATCGCAACAACCATCCCAATGATTGCTGCCTTTGAAGTTCTTTCTCGAAACGCTATGTATGCTCCTATCATTACAAAAACAGGCTGTAAAGAAAGCAGTATCGTAGAGCTTGCAACGGTAGTTAATTTCAAAGATCCCATCCAAAACAAGAAATGAAGAGCTAGAAAGGTTCCTGATAAAAATAACAAAAAACCTTCTTGCCAAGTCATTTTTTTCAAAAAACGAACTTGTTTCCAAACAAATGGAAACATCAAGATCAATGTAAATAATAATCGATACATTCCTTGAACAGAAACAGGTGCATCTGACCATTTAACAAAAATAGAAGAAAACGATATTGCGATGATCCCAATTACTAATGGAATAAATACAGGTATCTTTAGTGAATTATTATTCAAGTGGTCACCTTTCACTTTCTAGGCATATTTATGATATTATCTATAACTAATACTTTTATTTTTAAAAAAATATGTTACAGGAGGATATATATGAAAAAAAGATATATCATCTCCTTGTTTGCTTTGCTATTAGTCATAAGTGCAGCCGGGTGGTATTATTATCCGCAATATAAGATAAACCAGATCAAGAAAGAATCTGTGATCGATCAAAGTGATTCATCAGATTCGAAACAAATCACTTATCTTCAATATCTAAAGAATTCTCCAAAATCCACTTTGAATCACCTCGTGCTAGGCGATTCAGTAGCTGAAGGAAGAGGCTCTGAGCAAGGTGGTTTCGCTAACAAAGTGAATGACAACCTGCAGGACTTAACAGAAAAAACCTTTATTCTCGAAAATCAAGGTGTTTCTGGTTTTACGAGTAAAGGCTTACTGAATCAACTGGACATTCCAGCTGTTCAGCAATCTGTAGAGAAAGCAGACATCATTTCAATAAATATTGGCGGTAATGACCTCGTACAAATTGCAAAGAAACAAGGTCCACTAAAAGCTATACAAAGTTACGATGATGTTAAATCTGATTATAAGCAAAACTTAAATGATATTTTCGAAAACATCAGAAAACATAATCCTAACGCAATAATAGTGTTGAATGAACTGTATAACGTTGTTAATGCTGAACAAAAATATTACCCAGCGACGGAAAAACTATTGAATGATTGGAATTTAATCGCATACGAAACAGCACTTTCACACAAGCCAGCTTTGGTAGTTCCCGTTAGCGATGCTCTTCGAACAGACGATATGGATAAATGGTTGTACGATTCCATCCATCCAAATGAAGAAGGATACGATCGGATCGCTGCCAAAACCGTTACAACATTTCAAAATCAATCTTATAAAGAGGCTCGATAAGGTTCAGAAGAGCTGCCCAATGCAGGCAGTTCTTCTACTACCCCATTCCAATGTATAATCTGTGGTAGAAAATAAAATGTAGTTGCTTCAGATAATTTTTGCAACACACCTTCCGGATCGTACAAAACAACGATTTTCTTATTCCCTAAAGCAATACCCAGTTCAGTATGACACCCTTTCCCACCAGGTAAGATCACGATTGTTATATCAGCTTCCATGACTGCTTCATATTCTTTTATTCCTATTTCAGCCAGATCTTCTTTCGTCTCTGCTCTATCGTTAACAGTCCAATCATATGTAAGCTGCCAATGAAGTTTATTTTGCAGATCTTTACCTAACTTTTTTACACGTTCTATATTTTGAAATCCCGAAGCCACATAAAATTTCATTCAAGCTCCTCCTTTGTTTCTTATGTAAAAATCATATTACAATCCAGTGGAAATGGATATAACGACTTGCATCTATTTGTGAACATGTTAACATAGTACTTTATATATAAGTAAAATCATTGAAAGAGGGGTTGCATGTTAAAATACAGAAATATTACTTTTATTGGTGCAGGTTCAATGGCAGAAGCAATGATATCAGGATTGATCAACAAAGCCAAAATTTCTCCTGATCAAATCATAGCCGCGAACCACACGAATGAAAACAGAAGATTAGAACTAACGAACAGATATAACATTACGACAACTTCAGTTCAAGAACTCTCATTAACGAACACAGACGTGATTATTCTTGCGGTAAAACCAAAACAAGCGGAAGAAGTTCTTCAACAACTTCGACCCGCACTTCAAGATCACCATGTCATTTTATCCGTTCTTGCCGGAATTTCAACAACGTATATAGAGGAGATCCTAGACAGATCTTTACCTATCATTCGTGTCATGCCTAATACATCGAGTATGATTGGTGAATCCATTACAGGTATTAGTGCCGGTAAGTATGTAAAAAATGAAGATTTGGATTTAGCTCAAGAATTGTCGAAAGCTATTGGCAAAGTGAAAATTATATCTGAGAAACAGATGGATGTTTTCACTGGAATAGCCGGTAGTGGACCTGCGTATTTTTATTACTTGCTTGAACATATGGAAGATGTCGCTGTGGAAAACGGTCTTGATCGCGAATTAGCACGTGATATTGCGGCTCAGACTCTTTATGGTGCAAGTAAGATGGTTATGGAGTCCGATGACTCTCCAGCTGAACTAAGAAAGAAAGTGACTTCACCAAACGGCACGACTGCGGCAGGACTTGATGCACTTGCAGAAAATGGCGGTGGTGTTGCCATTGAAAAAGCAGTGGAACATGCTGCAAAACGTTCCAGATCACTTAGAAAAGAATTTGAAAAAGTTCCTGTTATGTAAATGAAATTCCGGAGAAGAGCTGTCATTATTGTGGCAGCTCCTCTTTTTTAGTTTAGTGACTGGTTTTTATTTTTTTAAAATAGAATACGCTTACGGTACGTGAAATTTTATTAAATGAGTGCGGAATATTTCATTACTCGATTTCAGGAAAACCTAAATCAAACAGTGAAACGGCTATGACTTGATAGCCTTTTTTGTTTGGATGAATCGTATCAAAACAGACGAGCTCACTCTCTCTTCCCATAAAGACACTGTATAGATCTGCTACTTTCACATATGGCATCTTCTCATAGCTCTTGATCAAATCGTTAAACATGTTGACCCATTGCATGGCTTTACTCCATTTAAAGTACGGGTTATACAACGTGCATATTCTGATGATAAACGGCTCTGTTGAATTTCTTTTTAATTTATAGATCTTCTTAAAAATTTTGTTTAGATTTTTTTTGCAATTTTCTAAAGCATGATAGATCAATTCCTCTTCTTTCGTAAACATATATTTAAAAGCCGCTTGAATAAGATCGTTACCACCAGCTGTGATTAATATGATTTTAGAATCCTTAATCGACCTTTTGATCTCTTTATCACTTAAGGAATTTAATATTTCTTCGGAAGTTGTACCCGTTACTGCGAAGTTTTTTACTAAGATGTGCTTATCAAAAGTGATTTGTGTGAAGTTTACAAATCTTCCAACATATCCTTTACCGAACACCGGTGCTCCTACTCCAACAGTTAAGGAATCACCGATCGCTGTTAACAACCATTCATATGAAGTATGTTCATCAGACATAAATCCCTTATCCTCCTTTTCAAAGCACACATTTCTATTATTAAAATATGATGTGTTTTAAATTTGGACAGGGCGTTTTCATCACTTCCATAAAAGGGTTATGTCCCTTTTTCATTCGTTGAATATACATATATAGAAACTATTATGAGGTGATTTTTTTTGAAAGAGAAATCTGTAAGAATGTTCCCATATGGCGGATACGACCCTTTTACTACACCAACTGCAAAGGGATATGCAAATAGCCAAACGGTACCCGGCAGACCGCCATACGCTCCAGCAGCTCCAGCTTCTATGCCACAGCAGCAATATTCACAAGGATTAACTCAACAGCCATTCATGCCATATATGATGCCAATGATGCCACCTGGTGCGATGCCACATCCAATGATGCAAGGTATGCCATTTAACCAACAGCAGAGTCAAGGTAATCAAAATTCAATGGGTATGATGCCGAACAATCAAGGATCTGGACTTAACTTCGGAAAAATGATGGGCGGAGCAAATCAAGTGATGGGGCTTGCACAGCAAATGGGTAACATCCTTTCCTTCTTTAAATAGAAGCCTTTATCAAAGGTTTCTATTTTTTTTGAGCATCTTATAATATCGATTAAAGAGAAACACAGACTCTATTTTGTGTAGACCAGACCAATACGTCATCCATGTGGAGGGAGAAGGCTTATTCACTAACTTCATCTTCTTTAATACATACTCTTCATCTACAAACCAATTCGAACCAAGATAAGGTCCACTACAGTTGTGCTTCCATACATCTAGAAGAAATGGACTATATATTTTCGTGTTATTTTTCACTTTGAAAAAAGAGAGCTTTTCTTTAGGAAACTTATCCGGAGAAGGATAGATAGCAGTAAAACTATTGTGATCATAATCACATCGCGATCCCGTATGAGGAATAGCATTCGCAAACCTGTGTATGTTCGTTGCAAACTGTGTTTGAAATAATGTGGAGTATAAATTTTGCCCCAACCGAATTCTTTCATCAAGGTTCTTAAAATGGTTCATGTTTCTTCCAATTGATTGTTTCAACGGCCATGTAGGAAACAATATTTGCGAAAGCTTCAGCCATTCTTGTAGACGATATGTGATAGAATTTAATAATTCTTTATATTCTTCTGTTTGAACAAGTGCTTTTTCAATATGACTTTGTTCATTAATAATCTGTGCGACAGGAAGTAAAAAGCCCTGATCTTCTTGGCGTATATAAATCTCCCAAACGCCTTCAATAAAAGGAGAAATGTTGAAATGATGACTTAGATGAAACAGAGATATTCCTGTTCTTTTACTCTCTTCGTATAAAAGCAGTTGAGGATAAGCATCCTCAAAAATCATACTGTTTCCTTTTTCAAGCATATCGTACAATTTTGTTAGAAATGTTTCTTCAAGAATGTGTGGTAAGAACTCTCCTTTAAGATCACTCATAAAATATCCAGCGTTTCTAGAAACCATATGAGCTAAAAATGACCATGAGATCTCAGGATGTTTATTATAGAACGTTAAATAAGCTGTGGTACGTGTGACATTATTTTTGTTATAGCGTTTCGTCTCTGCTTTGATTCTTCGAACTAACTCTTTGCTATTGCTTTGAAGATTTATCTTAACTTCTCCGTTTCTTCTTTTTATTCTTTTCCATTCATCTTGTAGCAACATCCTCTGCTCTTTACTGAGTTGCCAGATTACTTTTTCTCTTTGAAAAAAGGGAAAGGCATTAATGACCATTTCGAACGGGATGAGTGTTAATTTTGTAAATAACCGTTTTGATGTCATCAGCTTAACACCCTCCTTTTCTTTCAATGTATGAAAAAAGCAAACGAAAAACACCCTTTCCGTTACAAGGGTGTTTGTTCATCGACTATTTTATTTAGTTGCGACGCCACCAGATAATAAAAACTTCATGGCATCTTCAGGTTTTACATCAAGAACTTTGATCTTGTCTTTTGGTACTAAAAAAGTGAAACCTGCAATCTGAAACGTTTGAGGGATGTAAACCGCAACGTGATCTCTCAACTCATCACTTAAACTACTTACATCTTCAGTCGTAACAAAACCCACACTTTTTACATTCAGTTCAGGATATTCAATCAGCACAACTTTGGAAAAAGATCTTTTCTCTCCAAAAAGAGAGTGAATCGTATCTTTTATCACAGAATAAATCGTCTTAACAAAAGGTGTCTTCTCTAGCACGCGATCGATAAGACTAAATAACTTTCCTGATACATATTGAGTAGACATCCAACCCAAGACAGTAATCAGTACAAGCGTAGTGATAAGTCCAATGCCTGGTATATAATCTTCTTTTAGAACATCTTTTAATAAGTTACCAAGGATGCTGTCTAAAAATCCAAAAATCTTATATATCAGATAAACAGCTAACACGATCGGAAGGATGGTCAGCAGTCCATTTATAAAGTACTTGAGTATTTTTTTCATATTTTCCCCTACAATTTAAGACTAGTTAACGACAGAAGTATTCTTTTTTATCTGTCTCTTAAAGTGGTCTTGCAGTTTAAGTGTTACAGGACCAATGTCGTATGTTTGATTCTCTGAGCCTACAAGTTTGGTCACTGGTGTTACTTCCATCGTTGTACTTGTAATGAAAACCTCGTCTGCGTTTAAAAGGTCATCTACAGAGAATGCTTCTTCTAAAACGGAGATGCCATTTTCTAGTGCTAATGTAATCACGATTTGTCGAGTGATACCATTTAAGATCAGATTTGTACTTGGATGTGTTTTCAATGTTCCATTTTTTACGATAAATACGTTGGATGAAGACCCTTCTGTTACTGTTCCATCTCTGTGCTGAATCGCTTCTTGACAGTCAAAATCTGCAGCTTTCCGTTTTGCCATCACATTGCCAAGTAGGTTTAAACTTTTAATGTCACAGCGCAACCAACGGATATCTTCTGTTAGATACGTGCTGATTCCACTTGCTTGAGATTTCGCAATGTTTTCAAGTGAAACGGATTTTGCAAAACCTGTTACAACACTTTGCATATTTCTTTCATAAAGATGATTTCTGGGTGCGACTCCACGAGTCATCTGAATGTAGACCATTCCATTCTCAATGTTGTTCTTACTGATTAGTTCATCTGTAAGCTTTTTAAACGTAGAAACATCATAGGGCATTGCTAGTTCAAGTTTCTTTGCACTTTGTTCAAACCTCGCGAAATGCTCTTTAAACGCAAAAGGTTTTTTGTCATAAACAAATACCACTTCATAGATTCCATCTCCGAAAAGGTAGCCTCTGTCTTCGGGATCAACTGGTATCGATCCGTCTTTAATAATTTGATCATGATATAAAACGTATGAATTTTCCATGATTTTACCACCCCATCACTATAATATGTATACAGTTGAGCTTTCATCTACTTTAAATGAAAAAGTGGATGCCTTCAAGTGTCACTTTGTAAGTATTCACTGTTGCTTTGAAGATCGTTGAATTTCAATACAGGTTGCTCGATTTCCAGGTTAAAAACATCATACAAGAAATCATACAAAAAACCGCTTTTATAAGCGGTTTCATTCTCATTATTGCTTTACTGTTTTAACAACTTTATGATCCTCTACTGTAACGATATATAGTTCCTTGTCCATTTCGATCAAGAAGTCATTATCATACTGTTCTTTCAACTCTTCCTCAATCTTAAAAGGTTTCTTAAAATGCTCGTCGATAACATTTAATCGATCTTTTCTTTCGTTCTCGCGATTAATAGTATCATAAACAAAATATGCTAAAAATACGATACCTAATGAGATGATGATCTTAGCCGTTTTACTCAAAGTTATGTATCCCCTTCCCCTTTATTCCAAGAACAAGTATAACCTAAAAGCGGCAAAACAAAAACACCTGGTTTCCCAGGTGCTCTACTCTTACTTCCACCACGTATCGTGAACGGATGCAGGATGGTTTCTCTTATGCATCGTCTGGATGTATCTTTTTTCAATTTTTTCTTTAGATGACGTAGAAACTTCCTTTCCTTCCAGATAGTCATCGATTTCTTCATATGTTACTCCGAGTGCTGTTTCATCAGGAATCAGCGGCTTGTCGTCTTCAAGATCAGCTGTAGGAACTTTTAAATATAGTCGTTCTTCTGCGCCTAGTTCTTTTAACAGCTCTCTTCCTTGTCTTTTATTTAATCCGTACAATGGAACGAGGTCGCATGCTCCGTCACCATGTTTTGTAAAGAAGCCAGTTATCGCTTCTGCTGCATGATCTGTACCGATGACCAAACATTGATAAGCGCCTGCAATGTCATATTGAACTTTCATTCTTTCGCGTGCTTTCGTGTTCCCTTTTAGAAAGTTAGAAAGTTCTTTTTCAGTTGCCTTTGTAAAGGCACTCATTGAAGCATCAACAGCCTGTTTTATATCTACGGTTAAAGATACATCTGGCTCGATGAATTTTAGAGCACGCTGAGCATCTTCTTCATCTTTTTGTACGCCATATGGAAGTCTAACCGCTACAAAAGTATATGTTTCTCCCGTTTCATCCTTTAGTTCGTTCATAGCAATCTGAGCTAATTTACCAGCAAGACTTGAGTCTTGTCCACCACTGATGCCAAGAACATACCCTTTTGCACCAGATTTTTTTACATAGTCCTTTAAAAATTGAATTCTGGATTTAATCTCTTTCTTTACATCAATTTTTGGTTCCACTTTCAACTCTGAAATAATCTGTTTTTGAAGTTCCAATTCTATCGCCACCTTTTGGTCTATAATATCTTCTTTCCACTGTCTATCCACTTTTAATCAAGCTTATAGTCTTTTTTTAATGAAAATAAACAGTCCAAAGAGCGTTTTGCCCAAGGACTACCGTCCCCTTCTAACTTGTCTATGTACTGATTTAAGGCATGTTTTAAAGATTCTTTGTAGGAGGGAAGTTCACCATCGTAGCTTTTGATCGTATGAACTGGCACCCATGTTTTCTCTCCATAACTTAACGCTCTTCTTTCTTGGAAAAATGGGACATCCGCTTGTTTAGGGTTATGAAGATCACCTTGCCAAGGGTGGTGTTTTACTGCCAAAACTTCAAATAACACCATCTGGTTACGCTCTTCTCCTGCTTTTCCTATATACTGCCCGGTTTTATAACTTGCGAGTACAAGGTTTTCATTATTCATCCCTTTTTGTCTCCTTCATCGCATTGATTTCATTAGACACTACAAAGGCAAGGTCTTCATTGCCGAATAACGATAAAACTTGTAGTACAGTATCATGAGGGATATGCTCGGCTTCTTCTATCGGCACAGTTTGCTCTAGCATATGCATTACATACTCATTATTACTTTGATCTGGATACGCTTTAAGATAAACATCTTTAGGATCAAGCTTGTTATTCACACACCATTGAGCGTAAATGATGATCATCATACCTTCATCTTTTTGATAATTACTTATCACTTGTTCAGAAACATCGTTTGCTTTATTATTCATCTCTGTCACCTCTTTAATCACTCTTTTACGCTGTTTTTGCATTCCATTTTGAATAAAAAAGTCATCTATATACCGTTAACTTTAAAACACGAAAATAAAAAAAGCCAGCATTATCACTGGCTTTGTAGCTTAAACAGTTTGTTGTTCTTTTTGTTCTGTCTCATATCGGTTACGCGGGTGATCTAAACATTCTTTCGAACAAGAACGCTTATGCTTCACTTCACACTCCGTACAGCAAACATGTTGTTTATTACATTCTGGGTTTGCACAGTTCACGTAACGGTCTTCTGTTTTTCCGCAATAATAACATGTAGCGATCACTACATCTTCTTCTGTACGGTTAACGGGAACAGAGATACGTTCATCAAACACATAAAGTTTGCCGTCCCAAAGCTTTCCTTGGACTTCATCATCTTTACCGTACGTTACGATTCCGCCTTCAAGCTGTGATACATCTTGAAAACCTTCTTGAAGAAGAAAGCCTGAGAACTTTTCACAGCGGATTCCACCTGTACAGTACGTTAACACTTTTTTATCTTTAAACTCGCTAATATTTTCGCGTACCCATTTTGGAAAGTCTCTTGAAGCTTTTACATCAGGACGGATGGCACCACGAAAGTGTCCGATCTCATATTCATAATCGTTACGACCATCAATTACGATTACATCTTCATCTTGGAGCGCTTCGTAAAATTCTTTTGGAGATAAACGTTTACCTGATAACTGGTTAGGGTCAACATCATCTTCAAAGCGCCACGTTACTAGTTCCTTCTTATGGCGAACAAACATCTTCTTAAATGTATGTTCTTCTACTTCATCTATTTTAAAAACAATATCTTCAAATCGCGGATCCGCTTTTAGATGATCCATATAGATTTGAGTCTGTTCATACGTTCCTGACACAGTTCCATTGATTCCCTCAGGAGCAACGATGATTCTTCCTAAAAGACCTAGATCTTTACAGAACTTTAAATGTTCGTCTTTATAGCTCTCTGGATCATCGATCGGAACATACTTGTAATACAATAGTACTCTCATTTTTTCTGACACAATTAATCACCAACCTGCAACGTTAGTTTATTTTTGCGACGCCAAATAAAAAACCACCGGTCCCAATAGCCTTCCCCGTGGTGAGTACCGGTCTAACCGATATTCGAGATATTTAATTGGAAGTGGCGCGCCCACCAGGATTCGAACCCAGAATACGAGAGCCGAAATCTCGTGTGATATCCATTTCACTATAGGCGCTAATTACGTCACGAATAATATCATAAGCTTTTTCAAAGAATAAAACAAGTGTTTTTTACATGAATTAAATAAACAAACCTTAATTTACCAAATGAAGCAGATCCATTTTTTCTTCAATACTCTCATAAACAGTAATGACCGGTTCTTCTGGATGCCATTTAAATACACCTTTTTCTCCATTTAAAATAGCTGGGAAATGGAGTGTAGAAGAAAAAACATCTTCAAACCATACACCATGAGACAAAATATTTGAGATAAACATTTCAGCTTCAAGTTCCATGAATTGAATTCTTTTTTCCCAAGCAGCTTTTTCTTCTGCATTCAACTGAGGTTCGACTTGCTGAAAGGATTCATACCACAAGTCAAACTCTCTTTGTAAGTTATGCAGAGAATCAAACTCTTTTGAGAGGACTGGAAGCAATTGGTTGGCTTCTTCTAATGTATAGCGCTTCATTACATCGGACTCCTTCATCTTCTTGTTCGTATTATATCAAATGATAAATACTTTGCACACAAAAATGACAAGAAGAAAACCTTTTGGGTCACCAAAAGGTTACACGGTAAGACATATTTCTTTCTTAGGATTTTTTAAGTCTAAATAAAAATCTCTAACTGTTTCATCTTCAAGTAATTCTGGAAAATCTCTTCTGTATTCTGAGCTGATTAATATTTGCTCAACTAAATCCACAGATCCTCTTCTAAGCAGAAGCCTTAATGTCAACCATTTATCCCGTTTTGATTTTAGATGGAACTTTGTTATAAACAACATGATTCTATCATCGCTTGAGAACGTTTTTTCCTTTTCTTTTCGTAAATTAATTTGAGATACCGTTTTCATAGAGAACACCCTCCCTTTAATTTGCGAGCTCTTAATACCATTATTATTCAGTTTTTTCTGAATTATACTTGTCCATCCTAGAAAACTAGTTTTTTTTGGACGGGTATTAATAGAAAAGCTTGCATTTGCCTCATCAATCTTAATTTGATTAAATATGTTTATAAGCAATTAACTAGGAGCTGTGTTTAATGAAAAAACATCAAAATGAAATCATACTTGGTAATTTCCATTCTATACTGTCTGAATCCGAAACATGGAGGATCGGAGGTTTCCCTCTTCCAGATGGATCCTTCCACGAGTTTAGAGAGCCTGAGGCAGTCGTTATCGTTCGAAATGACGAACTGTATGTGAGAGTAAATCCTTTCACTAAATCCCACCCTTCTGTTCAGTTCTTAGATAATGCAAAACACATGTATTATTCAAATGAACCGATCAAAGTGCCACAAGACGGAACAGTCACCTTTCAGTGGAAGATGCGTTCACGTCCGATCGGAACGAATGCAAATGACCTGTATGATGGTTTTGCTTCTGTAAACTTATTAGATTTTACGACAGGAGCAGCACTTGATTTCTTTGCAGGTAACGATAAATACGCTAGCGTCTATGCCGTACTCCCATTTCCAGGTGTTTCCGTACCTGAGACAGATAAAACAAGATACTTTTGTATCTTTAAAGAAGAACAAGAATTTAATCAAAGAGAATGGAACGAATACCAAATCACATACAATCGTTCAGGTGATGAAGTTATATTCTCTGTGAACGGAAATATTGTTCGAACCGAAAAACACGTGCCGATCAAATTCAATGAGTTCACGGTAGCACTAGGACTTATGACTGAAAAAGACCTATCTTCTGAAGGAAGTACATCCCTTCATGGTCAAGGGATTATCGGTGAATGGTCACCTATGAAAGTATTGATAAGTGAATAATACAGAAATCGGCTAAATCCTTTAAAGGTCTGCATGATGCGGGCCTTTTTTTATTTATTCTATAAATACTTTGAAAATTCCTTTTTTTGCGACAGTTTTATATAATAAGTATTGAGTAATTAAGAGAGGAAGCGGCAAAATGTCACAAAATATTGTGTTGGATTTAAATGAGATCACACTTGAAAAGGTACAGCATTATTTTGAGAACGGTGACTTAACATCAGTTGAACTGGTCATGTTTTATCTTGATCGTATCTCTAACTACGATAAACAAGGACCTATGATCAACTCCGTATTAGAGATCAACCCTGATGTATTATTCATTGCGAAAAGTTTGGATTTTGAAAGACAGAACGGGAAAGTTCGAGGACCTCTACACGGTGTTCCTGTCATCATTAAAGATAACATCGACACTGCCGATCAGATGCATACGAGTGCAGGTTCTCTGGCTTTAGAGAACCATTATGCCAAAAGTGATGCTTTTGTCGTTAAGAAGTTGAGAGATGCTGGTGCAGTCATCATCGGAAAATCAAATATGACGGAGTGGGCTAACTTCATGGCATATGATATGCCTAACGGTTTTAGTTCACGAGGAGGACAAGTACTTAATCCATATGGACCAGGAGTATTGGATGTGAGTGGATCTAGTTCAGGCTCAGCTGCTGCTGTCGCCAGTAATTTTGCTGCACTTAGCATTGGAACTGAAACTTCAGGCTCTATCCTATGTCCCGCTGGAAATAATAATATCGTTGGGATCAAACCAACTGTTGGTTTAGTCTCTCGATCAGGTATCATTCCGATTTCAATCAGTCAAGACACGGCTGGTCCCATGGCACGAAATGTTAAAGATGCTGCGATTCTCCTTGAAGCTATACAGGGAAATGATCCACTAGATGCTGCAACATTGTCCGCTCCACAGCATTGTAACTATATAGAAGGATTAGAACAAGCCACTTTAAAAGGCAAACGATTTGGTGTTTCTTACGAATTTTGCATAAAGCATTTAAATCATACACAAAGGTCAGTCTTCGATGAAGCACTAAAGCTCATTGAGGATGAAGGTGGGGAAATTATTTATTTAGATCAGATCTCACCTTTAGAGAATAATGAATCAGATTATAAAGTGCTCTTACACGAGTTCAAGAATGGTCTTAACCATTATTTACGTTCTGTTTCATCAGAGATTAAGATCTCCTCTTTATCTGATGTCATAGATTTTAATGTACAGAATAAGGAAAAGTGTTTAAAGCACAACCAAGAGCTGTTGTTAGATAGCAATATGACTGAAGGAACATTAACGAGTCCAGAATATCTTAAAGCGAGATTAAACGATCTTGAGATGACGCAAAATAGTGGAATAGATCTTGTTATTGAAAAACATAACTTAACGACTCTCATCAGTCCAAATGACGTATGGTATGCTATTCCTGCCAAAGCAGGATATCCTTCCATTTCAGTTCCTTCTGGGTTTGATGATGATGGGTTACCACTTAGTGTTATCTTTACTGGAGAAGCATACTCCGAGAAAAAATTGATACATACAGCTTATGTCTTCGAACAGATTTCTCACAAGAGAGTTCCTGTAGTATTTTAATAGACACGAATGATTTATTCGCAAGCATGGTTTTTTAAAACTCTCTTTTCTAAATGATTGTCGCTTTTCCTTTGTTTATTGATTGGAATGGAGATCAACTACTTCCAAAAGCGACAAAACTTACATAAGATTGCCTTAACAAAACAAAGGATGAGCCTTCTTGAAGAGGCTCATCCTTCTATTTTCAGCTCATTTTTCAGTTAAAACTATACGTTATATTACCCTACTACTACTTTTAATGCAGAGATTGCATGATCGATATCTGCATCACTAACATCATAATGCGTTGTTAACCGGATCTGACCTTCACCGAACGATACGGCAAGAACTCCCTCTTGTTTTAGTCTTTCTAAAAACTCTTCATTTCTCTGTTTTGTTTTTTCAATATTGACGATTACTATATTAGTATCAGGTCTATTCACTAATGCAAGTCCGTTCATATTTTCGATGGCACCTGCTAACTTTCGTGCTTTATCATGATCTTCAGCTAATCGGTCGACCATTTTTGTTAATGAAATGATTCCACTAGCCGCTAAGAAACCAGCTTGTCTCATTCCCCCGCCTAGACGTTTTCTCCACTTACGGGCTTTATCGATAAATCTCCGTTCTCCTGCCAGAATAGAACCTACTGGTGACCCTAATCCTTTAGATAAGCAGAACTGAACGGAATCACAATATTGGGTAAAATCCTTCACCTTCTTGTTCGTTGCAACAACCGAATTAAAAAGTCTCGCCCCATCGATGTGAACAGGAATACCTGCATCTCTAGCCACATCATATATGCTTTTCATGTTATCTAACGAAACAACAGATCCACCTGAACGGTTATGTGTATTCTCGAGACAAATCAGCGATGTATCTGGAAAATGGATATCATCAGAACGAATCGCTTGTTTAACTAAAGCAGGATCCATCTCTCCTCGAACACCTCTTATAACTCTTGGCTGGACACCTGCTAATGCAGAGATAGCTGCTCCTTCATAGAAGAATATATGAGACTCTGATTCAACGATGATCTCATCTCCGGGTGAACATTGAGCAAGCACCGCCAATTGATTTCCTTGTGTTCCGCTTGTTACAAACAAAGCAGCTTCTTTTCCAGTGATCTCAGCGGCAAGCTTCTCAAGCTTATTTATTGTTGGATCTTCTCCATAAACATCATCACCAACTGCAGCCGTGTAGATAGCGTCTCTCATTTCTTTAGTAGGTTGTGTTAACGTATCACTTCTAAGATCAATCATACTCCACCTCATCCGGATTTTTCGTATCTTTTATCATTCAATCACACCATATAAAAAACTAGCATTTCGTTTAATCACAGAAAATCCCAAGTCGTTAAACTTCGTACTGCTTTTATTATCTTTCATCACGACTCGTTCGGACGCTACTCTTTTTGCTTCTTTAATGATTGTGTCGGTAAGCACTCCGTAATCCGCGCTGCTCTTTAATCCCTGTATCCCAGGAGATGAGATTGTGGATTCAAACATCGGATCAAAATAGACCACATCAAAACTGTTGTCGTGCTGTTTTTTTAGAAAATCATAATGATTTTCATGTACCACATCAATTCTTCTCATCGCATCATTCATTTCTTTAGAGTTGGACTCCCACACTTGAAGACCGCTCTTCACGACAAATGAAATGGCTCTACTGCTCTCAACTCCAACTACAGCCCCTCTTCTACCCGTTACCAAACTAGCAACGATCGCATCAGATGCTAGTCCCAACGTGCAATCTAAGATTTTCATTCCCTCTTTGAGCAGCGACGCTTCTATAAAAGCATCTTTCTCTCCTCGAAGAATCTGTTTAACGCGAAACATAGAAGAATTCGGATGAAAAAAGAACGGTGTGCTGTCGTCTTTTGGATGATACGAGATTTTGTCCACTCCGATCATAAGAACATGGTCATTATATTTACTAATGATTGAAGAGATAGAGTGGCCATCTCTATCCACAAACATCCCGTCAATCGAGACGGCAACTTCTTGCGCTTTGTTTTTTAATCGTGTTGCATTTTTACCAGCTGTCGTAATGATCATTGTTTTCACCTGTCTGTTTTATTATGTACGATTCCTATTAATCCTTTGTCTCCTATAAACCTGCAAGTAGAATCACGTATCATTTGCATATCTCATGGAACAAACCTAAAATATGGGAAGATAGAAGTATGAGGAGGCTCCAATAATGAAAAAGGGTTTATCGTTTCAAACCTTAGGAAATATTACATACCGTTTTCGTAAGCTTATTATAACATTTTGGGTTCTAACTACCATTCTCTTAGGCTTTTATGCTGTTAAACTTCCTTCGATCTTAAGCGGCAGCGGGTTTGAAATGGATGGATCTTTCGCAAAAGTAGAAAATATTCTTCAGGATAAGTTTGATCAGCCAAAATCCTCAGTGATGCTTGTCTTTGATTCTAAAAAATATGCTCCTGAAGATCCTGAGTATAAGGCTTTTGTATTGAGCGCGATCAAGAAAATGGACGGCGTCCAAGACGTTGTTGCTATTCAAAGTCCTTATGATGTTCCTGACAAAACGATTAAAGAGAACGTTTCTTTTGCTTCTGTTCAGTTTGATAAAAGTTTTGGAGACCTTAAAACGTCTATTGATCAAATAAGAGATCGGTTGCCAGAAGACAAAGATATCTCTGTTTCTTTAACAGGTGGACCCGTAATTGCTGAAGATATGAATACTGCAAGCCAACATGATCTCGCTAGAGCAGAGGCGATCGGAATACCTGCGGCTCTAATCATTCTTCTCCTCGCTTTCGGCGGTTTAATCGCAGCAGGTTTACCAATCATTGTCGGTTTGATCTCAGTTGCAAGTTCACTTGGCCTTCTCTATTTTTACGGACAGACAACCAATGTGAGCATTTTTTTACTTAATGTTGTTCCAATGATCGGTCTTGCGTTAGGAATAGACTTTGCTCTTTTACTAGTCAACCGTTTTCGTGAAGAGCTTCATCGCGGTATCGAAAAGGCTACTATAATTTCTGTACAAACGGCTGGCCGTTCTATTGCCTTTTCAGGTTTATGTGTGTTCTTAGGACTATCCGGCATGCTGTTGATCGATATTGATATTTTTAAAACCGTTGCGATCGGGGGCATGGTTGTTGTCGTCCTCTCGGTTCTAAATGCTATTACGTTCTTACCGGCCATGTTAGCAGTTCTAGGACAGCGAGTGAACGCTTTAAAATTATTTAAGACAAAAGAGAACAGTAAATCGGTTTGGCATACCTTTGCTGCTTTTGTTATGAAACGACCTATCATCATGGCTGTAGTCGCCGCTCTTGCACTCGGTTTATCTGTTACACCCGTGAAAGACATGAAACTTTCCATACCAGAAGCGGACGCACTGCCACCAGATTACGAATCAAGACTTGCGTTTGAAAAATTCGAAAAAACGTTCGGCGAAGATGAGTTATATCCCGTAACATTAGTAGCTGAATCTAAGAAATCATTTCTTACAGACGAAGGTTCACTCGTAGCTCTTGAAAAACTAACAAAAGATCTTCAAAGTGAAAAAGAAGTAAATAAAACCGAATCTGTTTTCACTTACACAGATCAATTAAACGGGTCAGAGCTCTTTCAAGCTCTGCAGACCGATCAAGGCAAACAGCAGTTTTCCCCTGTTCTGAAACCTTTTATCAATGAAGATACTGCAGTTATTAAAGCTTATTTATCAGTTGATGTGACAGGTGATGACGCGAAACAGTTCGTTAAAAAATGGGAAAAAGAACATGAAGGTCTGTCCATAACAATCGGTGGAGTTACGAAGTTTAATCAGGAGATTTTTGATGAGATCATAGAAAAAGCGCCTTATGGGTTAGCTATTGTTCTTGTTACGACACTCTTCATTCTCATGATCGCATTCCGATCCGTTTTTATTCCGATAAAAGCGATCTTTATGAACATGCTTAGCTTATCCGCTACATTCGGCATCCTTGTTTGGATCTTCCAAAGCGGTGTCATTATGGAACCTGTTGATATCGGACTGATGATTCCCGTCTTCACTTTTGGAATCGTTTTTGGACTCAGTATGGATTACGAAGTCTTCTTGATCTCTAGAATACAAGAGATCTATGAAGAGACAGGCGATAATGATCGTGCTACGTTACTCGGATTAACTTCCACATCTAAGATCATTACATCTGCTGCAGCAATCATGATCGTAATCACAGGATCATTTGCTTTTACAAATGTTATGCCTGTGAAACAGATTGGTATAGCGATTGCACTCGCCATATTTATTGATGCAACCATCGTGAGGATGGTCTTCGTTCCTTCGCTCATGAAACTGCTAGGAGACTGGAATTGGTGGATGCCATTCATAAAGAAAAAAGAGAAAAATAAAAGCGGCACCCTTTCTTAAGGGATGCCGTTTTTAAAAGTAATTGTGGGAAAACCGTACATTATATCCTATAATAAGATTAGCAAGTCTCATATTTAAGGGGTGTTCATATGTTTGAAATCATCATTATTCTTTTACTTTCTTATTTACTCGGCTCGATCCCCTTTGCACTCTTAGTTGGAAAAATAGGATACGGCATAGACATTAGAGAACATGGAAGCGGTAACTTAGGCGGTACGAACACATTTAGAACACTAGGAAAGAAAGCTGGATTTATTGTTTCTGCAGCA
Organism: Fictibacillus sp. 26RED30; assembly: GCF_015903845.1. Classification (NCBI taxonomy): domain Bacteria; kingdom Bacillati; phylum Bacillota; class Bacilli; order Caryophanales; family Fictibacillaceae; genus Fictibacillus; species Fictibacillus sp. 26RED30. The sequence goes on from NZ_JACZDV010000001.1 coordinate 1,635,549, forward strand.
GATGTTTTAAAAGGAACACTGGCTGCGAGTCTACCGATATTGCTGGATGTTGACCTTCATCCTCTCATCGCAGGAGTACCTGCTGTAATCGGGCATTGTTATCCTGTGTTCGCAAAATTCAAAGGTGGCAAAGCAGTTGCTACTTCTGGGGGCGTTTTATTATTCGCTCAACCGTTATTGTTTGTACTCGTCTTGTTCACTTTCTTTTTGACATTATACATAAGTAAATACGTTTCTCTGTCATCCATCATGGCTGGAGTTGGTTCTGTAATACTAAGCTTCTTCATAGCAGGTGATTTGCTGACTACGTATATCTTGATCGGTTTTACACTGTTTTTAGTCTATCGGCATAGACAAAACATTGTACGGATCGCTAAGAAAACTGAGCCAAAAGTTAAATGGATCTAGGAATCGTTCTTTTAAAAAAGGACGGTTCTTTTTTTTATTCCATTTTGATTTACATGGACAAGGTTTACTTCATACCCTTTTCATATGGTTTTCTGATAAAAGTCGAAAAATAGGCTCTTCTCCTAAAAAAGTACAGGCGATTTCACTAAAAACTCCGCATTTGTCCGTGTCCGTTTATGTGTTTCGGTCATATGGTGTAATGTGACGTTGACCTAGACTTAAATATTTGGAGGGACTGAAATGGAAAATAAAAAAATGAATATGCCTTATGGTGACAATATGAACATGAACATGAAGCCGGTAGCGAACATGCCGATTCATCATGGTGATTATCATGGCGGAGGCTATGGTGGCTATGGACACGGTTGCGGCTTTTTAATTATTGTTGTTCTATTCATCCTGTTGATCATTATCGGTGCTACTGCGTTTCATTGTAAAGAAGAAGAAGAATACGAATGTGACGAATCTTCATCTTCATCTTCATCCTCATCTCATTAAGTCATCATATTTTAAAAAAGAAAGAGAGAAGCAGATCAGCTTCTCTCTTTCTTATGTTCAAAAATCCATTTATACTAGACCTAGTAAATTAACAATGCTCATCATATGCTCCGAGAAGATTCTCAAGAATCTCTTCAGGTGCATGATTTTCAATGTTATGACGATGAATAAAATGAACGACTTTTCCATCCTTTAATACAGCCATCGACGGTGAAGATGGTGGGATCTCTCCAAAAAACTCTCTCATTTGAGCTGTCGCTTCTTTATCTTGGCCAGCGAAAACCGTTACAAATTGGTCAGGTTTTACCGTATGATTGATAGATGCAACAGCGACTGGACGAGCAAGACCAGCAGCACATCCACAAACAGAGTTGATAACAACTAGTGCTGTACCTTCTGTTTCTTGCATAAAATAATTCACTTCTTCTGGTGTTTTTAATTCTTCAAATCCAGCACGTGTTAGTTCGTCTCTCATCGGCTGAGCCATCTGTTTCATATATTCTTCATAAGCATTCATATTATATATTCCTCCTGAAAACGATTCATTTACATACAATGTTATTATAACGTAAACCGTCTATCTTTTTAAAATGTTTCTGCTTATCTCATGAATCTTCTTGTTCTCTAGAATTTTCACTGTTTCGTTATGAGCGTTGAAAGCTTCTTTTATCATTGCTCTTGCAACAGAACTTGCTTCAATAGGTTCATATTTATTAGGATATATAAAGGGTAGAGCTTTATATAATTTTTCAGCAAATCTTTCTCCCAACCTAAACTCTTCCCGAGCCCCTATTAATAAAGACGGTCTAACAATCGTCAAAGTTGGAATGCTCATTGAGATCAACTGAGATTCCATGCTACCTTTTACTCGATTGTAAAAAAACGTAGAGTTTGCATGAGCACCCATAGCTGAAATTACAGAAACATGCTGTATATTTAACGTATGAGCAAGTCTTCCAAGTTTAATTGGAATATGTAGGTCTACTTCTTCAAATGCTTTCTTAGATTTTACTTTATTCATCGTCGTTCCGATACAGATGAACATAACATCCGCTTCTGTTTGTTCTAGCTCGTAATCAGCTGCTGTAAAATCAAAAATAACTTCTTTTATCTTTTCATGCTTTATATCAGATGACTTTCTAACAAGCAGAATGATCTCTTTACACATAGGATCTGTCAATAATTGCTTCACAACTTCTTTTCCTACTAATCCGCTTGAGCCTGCTATAATTACTGTTTTCTTATTCATGTCATACGGTCCTTTCTGCTGCTAATAAACTTATCTTACCATGAGCTGAGGTGTATATGGATGAACCATACTTATTTTATTACCGGTTACCCTGGATTTATAGCTTCAAAGCTTGTAGATGCTCTTCAAAAAAAGTACCCTTCTTCTACGTTCTATTTATTAATTCTAAAGCATGAACGTGAACTAGCTGAACGAAAATTAGCACCACAACTCGATAACGTTTTTCTGATAGAAGGAGATATTACAAAACAAGATCTCGGACTATCTTCTAACATGATCGTAGAACTTTATGAACGTGTTACACATTCTGTACATCTTGCGGCTCTTTATGATCTGACCATTGCTTATGAACCTGCACATCTCTGCAATGTGATCGGTACAAAAAACGTCCTAACTTTTGTTAGTAAATGTCCTAACCTAAAGCGTTTTTGTTATTTCAGTACTGCTTACGTTTCTGGGGATGAAAAAGGATTGATCTTGGAGAATGACATAAGCATGCCTAATCGTTTTCGTAACTATTATGAACAGACAAAACACGAAGCTGAAGTGCTTGTTCGTGATATGATGGACCAACTACCGATTACAATCATCCGACCTGGTATTATTGTGGGTGATTCAAAAACAGGGGAAACTCTTAAGTTTGATGGTCCTTATTTTATGATGCAGTTTATAAAACGGCTAGCTATGTTCCCAATTCCCTATATAGGAAAAACATCTTCTAAGATCCACCTTGTTCCAGTGGATTTCATTATTGAGGCTTCTCTATTCCTCATGCACGATCGTATAGGTGAATCCAAAACGTATCATGTGCTTAGTCCCGATTCACCCTCCATACAAAAAGCATATACTCTTTTATGCCAAGAGCTATCAGGAAAAAAGCCAAGCTGGACGTTAAACCGGAAAGTAGCTGAACGTTGCTTATCCATTTCATACATTTCCAAGTGGCTTGGTGTTCCACTTGAAACCCTTTCTTATTTTTCTCATGATGCTATATATGATACTTCACAACTCGTAAAAGACTTGGAAGGGTCAGGCATCTTTTGTCGGACATTTGAAGAGTATGTAGGATCAATGGTTCACTATTATAAAAACAATGCTAAAGATAAAAATTTAATAAGACACTAAAAAGGGTGACGTGCTTCGTCACCCTTTTTCTTATACTGAATTATGATTCTTACTGACAACACTTGCACTAAGTGTATCTTTAAAGTGGGATAGTCCCATTCGTGACCAGACGCGCAAAAACTTTAAAAGTGCGTCTTCGTGAACGACAAGCGTGAAGCCTCTATTGTAAGCATCCACAGCAGTAAGTAGTGCACATATATCTGTAAAAACTCCTGTCAAATGCAGCCCTTGTATCCCTTTTCTTTAATCTCCAATTCGGTTCCAGCAAATGCGCTGTACCTCGTCTTATCTAACCATGAATCTGATTGCTTCGTCTTTATGATTATCAACATATACTTTGTTCAATTCACCATAAGAGGAGGAAACAGTTTACTTTCAGGTTCATAACGATCGTTTCTTCATGTATATCATTTGAGAATACAACGTAATCTTCTTCCTGCAGAAACTGTTCTTTTCACTCTATAACTCGACATTGAATCTCCTGACCGGGTCTGCCACACACGTTAATTTATCATCATTCTTTTAAAAGATCCTCTGATCAACCAAGTGTTTCAATTTCCACACTACGGATACCATCAATCTTTTTCACATCATCATAAAGATCTGTAGTGTACCTTTTTTCGTAGATGGAAGCTGCCATCTCCATTTTTTTGTAGTCATTCTCAAGGTCCTTAATTCGAACATTAACGATCTTCACTTTCAGTTCATTGATCTCTTTCATAACATCACTCATTATCGTATCTGGGTTGACGACTAATTTTAACTTGATGTCAATCTGCCTTAATGCTTTTGGACCGATCCATTTCATGATTAGAGGAATCAGTTCCACACTGATAAGAATTAAAAACGCACCTGCAGCAGCCTCTTTATAAAAACCAGCTCCTGCTGCAATTCCTAATCCAGATGCGCCCCATATCATAGCAGCAGTTGTTAGTCCTGAAATGACATCGTTGCTTCTTCTTAAAATAACACCAGCTCCAAGAAAACCAATCCCACTAACAATCTGAGCGGCTAAACGCATAGGGTCCATGACTGTTTGGCCAGATAGAAGTGAAAATTGTCTAGCAGATTCTATGCTAACAATCGTGAGCAAACAACTGCTGATGGAGATTACAAGGCTCGTTTTGAGACCTACGGGTTTGTTCTTCAACTCCCTCTCTATACCGATAATCAACCCGAAGAATGCCGACATTCCAAGTTTCACTAAGACAAGACTCATGATGTTTACACCTCTCTCCTGTTTTTGCCCTCTTTTAATAATACGCAAATCATCCCATTAAATCCTTCTAACTTCAAGAACGATTCCCGTTGAATCATGACGTTGCTCCGTATATAATAGAAATTGATTTTATCAGAAAATAAAGATTATTCAGTAAAAGGGGGTATGGAGAACTAACTTCATTCATTTTAATAAGAGGAGGAAAAGCATTGTTACCAAAAAAACAGCAAAATTACGAACATTCAAGGTACAGTGAAATCGTTAAAACGAATCGGTTTCAGCAATTAATGGCTGAGAAAAAACGTTTCATCCTTCCAATGACCGTGTTTTTTTTACTGTTTTATTTCAGCCTTCCCATCCTAACTGCTTATACAAATGTACTGAATCAGAATGCGATCGGCGATATTACCTGGGCTTGGATCTTTGCTTTCGCTCAGTTTATCATGACGTGGGCTCTGTGTATGATTTATACAAAACGGGCCAAGCGCTTTGACGAACTCGCTGAAAAAGTGATAGCCGATATGGACAAGGAGGCTTCCTCATGAATGGTACAGCATTTTCTTTGTTTCTAGGAATCGTTGCTCTTACTTTAGTCATAACCTATTTTGCTTCAAAGAAAACAAAAACAACTAGTGACTTCTACACAGCTGACGGTGGATTGACCGGGATGCAGAATGGTCTTGCAATCGCCGGAGATTATATGTCGGCCGCTTCATTCCTCGGTATTGCGGGCACGATCGCATTATCTGGGTTTGATGGCTTCTTTTATAGCATCGGTTTTCTTGTGGCGTATCTGGTCGTGCTGTTCTTAGTAGCTGAGCCTCTTCGTAATCTAGGGAAATATACGATGGCTGATATGATTGCTGCAAGGTTTAATGATAAAAAGGTTCGTGGTGTTGCGGCCTTGAATACGATGGCGATCTCAACATTCTATATGGTCGCTCAATTAGTAGGTGCTGGTGCTCTTATCAAACTATTATTAGGGATTGAGTACATATATTCGGTACTTATCGTAGGCGTATTGATGACTGTTTATGTGGTATTCGGTGGTATGACAGCCACATCATGGGTACAAATCGTAAAAGCCATTCTATTGATGCTTGGTACGTTTATCATCTCTGTCATGGTGTTCGCAAAATTTGGTTTCAGCTTTACTGAGATGTTCAATCAAGTTAAAAACGCCACCCCACTAGGCGAATCGTTCTTGAACCCTGGTAATAAGTTCAAAGATCCGCTTGATACGATCTCTTTAAACTTAGCACTTGTCTTAGGGACTGCCGGACTTCCTCATATACTTATCCGTTTCTTTACGGTAAAAGATGCTCCTACTGCTAGAAAATCGGTTGTTTACGCGACTTGGTTGATTGGCGCTTTTTACATCATGACGATCTTTTTAGGATTTGGTGCTGCAGCTTTTGTAGGACAAGATCAGATCGTTGCTGCAAATGCAGCTGGAAATATGGCAGCTCCACTGTTAGCAGAAGTACTTGGAGGAGAATTTCTTTTTGCATTTGTTTCTGCTGTTGCGTTCGCTACTATCCTAGCTGTCGTAGCTGGTTTGGTTTTGTCAGCTGCTTCTGCTTTTGCTCATGACTTTTATACACATATCATCAGAAAAGGTCATGCAACAGAAAAAGAACAGATGAAAGCCGCAAAATGGGCTTCAGTAGGGGTAGCGATCATCTCCATCATACTGGCATTATTCGCACAAAAATTAAATGTCGCTTTCTTAGTCTCTCTCGCCTTTGCTGTAGCAGCTAGTGCGAACCTTCCTATCATTCTTTTAACGATTTTTTGGAAGCGCTTTAATACAGCAGGAGCCGTGACGGGAATGCTAGTAGGACTCATTAGTTCACTTGTTTTGGTTATGATCTCGCCAAGTGTATGGTCTCCTGTAGAAGGAGCAGCAATTCTTACGGGGGAAGCCATCTTTCCACTTGCTAACCCAGGGATTGTTTCCATACCATTAGGGTTCTTAGGCGCTATCATCGGAACGTTGCTTACTAAACCATCAGACGTTGATAAGTTTAATGAAATTTTAGTAAAAGCAAATACAGGGTCCGGCCTTCGTAAAGGTGCTTGATGATAAAAGGCTGTTTTTGGATTCATTGTTGCTATTGAAAGTATTGATTTCCGTTTCAGATGGGGCAGGCGGTGAGCCACATTCGTACGTTTCCGTATAAGTGTCTCACCTGCCGGCCTGTCCCACAGGAGTCTCGCATCCTCCACTTCAATCAAAAAACTAAAAGGCAACAATCTTGTACAAAGAGCTATAAAAAAACCGGCTATTAATCAGCCGGTTTTTTGATGGAATCAGTTTGTTTTGGAACAAAGGGATAAAATAAGATCCCTGATGCCAGTAAAGCGATTCCGAACAAGAACGTTTTGATATCTGCGGTACCAGCGTAGATGACCCACAACGAATAAATGGCAGCTACTGCTGCAATGATCCCATCTGTTGTTCGATTTCTTCCTGATTTTTCATACGTCTCTCCTCTCATAACGAGCTTCAACTGGTAAAGAGACGCGAACAAATATGGTACTAGAAAAGCTAATGTTGCTATAAAGATCATAAAATCAAAAGCTGATGCCATCGATTGAGAAATCACAGAAAACAAGAAAAGCTGTGTGCATAGGTTCGTGATCCAAAGAGAGAAAACGGGTGCGCCTTTTTTGTTTTCTTTCAAAAAGTTTGTTATAAACATTCGTTGCTGTGCTGCCTGAAAAGGGACCTCTGCAGAAAGTAAAACCCAACCTACAGTTGCTCCCAATAATGAGATCACTCCTAAAGCAGCCATGATCATACTTCCAGAAGGCCCAATAGCTGCCATTAACGAATCAACTAGAGGTTTTTGAGAATTGATCAATTCCTCTTGCTGCAGTGTTCCCATAACTAGCAATGTAATACTTAGATATAAAGCAAGTGCTATTAAAAGTCCTAGGATCGTCGCTTTTTTTACATCGCTTTTCTTTTTAGCACGCGTTGCAAAAACAACTGCAGATTCTACTCCTACAAATGCCCATAATGTTGCGATTGCAGCATTATTTATCTGCGATAGAAAACCAGAAGTAACACCGCCTTCACTCTCGATCGGCTCATAAAAAGGGACGAGATTGCTGCTTTGGAACGCAAATAGACATGCTAGTATAAATAGTAAGAATCCTAAAACTTTAGCCAAAGTAGCAATAAAGTTTACCTTCCCTGCTCCCTCAATGCCGTTAAGAATCAAAAAGTGAACGCTCCATAAAAGAATGGAACAGATAATAAAGGTGATGACTCCTCCTAGTTTCACAGATGTACCCATCACAGTAAATAAAATTGTTCCGTTCGTCATAACAGGGAAAAAGGTAGAAAGATAACTTGCAAACGTAGTGATGATCGCCACATTACCTGACCAATTAGCTACCCAATATCCCCAGCTTACAAGGTACCCGGCTAATAGTGATGATTGCGAATCTTGTTTGAACAAAGCTTTCGCATAGTTTTGTGGCCCTCCATTTAACTCTGGCTTTCTTAAACTCAAATTTCCGAATACAAGAGCTGTCATCAATACACCAAAACCTGTAATCAGCCAGGCTGTTAATACACCAGATGGACTAGCTACTTCTGCTAATGATCGTGGCAACATGAAAATACCCGATCCTACCATATTTCCTACTACAAGCGCTGTTAAAACCCAAAAGCCCAGATTTCTTTTCAAAGTAATTCCACCTTCCTCTAGGCTTATTTTACCCAATGAAGGACATTGCAAATCCTGTTGTTATATGGATTAGAAAGGCTATATGAAAAGTAAGAATCGAAAATAAAAAATTAGTGCTAAAAAATATAAGCATAGATATAGAAAATACCCATCAAAAAGAAAAAAAGCCTGATCATCAGGCCTTTCCCCCTTAGATTTGAAGATATGTTTTTCCGTCTTCTTGAACGATTTTTTCTTCTTTCATAAGTTTACCAAGAGCTCGTTTGAATGCAGCTTTACTCATCTGAAAAGTCTCTTTGATCTCTTCTGGAGATGACTTATCTGTTAGAGGCATCTGTCCTTTGTTTTCTCTTAAATATTGATAGATGCGTTCAGAATCCTCACTATAGGCAATTTCTTTTCTAGCTCTCATCGATAAGTTCATTCTTCCATCTTCTCGAACGAACGCTACACGAGCTCCGAGCTTCTGCCCAAGACGAGGCTTAACCTTTAATTCATCGTTATGAATGAATCCGATGTGCTGTGACTCAGTGAACAGAAGTACACCCGCTTCATTAATCTTATAAACATATCCTGAAGTTTGCTGATTAAACATTTCTTCTGTTGCCGCTTCTGCTTGTTCTACCATCTCTTCTTCTGTAGCTAAGTCAGCAAAGATCCGGCCTTTTTTATCTAATTTCATGCCTGAATATACACGGTCGCCAAGATGCGGCCATTCATCCCATGATTCTGGAAGATCGTCTTTTGATAAGAGAATATCTTTCTTAATGCCGATATGAAGAAATACCCCTAACTTCCGATTCACACCTGCTACTTCTAGCCAAGCTAATGAATCGAGACGAACTTTTGGAATAGTTTCTGTCGCAGCCAGTCTTCCTTCATGATCTTGATATAAAAAGACTTCTACCATGTTTTCTTCTTCATGTTTGCTTTTTGCTTCAGATCGATGTAAAAGTACTTCTTTGCCATCTTCAAGATCTAAAACATAGCCTAGGTCAGAAATCCGAACAACTTTAAGTGTATACACTAAACCAGGTTTTTTTGTATCCATATTTTCATTCCTTTTTTTAAAAGATAGATAATAAAAAAGAAAAAACCTACATAGTAGGTTTTCGCCTTCTTGTTCTTAATTATTCATCCTTATTTTCTTTGGATGCTTCCAATTCCATCAGCTTTTTTACTAAAATATGCTGAGGCATATGCATCAACTGTTCAAGAGGCACGTTTAGCGCTTTTGCTAATTTCACCGCAGTATCAGCTGAAAGTTGTAATGGTTTCATATGCATCCCTCCTACAGAAGTATAGCAGTTTATAAGGATACTTTACACTATTTCTTAAAATAGTCCTACTGCTTTCCCGTCTTCTGATACATCCATGTTGTTTGCTGCAGGTACTTTTGGAAGTCCTGGCATCGTCATGACATCACCTGTAAGAGCAACGATGAACCCAGCTCCAATCGACGGTTTAAGTTCTCTGATCGTAATCGTAAAGTTTTCTGGACGACCGAGTTTTTTTGGATCATCTGAGAATGAATATTGAGTCTTAGCCATACATACAGGCAATTGATCCCATCCGAAATCAGTGTACTGCTTCATTTGCTTTACAGCTTTGGGTGAGAACTGTACTTCTCCTGCTCCGTACACTTTTTTACAGATCGTCTCTATTTTTTCCTGTAAAGAAACGTTCAGTTCATAAAGAGGTTTGTAATTATTCTCTTCAGTTTCAATCGTCTCTAATACTCTATTCGCCAATGCCTCTCCACCTTGTCCGCCTTTAGCCCAAACATCAGCTTCTTCGGCAGCAACACCTTTTCTATTGCACCAATCTTTTATGAAAGCGACCTCTTCGTCCGTGTCCGTCACAAATTTGTTGATCGCAACAACAACAGGTACCCCAAATTCTTTCAATGTTTCTAAATGTTTCTCGAGGTTAGGCATCCCTTTTTGAAGAGCATCTAAGTCCGGGTTCTTCAAATATTCTTTTGCAAGACCTCCATGCATCTTAAGTGCTCTTACTGTAGCAACAATAACAACTGCACTTGGATGGATACCCGCATATCGCGCTTTAATATCTAAGAACTTCTCCGCTCCAAGGTCAGCGCCGAATCCAGCTTCTGTTACGACCATCTCACCGAGTTTAGATGCCAATTTTGTCGCGATAACACTGTTACATCCATGAGCAATGTTTGCAAAAGGGCCACCATGTACAAGTGCAGGCGTGTTTTCTAATGTTTGTACGATATTCGGGCGAATCGCATCTTTTAAAAGTAATGTAAGTGCTCCATGAGCATTCAGATGTCCGGCGGTAACGGGTTGATTGTCGTAATCAAACGCCACTACCATCTTAGAAAGTCTCATTTTCAAGTCTTCGAGGTCATTTGCCAAACAGAAGATCGCCATCACTTCTGATGCAACCGTAATATCGAATCCATCCTCTCGAGGAACACCTTGAACGGGTCCGCCTAAGCCGATGACGATCTTTCTTAATGCTCGATCATTCATATCTAATGCACGCTTCCAAACGATACGGCGCGGATCTATGTTCAATTCATTTCCTTGGTGTATATGGTTATCGATTAATGCTGCTAATGCGTTATTAGCAGTTGTTATGGCATGCAGGTCTCCTGTGAAGTGAAGATTAATATCTTCCATCGGCATCACTTGAGAGTATCCTCCGCCTGCTGCACCACCTTTAATACCCATGCTAGGGCCAAGTGATGGTTCACGTAAAGCGATAATCGTTTTCTTTCCAACACGATTGAGTGCTTGTCCAAGCCCCACGGTTACCGTAGACTTGCCCTCTCCAGCTGGTGTTGGACTAATTGCTGTTACTAAGACGACTTTTCCATCTTCAACATTCTGAAGTTTTTGAAACAGATCTAATGATAGCTTTCCTTTGTATCTTCCATAAGGCTCCCAATCATCTTCTTCAATTCCTAGTTGTCCTACAATTTCTTCGATTCGAAGCATTTTCGCTGATTGGGCAATCTCGATATCACTTTTGAACGTAACCTTTTCTAGCATGTTGATTTAACCCTCCATCATATGTAATAGACTCCACTCTCTATTGTATATGAAACAAGTATGTGATGCGATTAGTTTTTCTATTACAACTTCTAATCATGTAGTTTACTTGCTAAGAGGTTATCGTATAATAAGAATGGAAAGAAATACTAAGTGTTAATTTTAAGGAGGCAGGTAAAATGGCAAAAATTGATGTGCGTGGATTTGGTACATATGAGATTGAAAATGGCAAAAAACTTGTAAATGCACTTGAAGACAACGGAATTGACATTCTCCACCGCTGTGGAGGCAAAGCGAAATGTACAACATGCCGAGTGGAAGTATTGTCAGGAGATCTAGGACCGATCGGTGAGAATGAAGCGAATATTATCGCTACGAAGGGTCTATCTGGTAATGTAAGATTATCTTGCCAGATTTGTGTGAGTGAAGATGCATCGATCAATCCTGTTCTTACAGTAACATCAGAAGGACTAGACGCTGGGCCACGACCAGCAGAAGAGTGTTAGTCTACATTCTAAATAACTAAAAAAGGCCATTATTTTGGCCTTTTTTTAATACAGATCATTCACTATAAAATGACAACCTAAACTAAGATTGTTGATTTTGAATGTTTATATTCTCTTCCTATGAAAGTTGATCGAAGCGGAAATCAACCATTTTCATAGAAAACTTACTTACTCACTTTTTGCCTTCCCACTCTTCAAGAAACTGCTCTAGAAAGTTTTCTAGAAAGGCATGCCGGTCATCTGCTAGTTTTTTTGCATAAGGAGTATTCATCCCATGCTTTAATTTTAACAACTTTTCGTAGAAGTGATTAATAGCTGTACTTCTTTCATTCCGATACTGCTCTTTTGTCATCGTCTCTCGAACAGGAATCGCAGGGTCATACATTAATTGTCCTTTTGCTCCGGAATACGCGAATGTTCTTCCGATTCCGATCGCTCCAATCGCGTCTAAACGGTCGGCATCCTGTACGACCTTACCCTCAATCGATTCCATCTCTTTTCCACTACCGCCTTTAAATGACATCGTAGAGATGATTGTCATAATATGCGTGATGTATGCTTTTTCCACGGAAATGGATTCTAACCATTGTTTCACTTCTTTTAGACCTTCTTCTTCAGTTCCAGCAATTTTTTCGTCAGCTATGTCGTGTAAAAGTGCAGCCATCACACAAACAAAATGGTCTGCACCTTCTTTTTCTGCAATGTTCAGAGCTAAATTTTTAACGCGATAGATGTGATACCAATCATGACCACTGCTCTCATCTCTTAACTTATCTTTTACAAACGACTCTGTTTGTTCGATCATTTTCTCTTTCATGCTTACCCCACTGTACAAGAATGTTTTCTTTCGTTGTTGGTTTGTAACCGGTCTAGTAGTTCATACGCTTTTTGCTTTGAGGTGATATTTTCGTTAACTAATGACTCTAGTACTGCAATAAAGTAACTTCCGTCAAACGATAACTGTTTAATTAATGTGACTTCTAATGCTATTTTCACTTGAGGTTCACTTGCGTCCGTGTAATGTCTCCCGAAATCTACAAAATGAAGGTCTCCATCACTTAGACGAAACCCTTTTGAAGCTAATAATGCTATATAGTCGTCTAGAACGTTCTCATTCATGTCTACCTCAACCCCAAAATCAAAAGATTCTAGTAAATTGTACCAGTTATATTTAGGAATTATCAATGACTTCTTTCTTAGCTCTTATGATTTTTCCGTTCAATGCTTGTGTTACGAGATGATCTGCATCTTTGTTCTTGTTTCTAGCCACCCATTCATAAACAGGTTCGATCTGAAGTTTCTTCAATAGTGTTTCGATTTTATCTGCCCAGTTCTGGAGGTTCGTTTCATAACATGGCCATTCCCCTTTGAGCTGCTCGATGACAACCTTCGAATCTCCTTGAATCCTAACTTCTTCATATTGGACGCCAAGTTCTTCAAGTTCTTTTACAGCAATCCACAATGCAGCATACTCCGATTCATTATTCGATTCAATATTGGTTAGACTTGCATTCTTTTTAATACGATAGGTTATACCGTTTTGAGAAAAATGAATTATAATGCCTTGACCACTAGTTCCCGTTTCCGACTTAAAACCTCCATCGAAATAAATAGAGATATCTTTTGGTTCTTCTTTTTTGACTTGCGTTAATTTAGTCAGCTCTTTCTTCGTCCAAGTTACATCTTTTGTATCGACGAAAACCAATTCAGACACTCTTCCGGTCTTCTCCAAATCAGTTGCTGTAAAAAGGGCTTCAGTTAGCGGCATAGGGTCAGAAACAAATCGAACCTTAAAGGGGGATTTTGGATGTTTATACATATACTCGATTGAGAAGTTCATAGTAATCTCCTTTTTGTTTTTTATAAAGTCCTTTATAATACGAATATAATCATATAGAGGAGAGAAAGAATTGATAGAGATATACATTGATGGTGCAAGTGCAGGTGATCCCGGACTTTCCGGTGCTGGCATATATGTAAAAGTCGGAAACGGCACTACACATTCGTATCGCTTTCCAATTGGTACGATGAGTAACCATGAAGCAGAATTTAGAGCTCTCATACATGGTTTGGAATTATGTATTGAACATGATTGGAGAATCGTATCGTTCCGCACAGACTCTCAAGCAGTTGAGAGCGCTGTGGATAAAAAATTTGCTAAAGATAAACGCTATACAAAACTTTTAGAAGAAGCTCTAGAGCTTTCAGAGCAATTGGATCTGTTCTTTATTAAGTGGATTCCTTCAAAGCAAAATAAGATCGCAGACGAACTTGCACGACAAGCCATTCAATTAAACAAGAGACCGTCAGATGTTTAGAAAGACTTGGTTTGCCGACTTCAATCTACTTCTTGTAGCTTTGATCTGGGGTTCGACTTTCGTTATCGTCCAGAAAGCGATTGCATTTTTAGAACCTTATTCATTTAACAGCGTGCGTTTTTCCATTGCCGCCATAACATTATTGCTAATTATCTTCTTGTTTAACCGTTCGTCACTCAGTCATTTTACAGACAGAAGTATATGGATCAGCGGTATCATACTTGGCTTTTGGCTATTTTTAGGGTACGGTTTTCAAACTGTCGGATTGTTATATACCACATCTTCAAAAGCTGGGTTCATAACAGGATTAAGTGTTGTCTTGGTGCCTTTGCTCAGCTATTTATTGTTAAAGAACAAACTGAATTGGCAAGTAGGGATTAGCTCTCTATTAGCTGTAATCGGTTTATATTTATTAACGATCCACAACAGCCTCTCGTTGAACACTGGCGATGGTTATGTACTATTATGTGCTATTTCATTTGCTCTTCATATCGTGTTCACAGGAAAGTTTGCTTCATCATACAACGCTATATGTCTAACGATTATCCAACTTTTGACCGTTGCTCTATTTAGTTTTATAACTGCAATCATGATGGAAGATTGGCAGCAGATGTTCACGGCCAAGCTGGTTCAACAGCCGGAAGTAATCAGTGCTCTCTTGATCACCTCATTCTTTGCAACTGCTCTAGCTTTTTTGGCTCAAACACACTTTCAATCGTTTACAACGCCTGCACGAGTGGCTTTAATCTTTGCGATGGAACCTGTTTTTGCGGCACTTACTGCTTATATCATGCTGAATGAACGACTGGGTTCAAAATCATTGTTAGGATGCGGGTTGATTTTACTCGGCATGATTTTATCTGAAATACGGTTCAATAAAAAGTTGATAAAACGCAAACAAAAAGAGTGGGATCTTACTTAACCCACTCTTATTTGAATCTCTAATTCTTCTAATGCGCTTCGAACACTCTGTTTATCTAAAGTATATCTGCATTCTTCTAAGTCTCTGTCGACTACTTCAGGAACATCTGTAAAAATCGTACATAAATCTTTGCTAAGAACAGCCATCTCGCGCCCTGCTTCAAGTTTCTTCAGATACCTCTTATATCTAGGGTCTAGAGTCTCAAAATTTTCATAAATTGATTCAACAGCACCATATTGTTGTATGAGTGGAAGTGCCGCTTTATCACCAACTCCCGCTACTCCAGGAATATTATCACTCTTATCACCTAATAAAGCTTTCACATCAATCCACTGTGCAGGTGTGATTCCATACTCTTCTTGGAAGTGATTCAGTGTATACTTCAGCTCATCTCTTTTTACTGTAATAAGCTGTGAAGTCTTCTCGCATAGAAGCTGTAAAAGATCGCGGTCGTTGCTGTAGATGATACATTCTCCGTCACGTTCGTTTCTCCAGCGATACGCCAGTGTACCGATGATATCATCCGCTTCATATCTAGGAATCGTAAGCTGCGTGATTCCGATGTTATCAAAAAGTTGAACAAGTGTCTCAAATTGCTGGATAAGAGGCTCAGGCAACTCGTTTCTTGTTCCTTTGTAATCAGCAAACTTTTCTCTTCGGAGTGTCTCATCACGTTTAACATCCCAAGCTACTACAATGTGAGAAGGCTCATGATCTCGAACGAGCATAAGCAGTTTCTGAATGGTAACACGTATGGCATTCGTAAACTGCCCTTTTGAGTTTCGAGGAAGATCATGCATTTCTTTTCCATAAGCTGTTGCAAAATAACATCTGCTAAGCAGATTAAATCCATCAATTAACAGTAATACTTCTTTCTTTTCCATCTTCTTTTTATCCCCCGGTAGAAATATGTTATGAAAAAAGCGCATTTTACATGTGATGTAAAATACGCTTGTTGTCGTTTAAGTAAAATCCGCTCTGCCGTGACTTTATATGCCTTTGGAACCTGATCTCTCAGGTGGGTATCCGCAGCTGCCGTTACAGCCTTCCAAGTCGAATGCTAGGCTTGACTGTCTGACAGATCATATTGGATTCCCGTCATTAGCACATAGGTTAAAGACATGGAAAAGCCACGAACATCGCAGAATTTTATTATACTACCAGTTACTTAAGAAGTAAAATCATTTTGTTTTTTTGCCGTGATGCATCTTTTCCACTTCCATCTCAGCATAAGACGCAAATTCGGTTTGGTGTTCTGCACCATTTTCTTTCACGTTGTTGTTACGCTGTGCATTAGCGTTGGCTTTTTTCTGTTTACCCATAATGTATCCCTCCTTTTTCTTACTATGGCTAAAGAAAATAAAAATATAACTTACATAATATTTCCTTGACTGGTTAACTTAAGACTAAAAAGGAGGGTTTCGTTAAATGGCAAATCCTTATTTATGTCCAAACTGCAAGACGAACAGAACGCGTTTTAACGTGATCGAACAAAATCCTGTAGCTGTTAAGCTAGATCCATCCACTGGTGATGTTGTTCAGCAATACGTTGATGGCGAGTTAGATATGTTTCATCTTCCGTATAAAGGTTCAGAACGATTGATTCAGTGTGGCGCATGTGGAATTGTTGGAGAAGAAGAGATGTATATCAAACGTGCTCAAAGTAATCCGAGAGCGTAGAAAAAAGACTGCCGTTTAGCATTGCGGCAGTCTTTTTTCTACTTTTTATTAAGTCCAGGAAGTTTTAAAGGAACTTCTACCTTTTCTTTTAAAGGGTGAATTTTTGCTATTTTTGAAAGAGTAACGGTGAGGTCACCTTTCGGAAGTCCGTCATGAAAAAATAATAAGAACCCCGATTGCTCACTATCGTAAGTTCCCATCACATCAAAATTTTGCAGTGTTTCTCCTGATGAATTTTTGATCGTGACGAGGTTGTTCATAAAACGTTCTTGGTTTTGGATCCTATTCTCATTATAGTTGGGTTGAAAATAAAGATATTCGTCGTGTCCTACATTCTCTACTTTGCTTTCTATAGAAAACCGAATTCCTTTTTCGTTATTGGAAACATCATTTTCAATTCCTCTGTAAACCACTTTAAAATCAGTGTCGTCAGCGATCACTTCATTTTTCTTAATATCTTTTTCAGGATTGCTGGCAAATTGCACTAGATCTTGTTTAGATACTGAAAATGCATACGATTTGTCCGTTCTATGAACGGAGTGCGTAAACGACAATCTTAAAGAATCTGAATCATTCATATTAAGAAGTTCATCTAGAGCTGAATACGTTTCCAGATAGTAATCTGAATCTTCATTTTCTGTGATATCTGTATGTAACGTGTAAAGACTCTGTCCATTTTCAATGGTTCCAAATAGAGAAACAAGATCCTGATCAACCTTTGAATCCAAATTGATTCTAGATCCCATTTGATAGACTTCAAACGCATCTAAATGAATCTTTTGGTCATTGAAAAGCTCTATGGATTTATCAATCGTTTCGGTAGCCAGAACAGGCGGTACGTCAAAGACATTATGAGGCTTGATTTTAAAAGTTAAGTTATCGATTTTCGTCTTTCCTTTGTTCGAAGTGAATGTTGGGTTAAGCAGCTTAACCGTCTCACTGCTAAGAACCTCTTTCCACTCTTCATCCGTTTCAACTTTATCGTATTGGATATGTATCGTCATGGACCGGTACAATTTATGCTTGTACACAACACCACCGATCGCGCCTTCTCCTTCATAAATATCGATAGGAAATTGAAAAGTTTTTCCCTTCTTGGATGTGACCTCAACTTGATTAAACGATAATCGAGGAATATCACTCTCCTCTTTATCCCGTTCTACAAGGTCTACACTGTATAGTATGTACAGCTGTTGCCCGAAGCTATATGTTCTTTCAACCTGGAACTTCCGCTGATTATTCGCTAACGGAATAGAGATCTGACTATTTTTTAATAACTTGAAATGATCGGCAAACTTAAGGTCACTAAATTTTGATTTCTCTGCATCCATTAGTTCTTCCCAGTCTTTCATCACAAGAAAATTTTCATCGTTAACTTGCCATGTTGGCTCTGCATTTTTTTCATATTGCGTGTATATAACAAATCCAATTAATAACAAAAGCCCAATGATGATCTTATTTCGCTTGGTGCTCAAAGTAACCTATCTCCTTTACCACATTCATCGGTATAATCAGTTCACGATCATGATGTTCTTATACTTAATGTTCACCGGATTTTTAAGGGGCTTTAAATAAGAGAGATTCGATATCGTGATCGTCAAGTCACTCTCAGGAATCATGATTGGTTTCATCTCACCATTTTCCATCTCTTCTTTGTTATAAAACGTGATATAGTAGGTAGCTTTATTTTTTTCTTCTGAACTATGCACTTCAAAGTTATTGATTCTCGTTTTCTTCTCATCTGAAATCGAGATAGTATTGTTTTTATACACCCGTTCATAATCGTCAGGTACTTCGGCATCACTATAATAATGATCAGGAATAAGGCGCAGGTGTTGTAAAAGCTGACTAGAATCAGCGAATATGCTCAACCTTATCCTTGGGCTCCCCTCATACATGGTCATCCCTTCATAAACTATAATCGTATTAACAATCTTTAAGATTTCTTGGTTTTTTAATACCGGTTGATTTTTAGTCGCTAAAAACGTTTCAATATCTTTCTTTGGAATTGTCCATGAGAATGAACGAGAATCTTTATGTACAGAAGAAGTAAACGTGACAGACCTTTCTTTTTTCTTGTTAACATCACCTGTCATATCATAGATGGGAATGTAAAACCCGTTTTTATTAGTTCCTAAAATCCCATATGCCAAAGGTTGGTCTTGTAATTTATTGTCTTTGCTCGCAAATCCAATTAAACTTTCATCATTCGGGATTTCTACGCTTAGTCTCTGTTCATAAAGTAAAGCATCTATTGATTTAATCTTTACTTTTTTGTTATATTCATATATAAACGTTTGATCGATCGGCTCACTTTTCAATACTTTTGTGTAAGGATCATCTGAGGGCAACGTTAACGCAATATCCTCAATCGAGTCTACCCCATTGTTTTTAGAAGAAATCGTAAGATCCTGTAGCCGAACGACGTTAGCTTTTGATACGATCGACCAATCGTTCTCTGAAGAATCGAACATACTAGGCATCAGCATCATGGAACGGTATAAACGATGCTTATAAACGAACCCTTCGTCCCTTGTACCTGGCTGACCCATCTCTTCACCAGCCTTGAGGACGAGCTCCTTACCCTCTTTTGTTTGAAACTGCATGTTATTAACAGAGAGCCGTGGTATATTATACTCGTCCTTATCTCTCTCTTTTACATCCACACTGTATAACAGATACATACGACCATTCATATTCCAAATCTTTTCGATCTTTAACGTTCGATACGATTCTTTTAGGGTCACTGTCTTGTTTACCTTTTTAAGAAAACCGTATCTATCTATCATCTCTAATTCATCGAACTTAATATATTCTCTTTTCATTCCATCTTTGAATGAGTTTACGACCGAAAATTGTTCCTTATTTACTGTCCAAGTTGGTTCAACACTTTTTTCGTACTGTGTATAAACAACGAATCCTCCAATTAAGACAGAACCAATCATTAATTTTTTTATGATTTGCAAATCGTACAGCCCCTTTTGTATCTATACCATCATATTAGCATAATTTTCCGAATTTCCATTCCGTTAATATCCATTAATTTGAAAAAAACCTTTGAAATAATAAAGTAACCTCGTCTGAAGAGACGAGGTTACAATCCGTATTTATGACGATACCATTTCACTTACCTTTGCGAGCTGTTTCTCAATCACGTTCAAGCCTTTAAGAAGCTGTTCATCAGAGATTACAAGTGGAGAAAGAATACGGATAACGTTACTGTAAAGGCCAGCCCCCATAATGGCTACCCCATTTTGGTTACAAAGTGCAATGATTTTTTTCGCACGATCTGGGTCGGGCGTTTTCGTCACTTTATCTTTGACGATCTCAAGCGCACACATGGCTCCTATACCTCTGACATCACCGATAAATTCGTATTGGTCTCTCCATTTTGAAAAGGTATTGGTGATCATTTCACCAATCTGATTTGCTCTTGTCAACAATCCTTCTTCTTCAATCATGGAGATGACCTCTAACGCAGCAACGCATCCTAATGGGCTTCCTCCATAGGTACCCCCGATCTCACCAGGAGCTGGTGCATCCATGATTTCCGCTCTGCCTGTTACAGCTGAGATCGGCAGGCCAGCCGCTATCGATTTTGACAAGGTCATGAGATCTGGGACAACATCAAAGTGTTCCATCGCAAACATTTTTCCTGTACGGCCAAATCCAGTTTGTATCTCATCGGCGATTAACAGGATATTGTATTTATCACAAATCTCGCGAAGACCTTTAACGAACGTTTTAGAAGGAATAACGAATCCTCCTTCACCTTGAACGGGTTCAAAGATGATCGCTGCAATTTCCTCAGGTGGAACCTCTCCTAAGAAAAAGTCTTCGAATTTCTTTAAGATCGCTTTATCCGTTTCTTCAACGTTACGGTCTTCTCGGTAATAATATGGATAGGGCATCTTATATGTTTCTGGCGCAAAAGGTCCAAACTCAAACTTATATGGTTTTACTTTGCTTGTTAAACTCATGGCGAGCAACGTCCTGCCGTGAAATCCTCGTTCAAATGAGATGATGGCTTTTCTGCCCGTATATTTTCTTGCGATTTTAACCGCGTTTTCTACAGCTTCTGCACCACTGTTCAAAAAGAACGTTTTTTTATGATGGTCTCCTGGTGTGATTTCGTTTAGTTTTTCTGCTAGCTGAACGTAAGGTTCGTACATCATCACGTGAAAACATGGATGGATGTATTTTTCTATTTGGTTTTTTAGGGCTTCCACTACTCTAGGCGGACAATGACCGACGTTTAACGTTCCGATCGCTCCAGCAAAATCAATATATTCGTTACCATCAACATCAACCATCATACTTCCGCTAGCATGATCCACAAAATTTAAGACCGTATTAAAAGGGCCCCTTGGGACGTTTAATTCTTTTCGTTTTAATAGCTCTTCTGATTTCTTCATCCATTCTCGCCTCCACACCAGTCATAGATTGTTAAAGCTATGATTTCAGCTGCTTCCATGATCTTAGAAATCTCAATATATTCGTTCGGATAATGGGCGACCGAAGTAACGCCTGGCCCGAACACGATCGCCGGAGTATCGCCGACATGAGATAATAAGCCACCATCCGTTCCCCACGGGGACGCTTCGATAATGGGTTGATCTCCAACTACATCTTCATAATTCTTTGAGAGCATGTTCATGAGGGGATGATGAGTTTCAATCAATCCTGGCAGCCACTGTGCACCGAACCATTCAACAGAGATCTTATGCTCTTCTAGCCACGGATCAGAAAGATTGGATAGATAGCTCTCTAGTTCGTTTTTTACTTCTTCCAATGTTTCATTAGGAGCAACGCCAATCCTTCCTTCAACTTCAACTGTATCTGGAACGGATGATGGCCAGTTACCTCCTGAGATCTTCCCTACATTGATCGGGACGGGAATAGGAATATCCTTGTATAGAGGATCTGTCACTCTATCATTTCTGATGATTTCCAATTGTTTAATAGCATCTAGTACGACTACCGCTTTTTCGATAGCACTAACTCCTTCATAACGAGTTCCGCCGTGTGCTGCTTTCCCTTTCACGGTTAACCGGAACCACATAGAACCTTGTTGAGCAGGAAAGATCTTCATATTAGTAGGTTCTGGAATAATAGCTGCGTCTGCTTTGTACCCGCGTAGTACCGCAGCAAGCGTACCTGCACCGCCACTCTCTTCTTCTATTACACTATGAAAAAATAAATCGCCTTGTAATTGGATCCCGGTTTCTTTAAGTGCTTGAATGGCTAGTAAAAGGGAGAGGTTTCCACCTTTCATATCTGTTGAACCTCTGCCGTAAAGTTTGCCATCTATTATTTTCCCACTGTAAGGATGGTCGTTCCATTGGTTCAGATCACCTTCTGGGACGACATCAACATGACCGTTTAGAACAAGTGAACGCCCGTTTCCTTTTCCCCGCCAGATCCCAACAACGTTAGGACTTGTACTGAAATCTGTTCGGCTTGCACAAAAATTGGGATGGCTCGCTAATTCTTCACCATCCGGATACCACATATCCACCTCGAGTCCAATTTCCTCGAGTTTTTTTGCGATCAATTTTTGTACACCCGTTTCATTTCCAGTAGTGCTCGCTTCTTGAACCTTCTTTTGTAAAAAATGAATAGCGTTTTCTTGTTCGTTCATCAACCAGTTTGAGAGTTTTTCTTTAACTAACATGTTTTACCTCCCTAACTTCTCATTGGAAAACAGAAATGTGTTCATCTACAACGATAGAAGCACCTGTTGTCTGGATAACATCCTCTAACGTATAAGGACTCATGATCTCACGAAGAACTAGCTTTCCATCTTCACAATGAAAAACTGCTTTCTCTGTGATGATCATGTCTGCGCCTTCCTTGACAGTAAGCGGAAGTGAACAGTTTCTCACAATCTTAGGATTTCCATACTTATCGGTGTGGTTCATTAAGATGATGACTTTCTTTGCTTTTTGGGCAAGATCGATCGCACCACCCATTCCAGGAACCCGCTTTCCTGGTACGATCCAATTGGCAATATCACCACGTTCACTTACTTCTAGAGCTCCTAGTATCGTTACATCAAGTAATCCTTTTCTAATGATTCCAAACGCAGTAGCGCTATCAAAATAAGAGGCACCTGGGTGAATGGAAACGGGATATCCCCCTGCATTGGATAAGTTACCATCCTCACTTCCTGCTTCTGGTGACCCACCCATACCTAAGATACCGTTCTCCGTGTGCAGCATGATATGTAGGTCATTTTCAATATAATCTGCAACGAGAGTGGGAATACCGATGCCAAGATTAACGATCATTCCATAACTTATTTCGAGGGCTGCCCTTCTTGCGATCCTGTGCCTTGTTTCAATTCCCAGACCCATTTCCAGTCCACTCCTTTACTCTGAATGATATAGTCAATAAAGACACCTGGCGTGACGATCTCTTCCGGGTCAAGGGAGCCTACCGGCACGATCTCTTCTACTTCTGCGATCGTTATCTGTCCGGCTGTAGCCACGAGTGGATTCGTATTTCTCGCACTCTTATCATAGATAAGGTTTCCATAACGATCGGCTTTTTTTGCATATACGATCGACACATCTGCAATTAAAGCGGGTTCGATCATATATTCTTTGTTGTTTACACTAACTTTCTCTTTGTTCACTTCAACAACCGTTCCAAGACCAACATCGACCAATATACCGCCAAGCCCCATACCACCAGCTCGTATTTTTTCAGCGAGAGTGCCCTGCGGAACAAATTGCACTTCTAATGAACCTTCTTGCATCTGTTTACCCGCTTCAGGATTTGAGCCTATATGAGAAGCGATTAATTTCTTCACCCTTTTTTCCGTAATCAGCTTCCCGGGTCCGATCCAAGGAAAACCTGTATCGTTACTAATAAGAAAGATATCGTTAATATTCTTTTCCAATATCAGATTAACAAGTGTAGGAGGAGCACCTACTCCTCCAAAACCACCGACCATTAGTGACATGCCATTACGAAAATAGGCAGAAGCACTTTCAAGTGTAATTTGTTTATCTACACCTTTGGCCATTCACAACACCTCTTTCAACTGGTCGCTTCAGTAATATATAAACCTTCTGTAATAAGCTCTTTGGTCAGTTCTCCGATGGATTGATCTAGGATCTCCATGATATCCGTAATCTGTTCCTTCGTAACGTTCAATGGTGGGGAGATTAAAATAGAGTCTCCTGAAAACCCTGTTACTCCACCTACTGCCGGGTAAACGAGCAGTCCGTTGTCAAAACAGATGGATAATAGCCGGTCTGTAACTTTTGAAGTGATCTCAAAAGGTTCTCTTGTGATCGGATCCTTAACAAATTCAATGCCACATAATAAACCCTTGCCTCTTACATCACCTATTAACGGGTACTTCCACTGAAGACGTTGCAGATGATTAATCAGATATTGGCCCATAGCTTCTGCATTTTCCTGAAGTCTATTTCTTTCCATATAATCGATAACAGCAAGGCAAACCGCAGCTGATTGTGGATTTGCGCTAAACGTGTGTCCACTCATAATAACTTTACTTCCCGATTCGATGACGTTCATAATACGGTCTGACACGATGGTTGCCGCCATCGGTGTATAGCCTGCACTCATGCCTTTTCCTATCGCAATAATGTCAGGAGTTACATCCCAATGATCCATCGCAAACATTTTTCCGGTACGCCCCATACCTGTCATCACTTCATCTGCTATCAATAAAATATTATATTTATCACAGATCTCTCTTATTTTTCCGAAGTATTCGTCTGGTGGTACTATGGCTCCTCCTGAAGCACCGATGATCGGTTCCGCTATAAATGCAGCGATCTGATCTGGCCCTATCGCTTGAATGGAAACCTCTAAGTCATCTGCACATTTTACTCCGCAACTAGGATACGTCTCTTTTAATGGACACTGAAAACAATAAGGTGGGTGTGCAGCAGGAAAATCTTCAAGCAATGACGTGAATCGTTGTCGCCTTAATTTATGACCGGACATCGATAGTGCTCCTAATGTAATTCCATGATAACTGGTCCATCGGGATATGACTTTTGTTTTCGTCATGTTTCCTTGTTCTTGAAAATACTGAATAGCAACCTTAAGTGCTGTCTCGGTTGCTTCTGATCCACTATTAACAAAGAATACAGAATTTAAATCACCTGGCGCATAATGTGCTAGTTTTTCTGCTAGATGTTCTGCTGATTCACTCGTAAACTGCGAACGGTATACGAATGATACATGATTTGCTTGATTCCACATCGCTTCTGCAACTTCATGAACACCGTGACCGATATTACATGTGATCGCACCTGACGATCCATCAATATATTGCTTACCGTCTTTATCGTATAAATAGATTCCTTTACCATGACTGATAACAGGATAATCGCTTCCTAGAACCGGTTTGATGAGATGTGATTTTCTCATAAAAAAGGCTCCTTCCTCATGAGGGTTAAAAAGGAAATATCTTTATTTAAAGCTATTTTCACAGTCTCTATCAAAAAGTTTAGCGAACAGCCTGAAACGGAGATCAACTTCCAATAGCAACAAAGTTTGCGAAAACAACCATATAAAAAAGATATTTCCTTACTCTACTGATGTTACAACTTAAAATAATTTTTCTTTAAAAACCTCGGTATGCTCATTAATTCTGAATAGGAAATCTTTGAATCTATCTTCTTTGTATCTATTAACATGAGTTGATCTTCAATCTCATCTACAATATGATCCTCTTGATATTCCATACCACAAGAAGAACAGGATACAGAAGGGATTACAGTTATTTGAACGGCTCTTGAACCATCCGGCAGTTCCCAATACCCTGTTAATCCTGCCTGCTCTGCTTCTTCACTCTCACACCATAAGCACTTCATGTTATCCTCCTCTCTATGCATTTCTTTGTTCTTCAGTAGTCGCTGAAATTCCTTCGTCTTTTGTCTGTTCAAACTTATATTTTTTCTCTTTCAATTCATCACGTTTATCACGCTTATCTTTTAATGAACTATGCTCCGGATTCGTATCATAATTTTCTCTTCGTTCAAGGCGTTTTAATCCTTTAGGAACAAGGTTGAACGCTTCATCGCTCATGAGCGCCGAAACTCCAATCGCAGGTTTGATGTGATCTGTTCCCATCACTTCATTGAAATAAGCATCCGCTCTGCCAGCTTGATAGTTTTGAGGCTCAGGATAAGAGGTAATCACTCCTTCAAAGTTACGTAGCACTACTTTTTCTGGTGATTGAGAGATAAGATAGTTTGGCTGAACAGCTATTTTCCCTCCGCCTCCAGGAGCATCTACCACGAACGTCGGAACAGCATAACCAGACGTATGACCTCGCAACCCTTCAATAATCTCTAAACCTTTTGAAACAGGTGCACGGAAATGTCCGATACCTTCAGATAGATCACATTGATAGATATAGTATGGTCTGACTCTAATCTTAACGAGATCATGCATCAGCTTTTTCATGATAGGAACACTATCATTGATCCCTGCGAGAATAACAGATTGATTGCCTACAGGGACCCCAGCATTCGCGAGCATTTCACACGCTCTTTTAGACTCTTCCGTAATCTCGATAGAGGTGTTGAAATGAGTGTTTAACCAAACCGGGTGATACTTCTTTAAGATGTTGCATAAATTCTCTGTAATTCTTTGCGGAAAAACTACCGGAGCACGTGTGCCGATCCTAATGATCTCTAGATGAGGAATTTCTCTTAAGTTCTTTAATATATATTCTAAGATGTTGTCATTAATTAATAATCCGTCGCCGCCTGAGATCAAACAATCTCTAACTTGTGGATTATTTCTAATATAATTAATGGCTGCATCCAATTGTTTCTTTGGTACACCCATACCGATCTGCCCAGAAAAACGTCTTCTCGTACAATAACGGCAATACATGGAGCACTGATTCGTTACAAGAAAAAGAACACGGTCAGGATAGCGATGTGTAAGACCTGGAACAGGCGAATCTTCATCTTCGTGCAAAGGATCTTCCAAGTCGTATTTCGTCTTTAAGATTTCCTTACCGATCGGAACGGACTGCATACGAATCGGACATCTAGGGTCATCTTGGTCCATGAGCCATGCATAATAAGGTGTAATGTTTAAAGGTATCGTCATCGTGGAAATTTTGACGCCTTCTTCTTCTTCAGGCGTCAAGTTAATGATGCTCTTAAGATCTTTTAAATTTCTGATGGTGTTAGTAAGCTGCCACAGCCAATCATTCCATTGCTCTTCTGTGACATCTTTCCATAATTCAAATTCACTCCAATGTTTCTTCGGTTTGAATAATCCATTCACTACAGGCATTCTAATGACCTCCTTTATTTCTACACTATTATTTCATGCAAGAAGCGTGCCAAGTTACAGAAATTTCAGAATATAACGATTAATACTATAGTTTATGCATACTCCTTTCAATGTGGGCCTTTAATTGAGAGGAATAAAACAAAAATGAACTGCCGAAAATTCGGCAGTTCATTTTTGTTTTATTTTATATTGCAGGGTTTGTCTCGGTACTCCTAGAATTTTTGCAGCTTGAAGAATATTGCCAGAAGTATGTTGGAGTGCCATCTCAATGATTTGTTTCTCATAATCTCCTAGCGCCTGTCTCAATGAAGGTATGGTTGTTAATTCTTGTCTTATTGCTACTACAGGTTCATTATTGATCGTTACATGTTTCGGAAGTAATGAAGCCTCGATTAATGAATCATCTTCAGCAAAATTCATACAGTGCTCAATCGCATGCTTGAGTTCTCGAACATTACCTGGCCAGGAATAACGTTGTATGAGCTTTTCAGCTTCAGGTGTGAATCCTCTTACCTTTTTGCCGAACTTAAGATTAAAGTGGTTGATAAAATGATTCACTAAGTAAGCAATATCTCTTTTTCTATCCCTTAAAGGTGGGAGTTCAAAATAAACAACATTCAATCGATAATAAAGGTCCCTTCGCAGCTTTCCTTTATCCATACAAACGTCAGGCCGTTCGTTTAACGCAGAAATAATCCTAACATCCACGCTTCGAGAAACATGACTTCCTATTCGCTCTACTACTCCTTCTTGAACGACCCTCAAGAGCTTTGCTTGTAGTTCAACAGGCATCGAATTGAGTTCATCTAAGAATAAAGTGCCTCCATCTGCTAATTCAAACACTCCTGGCCGATCAATGGCACCTGTAAAGCTGCCTTTAGTCGTACCGAATAAGATCCCTTCAAGCAGTGGCCCTGGAATCGCAGCGCAGTTTTGAACGACAAAAGGATGGGAAGCACGTTGAGAAGAATTGTGTATCGCTTGAACAAACATCTCTTTACCTGTACCTGTTTCTCCAAATAACATGATCGGCGAGTTGGTTTGAGAAGCTTGGTTACATTGTAGTTTAACCTCTTTTAGCTCGAAATCGTTCGTGATGATATCAGAAAAATGATAAGCAGCAAAAGGTTGATCTTTATTTGTTTTTTTCTTAACTTTCATCTTTTTTTGCAGATCGATCAGCTGTTCAGAAAGCACTTTTATTTTCGATAGATCTTTCGCTACCTCTACAGCCCCGACCAGTTCTCCATTCAACCAAAGTGGCAGCGTAGAATTCACCGTATCGATCTGTTTACCTTTGCGATTCGTGTAGGATTGATGTTCATTATAGATGGGTTTACCTGTTTCAATTACTTTGAGTAGTGTGCTCGTTTCCTTTGTTAGAGATGGAAACGCATCAAGTACATGATGATGATGAACCTCATCTGTTGTTAATCCATCTAATGCAGCCGCTACTGAATTATAAAAAATAGTGATTCCATCTGCATCCACGACATGAATTCCTTCATCAATCGTCTTTAAAATAGCATTTAGAGTTTCTGCCGTTTCTAATGATTTAGATATCAAAGTGATCACCACCAAGAGTGCTTAATTTTTGTCACTTATGCCTAAAATTCGGCACTCATACTGATAAATCCTTTACCCAAATGTTCATATCCTCGTATTTATCAAAAATCTTACAGTTGTTCGCGAGCCTTCCTTTATATTCATAGCTTTTTTGATGAAACACAGCATTCATTCCAAAAGATAGCGCTCTAGCGATCGAATAAGAACAATAGATGTTTCTTTGAAACAACTCTTTTTCAAGCTGGTCGATCAAATGCTTCATAAGACCAAACTTTCGGTGCTCGGGTGTTGTTGCACAATCTGTTATCTCCGCGTTGTTATACGTTTCGTTCACATCTGCAGAAGCAGCACTGACGATTCTATTTTCATGCTCAATTACACAAAAAAGAGTACCCGATTCGATCATCTTCCTTACATACTCTGCATCGTTCATAGGTGTTGGATACACTTCAAACACTTCTCCATAAAGCTCTGCTAGGGACTTTGCATCCTGAATGTCAGCCATCCTTAACAAATAGTTGCTCGGTAAAGGAAGATTTTTTGCCCCTTTTGGTATCTTTATGACATCACTTAAAATGCGATCTTCGTCCACCCAGTACTCACTGTTTCTTCTTTCTTTTTTTAAGTATTTGCACATTGCGAATGCTGATCCACCATTAAAGTAACCTTTAAACTCACCTTCGTTCACATAGCCAAGCTCCTGCCAATAAGAGACATCATCTACTTTGGATTTTACAATGATTTTATGAAAATTATTCTTTTGCGATTCTTCTTCAAGCCATTCTGCAAATAGAGTTACGTTACCTCGATAATCATCTGCTCTTAAGCGTTCGCTATAATAATCAAAACATGTATCTGCGATAAAATGAGTCTCTTTGATTTTTCTGTTCTCGTAATATATAGTCTTCATTGCTTCGCCTCCTATAACTTCCTGTTTCATAATTTCCATAATAAATGCTTAAATTCCTGCACAAAAAACCACCCTCTCTATAGGGTGGTTAAGATCAAAGGTTATTAAATTTAGGTTGTTTTCGTATATTTGATGCTTTGACAGGAGTTGATTTTCCGTTCACACTTGCTCGGATTCCATAGGGCGTGCTGTGAGCCTCTTGCTGATTCACTCTTTTAAAAAACCATAAAATCAAATCACAAAGCTCTATGTGGAAGTCTCCAATTCAGTTTGAGTGACAACATTCTAAATACAACTAAAGAAACAAAAAGAATCATATATTCCACTGTGCTGTTCACTATGTTAAGGCCAACGACTAAACCGCCTAATAAAGCCCATACTGCATATATTTCTTCACGCAATACGACCGGCTTTCGACCAGCCAACACGTCACGAATCATTCCGCCTCCAATGCCTGTTAAGATTGCGGCAACGATAACCGCACTTATAGGATGATTCATGCTTGAAGCAGCGATCGCACCTTGAATCGCAAATGCTGAAAGGCCGATTGCATCAAAAAAGTGAAGGCTCCTCTTTGAAAATTGAATCATGCTCTCTGGCATAAAGAATACGATCCCCATAGAGGCAAGTGCTGATTTTAAAAGAAGCCCTTGCTCCCAAATCGAATCTACAGGGAGACCGATCAATACATTACGCAATATTCCTCCACCAAATGCCGTGACGAGCCCTAAAATAAATACGCCTAGAATATCATAATCTTCTTCCATTGCAACTAATGCACCTGAAATGGCAAATGCGATCGTTCCAATGATGTTTAATAAATCCCAAGTCAAACCCTTTCTTCCTCTCCAATCAATATGTTCCGTATTGAATCTTATAAGGTTCTCGGCCGACTGGCAAGCATTATTTTCTAAAACTTCTCAAAACATCTATCGTGCTGATCGGGACAGAACAGCTGCCAAGGTCTCCATGAAAAACTTCTCCGTTACGGAACCCATGAAAATCACTACCTGCTGTTTTTATTAAGGAGTGTTTATCTGCTAGATCTTCATAAAAGGCAACTTGCTTTCTCGTATGATCAGGGTGATTATACTCAAGTCCAACCAATCCTTTCTCTCTTAAGATTGGAATGAGTTCATCTGCTCCGTAAATGCCAGGATGAGCTAGTACAGGAACTCCCTTAGCTTTCTTGATCATTTGAATCGCTTCGATCGGAGAGATGCGGTCAGTTGAAGCGTAAGCAGGTTTTCCTTTTCCTAAATACTTTTCAAAAGCTTCAGGAAGAGATTTTACGATCCCTTTTTCCATTAGAATCTCTGCAATGTGCCCTCTTCCTACATTTCCTTTGCCATGTCTTTTCGCTTCTAACTCAGATTCCTTTACGTGGATTCCAAGGTTGTTTAAATTTTCAAGGATCATTCTATTTCTTTTATCTCTGACAGAAGTGAGCTTGCTTAATGCTTTTAAAAAATCAACATCTTCATAGTCAATAAAATAGCCTAACATATGAATATCTTGGCCGTCGTATAACGTACTTATCTCAATGCCTGGTATACAAGTAAAACCTTCATACTTTTTAGCTTCCAACATCGCGTCATGAATTCCATTGACTGTATCATGATCTGTGATCGCTATCGCGCCAAGACCTTTTTCAACCGCTCGCCTAATATTTTCAGCAGGAGTAAAAGTCCCGTCAGATGCAGTGGTATGTGTATGTAAATCGCTTTGTTTCATTTTCATCTCCTAAAAACATTTTTAATTACGGTACGTGAAATTTTATTTGGTGACTTCTTTTATGATTGGATTTTCATCATAGCTGATCCAATCACTCCAGCTGCCAGCATATAAAGCTTTATTCGTGATACCCGCTTCATCCATAGCCAGTATGTTAACGCAGGCCGTTACACCAGAACCGCAATATACAATAACAGGTTTGCATTCATTCATTCCACTATACTTCGCTTCTAGTTCTTGCCGGCTTTTCCACCAACCAGGCTTTTGCATATGACTTTCCCAAGGTATGTTTCTGGCACTCGGTATATGCCCTGCCTTATGATCGATAGGCTCGATCTCTCCTTTAAATCGTTTTGGTTCTCGTGCATCTATGATAAGAGTATCCTTATTGTTCATTTCATGAATGACGTCATCTTTATTCCTTAACATTTCATCTCTTACTTTTGGTGTAAAATGTGCAGGTTTTTCGACAGGCATTTTACTTGAGATGACATATCCTTTTTCTTTATAGTGTGTATAGCCGCCTTGCATGACATATACGTGATCGTGCCCTAAGTATTTCAAGATCCACCAAAGTCTTGCAGCCATGCTGCCTGATTGATCATCATAGGCGACGACAATTTTTTCTTGGTCAACTCCACAACGGCTAAAAAATTGTGATAGTATGTTTACGGAAGGTAATGGATGACGGCCACCATGGGTTGATACGGTGCTTGAGAGATGTTGCTCAAGATCAGCATAAATGGCACCTTCGATGTGATCGTTCTTATACAGTTCATAACCCTTTAAGGGTTCAGCTAGTGAGAATCTGCAATCAAAGATCACGATATCAGCACTGTTCACTTTTTGGTTCACCCATTCAGGACTTACGAAATTCGACATATTTGACCTCCTGTTTTATGAAGTAGTTCGTTATTTTAACTACATCTAGGGAAAGCTGTAACTATTAGAAAAGATAGAAAGAAGTGACGTACAGATGATACATAGTATTCCTAACGCATCCATCGTTTTGTTCGGAGCGACTGGTGACCTTGCACACAGAAAACTCTTCCCTGCTCTTTATCAATTGTATCAAAAGGGACATATGAAAGAGAACTTTTCTGTTGTAGGTGTTTCAAGAAAAGAATTCTCTCACGAAGAGTTTCAAACTGAAGTTATATCTGCTATTCATGAACATGCACAAGGTGCAGATCAACAAATCGTAGAAAAGTTTGCATCTCATTTTTATTACCTAAAGATGGATGTATCGAGTGAAGCGAGCTATCACGAGCTCGAAGAACTATTGAACGTACTTGATAGAGATTATCAAACAAACGGAAACCGCCTGTACTATCTTGCGATGGCACCAAGGTTCTTCGGAACGATTCCTACTTTCTTAAAGTCAGAAGGAATCACGAACACTGAGGGCTGGCAGCGAATCGTAATCGAAAAACCATTCGGTAATGACTTGCCTTCTGCGACAAAATTGAACGAAGAGATTCAACAAAGTTTTAATGAAAATGATATTTACCGTATCGACCACTATCTTGGAAAAGAGATGGTTCAAAACATACAAGTGATCCGTTTTGGAAATGCGATCTTTGAATCCATCTGGAACAACAAGTATATTGACTCTGTTCAGATTACATCGAGTGAAACACTAGGTGTTGAAGATCGAGCCGCTTATTATGAAAAATCGGGCGCTCTACTTGATATGGTTCAAAACCATATGCTACAGATGGTCATGATGGTTGCAATGGAACCACCAGGTGAACTGAAACCTGAACATATTCGGGACGAAAAAGTAAAAGTTCTTCGATCCCTCCGCTTCTTTAATGAAGAAGAAGTGAAGAAGAATGTGATCCGCGGACAATATTCTGAAGGAACGATGAATGGAAAACAAGTACCTCGTTATTTGAACGAAGATAATGTTGACCCTGAGTCTAAGACTGAAACATTTGTAGCAGCTAAGCTATTTATTGATAATTTCCGTTGGACAGGCGTCCCATTCTACATCAGAACAGGTAAGCGCATGGCTGTGAAATCTACTGAGATCGTCATTCAATTTAAACAAGGTCCGATGGCACTCTATCATGCCAACACAGAAAATTATCAGCCTAACTTATTAAGAATTCATGTTCAACCAGATGAAGGTGTTAGCCTTACACTTAATGCCAAACCAAAAGGTGATACTCCTGATCTCTTACCGATCGATATGACTTACAACAACAATAATACGGCAGAAATGAATTCACCTGAAGCATACGAGAAGCTTCTGCACGATTGTCTTCTAGGTAATTCCACTTATTTCACACGATGGGACGAAGTTGCACTCAGCTGGGATTTTATTGACCGCATCACAAAATCTTGGGCTGAAGGAACAGGAGCTCCGATCACAAATTATCCATCAGGCAGCATGGGACCCATCGAAGCAGACGAACTTTTAAAAGCTGATGGGCATTCTTGGTGGGAACCTACAAAAGTTAGAGAGGAATGTTAGTACATGAAAATATTTGATGTTTCGTTACCGATTTTTGAAGGAATGCCAGTCTATAAAAACAAGCCTGAAAAACAACCAGAGTTCAACACAGCACAAAATGGTCATGTAACCGAAACACGTATTTCTATGGATGTTCATACAGGAACACATGTGGATGCTCCTCTGCACATGGTTCCTGGTGGAGATACGATTGAAACCCTTCCGATCGAAAAACTCGTTCGTAAAGCTAAAGTAATCGACCTTACAAGTTCCACAGGTTTCATTTCCGCTGAAGATCTGGCTGATAAAGATATTCAAAAAGATGATTTTGTCCTATTTAAAACAAAAAATTCCTGGGACACAGAATTCAATTTTGAATTTATCTACGTTAACAGTGATGCTGCTAAAGTATTGGCTGAAATCGGTGTAGCAGGTGTTGGAATCGACGCTTTAGGTGTAGAGAGAGCACAAGAAAATCACCCAACTCATAAACAGCTTTTCCAAAACAACATCATTATTATAGAAGGACTTCAGTTAAAGGACGTTCCTGAAGGTGAATATTTAATGGTGGCTGCTCCTCTTAAAATAAGAGGGCTAGATGCATCACCTGCAAGAATCGTACTCATTGAACAATAATAAAAACAAGGGCTTGCATATATTTTCATGCAATGCCCTTGTTTTTTTTACTTTTTTTTCTATTCTAAAGCAGGTTTTAATGGTTGCGTTGGTTTAGGGTCTTTTTTCTCTTCGTCTCCCCCACCCTTTTCCTTTTCTGGCTTGATAGCAAAAAATGCAGCTATCGCACCAACCATACTCACACCTGCGGAAGTGTAGAAAACAATTTCATGTGACTGTTTCATCAAGATAGCATAGATGGGAGGTCCGAGCGCGACACCAACAAACCTCATCGAACTATAGATCGAGGTTATCGTCCCTCTCGCCTCTTTTTCAATTCCTTCTGTAATAAGGGCATCTAAACTCGGTAGAGCAGCACCAATCCCTATACCAGCCACAAATAGAGCACCTAAAAGAAAATAGACGTTCTCTGTAAACGTGATTAAAAAGACTGACCCGCCTAACAACGCCATAGAGATAAACGTACACCACTTCATGACGATTTTATTTTGTTTGATCTTCTTTCCTGCAATAAAGGAGGCTATGGAAAGTGCTAATAACGGTACAGCGATTACTAATCCTTTCATAACACCCTTCACACCATATTTCTCTTCTAATATGGTCGATAGATAAAACAAGATACCAAACAGGACAAACATGATAATGCCACCGATTAAGAATATGGCGAACAGCCATCTTCCTTCGTTATGAAAAATTTTCTTTACGTTTTTAAGATATTCTTTAAAAGGTTGTTGTTCTTGTTCCTTCTTTGGGACTTTGACTAAGAACATGACTAACAAAATAGAGAGAACACAAAACACAGGAATCAGCCAAAACGGTAAAAACCATACGATTGTTGCAAGAAATGCCCCTAGGATAGGACTTAATACTTTTCCGACTGTATTGGATGTTTCGATCAACCCTAAGCCAGAACTGACTTCCTTTTCATCTTTAAACATATCTCCTACTAATGGTAGGACAACGGGTGCTGCACCTGAAGAGCCAACACCTTGAAAAAACCTTCCGATAAGTATAAAAGTAAACGCATGATCGGATTGCCATGCAGCCCAGCCACAGATCAAACCTCCGATTCCAGCAATAAAAAGACTAGGAATGATTACTTTTTTACGGCCAAAACGGTCAGACAGATATCCAGCGATCGGAATCAACAAGATGGCAACGATCGAATACACCGTAATGATTAAAGAAACTTGAAAAGAGCTGATGTTAAGTTCTTTTCCGATCTCAGGCAAAACGGGTATCAGCATAGAATTCCCCAAAGTCATAACAAGGGGAATGGATGCGAGTGCAAGTAAGTCCCACTTTTTCTTTGCTTCCATAATTTCCTCCAAAACCGTACTATTACATCTTTAGTATTGTAAAAAGTCATAAAACCATACAAGAAAATCCACCCATTGACTCTAGAAACCAAATAAAGCTACACTAATGGCAACGTTTCATTTGTTAATCGGTGCGAAATGTAGAAAGGAAGTTAATTTTTGTGGAACATTTATTAAACAGCAAAGCTAAAGACATTCAAATTTCAGGAATTCGTAAATTCTTTAATGAAGTTTCTAAGTTCCCTAACGCGATCTCATTAACATTAGGACAACCTGACTTTCCAACTCCTATGCATGTAAAAGAAGCTGCGATAAGAGCGATACATAATAATCAAACGGTATATTCTCATAACGCAGGGTATATAGAGCTAAGAGAAGCTGCCTCTTCTTTCTTACAAGAAAAATATTCTCTTCATTATGATCCTGCTTCAGAAATAATCGTAACAGCCGGGGCGAGTGAAGCGATCGACATAACCTTGCGAACCATCTTAAGTGAAGGTGATGATGTTCTTCTTCCTGCTCCCATCTATCCTGGTTATGAACCCGTAATTACCCTTTGCGGTGCGAATACTATCTATATTGATACAACACAAACAAGTTTTAAAGTGACGCCCGAACTAATTGAAAAACATATAACAAAAAAGACGAAAGCCATCATCATTCCCTCTCCTTCTAATCCGACAGGTATTGTTTTAGAGGATCATGATTTACAGGCTCTTGCTCACTATTTTTCTAATAAAGAAATCTTTGTAATATCTGATGAGATCTATAGCGAACTAAAATATGAAGGTGAACATCGATCGATCGCGAACTA
Source organism: Fictibacillus sp. 26RED30 (assembly GCF_015903845.1). Lineage (NCBI taxonomy): Bacteria > Bacillati > Bacillota > Bacilli > Caryophanales > Fictibacillaceae > Fictibacillus > Fictibacillus sp. 26RED30. Next base: position 1,671,934 of record NZ_JACZDV010000001.1, read on the forward strand.
TGAAGGCATGCGTGAAAAAACATTTGTTATCAACGGACTTTCAAAGTCACACAGCATGACCGGTTGGAGAATCGGATTGCTTTTCGGACCAAGTAATCTCATGCAGCATGTTTTGAAAGTTCATCAGTATAATGTCACATGTGCTTCAACCATTTCTCAAGCCGCTGCGATCCGGGCATTAACGGAAGGCAAGAATGACGCGTTCGATATGCGTAACGCTTACAAAGAACGGTTAGATTATTGTTACGATCGACTTCACGAGATGGGGTTAACGTTCGAAAAACCAAATGGGGCATTTTATCTCTTTATTTCGATAAAAAAATATGGACTCTCCTCTTATGATTTTGCTTTAAAGCTTTTACAAGAACAAGAAGTGGCTGTAGTACCAGGTGATGCTTTTACAGTTATCGGAGAAGGATATGTACGAATCTCCTATGCGGCTTCGCTAGAACAGTTAAAAAAAGGTATGGATGGCATAGAAAACTTTATAAATTCCCTTACGTAAACTGCCCTCAAACTGGGCAGTTTTTTCGAATAAGTTAACATAAACATATTACGGTTAATTTAAAGTTCCTGAATAAGAACTTAAATTAGAAAAAAACTAAAATTAATTTATTCAAAGGATGCGTTTTTGTGAAGTTAAAAGCTATATTAAGTCACTTATCTATACGATCTATCATTGAGGATGACCTAGAGATCACCGGCATTACATCCCACTCTAAAAAAGTTAAGCCCGGAAACTTGTTTTTTGCGATCTCAGGTGTTCAAGCTGATGGCAATCAGTACATACAAGAGGCGTTTGATAATGGTGCAGCAGCTGTGATCGGTGAATATGATGAGAACATCGGTCCTGGTGTTTATATTTACGCTGAAGAAACGAAGCGTTTATTAAGTCTAGCTGCTTCCTACTTCTATGAAGAGCCCTATAAGAAACATAAGATGACGGGTATTACAGGAACGAACGGAAAAACAACAACATCCTTTTTATTACAGCATATCCTCCATGTTCACGGTATGACTTCCGCTCTTCTCGGTACGGTATATCATTATATCAATTCTGAAATTGTGAAAAGTTCACACACGACACCAGATCCTGTTACTCTACAGAAGATGCTCTTAGAAAGTAATGATGATGTAGTTGTTATGGAAGTGAGTTCACATGGGATCGAACAGAATAGGATTGATGGGATTACGTATGATCAAGCGATCTTTCTCAATTTAACTCACGATCATCTTGATTATCATGGAACGATGGAATCATATTTCCTCTGTAAATCTAAATTATTTTCATATTTGAAGAATAGAGGAACGGCAATCATCTGCAGTGAAGGTGAATACGGCAAGCGGTTACGGGATGAACTGCGGTCAGAAAATGACTTGCAGATTTGGACCTATGGTAAACGAAAGTCTGATGATTTTTATATTGAAGACGTCGGAATAGATTCTTTTAACCTTGTACATGAAACACTACAGGTAACCGTTTCGTTACCATTACCAGGAGAATATAACGCCCTTAACACGACTGCCGCGATCGCCGCTGCTTTAGATTATGGGATTCCTATAAAAAACTCTGTTGAATATCTAAAAAGCTTCGGTGGAATCCCTGGTCGCTTTGAAGAGATCACACTTCATAACGGGACAGAAGTGATCGTGGATTATGCGCATACACCTGATGGAGTCTCTCAAGTGCTTGAAGCAGCGAGTAAAAAAGCGGGAGACAGACCTCTTTATCATGTATTTGGATTTAGAGGAAACAGAGATCTAACAAAACGGACTGATATGATTAAGATCTCTTTAGAGTACAGTACTAAGACTGTCTTAACGGTAGATGATTTGAACGGTATAGATCGTGATCAACTTCTTCTAGAAACAAAAGAAGCGATCCCTAGATCTTCTCACCAACCTGTAATCATAGGAGATCGGACTGATGCTATATTCTTTGCTCTAAAAGAAGCTCCAGCAAACTCAGTAGTAATCATAACGGGTAAGGGACCTGAAAAGTATAAAGAAGCTTACAACCATCCTTCAACCTCTGATCTTGCTTCTGTAGAGCTGTATCAGACTTTAAACAAACCGACTTTCATATAAAAAATAGCAATCCTTATAAAAGAACAGCATCCTCATCAATGAGGATGCTGTTCTTATTTTTAAAAAGTCTTTTTGAAATCTTAGTTGCATTGGGATGTAGTTGGTCTTCGTTCCAAGTGCTTGCTTTCCACGAAGCTATCGAGTACATGTTAAGATTATTCTTCAAGTTGTTCAAACTTTGATAAAGATTGATTTAATTCTTGAATTTTTGCCTCTAGATCGCCAGGCTTTTTCAATTCTTCAAAGTAGGAAACTACCTGATTTACAATGTAAGTCTTTGCTTCTTTTTCTGTGTTAACTAACACATCTTCATAATGCTGTGTAAGCTTTTTATCAGCTTCTACCAACCAATTCTCCACTTCATGATCTATCTCATCCACAAGATGATTTTTCAGCTCGTTCGAACCACTTTGTTCAAAGAACTGCTTCGGATTTTTAAAATATGATAACCATTTCTTAAGTTTCGTTTCATCCTTATTTTCAAAATCTAAGGAAAAGGATGGTGTTTTAAATTGATTCCCTGTTTCAGTTCTCTCCTGTAAACTCACACCTTCTTGAGCTGCTTTAGAGATCAGATGCTCCATTTTATCTTTCATCTCTTTTTGTATCCAATGATCTAATCGTAATGAACAGGCTTTAAATTCTTGGTGCAAATCGTGTGAGATCTTTGCGTGAAGTTCTCTTATACATTCAGCTAACGCATTCTTAGAATTTTGAACCGCAGCTGGATGGATCGTTTCTTTATAAAAATCATGATAACGAATCAATACACGCTGTTTTATATAATAGAGAAGTTCTTTTTGTTCTTGCAGAAATTGTTTTTTCGATATACTAATGTAATCATTACTGAAATCAACTAACGTGTTCTCTCTCTTTTGAAGACTTTCTAAATACTCGTCTTCTTTCTCCATTCTTTGAACTGTTTCTTTGATCATATTTTCTATGACCGCGCTTGCGTGTTTTAAAGATGATCTTGCACTCTTGATCATTGCGTTTTCTAACTCATGTTCGATGTAATGAGTTAAGCTAGATGAAAATGCATCAAAACCACTTTCTGCACGCTTACTAGGAATCAGTTCGTTTTTACTAGAAACCGGAAATAATCTTGGATTTCGGATACCAAATGTCAGAAGATTGCTCTTCACATGATGTACGACATCGTTCTTGTCTTCTTCCGTTTCAGCTAGATCGGCAGCATTGATCGCAAAGAACATCTTATCTGATGAAAAAGTATCTTTAATTCTTCCTAACTGGATCAAAAATTCGCGGTCTGCATATGAAAATGCATGGTTAAAGTACGTAAGATAAATGATGATATCTGCATGCTTCATGTATTCAAACGCGACTTCAGTATGGCGAGAATGAATCGAGTTAGCTCCTGGTGTATCAACGAGCACAAGACCTTTTTCTGTTAACGGACAGCTGTAATAAATCGTGATTTTTTTAATGAAACAAGCTTTTGTTTCATCTGCAGCATATTCGCCAATCTCAGAAATTTCTTTATTTAGTACATTGCCTAGCTGTTCTCTCGCCCATGCGTAGCCTGCTTTGTATGAAGCCAGTTCCTTGTCTGATGAATCCAATAAATCGTTCAATTCTTTATCTGTTGTTTTTAAGACATTGTTAAGCTCTTGTTTTAGTTCTTCTTCACTCTTCATCTCAATCATGATCGAACCATGGTGGTGATCACGATCTGGGCATCGTATCTCATTAATTGCAGCTGTCGTAGGGTTTGGTGAGGAAGGTAGAATACTTTCACCGAATAAAGCGTTGGCAAACGATGATTTACCAGCTGAAAACGCACCAAAGAGAACCATCGTAAACGATCGCTTATCTAGTCTCTTCTGCAGCTCTTCCATCTCTGACGCTAAGTGTGAAAGTCCTCTGATCGGCTTTAGTATAGAAGCGGCTATTGATAACTTTTCGGTTTCTTTCAAGAGAGAATCATTACTTGAATGTAACGTAACGTTATGTTCCTCTTCATATTGCTCCTTCAAGTTTTCAATTGGTTCTTTTTCAAACTTTTTCTTAAACATCTCGATAGATAAAGGCTGAAATTCAGCAAGAAACTTTCTTTCAAATTCATATACAGATCGATCACCCGATAAATCAGCATACAGTATCTCATGAAGTTCATGTTTTTGCTCATCCCAATTTTCTGCGATCTCTTTTTCCTGCTGCAGCGTTTTTATCTCATCCTCTAACCTATTCAACTCTTCTTTTAAGTTGGATAACTCACGGCCAACTTTTATATTTAAACATGCTTTTACAGAATTTATACAATTTGTAATCTGGTGACGGGCTAGTCTTTTCACTTCATTTGAAATGTTGTTGCAATAGTTTAAAAGACCTTGCCCTTGAGCTGAAAGACCTGGTGTAACGAATGAATGTAACATTTCTTTATTTACTTTAACAGGTTCCCAATCTGGGAGGTTATGGTCCACTTCTTTTTGAAGAGTGCTTACATAGTTTTGCGCATGCCAGTTGATATGAGCGTCGATCGACTTTTGTAGTTTTTCTGATAAATCTTTTGTTCGATCGTTTCGTTCTTGTTCTGTTTTTTGTTTAGAGAAGAAAATCCCTACTTTAAAGTCTTTTTTAGCAGATTCGATAAACAAGCCTGCGCTTTCTCTTGTCTCATAGGGCATTAATTGCGCAGATTCTAAAATGTTAACAAGTTGGTTCTTAACACTTTCCTCTTTTTCGATGATAACCTGTTCTTTCTGTGATAGTCGTTTTAAAAGATCTTCATGTTCTTTAGAAAAAGAAGCTAATCTCTGACTTACAACATCAATAGTTGCTATACCTTCTTCTGTTCTTTCTACATAGTCATGCACAAAATGCTGAAGCTGATTATTCACTTGTTTTAATAGAAGAGCATCTTTGTTTTGCTCGATTCTTTTGATATAAGCCATAAGAGCAGTTAGGTCATTATGAGCAACATTTTGTTTCTTAACACTTGTGAAAAAGATATGTTCTTTCGGTATTCCATGAGATTGAAAAGAGTCAAAAACGTTTTCTTTAAAAGCTGTAAACTTCAACTCTTCTTCACGATGCTTATCAATTTGGTTAACGATTAGGCGGACATCTTTTCCTCTCTGAATCAAAGATGAAATGAATGCTATGTTCGTCTCAGAGAGTATATGGTTATAGTCCATTACATAAAAGATCAGATCAGCTAAATAGACAACGTTTTCAGTCGCTTTTTTATGGAGCGGATCTGTAGAATCGATTCCTGGTGTGTCGTAGTATGCTATATTCTCTGTATCCTCTTCATTACCGCCGTAATAGATCTCGATCGCCTCAACTAGTTCGGCATCTTTACATAGTTCTTTTATTTCATTTACGTCATAAGGATGCTCAAAAGTAACCACTTCTTTACTTTTGAGCTGAACAACCGCTTTTTCCTCTCCCTTGACCATTTTGACGATGTTTGCACTTGTAGGAATTGGAGAGGATGGAAGAATTCCTGTTTGAGAAAGTGCATTGATCAAGCTTGATTTTCCTGCAGAAAAATGGCCGCAAAAAGCTATAGCAAACTCTTCCTTCGCTACTTTAAGGAATAGTTTGCTTAATTGTTCTTCTTCTTTTCGATTGTTCATTTTTTGGAATGCTTCATATAAACCGATCAATCTTTGTTTTTCTGTTATCAATAATTCTTTTTCAGTTGACTTCATCGTATCCACCTGTCTTCAATACTGTATCACTATCCACTTTACCATATATATGATAGCGATTTCACCATTGATTATCTATTCTCTTGGAATCCGATTGAGTTTATTTTGAAGTAGATCTAAAAAAATACGCCATGAAGTATTCATCTTCAAACTCACCTTCTATGATCACCTGATCTTTTTGTTTCCCTTCTATAATAAAACCGGCTTTCTCATAAACCTTTACTGCCTTCTCGTTTCCGGAGAAAACAGTAAGCCATATCTTATGTAGGTTATTTTTCTCACCCCACCTTAACGTATGAGCCAGCAGTTCTTTTCCTATTCCTAGACCTTGAGCCTCGGGATGAATCCAAGTTCTAAAGACACCGGTGTGTCTTTTCATTTGAAGTTCACCTTTTAGTACTCTAGCTATACCTACTACCTTTCCGTTTCGTTCGACCGCTGTGTACAAATTACCCTTACGCTTAACATCAAGAATAAACTCAACCTCTTCTTCAACTGAATGAGGCTCCTCTTTTTGAAGATATCTACCTGCTTTTACGATTGCTTCTACGTGTCGAGTAATATCTGCTGCATCTTTTTCTTCTACGGGTCTTAAGGTGATCTCTTCACCATTTTTCGCTGTAAAGAAGAAGTTATCCCCATTCGGCATGATTTTTATTCCTCCAAGTGTTGTGTTGTGATTGTATTATTATGTCTTCTTTACAGGTTGTCATTCATCAGGAAAAATAATGATGAGTGAGTATAATGGTTGATTGATCAATCTCAACAATACCAAACGAGAATTGTTTCTGCCTTCTTTTATCTGTTGGCGAACCGGGATTAAAAAGTATACTATCACCTTTTTCTTCATGAAAAGGAATGTGGGAATGACCGAATATGATCAGATCAGCTCCATCTCTTTGACATTCCCTGTATGCACGTTCAGGTGTCGATCTTCCCTTTCCAAGATGACCATGAACCATCGCAACCTTCACATTCTCAATATCTACAAGTACTTTATCAGGAAGAGTACTACTCCAGCTATCCTGATCTACGTTACCTTTCACTGAATAAACAGGTGCAAACGTTTTAAGTTCTTCGTATACAGATTTCGCCGTCCAGTCTCCTGCATGAAATATGTAATCGATATGCTTGCTTAATATATCTAGAATGGGTTCAGGAAACGCCGTTCCTTTTTTAGGCATGTGGGTATCAGAAATGATTAATATTTTTTTCAAATCCCATCATTCTCCTTCATTATGAGCTGTTAGTTTGAAATCAGTGTTTTTTGCTGTGAAATAGAAACATTATATTATTAATTTAATCATAGCTTTGGTCCAATACAAAAAAAAAGCAAGGGAAAACTTCTCCCTTGCTTCCTAAAGTCTTATCTGTTTTTGAAATCTTCACGAACACGTTTTTGTGAACGATACGATTGATCACGGCTGCCGCTGCTACTGCGGTTTCCACCATCGCGAGAACCACTGCGCTCGCCTTTAGAGTATCCAGAACGGCGATTATCTCTTCCGCCTCCACCCTCTCTTTTAGGGCCTCCTCCAGAACGTCTACGATCAGAGAAACGATTATTAGGACGTCTCTTTTTAACTGATAGTGGCGGCTCATCTGTAAGATTGATCGGAGTCATATCAGGTTCTTTTGTAAGAAGCTTAAGCGCTGCAGCTAAAAGTGTAACAGAATCGTTCTCTTCTAGTAACTCAACTGCTGTTTGCTTATAACCGTTAAAGTTATCTTGCTCAACAACTTCCATCAGCTTTTCAAGCGTGATTTGCTGTTGTCCTTCCATTGCTTCTGAAACAGAAGGAATCGCACGTTTTACCATTTTACGCTTTGTGATTTTTTCGATCGTGTATAGGTGATCGATTTCACGCGGCGTGATAAATGTTAATGCATAACCTGTTTTTCCTGCACGGCCAGTACGTCCAATACGGTGAACATAGCTTTCTGGATCTTGAGGAATATCGAAGTTATAAACGTGAGAAACACCAGAGATGTCAAGACCACGAGCAGCTACGTCAGTTGCAACAAGAACTTCGATCGTGTTGTTCTTAAACGCACGTAACACTTTGTCACGTTTTGCTTGCGGAAGGTCACCGTGAATTCCTTCAGCTGAATATCCACGTTTGCTTAATGCTTCAGACAATTCATCTACACGACGCTTCGTACGTCCGAAAACGATCGCAAGCTCTGGAGAGTGAATATCCATGAAACGGCATAGCGCATCAAACTTTTGACGTTCTTTTACTTCAACATATTCTTGCTCAATGTTCTTAACTGTCATTTCAGAAGCTTTTACTTTAATAAGCAAAACATCCTTCATGAATTTAGCAGCCAAGTTTTGAATCTGCTTAGGCATTGTTGCAGAGAAAAGCATCGTGTGACGTTCTGTAGGAACGTTTTCTAAGATCTTTTCAATGTCTTCAACGAATCCCATGTTAAGCATTTCATCCGCTTCATCAAGCACAACTGTATGAACGCTATCAAGCTTTAATGTTTTTCTATTGATGTGGTCTTGCACACGTCCTGGTGTACCTACTACGATGTGTGGACCATTTTTTAATGCTTTAATTTGTCGAACAATGGATTGTCCACCATAAATCGGCAATGTTTTAATCCCTTTAAATTGACCGATTTTGTTGAGTTCTTCTGCTACTTGAACAGCTAACTCACGAGTTGGAGCTAATACGATTCCTTGAACGAATCGTGATCTAGTATCCATTTTTTCGATTAGCGGTATACCAAACGCAGCTGTCTTACCAGTCCCTGTTTGTGCCTGGCCAATAAGGTCAGTCCCCTTAAGTGCTGTTGGAATGGTATCACGCTGAATCGGTGTTGCTTCCTCAAATCCCATATTATTAATGGATTGAAGCAACTCAGGACTTAGTCCTAGTTCTTGAAATGTTGTCAATGTTCTATCTCCTTTTCTGTGACGAAAAAGGTTTTACGATAACCTCGTGGATCCGGCATGGTTTGTAATGTTAAGCTGCCGGCCAATTTGTTTTTTCAAAATACATCATGATTTGCACATAAAATAGCATTTCCTTATAACATATTGATGGGAAATGCTTAGCCATGTGAATATGCGTAAAAATTAAACGTTAATAGTTACAAGGCTATCCGTAATTCAAACTTGTTCCGTCCATATATATTCCGTTGTTAAACTTATCACGTAAACCTAATAAATGCAACTCTTTACATTTAGAAGTGGTGTTTAAAGTTTATTCACCCCACTCTTTAAACATGTGATGTTTCACTTCGACGCTATTATTCTAACCAATGGGGTTTTAGATGAAACGTCTTTTCTTTTGTTAATAAAGAATAAATTTTAAAAAGCATCACACGCTAACAGTATTATCTCTTGTATGAAAGAAGGACCTCTCATGGATCAAAATTGGGTTTCTGTTATTCCGTTCTTAGTGGTAATCCCTATAGCTATCAAGACTAAACAAGTTCTCCCAGGTTTGATCGCTGGTCTTTTGACCGGCTCATACCTTCTCCACCCAACTATTGTGGGTGGTCTAGAGAAGATGGTCCAATTTCTAGTCAAAGGGCTTGTAGACCCTAAAAACATAAAAATATTAGTGTTTTTGTATGCTTTTTCCGGACTCATTTCCATGATTAAACTTTCTGGTGGAATCAAAGGCTTTGTAGAAGAAGCTTCTAACAGGATCGAAACAAAAAAAGGGGCTTTGTTGCTTACTTATGTGTCTACGATCGGCACTTTTGCTGCTCCAAGTTTTCGTTTCGTCACGATTGCTCCGATTATGAGAGCTCTTTTAAAAAAGGTAAAGATGTCTACCCAAGAGCTCGGCTTTGTCATTGAAACAACAGCAACTCCCATCATTGTGTTGATACCAATCGCTACCGCTTTTGTTGGATACATGACTTCTATTGTAGATATCTCGTTGAAAAACGAAAACATTAACGCAGATCCATACTCTCTTTTTATACAAAGCATCCCGTTTAATTTTTTCTCTTTTGTCATGATCATCGTAGGGGTATACCTCAGCTTCTTTCACCATTCAAAATCAACAGAAGAAACAGATCCTAAAGATGTTGGAGAAAGTGAAGAGGACGACTGGCATAGTTGTGATCCTGCCGTTAATAGAGAACTTCCGAACAAACCATTGAACTTACTCATTCCGCTCATCTTAGTCGTCTTCCTTACTCTATTGTTAACATGGTGGGATGGTTACAAAAAAACGAAAGGTAGTTTTTTTGAGGCTTTCATTTCAGCAGACGTTATGGATGCGATGCTGATCGCTCTGTTGTTTACAACCATATTCACGTTTCTTTTTCTACGATTTCAAAAAATGAAAACGGGTGATCTGCTGAATGGATTTATTTTCGGTGGCAACGAATTAATGAGTGTTATCGTGCTGTTAGCTGTTGTTTGGGGCTTATCGTCTGTTACTGAAGAACTTGGTTTCTCTGCTTTTGTAACACGATACGCAGGATGGATCCCTGGATCAGTTATCGTACCATTGCTGTTTATCTTCGGTTGTGCCGTCTCCTATTTTATCGGATCTGCCTGGGGTACGTGGGGAATATTAATGCCTCTAGGTGTATCAATGGCAGGAGTGGCAGATGTTTCTCTGCCGCTTGTGATTGGAGCGGTCTTTGCAAGTGGGACATTCGGAGCATTCGCTTCACCGTTAAGTGATGATACGAATACGATTGCCCGTATTTTAAACCTATCTGTTATCACCTATGCACGATACAAGTTAAAACCTGCACTAATTGCTGCTGGCATAACAGCGGTACTATACGGAGCAACTGTATTCTTCATTTGAACCTCCTGATTTAGGAGGTTCTTTTTTTTCCTTCTTCTCTTACTTTATCTATCACTTCTTGATAGCGATCTCGAGACCATGAATGATAAGAAGGGTGTGGTACACCCTCTATAATGGTTAACCTCTCTTTGTTAGACAGTTTGTTAACGTATTTTTCTGCAAATCTTCCGCATGGAACGATGACCGTGTTTTCTTTAAGCAGTGAGGTTAACCTACTTTCGAATTGGTTTAATAGCAATTGATCGAAATGAGCTCTCGCTTCGTCTTTATAGACTTTTACCGAACTCGTTCTTACTGCTTCAGCGACTTTAATCTCATCTCTATATCTGTTGACAAAAGTATGATCGGGAAATGCAGCACCTTGCAAAGGAAACGGACAAACATTAACGATTCCAAATACCGTCTTCTTTTTTTCGTCTATGTACTGTTTTAACACCTTTCCCATTGGAGGACTATCTTCGACTGCAAATAATTCTTTTGCCATCGATCTGCCTGAGAGACCGGCCAAAGGTACTCCAAATTTGATTTCCTCTTTATGAGGCGATTCTAAAATAAATATCATATTCGTATGTTCAGAAATTAAATCTTGAACACGATATCGTTCTGATGCTTCTTCAAAAAATGAATGAATGTCCACCAAATCTGCCTCCTTCAATCGTAAATAATTGTGCTTTCTTTATTCGTGTGCCACAATATCATCATTACTTTAAAGACATTCTTAAGGAGTGAATATACTTTGAAAATCATTATGAATGAAGATACTGCAAATTATGTGATCAATGACCTACAAGCATCATCGGACGAATCCATCCGTTTTTTCGTTCGCCTTGGAGGATGCAGCACGGTTCAAGACGGCTTTTCATTAGGACTTACAAAAGATACACCAAAACATCCTGCTGCTGAAATCGTTGTAGAAAATCATAAATTCTTCATCGAGCAAGAAGATGAATGGTTCTTTGACGGAAACGATCTAACGGTTTCCATTACGGATGGAGAAATTAAATACGATTTTAACGAGAACAAAAACTAGGCTATATGAACTTTTGAAGTTCCTGGATTCTTCCTTCTCTTTTCATGATCTCTACTTGCTTATCCCCGATAAGGTCAAAATGGGGGTAAGCATCTCGTTCATGAATCCACTCTTCCTTTAAACCGTAAGTTCTTCCCCACTCAGATAATCTTTTCCGATCGTTACAACCTACTTTTGTTACACTCTTTGCTGTTGGAAATCGTGAATCATACCAAAAATGGGTGAGAAATGCGATGTTACCCATTTCTACTTCATCTTTCCATCTTTTTAAGTCAGCACGCTTTATTCCGAAAGCCATTATTCTGCTGAGCTCATTTCTACGTAGGCTTCATGCCAATCAGGAAAATATTTTTTAATAGAGATCGGTCGAAAATTTTCTTTTTTTACACAAACATGAGTGGATTCGCCTATAACACATAGCTCTTTTTGATCGTTAAAGATCTCATAATAATAAACAACCTTGATTCCTGAATATTCTTTTACAGCTGTTTTAATATGGGCTTTTTGTCCATAAGTTAATGGCCTTTTATACGAAGCTTGAATATCTGTTACGGGAGAAAGTATACCTTCCTTTTCCATGTCTGCATATTTAAACCCCAAATGTTCAATCAACTTTGTTCTTCCAATTTCAAACCATACCAAATAATTTGCATGATACACGACACCCATCTGATCTGTTTCCGCATATCTAACATCAACGCTATTTTCAACAAATTTCATAAATAATCTGTTTCCCTTCGTGTTGTCTTTTCTTAACACTTTAGTAGAAAATGAAAAAAAAGACCAGCAATATGCCGGTCTTTCTCTTATTGAAGGTCGTTACCTTCTCTATAAGCCTTTTCTTCTTGAATCTCATTTTGAAACTGCTCTATGGATTCTTGTCTATGTTGATTCTTCTCTTTGATCTGCTCTTTTTGGCTTGCAGTCAGTTCTGTGTTAGCCGCAGTCTGATTAGCTTCAGAAATATTTTGTTCTGTGTTCTGAACCATTTGTTCTAATCGTTCAACGTTATTGCTTCTATCGTCTCGGTTTGGTTTGTTCATGATGATTCTCCTTTGTAAAAAAAGTTCGTACCATCATAGTTTGTACTAATCACCAATGGGATTATTCTTTAATTTTTTTGTAATAAGATCGGACTCATGTTTTGAACGCTGGATTGACATAGTTCAGACAGGTATTTCCAATATTCCACTACACTATCATCTTCAAGATTTTTCATCGTAATCTCAAGCCATGCTAACTCTTCGGCGAGCCTAATCGATGAACCAATCCAATATTTTTTATTTTTCACTGTTATTTGAAATGGTTCTTCAAATCGAAACGGAAGATAGAATCCTTCCGTGTTCGGATGCAGGATAATATGCTGATAAACGGTTCCTTTTGTAAGCTTGGCATAGAACAAAAATACCCCATCATTTTTTGCTGCGGCTTTTTTTAACTTTTCTAGCGTTTCTACATTTCCTAGTTCCATCGTTGTAATTTCTTTATCCCAGTTCAACTCTTCACGAAAAGGAACAAGATGCCCTAATCGCTGCATTTCAATCTCTAACTGACGATATAAATAATCCTGATCATCTTTGTTATGTGATACAGGTAATGGTTTGACAGATGCCGTGATCAAACGTACCCCTCCTAATTCTTTCACTACATACACTTTTTCGACAAAATCTTTCGTATATGGGAGTCAAAAGAAAAATTATGGAGAGGTAATTTTTACAAGGGAACCTGTTATTTTCCTTTAGGTGGTACATAATCTGCATGATCGCGCGACTTATTAGCCATCTTTTTTCCATTATTACTGTTGCTCTCACGCGGCTGAGTGCCAATATGATTTGGTACGAAGTCTTCTGGAAAACGTTTTGGATTACTCAAAGGTCCAACCTCCTTTCGTCTTCTTTATACTTTTCCATTAATCAAAATCAACTATTCATAAGTAAAGTGGCAATTATTTTTTTGAAGTCTGATTATTTCGATTTTATCTTGGCTATATTGGTACTATCCCAATAAAGAGGTGCCGTGATGAGGAAAAATAGAAAAATGAATTTCAGAGAGCTCGTGAACGAGAACAAAAGACAATTGTTGAAAGATGAGTCCTATATTGAACAACTCGAGATCAAACTCGACGAAAAACATACGAAAAAAGCATAAAAAAATCCTTTGCCTAAAGATATTGGCAAAGGATTTTTTTATTAGTTTTGCGTTTGAGAAGAATGAGCAAGCTTGTTACGAAGCACCATTGGAAGGATACCACCGTGACGGTAGTACTCAATTTCAACTTCGCTGTCAAAACGAGCTACAACTTCAAATGTTTTTTCTGTTCCATCTTCAAAAACTGCTTTAACTTGAACAAGATCACGCGGTTTAACCGTTTCATCTACTGAAACCGTGAATGATTCTTTTCCTGTAAGTCCAAACGTCTCAGCACTCTCACCATCTTTGAATTGAAGAGGAAGTACACCCATCAACACAAGGTTTGAACGGTGGATACGTTCGAAGCTTTCAGCAAGTACAGTTTGAATTCCTAGTAAAGTAGTACCTTTTGCTGCCCAATCACGAGAAGATCCCATTCCGTAATCTTTTCCTGCGATTACCATAAGACCCGTACCATTCTCTTTGTATTTCATCGCAGCATCATAAATGCTCATCACTTGGTTAGTAGGCCAGAAAGTTGTCCAGCCACCTTCAGTACCAGGAGCTACAGCATTACGAATACGGATATTCGCAAACGTACCACGCATCATTACTTCATGGTTACCACGACGAGAACCGTAAGAGTTAAAGTCACGTGGCTCAACACCATTTTGAATCAAGTATCTTCCTGCAGGAGTATCTTTTCCGATCGCACCAGCTGGAGAAATGTGGTCAGTCGTAACAGAATCTCCGAATTTAGCGATAAGCTTAAGATCTTTAAGCGGTTGGATCTCTTTAAGTTCTGCAGAAAGCTCTTCAAAGAACGGAGGGTTTTGAATGTATGTTGATGATGTATCAAAACCATATAGTTGGTCAGCTGAAGTCTTCAGTTCGTTCCAGCGTTCGTTCTCATCAAATACACGCTCGTATTCCTTTTTGAACAATTCTGGAGTAACTGCTTTCTTCATCGCTTCATTGATCTCTTCTGATGAAGGCCAGATATCTTTAAAGTAAACTTCGTTGCCCTCTTTGTCTGTTCCGAAAGAATCAGATTGAAGGTTGAAATCTACAGTTCCAGCTAGTGCATACGCTACTACTAACGGTGGAGAAGCTAAGTAGTTAGCTTTTACAAGCGGGTGGATACGTCCTTCAAAGTTTCTATTACCTGAAAGGACTGAAGTTACAGTAAGATCGTTCTTAGAGATCGCATTTTCAACTTCAAGCGCCAAAGGACCTGAGTTACCGATACATGTTGTACAGCCGTAACCAACAAGATTGAACCCTAACTGATCCATATAGCTCATTAAGCCTGCTTCTTCTAAATAACGTGTAACAACTTTAGAACCTGGAGCTAATGATGTTTTTACATAGCCAGGAACTTTTAAGCCTTTTTCAATCGCTTTCTTAGCAACTAATCCAGCACCTAACATTACGTAAGGATTAGAAGTATTCGTACAGCTTGTGATTGCAGCGATCGCAACAGCACCAGTCTTCATCGTCGAAGTTTCGTTGTTCGGATGCTTAACAGTAACTTCTTTGTTGATCTCATCAGCTGTTAGTCCGAACCCTGCATTTCCTTGTGGAGCTACAAGCGCTTTATTAAAGCTTTCTTTCATCTGAGATAAAGGAATCAAATCTTGTGGGCGTTTTGGTCCTGACAAGTTTGGTTCGATTTCAGAAAGATTGATTTCGACTACGTCTGTAAATTCAGGATCAGCATCTCCTGCTGTGTAGAACAATCCGTTTGCTTTGCAATACGCTTCTACAAGCTGAATTTGATCTTCTGTTCTACCTGTCAGGCGAAGATAGTTTAATGCTTCTTCGTCAACTGGGAAGAAACCACAAGTTGCTCCATATTCAGGAGCCATGTTTGAAACCGTAGCACGGTCTGCAAGCGGCATATCAGCTAGTCCTGGCCCGAAGAATTCTACGAACTTTCCAACTACCTTCTTTTCACGCAATACTTGCGTTACTTTAAGTGCTAGGTCAGTTGCAGTCGTTCCGTTTGGAAGCGTTCCCGTTAATTTAACACCGATTACTTCTGGAACTGGGAAGTAAGAAGGCTGTCCTAACATGCCTGCTTCTGCTTCAATCCCACCGACACCCCATCCTAATACACCAAGACCGTTGATCATTGTTGTATGAGAATCAGTACCTACTAATGAATCAGGGAATGCGATTGTTTCACCTTCAGATTCGCTCGTAAGGACTACAGGCGCCAAGTACTCTAAGTTAACTTGGTGGACGATTCCTGTTGCAGGAGGTACAGCACGGTAGTTGTCAAACGCAGATTGAGCCCAGCTCAAGAGTTTGTAACGTTCTTCATTTCGAGCAAATTCAAGGTTCATGTTGAAAGCAAGTGAGTCTTCAGTACCTGCCTTATCAACTTGTACAGAGTGGTCAACTACAAGATCAACTGGAATTTCAGGGTTGATCTGAGAAGGGTCTCCACCCATATCCTTCATTGCTTTACGAAGAGAAGCTAAGTCAACAACAGCTGGTACTCCTGTAAAATCCTGAAGAATAACACGTGAAGGCTTAAAAGGAACATCGATATCTTTTAGTTCACTCGTGCCCCACTTTGCAAGATTTTCAACGTGTTCTTTGTTAATTACTTTTCCATCAAATTGTCTTAATACAGATTCCAATAATACTTTTACAGAGTAGGGTAATTTCGATACATTACCAATTCCCGCTTCTTCTAACGCTCCTAAACGGTAATAGCTATATTCCTTACCGTTCACATCAAAAGTAGAACGGGCATTAAATACATCATTTCTTTTCATGTTCCACTCTCTCCCTTCACTAACAATCATACACGATTATGAGAAAAATTGTCGAAAAAATGTGTTCAATTTCACAGTCAATCACACAGAATCTTTTTTTCCCTCTATTATCATACGTAAAACCCTTTCATAAGTAAAATAGTTAATGGTTATCAATCGACATAAGTTTTACTTATGGTGTGAATATCACCATCATTCTTTTGCTCGCATATAGTAATTTACGTAATACTTCTTTTTGTTTTCCGCTTAAAAACCACTCTTCAATAGATCGGAGGGAAACAGGATGGAATGGTTAAAAAAACTTGCTGCGTTACTCGTGTTGATCGGAGCATTAAACTGGGGAGCGATCGGACTTTTTGATACAAACGTTGTTACAGAAATTTTTGGAAGCGCTACCACAGTGACAAAAGTTTTATACAGTTTGATCGGACTTTCTGGCGTCTGGCTCTTGCTCAGTAAATATAAATCTTGAATGTAAAGAAGCACTCCTTTTTTTGGAGTGCTTCTTCTTTTTGATTTTGCACAAACTAAAGTTATCGGAGGTGACAAACAAATGGGAAGAAATAAAGCTAACCACTCGCGACCTGGGATGAATGCAGCAAAAGCTCAAGGTAAAGGTGCTGGGTATGATACCGAATTCGGTAATGAGGCATTATCCTTACCTAATGAAAAGTTAAGTGAAGCTGAGCGTCAAAACAATAAGAAAACGAAAAAACGACATTAAGGTTTTGGAAACTGGCTCTGAAGCTGTTGAAGCTCATTTAGAAAGCTCTCTAACTGAGGCTGTTGATGTTCAGAAGCTGTTTCCATTGCGTTCTGTATTTGTTGACAAGCCTTTTCGTTTTCGGTCATAAAATGAGAATAAAAAACACCATATTCACTATTTGACGCGTCCAATGTTTTTGAGATATCCATTGCATGGTGATAACCTTGCTCAGCAGCTTGGTATGCTTGTTGCTTGTTTTTATGATAGGGCATAATTACCATCCTTTGTTTTGATATACCTTTAACGTTCCAATTTTATCTAGAATTATTCAATAAATTGCTTTCTGTTGTTGATTAAGGTGTCCATACGAAAGACATCTTGACAAGTTGGTTGGAGTGTAAGGTGTGAGACTCCTGGGGGATCAGTGGCTCACCGCCCGCCCCCCGGAAAGCGAGCACCTGAAGCGGAAATCAACTGCTTTCAAGGCGCCGGATAAAAAAAGGAGGCTTATAATGGGAGAGCATAATACGTTTAAAGATATTCGAAAGAACGCGCCAAAAGGGGAAAACCCTGGACAACCAGCTCCTATGAGTGGTTCTAAAAAAGTGAAGCAGCGTAATCATACAGGACAAAACTCTGGAGAAGGCAGATAATACAAAAAACATAAAGGACTGACAGATTCTCTGTCAGTCCCTTTTCTTAGTCGATTGAACGTATCGCATCTTCAAGTGTCAAAAGCTCTTCTTCTGAAATCGTTCTAAGATCCAATAGTACTTCTTCCTCTTTGATCCTCACGATAATAGGGGTCTGATAGTTCCGAAAAGCTCTTGCTAAGTAATCTGCACCTTTAGAGTGTTTAATACCAAGACAAAAAGTTGGCAACTTCACATCTGGCATCGTCCCTCCCCCAACTTGAGAGAAATCTTCCAGAATTCTGATTGTTAAAGAAGAATGATCTTCTACCTTTCTTTTTAGTCTCCATACTATCTCTCTGATCTCTTCAGGAGTTTTTAAAATATCTCTAACTGTAGGAATCGTTGAATATTCTTCGTTTAAATACGCCTGCAACGTTTCGTTTAAGGCTGCGATCGTAAATTTATCCACTCTTAAAACGCGAGCTAGTTGATGTTTCTTTAATATGCCGATGATTTCCTTTTTCCCTGCAATAATCCCAGCTTGTGGGCCTCCCAAAAGTTTATCTCCGCTAAAAGAAACAACATCTATACCTTTGTTGATAACAGAGGAGATTAAGGGTTCATCACCTATTCCAACGGACTGAAAAGGATAGAGTGCACCACTTCCCAGATCTTCATATACAATCAGTTCCGGGTGATTCTTTTTCAACTGCATCAACTCGCTAGAAGAAACTTCTTTTGTGAACCCAATCACCTTGAAATTACTTGTGTGAACCTTCATGATCATACCGGTTTTATCCGTTATCGCTCGTTCATAATCAAAAAAATGTGTTTTATTCGTAGTTCCAACTTCCCGCAGCTCCGCACCACTTTCTTCCATTATAGAAGAAACACGAAATGAGCCTCCGATCTCTACAAGTTCACCTCTTGAAACAATGACTTCTTTATTTTTTGCTAGTGCTTTGAGAACTAAATAAACGGCTGCAGCATTATTGTTCACGACCATTGCTGCTTCTGATCCTGTCACTTGCTTAATTAGCTCCTCTGTTAGATCATGCCTAGAGCCTCTTTTCCCTTCCTCCAAGTTATATTCTAAATTCGAATACATTCTTGCTGTTTCACTCATCCGCGCTACGCTTTTTTCACTGAGTCTAGAGCGACCAAGATTTGTATGGATAACGATTCCGCTAGCATTGATCAGTGAACGAATCTGATCTTTAGGATGAGCTAATTCTGCCCTTGCTGAATTCAAAACAAGTATTCTGATATCAGTTTTCAAGTCAATAGCTTGGGGGTGTTTAAAAATATACTCTCGCCAATGATTGATTGCATCTTGAACAGCTCGTGTTATTTCCTTTTCCGGTTTGCCATTCACTTCAGAACTGATATCTTTCACTGCCTCATGCACGGCAGGAAGCTGCCTTAATAAATCTGATTTTGACAAAATGAAGCCTCCTTAAGGTATCAACGATCTCCTTAAGGAGGCTATCGTTGTTAAGCCTTTAATTTTTCTAAGTGTTGAATGATCAGGTCGTGATCCGGAAATTCTCCGGTCTCTTTTTTTGAATAAATCTTATCACCATCAACAATAACTTCAAAAACTCCGCCAGAACTTGGAATCAGTTCAAGCGATGAAACTTTAGATCGAAAATGGTTGAACAGGTCTTCCGCGAGACTCGCGGCTTTTGGTGCAAAGTTTCACATCATGCAGAATTCAATAGATACTTTCATAATACATCCTCCTTTTTTAAGACTATTTTAGTATATCCTTAGGCAAATCACAAAAATAATGTTTATACTAACAAAAGGAGGTGTCGTTAAATTATGACAAGCGAAGATAAAGTAAAGCTCACTCACCTTTCCTCAAAAGGTGGTTGAGGCTGTAAAATTGGTCCAGAAGACCTGGCGCAAGTTTTGCGTCATCTACCAAAACGCGAATATGACCCTAACCTTTTAGTTGGTTTAGATACTTCAGACGATGCAGGTGTCTATAAGTTAACTGATGACCTTGCCATGATCCAGACAGTCGACTTTTTCACACCTATTGTAGATGATCCATATATGTTCGGACAAATCGCCGCTGCTAATTCACTAAGTGACGTTTATGCGATGGGGGGACACCCTACAACAGTAATGAATATTGTAGGCTTTCCGATCAACACACTTGGTCATGATGTGCTCGCCGAGATTCTAAAAGGAGCAGCTGACAAAGTGAAGGAAGCAGGTGCGGTGCTTGTTGGAGGACACTCGATCGATGATTCTGAACCTAAGTTTGGTCTGTCCGTCACAGGACTCGTACATCCTTCTAAAGTATATAAAAATGTAGGAGCAAGACCTGGAGATGTTCTTGTATTAACAAAACCTATCGGTGTCGGTATTCAAACCACTGCTATTAAAAAAGACAAGCTTACTGACGATCAGCTTCAGTTAGTCAGCAAAACGATGGCCACATTGAATAAAACAGCAGCAGAATGCTTGGAAGGTCTATTTCCAAACGCTGTAACCGATGTAACAGGTTTCGGCCTTCTCGGTCATGCGACTGAGATGGCAAAAGGAACAGGAGATATTACCATCGAGATTGATTATCACAGTGTACCTCTTTTACCAGGTACCACAGAGCTTGCGCAAGAAGGAATCGTGCCTGGTGGTACTAAAGCAAATCATCGCTGGATAAAAGATGATGTACTCTATGGCAATGAACTTTATGAGTGGCAGCAATGGATTTTATGTGATGCTGTGACTTCTGGCGGTTTACTCGTGAGTCTTTCTGAAGAAGAAGCTGCAGAATATCTTAAGAGACTTCACGATAAAGGTATAGGTGACGCAAGTATCGTCGGTCGTGTTCATGAGATCTCTGAAAAACCGATCAAAGCCAATTAAAAACAAAAAACTCCGACATCGGAGTTTTTTGTTTTTTATAGATGGTTATAAATCTCCGCGTACACGGTTTCATCAAAATCTTTAGGTGCACCGTCAAAAACTAGCTTTCCGTTTTTTAGCGCAATAATTCTTGTGGCGAATTTTTTTGCAAGAACCACATCATGCACATTAATGATTGATACGAGATTTCGTTTTACATGTGTTTCTTTTAATAGTTGAAAAATCCTTTCAGCTGTTCCAGGATCTAAGCTTGCGACAGGTTCGTCTCCCAAAAACACTTTAGGGTTCTGCACGAGTGCTCGCGCGATCGCAACTCTTTGTTTTTGTCCACCGCTTAACTTCTCCACTCTTCTTGTTGGTTCAACCGTTAGCTCAACTTGTTCAATAGCTTCTAGAGCTTGCAATCGATCAGTGGGTTTAAACAAACCTAACAGATTTTCATAAGATTTTTTGTATCCGAAAAGACCTGTTAAGATGTTCTGAACCACACTCATCCTCGGTATTAAGTTAAAATGCTGAAAGATCATACCTGTTTTACGCCGGACTTCTAACGTTTCTTTGTGAGTCATCTCACTCAACGTTTTATCTCCCCATTTCACATAACCCTCAGAAACAGGCTGCAGACCGTTAATACATCTTATAAACGTTGATTTACCTGCACCGCTTCTACCTAGTACACAAACGAACTCCCCTTTTTGGAAAGTAATATTTACATCTGTTAAAGCAGGTTCTTTAGCACCAGGATATGTGACAGATACATTCTCAAATTCAATCATGTTATCACCTAAATAACCTTTTCCCGAATTTTTCCGCCAATATAATCCACCAAGATCACCATGATCATGATGAGTAGAACGTCAACAGAGACTAGCTGATATTGAAACGTTTTAAAATGAATAAACAACTGTTGTCCGATTCCCCCACCACCAATAAGACCTAAGATGAGTGAAGTACGTATAGCTACTTCAAATCTGTAAAAGAATTGAGACAGTACATTCGGCCATATTTGTGGTAGCACTGCAAATAGATTTCCGATCCACTTACTTGCTCCAACCGCCGACATCGCTTCGATCGGACCCTTATCTGCCGCCTCGATCAGTTCAGAAATCAACTTACCTAATACCCCGATGTTATGCAAGACGATGGCGATAACAGCAGGAAATGGTCCTAGTCCGAGCGTTGTTAAAAGAATTAAGCCGAACACGAATTCAGGAACTGATCGTAAGAAGCTAAGTAAGAAACGTGTCATTGAATATACAAAACGATTTCTACTCGTGTTTCGAGCGGCGATAAAGCTTAACGGAAGTGCGATGATTAATCCGAATAAGCTCCCCAAAAATGCGATAGCGATCGTTAATAAACTTTCTTGAAACAGATATGGTAGACTCTCTGTGTTCATCGGAAACCATTTCGACAAAAAGTCACCCATATTCTGAAAGTCACTAAATTTCGAAAGATCAAACTCCGTTAACTTCATGCTACCTAACACGAGTATTGTTAAGCATAATATGATTAATAATTGGCTCCTCTTAAACCAAACCATGGTTCCCCTCTATTCTTGAATGGTACCCTCTTTAATAGCCGCTTTTCGGATACTTTCGTAATTCTTATTTGCGGCCTTCGTAAATCCAGTTGCGCCAAAAGCATCCAAAATTTCTTTATCTTTAATATCTAAAAAGATCTCTTGAAGTTTTTTCATCGTTTTCTCATCTGTACTTTTAGATACAGCCCAAGGATATTGGAACAATTTCTCTGACTTCCAGATCACTTTAAACTGATCTCCGTCGATCGTTCCTTCTTCGATTAATTTATCGTATATCGCGCTGTCGATCGCACCAACATCCACTTGTTTGTTTTGAACAGCAAGAGCGGTTGCATCATGAGAACCGGTAAACCTAACATTATTAAAATCACTATCAGATTCACTTCTATAGATGCCTTCATCTTTTAGTTTGATACTCGGAATCAAAGAGCCCGAAGTTGAGGATGGATCACCAAAAGCAAACTTTACGTTCTTAGCATCAGATACCATATCCTCAAGGTTTGAATATTTGTTGTCTTTATGGGTGATCAAATAAGAATAATAGAATGGTTCACCTTTGATCAATTGTGTTACGATCGCTTTAGCTCCACTTTCTTCATGAGCAACAACGTATGTAAGAGGTCCGAAATAAGCCATGTCGATCTTATCATAGTTCATCGCCTCAACAACACCGTTGTAATCCGGATAAGATGTGATCTTAACTTCTCTGTCCATCTTCTTACTAAGCACTTTCTGAAGTTTATCAAGTGCCCCCTTCATCTCACCTTCCGTTTGGGCTGGGATTACCCCAATCGTAAAGACCTCATCTTTATTCGATTTTGCATTCTTCTTATCATCGTTATTCGTTCCGCAAGCTGATAAGAGTAAGATCATAGTCAGCAGCAACAAACTAAGTTTTTTCATCATATTCTCTCCTTTTTTCTATTATTTTTTATATAGTTCCATGTATGAAGCTATTTCTTTTTTAATAGTGTGCTTCTCTTCTATGGTTTGAAACCCTCTATCACTAAGTTGTTTATAAAATTCTTGATCTGATATCACAATCTTTATAGATTGGTATAATTCTTCATGAGATTGAAACACCAATCCGTTATTTCCGTGTTGTATGATGCTAGAGTTTCCAACGTTTTCCCTTGCGATTATAGGCTTCTTAAAACTCATCGCTTCTAATAATGCTGTCGACTGTCCTTCTGAGATCGATGTATTCAATACAACATCTCCCCATTCATAAAGCATTTTCATCTGACCGAGCTCTACTTCTGGTATATAATACAGCCAATCATACTTGTTTTCTGCTTCTTTCATTTTTTTAAATTCTTCAGAATCTAAGTTGGGTCCTACTATTAAAAAGGTGAGATCAGGATAATCGCTAGATAATTTAATCATACTCCGCAATGCAAAAAGAACATCCTTAACTGGGCGAATTCCAGCTGGCAGTAACAGTTTAGGCTTTCCATCAGGCAAAGTGAACGCTTCATTCTTATTTTCAATAGAAGGTAAATAAATACTTTGAGGTATTACATAGATTGAATGATCACTTAGTCCATAGTCTTCGACGAGCAATTGTTTAGCTTTTTGAGTAAAAACTGTGATTGCTTTCGCTTCACGCAACAGAGGAAGATACCTTTTTTCGTCTTCTTCTAGCGAGTGGTTGAGATCTGTTCCTCCAGAAGTAACGATATAAGGTTTATCCAACGTAACATCATTTTTTTCAGCCCATTGAACGAATCTAGAAAAATGAAGGATGTGATAGATATCCGCTTTCTCCATCCATTCAAAAAGAGCAGGATTAACACCAATTTCTTCATATGGAAATAAAGAAAACTCAACTTTCTCAGACAATCCATGTTCTAATCGTTTGGCCGTAGTAGAATTTCCACGATTTTGTTTATAATACGGAGTGAAAAAGACGACTCTCAATTATTGCACCCATTTCCTAACATTAGATTCCCGCATCGTATACCCTTTTGAATCCATACATTCCAAGATCGGTATTAAGAACTTTCTTGATGTATGAAGAACCGCTTTAGCATCCTGCACGGAAAACGTTGAATCCGTATTGATTCGCAAGTGTTCAACTGCTGAATCAAATGCCTTTTTACTCAACATCACTTCATCATACAGCAATACCACTTCATTGGATTTAATCAAAAAGTACTTAAACTCATGATAAAGAGGTTCTGGAAGTTGTTGAGCGTTATAGATGTTCTGTAGGTCATCCGGCTCGAGCTGTGCTTCTTCCAAGGTGACAAGAACATTCGCCATTCTTTTCGCCCATTTTTGTGGATAATGCGGTTTGAAATGTGATAAATGAACAAAATGGTCTGTGATCGAAACGGTTGAATCTGTTATCCATTTTTCAAGAAGCGTGTTAACTATTTTCGGATTTACTTCATTTTGGAACGATTGAACAATTTCTGCCTTTGGAATACCTTGCCTTAAACTATACTCACTATGGAAGTTTTGAAGTTTGTTCATGATGCTAGATTTTATATGCTTTACCTTAGAATCAGCAACCAAATAATTTTGCATTCGAGCTACAGAACCCTCACTTATTAGTTCATCCAACGTGTGTTGAAGAACTTCATCATCCATTCCACTCGAGCTCGTAAGTTCTCCTTCTGTCATCGATCCTACTTTATTAAGCAACTGTAGGACCCGCTCATTTGGAGTTCCTTCATGTTTACTCCTCAATCGTTCGATCGTCTCCGTTCCAAATCTATAAACAGATCCGTTCGGGTCGATAACCTCTCCTCCTCCGATCGTTTCCTCAGGAGTCGGCCGTCTTAAGATGAAACGATCACCTCGTTTTGTTACGACCTCTTGATCTAATCGAACTTGACAATATATTTGATCTTCATTGACATCTAACTCATTTCGGTCAAAAAGGACGAGTTTACCCATCACTTCCGACGTACCACTATAAAACTTCACGGAAGAGCGCTGTTTCAACTTCCCTTTCCACCCTTCACCCGTTGATAATACGAGATCGATAGTGTTCGTGGTCGAATAGACATTCGGTTCTACTAGAACATGCCCTCTTTTCCAATCCGCTTTAGAACCTCCTGAAAGATTTATCGCTGCTCTTTGACCGGCTCTAGCGGAATGAACTTCTTGTTTATGCACTTGAAGTTTTCGAATCTTCACTTTAACGTTCCCAGGCTGAACAAAAAGTTCATCACCTTCCTGTACTTCACCTTCATAGACAGTACCTCTTATAACAGTCCCTTGTCCTTTCACGGTAAAGATATGATCGATCGGCATGCGAAAAGCGCCTTGTGAAGATCTAACAGGTGTGTCTTTTAAGAGATTAATGATTTCACTCTTCAACTGGTCTATTCCAGCAGAAGAAACACTGTCTACAAAATGTATTGGAAAATGTTCAAACACCGATGAGTTTGTAAGTTCCAAAATGTCTTCTTCAACTAACAAACGCATCTCGTCATCAATCATATCTGACTTCGTAACAACGATGATTCCCTTTTCAATGCCTAAGAAGGAAAGAATTTCAAAGTGTTCTCTCGTTTGAGGCATCACTCCTTCATCTCCTGCGATTACAAGGAGAACAAGATCAATTCCTGCTACACCAGCGATCATTTGACGGATGAGCTTTTCATGCCCTGGTACATCCACGATGGAAGTATGCAGATCCTTCGTTAACGGAAAAGGTGCAAACCCTGGTTCAATCGTTATCTTGCGAGCTTTTTCTTCTTTGAGCGTGTCTGTGTCGATTCCACTTAAAGCTTTAGTAAGCGTCGTTTTTCCATGATCGATGTGTCCTGCCATTCCGATCGTATAATATTTAATCGTCATATGTTTAACCACCTATATGTACATACTCTTCTACACTTTATGAAAAGGAGATGTAAAAAACAAGGATAACGCCTTATTCATTGTTGAAAAATAGCGAAGTTTGCCTGATCAATATTATTTCCCAAGTCGCCATAAACGGATGTATATTTATTCACGCCTGTATACCCACAGGTTATCCACAGAACAAGTTATTCACACTTGTCCACAGGGCGAACTGTTATAGTGGAGAAAATGATCTGTTATAGCGGAAAGCTGTTATAGTTCATTATCCTCTCTGTTACAGTCGTTCTTTTCCATCGTTCGACAAACCTACACTCCCCTATCGTATGTAATAATTCACAAGCCTTGTCCTAACGTGGTAAAATGCTGTATAATGCAATAGCGAGCTAGAGATTCTATTTGGGGCCAGATGTGTAGCTGGTGCTTGCCTGGGTCTTCAAAACCTTTTGGGAGGCGCGTGCCGTCTCCGGTGGGTTCGATTCCCACATGGTCCCGCCAAAAAAATTATACATATGAGGTGGACGCATTGTCTGGATGGTTCATCACTTTTATCGTGTTATGGTCCGTTTTTTTATTTACAATGTTTGCGATCGGTGGATATTTTATGTTCCGTAAGTTCTTAAAACGTCTTCCAAAAGAAGATGGAAAATCGATTTTAGATTGGCAAGAACATTACATCAACCAAACCATTCATCTTTGGACGGATGATCAGAAAAAGCTTCTCAATGAATTGGTAGCCCCGGTCCCTGAACTCTTTAGGGATGTAGCTAAAGAGAAGATCGCTGGCAAGATCGGTGAGTTAGCATTACAAGAAAAAGCAAGTTCTATGTCACAAGACTTAATCATTCGCGGCTATATTATCGCAACTCCAAAAAGAGACCACAAATGGCTGATTAAGACTTTAAAAAAGAAAAACATCGACATTAAACCTTATCATTCTTTACTCGCATAAAGAACCCCCTGAATCTAAGGATTCAGGGGGTTCTCTTCTCTATGTTATAATGCGATCTCATTTTTCTTTTTATTGAACAAAACAAGCATGGCAAGTCTCCACGGTAAGATCATCCCAAACGCAACGATGAAGAATAACGAACTTGTTTCAAAAATAGATATTGTAGAACCAATATACCATTTTAAAGCTAAACGGATGGCAAACAATCCGATAATGATAAAGATAAAGGCTTTCGATCGAACCAAGTAAACATGATCACCTTTAATTTCGAATTTACTTGTCATGATAAGAAATATCGAAAACATGATACCTACTAAGAACGCCTCCCCTGCTTCCGTCCATGTGATATGAAAAGCAGGAATCACGAACTGAAGAAAGCCTGTGCTCATAGCTAACGGGGGAATGATGATCTTTTTTGTGGTAACCGGTTCTCTTGTTTCTTTCATTCGAAAATTAAAAATAATCACTGCCATAATAATGGCAAAGCATGTACTCGCAATAAAAAACACGGTTAGTTCCCTTCCCCTACTTCTTTCTCGATCTTATCTTCTGCAATTGAGAGGATAATGGTCATCGTAACTCCGATTACTGTCAAATATACACCTAAATCAAAAAGCATCGCTGTAGCAAGCTCTGTTTTCCCTAACAAAGGGAGTTGAAAATAGCCAAAACTGTGACTCAAAAACGGTACACCTAAAACAAAGGAACCTGCGCCGGTGAGAATGGCGATCAATAAACCAGCTGCGATCATGTACGTAAAGTTTATCGGCAATATTCTATGTACAGGTTGTAACCCGTAGGAAACATAGAGAAGAAGAAATGCTCCCGCTCCCATTAATCCTCCGATAAATCCTCCACCTGGAGCATTATGCCCTGAAAAAAGCATGTTAATTGAAAAAGCTAGAATAACAAAAACAATGATATTTGTTGTTGTTTTTAAGATAAGGTCATTCGATCGTGAATGCATGATGTATATCCCCTTTCCATATTACTCTTAAAAACCTTTGAATCCTCCAAACACACGGTTTGTTAGAAATGACGTTAATTGTGTCAGCCAATCAAAGTATAGAAGGATTCCCATAACAACCATAAGAGTCCCTCCTACCAACATAAACTGACGGTTGAACTTTTTTATTACCTTTAGTTTATCCAAAAAGAAGCTTAAAACAAAGAAAGGAACAGCAAATCCTAAAACATACGCGACCATATACGTCATAGATGCTGCCGGATTTGACACCCCAAGCGCAATAACACCTGCAAGAATGGGACCCATACAAGGTGTCCATCCTGCTGCAAAACCAATACCGATCAACACGGAACCTAGATAACCAGTAGGACGAGATTGAAACCTTACCTTCTTATCCTTCATCAAAAATGTAGGAGTTATGAATCCCATCACGACAAGACCAAAAAAGATGATTACAATAGCTCCAATTTGCCTTAACAGTGTTTGATATTGTACGAATAGATCACCGATTATCGTAGTCGATAGACCAAGGAAAATAAATATGATCGAAAATCCTATTAAGAAAAATGTAGTATGTAGAAGCGCCGTTTTTCTTAGCATGGCGTTTTCTTCTTTAAGTTCCTGAACAGAGATCCCAGTTATGTAAGATAGAAAAGCAGGATACAATGGTAAACAGCAAGGTGAAATAAAGGAGAGCAAGCCAGCTCCAAAAGCAAGCAGAATATTAAGATCGGTCATTTTTTAGTAAGCCCCTTTTTTACAGTTCTCTCTCTATATTAAAGGGAATACCCATTTTGTTCAAACATAAAGAAAGACAGCTTAGAAAAAAGCTGTCAGAGATGTTTATGGTTTTTGTAAATACTCTTCGAGCGTGATGTCCTGCTCGTGAATTGCTTTGGCATGATCTACCCCAACATATCGGAGATGCCAAGGTTCATATTGATATCCAGTAATATCTTCTTTCCCTTTCAGATATCTGATGATGAATCCATACTTATGAGCATTATCTGCTAGCCATTTTCCTTCTTTTGTCTCGCCAAAGGCTTCTACAAGTTCAAAGTTCACTTCTTGTGATGTAACATCCATTGATAATCCAGTCTGATGTTCACTCTGACCTGGCTTGGAGCTCGTTTTGTTCGCTACTTCTTCCCCTTTTTGCTCAGCATTAAAGGCGAAGATAGACACTTGCGTATCATAAGAGCGATACCCGGATTGTGCTAGCAACTCGAGACCGTCCTCTTCAGCTGCCTTAAACAATACTTCTAAAGAAAGAGCGGCCTCTTTTCTTAATTTTTTCTTAGGTAGATCCTCTTTAAAAGGAAACGGAACATTTGGTGTAACTAAATCTTTCGGTTCATAATTATCGGGTAGGTTTCTTTCCTTGTTCGCAACGATTAAAAGATCGTCTAGATTCTGTACCACCGCTTTCCCGTCACCAGATACCGTTACCGTTTCTTCTAGCCACGGCAGATCAACCTCCGTTGAAGGTTGTTCAACAGGATTTTCATTTTTGTTTTCATCATTTGGTTTTGGTGTAGTCTGCTCGTTCGAAATCTGTTTTTCGTTCTCTTCAGAGCTCTCTTCATTAAAGGCAGCATTCCATTTCTTTTCTGCCCAGTCAACTGGCTTACATGCTGAAAGGACAACCATGCTGCCGATCAACATTGATGGTAATACATATTTCTTCAAAGCATTCTCATCCTTTTATTCAGTTTGTCTGTACGTGTATGCTATCTTATAATAGGATAATTTGCAAATAAGTCAATCACTTAAAACAGAAGTTCATATTTTCGAAAAATTAAAGTAAAAAATAGGGACATTTTATATGGTAGATAGTAACAAATGCTTTATTTCGCAAAAATTATGGAGAGAGCAGTTGATTCTGGTTCCAGGTTCCTCGTTTTACGGTACGTGTTATTTTATTTATTACGCATTCGCCGGTAAATTGTATGTTTTCACCTGTGATTGATCTCTTTCCACTTGTACAACGCTTAGGAGCACCGCTAATAAAGGCGTAATCACATGAGATTACACCGATATCCTCTTTAGTAAGCTGCTTTGTTAGAAAACAACATAAAAATAGACAGTTCTCTTTTTTAAGAAGAACTGTCACATAATACATAAACCATTAAGTATGTTAACCTACATCGTTCATAGAATCTTTTCCATGTTGCAATAGGAACATCTTATGATACAAACCTCGATGTCTTAATAGTTCTTGGTGAGTCCCTCTTTCAACAATTTCCCCTTTATGCAACACAAGAATGAGTTCTGCGTCTTGTATCGTGGATAGTCTGTGTGCAATAGCAATTGTCGTTCTGCCGCTGCGCATTTTATGAAGAGCTTCTTGTATCTCTTCTTCGGTCTCTGTATCGATGTTTGCTGTCGCTTCGTCGAGTATCAAGATCTTAGGTGAGAAAGCCATCGTTCGCGCAAAAGAGATCAGTTGTCTTTGTCCACTTGAAAAGGTTGCCCCTCTTTCTCCTAACTCTGTTTGATAACCCTCAGGAAGTTTTTCGATAAATGATGATGCCTGAACAAATCTTGCTGCATTCATTACATCTTCGTCCGTAATGGTTTTGTCGTATAACCTTACGTTTTGCATAATATCGCCAACAAATAAAAAGGGATCTTGCAAAACGAGTCCCATCTTGTTTCTTAACTCATTGTTTTCGTAGTTTGATAAAGGAATGTCATCGATCAAAATCTGACCTTTATTCACTTCATAAAAGCGCATGAGCAAATTGATGATCGAGCTCTTACCGCTTCCGGTATGACCGACAAGAGCCACTGTTTGACCGGGCTCTGCAGTGAAAGAGATCCCTTTAAGAACTTCCTGCTCTCCATCATAAGAAAATGAAACATCTTTAAATTCAATCTTACCTCTTGAAATCGCCGGAACCGTATTCCCTTTCTTCACCGGTGCAAACTCTTCTTCATCCATGACTGTAAATACGCGTCCTGCTGATACGATAGCTTGCTGAAAAATAGAAAGGCGCATCATCATCATATTAACTGGTTCAAAAAAGCGATCCAGATAATTGATAAAAGCATAAATCACACCGATCTCAACAGGAGAATTAAATGATTTGATGCCAAAAAAGGAAAGGATCATCAACAATGCAAGCATATAAACAAGATCAACGGCAGGTCTCAGCAACAAACCGTTGTATTTTATATTTCTGAACTGTGCATCATTATGTTCTTGATTGATTTTTGCAAACTCTTTTCGAAGCCTTTTTTGCTGGTTGAACGCTTGTACGATGGACATCCCTTGAAGAGATTCATTTAATTTTGCATTCAACTGGCTAAGTTTTTCTCTCATGTCATAAAACGACCTGGAACTATATTTACGATACAGCCACATGATCAAAACAATGAACGGCAAGATACACAAACAGAATAGTGCAAGTTTGACATTCAAATAGAACATGAATCCAAAGATACCAAATAAGAATACGATATTTTGAACAAACGTCGAGAGTACACTTACATAAAGATCTTTAACTGCTTCTGTGTCGTTCGTAATCCGTGAAACTAAGCTTCCTACTGGTGTGCGATCAAAGAATTTTAATCCTAATGAATGGACCTTTGTATACACTTGGATCCGCAGAGTTTGAATAATGTCAAGTGCTACAGATTGGAACAAAACAAATTGAACATAGTTTACAACCGCTGATATTACGATTAATCCAATGTATCCTGTAGCGAGTATCACCAAAGCTCTTTGTTCAAAATTTCGAGGTGTGACAAAATCGTCGATGAACGTTTTAACGAGAATTGGACCCGTTAATTCAGCTGCTGTTGCGACTAATAACAAAAAGAAGGCGAATGCCAAACGTTTTTTGTGTGGTTTTGTATAAGACATGAGTCTTTTAAAAACAGTCCACTGCTTCATTTGCTGCAATTCATCGAGTGTAGGTTCTTGTTCGGCACTCATTTGTTCACACCTCCCTGTGAAATCAGCATTTCCAAAGCTTGTTTTTCATATGTTTCTTTGTACCATCCATCTTCGTTCAACAAGCTGTGATGAGTACCTCGTTGTAGGATTGTTCCATTTTCCAAAACGATGATTAGATCGCAATGCGCGATAGATGATAGTCTATGAGCAGTTATAATCGTCGTTTGATTTTGCCGTTTGTTCTTTAATTGCTGAAGGATGGATTCCTCTGTTTTAGCATCAACTGCAGAAAGGGAGTCGTCTAGAATTAACATTTCTGGACTTTTTATCAATGCCCTTGCAATTGAGATCCTTTGCTTTTGTCCTCCTGAAAGTGTGACTCCCCTCTCACCTACTACTGTTTCATATCCATATTTAAACTGAGAAATGTCTTTATGAATCGAGGCAAGCTCTGCCGCTTCTTTTATTTCTGAAAAAGGTGAATCGACTTTTGAAAAAGCAATATTTTCTGCAATGGTAGCTGAAAATAAAAAATGGTCCTGTGGTACATAACCGATCGAACTTCGTAACGCATCCAATTTGTACTCACAAATATCGTGATTATCTAAAATAAAGTCGTTTGATCTTAATTGAAATTCTCGCAGCAATAACTTGCATAGTGTTGTTTTACCGCTACCTGTCTTTCCGACGACCCCAAGAGTCTGACCTCGTTTTAAAGTAAAGTGGATATCACTTAAAACAGAAGCACCTGTAGTGTATGAAAATTGCTTTAATTGAAAT
Source organism: Fictibacillus sp. 26RED30 (assembly GCF_015903845.1). Taxonomy (NCBI): domain Bacteria; kingdom Bacillati; phylum Bacillota; class Bacilli; order Caryophanales; family Fictibacillaceae; genus Fictibacillus; species Fictibacillus sp. 26RED30. The sequence continues at coordinate 1,704,612 of NZ_JACZDV010000001.1, forward strand.
GAAATATCACCTTTGGGACTGTTTTCGATTGAACCATTGTCTTCAATCTCTTCTTTTACAGCAAGAAGTGATTCTACACGATCATAAGAAGCTCTTCCTCGCTCTACAATATTAAACAACCAGCCAAATGCAAGCATCGGCCATATTAACAATCCGAGATAACTAGTAAATGAAACAAGTTCTCCTATTGTTAGTTCATTACGCGTTACGAGAATCGATCCATAACCGACCGCTAGAAAAAAGGAGAATCCAATGATCAGAGATATAGTAGGGTCGAACAAAGAATCAATACGAGCAACATCCATATTTTTCCTAACTGCATCTTTCGAGAGATCCGAAAAGCTGTCAATATCATCTTTTTCTTGACCAAAAGCTTTAATTACCCTCGTACCAGAAATACTTTCTTGCACTTTATCGTTCAAAGTTGAGAATGCTTCTTGTGCACTATGAAACCTTTTGTGCAGCATCGTACCATATTTGTTTGTTGCCCACGCCATAATTGGTAAGGGCAGAAGACTGACAAGTGTTAATTTCCAACTGATCGTTGTTGCCATTGCGATTAATGTAAAACCACCCATCATCAATGAATCTACTAGCGTTAAAACGCCATCCCCAGCAGTCTGTTGAATAGCCTGAAGATCGTTCGTAGAATGAGCCATCAAGTCTCCTACACGTCTCTTTTGATAGAATTCTTGTGATTTTTTTGTAAAATGCTCGTACAGCCTATTTCTTAGTAACATCGCCAATTTAACAGCTGAACCGAAGATTAATATTCTCCAGATATACCGAAGAACATAGATACCTATCGCAATGCTGATTAAAACTGCAGCATATTTCCATAAGATCTCTTCGGTTATCGTACCTTCTTCAATATGATCGACAATGAGCCCGACCACTTTTGGAGGGACCAATAATCCAAGTGACACGAAGGCAAGCATTATGATTCCGCCTATATACCGCCACTTTTCTTGTTTAAAATACCACATTAACTGCAGAAAAACCTTCAACGCCCGTTCCCCCTTGTTTCTATATCAAAACAATTCTAGTTTACCAATATATGAAAATTCCGAAAAGGAAAAAGTTTCACAAAAATAGACCCCATTAAAAGGGTCTTTTTGAAATCATCTGTAACTGATTTAGATTTTTTAGCGCAAATACTGATCTAATACGTTCTTTACTTTTGTATAGACGCCTTGATAGGAATCACTATTCAGTTTGATGCACTCACTTTCATATTGCTGTTGTGCGTAATCATATTTAGGATCATAATAATTCTCAAGAAGCAGTGATACTACATTTTCATAATTTAACGTTTTCAGGTTTTCTTGAATGTCTAACATGATTGCTGTGGGAATTCTTTTTGACAGCTTATTGACCGCTTCAATAATCTCATCTTTATGCAGAAGCGGCTCGTACACATTACAAATATATTTAACCCTTAAATGAAAAGGTAGCTCCACATGAATTCGAACACCGCTGTATTTACCTTCTAACAGAAAATTGGGAACGACTACTCTCCCAATACGTTTACTCTCTGATTCAATAATAATCGCTGTAGATTTCTCCGACTTCTGAAGTTGTTCATAAAGTCTTGATTCAAACTTCTTCTGCGAAGAGGGGTGTTCTCCGATCTTTCCGAAAATCGAGCCTTTATGTCCTGCCATTTCTTCAAGGTTCAGTACTGGATATCCTTCTTCTTGCAGTTGTTTCAGTAGTTTCGTTTTCATCGTACCAGTATGACCTTCAAGTACGATGATCTTTCTTGGTTCAGCCTCCATCTCTCTAAAAAAAGCATCAATCTTCTTTCTATACGACCGTATGCCTCCATCGAGCTGTAGGGTCTTTATCCCCATCATGTTCATCGTTTGAGCGATACTCCTTGAACGAAATCCACCTCTTGCGCAATAGATAACAACCTGTTTTTCAGGATTTTCTTTACTTTGGGAATTTATCTGATTATATAAAGACGGAAGTTTGGGTGCAACAACTTGCAGTCCACGCTCCATCGCAGCTTCTTTACTTTCCTGTTTGTACAACGTACCTATTTCTGCTCTTTCCTCATTTGAAAATATACTCACATTAAACGCACCAGGAATATGGTACTCTTCAAATTCTTTCGGAGATCTTACATCAAAAAGCAAATAATGATTTGCATCTATCTCATCTATGGAAATCGTCTCAACGTTGTTCATTGCCATCATCCTTTATTGATACATAACGCTATTTGTAAAGAGAACGAAAACAAGCACCCGATTATTCATCAGGGTGCTTGTCCAACTCTTACTTCATCTGCTTGTTCATAGCCTGCATCATTTGATTAATTTTCTTCTGTGAAGGCTTTTGCCCCATCTGCATCATCATCACACGCAACATATTTTCATTAATCGGTGGATTTTTTTGTAAATAACTCATCATATACTTGCGGGCAATAAAAAATCCGATCGCAACACCTGCAATCAGTGAGAGTGCACACACAAGGATTATCATACCAGTACCCATTGTTAATACTTCCTCCTTCATGTTGTCTAGAACTAGTTTACTACAAGTTTACCTACACATACAAGATTGAAAGAGAATTAAGTGGCATAGACCATGTTCAATTTAAACGGTGAAAGCCATCCAAATTTTCTTTCACCATAGTCCATCGCAAGAAAGTAAGGTTCATATTGGCGAAGCGCCTCAAATATAATCGTTTCTGCTTCAAAGTTTCCGATACTGTAAAGGTGGATATATTGATCAGTGAGTTCTATTCTCACGATGCTATCTTTGCAAGATAAAGAATATGTTTCTCCTTCTGAACGCCATTCCTGTGTACCACTTAAATGGTTCCAAAAGTGTTTTTCTAGTTGAGAAACAGATAATAGAGAGGTTATGTAACTGATCTGCTTTTGTAGGATAGTTTTAGATAAGCCATTTGAGCGCTGTTCTTCGAAAAACAACTGAAACAGCTTATTTTCCTTGCCATAATAGGAATGAGCAACTTCTTTTGTGATTAAATAGATATAAAATTCTCTCATGAACAAGCTCCTCTCCGATCATTTTCTAAAAGTATATACAATATACGTAAAGAAGCTTGTCTAAAAAGGTGTGCAGATTCTAACTACTTTTGTCGAATCAGTAAGAAAAGGAGGTTTCCTCTCGGAAACCTCCTTATTCATGCGAATTTTTTTATTTATTTAACATGTCTTTAACACGTTTTACGATGTTCTCTGGAGTAAATCCGAATTCTTTTTGAATGACTTCTCCAGGAGCAGATGCACCAAACGTATCGATTGTTAGCGTATCTCCTTCAAGGCCAACATATTTATGCCAACCGAGTGAAGCCCCCATTTCAATCGCTAAACGCTTCGTAATATTCTTTGGAAGTACAGATTCTTTATAGTCGTTATCTTGCTTATCAAAACTTTCCCAAGATGGCATAGAAACGACTGAAGCTGAAATTCCTTCTTTTTGAAGTAGTTCTTGTGCAGCAACTGCAACACTAACTTCAGATCCTGCAGAAAGAAGCAATACATCTGCATCAGCTTCAGCTGGCGAAACAACATAAGCTCCTCGCTTAACACCTTCATAAGCATTCTCTTTTGTGTTCTTTAAGATCGGTAGGTCATGACGGCTTAATACCAATGCAGTCGGCTGGTTCTTGCTCTCAAGCGCTAACTTCCAAGCTGCGTTTGACTCATATCCATCAGCGGGACGAATCACGTTAAGATTTGGCATCGCACGAAGAGAAGCAAGTTGCTCAACTGGTTCATGAGTTGGACCATCTTCTCCTACCATTACACTGTCATGCGTTAATACATACGTTACAGGAAGCCCCATTAGAGCAGATAATCGAATAGCAGGTCTTACATAATCAGAGAACACAAAGAATGTTCCACCGAACACATTCAGTCCGCCATGCAGAGCCATTCCGTTCAGTGCTGCTCCCATAGCGAACTCACGAACACCAAACCAGATGTTACGTCCGCTGTAATCGTTGCGACTGAAATTATTTTCGCCTTCAATAAGTGTTTTATTTGATCCTGCTAAGTCAGCAGATCCACCAAATAATGATGGCACACTCTTAGCTAGAGCATTGATCGCCTTACCTGAAGATGAACGAGTAGCTATAGCCTTGTCATAGTCAGGAAGGTCCTTGTCCCAATTCTCAGGAAGATTTCCTTTAATCGCTTCTTGAAGCTCGTTAGCTAATTCTGGATAAGCTTTTGCATAAGCATCGAATTGCTTGTTCCACTCTTCTTCTTTTGTTTGTCCTTCACTCTTCAGTTGTTCAAAGTGTGATTGTACTTCTTCAGGAACATGGAAATCTTGCTCAAACGTCCATTTGTACGCTTCTTTTGTTAGTAAGATCTCATCTTTACCTAGCGGCGCTCCATGAGAAGCAGATTTTCCTGATTTATTTGGTGAACCATGTCCGATTACAGTCTTCACTTCAATAAGAGTAGGCTTGTTAAGTTCTTCACGCGCTTCTGATAGTGCTTTTTCGATCTCATCAAGATCTGTTCCATCTTCCACATAAAGAACTTGCCAGCCATAAGCTTCAAATCTTTGTTTTACACTTTCAGAGAATGAGTGATGAAGGTCACCATCCAAAGAAATATCATTTGAATCGTAAAGTACGATCATTCTACCAAGCGCAAGATGACCTGCAAGTGAAGCTGCTTCAGCAGAAACACCCTCCATAAGGTCTCCATCACCACAGATAGAATAAGTAAAGTGATCGATCACTTCATGTCCATCACGGTTATATTTTGCAGCTAAGTGACGCTCAGCCATAGCCATACCTACAGCCATCGCAATCCCTTGACCAAGCGGGCCAGTTGTTGCTTCAACACCAACCGTATGACCGAATTCTGGGTGACCTGGAGTCTTACTTCCCCATTGTCTGAAATTCTTCAGATCATCAATTGTTAAACCATATCCACTCAAATGTAGCAAGCTATATAACAACATCGATCCATGTCCTGCTGATAGTACAAAACGGTCACGGTTGAACCATTCAGGATTTGCAGGATTATGGTTCATGAATTTAGACCATAAGCTATATGCCATAGGCGCAGCACCCATCGGCATACCTGGATGCCCTGAGTTCGCTTTTTCTATGCTGTCGATAGAAAGTGTTCTTATTGTATTAATTGCTAATTCATCAATAGTTCGTGACAAAAAAATCATCCCTTCATATGTACTAAACAGTTTTGACTTTCATAATAAACGTTCAAATGCAATTAGACAAGACAAACACATTTTTAACTATAGTTATTTTACCATCTACTCATGAAAACATACAAAAACCGCCTGTTATCCTACAACTTTTTCGTTGTATTAGAACAGGCGGTTAAATTTTATTATGCGAGACCTGGTAAGTGACATGAAAAATGATCCGTATTTTCATCATAATCAAGTTTCATATTCTCAACGAACCATTTATCTTCGTTTCGAACAAAAAATCGAAGACCTTCAATCTCTTGAATGTAATCGTTCTCTTCAGGCACATCAGCTGTCACACCAAGGGAAAAACCTCCCGAGTCACCACTTCCTGCATATTTTACGAAAAGTCTTAAAGCCTCTGACGCTTCTAAAGCAATATCCTTATAAAGGTTCGCAGCTGCACTTGTAATTGAAAAAGTCAAAATATTCTCCCCTTTCAAAGTTGTTATATAACAGTATATACTAATATGTATAGATTGCAACAGAAAAAAATGCCTATTTACAGTGAGTAAATAGGCATTTCTTATTAATGTTTGAGGTTATTTTTATTATCTTTACTTCGTTTTAATTTTTCAGGTGTTACATCATCACCGTTCGGATCAACAAAGGTCATACCATGCAAATCTTGAACGAAGGATTTACGGAAAACTTGTAAATATTCTTCTCGTAGTTTTTTTTGTTCAGCTTTTTCTGCTGATGTTAAATCTGATTGTTTAGATTTTCTAGACAGTTCATTTATACGTTGCATCTTATCTTTAGATAACATAGTAAAAACTCCTTTTTAAAGCATTCTTCACTCTATCCTACAGCAGAATGAAAGGAATTTCTAGTTATCTGTATTTTCCACATGTTCTTTGTATCTTCTATGTACTGTTGCTTTAGACACATCAAAGCCCAGCCCTCTAAGCGTTAAAGCGATGTCATGAAATGTAAGCTTCATGTTCTTTAATCGTACGATTTCAGAGATTGGCACTTCCTTTTTGTCTCTGCCACCACCAGTTTGATTTTTTAAATTCTTTTGAGGTTTATATCCTTCTTTAACAGCTTTTCTCATTCCACGCTTGATCTTCATATTATGAAGCTTTCGTTGGTATTCTTCTACAGTAGACACAATATCAAGCACCATTTCGTCCGCTTCTGTTAATGTGTATTCTCCGTTATTAGAGAGCGTATAAACTTTAATGTTGTATTTGATCAACTGATGAAGTAAAGCCATCTTAGCTTTTCCTCTGCCTAAACGAGTATCATCTTGTACAAGAAGGCACTGAAACTCTCCATCCCTTGCAAGATCTAATATATTTAGCAACTCTTCTCGATCTAGAGAGAAACCACTTGCTTTTTCACGGTAACAATTCACAACTTCAAATTTAAATTGTAGTGCTAACTTCTTTAGTTCCGCTTCTTGTCTTTCTAATGAAGTCATTTGTTCATCTTTATCTGTACTAACTCTGGAGTATATGATTGCTTTCATTGTTTAAAACCCGCTTTTTTATTTATTGACTGGTATGATTACTTTCTGTCCTGGAAAAACAGCTGCAGCATTTACACTGTTCTTCTTTTCGACCCATTGTATAAACTCCCAATTGGAATAATGATGCTTTGCATTATACTCTTCAGAAAGACTCCACAGTGAGTCTCCCTCCTGTATGGTTACTTCGATATATTGAGCTTCTTGTGAGGCAAGATTTGATAACGTAAAAAATATACCACCTAACAACCCTAAAAATACAATAACATGCATTGTCCCTTGTTTCATTGTGATATCCCCTTTCAACAAACGTTTGTTCGCATCTCTTACATTCATAATAACTGGAACGTTTGTTCGGTGTCAACTATTTTTTCGAACTTATGTTTGTATCTCTTAATTCTCCATGATATACTTTTTATAGATAAAAAATTCGGTGAGGTGCTAAAAAATGACTAAATTATCCAGACGACAATTGGATATATTGGCTTTCATAAAAGAGGAAGTATCACAAAAAGGGTATCCGCCTTCAGTTCGTGAAATCGGAGAGGCAGTTGGCCTTGCATCAAGCTCTACCGTTCACGGACATTTAGCAAGACTTGAAAAAAAGGGGCTTATAAGGCGAGATCCAACAAAGCCAAGAGCAATTGAAGTATTAGGTTTAGAAGACAACATCCCTTCTGTTCGTTCTGTTTCAATCCCTGTGATCGGTAAAGTTACGGCAGGTCTTCCAATCAGTGCAGTTGAGAACGTAGAAGAATACTTCCCTCTACCTGAGCACGTTGTTGGGGACGAGAACGTATTCATGTTATCAGTTGTTGGTGATAGTATGATTGAAGCAGGAATTTTCAATAGGGACTTAGTTGTTGTAAAACAGCAGCCTACAGCAAATAATGGAGATATCATCGTAGCTATGACTGATGAAGATGAAGCGACTGTAAAAAGATTCTTCAAAGAAAGAAACCATATCCGCTTGCAACCTGAAAATTCTTCGATGGAACCGATCATCTTACAGAGCTGTACGATTTTAGGTAAAGTAATCGGCGTATACCGAAGTATTCATTAATCTAATCCTCAATTCTGAATTTTCCTTAGAAGAAGTATCTAATTGACTAGATACTTCTTTTTTTCGTCCTATTACTTTACTAATTCATAGATTAATAATACTTTTAAAAGATCATTCATAGGCACTCAGGTACTCGACTAATGAAGGATAGGCACTATTAATTGACTGAATATTAAGTCTTTTTATCCATTTACATATTATACCTAAATAGTTTAAATTGGCAATGTAACGCGGCCAAAACTCCTTTGCTCTTCGTTTAACTTTAATCATTTTAATAACAATCGTATGAATTGATAGGAGGTGATCGAAGGGAGGACAAGTATAATTATTTCAGAATAAAAAATTACGAATAATGGGAGTGAGAATAATGCGAAAAAAACTATATCTTTATATGATTTGTTTTGCTCTTGCCGCAGTAGTATTTTCACCTAAGACATATGCAGAAAAAGAGAATACGATTAAGTCATTTGACTACGTGAATGTGGATGGTAAAGCTGTCGAATCTAATGCTTTTAAACTACTAGATGATCACATCAAAGTGACTATGGTACTTCCAAAACAGAATAAGAGCGGCGATTGGTTGGCATATGGATTCACAAACATGAAAGAATTAAATGCCTATATCGAAAAGGACAAGCTTAAAGAGCAAAAGAAAATCGATACGATGGGTACAGGTGCTTGTTGTACAGACTTTTATGAGAACAAGAACAAAGGTGGCGCCTACATTTATTGGAGAGACGGTTTTAAGAACCTCCCTTCAAGCTGGAATGATAGAATCTCATCACTAAGCACTGCATCACCTTCATCAAGCTACTCGACCACGCTCTGGCAGCATACTTCATCACAAGGCTATGGAAAAGGAGTCTTATTTAAGCACTCTGATTGGTATGGTAAGACTGCAAACATGGCATCTGACTGGAACAATATTGCATCCGCTATCGAGATCAAATGATTTTAAAACCCCTGACTTCTATGCTGTCAGGGGTTTTGTTTCTAAGTAGTATAAAGTTATTCGGTGTTCCCTTCCCATGCTTCCATACCGCATACCATATTGATCACATTAAAACCGTAGCTTTGAAGAAGCGTATATGCCCGACTGCTTCTACCTCCAGAACGACAAACTAATACGTACTCTTTAGATTTGTCCAATTCATGTATACGAAACTCTAACAAACCTAGTGCGATATTCATGGTTGTTGGTATTTTTCCTTCTTTCACTTCAGATGTTTCACGAACATCAATCATATGAAGAGATTGCCCTACTTTTAATTTTTTCTCAAGTTCTTTAGCCGTTAACTGTTTCACTCTCTATTCCTCCTATACATGTGACCGCAATATACCCTGAGGGGTATATTGCCAAGGTGTTCCTTTCTTCCAAATGTCAGAAGCCAATCTCATTAAGCTCTTAATAATCGAGAAACTTTGTTATACAATAGTACGATAAAGAATAGTCCTACCGCTGTGAGTAACAGTCCAAGAGATAATATCGTTAAAGATAACATTTTAAAAACTACACTCAATGCGACTACAATATAAAAGACAGCAAGCATTTCTTTCACCATATCTTCAGAAAACTTCTTCAAATTGAAGATACCAAATGGAGTGCCAATGAGCGCTCCGACGATCAGTAGCAAACCGTGGCGATAATCCATTTCTGCTCCTCCATACACATAAGATCCGATTCCAGAGATAACAATAAACGAAGCTGCTGCAATACTTGTACCAATTGCTTTATTGAGTTCAATACCAACTTTCTTTATAAGTAAGGGTGTCATCACGAAACCCCCACTAACGCCCATGAGTGATGAGATGATTCCTGTAAACAAACCAATTAAAGGGATCCAAGACCTTCCTCTCTCATTTCTGACAGAATGACTATTAGTTAAAAATTGAAATGCGAACCAGCTCAAGATCAGAACATATACAGTTGAAATAACCGTTGATGCTCCATTTATTTTTTCGAGCCAATGTACGAATGGCACAGTTGTAACAGCCCCTATTACCCCGAATAATCCAAGTATACACACCAAACGAATGTTTACATTTTTCATTTTTATGTGAGATAGCGTGCCCGTAACTGTTGAGCCCAATGTCAACATTAAAGAGAGTATAATGGCTCCGCTAGGTTCGTAACCAAGTACTAAAAGGACAGGAGTCAGTATAATTCCCCCGCCAATCCCAAAAAAACCGGAGATAACACCGATTGCTGCTCCACCAATAATAAACAAAAGCCACTCCATTTAATAACACTTCCTTCCTCCTTTCATTGTAACTTCAGTTTATTTATAATAAAAATGAATAAATATCATTGGAACCATTACGATTCTTAATGGAGGTTTCATTATGCAATTAGATTGGATCAGAAGTTTTGTGACACTTGCTCACCTAAAACATTTTACAAAAACAAGCGAATTTCTAAACCTATCTCAACCCACGATAAGCGTACACATCAGAAAGCTAGAGGATTATTTAGGATTGAAGCTTATTCAAAGGTCTGGAATGAATCAATCTTTTGAATTAACAAACGCTGGGGTACAAGTATTCGAACAAGGTAAGAAAATGTTAGAAATTTCAAGAACGATTGAATCAATAAAAGAAAAAAATGAAGAAATTCTACTCCGAATCGGAGCAACACATACCGTAAGCGACGTATTATTACCAGACTTCGTAAAGAAGATAAAGTTACTCTATCCATTTATCCGTCTAAAGCTCATGATTCATAATCACGAACAAATAGTCGTGGAATTACAAAAGAAGAAGATTGATATAGCTCTAGTTGAAGGAACAAGTGGATTAGATCCTTTTCAGGTAGAAGTAGTCAGCAGAGATGAGCTGCGCTTTTATGCACAGCATAAAATGTCTATTGAAAACTCTCCACTTATTCTTAGAGAGAAAGGATCTGGTACAAGGGAATATGCTGATCAACTTCTGCGTTCCGAAAGAATTGAACCGACGGAGATCATTGAAGCAAGCAGTCATTATTTGATTAAACAGTTAGCTGTTAGAGGACTCGGGATTGGATTTCTATCCTATTGGATGGTTAAGGATGAAGTATCAGAAGGAAAGCTTGTCCCACTCGATCCACATGTTGTTTATCGTCCCTTTTATGCGGTATATGCTGAAGAGTACGCCTCAGGGACCATTTACTCAGAAGTATTGAAGCTACTTCGGAAATTTTCTTAAGAATAAAAAAACCCCTGATAATGATATCAGGGGTAATCCTTTTAGTACATGCTCATATATTGTTCGCGTTCCCAAGGGTGAACTTGTGTACGGAACATATCCCACTCGATCTCTTTCGCTTCAATGAAGTGCTCTGTAGCATGTGCTCCAAGAGCTGTTGTTAGAACTTCGTTTTTGCTGAATAGAGTTAGGGCTTCTTTTAATGTTGCTGGAAGATCTTTGATTCCTTCTGCTTCACGCTCTTCTTTATCCATCACATAGATGTTTCTATCGATTGGCTTTGGAGCGTTTAGCTTGTTCTTGATTCCATCAAGACCTGCTGCAAGTAATACTGCCATTGCAAGATAAGGGTTAGCCGTTGGGTCAACGCTTCTTACCTCAATACGAGTACTGATGCCGCGAGAAGCTGGAATACGAATAAGCGGGCTTCTGTTTTGCATAGACCATGCAACGTAACAAGGCGCTTCGTAACCAGGTACAAGTCGCTTATAAGAGTTTACTGTCGGGTTCGTGATCGCTGTAAAATCTTGTGCATGCTTTAAGATACCTGCTAGGAAATGCATTGCTGTTTCGCTTAATCCTGTTTCAGATTTCGCATCATAGAACACATTTTCTCCATCTTTGAATAGAGACATATTTGCGTGCATACCTGATCCGTTCACACCGAACAATGGTTTAGCCATGAATGTTGCATGAAGACCATGTTTACGTGCGATTGTTTTTACAGCTAACTTAAACGTTTGAATGTTATCACAAGTGCTTACTGCATCAGCATATTTAAAATCGATCTCATGCTGTCCAGGTGCTACTTCATGGTGAGAAGCTTCGATTTCAAAGCCCATATCTTCAAGTTCTAAAACGATATCTCTACGGCAGTTTTCACCAAGGTCAGTTGGAGCTAAGTCAAAATATCCACCTTTATCGTTTAGTTCTAGAGTCGGCTCACCCTTCTCGTCATTCTTAAATAAGAAGAATTCTGGTTCAGGTCCAATATTGAAATCAGAGAAACCTAGGTCTTCCATCTCTTTTAATACGCGCTTTAAGATTCCACGAGGATCTCCATCAAACGGATTTCCGTCAGGCATGAAAATGTCACAGATCAAACGTGCAACTTTGCCTTTTTCAGAAGTCCATGGGAAGATCATGAATGTATCTAAATCAGGATAAAGATTCATATCTGATTCTTCTATTCGAACGAATCCTTCAATAGAAGATCCGTCAAACATCATCTTGTTCTCTAAAGCTTTTTCAAGTTGACCAATCGGTATCTCAACATTTTTGATAACACCCAATAAATCAGTAAATTGCAAACGGATAAATCTTACGTTTTCTTCTTTTACCATTCTTAAGATATCTTCTTTAGTGTACTTAGACAAATCTTTCTCCTCCTTTAAATATAAAGCGCCTAAATATGGCGATTGTTCACATCGTAAGTATTATTAAATGATTTTAATGAAAAAACCTGGATAGTTCTCCTTGAATCAATGAGGTTTTTCCATGTCTGCCAGCATGAATCAATTCCCTTTTTAACCTGCGATGAAGCGCAGATTCGGAAATTTGTTGAACACCTTGCACATTCGGCTGGTTCTTAATTAATTCTGCTGCCTGTTCATTTAGCTCAAAGACTCGTTTGATACCGGCTAAATTCACACCTTGTTCAAGTAGTGCTTTGATCTCAAGAAGTTTATCAACATCATTAAATGAGAATAAACGACGGTTCCCTTCAGTTCGTGCAGGATGAATAAGATCATGCTCTTCGTAATAACGAATCTGACGAGCTGATAGTTCAGTCAGCTGCATGACGATGCTGATGGGGAACAAAGGTAAGTTCCTACGATTCATATCGTTCATATTGCCTACCTCCTTTCAACTTCTTTTTATATCTTATGTCACAAAAGCTCACATGTCAATCCTAATGTTAGAAAAATTAACATCAATATAAAAAAGAGGCAGATCGCCTCTTTTTTAATGTCTTTTTATGATTTGTTTTTTATTTATTGATAAGCCCTTGTGTTAAAAGTTCATCGACAGCTGATAAAACGGCAATCTTAACATGTTCATACGTTAGCCCACCCTGCACGAATGCAATATACGGCGGACGGATCGGGCCATCAGCTGTTAGCTCGATGCTTGCACCTTGAATAAAAGTACCCGCTGCCATGATTACATCGTCTTCATAACCAGGCATATAATCAGGGTATGGAATCGCATATGAGTTGATCGGTGATGCCTTTTGAATCGCTTGACAGAATTTGATCATACGCTCGCGGTCATTAAAGACTACAGATTGGATAAGATCTGTTCTCTTTGCATCATATGAAGGACGCGTTTCCATTCCTAATTCTTCTAAGAAAGCAGCTGTAAACACCGCTCCTTTCAATGCTTGTGCCGTTACATGAGGCGCAAGAAAAAATCCTTGATACATCTCTTGAAGACTGTAAAGCGACGCTCCTGCTTCACGGCCGATTCCAGGGGAAGTTAATCGGTAAGAGATCCTGTCGATCAAGTTCTCTTTTCCAGCGATATAGCCACCTGTTTTAGCAAGACCACCACCAGGATTTTTAATCAAGGAACCTGCAATTACATCGGCTCCTGCTTCGATCGGTTCTCTTTCTTCAACAAACTCTCCATAACAATTATCCACAAATACGATCACATCTGATTTGATTTCTTTTACGAAAGATATCATTTCTTCTATTTCATTCACTGTAAAAGATGGACGATCTGCATAACCTTTTGAGCGTTGAATTCCGATCACTTTCGTTTTTTCCGAAATCGCACGTTGGACTTCTGTAAAGTTAATCGCTCCTTCAGAAGTCAGATCTATATGTTGATACGAAATGTTGTAATCTTTTAAGGACCCTTCACCTGTTCCCCTGATCCCTACGATTTCTTCGAGTGTATCATAAGGTTTACCCGTGATATAGAGGAGTTCATCTCCAGGACGGAGCATTCCGAATAAAGACAGAGTGATCGCATGAGTACCAGAGATGATTTGTGGCCTAACGATTGCAGCCTCTGCTCCAAAAACATCCGCATATACCTTTTCGAGAGTATCACGACCCGTATCATCGTATCCATATCCTGTTGAAGGATGAAAATGGTGATCTCCTACTTGATTATTTTGAAAGGCTCTCAACACCTTTAACTGATTAAATGCACTTTTCTCATCGATCAGTTTATGTTGTTCTGCAATTCGTTCTGTTACTTTTTCAGTAGTTTTTTTAAGTACGTCTTCATTTTGAAACTGTGAATACATGTTATTCTCCTTTGTTGCTGATGGACGGAATGGAAGAGGAAGATAACGCGTATCCCTTGCATTCATAGACCAATTCTTCTTTATTGAATTCTTGTGTGATAAGTATGGTTTCTCCACGCAGTTGTGATAGAAGCTTACCGTCATGTGCTAAAACTTTAACTTCATAGTATGTCATCTGCTTCATCACTTCTTTTTCAATCGTTTCAAGTAATGAAGAGATATCCTTATTCTCTAATGCAGAAATGGAAATGGACGGATTCTCTGGAATGAAATCGTCTTTGAACTGGTCTTTTTTATTATAAACCGTAAGCATCGGTATATGAGATGCCTTCAACTCGCTTAAAATACGTTTAACCGTTTGTTCATGTTGAATGCGATCCTCACTAGAACCGTCGATCACATGAATAAGAAGATTTGCTTCTGCCGCTTCTTCTAAAGTTGACCTGAAGGCCGCGATCAATGATGTTGGTAGATCTTGAATGAAGCCTACCGTATCTGTTAACAGCATCTGAAACCCGCTTTTTAGTTTTACTTTTCGAGTCAACGGATCTAACGTCGCAAATAATTGATCTTCTTCATAACTATCAGCTTCTGCTAATTTGTTAAAGATCGTCGATTTCCCCGCGTTCGTATAACCAACAAGTGCTGCTTGAAAAGCGCCTTGATGTTTGCGGCGTTCTCTATATCTTTCTCTATGACTTACAACAGAATTGATCTGTGTTTTAAGCTCATGTATACGAAACCGAATATGACGTCTATCTTTTTCGAGTTTGGTCTCACCAGGACCACGTGTTCCGATTCCCCCACCTAACCTCGAAAGACTGGCGCCGATACCTGATAAACGGGGCAGTAAGTATTCAAGCTGAGCGAGTTCTACTTGAAGCTTCCCTTCTCTCGTCTTCGCTCTTTGCGCAAAGATATCCAATATCAGTTGTGTTCGATCAATGACTCTTGCGTTGAAATGCGATGATAAATTGCGAACTTGAGAAGGAGATAATTCACTGTTAAAAATAATGATATCTGCTTCAAGTTCTTCTTCAAGGGTGATAATTTCCTCTACTTTACCTTTACCAATAAAAGTAGCTGAATCATATCGGTCTCTTTTTTGTGTAACAACAGCGCACACAGTCCCTTGAGCTGTTTTTGTTAAAGATTTTAATTCTTCCATTGAATAAAAAAAACGCTCGTCGTTCTGCCGTGGAAGCTGACATCCGACGAGTATCGCTTTTTCATGAACTGAATCTTTGTTTTTGTTCAAATTTGCGATCCCTGCTTTCCATAGTCTCCTCTCATCATATCAAATCGAATCCCGTTCTTCTAGCACAAGGTCATCACTTTGAATCGTCATCAACGCTCTTCTGTCTTGATTCGTTTCGTTCAGTAGCCTTACTGATTGCCTTCTGACCGCTTTTTCAACCATATTACGAATGTATCTTCCATTTGAAAATGATCCGGGATTGCTGCTCTTTATCCGTTCGATATGACTTTTTAGTTTCCATTCACAATCTCTTGTCAGCATGTATTCCCTTTCTGTAATCATTCTTTTAGCAATTTCCATTAATTCTTCGACCGAATAATCAGGAAACGATATAACAATTGGAAACCTAGAAGGTAAACCCGGATTGAGTTTTAAGAAACGATCCATTTCTTTAGGATAACCTGCCAAAATGAGTATAAAATCGTGTTGCTGGTCTTCCATAGCTTTTACGAGTGTATCAATGGCCTCTTTCCCAAAGTCTTTTTCTCCTCCGCGGCCTAAGGAATAGGCTTCATCTATGAACAATATCCCACCGCTTGCCTTCTTTAAGAGCTCTCGCGTTTTTTGGGCAGTATGCCCAATATATTCACCAACAAGATCAGCGCGCTCTGCTTCGATCAGATGACCTTTTGAGAGTACTTTCATCTCATGAAACAAAGTGCCTAATTTTCTAGCTACCGTGGTTTTTCCAGTACCTGGGTTTCCTTTGAATAACATATGAAGAGCTTGTTTCTCAGCTTTTAATCCTAATTCTTGACGGCATTTATTAATATGAAGCCATGCATAGATCTCTTTAACATGAAATTTCAAGTCATCCATTCCGACTAAACGGTTCAAATCTTTTTCCATCTTTATTAACGGTTGGTGCTTTTCAATTGTCTTCTCTTTTTTTCCTGCTAGTGCAGCTCCATCATCAATCTTTGATTTTTCATTCGTTTGATTCAAAACGATATTGATCTGCCTTTGCTTTTTTATCGCAATAGGTTCATTCAAAAGGAACCACCTCACTTTGCCAGTCAAATCATTATACGCAACAAGATTTGTTTCCGTGACAGATGCCTATATTATTTCTTGATCCACTGTTATCAATTTATGTTGTAGTCTTATGATCTACTACAAAGACAAGCCTTGTTTTTACAATGATTAAATATCAAAGTATTTGTAAGCGTTTTCTATTTTCAGATGAATAAAAATACTCAAGTATGCAGTATTTCCGTGTTATGTTAAATAATGTGAAAAAAGTACGAATTGAATGGAAGAAGAAATCATGCATATAAAACTACAGAAAAGCTTGTATATCTTGATCGGGCTGTTTTTAACAGCGATCGGGATAAAATTACTAAACATACACACTTTAACGTTCGGTGGAACTGCAGGCATCGCAACTTTGGTTTCATTTATGACGAATTGGACATGGGGCATTCTATTCCTTATTGTGAACCTACCTTTCTTTATTTTATCAATAAAAAAATTGGGATGGAATTTCTCACTTTTAACGTTTCTTTGCATCATCCTCATTTCAGCCATATCAGATCTCATGGATTATCTTGCTCTTCCGCTAATCTCGCCGATTGCTGCTGCGATCATTGCCGGAAGTTTGATAGGTATAGGCGTAAGTTTTGTATTGAATTCAGGAGCATCATTAGGTGGCATACATATTCTAGCTCTGTATTTAGAGCAAAAATCTAATATAAATCGAGGAATCTCCTTGTTTGTTACAGATTTTATTATCGTGTCATCTGCTGTAGTCATGTTTGGTTTTAGAAACGCTCTGATATCCATCATTGCAATAACTATAGCCTCCTTCTTAACTGGAAAATTAAAAAGCACATTTAAGCCATCAGAAGCTGTTTATCGATCAACTGATACAGAAACACTTCAAAATAGTTAAAAGCACTCTCCTCAATAGGAGAATGCTTTTTTTATTCCTCTAAATACCATTTGTTTACATAGTAACTATTATGTAAATAAATGTCTATTGTTGTCATTTTCTGCGCTTGCTTAGGAAATAAAAGCTTTTATTCGTAGAGGTCATCCCGCGTGCGGTTCTTTTCTTCGTGCATTTCTTGCCTCTCGGTTGATTTCGACTGCCCTTTTAACGGCTTAATTTTCCCAATTAATATCCCTAGCTCATTATAGACTCCACTTTTTGAATCATGTTTACTATGTGACGCAGTGTTTCCAAGTTTCTTTATTTGCTCTATCCTATCAGGGTCCGTTGTGATCGCTGCATTCCTTCCATGTGCATTACCCTTAATTCCATTATAAACTTCTCTTCTTAGTTGATCGTTTTCTTTCCCCGGTGAAACAGGCTCATTCGGAACGATGCCAACTAGTGTATATATACCACTTACAATGACATACGCCTGATCTACTCCGTTTATTTTTTCCGCAAGCTGCACAAGATCCTTTGATTGATGAACTTCATCAGACTTTTCAACGACTAATGGTGAATCTATCTGTGTGTTTGGTTTTCTTTCTGATGAATCATATTTCACTTGCTCTGTATCTAGAGTTTCATCTCCTGAACCGGTTTTGCCTGAACAAGCACTAAAAATGAAAACTGAAGATAGAACGAGCACTCCTAATTTCCGCATATTTAACCATCCTTTTTTCTATAGTTTCCTTTGGACTTTGTAGAAATATGCAAAAAAAACACCCTTTGTTATAATGGGAAAAAGAGGTTATAGGAGGCAATTATGGAAGATTATCCACACTTACCCGAATATGCCGATTCATTTATTGTGCACTTACAGAAAAAAGATAGAACAAAGAGTACGATAAAGCGTTATTATTATGATCTTTTAGATTTTTTTGCATGGGTTCGAGTTATTAAGAAAACAGATGACTTACGAGTGATACAAAGCCTAGATACGTTGACGCTAAAAGAATATTTTCTTTTTCTTTCAGATCAGAGAGAATATCGAACTGCCACAAGCAAACGAGTTTTCACAGTTATAAAAAGTCTATTTTTCTATCTGCATGCCAATAGAAAAATTTCATCTAATCCTTTTAATGAACTGGAGCAAACCCTTAAAGAAGACACTCAATTTACAGATGATGACTTTATTTCGGATGAGGAATACAAGACCCTTTTCCAAACTCTCTCTTCTTATGAGGGACTAACGGAGAAACAACAAAAATATAGGCACCTGTTGATCAAAAGAAATGAAGCCATCCTTTCACTTCTTTATCGGTATGGCATTACACTACAGGAAATCACGAATATTGAAATGAAACATGTTCATTTCACACAGCATGAATTAACAGTGATCAACAAAAAAGAAACAAGACTGATCGCTCTTGATGATGAGACACAACAATTATTATATGAATACAAGGAAAAGATTCCTGAAGTTATTCGACCAAGGGTTTATTCTTCAGATCGTTTCTTTATCGCGTTTGATTACCAGAGAGGAACGTATCGATTTGATTATGGGAAGTATGAGCCAAAACCGTTAACTGTTATCGCTATACAGAAGATGCTGAGACAAGAGGTCCGTCGTTCTGGACTAAGAGAAGGGATCAGTTCTCAACACTTAAGAAGAACAGCCATTTTAAATCTTTTAAAAGAAGGAAAAGATGAAGAAGATGTTCAATTGTGGTTCGGATTAAAATCAAATCTTACTTTAAACCGCTATGAAGCTTACTTAGAAGCAGCTGAAGTAAAGCAATAAGACGAATATGTAGACATTAAAAACTCCCTATCGACCTCTTAAAGGTCAACAGGGAGTATTTTTTATTCATTTGTATTTGCAGAAGACAAATCGACATTTCGATGTGGGGTGAACGTTGAAATGGCATGCTTGTAAATGAGGTGCTGTTTTCCTTCTGCCTCTAGTACAACCGTAAAGTTGTCAAACCCCTTTACTAAACCTTTAAGCTGAAAACCATTCAGCAAATATACGGTCACATAAATGTTTTCGCGACGTAATTGGTTTAAGTAATGATCCTGTAAATTGATTGATTGCTTCATGTGAACAGATCCTCCTCTTTGGGCATTACCCTTATACATTCTCGGAAATTTCTAATTTCCCTTCAACAAAGTGCTGAATTTCTTGAAATTTTTTGTGAAAGGGATCTTCGTCCATACTAAACCATTCTACATCCATCTGGTTGCGAAACCATGTGAATTGTCTTTTTGCGTATCGCCTTGAGTCTCTTTTTAACAAGGTGATCGCTTCTTCTAAAGTACTTTCCCCTGAAAGATATGGAAAAAACTCTTTGTAGCCTATCGCTTTAGCTGCCAGACTATTCGTAATGTCTTGTTCAAAAAGCATCTTCGCTTCGTTAAGAACCCCTTGTTGAACCATAAGGTCCACTCGCTCGTTTATTCGTTTGTATAAGTGCTCTCTATCCATCGTCAATCCAACTAAAGCTAGCTGATAAAGCGATTCCTCATCACTCTTTTTCTTTCCTTGTTCAATAGAAGGAGCATTTCCTGTTGTATAGTAAATTTCAAGCGCCCTTATTACACGTTGTACATTGTTCGGATGAATTTCTTTAGCACGCTCCGGGTCGACTTCTAGTAGTTCAGCGTGCAATGCCTCTGGCCCTTCGATCTCTGCCTTTTTTTGAAGTTCATTACGCATCTCGTTATTTCGGTTCGCATCAGAAAATTCATAGTGATGAGTAACAGCCCTTACGTACAACCCCGTACCACCAACAATAATCGGAATCTTACCTCTTCTATTTATATCTGATATTCGTTCTCTAGCTAAATTTTGGAACTCAGCAACTGAGAATGCTTCCTTAGGATCTTTGATATCAATAAGATAATGAGGGATCCCTTCTTTCTCTTCCTCCGTAATCTTTGCTGTACCTATGTCGAGACCTCTATAGATCTGCATAGAGTCCCCGCTAATGATCTCACCATCGATCGCCTTAGCAAGTTCGATACTGGTTCTTGTTTTCCCAACAGCCGTTGGGCCTACGATCACAACTAATTTATCTTTCATCATTAACTCCTACATCACTCTTTTGAACATCTTCTCAAGTTCATACGTTGATAGATGGATCGTTATTGGTCTGCCGTGTGGACAAGTATAAGGATCTCTTGAAGTTCGAAGAGATTCTAATAAAGCAAAAATTTCATCGTTCCTTAAATGATGGTTCGCTTTGATAGATCCTTTACATGACATCATGATCGCTGCATCTTCTCTTAATTTCTCGATATTGATTTTTTTATCATCGAGTACCTGCTGGATGATATCGAGTATGATCTCTTTTTCATATCCGTTCGGAAACCATTGTGGATGCTCTCTAACGATAAAAGTATTCTGTCCAAAGGTTTCTAAAAACAGACCCACTTCGCTGAGAGTCTCTAAGTGACTCTCTAGAAAGGCAGATTCACTCGCTGTAAATTCAAAGGTATATGGAACTGCTAACAGTTGAGTTTCTCGATCCACTTGCCCCACCTTTTTTCTGAAATACTCATATTTAATGCGTTCTTGGGCAGCATGCTGATCGATTAGATATAATCCCTTCTCATTTTGAGCAATGATATACGTACCATGCATCTGTCCGATCGGATACATAACGGGAATTTTATCAATTGACTCATCTTCAATATGTTCTTGCTCTACGGATTCTGGTGCTTGATTCATTTCGGGATGAAATGATTCCACCGGAAGATCCTCATTCTCGATAACTGGATGCGATGCCTCTCTAATATGAGAAGGAACAGCATCAGATTCAATAATTGAACGGTTGGCACTTAGAGTCGTTTCTAAATTTGCAGTTACGTCGGTTTGAACTTCTTCCTTTTTCCTTTGATAATCAAAAGAAAATGAAGGTTGTTCTTCTCGATCATTCTGTCTTTGTTCTTTTTTCTTAAACTGAACATCAGGGATCAACTGCTGATTTCTGATCACTTTTCTGAGTTCGTTTTCAATAAGCTGAACCAGTTCAGTTTCTTTACTCAACCTTGCTTCATGTTTTGAAGGATGAACGTTGACATCAATAATTGTCGGATCCATCTTAACCGATAAGATAGCGATCGGAAAGCGACCGATCGGCAGGAACGTATGATAAGCATTCTGTACAGCTTTTGATAGTGCATAGTTCTTAATATATCTTCCGTTCATAAAGAAGGACATATACTGACGTGAAGCTCGGTTCATCTCTGGTTTTGCTATATATCCCCTTACTTCATAATCTAATGAAGAAAATGAGACTGAGATCATGTTTTTGGCAGTTTGTATCCCATAAACAGAAGCAATGATCTGCAGAAGGTTTCCGTTGCCAGAAGTGTGCAAAAGCTCTTTTCCGTTATGCTTTAAACGAAAAGAAACATCTGGGTTAGCAAGTGCCAGTCTGTTCACTAGATCACTGATCGTGCCTAGTTCCGTCTGAATGGTCTTAACATGCTTCAATCTGGCTGGTGTGTTATAGAATAAGTTACGAACAGTAAAGTCTGTGCCTTTTCTGCTATTTGTCTGCTGCTGTTTTATGATTTTACCATTCTCGATAAACAAGTAAGCACCTGGTCCGTCACCCGTTGATGATTTCAGTTCGACTTGAGAAACAGAGGATATACTCGGTAATGCTTCTCCTCTAAACCCCATGGTACGAATGTGGATTAAATCTTGCTCACTTTTAATCTTACTCGTTGCATGGCGGTTAAAAGCGAGCACGCAATCCTCCGGCTCGATTCCGTCCCCGTTATCTAGTACACGAATGAGTGATAACCCACCTTCTTCAACTTCGATCTCTATTCTAGTCGCGTTCGCATCGATTGAATTTTCAACAAGCTCTTTAACGACAGAGGCTGGGCGTTCAACAACTTCACCAGCAGCGATTTTATTGGAAAGATGTTCATCTAGTTGTACAATTTTGCCCATTCGTCACGCCTCCTTTATCTTACTTTTTTTTGCAGTTTGTATAACGCGTTCATCGCATCAAGAGGAGTCATCTCTAATACGTTTAAATTTCTTAACTCTTTGATCAACTCTTGCTCTTTATTGTCTCTTCTATTCGTCTCTTTTTTTTCTACAAAAAGACTCAACTGACTTTCTTGAAGATCCTCTTCCCTGGTCACTGAAACTTCTTGAATGGGAAGCGCCTCTCGTTTTTCTTGATTTTCATAGGTTTGTAAAATTGTTTTTGCTCTAGAGATCACTGGTTCGGGTAGTTCAGCGAGTTCTGCCACTTGTATACCAAAACTTTTATCTGCTTGTCCATCAATGACTTTATGCAAAAATACGAGACTTCCATTCTCTTCAACTGCACTTACAAACACATTTTTTAGAGATTGAAGAGACTCTTCTAAGACAGTAAGTTCATGATAATGAGTAGAGAATAACGTTTTGGCAGCTATTTTCTCATGAATGAATTCAATGATTGATTGCGCTAATGCCATCCCATCATATGTGGAAGTCCCTCGTCCGATCTCATCTAAAAGGATCAAACTGTTCTCAGTTGCACTCGTAAGAGCAAAGTTCGTCTCGAGCATCTCGACCATGAACGTACTTTGTCCTCCTACTAGATCGTCAGCCGCTCCAATCCGCGTAAAGATCTGATCAAACATTGGAAGCTCAGCACGATCTGCTGGAACAAAGCAGCCGATCTGCATCATGACCGCTGTAAGCGCCAACTGGCGCATATACGTACTCTTACCTGCCATGTTTGGACCCGTTATAAGGAGCATATTTCTATCATTATTTAGAACGATGTCGTTAGGTACGTATTCTTGGGCATCCATGACTTTTTCTACAACCGGATGTCTGCCGTTCACAATATTAACGATTCCATCCTCTGATACTATCGGTCTTACATAACGGTACTGCTCACTGATTGCAGCAAAAGATTGCATGACATCTAGTTCAGAAATGGCTGATGCAAGCTCTTGAAGCCCTGGAATGAATTGTTTTACATACTCTCTCACTTCCAAAAAGAGTGTATATTCTAATCCTGAGATTTTCTCTTCCGCTTCTAAGATGATTCTTTCTTTTTCTTTCAGTTCTGGAGTAACATATCTTTCAGCATTCGCAAGTGTCTGTTTTCTTTCATAACGATCTGGTACTTGTGAAAGATTAGATTTTGTAACCTCGATATAATAACCAAAGATCTTGTTAAAACCGATTTTTAAAGACTTAATACCTGAAGCTGCTTTTTCTTGTTGCTCAAGAGAAGCAATCCAGGCTTTACCGTTGCTGCTCGCGTCTTTATATTGATCCAGCTGCTCATTGTAACCTGCTTTGATCAGACCACCTTCTTTAATTTGAATGGGTGCATCATCATGAATAGCAGAATCTAAATAGTCTCTGAGTGTTCTATGTTCACTCATCTTCGCATGAAGCTCGAGTGCGTATTTCCCTTCAATACTCTTGATCTTTTCTTTTAAGACCGGAACACTGAACAGAGATCTTTTCAATTGTACAAGATCTCTTGGACTAGCGTTTCCATAAGATATTTTGGCTATCAATCGTTCCATATCATAAACAGACTTCAATTGTTCTTTGATCTCTTCACGAATAAAGAATTCTCCGATTAAGTTTTCAACGAGCTGAAGCCGCTTCTCAATCGTTTCTTTTACGAACAACGGCTCTTCCACCCATTGTTTAAGCTTTCTAGCACCCATTGCTGTCATCGTGGCATCTAACAGCCATAATAGTGAACCTTTTTTTCCTTTTGCTCGGATTGATTCTGTTAATTCTAAATTCCGTTTTGAAAAGGCATCAAGCTTCATTCTTTTATCGTTCTGCTGAAATTCAACAGCTTTTATATGGTGGAAAGATCGTTTTTGCGTATGAGATAGATAGTTGAACAACCGTCCTGAAGCACGTAATAAGATTGGATCAGAGATCGTCTGAACAAGTTGATTAAACTGACTATCTATAGAACTCTCTTCCTGGATAGAAACGGAAGCTTGTCCTGTCTGTGTAACTGTGTGCGTCCAAGCATCATACAATTCTTTGTTTCCAACAATCTCTTTTACACCGTGACTTAAAAGTAATTGAATGAACGATAACTGATTTCCGTCATATGTATATCCCTTCAACTCACCTGTTGAAAGATCACAAAGAACGTATCCATAAGAATCGTTTTCTTTTTCTATCGATACAAGAAAATTGTTCTCTCTATCTTGAAGAAGGTGGTCATCAATAACCGTTCCTGGCGTAATAATCTGGATGACTTCACGTTTCACTACCCCAACAGATAGTTTAGGATCTTCTACTTGTTCACAGATCGCTACTCTATGTCCGTTCTCAACTAATGTTTTTATATAACCTGCTGACGAATGATAAGGTATCCCACACATCGGAATTCGATCTTGAGAGCCACCATCTCTGCTTGTTAGTGTAATTTCAAGGATTTGAGATGCTCGAACAGCATCCTCAAAAAACATTTCATAAAAATCTCCTAGACGGAAAAATAAAAAGGCATCCTGATGAGCTGCCTTGATTGATAAATATTGTTGTATCATTGGAGTATATTGAGCCATAATTTCACCTTTTTCATAACATTTCAATGTCGCTATTATAACATAATTCACAGCATCTATCGTTTTCTCTGCATGAAAAAAACGGGAAGCTCTCTCCCCGTTTTCTATTCTTCCAAATCACCTATTAAAAAGTTCGGATCCAGGTCTTCAAAATTCTCATCTTCTACATCATATTCCCAATCTCTTGTCTCTACATCATCAAAACCGTCCGGATTCACATATACACAAACTTTTGTTTCTCCGATAATTTCACAAACGAACTCTCTTTCTACTTGAACAATCACTTTATTTCCGTTCGGAGAGATCGTCGCTTCTAACGTATTGGGTTCTTGAAGTGCACGGCACGTAACTTCATATTGATTGCCTAACGCATTCTTATCTCTTACACTGAGATCCACTTTATCTACAAAATGAATGGTCTCTGTTACGACTTCCGTACGAGTATTATCATTGTATGAATACCACACGTTGATATCATAGCTTCCCTCTACATCTACTGCTTCACCATTCCGCTTCGGTTTATATGCATGGTTGATGATCCAGCATCCTAAAATGCTGCTCGGACGATGACTCGGTGCAATGGTATGCGTTGCTTGAGAAAATTTTCTCCCTTTGCCGCAGACCGCTTTTGTGATGATTTCTCTGTAAGTCAACTCTTGTTCTACGCGTCTTGACATACATGAATCCCTCCTCTACCAATCTCCATACAGTATATGCTGGGCGGATGCCTATTGTGTCTTCATTTATTTGAAACACAATTAGTCTAAGTATATGGGCGTTTGTTGTCCAATGTTCTCAAAATATTATATGTGGTGGACGGTACGTGAAATTATTTTCGCGTTTTTATTGCTTTTGCAAGTGGTTGATTATCCCTCTAGGATACTCTCTTTACGGGTATGTGAGTCTAAAACGCAATGCGGAATTTGTCGAGGTTTGTAGACTCGTGGATAAATGGGGAAAACTTTTGGATTGAGAGCCAAATCTCGTGGATAAACAGCAGAAACTTTTGGATTGCATACCAAAACTTCTGGATTGAAGGAACCTGATACCTCTATGGGTATGTGCGAAACACCCAATAAACTGGAATGAATCTCAAATAAAAACACGATGTCTACAAAAGACATCGTGTTTCTGGTTAGTGACAGCCGCAGCCGCCTGGAGAACAGCCTTCTTGAGAACCAGTAGTCCCTTTTAAAAGGTCCCCGCCAGTAGATTCAATGATCTCATCTGTTACTTTGTTAGAGATCGTATGTGAAACCATCTGTAAGATATCATTCACATCACTTTGAGATTGTTTGAACTCTTGTACGACTGGAATGCTATCAAGCTCAGCCATCAGTGCATCAATCTTTTCTTCTACTTCTCTCGATGCTTCATGTTTTTGATAATGTTGAAGATTAACAGCTTGTTTTTGAAGATTCTTAATCTGTCCCATCAATCTTGCTACATTTGAATTTGTATTGATCTGAGCTTCTGCTTTTTTGAAGAATTCTACTTCATCAGTCGTTGCGATCATTTTAGCCAGTTCTTTAGCTTTTCCCAAGATTTCTTCTTTCGTATATGTGCTCATTAGCCTACCACCTCTGATTTTTCTTCTACCCAATCGCCGCCAAGGTTCCATGTTTTAGCATCGGTAATCTGAACTTTGACGATTTCACCTATTAAGTGCTTAGGAGCTTTAAAGTTTACTACTTTGTTGGAACCTGTGTGACCTGTTAGTACATCAGGATTCTTTTTACTTTCTCCTTCAACAAGCACTTCTACGACTTTACCGATATATGCTTTGTTCTTTTCTAATGAGATATCATTCAGCATGGAGTTCAGTCTTTGCAGACGTTCTCGTTTCACTTCCATCGGAACATTGTCTTGCATCTTTGCAGCTGGAGTGCCTTCACGAGGGGAATAGATAAACGTGTAAGCAGCATCATACTGCACTTCTTTTACTAGAGATAAAGTCTCTTGGAATTGTTCTTCCGTCTCATTTGGAAACCCAACAATAATATCCGTAGTTAATGCTACATTCGGCATTGCAACTTTGATCTTGTTTACAAGCTCTAAATAATGTTCACGTGTATATTTACGAGCCATTAATTTGAGTACTTCGCTGTTTCCGTGTTGGACAGGCAGATGCACATGATCTACAATGTTACCGCCTTTAGCTAGTACTTCAATTAACCGATCATCAAAATCTCGTGGATGACTTGTTGTAAAACGCAGTCTTGGAATATCGATCTTACGGATCTCATCCATTAGATCGCCAAGACCATACTCTAGATCTTCAAAATCTTTGCCGTATGCATTCACGTTCTGACCGAGAAGCGTTACTTCTTTATATCCTTCTCTCGCAAGCTGTCTTACTTCTTCGATGATATCTTGAGGATAACGGCTTCTTTCTTTTCCTCGCGTGTAAGGAACAATACAATATGTACAGAATTTGTCGCAGCCGTACATAATGTTGACCCAGCCTTTAACGTTCCCTTTACGCTTTCTTGGAAGGTTCTCGACGATATCCCCTTCTTTAGACCAAACTTCAACTACCATCTCTTTTGAGAATAATGCGTTCTCGATGATTTGAGGCAGACGATGAATGTTATGAGTACCAAAGATCATATCAACTTGAGGGTACGTGGAAAGAATACGGTTAACAACAGATTCTTCTTGTGACATACAGCCACATACTCCAAGAAGTAGATTAGGGTTGTTCGCTTTCGTATGTTTTAAATGTCCCAGTTCACCGAACACTTTGTTCTCTGCATTTTCTCGAATGGCACAAGTGTTAAGAAGGATCACATCGGCATCTTCAGTAGAATAAGTGATTTCATAACCCATTTCATTCAGAATTCCTGCCATAACCTCTGTATCATGCTCGTTCATCTGACAGCCATACGTACGAATATAGAACTTTTTACCCACACCAATATTTTTTAAATTTTCCGGAATAGAAAAATCTTTTAATATTTGTACTTGCTCTTTACCACGCTTTTTCGCGTCTTTTAAGGAAGGCGGTGCATACGTAGATTGAAAGTATTGTGAGTAGTCTCTTTCTTTTTCGTTCGTCTTCACTTTTTGATTGTCTTTCGTAATATCCAAGACATCTTCACTCCTTATTGCCTTTACTGCTTGGTAATCCGTTCATCTTAAATCTAGTTTTTCATCCAACTGTAACATTATATCAAAAATTGGATTATAGTTAAACTTGTAATCGTTTTAGTTTACATAATAAAATTATGGTTTTCAAAAGAAGCCGTTTGATAGGGTCAATAAAAAAGTTGACTCCAAAAGCTTCCTGATGCGCCTTTAAAGTCAACTTTACACGTATTTAAATGATATTTAATTCTTTTCCTGCTTTTTCAAATGCATCTAACGCAGCTTGTAGTTCTTCTTTCGTATGCTGAGCTGTTACGATTGTTCTTACGCGAGCTTTTCCTTTAGCTACTGTTGGGAAAGCGATACCTTGAGCGAATACACCATACTTCAATAAAGTATCTGAAAGTTTGTGTGCAAGGGCATCATCACCTACTAAAACTGGTGTGATAGGTGTCTCACTAACTCCTGTATTGAATCCTAGTTCTTTTAATCCCGCTTTAAAGAACTTCGTGTTCTCCCATAGTCTTTCCATATGTTCTGGCTCTTCTTCTAAAACGTCGATCGCCGCTGAACTTGCTGCGATTACTGCTGGCGGATGTGATGTGCTAAACAAGAACGGACGACCTTTATGAATCAGGTAGTCTCTTAACGTTTGCGTACTCGCAATATAGCCACCTAGCACACCAATTGCTTTACTTAATGTTCCTACTTGAATGTGAACACGACCGTTTAAGTTAAAATGATCGATCGTACCGCGACCGTTCGTTCCTAGTACACCACTCGCATGAGCATCGTCTACCATTACGAGTGCATCGTACTTCTCAGCTAATTCTACGATTCCAGGAAGTGGTGCAATGTTTCCATCCATAGAGAAAACCCCGTCTGTTACGACGATTCTTTTTCTAAACTGTTGTGTCTCTTTTAAAGCCGCTTCTAAATCTTCTAGATCAACGTGCTTGTAGATTCTTCTTTTTGCTTTCGTTAAACGAATACCATCAATAATCGATGCATGGTTTAACTCATCAGAAATAACGACGTCTTGATCTGTTAATATAGCAGAAAGAATTCCTTGGTTCGTTGAAAAACCAGATTGGAAGACAAGACATGCTTCTGTGTGTTTGAATTCAGCTAATTTTTTTTCAAATTCTTCATGCATGGAAAGAGTTCCAGCAATCGTACGCACAGAGCCCGTACCAACGCCAAATTCTTCTACAGCTTGTAGGGCTGCTTCTTTCATTTTAGGGTGACTTGTAAGTCCTAAGTAATTGTTGGAAGAAAGCTGAATCACTTCTTTTCCGTTGATCACAACTTTAGAACCTTGCTCTGATTCTAGTGGTACAAGCTTTCTAAACGTACCTTCTTCTTTCATATGGTCCAATTCTTCTTGTAGGTATTCAAAACCTTTCATCACGTGTTTAAGCCCCTTTCGATTTTAAGGAATAAGTACTACTTTCCCGCAATTCCCCTTTATCATTAAATCAAAGCCTTCTTCAAACTTTTCAAGTGGAAGTGTGTGAGTAATGATTGCTTCTGGGTGCATGCTTCCTGACTGTAAAAGTCCTGAGACTTGTTGCCATGTTTCATACATTTTTCTTCCTGTGATCCCTTGTACGGTAACTCCTTTAAACACAACATCGTTTGTTAGATCGATCTCAACAGGTTTAACAGGCAGACTTAAAATAGAAACGCGACCGCCGTTTGTAATCATTTTAAAACCTTGGTCAATTGCAACAGGATGACCGCTCATCTCACAAACAACATCCACACCATTACCATCTGTTAGTTCCATTACTCTTTCAACAGGGTCGATCGATTTTGGATTGATCACTTCTGTCGCACCTATCTTTTTAGCAAGATCTAGACGATAATCATTCAAATCGATAGCGATCACCTGGCTTGCACCCGCCGCTTTAGCAACGTTAACCGCCATGACACCGATCGGTCCGCATCCGATGACAGCCACTGTTTTTCCAGCAACATCACCAGCTAAAACAGTATGAACAGCATTTCCCATCGGCTCTTGAATCGATCCATGTTCAAATGGCATCTTAGGATCGTTTTTCCAGATGTTCTCAGATGGCATTGCTACATACTCTGCAAAACACCCGTGCGTATCGACACCGATGATCTTCGTGTTCTTACAGATGTGAAACTGTCCTTTTAAACATTGTGGACAAGAATGACAGACTATATGTGTTTCAGCTGATACATGATCTCCAACAGATACATTCGTAACAGCGCTTCCAACTTTTTCAACAACCCCTGAAAACTCATGTCCAAATACATATGGCGTTTTCACACGACTCTGTGACCACTCATCCCATGTGTAAATATGGACATCTGTTCCACAGATTGAAGTCGCTTTAACTTTGATTAATACTTCACTCTCGTTGATTTCAGGAATATCTACTGTTTCTAATCTAGCTCCATAACCCGCATGATGCTTAACAATTGCTTTCATTTTTCCTTGCACAGAAACACCCCTCACTAAAACCTTAAATATCATATCCATAATAATTGTACATGGATTGAACAACAAGGTAAAGAGCAGTGTCCATTTCACGTGGACAATCGCAGATACCAAAAAAAATTGTGGAAATTTTTTTATTTAGAAAAAAACCCCTCTCCTAATTTTAGGAGAAGGGCTCGGTCTTACATGAATTCTGACATCAATTGATTGAACTTTTCCTCAGGTAAATTCAAGTCTACCTTCGCAAGTGCTTCCTTGCTGTATCCATGAGCCAGATCTTGGTATGAAGGCTTTAGCTTGTCTTGATAGATGATCCCTTTTACAAGACCTTTGTTTTCCATCAATGTCTGCATAGCCATCATACGGTTTGAAGAATCATAGTCTTCGATCGTGCCTAAGGATACGAGATGCTCTTTAAACCAATCATATGTGTTTACTTTATTGTAAGTAACACATGGAGAGAATACATTGATCAACGAGAACCCTTTATGATTGATCCCAGCTTCGATAATCGAAGTTAATTCTTTTAGGTCTGTTGAGAAACTTTGAGCCACAAACGTAGCACCAGCCGTTAAAGCAAGTTCCATAACGCCGATCGCTGACTCTACAGATCCTTCTGGCGTACTCTTCGTTTTAAAACCAACATCAGATCGAGGTGATGTTTGTCCTTTTGTTAAACCATAAATCTGGTTGTCCATAACAATATAAGTAATATCGATGTTTCTTCTGATCGCATGTACGGTATGACCCATTCCGATCGCGAACCCATCTCCGTCTCCACCTGAAGCAATAACAGTCAGATCACGGTTTGCCATCTTAACACCTTGTGCGATTGGCAATGAGCGGCCGTGAATACCATGAA
Organism: Fictibacillus sp. 26RED30; assembly: GCF_015903845.1. Classification (NCBI taxonomy): domain Bacteria; kingdom Bacillati; phylum Bacillota; class Bacilli; order Caryophanales; family Fictibacillaceae; genus Fictibacillus; species Fictibacillus sp. 26RED30. The sequence goes on from NZ_JACZDV010000001.1 coordinate 1,735,915, forward strand.
AACCATAAGACTTGATATACCCTGAAATACGTCCTGAACAGCCGATTCCTGATACTACAGCTAGATTATCTGGTTCTAAACCTACATTTGCAGCTGCTCTTTGAATAGCCGCCTGTACAGAAAAATCTCCACATCCTGGACACCAGTTCGGTTTGATGCTGTTACGAAAATCTTTAAATGTAGCCATATTAAACCAGCTCCTTGCATTTCATGACAACTTCTGATGGCAAGAAAGGATTCCCATCATATTTTAACAAGTTTTTAATCTTCTCATGCTGTCCAACATTCATCTTTAAAATGTTCGCCAGCTGTCCTGTCGCATTGTTCTCGACTACAATTACGTTCTTTGCTTTGTCGATCATTGATCTCATCTCATCGGCAGGGAACGGATGAATCAATCTAATATGAGCATGATTGACTTTTAATCCATCTGCTTCTAAACGAGGGATCGCTTCTTCGATAACTCCTCTTGTTGAATTGAACCCGACTAAAAGGATATCTGCTTCTTCATGAGGGGCCTGTTTGACAACCGGAACGTTAAAACTCAGATTTTGAAGTTTACGTAAACGTTTATCCATCTGCTTTTGACGGTTAGCTGCTACTTCAGAAGGCTTTCCTGTCTCATCATGCTCAACACCTGTTACATGGTGGATACCATTCTTCATACCTGGTATTACACGAGGAGAAATACCGTCTTCTGTTACTTCATAGCGCTTAAAGTACCCATCTTTATCATCCGTATCAGGTAGCTCTTCTTTCGGATCAAGCTTACCGCGACGAATCTCTACTCGGCTATAATCTAACGGCTCTACCGATTGCTTCCCTAGAGAAAGTTGAAGATCTGTCAGTAAGATAACAGGAATCTGATATTCTTCTGCAATATTTAACGCCTCAACAGCATCATAGAAGGCTTCTTCAACCGTACTTGGTGCCATAACCACTTTTGGAATCTCACCATGAGTACCATAGATCATCGCCATCAAATCAGATTGTTCTTGTTTTGTAGGCAGTCCTGTTGATGGACCTCCACGCTGTGTATCTACGACAACTAAAGGAACTTCTGTCATCCCAGATAGACCTAACGCTTCCATCATTAAAGATAGACCTGGTCCTGCTGATGATGTAATTGTACGAACACCTGCATAGTTCGCTCCGATCGCCATCGTACAAGCGGCAATCTCATCTTCTGTTTGAATGACAGTCCCGCCAAACTCAGGCAGTTTTTTAATCAGGTATTCCATGATCTCAGATGCCGGCGTGATCGGATAAGCGGACATGAAACGTACGCCTCCTGCCACGAATCCTAAAGCGATCGCATCGTTTCCTATCATGAACATTCTCTTCTTGCCATCCGCTTTATTTAATTGGAATCCATCAATTTGACCACCTGATAATTCATTGAAACGATCAGCGCCTTTTTGGATAGCTTCCATATTCTTTTCGACTACTTTTGCTCCTTTACGAGCAAAAATCTCTTCTACAACTTCTAAATAGCTTTCTACAGGAAGACCTAAAACAGCGCTCGTCGCTCCGATCGCTACCATGTTTTTCATTAGAGATGTGCCAAGTTCACTTGCAATCTCTGTAAATGGTACAGCATATAATCTAACATTAAGGTCCTCAGGAACAGTAGGATTGAATTTTGAATCTCCAATCACAACTCCTCCATCGCGAAGTTCATGTACATTCACATCAATTGTTTCTTGATCGAATGCTATTAAAATATCAAGATCATCAGAGATCGAACGGGTTTCACTCGTGCTTACACGAATTTTATTGTTGGTATGACCGCCTTTAATTCTGGAAGAAAAGTGTCGATAGCTATACAGATAGTAGCCTTGGCGGTTGAGTGCCATCGCAAAAATTTCACCTGTACTATCAATTCCTTCACCTTGCTGTCCGCCAACTTTCCAAGAAAGTTGATCAATCATGTACTCCACCCTTTCAGTAACCCAAACGTTAATTTTTTCAATCAATAGTTTGATTTAGTATGGTTTCATGTTGTGTTGAACGCGCATTATCACGTTTACTTAAATTATGTACTAAACGTCTACAATTCTAGACTTAACTTCATAAAAATGCAAGTATTCGCCTAGTATAATTCAAACTATTACAAAAAAAGTAAATAAATGAAAACGCTTTAATTAAGATGCTGTTCTGTATAAATTCTAGATTTGTTTCCGCATTTCCTTCTACGATTCTCGGCATCCCTTACAAAATGAAAATAAGTCTACAAAACTAAAAACCTGCTTGCTCTATCGAACGAGCAAGCAGGTTTCACTTTAATTAGCGCGGTTCAACAATTAATTTAATGGCCGTTCTTTCTTCCCCATCGATTAAGATATCTGTAAATGCTGGAATACAAATGAGGTCAACTCCGCTCGGTGCTACGAACCCTCGTGCGATAGCTACTGCTTTAACAGCTTGGTTTAATGCACCTGCTCCGATTGCCTGAATTTCAGCGCCTCCACGTTCCCGGAGAACACCAGCAAGTGCACCAGCTACAGAGTTGGGGTTGGATTTTGCTGAAACTTTTAATATTTCCATTGTTTTGAACCTCCTTCAGGATAGATACCTGTTCTACTATATTCATTGATTAAGGCTTGTATTCCTGCCGAAACAAAATTGTGCTTACTCTCTCTATTTTGTTGTTTTGTTAAAGCAGCTGCCCTATGAATAAACCCCGGTATTCTAGTACCCTTAACAAACTTCTTTCAAACCATAATGTGGTTTTTTCGGAAAAAAACTGCGATTCATTGTATTCATATACAGCTTTTTATGTGAGCGATTCTCGGTTTACTCCTGCTCAAATTCCACACCTTCTACTAGTTACGAAATTTCTTCATATAAAAAAGCGATGGGATTGTTCTCCCACCGCTTTGTTTGTTTATTTTGCGTATTCAACTGCTCGAGTCTCACGAATGACTGTAACTTTGATGTGTCCTGGATAATCCAGTTCACTTTCAATCTTTTTCGTAATATCACGTGCTAGTCGGTATGATGCTACATCATCGATCAGATCCGGTTTAACCATGATACGTATCTCACGGCCTGCTTGTATCGCAAAAGATTTTTCAACACCATCAAATGATTCTGAAATCTCTTCTAACTTTTCAAGTCTGCGTATATACGTTTCAAGTGTTTCACGGCGTGCTCCTGGTCTTGCTGCAGAAAGTGCATCTGCTGCCGCAACTAGAGTAGCTATGATCGAAGTTGCTTCAGTGTCTCCGTGGTGAGACGCAATGCTGTTGATGACTACTGGGTGTTCCTTGTACTTCGTAGCAAGTTCCACACCAATGTCAACGTGACTGCCTTCAACTTCATGATCAATCGCCTTACCAATGTCATGAAGCAAACCAGCTCGTCTTGCAAGATGAACGTCTTCTCCTACTTCAGCTGCCATTAATCCAGCTAAGTAAGCCACTTCAGTTGAGTGTTTTAGTACGTTTTGACCGTAACTTGTACGATACTTCAAACGTCCAAGAATTTTAATCAAATCAGGATGAAGTCCGTGAACACCAACTTCGAACGTTGTCTGCTCTCCTACTTCGCGGATATACTCATCCACTTCTCGACGTGATTTTTCAACCATCTCTTCAATTCGTGCAGGGTGAATTCTTCCATCCTGTACAAGCTTGTCCAAAGCCATCCGTGCAATTTCACGGCGGATCGGATCAAATCCAGACAGAATAACGGCTTCTGGAGTATCATCAATAATTAAGTCAATTCCAGTTAACGTTTCTAACGTCCTGATGTTTCGCCCTTCACGTCCAATAATTCTTCCCTTCATTTCATCGTTAGGAAGGTTTACTACAGAAACTGTAGTTTCTGCTACGTGATCGGCTGCACAGCGTTGGATAGCTAGGGAAAGAATTTCTTTTGCTTTCTTGTCCGCTTCTTCTTTAGCACGGTTTTCCATCTCTTTTACCATCATAGCCAACTCATGTGTCATCTCGTTCTCAGTTTCCGTCATGATAATTTGGCGGGCTTCATCCCTGGTAATGCTGGAAATGCGCTCAAGCTCTCGCTGTTGTTCTTTCAGCAATTCCTCCACTTTGCTTTCAATCTCTTCAATTTGTCGCTGTTTTTTGGTGAGAGACTCCTCACGTCGCTCTAAAGATTCCTCTTTTTTGTCAAGAGTTTCACTTTTTCTGTCTAGGATCTCTTCTTTTTGAACCAATCGATGTTCTTGTTTTTGAAGCTCGTTTCGACGTTCGCGAATTTCGCGTTCAGCTTCGGTACGTAGCTTATGGATTTCATCTTTTGCTTCTAACAGCGCTTCTTTCTTGCTGGCGTCAGCATCGCGCTTTGCATCTTCAACAATTTGCGCAGCTGCTCGTTCTGCGCTTGAAATCTTCGCTTCAGCAATTGATTTCCTAACAAGATATCCGACAATAGCACCGACACCTAGTGAGACAAGCAAACTGGAGATGAATACTGCTAAACTTGGCATATTCCCACCTCCTCTTGCTTTCTGCTTTTCATACTGCATTTTTGGCGTCAATCGTCTTACATGTGCTGTGCACCATTCATGTCGTACAAATTCTATACATATCTTTTAATTTCATAAGAAATCAAAATATATCTTCATTTTATAGGTGTGCCAAAGGCTTGTCAAGAGAGTCAATCTTCTATAATAATTGGTTGACTTAAAAATAGCAAGGAGCATATTTTGCCTGCAATATTCTTTATTATTGCTGTAGTTACATTGTTACACTCGAAAAGGAGTTCACCTCCATCTCCAACTTTTGCTCGTCGCTCCGCTATGAAAATATATCGTTTTAAGCAACCATTCTCTTAAAAATGATCCGTTTAAAGAAAAAAGACCGGTCGCACTTGACCAGTCTTCACGCTTGACTATTCTGTTAACTCAAACTCTTCTTCTGCTGAAGGAGCTTCTACTTCAGCTGTTGCTTTGCCTTCTAGCTGATAATAGTTGCGGATCTCTGCAACGATTGCTGATGCAATCTCAGGGTTTTCTTTAAGGAATTGCTTAGAGTTCTCACGTCCTTGACCTAAACGTTCGCCTTCGTAAGAATACCAAGCACCACTCTTTTGAACGATATCAATGTCCGAACCGATATCGAGAATCTCACCTTGATATGAAATTCCTTCTCCGTACATAATATCCACTTCAGCCGTTCTAAACGGAGGAGCAACTTTATTTTTTACAACTTTAATCTTTGTTTTATTACCAACAACATCCTGACCTTGTTTCAACTGTTCAGCACGACGTACTTCCAAACGAACGGATGAGTAGAATTTAAGCGCTCTTCCCCCTGGTGTCGTTTCAGGGTTTCCGAACATAACGCCAACTTTTTCACGAATTTGGTTGATAAATACTGCGATGGTTTTCGATTTATTAATGGCACCCGAAAGTTTACGAAGTGCTTGGGACATAAGACGAGCTTGAAGACCAACGTGAGAATCTCCCATTTCCCCTTCAATCTCAGCTTTAGGAACAAGGGCAGCAACGGAGTCAATAATTAAAATATCTACTGCTCCACTTCTTACAAGAGCTTCAGCGATCTCTAGTGCTTGTTCACCTGTATCAGGCTGAGACAACAAGAGCTCATCGATATTCACGCCTAGCTTTTGTGCATATTCAGGATCAAGCGCATGCTCTGCATCAATAAATGCAGCTTGTCCACCATTACGTTGAACTTCTGCGATGGCATGAAGGGCAACAGTAGTTTTACCTGATGATTCAGGACCGTAAACTTCGATAATTCTTCCGCGAGGATATCCACCGATTCCAAGTGCGATGTCCAAAGTGATCGATCCACTGGATACTGTTGAAATTCGCTGTTCGGTTTGTTCACCCAATTTCATAATAGAACCTTTACCGAACTGCTTTTCAATTTGGCGTAGAGCCATATCTAAAGCTGCTTTTCTATCGCTCATTCAATTCACTCCTCAAATTCATTTTACATGTATTTTTTGTTTCATTAATTCTGTTACTTGCTACTTCTCTATCATATCTCTTTTTTGTTCATTTGCCAATCATTTTACGAACATTTATTCGATTTTTTTATTGTCCTTCTTTGACCAATTGATTTAAATAGCGAAATCCATGCTTTACTGCTCTTTCACGAATCCCTTTTCTTGATCCTGCAAGTTTTATTGAATAAGAATAGGTTTGATTCCCAATTGAAATTCCGATGAACACTGTTCCTGCAGGCTTGTCTTCTTGTGCATCAGGACCCGCAACACCAGTAAAGCTGATGCCGATGTCAGTCTTTGACTGCTTTCTAATCTCCTCTGCCATCCACTCTGCACATTCTGAGCTAACAACACCATGATCTGTGATCAAGTTATGAGGTACTTTAAGCATCGATTGTTTTAATGCGTTTGAATAAACAACGACCCCTCCCTGAAAAACGGCAGAAGCACCAGGAAAATCAGTGATGATCTTGCTGAATAGTCCTCCAGTTAAGCTCTCTGCCGAAGCAATCGTCAGCTGATTATTTAGAAGAAGGTCGAAAGTTTGACTCTCTAGCGTTTCATCGTTATATCCATAAAAATAGGAACCTGTACGACTTAATACCTCTTGTTCTACTTCATCTAGCAGTCTCTTCGCCTCAGTTTCCGAAGGGTGAGCTGCAGTAAGCCGAATCGTAACTTCATGTTCAGATGCTAACGGCGCAATAGTAGGATTGCTTTGTTTTTCAATCAAATCTTGAAGCTTCGTTTCTAAGACCGATTCTCCAATACCAAAAAACTTTAATACCCGCGAATGAAACTTAGTCTGTACATCCATCTTAGAATAAAGATAAGGAATAACATAGTTGTTAAACATCGGTCTCATCTCACTAGGTGGTCCAGGTAGGAGTATACACGTGTTGTTAACATGAGTAAACGCCATTCCAGGCGCCATACCGTTATCGTTTGGCAAGACGACAGATCCTTCTATTATGAGGGCTTGCTTCTTATTGTTAGGTGTCATCTCTCGATTGGTTTGAACAAAATAATTGGTTATATACTCTAACGCAGCTTCGTCATGAACCAATTCCTTCTGAAACAGTTTTGCGATTGTTTCTTTAGTAAGATCGTCTTTTGTTGGTCCAAGACCTCCAGTAAAGATGATCAGATCGGATCTTGTCCTAGCTGTTTGAATGACAGATGAGAGACGGTTTTGATTATCACCTGCTACTGAGTGATAAAAGACGTTCACTCCGATGTCAGCCAGTCCTTTTGAAATAAATTGAGCATTCGTGTTTGCGATCTGTCCTAATAAAAGTTCACTGCCAACTGCTATGATTTCTGCGTTCAACTCATACACGCTCCCTGATTGTATTCTCTGATATCACATCATTCAACTTTAACTATTCTAAGATTCTCTATCTTTTCTTCATGTTTTCTGCAATTTCTACTACAGCTAATAAAAAAACAGGAGTTATCTGCTCCTGTTTTTTCTTCATTCTGGATTACTTTGATTTTAATAGAATATGTTTGCTGTTCACGAAATACTCCCAGCCAGAATATAAGGTAATGAGTGTTGCTGCCCAAAGACTGATCGTTGCAAATGGTAATCCGATCCATGCAAATGGAAGATTATGAAGCAACAACGCGGAGATCGCAATAATTTGAATCCACATCTTCAGCTTGCCCATCTGTCCTGCTGCAATGACCTCGCCTTCTGCTGAAGCAACAGCACGGATGCCTGTAACAGCAAACTCTCGGCTAAGGATAACGATAACCATCCATGCAGGTGCAGCTCCAAGTTCAACTAATCCTACAAGTGCAGCCGAAACGAGTAGCTTGTCTGCTAGTGGGTCCAAGAATTTCCCCAAATTCGTAACGAGATTATATTTTCGTGCATAATAGCCGTCAACCCAATCGGTGCTGGATGCAAAGATAAAGATCAGCGCAGCAACAAAATGAGTGACAGGCAATTCTTCACCAGCAATTTTCCAGACTCCCCAATCAAAATCGCCTAAAAGAACGATCATAAAGAGTGGAATTAAAAAAATTCTAGAAATGGTAATCTTATTAGGTAAGTTCAATGAAATTCCTCCAAAATACGGTCAAAATCAATTTTGTTATAACTATTGTTGAGCCTTACGAATCACGATTTTTTGATGGATCAGATCAGTAGCAGGGACAGGATATGTGAATGCTTCCCCATTGATCTTAATAGATGTTACATGAGACGCGCCAATATTTAGTGTTACCTCTTTTGCAGAAGATAGATCAAAAGTTTCTGTTTGACCCTTTTTCATCTGGTTATCGAAATAGCTTTTCTTCGTCTCATCTTGAATACCTACGTAACTAGGACCATTTGCGCTAAGCTCTACAACGAGTTTATCCGTATCTTTCAGATCATAAGTCGTTACTTTTCCGATCGTTTCAAGCTTTGTTAACGTTTGTTGTTTCACTTCTTCTTTTGGAGCTTCAGAATCTTTTTCTTCAGTAGAATCTTCTTTGTCTTTTTTTGTTTCTTCTTTTTTCTGTGGTTTGTTTTCATCTGCGTCTAATAAAACACCTGGCGCATCATTCCCGCTTTTAGCTTGATCATTCCCATCAGGAAGAAGCTTCCAAACGACAAAGAGAACAACCACGATTAAGATTCCAATAAGTATGATTGGGATCAATCTCTTTAAAAGTGAATGGTCTTCTGATACTCCGGATCTCTCTCTTTTTGAACGGGGTTCGAACTCTGTTGTCGGTTCTTTTGCCGATTTTGGAATCTCATGAGAATATTCATCAAAGATGGTCTCATAATGCAAACCTACAGCTTCACAATAATTTTTAATAAACGCTCGAGCATAAAACGATCCAGGAAGTACTTCATACTTTCCTTCTTCAATCGCTACTAGATATCGTTTTTGTATCTTTGTCGCTGTTTGAAGTTCTTCGAGTGACATTCCTTTTTCTTCACGTTTTTCTTTTAATAACTTACCGAGTTCTGTCAACCTTCCCACCTACTTACGTCATTCTAAATTTCCGAATCCTGTTTGATCTTGTTTCAGAGCTTCATATGTAATTTCTTCATCACGATGACTTTTTAGCTCGATAATGTAGTCAAAATCATCAAGTGTATATTCCGTTTGCTGAACAAAAAGATCAGGATGTTCCACAACTTTCGCTGCAGGAAGCCTCATGATCTCTCGTATGAGCTGCCAATGCTTATCATTCATATTACGTGCTGAGACTGCACCATCAATAATAAAAACGTGGTCAGAATCGTATTCATCATCCGCTAGCATACTCCTAACGGTCTGACGCAATAACGTCGATGAAATAAAGACCCAACGTTTATTCGCACAAACACTGGATGCAACGATACTCTCAGTTTTCCCCACACGCGGCATGCCTCTAACGCCGATTAATTTATGTCCTTCAACTTTATATAATTCAGCTAAAAAGTCAACTAATATACCAAGTTCATCTCTAATAAAACGAAACGTTTTCTTATCGTCAGCGTCGCGTTCAATATATCTGCCGTGTCTTACAGCGAGACGATCGCGAAGCTTCGGTTTTCGAAACTTGGTTACTGTAATGTTATCCATTGAATCTAAGATCGATTGAAGCCGGTTGATCTTTTCTTCGTTATCAATGATCAGAAGCATTCCACGTCGCTCGTTATCAACACCGTTAATCGTGACGATGTTAATTCCAAGCATACCTAATAAGGAAGATATATCCCCTAGGAGACCCGGCCGGTTTTTATGTATCTCATACTCTAAATACCATTCTTGCTCTCCCATAATTCATCTCCTTATTCTTTCAAAATGAAACAAAATTCTACATCTATTCTTGTTTCTAATAATAAATGATTTCAATTTATTATGAAAGCAAAATAAAAGGATGTTAAGAAAAAATTCTTAACATCCTTCACCATTTAGCGGCTACCGTCGTTTTGAACTAGCTTTACCATCATGTTAGCGATGGCGTGTCTTTCGTTTTCATCAGCCACTTTCCAAAGATCGGCAAGAACTTTTTCTTCCTCGTTTTTTGGTTCAACGTGGTTCGCTAAGTATCCACCGATCTCCGTTGCTAAGTTCGAGATCGTATCGTGGTTCATACCTTCGTGTTCCGCGTGATTTAAACGCTCTGCCAAGAAATCTTTCCATTGACCAAAGTTGTCTAATACAGACATGCTGTCTCCTCCTTCAAGGTTGATACAGCATTAATATCTCTTAGTTTCACTCTTTTTATACATGTTTTTTTAAGTAAACCACGATCCGTTTATAGAAAGGATGTGACCTGAGATATAGTCTGCTTTTTCGCTCATTAAAAATTCAACAGCATGAGCAACTTCACGTGGTTCTCCAAAACGTCCTGCAGGTATGTCCTCAGTTAACATACGCTTCTCCTCGTCTGAAAACTGATCCATCATTGGCGTCGAGATGACCCCAGGAGAAACACCATTCACTTGAATGTGACTAGGAGCTAATTCTTTTGACAGTGCTTTAACAAACGTATTTAATCCGCCTTTTGCAGCAGAGTATACAGTTTCACACGCAGCACCTACTTCTCCCCAAACAGAAGAGATCATGACGATCTTTCCTGATTTTTTCTGAATCATGTTAGGAACAATGGCTTTTGTTAGTGAGATCGCACTTAAAAGGTGCAACTGCATCGTCTCTGTTATGGATTGTTCAGTAAAATCAGTGAGTAGACCAAATTGAGCAGAACCACAATTAAAAACGAACACATCGATGGGCTCTTGAATTTGAGCCAACAATGCTTTTGGTCCTTCTGCTTTGGACAGGTCAGCAGACACGATAAAGACAGGTACTCCGTATTTATCTTTTAATTCTTTCTGCAGCTTTTCTGCTGCACTTAGATTGGTGTTGTAGTGAAGGTATAATCCACAACCATTTGATGCCAACATATGGCTGATCTCGCTCCCGATAGCTCCGGATGCTCCTGTGACAAGCGCATTTTTCAATGTTAATCCCTCATTGCTCTAAAAAAACACCCTACCTCAGCAGGATGTTTTTTTTCATTTATTATGACTTCTTTTTTTGAACTTGGCAAACGGTCATTGCTTCTTTTTTAAAGTGATTCTGTAAGACTTCTTCAACATCGGGAACTGTAAGTGATTCGAAAACCGGAATCACATCAAAAAGGTCCATTTCATTGAACGCATAGCGAGTGAACTGATTTGCAATAAACTCCGGTGAGTTCAATGATCTTAAAAAAGCACCGATCTTCTTTTTACGAGCACGATTAAATGAATCTTCATCGATCGACTGTTGTTTAAAGGCTTCAACCATCCCAGAGATTCTTTCAACAAATCCATCTGGAGAACGAGTGTCTCCTCCGAGCATGCTGAATCCAAATCCATTTTCTTCTGTGTAATCAAAAGAGAACGTCTGGTCGATCAACCCTTCTTCATACAATGTTTCATAATTCGGCGAGCTTTTCCCGAACATCATTTCTAGAAGAAGGTTGACACTTAGTTCATGTTTCATCAACTCTTTTCCTTGGCGATTAGGAGTAGCTTCTTTATAACCCATATAGCATTTCGGCGTCTGCACCGTCATCTCGATGACTTTCTTTGATTTTGCGACCGTTTGTGGCTCCTCATCAAAAAATCTTTCGATGTGTTCTTTTTCCTTAAACGATTTTTGTGATTGATTGTCTTTAACGAAATTCAAAATTTCTTTAGCATCTATTGGCCCTACGATAAAAAGAATCATGTTGCTAGGGTGATAAAACGTCTCATAACATTCATAAAGATCATCTTTTGTAATCTTAGCGATGGATTTTTCTGTTCCAGCGATATCGATCTTGACCGGATGATGGTGATACATATTTTCTATCAGGCCAAAATAAACGCGCCAATCCGGGTTATCATCGTACATTCTGATCTCTTGACCGATGATTCCTTTTTCTTTCTCGACCGTCTTTTCTGTAAAATATGGTTCTTGTACGAAGTCGATCAAAGTGGTTAAGTTCTTCTTCACATCACCGGTTGTTGAAAACAGATAAGCGGTTCTGTTAAATGTCGTGAACGCGTTGGCAGATGCACCTTGTTTACTAAAATCTTGAAAAACATCTCCATGCTCTTTTTCAAAAAGTTTGTGCTCCAGAAAATGTGCGATTCCATCAGGAACTTTGACATTTTCATCTTTACCCAATGGTTTAAAGTGATTATCCACCGATCCGTAATGAGTTGTAAACGTAGCGTATGTCTTGTTAAATCCTTTCTTTTCAAGAACATATACCTTTAACCCGTTCGGCAGTTCTTCATAGTGTAGCGTTTCATCTAATTGATCAAACGTTTTCATTCCCATTCGTGCCAGCTCCCTTCAAGAAGAAAATCGTATCAAGTGTTACTTTTTTTGCTACTGCAACCACATCGTCTTTTGTTACTTTCTTTATTCCTTCCATCCACTCTTCGATGGAGCGATCTGTCCCTGCAACAACATTATGATATAGTACTTCCGATAGACCGATCGGATGGTCGATCGTCTCTAACACTTGGTTGTTGATCATCGCTTTCGTCTGTTCAAATTCAGAGTCCGTGATATTACCCTTTTTCATTTCTTCATGTTGTTCTTTAATGATTTTTACAGCTTTTTCGTAATTGGCAGTCTCAATTCCGCTCATAACAAAAACAGCTCCTTTATGGCTCTCGAACCGAGAAGCTGCATAATAAGCCAAACTTTCTTTTTCACGAACGTTCATGAACAACTTGGAATGAGAAAAACCGCCGAAAATACCGTTAAACACTTGTAGAGCGAAATAATCATCATCTGCATAAGTGGTATACGTGCGATAACCCATGTGCAGCTTTCCTTGTTGTACATCCTGTTCTTCAAAGATTTCTTTAACTTCAGAGATTCTTTTTTCATCTCTAGCATTCACCGCTTTAGTCTCATCTTCTTTTCTATCTTTTGAAAAACGAAAATGCTTACTAACTTTCTCAACCATCTCATCTGTTGAAATATCACCGATCACATAAAGATCGATCTTATCGTTTCTAATCACTTCTTGATAATAATCAAAAAGTTCTTTGGATGAGATCGAATCCACTTCATCACCGTTTCCATACACATTTAACCGGTATGGCTCTGTGTCATACATCTCTTCTAACAGTCGTTTATTTGCATAACGCATCTTGTCATCATAGATCGATTCGATCTGTTGTTTCAGACTGCGCTTTTCTTTTTTTACGATTCCCTCTTTAAACACATCACCTTCTAAAGGTGGGGCTAGAAGAACTTGAGATAATAGATGGAAGGCTTTATCTAGAACAGGTTCTGAATTGGATAAAAATTTCTCGTTCGCTACCTCCATCCGAATACTGATCACTTGATTCTCACCTTTTTTAGAAAGATCAGCATTCAATGTAGCTCCATAAAGATCATCCAAAGCACTTCTCAGCTCTTTTGAAGAAGGAAAATCCTTCGTTCCGCTCTGTAAAACATAAGCAAGCAGAGCTCGCTTTGTTACATTCTTTTCGTTGATCGGTTCTTTTACCTGAAGTATGAACGATGTTGTCTTATACTTTTTGGTTTCGATCGTATGTACAGTCATGCCGTGGAGATTGGTTTTTTTATGATTAACAATTCCCATTGAATAAGTACCCCTTTCATTATGTCTACATCCTAGTTTACCCATTTTCGATACCTGACATGACATTCCTCCTTGTAAAACAAAAAAAGTCCACCGAATGGCGGACTTTTTTGTTACCTTTTTCCTTTTTCGTAAGGTGTACCAAGAGCTTTCGGCGCATCCGCACGTCCTACAAGTCCAGCTAAAGCTAGTATCGTGAGAACGTATGGTGCGATCAGCAAGAATACTTTTGGAATATCTTGAAGACCTGGAATCTGTGCTCCAGAGATGCTGATCGCTTGTGCTAGTCCGAAGAATAAAGCAGCTCCTAAAGCTCCAAGTGGATGCCATTTACCAAAGATCATGGCAGCTAGAGCCATGAAGCCTTGTCCTGTGATCGTAGAGTGTGTGAAGTTACCTGAGATAGAAGCTACATAAACAGCTCCACCTAGACCAGCTAGAGCTCCACTCAACAGAACTCCGACATAACGCATCTTTTTAACGTTGATTCCCATCGTATCTGCTGCCATCGGGTGTTCACCTACTGAACGAAGGCGAAGACCAAATGGGGTTTTGTAAAGAACATACCACACGATTAAAGCTACAAATACTGCTAGATAAGAAGTCAGATACGCATTTGAGAAAAATAGTTTACCGATTATCGGAATATCTGATAAGAACGGAATGTCACTTTTTGAGATACGTTCTGAAATAACAGGTGTTTGTCCTGCATTAAAGATTTTTTTCGTTAAGAAGATCGCGAGTCCCGCTGCCAAGAAGTTGATTGCAACTCCACTAACAACTTGGTCCGCTTTTAACGAGATACTTGCAACGGCATGAATAGATGCAAATAGTGCTCCTACGATCATAGCTACAACAAAACTGACCCATGGTGCTGCACCATCTAATCCGAACTGTTCTCCGTAATAGATCGTTACGGCTCCTGTAAAAGCACCAAAAAGCATGAGACCTTCTAATCCGATATTTACAACTCCAGACCTTTCACTAAAAACGCCACCTAGAGCGGTAAAGATTAAAGGAGCAGCAGACACGATTGCAGCAGGTATGATTAGTGCTAGAATATCCATAAAACTCATCAGATCTTACCTCCTCTGTTCACACGGTTCATCAACCAATGAACAAGATAGCTGCACGCTACAAAGAAGATGATTAGAGCAATTACAACACCTACAAGTTCAGTTGGAACACCTGCTATAGCTTGCATGTTCAGGGCACCAATCTTTAATCCGCCGAATAGTGCAGCACCTAAAATAACACCGATCGCACTGTTCGCACCTAAAAGTGCAACGGCGATCCCATCAAATCCTACACCGGTAAATCCGGCATTGATCGTCATGTATTGATACGTACCTAATCCTTCCATACTTCCTGCAATCCCTGCGAATGCTCCTGAGATCGCCATGGATAGAACGATGTTTTTCGAAACGTTGATTCCAGCGTACTGAGATGCATGCTGATTGAAACCTACAGCACGTAGTTCATAACCTAATGTTGTTCTCCATAATAAGAACCACATGATTACTGCTGCAACGATCGCTACAATGATTCCAAAATGCAATGTCGAGTATTCAGTAATACTTTGTAAAAACGGTGAAGCAAGAGAAGCGGATTCTTTTACGTTCTCCGTTCGCTCACCCGGAGCAAGCATAAAATTACGGATGATTTCATTTGTGCTATAAAGTGCGATATAGTTCATCATAATCGTTGTAATAACCTCATGAACTTTAAAGCGCGCTTTTAAAATACCAGGAACAGATCCCCATAATGCACCGGCAACACCTGCAGCAAGTACAGCGAGAGGAATATGAATGATCGCTGGGGCATCAACAAAAATCCCTACATAAACAGCAGCTAACCAACCGACTAAAAGCTGTCCTTCTACTCCGATATTAAATAATCCGGTTCTAAACGCAAATGCAACAGCAAGTCCTGACAAGATAAGAGGTGACATCTGCCTAATTGTTTCACCTATATAATATGATCCACCAAAAATACCTTGAAAAAGCGCTACATAAGCTTCAATCGGCTTATATCCGCTGATCAGCATGATGATGCCACCAATCAATAGACCTAGAAATACAGAAATAAGAGGCACTATAAATTTTATTTTTTTTGTATTATTCTGCATGAACGGTACCTCTCTTTCCTCCAGCCATCAGTAGACCCAGTTCTTGTTCTGTTGTTTCTTTCGGATTTACGATCGCAACGATCTTTCCTTCATACATCACTGCGATTCGGTCACTCACGTTGATGATCTCTTCCAACTCAAAAGAAACAAGCAGAACCGCTTTTCCATTATCCCTTTGTTCGATCAGCTTGGAATGAATGAATTCAATCGCCCCAACATCAAGACCTCGAGTTGGCTGAGCGGCGATCAAAAAGTCCGGATCACGGTCAACTTCTCTAGCGATGATCGCTTTTTGCTGATTTCCACCGGATAGTGCACGTGCTGGCGTATAAGCATCAGGTGTACGAACATCGTATTCTTCGATCAACTTTTTCGCTTTATCAAAAATCGGTTTAAAGTTTAAAATTCCAGACTTAGAATATGGCTTTTGATAATACGTTTGGAGTACCATGTTCTCTCCTACTGAAAAGTCCAATACAAGTCCATGTTTATGCCTATCTTGCGGAATATGACTCAGACCGTTCTCTGTAACATTTCGAGGAGACTTATTCGTAATCTCTTTATCACGCAGATGTATAGATCCTTCGTGAACTTTATGAAGACCTGTGATTGCTTCTAATAGTTCAGATTGTCCGTTTCCGTCAACTCCAGCGATTCCAACAATCTCCCCAGCATGAACCGTCAAGTTCAGGCCGTTAACCGCAGGCACTTTTCTGCTATCCTGAACGACAAGATCTTTAATCTTCAATACAGCCTCTTTAGGAACAGCATCATTTTTTTCAACTTTAAAGTTTACTTCACGACCAACCATCATCGCTGCCAAAGAATCAGGGTTAGAATCGCTAACGTCTACCGTACCAACGCCTCTCCCTCTTCTTATAACCGTACAGCGGTCACAAACTTCCATGATCTCTTTTAATTTATGAGTGATAAGGATGATAGACTTGCCTTCATTAACAAGCTTTTTCATGATTTGAATAAGTTCTACGATTTCTTGAGGTGTTAACACGGCAGTCGGCTCATCAAAAATGAGAATATCCGCTCCTCTATAAAGCGTTTTCAAAATTTCTACACGTTGCTGCATACCAACTGAGATATTTTCAATCTTTGCGTTAGGATCTACACGAAGTCCATATTGATCTGAAAGAGCTTGTACTTCTTTTGCAGCTGTTTGTAAATCCACTCTTCCGCCTTTAGTAGGTTCTTTTCCAAGAATGATATTTTCGGTAACAGTAAACTTATCAACGAGCATAAAGTGCTGATGAACCATCCCAATACCAAGCGAGTTGGCAATATTCGGATCATTGTTCACCACTTTATTTCCTTTTACGAAGATCTCCCCTTGTTCAGGTTCGTAAAGACCGAACAAAACATTCATTAACGTTGATTTTCCTGCACCATTCTCTCCTAGTAATGCATGGATCTCCCCTTTTTTTACTTGAAGCGTGATGTTATCATTCGCGACGATTCCAGGGAATTCTTTTCGGATGTTACGCATATCGATTACATATTCCATATTCTTGCTCCCCCCTTATTGCATAAGGAAGGACTTGGCTTATGCCAAGTCCTGGCCAATTATTTAACTTGTTTCACTTGAATTATTTTAAGTTCTTCTTGAACTCTTCAAATTCAGCGTCTGTCTTAGGAACTTTCACTTCGCCAGCGATGATTTTCTTTTTGAAATCTTCTACAGATTGAAGTGATTTCTCTTCAACGTTCTCTTGAGTTGGAGCGATACCTACTCCATCTTCTTTAAGACCGAATTCTACGATTTTCCCACCTGGGAACTTACCGTTCATCGCTTGTTCAGAAACTTCGTAAACTGCTTGGTCTACACGTTTTACCATTGAAGTAAGTGTTACGTTCTCAGGCATACCTTCTTCGTGTTGGTCACGGTCAACTCCGATTACCCAAACATCTTCACCGTTTTTCTTACGGTTCTTCGCTTCAGTGAACACACCCATACCTGTTCCACCAGCAGCATGATAGATTACATCAGCACCTTGTTGATAGAACGTGTTCGCGATCTGTTGTCCTTTTTCAGCTTTGTTGAAGTCTTCTGCATATTGAACAAGAACTTCAGCTTTAGGGTTCGCTGTTAGAACTCCCGCTTTAAATCCATTTTCAAACTTCTTGATCAGTTCACTGTTAACACCACCAACGAATCCTACTTTGTTCGATTTAGATTGCATACCAGCAACTAGACCTACTAAGAACGAACCTTCATGTTCAGAGAAAGTAATATTCGCTACGTTATCACCTTTAACAACCATATCAACGATTGCAAGTTTTGCATCAGGCTGTTGTTTCGCTACTGTTTCTACATCAGTTCCCATCAAGAATCCGATTCCAAAAACTACATCGTATTTTTGACGAATAAGTGAGTTTAGGTTCGGCTTATAATCACTTTGTGCAGTAGATTGCAAGTACTTGTATCCTTTGCTCTCTTCTAAACTATTATCTTTACCGAACTTTGTTAGACCTTCCCAAGCTGACTGGTTGAAAGACTTATCGTCTACACCGCCAGTGTCTGTTACCATCGCTACTTTAAAGTCTTTTTTCTCTCCTCCGCCAGAAGACTTCCCGTCATCAGAAGATCCACATCCGGCAAGAATCGTACCGGCAGTTAACATTGCAGTTACCATTAATCCTAATTTCTTTTTCAAGTCATTTTCCCCCTGTAAGTGTTTTCATTTTAATGACTAAAACCAATGCTGCAAAATAAAGTACCGATCACCCCCTAAAAAAGACTTTAACTATAAGCGCTTTCTTAAAACAGAGAACAAAAACTTATCAGATCTAAAATAGTTGCAAGAATAGAGTACAGGTTCATCAAATTGATCGTAATGCATTTGTTTTAAGATGAGGAGTGGAACGCGTTCATCGCTTTCCAATATTTCAGAAACTCTTTCGTGATATCCGATCGGTTCAATGTTTGTTACCGCATACATAACACGTCTACCCGTTTCTTTTTCCAACATCTCTAAGAATGACTCATAATCGTGCAATCCTTTTGCAGGGAAAAGGTGCGCTGGCATATGATCTATACAAAAAACGACTGGTTCACCATCTGCCGTACGGACACGCTCCATCATCATGAGTCCTTCAGGCAATGAATTGTTAAACTTGCTAAGCAGTTCTTCTGTAACGTCAGTCATCTGCGACTTTAGGAAAATAGTCCCAGCACGTTTGCCGCCTCTTTCTATCATATCGGTCACACTGTAAAGTTCTTCAATGCCAGATGAGAACAAAGCACGAGTTCTTACAAAAGTACCCACACCATGTTTTCGAATGAGTACGTTTTCATCTTCTAAAATACGAAGCGCCTCACGCAGTGTAGCTCTTGAGATTCCAAGCTGTTTTGATAGTTCAAACTCAGAAGGAAGTTTTTCTCCTTCTTTATAAATACCTTCTTCAATATCTTTTTTTAACTTTTCAATCACTTTTATATATAACAAGCGATGGTCAGCCTTTATTGACATTCCAAAACCACCTTAACTAAGTTGTTCGACGTATGACAAATTATTAGTAGAATCGACATTACTATACCATTTTTATTTCTATAAATAAATACTATTTTTACAAATTTTTAATAGGTGTTCTTTGTATTTTACATAAATTGAATTAAATTCCAACAGAAAAGGAAAACGAGCCCGTATGAGCCCGTTTTCCTATGACCTATGAACTAGAAGCTTCTTTTTCGTCCGGCATAGCAGATATCAGCACTTCACGAGGTTTGGATCCTTCATAGGGTCCTACGATTCCTTTCGATTCCATCGAGTCGATTAATCTTGCCGCCCTTGAATAACCGATGCGAAATCTTCTTTGAAGCATAGAAACTGAAGCTGTCTGCATATCAACGACTAATCTTACAGCATCACCAAACAGGTCATCTTCAGACTCCATGACCGCAGGTTCTGCTTCTTCAGTAGGAATCATCTCTGCTTGGTATTGAGCTCTTTGCTGTGTCACACAGTGATCTACGATCGCTTCTACTTCTTCATCTGATAGAAACGCCCCTTGAACGCGAACGGGTTTTGATGCTCCTGAAGGGAAGAACAACATATCTCCTCTCCCTAAAAGCTTCTCTGCCCCTCCCATATCAAGTATCGTTCTAGAGTCAGTTTGTGAAGAAACACTAAACGCAATTCGTGACGGAATGTTCGCTTTAATAACACCTGTTATTACATCCACAGACGGACGCTGGGTTGCAATAATTAAGTGAATCCCTGCTGCTCGAGCCATCTGAGCAAGACGAGTGATCGCATCCTCTACGTCACCTGAAGCAACCATCATCAAATCAGCTAGTTCATCAACTATAACTACGATATAAGGTAAAAAAGGCTGTTTTGCATCACCTTTAGCATTTTGTTTTCTTATCGATTCATTGTAACCTTCGATGTTTCGTGTACCGCTATGGGAAAATAGTTCATACCTACGCTCCATCTCAGAGACCACTCTTTTTAATGCTTGAGCTGCCTTCTTCGGTTCAGTGACGACTGGCGCCAAGAGATGTGGTATTCCGTTATACATATTCAATTCCACCATCTTTGGATCAATCATCATCATTTTCACTTCGTGTGGTTTAGCTCTCATTAGAATACTCGTAATAATGCCGTTTACACACACACTTTTACCGCTTCCGGTTGCTCCTGCCACAAGTAAGTGAGGCATCTTAGAAAGATCTGCGATGATCGGTTCACCAGAGATATCTCTTCCTAGACCGATAGCGAGTGGTGATTGTTGTCCAGAAAATTGTGGTGCCTCAAGCACTTCTCTTAATGTCACCATCGAGATCTCCTGATTGGGCACCTCGATTCCAACAGCTGATTTTCCTGGTATCGGTGCTTCGATCCGAATATCTTTTGCTGCTAATGCAAGAGCTAAGTCATCTGATAAATTCACAATCTTACTTACTTTAACACCTACATCTGGGTACACTTCATACTTTGTAACGGCGGGTCCCAGGTGAACTTTAAGAACTTTTGCTTTTACCCCAAAGCTTTCAAACGTTTTTTCAAGTTTCTTCGCATTGCTCTTGCTTGCAGCATATTGCTTGTCTTTGTGCTGACCACTATTTTGAGGCGTTCTAAGATGTTTCATCGTCGGAAGCTGATAATGTTCGTTCTGGATTACTTCATCACCAAAATTAACAGGTAAAGGTGAAGGTGTCGGCTCATCTTCAGACCCTCTAGCATCCTTTTCATCTTCTTTTTCTTCATTCTCACCGTACACCTGAGGAGCAAATTTCAACTGAACGCCGCTCTCTGTTTGTTGAACCCTTTTTGTAAAATCTTCAATTACTGGATCTTCAGAGATGATGATCTCTTCTGTATCTTCTTCATCATCTACAGTTGCCGGCGTTAAATTTTTCTTTTCTTTTATTTTTTTTGTTCTTTCTTCAGCAAGTGACGTTTTCTTTTCTTGTAAGTATTCTTTCATTTTAGAAGTTGCTGAACTGGATGTATCGACTAGTTTCTGAAGAAGAACGGATAACGATTTACCCGAGATCAACAAAAGGCTCCCTATTATTAAAAAGAAGATGACAAGCTTTGTTCCTCCAGCTCCAAACAAAAAATAAAATAGAGCAAAACCGATAGCTCCTACAAGTCCCCCGCCAATATCGTTGGTTGAGGTTTCCCCTTGAAGCTGCATCCAATAAAGATCCCAAGTGTTTCTTATAACAGAAGCGTCTTTCCATTCCCCACCGTTCGTTAAATGTTCAAACAAAGTTAGGTGGCTCAATACTAGAAATGAGAAGAAGAGTATATACACACCTGTTAATTTTTTGGATACCAAGACCGGCCAGCTTCTTTTCCATATCAAATAAAAAGATAATAATATACAAGCAAGCAGAAGTATACCGTACCATTCTCCACTAAAGAATCGCAGTAGATGAACAAATGCCATTCCTACATTACCCATCTTAGCAAGTGCTAGAGATGATAATGCGAGGATGGTGAGCCCTGCAATCTCAAACGTCAGCTGCTCTTTCCATCTGCCTTTATTTTTAGCTTTCTTTTTTTTGTTTTTTGCCATTTTTTTCACCTCACTAGCATGCAATATTATGTATGTATGAACAAAAATAGAAAGAAAAGCAGCCCTGCAAATCAGAAGGCTGCTTTAAGATAGTATAGCATAATTCTTAGATGACTTTTTTAAAAATTTCGCAGCACCATTCCAGGTTGACAGTCTTCTAGTAAAAAATGAGAAGGGTCTGTGCTCATGATCTGAACGATTCTTTTCTCATCACCGATACGTTCTACGAGGACAGGGACATCATTATAAAGTATTACATTCTGCGCCGAATGTTCGTTTCCTTCTTCCGGAAACATCAATTCAAAAGGCTGCATCGTATACCAGATCATTGTGGCAACCCTTTATCCTCTTCTTTTTTGTTCGCTTCGATCAACTCATTCAACTTCTTGATCGCTTGCCCCACTCCGCCTACTGCGTTTATGAGTCCATCACTCACCGCATCTGTTCCAATGACATTCGTACCGATATCTCGTGTCAGGTTCCCTTTAGAAAACATCAGTTCTTTAAATCGCTCTTCCGTGATATCGGAATGGCTCGTTACGAAAGAGATCACACGGTCCTGCATCTTATCTAAATACTCAAACGTTTGCGGTACCCCAATGACCAGACCTGTTAATCGAACCGGATGGATCGTCATGGTAGCCGTTGGTGCGATGAACGAATAATTAGCGCTTACCGCTATTGGAACTCCTATGGAATGTCCTCCTCCTAATACGAGGGATACACTAGGCTTTGAAAGAGAAGCGATCATCTCAGAGATAGCAAGGCCAGCTTCCACATCTCCACCAACTGTGTTCAAGATTACAAGTAGCCCTTCGATCTTATGATTCTGTTCAATGGCTACTAATTGCGGAATCAAATGTTCGTATTTGGTCGCTTTGTTGTTAGGAGGAAGCTGCATATGTCCTTCGATCTGACCTACAATCGTCAAACAATGTATGCTTGAGCCTTCCATTGTGGGAACGTTCGTCTGTCCTAGCGACTGTATCTTCTGAATAAGTCCTGAGCTTTCATCTTTCTTTGATGGTGCATCTGTTTGTGGTGCTTCTGTTTCTGGTGTCTGATCCATAATTCATACCCCTTCTAAGTTAGGTTCTTCTTAGTATGGGCGTAATTTCCATTCATATGAGAAAAAAATAAAAACCCGCTTTATCAGCGGGTTAAATTTCCATAATAATCGGCATGATCATTGGTCTTCTCTTGGTTTTTTCAAATAGATACTGACTTAATGTATCTCTGACGTTTGATTTCAGACTAGACCATTCTTTCATATTTTCGTTCATGCACTTTTCAAGTACATCACGAACTTTTGTATTTGCTTCGTGAAGAAGAGCTTCACTTTCACGAACATATACAAATCCTCTTGAGATGATCTCAGGTCCTGAGATCAGCTTATGTGAATCTTTGCTGATCGTAACGACAACGACTAAGATTCCATCTTGTGATAAAAGTTTACGGTCACGAAGCACGATGTTTCCGATATCTCCTACACCGAGTCCATCTACTAATACGTTTCCTGAAGGCACTTTTCCGGTTTTTTGCGCGAATCCGTTAGCGAACTCCACCACTTCACCTTTATCAACGATAAAAATGTTGTCTTTTTCAACTCCAACTTCAATCGCTAATTTTTGATGCGCTTTTTGCATCTTATATTCACCGTGAACCGGCATAAAATATTTAGGTCTCATCATACTGAGCATGAACTTAAGCTCCTCAGCACTACCGTGTCCTGATACATGAACCTTCTTCTGGCCAAAGATAACATCTGCTCCTGTACGCATCAGTTTATCAACCATCTTCGCGACAGAAGTTTCATTGCCAGGTATCGGGGTAGCGGCAATAACGACTGTATCTGAAGGTCGAAGTGCGATCTGTTTATGTGATTTTTGCGCCATTCTAGACAACGCCGCCATTGATTCGCCTTGGCTTCCTGTTGTTAAGATGACAACCTTTTCATCGCTGTAATCGTTTGCTTGATCGATCGTAACTAACAGATCTTTTTCAATCGTCAAATAACCTAGCTGTGATGCAATATCAACAACTTTTACCATACTTCTTCCGTTAACAGCTACTTTTCTGTTTGTTTTGGCAGCTGCGTTCATTACTTGCTGAACACGATGTACATTTGAAGCGAAGGAAGCAATGATGATTCTTCCCTTTGCCGCTTGGAATACATCAAGGATCTCTTGTCCAACTTGTGCTTCTGGACCTGTAGATCCTGGTCGTTCTGCATTCGTACTGTCTGAAAGCAGACACAGTACTCCTTCTTCAGCTAGGCTTGAAATCTTCCCAAATTCGGTATGCTGTCCATCGATCGGTGTATGATCGATCTTAAAATCACCAGTATTTGCAATAATTCCCTGTGACGTGTGAATTGCAATTCCTACTGCATCTGGAATACTGTGATTTACGTGGAAGAAACTTACCTTCGCACTGTTGAATGAAAGCTTTTGGTTCGTTTCAATCATATTTAATTCTGTGGAGCGCAAAAGTCCCGCTTCTTTTAATTTTGCTTCTACTAGTCCTAATGTCAAACGCGTTCCATAAACAGGTACAGGTACTTGTCTTAAGACATATGGAAGGCCACCGATATGGTCTTCATGGGCATGAGTTAAGAAGATTCCAGTCACACGCTCCAGGTTTTCCTTCAAGTAGGTCACATCTGGTATGACGATGTCGATTCCAAGCATTTCCTCTTGAGGGAACATAAGACCTGAGTCCATAACAAAAATTTCCTCACCTGTATCCACTACATACATGTTTTTGCCGATCTCACCGACTCCGCCCAAGGCAAAAACTTTAATTTTATCTCTATTTTGTTTTGACAATGTGTATATTCCTCCTATGTTGTATGTAAAAAAATATTTCCCGATCACGTCACTTAAAAACATTATACTCTATGAGAGGAATACAAAACAAGACTGAGCAAAAGACAAATAAAAATAAGGTTATCGTTGTACGTAATAGTATTGAAACTTTGGACTAAGTTTTTCTGTATTTAGACACCAGCTGGCAGTACGATCAATAATGATAGAATTAAGTCTCTGATTCGATGTTTCTTGATTGAATCAGGGCTTTTTTGTTTTACATGGGAGCCGTTGCCGCTGTTTGATCTAGATTGAAGCGTTCGTTTTGTTTGTGGAAATCGCAAAGTTAAATAATTTCACGGTAATCCATTTTATTTTCATGTTAAATCAAAATATATTCACATATAGAGCCAATAATTTCACGGATAAAATTATTTAACCGATTTTCGACAAAATGCGGAAACATCAAAAAAGGGCAGCGCATATAAATCACATGCGAAGCCCTGTTTTACTGTTTTACAAGCTGTTTAATCTGTTTGAGAGTGCTTCTCTTTCAGATTGATTTAAAGGTAATAACGGCAATCTGACTCCACCAACATCAAGCCCTCTTAATTGTAGCGCTGTTTTTACAGGAGCGGGACTCGGTGCTTTAAAGAGCTCCTGCATAACCTGGAGCAACTTTCGGTGAATACGAGCAGCTTCTTTATTTTCGCCATTGCTAAACGCTTTAATCATCGTTTGCATCTCGTTACCGATCACATGTGAAGCCACTGAAACGATTCCCGCACTTCCTATTGCTAAAGAAGGAAGGGTTAGACCGTCGTCACCGCTGTAAACAACAAAGTCGTCCGGAGTATTCTCAATAACTTCACTCATTGTATCTAAATTTCCGCCTGCATCTTTTAATGCAACAATGTTCGGTACTTCAGCTAGTCGAAGCACGGTTTCAACCGAAAATGTAATTACTGATCTTCCCGGTATGTTATACGCCATGATTGGAAGGCTGATTGCACTTGCAATTGCTTTATAATGAGCGATGATACCCTCTTGACTTGGTTTATTATAATACGGTGCTACGATCATAATTGCATCCACACCGATTTCTTCAGCTTTTTTTGAAAGATCAATGGATGCTTTCGTATTGTTACTTCCTGTTCCTGCAACCACAGGTACTCTGCCATCGACTACTTTTACAACATGTTTAAAAAGCGCTATTTTTTCTTCTGTAGTCAAAGTCGCAGACTCTCCGGTAGTCCCAGCTACTACTAGACTATCCGTTCCATTGTTAAGCAGATGGTTAACCAGTTTCGTCGTTCTGCCAAAATCGATGTTCCCTTTGCTGTCAAAAGGCGTTACCATCGCAGTGCTAATACTACCAAAATTCATTTACTTCACTCCTCAATACTCATTAAACTGCTGCTGTACAATTTCTTGTAAGTTCGCAGATATTCCTTCCTCATTCAAACGAAAAGCGGAATGAAGAGCATTTACCGATTCAATCAGATCTGCTTTCTTAACCAGCACCCAGATCGTCGTATGCGAATCAGCAGATTGTAAGATTTGTATGTTCCTGCTAGATAATGATTCTACGATAGCTGCTGTAACCCCTGGCGTTCCTGCGATGCCAGCTCCCACTGCTGATACTTTAGCACAATCACGGTTCACTTCAGGTTCGTATCCAAGATCTTTTAATTTTGCTAAAGCCATATCCGTCTTGTCTTCCATGATCGTATATACGACACCTTTTGGACTGATGTTGATAAAGTCTACTGAAATTTGTTCTTGGGCCATGGCTTTGAACACTTTTGTATGAAGGTCATACTGACCATCGTTGGCATACACTTTAATTTGAGTAATGTTTGAAACATGTGCAATACCCGTGATGATCGATTCCTGAACGTCTTTACCAGCAGGTCCCTTTACGGCTGATGTAACAAGGGTTCCTGGAAGATCTGAATAGGTTGAACGAATTCTTAACGGGATCTTGGCTTGCATGGCGATCTCTACAGCACGTGGATGAATGACCTTTGCTCCTTGATAAGCCATGTTGCAGATTTCAGCATATGTTACGACGGATAGCGGTCTTGCATCTTTAACAAGTCTAGGGTCAGCAGTCATTACCCCTTCTACATCTGTAAAAATATCAATAAACTCAGCTTCTAAAGCAGCTCCTAATGCCGAAGCACTCGTGTCACTTCCACCTCTACCAAGTGTTGCGATATCTCCAGTTTTAGATTGGCCTTGAAAACCTGCAACAACTACTACTTGATGATGTTCAAGTTCTGACTTTATCCGATCTACTTTCATATCTATAATTCTAGCATTTGAGAAGTCATCATTGGTTCTAAAGCCTGCTTGTGGACCTGTTAAGGCTACAGATGAAAGACCTGTTGTATTTAACATTCCAGAGAATACAACTGATGAAATGATTTCTCCGCAAGACAACAAGAGGTCTTGTTCTCTGTTAGAAATCTTATTTTTATCCCCTACAAGGCTTAATAAAGTATCAGTAGCGTAAGGATCACCGAAACGTCCCATTGCTGAAACGACACAAACCACTTTATAGCCTTCTTCTACAGCATTTTTAATATGACGGATCGCTTCAACACGTCCTGTGTCATCTTTTAAAGAAGTTCCCCCAAATTTTTGAACGATTATCTTCATGAATGCACCTTCTTTATAAAATTAAAGCAGATCTAATTTGATTAAGCTCTCTGCGATTTGAACGGAGTTATATGCAGCACCTTTAAGTAAGTTATCTGATACTACCCACATGTGATAGGCGTTATCACGGTCTAAGTCTTTACGTATTCTGCCAACAAAAACATCAGGCAGACCTGCAGCTATTGCAGGCATAGGGTAGATCTGTTCTTCAGGCTGATCCTGAAGCGTGATGCCTGGAGATGTTTTTAATAGTTCTCTTATTTCTTGAACGGTAGGGTTGCCATTCTCAAATTCTGCATACAAAGATTCTGAGTGTCCTGTCTCAACAGGTAATCGCACACACGTTGCTGCGATCTCTAGATTTTCTAAGTGCATAATCTTTTTTGTTTCGTTCATCATTTTCAACTCTTCAAATGTATAGCCGTTCTCTTCAAATTTATCAATTTGTGGAACCGCGTTGAAAGCGATCTGATAGTGCTTTTTGTCTGAAGCACAAGGCATGATAGACGCCTCGAAAGATTCATCGTTTAGAATCGCTCTTGATTGTTCTTTTAATTCCTCAACTGCTTTTGCTCCTGCTCCTGAAACAGCTTGATAAGTAGAAACAATTACTTTTTTAAGACCGAACTTTTCGTGAAGAGGCTGAAGAGCAACGACCATCTGTATGGTCGAACAGTTCGGATTTGCAATAATTCCATTATGTTTTAAAAGATCTTGTTCGTTTACCTCTGGTACGACGAGTGGTACGTTCGGATCCATCCTGAATGCGCTCGTGTTGTCTACAACGATTGCTCCTCTTTTCACCGCTTCGTGTGCAAGAGCTTTTGAAACTGAACCTCCAGCAGAGAACAAAGCAAGATCTACACCTTCAAATGCCTCTGGTGTTGCTTCTTGAATCGTATGAGATTCTCCATTAAAGGAAATGACCTGTCCTGCTGAACGTTTACTTGCAAGAAGGGATAGTTTCTTTATTGGAAAATTTTTTTCACTTAACGTGTTTAACATCTGCTGGCCAACTGCGCCAGTTGCTCCTACTACAGCTACATGAAATGATTTTTGGCTCATACTTTATTAACTCCTTTATTGTTTAAGGTAAGCAATCTACAACAGAAGGAGAAACTCAAAGTTTTAGTTTCTCCTAGTTAATCCATATAATTTATCATATTTTATCATAAACTTTGAGGTTATGAACGGATTTTCTTCTGTTGTTTCAATCTATTACCCTAAATCTCTTACCCTAAGAACGGGCTGGAGCTGTTTCCCTTGTATGGCTAGCTCAATTGTTTCAATAAGGGTATCCATGTGAGCGACTAATGAATTTTGCTTTTTGACTGGATCATCTTGACTGAACGGAATAAAATAGATGTTCTTTGTCGCCATCAACCTCATGATATTTACACCGTTCAATCCAAGACCATCGTTTGTCGATATTCCGAGAACAACCGGTTTTTGGTTACGAAGTGTTGCTTTTGCTCCCATCAATACAGGAGAATCTGTCATAGCATTAGCAAACTTGCTTATCGAATTTCCGGTCAACGGAGCAATAACCATACAATCTAGTGGTGTTTTCGGTCCAAATGGTTCAGCCTTTACGATGGAATCCACTGGATCATTTCCTGTGATCTGTTTAATCTTTTCCACCCATTCTCCTTCTTCTCCAAAACGTGTAGACGTGTGCCCTACGGTATGTGTAAAGAATGGAGAAACATTCGCCCCGAGCTCTACTAGCTTTTGAATCTGTGGAAATACGGCATCATACGTACAATGAGATCCCGTTAAACCAAAACCAATATGTTTACCTTTAAAATCCATTATAATTACCCCTTCCGCTTAAATTCATTGATTAAGAGCTGCGAAAGTACGTTTGCAACGATCTTACCCGCTGTTTTAGGTGCAACAATTCCTGGCAGTCCAGGTGCAAGAAGTGCTTTAATCCCTCGTTTTTCTGCATACCTAAAGTCAGTGCCTCCAGGCTTTGAAGCCAGATCAACAACTAATGTATGTGAAGGAAACTTTGAGATTACATCAGCATTAACAATCTGTGTAGGAATCGTGTTGATGCAAACATCCGTTTCAAAGACCTCATTTTTTAGATCATCTAAATGAAACGGAATCATTCCCATTTCTGAGATCCTAGCCATATGTTCAGATTTTCTCGCTCCTACTTTTACGCGTGCCCCTAATGCTTGGAAAGTTCTTGCAACGCTCATTCCTACACGTCCAAAGCCTAAAACAACCGTATTAGATTGATGGATGGTTATATCTGTGTGTTGGATGACCATCATGATCGTTCCTTCAACAGTAGGAATGCTGTTATAGATCGCAACATCATCTCTTTCAAACAACTTCGTTAGTTTTCTGTTGCTGTTTGTTGTAATACCATCTAAATAAGAGTTGCTGATCCCTGAAAATACTTGGCAGTGGTCTTTCGTCTTTTTAAGATGATCTTCTGTTAGAATCATTTTTTTATTAGAGAAAATGGTATCGATCTCCCCTTGCAGTCCTGTTCCACTCACAGGCAGAATGATACTGTCTAACTTTGAGAAATCTACTTCATCTATATTCATTTTTGAAGCCCCAGTGAATCCGTGATCAAGTTGGTCATAACCGATAAGTGTAAGTATCGCATCCAGTTCTGTTAGTTTCCGAATAACTTCTAACTGTCTCGCATCGCCGCCAAAAACTGCGATATGCAAATCCGTTAACATTCTTTCTCCCCTTTCTCCGTTGTTCCATTTCTTGCAGGGGATTGCTATCCACGCTCAACATCATATGAACACCCCGCCTATCTGGTTACAGAAAGACTTTCTGTACAACGGTAAAACTAATATTTAAAGTCATCATTTCAATACGCTAAGTAACACGATCATAAGTTTTCAATCAACATCATTATATTCACGAGCAACTCCTATGTTTGGGGCATTTTAGGAAACGTTTAGCCCATTTTTAAAGAGGTTTTTTGAAAACGCAAAAAACCCGGATGAACTCCGGGTTTTTTAAGAATAACTGTATGCTATTGAAGTCCTTTTGGAAGTTCTCCATTTGGACTCACTAGAGATGCTGAACATCCTTCACTAAAGATAGACTGAACCAACGTGTCCACATCGTCTTTGGACACTTTATCGATCGATTCGACCATATCATCAAGGGTACGATGATAACCTAAGATGAGCTCATGTTTTCCATTGCGGCTCATTCTGCTATTCGTGCTCTCAAGACTCAGCATCAAGTTTCCTTTTATCTGTTCTTTAGAGTTTTTCAGCTCTTTGTCAGTAATTCCGTTCTCTTTTAAATCATCAACTATATTTAAGACCGTATCATACAGCTCATCTAATTGATGTGGAGCTGTTCCTCCATAAATAGTAAAGATCCCATTATCCTGAAACGCTGAATGGTAAGAGAACACCGAATAAGCTAATCCCTTCTGCTCCCTTACTTCTTGAAACAAGCGGCTAGACATGCTTGATCCAAAAATGTTATTGAGGATGATCAAACTGTAGCTGCGTTTATCTTTAAGAGAAAGTCCTGGAAAACCAAGACATAGATGTGCTTGTTCTGTTTCTTTCTTACGAGAAAGTTTCTCTGGATAGAAAACCGGCGTTTCAATTACTGGTTTAATAACTCCACTTGTTTTGTAGTCACCGAACCATTTTTCAACTTCCTTTATGAAAGATTCATCAACGTTTCCTGCGACAGAGATGACTACTTCTTCCGGAACGTAATGAGTATCCATATAATCTCGAAGTGTATTCCCTGTAAACGTGTTCAATGTTTCTTCCGTTCCTAATATAGGAAATCCGAGTTCGTGGTTTTGAAAGCTAGCACGGCTCAACATATCGTGAACAATATCATCTGGTGTATCTTCATACATTTTAATTTCTTCTAACACAACATTCTTTTCTTTTAATAACTCTCCTTCGTCAAAGGTTGAGTTAAAAAACATATCTGCTAGTACTTCAAGAGCATATGGTGAATGCGTATCAAGAACTTTTGCATAATAACATGTGTATTCTTTTGAAGTGAAAGCATTCACTTGTCCACCGATGCTATCAAAAGATTCTGCAATTTCTCGTGCTGTTCTTGTCTTTGTACCTTTGAAGAACATATGCTCCAGAAAATGCGAGATTCCGTTATTTTTTGTGTTTTCAAATCTGGAGCCTGTGCCGATCCATACACCGATCGCAACAGAGCGTACTGTTGGAATGTTTTCCAAAACAATTCGCACGCCGTTTGAGCATGTATATCTGTTAATCAAACTTGTTTCCCCCTAGCTGTCAGTTGTTCCACTAATCATAGGAACAATATACCATTATCATAACACGTACACAACTTTACTTGATGGTTTTAGGGACTAATCTCTTCTCATCCATCAAATCTGACACCGTTCCGATGCTGTATCCTTTTTCTTTTATTCCTTTAATTAATTTATCTAGACCAGCTGAAGATGATTCTGTTGGGTGCATTAGAATCATTGCACCAGGATGTACTTTGCTAAGAACTCTGCTTACCATTTCGTCAGGATTAGGCTTTCTCCAATCGATCGTATCAACCGTCCAAAGTATCGTTTTCATATCCATCTCTGAGGCGATCTGCACAACGTCGTTTCGAAAACTTCCACTTGGAGGCGCAAACCATTTTGGATGGATGTCTAGTGTTGCATGTATCACTTCGTTGGTCTGCTTGAGTTCCTCTGTAATCCGTGAATTGGTCATCTTTTTTAAATCCGGATGAGAGTAAGCGTGATTACCGATCTCATGTTTTTCTTCTGCAATCATTTTCGCGAGTGACGGGTTCTTTTTCACCCAAGACCCATCTAGAAAATACGTTGACTTCACATTATTCTTTTTCATCGTCTGAAGCATACCAGGCAGGTACTCATTACCCCATGCTACGTTCACTAACAGTGTAACCATAGGCTTCTCTGGATTACCTCTATAGATCGGAGATGCAGGAAGGTTTTCAAGATGAACACTTGGATTTATTTGCTTTATAACAAGTTTATTCTCATCAAATTTATTTGCTTTCTTCATCGCTTTAAAGGATGCTTCCATGTCAACAACAATGCCATTATAACCGGGAGTGGCTTTCCAGACTGGATCGATCTCTGCATTTTTAGGAGGACGATTTAGCTCCTTCGCTTTTTCTTTGATCTGCTGATAGATTGAATTAGACTCCATTTGTGAAACGGCTGTGCTCTGAGCCTTCAAACTTTCGATATAGGTGCTCGTAAATGGATTATGCAACGAAAACGCTATCGCAGTGATAACAAATACTACTAATGACCATTGAAGAATTTTATTTTTCACGTAAACTCCCTCCCTGTAATCAAGGTATGTATGTGTTGGACAGGTTAGAACGTTTATACGATTCTCGTAGGGAAGAGAGATTTAGTATGGATGAATTATCAAGTTTATATTCAAATCACATTGAAAAATAAACAAAAAAAAAGACTGACCAACCGGATACAGAGGTATCCGTTTTTGGTGCAGTCTTTTTACTTCCTATATTATACGTTTTGCTGCTGTTCGTTCTTTGCTTTTTCTTCTTTCAACACAACTTTGCGAGATAAGTTTACGCGACCTTGATTATCGATCTCCATAACTTTAACCATGATCTCGTCACCGAGCTTCACAACATCTTCAACTTTTCCTACACGTTCTTCAGCAAGTTCAGAGATATGAACGAGTCCATCTTTGCCGCTGAATAGTTCTACAAACGCACCAAACTTTTCAATACGTTTAACTTTACCCATGTAGTATTCTCCAACTTGAACTTCACGAACAATATCTTCAATGATCTTCTTCGCTTTTTTGTTCATAGATTCGTCAGTTGAAGCGATGAAGACTGTACCATCTTGCTCGATATCAATCTTAACACCCGTTTCTTCGATGATCTTATTGATGATTTTCCCGCTTGGACCGATTACATCACGGATCTTATCTGGGTTGATCTTCATCGTTAAGATCTTAGGTGCATATTGAGAAAGTTGTGTACGAGATTCTGAAAGTGTAGCGAGCATAGACTTCAGAATGATCATACGTCCTTCTTTTGCTTGAGTTAAAGCTTCTTGAAGAATTTCACGGTTGATACCTGAAATTTTAATATCCATTTGAAGAGCAGTGATACCGTTCGGAGTTCCTGCCACTTTAAAGTCCATATCTCCAAGATGATCTTCCATACCTTGAATATCTGTTAGAACCGTTACATCTTCACCGTCTGAAATCAGACCCATAGCGATACCAGCAACTGGAGCTTTGATCGGAACACCAGCATCCATCAATGCAAGCGTACTTGCACAAATACTTGCTTGCGATGTAGAACCATTTGACTCTAATACTTCTGAAACAAGACGGATCGTGTATGGGAACTCTTCTTCGTTCGGAATCACTTGCTCTAAAGCACGCTCACCTAGTGCACCATGTCCGATCTCACGTCTACCTGGTCCGCGCATAAATCCTGTCTCACCCACACTGAATGGAGGGAAGTTATATTGGTGCATGAATCGTTTTGATTCTTCTACACCTAGACCATCTAGAACTTGAACGTCGCCAAGAGCTCCTAACGTACAGATGCTGAGGGCTTGAGTTTGTCCACGTGTAAATAGACCCGAACCATGCGTTCTTGCTAAGATGCCGACTTTTGAAGAAAGTTGACGGATTTCATCTGTCTTCCTTCCATCCGGACGTACTTTCTCCTTAAGGATCAAGCGTCTCACTTCTTCTTTGATGAGTTTATGTAAAACCTCTTTAGCTTCGCTGGCTTTATCTTCATCTTCTTCGTAACGAGAAGCGACGTTTGCACTTACAGCGTCTAAAGCTTCTTGACGAGCATGCTTTTCAACAACTTTAACTGCTTCTTTCACATCGTTTCCAACAAATTCACGAACTTCTTGTTCCACATCTTTATCTAGCTCATGAAGAACGATCTCCATCTTTTCTTTACCGATTTCAGAAACAATCTCTTCTTGGAAAGCGATTAAGCGTTTGATCTCTTCGTGACCGAACATGATCGCTTCAAGCATAACTTCTTCAGAAACTTCTTCTGCACCAGCCTCAACCATGTTGATGGCATGTTTAGTACCTGCCACAATTAGTTGAATATCACTCTTTTCATTTTGTTCAACCGTTGGATTAATCACAAATTTGCCTTCGATTCGACCAACTGTTACTCCAGCGATCGGTCCTTCAAAAGGAATATCAGAAATAGACAACGCAAGTGATGACCCAATCATTGCAGCCATTTCTGAAGAACAGTTTTGATCCACACTCATTACTGTGCTGACAACTTGTACTTCGTTACGGAACCCATCTGCGAATAAAGGACGGATAGGGCGGTCGATTAAACGACTCGCTAATACCGCTTTTTCGCTTGGTCGTCCTTCACGTTTAATAAATCCACCTGGGATTTTACCTACTGCATATAAACGCTCTTCGTAGTTTACTGTCAGCGGAAAGAAGCTAAGATTTTTAGGCTGTTTTGATGCAACAGCTGTTGAAAGTACTGCAGTATCGCCATATCTGACCATTACAGCACCGTTCGCTTGTTTTGCTAATTCTCCAATTTCGAACGTAAGCGTTCTACCCGCCCAGTCCATTGTAAAAGTTCTTTTTTGTTGATCCATTTTACTTGGTACTCCTCTCAACACTTAGAAAAATCCTATCATATTATGGTTCTATTATATCCTAACGTAGTCCTTCCTAAAAAGAAAAACTCGAAAGAATTTACTCATACATACCAAGAATAACATGTTTAGTGCCGTTTATGGATGAATGCTTGCAATAAAAAAAGCGGGAAATATATCCCGCTTTGCTGGATTAACGACGTAATCCAAGTCTTCCGATCAATTCGCGGTAACGCGTGATGTCCTTGTTACGTAGGTACGTTAACAAGTTACGACGCTTACCAACCATTTTCAATAGACCACGACGTGAGTGGTGATCTTTCTTGTGTGTACGCAAGTGATCATTCAACTCATTGATTTGTTCAGTAAGGATAGCGATTTGAACTTCTGGAGATCCAGTGTCCGTATCATGTACCTTATACTCGCTGATTAGTTCGTTCTTACGCTCTTGAGTAATAGCCATCCTTTTCACCTCCTTAATAATAGAAACACCAATTACCGAGCAAACGTCGGTGACTCGATTTGCCAAGCAATGGTTATATGCACATTAAAATGTACAGTTATTATCATAGACTTTTTATAGAATAAATGCAAGTTTTTTATTACAGGGACTGTATGATTTCAAATGTTCTGCTTTTATCAGCATGAAGCTGGGCAATAAGTTCGTCTATTCCGCTAAATTTCTTCTCATCACGAATTCTCTTCAACCAAGTGATTCGAACATCTTCCCCATATATCTCTTTGTTGAAATCGAAGATATGAACTTCGAGAGATGGTTTTTTTTGATCATCTTTAAATGTAGGTTTGTACCCTACGTTCGCCATCGCGAAATAACTCTTATTATCGATGATAACTTCTACTGCGTAAACTCCTACTTTTGGCAATGAATATTGATCGGTGTCTAGGTTCGCTGTTGGAAATCCTATCGTCCGACCACGTTTATCGCCATGTATCACTGTGCCGGTGAGTGTATACCTTCTACCAAGGTAAGGCTGAAGCTCATCGACTAGACCTTCTTTAAGATGGTTTCGAATCAATGTGGAGCTTATTTTTTGACCATCTTTTTCGATCTTTTCAATAACAGTCTGCCCAAATTGACCGTTAGATTCTTTCACTAAAGTTTCAACATTACCTTTTCCATACTTTCCATATGAAAAATCAAAACCGGTAACAACATGGACCACATTCAAACCAATCACATACTGATCAACAAACTCCTGCGTATCTAGACCCGCAAAAACATGATCAAATTTCACAAGATAAAATCTTTCTACACCCATCTCCTCTAGAATCTTCTTTTTTTCTTCAAGAGGTGTGATGTATGTCCAATTATGATCACTCTTGCCTAACACGACAGACGGGTGCGGGTGAAAGCTCATAACAGCAGGAACAGCGTTGTTCTTCTTAGCAAGTTCTACTGCGGTGTTGATCACACGTTGGTGTCCTACATGAATTCCGTCAAAATAACCTAGAGCCAAAAAAGTTGGTGGAAGGTCATCTTGTTGAAAATGATGCGGATGACTTATAACAATCGTTTCCAAAAAACTCACCTACTAACTTCTTTCATTAATCAATGGCTAACACTTTAACCGGTTTTATTAAACCTGGTTTTGAAGGATGAAGCTCATATAAGGCTAGACATTTTCCTTCTTCATTATAAACACCAAACGGGCTTTGTACCAAATCTTTTGGTGCTTCAAGCACAGAACCATTTTTTATCTTGAACAACAGCTCTTCTGAAACTGTCCATTTAGGAAAGTGAGAGATTCCTTTTTCAAGTGGAAACAAGTAATCTTCTAATGGCGTCTCTCCGCTTTCAAGCTGCTCAAATGTTACGCAGTCTTCAATAGAAAAAGGTCCTGATGCTGTTCTGATCAAAGATGACATGTGTGCAGGATATCCAAGTCTCTCACCGATCTCAACAGCAAGCGTCCTCACGTATGTACCTTTAGAACATCGTACTCTAAATGAAAATACAGGTTGATCTTTACTTAAAACGTCACCATCGTCAATTAATTCGAGTTCATGGATGGTCA
Organism: Fictibacillus sp. 26RED30; assembly: GCF_015903845.1. Classification (NCBI taxonomy): domain Bacteria; kingdom Bacillati; phylum Bacillota; class Bacilli; order Caryophanales; family Fictibacillaceae; genus Fictibacillus; species Fictibacillus sp. 26RED30. The sequence goes on from NZ_JACZDV010000001.1 coordinate 1,772,743, forward strand.
CATTTCGTTTCGGGCGTTCAACAGTGAGTCCTTGTCTCGCATATTCATAAAGTTTCTTTCCGTTTACTTTAACCGCTGAATACATCGGAGGAACCTGTTCAATCTCTCCTTGTAAAGCCTTTAAAATGTCTTTTATATCAGAAAATGAGATATCTTTTTCTACTTGCTTCTCTAGTACTTTTTCACCGTGAGCATCTTCTGTTTCTGTAGAGTATCCTAAAGTGACTTCACCTATATATTCCTTGCCATAGTCTGACATGTACTCTGCGACCTTCGTCGCTCTCCCTATACATATAGGAAGAACTCCTGTCACCTCAGGATCTAATGTACCTGTGTGACCCACTTTTTTCGTTGAAAAGATTCTTCGTATCTTTGCCACGCAATCATGTGATGTCATACCAGCAGGTTTTTTCAATGCCAAAATTCCTTGTCTTGCACTCATAAAAGCTTCTCCTTTGATCACATTATCTCTTTTTAATAAGCAAAAAATGGATAGACAAAATTAATTGCCTATCCATTTGCTATTATGGCTTCGGATGCTCTTCATTTTCTTCGTCTTCTTCATCCTCACGTTTGATATCAGACAAAAGACTTTCGATCTTGCTTCCATAATTTAGAGATTCATCAAATTTAAAAAAGATGTCTGGTGTTTTACGCATGCGGATGCGTTTTCCGATTTCTGTACGAATAAAACCTGTTGCTTTCGCTAAGCTTCGTAATGTTTGTTCCTTTTGATCGGCATCACCAAACACAGAAACATAAACAGTAGCCTGCTGTAAATCACCTGTTACATCTACCGCCGTAACGGTCACAAAACCTACGCGGGGGTCTTTGATTTTTCGGCCTATAATGTCACTAAGCTCTTTTTTCATCTGTTCCCCAATACGATTGGAACGGATTGTGCCCATTTTTACTACACCCCGTTTCTTGCCACTTGCGTTACAGCCACTCGATGTTTGAACGTGTAACTTCCAACTCAGAAATAGATGTAATAATCGCAAGTGCTCTTTGCAATTCTTTTTCTGCTATTATTTTGTCCGAAGAAACGGTAACCATACTTATCTCTGCCCGCTGCCACAAATCTTGATGATCTGTTTCAGATACAGCTATATTTAATCGTTGACGCAGCCTGTTTACCGCTTTTTGAACAACTGAACGTTTATCTTTTAACGACTGTGCTTCATAGATGAAAAACTCAACCGTTAAGAACCCGATCATTTTACTTTAATTTCTTCCATGATATAAGCTTCAATGATGTCGCCCTCTTTAATATCATTGAACTTTTCTAACGTGATTCCACATTCGTATCCAGCAGATACTTCTTTAGCATCGTCTTTAAAACGTTTAAGTGCATCGATCTTACCTTCGTAAGATACTACGCCGTCACGAATCAAGCGAACTGTGGAATCTCTTGTGATCTTACCTTCCGTAACGTAACATCCAGCGATCGTACCCACTTTAGAAACTTTGAAAGTCGTACGAACTTCAACTTGCCCGATAACTTTTTCTTCGAATTCCGGATCAAGCATCCCTTTCATCGCTGATTCGATCTCTTCGATTACGTTGTAGATAATTCTATGCAGACGAACATCGACTTTTTCAGCGTCAGCCGTACGTTTCGCACCATTATCAGGACGAACGTTGAAACCAATCACGATTGCGTTTGAAGCAGAAGCAAGCATGATGTCATACTCGTTGATCGCTCCAACACCAGAGTGGATGATTTTAACTTTTACGCCTTCAACATCGATTTTTTGTAATGAACCTGCAAGTGCCTCAACAGAACCTTGAACATCACCTTTGATGATAACATTAATTTCTTTGATGTCACCTTCTTTAATTTGATTAAAGAGGTCATCAAGGTTTAGTTTAGAAGACTCTTTACGCTGTGCATCCTGCTGTTTTTTGAAGCGAGATTCACCAACTTGACGAGCTTTTTTCTCATCAGCGAAGACCATGAACTGATCTCCGGCTTGTGGAACATCATTCAATCCAGTAATTTCAACAGGTGTTGAAGGTCCTACCGTTTTAACTCTACGTCCAAGATCGTTCACCATCGCACGAACACGACCAAATGTGTGTCCAACTACGATTGGATCTCCAACGTTTAACGTACCTGATTGAACAAGAAGAGTTGCAACAGAACCACGGCCCTTATCAAGCTGTGCTTCAATCACAGTTCCAATTGCTGTACGGTTTGGATTTGCTTTTAATTCTTCAACTTCAGAAACAAGGTTGATCATTTCAAGCAGATCGTCAATTCCGTCACCTTTAATCGCAGAAACGTTTACGAAGATCGTATCTCCACCCCATGCTTCAGAAACAAGTCCGTGCTCAGTTAGTTCTTGCATAACACGATCTGGGTTAGCAGATTCTTTATCCATTTTGTTTACAGCAACGATGATTGGAACTTCTGCTGCTTTTGCGTGGTTGATCGCTTCAACTGTTTGAGGCATAACACCGTCATCAGCAGCTACAACAAGAATCGTGATATCCGTTACTTGAGCTCCACGAGCACGCATCGTTGTAAACGCAGCATGTCCAGGAGTATCTAGGAACGTAATTTGTTTTCCGTTGTTCGTAATTTGATATGCACCGATATGCTGTGTGATACCACCCGCTTCGCCTGCAGTCACCTTCGTGTTACGGATCGCATCAAGAAGCGTTGTTTTACCGTGGTCAACGTGACCCATGATCGTAACGACTGGCGGACGAACTTGAAGATCTTTTTCTTCATCTACGATTTCGTAGTTTTCGAATTCAGTCTCATCAACGATGATTTCTTCTTCTACTTCTACATCGTAGTCAGCTGCGATCAATTCAATCGCTTCTTTATCAAGCTCTTGATTGATCGTTGCCATGATTCCAAGACCCATTAACTTTTTAATAATCTCAGAAGTATCTTTGTTCAACTTTTTAGCAAGTTCACCAACTTGTAGTGAATCAGTAAACGTAATCTTACTTGGCGTTTCTAGTACTTTCTTTTGAGGAGCTTGTTGTTGCTGGTTTCCGCCGCCTCTGTTTTGCTTGTTGCGATTGTTGTTGTTCTTGTTGTTGTTGTTGTTTCTATTGTTGTTTTGGTTTCTGTTGTTGTTATTCTTGTTGTTTGAATTGCTGTTACTGCTCTTGTTTTGGTTGCTGTTAGTGCTTTTGTTCTGATTGCTGTTGCTAGTTTTGTTTTGATTGTTTTGGCTGTTAGTATTAGTGGACTTTGGTCCTTTAGCTTGTGACGAGTTATTGTTCTCTTTTTTTATTTTCATATTACTCTCTTTTTGAACTTCCTTTTTATTAGATTTGGTGTCATTACCAGGGTTGCTATTTTTCACATCTGATTTAGGGAGTTGATTTTGATTTGTTGATTTTGGTTGATCTTTGTTAGACTTTGGACGATATGCTTCATCCAATTTTTTAAGAGCTGCCTGATCAATCATAGACATATGATTCGCAACGTGGACATCCATCGTTTTAAGCTTTTCAATAATGTCTTTACTTTGAACATTTTTCTGTTTCGCATATTCATATACGCGGATTTTACTCATATGTTCACCCCCGAGTTAGTGATCAAGAAGTTCCTTTAATTTCTTAGAAAATCCTTGATCATTTACAGCAACTACAACTCGTTGCTCCTTACCGATTGCCCTGCCTAAAATATTGCGATCTTCTATCCAAGCAAGATCTATTTTGTAGTAAAGGCACTTATCGGTAACTTTTTTCTTTGTATTATCAGAAGCATCTTTTGATAGCAGAACAATTTTGGCGTTTTGCTTTTGGATGCTTTTCACAACTAGTTCTTCGCCGGAAATGACTTTACCGGCTCGAGCTGCTATTCCAAGAAAGTTTGCCCAAGGAGTTGGTTTCAAGATGTATGACTTCCTTTTTCTAGCTGTTCAAATAGATCAGCTGGAATCTTTGTTTTGAGATGTGACTCAAGAACCTTTTTCTTTTTTGCTTGTTCAATACAAGCTGGTTCATGACAAAGGTAGGCTCCTCTTCCGGATTTTTTCCCCGTCGTGTCGACCGAGACTTCTCCTTCTGGTGAGCGGACAATACGTGTTAATTCTTTTTTAGCCTTCATCTCTTGACAGGCTACGCATTTTCTCATCGGAATTTTACGTGTTTTCATTGTCTCCACCTCGTCTTTTCTTACTCTTCATCCTCATCAGTATCTTCAAAAAAATCACTGCGAGCGTTTGATGGATCGTACACACCTGATTCTATTGCTTCTGTTTCACTTTTAATATCAATCTTCCAACCTGTTAACTTTGCAGCTAGACGCGCATTTTGGCCACGTTTACCAATCGCTAACGAAAGTTGATAGTCTGGAACGATAACCGTTGTCATCTTTTCTTCTTCATTCACTTGTACTTCTAGAACTTTAGCTGGGCTAAGTGAATTTGCAACATATACGACTGGATCTTCACTCCATCGAACGATATCGATCTTTTCACCGTTCAATTCGTTTACGATTGTTTGGACTCGTGCACCTTTTTGTCCAACACAAGAACCAACCGGATCTACTTCTGGATCAGCAGCATGAACGGCAATCTTTGAACGGTCACCCGCTTCACGAGCGATCGATTTAATCTCAACCGTACCATCATAGATCTCTGGCACTTCAAGCTCGAATAAGCGTTTTAAAAGACCTGGGTGAGTTCTTGATACTAGTATTTGAGGACCTTTTGTCGTCTTTTCTACTTTAGTAATGTACACTTTGATGCGGTCGTTCGTGGTATGAGATTCACCAGGCATCTGTTCAGCAGCAGGAAGAAGAGCTTCCACTCTGCCTAGGCTGACATACATATAACGGTGGTCTTGTCGTTGAACGATTCCCGTGATGATATCTTCTTCACGATCAATAAATTCTGAGAAGATGATCCCGCGCTCTGCTTCACGTACGCGCTGTGTAACTACTTGTTTAGCTGTTTGAGCAGCAATACGACCAAAATCTTTTGGTGTAACTTCTTCTTCTACGATATCTTCTAATTCATAGCCAGGGTTGATCGCTTGAGCTTCTGCCACTGAGATCTCTTGACGATCGTCCTCAACTTCTTCAACCACATTTTTTCTTGAAAAAACACGGATACTTCCTGTGTCTCTGTTAAAATCAACACGAACATTTTGCGCTTGATGAAAATTGCGCTTGTACGCAGAAATAAGGGCTGCTTCAATTGCTTCAATAATTACTTCTTTACTAATCCCTTTTTCCTTTTCTAACAATGTAAGTGCATCCAAAAGCTCGGTACTCATTTTTCTTCTCCCCTCTTCATTAAAAAACAACCGCAAGACGGGCATTGGCCACTTTAGCATAAGGTAACTCTACCTTTTTCACTTGCGTTTTCACTCTAATCTCCATGAACAGCGTTTCACCGTCAAAGTCTTTTAAAAGTCCTTCATATACTTTTTCGCCGTTTAATGGCTCATAAAGTTTAATGTTTACATTTTTGCCGATAGCATTTTTTACATCTTCAGGCTTCTTTAGCGGTCTTTCAACACCTGGAGAAGATACTTCTAAAAAGTAGGGCTGTTCGATCGGATCAAGTTCATCTAATTTTTCACTTAATTGTTCACTGACAGTCCCGCATTCCTCAATATCAATCCCATCCGTGGAATCGATATATACACGGAGAAACCAGTTTTTACCCTCTTTAACAAATTCAACGTCAACAAGTTCAAGTCCTAGTTTTTCAACGATTGGGGTTACAAGCTCTGTTGTGAGCTCTGTAATCTTCTGACTCATTGCTGCCCTCCTTCTTACTGAATGACCTCAAAACGTAACGAAAGAGTGGGGAGCCCCACTCTTTCGCCGACAGTTATTCATTCAACAGTATTTCCAAAAATACTATACCATAACCAATAAAATACTGCAACTTATCTAGCCTTCAGAAAGCCCTTGTTAAAAGAGCGAAAGCTGGTTTGCATCAGGCATTCCTTCTAAACATCCTTGGTCATCTAAGTACTCAATAATGGTCTTAGATAACTTCGCACGCTGCTGAAGATCTTCCTTAGAAAGAAATTCACCTTGTTCTCTTGCTTTTACAATGTTTAATGCTGCATTTGTACCTAAGCCTGCGATTGAATTGAAGGGTGGTATTAATGTATCCCCTTCTACTAGGAAGTCTGTTGCGCTCGATCGATACAGATCGATCTTCTGGAATGATAGCCCTCTTTCACACATCTCAAGTGCGAGTTCTAGAACCGTTTGCAAGTTCTTCTCTTTTGTAGAAGCATCAAGACCTTTAGCTGAGATCTCTTCAATCTTTGTTCGTAATGCTTTAGATCCTCTGATCATAGACTCCACATCAAAATCATCCGCTCTTACGGTGAAATATGCCGCATAGAACCAAATTGGATAGCGAACTTTAAAATATGCGATACGAACGGCCATCAACACGTATGCTGCTGCATGGGCTTTAGGGAACATGTACTTGATCTTCAAGCATGAACCAATATACCAATCAGGTACATCGTTCTTCTTCATCTCTTCGATCCACTCATCCGGCAGACCTTTTCCTTTACGTACACTTTCCATGATCTTAAATGCAAGTGATGGCTCAAGGCCTTTATAGATCAGATAGACCATTATATCATCACGACATCCGATAACGTCTTTTAGCACACAAGTGCCGTTAGCGATCAGTTCGTTGGCATTGTTCAGCCATACGTCAGTACCATGAGAGAGTCCTGAAATCTGTACAAGTTCAGAAAAAGTACTTGGTTTTGTTTCTTCAAGCATCTGTCTTACGAACTTTGTTCCAAACTCCGGAATTCCTAAAGTACCTGTTTTACACATGATCTGTTCTTCTGACACGCCTAATACTTCTGGGCCTGAGAAGATTTTCATTACTTCTGGATCCGATGCAGGAATGGTCTTCGGATCAATACCGCTTAAATCTTGAAGCATCCGGATAACAGTTGGATCATCGTGCCCTAGTATATCAAGTTTCAATAAGTTATCGTGAATCGAGTGAAAATCAAAATGAGTCGTCTTCCATTCTGAACCACTATCGTCAGCTGGGAACTGAACAGGACAAAAATCATAAATATCCATATAATCTGGAACAACAATGATTCCACCCGGATGCTGACCTGTAGTTCTCTTTACTCCTGTACATCCAGATACGAGGCGATCCACTTCTGCAGATCGAATCGTTAAGTTATTGTCTCCTGCGTACCCTTTTACATAACCGTAAGCCGTTTTTTCAGCTACCGTACCAATCGTACCTGCACGATACACATAATCTTCACCAAACAGTTCTTTCGTGTAATTATGCGCTCTAGGCTGATATTCACCAGAGAAGTTCAAATCGATATCCGGTACTTTATCTCCTTTAAATCCAAGGAACGTTTCAAACGGTATATCTTGTCCATCTTTTATATAAAGCACTTCGCATGTTGGACATTCTTTATCTGGAAGGTCATAACCGGATCCTACGGAACCATCATTAAAGAAATGGGATTCTTTACATTTCGGACAAACATAATGTGGAGGCAGTGGGTTCACTTCAGTAATCTCAGTCATTGTCGCAACAAACGACGAACCGACCGATCCACGCGATCCTACAAGATATCCATCGATCAAGGACTTCTTTACAAGTTTATGTGAGATCAAGTAAATAACCGCAAACCCGTGTCCGATAATACTCTTTAATTCTTTTTCCAGTCTCTTTTCAACTAACTCAGGAAGGTTCTCTCCATAGATACTTTTAGCTCTGTTATAACTCATCGAGCGTACTTCGTCATCTGCGCCCTCGATCTTCGGAGTATATAGATCATCAGGGATAGGTTTGATCTCCTGTATCATGTCAGCGATCTGTCTCGTATTTTCACAAACTACTTTTTGCGCTTTTTCCTCACCTAAAAAAGAGAACAGGTCTAACATCTCATCCGTTGTTCTAAAATGAACATCTGGAAGAGTTTGTCTGTTTAGAGGATTCGCTCCACCTTGAGAAGAGATCAAGATCTTTCGATAGATCGCATCTTCAGGGTTTAAATAATGAACGTTTCCTGTTGCAACAACCGGTTTGTTCAATTTCTCTCCAAGCTGAACGATATTAGAAAGGATCTCTCTTAAGTTCATCTCATCTGCGACTAATTCTCTTTCGATAAGATGATAATAGTTACTTGGCGGCTGAACTTCTAAGTAATCATAAAACTCCGCGATCTTTTCAACTTCTTCGATCGGTTTTTGCATCATACCTTCAAACACTTCACCTTTATCACAAGCTGAACCGACGAGTATACCTTCTCGAAGTTTACTTAATCGTGATCTAGGGATACGTGGTGTTCGATAAAAATAAGATAGGTGTGACTCAGAAACGAGCTTGTATAAGTTCTTTAGACCTTCTTGGGTTGCGGCTAAGAGCGTACAATGAAACGGTCTTGATCGCTGAAATCCACCTTGCCCCATGTTATCGTTCAAACGGTCGTGATAGAAGATTTCTTTTTCAAACGTCTCTTTTAACAGTTTCCATAGCAGATATCCGGTTGCTTCTGCATCATAGATGGCTCGGTGATGCTGAGTAAGTTCGATATCGAACCTTTTACAAAGCGTGTTCAATCTATGATTCTTTAATTGCGGCAGCAGAAATCTTGCCAATTCAAGTGTATCAATAACAGGATTCTTCGCTTCGCCTAATCCTATCTTTCGTAAACCTTCGTTCAAGAACCCCATGTCAAAGCTCGCGTTATGCGCTACTAGGATATCATCACCCATAAAAGCATGAAAATCACGAAGCACTTCTTCAATCTCAGGTGCGTTCTCGACCATATCATCTGTAATTCCAGTTAATTCGATCGTTGTTTGAGATAGAGATTCATGAGGATTCGCGAACCTTTCAAAACGATCAATGATCTCTCCACCACGTATCTTCACAGCTGCGAGTTCAATGATTTTATTATAAACGGCTGATAAACCTGTCGTCTCAACGTCAAAGACAATGTATGTTTCATCCGTTAATTTTCTCGGCGCCTCGTTATATGCGATCGGTACACCATCATCTACAAGATTTGCTTCAAGTCCATACAGGATTTTGATTCCGTTTTTCTTTCCTGCATTATAAGCTTCTGGAAAGGACTGAACACCAGCATGATCAGTTATCGCGATAGCTGGATGGCCCCATTTTTTCGCTTGTCCCACTAAAGAGGAGACAGAGGATATCGCGTCCATCTGACTCATTGGTGTGTGAAGGTGAAGCTCAACACGTTTGTTGTCTTCTTCCGCTAAATCTTTTCTGAATTCAGGTTTGATCTCATTAATATCGTTAGCGATCATGACCAGATCTCTTACAAACGTATCATTTTGTATTCCGCCTCGAACTTTTAACCACATTCCCTTTTGAATACCTTGTAGGATAGGGATATCTTCTTTGTCTCGAGAGAAAATTTTAATGAGTAGAGAATCCGTGTAATCGGTAATTTTAAACGTTAAAAGCGTACGTCCGCTTCTAAGCTCTCTCGTTTCGGAATGAAAGACGTAACCTTGGATCGTTATGCGTCTTTCTTCATCTTGAATCGTTTGAATCGGAACAGGATCATCCTTGATCGAATATCCGATCATAATATCTGTTCTTGCTGCAGGACCTTCAGATCGATTGGCAGCTTTTTCTTTTTCAACTAAAGCTTCCATTACTTTATTCTGATCTTCTTGTTTTCTCTGTTCGATAAACTTTTGAAAATCTTCTTCAGAGTGTTTAATCTCTGTTTTTACCATTACAGAATGGAAACCAAACTGACTGTACATCTCTTTGATAACAGGAGATAGCTTTCTCTGCACCAGTGCTTCTTCCGCATCATTTCTTACGGTCAGACACAAAAAATTTCCTTCGGCAATAGGATCTTGTGTAGAAAGCATGCTTCCTAGACTCGGTGCCGCTGTCTCTACTAACTTTTCTTTGCACAACGGCCAAAAACCAAGAAGTTCTTCTGCTTGAAAACTCTCCTTCGTTTGAATAGAAAAAGACACTGTAGCAATATGTTGAAAAGTTTGGCGAAGGCTGGCACTAAACCAAGCATAGCTGTCCGGCGTTAATGGGCGCAGGAGGCCTATAATAAAATGCCAGCTTCTATTTGCTTTATCTATCGTAAGTTTTTCGATCGTTCCTTCCGAAAAACCGGCTTTCATCTCAAGGGGCATACCTAGTTGTTCTAGAAGAAGCGATAGCCTTTCTTGTCTGATCTGCTGATCATTTCCGCTCATACGAACCTCCTTTTAAAGGGGTTTAATTATGTTTTCACATGACTAACCTACGTATTTTTTTATACGTGTCTTTATTTATTATACTATAGCTATAAATCTTTCAGCCTCGAATATCATCATAAAGATTAGATCCCTATTCGTAAAGTACAAAGAGAAAGGCACCTCTTGTATGAGAGGCACCTCCTCTATTAGTTTTTTAGATTAACACAAACTTCGCATTATTTCTTAAGTTTGTCCCACTCTTTTTTCATAAAATCGCTAAGTTCAGAAACTGGAACTTCGAAAGATTCTCCGCTCTTACGAATCTTTACTTCAACGATTCCTTCTGAAGCACGCTTGCCAACCATAACACGAATTGGCAATCCGATAAGGTCGCTATCTGTAAATTTCACACCAGCACGTTCAGGGCGGTCATCATATAAGCAATCAAAACCATCGTTCTTGATTTGAATATACAATTCATCTGAAAGTGCTGCTTGTTCGGCATTCTTACTGTTGACAGCAATTAAATGAACATCGAACGGGGTTAGTGATAACGGCCAGATTAAACCTTTTTCGTCATTGTTTTCTTCAGCTACTGCAGCTAATGTACGAGAGACACCTATCCCGTAACAACCCATTGACATAATCTGATTCTTGCCATTTTCGTCTAAGTAAGATGCTTTCATTGGCTCACTGTATACTTTACCAAGTTTGAACACATGACCGACTTCAATTCCTTTTGCAAAAACGATTGTTCCTTTACCATCAGGTGACAGATCACCTTCCACAACAAAACGAAGATCAGCTGTTTCATTAAACTCAAAATCTCTATTTGGATTAACATTCGTATAATGGTAGCCTGTTTCATTTGCGCCACAAACTGCGTTAACCATATAAGGGACTGTTTGATCTGCGATGATTTTAACGTCTTTTGACAAGTTGACCGGTCCGATAGATCCGTGTTCCGCGTTCAACCATTTTTTTGTTTCTTCCGCTGAAGCTAATTCTACTTCTTTAGCAGAAAGCACATTCTTAAGCTTGATCTCATTAACCTCATGATCTCCTCGGACTAACACTAATACAGGTTGTTCGTCAGCGATATAAAGCAAAGATTTCATAACTTTTGATGGTGTAACCTTTAATAGCTCTGAAACTTCCTGAATTGTTTTTGCTTGTTTTGTTTCTACTTTCTCAAGCTCCATAAGTGTTTCAGGTGAACGTTCCTCACGTATTACAACAGGAGCCATCTCGATGTTCGCTGCAAAATCTGAATCCGTTGAATACGCGATCAAATCTTCACCGATTTCTGATAAGACCATGAACTCATGATTATCTTTACCACCGATTGCGCCTGAGTCTGCTAAAACCGCTCGGAAGTTTAGTCCGCAGCGGCTAAAGATAGCGGAGTAGGCATCTTTCATCGCTTCATACGTATCATCTAGACTTTCTTGCTTATCATGGAAAGAATAGGCATCTTTCATGATGAACTCTCTTCCACGAAGCAAGCCGAAACGTGGACGCTTTTCGTCTCTGAACTTCGTTTGAATTTGATATAGATTAAGAGGAAGCTTCTTATATGATTTCACTTCATCTCGAACGATACTCGTGATCACTTCTTCATGTGTAGCTCCAAGAGCAAAATCACGCTCGTGTCGGTCCTTTAGTCTCATTAGTTCAGGACCGTAGCTATACCATCGGCCACTTTCTTGCCAAAGTTCAGCAAGCTGCAGTGCTGGCATCATCATCTCTTGTGAACCAGCACGATTCATTTCTTCTCGTACAATATTCTCTACTTTTTGAAGAACCTTTTTCCCCAAAGGTAGAAATGAGTAAATGCCGGCAGCATTCTGACGTATAAAGCCAGCTCTTAATAAGAGCTGGTGACTTTTCACGTCTGCATCTGCAGGAACTTCTCTTAATGTTGGCATAAACAATTGACTTTGTCTCATTATCTCTACTCCTCAAATCATCCCTGATTAACCAAGAAAAATTTTCTGTATATCATTCCATGTTACAACAAGCATCAATAGCATCAAAAAGGCAAATCCGATAAAATGAACCATTCCTTCTTTTTGTGGATCGATCGGTTTTCCTCTCAATGCTTCAACACCTAAGAATAAAAGGCGTCCTCCGTCAAGTGCCGGTAAAGGCAACAAGTTAAAGATTCCTAAGTTTACACTTAGTATAGCTGCCCACTGAAGTAGCATATAAACACCAGCTTTAGCAGCTTGATCTGTATATTCATAGATTCCAAGCGGCCCCGAAAGTTGGTCGATTCCATGCTGACCAGTAATAAGCTGTCCGAGACCCGTAAATATAGCTGTTGTCATAAACCATGTTTGTTTAGCTCCATATTCTAATGAACCAACAAAAGAGGATTCAGTATATGGATGTGCTCCAATAAATCCTTCGTTCTTATCATCAGCACCTTTGCGAGAGCCAAGCGTAACAGGAACCACTCTTTCTTCACCATCACGGTTTATCGTAAACATTAACTTTTCGCCAGGATTTTCTTGGATCACGGAAACTAACTCTTTCCAGTCGTCCATCTTTTCGCCCTGAACCGCAATAATTTTATCCCCTTTTACTAAACCGGCTTTCTCAGCGCCCGCTCCTTCTTGAAGGGTACCAAGTCTTGATTCATTTGTCGGTATACCTTGCATGAGTGAGAATACAACCAAGATCACAAAAGCAAGTAGAAAGTTCATAGCTGGACCAGCAAAGATAGCAAGTGTTCTCTGCATGATCGTCTTTGATCCAAACTGTCGATTATAAGGTGCGATTTGCATCTCTTGGTGATCTGCTACAAATAATGCATCTTCTTTAACTTTGTAAGTCGAAGATCCAGAGTCTTCATTTTCAAAACCTGTTAAATACAATTCGCGTTCTAGATCAGCTTTTTCAATGGTGATCGTCTTTTGAACCGGATACTTATCACGGTGATTTACAACGATCTTCTCCACTTCTTCTGCTTGGTTGAAGATCAAACCAACTCTGTGACCTGCCTTAAGTTCAATACCTTCTGGATCTTCTCCAGCCATGCGCACGAACCCTCCAAGTGGTAAAAGACGGATCGTATAGACCGTTTCCCCTTTCTTGAAGGCAAACACTTTTGGGCCGAATCCAATTGCAAACTCACGACACAAGATGCCTGCACGTTTTGCTAGCAATAGATGTCCGAGTTCATGAAAGAAAATTAAAGCACCTAAAATGATGATAATGGCTATCACAGTGTTCATTCCCATTACCTGCCTTTACTAAGTAGTGACTCCACATATTGACGAGTCCTATTATCTGTTTCTTGTATTGTCTCAAGGTCTGGCGTACTGACATTAGACAACTCTTGCATAGCACGTTCAATCATCTCTTCAATCTCAAGAAACGAGATATGACCATTCAAGAATAGCTCAACCGCTTTTTCGTTCGCAGCATTTAAAACCGTCGGCATCAAGCCTCCAGCCTTACCTGCTTGAAAAGCAAGTTTTAAACATCTGAACCGGTCGTAATCCATTTCTTGAAAATGTAACTTCCCAACTTCCCATAAGTTTAACCTTTTCCCGTTTATTAATTCAAGCCGATCGGGATATGTAAGAGCGTACTGTATCGGCACTCTCATATCTGGTTGTCCCAAATGAGCGATAATGCTTGTATCAACAAACTCTACCATAGAGTGTATGATACTTTCCTTATGTAAAATGACGTCTATTTTCGAATAATCAAAGGAAAATAACCAGTGAGCTTCAATAACTTCTAACCCTTTATTCATCATTGTTGCGGAATCAATCGTGATTTTTGCACCCATAGACCAGTTTGGATGATTTAAAGCTTCCTGCACTGTAACGTTTTTTAATTCTTCACGAGTTCGGTCTCTAAAACTTCCACCAGAAGCAGTCAATATCAACTTCTCTACACGGTTTGGGTCTTCACCGTTTAAACACTGATAGATCGCTGAATGTTCTGAATCGACCGGAAGAATAGGTACGTTGTGTTTTTTCGCTTTTTCCATAACAAGGTGACCTGCTGTCACAAGTGTTTCTTTATTAGCTAAAGCGATCGTTTTTTTTGCTTCGATTGCTTTTAATGTAGGAAGTAAGCCTACACTACCGATTACTGCGTTCACAACAACCGTTGAATCAGTAGAAACCGCGGCTTCAATCAATCCATCCATCCCTGAGACAACTTTTGTTGATGAACTCACCTTAGACCGAAGTACTTTTGCATCTTCTTCGTTTTGAACGGCACAAATTTCAGGATGGAATTTCTGTATGATTTTTTCAGCAGCCTCAATATTCTTACCTACAGACATCGAACTTAATTTGAACTTTTGTGGATGAGAGGCGATCACATCTAAGGTCTGAATGCCGATCGAACCTGTTGCACCAAGTAAACTAACTGATTTCATACAATACCTCCTAGCGTTATCCTATCAAATGAAGCACGTGAAGCAACGGGAATACAAACAACGCACTGTCTAGTCTATCTAATATCCCACCATGACCAGGAAGTAAAGTACCAGAATCTTTTACATCGTAGATTCGTTTGAATGCCGATTCTGCCAAGTCACCAATCTGACCAAATATGCCTACGACAAGTGAGATAAGTAGAATATTAAATATCGACATATCAACGAAAGAAGTGAAATAGCTGATCACCCCTACAACAATACTAAAGAAGATTCCGCCAACTGCACCTTCTATCGTTTTGTTTGGGGAGATAACCGGCCAAAGTTTTCGCTTTCCAATCGATTTCCCAACAAAATATGCTCCAGAGTCAGTCGCCCAAATCATGAATAGTATCAAGAATAGTAGCTGGACACCGTCCTCTAATATTCTCGTTTCTAGTAAATAGAAAAAGCCAAATCCTACATAAATAGAACTAAATAGTACAAAAGAAATATGATTGTAATCTGTATTGTTCTTTTGTATGACCGTTACGACTAGCAGCAGAAGAACTGCAAGTATAATGGCATCAGTTTTAGTAAAGGGTTCTAATGAACTCATCCAATCTTCTGGCAATGCCACCAAGACTGCTAAAAGATAGCCGATTCCCCCGACGAAACTTCGCTCCATCCCTTTCATACGTAATAATTCAAACATGCCAATCCCAGTTAGCAATAGTATTAATAGTGAGAACGGCCAGCTTCCATAAAGGGTAATCCCTATAAATAAAACGGCTGCGATTACACCTGTTATTATCCGTTGTTTCATAAGTCCTCCTTAATTAAACACCGCCATACCGCCTGCCTCGTCCGGCAAATTGTGATACAGCTTCTCTTAAATGCTCCTCAGAAAAATCTGGCCATAACACTTCAGTAAACCAAAATTCAGAATACGCAAGCTGCCATAGCATAAAGTTACTTAATCGAACTTCACCGCTTGTACGAATCAATAAATCAGGGTCCTTTAGATCATGCGTCATTAAATGCTGCTCGATCATAGAATCATCAATATCTGAAGGCTCTAATCTTCCTTGTTTAACTTCAGAAGCCAATGCTTTTACTGCAGCTGTAATCTCATCACGACTGCCATAATTAAGAGCGAAGTTTAAGATTAACCCTGTATTGTTCTTCGTCTTGTTAATCGCCTCATCTACTGCTTTAACAGTATGAAGGGGCAATAACTCTTTTTTACCCATTATTCGCACTTGTACGTTCTCTTTAATCAAATCTGGAAGAAAAGTATTTAAAAATTCTCCAGGAAGCTTCATTAAAAAGTCGACTTCTTCACGTGGCCGTTTCCAATTTTCAGTTGAAAACGCATAAAGGGTCAGCACTTCAATCCCAATCTTATTCGCTTCTTTAACGATTTTCCGAACTGTTTTCATCCCTTCATGATGTCCGGCAATTCGTGGCATCGCGCGTTTCCTTGCCCACCGACCATTACCATCCATAATAATAGCTACATGTTTAGGGATGTTTTCTTCTTTAAATTTATGATTCTCTGGACTTTTTTTCTTAAAGAAAAGCTTGTCAAGCATGTATAAGCCTCCATCTTCTTAGACTTCATAGAATCAACCTCTTTAAGAGATTTTCTCCTAATGCCTATCGCCACTTATCAATTTAAATCTAGCAAAATGGCGATATTGTCTAATAAAAAAGCCCCCTTTTATAGAGGGCTTTTTATATTTAATTGTACATGGAAAAGCTTTATACTTCCATGATTTCTTTTTCTTTAGCAGAACTTACAGAATCAGCTTCAGCTGTGTATCTATCAGTAAGCTTTTGAACATCATCGTTATAACGGCGAAGTTCATCTTCTGTAATCTCAGCTTCTTTTTCAAGTTTCTTCAAATCATCATTCGCATCGCGGCGAACGTTTCTTAAAGCTACTTTCGCTTCTTCAGCAAACTTCTTAACAAGTTTAACTAATTCTTTTCTACGCTCTTCTGTTAGAGCTGGAATCGCAATACGAATCACTTGCCCATCGTTAGAAGGTGTTAGACCAAGATCAGACTTTAGGATCGCCTTTTCGATATCTGCCATTGCAGATTTGTCGTAAGGCTGAATAACTAAAAGTCTAGCTTCTGGAGTGGTTACACCTGCTAATTGATTGATTGGTGTTTGAGTTCCGTAGTAATCAACTTGTACTCGGTCTAATAGAGAAGGATTTGCTCTACCTGCACGAAGTGTTGAATATTCGCGTCTTAGAGCTCCGATTGCTTTTTGCATCTTTTCTTCTGCTTGAGTTAAAACTTCTTTTGCCATTAGTTTCTCCCCCTTATAACGGTTCCAATTTTTTCTCCGGCAACTGCTCGTTTGATGTTTCCTTCTTCCATGATCGAGAAAACAACTAACGGGATGTCATTGTCCATACATAGTGACGAAGCTGTAGTATCCATTACAGCAAGTCCGTCTTTTAAAAGATCAAGATAAGATAATGTCGTATACTTCACTGCATTCTCATCCAACTTCGGATCTGCAGAATACACGCCATCCACGTTGTTCTTAGCCATCAAGATAACTTCTGCTTCAATTTCTGCTGCTCTTAGTGCTGCTGTCGTATCGGTTGAGAAATACGGGTTACCCGTTCCTGCTGCAAATATGACAACGCGCTTTTTTTCAAGGTGACGAATGGCTTTTCTTCTGATATAAGGTTCTGCAACCTGACGCATTTCTATGGATGTTTGTACTCTTGTTTGAACCCCGATGTTTTCAAGACTGTCTTGAAGAGCTAATGAATTCATAACTGTAGCAAGCATGCCCATATAATCTGCTGAGGCACGGTCCATTCCCATCTCACTACCCGTCTTACCGCGCCATAGGTTTCCGCCGCCTACAACTACAGCAACTTCTACGTCGAGTTCAACGATTTCTTTTACTTGTTCAGCAATTGACTGAACGATTTTTGGATCGATTCCAGAAGTTTGTTCACCTGCTAATGCTTCTCCGCTTAATTTCAAGACGACTCGTTTATATTTTGAAGTAGTCATTTGTCCCTCCATCACCTAAAAAAAATGTATTTACCTGGTTCATTCTGGCTGTTAACTAGTTAATGAAAAGCTCCGTCGCTTTCTAAAAGTGGTTGATTTCCGTTTCAGGTGCTCGCTTTCCAGGGGGCGTGCGGTGAGCTACCTTGGCACTTTGTGCCATTAGGTGTCTCACCTGTCCCGCTGATCCCCCAGGAGTCTCGCACCTTACACTCCAATCAACTTGCAATGATGTTCTGTAGAAACTTTTAAAGAAAAACATTTGAAAGTATAGCCATTGAAAAACCAAGGTTATTTCTGTAAAAAAAGAGGAACACAACGTGCTCCCCTCTTTTTCAAACTGTGCTTACTTTTTAACTTGAGACATTACTTCTTCAGCGAAGTTGTCTTCACGCTTTTCAAGACCTTCTCCTACTTCAAAGCGAATGAAGGCTTTAACAGTAGCACCTTTGGAAGCTACATATTTACCTACTTTTTGGTCTGGATCTTTAATGAAAGATTGGTCGTTTAAGCAAATATCTTCGAAGTATTTACCAAGACGTCCTTCTACCATTTTAGCTACGATGTTTTCAGGCTTTCCTTCGTTAAGTGCTTGTTCAGTTAACACTTTACGCTCACGTGATACTTCTTCTTCACTAACTTCGTCACGAGAGATGTATTTAGGGTTTACTGCTGCAACGTGCATAGAAACGTCTTTGGCAACTTCTTCTTCTGTAGTCCCTTCAACAACTGAAAGAACTCCAATACGACCACCCATGTGTAGGTATGCGCCGAATGCTGCATTGTCGTCTTTTTTCAAGATTTCGAAACGACGAAGAGTTAGTTTTTCACCGATTTTTGCAATTGCAGCGTTGATGTAGTCATTTACAGTAGTTCCGTTAAACTCAGAAGCCAATGCATCTTCAACAGAAGCAGGCTCTGTAGCCAACAAGTGGTTACCAAGTTCAGCGATTAAGTTTTTGAAGTTTTCGTTTTTTGCAACGAAATCTGTTTCAGAGTTTACTTCAAGGATTACTGCTTTGTTCCCTTCAACGATTACAGAAGTTAAACCTTCTGCAGCGATACGGTCAGCTTTCTTAGCAGCTTTCGCGATCCCTTTTTCACGAAGGTAATCAATTGCTGCCTCCATGTTACCATCTGTTTCAGTTAATGCTTTCTTACAATCCATCATACCTGCGCCAGTTTTCTCACGCAATTCTTTAACCATTTGTGCTGTAATAGCCATGTTTTTTTGCCTCCTTATGGGATATGTAGTGCTAGTTGTGCTTTTACATAAAAAGGGTGATAAAGGGTCATCCCCTCTACCACCCTTGAGCATTCCATTTAATTAAGCAGTAGTTTCTTCTTCAGCTGCTTCTGCTACTTCTTCTCCGCCTTGGTTAGCTTCGATGATAGCATCTGCCATCTTACCAGTAAGAAGTTTAACTGCACGAATTGCATCATCGTTACCAGGGATAACGTGATCAACTTCGTCCGGATCACAGTTCGTATCAACGATAGCAATGATCGGGATGTTTAATTTACGAGCTTCTGCAATCGCAATGCGCTCTTTACGAGGGTCAACTACGAATAATGCGTCAGGAAGCTTGTTCATGTCTTTAATTCCGCCTAGGAATTTTTCAAGACGATCCATTTCCTTTTTAAGAAGAATAACTTCTTTCTTAGGAAGTACTTCAAAAGTACCGTCTTCTTGCATTTTTTCAAGATCTTTTAAGCGGTTGATACGCTTGCGGATTGTACCGAAGTTTGTTAATGTTCCACCTAACCAACGTTGGTTGATGTAGTACATGTCAGAACGTTCAGCTTCTTCCTTTACTGAATCTTGAGCTTGTTTCTTAGTTCCTACGAAAAGGATCTTTCCACCATCAGCTGCGATGTTACGCATAACATTGTAGCACTCTTCAACTTTCTTTACTGTCTTTTGAAGATCGATGATGTAGATACCGTTTCTTTCTGTGAAAATGTAACGAGACATTTTCGGATTCCAACGGCGAGTCTGATGACCAAAGTGTACACCAGCTTCTAACAATTGTTTCATTGAAATTACTGCCATAATGGCACCTCCTAGGTTTGTTTACCTCCGTTTGTTTCACCTTTGAGCAATAACTGACTTAGTCAGCACCACATTACTCAAATCCGCAAACGTGTGTGATTAACACCGAGAAATAATATAACATGTTTCGTGCAATTTCTGCAAGTCTTTTTGCTTGTTATCGATAAAATTTTAAAAGTAACTCTACTTCGCCTTTACCTCTTTGCAGCATTTTTGCAATTTCTTCAGCATTATATCCTTCTTGAGCTAATATTAATACTTCGTTCGTATCTTTAGATAAGTGATCCTCTAGAGAAGTATTGTCAATTTGGGTCTCTTCAGATTCGACTGAAGAAGTCTCATTAATCACTGTCGAATGATCTTTCTGCTGTTGCTCTTCTGTGAATTTTAAAATCATCTTATGCAAACGTTCATTTTCAAGCTTCATATCTTCTGAGAACAACTCCAGAAGTTCTTCTACCTCTTCACTTATTCTTGTGTCATTTGAGTCACTCTGCTGCTGTAGTTTTTTGCGCAAATTAATAACAGCATAAAGACAGATTACATTTAATAATAAACTTAGAAAAACTAAGGCGTACATCACATTCATCCTAACCTGTATAATCAATTTTCTTTCCTTTATAAGGATGACTCTGACTTCTTGAACTCGTCTTTTCTTGCTGGTGATTTGATTGAAACAAGCCTGCCTCAGCAGCTTCTTTCTGATTGACCCGTTTCGATTCATTCTTGTCTTTCTTACGTATTTCTTCTGTGGTCTGCTGTTGTTGCAGAAGTCCTCTGTTCATTAGATCCAGACTTGCTTTTGACGCATCAACTGTTCTTGGAATTGCAACTTGAAGCTCTATTAATTTCAGACTCACAGCATCCACATCCAATTCTTATAGGGAGTGAACAACAATTTCTTTCTCTTCTATAAATACTTTTGCAGCATTAAATGGAGATTGAATTTTTCGTTTGTATTTTCCAATACAGATCTCAACATTAGGGTGAAGCGTGCCTTTAATATTTATAGATGAGTTTGAAGAACTTTTACATCTTTGGATTTTCTTTTGTAGGTCAACGATTTCGTGTTTCGCTTGAGAGATTGTATTAATGATACGATTAATCGTTTGTCGTTCTGAATTTTTCTGAATCAACACAGTCTTTAAATGATTTAATTTCTCTAAATTTGTTTGCAGTTCAAGAATTTTTTGTTCGTATTTTACGATATCGTTCTCCATTTTAGCATTTGTTTTTATGTGTAATAGCGTTTTGGAGTACGTTTCATTGCCTATATCAATCGCTGATATTCCGTTCCCAGCAATACATGTACCACCCGATATATTCCCTTTTCCGCTTGTACATGTAACAGTCAATTCTGCCTCACAATGACTGTGTAGAATCGTTTGAGCTACCATTATATTTCCATTGGCGTAGACATTTCCTTGACTAATATACAGTGAAGTAAAGTCTCCCCCACAACGGATCGTTCCTTTACCTTGGCCTAAGACACCACCACCGATAACAACGTTTCCGTCTGTAGTGATATCTGCTGCTTCTACGACTCCTTCGATCCTCACATCACCTTTTGCTGATATTTTAAATCCGGAAGGAACATCGCCCGTTATATGAACATTTCCAACAAAATCTATATGACCAGTTTTTAAGGAAACATCTCCATCCACTCGATAAACGGGATAAATATTTACTCTGTTCTTTTGAAAGGTTACTTCCCCGCTTGCTGAAGCATAAACGCATTGCTCTGATTCGTTAAATACGGTGTTCATACCATTTTTCACTAGCAGATCATTTCCGTTTTTTGCAGGTAGCACTTTTCCGAAAACACTTATTCCTGCGATGCCTTCTGTAGCATTTACTTTTCTTGCTAGGATCTCTCCGAACTCAGCTGTTGGAATTGTAAAAAGTCGTTTAAAATCCAGCTTCGCATTTTCGTTGATCGTAACAACTTTCTCATTTGAGATAGACGGTATAAGTCTTGCAGGTTCTCCGTCCTTCGGTTGTTTTCCTTTTGCGATTTCAGCCGGGAAAATAAATGTATCTAGATTCTCTGCTATCAAACTCAATACTTCATTTCGAATTCCATGTCGTATACCTTTTGATTCGATCCAAGCTAAAAGACTCGAAAATGTGACTTCTCCAGATGGGATTTCAACTTCTTTTTTTAATAAAAGAGCCTGCGTTTCATTATCTTCATATTTAATATGAAACCATTGATCCATATCCCTACCCCTTACATATATCGTTGTAGAACCTGTCGAATTCTAAAGAGTGCTTTTGAGTGTATTTGAGATATTCTGGATGTCGATAGACCAAGTACTTGACCGATTTCAGTCAATGTTAATTCTTCAAAGTAGAACAAACTCACTACAAGCTGCTCTTTTTCAGATAATTCCTTGATCACTAATGCAAGTTCGCCATGAAGTTCTTCTTGCAACAAACTATTTTCAGGTGTAATCGCTTTTTTATCTTCAATTGTATAACTTACTTTTTCACGACTTTCTGTTTCTTTATTCTCTTCATCGATCGATAATACATTAGCAAGAAAACTTTCAGACATTACGGTTGTTACTTCATTTTCTGAGTATCCTAATTCATCAGCAACTTCTTTCGCGCTTACAGAACGCAGATTTTCTTGTTCTAACCTCTCAATGGCAGCTTCAACTTTTTTCGTTTTTTCTCTTAAACTTCTTGGCAGCCAATCTTCTCTTCTTAAGCCGTCCAAAATAGCACCACGAACTCGAAATGATGCGTATGTATCAAATTTCAGGTCTCTTTCAGGCTCAAACTTTTTTAGAGCATCGTATAACCCTAGCATACCGAGGGATCGGAGTTCATCTTTGTTAACACTTTTCGGCAAACCAACCGATATACGTTGTACATGATAATTGACAAGTGGTAAATATGCACGCATCAGTTCGTCACCTGCTTCTCGATCACGACTAGTGTTCCACTTTTCCCAGCAAGATTGTTCTTCTACTAAAGATGGCTCCGTCATGGTAATCCTCCTCGTTTTTTTTGTGAACTTCTAAATTACTTTCGTTCCTGCATTAACTGTTTTAATCGTTAGTAATGTGTTCTCTGGATTGAACTCAATGGTCCTGCCACTCGAGCCTCCTACATCACTTGCTAGTAAAGGAATTTTCAGAGCAGACAACTCTTCTTTGACACGTTCTACGTTTCTTGGGCCGATTCGCATCATTTCACTTCCGGATGAGAACTTAAACATCTGCGCGCCGCCAGCAATTTTTGCTTTTAGCGCTTTTCCGTTAGCACCACTCTTGATCAGCATGTCGTATAAACTCTTGATTGCTGTATCCGCATACTTTCCTTCATTCAATGTAGGAGTTTTTGATAAAGACGAATCCGGAAGCATGATATGCGCCATCCCTGCCATTTTTTTTACTTGATCGAAAAGTATAATGCCCACACATGAACCAAGACCTGTTGTTCTAATTGTGTTTGGAGGGGAAACGATGTTTATATCAGCGATTCCCACTTTTATGATTTCACTCATCCAACGGAACTCCTAATGCTTCAAAAATTTTTGAAAAGGAAAGAGGATCAGGCAATAAGAAGAAGTGACCTTTTACCTCGTCTTGTCTTTCTATATCTGTAAAAGCAGTATCAATAACAATGGCATAATCGCTCACAGTGGAAATTTCGAAAAGTCCAAAACTCAAGATCGCCCCTGCCATATCAATACTTGTTGCAGGTACTGATGGCTGTAAATTCAACCCTGTGAAATCAGAGAACGATGTTAGATATGAGCCTGATAGAATGTTTCCCACTTCCTGAAGAGCAGATAATGAGATGTCAGATTCTTCTCCGTTTGTTAACTTCACTGTCTGGCCGATTAATAAGTCTTCTAAAAGCTGCTCAGCTTGCTCAACTGGAAGCATGAAGAACATACATCCAGGAGCATCGCCAACGATTCTCAAGAAAACAGATGCCACAACGTTCTCTGCTCCGCCAACCATCTCAGATATCTCTTCAAATGAGATCACGTTTACTGAAGGAACTTTCATATCAACAGCTTTGTTCAGCATCGTTGATAAGGCTGTGGCTGCATGTCCTGCTCCAATGTTTCCGATCTCTCGTAAGACATCCAGATGAATTGGCTGAATTCTTAAAAAATCCATCTTAAAGGATACTCTCCTTTGTAGGTTGAACATCCAACTTTTCTGGATTCAACACCTTCACAAGGTCGAGCAAGATCAATAGTCGCTTTTCAATCTTCGCAACCCCATGGATATACTCTGCATCTACACCACCTACTACTTCAGGAGGAGGCTCGATCGACTCTTTATCCAGATCGATTACATCGTTTGCTGCATCGACAATCAGTCCAGCTTCAATGGAACCTACTGAAACAATGATGATGCGAGTTGTATCCGTATGACTTACTTCTTCAATTTCGAATCGTGAACGCAGATCGATAATGGGAGTAACGACTCCTCTTAAGTTAATTACCCCTTTTACGAAAGAAACTGTTCTTGGAATTCTCGTAATCGGTTGCATTCTTTCAATCGATTTTACGTGCTGAACAGGAACTGCATATTCTTCATCTTTTAATTGAAATATGATCACTTTTTCTTCATTCATCATGATTAACCACCTTATTTTATGAGTGCATTGCAATCGAGAATTAATGCTACTTGTCCATCTCCTAGAATCGTTGCACCAGAGATAGCAAATACAGATGTCAAATACTGACCAAGTGATTTCAAGACAATTTCTTGCTGTCCAATAAACGAATCAACGACTAATGCTGCCATCTTGTCACCTTTTCTCACTACCACTACAGGAACGTGCTGACTGGCTTCAGTTGAACCAGGGACTTCAAAAATGTCCTTCATGTTTACAAGCGGTACGACTTTACCTCTAAAATCAATCACTTTCTGATTATGAGCTGAAAGAATATCTTCTTTCTTAATAATGGCCGTTTCAATAATAGATGATAGTGGAATCGCATATTTCTCACGACTTATTTCAACGAGCATAACTGACATGATTGATAAAGTAAGAGGAAGCTGTATGGAAAAAATCGTCCCAGAGCCTTCGGTTGAATCGACAGCGATAGAACCACCTAACGATTCAATCTTATTCTTCACAACATCTAATCCCACTCCACGGCCTGAAATGTCAGAAACAACATCGGCTGTAGAAAAGCCTGAAGCGAACAATAATTCAAAACACTGTTTATCGGTCAAATTTTCAGACATTTCTTTCGTGATGACCCCATTTTCAATCCCCTTACTCAATACCTTTTGCTTATTTATACCCGCTCCATCATCTTGAATCTCTATAAACACATGATTTCCGCTATGAAATGCTCTTAAATAGATGGTCCCCGTTTCATTTTTGCCTCTAGAAGAGCGTTCCCCTGGGTTTTCGATGCCATGGTCAATTGAGTTTCGAAGTAGATGAACAAGCGGATCACCGATCTCATCGATTACGGTTCGATCAAGCTCAGTCTCAGCACCTACGATCTCAAGGTTTACTTTTTTACCGAGATCTTTCGCTAATCCTCTGATCATCCTTGGAAAGCGATTGAAAACTTGTTCTACCGGTACCATTCTCATCGTCAGGATAATATTTTGAAGGTCTCCTGAAACACGAGACATTCGTTCAACCGTTTCATTGAGTTCCATGCTTTTTAATGATTTCGATATCTCTTCAAGCCGTCCTCGGTCAATAACGAGTTCCTCAAACAAGTTCATGAGTTGATCGAGCCTTTCAATATTGACACGAATCGTTTTTCCGCTGCTTCCTGAAATTGAGGTTTGTTGAGGTTCGCTTTTTTTATCTTCTAGTTTCACTTCTTGTGGCTCTAATTTATCATTCTTGTCGCTCTCAGTGTTTGACGAGATGTTGAGTTTATCTGCTTGAATGTCAACCACTTCTACTACATCTACCTCAGACACTTTTAAGATACGTTCCTTTACGTTTTCGGCAGACTCTTTCGTGAGGATGGAAAGAGTAAAATGAGTTCCGAATTGTTCTGTTTCAAGCATGTCTACTGCTGGCATTGTTTTTATGATCTCACCGATCTGTTCGATCACTTCGAAGACCATATATACTCTTGCAGCTTTTAAGATACAGTCGTCCCTTAATGAGATCGAAAGCTCGTAAGCATTAAATCCTTGTTCTTTTGATTGAATGATAATCTGCTTTTCATATTGATCATAAGCATGTAACGACTCTGCTTCCTTTTTTGATTCAGCTTGAATCATCTTCGGAGCTTCTCCCTTTTCAAGTGCCTCTAAATCTCTCACTGTCTTCGTCACATCACGTTTACCGCTTCCACCTTCTGAAATCTCCACAACCATCGCTTCTAAATGATCAAGCGACGCGAATAGAACATCTAGGACAGAAGATGAAACTTCTATTTTGTTATTTCGAATCGCATCAAGAACATTTTCCATACAGTGCGTAAGATTGGCCAGATCCTCATAACCCATCGTAGCTGACATTCCTTTTAACGTATGAGCAGAACGAAATATCTCATTTACGATTGTAAGCTCTCCTGGTCTTTTCTCCAGCAGTAGCACTTGTTGATTAATAGATTGTAAATGCTCTTTGCTTTCCTCAATGAATATGTCAAGATATTGTGTCATTTCCATCGTATAATTCCTCCTAATTTACAAATGGTTCTGAATAGCTAATCCAATTGACTCTAAATGAACAACTTCATCTACTTTTTTAGTGAGAACCGCGGCTTTTGGCATTCCATAAACGATGCAAGATTCTTCAGCTTCCGCAATAACTACGGTTGAACCAGCTTCTTTTAAGTCTACGATTCCATTTGTACCGTCGGAGCCCATTCCAGTCATGATGACAGCGACCTTTTGATAGTTTTTAAGCTTGCAGGCTGAACTGAAAAGTACATTAACCGCTGGTCGATGACCTCCTACTGGAGCATCACTATCTAACGAAACATATAACCGTCCCATTTTTTCGTATAGTCGTACATGAAAACCGCCGGGTGCGATATAAACATGACCTTTTTGTAGCCGTTCATGATGCTCAGCCTCTTTTACAAAGATGTCTGATAGTGAATTCAATCGATCTGCTAATGATCTCGTAAATCCTGCTGGCATATGTTGTACGACAACAACAGGTGCATCCAGGTCTATAGGTAGCTTAGTAATCACTTGTTGTAAAGCTCTTGGGCCCCCTGTAGATGTACCTATTAAGACTAGCTTCTCTCTATGATCAATTCTGTTTGATCTTTTAGGCGCTTTGTTTTCAAGTGTATAAGGCAACAGTGCTTTTTTTGTTACAATATTCGCTTTAGAGGAAGCGATCACTTTTTCTATCAAACTAGTCTTTACCTTATGTAAATCTAAGGATATTGCTCCTGATGGCTTAGCGATAAAATCAATAGCTCCTGCTTCCATAGCTAGAATCGTATTTTCTGCACCGACTTTTGTTGTGCTAGATAACATGATGATTGGAACAGGAAAACTCTTCATAATCGTTCTCGCTGCGTCGATCCCATTTAAAATGGGCATCTCAACATCCATCGTTATCACGTCTGGTTTTATTTTTAGTGTTTTTTCAACTGCTTCTTGTCCATTTCTTGCTGTATCGATCACCAAAATTCTAGGATCTTCGCTTAAGAACTCTTTGATCAGCTTCCTCATAAAGGCAGAATCATCCACAATTAGCACTCTGATCTGTTTCATGCAGCATCTACCTTTCTCTGAAAAATGACTTTAGCTTACCGATGAAAGACTTATAAGATACTTCTTGCTGTTTTACTGTACCAACATAGGTTTCCGCTAGCTGAAATACAGCTCTGGATGCTATTGATGAAGGTTTATGAATAGAAAAGGGAATCTGTTTTTTTACAGCATGTAATACATCCTGATCCATCGGTATCTTACCTAAACAGATCAGCTCTTTTTGCAAAAACTGTTTACAAACATGACTTAACTTTTCAACCGTTTCTTTTCCTTCTCTCACATTTTCATATCGATTGATGACCAAGTAAAAGGGCAGGTCCTTATCTTTCATATAAATGAATTTCATCATAGAATATGCATCTGTTAGTGAAGTGATCTCAGGTGTAGCTATCACCAATATCTCATGACTGGAAAGTACAAATTTTAAAGCTGTTTCTGTTGCACCTGCACCCATGTCTAAAAAAATAAAGTCATAAAACCTCTCTAATTCTTCCAGTTGCTTCATAAAATGTACCAACATGTCATCCGTTATGCTTGTAAGCGAACCGAAATTCCTTCCGCCGGCAATCGTATGAAGTCCGTCTTTACCCTCTTCGATGATCTCCCATACGGATAATTGATTCTGCAGCATATCCATCATATGCTTGTCAGATCTTCTGCCTAGAATCAAATCTACATTTCCCATACCTATGTCAAGATCTAGTACTAACACACGTTTTTCCATTTCAACCAAGGAAAGAGCAAGATTCACCGTGACGTTCGTTTTACCCACTCCACCTTTACCACTGACTACAGAGATAACTCTTGCACTGTTTAATGAGGCAGAGATTAATTGTTTACGAAGACTTATCGCTTGATCAAGCATGAAGTAGCTTTTCCTTTACTAGAGCCTGAACAAGTTCATCCGCGTCAGCCTCAAACATGTCATCAGGTACGTTCTGGCCATTCGTAACATATCCGATCGGTACACTGTTTAAGATTGCAAGATTCAATAATGAACCGTACGTCGTCGTTTCATCTTTCTTCGTAAATATCACCTTATGAACCGGCAGACTCTTAAACTGACTATAAATCGTCTCCATATCCCGGTATTTTGAAGTTAAAGAAAGAACGAGATAGTTTTTCATATCTTTATCAAAATGAATGATACGTTGCAATTCTTCGATGTAAAAACGATTTAAGAAGTTTCTGCCTGCCGAATCTACGAGGACTAGATCATAATCTCCAAACTTCTCCTTAGCCTTCTTAAAATCATCAGCAGTATAAGCGACTTCACATGGTATGTTTAATATTTCAGCGTACGTTTTTAGTTGGTCGATAGCTGCAATACGATACGTATCAGTTGTAATAAACGCTACTTTTTTTCCGTCTTTTAAAACCGCTTTTGCTCCAATCTTTGCTATGGTGGTTGTTTTACCAACACCGGTAGGTCCGATTAAGTTTAAGAATTTTGTTTCATAATGAAAGCCGCCAAATTCGCTTTTAGCCATTCTTGCGCTTAAATAGCTGCTGATCCATGTATTCCAGTCATAGCTGTCTCGCTCCATTTCATCGAGACTTTCGTATTTATTTGATAAAGAAGGGATGAGTTCTTCGATTATTGTTAAGTCTACTTCTTGACTTAAAAGAAAATTTTCCCATTCTTTAATGAATGGAGCTGCATCATCTGCAGATTTTGATTGTACCGTCAAAGAGTGAACCATCTTCTTCAGCTGACGAATTTCCTTTGTCAGCTCCTCTTCTTGGAACACAGGTTGCTTTTCTTTCACATTATTCTTGTTAGTGTTCTTTGTTGGATGATAATCTACGTCTTGATCCAATCCAGCGAAAATTTCAACGTTCTTCTTTGTGAAAAATCCGAAGAAGCCGCCAACTTGAACCTCTCTTGTATTTAAAATGACTGCACCACTGCCCAGATCCGCTCTAACTAATTTCATAGCTTCCGGCAAGTTCTGCGCTGTATATTTCTTCACTTTCATCAGATGTTCACCACCCCTACACTTTTCACTTCGAGCTCAGGTTCCAATTCGTTGTATGATAAAACCGCGACATCAGGAAGATAACGTTCAATGAGTTGTCTTACATACATTCTTACAGCCGGTGAACATAAGAGAACAACAGATTGGTCAAAACCCCGCCCAGATTCAAGTTCAGTAGTAATGCTGTCAAAGATCACTTGAGAATCTTGCGGATCTAAAGACAGATAATTCCCGTGTTCGGTTTGCTGAACTGCATCAGCTATCTTCTTTTCCACCGAGCCGCCAAGTGTGATAACATGCAGAGGCTCATTTTCATTACTATAGCTTTTTGAGATCTGTCTGGATAAGCCTTGTCTTACATACTCTGTTAATAGATCTGTATCTTTTGTCATTTTTGCAAAATCAGCTAACGTTTCAAAAATTACCGCTAAGTTTCGAATTGAGATTCGTTCTCGTAAAAGTTTTGATAACACTTTTTGAACCTCTCCGATGGTAAGAGCATCTGGAGTTACCTCTTCCACGATCGCTGGATACGATTCTTTTAAGTGATCTACAAGTTGTTTCGTTTCTTGTCTGCCAATCAATTCGTGTGCGTGCTTCTTGATCACTTCTGTTAAATGCGTCGAGACGACTGACGGCGGATCTACGACTGTATATCCTGAGTATTCAGCTCGCTCTTTCATCTCTTCACCGATCCAAATAGCTGGTAGACCAAAAGCTGGTTCCATCGTTTCGATACCTTGCACCTCTTCATCGTCGATACCTGGGCTCATCGCTAAATAATGATCCAACAGCAGCTCACCTTTTGCGACTTGGCTTCCTTTTATTTTAATTCTGTATTCATTCGGCTGAAGCTGAATGTTGTCACGAATTCGAACGACCGGTACGATCATTCCAAGTTCTAATGCAAGCTGCCTTCTGATCATAACAATCCTATCCAACAGGTCACCGCCTTGCGAAGTGTCTGCTAACGGAATAAGGCTGTAGCCGAATTCAAATTCAATCGGGTCGATCTGTAGAAGGTTCACAACAGATTCAGGGCTTTTCAGCTGTTCTGTCTGAATATCCTCTTCCACCACTTCTTCTTTTACTTTTTGTTCACGTTCTGCTTTTAATAGAAGATAGCCACCGATTGCTAAAATTCCTCCGATCGTAATCGTGAAAAAGTCATTGATCGGTGTGAACAAGCCAAGCATGATGATGGTGCCGCCAGCAACAAATAGCATGATAGGATATGCAAGCAATTGTTTACTGATATCAAACCCTAAATTTCCTTCTGAGGCCGCACGAGTAACAATAATTCCTGTCGCTGTTGAAATGATTAGCGCAGGGATCTGAGATACTAATCCATCACCAACCGTCATTCTTGTAAACAATTCTGCACTCTCACCAAAACTTAGACCCATCTGAAGCATTCCGATGATGATTCCGAACAACATATTGATCAAAACGATGATTATACCTGCTATAGCATCACCTTTTACAAATTTACTCGCACCATCCATCGCTCCATAAAAATCTGCTTCGCGTTCAATCGTTTCACGTCTTTCTTTCGCTTCCCGATCTGAAATCATGCCAGCGTTTAAGTCTGCATCGATACTCATCTGCTTACCAGGCATCGCATCAAGTGTAAATCTTGCCGCTACTTCTGATACACGTTCAGATCCTTTCGTAATTACGATAAATTGAATGATGATTAGAATGAAAAATACAACGATACCAACAAGAATATTTCCACCAACTACAAATTCACCGAAAGTATGTACAACGTTTCCTGCATCTCCGGTTGAAAGGATACTCCTCGTTGTCGAAACGTTTAGCCCAAGTCTGAAAAGCGTCACTAACAATAACAATGACGGAAATATAGAAAATTGGAGAGGCTGTGTTGTATTCATGGCAATCAATATGATTAAAAGTGCCAGAGATATATTTGTTATGATTAAGAAGTCCAACATAAACGTTGGCATTGGTATGACGAGCATGGCGATAATGAGAATAACGCCCGCTAAAACACTCATGTCTCTAGCTTTCATCTGTTAACTCTCCTATTCATTCCTTACGCTTTTTTCTTTACACGGTATACGAAGGCTAAAATTTCAGCTACTGCTTTAAAAAGATCTTCAGGAATCACATGCCCGATCTCAACGCGGGCGTACAGCGTTCTTGCTAGAGGCTTGTTTTCTACAACCGCTACGTTATGCTCTTTTGCGATTTCTTTGATGCGTTGAGCGATAAGATCTACTCCCTTTGCCACAACAACGGGAGCAGCCATGTTGTTGTCGTCATACTTTAAGCAGATCGCATAGTGTGTAGGATTTGTGATGATCACATCTGCTTTAGGCACTTCTTGCATCATTCGCCTCATAGCCATCTGCCTTTGTTTTTCCTTGATCTTCCCTTTAATCTTTGGATCACCTTCAGATTTTTTGTATTCATCTTTGATATCTTGTTTCGACATCCTAATATTTTTTTCAAAATCGTATTTTTGGTACATATAGTCAAGAAACGCAAGAAAAAGTAAAACGAGTGAAGCCGCAAAACCCATCTTGACAGCAAGTCCTCCAAAG
This sequence comes from Fictibacillus sp. 26RED30, assembly GCF_015903845.1. Classification (NCBI taxonomy): domain Bacteria; kingdom Bacillati; phylum Bacillota; class Bacilli; order Caryophanales; family Fictibacillaceae; genus Fictibacillus; species Fictibacillus sp. 26RED30. The sequence goes on from NZ_JACZDV010000001.1 coordinate 1,804,632, forward strand.
ACAGGTAGTGAAGATTCAATACTCACTAGGCTCATTCTTAAATAGATATCACGTTCACTCCAAAGGATAAAAAATGTCACTCCACCTATAAGTAGAATCTTAAGTATTGATTTTGATAGCTCTACTAATGCACGCACCGAGTAGATCCTCTTAAATCCAGATAAAGGATTGATTCGTTCGAGTTTCATCTGAATCGCTTCTGTTGATAACAAAAAGCCAACTTGCAAATAGTTTCCTAAGACACCGGCTATCATAGCCGCAATCATTACGGGAGCTATGATGATCGCGACTTCAAGCGAAAGCTCCCAAAATAGTTTAGGAATACTCGATTCAGTTACGTTATAAAGAAGTTTCTTATCTAAACTATATGCGAAGAGATGAAGCAACCTCTGACCCATCCAGCTTCCCATAAAGGAAAGAAACATAACTGATGCAAACAGTACAAGTGCAGCGTTGATGTCAGCGCTTTTGGCTACTTGACCTTTTTTCCTGCTCTCCTGCCTTTTTTTCGGTGTTGCTTTTTCTGTTTTTTCTCCTGAAAAGTATTGTAAAGTAATTGGATATCTCATCAACTTAAGCCGCTCCCAACAATTCCAATAAGTTAATCATGCTGTCACGCATCTGATCGACCAGCATCTGAACAGATACGAAGAATGCGGGCATTACTACTAAAAACAACACAAGAGCAATTAATATTTTCACTGGCAGACCAATAACAAAAATGTTCATCTGAGGAACGGTTCTTGCTACGATCCCAAGTGCTAGATCTGCTAAAAACAACGTGCCTACGATCGGAATCGCCATCTGCAGAGCAACTAAGAACATACCTGAGAACACACTTATTACAAATCTCGTAATCCCGCCATCTCCAAAATTAGATATGGTTGAATCAAGCGGTAAAAATTGATAACTATAAAAGATTCCATCGAGTAACATGTGATGAGCATCGGTAGCTAACAAGAAAAGAATAGCAAACGTATACAGATATCTACCCATCAAAGGAGTCTGAATGCCTGTCTGCGGATCAAACACGTTCGCTATCGCAAAACCCATCTGAAGATCAATAAATCCACCCGCTACTTGAATTGCGTAGAAAACAATCGCTGCAATAAATCCGATGGATAGTCCTACCATCGCTTCTTTAATGATTAACAGAAAAAATGAACCATCTAACGGAATCGGTTTTGGGTCAATCGCGTACAACATGATCCACGATAAAAATAGGGATAATCCGATTTTATGCATAACAGGTAAATTTTTATTAGAAAACACAGGAATTGTTAAGAAAAATGCCGATACTCTAGTTAGGATTAATAAAAAAGCAGGGAAAGCAGCTAAATCTACCATTTTATCATCCTATATAAGTGTGTAAATTTTGAAAGATATTTGATGTGAAACCTAATATTTGTGAAAGCATCCAAGGTCCGAAAAACACGAGTCCTACTAAAACGGCAACAATCTTTGGTATAAATGCGAGTGTTTGTTCCTGAATCTGTGTTGTTGCTTGAAAAATACTGACGATCAAACCTACAATCAGGGCTAATAGCATAAGCGGACCGCACAAAAGCAAGGTCATGTATACCCCTTTTTCAGCTAAAGAAATTACAAATTGAGAATCCATGTTTACACCTGCCTTAATAGCTTAATAGCAATGATTTAACGATGAGGTACCAGCCATCAACCAGTACGAATAATAAGATCTTAAATGGCAGTGATATCATCACGGGTGGCAGCATCATCATCCCCATAGCCATTAAAATAGACGCAACGACCATATCAATGATCAAAAAAGGTACAAAAATCATGAATCCAATTTGAAAAGCTGTCTTTAATTCACTAATCGCAAACGCTGGAACAAGAGTCGTTAAAGGAATATCTTTAATACTTTCCGGTTTCTTAGCACCTGAATATTCCATAAACAGCATAAGATCTTTTTGTCGTGTATGCTTAGCCATAAACTCTTTGATGGGAAGACTTCCTTTATCAAAGGCTTCCTCCTGAGAAATCTCACCTTTTACTAATGGCTGAACCGCCTCTTTGTTTACTTCATGCATCACTGGCGCCATGATAAAAAAAGTTAAGAACAAAGCAATCCCAATCAGAACTTGGTTAGGTGGCATCTGCTGCGTTGCCAGTGAAGTTCTAACAAATGACAGAACGATAATGATCCTCGTAAAACAAGTCATAAGTATTAAAATACTTGGAGCAAGCGAAAGGACCGTTAAGAGCAGCAACAGCTGAATGGTAGTTTCCATGTTCGCTGGATCGCTATTATTTATAAAATCCAAGTCTAATCCAGGAATAAATTCATTCATGATGTTTCCCTTTCTCAAGTACTCTCTGAAGATCTTTTTGCTGATTCTTCTTATCTTGAACAATCGATTGAAGCATAGTCTTAAAAGATTGCGTATGATCTTTAGTATCTGCTGGTCTTGTTTCATTGGAAGTCTTACTTGACTCTTCGGTTCTACTTTTCAGCCATTTTTGTTTCAATTGGTTCGTCATCGTTGAAACGTTTTGGGATGGACGCTGATCGAGCATCATCTGAACTTCATCTTCATTGGTAATCTCTTTTAGAAGTGTTACCGAATCTCCAACACCTACTACCAAGACAGAATTACCTGTTTTGATGAGTTGCACAGAACGGTTCTGTCCGATTCCGATTCCTCCTAAAGACTGAAGATTTTTACCGTCTTGAAAACTAACAGATTTTCTTTGAATAAATCGTAAAACAAAAAATAAGATCGCTAGAACAATTCCAAGCATAAACACGAGCTTGACGAGCATCATAAATGTGCTTTCGCTCTTAGCATTCACAGGGCTAGTTTCTTCTGGTGCTTTTTCCTTCTCGCCCTTTTGATCTGAGTTATTTATGGTGTCATAAACACTTTTCCCTGAACTGCTGCCTTCCGCTTGTACACTAATCGGTACAAGCGAGAGACAAACTGCTGCAAAAAAACTAATTAACCATCGATACATGAAACGCTTAGCCTAAAGTCTTCTTGATCGCTTCAATTACACGGTCAGCTGCAAAGGGCTTAACGATAAAGTCTTTTGCCCCAGCTTGGATCGCATCGATTACCATCGCTTGCTGTCCCATGGCTGAACACATGATAATTTTTGCATCAGGGTTTGTTTTTTTGATCTCTTTTAAAGCTGATATGCCGTCCATTTCAGGCATCGTAATATCCATCGTAACTAGATCTGGTTTTAACTCTTGAAATTTCTCGATCGCTTGTGCACCGTCAGCCGCTTCACCGACAACATCGAATCCATTCTTAACTAAGATATCCTTGATCATCATTCTCATAAATGCTGCATCATCAACAACTAAAATACGCTCTCCCATTTCACTTACCTCCGATAATTATTTCAATTTTTCTAAACGATCACGCTGGCTTAAAATCTCTGTTACGCGGACTCCGAAATTTTCATCAATAACAACGACCTCGCCTTTTGCGATCATCTTATGGTTAACAAAGATATCCACTGGTTCACCAGCTAGTTTATCGAGCTCTACGATCGAACCTTGAGACATCTCCAAAATATCTTTGATTGTTTTCTTTGTTCTTCCTAGCTCCACTGTGACTTGAAGCGGAATGTCTAACAACATGTCTAGGTTTTTTGTATCTCTTTGATTCGTCTCATAATCTCCAAAGTCCGAAAAACTTGCCGGCTGAATGGAAACGTCTCTCATCTGCGATTGATAGACAGGCTGAGGCTCACTTCTTGGCTCACTATGAACGCGTTCTTGGTAATGTTCTACCGGTGGAGATGTCGGTGCCACTTCTTCATGAGGGACATAATCGGCAACCGACTCATTTTCAACAACAGGTTCAGGATTCATTAGCTTATGTACAAGGTCCTTTGAGAACTCAGCATCAATCAGCTGCATGATATTTGAATCGATCAGTTCACCCACTTTAAGTCTGAAAGAAACTTTTACTAAAATCTCTTCATCAGGAATCAAACTCGTGTTTGATTCAACATCCAGAAAATCAATCTTTGGCGGCGATATGTCTACCTTTTTATTAAAGATCGTAGACATCGATGTTGAAGCGGATCCCATCATCTGATTCATCGCTTCACCAACAGCACTTAATTGCAGTTCTCCAAAATCAGGAGAAGGATTAGTACCCTCACCACCAAGCATCAAATCTGCAATGATCTGTGCATCCGTCTTACGGATCACTAACAAGTTTGCTCCTTCGATGCCTTCTGTGTATGTAACTTGTACCGCAACATGCGGAATCGGAAACTCATCTTTTAACTCGGTGCGTTTTACGACTGTTACTTGTGGCGTCGTAATATCTACCTTTTGATTTAACAGGGTGGATAGTGCTGTTGCAGCACTTCCAAATGAGATGTTTCCGATCTCACCTAACGCATCTCGTTCGATCGATGATAGGTATTCTTCGGTTTCGGTCGCTCCGGACGAGGAAGGACTTCCACCATTCAGCAAAGCATCAATTTCGTCTTGTGAAAGCATATCTCCACTTACCATTGATCCTCATCCTCCTTAATGGTTTCGATAATTTGAACGGCTAGCTTTTTCTTCACTTTTCCGGGTTGACCGTAGAACTTAGGATTGTTTTCTACTTTAATCACGAGTGGTTGGTTGATCCTTTGATCAAGTTCAATACAGTCACCAATAGATAAGTTCAGAAACTCTTCTATTGACATGTCTGAAGATCCTAGCTCAACCTTAAAAGGCAAAAAGGCGTTCTTAATTTTTTGTTCAATAAATTCAGTTTCTCCCGGAATTCTTGTCTTCTTTTTATTCTGCATCCAATGATGAACAGATAGCTTTGGTATGATCGGCTCTATGACAACATGCGGAAGGCAAATATTAATCATTCCGCTCGTTTCACCAATCGTCGTGTTTAACGAGATGACGACAACCGTTTCGTTCGGAGAAACCATCTGTAAAAATTGTGGATTCACTTCCAAATCGAGCATGAACGGCTCCAGTTCGATCACACTTGTCCAAGCCTCTTTAAAACTATCAAGTGTGTTTTCAAATAACTGATTCATGATTCGTGTCTCAATCTCAGTTAAATTCTCGATCTTATTCATCCCTGCCCCGCTGCCGCCCATCACTCTATCAAGCATGGCATATGCGATATTCGGGTTTACTTCCATTAAGATGCGCCCTTCAAACGGATGTGCTTCAAACACATTCAATAAAGTCATCTTCGGAACAGAACGAATAAATTCCTCATATGGTAGCTGATCAACAGACGCTACTCCTATCTGGACGTAAGTTCTGAGCTGTGCCGAAAAATAAGTCGTTAAGAGTCTTGCAAAGTTCTCATGCAATCTCGTTAAACTGCGGATCTGCTCTTTCGAAAAACGAAGGGCTCTTTTAAAATCGTAAACTTTAACCTTATTCTCTGACTCTTCCTTTTTAAGCTCTTCTGCATCCATCTCTCCAGTGGAAAGGGCGGAGAGAAGAGCATCTATTTCGTTTTGTGACAAAACATCAACCAAGAGTCTCACCTCTTTTCATGCCGTTTTTAGTGAATTATTGTATGATCTTTTGAGTTGTGTAGACTCTGACTACTTTCCCATCTTGCATAACCTTATTAATCTCTGTTTTCAACTTGTCCTCTAAGGATATCAATCCTTGTTGCCCAGATAGTTCTTCTGTTTTCTTGTTCGAGATCTCATAGATGATAAGATTGTTTACTTGAAACAATCTTTTCTCAAGTTCGTGTTTTGCATCTTCATTATCCGCTTGAATCTTGAACTGAATCTTTACATAAGACTGATCTGCAAGATTGGTTGTCATTTCATTGGTTTCGACCATCAGCTTGTCCAGCTCTTCTGCTGTAGGTTCTGAAGCTTCGGTCTTAGGTGAGAACTGCTTAAACCCGTAATATCCTGCTGCACCGATTAAACCGATCGCTACAAGCATAGAGAGCATGATCGTTACCGCTTTATTTTTTCCCAATTACAGACCCTCCTTTTTCTGACTTAGTGGCAGCAAATTAATATTTCTATAAAAAGTTGATATCAATTGAGCAACCTGTTCTTCACTTTCTTTAACAACATACTTTTTGCCTGTTGTTAAAGTGATCGTCGTATCGGGAAACGATTGGATCTGTTCGATATAGATCGCATTCAGCGTAAACGTATTCCCGTTTAACTGAGTTAAAGAAATCATGAGTTTCGGAGCTGAGCCTTTTCCTGCTCACCCCTGCCTCCCTTCACGTTAACGTTTTAAGTTCACAAGCTCTTGAAGGATCTCATCAGATGTTGTAATGATTCTTGTATTCGCTTGAAACCCACGCTGTGCAACAATCATTTCCGTGAACTCTTCAGATAAGTCTACGTTGGACATTTCAAGTGCACCAGCTACAACTTCACCAGCACCATCCGTTCCAGGAGGTGAAATATTAACATATTCATCCATATCATTTCTAATAGTCCCTGAGTTAGTAGTTTCTCTATAAAGATTACCACCTGCTTTTTCAAGTCCACCGGTATTAGGGAATTTTGCCAGGATTATTTGTCCAGCTAATAAAGGTGTACTTGAAGCATCTGAAATATAAGTAACCTGTCCATCCGGTCCAATACTGAAACTTTTAGCATCTGTAGGTATTTTCATTTCTCCAACGCTAAACTTTCCATCATTAACTATGAATTGATTATCTTCATCTACTTGGTATCCAAAGACTTTCAAACCGTCCGAGTTTACTAAAGTACCTTCTGAATCCATATAAAAATTTCCAGCTCTTGTTAAATAATCATTAACCCCATCACTTAGCAAAAAGAAACCATCACCTGAAATCCCTAAATCTAGTGGTCTGCCAGTTGTTTGCAAACTTCCTTGTGTATGGACTGTGTCAATTGAAGATAATTGTGATCCTAAGCCAACTTGTTTCGGATTGACTCCTCCACGATTAAGGCCAGGAGCTGCTGCCCCAGCAATCTGCTGACTCACAAGATCTTTAAAAGTTGTACGGCCTTTCTTAAATCCGTACGTATTTACGTTTGCGATGTTATTACCGATTACATCAAGCTTCACCTGAAAATTTTTCATACCACTGATTCCTGAATACATAGAACGTAACATTTGTTTTTATCTCCCTTACTTGGTTTATTAACTGCGTCTGTCATTCGGCAGTTTTGTGAGCCTCCTGTAAAGGTCCAGCTCGTTTATTCGTCTATGACGATGGCACCATTGATGTTTGTAAAGATCTGAGATGTACTTTCGCTTCGATCTAACGCTGTTATTACGGTTTGATTGGGAGCATTTACGACAAGAGTGACATTTTTCATGATCACTAACGAGTCTTTAATGCCTTTTTGCCCAGCTTCAATCACCTTTTCACTTATCTTGTTCCAGCTTGTTTCTGATATCGTAATATTTCTATCTTGCAATCTTTTTTGAGCGTGTTTACTAACGGTTAGTTGGTTTTCAAGCTCTTTATGAAGAACTGACTGAAAAGATTGATCTACTTTTTTCTGCTGTCGATGATTCGGGTAAAGGATCGGCTGGTACAATTGATGAGCGTGGATACGTTCGCTCATGTTATCCACTCCTTACTTTGCCTGATCAGTTATTTTGATCACTTGGTAACTTGTGATCTTTGTTCCATCACTCATTTCCAACATGACAGATCCTTTTTCAAATAACACAGATTTAACTAGACCTTCTTTTTCCTCTACCTTTTTGTTACCTTCTTCATCTACTGTTTCGGTTTCGTACGTTACTTGTTTACCGATCATCTCGCTTTGCTGTAACAAGGAAGATTCTGTTTGAAACGATAAGAACTGCTGCATCGTTTGGTTCATGTTTGTCATCTGTTCTAGTGATGAAAAGCTTGCCATCTGTGCGATAAACTCTCGGTCTTGCATAGGACTTGTAGGATCTTGGTTTTGAAGCTGTGTAATTAAAATCTTTAGAAAATCATCTTTTCCAAGAATATTTGAACCCGTTTGCTTTGTTTTTGCTTGATAGTTAGAAAGCATAAGATCTTCAGAGATCTTGGTCATGACTCATCACACCTTTTCGTTTAATACCAATTGTGATAATTGTTCATCAAATGATAGATGTTCTGATAGATCTTCCTCAGACATACTCTCATCTGTTTGCTGTTGATCTTCAAATTCTTGATTACTTTGATCACGGAAATCAAAGGACTGTTCGTCTCCGTTTAGAAAGACATCAATCTTTTCAAAGTCTATATCTTGACTAGTGAAAGCTTGTTTCAATTGCGTGAGCTGACTATCTAAAGCATCCTTTGCACCTTGACTAGATGCGATGATCTTTGCAGTGATCTCACCGTGTTTTTGGATAAGCTGGATCTCGATGTTACCGAGATGTTCAGGTGTTAAACGAATCTGCATCTTCGTAAATCCAGTTTCTGTAACGACCAGCTTTCCTCTTGAAATAATCTGTTGAACCTCACGAACAAATTGTTCTTTTTGTCCTTCTCCTCCTGTAGCAGGAACCTTCAACGTCCATTGTTCTATAGGAGAAAGTGGAGCTTGAACGGTTTGCAGTTCCTTTGGAGCTGAAACATTTGGTTCGATTGATTTTGTCGGGACGAACCGTTGAAATGCATGATCTGCAAAGCTTTTTACCTTTTTCTCGGCTGATAAGGTTTCAAAGACTTTCATGAAAGCATTCTTATCATTACTTGTTGAGTCATTCAAAAGCTTTTTTATCTCTCCAAAGATCTGCTCTGTTTGTTTTGGTATTGAATCTTTTTGATCTAGCTTCACTCCTGGAAACCATCGTCCTATAATATCTGCCATTTGCTTCTGGTCTTTTTGAGATAATGGACCTGCCTCATCGTTAAAAGCAACCTGCAATAAGATCGCTAGTTTCATCTCAGGAGTGGGGTTTACTGCAAGGTGTGAGAAATCGATCTCATTCTCAAGAAGGTTTTCAATAACTTCCTTCATTTCTGGTGGCAGTTCGTTTAATAATGATTGAACGGTCTCGTTATTCAGTAGGTCAGCATTCCAGTCAAGCCCCTCAATGCTTCCTAAGACACTTGCGATCATATCTCCTAAACCTTCAGGAAGCTGTTCACTCTCTGCGCCAGAAGATGCTAGCAATTGAAAAAAGAGAGAATCCATATTGTTTCCTTTTTCCGAAGAAACTGATATTTGTGATGTCTGTGCTCCTGAAACAGCTGGCTGCGAAATCATTATTTGCATGTTTTTACACCTCCTTTTATAGAGACTTGTTTGCCATGAGTACCGTAAGCTCTGCTGCACGTTTTGCATCAAGTTTGGCAAGGATCGCAGCTTGTGTTTCCGATTGTAAAAGCATTAAGATGCCCATGATTTGATTATTGTTCATCTCTGACATTACGGCCGCAGCATCTTTTGCTGACATTGCTTCATATAATTTCTTTAATTGTTCATTCTCTTCTTCTTTCTCACTAGTTTCTGCATCTTCTACTTGCTTTTCTAATAGTGCAATATTACTCTTTAAATCCGTGACTTCTTTTTCTTTCTTTTGCAGATCAGCAGATAGTATTTTGATGTAATCTTCTTGCTCATCGAACTTTGATTTCCACTGTTTCTCTTGTCCATTGTTTGTTACAGCTACTTCGGACTTTTCGCTAAAAATATTCTTAATTATAGGCATGTTTTTACTCGTATTTTTTGCCTCTTCCCATACGTCCACTCCCATGAACGACAGAACGATACCGAATACAGTAAGTGCAAAAACGAAAGGTACGAAGACTACTAATAAAAACCAAACCATTCTGTTGGATTTTTCGTTCTGTTTCATCTGATCACCTGATTTTATGACTTCGCAAAACGCAATACAGAAAATTCGTCGTTCTGCTTATTCTCATAAGAAGCAACTTCCACTTTATATGCGCTGAGTTGTCTTTCTTTTAGCTTTTCGTATTTTTTCACTTCAATCGTCTGCTGTAATAATCTTTGCTGGATAACTTGCATTCTTTCTCTTGCTCTTTGTAATATCGGCTGTAATTCTTTGATCTTGTTTGTCATGGATAAAAGAAAACGCTGTGTATTCTGAAGATCATTTACTATGATTCTCTGCTGAAAGGTATAATTCGATTGGTTCTCAATGTCTTCTTTCCTCTTAAGGAGGCTGTATATCTCTTCTGCGATGCTCTCGAACGCTTGTACAGCTTCTCCTAATTCTTGTTCAATCGATTCTTTCTCCTTTTGTTTAACAGACAAAACTTTTTCCATAGAAAAATGAAATGACATCAACGTTCATCCTTTCCAAATTCAATCAACAGCCGCTCAAGAGCTTGTTCATAACTAACATCTTCATCTACTTGCTGCTTCAAAAACGCTAGAATGTTAGGGTACATCTGAATCGCTTCATCCACTGATTTAGAGGATCCCCTCTTATATGCGCCAATGCTGATCAAGTCTTCTGCTTCGAAGTAGGAAGACAAAAGTTCTCGAAGTCGTTCAGCAGCTTGTCGATGCTCTTTTGGAACGATATCATTCATAACCCTGCTAATACTCTTTAGAATATTTACAGCAGGAAACTGCCCTTTATTTGCTAAGTTTCGATCTAAGATAAAGTGTCCATCTAGAATTCCTCGAACAGTATCTGAGATCGGCTCGTTGAAATCATCTCCATCTACTAAAACCGTGTAAAATGCTGTAATCGTTCCATTCTTATTCGTTCCAGAACGTTCTAATAATTTTGGAAGAACTGCAAATACGCTTGGTGTGTATCCCTTTGTTGTTGGCGGCTCACCAACAGCTAAACCGATCTCACGTTGCGCCATAGCAACACGCGTTACAGAATCCATCATCAACATGACGTTCTTGCCTTGGTCTCGAAAATATTCTGCGATACTCGTTGCCGTCAATGCACCTTTTATCCGCATTAAAGCCGGTTGATCTGAAGTCGCAACGATTACAATGGATCGCTTTAAACCTTCTTCACCTAGATCTCGTTCAATAAAATCAAGAACTTCGCGTCCTCGTTCACCGATTAGAGCGATAACATTCAGGTCAGCAGTCGAATTACGTGCCACCATACCAAGCAACGTACTCTTACCCACTCCACTTCCGGCAAAAATACCTACCCGCTGGCCTTTCCCGACCGTCAACAAACTATCGATCGACCGAATACCTAGCTGAATGCTTTCATGAATTCTTGGTCTTTCCATCGGATTCGGCGGCTCGTTCTCTGAAGGATAGCGAAACAACCCGCGAGGCAGAGGAGAGCCATCTAAAGGAACACCCATACCATCAAGTACTTTTCCGATCAAAGAAGGTCCAACCTTTATTTCCAACGCTCGATGTGTTGCTTCTACCAAACTGCCAACTGCAATATTTTTCACATATGTAAATGGCATCAACAAGACATTCTCTTCCTGAAAGCCAACTACTTCTGCTTTAATTCTTTGCTTGTTGTTCCCAGTGTGTATATAACAGACATCACCGATTGACGTTTTAGGTCCTTTTGATTCGATCATTAGCCCAACTACCCTGATCACTTTTCCATATCTTTTATATGAATCTAGTGATTGAAGGGAGTCGATCATGTGTTCCACGTTCATTGATCTGACACCTCAAGTTGTTCTAGCAGTTTTTCTCTGATCTCTTTTAACTGAACGTCTAGTGTTGCGTCGATCTTTCCAAACGGAAACTCGATTACTGCACCATTCTCAGTTAAGTTCTCGTCTGGATAGATGAAAAGAGTCGCTGTCGATTGAAGCATGTTCTTTAGTTCCTCACGATAGTTTTGCGTAAGTTCGAACCATTGTGGTGGAACATAGAGCTTTATCTCTTCAAACTCTCGAGCTTCTTTTACAAGTTGCTTTACGATAGCAATCCAAGTTTCAGGTGCTTCTTGTAGCTTTTTTCCTAAGATTTTCTCAGCAGCTGCCATAGCAAGGATAACCATCTGTGGCTCTGCTTCACTCAGGATGTCATGATAGTCGTTTCTTAACGTATCCATAAAGCTTTTTACTTCATTTAATTGCGAAGCCCAGCTTTCATGGCCTCGTTCTAAACCACTTTGAAAGCCAGCATCGTATCCTTCATTCTTCGCCTGTTCATAAGCACTTTCTAATTTCAACTTCCAAGCGGCCTCTTCTTCAGCTAAGCTTTTGATTTGCGCAGCCTTATATTCTTCTACTTCCTTTGTTATAGAAGCTGCTTCGCTCTTTGCTTCTTCTAGCAAGGTATACGCTTGATTTTTTAAACGGATGACCTTTGTCTCTTCATCCTCATCTTCTAAACTTGCATGGTTTCTCGTGTTAAATAATGAAAGTGCTTGAATACCGATCACTATTTCATTTTTTTCCGCTTTTTCTTTGTGATCTTGAAAAGATTTTATGACTTTAGACAATCACATCATCTCCTCCGCCTCGAGCGATCACGAGCTCTCCGGCTTCTTCAAGTCTTCTAATGGTTCCAACGATTCTAGACTGAGCTTCTTCTACATCACGAAGTCTAACAGGACCCATAAACTCCATTTCTTCCTTAAAATTCTCTGCCATACGCTGTGACATGTTATTGAACATCACTTCTTTTACTTCCTCGCTTGATGCACGTAAAGCAAGAAGTAGATCTTCGTTTTGCACTTCACGTATAACTCTTTGAATCGCACGGTTATCAAGGGTAACGATATCTTCGAACACGAACATTCTTTTCTTGATCTCTTCCGCTAACTCCGGATCTTGGATTTCAAGCGCATCCAGAATTGTTCGTTCCGTGCTCCGGTCTACACCGTTCAACACTTCAACAACAGCTTCAACTCCACCAGCTTGTGTGAAATCTTGTGTAACAGTAGCAGATAACTTTCTTTCTAAAATCTGCTCCACTTCATTGATCACTTCAGGTGATGTTCGATCCATTAATGCAATTCTTTTAGCAATATCTGCTTGCATCTCTTGTGGAAGTTCAGAAAGTATCTGTCCAGCTTGAGAAGAATCCAAATATGATAAGATCAGAGCAATCGTTTGCGGGTGCTCGTTTTGAATAAAGTTTAATATTTGACCTGGATCTGCTTTTCGAGCAAAGTCAAATGGTCTTACTTGTAAAGTCGAAGTTAAACGATTGATGATCTGCATCGCTTCATCTTTACCTATCGCTTTCTCAAGTACCGTCTTCGCGTAGCCGATTCCACCTTGGGTAATATAATCTTGAGCAAGAGCTAGCTGATGAAATTGTGTGATAATATCATCTTTTAACGTTGAATCTACTTTTCTAACTTGTGAGATTTGAAGTGTTAATCTCTCAATCTCTTCTTCACTTAAATGTTTATATACTTGCGCAGCCACATCAGGTCCTAAAGAGATAACGAGGATTGCCGCTTTCTCTTTACCTGATAGTTCTTTCATACCTTTTGCCATCGACCGTTACCTCCTTACTCTTCTGATAGCCATGTTCTTACTAGCTTAGCGAATTCTTCTGGCTTTTCTTTTGCCATTCTTTCTAATTGTTCCTTACGAACTGTCCCCTCTGACCCTTTTTCTTGGTTTACATCAGGTACATAGTACGACTCTTGTGGTTCATCCATCTCAAACTCTTCAATCTTGCTTTCCGTCTCTCTTCTTCTTTTTCGAGTAAGCAAGAAGATTAATAGAAGGATAACGATTAACAAGATTCCACCAACAATATAGATCCATACTGGAATTCCGGTCTTAACGGCAGTTGCTTCTTGCTTACCGTTGAACGGCTGAGCAGATACAAAGATTTTTTCTTGTATATCATCTTCTGATAATGTTTCATTTATATCTTTTGAGATACTTGTTCTAACGATCGCACTCAAAATTTGTTCAATATCATCTAATCGTTCTTGTGGTAACGATTCTGGTTTGTTTGGAGTCGGTGGCTCTACCATGACTTGAATACCTAGATCTCTTATCTCGTAAGGACTTTCCACGATTTCTTTACGAATTTTGTTGACTTCGTTATTGATACGTTCTTCAACTTTTTCATAGTCACCGTTTGAGCCTGCAGCTGAACCTGGATAGGTAGGTACCTCTTGATCACCCGTTCCTCCAACTCCGCCTTCTCCTGCACCTTCTCCTGTAAACGTCTCTCTTATTCGTTCTACGCTTACTTCAATGCCTTTCATGTTCTCTTTGTCAACGGGTTCTACAATGTTTTCTTCACGTTTTTCCTCCGTAAAGTCAATATCTGTAGTAACAGTAGCAACCACTTTTCCTTGTCCCATGATCGTTGATAACATCTGTTGAACTCTTCGTTGTAAATCTCTTTCAACATCTTGTTTAATCTTTCTCTGTTCCTCATATTTAGAAGCTGAAGAACTAGAGTTCACAGAATTTAAATCATAATAATTAAAGTATTGATCCGTAATGACGATATTTTCCATAGGTAGATTACTTACACTCTTTGAGACAAGGTGATAAAGAGCTTTTACTTGATCTTCATCTAATTTGGCTCCCGCTCCTAAAGATAGGACAACAGAAGCTGATGCCTTCTCTTCTTCCTGATTCACCCAAACACTGCTTTCAGGAAGTGTTATCATAACGCTCGCATCTTCAACCCCGTTTATGCTCTTTATTAAACTAGCAATCTCGGTCTGTGTCGCTTCTCTTTCTAAAACACCAAACTCTTTGTCTGTTATTCCAAATCCTGATTTCTCACCAAAATATGAAAAATCAATATTCCCGCTTTCAGGCAATCCTTCTGCAGCAAGCTGCACTTGAAGGTTGTTTACTTGTTCTTCAGGAACTAATATTGTTTTCCCGCCATCTTGTACTTCATTTGCCACACCTTTGCTATTTAAATTCTCTTGTATTTGACCAGCTTCCTGAGGGGAAAGATTTGAATACAAAGGAACAAGGTTCGGTGATGACATCATGATGGTTACAAAGATAAAAGCTGCGATAATTAGAAAGATTCCTCCGAGAATAAATCCCTTTTGTACATTGGAACGAGTTTTAAACCGCTCTGTAGTTTGCTTGATGATGTTTTTCCATTTTTCTTTCATTTTTTCCCCCGATAAACGCAATAAAAATTTTTAAAAGCTACCCCCAAAATCGAATGCTAATATCGAATCATATAACAGAGCCTATACCTGCATCCTCATAATTTCTTGGTAGGCCTCAACAACTTTATTACGAATCTCAAGAGTCGTTTGCATCGTTACACTTGCTTTTTCGGCAGTGATCATAACTTGGTGAAGATTATCCATGTTCCCGTTCATCAAACCTTGAGTAGCTTGATTAGATTGTGCTTGTGTTTCACTCAGCGTATCTAAAGCTCCCTTAAGATAGCTTTTAAAGTCTTCTTGAGCTTCATATGGTGTCACTTTTGCAACTGATGATGTAGGGTTACTAATATTCTGAAGTGAACTCATTGAAATTTTGTCCATGTTTTAACACCCCTAACGGCCAATTTCTAATGCTTTTAAGTACATTCCTTTTGCTGCGTTTAATGCAGTAACATTTGCTTCATAAGATCGAGTAGCACTCATTAAGTCGACCATTTCTTTTAGTGGATCTACATTTGGAAGTCGAACAAATCCTTCTTCGTTAGCATCAGGATGTTCAGGTTGATAAACCGTTTTAAATGGAGTTTGATCATTGATTACTCCATTGACTTTAACGCCAGACATTTTTCCGTTATTCACTGCTTTATTAAACATGTTCTTAAAGCTAGATTCGCCTGAACCTAATACGACCATTTTGCGTCGATAAGGTTCCCACACACCATTCTTAAATTCTCCACGTGTCGAATCGACATTCGCCATATTAGAGGAAGCAACATCCATCCTAAGCCGTTGAGCGGTTAAGCCGGATGCCGATACATTCATTGCATCAAAAACTCCCATATTTATCTCCCACCTTTAACAACCATCTTAATCGAATTAAACTTTCCATTAATCCGCTGTACAAGTGTCTGATAATAAAGCTGATTCTTCGCTAATTCAGCCATCTCTTTATCTACATCTACATTATTTCCGTTATGATTCATCACAGTATTCGTTTTTTCTTTAACACTAAAAGAAGTTGATGATTCATTACCGAATGAAAAATGTCGCTGATCTGTTCGATGTGCTTGCAAGCTTTTTTTGAATTCCTGGCTAAAAACAGTTTCTTTTGTTTTATATCCAGGTGTGTCCACATTAGCCAAGTTATTTGAAATGGTCTTTTGTTTTAATGCAGATCCATCTAATGCCATTTCTAAGTTTTTCAAGACTGAGCCAGAGAACAAGTTCACCACTTCCCTCTTTTTTACTATAGAAGTTTCATATTATGTTAAATCTTACCTCACTATCATATTTTAAGGGATATATCCAAAAAGTGTCTATGTATTTTTTCCCAAACTGACTTTTTTCGATAGAAAGGACTATATTTCGACCGTGACTTTATACCCAAAATTAAAACTAGTAAGAAAATCCCTATATTTATACGGTTTTTGGTACCTCTTTACCATATTTGACCAACTCGACAATTATTTACAATTTAACACAATACCTTTACATGGATAATAAAAATGGATAAAGAATTTGTATGTTTTCTATAAAGATACTCACTTGTCTCACTGCTCTCTAAAAAGAACAACTAAAACAAAAAAATCCTACCTTTTACATGTATCTAGTAGACAGATAATTTTATTCAACAAAAAAACCAGCTCTGATTTTTCAGAACTGGTTTTTTATCGTTCATTGTTATGAAGTTTTAAGCTTTTCGAGTTCAAGCAAGAATTTGTCGTTCAACACTTTGATATACGTACCTTTCATACCTAGAGAACGTGATTCAATTACACCAGCACTCTCTAATTTACGAAGTGCATTGACGATAACAGATCGTGTAATTCCCACTCTGTCTGCAATCTTACTTGCTACAAGCAATCCTTCGTTTCCTTCTAATTCTTCAAAAATGTGTTCGATCGCTTCAAGCTCACTGTATGATAGTGAACTGATCGCCATTTGAACAACTGCTTTGTTACGAGCTTCCTCTTCGATCTCTTCTGCTTTCTCACGAAGGATCTCCATTCCAACTACTGTAGCACCATACTCTGCTAGAACTAGATCATCTTCTTCGAACGCTGTAGATAGTCTAGAAAGGATAAGAGTTCCTAGTCTTTCACCGCCACCTACGATTGGAACAATCGTAGTTAATCCTGTAGAGAACAAATCTTTGTTTTCAACTGGAAACGCCGTATAATCGCTCTCTATATCAATATTCGAAAGTGATTCTGTAATGTTAAAAAGATTCTTCGTGTAATCTGTAGGGAATTGACGATCCTCGATCATCTTCTTCATACGCTCGTTCTCAATTTCTTGTTTAAGAGCGAGGCCTAACAGTTTACCGCGACGGCTGACTACGAAAATATTTGCTTCAATCACCGTACTTAGTGTTTCAGCCATCTCTTTAAAGTTTACTTGTTTACCACCTGTTTGTTGAAGCATCGAGTTGATACTTCTTGCTTTGTTCAATAAATTCATTGTATTTCTTCCTCCTACTGCATCCTATAATATATATTGGCTCAGATCCTTGTTCTTTGCGATGTTAGCCAGTTTTTCTTCTACATACTCGGGTGTAATGGTAATTTGATCTAAGCTGATATCAGGCGCTTCAAAAGATAGATCCTCTAATAAGCGTTCTAATATGGTATGAAGTCTTCGTGCACCGATATTATCGGTGTCTTGATTCACTTCATAAGCAATGCTTGCAATCTTAGCAATAGCATCGTCAGAAAATTCAACATTTATACCTTCCGTACTTAATAGAGCTTTATACTGTTTTATGATCGCATTATCAGGCTCTATTAATATACGTGTAAAATCCTCAACAGACAAGCTATTTAGTTCAACTCGGATCGGAAATCTTCCTTGTAGCTCTGGAATGAGATCAGATGGCTTAGAAATATGAAAAGCTCCAGCTGCAATAAACAGTATATGATCCGTCTTAATCGAACCATATTTCGTCATTACCGTAGAACCTTCAACGATCGGAAGGATGTCTCGCTGTACACCTTCACGGCTCACATCCGCAGAGTTTTGGTTCTTTCCTGCAATCTTATCGATCTCATCTATAAATATAATACCTGTTTGTTCGGTCTTGTAAACTGCTTCACTCGTAACATCGTCCATATCGATTAGCTTTGCCGCTTCATCTTGCGTCAATACTTTACGAGCTTCTCGAACAGTGAGTTTTCGTTTTTTCTTTTTCTTCGGCATAAGACCGCCGATCATGTCTTGCATGTTCATACCTACTTGTTCGAGACCTGAACCTTGGAACATGTCTAGCATCGAAGGATTCTGTTCTTCAACTTCTACCGAAACAAGATGATCCTCCATCTCACCGAGCGCCAGCTTCTGCGCCATTTGATTTCGTCTCTGTCTAAGATCCGCAACATCGTCTTGCTGTGGTTTTTGCTCTTGTTCTCCATTACCGCCACCAAAGAACATCTCTAGCGGGTTTTTGAAGCTCGTTTCTGTTTTTTTACCAGGAACTAAAAGCTCTACCAGTCTCTTATTGGCATTTTGCTCAGCTTTGTCTTTTACATCATTCATCTTTAGCTCTTTTACGAGTCTTACTGAAGTTTCTACTAGGTCACGAACCATCGAATCAACGTCACGTCCTACATAACCAACTTCAGTAAATTTAGTTGCTTCTAGTTTAATGAAAGGAGCTTGTGCTAGCTTTGCTAATCTTCTAGCAATCTCTGTCTTTCCTACACCCGTAGGTCCGATCATCAGTATATTTTTAGGTGAAACTTCATCACGCAGCTTGTCGTCGAGCAAACTTCTTCTATAACGATTTCGAAGCGCAACAGCGACAGCTTTCTTTGCATCATTTTGACCTATAATATACTGATCTAACTTTTCAACAATCTGCCTTGGAGTTAATTGACTGTTCATTGCAACCGCTCCTTTACTTTTTTTACAATTCTTCTAAAACAATCTCTGTGTTTGTGTAAACACAAATTTCGCCAGCAGTCTTTAAAGATGCAAGAGCGATTTCTTTTGCAGAGAGTTCAGGTGCATGATTCTTCAGTGCCCGACCAGCAGCCAGAGCGTAGTTGCCACCTGATCCAATCGCGAGAATCCCGTCATCCGGCTCAATTACTTCACCAGTACCTGAAATCAATAACATATGCTCTTCGTTCATTACGATAAGCAGAGCTTCAAGTTTTCTTAGAACTTGATCCGTTCTCCATTCTTTAGCCATCTCTACTGAAGCGCGCTGCAGATTTCCGCTATATTCTTCTAACTTGCTCTCAAACTTTTCATAAAGCGTAAATGCATCTGCAACCGATCCTGCAAATCCGGCAAGCACTTTTCCTCCAAACAGCTTTCTAACCTTCTTGGCTGTATGTTTCATTACAACTGCGTTGCCGAACGTAACCTGACCATCTCCAGTCATAGCGGATTTGCCGTTATGCTGAATCGCAAAAATTGTAGTAGCATGAAATGTTGACATTGAAAAATCCCTCCCTTTTTGTTTTTATGCTCGAGGATGCGCATTATTATAGATTTTTTTTAAATGACTTTTTGAAACGTGTGTATAAACTTGTGTAGAGGAAAGGTTTGAGTGCCCTAAAAGTTCCTGTACTGCTCTTAGATCTGCACCTTCATTCAGCATGTGCGTTGCAAACGTGTGCCGCAAAACATGCGGGCTGATATGTATGGTAAGGGAAGATTCCTCAATTAGTTTATTTAATATAGTTCTTACGCCTCTCGCGGTTAAAGGTTCCCCTTTATAGTTTAAAAATAATGCATGCGACTTCTTTTCTGTTTTTTCAAGCAGCAAGTTGCGGCCGTTCTGTATATACTTTGCAAGAGATTCTCTTGCAAACGATCCGATCGGTACATATCTTTCTTTTTTTCCTTTTCCTTTAACAAGCGCTATCTCTACATTCAAATCAAGATCCTTCAACTGCATCTTACACAATTCACTGACACGCATTCCAGTTCCGTACAGTATTTCGAGGATTGCTTGATTTCTCTGTCCCATGGGTGTTGTAACATCAGACACATTAAAAAGCCTCTCCAACTCTTTTTCATAAAGAAATTGAGGAAGCATTCTTGCTTTTTTAGGGAGTGATGCCATTGCGAAAGGGTTATGTTCTTCAACGATTTTTTCGCGGTTCAAAAAACGATAAAAACTTCTCAGCGCCGATATCTTTCTTGCTACCGTATTTCGAGCATACTTCTTCTCATGAAGCGTCACTAAATATTGCCTGACTAAAACATAAGAAACAGCAGCGAATCCTTCGATTGCTTGCTGTTTCAAAAAAGAAGTAAAATCATTAATGTCTTTTTCATAGTGTTCAATCGTATAAGGTGAACAGTTCTTCTCGATCATTAAATAATTCAAGAAATCCACCACATGTTGGCTTTCTGATACCATTTCATACACCTCACAAAGCCCCTAAATCGTAACACAATTTAGGGGCTAAATCAATACATGTTCACAAATTTGTTATAAAATTCTGAATAGTTTCTAGTGCTCTTTCAGCTAGAGCTATATTGCGTTCTTGTTTGTTTTTGATTCTCTTTTCAAGAGGTGGGAGAAGGCCAAAATTAGCATTCATCGGCTGAAAATTATCTGGGTTAGCCGTTGTAATATAATACGCCATGCTTCCAATCGCTGTTTCTTTCGGGAATACAGCCAGTTCTTCGCCTTTTATCAGCTTCGCTGCATTGATTCCAGCGATCAATCCTGAAGCGGCACTTTCAACGTACCCTTCTACTCCAGTCATCTGACCTGCAAAGAAAAGATCTTTTCTTGCTTTTAACTGATACGTCTCTTCTAAGAGGCGTGGCGAGTTCAGGAATGTATTCCTATGCATTACACCGTAACGTACTACTTCAGCATTCTCTAAGCCTGGAATCAGTCTTAGAAGCTCTTTTTGTGGTCCCCATTTTAGATGTGTTTGGAAACCTACGATATTATATAAAGTTCCTGCACTGTTATCTTGACGTAATTGAACAACTGCATAAGGAATCTTTCCTGTTTTCGGATCCTCGAGGCCAACAGGCTTCATCGGTCCGAACAATAATGTCTTCTTTCCTCTTTTAGCCATTACTTCAACTGGCATACATCCTTCGAAAAAGATCTCTTTTTCGAATTCTTTTAAAGGGACTGTTTCTGAAGTGATCAATGCTTCATAAAAACGGTCAAACTCTTCTTCTGTCATCGGACAGTTTAAATAAGCTGCTTCGCCTTTGTCGTAACGAGACTTTAAGTACACCTTGTCCATGTCGATGCTGTCTACTTCGATGATCGGAGCAGCTGCATCGTAAAAATAGAGGTACTCTTCACCCGTTAACGAGTTTAGCGATTTTGATAAGTTATCAGAAGTTAAAGGTCCTGTCGCAATAATGGTCGGACCTTCTGGAATCTCTGTTACTTCTTCAGTAATTACTTCTACATTTGGATGGTTCTTTACCCGCTCTGTTACAAGGCTAGCAAATTCATGACGGTCAACCGCCAGAGCTCCACCAGCTGGAACAGCACAATCATCTGCTGATGAAATAATAACAGAATCTAATTTTCTCATCTCTTCTTTTAGTACACCAACAGCGTTTGTAAGTGTATTAGCACGAAGTGAGTTCGAACACACTAGTTCTGCAAACTTCTCTGTATGATGAGCCGGCGTTTGTCTAACCGGTCTCATCTCGTATAATTTTACTTGAATTCCTCGGCTAGCGATCTGCCAAGCTGCTTCACTGCCAGCAAGACCTGCTCCGATTACGTTTACATGTTGATTCATGAAGATAAACTCCTTACTTTGCTTCCTCTTCAGCATAATCGCAAGATACACATTGTACGACTTTGCCTTTTTTCGTTTTCTTTTCTACTAACATACTATTACACTTCGGACATGTTCTGGCAATAGGTTTGTCCCAAGAAACGAATTCACAATCTGGATAACGGTTACATCCATAGAACAGTCTTTTTTTCTTACTCTTCCGCTCTACGATTGTTCCTTCATGACAGGTCGGACACGTAACACCGATATCTTTCACGATTGGTTTCGTGTTTCGGCAATCTGGGAAGTTTGAACAAGCCATAAACTTTCCAAAGCGTCCCATCTTATAGACCATCTCATGTCCACATTTCTCACAGTCTTCACCGGCTGGCTCATCTTTAATCTCTACTTTTTGCATCTCTTCTTCTGCAATCTTAAGCTTCTTTTCAAAGCCTTTGTAGAAGTCATCGATGATTCTGATCCAGTTCTCTTTTCCGTCTTCTACTTCGTCAAGATCGCTTTCCATCTTAGCGGTAAATTCAACGTTGAATACTTCAGGAAAGAATTCCAATGTCATCTCTAATACAAGACCACCCAGTTCTGTTGGAACAAACTTCTTTTCATCGAGAGCTACATATCCACGTTTTTGAATGGTATCAAGTGTTGGTGCATATGTTGACGGTCTGCCTATACCCAGTTCTTCCATCGTACGAACAAGCCTAGCTTCTGTATAACGTGGAGGAGGCTGCGTAAAATGCTGAGTTGGTTCAAGTTCTTTCTTTTCTACTTTCATGCCTTCTTGAACATCTGGAAGAATACGATCTTCTTCTTTTTTTCCATCATCGTTGCCTTCAACATAGACTTTCATGAAACCAGGAAACTTAACTTTAGATCCTGTCGCACGGAAGTAGATTCCATTGTTCTCTAGATCCACTGTCATCGTATCAAGAACTGCTGATGCCATTTGGCTTGCTAAGAATCGTTCGAAGATTAATTTATATAATCTGAGTTGATCTCTTGAAAGGTAAGTTTTCAAATCTCGTGGATGATACATAACAGAAGTAGGACGAATCGCTTCATGGGCATCTTGAGCGTTCTTACCAGATTTCTTTTCCACTCTTGATTTGTTGACGAACTGCTCTCCATATTCTTTCTCTATGAATTCAGCAGCTTCGGTTTTAGCTGTATCTGAAATACGTGTAGAGTCTGTACGCATATAAGTGATCAGACCGACTGTACCTTCTTTTCCTAGATCAATTCCTTCATATAATTGTTGTGCGAGCATCATTGTCTTTTTAGCACGGAAGTTTAATTTTCTAGCCGCTTCCTGTTGTAGTGAAGAAGTGATAAAAGGTGGTGAAGGATTTCTGCGTCTTTCTTTCTTCTGAACAGAATCAATCTTAAATTGTTTGCCTTTTATCGTCTTTAGAATATCGTTTACTTCTTCTTCATTTGATAGATCTTTTTTCTTGCCGCCGACTCCATGAAACTGAGCTTCAAATTCCTCTCCAGAAGCACTGAAGGTTCCTTTAATCTTCCAATACTCTTCCGGTTGGAAAGCTTCTATTTCTTTCTCACGTTCAACGATCAATCGAACCGCCACCGTTTGTACACGGCCAGCGCTCAATCCTTTTTTTATTTTCTTCCATAATAATGGACTGACTTTGTATCCTACTAGTCTGTCTAGCACCCTTCTTGCTTGCTGCGCATCAACTAAGTCCATATTGATCTTTCTTGGTCGTTTAAAAGAGTCTTTTATCGCATTTTTAGTAATCTCATTAAACACAACTCTACATTCAGAATCTAAATCCATGTCCAAACTGTGAGCAAGATGCCATGCAATTGCTTCACCTTCGCGATCCGGGTCAGCTGCGAGAAAAATGCGTTTCGCTTTTTTCGCTGCAGTTTTTAAGTCTTTTAAAATTGGACCTTTACCACGAATCGTAATGTATTTCGGTTCATAGTTTGCTTCTACATCTACGCCAGTCTGGCTTCTGGGAAGATCACGAACATGTCCCATAGATGCTTTAACGTCATATTTGCTCCCTAGATACTTTTTTATTGTCTTTGCTTTTGCGGGAGACTCAACAATGACTAAATATTTTTCCATTTACAGTTTATCCCCCTTTAAGGGTTTAGTGAAATCTTCCCTATTATTAAATAATGTATCTGCATTTGTCAAACTGTTTCCTCATTTAAATGAAAACGGTTAGAAACTTTCATTTTGAATATCTTCTGCACTCATGACCAATTTTGCTCCATTTTGAATCAAAAAATTGGTCCCGTTCGCACACTCTTCTAAAATCGATCCTGGAATCGCAAACACATCTCTTCCTTGCTCGAGTGCTTGATCAGCTGTAATCAACGAACCACTCTTTGTTCTTGCTTCAGCAACAAGCGTTGCACGGGTGAGACCGCTTATTATACGGTTACGCAACGGAAAATGCCAGCGTTTTGGTGAAACGTGTGGTGAAAACTCTGATAATACAATTCCTTGCTCACTTATTTTATGTGCGAGTTCTCTATTTTCATTCGGATAGACCTGTAATAACCCTGAGCCCAGAACAGCTGCAGTCAAAGAATTCTTTTGTATACTTAACTCATGAGCGAACGTGTCGATTCCTTTAGCCAATCCGCTGATCACGACCCATCTATCATCAATTAAAGGACTAAGAACCTTTCGTAATGCTTGTTTTCCATGGCTGCTAGGATTTCGAGTGCCGACCACACTAATCATTTTATCCCGATTTAGGACCGTCCAATCGCCTTGTCCATAAAGAACCCATGGCGGGTCATAAATGTTCTTTAATAGCGGAGGGTAATTTCCATCGAATATCGTTACAGCTGAAATAGATCGTTTTACTAGATTCTTCATTATGTATGTACTATTATTTTGTTTCATGTGATGATAGAGACGCTTTGCCGTCAGTTCACTCAAACCATACGACATTTTCAACCTGCGAATGTCCATTAAAAAAACAGATTTTAGTTCAGGATCAGCAACAACTATTGATCTTAATTGATTCCAAGTGAGTCCTTCGCAATGATGAAGAAAAATTAAGCGTTCTTTATCCAAACTTTATTCCTCCTCATGAAACCATTCAATGTAAATAAAAAGCTCCCGATCTGGGAGCTTTTCACGTTGTAATCGTTATTACGCTTTTGCTTTGTTTGTTACACAGCGATCATATAGATCGTTTTCTTTTAAAGCTTCAACTAAAGTCTCACCCATAACAGATGGTGTTGCTGCAACTTTAATTCCACAAGCTTTCATCGTTTTGATTTTCTCATCTGCCGTACCTTTACCACCAGAGATGATCGCACCAGCGTGCCCCATACGTTTTCCTGGAGGTGCTGTTTGACCACCGATGAATCCTACTACAGGTTTAGTCATGTTCGCCTTTACCCATTCAGCAGCTTCTTCTTCTGCTGTTCCACCAATCTCACCGATCATGATTACAGCATATGTGTCCTCATCTTCGTTAAATGCCTTTAATACGTCGATAAAGTCTGTTCCATTGACTGGGTCACCACCGATACCAACTGCAGTAGATTGACCGATTCCACGCTCTGTAAGCTGGTGTACAGCTTCATAAGTTAATGTTCCAGAACGTGACACTACGCCAACATGACCTTTTGTATGGATATAGCCTGGCATGATACCGATCTTACATTCTTCAGGAGTGATTACACCCGGGCAGTTCGGACCAACTAGACGTGTCTTCTTGCCTTCCATATAACGCTTAACTTTTACCATATCCAATACTGGAATACCTTCAGTAATACAGATTGCTAGATCAAGTTCAGCGTCAACAGCTTCAATGATCGCTTCTGCAGCAAATGCAGGCGGAACATAGATGACAGAAGCGTTAGCTCCCGTTTCTTTAACTGCATCAACAACCGTGTTGAAAACAGGAAGACCTTCAACTTCAGTACCACCTTTACCAGGTGTAACACCGCCTACAATTTTCGTACCATATTCAAGCATTTGTTTTGTATGAAAAAGACCAACAGAACCTGTAATACCTTGAACGATAACTTTTGTATCTTTATTAATAAAAATGCTCATGCATCAATCCATCCTTCCTACGATGTTTTCTCTATTACTTAACTAAAGCTACGATCTTTTCTGCACCATCAGCCATAGAATCTGCAGCTGTAATGTTTAGACCAGATTCTTTAAGAATCTTTTTACCAAGATCAACGTTAGTACCTTCTAAACGCACAACAAGAGGTAACTCAAGACCAACTTGTTTCGTTGCTTCAACAACCCCGTTCGCGATGATATCACATTTCATAATTCCACCGAAAATGTTAACAAAGATCCCTTTAACGTTTTGGTCAGAAAGAATGATCTTGAATGCTTCTGTTACCTTCTCAGTAGTCGCGCCGCCCCCAACGTCAAGGAAGTTAGCCGGGTCGCCGCCGTAATGTTTAATGATATCCATCGTTGCCATAGCAAGTCCAGCACCATTAACCATGCATCCAATATTTCCATCAAGAGAAATATAGCTAAGATCGTATTTAGATGCTTCGATTTCTTTTGCATCTTCTTCTTCAAGATCTCTGTATTCTAAGATGTCTTTGTGACGGTATAAAGCATTAGAATCAAAGTTCATCTTTGCATCAAGTGCCATAACATTTCCGTCACCTGTTACAACTAATGGATTAATTTCTGCGATTGAACAGTCTTTTTCAACGAAAGCCGTATATAGACCAATCATGAATTTCACTGCTTTTCCTACTAATTCAGTAGGGATGTTGATGTTATAAGCAAGTCTTCTTGCTTGGAATGCTTGAAGGCCGATCGCTGGATCGATTACTTCTTTGAAGATTTTTTCAGGTGTCTTTTCAGCCACTTCTTCAATTTCAGTTCCGCCTTCTTCAGATCCCATCATAACAACACTAGATGTTGCACGATCTAATACAAGACCGATATAGTATTCTTTCTTAATATCACAGCCCTCTTCGATAAGTAAGCGCTTAACTTCTTTACCTTCTGGACCTGTTTGATGAGTTACAAGAACTTTTCCTAAAATTTCATTTGCGTATGTACGCACTTCATCGATATTTTTAGCGACTTTTACGCCACCTGCTTTACCGCGGCCACCTGCGTGGATCTGTGCTTTAACAACAGATACAGTGCTCCCCAGCTCATTAGCAGCTTCTACTGCTTCTTCAACGGTAAATGCTACTTTCCCGTTTGGAACAGCCACACCATATTTTCTAAGTATCTCTTTACCTTGGTATTCGTGGATATTCATTTACTCTCCATCCTCCTATCATGGTGAAAACTTAAAGTACCGTTATCATTGTATAAGACCTAGTCTATTATGTCTACTATTCTTCAGAAAATTGCAAGCGCATACACCTTTTTAGACAAAATAAAAAACCAAAATCACTATAAAATGACTTTGGTTTCATCGCTTTTTCGTCCCCTTTAGGAACGAAAACACTTTCTCTTTTCATTTGTTTTTTTCGTTTTTCTGTTTCTTGATTATTTTTGGTGTTATCGCTTCAGATTCGGCTACTGAACGATACATCCCAAACTCTTCAGCCATCTCTTCTTTAAATTGGTTCACTAGTTGTTCGGATTGCTGTACGACTAATTTATTTCTAGGCATTAAAACACACTCCTTTAAAGATAGGAATGCCCCGTTTCAATTATATTTATGTAGTTTCCCCTGCTTCTTTATCTAATTTATAAATAAAAGCAAACAGTTCAGCGACCACTTCATACAATTCTTCAGGTATACTCTCCTCGATCTCTAGCTTCGATAATAAGTGGACAAGAGACGGATCTTCCTGAATAGGAATATCATGATTTTCAGCTGATCTTAGTATACGCTCGGCTGTTTCGCCCTTACCCTTTGCGATAACGACAGGCGAGTTAGATTCAAGAGGACTATACTTTAACGCCACAGCTTCTTTTTTACTTTCACTCATATTCTCAGATCCAATCCTTTGTATGAAATAGAAGTTTCGGTATTTTTTATCTTCTTATTTTGAGAACTGAATGTTACGGTTGTTAGTGTATAATTCATGTTCTTCATACTAATCTTTAACGTGTTCAATAACGGTTCTGAAAATTTTTCGATAGCTGGGTGCGAATTGTACACTTTTAATGAAACGATTCTGTTTTGAATATGCACATCTACAGCTACATCTTTTAGATGCTTCATCTCTAACCAAAAAAGCATCCTACAATGGTCTGGATCGATTCCTTTTCCATCTTGCTTTTTGCTTTCCCAGCGAACGGTCATCTCTTTCGGATTTTCCGATCCATTAAACGGAAAATGAAGGATAAATTGCTGCATGTTCTCGTTGCTTTGTATATTCTGTAACTGTTGACCTGTAAGTTTATTTAAGGCTTGTTCTGTTTTTTGCTGTATGATCTCAGGCAGCTCTATGCGGTCAGCGTTCTGATGCAGGTTCAATAGTTGTGACTTTAGCGTTTCCGTTTGTTTTAGTTGTATCGGGTCTAATAAAATGTTTTTTTCATGCAGTAGACCAGATTTAATCAACCACTTTTTTGCGGCTGTAATAAATTCTTCTGATGGGTTCAGATTTGTTTCTTTAGAAACCTTCATTACATCGTCTTTTAATTGTGTTGGTAGATTTTCTTGCACGTCATATATACTTGTTGTCTGAACCTTTAATGGATCTGGAAGTTTTCCATTCAACGGCATAACGATGTCTGCTGTGTTTTTTAAATCCATACTTCGCACTCTATCTTGAATTACAGCCTGTTGCTTACTTGACTCGTTACCTTTAAATGCATAGAGTTCTTGTAATAACTCTATGGTTTTCGAAACAGCTTTATCTTTATGAATAAAGGGCATGAGAGCCTCATAGAGCTGTTTGAATTCATTACTTGATCCTGCATGGCTTTTTAAACTGAAAGCAACTGCTTGAACGATCTCTTGCTTAGGAGGCAATTGAAGCTCCATCATACGCTGAACTACTGCTTTTTTTTCATGTAGTGGCAACTCGTTTGTGAATTTCATAACCTCGGAAACGGTTTTTATGTTCTCTTTTAATAGAGGTAACTTTTCTATGATCGCAAATTCAACTGCTTTTTTGTTTATATCGGATGCCGGAAGGCTCCATCTCGATAAAATCTGTTCTGAAGTAGACTTAACTGGATCCGTATCTACCTTTTTCAAATAGATCGTATTGTTTTTCTCTGACACTTCAAATAGATAGTTATCTCCTTTGATTAATGGCGCTTCTAATTTGGCATGAAGTGTTGACCCATTATAAAGAACCTTCGCTGATTGATCAGGGAAGATTTCTAAAATCTTAGCAGTTATAAATTGATTAAGCTTTAACAACAATGGCTGATCCATTGTTCTAGCCGGAGTTAACGATTTACCATGAATTTGGTTGAATTGTAACAGGTTAATCACTTCCTGTAATTTTAATAAGTTCTCCTACCGGACTAAATGATTTACGATGAATCTCTGTTGGCCCATACTGCTGAAGGGCTTTTAAATGATCCTTCGTTCCATAACCCATATTTGATTGAAATCCATATTGAGGATATTTTTCATCTAGCACCTTCATATAGCGGTCTCTTGCAACTTTTGCAACGATTGATGCAGCCGCGATAGAAATACTCTTCTCATCCCCTTTAATGATTTTCAATTGATCGATCGCTAATGGGACTTCCATAGCATCAATTAATAGCTGATCTGGAGTAACATTTAGCGAGCACACAGCTTCTGTCATCGCTAACTTAGATGCTTGATATATGTTGATCGCGTCGATCTGATCAGGTTGCACGAAATGGACACAGTAAGAAATCGCATCCTTCAAAATGATCTCATAAAGGGCATCTCTTTTTTTCTCGGACAATTTTTTAGAATCATTGACCCCTGGTAGCATATACCCTAAAGGTAAAATAACCGCAGCAGCCACGACGGGACCAGCTAACGGTCCACGGCCGACTTCATCTACACCCGCGATCAAAGTTTTACCCTGTCTTTGGCATTGCTCTTCGTAAGTATGCATTAATTTCAGTCTTGTTCTCTCAGCTTCTTCTCGCTCTAAACGTTTCGAGAAAGATTGGAATAATTTTTTTGCACCTACTCTTTCATCTTCAGAGAGGATGCTCAGTTGAGATACCAACTCAGTATCTTCACAAGCTTTTAATTTTAGTTCCCATTCTTTTATCGACAGTTTCATGTTCATCACGCTCTTTATATATGTAATATCGGTTTATATATAAGTTCTTTTTAGAAGGTGTTTCATATTAGATTGTTTATTCTTCATTGGCATCATTGACAAGTTGATAGGAGTACAAGGTGCGAGACTCCTGTGGGATCAGCGTGCCTTCTGCATGAATAACATCTTGCAAGGCATGCGACGAGGAAGCCCACTTCAGTAGCATTGTTTGTAGACGGAGGAGCAAATATTTTTCCAAGAAAGCATAGGTGCCGCACGCCCCCCAGAAAGCGAGCAACCTGAAATGGAAATCAACCACTTCCAAAAAAAACAATTTTGTCTTTAGAAAAACTTTTAGAAAGCCTTTATAATTTTAAAACAGGCACTTTCATCAGCGCCTGTTCGGTTTACACTATTTAATTTCAAACTCATTTGGTCGCTCATACGACAAGCGCCCTAGCTTTTCTGCACGAAGATCTCGTAGAACAATCTCAGCGGTCTTTTCAAGATCCACTTCTCCGCCACTCATCATACAGCCACGTTTCTTTCCGATTTCTTCGAAAAGAGGCAGCGAATCATCTGGAATCTCAGACAACTTGTATCGTTCCACTAGACGCTCTTCATAGTGCTCTTTTAAATACTTGATCGCATACAACACTACTTCAGTAAAATCAAAGAGCGTTTCTTTAATAGCTCCTGTAACCGCTAATTTCAAACCAATTGTTTGGTCTTCAAATTTCGGCCACAATATCCCTGGAGTATCTAATAATTCTAATGTCTTACCCGCTTTGATCCATTGCTGTTTTTTTGTTACACCAGGCTTGTCACCTGTTACAGCAATGTTCTTACCCGCCATACGGTTGATGATCGTGGACTTACCAACGTTAGGTATGCCGACAATAAGTGCTCTAACCGCACGTGGTTTAACGATTCCCTTTGCTCTCATCTTATCGAACTTTTCTTTTACTAGCTCGTGAGCAAGCGGTTCTATTTTTTTAATCCCTTTACCATCTTGCGAGTTAATAGCAAGAGAGGGAATTCCTTTTTCTGAAAAATAACTTTCCCACATCGATGTTACTTTTGGATCAGCCAGATCTGCTTTGTTCAAAAGAACAATTCGAGGTTTCTGTCCAAGAATTTCATCGATCATAGGATTTCTAGAAGCTAGAGGAATTCTAGCATCCACTAACTCAAATACGACATCGATCATTTTGAGTTTTTCAGTTATCTCCCGGCGCGCTTTGGCCATATGTCCAGGAAACCATTGAATGGTCATGTTATCTCACCCTACTTTACAAATCCAATATCCTTCAACGGCCAGAAACGGAAAGATGCTTTTCCTAAGATTGTATCATCATCCACAGTTCCAATATTTCGGCTGTCTTGAGAATTTCTTCGATTGTCACCTAATACAAATAGCTGACCTTGAGGAACCTTTTGCTTACCCGTTACTTCGAGTAACTTAAAATCATAAGTGAAGTTTCCATCTTTTGTTTTCTTTTTATACGCTTCTAAATATTCTTCTTTTACCTGTTTACCATTTACATATAGGGTGTCATCTTTATATTCGACCGTATCTCCAGGTAACCCGATTACTCTTTTTATGTAATCCTTTTCTTCGGTTGCATGGAAGACTACAATATCGAATCTTTTTGGATCGCCAATAACATAGGAAAACTTGTTAACGATCAGACGATCTCCGTTGTGCAGAGTTGGCATCATTGATTGTCCATCCACCACGACGGGTGCGAAGAGGAAAAATCTAATGATTCCTGCTAATAATAAGGCTGCCGCTAATGCTTTAATCCATTCCCACGTTTCGTTTTTTGTACGTGCCATTCTTAATCCTCACCATCTCTAGAAATTCCTTACTTATAATATGGAAAAAGGAGCTTGAATAAGTCAAGCTCCTTTCGAGAATTATTAGCGAATTTCTTTAATACGAGCTGCTTTACCGCGAAGTGCACGTAGGTAGTATAGCTTCGCACGACGAACTTTACCACGACGAACTACTTCAAGGTTCGCGATCTTCGGTGAATGTAATGGGAACGCACGCTCCACTCCTACACCGTAAGAAATTTTACGAACAGTAAACGTTTCAGAAATTCCTGATCCACGCTTCTTGATAACTACACCTTCAAAAAGCTGGATACGCTCACGAGTACCCTCGATTACTTTCACGTGTACACGAACAGTGTCACCTGAACGGAATTTTGGTAAATCTTTTAATTGATCTTTCGCTAGATCTGCAATAAGCTGTTGCATAGTTTATTGCCTCCCTTCCCATGGATGTTCTTGCTAAATGATAAAGCAGCGGAACACCGGATTAAACGGGCATAAGCCACAAATAATATAATACCATATAACTCAAACAGTGTTCAAGTTGTTTTATTATCTTTTATCTCATTAAGCCAAATTTCTTCTTCTTTTGTTAACTTGATTTTTTCAAGCAAGTCAGGTCTACGTTCATACGTCCTTCTTAAAGACTCTTTTTTGCGCCATGTTTCAATGTTCTTATGGTTTCCTGACATCAGAACATCAGGAACTCTCATACCTCGAAAATCTGCAGGTCTCGTATACTGAGGATGTTCTAACAAACCTGTGCTGAATGAGTCCTCTTGGTGTGAGGCTTCTTTTCCTAGAACATTAGGAAGCAATCTCCCAACAGCATCTATAACGACCATTGCACCAAGCTCTCCACCGGTTAACACATAGTCACCGATTGAAATCTCATCCGTTACAAGGTGTTTCCTAACACGTTCATCATAACCTTCATAATGACCGCACAAGAAAATAAGATGTTCTTCTTCAGCCAACTCTTCTGCTTTTCCTTGAGTAAACGTTTCACCTTGAGGACATAGAAGGATGATTCTAGGTTTTACAGTTGCCTCTTTCGTTAGATGATCAACCGCATCAAACAAAGGCTGTGGAGTAAGGACCATGCCTGCTCCTCCTCCGTATGGGTAGTCATCTACATTACGATGTTTGTTCGTTGAGAACTCACGGAAATCGATCACTCGAAGTTCTAGTGCATTCTTTTCCTGCGCCTTTTTTAAGATCGATTGACCAAAAACGCCTGAAAACATTTCTGGAAAAAGGCTTAAGACATCTATTTTCATTAGAATAATCCTTCTAATGGCTCAATAACAATCTTTGACTCTTTCACATCCACAGATTTAACAACAGAAGGAATGTAAGGGATAAGAATATCTGATCCAAATCCTTTTCTCTTAACCACCCAAACATCGTTTGCTCCAGGAGACAATATTTCTTTTACTTTTCCTAGTTCTTCACCTTCAACCGTGAAAACTGAGCAACCGATGATATCATGATAGAAA
This sequence comes from Fictibacillus sp. 26RED30, assembly GCF_015903845.1. Classification (NCBI taxonomy): domain Bacteria; kingdom Bacillati; phylum Bacillota; class Bacilli; order Caryophanales; family Fictibacillaceae; genus Fictibacillus; species Fictibacillus sp. 26RED30. The sequence goes on from NZ_JACZDV010000001.1 coordinate 1,837,787, forward strand.
AACTCTCCTTCATCTAACGAAACAGACTGTTCTTTAGGCACTTTAAGAAGATTGCCTTTAAAACGTTCAACATCATTGATGTTATGAAGATTTTCAAACGTTAAAAGGTCAAATTGCTTATGTTTTCTATGCGTTTCAATCTTTACAGGTATATGATCTGATCCCATATCTACATATAATGTGTTTCCGATCTTATAGCGTTCTTCAGGAAAATCAGTTCTTGAGATCACTCTGACTTCTCCTCTAATTCCATGTGTATTTACTATCTTACCTACGTTCAGCCATTCATTTTCCATATTGATACACTACCTCCGTACAAATTAATCAGTTACTTATAATCTAAATTTTAGCATAAAACTCGATATGTATACTTTTTATAGGTCATTTTCGCACTTTGTTGCCCTTGAAAGTAGTTGATTTCCGTTCCAGGTGCTCGCTTTCCGCGGGACAGGCGGTGAGCCACATTTGTTCGTTTCACTCTTAAGTGTCTCACCTGCCCGCCTGTCCCGCAGGAGTCTCGCACCTTCCACTCCAATCACCTATTCAAAGAAGACAATAAAAAAGAATTAAAAGCAACAGTCCTTTAGAAAATAGCCTTTTAATAAATCGTTACGAAACTTTGTTGAACATAATTTCTTGAATATCTAAAGTTATTTAAGTATTTTAATAAATAAAAAAGGAAGAGGTTTCCCTCATCCTTTTTAGACGATTTCGATTGAAATCCTTTTATTTTGATTCGTTCCAGCTGCATTCACAACCGTTCGAATCGCTTTAGCCACTCTTCCTTGCTTCCCAATAACTTTCCCCATATCTGTCTGGTTAACAGTTAATTGATAAACAAGTCGGTGTCCTTCTTGAACCTCTTTGACGCTAACTTCATCTGGGTGATCAACTAGAGCTTTCACAATTGATTCGATCAACTCTGTCATATCTGTTCCCCTTCGTCAAAATTATTTTTGGTTTTTCGCGTTATGGAATTTCTCCATAAGACCAGCTTTTGAGAATAGGTTACGAACTGTATCAGATGGTTTCGCACCGTTTGTCATCCACTCAAGAGCTTTTTCTTCGTTGATTTTAACTTCAGCTGGGTTAGCAACTGGGTTATAAGTTCCAATCTCTTCGATGAAACGTCCATCACGAGGAGAACGAGAATCTGCTACTACTACACGATAAAAAGGAGCTTTCTTAGCACCCATACGTTTTAAACGAATTTTTACTGCCATTATAACTTGCACCTCCGAAAATAGTTCACACAAAATAATATAATAGTATAAATTGACAGGTTTGTAAACCTGAAAATTCAGTTTACATAAAAGGGAATTTAAATCCACCTTTTTTCTTTTTGCCATTCATCATTCCGGACATTTGTTTCATCATTTTCTTCATGTCCTCGAATTGTTTGATGAGGCGATTTACTTCTTGCACCGTTCTACCGCTTCCTTTAGCGATGCGGCGCTTACGGCTGGCATTTATGATGTCAGGCTGTTCTCTTTCAGAAAGAGTCATCGAACGGATAATGGCTTCAACGTGACCGATCTGTTTTTCATCGATCTGAACGTTCTTGAGGCCTTTCATCTTGTTCGCACCTGGTAGCATGCCAAGTACTTCATCAAGCGGTCCAAGATTTCTCACCTGTCCCATTTGATCAAGAAAATCATCGAACGTGAACGACATATCACGCATCTTCTTCTGAAGGTCGCGCGCTTTCTCTTCATCTACTGAGGTTTGTGCCTTTTCGATAAGAGTAAGCATGTCACCCATTCCTAAAATTCTTGAAGCCATACGATCTGGATGGAAAGGCTCTAAAGCATCCATCTTTTCACCAAGACCTACAAATTTAATAGGAAGACCTGTAACAGCTTTAATTGAAAGTGCCGCACCACCACGTGTATCTCCATCAAGTTTGGTTAAGACAACACCAGTGATTCCTAACGCTTCGTTAAAGCTCTCTGCTACATTCACAGCATCTTGACCAGTCATTGCATCTACAACTAAGAAGATCTCATCAGGTTTTGAAATTTCTTTTACCTGCTTCAACTCATCCATCAGCGTTTCATCAATGTGTAAACGCCCCGCTGTATCAATAATGACATAATCGTGATGATCTTCTTTTGCTTTTGCGATAGCTGATTCAGCAATTTTGACAGGACTTATTTGATCTCCCATCTGAAACACAGGAAGATCCAATTGCTTTCCTACTGTTTCTAATTGCTTGATCGCAGCAGGACGGTAGATGTCAGCTGCGGCCAGTAGCGGTTTGCGATTTTGCTTTTTGCGTAAATGATTTGCAAGCTTTCCTGTTGTTGTTGTTTTACCAGCACCTTGCAGACCAACCATCATAATAACAGTTGGTGGTCGGTTGGAAACGGCAATCTTGCTTTGTTCCCCACCCATGAGGGTTGTCAGTTCATCGTTAACAACTTTTACTACTTGCTGTCCTGGTGTCAGACTTTTTAATACTTCTTGACCAACAGCACGTTCAGATACTTTTTTCACAAAATCTTTTACTACTTTAAAGTTAACGTCCGCCTCAAGAAGAGCAAGGCGTACTTCCCTCATCATTTCCTTTACATCCGCTTCATTTACTTTCCCTTTTCCACGAATTTTTTGTAAAGTGTTCTGAAGACGGTCGGCTAAACCTTCAAATGCCATCTCACTGAACGCCTCCTATTCCATATTTTCAAGGCGATCGATAATTGCAATTACGTTATCAGGTTCAGAATTCAGAAGCTCTCTTAAAGATGACAGCAACTGATCACGTTCCTGAAACTTTGCAAAAAGCCCTAACTTTTCTTCATATTCTTCCAGCATCGCCTCTGTCCGTTTAATATTATCATAAACGGCCTGGCGGCTGACATTATATTGTTCAGCAATTTCACCGAGAGAATAATCGTCCAAATAGTACAAACCCATATAATTCTTCTGTTTAGGGGTTAATAATGCTTGGTAAAAATCAAATAGATAATTAATTCTCATTGTTTTATCTAGCATTTTTCCACAACCCTTGTTAAGTGAAATGCCTTTACGTGATTACTATACAACCCATGGTTTTAGATGTCAAGTTTTTTTCTTAACAGAGAGGAATTGATTTAGTACTAAAAGAGTTTTGAATCTATATTGACTAGATTTGGCTTTATATTGACTAAATCCATTTAAATATTGACCAATTCCAGCTTGTGCAACATTTTAATATCTTTAAAAAAGCCTTTTAGCTCTAAATAGAGCTAAAAGGCGGTAAATTTTATTCTTCTTCTGTTCCTGCAAATAAACCATATACAAACTGATCAGCATCAAACTCCTGCAGATCATCAATCTTCTCACCAAGTCCCACAAACTTGACTGGAATATCTAGTTCGTGACGGATTGCTAAAACGATCCCGCCTTTTGCCGTTCCATCAAGTTTAGTTAAAACTAAGCCCGTTACATCGGTTGATTGACCGAATGTTTTTGCCTGATTCATTGCATTCTGACCTGTTGTAGCATCAACAACAAGCAAAACTTCATGAGGAGCACCAGGAATCTCACGTTCTATGACACGTTTAACTTTCGAAAGCTCGTTCATCAAATTCACTTTATTTTGAAGTCTTCCAGCGGTATCACAAAGCAATACATCCGCTTTCCGAGACTTAGCAGCTTGGATGCTATCATATATGACTGCTGCAGGGTCCGCTCCTTCATGGTGTTTGATCACATCAACTCCAGCGCGTTCTCCCCATACTTCAAGCTGATCGATCGCACCTGCACGGAAAGTATCTCCGGCCGCTAGAATAACTTTCTTACCATCGGTCTTCAACTGATGAGCAAGTTTTCCGATCGTTGTTGTTTTACCAACACCGTTCACTCCTACGAAAAGAATAACTGTCATTCCATCAGTCTGTAAGTTCAGTTTATTATCGCTTTCTTCTTTTTGAAGCATTTCAGCTAATTTCTCAGTGATCGCTGATCGAAGCTCCATTGGATTTTGAATGTTTTTAGTTCGTGCAACATCTTTAAGCTGATCAATTATATCAAGAACGGTATGAACCCCAACATCTGCTCCGATCAAGATCTCCTCTAACTCTTCAAAGAATTCTTCATCTACTTTTCTAAATCTCTTGAGTAGATCGTTAACTTTAAAAGAAAAAGAGTTCCTAGTCTTCTCTAGTCCACTTTTAAACTTTTCAGATGATTCCTCAGATTGCTGTGTTGAAAATTTTTCTTTTAATCGTTTCAAAAAACTCACTATCAATTTCCTCCCTATGATGTTACAAGTTCTTTTGTTTCTTCAAGTCTTACGGAAACAAGCTTTGAGACCCCAGACTCCTGCATGGTGACTCCATAAAGTACATCCGCTTCTTCCATTGTACCTTTACGATGCGTAACAACGATAAATTGTGTCTCTTTACTAAATGCTCGTAAAAATTTAGCGAAACGATTTACGTTCGCATCATCAAGTGCTGCTTCAACTTCGTCTAAAATACAGAACGGAACAGGTCTGACTTTCAGAATTGCAAACAGTAAGGCAATAGCAGTTAAGGCTCGTTCTCCACCAGATAATAGGCCTAGTTGCTGCAACTTCTTGCCAGGTGGCTGCGCCATGATGTCTACACCTGTTAATAGCATATCATCTGGCTGAGTTAAAACGAGGTCAGCTCGACCACCACCAAACAACTCTTTAAAAATTACACCAAAATGGGAACGAATAGAAGTAAATGTTTCTTCAAAACGGTTCTTCATCTCTTCGTCCATTTCAGAGATCACGCCATAAAGGGTATCCTTTGCTTCTATTAGGTCGTTTCTTTGTTCTGTAAGAAAATCAAAGCGCTGGCTAACTCTGTCGTATTCTTCGATCGCACCAATATTTACTGCCCCGAGCTCTTCGATCGCCATTTTGATCAGCTTTACTTTTCGTTTTGCGTCTTGTAGCGGTATCTCCAATCGATGCTTAAGCTTCGCACCTTCATATGAAAGTCCATATTCTTCTCTAAGATGAGTAAGTCTTGATTCTAGTTCAACATCGAGACGATTAATACTAACTTCTTCTGTTCTAAGTCCATCATGAAGTTGCTTATATTGCCTTTTTGCCTCTTTTAGTCCAATCTCCATACTTTCGATCGATCTGAAAGAATCTGTTCTTTCTTTTCTTCGTTCTGCAATTAATTTCAATGCATTGTTCTTTTCATGTCTTCTCTGTTGAATCTGTTCATCAAGAGAATCTTCACCAGAAGAGCTTGAGTTCATCTCTTCCTCAAGAAGCCAATAATCTTCTTCTGTTTCTTTGCTCTTAACTTCCACTTCGTGAAAATCTTCTTGAATTCTTAAGCACTTTTCACGCTGATTGGCAACCTGTTGTTCGAGTTCGGCTGCTTTAATCTTCAATCGTGTTAGTGCTTCTCTGAGTTCTTCTTTTGAGCTCTGATTACTTTTCTTTTTCTCTGTCAGATCAGCAATCGTCTTTTCAAGTTCTTTCCCAGACTTCAAAGCAAGATCAAGTTTCTTTTGAAGATCAGTGAGACGACTATCTGCAGCCGATCTTTCAGATTCATAGGAATTCTTTTCGCGATCATAAAGCTGAAGTCTATCGTTTAAACTCTTCTCTTCCATTTCAACTTCTCGTAAAGAGGCTTTCAGCTCTTGTTCTTGTTCTCTTAAGAGCTCTCCTTCCGTTTGAAGGGATTCAAGTATTTCTTTCTTCTTGGTTACTTTAGATCGTAATTCATTTACTTTTTCCTCTAGTTGAAGAGTTTGCTTCTCCATTGTCCCCACTTTATCCGTAAGAGAATCAATCTCTCTTTGTCTGCTCAGTAGAGAGTTGCTTTTTTGTTTCAGACTTCCTCCAGACATGGAACCTCCAGGAGACACGACATCTCCTTCAAGAGTAACGATTCGATAACGATAGTTCACTTGCTTTGCAATCTTGTTCGCACCAGCTAGATCTTTGGCAATGATAATATTTCCTAATAGATTGCCCACTATATTTTGATATTTAGCATCAAACGTAACAAGGTTCGCAGCAATCCCTACAAATGATTCGATAGAGCTTGCTTGGTGAGCATCTGCACTAGAGATCTGTCGCGGTTTAATTACATTTAAAGGTAAGAAAGTGGCTCTTCCTGCTCTCGTTTGCTTCAAATATTGAATGGCTTTCATGGCATTTTGTTCATGATCTACAACAATATGCTGCATAGAAGCGCCTAGAGCCGTTTCAATCGCCGTTTCAACTTCTGAAGGTACCGATAAAAGCTCAGCTACTGCACCTTCAATACCAGTAAGCTTTGTATCTTTCGCTTTTAAAACCTCTTTAACTCCTTGCATGAAACCTGCGTATTCGTCCTGCATCGATTCAAGCATCTCTTTTTTAGATTTGAACTGCTGAATAAACTGATACGCTTGATACAATTTATCTTGAAGTGTTCTTGTTTCCTGATCCTCGATCGATATTTCTGATTTTAATGTTTGATATTCTTCTTGCTTTGTTTTCAATTGCGTTTCAGCTGCTTGATAAGCAGCTTCAGCGTTTCTTCTTGTTTCTTTTAATCTTTCTCTTTGGTCCAGGTATTTAGTATTCTCTTCATCTAAACGAGTGCTCTTTGAGCTCTGCTGTCTAGCCTGATCCTCTAAATAACGCATCTCGTTCTTAATCGTTGTTTGTTCGTTCAAGCGCTCGAAATAATCACTTTTTAATTTTTCTAGTTCTGCTTCAACGTCCATCTCGAGAACAGACAATCGTCCTTCCTCGTCTTTCACTTGCTTTTTTATGCTTTTTAGTTGTTTTTCTTTATCTCGTAATGAGTCTTTTTCAACACTAAGCTGTTTTCCTAATTTTTCCTTTTTTACCTTGTAAAGCTGAATTTGTTCTAAAAGTGCCGTTTTATTTTGATCGTAATTCTTTTTACGTTCTTTTAAAACTTCTTTCTTTCCTTCTAGCTTTTCCAACGTCTCACTCGCTAAAAGAAGGGCATTTTGCAGTTCGTCGATCGATTCATCCATCGCTTGCATATCAAGTCTTGCTCTTTCGATCTTGGTTTCGCCTTGTTTCACTTTTGCTGAAAGAATTGCTTCTTGCTGCTGTAGTTCTGCAACAAGTTCTTTCTGCTTTTCCCATCGAACGTGCAATTCTTCGATCTCTTGAACAAGAACAGCCGTTTCAACGACCTCAAGCTCTTCTTTCTTCTCAAGGTAATCTCTTGCAATGGAAGCTTGGATTTTGAGAGGCTCTACTTGACCTTCTAATTCGTGTAGTATATCTTCTACACGATTCAGGTTTTCTTGTGTTTCAGTGAGTTTCGCCTCCGCTTTTTGCTTTCGAGTCTTGTACTTTAAAACACCTGCAGCTTCTTCAAAGATCTTTCTGCGCTCATCAGATTTGCTGCTTAATATTTCTTCTACCCGACCTTGTCCGATTATAGAGAATGCTTCTCGTCCAAGTCCAGAATCCATAAACAGCTCTACTATATCTTTTAAACGACACTGTTGTTTATTGATTAAGTATTCACTGTCTCCTGAACGATACACTCTTCGCGTGATCGATATTTCATTGTAATCAAGCGGCAGATGCTGATCCTCGTTATCTAACGTAAGTGTAACTTCAGCCACATTTAATGGTTTACGGTTATCACTACCTGCGAAGATGATATCTTCCATCTTAGAGCCGCGCAAAGACTTCGCTGACTGTTCACCCAGCACCCAGCGTACAGCATCTGAGATGTTGCTTTTACCACTACCGTTCGGGCCAACAACTGCTGTGACCCCTTGTACAAATTCAACTTGTATCCGCTCTGCAAATGATTTAAATCCTGCTACATCAATTCGTTTGAGGAACATCATTAAATCCCCCTTTACTTCTCACATTATGCTTTCCCGTAACTATAATTTCGGGCGCTCTATTTTTAAATGGCGTATGTATTGTATTCTTTAACCTTTATATTTTATCATAGATTCACTCATCCATAGTCACAAAGATTACAGTGTGCTAAAATGAAATGTGTTTGGACTTAATATATGCATTTTAGTAAAATCTCACATGAAGATATGTGGATAAAAAAGGAGCCCACCATGGACTTGACGACTCAAAATCATGAGAACTTATCATTTATGATCGAAGGATTAAAAAAGAAACTGCAACTAGTTAACAGCGGCCTCATCCAACCAGAAGACTATGAACTCTCAAAGTACGAAGACATTAAAGAACTTTATGATATGGTCATGAAGATGCCATCTTTCAGCATTCGGGACATGGAAGGCATCGTTGAAGAACTCGCTTCCCTTAAAACAAAGTAACAGAAACCCCCTCACACGGCTTATCGCCTAATGTTAAGGGGGTTTTTTGTTTAGCTCTTTTTAGAAACTCTCTCTATCGCTTCTTGTGCCGCATGCTGTTCAGCTTCTTTTTTGGATCTTCCATACCCGATTCCGAAACTCGCTTCATTCAATCTTACCTCAGACACAAACTCTCGATTATGTGCTGGTCCTTTTTCTTGAATGATACGATAGTCGATATGACCTAACCCTTCACGCTGAACGTATTCTTGTAACTGACTTTTAAAATCCATCACATGAGAAAAAGCACCTTCGTTTATTCGTGGTACCACATACTGATTTAAAAACTCTTTTACCTTTTCGAGTCCTTGATCTAGATATAGCGCTCCAATAAATGCTTCAAAAACATCTGCTAAAAGGGCTGGTCTTGATCTTCCTCCAGTATTTTCTTCACCTTTTCCCAATAAAACAAACTCACCAAAGTGTAAGTCGTTTGCAAAAAGAACTAATGATGGCTCACATACGATAGCTGCTCTAAGTTTCGTAAGCTCACCTTCACTCATATTTGCAAATTTGCTGTATAAATATTGAGATATGGTCAATTCAAGAACGGCATCACCTAGAAATTCAAGTCTTTCATTATCCTCAAACGTTCTTCCTCGATGCTCATTCACATATGATGAATGCGTAAATGCCTGAGCTAACAATTTTTCATTCTGAAACTTAATGTTTAAACGCTCTTGTATCGGGGCTACTTTTTGAATGCGCACCTTATCATCCATGCCCTTTTTGGAAGCAGATTTAAACCGATTTTTCACTGTTTTCTTTTGAGTTGAATGTTGTTTTGAACCTTTCATAAACTTCCTCCAAAAATCTCGTAAAAGGGCTATTTTGCTGTTAATTTTTTTCCTGTTAAAAAGGGAAGAAAGCCCCGCTATTTTGCACGGGACTTTATCCGTCTTACACTTATTGTTTGCTGTTTATGTAATTTACAACGTCACCAACAGTTGCAATCTTCTCAGCATCTTCGTCAGAAATTTCTAGTTCGAACTCATCTTCAAGTTCCATTACTAGTTCAACTACATCAAGAGAGTCAGCACCTAGATCTTCTTTAAAGGAAGCTTCAGGCTTAACCTCAGATGCATCAACACCTAAACGGTCCACAACAATCTTTGAAACTCTATCTAAAACATCTGCCATTTTGTGTGTCACCTCCTTTCAATAGTATATTCTTTTTCCCATTAAAAAACTAGAGGGATTTATAGTCATTAAAGGTTCTTTTCTTATGATTTCAACTTTTGATGTACTTCCAAAAAGGCATCATTGAAAAGTTGATTGTAGTATAAGGTGCGAAACCCCTGGGGATCAGCGGGACAGGTGAGACACCTAAGGGCGAAATGCCCCTAGATACCTCACCGCACTCCCCTGAAAGCGAGCACCTGAATCGGAAATCAACCACTTCAAGTTCGAAAACAGCCTCATTTAAAGTTTATGTTTACTACATCACCATTCCGCCGTCGACATGGAGTGTTTGGCCAGTGATATATGAACTTGCATCACTCGCTAAGAAAGCTGCTGCCGATGCGATATCATCAGGCTGTCCAAAACGCGCAAGTGGAATGTTTCGAAGCATTTCAGACTTGATTCCTTCTTCTAGTTTACCCGTCATATCCGTCTCGATAAAACCTGGTGCAATCGCATTAACCGTGATTCCTCTTGAAGATAGTTCTTTTGCAGCTGTTTTTGTTAGCCCGATCACGCCTGCTTTTGCAGCTACATAGTTAGCTTGGCCAGCATTACCAGATACACCAACGATTGAAGCAATATTAATAATGCGACCTTTTCTTTGTTTCATCATCTGTCTTGTAACAGCTTTTGTAGTCAGGAATACACCTTTAAGATTTGTATTAATAACCGCATCCCAGTCTTCTTCTTTCATTCTCATCAAAAGGTTATCTCTAGTGATCCCAGCATTATTTACGAGAACGTCAAGACTTCCAAACTCTTCAACAACTGTTTTTACCATATTCGTCACATCTTCTGACGAGGAGATATCCGCTTTAATGGCAAAAGCAGTCCCTCCGTTTTCTTTTATCTCATTCACGACTTCATTAGCCTTAGCTTCACTACCAGAATAATTCACCGCTACTTTAGCGCCGTTTCTTGCAAAATACAAAGCGATCGCTCGTCCAATTCCACGAGATGCACCTGTAACTAAAACTGATTTTTCATTAAGCATCGACAGACTCTCCTTTTAGTTTCTCAACGGCCATGTTAATCGTTTCCAGATCACTTACAGCGATTACGTTAGCTCTTCGATTTACCTTTTTAACTAATCCTGAGAGTACTTTTCCAGGTCCGATCTCTACAAACGTATCAACACCTAAATCCATTAACTCACGAACCGTCTCTTCCCAACGAACTGGTGAATAAAGCTGTTCGATCAACTTTCCTTTAATTTCATCACTATCGGTAATAGCTTTCGCCGTTACGTTAGCGATTACAGGTGTTTTTGCTTCATTTATCACAATTTGATTTAAAATTTCGTTGTACTTCTCCGCAGCAGGTTTCATAAGGGAGGAATGAAACGGTCCACTCACCTGAAGTGGAATCACTTTTGCTCCTTCTTCTTTAGCAAGAGCACTAGCTTTTTCAACTCCGCCTACGGTTCCAGAAATAACGATCTGCCCGGGACAATTAAGATTTGCAACTTGCACGCTCTCTTCACTGTTAGAAACTTCTGTAGTTATCGCTTCTAATCGTTCTTGATCAAATCCAATCACAGCAGCCATCGTCCCTACGCCTGCAGGAACAGCTTCTTCCATGAGCAACCCTCTATTTCTAACGGCGTAAACAGCATCTTCAAAAGAAAGGCTGCCCGCTGCAACAAGTGCAGAGTACTCACCAAGACTATGCCCAGCCACATAATCCGCTTGAATTCCACGCTCTTTTAACAGTTCGAGAACAGCTGTTGAAACCGTTAATAACGCCGGCTGTGTATTTTCTGTTCTTTTGAGGACATCTTCTGGTCCTTCAAAAATTATATCTGAAAGCTTTATAGAAAGTTTTTCATCAGCTTTGTCAAAAATAGCTTTTGCTGATGCCTCCTGAGATACTAGCTCTTTACCCATTCCTACTACTTGAGAGCCTTGTCCTGGAAAAAGAAAAGCGATTTTCCCCATTTCTTACTCCTCCTTGTTATCTTGGGATTGTACATGATTTTGAATCGTAGGTACCACATTTTTCTCTATCATGCTTTTTGTTTGTCTGATTGCATTCAACATCGCATTGGCATTTGATGAACCATGTGCTTTGATCACAGGTGCTGCTAGTCCGAACAAACCAGCCCCACCATACTCTGTATAGTCAAGTTTATCTTTAATGCCTCTCAATTTAGGTTTTAATACCCCAGCTGCAAGTTTAGAAGTTAAACTTGATGTTAGCTGTTCTTTAATCATTGAAAACATGCTCATAGCTGTACCTTCAATAGATTTAAGAACGAGGTTTCCTGCAAAACCATCACATACTACTACGTCGGCGGCACCCATTAAGAGATCTCTCGCTTCAACATTACCTACAAAATTAATATCAGCTTCCTGTAAGAGTGGAAATGCAGCCTTAGTAAGAGCGTTTCCTTTTTCACTTTCTGTTCCAACGTTTAACAATCCTACACGCGGCTTTTCAACACCTCGAACTTCTCTCCAATACACAGAGCCCATCAATGCATATTGTAAAAGGTGTTCTGGCTTCGCATCCATATTGGCACCTACATCTAAAAACAAAAATCCGTCGCCGTTCAAAGTTGGAAGTGTCGGAGCAAGTGCTGGACGATCAATACCTTTAATACGGCCAACATAAAACAAGCCACTAGCCATCAATGCACCCGTGTTACCCGCTGAAATATAGGCATCCGCTTTTCCTGATTTCACTTCATTCGCCGCGATTACCATCGAGGCATTCTTTTTACGGCGAACAGCTCGAACTGGCTCTTCTGATGTTTCAATCACTTCATCGGTATGAATGATCGTAAACGCGTGCTTTTCAGGCAAATGTTTCAAGATCTGATCCTGATCTCCAACTAATGTAATTGAAAGCTCTGGATATTGCTCTTTAGCTAGCATTGCACCTTTAACGATTTCTTCTGGTGCATTGTCGCCACCCATTGCATCTATTGCGATATTCATGCTGATTTAACTTCCTTCCTTTGGATCTTGTGCAGATCTATACATTGTAAATTCACCTTTGAAGACAGGCTCATTCTCTACATAACTGTTAACATCTACTATGGTTCTCTCTTGACTCGTCTCTATTACTTTGGCTTTTGCAACCACTCTCTCACCTACTCGAACAGGACGAGAAAACCGAATATTAGCTTTTGCAGTTAAAGCCAGTTCATCATTTATAATCGCCACCGCCAGAGAGTTCGCCTGAGCAAAAACGTGATGACCTCTTGCGATCTTGTTACGAGAAAAAACATGTTCTTCTTTTATGTCTAATATAGAAATAGCTGATTCATCTAACTGAAGGTCAATGATTTCTCCGATGACCTCTTCAAGCGGCAGTGCTTTTACATCATCCAGTTTTGTTTCAGCCACAGACTTTATTCTTTCCCTAAGCTCTGGAATGGAAAGTTCCAAACGGTCAAGCCTGATCGTCTGAACGCTGACACTGAACTTTTCTGCCAATTCTTCATCTGTTATAAAAGGGGTTAACTTAATCGTTTCCCTTAACAGCTCTTGTCTCTCTTTTTTTGATTTTTTCATAGTTTCTTCCTTCTTCCATACAAAGGTCTCATATATGAGAAAGATAGTGAGTGAAGATGCAGTGCGTAGAAAAGCAGGTAACGCTATTACAGCGTACCTGCCAATTTATCTTTCTGCTATTAAGAGCTGGTACTAATAGTAGTATATAGTATCAATTCTCTTCTTTCAAGATTAATCTAGTCTTTCTTTATCGAGGACACCTTGTCTTGTTAAAACTTCTCGGATCGATCGATATGTTTCATCTTTCCAAAACTCTTCTGATTGAACAAGTCTAGCCGCATCATTTCTAGCTGTTTCTAAAATTCGATAATCATGCACGAGGTCCGCTACTTTAAAGTTCGGAACACCACTTTGCTTATTTCCAAAAAAATCACCTGGCCCACGAAGCTCGAGGTCTTTTTCTGAAAGCTCAAACCCATTAGTCGTCTCTGTCATAATCCTCATCCGTTCTTGACCTTCTTCAGATTTCGGATCTGCGATGAGTACACAATAGGATTGTTCGCTGCCACGACCTACTCGCCCTCTTAACTGATGAAGTTGAGAAAGTCCGAATCTTTCAGCGTCATATATAACCATGATGGTAGCGTTCGGAACATTTACACCGACCTCTACAACCGTCGTAGACACAAGGATTTGGCAAACATTCGCTGCAAACTTTCTCATCACTTCATCTTTTTCAGTCGAATGCAGTCTTCCGTGCATCAGACCTACTTGATAATTATGAAAGTAAGCACTTAGCTGAGCATGAACGTCTATAGCATTCTGCACATCTATCTTTTCTGATTCTTCGATTAATGGACAGATAACATAAGCTTGTCTGCCAGACTCAATCTCTTTTTTTATAAAATCAAGAACACGGTTTAGCATACCGTGTTTTGCCCAATGTGTGATGATCGGTTTTCTTCCTGCAGGCATTACATCGATCGTAGAAACATCCATGTCACCAAACGCCGATATCGCAAGTGTTCGAGGAATAGGAGTCGCCGTCATAAAGAGAACATCCGGACTCTCACCTTTTTCCCTTAGCACTCTTCTTTGGTTAACACCAAACCGGTGCTGCTCGTCTGTGATCACTAGACCGAGACTATGAAAGTTCACTTCTTCTTGGATGAGGGCATGTGTACCAACCATAATCTGAATCTCGCCTTGCTGTAAAAGCGCTAATGTTTCCCTACGCATTTTCCCTTTAACAGAAGAAGTTAAAAGAGCTACCTTTATTCCGAACGGAGCAAAAAGCTCTTTTAACGATTGAAAATGCTGTTCAGCAAGGATCTCTGTAGGTACCATCAACGCCCCTTGCCTGTTAGCCGTAACCGCGGCATATAAAGCTACAGCTGCAACTACTGTTTTACCAGAGCCTACATCACCTTGAAGCAACCTGTTCATTCGGCTTGAACCTGATAGATCTCTTAATATTTCTTCTACTACCCTCTGCTGTGCTTCCGTTAACTGAAACGGTAAAGAATGAATAAACGTGTCTATTTGGTTTCGATCAAACTGTAAAGCTGCTCCTTCAGATTGCTGTCTGTTCCATTTTCTAAAAATCTGCATCTTTAGTTGAAAATACAACAACTCTTCATATGCCAGCCTTCTTCTTCCTGCTTTTAATGCTTTAAAATCTTCAGGAAAATGCATCATCCTAAGCGCTGATTCTCGATCTGGAAGTCGATATGATTCCCGAATTTCTTCAGGAAGAGGGTCCTCGATCCCACCAGAAAACTGACGAAATGCGGAATCTATAATCTTACGCATCGTTTTGCCATACAGTGAGCCCTTTACTGAATAGACCGGTTCAATTTTATGATCGTCACTGAATGTTCCAAAATGAACATCACTAACGGTTAACGTCATTTTATTTCGATCCCATTTACCCGTCACCGTAAGCGTCTGACCTAAAGCGATCTGATTCTTAAGGAATGGGCGATTAAAGATCGTAGCTGTAATTAAGTATTTACCGATCAGCATCCTAAAAGTTAAACGTGATTTTTTCTTCGGAAAATAACGCAGAGAAGGTTCAGAATGAACCTTCCCTTCGATCGTTGCTTTTTCATCATGTGCAATTTCCGCGAGATCTTTCTTTTGGTAATCTTCATATCGATAAGGCAGATATTCTAAAAGATCTTCCACAGAATGAATACCCATGCTAGCCAGCTCTTCAGCTTTCTTATCTCCAATGCCATTTACTGTTGTTATGGATTGATTCAACATCTTTATTTCTCGTTTAGCGGGATGCCAAAGATTTTTGCTTCAAGCTCTCTTCCTGTTGGTGTAGCTGCTAAGCCTCCAAGTGCAGTTTCACGCAGTGCAGACGGCATTGAAAGACCGATCTTGTACATCGCATCGATCACTTCGTCACAAGGAATACGGCTTACGATCCCAGCAAGTGCCATATCAGCCGCTACGATAGCATTGCTTGCACCCATCGCGTTTCGTTTCACACAAGGAACTTCTACTAATCCAGCGACAGGATCACAAACAAGTCCTAGCATGTTCTTTAGTGCGATCGCCATTGCTTCGGCTGATTGCGAAGGTGATCCTCCTGCAAGTTCGACGATCGCCGCTGCTGCCATACCAGTAGCAGAACCCACCTCAGCTTGGCATCCACCTGCAGCTCCAGAGATAGAAGCGTTGTTTGCGACTACAAAACCAAACGCACCTGCAGCAAACAAATACTCAATCATTTGTTCTCGGGTAGGATTTAATTTTTCTTTTAACGCAAACAGAGTACCAGGAACGACTCCTGCAGAACCTGCAGTAGGCGTTGCACAAATCGTACCCATTGCCGCGTTCACTTCATTTGTTGCCATTGCTTTGCTTACGGCATCAAGCATAAGTTCGCCTGATAGAGATTTACCAGATTTAATATACGTTTGAAGAAGCTTTCCGTCCCCTCCGGTTAGACCAGAATGTGATTTCACATCTTCTGTAATTCCGCGCATGACGGCTTCTTCCATCACTCTTAAGTTTCGATCCATGAACCCTAGAACTTCTTCTCTAGAACGCCCAGTAACATCCATTTCTTGCTGTATCATAATCTCTGAGATCTTACAATTTTTCGACTCAGCTAATTCTATTAATTCAGCTACATTACGAAACATACTTCTCACCTCTTAATCGTGTATCTTTACTACTTGTTGAACAATCGGGAGAGAATTTAGTTCGTTAATGATGATCTCATCTGCATTCTGATCGATCTCAATAACCATCAAAGCTTCTTTCCCTTTTTCTTTTCTTGATACTTCCATATGACCAATATTAATCTCGTGCTTAGCTAATATATTTGCCACTCCTGCTATCGCTCCATATTTATCATTATGAACGATCAAAAGAGCTGGGTGATTTCCAGATAAACGCAGTACAAACCCATTAAGCTCTGTAATCTCAATTTTCCCGCCACCGATCGAAATTCCAACTACTTCAATTTTATCGTCGTCATCCCCAATAATTACACGAGCTGTGTTTGGATGGTCCGTGATAGCATCTTCGGCGGTCATCTTTACTTCGATACCCTCTTGCTTCGCGATTGTAAGCGCATCCACAATTCGAGTATCAAACGTGTCATAATCTAGGATTCCGCCAACGATCGCAACATCCGTTCCGTGACCACGATAGGTTTTTGCAAAAGAGCCATAGAACGATATGGTTGCATATTTAGGTTTCCTTCCGAAAAGACTTCTCGCTACTCGACCGATGCGCGCCGCGCCGGCTGTATGTGAACTAGAAGGCCCAATCATAATGGGACCGATAATATCAAACACACTTTTATATTTCATAACGTTCTCCTTCAAGTTGCGTTTTTTCCCATAAAAATAAGTATTCCCTCTTAACTTTATCATACTTTAAGTTTAAGAGAGAATACTTTTCATTTTTTACTCTACTGATAAGATGAATGAATAGATCGGCTGCTTACCGTTATGAATTTCAGCTTCCGCATCGGGATACTTTTCTTCAATAAATTCAGCAAGTTCCTGTGCCTCTTCCTCAGAGCTATCTTCACCATAGATGATCGTAACGATCTCTGAATCTTCATCGAGCATATTTGAGAGTAGTTCTTTCGTTACTTCTTGTTTGTCTGTCTTAGAAGTTAGAATTTTTCCTTCTGAGATTCCCATAAAGTCACCTTTAGCAATTTCAACACCATCGATAGATGTATCACGAACTGCATAAGTAACTTGGCCAGACTTAACAGAAGTAATGGCTTCGTTCATCTTCTTTTCGTTCTCTGCCATATCAGCAGAAGGATTGAAAGCTAATATAGAAGCGATACCTTGTGGCACTGTTTTTGTGCGGATGATCACAACTTCTTCATCAACAACACTTGCAGCTTGTTCAGATGCCATGATGATATTGCTGTTATTCGGAAGGATGAACACTTTCTCTGCGTTAACCTCAGAAATTGCTTTTACGATATCTTCAGTACTTGGGTTCATCGTTTGTCCACCTTGGATAACTGATGCGCCCATCGATGAAAACATCTCTTCGATTCCTTCACCCATTGCAACAGTAACGATTCCGTATTCCTTTTTCTTTTCAGAAACAGGTTGTGAGTACGAAGGGATAACTTCGTTCTCGCTCTCTAAAATCGCTGAGTGCTGCTCACGCATGTTTTCGATCTTGATGTTGATCAAGCTGCCATAACGATGTGCAAGTGTTAGCATATTACCAGGTTGCTCCGTATGGATGTGAACCTTTACCACGTCTTCATCAGCAACGACTAGTAAGGAATCACCATGTTGACTTAACTCATTACGGAAGTTGATCTCATCGAATGGATTACTTTTTATCTTTTTATCTTCGAACCTTACCATGAACTCTGTACAATATCCGAAATGGATATCTTCCGTCTTCATGTGCATCTGTGCTTTATGATGCTCTGCGTTAACAAGTTCGCCCATCGAAGGAGCGTTAACAGATACTTTCGGCAGCTCTTTGCCTTCAAGTACAGCTAAAAACCCTTCATAAACAGTGACTAACCCTTGTCCACCAGAATCAACAACGCCAACTTCTTTTAGAACCGGAAGTAGATCAGGAGTACGGTTTAAGGAAGCTTTCGATTCTTTAACAAGCTCTTTCATAATGTATAGAATATCGTCTGATTTTTTAGCTTCTTTAACTGCTTTTTTTGCAGCGTCTTTAGCTACAGTTAAAATCGTACCTTCTACTGGTTTCATAACTGCTTTATAAGCAGTTTCTACACCTTTATCAAATGCATTGGCAAATTCAGCAGCGTTAATCGTCTCTTTTCCTTCGATTGATTTAGAGAATCCTCTAAACAACTGTGAAAGAATAACACCAGAGTTTCCACGCGCTCCCATTAATAAGCCTTTAGCAAAAGCACTGGCAACAGCGCCAATTTGACTAGACGTGTTTTTTTCTACTTCTTTTGCACCAGAAGTAATCGTTAAGTTCATGTTCGTTCCTGTATCGCCATCTGGTACAGGGAAAACATTAAGTGCGTCGACCATTGCTGCATTCCGTGTTAAGTTTGAAGCACCCTCGAGTACCATTTTTGAAAACTTTTTTCCATCTAATACTTTTAAAGACACAAAACTTCCTCCTAACTAAGGGGTTGTCACCCTGACACCCTGAACGTAGATATTGACTGAGTCAACCGCCAAACCAAGCATTTGATCCAGGGTATATTTCACTTTGTTCTGAACGTTATGAGCCACTTCAGAAATCTTTGTTCCATAACTAACGATGATGTACATGTCAATATGTACTTCATCCTCTTCTTGTCGAACAACGATCCCTCGGGAGAAATTTTCACGTCCTAAAAGTTCAGTTATTCCATCCTTTAATTGCTTCCTTGATGCCATGCCAACAATTCCGTAACAATCAATTGCTGCTCCACCGGCTATAGTGGCAATTACTTCATTAGAAATATCAATTTGACCATAGGTTGTTTTCATTTCAATGGACATGCTTATATCCCCCTTTAATTTGTTAAATGGCTAACAAATATTTTACTATACATCAGCCTATTTTGAAAGGACTACTACATTTCACACTATGTAAATAGTATTGTCAAGGAAATTTACTTGAAAACCTTTTACGAATATGTTGCATTGCTACTGAAGTCATGCTAATATTATTTAGTATTTAACATACGATTGAATTGATGCAAAGCTTTTTTGCTGTAAAGGAGGTTCACCTACATGGCTCGTAAATGTTTTATTACTGGAAAAGGACCTAAAACTGGTAACAAGCGTTCTCACGCAATGAACAAATCAAAGAAAAGCTGGGGAGCTAACGTCCAAAAGGTTCGTATTCTTGTGGACGGAAAGCCTAAACGCGTATACGTATCTGCTCGTGCCCTTAAATCTGGCAAAGTTGAACGTGTATAAATAAAAACAGCAGCAACCGCTGCTGTTTTTTTCTTTGCCCAAAAAGCTCTTTGATGACCAAAATAGATTCAAGCGGACAGTATTTTCTTTAAACTGGACAGTAAATCATCCAATCTGGAGCGGAAAGCAACTACTTTCATAGAACCACTCATAAAAAACAAACAAAAAAAGCGCACAGGCGCTTTTTTTGTTTGTTATCCTTTTTTGAAAGAACCTAAGACGGCACGTACGAAGCCTCCCAAAAATTTAGGAAGTTTAATGGTATAAAATTTCATCTTACCCCTCCTCCAGGCCCATAAAAAATGATAAGAGCTAAACAATAAATACTTTATTCCCCTTTTTATAAAAAGGTGCTTTGGGGCCTGTATTCCGTGATTTTTTAATCACGGCTCTTTACCATCAATATTATGCCGGAGTCAAAAGAATAAGTACCACTTTTATTTACAAGCTCATTGGAAACACATAACGATGAACCAGCCTGAAGTTTAGCTTGGTCTAACGGGTATTTAAATCCCTCTAAGGTGATGCCTGTTACTGCTTCACTTTGAGCTAGAAATGAGATATATGAGTATCTGTGATCTTGCTCAATTTCATAACATCCAGGTAGATGAAGTGAGATCTCATTCCTTGTATCCTTAATCCTTACATCTGCATGATTGTTCCGACTTTTAAATAAAAGTTGGATGTTCATCAGTTCGTGATCTAACCTTCCACCAGTCGCACCGAATATGAGTATTTGTTCTGGATTCTGTTTCAACGCCCACTCTAATGCGATCTCCATGTCAGTGGAATCTTTTTCTGATCGGTATTGATTCACTTTTATCGAAGAGTTCATTATACTTCTTCTCTCATCATCTGAAACAGAATCGAAATCACCAAATGCATACAGTGGAAAGATATCATTTCTCAATAAAAAGAGGGTTCCTCTATCGACACCGATCCAAATATGATCCGATGATAGATCATATGGCTTCAAATCAGGAATCAAATGCTCCGGACCTCCTGCAACTATGCTTATCTTCATGCTGCTTGATGGCGACCGTTATGAGCAGCGTGCAGTAGTTTAGGAGCTGTGTTTGTTAGTAGTATAACGACTAGAGCAGTAATCCCGAAAATAACGACCATGAACGACCCGTTGTATAAGAACGAATAGAGCCATATGTTCATCTCTTCTGCTAGATCACTAAAGAATATAACCCCTGATAATACATGTGAGATCGTTCTTAACAAGCAACCTACGAAAATTCCTATAACCATCAAGAACGTTCTCCTGCTGGCACCTTGAGTGATAGACGGTGCAAATGCCCCCGCAACGCCCGCTAGAGCGAACGCTAACGGATAGTCTAAGATCATCTGTGCTGGATGAATAACGTAAGGATTCACAAGAAGCTGAAGCAGTCCTACAGCTAAGCCTGTAAGCACCCCTGCCTTTAGCCCTCTTCTAAAAGCCATTAAAAAGATTGGAACCATCTCTAACGAAACAGAACCACCTTGTGGCCAAGGACCAGCAAATTTAATTAAACCTAAAATCAATGATAAAGCAGACATGATAGCGATTTCTGTTAATAATGATATGTTGTTTGTTTTCATACATGATAACCCCCTATTTTCTATGCTAAAAGAAAAACAAAAAAAGCAACCGGCATGTGAGCTCGGTTGCTTTTTAGATATACATTCAAAAAGTCATACGACTCCACATCCCTACGCAGGTATGATCCAGCTTCAGGTTCAAAGGGTCGGGAGAACACTCCCCTCTCAGCCCT
Source organism: Fictibacillus sp. 26RED30 (assembly GCF_015903845.1). NCBI lineage: Bacteria > Bacillati > Bacillota > Bacilli > Caryophanales > Fictibacillaceae > Fictibacillus > Fictibacillus sp. 26RED30. The sequence goes on from NZ_JACZDV010000001.1 coordinate 1,858,898, forward strand.
TTAAAGGACTCCCCCTGTGGTTGCTTATTTAATTTTCTTTAATCAATTATACACCACGAATGGCTTTTATTGCATCCTTTAAATCTTTCTTCCCATAAATGGCAGAACCAGCAACTAATACATTCGCACCAGCTTCCACACAAAGACGAGCTGTTTCTGGATTTACGCCGCCATCAACTTCAATCTCAACGTTCAATCCTTGTGTTTGTACGAGATCGGACACTTCTTTGATCTTGGGCACTACGCTCTCTATGAACGCTTGTCCACCAAAACCAGGATTAACAGTCATTAGCAATACAAGGTCAACATCTTGTATTATGTGTTTGATAGAATCGACTGGTGTTGCTGGATTAATCACCACACCCGCTTTTACACCTTGTTGTTTAATAAGTTGAACCGTTCGATGTAGATGAGGTGATGCTTCAACATGCACAGAAATAATATCAGCACCTGCTTTTGCAAACTCTTCAATGTATCGATCTGGATTTTCAATCATGAGATGTACATCTAACGGAAGTTTTGTAACAGGTCGGATCGCTTGAACAACAAGTGGTCCAATCGTGATGTTTGGTACGAAATGGCCATCCATCACATCAACATGAATATAATCAGCACCCGCTTCTTCTACAGCTTTTATATCATCGCCTAACCTTGAGAAGTCAGCCGACAGAATAGATGGAGCTATTTTAATCATCAGTACCTCCGTTTTTGATCTTTAATTTCTTGTAAAAAACTTACGTAATGGTCGTAGCGGAACTTTGGAACGACTCCGTCCTCTACCCCTTTTTTAACTGCACATTTCGGTTCAGACGTATGTGAGCACCCTCTAAATTTGCAATCGCCCCGAAGCTCGTCCATTTCTGGGAAGTACATCGATAAGTCTTCCGCTTCAATATTTAAGAAATCTAGCGAGCTGAACCCAGGCGTGTCAGCAACTAAGCCATTACCAAAGAGAATGAGTTCCACATGACGAGTCGTGTGCTTCCCTCGGCCTAAATGGCTTGAAATCTCATTTGTCTCAAGCATAAGCTCTGGATTGATCGCATTCAAAAGGGAAGATTTACCAACTCCAGACTGCCCTGCAAACACGGTAACTTTATCTTTGAAAAGTGGATAGAACATTTCAAGACTATCATCTGTTTTCGTCGAAGTTGGAATGACTTCGTAACCTAATGTTTTGTACGCCTCTATATAATGGTTGATTTCCTCGATCTCTTCAGGTTTCTGTATAAGATCCATTTTTGAGATACAAATAACAGGTAAGATATCGTTCGCTTCAATATGAACAAGGAAGCGGTCTAATAAAAGCGTGCTAAAATCTGGTTCTGTAGCTGAAAAAACTAGAATGGCTTGATCCACGTTCGCGATAGGAGGACGAACTAGCTCGTTTTTGCGTTCCTTCACATCAAGAATGTATCCATCTGTAATGTTGCTTGACTCGTATTCTACCCAGTCCCCTACCAATGGATTTACTTTCTTTTTGCGAAAATTACCTCTTCCTCTGCATTGGAAAACTTCAGCCTTACCATTTTCCTTAACGTAATAAAAACCAGCGAGCGCTTTAACAATTCTTCCTTCAGGCATGCTTAATCACCATCGTCCCCTTCCTCATCATCATTATTATCATTACTCATTCTTGCGTTAGCACTTTTAGCATCATCATAGTTTATCGTCTCCGATTCCTCTTCTTTTCCGTTGATATATACAACGTAAGAAGCAGAACCTCCCTCAGCGATCGTCAGAGGCAGCTGATATTTCTTTTTGTCTGTAATCTGTTCTTCAACAAAAACTTCATTTGAAGCGTTTTTATCGGAATATACAATCCTTACTGTAACTGGTTCTCTTCTGTTCTTCTTATCTAGCTTAACTTCGATATCCTTTGTCACTGTACGGTCTTCGGCGGGTGGTTCCTCTTCAGCAGGAGGCTCTTCTGACTCTTCTGGGCCATCAGAAAGAACGACAGAGATCGTTGCTCCTTTTTCTACTTGCGTAAAAGGAGATGGCTCTTGTGAGATCACTCTTCCTTTTTCGACCGTATCAGAAAACTCTTTTGAAAATTCAACGGTAAGACCAGCATTCTTAGCAAACGTATTTACATCTTGTTCTGTCGCACCTATTAAGTTTTCAACTTGAACGGTTGGTGTTCCAGAACTAACTGTTAGTGTAACTTCAGTTTCTGCAGGTGTTACTTTTTCATCACGATCAGGACTTTGTTCGAGCACAGTACCTTCTGGCTCTGTGTCTGATTCTTCATAGTCGATATTGATCTGTGAGAAGCCATCTTCTTTCAAACGTTCTTTCGCATCTTCTATATTATAGCCTTCTAGATCAGGCATATTTTCCTTTTCAGGTCCTTTTGATACGAATAACGTAACGATTGCTTGCTGTTTCACTTTTGTTCCTGGAGATGGATCTTGCCTTACTACAAGACCTTCTTCAATCTCGGGATCAAATACTTCCTGCCGTTTCACTTCAAGCCCTTCGGCTCTCAAGCTATCAAAAGCATCTACATATTCTTCTCCCGCTACATCTGGAACACTGACTTCTTCAACATAAAAGATAGAAGGCATCATCGTGAAAGCAGCTATTCCCGCACCGCCTAACAAAAGAAGTGATATAAGTAAAATAAGCCACCAGTTTCTTTTCTTCTTAGGTTTTTCGGGCTTTTTCTCTTTTTCTTTTTCTCTTTCTTCTTCTGCTTTCTTCACAGGTGTTTCGATTGGTGGCACGACTATAGGAGGAATGTACTTTGTTTTCTCATCTTCCTCGTTTTCTTCGTTCCACTTTTGTTCATACATACGGTCTGGATCTAACGCTGAACTCATATCCCTCAACAGTTCATCAGCACTGTCATATCTTCTTAAAGGATTTTTCGCCAACGACTTTAAAACAATATTCTCCACACTCTGTGGGATTTCAGGATTCAATCTTCGTGGTTCGATCACGTTTTCTTGGAGATGTTTTAAAGCAACCGACACCGGCGAATCTCCAACGAACGGAACTCTTCCTGTAACCATTTCATAGAGTACTGCTCCGAAAGAATAGATATCAGATTTTGCGTTCGCGATACCGCCTCTTGCTTGTTCAGGCGAAAAGTAGTGAACAGATCCAAGAATAGAGTTTGTATGCGTGATCGTTGCTGAAGTAATAGCGAGCGCAATTCCAAAGTCTGTTAACTTTGCTGTACCGTTATCAGTAATTAATATATTATGCGGTTTAATATCGCGATGAATGATTCCATGATCATGAGCGACCGCCATACCTGAAACGATCTGCTTCATAATATGCAGAGATTCTTCTACCGAGATCTTGCCATGTTCTTTTATGTATTGCTTTAGTGTTTTTCCCTGCACATATTCCATCACGATAAAATAGATCTCTTCATCTTCTCCAACATCATAGATACTCACAATGTTCGGATGGTTAAGACTCGTTGCTGATTCAGCTTCTCTTTTAAATCGTCTGATGAAATCTTCGTCCTTATTAAACTCAGATCGTAGAACCTTTACTGCTACATCTCTATCTAATATTAAATCTTTTGCTCTATAAACGATGGCCATTCCGCCGTCACCGATAACTTCTAAAAGCTTGTAGCGGCCACTGACTCTTTTTCCTATCATGTTATTGCTTCCCCTTTTGTTTCTGTGTCAGCACTGTTCTGTATAAGGATAGCAGTAATGTTATCTTCTCCACCGGCATCTTTTGCCCAAGTGATCAATCGTTCTACCTTCTCGGTAACGGATTCCATTTGATCTTCAAACACTTCTTGAAGACGTTTAGAAGATACTTTATCTGATAGACCGTCCGAACAAAGCAAAAGATAGTCACCGTTGTGCCAAGTGATCGTATTAAACTCAGCTTCTACGGTTTCATCAGTACCGACAGCTTTCATGATCATGTTTCTTCTTGGATGAATCTCTGCCTCATCCTCTGTAATCTGACCAGATTTCACTAGTTCTTGGACTAGTGAATGATCATCCGTTACTCTTTTCAGTTCCCCATTCGAATACAGATAACATCGGCTGTCACCGATATGTGCGACTGTAATTTCTTTATTCGTACCTAAAGCAGCCACAACCGTAGTTCCCATACCTCTAGTTTCAGGATTCTCCTGAGAAAAATCAAAGATATGTTTATTCGTATCTTTTAAAACGTTCTGGATCCAGTCTTTTACGTTTTCCATGTTTTCTTCAAATTGAGACCATGCATCTTTCATCACTTTAAGGGCTTCTTGGCTAGCGATATCTCCTGCTTTATGTCCACCCATTCCATCTGCGATAACTGCAAGAAAGTGTTCACCCTTTGTGAACACTTCCCCGCTGTCTTCATTATGCTTCCTTACCATTCCAACGTCTGTTTGAAAGGCAATTTGCATCTTCCCGTCACCTCGTCTCTTCTTTACGTTCCTTCGCACGCAGCTGACCGCATGCAGCATCAATGTCATGTCCTTGTTCTCTTCTGATGGTGGCATTAATGCCTCTGGAGGTTAACGTCTCTAAGAACTTGAAAATTTGTGTTTTCGGTGTTCGGACATAGTCTCTTTCTGGTACATAGTTTACTGGGATAAGATTTACGTGACACTTAATATCTTTGATTAAGTCTGCTAGCTCGTTCGCGTGTTCTACGGAATCGTTAACTTTACCGAACAAACCATATTCAAACGTCACACGGCGTCCCGTCTTTTTAATGTAATAACGAATAGAATCCATCAATTCGTTTAACGGATACATTCTGTTTACTGGCATCAATCGGCTTCTCGTCTCTGTGTTCGCCGCATGCAGGGAGATTGCAAAATTGATCTGCATGCCCTCGTCCGCAAACTTGTAGATGTAAGGTACAACACCACTCGTGGAGATCGTAATATGGCGAGCTCCGATATTAAGGCCTTGATCGTGGTTGATAATCTTCAGAAACGACATGAGCCCTTCATAGTTATCAAAAGGCTCACCGATACCCATAACAACTACTGAACTTACTCTTTCTTCTGTTTCATCTAGCGCGCGTTGAACTTGAAGCACTTGAGCTACGATCTCACCAGCTAGAAGATTACGTTTAAGTCCGCCTAATGTGGAAGCGCAGAACGTACAACCTAAGCGGCATCCTACTTGAGTAGTTACACAAATACTATTTCCATATTCATGTCTCATAAGAACCGTTTCGATCGAATAACCGTCTTGAAGCTCGAATAAAAACTTAATCGTGCCGTCCGAAGACTCCTGACGTACGACTTCTTTTAATGGTTTGATATAAAAGTCTTTCTCGAGCTTTTCACGAAGACCTAAAGGAAGGTTCGTCATTTCCTCAAAAGAAGACACACGTTTTTTATACAGCCATTCAAAGATCTGTTTTCCTCTGAACTTTGGTTCTCTTATATCAGTAAGCCACGCTTCTAACTCATGAAGTTCTAAAGAAAAGATAGAAGGTTTAATATTTGGTTTTGTTTGTTTCTCTGTTAAAGGTTTAAGCATGTTTCTCACCACCTGTTGTCTTTTTTCTGTATGCTGCTATATAGAATCCGTCACTATTAAAATAATGAGGCATGATCTGAATATCTGATCTACCATCTATTATATAGGATTTTATGTTATTCGGCATTTTTTCCGCAAATTGGGAATCCCACTCGAATTCTGGATGGTTTGATAAGAACCAATCTGCAACGTTATCGTTTTCTTCTTTATCAACTGTACACGTACTGTATACGAGCAGTCCGCCATCTTTGACCATATCTGAAGCAGCGTGCAAAATATCTCTTTGAATGTTCGTCAATCTTGTCACATCTTCTTCTGTTTTAGACCATTTCAGATCAGGCTTTTTACGAATAACTCCGAAACCGCTGCAAGGCGCATCTACGAGAACTCTATCAAATGTTCCTGTTTCATACTGATCAGATACTTTTCGTGCATCTAACACGGATGCTTCAATATTTTCAAGTCCAAGACGTTCTGCTTGTCTTTTGATCAAGTCAATCTTATGAGAATGAAGGTCTAATGAAACTACCTTTCCTTCTCCTTGCATCAGTTCTGCCATATGAGTTGACTTCCCACCTGGCGCGGCGCAAGTATCAAGAATCGTTTCTCCAGAAACAGGATCAACAGCCCGTGCCACTAACATTGAACTTTCGTCTTGGATTGTTACAAGACCTTGTTTATAAACATCAGTTGCTGGAAGATAGCCTTCTTTAATGATGATACCTTCAGGAGACAATTCTCCTTCTTCAGCTACAATTCCTTCTTCTAAGAGAAGCTCCAAAACGTCTTTTCTATTGCTTTTCTTCGTGTTCACCCTTGCAGTCACAGGAGAAGCTAATAAGTTAGATTGTGCCATCTTCTCCGCATCTTCTAGTCCGAACTGATCTCTCCAGCGGTCAAACAACCATTGAGGCATACTATAAGAAAGAGCTTCTTTTTCCGCACCTTCTGAAGCTTTCTTATCCATGGCTTCTGTTCCTTCTCGCTGAAGTTTACGTAAGATACCGTTTACTAGACCGGCTAGTCCTTGGTTTCCTCGTTCTTTCGTTATCTCTACAGCCTCATGAATGATCGCATGATCAGGAACTCTATCTAAATATAGCATCTGAAAAATAGATAGCCTCAGTAAAGAAAGAACCCAACGGTCTTTTTTCTTGATCGGTTTGTTCAACAATTGATCCAAATAAAAATCAATCGTGTTTTTTCGTTGTATCGTTCCGTACACGATGTTTGTTAAGAGTGCTTTATCAACACTCTTCAAATTCGAGTTCTGCAATGTTTGATTCAGTTGTAAATTACTATAAGCCTGGTTCTGTTCTATTTTAAGTAAAACGTCCAGGGCAATCGCTCTAATGTTGTTATCCAACTCTACTCACCTAATCTCAAGCCTTTTGAAACGCTTGCTCCTTTAAGATAATCACTTGCTAACATTCTCTTTTTCCCAGAGGGCTGCAAATCTGTAATGATAATGCTTGTTTTGTTTCCTGTTGCGACCTGAAGACCTTTTTCGTGAACACCGATTACAGTCCCAGGCTCACCATCAGTACTTGTTTCTTTCTTTTCACCCCACCATACTTTAAGTGGCTGTCCGTTCAAATACGTATAAGCAACCGGCCATGGATGTAGCCCGCGAATGTGGTTATAAATTTCTTCACCTGACAATGTCCAATCAATCTTCTCTTGATCTCGCGTGATGTTCCATGCAAATGTAACTTCCTCAGCCACTTGTGGCACAGGGGTTAGTTTTCCTTCAACAAGTTGAGGAATGGTTTCAGACAATAACTTTGCACCGGCTGCACTCAACTTATCGTGCATCGAACCAACGTGATCATTTTCTTCGATTTCAACTTCAACTTGGGTAAGTATATCACCTGCATCTAATTTTTCAACCATATACATGATCGTGATCCCCGTCTTGGCGTTTCCGTCCATGATACTTTTGTGGATCGGAGCACCTCCACGATACTTCGGAAGCAATGATGCATGAACATTGATACATCCATGCTGAGGTGTTTCAAGAATCGCTTTTGGTAAAATCTGTCCATATGCTGCTGTGACGATTAAATCTGGCTGAAGGGCGATGATGTCTTCATAGTCTTCTCGCAGTTTAATAGGCTGATACACAGAAATTCCATGTTTTAAAGCTTCCTCTTTAACTGGAGTCTGCTTGATCTCTTTTTTTCTGCCAACTGGCTTGTCAGGTTGTGTGACAACACCAACGACATTGTAGCCATCTTCAACGAGTTGGCGAAGAACGGGTACGGAAAAATCAGGTGTTCCCATAAATAATACTTTCATGTTTTATCCCTCCAGTTCTTCCGTCTCGTAATATTCAATTACTTTTGATGTGAACAAGATACCATGCAGATGATCGATTTCATGTTGGATGGCACGAGCAAGAAAATCATTTGCTTTTAATGTAAACTCTTTTCCGTTTACGTCTTGAGCTGTAACGCTAACTTCATAAGGACGTTCGACTTCACCAAATAATCCCGGGAAACTTAAACAGCCTTCAGGCCCACTTTGGCGCCCAGAAGCTTTTTTTATAACCGGGTTTATCAGAACTAGCTGACCCGTGTCATCTCCGATATCTACAACTGCGATCTGTTCTGCAATGCCAACCTGAGGTGCAGCGAGTCCAACTCCTTCTGCCTCATACATCGTCTCGAACATATCTTTAACTAACTTTTTTAAATTTTTATCGAATGTTTTAACTGGTTCACATTCTGTTTCTAACACTGGATGTGGATGTTCTACAATTTTAAGAATGGTCATTTTGTATCTCCTTAACTAGCTACATAAGTGTTTGGGCGTTTAAATCACCCGTTATCTGAAGATCTTTATTCTCTTTATCGTTTTGGAAATGAGCAATAATCTCTTCAAACCAGGTTCTTAGCTCCGGCTCATTTTTGTATTTTATCATGACCTGATAGCGATATCTATCCTTCACACGTGCAATGGGTGAAGTTACAGGTCCAAGAAGTAGACTATCCGGTGATAACCTCTTCGATAGGTAGGTTGCTGCTTTCTCGCTCGCTTCAACCACTTGCATGAGATCGAGATGACTGAACGTTAACAAACCTAAATAATAAAAGGGTGGATATTGATGAAGTTTTCGGGTTTGCATCTCTTGATTATAAAAGGAGTGAAAATCGTGCTTGGATGCTAATTGAATGCTGTAATGCTGAGTATCGTATCCTTGTACAATAACCTTTCCCTCTAGTTCGTGTCTGCCTGCACGGCCACTAACTTGCGTAAGAAGCTGGAAGGTTTTTTCTGAAGCTCTAAAGTCGGGTAGATGAAGCATCGTATCAGCAGCCAAAACGCCTACCAATGTTACTTTTGGAAAATCCAGCCCTTTTGCGATCATCTGTGTCCCGAGCAGGATATCAGCTTCACCGTTTTCAAATGCCGTTAAGAGCTTTTCGTGACTGCCTTTCTTTGAAGTCGTATCAACGTCCATACGAATCACACGTGCTTCAGGAAGGACTTTAGCAAGTTCTTCTTCAACTTTCTGAGTACCAGTTCCAAAAAAACGGATATGTTCGGAAGTACAACTCGGACAAACAGAAGGTGTACTCTCTTTATAACCGCAATAGTGGCATTTTAATTCACCAAGACGCTTATGGTAGGTTAAAGAAATGTCACAGTGAGGACATTGTGCTACATAGCCACAATCTCTGCAAAGAATAAAAGAAGCATAGCCTCTTCTGTTCAAGAACAAGACCGACTGTTCTCCTTTTTGAAGTCCGCTCTTCAGCTTGTCCATCAGAGCTAGGGAAAACATAGAGCGGTTCCCGTTCTTCAGTTCCTCTCTCATATCTACTATGGTGACTTCTGGCATCGGATTAGCATGTACGCGGTTAGCTAGCTCTGCTAATTGATACCTTCCTTTTTGCGCTCTTGCATATGTCTCAAGTGCCGGTGTCGCACTTCCAAGGACGATTGGACATGAATGGTAGTTCCCCCTCCATATCGCCACATCTCGTGCATGATAGCGCGGGTGATCTTCTTGTTTATAACTTGTTTCGTGCTCCTCATCTATAATGACGATTCCTAAGTTTTGGAACGGAGCAAAGATCGCGGATCGCGCGCCTACAACGACGGAAACTTCTTTTCTAAGAATCTTTCGCCATTCATCATATTTTTCTCCTATCGATAATCCACTATGAAGTACCGCAACTGCACTACCGAAACGACCTTTAAAGCGGTTTACCATCTGCGGGGTGAGCGAGATCTCAGGTACGAGTACGATAGCTTCTTTTCCTTTATCCAATACATTTTGGATGGACTGCAGATAGATCTCTGTTTTCCCGCTTCCTGTGACACCATGGAGAAGTACCGTTTCGTGTATATTGTTCTCGATAGAATGCAGAATCGGTTTGATCGCACTTTCTTGATTTTCTGTTAACGCAAGAGGCTGTGTTCGTTTCATCGTACGACCTTGGAACGGGTCACGATAGATCTCTTTTTCTTCTATAAGTAGAATACCTTTTTTAGATAGTGTTTGTGCTGTTGAGAGAGTAGCTCCTGTTTCCTTTAAAATTTCCTGCAACACGTACTCTCCATCTGGCCGATGTAAGAGTTCTATAAGAATCGCCTTTTGTTTCTCAGCATTCTTATTTAAATTTCGAATCAGTTCTTCTGCTAAAGCCCGGTCTGTAACAGAAACGAATTTTTTCTTCTTTTTATTCGCTTTATTTTTCACTTTATAAACAACATCTAGAATTCCTTCTTTCGCCAAAGACTGCAAGAGTGGTAACAGATCAGGATTTGATTTTGTCACATCACTTACAGTAATCTCGTTGTTGACTGAAAGAAGGGGACGTATCGAATCAGGTAGTTTATCAGATCTCATCACTTGAAATGACTTTTCATAAGTAGCTTTCATTGCAGCTGGCAACATGGCTTGATAAGCCGTAATGTAAAAACTAAGTGTATTCTCAGCCAGCCACCTTCCTAACTCGATCAGTTCGGACGTTAACACAGGCAATGGGTCCAGAATCTCCGTTATATTTTTCATTCCTTTTACCGTAGAAGTTGATTTTATCTCTAAGATAAAACCTTGAAGCTTTCTCGGCCCAAACGGAACGATAACACGCATCCCAGGTTCAGCCCAACCTTCCCAAACTGCTGGAATCTTATAGTCAAAAGTTTTGTTTACACTTCCTGAAGGAACATCAACTACGACTGCCGCGATCATCTTTTCATCAATTCCATAACTTCTACTAATATTTCATGTGCTGCATCTTCCTTTGACAGAATCGGCAGTACCTTCTTAGTTCCATCTTTTTTTATCATCATGATCTCGTTCGTGTCGCTCCCAAAACCTGATCCTTCTTTTGATACATCATTCCCTACAACCATATCTAGGTTTTTTCGAATCATCTTATCTTTTGCGTAGTTCTCAAGATTTTCTGTCTCTGCCGCAAATCCAACTAAAACTTGATGTTCTTTTTTCTCACCAAGAGATTGCAGGATATCAATCGTCTTTTTCATCTCGATCGTCCAAAGATCGTTTTTCTTCTTGAATTTCTTTGAATGAACCGTGACAGGTGTATAATCTGCTACCGCTGCACATTTAATAACAACATCTTGTTCATGAAAACGAGACATTGTTGCTTCAAACATATCTTTAGTGGAAACGATTTTTTCAATAGTAATGCCTTGAGGTTCTGGTAATGCGGTTGGTCCTGTAACAAGAGTCACATCTGCACCTAGTTTTTTTGCAACTGACGCAATCGCATATCCCATCTTGCCTGAAGAGTGGTTTGTAAAGTAACGAACAGGATCCAGTTCCTCTCTAGTTGGACCAGCTGTTACAAGTATTTTCTTCCCAGCTAACGGCTTATTTCCATCCTTATTCTCATTAAAATAAGCATGAACAGATTCTATCAATTCTTCAGGTTCAGCAAGTCTTCCTTTACCGATCCATCCACATGCTAAAAGTCCTTCGTTCGGTTCTATGAAACGCCAACCGAATGAAGCTAACGTTTCCATGTTCTTCTTAACTGCAGGATGATTGAACATATTTACATTCATTGCAGGTGCGATCAGTACGTCTGCTTTTGTAGCGAGCAGTGTTGTTGTGAGCATGTCATCTGCAATTCCGTTAGCAAGTTTGCCGATAGAGTTTGCAGTCGCCGGTGCGATCAAAACAAGATCCGCCCAGTCTGCAAGGTCAATATGACTAACAACTGCAGGATTTTTTTCTTCAAACGTATCTGTATAAACTTCTTCTCTTGTCAGCGTTTGAAAGGTAAGTGGTGTGATGAACTTTTGTGCAGATTGAGTCAGGATCACTTTTACTTCGAATCCGTTTTGATATAATCTACTTGCTACTGTTGCCGCCTTATATGCAGCAATTCCGCCTGAAACAGCAAGCAATATTCTCTTCTTTTCCATAATAAACCCCTTCCGCCGCTCTTGACTTATACATGCTAACTCTATTTTACAGCATTTATATGTATTAAAAAATTGATTGAAATCTATTCAGAACAAAAAAATAACAACCTTTAGTCAAGGTTGTATATTTTTTCGCTGTTCTATTAATCTTCTGGTGTTTCTCCGACTTTCATTAGTACACCGGATTGAATTTCTTCAAGTGCTTTACCGACAAACTTGTGTGATACAGGTTTTGCGATCTGCTGATTATCATATTGTTGAATTTCTCTAGCGCGCTTTGAGCTAAGAGTAACTAGTGAGTATTTTGAATCAATCTTTTCCATAAGAGAATCGATGGATGGATATAGCATTATTGGTCATCTCCTAAAATTTTTTCGTATTTTGGACGAACTCGATCCACGCGGCAATGCTCCGTGGTAATGATTGCTTTGATTCGATTGCAAGCAGCTTCGATCTCATCATTCACTACAGAATAATCATAGTGTCTCATGAGTTCAATTTCTTCCTTGGCTACGGACATGCGGTTGTTGATCAAATCTTCCGTCTCTGTACCGCGTCCAACAATACGACTTCTTAATTCGTCCAGACTTGGCGGTGTTAAAAAGATGAAAACACCTTCTGGAAATATGTTTTTCACTTGAAGCGCACCTTGTACTTCGATCTCTAGAATAACATCTTTTCCTTCGTCAAGCGTACTATTCACATATTCAATCGGTGTCCCATAATAGTTGCCAACATATTCTGCCCATTCGAGCAGCTGTTTATTTTCAATCATATCAAGGAACTCTTCTTTTGTTTTAAAGAAGTATTCTACCCCATGCCGTTCGCCTTCACGCGGCTTTCTTGTCGTTGCTGAAACGGAATATTGAATGTCCAGCTTTTGTTCACGAAGCGCTTTACACACAGTTCCTTTTCCAACACCTGACGGACCGGAAAGAACAAACAGAATGCCTCTTTCTTTTTCCATAAAAACCTCCACAACCTAACTTTCTTCTGAGCCCTCATCAACCGACATCAGTCTGTGAGCTACTGTTTCAGGCTGAACAGCTGACAAGATAACATGATCACTGTCAGTCACAACAACCGCTCGCGTTCTGCGGCCATATGTAGCATCAATCAGCATGTTTTTCTCTCGTGCTACCGTGATTAATCGTTTTATCGGTGCAGATTCAGGACTGACTACCGCAATAATTCGGTGAGCAGCAACAATATTTCCGTACCCAATATTAATTAATTTCATCTCTAAACGCCCCTAACCTGCTACTATTCTAGCCAAATGGAATAACGGGTCATACGCTAATTGTACGATATTGTGAAAAACTGTACACATGTTCTTATATTTTAGCACATAAATCCTGAAATCTAAACTAATTTCCCTATTTTTAAGGAAATAGCGAAAAAAAGTTGCTAGCGAGATCTTCGACCATGTTCAGCTTTGAATTTTGGGCAGAGTTTTAGAATTGCTCATAAAAGTCTAGAACGCTCGTCAAGCGTGTTTCACAGTCGCTGGACGAACGCAGAAACCTCTTGTCTTGCTAAAATAATAGAAGCTGGTACCCAAACATACGGGAACCAGCTTTATTTGTTTATCTTGCCTCTTTTTTAAATAACTGAAAGCCTGCTAGAGCAAATGTTGGAATAGAAGCCATGCCAAGAACGAGCAGCCATTGTCTTATAGAGAGCGGCACCGTATGGAAAATATCTTGCAATGGTTCTACGTACATGACCACTAGCAATAATAAAATAGATGAAATAACTGCAAGGACTAGGTAGCCGTTCTGAAACGGATTTCTATGGAAAACAGAACGCTCACTTCTGCAATCAAACACGTGGATCAACTGTGCCATAACAAGTGTTGCAAAAGCTACGGATTGCGCGACGATCAGTTGATCTGGATTTTCTTTTAAGGTAACCCAGAAAGCAAGTATTGTCGCCCCACCGATCAAGAATCCCCTTGAAACGATCTTCCATCCTAGCCCTCTGGAGAACACTCCTTCTTTCGCTTGCCTTGGTTTTCTTCTCATAACATCTTCTTCTGCCTGGTCAACACCTAATGCCATTGCAGGCAAACCATCTGTCACTAAGTTCACCCAAAGAATCTGAATCGGAACTAATGGAAGGGGTAAACCCATGATCATCGCAAAAAGCATAACCAAGATCTCACCTACATTGGATGCTAGAAGATAACGAATAAACTTTCTAATATTTTCATAGATGTTTCTTCCTTCTTCAATCGCTGAACGAATCGTAGCAAAGTTGTCATCACCAAGCACAAGAGAGGAAGCTTCCTTCGCAACGTCTGTTCCTGTTATCCCCATCGCAATACCAATATTTGCTGACTTAATGGCTGGCGCGTCATTTACTCCGTCACCTGTCATCGCAACAACATGGCCTCTTCGCTGAAGAGACTTTACGATTTTCAACTTGTGCTCTGGAGAAACTCGCGCGTATACGTACACATCTTCTGATACTTCGTCCAATTCATCGTCACTTAATTGAGCGAGCTCAGCACCTTCCATCACTCTTCCACCGTTAGGTAACATGTTTAGTTTTTTTGCGATACTTGCTGCTGTCACAACATGGTCTCCCGTAATCATGACGGTTTTGATACCAGCAGTCTGACAATCTCTGATACTTTCTTCAACTTCAGGACGAGGAGGATCCATCATTCCCTGTAATCCAATAAACGTTAGACTTCTTTCTGCAAAAGAAGCTTGTGAGTAGTGCTCTCCTTCTTTTAAAGGACGAATCGCAACCGCAATGGTCCGCAGTGCTTGACTGCCGAGTGCATAGATGGCTTCTTTTATTCTTTCTTTATGTGCTTGTTTGATCAATTGTTTTTTATCATCCCACACAATATAATCACTTTTCTCGAGTAATACGTCTGGTGCCCCTTTTACTACTAGCATGTGATTTCCTTCAGTATCGCGTACAACAACACTCATCATTTTACGGGTAGAGTCGAAAGGAAACTCATGCTGAATCGTAAATTGTTCCCTTAATGATTCTTTCGTGATTCCCGCTTTGTAAGCACTGACTAATAACGCCGTTTCTGTTGGATCACCAACTTCTAACAAAGTGCCCTTCTTGCCTTCTTCTATCGTGGCATTGTTACAAAGTGCCGCATATGCCAAAACTTCTGTGAGCTTATCTTCTCTCTTATTGTTTTCTTGAATCCCGCCGCCTACGATTTCAAAACCCTCTTCATTAACACTCCACTGTCTGCCTTGAGACCAAACTCGTGTAACCGTCATCTTATTTTGAGTAAGTGTTCCCGTTTTATCAGAACAGATGACCGTTGCACAGCCTAATGTTTCAACAGACGGTAACTTTCTTACGATCGCTCGTTTTCGAATCATTTTTTGAACACCTAGCGCGAGTGCAATCGTAACGATCGCTGGAAGTCCTTCTGGAATGGCCGCAACAGCTAAAGACACACCTGCTAAAATCATGCTGTAGAGGTCATGTCCTTGCATAACACCTGCTAAAACTACTAAAACAGTTAAAAGCAACGCAAGGGCGATCAAAATTTTTCCAAGCTGTTCAAGTTTCATCTGAAGAGGCGTTGCAATGTTTTCAGCAGTTTGAATGAGATGTGCGATCTTGCCCATCTCGGTTTTCATGCCTGTCCCTACGACGATACCTTGTCCGGTTCCTCTTGTGACCATTGTGCCCATGAACGCCATGTTCTCCTGATCACCAAGGTTTAGATCTTCAGCAGAAATCAGGTTGTTATGTTTTTGGGCAGGAACAGATTCTCCTGTGAGTGCTGATTCCTCGATCTGCAATCCTGATGTTTTTAAAAGTCTAATATCTGCTCCAACTCGATCGCCGCTTTTAACTTTTATAACATCACCCGTTACGACGTCTTTCGCAGCAATAGAAACCCACTTGCCTTCTCTTAAAACCTGGGCACTGGGAGCAGATAATTCTTTTAGTGACGCTAAGGATTTCTCTGCTTTTCTCTCTTGGATAAACCCAAGAACTCCGTTCATCACTACGATTAAAATGATTGCGATCGCGTCTAGATATTCTCCTAAGAAACCGGATAACAAAGTAGCCGCTAAGAGGACAAGGACCATAAAGTCTTTAAATTGTGCAAGGAACATTAAAATGGCAGACTGCTTCTTTCCTTCTTCAAGTTGGTTCGGTCCATCTAACTTCAACCTTCGTTCTTGCTCGCTTTTTGAGAGCCCACTCTCCATCCTGCTGTTAAGAATGGATTCAATTTCGTCTTGCGGCAGCTGGTACCAATTCATAGCTTCCACCTCTGATAAGATTAGTTAATAGCATTTATATGCAGGCATGTCCGCAAAAATGCTATACTATGAATCAGAAATAAGAGGTGAACATAACATGAGCTTTGATGGAATAATGACACGTGCCATAACAACTGAACTACAAAACACACTTACTTCAGGACGTATATCTAAGGTTTATCAGCCACATAAAACAGATCTTGTTTTTACAATCCGTGCAAATGGAAAAAATCATAAACTGTTATTATCTGCAAATCCTTCTTTCGCAAGAGTACATCTCACTGAACATACGTATGAGAATCCAGATACTCCTCCAATGTTCTGTATGCTTCTCAGAAAGCATTTAGAAGGCGCTTTTATCGAAAAAATAGAACAGCTTGATCTTGAGAGAATTATAACGATTACCGTGAAGAATAGAGATGAAATCGGTGACGAAACGACCAAAGTACTTTATATCGAAATCATGGGAAGACACAGCAACATTATTTTAGTCGACGAAAAATCAAAGAAGATCGTTGACAGCATTAAGCACATTCCTAGCTTTCAGAATCGCCATCGTACTATCCTTCCAGGTTTTGAGTACATCATGCCTCCAGCACAAGAAAAAACAGATCCATTTACAGTAACCAATGCAGATGAATTTGTTTCTAAGATTTCTTGGAACGAAGGTAAATTGGATAAACAACTTGTAACCAGATTCAGCGGGTTCTCTCCCTTGATCGCAAAAGAAATCGTGCATAGATCCGGACTATCGGTTAAAAACGAAGTTGCGGACGCCTTTTTTAGTGTGATGAAGCAGTTATCAAATCAAGAATACGAACCTCAAATGATCACAAACGATAAGAAAGAGTATTTTTCAGTTCTGCCACTACATCATGTTTCAGGGGAAAGTCGATCCTTTGACACGGTTAGCCAGATGCTCGATCGTTATTTTTACGGAAAAGCCGATCGTGACCGCATCAAACAACAAGCAAACGATCTTGAAAAATATCTTTCGAACGAATACGAAAAGATTAAGAAAAAAATAGGAAAACTAGAAAAAGAACTTCAACAAACGCATAATGCCGAGGAGTATCAACGAAAAGGCGAGCTTCTCACCGCTTATATGTATTTGGCGAAAAAGGGAGATAAAGAAGTTGAGGTAGAGGATTACTTCACTGAAGATCAGCCACTGGTGAAAATTACACTCGATCCTCTTAAGTCACCTGCAGATAACGCCCAAAGCTACTTTAAAAAATATGGGAAACTAAAAAAGTCGGTTTCTATTATTAAAGATCAGATAGAGAAAGCTAAAAATGAATTGCTGTATTTTGAGCGTCTGATCGTTCAGATGGATTCAGCATCCATGAAGGATGTTGAAGAAATCAGAGAAGAACTCGGTGAAGGCGGTTATTTAAAACATAGACAAAGTAAGAACAAGAAAAAACAAAACAAGACGCCACAGCCTGAAAAATTCACATCTACGGACGGAACAGAAATTTTAGTCGGTAAGAACAATAAACAGAACGACTATCTAACCTTTAAGTTATCGAGAGCAAATGAGACATGGCTTCATACGAAGGATATTCCAGGTTCTCATGTTTTGATCCGCTCGTCTAGTCCAAGTGAAACAGCTATTAAAGAAGCAGCTGTTTTAGCAGGATTTTTCAGCAAAGCAAAAAATTCGAGTTCGGTTCCTGTTGACTTTACGTTAGTAAAACATGTGAAGAAGCCTAATGGGGCAAAGCCTGGATTTGTTATTTATGACAATCAGCAGACGCTTTTCGTTACGCCGGATGAAGATCTGGTTTTCCGTTTAAAAAAGTAGCCTTTTTTGGAAAGACCGTATGCAATGATGTTTTTGAATGTGTTGATTTCCACTTCAGGTTGCTCGCTTTCCGGGGGGGCGTGCGGTGAGCCTCTTAGCTCTATGCGCTATTAAGAGTCTCACCTGTCCCGCTAATCCCCCAGGAGTCTCGCACCTTACGCTCCAATCAAGTATTCAGTGAAGTATTTTAATACATTTGAAGTCTAAAAACAGGATGTTATTTAAACCGTGCTTTTTAAATACTCTAAAACTCTTTTGCATCTATCAGAAGTAGATTATGACCATAAAAACACGTTTCAGAAAGCACCAATTAAAAAACGCAGAGCAGCTTAATTTTAGCTGTTCTGCGTTTTTTTTGCTTTGCTGATAATCGCAAGGCCACCTAATACTTCTTGATGTTGCACATCTGTAAAATGAAGCTTGTGTAGTAATTCTGTCATTTCATCTGTTGAATAGCGATGTCTTCTCGTACTCACATTAGACCATTTTAAGAGTGCTGTTCGTTCGAACCCAGAGATACCGTTTTCCTTTGCGAAAGAAGCAGCGTTTTCTTGACTCATTTTTCCACTCGGATTCAGCATGACGATTTGACCATCATCTTTTAGAACGCGATGAACCTCACTGATTCCTTTAGCTGGATCGGGCAATAAAAACATTACACAAGTGGATAATGCTAGATCAAACGAATGATCTGAAAACGGAAGATTCTCTGCATCAGCAACAATAAACTCACTTTTACCACTTAATTCATGATAAAAGAACTGCTGAATACTAGCCTTGACCATCTCTGAAGACAAATCAACGCCAACAAGCCTATTCGCTTCCTCTGCTCCACGCAACAGCAATCTTCCCGTTCCGCACCCCACATCTAGAACGTCTTTTTCACTCCATGACCCTGTTACTTCTTTTAAATGATCATGAACTTTCTTAAGCCATGTCGTCCTTGCCATACTATCAAAAAAGGAAACAAGCTCATCAAATTCTTCACCATTCATTTTTCTCAAAATGTTAATCTCCTTAAGAAACTATTTGGAAAAAGAGGCAGCTCCCCAGTGTTCTGGGTCTTGTTGCCATTCTTTTAATAAAGAAAGCCCTTGTTCATTTATCTTTCCGCTTTCTTGTGCTTCCTCTATTAATGTACTAAAGTTTGTTACGGTTTGAAAAGAAATACCCAACTCACCGAGTTCTACATCTGCCTTTTGCAAACCATAACTAAAAATGGCTACAACACCAAGCACTTCAATCCCTGCTTCTCGAAGAGCTAGTACGGATTGAATAGAGCTTTTTCCGGTTGAGATCAAGTCTTCAACAACTACTGCCTTCTTACTTTTATTCGTTAATCCTTCGATCTGATTCGTTTTTCCATGAGCTTTCGCACTTGATCTTACGTAACACATCGGTAATTCCATCTGATCAGCTACGAACGCTGCATGAGGAATACCTGCTGTTGCTGTTCCGGCGATAAGATCAGCTTCCGGGTAATGCTTCTCTATTAACGCTGAAAGCTCTAAAGCTACTTGTTTACGAATCTCAGGATATGCAATAATCAACCGGTTATCACAATAAATGGGAGACTTCATCCCAGAGGACCACGTGTATGGATTTTCTGGTGACAGAGTTACGGCTTCAATGTTAAGCAAATGTTGGGAAGTTGTTGTTTTCATGACTATCTCTCCATTCATTTAATATTTCATAATAAGTTGTAACGGGTGTTTCTGATTGAGTGATACTTCTGCCGATCACCATATAATCTGAGCCTTTTAACGCAGCTTCTCTGGGTGTCGCAACTCGAGCTTGGTCATGTGTATCAGAGCCACTCGGACGAATGCCTGGAGTAACAGCCAAAAAGTTCTTTCCACAAACATCCTTGATCTTCATAGCTTCTTGCACGGAGCAAACGACACCATCTAATCCTGCCTTTTTAGCAAGTTCTGCATAATGAGTTACACACTCTTTCATATCGACATTCTTGATTAAGAGCTCTTCATTTAATACTTTTTCTGTTGTACTTGTAAGCTGTGTAACGGCAATTAATTTTGTATGATGAGCACCAGCTGCTAGTAGACCTTCTTTAGCAGCTCTCATCATATGAGTTCCACCTGCTGCATGAACATTCACCATGTCAATATTGAGTCCACCGAGGACCTTCATGGCTTTATGAACAGTTGTTGGTATGTCATGTAGTTTTAAATCCAAGAAGATGCGAAAGTTTTTTTCTTTTAACCATTTAATAAAAGGAGGTCCTTCCGCATAAAAAAGCTCCATACCTACCTTTACATAAGGAGATTGTCCTTCAAAACTTGTTAAAAAGGATTTGGCTTGATCGGCATTCTTAAAATCTAACGCGATGATAACGGGGTTCTCCATTGCTTTGTACTCCTTCCTGTCATCTCACTAATATTTTCAACACCAATCTCATCTAGCAGCTTTGGAAGTTGCTCTATGATCTCAGGACAAACGTATGGATTCACAAAGTTTGCTGTACCGACTGCAACAGCAGATGCACCAGCAGACATCATCTCGAGAACATCTTCAGCTGTGCTTACTCCGCCCATACCGATAATAGGAAGCGATATCTTCTGGCTTACTTCATAGATCATCCGGATAGCTACAGGTTTTATTGCGGGTCCTGAAAGCCCACCCGTCTTATTTGCCAATATCGGATTACCGGTTCTCCAATCTAATTTCATTCCAACTAGTGTATTGATCATCGAAAGACCATCAGCGCCCGCTTCTTCGACTGCTTGTGCCATCTCTACGATGTTTGAGACATTGGGCGAGAGCTTCACATATACTGGCTTTTTTGATACGGCTTTCACTTTTCTTGTCAGATCTGCCGCAGATTTGTAGTGAGTACCAAACTGGATCCCGCCTTCTTTCACGTTCGGACAAGATATATTTAGCTCTACAGCAGACACTTGAGGCGAGGATGAGATCTGCCTTGTCACTTCGATATACTCTTCTTCAGTAGATCCTGCAATATTAGCTAGTATCGGTATGTTATAAGGCTCCAAAGCCGGAACTTCATTTTCTAAAATTTTCATTACACCTGGGTTTTGAAGGCCGATAGCGTTTAACATTCCGCTTTCTGTTTCAGCTACTCGAGGGGTAGGATTGCCGAAACGTCCCTCTAGAGTAGCTGCTTTAATCGTAATACCTCCAAGTACACTTAAGTCATACCACTTGGCATATTCTTTTCCGAATCCAAAACAGCCTGATGCAGGAAGAATAGGGTTTTTCATATTTAATCCTGGCAATGAAACATGCAGCCTACTCATAATACAACCTCCCCCATCTTAAATACCGGTCCATCACTGCAGATCTTTACATATCCTGATTCTCTCGTTTTAGTTGGACATACACAGGCAAAACAAGCGCCAATCCCACAGCCCATTCGTTCTTCTAATGAAAGATATCCCCGAAGACCAACCGCTCTCTCTTCTACTGCTTTTAGCATGATCGCAGGTCCAACAGAATAGATGACAGGTTCATTTTCAACAACGTTCATCATCGCGTCTGTCACAAAGCCTTTTATTCCAAGAGATCCATCAACAGTAGTCACGATGGTTTCTCCGATCTCTTTGAACTTTTCGATGTAAAAGCTGTCTTCAATCGATTGATAACCTAGAATAAATGTTACTTCTATTCCTTTTTTCTTAAGATGCTTACCAAGGTAGTATAGAGGTGGTACACCAATTCCTCCCCCGATGAGCAGTGCATGTTTGTTTTTATCCATTTCAGCAAGTTCAAATCCGTTACCAAGCGGACCTAATACATCTACAACTTCACCTTCATGTTTGTGACTGAGCTGTTTCGTACCTTCACCTTGTGCTCTGTACAAAAGTGTTACTTCTTTTCTCTCTAAATCTACATCGCAGATCGAAAGTGGGCGGCGCAATAGTTTTGAAGATTGATTTCCTACAGAGACATGGAGAAACTGACCAGGTGTAGTCATGCTGCCTACACCAGGGCCAGTCAATTTCATCTCAAATATATTTCTTGCGATCTCTATATTTGATGTAATGTTCAACAAGTGCTTCTTCATACGAGCACCTTGTCTTTTTTTGTGAATGCTGAAAGTGCATGTGCTGAGAACGAGATGGACTCAAGTACTTCTAATAGAGCGACTGAAGTATCTAAGTTTGTCAAACATACGACTCCGTTCTCTGCGCATTCTCTTCGAATGCGGAATCCATCTCTCGCAGGTATCTTCCCTTTTGTTAACGTGTTAACGACAAACTGTGCTTCGTCTTTACGAATAACATCTAGAAGATTTCTCCCTTCTGATCCGATCTTGCCAACGACATTGACTGGGATTCCTTCTTGTTCAATAATGCTCGCTGTTCCTTCCGTTGCCATGATCGTGTAACCGATCTCGTAAAATCTCTTTACCATCTCAAGTGCTTCTTCTTTGTCTTTATCTGCTACTGTAAAGAGTACAGTTCCGTGCGTTGGAATTTTCATACCCGATGCGATCAAGCCTTTGTATAGTGCTTTTTGAAGATTCTTATCTCTTCCCATTACTTCTCCAGTTGATTTCATCTCAGGCCCTAAATACGTATCCACACGACGCAGTTTTGCGAACGAGAACACAGGAACCTTAACCGAGACTTCATCTGTTTCCTTCTGATAACCTGTTTCATAGCCTTGACTAACTAGATTCTCACCTAGTATGACTTTTGTAGCGACGTTAGCCATCGGTACACCTGTTATCTTACTTAAAAATGGCACTGTACGGCTTGAGCGTGGATTCACTTCAAGTACATACACTTCATTCTTATGCCAAACGAACTGGATGTTCAAAAGTCCGATGATCTTTAAACCTTTTGCGATTGAAATCGTTCTGTCAATGATCTTCTGCTTGATCTCTTCAGGCAAAGTTTGCGGAGGATAGACTGCGATAGAATCTCCAGAGTGAACACCTGCACGCTCTATATGCTCCATCATCCCTGGGATGAAAACATCTTTCCCGTCTGAGATCGCGTCTACTTCGATCTCTTTTCCTTCAAGATATCGATCGACTAATACTGGATGTTCAGGATTTACTCTAGCAGCGTTCTCCATATACTGAAGAAGCTCACTTTCTTGGTACACGATCTCCATTGCTCTTCCGCCAAGCACGTATGAAGGACGAACGAGTACAGGATATCCGATTGAGTTAGCGATAGCCACGGCATCCTTAACAGAAAACGCCGTTTTTCCAGCTGGCTGCGGAATTTCAAGCTGTTTCATCACTTGTTCAAAGCGCTCTCTGTCCTCAGCTAGGTCCATGCTATCTAGGGATGTCCCGAGGATCTTAATCCCCCTTCTCTCAAGCTCTTCTGAGAGATTTATCGCTGTTTGTCCACCGAATTGAACGATAACGCCTTCAGGCTTTTCATGATCGATCACATGCATTACATCTTCTACTGTTAACGGTTCGAAATAAAGTTTATCTGACATGCTAAAGTCGGTAGAAACCGTTTCTGGATTGTTATTGATGATGATCGCTTCATAGCCTGCTTCTTGAATCGCCCACACCGTATGCACGGTCGCATAATCAAACTCAATGCCTTGTCCAATTCTGATCGGACCAGATCCAAGAACGACCACACTCTTTTTGTCTGTAATGATTGATTCATCTTCTTCTGCGTAAGTTCCATAGTAATAAGGTGTAGCGGATTCAAACTCTGCTGCACACGTGTCAACCATTTTGAAGACTGGCTTGATTCTCTCGTTCAATCTGAACTGATAAAGTTCATACTCGTCCATTTCCCAAGCTTCTGCAATCCAGCGATCGCTAAATCCTTTTTCTTTTGCTTTCTTTAAGATGACTTCATCTTTCTTACGCTCTTTTACTCGTTTCTCTAAAAGGATGATTCCATGGAGCTTTTCTAAGAAGAAATAATCAATCTTTGTCCATTCATGTATCTGTTCTACTGTAATTCCCATTCTTAATGCTTCAGCGATGTAGAACAACCTTTCATCATCAGCTCTCAAGATTTTTTCTTGTACTTCAGATTCAGTTAGGTTTTTCTCTTTTACATCAAGGTGGAAAGCTGAAATTTCAAGAGATCGTACCGCCTTTAAAAGAGACTCTTCAAAGTTGCGTCCGATCGCCATAACCTCTCCGGTCGCTTTCATCTGTGTTCCAAGCTTACGGTTCGCTCCTTCAAACTTATCAAACGGCCATCTCGGAATCTTCGAAACGATATAATCAAGTGCCGGCTCAAAACATGCATACGTGGTTCCCGTCACTGGATTTTTTATTTCATCTAGCGTGTATCCTACTGCAATCTTTGCTGCTAATTTGGCGATCGGATATCCTGTCGCTTTAGAAGCTAAAGCAGATGAGCGGCTTACACGCGGATTTACTTCGATCACATAATATTGAGAGCTGTCAGGATCTAGAGCAAGCTGTACATTACAGCCTCCTTCGATTTTTAGTGCTCTTATAATTCTTAAAGATGCGTTTCGTAACAATTGATAGTCTCTGTCAGTAAGTGTTTGGCTAGGTGCTACTACGATTGAGTCACCGGTATGAATTCCTACCGGGTCGATATTTTCCATGTTACACACAACGATTGCCGTGTCATTCTTATCACGCATCACTTCATATTCAACTTCCTTGAATCCTGCGATACTCTTTTCGATCAATACTTGACCTACAGGACTCGCATGCAACCCAGATGGCGTAATCTCTAAGAATTCTTCTTCATTTGTTACGATTCCGCCTCCCGTTCCACCAAGTGTAAACGCTGGGCGAATGATTACCGGAAAACCGTTCTCAGTAACGAATGCTCTAGCTTCTTCCATATTATGAACGATTGCACTCTCAGGAACTGGCTCGTTCAACTCTCTCATAAGTTCTCTGAACAAATCTCGGTCTTCCGCTTGCTGAATGGAAGGAAGTTTTGTTCCTAACAGTTCCACGTTGTATTCCTCGAGGACACCTGAGTTGAAAAGTTCAACGGCGAGATTCAAACCCGTCTGGCCACCTAACGTAGCAAGCAGTCCATCAGGACGTTCTTGACGTATGATGCGTGATACAAATTCAAGAGTTAATGGTTCGATGTAAACTTTATCCGCCATATTAGGGTCAGTCATGATTGTTGCAGGATTTGAGTTTACTAAAACAACTTCATATCCTTCTTCTTTTAAAGCTTGGCAAGCTTGTGTACCAGCGTAATCAAATTCTGCAGCTTGTCCAATCACGATTGGTCCTGAACCAATCACTAAAATTTTTCGGATGTCATGTCGTTTAGGCATATTGCATCAAACCTTCTTTCTTAGTTGTTTTAATCATGTTCATGAAATCATCAAAGATTGGATTCGAATCTTGTGGTCCTGGTGATGCTTCTGGATGATACTGAATAGAAAACGCTGGCTTCACTTTATGTTTTAACCCTTCAACTGTTCCATCGTTTACTGCTATATGTGTTAGAACGAGCTCTGAGTTCTGTAGAGACGCTTCAGTTACTGCATAACCATGGTTTTGTGAAGTGAGCGCAATTTTACCAGTCTCAAGATCTTTTACCGGATGGTTAGAACCTCGGTGTCCGAACTTTAGCTTTTCGGTATCAGCACCTGTTGCCAGAGCTAATAGCTGATGCCCTAAACAGATTCCTAAGATTGGAATATTATGATTTAAAAGCTCTTGAATCATTGTTATTCCTGAGTGCACATCTTTTGGATCTCCAGGTCCGTTGCTCAAAAGTACACCATCAGGCTGAAGACGGATAATATCAGCTGCAGACGTGTTATGTGGAACAACGATCACATCACATAATCGTCTAGAAAGCTCCCTTAACATTCCGCTTTTCACTCCAAAATCTACGACCACTACTCGATAACCGCTGTTCGGTAAGTGATATGGTGTTTTTGTTGATACTTTTGTCACTTGATTGGTAATTCGTTCTTCTGCATTCAAGTTCTTTATTACTTCTTCAGCATTTTCAATTGAGTTTGTCATTCTGCCTTTTAGCGTTCCGTGTTGTCTAATTTTTCTTGTGAGTTTGCGTGTATCAATTCCATATAAACCTGGAATATCTTTTGCTGTCAGCCAGCTGCTTAAAGACTGCATGCCTTCATGATGATTGGGAAACTCAGCATGTTCATTCACAATGATCCCGCTCGTTGCAGGACGGATCGATTCATAATCTGACCGGTTGATTCCGTAGTTCCCCACAAGTGGATACGTAAAGCAGATAATTTGATCACAGTATGAAGGATCAGTCATTACTTCTTGATATCCTGTCATACTTGTTGTGAATACTACCTCACCACTTGATTCACGTTGTGAACCAAAAGCCAATCCGGTAAAAATCGTTCCATCCTCTAATATTAAGTAGCGTTTCATACTAAGCTCTCCTCTCGTTGATAAACAAGTTTCCCACTAAAAATGGTTGCAACCGGCCACCCTTTACAGCTCCAACCGTCAAACGGTGTGTTTTTCCCTTTAGATACAAAATCCTTAGCATTGATTGTTTCTTCTTTTTCTAGATCGATGATTGTAAGATCTGCAAGTGAACCTTCTTCTAGTCTGCCATATGGCAGATTAAAGCTTTCAGAAGGCTTTTTCGTCATCTTGTCTACAAGTTCTTGCAGTGTGAAACAGTTCTTTTTCACAACAAGCTCTGTATAAAGAAGAGGAAAAGCTGTTTCCAAGCCTACGATTCCAAAAGGTGCAAGTTCAACATTCTGTGCTTTCTCTTCTTCACTATGTGGAGCATGGTCTGTTGCGATAAAGTCGAGCGTGCCATCTTTAAGTCCCTCTATTAATGCCTCTCGATCAGCCTCACTTCTTAAAGGTGGGTTCATCTTATAGTGTGTATCGTTTGCCTTAATGTCTTTATCGCTTAAAATCAAATGATGAGGCGTGACTTCTGCAGTAACTTTAATTCCTGATCGTTTCGCATCTCTAATGACTCGAACTGATTCTTTCGTACTCACGTGACAAACGTGATATCTAGCATCTGCCGCTTCAGCGAGTAATACATCACGTGCGATGTGCACAGATTCACTAACGGACGGAATTCCAGGCAGACTTTCTTTTTTCGTAAACTCACCTTCGTGGAAAGCGCCTCCTTTAGGAAGAAGCGTATTGTCTTCACAATGTGCTACGATAACAGCACCATGGCGTTTTGCCTCCTTCATCGCGCTAAGCATCATTCCAGCTGACTGCACTCCTACACCATCATCCGTAAAAGCGAATGCGCCACCCGCGAGAAGAGTTTCAAAGTCTGTAAGTTCACTCCCGATCTGTCTCGTTGTGATCGATGCGTAAGGAAGTACTCTGCAGCTTGCCGTTTCTTTAATCTTACTCTGTACAAGCTCTAATGTTTCTCTGCTATCTGGTACGGGTCGCGTGTTTGGCATCGCAGCAAGAGTTGTATATCCACCTTTCACTGCAGCTTTCGTACCTGTTGCAATAGTCTCTTTATGTTCTCCACCAGGCTCTCTTAAGTGAACATGTAGATCTACAAATCCTGGTGTTATTAATTTTCCTTCTACATCAAGTATTTCATGATCCTCAATCGCTATATCTTTTTCTACCTTTTGAATTCTGTTTTTAACAATTAAGATATCTCTGTGGATAAGATTGTTGTTTCCGTCAAGGATCTTAGCGTTTTTTAATAAGTAGCTCATCGTTAATAGCCTCCTGATTCGTATTCAATGCCCATCTCAATACCGCCATTCGAATAAAAACACCATTCTGTACTTGCTTAAATATTCTTGAGCGTTCACACTCAACAAGTTCATCTGCGATTTCAACGCCTCGATTTACAGGAGCTGGGTGCATGATAATGCTGTGTGCTTTCATCCTTTTTTCTCTTTCAACCGTTAAACCATATTGCTGATGATAATCTTCTTTCGCGAGATTCATGGAAGCGCTATGTCTTTCGTGTTGAATTCTGAGCATCATAAGTGCATCAGCTAGTTCGACTGCCTCATCAATTGAGATGAAGTCTTCTTTCCATTCGTCTACAAACCATTCTTCAGGTCCTGAAAATAATACTCTAGCTCCCATCTTCCGCAAGACTTCAGCGTTTGACCGAGCCACACGGCTATGTAGGATGTCACCTACGATGACAACTGTTAATCCCTGCAGTACAATAAATTCTTGTTGTATCGTTACTAGATCTAACAAAGATTGAGTCGGATGATTGCCACAGCCATCACCAGCATTGATGATCGGAACATTTATTTTTTCAGCTAAGCCGTCGAAATAGCGATCTTCAGGATACCTGATAACAAATGCTTCCACGCCTATTTCCTCTAGCGTTCGTAACGTATCGTAAAGCGTCTCTCCTTTTTGCACGGAGGAGCCGTTCACTTCCACGTTTAAAGGTTTCATGCCAAGTCTGTGTTCTGCAGCTTCAAAGCTGAACCTTGTTCTTGTACTTGGCTCAAAGAATAAATTCGCGATCAACTTTTGTTCGAAGTTCTCATCTTGCTTTCCGCTTTTAAACGCTTCTGCTTTTCTCATTATGAATTGAATGTCTTCAATCGATAACTCATTCATTGTTAGTAAATGGTTCATCCTAATCTCTCCTTTTGACATAAAAATAGCACCCTGAAGTTTTTCAGGGTGCTCTTAACAGAAGAAGAAAATGGTTCCTCTCTTGTCGTCACCCTTTTAAGTCTCTCGTACTTAGTTAAAAGGCGTTTTATGCAGCTGTGTCGTTATCGTTTGTTTTGAACATTTTGTTAATCAGATCTTTGTCATTCTCTCGTCCAGGGAGCACTTGGTTTAAAACGATACCGATAAGAGTTGCTAATGCCATCCCGGCAATTTCAAAGTTTGCATTAATCTTTAATGCTGCTCCACCAATACCTGTTACTAAAATAACGGATGAGATGATCAAGTTTCTTTTGTTTCCAAAATCGATATTGTTGTCTACTAACATTCGTAAACCTGATGAAGCGATGATTCCGAATAATAGGATGGAAACTCCTCCCATAACAGCAGTTGGGATCGTACTGATCAGTGCTGTTACTTTTCCAGAGAATCCGAACAGAATCGCTGTTACTGCTGCTCCTCCGATCACGAAGACCGAGTATACGCGAGTGATCGCTAACACCCCTATATTCTCACCATACGTTGTTACGGGAGGTCCTCCGATTAAGGATCCGATGATAACCCCCATACCATCGCCTAAGATCGAGCGATGAAGTCCTGGCTTTTCAATAAAGTTTCGTCCGACTACTTTTGAAAGCACGAGCTGATGTCCGATATGTTCTGCGATCGTTACCGCGGCAACCGGCATCATGATCATTGCGATGCTCCAAGTAAAGTCAGGTGTATAGTTTACAAAAGGTACGAAGAAATCCGGTGCCTGTATCCATTTTGCTTCTGCTACTTTCGTAAAATCTACGATTCCTCTGAAGTATGCAAAGGTAAAGCCAGCAATGATTCCAATCAGAATCGGGATGATTCCTAAAATTCCTCTAAAAAATATCGAGCAAACGATTGTTACCGCGAGAGTAAATAAAGCTACCGTAAAGTGCATCAAGCTATATTTTTCTGTTGCCGGATCGTTCATCGCCATACCTACTGCTACGTTTGCTAATCCTAAACCGATCACGATGATAACCGGACCGACTACTACAGGTGGTAACACTCTCATCAGCCACTTAAAACCGAACCCTTTGATCAAAAGAGCTACCACTCCGTAAACCAAACCCGCTAAAAAGCTTCCTAGCATGGCTGCTTCTGGGCCACCAAAAGCTTTTACCGTTAAAATCGGTGTGATAAAAGCAAAACTCGATCCGAGATAAGCAGGAATTTGTCCTCTTGTTACTAAGAGATAAGCTAACGTTGCAAGTCCACTTGATACGAGGGCTACACCTGGATGAAGACCTACTAAGAATGGTACTAGCACTGTTGCGCCGAACATCGCGAACAAGTGCTGCAGGCTTAACGTTAACCACTGAACGGGTGATGGTTTATCATGTACATCTAAAATCGCTTTTGTCTGGTTTTCCATAACTATTGACCTCCTGTTTCGTAACACTTATTTTTGCAAAGGTGTATGAGTTACACTTGCAATAAAAAAACCTCTTCTGCATTTTGCAAAAGAGGCCGCGGAGGCACAAGTGTACACGAGTCGTGTCACTTAATTGATACCTCCCTTGCCAGCCTCTCTGGACTGAATTTAAAGGGACTTATTTAGTTGTTGAAATAGATACTTCATCGAATCCGTCTACTTCTATTAAAGAAGCGGAGATAATTTCTTCACTCGATGTTGGAACATTCTTTCCAACATAATCTGCACGAATCGGAAGCTCTCTATGTCCTCTGTCAATGAGGACCGCAAGCTGTATATTAGAAGCTCGTCCTAAATCCATGATGGCATCCATTCCCGCTCTTACAGTTCTACCTGTATAAAGAACATCATCTACTAAGATTATCTTTTTGTCTGTCACTTCAACCGGAATATCCGTTCCTTTTACTTCGGGTTCAGAATTGTCCGTTTTGATCTTAAGATCATCTCGGTACAATGTGATATCAATGACACCTACTGAAACCGCATTTCCTTCGATCTGTTCGATGCGTTCAGCAAGACGCTTTGCAAGAAATTCACCACGGGTCTTTATGCCAGCTAATACGATGTCTTTAACGCCCTTATTACGCTCGATAATCTCATGCGCGATTCGGGTAAGTGCTCTTCTGATTGCTTGGTCATCCATTAATACTGTCTTTGACATAACAAACCCTCCTTTAAATCTTGTTGCCTTTAACCGTTAATTCCAAAAAAAATCCTCCCGTCACATGACGAGAGGATAGAGAAATTCTGTACAGAAATTCTCATGAATAACGTTTCCTTCTCAGCCTCACGGGACTAAAGTTAAAGGACTATTTAAGTTATTTTGATTATGACAAACCCTTAAACGTTTGTCAACTTCTTTTCTCTAATAGATCTAATAGTTCGACCATATCAGCCGGTATTTCACGCTCAAACTCCATATATTCACCTGTTGTTGGGTGATCAAATCCTAGAGTTTGTGCATGAAGCGCTTGACCTTCAATTTGCAAAGTCTTTGAGGGACCGTACTTTGGATCTCCTGCTAATGGGAATCCAATATATTTCATATGAACTCGAATCTGGTGCGTACGTCCTGTTTCTAACTGACACTCTACAAATGTGTAATTTGTAAAACGTTTAATCACGTTAAAGTGTGTAACAGCATCTCTGCTGTTTTCATCTGTTACCGTCATTTTTTGACGATCACTTTTATCTCTTCCGATCGGTGCATCGATCGTACCTTGGTCATGTGGCATCACTCCATGAACGATCGCTTTATAAACACGTGTTGTTGTTTTTGCTTTAAGTTGATCAACAAGTGATTCATGAGCCTTATCGTTCTTTGCGACCATCAATAGACCAGATGTATCCTTATCTATCCGGTGCACGATACCAGGACGAAGTACACCATTGATTCCAGATAGGTCTTTACAATGTGCCATAAGTCCGTTGACTAGTGTTCCACTGTAATGGCCAGGTGCAGGGTGTACGACCATCCCACGAGGCTTATTTACAACAAGCACATCAGAATCTTCATACACGATATCCAGATTCAACTCTTCTGGAACAACATCTAGTACTTCTGGTTCTGGGATTTCAATCTCGATCACATCACCAGCGGCACATTTATAATTAGACTTTACGGGTTTTCCTTCTAACAATACGATCTTATCTTTGATCCAGTTTTGAATCTGTGAACGTGACCAATCATCCTGTACATCAGACAAAACTTTATCAATACGGTTTCCTGCTTGTTCAGGAGTTACCGTATATTCAAATTTGTTCATTTTCTGGCTCCTTCTTTTTGCTTTCCATAAAACTTTGAATAAAAATCAAACCAACACCTACTACGAGTGCTGAGTCAGCCACATTAAAAATCGGGAAGTCATAGCTGCCGATGTAAACATTCAGAAAATCAACAACTTCTCCGCGAAGCAAACGATCGATAAAATTACCAATAGCTCCCCCTAATACGAGAGCAAGCGCCGTTTTAAGGAGTGTATCATGTGCGTGTTTTTGTAGGTAATAAACTACTGCACCTACAACAATAACGGTAATAATAATAAAAAAGTATCGCTGATCTTGGAGAATACCAAAAGCGGCTCCCCTGTTTCGGTGAGAGGTTATGTAGAATACTTGATCAATAACAGGAATAGATTGCCCTAATTCCATATTCTTTACGATTAGCCACTTTGTCACTTGGTCGATTACCAAGATGAACAAAGCTACAAGATAATAAAACAATAGAACTCCTCCGATACAGAAATTAATGTCTTTATGAATTGTAGCACAGCCATCGGACGTTCTACAATTTAATTTGTGTCTAACATCAATGAAGTACACCATAACAAACAAAAATCCCGCAAAATGCGGGATTAAATAGTTTGAGTTAACTTTGATGCTCTTGTAAGTAGTTGATCTCCGTTTCAGGTTGCTTCGCTTTCCGCGGGGCGACCGGTGAGCCCCTTGACGCTACGCGCCCTTAAGTGTCTCACCTGTCCGCTCGTCCCGCAGGAGTGTCGCACCTTACACTCCGATCAACTTTCAAAGAAGAAAAAGAAAGTACAAGAACATTTAATAGATTTATCTGTTCAAATAACTGAAACTTTTAAGCATAGTGCTTTTCAACGATCTCTGCACAGCTTGCACAAAGTGTTGGATGGCTCTCGTTCTGCCCAACATCTTCAGAAACAACCCAACAGCGTTCACATGTTTCACCTTCTGCAGAGCTAACTGAAACAGCAACATGCTCATATACTCCTGCAGATTCAGGAGCTTCTGATTTCACTCCCCCTACTTCAGCTTTAGAAACAATAAAGAGTTTGTTTAAATCCTCTACTGATTCTAACCATGGTTTTAAAGCTTCGGTCGGATAAAGTTTGATTGAAGCCGTTAGTGATTTACCAATTGTTTTTTGGCTTCTTGCTTCTTCAAGTGCTTTTAATACCTCGTCACGAACATCCATGAATACATCCCAGTCTTTTTCAAGCTTTTCTGTACCTTGGTAGTTCTGCACTTCTGGCATTGTAGTTAATTGAACACTTACTTCATCAACACCTGGAATGTATTCCCATACTTCATCAGCCGTGTGAGAAAGAACAGGAGCAGATAGCTTAGTAAGTGCCGTTAATGATTGATAAAGCACAGTTTGAATGCTGCGGCGTTTATGATTGTCCTCTGCTTGGATGTATAGAGTATCTTTTGCCATATCTAAATAGAATGAACTTAACTCAATCGTACAGAAGTTATGAATCGTATTATATACCGTGATAAATTGATAGTCCTCGTAAGCTTTTTTCACTTTAGCTACTACTTTATCAAGTTTTACCATCATGTATTTTTCTAGATCTGGCATATCTTCAAACTTCACAGAGTGCTTATTCGGATCAAAACCATGCAGGTTACCTAACAAGAAACGAAGTGTATTTCTGATTTTACGGTATACTTCAGCAACTTGTTTTAGAATATCGTCTGATACACGTACGTCTGATTGATAATCGACAGAAGATACCCATAAACGGATGATATCTGCACCTAGCTGCTTCATCACCTTGATCGGATCTAGTGTATTACCAATTGACTTACTCATCTTACGTCCTTCTCCATCGAGAACGAAACCATGGCTTAAGACTGCTTTGTAAGGAGATTTACCAGTGATTGCAACAGATGTAGAAAGTGAAGAATTAAACCATCCACGATATTGGTCAGATCCCTCAAGGTAAAGGTCAGCAGGTCTTACTAAATTTTCTCTCTCTTCAAGAACACCCCAGTGAGATGTACCTGAATCAAACCACACGTCCATGATATCCGTCTCTTTTGAGAAACGGCCATTCGGGCTATGAGGTGAAGTAAATCCTTCCGGAAGGAGATCTTTTGCTTCTCTTTCAAACCAAATGTTTGATCCATGCTCTCTAAACAATTCTACAACGTGACTAATCGTTTCTTCTGTAAGGATTGCTTCACCATCTTCACCGTAAAAGACTGGAATTGGAACACCCCAAGCTCTTTGACGAGAAATACACCAGTCTTCACGATCTTTGATCATGTTGTGTAAACGTGTTTCGCCCCAATTCGGAACCCAATTTACTTCTTCAATCGCAGAAAGCATATCTTCGCGGATTCCTTTGATCGAAGCAAACCATTGAGCCGTTGCACGGAAGATTACCGGTTTTTTCGTTCTCCAATCATGTGGATAAGAGTGTGTGATGAATGAAAGCTTTAGAAGAGCACCTTTTTCTTGTAATTGTTCAGTAATCGGCTTATTCGCTTCATCGTAGAACATACCTTCAAACCCAGGTGCTTCTTTGGTCATAACACCTCTGTCATCAACTGGACACAATACTTCTAGACCGTATTTTTTACCAACTAAAAAGTCATCTTCACCATGACCAGGAGCTGTATGAACACACCCAGTACCTGCATCCGTTGTAACATGGTCTCCCAGCATGACTAATGAATTACGGTCATATAAAGGATGACTAGCTACTGCATGCTCAATGTCAGCACCTTTAAAGCGTTTCACTACTTCGGCTTGGTCCCACTCAAATTCTTTCGAAAGTGATTCTAATAGTGCTTCAGCAACAACATACTTTCCATTTTCAGTTTGAACGGAAACATAATCTAATTCTGGATGAACTGAGATTCCTAAGTTTGCTGGAATCGTCCATGGCGTCGTAGTCCAGATGACAAGTTTCTCATCTGCATCAAGAACACCTTTTCCATCTTTCACATCAAACGCTACATAGATAGAAGCTGATCGTTTATCTTGGTACTCAATCTCTGCTTCTGCTAATGCAGATTCAGATGAAGGAGACCAATATACTGGTTTTAGACCTTTGTAGATTAAATCTCTTTTGGCCATTTCACCAAATACTTCAATCTGTCGAGCTTCGTACCCTTTATCTAACGTGATATATGGGTTTTCCCAATCACCACGAACACCTAGACGTTTAAACTGCTCACGCTGATGATCGACTTGTTTAAGCGCATACTCTTCACAAAGCTTACGGAACTCTGCAACAGTTAGTTCTTTGCGTTTTACTTTACCGCTTTTCGTTAGTGCAGTTTCAATCGGTAACCCGTGAGTATCCCAACCGGGAACATAAGGAGCATAGTGTCCTGTCATTGATTTAAAGCGCACGATGATATCTTTTAAAATTTTATTCTCTGCGTGTCCGATGTGGATATCACCATTGGCATAAGGTGGTCCATCATGCAGGATAAACGGAGGTAAATCCTTCGTATTTTCTAACACCAAATTGTAGATGTCTAGTTCTTTCCACTTGTCTTGAACAACAGGTTCTCTTTGAGGAAGATTTCCTCGCATCGGGAACTCTGTTTTCGGCATTAATAACGTGTCTTTATAATTCATTATCTTTCCTCCTTCATTACGATAAAACGTGACAGATGACCAAAAGTACCGTGTTAAAACAAAAAACCTTCTCGCCCCTACTGCATTTTCACAGTAGGGACGAGAAGGTTATCCCGCGGTACCACCCTAATAGGTTCATGACATAACACGAAACCCGCTTAGTCATCCGTAGCGTGGATGAAGCGCCTGAACTTACTGCTTTTTTTCAGTCCAGGAACTCAGGGGTGATTTTCAAATACATCTCTATACTAGGCTCGCACCATTTCCTAGATCGCTTGAATAGATAAAAGTAATTTACTGTCCCCGTCTTCGTCACATATTAATCTTAGAAAAGTATATGCGATATTTCAAAGTAATGTCAAGCTTACGACTTTACTTCTTGAAGTTCATAGCCTTCAAGATTATCAGGTGCATTTAAAGAATCCCAATCATCATTCTTTAACATTTCAAGTTGTGCTTCAATCAACATTTTGAAGCGCGTTCGGTAAACGGAAGACTGCTTCTTCAATTCATCGATTTCCATTGAAATCTTACGAGATTTAGATAGTGATTCGTTAATGATTCTATCGGCATTTTTTTCTGCTTCTTTTACAATTAAGCGAGCTTCTTTCGTTGCTGTGCGCTTAACTTCTTCGCCAGTTTCCTGAGCAATCAGAATCGACTTATTTAGAGTTTCCTCAATGTTTTTAAAATATGAGATCTTTTCTTCAAGGTTCTCTACCGTTTCCTCTAGTTCTTTCTTTTCTCGGATCACTGTTTCATAATCTTTGATGACTTGGTCTAAAAAGTCATTCACTTCATCTTCACTATAACCTCTGAAACCTCTTGTGAATTCCTTGTTATGAATATCCAGTGGTGTTAAAGGCACAACGGCCACCTCCATAGATGCATTATTTTTTACCTAATTTCGACAAATTTTCTGTCATTCCTTCTATTTAAGGAAATTATTTTAATAGTCCGTAACGAATACGCCACTTTTCTTTCTTTGTTGTTCCCTCAATCGCGATGAGCTTACTCCTGCCGAATCCTCTTACAGATAGCTCATCACCTTCCATCATTTCTGTTGAAACATGGTCGACGATCTTATGATTTAATTTAACCCGTCCTTGTTGAATCAAGGGAGATGCTTTTGCGCGAGATAGGTTGTACACTTCGGCGACAATAACATCTAGTCTTAGAGAGGACACAGTCCCGCTCTTTTCGTTATATTCAGTCTTTACTTCTGTCAATTCGTTTTCTTGGATCGTATGTAACTTAATACCTGTCTTTCCGACTTTCGTTAAGTTTAACTCGATAAATCCAGCGATCTCTGTCGCACATATGAACTGAACACGATCTCCTAAAATTAAAATATCACCATACTTCCCTCGTTTAACGCCGATGTTCATCAAAGCCCCTAAAACATCTCTATGTTCGATGGTGGAGAATTTAGCGGGATATTGAATGTCGTAGCAGACTAATTGAAAATCATCGTTTTGAACTTCAAAGTAATCAGGATAGATCAACGCTCTTTTCCGTTCAGAAAAAGAAGAGCCTCCCCATAACGAGAGGCGTACTTCTGTATCGTTTCCAACGATTGTTTTTACGATTTCTTGTTCTCGTGGATCAAGAAAGTCAGTCAGCCTTGGACTATACCTTTCCAACACCTCAGACTTCCAGTTTAAAACACGATCCACAAATTCATGCTCTTCTGGTCTGTAATGCTGATAGATGCTCATAATAAGACCTATATCGAACGAGCAATCATATCTGCAATCGCAGCTACTCCAAAACGAGCAAAGTGCAGTGCCATTAGAGCTACGATCGGCGAAAGGTCAATCATGCCAAGAGGTGGAATAATCTTTCGGAAAGGAGCTAGATACGGTTCAACGAGTCTTGCGATCACTTGACCGATGGATGACTCACGA
Organism: Fictibacillus sp. 26RED30; assembly: GCF_015903845.1. NCBI lineage: Bacteria > Bacillati > Bacillota > Bacilli > Caryophanales > Fictibacillaceae > Fictibacillus > Fictibacillus sp. 26RED30. The sequence goes on from NZ_JACZDV010000001.1 coordinate 1,896,123, forward strand.
GCGTTCGGAAACCAAGATAATAGTATGTACCCGATAATCATGTAATAGTAGATTTGAATAAGAGTTAGTACTACGTCTTCAACTGCATAGATCATATTCAATAATTTTCACCTGCCTGATTTAATCTTCTTCCATCATTTCTGAAATCGTTCCAGAAACGTCAACATTTTCAGGAGTACATAAAAATGTATTCGGTCCTAACTTTTGAATGTCACCACCGATTGCATAAACAGTCCCTGATAAAAAGTCTACGATTCTTTTTGCTTGATCATGCGGAATTCTTTGCAAATTCATAACAACAGCTCGTCGATTTTTTAATTGATCTGCGATATCTTGTGCTTCCGCATATACACGAGGTTCTACGAGTACAACCTTTACTTGTTGTTGAATACTTTGAAGACTGACTACGTTCGGTTTACCTTTTTTCGTATGAGAAGGTGTGATTTCTTCTTCTTCAGGCATTGCTTCTTCCTCATAATCATCTTCATACTCATAATCATCTTCTAGATCAAAAAAGCGCTTGAATTTTGTTTTGATTCCCATCTGTTCCACCTCCTAGAATTCTTTTCCTACTAAACTCGTCCCTATTCTAATAAATGTTGCACCTTCTTCAACAGCAATCGAAAAATCGTTAGACATTCCCATAGATAGCTCTGTACAAGGAGCATGAACCAATTCTAGGTTCTGTATCTCCAATTGAAGTTGCTTTAATGTTGAGAACACGTTTCTGATTAAGGTTTCATCCTCAGTAAAAGGTGCCATAGTCATAAGCCCGACAACCTGAATACGATCGTAGTCTTTTAATTTATCGACAAAAGCCACTACATCTTTTACTGGTAAACCATGTTTGGAATCTTCTTCTGCTACATTAACTTGTACAAAGCAAGAAACGGTTCTGTCTGCTCGTTTTTGAATCTCACTCGCTAAACTCAAACGGTCTAATGAATGAATATAGTCCACGTGCTCGATAACATCTTTTACTTTTCTTGTTTGTAAAGTTCCGATAAAGTGCCATTTAACAGGTAGATCTTTCAGAAATTCTTTTTTGGATAACAATCCTTCTATCCTGTTTTCACCAATATGTTCAATACCCGCTAAAACAGCGTCTTTTGTTGTCTCATTACTCACATATTTCGTCACTGCGATTAAATTAACGCCCTTTGAAGACCTGTTTTTTTTCTCGCATGCTCTTTGAATTTCATTAAAGATATGTTCTTTGTTTTCTTTGATACTCAATTCTTGATTAATCCCCTTTCCTGCCTATATAACTCATCATTCTTCCCGTCTTGCCCTTGTCTTTACGATGCGAAAAGAACACATCATTTTGACAGCTCGTACATTGATCTGAAACGATAATATTTTCAGGCAGTACTCCAGCTCTTAAGAGAAGGATTTCATTCAGTTTCTTCAAGTTTAATTGATAGTTCCCAGCTGCATTTTTTTTATAAACAGTGTCTACAGTATCTCCATCTAAAACTACTTTTACTTCATTTATTACTCTATCATCTACCTCATAACAGCAATGCCCTATTGAAGGACCAATTGCGGCCAAAATTGACTTCACGTCAACACTCTCTTTTTCCTGCCAAATGTTGATCATGGCTGGTCCAATTTTTGCAACCGTCCCTTTCCATCCGGCATGAGCAAGTCCGATTAAATTATTATTCGGTTCAAAAAAATAGAGAGGAACACAATCCGCATAAAGAGACGTTAAAAGAATATTTTCATCTGATGTATATAATCCATCTGTATCAGGTATTGCCGTATCAAAATCTAGGGAACCTAATCCTCTGTCTTCTTTAGATACTTTTACAATATTCTCAGCATGAACTTGTTTAGATCCTACCCAATTTTCAACGGGAAATCCGATGTCTTTTGAAAATAATTTGCGGTTTTGTCGGACCTTATCTGGATCATCATTTACATGAAAACCCATGTTCATAGAATGAAAGGCCATTGTACTATTCCCGCCTTCGCGCGTTGTGAAACCCGAAAAAAGTTTAGGATTCAACTTCTGCCAACTCTGTATTGCAAGATGCTTTCCAGATCGTTCAAATGTGTTCATATGTATGTATTCCTCCTGGAAAGTTTTATCTTTATTTTACCACATTTTTAGATAAGAAAGAAAAAAGAACCGTTTATTTCAATTGATCAAACGGTTCTTTAACATATTCATTTAATTCACTTGCTTCCATATGTCTTACAAGAATAACATCTGCGCCGATCTTAACTATATTTCTCCAAGGTATCACGATGTCATTTTCTCTTGCAAAAAAACCAAGCATTTTTCCTGCACCAGGGATGATGATCGCATCTATCTTTCCAGTATTTAAATTGATTTCAAGATCAGCTATGTGACCGAGCTTTTTCCCATTTGCTACGTTAACAACATCTTTCACTTGAAAATCTGATATTTTATTCATCTGCAATCCCCGCCTCTCTTACAACAGTATATGAAGGACAAAGCTGTTTCATGTTTTTTGTCCAAAAATAAAAAACCCGTAAAAAAACGGGTTTTAACTGCTTTGGATATTTTTATTCATTTGAGAGATGGCTGCTTTTTCAAGCCTTGACACTTGTGCCTGTGATATACCGATCTCATCCGCTACTTCCATTTGCGTTTTCCCTTGAAAGAAACGCATCGTTAAGATCATTTTCTCTCGATCGTTCAAACGGCGCATTCCTTCTTTTAATGCAATTTCTTCAATCCACTGCATGTCCTTTGCTTTATCATCGCTGATTTGATCCATAACAAAGATCGGGTCGCCACCATCATTGTAAATGGGTTCGAATAATGACACTGGATCTTGGATGGCATCAAGTGCAAAGACCACTTCTTCTTTCGGTACATCTAAAGCTTCTGCAATCTGTTGTGCTGTCGGCTCCCGAGATAGTTTGTTCATAAGCTGATCTCGAACTTGCAGTGCTTTGTATGCGATATCCCTTAAGCTTCTAGAAACTCGTATCGGGTTATTGTCTCGAAGATACCGGCGAATCTCACCAATGATCATCGGAACTGCATAGGTAGAAAACTTAACATTCTGACCTAGATCAAAATTGTCTATGGACTTCATCAGCCCTATACAACCTACTTGAAATAAATCATCTACATGTTCTCCGCGGTTGTTGAATCTTTGAATGACACTCAGAACAAGTCTGAGGTTTCCGTTAACCAAAGTTTCGCGTGCATCAGGATCACCTTTATGCATCTTATCAAAAAGAATTCGCATCTCTGGATTTTTTAAAACAGGAAGCTTTGATGTGTCAACTCCGCAAATCTCAACTTTATTTCTTGTCAAGTCTTTTCCCTCCTGCCGGGAGCTAATTTCAAATTAAGTATCACCGAACGGAGGGAAATTTATGCAATTGTCATTTTGGAAAAAAAGATAGTATTGAATCAAAACCTATATAAAATATGTGCTAAACCATTTTATTAAATTCTTTTTGAAGTCTCTTTATTATTCTTTTTTCTAACCTTGAAATATAAGACTGAGATATACCGAGCATATCGGCAACATCTTTTTGTGTTTTTTCTTCACCGCCTGAAAGACCGAAGCGAAGTTCCATGATCTGTTTTTCACGATCGTTTAATGTAAACAGTGCTTTCAATAAAAGTTTTCGATCTACATTTGCCTCAATTCTCCGCGTGATAATGTCGTCCTCAGTACCTAGAACATCTGAGAGTAAAAGTTCATTCCCATCCCAATCCACATTCAATGGTTCATCAAACGATACTTCTGAACGCGTTTTGTTGTTACGACGTAAATACATTAAGATTTCGTTCTCAATACACCTTGAAGCATAGGTGGCGAGCTTGATCTTTTTTTCTGGATTGAACGTATTTACTGCTTTAATCAAGCCAATCGTTCCAATACTGATTAAATCTTCAATGTTAATCCCTGTATTCTCAAACTTTCGTGCAATGTATACGACTAAACGGAGGTTTCTTTCGATCAAAAGAGATTTTGCAGCCTGATCCCCTGAAGGAAGTTTTTCAAGCAAAACCGCTTCTTCTTCTTTACTAAGTGGAGGCGGCAAGGCTTCGTTTCCTCCGATATAATAGATCTCATCTGACTTGAGCCCCAACTTAAATAATAACTTATACCAATACATTGTCATCTTAAGACGCCACTTGTTGAACATGTTAACTCCCCTTTCACATTATCTTCTTTTAAGTACTTTCACGTATCGCTGTTGTTAGGACGCTTGTACATGTTGCAGATACATCTTAGGATGAACGATTGCATCAAACTGACCTTCGCTAGATAATACCGTCCAGCTCAAGCCTATGAGACACTGCGGAGATGCTACCGATACTCCATCCTTTTCAATTTCAACAGTATCTGGTTTGATACAAGCTAAAAACTGCTGATGTCCAACTGCACGGTACGGTACGATTCGAAGTCTGTTCAGCCAAGGATGCTCATTGTCATCTGTATTCATGGCAAGCACGTCTTTGGCAGCAGTTCGAATGGTTTCCGGAAAAGAATCACCATGTTTGTTCATATCAAGGATCATGACAGGCATTTTAGAAATGGGATCGTATAATTTATTACCTGTATCAATAAGTCCATTTGCAGATATCAAGATCTGGTCTATTTTGATAGTAACTTTGACAAGACTGTTGGAATCCATTTTTTCCACAGAAATATCATCTACTCTTTTCTTTGAAAAGTACCAAAGAAGAGGAACACCTGCTACTACAAAAAGCCAGCTGACAGGGTCTCCCATGCCTGAACTTTTTGTCGTGATAACACCATTCATAATCACAGCATCACTTTGCATAAAATAGTGAAGACCGAAAATACCTCCACCCGTTACAAAAGAAACAAAATAAAACATAGCGATATTTTTCATGACAAACTTGAAACGCTTAAAGCCAAACGCCACAATCATAATAAAAATCGATAAGATAAATTTCATGATTGGCTGTGAAAATAACATTAGTTCTGGAAAGATTACTAAAAACACATAACTTGAAGCTAATAACGAAGCGAATAGGATTCTCTTTTTCGATGCATTGCGCTTGAGCACATACGCTGTCAGAGAGATTAAAAAATAATCAATGCAGAAATTAAGAAACCAAATGACATCCAAATAAAGGGTCATTGGTTTTCTCCTTTCTTAAATTTGAAATCAGTATAACGTATAGGTTGTTTGAAAGTCTGTCAGTTTATGAGAGAAGTATAGTTCTTATTTTCTCTATTTTTGTCAAAATAACTTATATGTTAGGTATACGCTTTTCGGACAAGAATATGACAAAATCTAAAACATTTTACGTTTGCTTTGTTGTTTTTGGAAGTGGTTGATTTCCGTTTCAGGTGCTCGCTTTCCGCGGGGCAGACGGTGAGCCACATTCGTACGTTTCACGTATAAGTGTCTCACCTGCCCGCCTGTCCCGCAGGAGTCTCCCACCTTCCACTCCAATTAACTGTTCAATGAAGCATTTTATAAATCTCTTTGTAGCATCATTCTACTTGTCAATATGCCTGTTGTAGAAAAAGACAAGGGGAATAATTTTTTGAAAGGCTGTTTTCCATAGAGTTATTGCTTTAAATGTTTTTATCTATTTTTATTCTCTTCCTTTGCATGTTGATTGGAGCGTATGGTTGCCGACTCCTACGGGACGAGCGGTCAGTACGAAATGTGGAAGTGGCTCGTTCAGCCCCGACAAGCAAAAGGGAAATGGGCTTGGAAGGCGCACTTTGCCTTCTTGACCGTTTACCTTTTGACCTCGAGGGGCTTGTCACTGCAACTAGACAGGAGGCTCACCGTTCGCCCCGTGGAAAGCGAGCAACCTGGAGCGGAGATCAACTACTAACAAAACAAAAAAGCATGCTCTCTAAAATAGAGAACATGCTTTCATTTTTGTATTTATCTTCTTCTGTTTCGGCTGCGGTTACGCAAGAATGTTGGAATATCAAGCGTATCTGAATCAGCGTTCGTATAAGAAGTATTTCTTGATTCTTGGCTCTCTTCACGAGTTTGCCCTTGTTGTGACTGGCTTTGTGGTTGAGATTGACTTTGAGAAGAATGAGACTGATTAGAAGTAGGAGCTTGCTGCATTCTAGGACGCTCAGCTCTCTGTTGGTTATTAACCATCTTCTCCGTTTCGTCAAATCCAGTCGCAATAACCGTAACGAGGATCTCATCTTTCAATTCCTCGTTAATCACGGAACCAAAGATCATGTTTACTTCAGGATCTGAAGCAGATGAAACAATATCTGCTGCTTCGTTCACTTCATAAAGACTCAAGTTAGCTCCACCAGTAATGTTCATCAATACACCTTTTGCTCCATCGATAGATGTTTCAAGAAGCGGAGATGAAATTGCCTTTTTCGCAGCTTCAGCCGCACGGTTCTCACCAGTACCTACACCAATACCCATGAGAGCAGATCCGCGTTCAGTCATGATTGTTTTTACATCGGCAAAGTCAAGGTTGATCAGTCCTGGTACAGCGATCAAATCTGAAATACCTTGTACACCTTGGCGAAGAACATTATCCGCTTCACGGAAAGCTTCTAACATCGGAGTATTTTTATCAACGATTTCTAGTAATCGATCATTCGGGATTACAATTAATGTGTCAACTTTTTCTTTTAATACAGAGATGCCACCAACCGCTTGCGTAGAACGCTTACGACCTTCAAAAGTGAACGGTCTTGTGACAACACCAACTGTAAGAGCGCCAAGATCTTTAGCGATCTCTGCAACTACAGGTGCCGCACCAGTACCTGTACCGCCACCCATTCCAGCTGTTACGAATACCATATCAGCACCGCTAAGTGCTTCTTCGATCTGTTCACGGCTTTCTTCAGCTGCTTTTTTACCGATATCAGGATTTGCACCTGCTCCAAGTCCTCTTGTTAATTTCGTTCCGATCTGCATTTTCACAGGTGCTTTAGAAAGATTCAAGGCTTGTGCATCTGTATTTACACAGATGAATTCTACACCTTGTACACCGTGTTCGATCATACGGTTAACAGCGTTACTTCCTCCGCCACCAACACCAATAACTTTAATTGTCGCCAATTGATCCATATTCATATCAAACTCTAACATGAGCGTTCCTCCTAATGACTAGTTCCTTAGTGTTATTCGAAAAATAAACCAAACCAGTCTTTGACTTTTGATTTCATGCCACCGGATTGTTTTTCTTGGCCCGATTTTTGGCTGGATTGTTGTTTCTTTTTAGGTAAAGGTTCTCCAGCGTTATCAGCTAACGCAGTGGCAACTTCTTTTCCTTGAACTTTAATATTTTTGTGAGTGAATTGGATTAATCCAACACCAGCTGTAAACTTCGGTTCTCTAACCCCGATATAATCCGGCAATGAAACGCGTACGTTCTGCTGGAAGATATCTTGAGCGAGTTCTAGTACTCCTGGAATTGCAGCAACTCCACCTGTGATAACAAAACCGCCAGGAAGTTCGGAATATCCACGCTGATGCAATTCATCATCAATCATCTCAAATATTTCAGCCATACGAGCTTCAATGATTAATGAGAGCTCGTATTGCGAGATTTCTTGTTCTTGTGAAGAACCAATTTGCGATACTGTAAATGTCTCATCTTTTGACGCATAATCCACGAAAGAGTGACCATGCTTCAGCTTAATCTTTTCTGCATCTTCAGCAGAAGTTCTTAATCCAATGGATATATCTTTTGTGATAAAGTCTCCACCAATCGGAAGGACTGAAGTTAACTGCATGGTACCTTGGTCGAATACAGATAGTGTAGTAGACCCCCCACCAATATCAATTAGTGCTACACCAAGCTCCATCTCATCACGTGAAAGTGCAATCGATGATGTTGCCAATGGCTCTAAACAAATGTCCGCCACTGTTAGTCCAGCTCGTTCTACGCATCGTAATAAATTATGTAAGATCGTTTTGGAACCCGTAATCACTGTTCCTTCCATCTCAAGGCGAACACCTAACATGCCTCGGGGATCAATAATCTCATCTGTACCGTCAACAATAAATTGTCTAGGAATCACATCTATAATTTCGCGTTCTGGAGGCACTGACATAACCTGAGCTGCCTCTATTACTCTAGCGATGTCCTCATCACCGATTTCTCGGTCTTCTCTTGATACCGCAACTACACCGTGGCATGGCTGAAGTTGAATATGGTTCCCTTTTACACCTACGATTACTGCATTTATAGGAATACCTAACATTCTTTCAGCTTGCTCTACGGCTTTTCTTATGGAACGAACAGTTTCGTCAATATCTACAATGGAACCTTTTCTGATTCCAGCTGATTTTGCATGGCCAACACCAATAACATTAAAGGACTCACTAGTCATTTCTCCAATGATCACTTTAATATTGGATGTACCGATGTCTAAACTTACATAAATTTCATTGCTGTTCATTCTGTGGCACCTCCTTACCTTTCATCCAATAAATCTTCTAATTTTTAAAAATCCCTTGATTTGCGCTTAATTATGGAATAAATTCCACAAACAACGGGTTATCCCTCTTTTTTTTTACCGTTTTTTCAAATTTTTTAGGCCTTTTTGCGTGAATCTGACCATTTAGAAATAATTAAGCGTCTAATAACCGCAATATTATTAAACAGCCTAACACCAAATGCAAAAATTGCAGCTAAGTACAAGTCAATACCAAGGTGAACCCCTAAGTACGCGAGCCCTGCAGCCAATAAAATATTAAAGAAAAAACCTGTAATGAACACTTTATCTTCAAAACTGCCTTGAAGATGTGCACGTATACCACCGAATAAGGTATCAAGTGCAGCTAAGACAGCGATTGATAAATAGTTTGCATATTCTGGAGGGACCCGGATATCAGACATGAAACCTAATAGTAGACCTAATAACAGTCCAAGTACCGGCAACCACATCTTACGTTTCCTCCTTTGCCGGTTTCATAAACTTCACCTTCATATCTTTATCGAAAGCTGGCAAAATAACTTTAGCTGTTTGTTTAGATTCTACAAGAAAATTTTCACGGATAAACTCCTCAACAGCTGGTGAAGCAATGATCTTCTGATGAAGTTTTTCATTGTCTTTTGCCAAAACTCTGATTTCAATTGGAAAAGAAGAAACAGGCTCATTGTTTATGTAAATGTTTCCATTCACTTCCCGGATCGGGGTCTTAGATACGACACGCTGTCCATCTATACTGATCTCTTTTGCATCGTATCGATTTAATTCGTTTACAAGTCTTCTAAGCATATCAGGATCTATTTTAGGAACAGGTTGATCTACTCCAATTAGCTCTTCATTAAAAGGTTCGATCGTTATTACGATTCCTTGTCCGCTAACCGTCGTTAATCCTGCCTGTTTTTTTAAATCCCATAGCGCTTTTTCCATTGCTTGGATTTTTTCGTCTTTCCCTTCACCTTTGTATTGGTTCAGGAGTTCACTATAGCGTTCAAATTCCTCATTAAGCTCCTGCTGACGCTGTTTTTCTTTTTCCAAATCAGCTCTTAACTCCCATAAATCTCTAGTATCCCGAACGACAGGATTGTTTGTGGTCTCAAATTGGATCGCCAGCATTCCGCCAAGTATGAGGGCAATTGTTGCGAACATGAATTGTCTTTCTTTCAACTAACTCATCCCTCTTCCGTAATAAATGGCTCCATCTCGATCGCGCTTTCTTGCTCCACCCTTACTTCTACTCCGTCATTGACAATTTTATCGACGATATACAGATTCAAAGATTTCTCTAGGGTTGTTGAATTCCCGATTGCTGTTATAACAAAAGGTGCAGGATATTGGTTACCATCCACAGAAACGACCGGACCGATACAAGCGATATACGTATCATGAGAGATCCTCTGACCGTTTATCGCAATTGCTTCTGCACCTGAGACGTGAAGTTCGTCAATGACACTTCTTATATGTTCTTCATGGACGATATAATCGTTAGGGTTCTCCCCTTCCGGTATATAGGAGGAATCTTGCAGAGTAACTTCTACCCCCTCCCCTTTCACCTTTACGTTTCCTACTACCATTCTGAGCTCTTTTAAATCTTCTACTAGTTTAGAAGATATCTCCTCTTGATCAGCCAGCTTATTCTCTTTCTTCTCAACATTTTGCTGCAGATTTTGAAGACCGCCTGCTAATTCTCTATTCGTTTTTTGAAGATTTAAAATTTGGCTTCTCAATGAATCTTCTTTTTTCCATTCATTGTTCTCTACAACATTTTGCTTTTCAATCTGTGCTCTCTGATAGGAGAAAGATAATATGAACCCGGTAACGAGAAGGATTAAAGATAGGAAAAGATGCGTCCCTTTAATTTTGCTCATTACTTTCCTCCACTTGGTTGTATCGTTCAAAACGTGTGCTGATTCCTAAATAGAACGTACCTTTTTCATCAGGCTTTAGCTCACTCACTAAAGACGGATAAGCATTCAGCCTTTCTGAAAACTTAGAGATCGTTGTCACTACTTTGTTTCCATCCGTCATAAACAATGTGAGTTGACTTGAATTGTTGGATGAAGGTGTATGTGTGATCTCGGATATACGGTGAATGATTCCTTCTGGTAGCTTTTGCAGTTCCTGAGCCATCATCTCTAATTGTTCAGGGTCACTCCAGCTTACAATAACTGGTGCATTTACAGGTCTCTCATTTTTCTTAAGAGGTTCTAACATCTTCCCGTTTTGAAGCATCGGATAGTATATGTTTTCTTTCCTGAAATACCCGACCCGCTGAAATTCACTCACTTTAATTATAACTTGATTAAAAAACTTCTTTTGGATTGAAACTGAGCTCACCTCTGAAATACCTTCGAGCCGCTTCATAATTTCTTCTTCAGATACATTCAAATACTTTGTCTTTGTAGTAATTTCACTTTTTTCAAGAATCTCATTGTCGGTTACAAAATAGTTGCCTGAGACGGTAATTTTCTTCACATGACTAAGATCAGATTGAAAATAAACGACGACCAACAATAACAGGAAGAAAAAGGACAAGTAATAAATAAGACGACGATTTGCTTTTTGTTTGCGATGTTCTTTCAGCTTCGGAATTCGGTCCTCAATCTTGACAACCTTTACCTTGTCCATCCTCTTCCTCCGTTTTATAAGTTAGTACAAGAAACATTAACGGTTGACAGAAATAAAAGAACTTGGCAGATAGACGCCAAGTCTTCAAAAAGGTACTGATAACAGTCCAACTGTCAGAAGATAACGAAATGTAAAATCCGTTTTGAAACGTCAATAGTTAATTTTTTCTTGTTCTTTGTATTATAGCACGGATATGCCGCAATTCAGCACTATTTATCCAATTTTTTGTTAATCATTTCTACCAATGATCTCAACTTCCGTATGAAGCTCAACACCATGCTTTTCTTTGATCGTTTTTTGTATATAGCTGATCAGATCCAGCACGTCTTTTGCTTTTGCATCTCCAGTATTCACAATAAAATTAGCATGCATCTCAGAAACTTGTGCACCGCCTACTTGTGTTCCTTTAAGCCCCGATGTCTCTATGAGATGTCCTGCATAATTCGGCAGCGGATTACGGAACACACTTCCACAGCATGGATAGTTCCATGGCTGAGTGTTTCTGCGATAATCTTTATTTTTCTTAAGCTCTGCCATGATGGTCTCTTTATCACCTTTATCCAATACGAGTATGACTTCTACACAGATTCCACCTGTTTCTTGAAGGACAGAAGTACGATAAGAGAAGTGCAATTCTTCGTTAGAAAGCCATTTAAGCTCACCGTCAGGCAATAAAATCAAAGCTTTCTCAACGATCTTTGACATATCAGATCCATGCGCACCCGCATTCATGAACACAGCTCCACCAACTGACCCTGGAATACCAGCAGCAAATTCAAGGCCCGTATAAGCTTCACGTGACATTACAGTCGCAAGCGGAATAAGCGAATATCCTCCGCCAACTCTAATCGTGTTGTCATTTTTTTCAAGGTGGTTAATCCCCTCCCCTACCTTGATGACAACCCCTTCGATTCCTCCGTCTGCAACAAGAAGGTTAGACCCTCTACCGATTGCACGTATCGGTGCGTTTGCTTCTTTTATATAACTTAATGCTTTTTTTAGACAGTCAATATTTTTTGGTTCATAAAAAAGATCAGCTGGCCCACCAATTTTTAATGTGGTGTGATTTTTTAATGGCTCATTTACTAGGACAGTACCTAGATCTTCACTTTTTAATTTCTCAGCTAATTGGCTATACATCATTAAAAACCCCCTACGTTCATACGCATCGTTCTATTTATATGCTATGCGTTAATCTTTTCCATGTTTTCAATGTCCTTAAACATCGACAAAGTAGTATTCGTCAGAACTAACGATTTTGTTTCTTATTCTTGAAAAATCTGATTATCATTGTCGCTCTTGAAAGTGGTTGATTTCCATTACAGGATGCTCGCTTTCCGCGGGGCAGGCGGTGAGCCACATTCGTACGATTCTCGTATAAGTGTCTCACCTGACTAGTTGCAGTGGCTAGCCCCTCGAGGTCAAAAGCTAAATGGTCCACAAGGCAAAGTGCCCCTTGCTAGCTCATTCACCTTTTGCTGGTCGGGGCTGAACGAGCCACTTCCACTTTTAGGACTGCCCGCCTGTCCCACAGGAGTCTCGCATCCTTGCACTACAATCAACTGTCTTAGGAGACAGGAGAATTTAAGAGCAGAGACTAGCGAATAAGAAACAATTACATTAAAAAACAAATATAGAAAAAGAAGTTACCCTGCCATAATTGACAGGGTAACGTCTTTAAATCGCTATGTTTAGAATAAGAGAATTTCCTTTGAAACTCAAGTTTTAATACCTTGAATAACGGCTAATATTTAGGATTACTCCAATTGAAGCGAGCATGAGTGTTAATGAAGATCCTCCATAACTTAAAAACGGCAACGTAATTCCAGTTACGGGCATCAAACCTGTTACTACTCCAATATTAATCATCACCTGTATAGCGACCATCCCAATAATTCCAATGGCTAAAAAGCTACCGAATAAATCAGGAGCACCTAAAGCGATTCTGATTCCACGCCATAAGAGAAGGCTAAACAGGATCAATACAAAAACAGCGCCGATAAAACCAAGTTCCTCTGAGAGAATCGCAAATATAAAATCCGTTTGCGGTTCTGGGAGATAACCAAATTTTTGTCTACTCTGACCTAAACCTAATCCTAGCAGACCACCAGGTCCGAGCGAATAGAGAGACTGGATTATCTGAAACCCGCTCCCTAAAGGATCGCTCCAAGGATCGAGAAAAGAGGTAATCCTCTTAATCCGATATGGAGCAGAAATAATTAATCCCGCAAGTCCGATAAGACCGATCAAAGCCATACCTACAAAATGAGAGATACGCGCACCTGCAACAAAGACCATCACGATGCTTGTTCCTACCATCACGGCCCCTGTTCCTAGATCGGGCTGAAGCATGATCATTCCAAAAGCGATCATCACTAATCCAAGAGTAGGCACTAAACCTTTTTTTAGAGAAGTGATCTTTTTTTGATGCTCCGATAAATACTTAGCTAGAAATGTAATCATGGCTAGTTTCATAAATTCAGACGGCTGTATGGAAAAAGCACCTACACCAATCCAGCTTCTAGCACCACCACGAACCATTCCAATACCTGGGACAAGAACTGCGATCAATAATACAAAACAAATAATCAGAAGAATCTTAGACCAGACTCTCCACGTCATGTAATTGATGTTCATGATAAAAAACATCGCTGCAATACCTACACCGGCAAATAACAATTGTCGCTTTGCAAAAAAGAACGCATCATCAAACTTATATAGTCCTAAATCTGCACTAGCGCTATAAACCATTATTATACCGATCGATAACAACATAAGCGTAACTACAATCATTATGATATCAGGGGTTGATTTCGTTGCAGGCAAAGGGAAACACCTCAACTCTTCTTATTTGTACAAACCTTATTTAAGTTTATGCACAGAGTTGATAAACATGTCCCCTCTTTGTTCAAATGTCTTATATTGATCCCAGCTTGCACAAGCAGGAGACAATAATATAACATCCTCTTCAGCAGATAAACTGTACGCAAGGGGAACAGCATCTTCCACATTATCAGCACGTTTTATCGTTTCTATTCCTGCCTGTTTTGCTGTTTCAGCTAGTTTGTCAGCTGTTTGACCAAAAGTAACGATTGCTTTTACATTTTTTAGTGACGGTAGCAGATCATCAAAAGAATTACCACGATCAAGTCCACCTGCTAGTAAGATTACAGGTTGTTCAAATGCAGACAACGCTGCATTCGTCGCTAATATATTGGTGGCTTTTGAGTCGTTGTAAAAACGTCTGCCGTTAAACTCACCTACATACTGCAAACGGTGTTTAACCCCAGGAAACGTAGTTAGAACCTGATGAATTTGTCTTAAAGTTGCACCCGCTAATAACGATGCGGCTACAGCTGCCATAATGTTTGAGAGATTGTGATTACCTGGTAACACGATTTCACTCAACATAATAACTTTTCGCTCTTGAAAATAAAGCGCACCTTCTTCAACATAAACGCCGCTCTCAATTTTTTTCGTCACAGAAAAAGGAATATGTTGAGCCTTGGAATCTTTCATTAAACGTGTGACACGTTCATCATCTGCGTTATAGATCACATAATCAGAGGAATCTTGATTCTCAGTGATCTTAGCTTTTGCTTTTCCATATTCATCAAGAGAACCGTGGTAATCTAAATGTGCTTCGAATAAGTTCAGAAAAACAGCGATCTGTGGTTTAAATCGCTCTGTTCCCATCAACTGAAAGCTAGAAAGTTCCGCTACTAGTATATCGTTCTCAGTAGACTCCGCAGCAACTTCGGAGAATACAGTGCCTATATTCCCGGCTACGATTGGTGTCTTATCACTGTTTTTCAACATATCACCAATAAGGGTAGTGGTTGTTGTCTTTCCGTTTGATCCTGTAATCGCAATAATCGATGCGTCTGAGATCATACCTGCTATTTCCACTTCTGTATAAACAGGAATGTTTCGTTTTACCGCTTCTTCAATCAAAGGATTTTGATAAGGAATTCCTGGATTCTTAACAATGAAATCTAACTGGTCGTCTAATAATGCCAACGGATGATCTCCGCAAACTACTTTAATCCCAAGTTTCTCAAGTTTTTCTGCTTCCACATTTCCTTCTCTAGGACTCTTGTCGTTCACCGTTAATTTGGCCCCAAACGAATGAAGCAGTTTTGCACCAGCAAAACCGCTCTTGGCTAATCCTACGATTAATATCTTCTTGTTTTTAAAAAATGTAGTGTCTTTCATTTATACCCACACCTCTAAATAAATTCCTAATGCTGCAAATACCAATCCTACAAGCCAAAACGTAACAACGATACGCCATTCACTCCAGCCGGATAGTTCGTAATGATGATGAAGCGGACTCATTTTAAAGACACGCTTACGAGTTAGTTTAAATGAGGCTACTTGAATCATTACAGAAAGCGTTTCGATTACAAACACACCACCAATAATAACAAGTAAGATCTCAAGCTTCGTTAGTATCGCAACGGCACTAATCGCGCCTCCTAGCGCGAGTGAGCCTGTGTCTCCCATAAATACTTTTGCAGGGTGTGCATTAAAAACTAAAAAGCCAAGTACAGCACCAACCACAGCCACACAGAAAATGGCAGCTTCAAATTGAAGAATGGTAGAAGATAACACGGCAAATGCACCAAAAGCTATAGCAGCTGTTCCTGCCAACAATCCATCTAATCCGTCCGTAAGGTTTACTGCATTAGAAGCTCCGATTAACATGAATACCACCAAAACAGGATAAAACCATCCTAAATCAAATGAAAAATCTGTTCCGGGAACTGAAATTTCAGTCGAGAAATCAATGGCTCTTAAACCAAAGAAGAAAAGAGCTGCAATAATCAATTGACCTACTAACTTCTGTTTCGATGTTAAACCGAGATTTCGTTTCTTAACAACTTTAATAAAATCATCTAAAAATCCAATAAGTCCGTATCCTAAAGTGACAAGGATAAGTAAATGGGTTTCTGCTGTAACTGCAAAAAACTTCGCAGTCATCGCATATGTTGCAATAACAAGGGCTAAGACAATTACGATCCCGCCCATAGTAGGTGTACCTTGCTTTTTTTGGTGAGATTTTGGACCTTCATCACGTATGCTCTGCCCAAATTTTAATCTTCTTAAAAACGGGATAAAAAAGGGTGAACTTAATACCGCGATTAAGAAGGATGCAACTAATGTAAATAATAAGACTTGCTCAATCATTTTTTCGACTCCTGTTCTTTCTCTACAAATTTCGAGACAAGGGTTTCTAATACCATCCCTCTTGATGCTTTAAAAAGAATAGCAGTGTCTTTTGATAATAAACTAGCTATTGGTTCTTCCGCTTCTTCTTTTGTTAGACATTGAATAACCTCAAGGTCTTTACGTTTTTGTTTTTTTAGTTCATCTGCAATCCAAGCACCTTTTTGCCCCACACATATCACATGAGAGATCGTATCATCCACATGCTTAGCCATGTTTCGGTGCATCTCTTCCTCATTTGAGCCTAATTCATACATATCTCCAAGAACCGCGACTTTTTGAGAATAATCCTTCAGGTCAGCAAGTGTCTCTAGAGCAGCAATCATACTAGTTGGACTAGCATTATAGGCATCATTGATAAGTAGTGTATCCTTCTTGCCGCTTTTCATTTCAAGACGCATGGATGTAACTTTAAGGCTCTCAAGTCCTTCTAATATTTTATTTTCTTCTATATTCAAGTAATGCCCTACAGCTATGGCATATGCAGCATTTTTTATGTTATGACGTCCTAGCATTGGTATCCGATACACAGTTGTACCTTCTTCTAAAGTAAACGTTACGCCATGTACATCTGTCTTAAGGTTAGATAACTTCAGTGTATTTGAATCACCGAAACCGACTTGTAACACGTTCTCACCTTTGACATGTGAAAGAAGCGGTTCATCTCCATCGATGATAAACAGCCCGCCTTGTTTTAATCCATCTGCAATCTCATGTTTTGCTTTAGCGATTCCTTCACGACTACCAAGTTGTTCAAGATGGCTTTCACCGATATTCGTGATAACAGCAACATCTGGCTCTGCGATCTTACTTAAAAGAGAGATCTCTCCATAATCACTCATACCCATTTCCAGGATTAGTACTTCAGTATTTTCTTCCATCGCAAGAATGGTTAGAGGCATTCCAATATGATTGTTGTAATTTCCTTGTGTTTTAAATGTCTTAAAGTTTGCTGACGAAACACTTTCTATCATATCTTTTGTCGTTGTTTTTCCGTTACTGCCCGTTACAGCTACAACGACAGGGTTGATTTTCTTCAAGTAATATTTTGATATTTCCTGTAAAAACTTCACAGTGTCTGTTGTGTATAGAATCGGAAAATCTTCTGGCAATCCTTCAGGAAGATCTTTTCCTTCCTGCCAGATTGTAGCTGTGCATCCTTGTTGAATCGCATTAAGCAAAAAATCATGTCCATCAAAGCGCTCGCCGGCTATCGGTAGATATAGAGCATTCTCGCTTTTAAGTCTTGTATCTTTTGAAACACCTTCTAATATAAGGTTCTCATACTTTCCACTCGCACGATCTGCTAATGAGACCAGTTCTTTAAAATCTAATTTCATTTTTTCACCGCCTTAATTGCTTCCCTTGCTACGACTCTATCATCAAACTCTAATATGTCTTTACCAATGATCTGATATGTTTCGTGACCTTTACCGGCTATAAGTATAACATCGTTTGCACTAGCATGTTCAACCGCATGTTCTATTGCTTTTTTTCGGTCAGGGATGGTCACATAATTCCCACCATCCACACCCTCTTCCATATCTTTTAAGATTTGAAGAGGATCTTCTGTTCTCGGATTATCACTTGTGAAGATAGCATGATCAGCTAAGTTTGCTGCAATTCCTGCCATAAGTGGGCGCTTCGTCTTATCACGGTCACCGCCACACCCAACGATCGCTGTTATTTTCCCTGTAGCAAATTCTTTAATGGTTCGTAACACATTTTCTAAACTGTCAGGTGTATGTGCGTAATCAACGATCACAGTAAAATCTTGACCTGCTAGTACGGGTTCAAATCTGCCTGAAACTCCAGATACTTCTTTTAAACTTATAAGAATTTGATCCAAATCTAATCCAGACAACAAACACGCCGTTGTTGCTGCAAGCACATTATAGACGGAGAACTTTCCTATAAGCTTCAATGTAACTTCTCTTGTACCAATAGGTGTATGGAGAGTAAACGTAGTGCCTTGTGATCCAATCATAATATTGGTTGCTCGAACGTCACTGTCGTTGTCGATCCCATAAGAAACAACCTGTGCGGAAGTAACTCTCTCAAACATTCTTGAAGCTGGATCATCATTATTAAGTACAGCTACTTTACGATCTGTTCTGCTATAAGTGTTGCCCATTTGTGAAAATAGAAGACTCTTTGCAAACTGGTATTCTTCCATATTTTTATGGTAGTCCAAATGATCTTGTGTCAGATTTGTAAAAACAGCAATATCAAAGTCACATCCCCAAACTCTTCCTTGAACAAGGGCATGCGAAGAGACCTCCATAACAGCTGCTTCTACTTTTTCTTTGGTCATCTGATAAAAAGCATTCTGCAAAAATAATGAATCAGGTGTAGTATTTGCTACTTTAAAGCTTTGATCTTTTATTTTCATTTCAATCGTACCGATCATTCCAGTGCTTTTCCCAGCATCTCGTAAAACTTTTTCAATGAGATGTGAAGTTGTCGTCTTACCATTCGTACCAGTTATTCCGATCAAATGAAGTTTTTGTGAAGGGTGTCCATAAAAGGCATCCGCTAAAACCGATAGTGCTTTTTTTGTGTTTTTCACTTTTATAACAGGAATGTTAACATCGATATCTTTCTCTGCTAATATAGCAGCAGCTCCGTTATTTGCCACTGTTTGGGCAAAATCATGGCCATCAAACAAAAGTCCTTCCATACAAACAAAAAGGCAGCCTTTCCCAGCTTTCCTGGAATCCATTTCAATGGAGGTAATTTCAGGATTGGCTTGGATATCCATTTCATAGTTCACTAAATATGTAAGCAGTTCTTTTAATTCCATTAATCCTGATCTCTCCTCTAATCATCGTTAAGCCTATATTATAAAAAAAGTGTTGTTATCGCATATGCTGTTGCTCATAGAAAGGGTCTCTTAACCGTGTTATCTTCTTTGGCTTTGAATGAGTACGCTAAAAGTATCATCTTTCTATAAAAGAGCTGTTTATATGCATCTTTAAAGAAAATAAGCCAAGGCAAGATTCCGCGCTTGGCTATGTGTACATTCTTTATTTTAATCTTCCACTTCTTTTTTGTCACCCAAAAATAAACGTATCGTCTTGCCAGCTTCTAGCTTTACGCCAGCTTTAGGAGCTTGCTGTACGATATAATTCCCTTTTCCGGAAGTTTCTATCTTGAGATTATACAACAAATTTGTTAACTCTTTTGTTTGTTTACCTACTAAATCTGGAACGACTACTTCAGGAGCATCGAGCCATGTCTTTTCTTTTTCGATCTGATCTTTTTGCTTTTTGACACCCATGGCAGAAAGACTGTCTTCAATAATATTTCCTACGATTGGTGCTGCCACAATTCCACCAAACTGAAGGGTTTCTTTTGGATTATCTATAGCCACATAAACAACGATCTCTGGATTATTGGCAGGAGCCATGCCGATAAAGGAGACAATATGGTTGTTCTTTAAATAGACACCGCCTTCAGCCTTCTGAGCAGTCCCCGTTTTTCCTCCGACACGATAACCATCTACGAATGCATTCTTCCCAGTCCCTTGAGCTACAACACTTTCAAGTGCTCGCCTTACTTCTTTAGACGTTTCTTCAGAGATCACTTTTCTTTTGAGTTTTGGAGTCTGCTTACTAACTACTTTTCCAGTGATAGGGTCAACTAATTCTTTAGCTATATATGGTTCGTACAAATAGCCTCCGTTTACGGCCGCAGACACAGCAGCTACTTGCTGAATCGGAGTCACAGAAACACCTTGTCCGAACGCGGTTGTTGCAAGTTCAAGTGGACCAACACGATCTAAAGAGAATAAGATCCCTTTTCCTTCACCCGCCAAATCAACACCAGTCTTTTCTCCAAACCCAAAATCTTTTATATACTCAAAAAGTTTATCCTTTCCTAAACGTTGACCAAGGATAACGAAACCGGGGTTGCAAGAGTTTTGTACACCTTCTAAAAAGGTCTGACTGCCATGCCCTCCTGCTTTCCAGCATTTAAGCTTCCTCCCTGCAACTTCAATAGAGCCAGGGTCGTGAAAACGATCTTTATCTAGATCCACTTTATCTTCTTCAAGAGCAGCAGCAAGCGTAATGATCTTGAAGGTAGATCCTGGTTCATATTGAGCCCACACTGGCAGATTCCGATTGTATACTTCTGGTGATACACGCTTGTACTCTTCTGGATCAAAATCTGGCCGAGAGCTCATGCCAAGAATTTCTCCTGTATTCGGATTCATCGCAATGGCGATTGCGCCATCAGGGTCATAGGTGGCTTGTGCGATATCGAGCTCTCTTTCAATTATCGTTTGAACACGTGAATCTGTTGTTAACCTAAGGTCGTATCCATCTTTTGGTTTTTCATACTTGTCCGATAATGAAGGCATTCTGCGTCCTCGTGCATCTGAAAAGAAGGATATATGACCTTTTTCACCATTGAGCTGTTCGTCATAATAAAGTTCTAGACCCGTAAGCCCTTGACTGTCGATCCCAGCAAAACCTAATACATGAGATAGGTAAGATCCGTATGGATAATGCCTTTTGCTGTCTTCTGCAACAAAAACACCTGGCAGATTCAACGCTTCAACTTCTTTTGCTTTCGTATTGCTGATTTTTCTTCCTCCATTATCAATCCTAACGATGGAAGCTTTCTTAGTGAGTCGTTGATACACTTCTGTTTTTGATATATTTAACAGTGCTGCTAACTTTTCAGCTGTTTCATTTGGTTCTTTGATCTGTCTTGGAACGACAAAGACAGTAGGAGCACTAATATTTGTCGCGAGTACCACATCATTACGGTCTAAGATCTTTCCTCTTTTTGGTTCAAAGGGAATATCTCTGCTCCAAGAATCAAGCGCTTGATCTGTCAACATATCTCCAAGCACAAATTGAACGTAGCCTAGTCTTACAGAAATGACAAAAAAGAAAGCTATTCCAAAAACAAGAACAAAAATTAAGCGCCTGCGTACAGTTACATTCGAAACTCGCACACACAATACCTCCCTTGTATGTCTCGTTTCAAATATATGCTTGTACACAAGCGCCTAGAACATTTAGTCTGTTACCGGTAACTCTTCTTGAGCGTCTTCATTCGTAGATTCGGTTTCTTCACCGTTCTCTTGTTCTTCGGAATCCGTCTCTCTTCCTGTTACTTTTGGTGGTTCTAATTGAACAACAAAGAAATCTCCTTCTTTGACGGGGTTACCAGGTTTGATGCTTTGTTTTACTGCAAAACCGCTTCCTGTTATTGTTTCTTTCAACCCAAGAAGTTTACTAATCCTTAAAATATCCATGTAAGACCAGTCTTTTACATCAGGCATCTTGGCATCACCAGATGTTCTCAAGATGACTCTTTCACCTTTCATAACATAAGCCCCTTCATAAGGTTCCTGGTTTGTTATATCGTTACCTGAACCGATGACGGAAACTTGCATGCCTAGTTTTTCTAAGTCACTTTTTGCTTTCTCAGCAGACTGACCTGTGTAATCCGGTAATTCTTTACCATAAGATTTCTTTACTTTGGTAGACTTATCGTTGACTTTCGCTTCAGGCTGAATGTTTAAATATTGCAGCCCACTTTTCATAACACTTGTAAAAATATTCGCAACAGGTGTAGAACCCATCTCAGGGAACTCAACCTTTGGTCGCTCAACAGCCACATAAACTAGTAGTTTAGGGTCATCTTTAGGTGCCATACCTAAGAAAGAAAATACGTTTTCTCCCCAACCAGAGATATACTTGCCGTCTTTTCCTACGATCTGTGCTGTTCCTGTTTTTCCAGCTACACTATAACCGTCGATCATATAAGGCTTACCCGTTCCATCTGTTACTACTGTTTCTAAAATATCTCTTACTTGTTTTGATGTTTCTTCAGAGATCGGCTTACCTGCAACTTTCGGTTCATTTGATAGCACCGTCTTCTTCGTTTCCGGGTCCATGATCTTGTCGATCACGTATGGTCTCATCATCTTACCGCCATTCGCAATCGCTGTTGCCGCTTGAATCTGCTGAATTGGCGTAATCGTTGTTCCTTGCCCGAAAGCTGTTGTAACTTTCTCTATTTCATAGTTATAGAGAACTGATCCGCTCTTCTCATTCGGCAAATCAATATTCGTCTTTTGATCCAGACCAAATTTCGAGAGATAACTTCTATATTTCTCATAACCTAGCTTTTCACGTACAAGTTTAGAGAAGGCTACGTTAGAAGAGTTTTGAACCCCTTCGTTATAAGTAATGGGTCCCCATCCTCTTTTATTATGATCATAGATCGGTCTTCCGATGTTCGGAAGCTTATACGAACCAGATTGGAACACCTCGTTACCGTTATACTTACCTTCTTCAATAGCAGCTGCCAAAGTAAAGATCTTCATCGTTGATCCTGGTTCAAAAGGATAAGAAACAGCAAAGTTCGTATAGTTAGTAATATCCTTTTTGTTCGGATTAAAACTAGGTGAATTACTCATTGCAAGAATTCTTCCTGTTTTCGGATCAGCAACAATTGCGGTGATCTTTTCTGGTTTATATTTCTTAGCAGCTTCTTGCACCGCTTCATCTAAATAAAGTTGAATCTTCTCATCTAGCGTTAAATAAACATCCTGTCCGTGCTTTGGTGGCGTGATCGATTCTTTATTTGCTGGAATTGCTCGGCTGAATGCATCACCGACAAAGGAGATCTTGCCATCTTTTTCTTGTAAGTACTTATCTAACGACTTTTCAAGTCCCATCAGACCAGTCTGTACACCTTCTTCACCGTTTCCAGTGTACCCTAAAACATGAGCAGCGAAGCTTTGATTAGGATAATATCGTCTTGATTCTCTTATAAAATCCACACCAGGAATCTTCATCTTTTCGATCTGTTCTTTTTTACGATAAGAAACTTTTCTTCCAGAAGGAACTTCTACTTGGAACCTGCCTTCTTTACTCAAAAGTTCTTCTAGGTCATCCTTATCAGAATCTAGTACTTTTGATAGTTTTTCAGCAGCAGCTTCAGGATCTTTTATATGGTTTGGATACTTTTTATCAAGAATGGCAATTACGCTGTACGACGGAATATCTTGCGCAATCACTTCACCGTTCCGATCAAACATCGTTCCACGCTTCGCATCTAAAACATCGCTCTTCAACCATTTTCTTTTCCCGTATTCGATTAAGTCTACTCCTTCTGCAGATTGAGAAGAAGCCACTAGAAAGAATTTACTCGTTAATACAAAAAAGAGCAAGGTAAACACAACCATCAGAATACCCGCTCCAACGTTTTTTCTTATTAATTTCATAACAACACCTGCTTTTTAGTCCTGAACCACTTTTACGTTCTTATCGTCAAAGATGAACCCTTGTTTTTTTGCCAACTTCATGATGCGTTCTGGATTACTTAATTCTGTAACTTGAAGGTGATAATCTTCAACGATCTTCGTTTCTGCAGTTAGGTCCTTTTGAATACTCTCAACTTCAGCAGTTGCCTGATAAACAGACGCGTATAGAGAAATGAGCCAAATCAATCCGGCAATTAAGACGACCCCCATAGCTCCCCACAATACGACTTCACCTTTTGTAAATATTTTTCGGGATGGCTGCTGTACCGGCTTTGGGTTTCTTTCTGGCTGTAACTGTACTTGTTGTTTTTGAACTTGATAGGCTAAATTGCTCACTTTAGCTCTCCTCTCTATTTTTGTTTTTCAGCGACCCTCAATTTCGCTGAGCGTGATCTTCTGTTTTCTTCAAGCTCGTTGTCAGTTGGTACGATTGGTTTTCTTGTGATGAGTTTTAGTTCTGGTTTGTATTCTTCTGGTATAACCGGCAGTCCTGGAGGGAGTTCCGGACCTGTACTTGCTTTTTTAAGTATATTTTTACACGCACGATCTTCTAAAGAATGAAATGTGATAACTGCAATCCTGCCACCGACATCTAATAGTTCAATGGAATCTTGCAGTGCATCTTCAAAAGCGTTCAATTCATCATTTACAGCGATTCGAATGGCTTGAAATGTTCGTTTTGCAGGATGACCGCCTGTTCTTCTTGCAGGAGCAGGTATAGCATCCTTTATTATTTCGACAAGTTCTCCAGTTGTTTGAATCTCTTTTTTCTCACGAGCCGCTTCAATCTTTCTAGCGATCTGTTTAGCGAATTTTTCTTCGCCATATCTTGAGATAATCTTCATCAACTCATTGAACGTCCATTCATTCACAACTTCTTTTGCTGTAAGCTCACTTGTTTGATCCATTCGCATATCAAGTTCAGCATCATGTTGGTAGCTAAACCCTCTATCCGCTTCATCTAGTTGCGGAGATGAGACACCTAAGTCGAACAGGATACCATCCACTTTATGTATACCGCGTTTAGAAAGCTCTTCTTTAATATGACGGAAATTGCTGCGAATAATCGTATACTTTCCTTCATGTTCCTTTAGTACCTGACGGGCGTTTTCAATTGCTATGTCATCTTGATCAAATGCATATAGGTGGCCAGTTTCTAATTGAGACAGTATTAGCGCACTATGGCCTGCCCCACCTAGCGTACAATCAACATAAATTCCATCTGGTCTTACGTGTAAAGCATCTACTGATTCTTGTTTTAAAACGGTTATATGGTCAAACATGGAAAATTCCTCTCTGCTATAAACTTAAGGGTTATAAATCAAAGTCCATTAGACTTTCTGCAATTTCTCCAAATGAGTCTTCTGACTTTGAGAAGTATTCTTCCCAAATTGATTTACTCCAAATTTCAATTCTATTCGACACACCTATCACTACGCAATCCTTTTCTAGTTTTGCATAGTCTCTGAGCGGAGAAGCAATGTTTACTCTTCCCTGTTTATCTAACTGACATTCAGCAGCTCCAGAAAAGAAAAAACGAGTAAATGCACGTGCATCCTTTTTAGTAAATGGCAAACTCTTCAGCTTTTCTTCGATGACTTTCCACTCATTTAAAGGATATCCGAATACACATTGATCCAACCCGCGAGTTAAGATAAACTCTGTGCCTAGTTCTTCACGAAATTTGGAGGGGATGATCATACGTCCTTTTTCGTCGATGCTGTGTTGATACTCTCCCATGAACATATGATCACCCCACTTTCTCCCCTAAATCTACCACAACGCTCCACTTTTCACCACTACAAGTATTATTCGTGCACAAAAAAAAAAATCCTGCTGTAGCACAGGATTTTTTCTGAAATATTTTAACGTTTTTATAAGTAAACAATCTTATGTTTTCCGTTGAATTGATAAGGGTATTGTACAAGTTTGTTCACAAGTTCAGGACCTTCTTCATTTACAAATTGATAGATGTTCCAAATCCTTTCTTGCAAGATCACAGTAGGTTTTAATTGGAGCATGATCTCATCAAATTCAGCAAGAGGTTCTTTTACTTTTTTTCGAACGCGCTGTTCTAATTTATTCTCCATATAGTCGATCTCTGATAGAATTCTTTTCATATTTTGATCAGCGACGGGTAGAAGCTTTGAATCTATATCTTCTGCTAACTTTATCAACTTTTCATAAGAAGAAGTGAACTCTGCTTTTACGGATTGAACAGTCTCAAAAGTCTCGATGGGCCGGTTTAAAGCAAACCACTCGCGTTTATAACCATCCGTTCCATTCTCTAAAACTTGTTGCACCGTTAATTTCTTCGATAGGACCAATTTGTTTACTTGGTCGGTCACGAGAGTAAAAGATAGCCTCGGTGTCAATATCGGCATCAGTCTGTTGAATTGGTTGAAAACCTTTCCAAGGACAGCCCAGTATGCAATCTCACCAGGGCCAGCAACAAACGATAACACAGGCAAAAGAAACTCTTGCATCAACGGACGTGTCACAACATTATTTGAGAATTTTTCCGGGTGTTTAACCGCTTCTTCAAGAAGTTCTGATTCAGAGATCTTAAAGTCTTTCTCTTTAGAGGAAAAACCATTTTCATCACGATACAATAAAATCCGCTCTTGATTCTTCGTGTAAAATAGATGAGCATTGTTTTCTTGCACTTCTATTGGAGCTGAAAATCCACTTCTGCAAAGTTCTACCGTTCGATCATTAAAAGCATGATCAATCTCACTATTATGAACGATCATCTCTTTTAACATCGTCGATTGTAGTTTTTTAAACGAAGGATCTCCAGAGTCCAATACTATCAACCCTTCTTCAGAAAACCATTTGGAAAGAAGTTTTGCAAAAAATGTAACGATAGAATCTGATTCGTTCAAGATACGCTCAGTCTCTGCGAGTAAATCACTTGTGTAAGCTGTTTCACCAAAAGAATGAAATACTTCCTTCAACCATGGCTGAACTTCATCTCTATTCCATTCCCAAAGAGAGGCTGAAGATTTCACGCTGCTTGCTGACTTTAAGGATATCTTTTTTGCAGTATTATTCTTAGGAACTATAATATGATTGATCTCATCCATATCATGATCTTCACCTGCTATCCAAAAAATTGGAACAACAGGAACATTTAATTCTTTTTGAGCTTCTTTAGCTAGTTGAATGGTACTGATGCACTTATAGATGACTAAAAGCGGTCCAGTAAGAAGTCCTGCTTGTTGTCCACCAACGACAGCTAAACTTTCATCTGCATTCAGCTTTTGTATATTTTTAATTGTTTTGGCCGAAGATCCTATCTTTTGATTATAAGAAGTCAGATAATCCGTAAGACCCTTTCTAGGAAACGAATAACGCTTCAATTCCTGTTGTCTCTTTGCCCATTCATGTTTATCATAAGGTGATTTATAATCAAAAAAACGGACAACATCCTTATCTCCGTTGGAGTACCCTTCTAAAAAAGGCGATGTATGAAGCTGCAGTTCCTCCAGTCTCATTTATGAACTTCCTTTCTACGTATCAATTACATCCTTAACGAGTATAGCAAAGAACGAATAGAGAACATAAAAAATATGCTCTAAATGTCCAAAATACGTGAAATGACTCCATATGTCATCAATGAAAAGTAACCGATTGACAAAACAAGGAACTGTAATCGCCAATTTAACCTAAGTATCTTTCTGATAGACAGATCTAATTCATTTTTCCAAATCACATATGTAAAAAGTAAACAGCCTGATAAAAATAACAATAAAAGAATCCAATAATAAGATTGTCCCCAGATTTCAACAGTCATTCTTTCGATAGCAAAAAACAAAAAAAACGTTGTACAATCAACACCCGCCTTAAAGGCTTTTCTTCTTTTCTTCGTGAGCTTTAACATACTTTTATTGACAAGAAAAAAAACGATATAAGGCACGGTTATTAATGTAGCAATAATCGCACCTACAACACTAGCCAATCATTCATCCTCTCCAATCCAATGCACTGATTGCTTCATAAGCAAACCTAGAATAAGGAGTTTGAATCTTCAATTCGATCCCTCGCTTAATAATCTCACCCGTAATACTCTCAATTTCAGTTTGCTTACCGCTCTCTACGCTTTTTAACATAGAGGATCGGTTTAATGAAGTATTTCTGCATAGGACTAACAATTCCTTCCATAACACTTCGCGCTGTTCTATCATATTTAGTACAGAAGTCGTTTCTTCAAAAAGTTCTTTCATCATGGAGTGTGCGTATGAATTCGTCAAAAGTTCTCCATTCGTTATTCTTAATAAAGCTGTAAGCGGATTGATACATGCATTCATAATAAGTTTTTCATAAACCATCTGTTGCCACTCTTCTTCTATTAGGATCGGAAAACGAGTCGAATGTAGAAAATCGCGCCATGTCTGATCAGAGCCCCCACTATAGGAAGAGAGTTTAATCCTACCTTCTCCGAGATGATGTACTGTTGCATAACCTTTCTTAAGCGCGCCGTGTTCAACAACACCAATGCTTATTTGTTTTTGAGGCAACCCCTCTAGAAAAGAGAGATGACTGATTCCATTTTGTAAAAAGAGGAAGGAAACCTCTCTAAATTTCGTCAATCCTATCAACTCGTTCATCGCTGTTTGTTTAACTGCGATCATACAGTATGACTCTTCAGCATTATATTCAGCAAAAGGCTTTGCATCGACCTTTATTGTTGTCTCTGAACCTTTCAAATTTCTGTATGTAAGCCCCGACTTACATAGTTCCTCTGCTTGAGCTACGCTTCTTGTATAAATGACAGGTTCATTCCCATTTTGTTTTAAAAAATAAGAAACTAATAACCCTATTGCCCCGCCGCCAATGACGCTTATTTTCATACTAAGGCTCACCTCTTTAATGTTTAACTCGATAGTATCATATTCTTAAATATACTAAAAAAACCTCCCAAGTTAGGGAGGTTCATGCATCAAACAGGATAAACAGGATGCTTTCGCTCACTGAATACCATTTCTTTGTTTTCGTAAAATGCAAAACGGTTTTTAAGTTCATCTCTTAAGGCTGAAGGTGAAACAATATCATCTATGATCATTTCAGAAGCAAGCTTATAAATATCAATATGCTCTTTATATTCTTGCTGTTTTTGCTGAACAAATTGGATACGTTCTTTCACGTCTTCAATCTCATTAATCTTGTTAGAATATACAGCGTTCACTGCCGCTTCCGGACCCATAACCGCAATTTGAGCCGTAGGCAACGCAAGGCAACAATCTGGTTCAAAGGCAGGACCAGCCATCGCATATAGACCAGCACCATAAGCTTTTCGGACGATCACTGAAATCTTTGGTACAGTAACATCACTCATCGCCGCGATTAACTTTGCTCCATGACGTATAATTCCAGCTCTCTCTACTTTTGTTCCGATCATAAAGCCAGGAACGTCTGATAAGAAAAGAAGAGGAATTGAGAATGCATCACATAGTGTGATAAAACGTGCCGCTTTATCCGCAGAATCAACAAACAGTACGCCGCCTTTTACTTTCGGTTGATTCGCGATAATCCCTACTGGTTTTCCATCAATACGTCCAAAACCAGTCACGATCTCTTGCGCGAATAGCTTTTTCATCTCAAAAAAACTACCTTCATCAATGAGTCCATCAATAAACTCATACATATCAAACGGGACATTTTGATTCTCTGGTACGATCGCTTCTAACTCTCTTCCCGCTTTAGGAGCAATAGCATCAACAACTGGAGCTTTTAATTTATAGTTACTCGGGAAGTAGGATAGATATCTTTTCGCTTCTTCAATGGCTTCTGTTTCATCCGCTGCCAAAACATCACCACATCCACTAACAGAGCAATGCATTCTTGCTCCGCCCATTTCTTCAAGCGTCACTTTTTCACCGATTACTTTTTCAGCCATTCGTGGACTTCCTAAATACATGGATGCATTTTGATCGACCATGATCACGATATCACAAAAAGCTGGGATGTATGCTCCACCTGCCGCTGATGGACCAAAGAGAATACAAACTTGCGGAATCATTCCAGACATTTTTACTTGATTGTAAAAGATCTTACCCGCTCCGCGGCGGTTCGGAAACATATCGATCTGATCCGTGATTCTAGCACCTGCTGAATCGACAAGATAAAGCATCGGAACTTTTAACTTTTGTGCGGTCTCCTGTATGCGAATAATCTTTTCAACTGTTCTAGCTCCCCAAGATCCAGCCTTTACAGTCGAATCATTGGCCATAACACATACTGTTTTCCCGCCAAGTTTTCCTATCGCAGTCACAACTCCATCTGCCGGTAGGTCTCCTGCTTGATTGTTTGCAAATTTAGCATCCTCTACACTGTATTCACCATTGTCAAAAAGCAGTCTTAGTCTGTCGCGGACGAACATCTTGTTTTGAGAACTGTTCTTCTCATGATATTTCTGTGCACCACCAGCTTCAATCTGGTCGATCTTATCTTTTAATACGTTTTCTAATTTTGCTACCATGATATACCTCCTTCAAGAGAGTGAGCGCTCGTTCAGATTGTTTGCATGCTAATTTTATTTAAGTGTAACGAGTACATCGCCCTCATTCACAAAGTCTCCAGATGCAAACTTAATGTTATCTACCGTTCCTGCATCAACAGCGTCAACGGGTATTTCCATTTTCATAGATTCTAAAATAATTACTGTTTGTCCTGCTGTTACCTCATCACCTTCACTAACCAATACTTGCCAAACTGTGCCCGCCATAGATGCTGTAATTTCTTTCATTTCTCTCTCTCCTTTGTTTAATTAAGGTTTTGAAACTTTTCTTTTACTTAAGTAACTAGTGGTATAGTCACCTTTTATAAAATCCTCTTCTTTCAAGATCATTTTAAAAAGAGGTGTATTCGTTTTTAGTCCGGTTATCTCTAACGCATCAAAGAATTCAACCGCATTCTTCATACATCCTTCTCGGTTGGAATCGCTTACAATTATCTTCGCGATCATAGGATCATAAAAAGGTGTAACTGCATTTCCACTTTCATAACCCGAATCAATCCTTACATTCTCAGATTTCGGCCATATTAGTCCTTCAATCTTGCCTGGTGATGGGAAGAAGGTGATCGGGTCTTCCGCATAAAGTCGAAACTCTATCGCATGACCTTTACTCATAATCTCTGCTTGAGTCAATGGCAGCTTCTCACCTCTTGCTACTTGTATCTGCCATCTTACAAGGTCTAGTCCCGTGATACTCTCTGTAACAGGATGTTCAACTTGAAGTCTCGTGTTCATCTCTAGAAAATAGAAATCTCCGTTTTCGCTTACGACAAATTCAACTGTTCCCGCATTCACATAGTTTACCGCTTCAGCTGCTTTAACTGCCGAATCTGTAATTTTAGAACGAAGGCTTTCTGTTAAAAATGGTGACGGTGATTCTTCTACAACTTTTTGATTTCTTCGCTGAACACTGCAATCCCGCTCAAAGAGATGTACGATATTCCCATGAGTATCACCCATGATTTGAACTTCAATATGCCTGGCATTCTCGATACATTTTTCAATAAACATTCTGCCAGATCCAAAATAGTTTTTAGCACGCTGCTGGGATGAAACAAAATGTTTGCGAAGGTCATCACTGTTATCGCATTTTACCATTCCGATTCCCCCGCCACCGCTGCTTGCTTTAAGCATTACAGGGTATCCTATCTGTTCAGCAAGTTTTACACCTTCTTCAACATCTTCGATAGGCTCGATCGTTCCAGGTACGATCGGAACACCCGCTTGCTGCATTGTTTTTCTTGCCATGATCTTATCACCCATCCACTCGATGGTTTGAGGCGCGGGACCTATAAAAGCTATTCCAGCTTTCTCTATCTTTTTGGCAAAGTCATCATTCTCTGATAAAAGTCCATAACCTGGATGGATAGCGTCTACCTTATGTTTGAGAGCGACTTCTAGGATCACTTCACTCTGCAGATAGGATTTCGCTACCGGAGGTTCACCAATATGTACCGCTTCATCAGCAGCTTTTACAAAAGGGAGGTCTTTGTCTGCTTCAGAATATACAGCAACCGTTTGAATGTCCATTTCCTTACACGTTTTGATAATCCGCAGTGCGATTTCACCACGATTAGCGATTAATATTTTTTTCATGTTCATCCTCCTTCCTGATGTCAACATTACCTTTTTCGACATAAAAAACCAAAAATCCTTTTTGAAAGCGTAAACTAAACGAATATTTTATTTTTAAAGAATTTTTTGCATAATTAGTATATACTATATCTATAGAGAAAAGTACAGAAAGACTGGGGGAGATCATATGTTAAAGTATGAAGTAAAGAAATTATTAGTTAACTATAAAACGCTTGAAGAATTTAAGCAGTTCAAGGAATACGGCGTACAAGAATTGTCAATGCTCGAGGATCTTCAGGAAAATATGATTGAAAACGACAGTGAGTCTCCATTCTACGGAATTTATTATGGTGATAAACTAGTAGCACGCATGAGCTTATATCAGATCGAATCTGCTTATGATCAATATTTTGATCCTCCACAAGATTATTTGGAACTTTGGAAACTTGAAGTATTGCCTCACCATCAAACAAAAGGACTAGGAAAAGCTTTAGTAGAGTTCGCAAAAACGTTCCAACTCCCGATCAAAACAAATGGCAGACAACAATCTGGCGGGTTTTGGGAGAAGATGGGCTTTGAAGCTGTAACATACAATCAAGATCGTGATCGCGGTCAGAATCCTTACGTTTGGTATCCAACAGGGGTCAGTGAACAGCGCCTTGCATAATCAAAAAAAAGATGGCATCTGCCATCTTTTTTTTAGTTTCGGACTGGTATTTCTACTAGCTTCCTCGCCCTGTCCATAATCTGCAAAACATCTTTATAATCACGGTACACTGTCTCATATTCTTTATTCACTTTGCTAAGTTTACTTTTCAGTGTTCCGTTTTCCTTCTTCAGGTTTTGAAGCTTCAACAGTAACGCTTTATTTTCAGCTTCTAAGTTCTTTGAAACTGGTTTTTCAGCTTGAAGTTGCTGTAAAAAATGTATGATGTCATTTAAAGAGAGAGGCGTATCGCTTTTCGCGCTGTTTGAAGGGATATCATGAAGTACCTCATTATGATTCTCAATGATTGAAGCAAACTGTTTAACTTTTCGTTTATTTCGCTCTTTACGTACTTTCTTAGCTTCAGTTATGGCTTTATCATATTGTTTACGAATGAGTGAGTTCCACCTAAATCCACATGCTGCTGGTGTTCTCGTTAATTTCTCTCCTACCTCTTCAAAGGCAACCAGCTGTGTACTACCTTCTCTAATGTGCCGAAGTGTTACCTCAGCAAGAATAGCATCTTCATCTTTTGTCCAGGCATCCTGGCGCAAGTTTGTCATTTAGATCCCCCCATTTTAGTGGTTTGTAATATAAATATGCTAGTGCTAGATAAGATAGACTTTATATTCTACTAAAATGGGGAAAACTTATTTTTTTAAGAATGCCTCTACTCTTTTATGGTGTTCATCTGTCGCCCATAACTTTGCACATCGTTCGATCTCATTTTGTACGCTCTGCTTCATCTTCCCCTTATCGAATCTTTCAAGCTGAAGTGCTTTATAAGACTCGATGACGCCAACAGGTTGAGATGTAAACCTACTTACATAGCGTTCAGTTTCTTTCAAGCTGTTTCCTTTAATGACGTATTGGATGAATCCGTAATCCATACCTTGCTTAGCTGTAACTGGAGTAGCACTGTACAAAAGATCCATCGCTCTCGTAAGGTTTATTCTTTCTAGGAGGTAAGTTCCTCCACCCCAACCCGTTGTAATGCCTAAACGACCTTGGATAAAGCCTACTTTTGCTTCTGCACGAGCAAGTCTGATATCGCACGCTGATGCTATCTCACATCCTCCACCAACTGCTGATCCATTTAGAAGAGCTACAGAAGGTTTTGGAAAAAAGAAAAGATCATGAAGAACGTTTCCCATTTTAGATAACATACCGTACGCCTGCTCTTCAGTCTTTAATGAGTGAAAAGCACTGAGGTCACCTCCCGAACAAAACGCTTTTGTGCCTGCTCCCGTTATAATTAGAACTTTTATCTCATCATCCTTTTTTGCCACATCTAAAAGAGTAGATAAATTCTTCATCACATCGTAATTAATAGCATTACGTACAGATGGGCGATTTAACGTTATCCAGCCTATTCCATTCTTTTTTTCCCATAAAACAGGTTGCTCGTTCACTATATACACCTCCGATACAAAAGAAAACGCTTTATTTATGTATATGAAAAAACAGGAAGCCTATAGCTTCCTGTTTCTCATTACTTGCTTACTACTTCTTTTCCTTTGTAAGATCCACACTCACGGCAAACGCGGTGAGATAACTTGTATTCTCCGCACTGTGGACACTTTACCATACCAGGCATGGAAAGCTTGTAGTGTGTACGACGCTTCGCTTGGCGAGTTTGAGAAGTTCTGCGAAAAGGTACTGCCATTTGTATCCACCTCCTTAAAGGTTCTAGAAAGAATCATTATAACCTATTCTTTCACTTTTTGTCTTCGTCAAAAAATTTAGCCAGACCTTCCAAACGCGGATCAATCCGGTTTTTCATGTCTTCATCCGTAACCCTCTGCCATCCTTTTCCTTCCTTAGGAGCGGGACTGTCTGTCACATCAGCAGCCGTAATTTTTAACGGTTTTTCAAGCAAAATATGCTCTTCGATGACAGGGAGAAGGTCAACGTAATGTCCTTCGACTTTGTGAAGGCTCTCTTCATCTTCGTATTCCGTATAATTCGGATCGAAAATAAAAATTTCCGTCGTTTTTACCGAGAATGGAAATTCCACATCTACCAAAGTGTTGGCACATGGCAACACCATTTTTCCTTTTATGTTTAAGTAAAAAGTGGCTTTTTGCTGAGTTACATCTGCATGTCCTTCTACGTGAACAGGATCAACGCTTCTGATCTCCGGGTCTTTTTCCATCACTCCGCTCGCATCAACATTTTGTTCAAACGTTAACGGTTTACGGTAAAAATTTTTAATTTCTTGTAGTGACCATTTCATGTCTTTATCACCTCAAGGCAACAGTAGTAATTATATCGGTCATCAAATAAAATGTCAATATTTTATCTTTACACTGATACTTTTGATTCTAAACTCTTTTTAGTACAATGTAAACAAGTATAATCGAACGTTTAAAAGGAAGTGGAACAGTTGAAAGCATCTGGAGTTGTTGTAGAATATAATCCGTTTCACAATGGACATTATTATCATTTACAAGAAACGAAAAAAGCTACAGGCGCTGATTGTATAATCGCCGTGATGAGCGGTAATTTCCTTCAACGTGGAGAACCTGCTCTTTTATCAAAATGGAAAAGAACAAAGATGGCGCTATTAGGTGGAGCAGATATTGTCATTGAACTTCCTTATTCATTCGCAACTAGCCATGCGCCGCGTTTTGCATTCGGTAGCATTTTTTTGCTGCAATCTCTTGGTGCAGAGTCCTTTTGCTTTGGAAGTGAATCTGGAGATGCTGAACTTTTCAACCAGACTCATGAATCGGTAAACGCTCAACAGGAAACCTACCAAGAACTTGTTCGGTCATTTATGAACAAAGGTCTATCATATCCATCAGCTGCTTCACGAGCATACGAATCACTTGATATTCCACTGGCTCTCGATCTCAGTAAACCGAATAATATTTTAGGGTTTGAGTATGTAAGAGCTAGCCGTGAGTTAGGTTTTCATATACGACCTTTTACGATAAAGAGGAAAAATGCTGATTACCATGATGTAATGCTAGGCAAAGGTAATATTGCTAGTGCAACAGCTATCAGAGAAGCTATTTTCACAAGAGAACCTGATCAAGCAGCAACTTATATGCCCCGTTACACACTTGAGTTATTAGCTGAAGAACAAAGTGAAAAAGGTACACTTATGAATTGGGAGCGATTCTATCCTCTTCTTCGTTATCAACTATTATCTACAAGTCCCAGTGAAATAAACCGTTATTATGAAGTTGAAGAGGGTTTAGAATACAGGATGATCGAAGCGATGAAGAGATCTGACTCCTTCGAGACTTTCATGAATCATTTAAAGACAAAACGTTATACATGGACAAGATTGCAGCGCGCTTGTTTACACGTTTTAAATAAGGTCCAAAAAGACGAGATGTTTGCCATTCTAGACTCACCACCCTCATACATTCGCGTGTTAGGGATGACAAGTAAAGGCAGAGATTATTTAAGTACTGTCAAAAAATCTTTAGACCTTCCTCTTGTCACTACTGTCTCTAAGCATGATTTTGCTGGATTGAGGATGGAAGCGAGAACTTCTTTAGTTTATGCCCAAGGTGCTGCTCGGAATATTTTACGAGCTGAGAAAGAAGAATTCAATACTCCGCCAGTTATGGTGTGATGATTAAGACTTAAAGTTTGGTCTGTTTTGAAATTGCGCTCGTGTTCTTGATATGGCGCTAGTCGTAGCGTGCTTAACACCCGCTCAAGACGAGCAAAAAAAGGATGCATAAAAGCCATTTCTGGCTTCTGCATCCTTTTTCTTTACAATTTTTTCAAATAGTCGAGTGCATCGTTCAGTGTCTTAACTGGAACAATCTTCATTTTAGACCCTATATCTTTTTGAGCCTTCACGGCATCATTGTAATTATTTCCATCAACAGGGGCAAAGAAAATCTCAGCACCTGCTTCATCAGCTGCAACAATCTTTTGTTGTATACCTCCGATCGGCCCTACATTCTTTTGAAGGTCCATCGTTCCGGTTCCTGCAATTTTCTTCCCGTGTGTAAGATCATCTGGTGTTAACTGATCCATAATTTCTAACGTGAACATCAACCCAGCTGAAGGTCCTCCGATCTGTGATGTATCAATCTTCACTTTCGGATCTGTTACGATGGATACATCTGCTACAGGAGAAGTAATGCCAAGACCCGCTTTCGGTCCTTGATCTTGAATATATTTCTTTGGAAACTCTTCAATGTTTAAATTCACATTTAATTTTTTATCGCCGCGTAGAACCGTTAAATCAACCGCATCTCCTGCTTTCTTAGGAGCGAGCGTATCGAGTAGTTTCTTTGTTTCCATAACTGGATTACGGTCAACAGCAATAATCTTATCTCCAACTTTTAACTTTTCTTCTGCCGGCATTCCAGACATGATTCCTGTTACATAAACACCATGGTATTCGATGTCTACTTTCTTTCCTGCCTCTTGATAGGCAACAATGGTGGCCGCATGCTGTGAATCTTCCATCATCTGCAGTTGTCTTTGATTGTATTCTTCATCCGTCTCATCTTCTCCTCTGATCTGATCAGCAGGGATGACTTCACGATAATCACTTAGCTTTGCCCATATGTATTGCGGAATGTTTGCTGTACCTACCGACACTGTTGTTAGCATGAACACTCCCTTATCGTCGTCTCCTCCCTCTACGCTAATGATGGGATCTAACACTCTGGCATCCCCAGGAGAGGTAATGTAGTAAGGGAGTGGATAGAATGCTATAAAAGCAAACACCAGTAAAAAAAGAATAATGAATTTATTTTTTGAGAAAAAGTTACTTCGTTTCGTTGTTTTTTCAGTGGTCATGCATAGACTCCTTCCAGTTGTCGATCTTTTCTAAAATTTTTGGTATCTGTTTTCTTCCTGCTTCTTCTCCTATAGCAATTATATCATTTACATCCTTAAATGCTGTAGAACTGAACTGCTCAACCATTGGACGAATCATAATATCAGCGGAAATTTCGTGCCAGCGCACCATTTCACGCTGCATGATATCGATACTTTGAATGATAACATCAAAAATAGAAGAAACCTGAAGTTCTGCTTTAAAATGCGAAATATCAACTGCGATTACAAGGTCTGCTCCCATCTCTCGTGCCACAGAAACAGGTACGCGGTCAATAACTCCACCGTCCACCAATAGTTTTCCATCTATTTTTTCAGGCACTAATATGCCTGGGATCGAGATGCTTGCACGAACAGCATCTGCAATAGGTCCCGTTCTAAAAACCACTTTTTCACCTAGTAGTAGATCAGTTGCCACGATTGCTAAAGGAATATTCGTTTGTTCAATTTGTTTTTGTTTTGTGAGAAGCCTTACGAGTTCTTTGATTTTCTTCCCTGTGATAAATCCCATCTTAGGGACCGTGTAATCCATATAATATTTACGTTTAAAGAGCGTTGCCATCCGGTAAAGGTTTTCATCGCTATGACCCATACTCACCATCGCACCGACCAAAGCTCCCATGCTGCTTCCAGCTATCATATCTATAGGTATTCCTGCATCTCTTATTGCTTTAACAACACCTAGATGAGCAAACCCTCTAGCACCGCCAGATCCTAGAGCAAGTCCGATTTTTGGTTCTTTCATGCTTTGCTCCTCCTTTAGAAGCACCGTCTTTTTTTAACATATGGTCTAAAGAGTAAGGCTATACGTATAAATAAGGATGAGGACAAGTAAGTATAGTGGAATTACGTGAGAGGAGCGCTCCCCTTTATGAACAAAGCTTATTTCAAAACACTTGTATTGTCAGCATCGGCTATTATCATAGCAATATCAATAATCATATACCCAAAAGAAACATATATGGCGTCCGTAAACGGTTTGAAAATGTGGTGGGACGTTGTTTTCCCATCTTTAATGCCATTTTTTATATTATCAGAAGTATTGATGGGGTTTGGCGTCGTACATCTTATAGGTGTATTGTTTGAACCTCTTATGAGACCGCTTTTCCGTGTACCGGGTGCTGGGGGATTCGTTTGGGCGATGGGCATTTCTTCAGGATTTCCTGCCGGTGCAAAGCTGACGGCACGATTATGGCACCAAAAGCAGATCACGACACTAGAAGCAGAGCGCCTCGTGTCTTTTACGAATTGTTCGAACCCTTTATTCATGTTCAGCGCGATTGCAGTAGGCTTTTTTCATAACGCAGCTCTCGGAATCGTTCTCGCAGTCAGCCACTATGTGGGCAACATTTTCGTTGGACTTATCATGAGGTTCCATGGATGGAAAAAAGAACCAGTTAATAAAGAAGTACGTTATAGAGGAAAAGGTCTTACCAATGCGTTTAAACATATGCATGAAGCTAGATTAGCAGACAATCGTCCCATCGGACAGCTTCTTGGAGATGCTGTTCAGCAATCTACAAAGACACTGCTTATGATCGGTGGGTTCATTATTCTCTTCTCCGTACTAAGTAAGATGATGGATCTTCTTCATGTGGCTCAACTTCTCTCAAACTTTATCAATTATTTATTTATTATGCTTTCCCTATCCGAACAATTAAGTCTTCCTCTGATTAAAGGAATCTTTGAGATTACGTTAGGAAGTAATTTAACGAGTCTCGCACAATCACCCATTTTACAGCAAGCCGTCATCGTAAGTTTTATATTAGCTTTTAGCGGTTTTTCCGTTCAAGCACAAGTCGCTAGTATACTTGCTGATACAGATATCAAGTTCAAGCCTTTCTTTTTTGCAAGAATACTTCATGGATTCTTATCTGCGATCATTTGTCTATTAGTATTCCCTTATTTGTATCACGTTAAAAGCACTACTGCTCCAGCATTTGCATTTCTTGCAGAAAAAACCGTGCACATAAGTGAATTTGGCATGCTAGCCCTAATGCATAGCCATTATGTCACACTTGGATTCTTAATGATTTCAATCTTGTTGTGGAATAGAAGTCTTATGAAAAAAAACAGCCTCCGTACTTAACGGGGGCTGTTGTATTTTTCTTTTAAAGCTTCTTCCACAACTTCCGGAACAAGATCTGAAACATTCGCATGATACTTTGCTGCTTCCTTAACGATGCTTGAGCTCAGGAAGGAATATTGATTGTTTGTCATCATAAAGAATGTTTCGACTTCGTCATCTAATTTTTTGTTGATCGAAGCAATTTTCATCTCGTATTCAAAATCTGATACTGCACGTAATCCTCTAAGTATCACATTTGCTCCGATATTCTTTACGTAATCGATCAGAAGGCCGTTAAAAGAGTCTACTTTCACATTAGGAAACTGCTTCGTAACTTCCTTTAAAAGGACGATTCTCTCATCAACTGTGAACAAAGGGTCTTTGCTTTGATTATTGGCTACCACTACAATTACTTCATCAAATACTGTTGCTCCACGTTTAATAATGTCCAGATGACCACGAGTTACGGGGTCAAAGCTACCAGGACAGACTGCAGTTGCTGGCATTTTTTTCACCTCATACTTTATGTTAATCGCGTTTATAGATTGTTATTGTAGTTGTTTTTCCGTATGTTTCCTGTCTGACCTGATAAAAGTTTCCGATCTCCTCAGGTAGTGTTACATCCGTACCATGTTCAGTCACAATACTTCCTTCTGGAGAGAGTAGTTCCAGCTTGTCGATCTCCTCCATATCCTTTAATAACATCTGTCTCGCATAAGGAGGATCAAGAAAAATCATATCGAATTGCATCTCTCTTTTATGAAGCGCTTTCAATGCTCTTTTTGCATCATTTCGAAAGACTTCTGTTTTGTCTTCGTAGTTGCATTGTTTGATATTCTCTTTAATCGTATGTATGGCTTTTTGATCTTTATCAATGAAAATGAAGTGCTCCATGCCCCGGCTTAAAGCTTCTAGACCTAAGCCACCGCTTCCACCATATAAGTCGAGACCTGTACCTCCCTCAAAAAAAGGACCGATCATGTTAAAGATAGATTCTTTAATCTTATCAGTTGTCGGCCTTGTGTTCGTACCTGGTACAGCTTTAAGTGGTCTTCCTTTGCATTCTCCAGCTATTACTCTCACGTTATTCACTCAATTCTTTATCCGTTTTCCCTTACTTATCCTATCACAAGTATTCCTGTATTCAAACATCAAATCTTTTTCTTATAAGTATAAGTCAAATTAAATGCGGTCATACTATTTGTAACAACATCAACGAACGATGTTGTTGCCAACCGCGGAGAAGACTTACTCCCCATAAGTTCTTCATCCGGTTTCTCCTCTCCCATCGCCTTTAAACAGAAGTGATTTTTGTTTTAAAGGCAACCTGCAGTTTTTGCTGCAGGTTTTTTTTCATGCTTAAAAGCCTTTAAGCAGATAGATGATTATGCTACATTGTTTTATAGAAAGGGGATTGAATGATGATTCAACGATTTATTGAGCTTGGAGAAGGGTATTCTGATCTTTATGAACTACTTGAGATCATGGAAACGAACAAAGATCGTATCTCACAGTTATTATGTTTAAAAGTTAAGAAAGAAGATAAAATGTATGCGTCTCTTGTTGCTGTCCTGAACCCAGCTTCAGAGGGAAAGTTTCAGCCACTATACATTTGCCGAGAGGGAGTACCTTATCCTTCTAAACGAATTGATCTATTCGAGGCAAAGGCCGCACAATTAAATAAAGAAGTGATTACATTTGATGTAAAGCCATCAACAGATTTTGCTGAAACAGAACTCTTTTTTCACTATCTAACAGGGATTCTTCGTTTAAATTATCTAATTCCGCCTTTGTTATAAAATAATTTTTTGCCAAATAGGTGAAGACTTATAAATTTTTTTGAGGACTTATAAAAAAATTTGAAGACTTATAAAATTTCTTCAAGACTTATAAATTCTTTTGAAGACTTATAAATGGAATTACTGACAAAAAACAAACATAAAAAAAACAGGCAGCTATTATTATTAGCGGCCTGTCTCTTAAATCCCCATCTTATAGTCATACTCTTTCGCTTTATCAACAATTTTACTTTCATATTCTGTCTTGATCTCTTGTTTATGAGACCTTTTTACTTCTTTTACAAAATGCAAAGATTCAAGCTTTGCTGCGATCTCATCTATTTTGTTTCCATCACAGTACAAAACAGCATATTTCAATCTTCGAGAAACATAATGCACATTACCATAACGTCTTAACTGTTTTGAAAACTTTAATGAATGGAGAAAAACAGATAGCCCACGACGATTACCTATCATAATTAAAGCCCCTTTTATATACTGTATTGATCAAATAAATGAATACTCCCTGTTAGGAAGTGATGTAGATTGGACTTAAACAACGTTTGGGAACATTTTTTGAATCGAATGAAACAAGACCCTTCAATCATTCATGTTGAAAAAAAAATGATGGCCGGTATCCCTTTCATATATGTAACGGTTTCTTCGCAGTTTTCAATCGATCACTCAACTGATTCTGTAAAAAAACATGCCGTAAAAGCTATGAAAGGGAAACGGCTAACATTGAACCTTACATTTGTAAGATCAGAAGAAAATCTTCATGTATACCGGATGCGTTTTTTAGTACCGCAAGAAAAAATGTTCTGCTGCGGAAACTTATGTTTTGACTGCATTCGGTTTAGAGACTAAGTTTAAGCACAGCCACAGGATCCGCCTGAACCACATCCACCACTGCAAGAGCTCTCATCGAAGAACGGATTGCCTGTAGGAACTTTAATCTGTTGAGATACACTGTAAGCAATGATTTTGCTGCATTCCATCAATAAATTTTCAAGTTCTTTTTCTGCTTTCTTAAATTGAGCTATATTTTCATGAAAATCAAGCTCCCGTTTAAGAGTACGAACTTGTGTTGAAACGGTATGAAAATCAGGATGATATTTTCCAAATCGCTGTACTTCTTCATACTGTTCTTTCATTTTTGCGAAACGAGCAATCATTTTCTGTGCTTCAACATCTTGCTCTAGGTTATATTTTGACTCTCTATATGCTAATGCAACACTGGAATCAGCAACCATCTCTGCTAATGCTAATGATTCTTCCAGCAATACACTTTGGTCTAAACTCATACGTCACACCTCCCTTTAGGTATGAGGTTTCTAATCTATTATAGCGGATATTGAATAGACTTAAAAGCATAGCAGACTTCTTACAAAAAATAAAACTCTTCATAAATTGAAGAGTTATCGAACTTGAACGACTATATTTTTCTTTAATCCGTAATCAGATCCATCTTTCTTCTTCAGCTGCAGAGTAATCTTGTGCTTACCAGAATTCATATTCTTTAAGATGAACATGGATTGATTAGCATTCATCTTCCACTTATTGTTTACAAAAACAGCAATGTATCCATCCTTATTTCCTGGTGTCTTCGTAAGACCACCTTGGAAGGAAAACCTTGAAATAATATTCTCAAAATAGATCCGCTGCTTTTTCACATGATAATTGACTGCCCAGTCTTTATCCATGATTGGATATGAAGCAGATACCTCTACAGCTTTTGGTTTGGGATCAGAAGTTTCTTCGTGGAATTTGGTAATCGTAAATAGTGTGAGCACGATAATCACTAATAGACCACCTGCATAAATCCGTCTATTTCTTATTTTCATAAAAAAACCACTCCTTATAGAAGTAGTTTTTTCCTTATTGATTCTTATTATCCCTCAAAAACTCTTAACCGTTGTTTAGCGAGTCTGGCATTGGCTGAAAATCATTCGGCATAGGAGCATCGCTTCCCTTTACTTCATCACCCATTACAGAGATCAATTCCATTAATAAACCAAAGTTTTGTACCTGTTGATGAAAACGATCCACTCTTTGCCCGAAGGTACGCCCGTAAAACACTTTCGCACCCTCTTCCAGCTCAGACACTGAAAAAGGGTTTCTACTCAGCTTTCTATACCACTCTGGTTTTTCTCTTATATAATATTTCAAGTCAGGTCTTGTATTTAAGTATTCGAGAATTTCTCTTCGCACACCGCACACATCCTTTTAATCCCTATATGAAGGATAATCATTCATTCTATTTTCCGGCTGTTGGTTCGGTCTGTCAGACTGATTGTTAAATTGCTGTAATAGTTCTTGAACCGCATCCATCAGACTACCAAATTGGGATAAATATTTTTGTACATCCGTTATTTGCAGTTTACTTAAACCAGTAACAATATCTCCAACTGTAAGTTCTGTTCTTGTCTTCTCAGACTTAGAGCGATCTTCTTGTTTTTTATCTTTATCCTTATCTTTTGCATACTGATTCCAGCTTTCATGTTCTTCTCCCAAAACAATCCAATCCTGATAAACTTCTTTCCAAGGCCTCTTATTCTTCTTTACTTCCTTAATTAAATCAGGATGTTTATGAACGAACTCCTTGAAACTTTCTATATCAGTCTTTACCACAGAATCCACCCCCAGCCATCCACTGACGAATGATGTTTACTACATGATACATAAGTGCCCATAAATTGGTGCGCCCATTTTTTATTATTCATGCAAAGTTAATTCTGTTTACTTTATTCTCATCCGCCCAAAAAGGTACAATAAAAATAAAAAAAGATTGAGGGAGAGACTATTGAACATTAAGGACGAGTGGAACGAGTATTTCGAAACCAGTACTGAACAAGAGCAACAAGTCATGAAACGTTTCTTAAACAGTTTGAA
The DNA here is from genome assembly GCF_015903845.1 of Fictibacillus sp. 26RED30. Taxonomy (NCBI): domain Bacteria; kingdom Bacillati; phylum Bacillota; class Bacilli; order Caryophanales; family Fictibacillaceae; genus Fictibacillus; species Fictibacillus sp. 26RED30. Next base: position 1,940,027 of record NZ_JACZDV010000001.1, read on the forward strand.
AACGAAAAGAGAAAAGCAGCATAAGACACACATTGCTTCTTTATTAGATTTTAAAACAACTAGAATCAATGATCATACGTTAGAGATGGAGATGCCCAATTCTCCCTTACTCGACAATGCAATCGGAATCTTACATGGCGGCTTAACCGCAACACTTTTAGATACAGCAATGGGCACGATGGCCAGCCTTGTTCCAGGTAACAAAAGAGGTGCTGTGACTGTCGAATTAAAAGTAGACTTTTTAACTCCTGGCGTTGGAGAGTTGTTCATTTGCCGTGCTGAAGTCGTACATAATGGCAGACAATTGGTCCGTATGGATGGAAAAGTACGTAATGAAAAAGGTACTTTAATCGCTTCTGCATCAGGTACATTTTTTAAACTTGCCGAATAACCGAAAATTCCTCAAAAATACCTTCTCAAAAAAAAGAGCTGAACCTTTTGAGGTTCAGCTTTACTATCTCTATTTACTTCATAGGTACTAAGAAATTCTGTGTGTAATACTTATTATCTACACCCACTCCTAAATGAGTGTACTCATTGTTTAAAAGTGTGTTCCTATGCCCTTCACTGTTCATCCAGCCTTCTACAGCTGCTATACCATCCGTATAGTTTGCAGCTATATTCTCTCCCGCTTGCAGAAACTTTACTTGCTTTTGCTGCAGCCTATCTGAAAGCGTACGTCCATCCTTACTCTCATGAGAGAAATATTGCTGATCTAACATATCTTTTGAATGCAAAAACGCTACTTCCGAAGTTTTCTCATCCCACTGCAACGGATTTTTGTCGTATTTAAGACGGATAATATTCGTTAACTCAAAAACTTGCTGTTCTTCAGATTGATCTACCTTTTTTTGTTCATCATCGCTTAACTGCCCAAGCGGGGGAAGATCTCCTCGATAAACGATCGAGTATGGCCTTTGTTTTAACAAGACATCCGAAGTAGTATATCTTACACTGGATAGCTGATTCGTAAACTTATCAAAATAAAGCTGTACCCAAATGTTATCTTTCAATTTAATCAGTGGACGCAGCATAACTTCTTGCTCAGACAGTTCAAATCTAAAGAAATCTTCTCCGTCGTTAATAGTGATGTCACTCTCAATCGGAAACTTTTGGATGATCGTGTTTGAATTCTCTCCAATCGTAAATGGTGATGTATTCACATCAGATCCAATGACAAACAACGTAACTACTTTTCCGTTTTCTACACCTGCTTGCAGATATCCTTTGGGACTCTTGTTTCCATATATGTACCAATCATAACCATAGCTAGATGGATCTATCCTTTCAGGTTCTCCCCATTGCTCTTTAAATTCAGATATATCTTTACCAACCCAGTTAGAAACAGCATCATCAGGAATCTTTAATGTTTCTTCTATGTACTCTACTTTTGTATCAGGCTTTTCTTTCTCGACTGTGAATTCTGGTAGTACATCATAAAAAAATAAGCCAATCAAAATAAAAACGGATAGGAAAAAAGTAACCAATCCTCGCATAATGGTTCCCCCTATATCTTTCTTCTCTTCTTAGTTTAGCATAGAGGGTATGTGTTTGGATGAAACCTTTCAAAAATAAAACAGCTCCCCTATAAAAGGAACTGTTTTATATAATCAACATCAATTATTGAATCTGATCTCTTTGCTCAGAAACTTGTGAAAGGGTATGTCCTGCAGCGGAGTCACTCTCTTTAGCTAGGGAAAGATCTCCTAACGAGATAATCCCTACAAGTTTATTGTTCTCTACGATTGGAAGTCTTCTTACTTGTTTGTCTGCCATAAGTTCCGTTGCTTCTTCAACTGTCATATCTGCAGAACCTGTAAACAGATTATCGCTCATAACATCGGATACCTTTGTAGACCCTGGACGTTTCTCAGCAACTCCCCGGACGACAATATCTCGATCCGTGATTACTCCGATAATTTGATCATTCTCACAAACAGGAATAACACCTACATTATCCTGCTTCATTTTTACGGCTACTTCGTAAACATTGTCTTGTGGTGTTACATAATCTACATTCCTCGTCATGATGTCACTTACTTTTTTCACAAACATTACCTCCTCGTTATTTTAAATCTATACTTCTTTATGCTTTACGAAAGAAAAACAAATATGCGCACTTTTGACAATGATTGCATCTTTAGCGCTTTCATAATATCATTAAGAAGTGATTATTATTTTTTATTGAATTCCTAGGAGGTTTCACAATGAAATTTGAAGAAAGCGGCTTAAACGGGAAGGTTGTTGAGTTTTCACTTTTAGAGCATGTGATGGATAACCATGGCATGATCCGTGCTGGCCAATGGGATTATGAACGTATTACATATGATTACAAATTTGAAGATATGACGAATGGTGACGTTTACTACTTCCGTTTCCCTTGTCATGTTATTGAAGCAGAAACAGAAACACCACATGCTAAAGTTGAACTTGGAACACCTTATGTAGGGAAACATTACTACCCGCATGGTGTAGAATACGACGAAGTATTCCCAAAACACGTAGTTAATCAATGCAACAAATTGATCGAAGCACTGCATAGTGAGTTACACGTTTAAAAAAACCCCTCTTGCATGAGGGGTTTTTTCTTATTCAGCAGCTCTTTCTGGAGATTGAGAGGAATACCCTTCAAATAGCCTGCCACCATATGGAGCGAGCACTTCATCAACAAATTCAATGACTTTTGATTTGGAGCGATTGAAATAATATTCATCAAATACAGAAGCGAATTGTTCAGCAAAAGGTTCGCTATACTCTTTTAAAGCCCGAAGAATCCACTTTCCTTCCCCGATCCAATGTCCATTAACACGTAAAACAAATTCATGTGTACGATCAGCAAGTTTTGAAACGATAAATAGATCCTCTAAGACGTTGGTAGAACCTTCTAGATCGTTTAATAGATCGGTTAAGAAATATCGTGCTTGCTCGATTTCAATCGTCTTCCACGGAGTAGGCCCTGCTTTTAATAACTGTAAAGCTTCATTCTTAATCCGTGACGCATGCCCTGAGTCACGAAGAATGATGCCTTCAGCACACATTTGTGGAAGTGAGGGTCTGGCTCTGTCGATATTTTGTTTGAAAAAGCGTTTGTAAGTAAACATGTTGTGAACAAAAACCTCAATCGGCCAGTCATACTCGGTAAGTGATTCACGATATGACTCACTGATAGAACTGTCTATGATGATGATATCCAAATCAGAGCTTTCTGTTTCTTCTCCCCTAACAACACTGCCAGCCAGATAGGCTACATCACAGTTTGGATAATGAGACTCTATAAATTTTTTAGCGGCTTGTCTGGCACTGATTCTCATGATTTTTCTTTCCTTTCTACTCGGCTTTACTATATATTTCGACACCAACGAGCAATTTCTTTTTTCTGTTGTGATTTTGTTTGTCTTTTTTAGGTACATTTCGTAAGATTCGCTTTCCAGTGCCATGAGGAGATTATATGCATCTGAGATCATGTTGTTTGCAAGTATAAACTTAGGTTTAGACAAAAAAAATAACCCGCAAAAATGCCGGTTACTTTAATTCGGGTTTCAATTGACTGTTTTGTCTCTTAATTAACTCCAAGTCCGCTTTATCACGCAATCGTTCTTTTTTCACCCATCTCGTAAAGATTAATCCGAGTACAAAGGCATAGATCACTTCTTGGAAAATCTTCATCGTTACTCCACCTACGTGCTGATCTTCTTTCGGCGTCATCGTTTCAAACAATTGTGGCACATTTCTATATGTTTCATAAAGCTGAAAATCAGCAAACATGATCAACGCACAAGCTGGAGTCATTAATACACCATTAGCAAACACGTATCCGATCTTTTTGATATCTGACAACGTATCAAGCTCTTTAACCGGACAAAGAACCGGCCACCACATCGTGTAAGCCGTAATTAATAATAAAGCATGATACCCATAATGAATAACAGGATTTGAAACGGCTGCATCAAACACTAAAGGAATATGATACAAAGAAAATACTGCATTGAAGATAAGCAACGCTAGCAACGGTTTAGTAAGGAAATGAAAAATCCGAGTAAGAATTGTTTTCTTACTTAACCAACTTTTCCATCTCACCTCAGGAATCCCAAGTATCATAAGAGGTGCGATCATTAAATAAAGAACAGCCATCTGTACCATGTGAACACTGAATAAATAATTGTGTCCTAAAACCTGAACAGGCGTCCCTTTTATAATGATCATCAACAAAAGTGAAGCGATCATTGAAGTCTGCTGCCATTTTGTTGCAAGCTTCTTCCCCTGTTTATCTCTCGCAACGAACCGAAAGTAAACGAACGCAAGAATGATGGCTAAAACATATATAGAAGGCGGAAAAAGCTCGTACCAGTTATAATCACTTAAACTAGTATGATGAACATGATGATTATGATGCATGTCTGTCATCTCCTTTATAAAAGTACCCATAAATACTATATCAATCATAGTTGGTACTTGTACGGAATAATAGTGACAATTCGTAATATTGTAACAAATAAAAAGGGCTGCATACGAGATGCAGCCTTTCCTTGATTACGATGTCCAAATAAGTCCCATTAAGGAAGCTACTGTAATAGCTGCAACCAATATACCACTTGCCATACCCCAGATTGGGAAGTCATGTCCTTTGTGGCTTAAGTGCATCCAAACATATAGCTGGAAGAAAACTTGAACAACTGCCAGTGTAAGGATAAACAAAACAGCAAATGAATCACTAATCTTGTCACTCCAGATCGCAAAGAATGCAACGATCGTTAAAAGAATCATCATGACAAAAGAAACGTTATGATGCTTACGCTCCTCTTTCAAGGCAAGCTTACGCTGAATCTCTTCGTGACGATGAACGGTAGTTTCAGGGTTTTGTGTGTGATTAGCCATGAGTTTAGCCTACCTTTCCCATTAGATAAACAACGGTAAAAATGAATACCCATACAACATCGACAAAGTGCCAATATAGAGCAAACAAGTAATATTTTGGAGCATTAGATAATGTAATCCCTCTGTTCCAGTTTCTTGCTAACAATGTTGTGATCCAAAGAATTCCAAACAATACGTGTGCTCCGTGGAAACCTACTAACGTATAGAAAGCTGAACCAAACGCAGAGCTTGTAAACGTATGTCCTTCGTGAACATAATGTATGAACTCATAAATCTCTAGACCTAAGAATCCAAGACCTAATAATAATGTTACGAGGAACCAGCCTTGCAATGAACGTACTTTGTTCTGCTTTAAAGAAAGTACTGCGTACACACTCGTAAGTGAACTAGTTAGTAGCAGCATTGTAGCTAGAAATACTAATGGCAGTGAAAATAGTTCTGCCCCAGAAGGGCCGTCTAAATGCATATTTCTAAGACCAAGATATGTTCCGAAAAGCGTTGCAAATAATACCGTTTCTCCACCAAGGAATAACCAGAATCCTAAAAATTTGTTCTTACCTTCAAGGGTAGCTTTTTCAGGATGAGCAGGGAAATTCGCATCTGTTAAACGTTCTCCAGCATTCATTAAGCTCTACCCCCTTTAATGTCTGCTTCAACTTCTTCTTTATGAATATGATACCCGTGATCATCAATAATAGAACGTAAGAACATGGTGATCAATACAAGCCCTAGACCTGCTCCTGCTACGTACCAGTTCGAGTAGATAAAACCAAAACCAGAAATGAACATTCCTAAAGATAAAATAAACGGCAGGATCGATCCATTCGGCATATGAATTTCTCCTACAGGTTCTGCAGGTGTCATATCTCCATTACCAGCTGTCTTCTCAACATACAATGCATCTAGACCACGTACTAGTGGTGTTTGAGCAAAATTGTATTCTGGTGTTGGAACTGGCATAGCCCATTCTAGTGTACGGCCATCCCATGGATCTTTTGTTGTTGCATATTTAGATGATGCAGAAATGATGATGTTGATTAAAAGTACAATGGTACCTGCACCCATAAGAATCGCACCGATCGTACTTACAAAGTTTGCTCCATCAAGATCTTGTCCAGACATATATGTATAAACACGTCTAGGCATACCCATTAGTCCTAACCAGTGCTGAGGGAAGAACGTTAAATGGAAACCGATAAAGAACAACCAGAAATTCCACTTACCAAGTGTTTCATTCAATACGCGGTTAAACATTCTAGGGTACCAATAGTATAACCCTGAGAACAATCCTAAAATCAAACCACCAACGATTACATAATGGAAGTGAGCTACTACGAAATAACTGTCATGATATTGGTAGTCAGCAGCAGGTACAGAAAGCATTACCCCAGTAACTCCACCCATTACGAAAGTTGGAACAAATCCAACTGCGAAAAGCATAGCTGTAGAGAAACGAATCTGTCCGCCCCACATCGTGAAGATCCAGTTAAAGATCTTAACACCAGTTGGAATCGCGATTGCCATAGTTGCTACAGCAAAGATTGAGTTTGCTACAGGTCCTAAACCAACAGTGAACATGTGGTGAACCCAAACCATGAATCCTAAGAATCCGATAAGCACTGTTGCAAATACCATTGCGCTATAACCAAACAAGCGCTTATTTGAGAATGTAGAAATAACTTCAGAGATAATACCGAATGCTGGAAGAATTAAGATATATACTTCCGGGTGACCAAAAATCCAGAAAATGTGTTCCCAGATCAAAATGTTACCACCCATATCTGGATTAAAGAAATTAGCATCAAATACACGTTCGAACATCAGTAAGAAGAAGCCTACTGTAAGTGCAGGGAATGCGAAAAGAATAAGCCCAGAAGTAACAAATGAAGCCCATGTGAACAATGGCATACGCATAAATGTCATACCAGGTGCACGCATGTTGATAATCGTTACAAGGAAGTTAATTCCTCCTGCAAGAGTACCAGCTCCGGCAATTTGAAGACCAAGTACATAAAAGTCAACACCTGTATCTTCTGCTACAGTTGATAGCGGAGCATATGCTGTCCATCCAGCTTCAGGAGCTCCGCCTAAGAACCAACTTAAGTTCAATAGCACTCCTCCGAAGAAGAATAACCAGAACCCGACTGCGTTTACATAAGGAAACGCTACGTCACGAGCTCCTAACTGTAAAGGAACGATCGCATTCATGAAACCAAAGATAATCGGCATGGCTGCCAAGAAGATCATCGTTGTTCCATGCATCGTTAATAATTGATTATAAAGTTCACCAGTGAAAATCTTGCTGTCTGGTTCCATAAGTTGAATACGCATTAAAACTGCTTCAAGTCCTCCGATTAAGAAGAAGAAGCCACCAGCCAAAAGATACAGAATACCGATCTTTTTATGGTCAACGGTAGTGAGCCAATCCATTAACCCACTTCTCTTTTTGTGACTTTCGTGAGTTGCCACGGTGTAACCTCCTTTTTTGCAATGCTTAAGACTATTTCAATTTTAGACCTAACAAGTAATCCGAAACGGCATCAATTTCCTCGTCAGAAAGATTTACTTTAGGCATGTTGTTGCCTGGTTTAACTTCTTGAGGGTCCTTGATCCACTTTTTCAGATTTTCTTTATCATGTTCTAAGATACCTGCTACACGGTCTTTATCCCCAAAACCAGTTAAGCTAGGTCCTGTGTTCCCGCCGTTTTGTCCAACAGCGTGACAAGATAAACAGTTCTTTTCAAAGACTTGTTGTCCATCAGCATTAGCAGAAGATTTGTCGTCAGCCGCTTTATAGCCCGCAACCCAGTTCTTGTAGTCCTCTTTAGAAACAACTCTTACTTTAAAGTCCATCAAAGCATGGGATGCACCACAAAGTTCAGCACACTTCCCTTTGTACACTACGTCTGTCTGACTTCCCGTATCAAACCACATATAGTTCTTGTTTTTATCACCAGGGTTTGTATCTGTCTTACCAGCTAGTGAAGGAATCCAGAATGAGTGAATAACATCAGCAGATGATAATTCAACGTGTACTTTCGTATCTGCCGGAAGAACCAATTCCTGAGATGTGATCAATTCTTCTTTCGGATACTCAAACTCCCACCAATATTGGTGTCCAGTAACCTTTATGCTTAACTCGTTCTTTGAAGCTGGTTTTGCATCTGCAGAGAATTCAAACGTTCTCATAACAGTTGGTACAGCTAAGATGATAAGCAAAAGAATTGGAATAACTGTCCATAATAGTTCAAGCATGTGGTTACCTTCCACTTGCTTAGGTGTAGAATTGTCACCTTTTTTCTTTCTAAACTTCAATAATACGAATGCATAAAGAACGAAAACTACCACCAGAACCAGAATCATAATACTAATAGAGATCAGCATCAGCTGGAACTGTTTGTCAGCAACTTCACCTTGCGGAATCAAAGTTGATAGAGTCGGATCTCCGCACCCCATCAAAAGAAGAGCCAACATGGCAAATAAGGAAAGAAAACGCCCTTTTTGTAGCCATTTTTTCATCACTACATATACCCCACTTTCTCGTTGTAGTCTGTTTTGACTGAATGTTCTATCTATTCAATTCAAATAAATATGTTATTTGAATGGAAATAGCAAAAGTAGATCTTACGAAAAATTTAAACTTTTTTCTTTATACAACAGGTTCACTCTTAAGAGTGATTACAAACGATCAGCCTTCATCTATACTTTTTTTATGAAAGCCCTTTTATGTAATGGCGATTATAGGAACAGCACGATCGCGCTGTTCCAGTATAAAATCTATATGTTCACTAAGATCATCGCAACAAACATAATGGTCATATAATTCAACGAATAAACGAACATCATACGAGCCCATTTCATGTCATCCTTTGTCTTTAAGCCTGATAACGCTAGAATCAGCCAACCTGTTCCTAACACAGCAGCCAATATCAAGTAGACGATACCAAATTCAAACAGGTAAAGAGACACAGGAAGTAATGCAGCTACATACCAGATCATCTGACGCTTCGTTAATGCGAAGCCGGATACAACCGGAAGCATCGGAATTCCCGCTTTTCGATAATCTTCACATCTTTTCATCGCAAGCGCCAAAAAATGTGGAGGTTGCCATAAAAACATGATTAAGAATAAGATCCATGCCACCCAATGAAGGTTAGCATCTACAGCTGCCCAACCGATTAAAGGCGGTACTGCCCCAGATATTCCCCCAACAACGGTATTAATAGAATGAGTTCGTTTCAGCCACATCGTGTAAACGACAACATATACGAAAAGTCCGATCAACCCCATAACCGCTGCCGTTAAGGTAGTCATCGCAAGCATAACTGTTCCGATTGCGGAAAGAATAATACCTACCCAAAGTACTTGATTCGCACTGATCCTGCCCGTAACTGTCGGGCGCTCAATCGTACGTTCCATCAGCTGGTCTATATCTCTATCAATATAGTTATTCAAGCAGCATCCACCAGCGATAACTAGTGCAGCACCCAGAATACAAAGAACTAAAGCACCAATCTTGTCAGAGAACAAATGATTGTTATATTTTAAAGCTAGAAAGAATCCAGCAAATGTTGTAATCAAGTTACTCATAACGATCCCGAGCTTCGCGATGGTCAAAAAATCTTTCCAGGTGCCTGTAGGGTTCGTTTCAGATAGAGGTCCGGGTTCCATTACTTTGTTAGCGACTTCATATGCAGTTGGAGTTTTGCTCAACAGATACACCTCCTTTTAGAGTAAAATGTTCCAAATCTTGCTTTTGCTGTTATTTAAGCCCTCATTCATTCTATATGGGCTTGACTCTAAAATCAACGGTAAAAAAATGTCTTCATCTGTTCACAATATGTAAAGTAGAACGTTTTACCTATATGATAGGATAGTGATATATAAAGAAAATGTCCTCTAACATTATAAAACAAATATAGTGCTTTGTATACTTCGACTAATATAGACAGTATCTTATATTATTTGTACGATGTGGGTGTCTGTAATACTTGTTGAAAATATTACAAATTTGTGAACGGTTATAGGACAAAAAAAGCAGGTGATTGATTTGAAAAGATTTTATCAAATTTATTCTATTATTACTTCACTAGGTATGTTGCTCGTATTACTGATGGGATCTGTTGTAACAAAAACTGGCTCTGGTGACGGATGCGGTAACTCATGGCCTCTCTGTTATGGAGAAATCTTACCTACTGCACCAAAACTTGAAACCATAATTGAAGTAAGTCATCGGTTTGTATCAGCATGGCTTGGGCTGCTCGTTATCATACTCGCGATTTGGGCTTGGAGACGAGAACCACATAGAAAAGAAATAAAGATATTAGCTGGATCAGCTGTATTCTTTATTATCCTTCAAGGCCTTCTAGGAGCCGCTGCAGTAATTTGGAGCCAATCTTCAGCCGTTCTTGCATCTCATTTCGGCTTTTCACTAGTTTCGTTCGCGAGTGTTCTCTTGATAGCGATTCTTTCTTTTGAAGATCCTGATCGTCCATTTATTGCAAAAGTATCACCCGCATTTAAAAAGAACATCTACTGGTTATTCGCTTATCTGTATGCTGTTGTATACACGGGTGCGCTCGTAAGGCATACTGGCTCAAGCATGGGCTGTGGTCCTGAGTTCCCTTTATGTAACGGAACCATATTCGCAACGATAGGTTCTCAAGCAAGCATTCATCTGTTGCACCGTATTGCAGCTATCGTCCTGTTTATTTGGATCGTATATGCTTGGTATCATGCTCGAAAATACTATAGCGATCAAAAAGTAGTAACAAAAGGATTTCAGTTCGCTCTACTTTTCGTCATTCTCCAAGGTGTATCTGGAGCATTGATCGTTTATTCCAACTTAAATTTATTCGTGGCCCTTGGTCATGGATTGATCATTTCCTTCTTGTTTGGAACGCTGAGCTACTTAGCGTTAATCGTCTATCGAAAGTAAATCAAAAAAACCAAGGTGCACGTTTTGCACCTTGGTTTTTTTATTTTGCTGTTTCTAAATGATTGTTGCTTTTAACTCCTTGTCACCTTTGACAATTGATTGGAATGGAAGGCGCGAGACTCCTACGGGACAGGCGGGCAGGTGAGACACTTAAGAGTGAAACGTACGAATGTGGCTCACCGCCTGCCCCGTGGAAAGCGAGCAGCCTGTAACGGAAATCAACACTTTCAAGATCAACAAAGTTTACGAAAACAGCTTTTATTTTTACTTGATCAACTCTATTAAAAGATCGCCAGCAGCGATTCCTTCTCCGTTTTGAACAGAGATCTCTTTAACGGTTCCATCGAATGGAGCTTGAACGGTTGTTTCCATCTTCATGGCTTCAGTAATCATCAGATGATCACCTTTTTTAACCTTTTCTCCTTGTTCAACTAAAACCTTTATCACCGTTCCTGGCATACTTGCACCAATTTGAGATGGGTTTGAAGGATCTACTTTTTGTTTTGCAGATACGGTTACTTTTGCACTTTCATCGATTACTACGATCTCACGCGATTGACCGTTAAGTTCAAAGTAAAGTACTCTAGATCCATCGTTCTGAGCTTCACCGATTGAAACGAGCTTCACGATTAAAGTCTTACCTTGTTCAATTTCGACTTCAATCTCTTCCCCTAGCTTCATTCCATAAAAGAATGTTGGCGTATCAAGAACTGAGATATCACCGAATTGTGAATACATCTTTTCACGATCTAAGAATACTTTTGGATATAGCGCATACGCCAAAACATCAAAACTTGTTACTTGGCGATTGATCTTATGGAATAACGTTTCCTTAATGTCATTAAAATCAGCAGCTTCTAAAAGCTCTCCAGGCCTCTCTGACAAAGGTTCTCTTCCTTTTAAGATGATACGCTGCAACTCTTTAGGAAAACCTTCGTACGGCTGCCCCAGGTACCCTTGAAAGAATTCTACAACAGAATCAGGAAAATCTAATGAATCTCCTCGATCATAAACATCATCTTCCGTTAAATTGTTCTGAACCATATACAGAGCCATGTCACCTACAACTTTTGACGATGGTGTAACTTTAACCACATCGCCAAACATATCATTCACTCTGCGATACATCTGTTTGACTTCATCCCAGCGGTCTCCAAGACCGACTGCCTTTGCTTGCTGCTGAAGATTACTAAACTGCCCGCCTGGCATCTCATGCTCATAAACTTCCGGATCTGGTGCAGCCGAATTGCTTTCGAACCCTGAGTAATATTTTCTGATATCTTCCCAGTAAGAAGATAGATCTTTAACATGATCAATGTTCAAATCTGGCTGTCTTTCGTTCCCTGCTAACGCGTAGTAGAGTGAATTAGCACTAGGTTGAGAGGTCTGACCCGCCATAGAACTTACAGCAACGTCTACGATATCAACACCTGCTTCAGCCGCTTTTGCGTAAGTATAGATTCCGTTACCACTCGTGTCATGCGTATGAAGATGGATTGGAATTTCGACCGCTTGCTTAAGCGCTGATACTAAGTCATAAGCAGCTTGAGGTTTTAATAGTCCAGCCATATCTTTAATAGCTAGTATATGTGCTCCTTCCGCTTCAAGTTCTTTCGCGAGATTCACATAATATTTCAGATCATATTTCGTGCGGTTCGGGTCTAAAATATCTCCTGTATAGCAGATGGCTGCTTCGGCAATTTTTCCTGTCTCACGAACAGCTCTGATTGCCACTTTCATCCCTTCCACCCAGTTTAGGCTATCAAAGATTCGGAACACATCGATTCCTGCCATTGATGACTTTTTAACGAACTCTTCAACGACATTATCTGGATAGTTTTTGTAACCTACTGCGTTTGAAGCTCTAAGTAACATTTGGAACAACACGTTCGGAGCTTTTTCTCTCAGCTTAATCAAGCGGTCCCATGGATCTTCATTAAGGAAACGATAAGAAACATCAAACGTTGCTCCTCCCCACATTTCAAGTGAGAACATTTCTGGCCATAATCTTGCGGTCGGTTCAGCAATGTGCAAAAGGTCATTCGTACGAACGCGAGTTGCTAGCAATGATTGGTGACCATCTCGGAAGGTTGTATCCGTAAGTAAGAGTTTCTTTTGATCCTTTATCCAGCGAGACACAGCTTCTGGCCCCTCAGCGTCTAACAATTGCTTCGTTCCATTTGGAATCGGTTCTGAGTGCTTTATTTTTGGAATACGAGGTTTAGCAAAATTAGGTTTCTCCTGCTTAGCGAGTCCCGGGAAACCATTAATTGTTGTTGCACCGATATAGGAAAGCATCTTCGTTCCTCTATCTTTACGCTTAGGAAAGACGAAGAGTTCACTGCTTGTATCAATGAAAGAAGTATCATAATCACCTGATAAAAACTTCTGGTGTGTTACAACGTTCTCAAGGAAAGCAATGTTTGTTTTAATCCCACGAATACGAAACTCTTTTAAGTTTCTTAACATTTTAGATGCTGCTTGCTCATAAGATAAAGCCCACGTAGACACTTTAACGAGTAAAGAATCATAGAAAGGAGTGATAATCGCACCTTGGAATCCATTACCAGCATCCAATCGAACTCCAAAACCTCCACCTGAACGATACGCCATGATCTTACCTGTGTCAGGCATGAACTGATTAGAAGGATCTTCTGTCGTTACTCGCGATTGGATCGCATAGCCATGACAATAAATATCTTCTTGCTTTGGAATTCCAATCTCTTTTCCATGCAACGGGTATCCTTCTGCGATAAGGATTTGCGATTGGACAATATCGATTCCAGTAACCATCTCAGTAATCGTGTGCTCCACTTGAACGCGCGGATTTACTTCTATGAAATAAAATTTGCCGTCTGGCGTTACTAGATACTCAACGGTACCTGCATTGATATACCCTACATGCTCCATCAACGATACAGCTGATTTACAGATATCATGACGAAGCTCATCAGATAGCGAGACGCTTGGTGCAACTTCGACTACTTTTTGGTGCCTTCTTTGTACAGAACAGTCACGCTCGTATAAATGGACTAAGTTCCCTTCATGATCTCCGAGTATTTGTACTTCAATATGTTTTGGGTTTTCTACAAATTTTTCTACATATACTTCATCTTTACCAAACGCGGCTTTTGCTTCTGATTTAGCACGATCGTAACTTTCTGCAAGGGAGTTTTCACTTCTGACGATACGCATTCCGCGTCCACCGCCACCCATAGATGCCTTGATGATGATTGGAAAACCATTACTTAGAGCAAAGTCTCTCACTTCTGAAAGACTGTTAACAGGTCCATCACTACCTGGGATTACTGGAATGTTAGCATCAATAGCAGCTTGTCTAGCTTTAACCTTATCCCCGAATACATCAAGATGTTTTTCGTTCGGTCCTATAAAAATGATGCCTTCTTCACTACATCGTTCTGCAAATTCCTTGTTCTCTGACAAAAAACCATATCCAGGATGAACCGCGTCGATCCCATTTGCTTTTGCAATCTCGATAATACCTTCAATATCCAGATAAGCATCGATCGGTTTCTTTCCTTCGCCTACTAGATAGGCTTCATCTGCTTTATAACGATGATAAGATCCCGTATCTTCTTTCGAATAAATAGCTACTGTTCGTATATCTAGTTCGGTACAAGCTCTGAAAATCCGAATTGCAATTTCCCCACGGTTTGCTACTAAGACTTTGCTGATTTTTCTACTCATACAAGTTCCTCTCCTTTTACCGTTACATGATAGCTTTTATCTTTCTGTTTACTTCGGGCTTTTTATCTGGGACTTTCTTGTTCAGATTTACTTTTGCAGAAATATTTATAAGAATCCCCATCGATGTTAGAAACAAAAGAAGGGATGAGCCCCCATACGAAATAAATGGTAACGGAACACCAGTAATCGGCAATAACCCTACTGCTGCACCTAGATTGACCACTGTTTGAATACCTATCATTCCAGCGATACCAAAAGCTAATAAGCTTGAATATGTATCATTACTTTGCATGCCAATATAAAATCCTTTTAAAACGATATACCCTAACAAGGCGATGATCAAAAATACTCCAATAAAACCTAGTTCTTCTGCGATGATAGCAATAATAAAATCTGTATGTGGTTCTGGGAGGAATCCATATTTCTGAATACTCTCACCTAGACCTGAACCTGTCATTCCCCCTGCAGCGATAGAAATATATCCATTAACGAGCTGATAACCGTCGCCCGCAGGATCTTTAAAGGGCGCAAACGCTGCATCGAAACGGGAAAGTTGTTCTGGGGTTAAACGAAGGAATATACCTAACCCTACGATACCCGCTAAAGCTGCCATTGAAAAAATATGTTTAAACTTTATACCTGAACAGAACAGAATAACTCCAGCAACACCTGAAACGATAATGCCTGTCCCTAAATCTGGCTGTCTCAATATCAATAGAAACATGATGGCGAAAATCGTTAGTGGAGGAATGACTCCTTTTTTGAAATCTTGCATCTTCCCTTGTTTCTTTGAATAGATTGCCGCTAAGTAGATAGCTAGTGTTAGCTTAATAAATTCAGCAGGCTGAATACCGATCGGACCTATGTATAGCCAACTTTTTGCATTGTTCACTTCTCGTCCGAACAATAAGACAAATATCAATATGAGAATTGAAAAGACGACGATAGGCATCATTAACTTTTTGTAGATTTGTATATTGAACCTCATGGTAAAATACATGAGCCCTATCCCAACTAGCAGAAAGACAAGTTGTCTTGAAAAGAAAAAGCTACTGCTGTAATCGTATTTATTAATCGTTACCCCTATACTCGCGCTGTAGATCATGACTAATCCAGCACTGCACAATAATAGTACGGCTACTATCAAAGAATAGTCATAGGGTCTTACTGCTTTTTTCACGTTGTTCACCTTTCTCCTCTCTTCTGAAGTCTTGAAACTGCATCTTTATAATTATTAGATATTGTATCACATAAACCTTTTTTATTTATGATACAACACTACAGCTTCAGCTTCTTATACTATTTCGAAGGTTTTATCTTGTTTTTGAATAGGCTCTAACCTACAGAATAGTTGCTTTTCATTTTCATAGTCCTCTTTGAACAGTTGTGTGGAGTGGAAGGTGCGTGACTACCACATTAGAAACTTCTTGCAAGTCCTCAGACAAAGAAGCTTACTGCGAACACATCAAGTTGAAGACATAGGAGCAAGAGCGCTTCCTTTAAGATGACAGGACCAAAAGCAACAAAATTTACGAAAACAGCCTATTATTAAAATACAAACTTAGTTATATATATAAAAAAATCCAGTCCAATTTACATTCTCGGACTGGGTGTCGATCATTTTTTCATTGAGGCATCGTGCAAAGCAGTTAACTGCTTTTCAAGTGATTCTAATAATTTCTTACCTGCTTCTTCTTCGACCAGGTTTAAACGGACTGCAAAATCTATTTCACGGGATAAACCAAACATTTGCGTATCCAATACTTCCTCATAGAGGGGACATTGTGGCATTGTTAAGTTTTCCATTTGAACTTCAATTAGTTTCAGGATTTTGTCTGCATCTGCTTTTAATAGTTCAAATGCCCTTTCCCGATGTCCAGTTGCCATCTCAGCTGACAATGATCATCCCTCCGTTCGACACGATTTCTACCTTTAAATATAAAGGTTTGCATAAAAAAAATCAACATATTACAGTATTCTTATAATCGTGCTATGCTTTTTATAGCGTTTTCAAATTCAAGGAGGTTTATATGGAGTTCATCGTTGCATTAAACGGAAAAGTAAACTATCCCCTTACATTAGATCCAGGAGTATGGATTTTTGATGATAGAAAAGAGGATTTACACACATTGTTCGATTTAGATAAATCGAAGGAAAACGAGCAAGAAAAATACTTAAAAGAAGTGTCTGCACATTGGGACCGCGAATTACAAGAGGGTGCCGTTCCCCCTTCAGAGCAAGAGCAAAAGAAAAAAAGTTCAAAAACCACTTTAAAAGAAACATTATTATCAAGTTCATTTGCAATCTCTCTATCCTATTTTATCTATAATGCACAACCGCTCCCTGACGCAGAAAAAGTTAGGCTAGAGTCAGGGGACGGTAGCGTTGAAATCACACTTGAGGAAGCACAAAACGGATACTTTGCTTTTTCTAACAGTGGAAAACCGCTAAAAGAAGACGGTCCTGTACATTTTTATTTTGGTGATGGTCGCAACAAAGAAAATCCGATCAAACACATTTCAGCAGTAACGATTCTTTAATTGAAAATGTAGACAGCTCATAAATTGGGCTGTCTTTTTTAATGACCATACAAATTTATAATAGATCTGCCGCAATCTGAGCTAGCGATGAACGTTCTCCTTTTTCTAAGCGAACATGCCCACTCAATGCTTGATCTTTAAATTTCTCTACTACATACGTTAATCCGTTAGTAAATTCATCTAAATACGGATGATCGATCTGTTGAGGATCTCCTAAGAGAACGATCTTACTGCCTTCTCCGACACGTGTTAAAATGGTCTTTACTTCATGCTTCGTTAAATTTTGGGCTTCATCTATGATGATAAATTGGTCCGGCAAACTTCTTCCTCGAATATAAGTCAGTGCTTCAACATGAATTGAACCGATACCAGCTAAAATCTTTTCCAGTTCACCTGATTTTTTTGTATTAAATAAATATTCTAAGTTGTCATAGACAGGTTGCATCCACGGTTTTAATTTTTCTTCTTTTTCCCCTGGCAGATAGCCGATATCTTTTCCAACAGGAACGATCGGGCGAGCGATAAAAAGCTTGATATAATCCTTTAAGTCTTCCGTTTGTAGCAGTGCTGCAGCAAGCGTTATCAGTGTTTTTCCAGTTCCAGCTTTACCGATCAGAGTTACGAGTGGCAAATCTTTTCTAAGAAGTAACTCAAACGCCATCTTTTGCTGAACATTTCTTGCTCGAATTCCCCATATTTGTTCTGAATCATATCGAAGCGGCTTTAATGTCTTTCCGAATTCATCAACTTTTCCAAGAGCAGAAACCGAAGATCGGAACACATCCTTTAAGATTACAAATTGGTGAGGATGAAATGAGTGACCTGTCAACTCGATCAGTTGAAGTTCATTTTTTTCATAAAATTTATTCAACAGATCACCTTGTACATAAATTTCTTTATAGCCTGTGTACGTTTGATCATTCTTGTCTATAACGCGATCGCTCAGAAAATCTTCAGCTTCTATTCCAAGTGCGTCTGCTTTTACTCGGACGAGCACATCTTTTGAAACAAGTATAACTTTTATTCCGCTTTTCTTCTCTTCTTCTTCTTGTTTTAGGTTTAAGGTAACTGCCAGTATTCGGTTATCGTTTGTTTGTTCAACAAAGGTTTCCTGAAGTCTTTTAAAGGATTTATGGTTGAGTTCTACTCGAAGCGTACCTCCATTTTCTAGAGGAACTCCTTTATGAAGCTGTCCTTTTTGTCTGACTCTATCGATCAAACGAGAAACCTCACGTGCATTTCTTCCAATTTCGTCCATATAACGTTTCTTTGAATCCACTTCTTCTAACACGACTGCAGGAATGATCACTTCACTATCACCAAAGGATTGTATGGAATATGGATCCTGCAACAGCACGTTCGTATCTAGGACGTATCGTTTATTCAACATTCAGCCTCCTGACTTAATGTGTTCTAGTCATTGTTCATTTAGCGTCTTTATGGACTGCCTATTAAAAATGTATGTACAAAGGAATAAAGTTAGAAGAATGTACAAAAAATAAGGAAAATGAACTGGAAGGATGAATGTCATTGAAAATATTTCGTATCGTAGCCGTTCTTAGTGCTATATTCGTACTTTTTGGCTGCATGAACAATAATAATGATAACGCTCAAAATGACCAAAACACCCCGAGGCTTACTAAAGTCAACCAAACTGCAAATAGTAAGAAGCCTCACCAGCCAAAAGGATCTCAAGAAATATCGAGACACCTTGTAGGACTCGCTACAGGTATTCCAGGTGTTGAAGATGCAACTGCAGTAGTATTAGGCCCATATGCAGTAGTAGGGATAGATGTAGATCGCAAGCTTGATAATTCAAAGGTGGGTTCTATAAAGTATTCTGTAGCAGAATCTCTAAAAAATGATCCAAATGGAAAGAATGCACTCGTTACAGCTGATCCTGATACGGTAGAAAGACTCCGTCAGATGGGCAAACAAATCCGACAAGGTCATCCAATCGGCGGAATTATGAAGGAGCTTGCAGGGATCGTTGGACGTCTGATGCCACAAGTACCTCACAGTATACAAACGAAAAAGCCGTCTCCAACAGAAACAAACGATACTCAATTATCAGAAAGAGAACAACAAGAGCTTAAAAACCAACAACAAAAACAAGAAAAATCAGATAAAAATCAGCCTCAACGATTGAATGAAACGTGATTTTTTGAGATTTGTAAAAAAGACTCATGGCGCCTTAGCTCATGAGTCTTCTTTACATTTGTTAAACACAGATGTTTTGTCGAAAATCGGATAAAAAATTTTATACTCGTAATTAATCAGAATTACCTCGTAATGAAGACAGCTTTCTCCGGATAAAATACAAATTACCTCGTAAAAAACGATATGTGTTTGCTATAGAAAGACACTCGGTTAATATTGTTCACCTGATGATTACGTACATTGCATTCGATCAAAAACGATCCGTTACATTCACTCTACTCGCATCCCAAGCATCGTTCGTTTAATTTTCCAATTTCTTTATGGTATACTATTTGAAAGAGGTGAAATACGATGCGTGTAAAATGCGTATTATGTGATACGATCGAAGTAATTGAAAATGAATGCTCACTTGCAAAAAAATTAAGAAACCGTCCCATACACACGTTTATGTGCGATTCTTGCAGAGAACGCATAACGCGAAAAACCGCTCAGCGTGAAGCTACCGGTAATTTCACATTATATCGAAGTCCGGATACAAACAATGATTGGTAATAACATAAGAATTATTTCATGGATTTTATTTGGTACCCTTGCCGGCATTCTGCTGGCTTGTTTTTTTTACGTTCCAGAAGTGTTATTTGGATTGAATCTTTACACATTCTTATTAAATATTGATTTCCTGCCTCTTCCTGATTCCGTTATCTATAATGAACCTTTTCAATTTGTTCTTCATATTATCATAGCGATCATTTTGATTGCATTCGTAGATCTGTTCTGCAGAATTTATTATCATACCTATCAGATTTCGTTAATCATAAATGTGATCATGTCTTTTACATTTTTTCCTCTGTACCACCTAGCTGTTGAAAAGCCATTCTCAGCCCCACTAACCTTACCTTTTATCATTTGGCTGCTCGGCCATATACTCTTCGCGATAATCATAGCTTATTTTGTTACACTCCTAAAAAAAAAAAAGGAGTACTGATTAATCAGTACTCCTCGTTAAATCTTGGTTCACTTTGAATTCCTTCATATAAAGCATCGATACTATCGATAAAAAACTTTTCGGAGTTTTCAATGCCGTTAACTTCATACAAAACGACATAAAACGGACCTGAAGTCGATACAGTAGAGATGTTTACATGATGATCCTCTGTGAGAATCTCAGTAAAAAACTCAAAAGTCTCCTTAGCTGCTTGGTCTCGGGGTCTCTCTTCATGTACTTTCTTAATGCTCAACCAATTGGATAGAGCGTCAACAAGTTGCATAATGAACCCCCTATCAGCTTTTTTCTTTCTTGCTCTGATGAAGCCGGACTTTATAGATGATCAAGATGAGTGCGGCTACCATCAAACCTTCAGCAACAGGCAAACCGATGCCGAAAAATGCTAGTGGCAGACATCCGATAATCAAAAACAAATAGATGACTATCGCTTTTAGCGGCGGCAGTTTTTTTGCAAAACCTAACTTAAAAACAATGATACTTAACACTGTTATGATGAGATATAACAGCAGAAAAGCTCTGACAGGGTCGTTTTCAATTCCTAGCAACAATGCCATGGAGGATGAATCTTCCCCTGTCGCTTTCATGATTTCTTGTTCCTCCACGATTCCCACTCCCGATCGTTTTGTTAAGAAATACGTTTAGCCTTGAGCAAGTTTCTTTTTCTTTTCTACTCTTTCACGCTCGTTCTTATCAAGTACTTTTTTACGAAGACGAATGCTTTCAGGTGTTACTTCACAATACTCATCATCGTTCAAGTATTCTAACGCTTCTTCTAATGACATGATACGAGGCTTCTTCATGCTAACCGTTTGGTCTTTGTTCGCAGAACGCATATTTGTCATCTGCTTCACTTTTACGATGTTAACCGTAATATCATTCTCACGAGTGTGTTCCCCAACGATCATACCCATGTATACTTCTGTTCCTGGCTCAATAAAGATCGTACCACGGTCTTCAACACCCATGATTCCGTATTGAGATGCTTTTCCGTTTTCCATTGAAACCAGCACACCTTGGCGACGTCCACCAACGTTTCCAGCAACCATAGGCTGATAGCTGTCGAACGTGTGGTTTAGGATTCCGTATCCGCGAGTTTGTGTTAAGAATTCAGTCGTATAACCGATCAAACCACGAGCAGGTACCATGAACTCAAGACGCACTTGACCAGAACCGTTGTTCACCATGTTCTTCATTTCACCTTTACGGTCTCCTAAAGATTCCATGATCGCACCTGTGTACTCTTCAGGAATGTCAATTTGAACATGTTCAACTGGCTCACATTTAACACCATCAATTTCACGAACGATTACTTCTGGCTTTGATACTTGAAGTTCAAATCCTTCACGGCGAAGGTTTTCAATCAAGATTGAAAGGTGAAGTTCACCACGACCAGAAACTGTCCAAACATCTGGAGAATCCGTGTTTTCAACACGAAGACTTACATCAGTTTCAAGCTCAGACATTAAGCGCTCTTCAATTTTACGGCTTGTTACATATTTTCCTTCACGACCAGCGAACGGTGAGTTGTTAACTAAGAAAGTCATCTTCAATGTTGGCTCATCGATACGAAGAACAGGAAGTGCTTCTTCTTGACCTTCAGGACAAACTGTTTCCCCAACGTTGATCTCTTCCATTCCAGATACAGCGATTAAGTCTCCAGCTTTTGCTTCATTGATCTCAATACGTTTCAAACCTAAGAAACCAAACAGCTTTGTAACACGGAACTTTTTAACTGATCCATCAAGCTTCATTAATGAAACGGCTTGACCAACTTTAATCGTTCCACGGAATACACGACCAATACCGATACGTCCAAGGTAGTCGTTGTAATCAAGCATCGTAACTTGGAACTGAAGTGGCTCAGCGCTGTTATCTTCTGGAGCAGGAATCGTGTCAATAATTGTATCAAGAAGAGCTGTCATATCTTCATCTTGCTTGCTAGGATCCATTGAAGCTGTCCCTTTAAGCGCAGATGCATAAACAACAGGGAATTCTAATTGATCTTCTTCAGCACCTAGTTCAATGAATAGATCGATTACTTCGTCTACTACTTCTTCTGGGCGTGCAAAGTCACGGTCAATTTTGTTTACAACTACGATTGGCGTTAACTTTTGCTCTAGTGCTTTTTTCAAAACAAAACGCGTTTGCGGCATACAACCTTCATATGCATCTACAACAAGTAGAACACCATCAACCATTTTCATGATACGTTCTACTTCACCACCGAAATCGGCATGTCCTGGAGTGTCCATGATGTTAATGCGTTTCTCGTTATAATTAATCGCTGTATTTTTAGCTAGAATTGTAATTCCACGCTCACGTTCTAAAGCATTGGAATCCATAGCACGTTCATTAACTTGTTCATTGTCACGGAAAGTTCCTGACTGATGTAACAATTTGTCCACCAATGTCGTTTTACCATGGTCAACGTGGGCAATAATTGCTATATTGCGTAAATCATCTCTTCTATTCAAGTGTATTCTCTCCTTATATCCTATCTCTTTTTCTTATCATTTTTTGTTCAACTTGACTATTATATCACAAATTTACAGAAAGGCTTTTTCTTTTTATGTAAATTCGGTACACTTATACAGTATAGACAAGTTTTTGGCTTGGAGGTCATCATGAATATCATTTTCTTTTTTATAGCTCTACTAACGGCATTTGCAATATGTGGCATTGGAATAGCTATTGGTGAAAAAAGCTGGTTGATCTTTCTTATATCGACCGTTTCTGTATTTTTTCTTATGGGATACGGGTTTACTCTTAAAAAGAAGCAAAGAGAACGTTCCTAATCGGACGTTCTCTTTTTTTTCGTTGCGTTTTATAATAAGTGGTCTAATATTTCTTTATACAATCCTGGCTTTGCAGCGAGAATACTGTTTTGTTCAAGAAGCTGTACAGGTTCTCCGTCCGTCCGGCTTACAATCCCACCTACTTCATTTAAAAGGATTAAACCTGCTGCGAAATCCCACGGGGAAAGTCGAAGTGTCATATAGGCATCGAGTCTTCCTGATGCAACATAAGCAAGTTCAATTGCAGCAGAGCCGTATGATCGAGTCCCTCTAGATTTTCTGATGATCTGTTGGACATGCTCATGATTGATTCGTCTGTTCGGACCCGCCCACGTTGCATTAACACCAACAACAGATTCTGATAATGTGACTTCCTCTAATTTCGGTAATTTCTTATCGTTTAAATAAGCACCTTCACCATCTTTAGCAAAATAAAGGTTACTTCCCTCCACATCATATATCAATCCTAGTTTTCCGATTCCATCTTCATAAACTCCAATTGAAATCGCAAAATTAGCTTGTTGATGGATAAAATTTGTTGTGCCATCGATCGGGTCAATAATCCAGATGACACCATTGGAATTCCCTTTTATCTCATCTCCTAAGCCTTCTTCCCCAAGTACTTTATGGTCTGGGAAGGTTTGTTGTATTTTATTAATAAAAAATTTCTCAATACTCTTATCCATATCCGTGACTAGATCTGCGATATGAGATTTATATGTAATCGTTAATGTGCTCTGAAAAGAATCTTTTAAGAGCTGTGCGGCTTCAAGTGTCCATGTCTTCATGTGTTTCTCTATGGTTATCATTTCTTCGTTCGTCATGTTTTCACTCCTTACCTTTACTATAGTATAAGGCAATTTCATTCTCTTCACAAAAAAACGAACCATCCGTTCATGATGGATTCGTTTTTGTTATCCGCTATCAGCTTGGATCATGCTTCTAATCTCACGAGCTCCAGCCTTAATCGTTCGAGCTTACGCTTCGATTCGTTGATCTGTTTCTGATCTTTCGCTTTTAAAGCATCAAACAAAGTAGCTAGTTCATAATCAATCTCAAGTTTTAATACTGGAATTCTTCTTTCTGCATCCGTTCTTTTTAAAGTGTTCATTACTTGTTTCATTTCACGGGCACATCCTTTCTTTTCGTTTTCTTCTTTTCTTCATTTTATGAAGCAACCATGTATATGGAAACGGCACTTTGCGGAATCTAATGCAAACATTTTTTTATAAAGCTTTTCGTATGGTAAAATTCTTTGTAGCACTTGATCATCAGGAGGATTTTTCAAATGAAATTTAACGGATTTAATGATTCAGACTTCAATGTTTTTCAAACGCAAGGTCTTGATGAGCGTATGGAGCAAATCATCAGCCAGATTCGGCCAAAACTTGAGTCCTTAGGTAATAAATATGCAGAAGAACTTACTGTTCTTACTGGAGAAGAAATGTTCTTTCATGTAGCAAAACATGCAAGAAGGACTGTAAATCCTCCAAAGGATACTTGGGTAGCCTTTGCACCTAACAAAAGAGGATATAAAATGTTGCCACATTTTCAAATAGGACTTTGGGAAACACATGTATTTCTGTGGTTCGCGCTAATTTACGAAGCACCAATAAAGGATGCTTATGGCCAATTGATCCTTAAGAACCTAAACAAGATT
The DNA here is from genome assembly GCF_015903845.1 of Fictibacillus sp. 26RED30. Taxonomy (NCBI): domain Bacteria; kingdom Bacillati; phylum Bacillota; class Bacilli; order Caryophanales; family Fictibacillaceae; genus Fictibacillus; species Fictibacillus sp. 26RED30. Next base: position 1,964,710 of record NZ_JACZDV010000001.1, read on the forward strand.
AAGAAGAATATACCTAACGATTTCGTATGGTCTGATGATCATATGAAGCCGGATAGTTTTCCACATCGTGAGGTTAAAAAGGAACGACTAGAAGAAATGGCAACCCGTCTTAGCACTGTGAAAAAAGCTGAATTGCTTTGTGGCGTTCGCATTGAAAGAGACGAAGCGTCAAACATGAGTGAGAATGACTGGTACGAACGAATTGATGAAACGTTTAAGACGCTTTTACCTCTATACGAATTAAAGAAAAAACTGTAATGAAAAAAAGTGGCAGGAAGCAGAGAGTACGCTGCTTCTTACCACTAGTATATTGCCGTACAACAGAAATGTATGGGTAAGTATCATCATTGTTAGAAAAGTGTTAGAATAGGTTGTTTAATCTTTGTTTAATGGTTTCAGCTTCCGTATTCATCCTATTGAATAATTCTTCTACTGAAGGTATATCTTTAATCCTTCCGATAATTTGTCCAGCCCACCCAAAGCCTTCTCCACTTTTTCCTTCATAAATAAATTTTTGATTGGCCGCACCACTAATGTAATTCTTTATTTGATCATACGTTCCACCCATACCTTCTTCTTTTAAAATGTTGAGTGTGAAATCTGTTCTGAGCGTTCTACCGGGGGCCCCTAGCGTTCTTTTAATAACCACGGTATCTAGTTCCGAACTTTCAACTACAAGTTTTTTATATGCTGAATGTGCATGAACACATTCTTTTGTAGCTATAAATCTTGTACCCATCTCAACACCTTCCGCTCCTAGAGCCAGCGCTGCCATCAGTCCTTTTCCATCCCCGATTCCTCCAGAGGCGATTACTGGGATCGAAACATTTTCAACTACTCCAGGAATTAACACAATTGTACCCATGTCATCCTTTCCGATATGGCCACCGCCTTCTTGACCAACCGCCATTACAGCATCCGCGCCTAATTGTTCTGCTTTTATAGCTTGTCTGACACTTGATACAAGGACTAATGTTTGAATACCTGTATCTCTTAGTCGCTCTAATACTGGTGCTGGATTGCCTCCCGTTACACTGATTACCTTTACACCTTCTTCAATTGCAGTCTCAAGCATGTCTTCATATGGCCTACCATGCTGTCCGATTGCAAAATTAACTCCAAAAGGGTTTGAGGTTAATTTTTTTGTCTTCTGAATTTCAGACTTTAATGACTTTGAATCTGCTAATGACATAGCTGTAATCTGACCTAAACCACCCGCGTTAGAAACCGCTGAAGCAAGTTCAGAATATGCCAGATATGCGAGCCCTCCTTGAATAATTGGAAACTTAATATGTAATAGTTCTGTTAGTCTAGTGTTCAACTCATTTCCTCCTTGAAAATTAAATCATTTACTTACATCTTCATGCATTTTCTGTTATACTTCTTTTGTTTTATAAAAAGATAAAATTTATTATCAGTTAACGATAGATGAGGTGTAGAATACATTGTCTCAACACGAAACTCCTTTATTTACTGGTTTGCGTGAACATGCAAACAAGAACCCATTACAGTTTCACATTCCTGGTCACAAAAAAGGACAAGGAATGGATGAAGAATTTAAAGATTTTATTGGACCGAACGCATTATCAATCGACCTTATTAACATTACACCACTAGATGACCTGCATCATCCAAAAGGAATGATTAAAAAAGCACAAGCACTTGCTGCACAAGCATTTGGTGCGGATCACACTTTCTTTTCTGTACAAGGAACAAGCGGTGCCATCATGACGATGATCATGTCTGTTGTGTCACCAGGAGATAAGATTCTTGTACCACGAAACGTTCATAAATCGATTATGACAGCAATCGTATTCTCAGGCGCAACTCCAATCTTTATCCACCCTGAGATCGATCCTGAACTAGGGATCTCACACGGAATAACACCAGACAGTGTAGAAAAGGCTTTAAATCAGCATCCAGACACAAAAGCTGTGCTTGTTATCAACCCAACTTATTTCGGTTTCGCTGCTGACTTAAAAGGAATCGTCGATATTGCTCATCGATTTGACGTACCTGTACTTGTAGATGAAGCACACGGTGTTTTGATCCACTTTCATGATCACATGCCACTATCTGCCATGCAAGCTGGAGCAGACATGGCAGCAACGAGCGTTCATAAACTGGGCGGGTCATTGACAGGAAGCTCCATTTTAAACGTGAGGGAAGGTCTTGTTTCACCTGAGCGCGTGCAAACCATTCTAAGTATGATGACTACGACATCTACATCCTATATCCTTCTTGCCTCTTTGGATGCGGCTCGTCGCCGTCTTGCTACTGAAGGGTATACACTAATTGAAAAAACAATTCGACTTGCTAATGAAACGAGAGCAAAGATCAATGATATCCCTAACCTATACTGTGTAGGTGAAGAGAAGCTTGGCACATCTGCAACTTTTGATTATGATCCATCAAAGCTTTTAATATCAGTAAAAGACTTAGGCATTACAGGATATGACGCGGAAACTTGGCTTCGTCAAAACTTTAATATTGAAGTGGAATTATCTGATCTCTACAACATCCTTTGTTTGATCACAACGGCAGATCATGAAAAAGATACAATGGTACTCGTTCAAGCGTTATCTCAACTTTCTGATGAGTTAAGCCATTCAAAGAATGAGGAGATCAAATCAATACCTGTACACGTTCCAGATATTCCTGTGCTTGCATTATCACCACGTGATGCATTTTACGCAAATACAGAGAGTGTTCCGTTTGAAGAATCTGCCGGCAGGATTATAGCAGAGTTCGTAATGGTCTATCCCCCTGGAATACCGATTTTCATTCCTGGTGAAATCATCACAAAAGAAAACTTAGATTATATTAAAGAAAACCTTGAAGCCGGTCTACCCGTTCAAGGTCCAGAAAATGCAGATTTAAAGTACTTGAAGGTTATTCAAGAACAAGTTGCTATACGCTGATTTTCTCAAAAAAAGAAGACCTTAAGAGGTCTTCTTTTTTTCTTACTTATCTAAGTTCGTTTGTTCGTGGCAATGCGGGCATGTGTTTGAATATAATGTGGTCACTTTTTCCTCTTCAAAATGTTCAATTGTTGTTTCACACGTTTGGCAAATGATTACTCCCATCCGTTCCATCTCCCTTCACATTTTGAAAGCGCTTACGTTTGTAATCTTATATTATTATGTCACATTAACTTTGTCAACACATTTAGTATAACACATTAAAAAAATATGCTATTTAATCATATTGCTCAATGGTATGGATATTAGGAACAGCCTCTTCAAAAAAAAGGGCTAGATCTTCCGCTTCTTTAAGGGTTTTAATATGAAAAACCTGTTTGATGTATTCCAAATTCCTCATATCGTTCGAGTCCAATAAAGCCGATCTTCCCGTTTGCATACATACTACTAATGGTTTACCGAAGAACATATTCGTATAAACAATACCAAAATCATACCTGACAGTATCTGTAGTAAAACCTACAAACCTGACATTAACGGATTCACTCTCGTCATACAATTTCTCAAACCATTCCATATTACCCCTCCTCGTATGATTGCCTCTTTCATCGATCGGGTCGTCTATTACTGGAATTAAATAAGTTATACTAATAAGAGTGTCATTGAATGTAAGAGTAATTCCCTAATTTAAGAAGTTTTAAACTCGATTTGTCAAAATATTCTTAAAATATGATATACTATTAGTATGTTTAGTTGACGTTAAAAATGACAAATTGGAGTGGATTACATGTCTCAAAGCGCCTATGTAAAACTTGTTCCCGCATCTGAAAAACAAGTGATCACAATAGATGAACTGAAAGACCTTCTGCTGTATTACCGTTCCATCACGACTAAAACAGGTGAACAATTATCATGGGGCTATGAAGATGCAGCGTTTCCGTATACGATCGAGGAAAAAGCAGAAGCTGACGGGCGATGGTTTTATTTAAAAGGTTTAGATCAAAGGAAAAATAAATATATTTTAGTTGGTATCGGAACAGAAAAAGAAAGTGACTCAGATCTTGAAAAACATTACATACAATTTACCCTAACCGATATTTCAACTCACGGTGACAAAGGTAAGGCCAATGAGTTCTGTAAGTTTATCGCTTCAAAACTAAAAGGCGAACTTCACCTTTTTAATGGCAGAGTAATGTATTATTACCCCAAAAAATAAGGAAAGTATAGGTAATTTTCTATAGGAAGTCCAATCATATGATTGGACTTCCTATTTTATTTTTACTACAATGTAAACTTTCGGGCCCTTAGGGAAAAATAAAATGGATACATATCATGAAAGGATGTGAAGAAATGAAAAAACAACCAAATACTGTTTTTATCGTTTCACTAATAATTTCTGTCGTTTTTGTTATCATAGGAAGTTTATTTCCTACCGAATTCCAAGCTAAGGCTACCGTCATTCAAAATTTCTTACAAGAGAAATTCGGCTGGTTCTATCTACTTTCTGCTACAAGCTTTTTGATTTTTGTACTTTATCTAGCTTTTAGTAAGTACGGAAAAATTAAACTTGGAGAACCAGATGATAAACCTGAATACTCTACTATCACGTGGTTTGCAATGCTGTTTAGTGCTGGTATGGGTATAGGGCTTGTCTTTTGGGGTGTAGCTGAGCCAATCAGCCACTTTTATACTCCACCATCAGGCGAAGGAGGAAATGCCGCCTCTGCTCAAGCTGCGCTTCGTTACAGCTTCTTTCATTGGGGATTGCACCCTTGGGGGATATACACGTTAATCGGGTTGTCACTTGCTTATTTTAAATTTAGAAAAGGTGCACCTGGATTAATCAGTGCAATCTTTACTCCTTTATTAGGTGACAAAGTTCATGGACCAATTGGTAAAACGATTGATATAATCGCCGTATTTGCAACGATCTTTGGAGTAGCAACTTCCTTAGGACTTGGAGCTGTCCAAATAAGCGGTGGAGTATCTTATTTAACGAACATTGCAAATAACTTTACGACACAATTGATCATCATTGGCATTGTGACTGTCTTATTTACGCTTTCTGCTCAAACAGGATTAAACAAAGGGATTAAATACTTAAGTAACCTGAACATTATTATAGCTGTTCTGTTAATGGCGTTCTTGCTTTTTGCGTCATCAACAAACTTCATCATGGATGTTTTCGTACAATCTCTTGGGAACTACCTGCAATACCTTCCAAGCATGAGTTTAAAACTAAGTCCTTTCAGACCTAGTGAAGCAGGCTGGATTCAAGGTTGGACAGTCTTTTATTGGGCTTGGTGGATCGCATGGGCACCATTCGTTGGTACATTTATCGCTCGTGTTTCAAAAGGTAGAACAATTCGTGAATTTATCATGGGTGTATTGCTTGTCCCGACTGTTTTTGGTGCACTTTGGTTTTCTATTTTCGGCGGAGCAGCCTTGCATCTAGAAATTTTTAATAATGTCGGTCTAAACAAGATCATTGCGGACAAAGGTACAGAGGTCGCTCTTTTCGCACTCTTTGAACATCTTCCGTTCGGAACGATCATGTCCTTATTAGCTATTTTCTTAATCAGTACGTTCTTCATTACATCTGCTGATTCTGCTACGTTCGTTCTAGGTATGCAAACAAGTGACGGTCGATTGAATCCTACTTCTATGACTAAATTCATTTGGGGTATCGTTATCGCAGCAGCTTCATCGATACTATTGTACACAGGCGGATTAGAAGGATTGCAAACTGCATCGATTATAGCAGCTTTCCCGTTTGCATTCGTACTGATCTTTATGATGATCTCTCTTAAAAAGGCACTTTCTGAAGAGACAAAATTAAAATAAGCTGTTTATCATATTCAATGTTGCTCTGAAAGTATAATTTAAGCTCACACTAACTCGTTATCCATGCGGCCTATGGTGAGCTTCCTGCTGCTTTCTGCCATAGGAGTCTCTCGCCACATTGCGCTATAACCAGCATGCTTAGGAAGCATCTATGAGCTATCCAATCATCATTTTACCGGTAACATAAATAAGAGTTAAAGATATCGTCATGTTTAAAGCTACTGATTTGTTTATGTTTAAACGCTGTGCTACCAGAAAATTAAAATACCCAAACATCAACATTAATATTGTTTCAAAAAAATTATGGTCATGATGTGAGAGAAACAGTACGATTGAATAACCGCACCACATTACAATCTGAATGAAAGTGCATAATAAAACTCTCATCGCTTCCTCCATTTTAACGATATGAATTATTTTGATAGGGCTTAATCAAATTAGAAAAAACCACTGTCTACATTCATCTGTTTAGACAAGTGCTTCTAAATAAAGATTATGATGCGTTTACTTATATATGATTGAACAGAAAAAAACCCCTTGTGAGCTGTAAAAACAGTCACAAGGGGTTTTCACTTATTTATTTTACAATGTGTACAGGAAGTCCAATCGCAACTTCAGCTGCTTCCATAGAAATTTCTCCGAAAGTCGGATGAGCGTGAATAGTCATAGCGATGTCTTCAGCAGTCATACCTGCTTCGATTGCTAATCCTAATTCTGCGATCATATCAGATGCATTTCCACCAGCAATTTGAGCTCCTAGTACAAGTCCATCTTCTTTACGAGTGATTAGTTTCATGAAACCATCTGTCTCGTTCATAGATAGAGCACGACCATTTGCTGCAAACGGGAATTTAGAAGCTTTCACTTCGTATCCTGCTTCTTTTGCTGATTTTTCATCATAACCAACAGAAGCTAGTTCTGGGTCTGTGAATACTACAGCCGGAATCGCTAAGTAATCAATTTCTGCCGCATGTCCTGAAATCACTTCTGCTGCTACTTTACCTTCATAAGAAGCCTTATGAGCAAGAGCTGGACCTTCTACGACATCACCGATTGCATAGATGCCGTTAACACTTGTTTGAGCTTTCTTATTGATTTTGATAAGACCGCGTTTAGTCATTTCAACACCAACTTGCTCAAGACCTAGTTCTTCAGTGTTTGGACGACGTCCAACAGTAACAAGAACATAGTCAGCTTCAAATGTCTTAGATTCACCTTTGATCTCAGCAGTTACAGTAACTCCGTCTTTTGTTTCTTCAACGCCTTTTGCCATTGCTTCAGTAAATACTTCCACATTGCCTTTTTTCTTTAAGCGTTTAGAAACGACTTGACTCATTTGCTTTTCGAAACCTGGAAGGATTTGTTTTCCACCTTCAAGGATTGTTACTTCAGTACCGAAGTTGGCATAAGCTGTTCCAAGCTCCATACCGATATAACCACCACCGATAACTACCATCTTCTTAGGAATTTCTTTAAGAGCAAGAGCTCCTGTAGAAGAGATAATACGGTCACTCCATTTGAAACCTGGGATTTCAATAGGACGTGAACCCGTAGCGATGATCGCATTTTTAAACGTATAGGTTTGAGAGTTCTTCTCATCCATAATACGTACAGTGTTTTCATTTACGAAATAAGCTTCACCACGAATGATTTCAACTTTATTTCCTTTTAAAAGTCCTTCAACCCCGCCAGTAAGCTTCTTAACGATGCCTGCTTTCCAGTCTTGAACTTTGCTGAAATCTACTGTTACGTTATCAACAGTAATCCCCATATCTTCAGAGTGATTAGCATGTTCTACACGGTGACCTGCATTAATTAAAGCTTTTGATGGAATACAACCAACGTTCAAACAAACGCCGCCCATTTCTGCCTTTTCCGCAATAGCCACTTTTTGTCCTAACTGTGCTGCACGGATTGCTGCAACATATCCCCCAGGACCTGAACCTATGACAAGTGTGTCTAACTCAATTGGAAAATCTCCTACTACCATCGAATTACGCCTCCATTACTAATAGTTGTGGATCGTTCAATAAACGCTTAATGTGATTCAATGCATTTTGAGCTGTTGCACCATCGATCAGACGGTGGTCAAAGCTAAGAGATAAAGCTAAAACAGGAGCTACTACTACTTCTCCGTCTTTAACAACTGCTTTTTCAGCAATACGGCCGATACCTAAGATCGCTACTTCTGGGTGGTTGATTACTGGAGTGAACCATTGACCGCCTGCAGAACCGATATTTGTAATCGTACAAGATCCGCCCTTCATCTCTTCACCAGAAAGCTTACCATCACGTGCTTTAGTAGCTAGTTCATTGATTTCAGAAGAGATTTTGAAGATGGATTTACGATCAGCATCTTTAACAACTGGTACCATTAGTCCGTTATCTGTATCTGCCGCAATACCGATGTTGTAATAGTGCTTGTATACGATTTCTTCGTTCGCATCGTCGATAGATGCATTAAGCACAGGGTATTCACGCAATGCAGAAGTTAATGCTTTTACCACGTATGGAAGATAAGTAAGCTTGATGCCTTTATCTGCAGCAACTTGCTTAAATTTCTTACGGTGTGCAACAAGATCAGTAACGTCCACTTCATCCATTAGTGTAACATGCGGAGCTGTATGTTTGGAGTTAACCATCGCTTTTGAGATCGCTTTTCTAATACCTTTGATCTTTTCACGAGTTTCCATTTCTCCAGCAGGAATTGCTTTAGGCGCTTCTTTCTTCGCTTCAGCTTTTGGAGCTGCTTCGGTTTCAGTAGCTTGTGGTGCTGCTTCAGCTGCTCCGCCGCCGCTTACGAATTTGTCGATGTCTTCTTTAAGTACACGTCCGTTATCTCCAGAACCTTGTACTTTACGAATATCAACTTCTTTTTCACGCGCATATTTACGAACAGAAGGCATTGCGATTACACGCTTAGATTCGTCTGCTGGTTCTTCTTTAGCTGTATCTTCAGTTTTATCTGTTTTAGCTTCTGATTTGTCAGCTTCTTTAGCTTGATCAGCAGTTACGTTCTTTTCTTCTTCAGCTTTAGGTTGTTCTGGAGCTTCCTCGCCACCACCATGAGCATCAGCAGGAATTTCACCTTCTGCTTCAATTGTTACTAGAACATCACCAACAACAGATACTGTTCCTTCGTCTACTTTTAGTTCAAGAATTTTACCGTCTACAGGTGATGGAATTTCAACTACAGCTTTATCGTTTTGTACTTCAAGCAGGATATCGTCTTCTTTAACTTCATCCCCTGCTTTTACAAACCACTTTACGATCTCTCCTTCGTGAATTCCTTCTCCAATATCGGGAAGCTTAAATTCAAATGCCACGATTAACGCCTCCTAGTTAATAACAATCTTTTTTCGTCACTGATGTGAAAGAGCTGAAAGAAACAGTCTAGTACAGACGTCTCTTTCAGCTAACCTTCATTTTTTTTTAGAAATTGTAGACTTTCTTTGCTTTGTCTACAATATCACGATGATCTGGAATCCAAACATCTTCTGCAGAAGCATATGGGAACACTGTGTCTGGTGCAGTAACACGCAGTACAGGTGCTTCTAAGTGAAGGATTGCACGGTCGTTAATTTCAGCTACAACGAACGCTCCAATACCAGCTTGTTTTTGTGCTTCTTGTACAACAATCGCTCGACCTGTTTTTTCAACAGACGCCATGATCGTTTCGATATCAAGCGGGCTGATTGTACGAAGGTCGATCACTTCAGCAGAGATGCCTTCTTTTTCTAATTCTTCAGCAGCTTTTAGTGATGCGTGAACCATAGCACCGTAAGTAATGATAGAAACATCCTTACCTTCACGTTTCACATCTGCTTTTCCAAGTTCGATCGTGTATTCTTCCTCAGGCACTTCGCCACGGAAAGAACGGTATAGTTTCATATGCTCTAGATAAACTACTGGGTCATTATCACGAATTGCAGAGATTAATAGACCTTTTGCGTCATAAGGAGTTGAAGGTATAACAACTTTGATACCAGGAGTTTGGTACATTAAACCTTCAAGGCTGTCTGCATGAAGCTCAGGTGTTTTAACGCCTCCACCAAATGGTGAACGGATCGTTACTGGAGAAGTGTAAACCCCGCCTGAACGGTATCTCATACGACCCATTTGTGCAGCAACTGAATCAAATACTTCAAATACGAAACCGAAGAACTGAATCTCCATTACTGGACGGAAACCTGTAAGCCCTAGACCTATTGCAAGTCCCCCAATTCCAGACTCAGCTAGCGGAGTATCAAAAACGCGATCTTCTCCAAATTCTTTTTGAAGTCCTTCAGTAGCACGGAATACTCCACCGTTTTGGCCTACGTCTTCACCGAAAACAAGAACTTGTTCATTGCTTTTTAATTCATTGCGCATAGCGTCTGTAATTGCTTGAATCATAGTCATTTGAGCCATATTATTTCGACTCCTTTGCTGTGTATTCTTCTAACTGCTCACGAAGGTTGAACGGAAGGTCTTCAAACATGAAGCCGATAAGGTCAGTGACCTTTTGCTTAGGCGCTCCGTCTGCTTTCTTGATCGCAGCTTTAATATCTTCTTTTGCTTCTTCTACAACTTTGTTTTCTTGCTCTTCAGACCAAAGGTTCTTCTTTTCCAAGAACTTACGGAAACGAACAAGTGGATCTTTCTTTTCCCATTCGTTATCAAGATCTTTTGTACGGTAACGAGTAGGATCATCTCCTGCCATCGTATGTGGTCCGTAACGATAAGTAAGAGTTTCAATTAATGTAGGACCTTCACCAGAAATGGCACGTTCACGAGCTTGTTGAGTCGCTGCATAAACTGCAAGAACATCCATTCCATCAACTTGAATTCCTTCAATACCAGCTGCAACTGCTTTTTGAGCGATCGTTTTTGCTGCAGATTGCTTTTCAACTGGAACAGAGATTGCAAAACGGTTGTTTTGAACAACGAAGATCGTGTTAGCACGGTATGCTCCTGCAAAGTTTAAACCTTCGTAGAAGTCACCTTGTGATGCTCCACCGTCACCAGTGTAAGTGATACATACGTTCTTTTTACCTTGTTTCTTAAGTCCAAAACCAACACCAGCCGCTTGAATGATTTGAGCACCGATGATGATTTGAGGCATCAACACGTTTACACCTTCAGGAATCTGTCCACCTTGGAAGTGTCCGCGAGACCATAAGAATGCTTGTGTTAATGGGAAGCCGTGGAAAACCATTTGAGGGATATCACGGTATCCTGGAAGAATCCAGTCTTCTTTATCTAAAGCATAGTGAGTTCCAAGCATGGAAGCTTCTTGTCCTGCTACTGGAGCATAGAATCCAAGACGCCCTTGTCTGTTTAGAGAGATAGCACGCTGATCCCAAATTCGTGTGTAAACCATGCGGCGCATTAGTTCTTGCAGATCTTCATCAGACAAATTCGGCATTGCCGATTCGTTAACAACTTCTCCATCTTCAGAAAGAATCTGGAACGTTTCAAATTGATCTTGAACTGCATCAATTGTTTTCGTCATGAAAAGTCACCTCTTCCTTTCTTTTACCCTGTCAATTTTCCCTGATCTTAAAAACATGCACATATTTAATAGGTTGCCCAAAGTGAAACATTTTTAAGACAGGTTTATATTTTTAAAAGGCTTTTAGGTATGCCTTTGTATACCCACTGAAGTTTTCCCTTGTATCAAAGAGCTAAACCATCTTGCGGCATCCTAACTGTATTACTAATTTACATATCTAGAGTAACACAACAATCCTTTTCACGTAAATTAGTTTACACCACTGCTCATACACAGTCAATCTATAGGTTACATATAGTTGCCACATCTTTTTGACTTCGTTCATATGACGTTTACAACTCTCATCCCAGTAACTGTTTCATTATAATTCTTCTGCTGTATCAGTCATTGTATACTTATATAGATACGCTTACAGACGAAGGGCAAAATAGAAGATGAAGCAAAATATTTTATTCCCGTTCTTTTTTATTAAAAATCCTCTATGTTATGATAAGGGGAAACTAAATTAACTTAAAAGTATATCGGCACGGAGGTTTTGCTTGTGTTAACAATGAAAGATGTTATAAGAGAAGGTCACCCAACACTTAGAGAAAAAGCGGTCGAAGTACCTTTTCCTTTTTCAGATGAAGATATTAAAACAGCTAATCAGCTCCTGGAATTTGTAAAGAACAGCCAAGATCCAGAACTTGCGGCAAAATACAACTTAAGACCCGGTATAGGGATTGCTGCACCTCAAATCGGAATCTCAAAACGAATTTTTGCTTTTCATGTATCAGATGAAAACGGAAATCTATACAGTTATGCACTGTTGAATCCGAAAATTATTAGTCATTCGGTTCAAATGACTTATTTAGATGGAGGAGAAGGATGCTTGTCTGTAGACAGAGATGTGCCTGGACTTGTACCTCGATATGCCAAGGTTACTGTAAAAGGGTTCACACCTGACGGCTCAGAAGTTAGCTTGAAGTTAAAAGGGCTTCCTGGCATTTGCTTTCAACATGAACTTGACCATTTAGACGGTATCATGTTCTATGATCGAATCAATGAAAAACAACCATTTGAACCTCCTGCAAATTCTGTTGTTATCAGATAACGATTAACTAAAAAAACTCACTAAGTCGAAAGAGCGACATAGTGAGTTTTTTGTTTTTACGCATAACTTGCTACCGGAATTAGTTACAACTTTCATTAAGCTACATCACGATCATCATCAACGAGCATTACATCTTCATCGCTTGTTTTACTTCGAATGAATAAGATTGATACAAATACAGTCGTTATTGTAGCAATCGTGTAGGATATCCCATTCGACAGCCCAAGACCTATTGGAGCATTACAAATGTAAGTAACAGTCACCATCGTCATAAAAATTGCAGGAAGCGTAGCGATCCAATGATTTTTTTTCGATCTTTTCAAATACATAGCTCCTACCCAAAGAGCTAGCATTGCCGTTGATTGGTTCGCCCAAGAAAAATAACGCCATAATAATGTAAAATCAATCTTAGTTAAAAGAAAAGAAATAACAAACATTGGTATAGCAATCCAAAGCCTCGAAGATAATTTCTTTTGACCAATGTTAAAGTAATCAGCTAGTATCATTCTAGCACTTCGGAAAGAGGTATCTCCCGAAGTAATCGGTAAAATGATGACACCGATTACCGCAAGCGTCCCTCCGATTGCTCCTAGCATCGTTACTGACACTTCACTGACAACTGCAGCTGGTCCACCTTCTGCAATAATTCCAGATAACGATTTTCCATCAAATAAACTCATTGCAGCCGCTGCCCAGATCATCGCGATTACAGCTTCTGCAATCATCATGCCATAAAAGATTTTTCTACCTTCTTTTTCATTTTTAGTCGTGCGAGAAATGATAGGAGATTGGGTAGCATGAAATCCTGAAAGTGCTCCGCAAGAAATCGTCAAGAATAAGAGTGGAAATATAGGAACATTATCTGGATGCATATTTTCAAATGAGAGTTCAGGGATCGGTGCCCCTGTAACTACTAGACCCCCACCTATACCAATAGCACTTATAACAAGCAATGCACCAAAGATTGGATAGACACGACCTATTATCTTATCGATCGGTAAGAGTGTAGCTAGAATATAATAAACAAAGATCAAACCAATGATGAGACTTATGCTTAACCAGTCTCCAGTAAGATCATGAATCAATGCTGCTGGAGCACTAACAAAAACAGTCCCTACTAACAACAAGAGTAAAAGAGTAAAGCCATTTACAACATGTCTCATCGCATTCCCTAAAAATTTACCAGCTAGTTGTGGTAAATGTGCCCCTCTATTACGAATGGATATCATGCCAGTCAAATAATCGTGAACAGCTCCAGCAAATATGGCACCAAGTACAATCCAGAGAAATGCAACCGGACCGTATAGCGCCCCCATAATGGGACCAAAAATAGGACCCACTCCGGCAATGTTCAATAACTGGATCAGAGAATTCGTTTTTGTACCCATCGGGACATAATCAATACCATCTTCTTGCGCATATGCAGGAGTCTTTCTTTTCTGTTTTACTCCAAACACTTTTTCAACGTACTTTCCATACGTAAAATAACCAACGACCAATAACACGATTGAAACTAAGAATGTAATCAACCAGATTCCTCCTCACGTTGTATACGCTTACATTCTACACGAAATAAAAAAAACACTCAATTTTCAATTGAATGCTTTTAGGCTGTTCTGTCATGTTGAAGTTGTAAAGGTTTCTTTTTCTTTCCCCTCTTGCCTGTTAAATAGACTCCGGTAAAAATAAGCAGCAAGCCCCAAAATGCACTGAGATGAATTTTTTCATCTAATAATACGCTTCCCCATATAACCGCTGAAACTGGGACTAGATAGGTAACAAGAGTAGCAAACTCTGCCGAACCTGCAGATATCATATAATAATAAAGCAAGTATGCAATACCTGAACCAAAGACTCCAAGACCGACGATAGATAATAAAGAATAGTAATTTAAGGAGTCTTCAGGTAAATGCCATCCATCCGTGAATAACATCATCATGGCACTTAAAAGCATACCTGCAAAAAGTGTAGAAGAGGCCGTGATCCAAACCGTCGTTTCTTGTAGATGTTTTTTTGCGTACTGTGAACTGTATCCATAACAACACGTAGCTATTAACATTAAAACAATCCCTAAACCGAGCTGACTCTTTGTCAATCCAGGAGCATCAACATCCATTAGCAATAGAATACCAACAAAACCGATTATTACACCAATCCATTGTTTCCATCGCAATGTAATGGAAAAAAAGAATACGCCCATTATTGACGTCCAAATCGGTGTAGTAGCATTTAATATAGCGGTGTACCCGCTATCTAGGAAGGTTTCGCTCCAAGCAATAAGCCCCCAAGGAAGACCAGCGTTCAAGAAACCTACGAAAAGTAACTTCTTCAAGGGAAGTGCTTTCCAGTTCACTGTCTGCCTGCTTATCATGAACAACGGAACGATCGTCATTATTCCTAACAAACAGCGAATAAATACAATTTGCCAAGGATCGAATACACCGAGCAGGACTTTTATAAATAAGAAAGACATTCCCCATATTAAACTTAAAACAAAAAGCGCTGAATATAGCTTCATTTGTTCACCCCCGTTCATATAAACACCGCAAATAAAGAATTGTAACAATTTCCCTCTAGCAATATCGATTCAAATACACATACTAGTAATAAAAATTGGCATGGAGGGCAATAAATGAAGATGAGAACACGCTTATTAAAAAGACTTAGGAAATGGGTAAGACAACAAAATAATAACGGGAAATTAATTCTTAACTAGGTTAAGTTTCTCTCTTAACTAAAGTAATTATAAAGGATAATACCTATAGCTTAACAGTTATTATTTTTATATTTTTGTGGTTTTCCAATGAAGCATTATGAAAAAACATGAAAAACATGTCACTTTCCTTTATAATAGGACGAAGAAACTCAAAAACTACAGACCGGTAAGGAGACATGAAATATGATTTATAAAGTATTTTTTCAAACTAGCTTAACAGAGGTTCCTGTTCGTGAACACACTCAATCAGTATATGTAGAAGCGGAAACGATCAACGACGTACGTAAAAAACTAGCTGACCGCAAATACAACATTGAATACATACAAGAAATTAACGGTAAATTTCTTGAGTATGAAAAAGACACGAATTCATTGGAATTGGAGAATGTATAATTTATGAAATTTGTAAAAAATCATCAAGCCGCTGTTTTCGCACTTGGCGGTCTAGGAGAAATCGGTAAAAATACGTATGCCGTTCAGTTTCAAGATGAGATCATCCTTATTGATGCAGGAATTAAATTTCCAGAAGATGAACTCCTAGGAATTGATTACGTAATACCAGATTACACGTATCTTGTTAAGAACGAAGAAAAGATCAAAGGGCTATTTATCACACATGGACACGAAGATCATATTGGCGGTATTCCTTATCTTTTAAGACAAGTGAACATCCCTATCTATGGTGGTAAACTCGCGCTTGCTCTGATCAAGAACAAACTAGAAGAACACGGTTTGCTTCGTCGTGCACAATTACATGAAATCACTGAGGACGATGTGATTAAATTCCGTAAAACATCTGTAAGTTTCTTCAGAACGACTCACAGTATTCCAG
Source organism: Fictibacillus sp. 26RED30 (assembly GCF_015903845.1). Lineage (NCBI taxonomy): Bacteria > Bacillati > Bacillota > Bacilli > Caryophanales > Fictibacillaceae > Fictibacillus > Fictibacillus sp. 26RED30. The sequence continues at coordinate 1,980,610 of NZ_JACZDV010000001.1, forward strand.
ATTCATATGGATTGGTAGTGAAAACACCACCTGGTAACATCGTTCATACAGGTGACTTTAAGTTTGATTTCACGCCTGTTGGTGAACCTGCTAACTTAACAAAAATGGCTGAGATCGGAAAAGAAGGTGTACTCTGCTTACTTTCTGATTCAACAAACAGTGAAGTTCCTGGGTTCACTCTTTCTGAGAGACGTGTCGGAGAAAGCATACAAGACATCTTCAGAAAAATGGAAGGCCGAGTGATCTTCGCTACCTTCGCTTCGAACATTCATAGATTGCAGCAAGTCGTTGAAGCTTCTGTTGCAAACAATAGAAAAATTGCTGTGTTTGGACGTAGTATGGATTCTGCGATAACCGTTGGACAAGAGCTTGGATTTATTAAAGCTCCTAAGAATACGTTTGTTGATGCAAATCAGATTAATCGTTTGCCTGATAATCAAGTTACGATTCTATGTACAGGAAGCCAAGGTGAACCAATGGCTGCTCTCTCAAGAATTGCTAACGGAACTCATAGACAGATACAAATCATTCCTGGAGACACGGTTGTCTTCTCATCCTCACCTATCCCAGGAAATGCTCTTAGTGTCAGTAAGACGATCAACCAGTTGTTCCGTGCAGGTGCAGAAGTGATTCATGGGTCATTAAACGATATCCATACTTCCGGTCATGGCGGACAACAAGAACAAAAGCTTATGTTACGTCTTATGAAGCCTAAATTCTTTATGCCGATTCATGGTGAATATAGAATGCTTAAGATGCACACGAAGCTTGCTTCTGATTGTGATGTTCCATCTCAGAATTCATTTGTAATGGATAATGGCGAAGTTTTAGCTCTTTCACAAAATGAGGCTATGGTTGCTGGTAAGATCCCTTCAGGTTCCGTCTATGTAGATGGAAGTGGAATTGGTGATATCGGGAACATCGTACTTCGAGACCGAAAAATTCTCTCAGAAGAAGGCCTTGTAGTTGTTGTCGTAAGCATGGACATGAAAGAGTTTAGAATAGAGGCAGGACCTGATATCATTTCACGAGGTTTTGTTTATATGCGTGAGTCTGGAGACTTGATTCACGATGCTCAAAGTCTTCTTAGCAAACATTTAGAGACGATCATGAACGAAAAAAGAACCACACAGTGGTCTGAGATCAAGAATGAAATCACAGATACTTTGGCTCCTTTCTTATATGAAAAAACAAAAAGACGTCCAATGATCCTACCTATCATCATGGAAATTTAGTTTCATAATAAAAACCGTTCCCTATTCAAGGGTAACGGTTTTTTTATTCTTCATTAGCCATTTGTTTTTCTAAGCGGTTGATGTCCTTATCTCCACCGATTACAATCAATACATCTCCTTGGTGAATGTTTTGATCAGCTTGTGGAGAAACGAAGATGTCTTTTCCCCTCTTAACAGCTACAACGTTACAGCCATACTTTGCTCGAATGTCTAACTGTATCAAAGATTTATTGTTCATCTTCTTACTTGCTACTAATTCAACGATGCTATGTTCATCGGATAGCTCTAAATAATCAAGAACGTTGTTTGATACGATTTGATGAGCAATTCTAACACCCATGTCTCGCTCAGGGTGAATAATTTTATCTGCTCCGATCTTTCTTAACACCTTTTCATGGTAATCATTTTGAGCTTTAACCGTAATCTTTTCTACACCCATCTCTTTTAAAATGAGTGTTGTAAGAATGGACGACTGAAGATTGTCACCAATCGCGACCACTACATGCTGAAAATTCCGTATCCCAAGACTTTTCAATACCCCTTCATCTGTAGAATCTGCAATTACAGCGTGCGTCACAACGTTTGAAAACTCATTCACACGATCTTCATCAATATCAATCGCAAGAACTTCCATTCCTTGATCGGCCAACGCTTTACACATACTACCGCCAAAACGACCTAGTCCGATTACAGCATATTGCTTTTTCAAAGTCCCTCACTCCAATCTTTCGCGGTATAGCCTTATTTTACCACATTATTTACAAATCAATATCTAACTAATACCTCTTATGTAAAAAATACAGAATATGTTCACGTTTTCATTATTAATTATAAAAATAACCCAAGAACAACGTCTTGGGTTATGAAATATACACGATTTGACGATTAAAGAGTCTTTTGACCAGGCTTCCAGTTTGCTGGGCAAAGTCCACCTGTTTGAAGTGCTTGAAGTACACGTAATGTTTCATCAACATCACGGCCAATGTTGTTATGGTTAACAACAGAGTACATTAATTCACCCTCTGGAGAGATGATGAATAAACCGCGAAGAGCAATACCTTCTTCTTCGATTAGAACACCATAATCACGAGCTACAGTGTGGTTTGTATCAGCTGCTAGAGAGTATTTTAACTCACCAAGACCGTTCATGTCACGTGGTGTGTTAATCCAAGCTTTGTGAGTGTGGATTGTGTCTGTAGAAACACCAATTACATCAGCATCTAAATCTTCGAACTCGTCAAAACGGTCGCTAAGTGATGTGATTTCTGTAGGACAAACGAAAGTGAAGTCCATTGGATAGAAGAAAAGAACAGTCCACTTGTCATTCTTCATGTTTTCTTCTAAGCTAACTTTTCCAAATTCTTTGTTTGGTAATACTGCATCCATTTCAAATCTAGGTGCTTGTTTTGCTACCATACGTTCTGCCATAGGTGAAAATCCCTCCAAAAAAAACTGTTTTATTTACATGGGTAATTATAGTACAGTCCTTATTTTTAGTCAATGTTAAATAATAATTAATTTAAATAAGGAAAGGTATTCCCACGACTTAATTTCTCCTTAATCATAGCAACTTAAACTATAAATGTGAAATTATCCGCTCATTTTAGATGCTTTTCATTCTCAATAAAGAGTTTACATTGAGGATTCCACGGGAACGCTTTATCGTATAGGAGGGATAAATATGCCGTATGATTCGCTTAAAGATCTACCTGAGGGAGTAAGAGATCATCTCCCCCACCACGGTCAGGAAATCTATAAAGAGGCTTTTAATTCTGCACTCCAAGAGTATAAAGAAGAAGAAACCGCACACAAGGTAGCATGGAGCGCAGTAAAACACAAATACGAAAAAACAAAAAATGGACAATGGAAAAGCAAAGACTCCTGAAACATCGTTCAGGAGTCTTTATTTGTATCGACATTCTTTTCTTCTGATATCTTTTCAATTCCGATTTTTTTAATCTGTCTGCCATCTAGCTCTAAAATCGTAAATCGATAACTTTCGTAATTAAACGAATGGTTTGATTCTAAATCAACAGACCTTGTTAGAACCCACCCACCGATTGTATCGATTTCACTGTTATCAATATCGAGTGCAAATAATTCATTGATCTGTGAGATGAGCACTTTACCATCAACTACGGTTTGATTTTGATCGAGTTGTTGAATTTCAGGTTCTTCATCGATATCAAATTCATCTCTGATCTCCCCAACGATTTCTTCTAAGATGTCTTCAACCGTAACAATTCCTGCAGTTCCTCCGTACTCGTCTACGAGCACAGCCATATGTGTCTGATCTTTTTGCATTTTGACTAATAGTTTTTGAATCGGTATAGATTCATGGACGGTAATAATGGGACGTATATAATCATTTAAGTCAAAATTTTCTTTGCTGAAATTTTCGTTAAAGAATTCTTTAATGTTTACAATCCCTACAATGTGATCTTTATCATCATGCCCAACAGGATATCTCGTGAACTTTTCTTCACGCATGATCGCCATGTTCTGTTCACAACTATTCTCTAAGAATAAACAGACCATTTCAGTTCGCGGTATCATAATCTCTTTCGCTACACGGTCATCAAATTCAAAAATTCTGTTCACATAACGGTATTCGGATTGATTGATCTCTCCACCTTGTAAACTTTCTGAAAGGATAAGACGTAACTCTTCTTCCGTATGTACGACCTCATGTTCACTAGCTGGACTTATACCGAAGACTCGTGTTAAAAGATTCGCTGAACCATTTAGTAAGAAGATAAAAGGATACATGACCTTATAAAATAGGATTATTGGTTTTGCTGTAGCCAACGAGACCATTTCAGCTTTTTGAATCGCGACTGTTTTAGGTGCTAATTCTCCTAGTACCACGTGCAAGAAGGTAATTAAGAAGAAAGCGATTGAAAATGAGAGCGTATGCGTTAGTCCTTCATTCAATCCTGCATTTTCAAACAATGGTCGTAAAAAGATCTCAACAGTCGGCTCACCCAACCAACCTAGTCCTAGTGCTGTAATGGTTATCCCTAACTGACAAGCTGACAAATAGCCGTCAAGATTTCCGATAACTTTTTGTGCAGCGATCGCTTTACTATTACCTTCGGAAGCTAAATGGTCTATTCGCGTCCTACGTACTTTAACAATGGCAAATTCAGTAACTACAAAAAATGCGGTTAAGACGATAAGTAAAATAATCATGATTACATTAAAGATTGGCATATGGACCTCCCCATCTGCTGCTATACAACATATATTTTTGTGATTGGTCAATTAATTCCCTGTTAAAACGTGCGTTAAACAGTAATAAAGGGGCAGCGTGGCTGTCCCCAGGAGTGTTATGATTGTAATCTGCTTTCAACAGCCTGACATACTTCATCAGCTGACATGCCATGAGCATTTAATACAGAACCTTGTGTTGCTGCATTTTGAATGCCCATAACGTTCTGATCCTGTCCGGAAATTACACAGCAATCACAGCCGTTCGCGTCTTGTTCTTGACGAAGTTCTACAACATCATATCCCTTTGATCGCAAAGCATCTGATACATTTGATAACGATTGTTCTACACCAATTCTAGCCATATTCCCACCTCCTTACCTTTCTTAATGTTTCCAACTCATAATGGGAATATGTAATGCAGAAATGAAGTGTTGCTGTTGAGACACGCATGTCGATATATGACGTCACGTGTCGACTCGCGGATAAATCATAAAAACTTTTGGATTGTGTATTAAAACTTTTGGATTGACGGTTAAAATTTCTGGATTGGAGGTTAACATTCGTGGATTGAGTATCATTAGGAGACTGAAACTAGAGAAAAGAGCAAAAAAAACGGCCAAACTTGGCCGCTTTTCTAATTTCTATTCCCTTTGAAGATAAAATATTGAACTAATAGATCTACCGCATGCTGAATGGCTTCTGCTTGCGGTTTTAACTTTGAATGATGAAGACCATATTGGGTATCAACCCCTAGCCAGAACATGAATCCAGGGATTTTTTCTAAAAAATATCCATAGTCTTCCCCGGTCATAGCTTCTTTACATTCAATAACATTCACAGTTTCTTGCTGTTTTGCAAATTCCATGAATTCTCTGGTTAAGACCGGTTCGTTATCCACTTGGCGATAATTCGAACCATAATCAATCACTGTTTCACATTCAAACCCGCGCGAAATACCTTCAACTAAAGCTTCGATCCTCTTTTTCACTTTTTCCATCGCTTCTGGAGATAACGTTCGAATAGTGCCTTCGAGTCTTGCTTTTTCTGCAATGATATTTTGCTTCGTTCCACCAGTGATCTTGCCGATCGTAACAACTGCAGAATCCAGTGGATCAATATTACGTGAAACGATCGATTGCATCTGTGTAACAAGATGGCTTGCAGCAACTACCATATCATTGCTTAAGTGGGGATAAGCAGCATGACCGCCTTTTCCGATCAGATCGATGAAAAGTTCGGATGTATTAGCAAATAATAATCCTTCTTTTACAGCGATCGTGCCGACCGGATATTCCGGAGCAATGTGAAGCGCTGTGATCATGTCGGGTTTTAGCTGCTTAAACAGCTCACTCTCTCGCATTGGGAGAGCTCCCCCTGGTCCTTCTTCAGCAGGCTGAAAGATAAATAACAGATGATCATCTATTGGGTTCTCCGCAAAATGTGCCACTAGCCCTAAAGCAATCGTCATATGAACATCATGACCGCAAGCATGCATCATTCCTTCGTGAAGAGAGGAAAATTCATAGCCAGTTTCTTCACTGATAGGTAGACCATCCATATCTGTTCGATAAGCTATCGTTTTAGATGGATTTCTTCCGATTACTTTTACAAATATGCCTGTTTCCCACGTATGAATTTCTAAATGGTCCTGAGGAAAAGTGGAGATGAGATCAAGGATATATCTCTGCGTTTTAAACTCTAAAAATCCTGGCTCCGGTATACGGTGCAAGTCTTTTCTTATCTCAAGCAATGATTTCATCTTCTCTCATCCCCTACACTAAAAATTAGTCGTTTAACTGACGTAGCTCTTGTCTGATTTCTGTTTTTGATTTTGTTTTTTCGTCGATCTTTTTTAATACGCGAGCTGGAGTTCCACCAACCACTGTGTATGGTTCTACGTCTTCGATCACAATGGCACCTGCAGCTACAACTGCGCCCTTACCTACCGTAACGCCTTCAAGAACAACTACGTTCGCTCCAATGACTACATCGTCTTCTACAACTACTGGTTTTGCTGAAGGTGGTTCGATTACACCTGCAAGCACAGTTCCTGCACCGATGTGGCAGTTCTTTCCTACAGTAGCTCGTCCACCAAGTACTACGTTCATGTCGATCATCGTTCCTTCACCGATTACTGCTCCGATGTTAATGGAAGCACCCATCATGATTACAGCATTGTCACCGATCTCGACTTGGTCACGAATGATGGCACCTGGTTCAATACGAGCTTTAATGTTTTTCATATCTAACAATGGAATCGCCGAATTACGACGATCATTTTCGATCACGAAGTCTTCAATGTTGCTTTCATTTGCTTTTAACGCAGCTTCAATATCTTTCCACTCGCCGAATAATACAGCCGTGTTGCCTGAAGGGAACACTTTCGTATCTTGTCCGAATTCGATATTTTCAAGATTTCCTTTTACATAAACTTTTACGGGTGTAGATTTTGTTGCGTTTTGGATAAATGAGATAATTTCGTTTGCATCCATCATTTTCATGTTTGGTAGTTCCTCCTTAAAAGTCATTCTGTATTGTATTAAACCACTAAATATAGAAAGATTCAAACGTTATTCATTGGTTAGTTTTCGAATCAAATCCATAAACACATTCACTTGTTTTAGCTCCGATCCCGTACCGTGATGAATGAGCCAAGTATCTCGTTTAATGGCATTACCCTTTTTATCTGTTAATGGAATCTTAAACATATCATCCTCTGGTCGAAGACTGATCGATGGGAGAATCGCATAACCAATTCCATTTAGCGCCATCTGCTTACACGTTTCAATCTGGTCAACAACAATCGTCTTTTGCGGTGTAGTTTTAAAATGAGTGTGCCACCAATCTTGTATTTCTTGATAATATGTTGAATGGCTCTTGAATTGAATAAATGGTTTAGTCGTATCAGAAAGCTCGTCAATGGATGCAATCGTCGTATCTACTAAGTATAAATGATCTGACAAAATATGCTCTTTACTGCCTCTCCACTCTGGATTTCCTCTTACAATGCCAAGATGGATCTTATCTTCATAAAGGTGTTTAATGATTTCAGAACTCCAACCCGTAATAAGTGATATATTTACATGAGGGTATAGATTTACATACTCCTTTAACACATGGGGCAACCAATATTGACCTATGATTGAGGCAACCGCAAGCTTTAATGTACCGTGAACATGCTCTGAAAGAGATTGAAGTTCTTCTTTTACAAGTTCTTCTTTTTGAAGAACTTCCGTTACAAAAGCAAGAATCTTTTCTCCAGAGGGCGTTAAATTCAATCCTTTTTGAGAACGAATAAAAATGATGGTTCCCCAATTATTTTCAATCGTTTGAAGTCGCTGACTAAGAGCTGGTTGAGATACATATAGCCGCTCAGATGCTTTTCTCATGTTTAATTCTTCAGCAAGAACTTTTAAAATACGAAATTCAGATAACTGCATCATTTCTCCTTCTTTTACTATGATAAGTTTTACTTATTGAAAAATATCTATTTTATGTAATTTATTTTAAGTATACCTTAACATAGGATAGATATGTAAAGGGAAAATGAAGGGATGTGAAAACAATGTATATCCTAATATTCGTTGGGTTTGTAGCGACTTTTATCGGCACTCTTTCTGGAAGTGGCGGCATGATCAATTTTCCTATCATGTTATTGTTAGGTGTTCCAGTCCACTCTGCGATTGCAGCGAATAAATTTGCCAATATGTTCAGTTCTTTTTCAAGCTTTTTTGTTCTCTTACGAAAAAATGATACAAAGCTTACCCCTTACCTCATTTCTGGTGTTATCAGTCTACTAGGAGGAATTGCAGGTGGCTTGACTGCTTCCTTAATCTCTAGAGAGAATTTAACCATCATCGCACTTTTCTTACTCACGTGTGCACTCTTCTTAACTTTTCTAAAAACAAAAAGAGAAAAAGATCCTAATGATGAGATCAAACAGCTCCCTCCGAGTAAGTATCCTTACCTTTTTGGCATCGGGGCATATGACGGCTTATTCGGTCCAGGTCAAGGTACCTTGCAGATGCAGCTTTTTATGCGAAACGGCTTTTCCTATATTCGCACCGTCTCATTTACACGATTCAATACGTTCTTAAGCTGTACAGGGGCTGTATTCACTTATTTATGGGCAGGACATTATATGTGGAGTGTAGCTATACCGCTTACGATTGGAAGTATATGCGGTGCTCAAGTTGCGGTAAAACTTGCACCTCATTTAAAAACAAAACAAGTTACAATCCTTATGAGGACTGTAACTGTTCTGCTAATTATTCAATTAATTATTCAATGGAGGTAATAAACCATGAAAATAACAGGTATCCATCATGTCCAAATATGTATTCCACGAGAAAAGGAAGATGAAGCACGAGCTTTTTATAAAGGAATCCTGCAACTTGAAGAAATTCCAAAACCAGATGCTCTTCGAAAAAATGGAGGGATATGGTTCCAATTCGGTCATCAACAACTACACATTGGAGTGGAAGATCAGGTTTACAAAGGTAAACATCACCCGGCCTTTTTAGTCGATGACCTCACAAGTTTCAAAGATCATTTGGCTCTTCATCAAGTACCGATACAACAAGAACTGCCGTTTCCTGGATTTTCACGCTTTACGATACGAGATCCCTTCGGAAATCGTATAGAATTCATTCAGCCCTCTTCACTTTAATGAATTATCTTTGTTCTTTCCGTCTTCTGGTTCAACGTGAACTTGTATACTCTCGACATTATAAGCTTCTTTAATCGTGTCTTCTATCTTTTCTGTGATCTCGTGACTTTCCACTACATTAAGGGAAGGATCAACTTTAATCGTTACATCGATAATAGCTCGGTTACCGTGTTTACGAGCTTTCAGGTCTCCCACGTTCTCTACACCTTCAACATCTAAAATCTTGTGTTCCATTTCCTTGCCTTCTTCATAATCAAAGCCATCTGAAAGGTTATGGGAGGTTTCAGTGAAAATCTCCCAACCTGTCTTGATGATGATCAGACCAACAAGAACTGCTGCTGCTGGATCTAGCCACGGTAAGCCGATCTGTGCGCCAAGAATTCCGACTGCTGCTCCAATACTGACAAATGCGTCTGAACGGTTATCAAGAGCGGCTGCTTTCAGCCCTTGGCTGTCTGTTTCTTTTGCAACCTTTATATTGTACAAATAAACGATCAACATTACAGCTGCACCGAACAGAGCGATCAAGGCCGCCGTAAGTGAAGGCTCCGTTTCCACTCCGTTAAACATCTTTTTAATAGATGAAATCAATACTTCAATACCGATGACTACCATAATAAATGAAGCAACCATCGATGCAATCGTTTCTGCACGCAAGTGTCCATAAGGATGATCCTCATCTGCTGGCTTCCTTGAAATTTTCAATCCTATTAATACTGCGATAGAAGCGATAATGTCAGTAGCATTGTTTAATCCGTCAGCAACTAATGCATCGGAATTATAAAAAATACCTGACACAAGTTTAACTATTGATAGAAAAATATATGCTCCTAGACTAAGATAAACACCGCGTTCCACTCTTTTTTGCTGATCAGATTGCATTCTCTATTCTCCTTCGTTAAATAATACCTTTTACATCATAAAGAATGGATTCCGGGTGGGTCTAGAGCAATCTTTTTCCCTATAGGAAACATTAATGTTCATAGATCATTTTTCTAGTCATCCCGCCATCGATCGTAAGATTTTCCCCGGTAATAAAATTATTGTCAGACTGCGCTAAGAATAAGCATGCCCTTGAAATATCAGCTGGCATACCCACTCTTTTTGAGAGATGCTGATCGTGATCAACTTCACGCAGCTCTTTATAATCTCCTGTATGTATCCAACCAGGACTAATAGAATTCACGGTAATAAAATCTTCAGAGAACGATGCAGCCAAGGCGTGAGTTAAAGCAACAATTCCGCCTTTAGTTGCCGCATATGCTTCGGAATGAGGCTCAGACATTACCGCACGAGTGGAAGCCATATTGATGATAGAACCTCCTCCAGACTGGGACATGTACTTAGCCGCTTCTCTAGAAAAAAGAAAAACACTTCTTAAGTTTGTGTTTAAAATATCATCCCATTCATCTACTGTTAATTCATAGGGGGATTTCCATTTCGAAAGACCAGCATTGTTGATCAAACATTGAATGTCACCTAATTTATCATGTGTTTCTGCTACTGCTTGAATGATTTCATCGGGATTCTTAACGTCACATGTTATCGCGATTGCATCCTTTTGAATCGATGTAACCTCAGACAAAGTTGATTCAAGTTCATTTTTATCAAAATCTATTAATGAAGGAATATAACCTCCTTTGGCAAAATCAATTGCGATTTGTTTACCTATCCCTTTTGCTGCTCCTGTAACGATTACAACTTTTGTATCACGACTCATCTTCATAACCTCCAGAAATTTATGTGTACTAATCTATTCATTCCCCATACCATATTAATTTCACACAAATTCATACAAAAGTAGAATAGAAAAGCTGCCGACACTGTCGACAGCTTCACTTTTACTTCTTTCTCCAAGGACCACATGGACCACATGGAGGAGGGCATGGCGGGGGACAAGGTGCCATGATGGGTTGGACCGTTCCACAAAGGTTTTGCTGCGTTGCTTGGTTTACGACGTTCGTGTTCTGAGGGAAATAATGTACATATTTATAGTTCATCTGGTTGACTTGAGTCGTTTGAGTTGGATGAACCATCGGAACATATACATCTTGCTGGTTATACTGAACTTGTTGGTTCGTAGGGCTAAACTGTGCAGGCATAACTTGTGGAGGATAATATTGAGATGGTGATACTGCTGGGTATCCACATCCACCCATCTGGGGCATCTGTTGCATAGCTCCCATAGTAGGCGCCATCTGACCCATTGCTCCCATCGTAGGTCCCATTGCACCCATATTAGGAACCATTCCCTTTTTGGCAAAAATGCCAGGGCGTTTAAATAAAGCCAAAAAAATGTTCTCCTTTCAAAAACCTTATATCCTATTTCTCTATATTTTATGTAGGACGACTTAAAAAGTTCGTCCATTTATCAATAAGTATTAAAAGGATTTTGTAGAAATTAATCGAACTGTACTTGAAATACATACTATTCAAATATCATTTATGAGGAGAGGAAGAAGAAATTTGAGACTTTTAATTTCATTTTCAAACAGATTAATGCAAAGGTATATGCCCGATCCTTTTCTGTTGGTCATCTTACTGACATTCTTCGTATGTGGTTTAGCACTATTTGCTACAGATAGCACCCCTGTGCAAATCGTTAATTATTGGGGTACAGGTTTTTGGAGTTTATTAACGTTTTCCATGCAGATGGTGTTAATATTAGTGACCGGCCACGTTATGGCAAGCTCCCCGCTATTTAAAAAACTATTAGGTTACTTAGCAAAAATCCCAAAAACACCTGGACAAGCTATCATACTCGTAACGTTAGTCGCGCTCGTCGCATGCTGGATCAATTGGGGGTTCGGACTTATAATAGGTGCTCTATTCGCAAAAGAAATTGCGATGAAAGTAAAAGGTGTCGACTACCGGTTATTAATCGCAAGTGCTTATAGTGGTTTTATCATATGGTGTGGAGGTCTATCAGGATCGGTTGTTTTAACAATCGCTACACCGGGACACTTTACCGAAAACATTATGGGAGTTGTTCCGACGAGTGAGACAATCTTTTCATCGTTCAACTTAATTATCCTAGCTGGCTTATTCATAATGGTACCGCTCATTAACAGATTAATGGTTCCTCCTGTTGAAAAAGCGTTTGTAATCGATCCCGCTTTGTTAGAGGACAAGCAATCACATGAGGCAGCAAGTAAAGAAGAAACACTTCAAACACCTGCTGATCGACTTGAAAATAGTCAGTTATTATCTATTCTCATAGGGCTATTAGGAATCTCATACCTAGTCTATTATTTCACGAAAAATGGAATTAGCTTAAATCTAGATATCGTAAACTTTTTATTCCTTTTTATCGGTATCATCTTACATAAAACACCGCTGTTATTTTTGAAAGCGGTTACGGACGCTGTGAAAAATGCGAGCGGAATTATTATTCAGTTCCCTTTTTATGCAGGACTAATGGGAATCGTAACTTCATCGGGACTAGTGGCGGTCCTATCCAATATGCTTATTTCCTTTTCAAACGAACATACTTTTCATTTATTTACTTTATGGAGTGCTGGCCTCGTTAACTTTTTTGTTCCGTCTGGCGGTGGGCAATGGGCGGTTCAAGGACCTGTTATGTTAGAAGCAGCACAAAACTTAGGCGTTTCGTTATCAAGAACGGCTATGGCTGTAGCTTGGGGTGATGCATGGACAAACATGATCCAGCCATTCTATGCGCTTCCTGCTTTAGCTATTGCTGGATTAAAAGCAAAAGACATTATGGGATACGGTCTTGTTATGATGATCATTACAGGGGTCTTTATCTCTGGCGTGTTTTTGTTGCTATAACACATTAAAATCCAACAAAAAAAGCATCAAAAAAACCTCCTTATCGCTAAGGAGGTTTGCTTATTATGTATGGTGACTCGAGAGGGGTTCGAACCCCCGACCTCTACCCTGTCAAGGTAGCGCTCTCCCAGCTGAGCTATCGAATCAATGCCTTTGTCTAACAAAAATTATTATATATGCTTTTTACGAGTTTTGACAACACTTTTCTTCTAATTCTGTAAAAAACCAATGATGTCTTCAGCTTTTCTTATGTAAACACCGGGAAAGAATCCCGGCTGAATCAACGATTAGTTAAACGTACCTGCAGCAAGATCGCCGTCTTGAACACAAGTTACTGCTATGATGTCTTTACAGTTAACCAATAGATTACGAGTAGCTGTTCCCGTTGCCGTAGTTACTTCATAGGAAAGCACTACACAGCACTTTGTGTGTTCAAAACGTACAAATCTAAACAATGTAGGATCTGTCGTCCCGTTCAAGCTTAATGGTCCAATTCCTTTTAAAACGATAACAAGAAAGTTGTTTATGTTTTGGCTGCAAAAATCAATGTCATCGGATAGATCACGAAAGAAATCACAAACACAGCTGTCACACCCGCTTGTGTGATCATGCTTTGAACATTTTTCTTTTCCGTGGAATAATGAGTCACCCATCATTACTGACCTCCCATCCATTTTTGAAATAAATCAATCTGTATACCAGATACTAAATAGCATATTAATTTATTTCAAAAATGATAGGATACTAGCCTATTAATCAATAAATATGCGTTTACCTATGTTAAACGCAAGATAATACACCACACACTTTCGTTCTTAATTAATAGATTATAGTATGGAATCTTTATAATGAGCATCGTCTTGCTATAAAAGTTTGTTCCGGCAAGGAGGTGAATCATATGGCGATCATCCAAAGCCGCACGCTAAGGAGCAGAATCATTTCTCTAGCCAGTGAAAATCTAGTAGATGTTTACATCACGGGTAATGCGGTAACGCCTTTTTTTAGTGTTTCAATTAGAGAAGTTGGTGGTAATTTTTTTCGTGTTAGTAATGGAACGACTATAAACGCTCTAATTAACTTGTTTGCGGTGGGAAGCATCGATAACGCAATAGGCGCTGGGATCACTCCTGAAGTAAACAGTACTGATTTTAGAACTCGCGTAATTGATTTTGCCAGAGTATTCACTGTGGATATTTATGTTCCTGGTTTGGCAGCCCCATTCCTTACAAATGTAACCATTAGAGAAGTTGGCTCGGATTATATCCGAGTGACTAGCGCGACTGTTGACCGATATATTCCGTTTACAACTATTGCTGCTATAGATCAAAATTTAATCTTGGTTTTAACAAATACCCCAACAGTTACAAGTCGTACCATTCGATCAGTCCTTATTACACTAGCAAATGGAGATGTAGTTGTAGATTTAATCGTAGCTGGAAGAGTGTTTCTTAATGTCCAGATTGATGAAGTACAATCAGATTACGCACGGATTAATAATACTGCCCAAACAAAATTCCCACTATTAGATATTGTTTCTGTCGATATATTTTAATTGATAACAATATAAAAACACGCCCAACCTTTAGGCGTGTTTTTGCTTGGTATTTAACCAATCTTCTCTTCCTCATCACGAATCTTAATCTCTTCATAATCAAGACGCTCCTGCTTATCTCGGAGTCTGTGTGCGAGTCGACTGGAGGCGTTCGCTGCAATGCTTGCAACAAGGTCATCCAAGAATGTATGCACTTTTCCATTCGCAATCTTTGTATCTAGTTTTTGAATAATTCCCATCTTAAATTTATCTAGGTGTCCAAACGTTGTAACAGCTATAGAGCCATATCCGAAAACCGCACCCAGTGCGATGGTTTCATCTACCCCAAACAATCCTTCATCTTGTTCAACGATACTTTGTAGTGGTTCAGATAACTTTCTTTGTTCCGCAAGTATATCAAGTTCTACTCCGACTAGAATAGCATGCTGAATCTCACGCTTCATGAGAACAGCATCGACGCTTTCTATACACTCTTCTTTCGTTAAGCCAGGTGAAAATGGGATCTGCATTTCATATACGATCTCAGCGATTTCAGGAATTGTGACGCCTCTTTCATTCAACAGCCTTCTAGCCGCTGCTTCAACTTCTCGACTGTGCACTCTATTATTCAACAGACTTCACCTCTTCTTAATGTTCGATCTCTTATGGCAAAACGATTTGATTCTTTCATTATATCATTATGTGATACAATAAAACGAGTTGAATGAAAACGCTTATAATTTAAAGATCAGTCAGCACAGGAGGTACTTTTTATGGCCATACTTAAAGGTTCTATTACAGATGATAAAATATACAGCAACTACTTGGATGAGGAGATTGACTTGCTCATCTACCTGCCTTCTAAGTTTACTCCACTCGTTAAATACCCTATTCTAATCGCACAAGATGGCAGAGACTACTTTCAGTTAGGAAAGTTGGCGAAAACCGCCGATCGGCTAATGGAAGAAGAAAATTTACAGAGCTGTATCATTGTTGGTGTAAATCATAAAGGAATCGAAGATCGAAAAGCAAAATATGACCCCACAGGAGAGAAGCACGAGAATTACATCCGATTCATGGCTTTTGAACTTACCTCTTATCTTAATGAGAAGTTTAACACGCTCCAACTTGGTGCAGGCATGGGCTTAATCGGAGATTCTCTAGGTGGTTACATAGCATTTAAGCTGAGTATTCTGTATCCGAATACGTTCGGGAAAGTGATTGTACAATCTCCTTATGTTCCAGAGAGCCTTATTGAAACCGTTGAATCCATAGAACATATGCAAACGTTAACCATCTACCACTCTATAGGTGATGAAGAAGAACAGTTTACGAATCCTGAAGGAATTACCAAAGATTTCTTAACTCCAAACAGACAGCTGAGTAAGCTTTTAAACAATTTAGCTCTCGATTATGAATACGCTGAGTTTCAAGGAAATCATCTCTGGGTAAATTGGCAGAAAGACCTAATTCCCGCTTTAAGGTTTCTTTACAGCGACCAGTAACTGTGGGAAATAAATAGAATATTTGGTATACTAGTTTAAAATATGAGGGAGGAAGAAATATGAAATACGGCATTGCAATTTTTCCATCAAAAAATCTACAAGATAAAGTGAATTCCTACCGAAAGCGTTATGATCCGCATTATGCCCTTATCGCACCTCATATCACACTTAAGGAGCCTTATGAGGCAACAGAGGAAGAAATTCAAGAACATATCTCTTATATTTCTTCTGTTGCAAAGAACATAGACCCGTTTTCAATCATGATTAATAAAGTAGGATCTTTCCATCCTGTTAATAATGTTATCTTTTTAAAGGTGAATGAAGCTGAAGAGATAAAATCGCTGCATGAGCAGTTATATTCCGGTCCACTCGAACATCAGCAGCCCTACAACTTTGTACCGCACTTAACACTCGGACAAAAGCTGTCGGATGAAGAGCATTCAGACGTTTTAGAACGTTTGCGTATGATTGATATTGAACATGAAGAACGTATCGATCGTTTTCAACTGCTCTATCAACTTGATAACGGCTCATGGACAGTCTATGAAACATTTCGACTTGGAAAAGGAGTTTAATTAGATTGATTAAGACGTATACAACGAGCGAACAAGGATTTCAAGATGCTTTAACTGTAAGAAAAGATGTTTTTGTTAGCGAGCAGCAGATTGATGAAAAAGAAGAAATCGACAACAACGAAGATGTCTCCCTGCATTTCGTTCTTTACGATGGAGATAAACCAATAGGTGCGGCAAGGCTTCGTGAAGTGAACGGAGAGGGAAAAGTAGAACGAGTTTGTATATTGTCTTCACATCGTAAAAAAGGATTAGGTGAAGAACTGATGAACGCTATGGAAACAGCAGCCATCGAACGTTCTTTACCGAGCCTTATATTATATGCACAAACACAAGCAGAAGACTTTTACAAAAAACTAGGGTACCTTACAACATCAAAGGAACCCTTCCTGGATGCTAACATCCCGCATGTAGCTATGAAAAAAGCATTGAAATCGTCATGACGATTTCAATGCTTTTTTGTTTATTACGATCTAATCTCGTCAAAACTGTACAATAAAACGTACGTTGAGGAGACTAAGGTTGATGAACATTCATGTTGGACAATTGACAACCGAATTAATCGTAGGGTTTATCGCCCTTTTTTTGTTAACAAAAGTTTTAGGAAAAACGCAAATTTCTCAGATAACACCTTTTGATTTTATATCGTCTATTTTTTTGGGTGAATTAGTTGGTAATGCTATGTATGATGATGAGACTTCTATATTCGTTATTTTGTATGCTATTGTAATCTGGGGTTCTATGGTCTATGTAGTTGAAATTATATCTCAGAAATTTAAAGGAACGCGAAAATTTCTGGAAGGCGCACCTACTATCGTTATTCGTAACGGACTGATCGATCGAGACATGCTCAAAAAGAGCAAGCTCGATATCAACCAACTTCAAAACTTAGTCAGACAAAAAGGATTTTTCGGTTTAAGAGAAGTTGAATATGCCATATTAGAATCTAATGGATCTTTAAGCATATTGCCTAAGTATCAATATGGGCCACCAAACAGACAGGATTTGAACCTGCGATCTGAAGAACAGCCTGAACTCCCTGTAACTCTCATACTAGACGGTGAGCTTAATCATGATAACCTTTCAACAGCGGGACTTTCACAAAGCGAACTTTATGAGCTGCTACAGCAACAAGGCTACTCCAATGTGGAAGGTATTGTTTATGCAGAATTCTCAGAAGGTGAACTGTTAGTCATGCCATGTACGAAGCCGAAAAAATAACAGGCACTCCGTTTGTAATCTTATATGCTACACTTCCCTCCTCTAGCAATTGAATAATATGTGCAGAGATTGCCGTTCGAAACAATGAATAAGCTCCTAAGTTAGGAGGGTCCACTTCATAATTTTTTAGCATGACAGCAACTAAATTCTCTAATGATATTCCAGATCTGCTTGATTGTTTGATCTCCTCATGTACTTTCGCAGTGATGGTTTCGTGTATAAGTAAGTTGTCTTTAATAACTTCCTGGTATCTGGTAACAAAACTTCCATGTCCAGGGACCATACCTTCCACTTCAATTTCTTTAAGTTTTTGTAATGTCTCTATATTCTGACGTGCGTCAACTATAAAAGGAATCTTATGCTTTGCAAGTACATCTATACCTAAAAAAGCATCTGCAGCATATAAAATACCGCGGAACAAGATGCCATGTTGATTATAACTATGACCTGGAAGATGAATTAAGTGAACTTCTGGAAATCGTTCTATATATCCTTCCGAGCAAATTTCATCAACACGTATAGCTGGTGCTTCTAAAAATTTGTTCCGCATTTCCTTTAGCGGGTAATTTCCATGAGATAAGTAGATCGGTTCTAGTACAGGATTCCTCATAATTGCTTCTTCTAGAGCAGGGGCGATTGTATGTACATCATAGTTTTGTTGTATGTACAAAGCTCCTCCAAAATGGTCTGCATGTGCATGAGTAATAAATAGATGAGTTAACGGAAGCTTTTCTTTTTGAAGTTGCTTTATCACTTTTTTGGCTGCTGATGTTTCCAGACCAGCATCTATTAACATTCCTTTGCTTTTATCATTATTTACAATATACCCTATGTTAACAGCACCCTTGAAGTAATAACAGTCAGTCGAA
The DNA here is from genome assembly GCF_015903845.1 of Fictibacillus sp. 26RED30. Lineage (NCBI taxonomy): Bacteria > Bacillati > Bacillota > Bacilli > Caryophanales > Fictibacillaceae > Fictibacillus > Fictibacillus sp. 26RED30. Next base: position 1,999,217 of record NZ_JACZDV010000001.1, read on the forward strand.
AGTTCAATAAATTCCACTATAAAACCTCCAAGTCATATGTTATGAACAAAAAAAGAAACCATCAGATGGTTTCGTTAATTATATTCCCTTTGCCTTCCATTTCACTTAAAATCTGATCAAAAGAACGCTTTTCTTCAAATGTCAATCTCTTCTTGTGCTGAAATGAACGTACATCATCATTTTGAATTGGAGGAACACTAGCAACAACAGGCAATCCTCTCTCAGCTTTTTCCATCCGACTAGCATATTGCATCTGCTGAATTGGTAGGTACGGCAAGATATACCCCATCGATATCCTCTCCTTTATCATTACTTCTATATTTCTTACCCTATTCCTTCTAATTCTATGTTTTCTAAGTGTAATACTAAAAAAAAGAGCACTCTGTTGAGAGTACTCTAAAGAAACATTTGGATTGCTTACACCCAAGGATCATAGTGGCAGCTATTGCTTGAGCTTGAGCTGGAACTTGAGCTTGAGCTAGAAGAAGATTCATGTTTTGAAGAAGATTCATGCTTTGAGCTAGATTCATGTTTATGACTAGATTCATGTTTATGACTAGATTCATGTTTATGACTAGATTCATGTTTATGACTAGATTCATGTTTAGAAGATGACTCATGTTTGTGGCTAGACTCATGTTTATGACTAGACTCCCATTTGCTAGAGCTTGATTCGCACTCTACCTTCTTTTCATGAATAATAACTTTATCTGCTTTAATGATTACTTTATCAGCATAAACCTTCTTATGTTTTTTATGCTTCTTCTTCCTTTTACAATAATAACAATCTTCCATGTTACAACCTCCTCGTATAGTACATCATATGCAAGTCTGACGAGTTGGTTATAGGCTGTCTCACTAAAAATTAATAGCTATATGATTAACTGCTTTTGTTCGATAGTTTTGTTTATGAAAATAAACGAACGCTTCTACCGTAATGTTTTCATCAATACCACTCTTAAATGGAATCTGGAAATCATCCAAAGCGAGTTTGTCACCACTTTTAAATGTGGTTTCACGTAGTGGACAGATCCACATCTCTCCACGTTCTTTTGCTTTTTCCGCCCACTCATTATCCATATACATCCAAATAGACTGCGTCATCTCTTCCTGTGAGGGTGACGCGATCAACGATATAATTTTTCCTTTTAATGCGCAAGCTTCAGCAGGTTGGAATCTGAAACAAATATAAGGATTTTCCAACGTTTCTGTTCCAGTGTTTTCGATAAAGAAGGAACCTCTAATAAAGCCCTTCTTATCTTTTGTAAAAATTACCGAATAGTCGAAATAACATGCACTATTCAAGCCTTCTTTTTTCTGTGGTTCTGATTTACTATTATCTGAATCAAGCTCTTCAAAAACCGGTTCAGAAGTGCGGTTAATGTTAATTCGCTTTTCCATACTTTTTATGCGCTGTTGATACAGATCGATCTGTTGGTCTTTATCGTTCATTTCATCTTGTATGCTCTTCAACAATTCTTCGTAACTCTGCATCCTTTTTTCCATCTCATGTTCTTCTAGCCGTTTTAATTTCCTTGTGAGGTCTTCGACTTGTTTTCTTAGTCCTTGAAGTTCTTTTTCATTCTCTTCAATTATTTTAAGTGATCGATCATTGTTCGTCTCATTTTCGAGTCGTTCAATGGTTTCTTCAGCAAAGACGAGCTTTTTCTCAAGATCAAGTGCTTTGTCCTTGTAATAGTCCACCCTAGAAACGAGCCGCTCATAACTTAATTTATCCTTCGTCCCCATGCATCTTCCCCCTTGCATAATTAGGCTCTTTCCCTATTGTATGTAAGCTACAATTATTCGTTCACCTTTTTTTCATAAACAAGAAAGACCTGCAGGCAAATCGCCTCAGGTCTTTCTGTTCTTCAGATCCATTAATTATTGGTGTTGAAGGCAGTTTTCTATAGCGATTTCTCCAGAATCTGCTTTTACAACACCTGTAGTAAATACTTTAGTTCCTGCTCTGTCAATAAGTTCTACCTCAAATTGATTTCCATGCTCTGTCTCAACAATAGCCAGGTTAAACTGATACTGTTCTCCTGAAGCGTCCATTATTCCTCTTCCTGAAACAGTCAATCTTAGTCCACCAGCATACTCATCACAGCTAAGTGTTTCTTGTGTGAATTCTGTAGCTGTATATCCTGTATCGTTTAGAGATAATTGGAATCTGCTTCCTGACAGGTTGTAATTCGGACAGATTTCAACGGATATCGTTGCCCTGCCAGTTTCTGTTGCTCCATCCTCTTCACACGTTAATCCGCTAGCAGTTCCTCGTGATCTACACAGGCAGCCTGGCCTGGGATATATGTCCGGGCATTGTTGTGGGAACACTACCTCTGGACACATTTCTCCCTCGCTTTCCTCTGCATTTAGGTCATTTTCACGAGGCGAGCAGAACTTCGCCAATACCTCTAATTTAACTTCTGCTTCAACTTGGATATCAACGCAGAATGTAATGTCTACAACGAATGAAGTTGGTGATGGACTATTCAACAACACAGTCCCTGTTGGGATTCGAGCAAAGATTTTAGTGATTCGGCAGTATAAGTCTGTTCCATCTGGATAACACAAGACGAAAGATTCAAATACTGATGCATTAACCAACTGTTCTACAACGATTACTCCGTTACGGTCTACAACTTGAACTTTGATATCTGTTGTAAAGAGTAGCTCTACAAGCTGTGCTTCAGCAAAACCTCCGTTAAGCGCTACTGTAACATCTCTCTTATCTCCAACTTGCTCGCATAGATATAGTTCAGGGCATGCTGCCGCTTCAGTTGTTTCACCTGTTAGCGGGAATGCTGGAGGAGTTTTAGGTACTTTCGTAACCAATCTTAACGGTCGGCGTGAAGGATCATCCAATGCTTCTTCTATAGCTGCGATTTGTTCAGGAGTAAAAGAAACGGTCTTTCTTACGTTTAGTGTATCAGTCACCCAGTCGTAAACTTTCTGAACGCGGATACACTCATCCTGCAAGTGTTTATGATTATTTCCCATTGTTTCCCTTCCTTTCCTCATCATGATCTGAAGATTCCATACATACTATGGAAATAGAGTGGGTTATGACACAAGAACGAAAGCCTATTTTTATAGATAAGCGTTAAGGAGGAAGCTATCATGAGACCAATCTGGTATCAAGATCAGAAGGTATGTGAGTTATCATCCATAGAATATGAGGCTTTATGTCTTTTATTGCCTTATTGGGGATTGCAGATCTCCGAGGACGGAGAAACCATTACAGGAGCTCTTTCTACATTTATGTTTGGTATACAAGGGCTATCACAAAAGAGAGTTAAAGAACTTGATAAGCTTTTAAGCCATACAGGAATTAGAGTTACAACAGATGATCATGTAAAATGTGACCATCGTTTTTATGTGGATTTCCATAGTGGTCATCCAATGCCACTTGCTCTGAATACACCTGAAAAGCAACTGTATTATCTAAATCCTTCTCCCTCGTTCAGGTTGCCCGTTCAAGCCGGCATACACAAAGGAATAACATTAAAAAGAAAAGATGGACCTCTCTTCTTAGCTGTTCAACCTTCATATGAAGAGCAGATTGTAGAGTGGATCAGCTATTTAGTCATACAAACCTTTTTACGTGTTTCATTTGAATCTCTTTCATCTGTATCAGAAGCAACTTTCTTTTCATGCGCAAACAAAATCTTAAAGCCTATTAATTCACATTTTGCAGCTGTTCAAATTCCGGTAAAGGAAGAAATTGAAGAAAGACCAAATGTAGAAGTTAAGCTAAAGTCCTCCCCTTCTTCTCCTGTACAAAACAAGAGGGAAGATCTTTTTTATGAGGCAAATGAACAAAAGCCTGTTAATAGAAGATTAGATGCACCAAAAGCAACTGTTCCCCAAATTCGACCCTTTTCATCTGCTGGTTCGCTCATCACCAACCAGATTCCAAAACCCTATGAGCAAAGTAAAGTTTTATCAAGAAATGCAAGTCCAATCAGTCCTTTTAAATCAAACAGCCCTACTGAAAAAACGATCCAACCTTTTAATAAGAATACTGCTGAATCAAAGAGAACTTCAGTCATTCGTCCATTTCAACCAAATAAGAACACCCCGTCCTCAGATTGAGAATATAATGGCATTGCGCCAAGATATTCAATTAAGAGGAGAGATTAGAAGTGAATAAAGAGGATTTACAAAAGCTTTATGCTGAGATCAAAACAAAGAAACTGAACAATGCAGGGAAGAACCAATCTCTAATTAACCCCCCTGTAAAAAAAGGCTGCAGTTCTTGCGGCAAAGTAACATGGAAACCTAATAAATCTAACTAAAAAGCTGTCACCCTAGGGTGCAGCTTTTGCCTTTAAGAAATATATTGATTTACCTCCAAATATTTTATGATTTGTTCGGCACATTCTTTTACTTCCAGGTGATCTGTTTTTACAGTAATTTCAGGAGAAACTGGTGCTTCATACGGATCAGAGATACCCGTAAAATTAGTAATCAATCCTTCTCTTACCTTCTTATATAGCCCTTTTGGATCTCGTTTCTCACATTCTATAAGACTGCAATCTATATAGACTTCAACAAATTCTTCTCTCGACAACAAACTTCTAACAGCATCTCGATCTGCAGCAATAGGAGAAATAGCTGCAACTAAAACAATCGATCCGCCTTCTACAAATAACTTTGTAACTTCTCCGACTCTCCTGATGTTTTCTGTTCTTGCTTCTTTTGAGAAAGTTAGATCTCGATTTAATCCGTGTCTTACATTATCTCCATCAAGCAACATGGTACTGTACTGTCTTTGGTATAACATTTTCTCAACTTCGGAAGCTATCGTTGATTTTCCAGAACCCGATAGACCTGTAAACCAAAGCACAAAGCTCTTATGACCATGAAGTTTCTGTCTCATTTCCTTGGTCACATTATGCTGTTGCCATGTTATATTCTTATCTTCTTGACTCAAATCTTTAGCCTCCATACCTTTTTATTTAGCATAATAATTCCGTAATATTGAAATGACTTCACTCCTGCTAAAATTAGTTGGAATCGGCTCGTTATTTTTTAGCATTTCTCTTACTTTCGTTCCTGATAAAGTAAGTCTGTCCATTTCGTCATGTGGACACGTTTTAATCGTGGCCATAGCTCCACATTTCGTGCAATAAAAACTATTCTCGAAGAATATAGGTGTTATTCCTATCTCCTCCAGATCAAACTCTGCAAAAATATGCTGCGCATCATAAGGACCATAAAAATTTCCGACACCAGCATGATCTCTTCCTATTATAATGTGGCTGCATCCATAATTCTTTCTTATGATGGAATGAAAGATCGCCTCACGTGGACCCGCATATCTCATCGATCCAGGAAACGCACTCAACAGGACACGATTTTTCGGGTAATAATGTTGGAGAAGCGTTTCATAAGACTCCATCCTAACTTCTGCAGGTATGTCATCTTGTTTTGTCTCCCCTACTAAAGGATGTAATAAAAGCCCGTCCATCTGTTCAAGCGCTGTTTTTTGTAAATATTCGTGTGCACGATGAATGGGATTTCTCGTTTGGAAACCAACGATTTTTTCCCAACCATTCTTATTAAATTGTTCCCTTGTCTCTTTAGGGTCTAAATAATAAGATGAACCAACTTTTCGAGGAGGTTTGTTCACCAAAGTAACTTTTCCCCCTACGTACCAGCTTCCTCTATTCATCACATTGCGTACCCCTGGATGCGTTTGATCCTCCGTACGATAGACATGCCTAAATTCTAGAAGTTTGTCAGGTTTGAAGATATCTGTGATTTCTATTTTTCCATAAATCATATTTTCATATTTCAGTAAAGCTTCATGTTGTTTTTTTAATTGTTTAGCTTTGTCTTCAGTAACAGGTAACGTTATTGGAACACTCCAAGGAAGTCCGTTAGTTAGCCTCATATGACGTACTACAGCTTCGTATTCTCCTTTGTTCATAAAAGAATCAAGAGGACTAAATGCACCGTTAGCAAGACATTCTAAATCAGATAAACTGATTGGATCTAACTCAATTTTAATTAGGTTTTGATTGTAATCGACGTTAGTAAACTGTCGATTGACTAAACTTCCACCATGAGGAAGAAGGAGCATCGATTTCACCTCAACTATTCATTCATTAGCCATTGCTAATCATTACTAGTGTATGAAGGTTAGACAAGTTCTGTGAGTAAAATCATTTACACTACAAATGAAATTTCTCATTACGCCTTAATTTTTGTACTTCCCTGATAAGTTGATTGACGTGTAAGGTGCGAGACTCCTGAAACGGAAAACAACTACATTCAAGAGCACTTCAGCATGTAGACATCATTTATTTTAGAAGCAGTCTAAACAGAAAATTTATTTACCAAAATAACCAGTCCCATTCTTGTATAAATGAATAGAATGCTTGTATCGCACTATGACATTAAATCATAGAGTAATTGAACTTAGGAGGAACTTTAGTGAAAGTAGGCGTAGTACTCCCTGTATATCACCAGGAAAGGGAGTATATTTTTGAATGTATACAATCGATGGAAAGACAAACTTTTCGTGATTATAAACTTGTAATCGTTCTTGACGGACCTAATGATGAAACGGTCACCGCAATAAAAGAAGCTAGTAAACTTTTAACCATTCCATATGAGATCGTTGATCGAAAGGTGAATCTTGGAATTTCTCCTACTTTAAATGAGGGCTTTGAACTTGTTAAAGATTGTCCTTATCTGACATGGATCTCAAGTGATAACAGACATGATCCAAACTTTTTAGAGCGGTTAGTCGATACGATGGATCAAGCTCCAAAGGAAACCGTATTGGTGTATTCATTTTATAGGCGGATTGATCAACATGGTACACCGATCACTTATACAAAAGCATGGTACGAATATGTTGAGCATTTTATGACGAGGAAACGAGAAGAAATTTTCCAGAATTGTTTTATTGGAGCATCTTTCATGTTTACGAGTGAAGCTTTTTCAAAAGCTGGAGGCTATCGGGTAGATTTCCCTAACGTACAAGACCATGATTTTTGGATTCGTTTGCTTCAGCATGGCGATTTTGTACTGCTCCGGGAATATATTATGGAATATCGTTTTAATGGACGATTTGCACTTACAACAAACATCCCACCCGAACAGCTGACGATGGAAAGTATGGCTAGCAGTATCGATATACAAAAAAGTCTCGGAAAGGTACCAAAAGTAAGTGTTGTCCTCTATTCACACAATCATGTGAAAACAATCGATCTTGCATTGAACAGCATTCTTCAACAAACGTTGAGCGATTTTCAGATTGTTATTGTGGATGATGGTTCGACCGATTTCACTCCTGATTCAATTCATAGAACACACGACTTTAGAATGATTCCATTATTGCTAAATCATCGCGGAAAAGCGGAAACCATTGAAATTGCTCTTGATTATTGCATTGGAGAGTATGTTCTTTTTATGACAGGTGAAGACTGGCTTGATCCACAAGCGCTAGAGCAGATGGTGTTAAAAATGGAATCCTTACCGTCAGAAACAGATCTGTTGGTAACGAATCATAAAATTTGGTACGACCGTCGAGGACGTTTGACTTCAGGAGCAATTATTAGAGGTACTCGGTATGGTAAATCCTCGTTAAACGAAACCATTCAACCATACGCCGTTTTGTATCGATTAAGATCTCTTCATAAAAGTTTGAGTGGCGTCTCAAACAATCAAGTTGAGACTCACTTTTATAGCCAGCATATTAAACCTGGAAATACACATTGGATGAATATGGCTCTATACCATAAGCGAATGAAATAAATAGAGCGTCCCCATGAATGAGGGACGCTTTTTTAGTGTATTAACTTGTTACATTACCTGATTGATCTGTAAAATGTAAGAGTTTGCTGTATCGAAATTTCTAATGGGTATTTTTTCTGCCAATGGAGTTCTTGTAAGAGTTTTGAATCCATGACATTGGGACTTTTTTCTGGAGAAGCGGCTGTCTCTAACAAAGTCAGTTTTTCTTTCGTAAACGTTTGAAAGATATCAGCTATCTCTAACAGTGTTGTCATCTTTCCTGATCCTATTTCGTAGGTCTTATTATGATGGCCTTTCTTCAACAGAACTTCATAAGCAGATATCGCATCTCTTACATCTAAGAACTCTCGCTTGTTTCCAAGATGACTGATATTAATAGCACTTACATCACCAGTATTCTCCCTGTGGATAATACGCTTTGCTAAAAAAGAAACGAAACCAGGTGATGTGCCTGGTCCGATTAAATTACATGGTTTTGCTACCATAACTTGAAGATCAAACAGATGCGTCCAGTCCATCACTAGGTTTTGTTGAAGCTGTTTACTCACTCCATACGGATGATCCTTTCCCGAAAGTGCTGAGGTAACAATTACTGTTCGGCACGATGGGACTGATGAACGAATAGCTTCAAGTAAATAAAGTGTTCCTAGAACATTTGCTTCAATCGTCGAGATCGGGTCTTCCCATGAATGAGGTACAGAATTCACACCTGCCAAATGAAGGCAGAAGTTTGGTTTATGCTTGTTTAGGATTTCCGAAATACTTGCTTTGTTTAAAAGATCACATGTTTCTGCATGCACCTTCGAAATAGAAAAGGAACTTCTTGAAATGCCTATTACTTCATATCCTTTATCCACAAAGTACTGACAGGCATGAAGCCCTGTAAATCCAGTTGCACCTGTTATTACGATCTTTTTTTTCATTTCAACCAATCTTTTAAATCTTGTACCTGTTTTTCATAAGATGCGACCTTAAATGTAGAATCTGTCCTTGTGTTAAAGAGTGTTCGATCTAATCGTGGCTCGGTATGCGGGTAAATTTCAACATCATCCTTCTGATAGATATCCTTGATAATCTTTAAAAGTTCATACTTTGAAAGAACTTCTGGAGCGGTTAAATGATAAAGACCTGTTATTGGATTAGTGGTGGTATGATCAATAAATTTAGCAAGTTCTAATGTTGTAACACCGTTCCATTTCACATGAGTAAAACCTTTAATGATTCCCTTTTGCTGAATAAACCAATTAAAAAGGCCGATACCATTTTTTAACTCGGGACCAATAATAGATGTTCGAATCGTTAGATGAGGTTCTGTTTTTATTTCTCCAAGCTGTTTAGTTTTAGCATACATCGATAATCCATCTGGTACCGATTCTTCATTGTAATTACCTTGATGTCCACTAAACACGCAATCTGTACTAATGTGGATCAACTTGCCTCCATACCCATTGAGTTGTTTAGCTAATTCGTGTGGAAGTAAGCTATTTACAAGGATTGCGTCTCTTTGATGGATGGCAGCATATTCGTTTAATAGACCGATGCCATTAATAATAAGATCTGGTTTATGATGCTGAACAACTTCTGCAATCTGCGTTAGATTCGTTGCATCCAGCTGGATATGGCCCTCCGTTCCATCTCTAGAAGTCAGAAGGAGCTCATGTGTTGTCTTTGTTTTGAAATAGGAGGCGATCATATGACCAGCCATCCCATTCGCCCCTAAAATCATGATCTTCAAGACAGAAATCCACCTTCAACGAGCATCTGATGAATCTCTTTTTTCGTCATTAAATCCGTCTCAGAACTATAACTTTCAAGCTCTACTTTATCGAAAGATGCATAGTGTTCATTCAATCCATCTATATCAATAGTAGGTAGAATTACAAAGTATTCATTATCAAAAAGGACTGTCGTTGTACTTTCATATTCAGATAACAGGATTTCATGAAGCTTCTCTCCTGGACGTTTTCCAAGTTCGATCATCTTTACCCCTTTTTCTCCTGAAGCATCAATAAGAACTTGTGCTAGATCTGTAATCTTGCACGTAGGCATCTTCATAACAAAGATCTCACCACCTACACTTTCATAAGTGGCTTTAAATAATAGACTGATCGCTTCTTCTAAAGTTAAGAAGAAACGTGTCATCTCAAAGTCAGTAATGCCCACTTGTCCTTTGTTCTTAATCTGACTTTTAAACACGTGAATAACGCTGCCATTCGTACCTAAAACATTCCCACCTCTTACACATACAAATCTTGTATGTTTGCTCAAAAGGTTTGCATGAATGATTAACTTTTCACCGATCGCTTTCGTCATTCCGTAAAGATTAGAAGGGTTCGCTGCTTTGTCAGTTGAAATATAGATCACTTTCGTCACCTTATGATGAATGGCTGTTTCGATTACATTTTGTGTTCCTTGAATATTACTTTTTAGTGCTTCATAAGGTTGAAGCTCACAGATCGGCACATGCTTTAATGCTGCAAGATGATAGATATAATCTATGCCTTCGCTCGCTCTCATCAAGGAATCTTTATCTCTGATATCACCAATCATAAAGGTAAGCTTGGGATTATAATCAAACTGTCTTTGCATAGCTACTTGACTTGCTTCATTACGCGAGAGAACGATTATTTCTTTCGGTTCTTTTGGCAGAAGCTGTTTGACTAGCTCATGACCCCAAGACCCCGTTCCCCCCGTAATTAAAATTCTTTTATTAAACAATACTATTTCCTCCTAAAATAAACTTTACGACTCGATCTGAAACATCTAAATCTCCATAGCCTTCGGGAATGGACCATTGCTTCTTTTGATTTGTCATTACTTTTACTGAAGCCAAAATCTGTTCTGCTGAAACACCCGATACACAATTGCTGCCGCACTCAACGGTTTCTGGCCGCTCGGTACTATTTCTCATCGTTACAGTCGGCACTTGAAATAAACAACATTCCTCTTGAACGGTTCCGCTATCTGTTAGTGCACAAAATGCGTGCTTTTCTAACTTTACGAAATCAAAGAATCCAAATGGTTCATGAAATTGTACGAATGGGTTCATCTGTACTGTGCTGCTTTCTAGAATCCTTGACTTTGTGCGTGGGTGGATAGAGCAGATGATCGGCATTTTAAAATGTTCTGCAACTAAATTTAAACCTGTCAATATCTCTTTTAAATGAACGTGATTGTCCACGTTTTCAGCACGATGGGCTGTGACTAACATATACTTTCCTTTTGAAACATTTAATTTTTCTAGAATTCTGCTATTATCAATCTGTTCTGCAAATTGAGTTAACACTTCATAGATCGGGTTACCTGAAACCATGATTCGGTTAACAGGAACACCTTCTCTTATTAAGTTTTCTCTGCTGTATTTTGTATATGGCAGATTAAAGGTAGAGATGGCGTCAATTACTTTTCTGTTTTTCTCTTCTGGTACATTTAGGTCAAAACATCTGTTACCCGCTTCCATATGAACAACTGGTATGTTCAACCTTTCTGTAACGATTGAAGAAAGAGCACTGTTCGTATCACCTAGAACCAAAACTTTATCCGGCTTCTCGTGTAACAATATTTTCTCCAGCTCTGAAAACAGATGTGCAATTTGATTTCCGAAAGAAAATTGTTGTCTCATTAAAATATAGTCTGGCTTTCTAAGTTGAAACTCTTGGAAAAACACGTCATTTAATGAAGGTGTGAAGTTTTGACCTGTGTGAATCAAAACATGTTGATCTGCTAATTGATCTAGTTTTTTGATGATCAAACTTAGCCGTATGATCTCCGGACGTGTTCCAAGAATAGTTACTATTTTCAATGAAACTCTCCTTCCATAATTAAAATTAATACTTTATATTAAACTATGATTGTATTCCCAATGTGGACTAGACCCCTACCCTGTACAAACAAAAAAAGGCACCCCTTCAGAGTGAGTGTTTAGAACATCTTTTCTATGAATTCATACAATGGCTTATAGAATTTAAAAGGAGCTACCGTATGATCACAGCTAAAATTTTGTTTGTTTTTTATTTACCTAGCGGCGGCATGGAAACATTGAACCGTCAACGCTGTAAAGCCCTTAAGAACCACGGCATCGACTGTCATCTTCTCTACCTTCAGAATGGTACAGGCATGCAGAACATTTCTGAGATTACTACTTATATCACAAATAATGATGAAGAGATTAAAAGAATAATAATGGATGACTTTGATGCCATCTTCGTTTGCTCAGACATTAACTTACTTCAGCGTATAAGAAAGCTTGGGTTTGCAGGTAAACTTATATATGAGGTGCAAGGGTTAGGTAGTTACCAAAACGCTGAAAAAATTCTGCTTCAGGCAAAGCCGAACGTGGAAACATATTCTAACGGAATCCTTTTTCCAAATACACCTCATCTAATCAACTTGATTCATGCCTACTATCCTTCCACACCTAAATATTGCTTTCATAATTGTTTTGATAAAGATGAATTTTGTTATGTTTCAATGGAAAAACCGAGCTTTCCGATCGTTGGCTGGGTTGGGAGAATTGAAGAGAATAAAAATTGGAAAGATTATTTAGAGTTTTCCTTTCGCTTCTTAAAGCATAGACCTGACACTCAATTTTGGATGTTCATAGACGATACACTAGGCGATCAAAAGGAGCGAATGAAGTTTAATAGACTGGTGACTCAGATGGGGTTAAGCACTTCATTAAAGCTGCATGCGAACATCCCTCATAAACAGATGGCCAACTTCTTTTCCATGATCGGGGATTCTGGAGGATTCTTATTATCCACTTCTAAAGTAGAAGGATTCGGGTACGCAGTCATTGAGGCGATGAGCTGCAGATGCCCTGTACTCTCTTCTGATTCAGATGGTGTAAAGGCATTCATAACTCATAATTCAACGGGGAAATTTTATACGAATGAAAGAATAGCTACAGCCATTCCAGAGGCATTGGAACTTGTTGATAATGCTGAAGTAAGAGTAGGAATCATTAATCAAGCATACAACCATTTAAATATTTTTAACTTGGATACGTATGCTAGAGAATTCATAAATATATTAAAATAAAAAAGCCATTATGGCTTTTTATTTTATTTGTAAATGGTTAATTATGATTTGGTTTATAGCAATTCTGTGCTTGAGAGATACATGTTTGACTTCACGTTTGATAGTTCTTTGGTGAATGAGCGATCCCATGTTTTTATGGACTCGATAGTGGGTCAACGGTTGATTTAAATGATAAAATTTCTTATCCGAACTAATAACTCTCAGCCATAAATCATAGTCCTGTGTATGGGGTAATTGCTCATCAAAGTATCCAATGCTTTTAATGAGATCCATTTTCATCATCACTGTACAGCCATTAATTACACAACCTCTTCTCATTACCTTTAGAAACGATAAATAATCAGTTGTATCAAAACCTAGTGTAGCACTCGTCACCTCATTTTTTTCATTTATCAGCCTAAAATTGGTACTGCTTATGCATGCCCCTACTTCTTTCATATACTCTAGCTGTAATGCCACTTTATTGGGAAGGAAAACATCATCGGAACTCAGCCAGCAGAAATATTCTCCAGTTGCAGCTTCTAGACCCGCGTTTAAAGCACTCGCAGTACCACCATTTTTTTTAGTAATAATAGTTACCTTATCTTTGTATTCTATTAAATTATCCTTGTGTAGAAAAGATCCATCATCAACTAAAATTATTTCTATATTAGAATGTGTCTGATTTATAGCACTTTCAATTGCATTAGTAACAAAAGGACAGTTAAAAAACGGGATTACAATAGAAATTTTTTCCATATTCACCTACTCCTATCTATCACAATTTTAATCTGATTGATTAGTTCGTTTGCTCTAATTTTAGTAGTATGCCTTGAATGAATAAGCTTGTATCCGTTCAAAGCAATTCTTTTTCTTTCATTTTCATTCATTAAATAATAATTTATCTTTTCTTTATAATTATTTTTATCGATTTCAACAAAAGTTTCATTATCTATAAATCCAAGTTCGGAAAGTTCTTTTGAACCTGGTGCTAATAGTAGTGTGTTGCATGCTAGGACTTCAAAATACTTTAGTAAAGGATATTTAAAGATCGAATGACAGGTTACAAATATTTTGGAACGGTTAATTTCTTTTGCATATCCGATGCCTGTAATAATATCTTTTTCATTAATTCCGATTTGACGATAACCTGGATGCCGATATGTTTTGAAACCTTTCATCATATTTAGTTCCTTGAGCATAGCACTTCGCATTGGATATAAATGTTCAAATTCCGCACCAACCATTAGCACATCGATATTTTTAACTAATTCATGATCTTTAAATACCTCTTCGTTTACATGATGTGGAAACCAGTACATGCTTTGTTCACACGATGGAAAAAGCTTTAAGAATGCCTCTTTATAATGTGGAAGAAGAATTTTAAAACAAGAGTTTTGCATCAATTTGCTCCGATACTTTGGTTTATAGTGTAGATCATGAACAATCATCCCAGAAGGAATATCTAACTTATCAATGCCATGAATGATCGGACTATAATGTTTATGAATATCATTAAATAAAATAAAATCCGGTTTCGATTGCACATGAGAAAGAATATACTGTATAGATGCATCTTGGTTCCATATTTCTACATCAATACTTTTTTTCATTTCTTCCATTAAGTAATGACTGCTCTTTTCAATAAATTGACTTGTGTCTTTCGAAATAAATAATACTTTCAATGAACTCTAAAGCTCCTTTTTAAGAATAAAAGACTCCATGAAATCATGGAGTCTAAAACACTTATATTTCTAATCCAACGATATCGTTCGTACGGATAATAAACGTTCCTGCTGCACCAGAACCAGCTCCAACGAATACAACATGGTCTGTTTGAATTTCAGAAATAGTTACACCAAACAAATTCGTCTCTTCACAACGCGTATATACTTGCGTGAATACAGTGTTTGCCGCTAAATAAAGCTCTAAACGATTTCTTAAAAGTAATGCCAAAGTCAGCACCCCCCTTTACTATAGATAGATATTAAACTGCTGGATCGTCAATTGTTACAATCTTGTCAATTGGTACTAAGAAACGAGCTGCACCTTGCGCTAAAACAATGAAATCAGCTTGAACTTCAACTACAGTTACATTCGCTAAGTTTGGTAAACCATCTGCAAATTGCGGGTCTAGTACATAGACAAGATCTAATGATGTCGCAGCTCTCGCAGCTTGAATCAATCTTGCTCTTAAGTTTTGTGTTCCAAAAATCGCCATATAAATCTTTCTCCCTTCAGGAATAAAACAAGCCAGCTAAAATTTGTACTAGCTTTATATATAGATATGAAATATTACAACTTGTGCATAGATGAATCGACTAGTAAAGCGCGGAAATTTTGAAAGTTTATAAGAAAGGGCTAAGACCTATTTATAGAAGATTGGGCATTAACTAGGTACATGTCTCATGCAAATACTAGCCTGCTTTAATATAGTATATTAACCCTGATGAAACGGTCAGGTACATGTATCTAATCTATAAGGAGGCAATTTAATGTCTAGCCTATTTAAAGGATCTTGCTGTGGCGGAAATGGAGAAGCTGCAGGTGGATCACGGTCAAGAAACAAGTCTTGTGTATGTGAGTTGTTAAATAACATCGCAAACACAAACGGTAATTTCTGCAGCATGGCTGCTCAGCAACGACTTCTAATCGTATTGAAAGGTGCTTCTACACCTCTTTCTCTTGGTGGAGAAACTACACCTACTATCTTTACATTAGTTCGTTTTGACGAAGACAGCAGCTGTGCAGTATTCTCTTACTTGGATGCAACGACTGCGTTAAACCAAACGTTTGTAATCGACTGTCGCTGCATTTGTGGTATCGTATGCGTACCACAAACTACTAACGGAAACGGCGCAGGAGCTCTAGGTTAATAGAGACTGCAATTACCAAACGGTTTACCTTCCCATTGAGAGCAAGGTAAAACGTCAAAAAAACCCCTACGGAGCCCATTGTGAGCCTTCGAAGGGGTTTTTTATCAATTTAATTATCTCGCAATCGTGTTGTATCCACTATCTACGTGAAGAATCTCACCCGTAATCCCGCGAGCCAAATCACTCATCAAGAACAAAGCTGCATCTCCTACTTCTTCCTGCGTATTTGCTTTGCGGAGAGGAGATTTTTCTTCGATCTCTTTTAGTACAGAGTTAAAGTCTCCGATTCCTTTTGCAGCAAGGGTACGGATCGGTCCTGCTGAAATAGCGTTAACGCGAATTCCGTCTTTCCCAACATCACTTGCTAGATACTTTACACTGGCGTCTAGTGAAGCTTTTGCCACACCCATAACGTTGTAGTTGGAAACTACTCTTTCTCCTCCAAGATACGTTAACGTTACGATGCTTCCGCCTTCTGTCATAAGAGGTCGAGCTTCTTTTACTACAGCAGTCAATGAATACGATGAAATATTATGAGCAAGAAGAAAACCTTCACGCGTTGTGTTCAAGTACTCACCTTTTAATTCTTCTGTGTTGGCAAAAGCGATACAATGAGCGAGTCCATGGATTACGCCAACTTCTTCTTTTAATGTAGCAAAAGTCTTCTTAATTTCTTCATCATTTGTAATATCACAAGGAAGGACGATTGAATCATTTCTTCCTAGTGACTCTGCTAGATCTCGAACATTCTTCTCTAATCTTTCGCCTGCATATGTAAATACTAGGCGGGCACCTGCGTTTGAAAGAGATTGTGCAATTCCCCAAGCAATACTTCTCTTATTTGCAACACCCATTACGACAAACGTTTTGTTTTCTAATGATAGCTGATACATATAAAGCTTCCTCCCCATCAATCTGTTCATTTTATTTATTAGTAATTGTTATTAGTACCAAGTCCTAATTAGTATAACAGAAGTAGAGAGGATTTACACTATTAACCTTTACTCGTCTGAATATCTTTCACTTCAAAACCGCATGAATCACAGCG
Organism: Fictibacillus sp. 26RED30; assembly: GCF_015903845.1. Taxonomy (NCBI): domain Bacteria; kingdom Bacillati; phylum Bacillota; class Bacilli; order Caryophanales; family Fictibacillaceae; genus Fictibacillus; species Fictibacillus sp. 26RED30. Next base: position 2,015,933 of record NZ_JACZDV010000001.1, read on the forward strand.
ATAGATCACATTTTGATTCGATTGAGCGATTAAGACTTCTCCATTAAGAGCATGTTCTTTTCCGCATTTTGGACAATGAACAACTGGCATCATATCATTTCAACTCCCTATATTTTATCGTTACGCTTAGCATGCTCATTTTTATAGTAATTTAGGACTTATCTTTTTATAGGCAACCAAAAAGCACTGACTTTCTAAAAGTCAGTGCTTTTTGAGTTAACCTAATATTTGTCTCATCTGCAGCACTTGTTGCTTACTTCCCGTCACAACCATTTTATCTCCTAATAAAATCTCGGTGTCACCGTGCGGAACGATTGACTCTTTTCCTCGGTAGATACGAACGATAATGCTATCCCCAAGAAAAGGAAAGTTTCTTAAAGCTGTTCTGTGGTAAGCACTGTTTTCGACAAGAATTTCATTCAGACTATTATCTGAAGTTGTAAGGATATCCACTACCGCAGGATTTTCTATTAACGCTTTTAGTAACACTTGAGAAGAAAAGTAAACAGAGTATACTTCAATCCCTTTGTCTTTAAGTGCATCCCTCTTTAGTGGATCCTCAATACGAGCAACAACTCGTTCCACCCCTTCCTCTTTTGCAATCAGAGCAAGGTTTTCATTTGTTTCATCGCTTCCTGTTGCTAATACAATAATATCTGTATCAAAAACATTTGCCTGCATTAATGTTGTCGTTTCGTAATCATCAAGCTCTTGTATTTTAAAGCTATCCAGTTGTTTTTGGTCTTTTTCTTCTTGTTTCGTGTGATATAGTCGATATTCAAAACGAGTTTGATCAAGCTCTGTCGTTAACGGCAGTGTAAATTGATTGGCACCAACAAATACAAGTTGTTCTTTACCCGCTTCCGCTTCCTCTTTTTTCGGAAACAGTTTTTTAAAGAATATAGGTGTAATGATTGCGCTAATAACAGCCGTTAAGATTAATGCTGATGATGTTCGAGCATCAATTACATTGATTCGTTCTCCAATTTTAGCAGCAGCGATCACCAGCGACAGTGTAGAAGTTAATAAGAACCCTGCAGCCGTTACCGTTTTCCAGTCATACCACTTTCGAAGGTACAAAATAGGCAAAAACTTAGAAATAAGCAACGCGATCAATAATAACGGTATCAGTGCTAATGCTTTAGGATCAGCAAATATCGAACGAATATCCAGTTCAACCCCTACCATTACAAAAAAGATAGGAATTAGAAATCCATATCCAAAAGAATCGAGTTTATGAACCAGTTGTTTATTGGGTGAAAGTAGAGAAACGAGAACCCCAGCTAAGAAAGCTCCTAATATGTTCTCTGCCCCAACCGATTCAGAAAGTCCGACCAAAACGATGATTAAAGTAAAGACAGCCCGTGTATCTAGCTGTATCGTTCCTTTTGACATCGTGTCGAGAAATGATCTATGTCTCATTTGTTTCCCGACAAAATATAATAGAACTCCTGCGGCAAAAAGGATAAGTAACAGCCACATTCTGCTTGGATCTCCTGATTCCATTGAAACAAAGAGAGCAAGTAAAATCATGGTTACAAGATCAGCAATTACCGCAACTAATAAGATGATTTGACCAATGGTTGTCTTTGATAACTTTTCTTCTTTTAATGTTGGGACAACTACTCCTAGTGAGATGGTTGAGATAACAAGCGTCATAAAGAACGCACTTTCTGTAAAGCCACCCCAAACAAAAAGAAGAGATAATCCGTATGACAGGATCAGTATGAAAAGAAAAATGATGCTTGAAACGAATAAACGATTCGGTTCTTTCTTCTCTGCTTTCTTTTTCTTAGAATTGGACTCGCCTGCAAAGATACTAAAATCAATTTCTAGACCACTTAAAAACATTAAGAAAATAAAGCCGAGTACGGATAAGATTTCAAGCCATGCGTCAGAATGGACGACATCCAAGCCGCTCTTTCCTAGAATAATACCTACAATGATTTCCGCTACAACAACAGGTATTACTCGCAGCCTAAATTTGTTTAGCAGAATAGGAACGAAAAATGCTGTAAGAATGACTAATACTAATGAAGTAAACGATGCATGTTCTTCCATAAAACCTCCGTCGTTTCTTTATATTATTGGTTTACTATAGTAAAGCAGAAAAAGAAATGTCAAACGATTATACTCAAAATGATTTGCAAACACTTTATTTTTAGGTAAGATAATACATGTTATTGTTTTACTTTAAGGAGTCGATCCACATGCAGAATAACCACAAGTCACCATGGCAGCAACTCGATTACAATCTTTTGTTTCTTTTGTTCTTAATGGTCATCACGAGCTGTGTTGCCATCTATAGCGCGCAGATGATGGATCAATACGGCAGCAACTTCGTCATAAAGCAGCTCGTTTGGTACGTTATCGGTGGAATTGCTGTAGTCGGTGTTATGGTATTAGATTTTGATCAGTTTAGAAAATTATCTTGGTACGTATATGGGTTCGGTATCCTGTTACTGCTTGGTATTCTAGTCGCTCCTGAGAGCATCGTTCCAAATATCAATGGTGCGCAGAGCTGGTACAGATTTGGTCCTTTCGCCTTGCAGCCTTCAGAACTTGTAAAAGTGGCTCTAGTCATAGCCATCGCCAATACAATTGCTACTCACAATGAAAAGTATATTGTTCGCACATTGCATGAAGACCTGTTATTGCTTGGTAAAATTGCGTTAATTGCTGGTTTCCCTACACTGCTTGTCCTTATGCAGCCTGACCTAGGTACGAGTCTTGTATTTATGGCGATCACAGGAAGTCTTTTATTAGTATCCGGAATTAGATGGAGAATTATTGTTATCCTTATTCTTTCCTTTATCTTGTTCATATCAATCCTAGTTTGGATATATTTTACCTTTCCACAATTTTTTGTGGATCATATTCTCGATCAGTATCAGCTTAATCGCTTCTACGCTTGGCTGGAACCGTATGAACATAAAGATGCGGGATATCATACAAGAAACGCACTACTCGCGATCGGCAGCGGAATGCTTTTTGGAAAAGGTTTCACAGAAGGTTCTGTTTATTTGCCAGAAGCACAAACTGATTTTATTTTCTCGATCATCGGTGAAGAATTTGGTTTCTTCGGAACAAGTATCGTTATTTCTCTATTCTTCTTGATGGTTTACAGAATGATCAATACCGCTCTTGAGAGTAATGAAGCTTTTGGAAGTTACTTATGTGCAGGAGTAATTGGTATGCTTACTTTCCAAGTGTTCCAGAACATTGGAATGAACATTCAAGTTATGCCGATCACAGGTATTCCCCTACCGTTCATCAGTTATGGAGGAAGTTCGATACTCGCATACATGATTGCCTTTGGGCTCGTATTAAACGTTCGATCGAGAACGACTAAATATATGTTTGAATAGCACCTGATATTTATCAGGTGTTTTTCTTTTGACTTTGAAGTATCCTAATGTTTATGAGGTGATGGACATGAAATATGATATTATCGGTGACATTCATGGATGTTTTAAGGAATACGAAGAACTTGTAACGAAGCTGGGATACCAATGGAATAACAACCTTCCTGTACATAAAGACAACCGAAAACTCGTATTTTTAGGTGACTTGATGGATCGTGGCCCAGAATCAATAAAAGTAATGGAACATGTATATGAACTTGTACAAAATGATCTAGCCCTATACTCACCAGGCAATCATTGTAACAAGCTGTATCGATACTTTTTAGGACGCAACGTTCAGATTAAACATGGACTCGAAACAACTGTTGCAGAACTTAACGCGCTCAATCCTGTTGAAAGACAAAAAGTCAGAGATCATTTTTGTACCCTTTACGAAAGTGCTCCTCTTTATCTGCATCTCGATCACGGTAAGTTAGTCGTTGCTCATGCAGGAATACGAGAAGATTATGTTGGCCAAACTCATGATAAAGTAAAAACATTCGTTCTATATGGAGATATAACAGGGAAGTCAAACCCTGATGGAACCCCCGTAAGAAGAGATTGGGCAAGAAATCACTCTGGAAAAATCACCATCGTTTATGGACATACACCTGTTGAAGAAGTGCGTCATATTCAAAATACGTGGAATATAGATACAGGATGCGTCTTCGGTGGTAAGCTTAGCGCCCTTCGTTATCCTGAAATGGAGACAATTAGCGTACCGTCAGCCATGCCATATGTTCCTGAAAAGTTTCGGTCTTTTCACGATTAAAAAAGAGGAGTGCCGAGCCTATGGGCAACACTCCTCTTTTAACGTTTTAGCGCGTATTTATCATTGATTCCATAGATTTTTCATGTCTAAAGGTAAATCAGCTTTTAACGTAATGAGCTTCTCTGAAAATGGATGGATAAATGAGGTTTTCTCACTATGTAAAGCCTGTCGTTGAATCAGTTCTAATGAACCACCATATAAGTCATCTCCAAGTAGAGGGTGACCGATTGAAGACATATGTACTCTGATTTGGTGTGTTCTGCCTGTTTCTAATCGTAATGAGACAACGGTAAAGTTTGTTCCTTCCACATAATCTATTGTTTCATAATGAGTGATTGATCGCTGGCCATCTCCACTTACCATTCTTTCAATAATACTCTCTGGATTTCTTGCGATTGGACGATCCACCGTTCCTCTTTCATCCTTTAACTCTCCGTGAACAAATGCAATATATTCCCTCTTTATCACTTTATCTTTTTGCTGTTTAGACATGAGCGAATGGGCGAATCGGTGTTTCGCTATTAATACAATACCTGATGTATCTTTGTCTAAGCGGTTTACCGCATGAAATGTACCCGGGATATCATGTTGCTGATAATAGTATAAAACGGCTGAAGCTAGTGACCCGTTTGGCTGATAACGCGAAGGAATCGTTGGCATTCCAGCTGGTTTATGAACAGCAATAAAATGTTGATCTTCAAAAATAATGTCTAATGGTATATCTTCCGCTTCCATTGAAGAGCTTTTTGTTTCTGGAGGAAACCATACTGTGACCTCATCACCACCATTAAGAGCGGTTCTGACTGTTACTTCTTTTTTGTTAACAAAAAGAGCGCCGCCGTGAAACTTAATATCGGTCAGCGCTGCTTTGGAAATCTGTTTGTTTTTTAAATACTCCCGTAAAAGAGTGGGAGCTTCTTCATTTTGCACATACCATGTAATTGTAAATTTATTCATATTAATCTCCGACGAATGATTCTTTAACTCTTTTCCAGAATGGAAAAGGACGAAAACGAGCAAAACGAATTTTCTCTTCAGCTACTCGATATTGTATCGACTTCACTTTTTTCTGAACTAAGAATCGATGGTCAATCGTTATATGAAAATCTACATCGTTTACTGGTTTCAATATACAAGTATGATGCTGCGGAAGAACGAGCGGCGAGCCTATCGTTCGGAATACACGATTGTTGATAGATGCCATTTCTGATAATTGAATAGATGCAAGAGACGGGTGGATGATCGCTCCACCTAATGCTTTATTGTAAGCCGTACTTCCTGAAGGAGTTGAAATACAAAGACCATCGCCTCTGAACGTTTCAAATTTTTCTCCTTTGATCTCAACATCCATAACGAGGGATCCTTCAACACTTTTCACCGTACATTCGTTAACAGCTAAATATCTTTTTTCATCTAAACCATCAATATATCTTACTGTAACTTCAAGTAATGGATATTCAACAATTTGAAAAGGTGTTTTTGCGATATGTATAACGAGCTTTTCCACCTCTTCAGGCAGCCAGTCTGCAAAAAAGCCAAGGTGACCGGTATGAACACCAACAAAAGCAGTCTTGTCTATGCGATGCACATAATGATGGAATGCATGAAGCAAAGTTCCATCTCCACCTACTGTTATTACAATCTCTGGTTCTTTTTCTTCATAAACCAGTTCAAATTCTTCCAAATATGCCCGGATTTTTTCCGTTAAAATATTTGATTTGTTATCTCCTTTTGATACGATGGCAAATTTCATTCTCTCTCCATCCTTTATGATCCTAAATTAGTTTCATTGGATTTATCATTGCGTTCCAAAAACACAAGCTGAGCTTCTTGAATTTCCCCTTTGATCTGAGACATCTCTTCATCTAGTCTATTTGCAGCTTCTGCAGCTCTTTGCAACCTTTGACGGATATCTTCAGGAATTTGTCCCTGGTACTTATAGTTCATAGAATGTTCGATTGTAGCCCAAAAATTCATAGCCAGTGTGCGGACTTGAACTTCCACAAGAATCTTCTTTTCTCCATCTAATACTTGAACGGGATACTCAATAACGATGTGGTACGAACGATAACCGCTTGGTTTTTTATGTGTAATATAGTCGCGTTCTTCAACAATCGTAAAATCATTGCGCTGCCTAAGAAGATTGATCACTGTCTTAATATCATCAGTAAACTGACACATGATTCGAAGTCCCGCTAAATCTTGAATTTCCGTTTCTAGATGTAGATCGGGAATGTTTTTTTGATAAGCTTTGTTCACGATTGACTTAATGGGTTTCACTCTTCCCGTAACGAACTCAATCGGACAATGCTGATTTGACTTTTCAAATTGCTCCCGCATACCTCTAAATTTTATTTTAAGCTCATCAACTGCTTGCTTGTACGGAATTAATAGCGCTTCCCAGTCCATGCTCATTGGGCTTTTTCCTCAGTTCCAAAAATCTTGATCACTTCGTCTTCCATCTGTTGACCATAATTGGCATTTCCTTGTATATTGTCTGTCAAAAAGTCCATTTCTCTAGAGAAAGCAGTAAGTTCAAGCTCTTCTCTCTTTTCATTTTGAACAACGAAAACCGCATCTTTTTGGAGTGCACTCTTCACTTCGTTCCAATGATTATTATCAATTGAGATATAAATGAATCCTTCTTCATCCTCAAGAACATAGATGAATGCTAACCCATCAGAATCTACCAGCATTCTTTCACTGTCTTTCCAGTCAGAAATTCCTTTGTTAGACTCATTTTGAACAAGCAAAATCAGCTTATTTTCATTCCATGCAGTTGACTGCACATTCAATCGTCGTGGCATCATGTTAACAACCTCCTGTTTCTTCTTGTTTAGTGTAACACAAAATAGGAGTTTAATAAGAAATTGAGATGCAGTAATCACTATGAGATAATAAGTTAACTTAAGTATAGCTACAGGGGGATAAACCAAGTGTCTCAAGAAATTGAAATTGAGTTTAAGAATTTGCTAACACAGCTTGAATTCTTAAGACTTATCGATGAGTTTGATGTTCAGCAAGAAGATTTTCATAAACAGACCAACTATTATTTTGATACCCAATACTTTGAACTTAAACACCAGAAAAGTGCTTTACGAGTTCGAACAAAAAATAACGAAAACACGCTAACGCTTAAACAAAAATTAGACAAACATATTCTTGAAACCCACCAAAATGTTTCTAATCATATTTTTGAAGAATTATTAAAAGGAGAACCGCTGCCCTCAGGAGAAGTCTCTGATCAAATTAGTAAAATGAATATTGATGTAAAGCAAATTACATATTTAGGAGAGCTCACTACATTTCGTGTTGAGTTTCCGTATAAAGATGGCCTTCTTGTTTTAGATGAAAATCATTATTTAGGTAAAATCGACTATGAAATAGAATACGAATCTGCCGATTATACTAGTGGACTAAATACTTTTAATGAATTGCTTTCTATTAAACAGATTCCTGTTAGAGATACAGAAAGCAAAATTGCTCGATTCTTTAATGAGAGCCGTAGAAATAAGTAAAACGTTAATCCATTTAGGAGGATATCTCTTGAATATTCAATCATATAAGGCACTTATGGAAATTCAAGCACTACAGCAGTTGAATGTAAATGCTTCGTCTTCTTCTTTCTCTAGTATGAAAAATACATCAGCAAGTCCTTTTGCAGCATTGTTGCAAGAAGCCTATTCACATGTTGGAGGAACAAGTGATCTGGAAACTAATGTTAACCCCAACTTTGGACAAACGCTTCAACCTTTCACTGCGTATACAAGTACACCTTACTCATTACCAGTAACACCAGCATTACCGACTACAAGTGAAAAGTTAAGCATACCTTCTAAAAACCTAGATGAGCTGATTGAAAACACAGCTAGGAAATTTGAAGTGGATCCTAACCTTATTCGTTCAGTCATTAAACACGAATCTAATTTTAAAACAACTGCAGAAAGCCATGCAGGTGCTCAAGGGCTGATGCAACTGATGCCTGCAACGGCAAGGTCGTTAGGAGTTACTAACCCATTCGACCCTATACAAAACGTGGAAGCCGGAACAAAATATTTAAAGATGATGCTTGATAAATATGATGGCAATCAGAAACTTGCACTTGCCGCTTATAATGCTGGTCCTGGAAACGTAGCAAAATATAATGGTATTCCCCCTTTTAAAGAAACGATTTCCTACGTTAATAAAATTATGAATACGTATCAATCACTCGTATAACCCTCTAATTCTGAGGGTTTTTTTATTGGATTCGTTACTCCGTTTTATAGCGGCATTACGGAGATCTACAAACTTACGAACATCCTTCTCTATTCATATTGTTTGCTTACTATTCATGAACCTTGCTACAATAAAATTACAAATTGACGCAAGGAGCTTTTGGACCATGTTTGACGAATCAAAAACACCATATGATCTGTTAGGAGAAAAGGAAGGTATTGAAAAACTTGTTACTACTTTTTACAATCTAGTCAGTCAAGATTCATTGCTTTCTCCACTTTTTCCTGACGACTTAACAGAGACTGCCTATAAACAAACACAATTTTTAAGCCAGTTTTTTGGCGGGCCGCCACTATATACTGAGGAACATGGACATCCTATGCTTAGAGCGCGTCACATGCCTTTTCCCATAACAAATGTGCACGCAAAAGCATGGATAGCCTGTATGGAAAAAGCGATGACGATTCAAAAAATAGAACCTGAATTGCAAAACATACTGTTAAGCCGATTAAAAATGACTGCTTTTCATATGGTTAATACGGAGGATTCAGAAAGGGGCGAGAATGCTGACACTGTATAATTCCAATTCCTTTTATGACGAACAAGAGAACAACAAAAACCATGCCTGTCAAAAGCCATTGGAAATCTATTCTGTCATCGATCCGCTATGCCCAGAATGCTGGTCATTAGAGCCTGTTATTAAAAAATTACAAGTCCAATACGGCCACTATTTCACATTACGCCATTTTGTTAGTGGCAGCCTGGAATCACTCAATACGTACGTACCTCGAAAAAAGGGAATTAACACCGCTGAACAAATTGCTGAGAAGTGGGAAAAAACAGCTTCCCTTTCTGGTATGAGCTGTGATGGAGATGTATGGTTGGAAAACCCCATTTCTGCCCCTCATAAAGCAACGCTAGCTATTAAAGCTGCTGAGTTACAAGGAAAGCAGCAAGGAATGAAGTTCTTAAGAAAGCTCAGAGAAAATTTATTCTTAAACAAACAAAACATTGGAAACGATGACGTATTATTAGATATAGCTCGCTCTGTTAACTTAGACGAAGATGAATTTTTAAGTGATCTTTCATCTGAAGCTACGATTAAAGCTCTTCGCTGTGATTTGAAATTTTCACAAGAAATGGATGTTACTCAAATCCCAACACTCATTGTTTTTAATGACAAAACAGATGATGATGGAATTAAAATATCTGGCTGTTATTCCTATGATGTTTATGTGCAGATCCTTAAAGAAATGACTGAGGTTCCATTGGAGCCTGCACCGCTTCCTGAATTAGAAGACTTTCTTTCTTCTTACTCATTTGTAGCAACAAAAGAGGTTTCAGTTGTATATCAGATTAGTTGTGAAGAAGCAGAAAAGAGATTAAAACGTCTCGTATTGCAGCAAAAGGTTGAACGAGTCCCTGTAAAGTACGGAACATTTTGGAGATACCTCCCCAACCGCTGATCATGTTCAGCGGTTTTTTTTTATTTGAGTTACTTTTGCTTGTCGAGATGAACGAGCCACTTCCTCATTTCAGACTGATCGCTCGATCCATATAGGAGTCGGCAACCTTGCGCTTTAATCAACTTGCATAGGAAGAGAAATGAAAAATACCTAGAGGAGAGCAACAGTTTGTAGAGAAGAGCCTTTAATATTCGGACACGCTTTGCATATCCTTCCTCTACATGAATAAACATGTACAAAGGGAGGGAGAATTTTATGTATTTGATTATGATTTTGGTGAGTTTACTTTCACTTGCAGGGAGTTTTTATTTCTTTGTGCTCTCTCTGTTAAACATGGCACCAAAAATTTTAGCGATTCCAGGACTCTTTATCGCCGTACTTTTAACAACACTGTGTTATAACTACCGATCAAAACTAAGAAGAATAGGCTAGAACAAACATAACAAAATCCTGCCCAGAGTTCTGGACAGGATTTTTTGTGTTTACTTCTCAAAAAGCAGTTCTTCCATCTCATCAAGAATGGATTCAAAAACTTTAAGAGCATTTTCAATTGGTTCTGGTGTAGTCATATCCACACCAGCTTTTTTCAATACTTCGATCGGATAATCAGAGCTTCCTGCTTTTAAGAAATCTAGGTAACGATCAACAGCTGGTTTTCCTTCATCTAATATCTGTTTAGACAAGGAAGCTGCCGCGCTAAATCCAGTTGCGTATTGATAAACATAGAAATTGTAATAGAAATGAGGAATTCTAGCCCACTCTAGACCAATCTCTTTATCAATCACTAGATCATCACCGAAATATTTAACATTTAGATCGTAATAGATCTTCGTTAATAGTTCTGGCGTTAGCGGCTCACCATTCGCTGCCCGAACATGAATCTCTTGTTCGAATTCTGCAAACATCGTCTGACGGAAAACAGTACCTCTAAAGCCTTCTAAATGGTGATTCAACAAGTACAACTTTTCTTTTTTATCAGATGTTTTCTCTAACATATAATGATTCAACAAAGCTTCATTACAAGTAGACGCAACCTCTGCAACAAAGATTGAGTAATCCGCATAAGGATAAGGTTGATTCTCACGTGTGTAGTAACTATGAACAGAATGTCCGATCTCATGCGTGAGTGTGAACAAGTTGTTTACGTTATCTTGCCAGTTCATTAGAATATATGGCATTGTTCCATAAGCACCAGATGAATAGGCACCACTTCGTTTACCTGCGTTCTCATGTACATCTATCCAACGCTTCTCATAGCCCTCTTTTACGATCTCTTTATACTCATCGCCCATCGGATCTAAACTGTCTAATACTAGCTGCTGAGCCTCTTTAAAGCTCACTTCCATTTTTGCATCTTTTACAAGTGGCGTATAAAGATCATACATATGAAGTTCATCAAGTCCAAGCGCTTTTTTACGCAAACGAACATAACGATGCAATAATCCAAGGTTATCATTTACTGTCTTTACTAAATTATCATAAACTGCTTCAGGAATATTATTGTTGTTCAATGCTGCTTCACGAGCTGAACTAAACTTTCTAGTTTTTGCAAAGAAATTATCTCGCTTTACCGTTCCTGCAAGAGTGCTTGCAAATGTATTTTTGTAAGAATCATATGTGCCATATACAGCTTTGAAAGCATCTTCTCTTACTCTACGATCTGAGCTTTCTAAAAAGCGGATATAACGTCCATGTGTTACTTCGATTTCTTCCCCGTTCTCGTCTTTAATAACCGGGAATTTAAGGTCAGCGTTATTCAGCATACCGAATGTATTGCTTGAAGTATTAGCTACTTCTCTAACATCTGCTAAGAGTGCTTCTTCTTCTTTCGAAAGTACGTGAGGACGCTGACGATTAATCTCATCTAACGCTTGTTTATATAACTTTAATGGTTCGTGACTTTGTAAGAATTGAACCAACGCGTCCTCAGATAGAGATAGAATTTCTGGTACTGCAAATGAGACTGTACTACTTACTTGAGTTGCTAAGTTCGAAGCACGGTCATTCAAACCTTGGTACATGGAGTTCGTTGTATCTTGATCGTATCTCATATGAGCATATGTATAAAGTTTACCAAGCTTTTTCGTTACTTCGTCTTGTTTTTGAAGATATGAAAAAAGGGTTTCCGCCGATTCTCCAAGTTTTCCTTGAAAAGATTTTAGTTCAGGCAACAGGTTTTTCGTTTCATTGAATTCTTTTTCCCATACATCATCTGACGCATATATTGCTTCTAAATCCCACGTATCTGAAACAGGGACTTCATTACGTTTTGGCAATGATTTCATTTTAGTTTGAGACATACATACACCTCCAAGTAAATTAAAGAGAATAGTAGGAATACTTTCTCCTCATGTATATCTACATATTACCAGAAAATGCTTAAGCAAAGTCAAAAATTACAACTTTTCACTGAAAATTTCGTCTAGTTTAAACGCCTCATCCAACGTTTTTGGATAGTGAACACGCTGCAGCTTTCTAAATGTTCCTTCTGACACTTTTTCTATGAGCAGGTGGTTGACTAAAAAATCTAGGTAGCCATGGATTGCATCTTTCCAAGATTCATTAAGATAAGGAAAATCTCTATTTTGCAGAATTCGTTTATGCAGCAATCTTTGAAATTCCAAGTGTATAAAATTTAAGGAGAATAGTGAAGTCGGCAACTGTTCAATCAAGAACAGCATATACGTTTGCCACAAGTAAGATGATGTTTCGATGTGATAGTAATCTTTTGAAGGGATACCCGCAATAGAGGGAAACACAGTTAAGGAACGGTGATTAAAATATAAAACTTTTTTAAAATACATAACACTAGGAGAATTATTCTTAAAAGCCGTCATTCTCCATGTCGTTTTTTGTTTATTCCATAAAGCGTTATAATTTAAGTTATCCTGTTTTAAATTCGTAAATGTTTTTGATAAACATTGTATATCCGTGAAATTTTTCGTTGAGAACGCATGTGCATAAGCAGCAGTTTTTGTTTGTGAAAGAGGAATTATATTTCTAAGCAGCAGAAATTGTTCTTTAAGGGGACAATAGTAATTGAGATATAAGTGGCCATTGTCATCCTTTTTTGCTGCGGATAGATCAGAGCTTTGAATATAGAATAAATTTGGTCCTTTTTGCTTTATACGTTTCATACCAAAAATCCAGTCGGATTCCATGTTTAGAGACTCAAATCCTGTTATTCTTTTTCTCAGATCATTGCCTGTGACTGTTGCACATTGAAACTCAATAGCATGCTGATATTTTTCGAGAAACAAATCTGGACGCTGATGAATATCCCGTAAATAATATTCAAGAATTGGTTCTTCATCTACATTAATAAACCATTTATATAATCCTTTTTTTCCTAGCAGATGATAATCGGTTTCTCCTTCATGATATCCATTACATTCTTTAAAAGAATGATGAGCAAAATGCCATGTCTTTTTGGTTCCACATTTCGGTATGACTTTATTTTGACAGACTGGACAGCGTAAATTTCCAGACTTCTTTTTTTGATACCATTCTTCCTTCGTCGTTTCTCCAACCATATCAACATACTGATCATTAAAAAGAGCGACTAACAATCCGTCTCACCTCCATAATCATCATGATGAACGAAGATTGTAGAAACTTCACATCTTCACTTTCTCTAATCGGTTATGAATCTCTATCATTTTTGTTCAAAACTTCTTATAAAAAAAACAAAAACCGATTTCAAAATAGCTGAAATCGGTGATCTCTTATAATTTAAAATATTGTTGTACGTGATCTAATGCCTCTTCTGCGACAATCGTCTTTCCATACTCTTGTATGCGGTAAACAGATAGATCAGAGTCGTTACCGTATTCCAATAGTTGGGCTAGTAGGTCGTCTTGTTCTCGATCTGAAGTTTCTACATTAAATGTCACATACAAATAATATTTACCCTCGAAATGAAACAGCGAATTCTCAAAAGACGAAGAATCAATGGTATGACTTAAAGAGATAACATCTTCAAAATCTCCAAAAGAAATGAGGAAGGATAAATAGTCTTCTTCTGTTTCTTCTAATTCATCAAAGTCTTCTTCCGCTTGAAACTGTTGATCCAATATTTGTTCAATATTTTGATCAACCGGTAAATCCAATTTATCATCGCCTATAGGAAGCTCAATTTTTTTTCCGTCTTTGGACATTTGAGCACGAGTTACAATAATTTCGAGACCTTTATCCAGAGCCTGAACTTGAATCCACAGTGGACCTTCTAATGGAAACTGCTCTTGCTGATGTGCTTCGTCCATCATTTCCCAAAAGAGTTCTTCTCCTCTTTCGCGATCAGACCATATTTCTTCACGATCGAAACCGCGGTCTTCAATATCTCTGTACGTAATGAAAAATTTAATGGTGAACTCATTCACTCTTTCAATTTCCATCCTGCTTCTCTCCCTTCTCTCCGGTTTGTTCGTGAAGGGATAAATACCCCTAGAAAAAAGCAAATCTTATTTCCAAATGTTCTCCGTCGAAAATTACATCAATCACAATTAAACCTCTTGTACCTTATTCTATGACAAAACGGAAAATATGGAAATAAAAAAGGCCTGTATAAACTGCCCTTTTTTGAACCTGTGCACGCGATGAATCTCAAGCTCTCAACTTGACGGAGCAGGTCAAGCTGGACTATAATTCAAAGGTCTTTAAGGTTAACATATTGTACCATAACACAAGTGAAATTTCATTATTTACGGGGGGTTTACGTTTGGAAACAGAATTTCTGATATCACTGTTGCAGATCATCGCAATTGATATCCTTCTTGGCGGAGACAACGCTATAGTAATTGCCCTTGCCAGTAGAAACTTACCAGAAGCTCAAAGAAATAAAGCTATTTTCTTAGGGACTGGACTTGCTATTGTTGTTCGTGTAGTACTAACCATTGTAGCTGTTTATTTATTAAATATTCCTTTCTTATATTTAGCAGGAGGAATTTTACTTCTAATTATTGCTTATAAGCTAATCCTAGAAGAAGATGATGAGCTTGATGTCAAAGCCGGCAAGAACTTATCTGACGCTGTAAAAACCATCGTTTTTGCTGATATTGCAATGGGACTTGATAATGTACTCGCCGTTGCTGGTGCTGCACATGGGAATATCGTTTTGGTTGTTATCGGTCTGTTAGTATCTGTTCCTATTATTATATGGGGAAGTAAAATAATATTGCACTTTATGGAAAGATTCCCTGTTTTAATTTACATTGGTGCTGGAGTACTTGCCTTTACATCAGCAGGAATGATCGTAGAAGAGCGGATGATTCATTCTGTATTTGAAGGAAATGATATACTGAAATACGGCTTATACGTATTTTTAGTTGTTGGAGTAATTCTTGCAGGAATTCTGACGAATACGTTTAAAAAGAAACGTGCAAGATAGGTAAAAAGGAAGTCCTTGCGATAGCGCACGGACTTCCTTTTTTGGAACAAAACAATAAAAAACTCCCACTATAAGATAGTGGAAGTTTTTCTATTATTCATTAACAAGACGCTGTGCTTCCATAAGCTGAAATGTACGTACACGTCTTGGTAAGAAACGACGAATTTCGTCTTCGTTATATCCAACTTGCAAACGTTTTTCATCCAAGATAATAGGTCTGCGTAATAATCCAGGATGATCTGCAATCAATTGGTATAAATCTTGCAAAGGCATGGATTCGAGATTGATGTTAAGTTCCTGGAACGTTTTAGAACGAGTAGAAATAATCTCGTCAGTACCGTCCTCTGTCATTCTCAAGATTTGTTTAACTTCTTCTATTGATAAAGGTTCTGAAAAGATATTTCTTTCTTGATAAGGAATGTCATTCTCTTTTAACCATGCTTTTGCTTTACGGCATGATGTACAGCTCGGCGAAGTAAATAGTGTGACCATAGTGGAACTCTCCTTCCCCTCTCTCTGATTTAGGTACTTTAAAAAAGTTATTAAATCATCATTAATAGTATACTACACATTTTACATTTTCGGTAGAGGTTATACAGACTTTTGTACATTTTTACGAATTTGTCATACAAATGTAATACATCTACAAATATTCTACACAACTTTTCCGTTTCAACATATATATAGACGTATTACCCAAGAATAAGTTTCATAAAACATAAAAAATAATAAGTTTTATGAATTAATATTTTGAATGTTTACTTAAGATGAGTTTAATACTAGTCTCAGTAGAAATAGAAAAAACTTAATCATTCATATAAAAAAATGAGGGCTGTTAGAAGAAAGTTTACCTTCCTTCTAACAGCCCTATCTTATGCGATCGTTTTTTTTACTTGTGAAGCAGGGCCTTTTCTAGAAATGCTTGGTTTGAATCTCTTAAGATTTTTCTTAAGCATTTCTTTCCATAGTTCTCGTTTTGTTTTTTTCTTTTTGTCCTTTTGTTTCATAACGCCTCATCCTCCTTCAAAAAGGAAAATATTATTACTCGGAAGCAGGTTTTCCTGAAGCATCTGATGACTCATCATCAACGATCTCAGGTTTAGGTACTGAATTCTCTGTATCTAAAGTTAGCACTTCACTTGCAGGCTGATAGGACTTACCGTACAATTCACTATCCTTGTACGTGTGTATTTCATTATACGTCTTTTTCATGTTTTCATAAATAGTTTCTTCAGATTCTTCTGTTGGTGTCCAATAAAGGATCTCCATCTCATTTACTTCATTCGTAGCAAGTGAACGTCTTCTATATCCAATGCTAGAGGCATGTTCAAATCCTTCACGCGTGTAGAATCGCAATCTCTTTTCTGTATCCGTATCTTCATAATCGACTGGCTCAACTTCTAAAATGATTGGTTTTCCCTTTTCTTTTAACTTTTCAATAAGCTTATGACCGAGTCCTTGCCCTCTAGCATCTTTTGACACAAATAAATAATCAATAAATACAAAGTCGGTTAATTCAACATACATCAGTACGTGATACTGACCTTCATCTTTGTGATAGATGTCACTCTTTTCGTCTAGTAATAATTCCATATGCTCTTTAGATTTCATCTCTTCAATCGGAAAATATTGATTTAACTTCTCATACCAGTTCATTTTTTCCCCATCAGCTCCTTAAATTTTTGGTGATATTATATAGTTTTCCCTCTTTCTTCCTTTGTTATCATGAGATACAATAAAGAAAGAAGTACGTGGTGAACTCGTTGCGAAAAGGAGGAGTCCTCATTTGATTTCATTCTTTACCGATTTAACGTTGCTGGCACTTTGTGTAGTTGGAATCACAGCACTCATGGGAAGCATCTCCCAATTCATTGCTGTAAAATTGTTCGGCGGTAAAAAAGTTTTTCATTTTGTGGATAAATCGAAGTCTTTTCAAGAAAACTGGAGACCTGTTAAAAGAAGATAAAATGCGAACAACCCGTGAATTTTGGGTTGTTTTTTACATTTCAAGTCCGAACTACTTTATAATATAAGGGTAGCATACATAATAGAGGTGTTCAAATGCATAAAAACCTTAGAACTTTCATCAACCAGTTAAGAGCTGAAAAAGAAATTGTAGAAATCCACACAGAAGTTGATCCTTATCTAGAAATCCCTGAAATCCATAGACGTGTGATCTCAGAAGAAGGACCAGCTCTTCTGTTCACAAATGTTAAAGGTAAGAATATTCCTGTTGTAACAAATCTTTTTGGAACAATAAAACGAGTAGACATGGCTTTTGGTCCAAAACCAGAGCAGTTAGTAAAAGAACTAGTAGGGTCGATCGATGAGTTAATGCCTCCCTCCCCTTCTGTCTTATGGAAGAAAAAAGGCATGATCAAAGATGTATTATCACTTGGCACGAAAGCAGTGAAAAAAAATAAAGCTCCTTTATTAGAAACTTTTACAACAAATGTTAACATGGAAGACTTGCCTGCATTAACTGGCTGGCATTTAGACAGCAATCCGTTCGTAACTCTGCCACTCGTGTATACGGAACATCCAGATAAACATGAGCATAATCTCGGTATGTACAGAATTGAGATCAAAGAGAAAAACAAAACGGGTATTCACTGGCAGATTCATAAAGGTGGAGGCTTCCATCATTATGCCGCTGAACAAAAAAACGAAGCATTACCTGTTACACTGTTTCTAGGCGGACCTCCTTCTCTAATGATTTCAGCCATCGCTCCACTTCCTGAAGCAGTTCCTGAACTTATGTTTTCTTCGATGTTAATGGGAGAGAAGTTAAGTCTTGCGCATGTTGATGGCCATCCGCATCCTTTAATTGCAGAGGCTGAGTTTGCGTTTGGTGGAGTTGTTCCACCACATGTTCGAGAACCTGAAGGACCATTCGGAGATCATTATGGCTACTATTCATGGGCACATGATTTTCCAGTATTCAATGTTGATAAGATGTGGAAGCGAAAAGATGCCATCTATCCTGCAACGGTAGTTGGAAAACCAAAACAAGAAGATTATTTCATTGGAGAATACCTCCAAAGGTTAATGAGTCCACTTTTCCCTGTTGTTATGAACGGAGTACGAGATCTTTGGACATATGCAGAAACAGGCTTTCATGCGCTCGCAGGGGCTGTTGTTCGTGAATCCTACTATAAAGAAGGTTTAGCGCACGCTTTCCGTATCATGGGTGAAGGGCAGCTGACGCTTACTAAGTTTCTGATGGTAACAAATAAGCCTGTAAACCTTCAAAATTTCGCAGAACTTGCAGAAGGGGTACTTGAGAGGTTTCTTCCTGAACGTGACCTTTTGATTATCCATGATACTTCTATGGATACACTTGATTATACCGGCCGTAAGTTCAATACAGGTTCAAAAGCAATCATGACTGGATTAGGTGAACCTGTCCGCGAACTTAAACGCACTTATGATGGTGGTACCATTTCAGGCATCCATGACGTTGGCGTATTTTGTGGTGGGTGTTTAACGGTAAGTGGACCATCATTTGAAGAAGCACCTGACTTTGCAGAAAAACTGCTTGAGAATGGTCACGACTCTTTCAAAGATTGGCCGTTAGTTTTTCTAGTTGATGATGCATCCATTGCAGCAACACAGGCTGAATTTTTGTGGACAACCTTTACACGATTTGATCCAGCTTATGATGTTTATGCAAAAAGCACGATAGACAGAAATCGTATTAAATATGAAGGTACAATTATTATTGATGCGCGAATGAAGCCATTCTATCCGGATGTGGTTGAAACTCGTGAGGATATTGATAAATTAGTGACAGATCGTTGGGATGAGTACTTTAAAAAGTAATCCTCTCTATAGCTTAGCAACAAAAGAAGAAGCGATTTCGCTTCTTTTTTTGGTTGTTTTAGTTGATAAATTGTCCAAATGGTGTTAATGTATATAACAATATACATTTTTAGAGAAAGGAGAAATCATATGCGAAATATTAGCTTACTTGATCTATATAATCATCCTCATGTTCAAAAATATGTAAAGCGGTCAGGAATGGTTCATGCCATCTCAACAGCTTATCATGCATACCGTTTGTCTCAAAAATATGATGTGAATCCTGATTTATCGACAAAGGCTGCTTTTCTTCATGATATCGGTCACTATACATGGTATAAGAATGGTCATTGGGACTATGACATGTACAAAGAAAATGATATTCATGCGATTAAAGGTGCAGAACGCGCACATCGTATATTAGTATCTTTAGGTGAAGACCGTAAAAATGCAAAGGAAATTGCTCTTGCCATCTTACTGCACACCGATTCTTATCTCCCTGCTGGCTCGCTAAACCTTAATCCGTTGCAAAAAGTTGTTGCTTTAGCTGACGAAGCAGATGAAGAACCAGGCGGAAGCCACCACTATCGTACGATTAGTGATATGAAAGCTATAACCATGATCAAAAAATTAGATGAAATGGTAGATGAATATCATGAAGAAGAAAAAGTAAAACACTCTGTTTCCTAAGAAAGGAAAAGAGTGTTTTTAACATTCTTACATATTATTTTTAGTAAGCTACAAATCCAATAGCCTTTTCACTCGAATATGTTCCGATCGTGCTTCCAAATCGAGTATAGATCACTTTTGGGAAACTAGATAATGAGAATAATTCTTCAAATTCCTTTATCACTTCATCAGTAGAAGGAAAACTATGAATGAGGTAAAGTGTTTTCTCAGGATTTTCTGCTTTCCATTCAGAAATATATTCTTTCATTTTCGAAAGACCCTTCTTACTTCCTCTAAATTTTCCAATGGTTTCAACAACACCATCAATGATTGAAATCATCGGTTTAATATTTAGCATTCCTGCGATAGCACCTTGAACAGCAGATATTCTTCCACCTTTTTTCAAGTTTTCTAACGTTTCAAGCAGTACATACGCTTTAATGCCCGACTTCGTCTTCTCTAAGTTACTCACGATTTCAGTTAAAGCTTTTCCTTCACGTGCTAATTGAATCGCTTCATTTAGTAAAATTTGCACACCACCTGAAGCGATACCGGAATCTAGAATGATCACTTTTTCTTGTTCTTCTTCAGTTAACATGCTCTTACCGATCGTAGCACTTTGAACCGTTCCACTTAAGTTAGATGAGATGCCGATGTATAGGACATCATGCCCTTTATCTACTTCTTTTTGAAAGGCTTCATAAAAAGATTGTGGAGAGGGCTGACTTGTTTTAGGAAGTTCTGGTTCCATACTCATACGTTTATAAAATTCATCTTCAGTAATGTTCACGCCATCTAAATAATGGTCTTCTCCAAATTGTACATTCAAAGGTACAACGGTTAACGAATAATCCAGTTTCTCAAGATCTATTTTAAGGTCACTTGCGCTATCTACTATAAAACTAAGGTTCATATTGTTCTACCCCATTTCTGCTTCTCGATCAATTATTAGGGATGTATAAAGAATTGTATACGCTTTACACACTTCTATTAGTTTAACATAAAAACGACCTCCTGTATTATAGGAGATCGTTTTAAATGTGTTAATTCTGTTGCTTTACAGCTTCTTCATCATAAAGGTGACATGCTACCCAATGACCTTCTCTAGCTTCTTGCCATTTAGGTTTTACTGCTGCACACACATCCATTGCATGTGGACAACGAGTACGGAAACGGCAGCCACTTGGAGGATTGATCGGACTCGGAACATCTCCCTCTAAGATGATACGTTCACGGCTTCTTTCAAGTTCAGGATCTGGAACTGGAATCGCTGATAAAAGAGCTTGTGTATACGGGTGAAGCGGCTCTTCATAAAGCTCATCACTTGTTGTTAGCTCTACGATATTACCTAGGTACATTACACCTACACGATCAGAAATATGTTTAACCATAGATAGATCATGGGCAATAAATAGGTAAGTAAGTCCACGTTCTTTTTGCAGTTCCATCATCAAGTTAACAACTTGCGCTTGAATCGATACGTCTAGAGCTGAAATCGGCTCATCGGCAATAATAAAGTCTGGATCTACGGCTAGTGCACGAGCAATACCGATACGTTGACGCTGTCCACCTGAGAATTCATGCGGGTAGCGGTTTGCGTGTTCTTTATTTAATCCTACTGTTTCAAGTAGTTCATAAACTCGATTTTCACGGTCTTTCTTTGTTTTCGCCAATCCGTGGATATCGATACCTTCAGCAATAATATCCTTAACGGTCATACGCGGATTAAGAGAAGCGTATGGATCTTGGAAGATCATTTGCATTTTGCGGTTAAATTTCTTTAATTCAGAACGAGACTTTTTATCATGAACATCATCGCCTTCGTAAAAAACTTCACCATCAGTAGCATCATATAGACGAATAATTGTACGTCCAGTTGTAGATTTACCACAACCTGACTCACCTACAAGTCCAAGTGTTTCTCCTTTATAAATATCAAAGGAAACATCATCTACAGCTTTTAGTACGCCCTTTTTTCCAGCTGGGAAATACTTTTTAAGATTTTTTACTTCTAATAATTTTTCTCTTTCTACTACTGCCATTATCGAGCACCCCCAACTAATGCCTCTTCCGGCGGTTCAACTTTTGGCGCCCGCTCATCTAATAACCAGCAAGCTGCTTTGTGAGAAGAAGATACATCTGTAGCTTCAGGCATATTCTCCAAACAAACTTCCATTGCATATGGACAACGCGCTGCAAACGGACATCCCTTTGGAGGATTCATTAGATCAGGCGGTGTTCCTGGAATCGCTAAAAGTTCTTTTGATTCTGCATTTATCTTCGGCATTGAAGCCAATAATCCCCAAGTGTACGGGTGTTTCGGCTTATAAAAGATTTCATCAACTGTTCCAGTCTCAACGATCATACCACCGTACATTACAGCTACACGTTGAGCTAAGTTAGCTACAACTCCAAGATCATGTGTGATCAGGATAATCGCTGTACCTGTTTTATCTTGTAGATCACGCATCAAGTCAAGAATCTGAGCTTGGATAGTAACATCTAGCGCTGTTGTAGGTTCATCAGCGATTAATACTTTTGGGTTACAAGATAGTGCAATTGCGATAACTACACGCTGACGCATTCCACCTGAAAATTGGTGAGGATATTCATCCACACGAAGCTCAGGATTAGGAATACCAACAAGTTTTAGTAAGTTGATAGAACGTTCTTTTGCTTCACTCTTGCTCATGTTTTGGTGCTTACGTAGACCTTCCATAATCTGTTTACCGATTGTCATCGTCGGGTTAAGAGATGTCATAGGATCTTGGAAGATCATCGAGATTTCAGCACCACGAATTTTTTCCATCTCACGTTCTGATGCTTTTGCAAGGTCTTTCCCTTGAAACTTAATCGACCCTTGCTTGATCGAACCAATTTTATTTGGTAAAAGTCTCATGATTGATTTAGATGTTACTGATTTACCTGAACCAGATTCACCAACGATAGCAAGTGATTCACCTTTATCTAATGTAAAGCTAACGCCACGAACGGCCTTAACTTCTCCCCCATACGTCTGGAAGGAGACATGTATGTTTTCTAACTCTAATAGTTTTTCCATTTATATAATCCCCTTCCTATCTTCTCATCTTAGGATCAAGCGCGTCACGAAGACCATCACCAAGAAGGTTAAAGCTGATCATCAGTATACATAATACTGAAGCAGGATAGATTGCTAAGTGAGGATAGATTCTAATGGATCTAAACCCATCCGCAATCAACGATCCTAGGGAAGCGATCGGCGGCTGAATTCCTAAACCGATAAAGCTTAAGAATGATTCAAAGAATATTGCCCCAGGAATAGTGAACGTACTTGTAACGATAATTGCACCTAGTGTGTTTGGTAATAGATGCTTAGAAATTAATCTACCATTAGTTGATCCGAGTGTTCTGGATGCTAAAACAAACTCACGATTCTTTAATGATATGATCTGTGCCCGTACGATACGTGACATACCTATCCAACCTGTAATTACTAATGCGAGTGTTATAGAGAGTATCCCTGGGTCTAGTATGATGATGAACAAGATGATTACCACCAAGTTAGGAATACCATATAAAATTTCTACGATACGCTGCATGATGTCATCTGTTCTTCCACCGTAAAATGCAGAAACCCCACCATAAACAACTCCGATAATTAATTCAATTGCTGATGCTAAAAATGCAATGTATAAAGAAATCTGCGTCCCTTTCCAAACCCTAGTCCACTGATCTCGTCCTAAGCTATCTGTACCGAACCAGAAGTAGTCATCTTTCGGAACATTCTTCATTTCATATTGATTCACATCTCTAATGTCTACACCATTTACTCCAAGAAACTCAATTTTTTCAAGCCCAGGAATTTTGGGTGGTAAGTTAGATCTCATTAGTTCTTGATCATCTATTCCATACTTTGTAAATGTAGGTGCAATCAATGAAAACACTATGATGAACACGATAGCGAAAAGGCCTAACATTGCACCTTTGTTTTGTTTAAGACGTCTAAAGGCATCTTGCCAAAAGCTTAAGCTTGGTTTAGAAATTTCTTCTGCTTTGTCTGAATTAAGATTCGCTGGGCGGAATAAATCTGGTGTTAGTTTGCGTTCTGACATACTCATTATGATTTGCCTCCTGCTACACGAATACGTGGATCAATGATGCCGTATAAGATATCTACAATTAAAATAATGGAAACGATTAAGAAACTATAAAAAATAGTAGTACCCATAATTACTGGGTAATCATTTACCGTGATAGCTTTAACAAACTGTTCTCCAATACCAGGTATCGCAAAAATATTTTCAATTACTAAAGATCCTGTAATTAGACCGATTGCCATTGGCCCGAGAATTGTTACGATAGGTATTAAACTATTTCTTACTGAGTGTTTAAATATTACAGCGGATTTGCTTACTCCTTTTGAACGTGCCATAAGGATGTAATCTGTTCCTAGTATCTCTAGCATTTCAGTACGCATGAAACGAGCTACTGTAGCAATAACTCCAACGGATAAAGAGAATGCTGGCATGATGTGGTATTCCGGACCGTTCCAGAATGCAACTGGAAGCCATCCAAGTTTAACACCTACGTAGTATTGCAAAAGTCCTGCAAATACAAACGATGGTATTGCTATTCCGAATACAGCTATAACCATAGCCCCGTAATCCAAGAATGTATTATGCCTTAACGCAGCCAAAATACCCAGCAACAGTCCGACAATAGTCCCGAACAATAACGCTTCAAAACCAACAGTAGCTGATGGTCCCATACCATTGACAATCAATGAATTGACGGTACGTCCATCAAACTGAAACGTATATCCTAAATCACCCTGTGCCAATTTCGTAATATAGTTGATGTACTGAACAGGCACCGGGTCATTTAACCCGTATTTTTCATTTAATGCGTACCTTTGAGTTTCCGTTAACTTATCTTGATTGTTAAATGGAGAACCCGGTAACAGCTTCATTAAAAAGAATGTAATCGTTGCAATGATCAGCAAAGTTAAAAGCATATATAGAATTCGCTGTGTAATATAGCGCAACATTACAAACACCTCCCCCAAATGTTTCAAGCCTTAATATTTTGAAATCTTTCTGTAATATCTATCTTAAGGGACAAAATATTTTATATCAATAGAAAATATTCTTTTTTCGACATTTTCTGATTTCTTTTTACATTATAAAAATTCCCAACTGCCCTTTTCATGGCAAAAAAGAGAGTACATGT
The DNA here is from genome assembly GCF_015903845.1 of Fictibacillus sp. 26RED30. Taxonomy (NCBI): domain Bacteria; kingdom Bacillati; phylum Bacillota; class Bacilli; order Caryophanales; family Fictibacillaceae; genus Fictibacillus; species Fictibacillus sp. 26RED30. The sequence continues at coordinate 2,040,860 of NZ_JACZDV010000001.1, forward strand.
CAGGAACACATGTACTCTCCTGAGAAAAACTATTTACTATTTTTCAATAGTACAATTATTACTGTTTACCATCGATATAGATCCACTTGTAAGAAACATCTGCACCAAATAAGTGGTTAACTACACCTTTTACATAAGGTTTACGAAGTCCAGTTACACCTCTTTGGTAAATTGGAGAGATTGCTTGATCTTCAAAAAGTACTTTTTCTGCTTCAAGCATCATATCCCAACGCTTGTTAACGTCAGTTTCTTTCTTCGCGTTATTAACTAGCTCGTCATACTTAGGGTTAGAATATTCCATTTGGTTATGAGCTCCACCAGTTACGAACATGTCGATGAAAGTCATTGGATCTTGATAGTCAGGACCCCAACCAGCATAAGAAATGTCATACTCACCTTTAGACTCTAGCTCAAGTTTTTGCTTGAACGGTTGAGCTTTAATAGAAACTTTCAAACCAGGTAGGTTCTTTTCTAATTGGTTCTTAATGTATTCTCCGTCTTTCTTAGCACCATCAGAATCATAGTTCAAGAACTCAATAGCAACTTCTTTCTTACCAATTTCTTTAAGTCCTTTTTCCCAAAGCTTTTTCGCTTCTTCAGGATCAAATTTACCAAAGTCTCCGTTCGTTTTACGGAAATCTTCGTTACCTTCAGGGCTGAACGTGAACTCACCAGGTACTAAGTAGTAAGCTGGAGTAGATCCGTTGTTAAGTAATACATCAACTAGAGCTTTTTTATCGTAAGCCATATCAATTGCCTTACGGATATTTACGTTTTTAAGTTCTTCTCTTTTTTGGTTGATACGTAGGAAGAACACAGTTGCTTCACCACGAGTGTAAAGATCTTCGTTACCTTGGAACTGATCAACAAACTCAGAGTTTAATCCAACCGTATCGACTTGACCTGTTTCATATAAGTTAACACCTGTAGCTACGTCTTTAACGATTTTTACGTTAACTTCGTCAAGCTTCACAGTGTCTTTGTCCCAATATTGATCGTTCTTCTTCATTTGCCATCCTTCGTTATGCTTCCACTCAGAAAGAACGAAAGGACCATTGTAGATCATAGTGTTAGCTTCAAGGGAGAACTTATCACCTTGAGATTTAACATATTCTTCTTTTTGCGGGTAGAACGTTGCAAATCCAGTTAGTCCTAGGAAATAAGGAGCTGGAGCTTCAAGAGTTACTTCAAGAGTCGTTTCATCAACTGCTTTAACACCTAACTCTTCTACTTTACCGTATAATGGATCACCATCAGTTTGGATCGCGTTTGCGTTCTTAACAGGTCCCATGATGTAAGCATACTCAGAAAGAGTATCTGGGTGTAATGCTTTTTGCCAAGCGTAAACGAAATCTTTCGCTACTACTTGAGAACCATCGCTCCATTTAGCGTCTGGATTTAATTTGAACGTGTAAACTGTGCCATCTTCGTTTACTTTGTGACTTTCAGCAACACCTTCAGTTGGTTGATTGTCTTTATCAAGACGATATAATCCTTCGAACACGTTGTTCATTACTTCAAATGAAACTGCATCTGTTGCTTGTGAAGAATCCATTGATGGAATCTCCGTTGAATCAACAAGATTAAGTACTTGTGGCTCATTTGGCTTTTCAGTTGCTTTCTCGCCTTCGCCGCCTTTAGAATCGCTTGCCTTGTCTTTGTCTCCGCCACTACATGCAGCTAAGAACATGCTTAGTACAAGTACTAATGTAAGAAGCAATGACCATTTTGACTTCTTCATGAGTCGACCTCCCCTTTTTATCCTGTTAAATTGTTAGCAGATAAAAGCATCAAGAATTATCAGACATTTTCATCTACAAGTTCGATTATACAAGTTTTCAAACAATTGTGCATTTATTTTTTTTAAGAGTTTTACAAAAAGCCCATTATATTTACTTTTCCTTAACAAAAAATAGGTATATATACCTATTACTAAACAGGGTTTATTTTCTGATAATTCTACAAATTTTACCAAAATTATGTGTAAACTAGCATGAATATTACATTCTCGATTTTTTGTGAGGATAAGACATGCTTCACTTTGTAAGATAATTCGTCATTTTTATATTTCATTTGTTACAATAGGAGTAAAGTCTGACGGTATAATTCAAAAAATATGTTACATTTCTTTATGTTTATGGTGTAATTCTTACTAGATGGAGGCTTCTACAGATGAACATACTTTTTAAGAGAATCCTGATCATATCAGCGTTCCCTGTCGTGATAGCATTTGGCGTTAGTTTGATATCTTCCGGACCTTTTACCCTTGAAAAATACGTAAATACTTTATTTTATTTTTCATTATCGGTTGCGCTTATTGGCATTGCTTTATACGTAGCCAAAGGTGGATTCTTTGATTTTATAACGTACAGCTTTAAAAAAGTGGCTCGATCATTATCAAGACATCCAGAGATCGATGATGTGGTTTCATTTAAGACAAACTTTCAAGTATCAGAGCGAATAAATGTCTCATATATGAAGTCGTTTTTATACAGTGGCCTTCTTTTAACTTTCATCACGATTGCCGTTGCATATCTTCTATAATTTGTGTATACTACAAAAAATAAATGTTATATGCGATGAGAAAGAAGAGTACATGATGTGAAGCTCTCAGAGAGCCTGTGGTTGGTGAGAACAGGTAGTGAATCATGATGGAATGGGCTTTTGAGCATTCTGACCGAACCTTACTAGTAGGCTCAGGCGTGTAGATGTCCGCACGATATAATGGACAGCGTATCGGTACTTTACCTGTACGTGTCAAAGAGATTTTCGGTATGTATGAAAATTATAAGGGTGGCACCGCGGTCCATTCGTCCCTTGCATGAGGCGACGAGTGGGCCTTTTTATATTGATTTTTAAAAATAAAGGAGAGATGAATCATGTCTGTAATCTTCTCAGGCATTCAGCCGAGCGGAAATTTAACGATCGGTAACTACATTGGAGCGATGAGGCATTTTGTTGAACTTCAAAATGAACATGAATGTTATTTCTGCGTTGTTAATCAGCACGCCATTACGGTGGCACAAGATCCTGTTGAATTGAAAAAAAACAGCAGAAATTTAGCTGCTTTGTATTTAGCAGCAGGAATCGATCCTGAAAAATCGACAATTTTCATTCAATCTGAAGTTCCAGCTCACACGAAAATGGGATGGATGATGCAATGTGTTACGTATATTGGTGAATTAGAGCGCATGACACAGTTCAAAGATAAATCAACTGGAAAAGAAGCTGTATCTGCTGGGTTACTAACCTATCCACCTCTTATGGCAGCAGATATCCTTCTTTATAACACGAGTATCGTTCCAGTTGGAGATGATCAAAAGCAGCATCTTGAGTTAACTCGAGATATCGCTGAACGCTTTAATAAGAAGTATCGTGAAGTCTTTGTGGTTCCAGAGCCTCGTATTGCTTCGGAAGGTGCAAGAATCATGTCACTTGTAGATCCTGAGAAAAAGATGAGCAAGTCTGATCCTAATCAAAATTCATTTATCTCTATGCTTGATGACGAATCTGTAATCTTAAAGAAGATTAAGCGTGCTACTACTGACTCAGAAGGTGTAGTTGCTTATGACAAAGAAAATAAGCCAGGCATTTCAAACCTATTAACGATCTATTCACAGTTATCAGGAGAAAGCATCAAATCGCTCGTAGAAAAGTATGAGGGCAAAGGGTATGGTGACTTTAAACAAGGTGTGGCAGAAGCTGTCATTAACGCTCTTAAACCTATCCAAGAACGTTATAAAGAATATTTAGCATCGACTGAATTAGATGACATTCTTGATTCTGGTGCAGAAAAAGCAAATCGTGTGGCGAATAAAACGTTGAACAAAGCGGAGCGAGCAATGGGATTAGCTCGTAAACGTGTTTAATTTTATCGATTTTTCGAACTCTATAAAAAATTGAACACACAAAAAAACCAGCAGAACTGATTCTTTGATCAACTGCTGGTTTTTCTTATTTTAGAAACGATACCTAGTTCACTTGTGTACCGTTCTCAAGCTCCCAGATCTTTTCAAAATACGGTTGTCCTTTTACTAGCCTCTCACACATATCCACATGTTGTTTGGACCATCCGCTTTTTAATTCACAGTATAAAGCATCCCATGCTTCGTCAAAATCCATCCTTTGAATTCTACCGTATTGCTCTGGCATCCACTCTGTACACCAATATCTCATCTCAGCGACATTTTTTGTTGAATGAAGCTGATCTAAAGCCATGAATAAGAGTTGCTTCAACTGTCTCTCTTTACGAGTTAAGCCTCGCATGCTGTCTGGATTCGGAGATAGGATGTGATATTCCTTACTTAACTGCTTCTCACTGAACGTATAGACGTTTGTCTCCGTCTGCTCTGCCATCTCAAATACTAGCTGTTCTTGTCTTGGTATGAGTCTGCTCTTACGGATTGGTATTCTATAACCCATCGTATCTATGATGAGAGATTTCTTTTCATCCGTGATGATAAAGCAATGTTCGAGTTGCACCCTTTGGTTGTTCTTTCTAACGTAAGCTTTCTGGTGTACCTCTTCAAGCAGGGAATCCGGCAGATCATTCAAATCATTCTCGATATAATGAAAGAGTGTGGATTCTATTTTAATAATGGGTACTTGATCCAATAATTCAATATAGTCGTCTTTTCTCCATTCATGAAACTCACAAACGTTATAGCCGTTCTCTTCTCCTTCAAACCAGTTGACCCAAACATCACGTAAATATAACATCTGTACCCCTCACTTCTTTGCCGATTTGTATTTAAAATCAGTATAGTCAGAGGTTGTCCTTTTTATTCTAAATTAAGGTAATTAACTCGAAGTATGCAAAACCCCGCTTTCAAAAGAAAACGGGGTTTGACAACGAATTATTCTTCTATTTTTTTAAAGACTAATGATGCATTATGTCCACCGAAACCTAGTGAGTTACTAAGAACAGCTTTCACTTCTGCCTGTCTTGCCGTATTTGGAACATAATCAAGATCGCACTCTTCATCTGGTGTTTCATAGTTAATTGTTGGAGGAAGAATACTTTCCTGAATCGCTTTTACAGAGAAGATTGCTTCAATTCCACCTGCAGCTCCTAATAAGTGGCCGGTCATTGATTTTGTAGAGCTGACCGGAATCTTATAAGCATGCTCGTTAAACACAGCTTTAATGGCCGCTGTTTCAAACTTATCGTTGTAATCCGTACTTGTACCATGCGCGTTAATGTAAGAGATTTCTTCTGGAGCTAGACCGCTATCTTCAACAGCTTGTCTCATGGCACGTGCTCCGCCTTCACCGCCTGGAGCAGGTTGAGTGATATGATAAGCATCACCTGTAGCTCCGTACCCTACGATTTCTGCGTAAATTTTAGCTCCCCGTTTTTTCGCAAATTCGTATTCTTCTAGAACTAGAATCCCAGCTCCTTCACCGATGATAAATCCAGTTCTGTCTTTATCGAACGGACGGCTAGCTGTTTTTGGATCTGGATTCGTTGATAGTGCTCCTGCTTGGCAGAATCCTGCTAGTGCCATGTCTGTGATCGGTGCTTCTGTTCCACCTGTAACCATTACATCTGCATCTCCGCGCTGGATCACTTTGAATGCATCTCCGATTGAGTTTGCACCTGATGCACAAGCCGTTACGGTACATGAGTTCATACCTTTAGCACCAATTGTAATCGAAACTTGACCAGATGCCATATCCGGAATCATCATCGGTACGAAAAATGGACTAACGCGTCTTACACCTTTCGCTTCAAAAATACGGAATTGTTCTTCATGAGTATCCATTCCACCAATACCAGAACCAATCCATACTCCTACGCGAGGTGCAATTTCTTCCGTGATATCTAAATTCGCATCTTTAACAGCCATAATAGATGCTGCTACCGCAAACTGCGTAAAACGATCCATACGGCGTGCTTCTCTTTTATCCATAAAATCTTCCGGATTAAATTCTGTTGCTTCTGCAGCAACTTTAACCGGAAACTTTTCTTTATCTCTTCTTGTAAGTGGACCTACACCACTTTGACCTTCAACAATCTTTTTCCATGTTTCTTCTACGCTGTTTCCAAGAGGTGTTACGGCTCCTAGACCGGTTACGACTACTCTCTTTTTCATTGTAAAACCAACTCTCCTTTGTACACATTGTTGTAATTGATGATTTATCGTCCCCAACGAAGCGCAACAGCACCCCAGGTTAGTCCTCCACCAAATCCAACAAGTACGATTGTATGATCTTCTTTTATTCTACCATCTTTCAGGGCTTCTTTTAATGCCATTGGTATTGAAGCAGATGATGTATTACCAAACTTGTCAATCGTCATGACCATTTTTTCTTTCGGAAGCTCTAAACGTTCTCGTGAAGCTTCCATGATTCTTATATTCGCTTGATGCGGAATTAAGAAATCAACGTCTTCTTTCGTCAAACCTGCTTTATGAACAACATTTAATGAAGTCTCACCCATCTGACGCACAGCAAATTTAAAAACTTCTCTGCCATTCATATGGATAAATTCGTCTTGGTACAAATGTTTTGCTCCTGTTCCGTCTGAACCAAGCTCAAATGAAAGGATGCCTCTACCTTCACTAACATTTGAAAGGATAGCCGCTCCAGCTCCGTCTCCGAAAAGCACAGCTGTATTACGATCTTTCCAATCTGTTATCTTAGATAGCTTTTCAGCACCAACGACTAGAACATTTTTATATGTTCCCGTTTCAATAAATTGCTTTCCTACCACCAAACCATAAATAAATCCTGCACAAGCTGCACTTACATCCATACCTACGGCATTCTTCGCACCTAGTGATTCTTGTAATTGACATGCAACTGATGGAAAAGGATTATCTGGTGTAACCGTCGCAACAACGATAAGATCAATTTCTTCTGCAGAGATGCCAGCATCTTTTATCGCTTCTTCCGCTGCATATCTAGCCATATGAGACGTTTTTACCGATTCCTCCGCAATTCTACGTTCTACGATTCCTGTTCGAGTTCGAATCCACTCGTCACTTGTATCAACAATCTTTTCCAGGTCGGAGTTCGCTAGAATTTTTTCAGGGATATAACTTCCCATCCCTATGATTCCTGCATTCATAACATTACCCCTTTGGCTTTAGTTTATTTTCAATGAAAATCTTTTCCATCGCTCCTGTTTAGGTGAGCAACTTGCCACTTCAATTTATTACTTCCTAAAAGGAAAGAAGTAATTGTAAAATCTTTATAATCAAATATTATGACCTGGTACTAATTTTATGATATCTCTTATATTTTGTCTAGTTAAAGTTCTTTTCTTTTCACCAATATAAGCCGTAGGGCATATCCTGTATGGAAGAAAAATGTAAGTTTAGTGAAATTGATATTAGGAGTGGTTCAACATGCATAATCCTCAAGCTAGACAGCAACCAATGTATCCTCCGCAGTTTCCTGGACGTTTTCCAATGGGCCAAAACCAGCAGCATATGCAGCAAGGGTTTCCACCACCTCAACATTTTGGCGGCCCTGGATTCAGAGGCATGCCGGCACCACCGTTTCATCAACCGATGCCTCGACCATTTCTACATTCTTTTCGAACGCAGGAAGGTTCTCTAGACTATAATAAAATTTTTGCTGTTATCGACCAATCAGTAAAAGTCGCACAACAGATCTCACCTATCTTTTCTGCGTTTAAGAAGAAGTAAAAAAAGCCAACCCGAGCTGGTTGGCTTTTCTTTGTTTACTTACCCTCTTCTTTTCCGAGTTCGTATGCATCGTTCATTACGTTCATCAAAAGCTGAAGCATCGGCTGCACATCCTCCATGCCAAGCTCAATTCCTTTTCTCTCTAAAAAAGCTTGTGCTTCTGGCAGATGTGACATAGCGATCTGCATAAATTTCATATTGCGTTCTGTATCCATCTTCTTAAGTTCCTCCCTTACATTATGTAAACGGCTTTTAACCCATTTTCTATTATAAAGAAAAATGTTCGGTGGATAAAACGTTTTGTGATTAATTTTCAAGCCAACTATGATTTCGATTATAGTAGCTAGGTATCCATACAATTAATTCAAGAAATTTTTGGAATAATCCTAGAAATGTGGAACTTATTCCGGCGAGTTTTTCTCATTTACTGGCGAGGTGACATACCTCGACAATGATAAACTACAAAATACCCTATCCCCCACTACGATTCATTTAGTCCGTAAACTTCCCTAAACATCTAAAAAGGTGCTCCCGAAAATCTTCAGGACCACCTTTTTTAGCTAAATCTCTTTAGAATTCGGCTTTGATTTTTTATTTCTATTTCTAAAATGCATTATTTGTTTCATGATGCCTTCTTTTATTTTCGTTTTCGCACGAAACCCGAGCTCAGTCTCCGCTTTTTCGCCTTTAATCCGCATCTTTCTTTTTTCTTTAAATGTTAATTGATCTGCTTTTAATTCTGTTAATCCTTCTAGCCATTGGTTCTGGTTGCCACTAGATATGTTATAGATCTCATTTTTCGCGGTTGATTTACCTGCCAAGAATAATGCCTCAGCTGCGTCATCAACGAACAATACGTCTTCTGTAACAGAATCTTTGGAGATCGAATCATTCCTATTCTGGTCTTGGTCCTCTATTGAAATCACCTGTTGGTACGTATGATGTTCGGGCTGTCCGGGTCCATAGACAGTAGGAAGTCTCATGATTACGAACGGAAAATCATGCTGTTCAGCAAGTTGTTTTACGATATTTTCTTCCGTTAGCTTTATTAGACCAAAAAGGGATTCTGGATTTTTTGGTGAAGATTCCAAAACATCACCTTGTCTTTTACCATATACATCATAGGAAGATACATAAATTAATTTTGTTTCACTATTAGCTAATGAAGCGACTTTTTTAAGAACGGATACGTTTCTTTGCACTTCATCTTCAATATTCGCCCACGGTGCTGTTGGTTTGACTGAGCAAGCTAGGTGGAAAATAACATCGCAGCCGTTTGTATGTGGTTGAAGATCCGTTTCATTAATATCATAAGGAAGATATTGAAATCCGGCATGACGTGCAATAAAATCAATCCGGTCTGGAGATTCTGCCATATCAATGCCGACGACGTCCACTTCTTCATCCAACAAACGGCTGCACAAATGGTAACCGATAAACCCTGCCGCTCCTGTTACAAATGCCTTTTTCATGTAAGAGCCTCCAGTCCATTTTTCTCCTCTTACTATCCTATGGTGATACTCGAGAGAATACGATACTTTTTTTGCACACAAAAACCCCATCACGTACTACGGTAATGGAGTTTCTATAACACTTTTTCATGGTTTTTAAAATATTCTTGAAAGGCCCTTGCCGGATTAAACGTAGCTTCAGGTACATGAATAGATAATGATATAGGCGCATCAATCTCTTGTCTTCTCTTCTCATATGGCCTGCTGTGTTCTTTAAAATTAAATGCAACACCGCGTGCCGCATGCCATATCTGAACCGGAGTTTTCGCTGTAAGTTGTTCTGTTTGAGGTAGTTTATCTATAAATGAATCAATATCTTCTTCCGAGTTGTAAGCAGAAATAATTTCTCTTTTCAGCCGTTTAAAGAATAACCGGTTCTGTCTTTCATGATTAAAATGATGCTGCAGGTCTATACAAGGATTTATAAATAAGGCGGAGCGAATATTTTTTTCCATATCCTCCATAAGCTGCAGTGCAACAAGTGATCCCATACCCTCTGCGATCAAATGAATATTCGGGTTTAATATTTCATGCTTCATAACATAGTGGTATAGTCGCTTTGCAAGAATGACTGCTCTCGGACTGCCCCAATGTCTTCCGTATAAGTTAGAATAAAAGATGGTATATCCTTGATTTTTGAGGGCTTGAATGAGATTTGCACGTTCAGTGTTTTGTTTCCAAAGACTTGTATGCTCATCAACATAATGACTGCAATCGCCGATGATCATGACGCCAAAACCGTTCGGCTGCTTCGGTAGGTGTATAATATTCCATTGATTGTCTATCTGGAAAGTGCGTTTGTCGATACTCACATTTCTCCCCTCGAATTCGCTTTTCTTAACCAATGTATGCAGGGGAAACAAATTAGCTAAAGTTATCTGCCTAAGAATTAAGTTCTTTTTTCAATTGTTCTAACGTTTGTTTTCCTTCAGAAGTCAAATTCTTTTCTTCTTGTTCTTCTAATGCTTTCAATTCATCCAACTTTTCTTCCATCTTTCATCCCTCCGAATATTAATGTCTGTTTTATATGTACTTTCTTCTTCGTACTCATTCCTTATCCTGTTAAGCTTGAACAATTTATGAAAATTTCTAACATTTATGGATTATTGATCGATTATTTACACAAAGAATCTTTCCCTTTATCTCAACTTTTGTTACTATACAGAAGGGTAAAGAATTCGTTTACATAAAGAGGTGAATGTGGCATGCGTTATATTTGGACGTTAATCTGGTCTTTATTATTAAGTAATATGATTTTTTATGTGCTCGTTTCAATGCAAGGCGGAACATTCGATTTCGTAACAGCTTGTATTTTTGGAGTAGTATTTACAGTCATTATTTCTATTCTTGGTGAGTTATTACCAGCAAAAAGTGAAGAAATATAAAATAAAAACCCGGGTTAGTTACCGGGTTTTTATTTTTGCTATGGCTTTCTTTTATATGTCCAAACTCTGTTATGATTCGTTGTCTCTGGAAATCGGTCACCAGCTGATAAATGGACCTGTTGCGGATCATTTACCATACTTCCTGTTTCACCAATTTCTACATACATCCCGTTATTTGGTGCTTTCTGGCCATGTTTAAAATGTTTATTTTGCCCCATACGTTGATGTACCCTCCTTTCTTCTATAGGTTACCCGCGCTTACACTGATAACTCTTGCTAAAAAAAGAAGGATTCCATCAAAATTTCCCTTAAAACGCTCCGTTTACTCCTGCCACAGCATGAAGCGGAAACATACATCGATAGATCTGATATCCTCTTACATCATATTGCGCTTCTGAGTTGCGATTTTCTTGAGCTTCTTCTACATATGGAATAGCAAAATAAACGTTTTGTTGGTCGACATATTCAATAAATCCTGTATATGTTGCACCATCCATCAACATTAATTGCACATGCTGATTTCTGTTTTTTAAGCATGTTTTATACATTTTTTTAAATGGGGATCGACCCATTCCCGCCGATTGCCCACCAAAATTTTGTGATCCTCCATACGGATATGGTTGCGGATACATATTACCCCCTCCTTCTACCACATCCTATTCAAAGGAAAAGAAGATGGTACATATATCTATAGACAGATATTCTAAGTTGAAGGGATTGTGAAAAACCTTGGAGAAAGGCACATGTGAGCTTTGTAGAAGAGAACCACTCGAATTAACCGTTCATCACCTAATACCTAAAGAAGAAGGCGGCAGATTCTCTGCCACCGCAAACCTATGTATCCCTTGTCATAAACAGATTCACTTTTTGTATACAAATTCTGAGCTAGCGTCACTATACAACACCGTTGAAAAGTTAAGAGATGCTCCAGAACTAAAAAAATTCTTAAAATGGCTGCGTAAACAGCCCTCATCAGCGTTACCTCGAATGAAAAAATCAAACCGTTTAAAGCGAAGGAGATGAAGGAATGAAGGAACTTGTAGGAAACTGTGCAATCTGCGCTAAGAATTTATATTGTGTGGACGGTTTTTTTCAAGGTCACATCGTAAATAATCAAAATCTCTGTATATCTTGTTTTAAACAAAACAAAAAGGAACCTACAGAGTGACGAGTCAGGCAGGTTCCTTCATTTTTTCTATAAGTTTTTTTGCTTTTGCATGTTTCTAGTTCTCTACATATGCAAGTTGATTTTTCGCTCCAATCAACTACTTTCAAAATAATACTTCTCGGTTTTTAACAATCACTAGTCATTAACCCCCACTAACAGGTGGTATGAAAGCAACCGTGTCCCCATCGTTTACTTGATCCGTTAAATCTACATACTCCTCATTTACAGCAACGAGTGCATTTTCGATTCCAGATAGTTTTCCGACTTGATTTTGAAGCATGTTTCTTACTTCTTCTACAGAAAGAGGAGATTTTACTTCAATAGAAACTCTTTCTGTTTCGGCTTGCTGCGCCAAATTTGCAAACAATAAGATTTTTATCATCATTTCTTCACTCCCTCTGGGTGTCCAGCAGGATAAGTTTTTGTACCTTTTTGGTTGCCTACCCACTCTTCTCCATCTGCATAATGCTCTTTTTTCCAAATGGGCACTATTTCCTTGATACGCTCAATTGCATATCGACTTGCTTCAAATGCATCTTGCCGATGAGGAGTAGATACAGCAATCGAAACCGCGATATCAGATATTTGGAGGGTTCCGATTCGATGTGTTATAGCCGTGATCGCATTCGGCCATTTTTCTTGAATCTCGATTCCGATTTTTTCAAGCTGCTTTTCTGCCATCGGTACATATGCTTCATAATGAAGAAACTTCGTTTGTTTTTCTCCAGTCATTTCCCTAACCGTACCGATAAAGACAGAAATGGCACCTGCATTGTGATGGACCACTTGATCAATGACTTCTTGATTGTTTATAGACTTCTCCGTGATATTAAATTTTTTCATGACCCACTCTCCTTGCGATGTTCTTGAATGATGTATGTTACTATACAATCCATCCACTTCTTTTCATCATCCCTTGTAAATCTGGGACTAGGACTGCCTGTTCTCTGAATTGGTGTTGCTAAAGACTTGTTCAAATGGATCGTTGCGATCACATCACGAGAATGAATCAATAGATCAATATCTTCTGCATCGTTTCGTAAAAGTACGACTCGCGGAAATTGTATATTTTTATAACCTTCTATTAGAATACAGTCCATTTCAAGGGTTTCGTATATAGCGATTGCTTTATTCAATGGTAATTCTGAATTCGTAGTCAATATTGAGTTCTCAGATGAAATCACACATGTTACATGCGCACCGGCGTTTCGATGTTGCTCTGTATCTTTTCCAGAATCATTATGGTCTACCCGAACTCCGTGACCATGATGCTTAATCACTCCTGTTTGTAGATGGAGTTCCGCCAACCTTTTGAGCAATTTTTTTATTAGTGTTGTTTTTCCACTGTTTTGATAACCGACGACTTGGAGAATAACGGGTGATTCCACGGCCATTCGCTCCCTTCGCCGTGCCATGTGATTACACCAACCTCGTTTCCTTTTTCCCAACCTCTTGTACCTCCAGGCAAAACAATTAGACAGTTTGCCTCAACTAAAGAGGAAACAGAGCTTGATTTATCAAGACCAGCAGGCGTTACGATTTTTCCACCGCCTACTTCAGTTATTACAGCTCTAACAAATCGAGTAAACGGATTAGGCTTTGGAAAATCACTCGAAAGTATTGCTTTTGTAACTGTGCAGTGTGGTTTTAACATGTTCATTCCTTTTAAAATTACAGGTCTTATAAAAAGTTCAGCTCCAACAAAGCAAGCTGACGGGTTTCCTGAAAGGCCAAAAAGCCATTTATCTTCATAACGTGCAACGGTAGTAACACTGCCTGGACGCATGGCAATTTTATTAAAAAGAACATCTGCACCAAGCTTTTTGTATACCTCTGGAAGAAAATCATAATCACCAACAGATACACCACCTGTTGTAATCAAAACATCAGTTTCTTGCAGTGCTGCTTTAATACTTTTATATAAAGAATCAAAGTTATCCTCACGATGTTGATAGAGCTTTACTTCTGCTCCCATCGCTCTAACTTGTGCTGCACACATGTATGCATTGCTGTTTCTTATTTTTCCTGGCTGCAGTTCTTCATTTACGTCGAGAAGTTCTGTTCCTGTTGAAAGAATACCTACGATAGGCCTTTTGTACACAGAAACGGTGTGATAACCAAACGTTGAGAGAATCGCTACTATTCCTGGAGTGATTTTCGTTCCTGCTCTTACTAAGAGTGTTCCATTTTGTGTGTCTTCCCCTTGAAAGGAAATGTTTTCATCCTTTTTAACAGATCGTTTTATGATGATTTGATTATCGTTAACAAGCTCTTTTACTAGTTCCAGCATGATAACTGCATCAGCACCATCCGGGATTTGTGCACCTGTCATAATGCGAACTGCTATCCCGCTCTTCACTTCACGAGTTGCAACTTGTCCTGCCCCTATCGTCTCTACAACATTTAATGTAATGGGGTTATCCAGTGATGCATGTTTCGTATCATCAGAACGAATTGCAAAACCATCATATGGTGACCGATTGAAAGGAGGAACATCATGGGTAGCTGTAAGATCCTCTGCCAATATTCGATGATCACACTCCATGATTGAAACTTTTTCAATTTCCCATAGGCGGGTGTGTTCCATGATTTTATTTACTGCCTCAGCAATAGGTAGTGGTGTTCTTTTTGTGACTGGCAAAATTCCCACTCCTTTAATTTTCAGAATATATACACTTTTCAGTTTACTTTTTTCTTTTTCTTTGTTATTATTTTTTTAAATTATGGAAAGGATGTTGATCGAATGAAGGTTTCTTATGAATATTACCACCGATCCGGCTATAAAGTAACCATAACCGACATCCCAGAAGAATTTAACGAACAGGGAGTTTGGTCCCTTCGCATCATGCATTCTCTACAAAAGCAAATTGACGAAATCGACCATATGTATCAGCCAAAAAGAACATATAGGCTTAAGCTTGAAGAAACGGGGTAATCTTTACACCGTTTCTTTTTTTACTTTCAATTGTTGTGCAATCCATTCTACTGCGTTTAAATAGGCAGCACGTGAAACTTTGTGTCCGGAGGTTTTGTCGTTCATATACACCGATGAACTATTCTTTTCGGTTAAGGTTTGTACGTAAGGTTTTGCAAACTCATATGGTATTACTGCATCAGCCTCACTATGCCAAATGAATAATGGACGGTTATTAAGCTTATCAAGATTTAATGTAAGGTCGAAATCCTTCAATGTAGAAATTGATTCTTCAAGCTCTTCTAGTGTAAGAGGAATATCGTAACCTGCCTTCTGAATTCTTTCGATCTGCCATTTAGCAAACTTTTGATGAGCTGGTGTTCCCATGAGTGCACATCCGGCACTGATCATCGGGTTATTTACGAGTGAACCGTAAGTAATGATAGCTCCCATAGAAGTTCCACCTACCGCAATTTGATCTTCCAAAACAAATTCGTTTTCTTTTGCCCAATCCATTATATTGTTCACATCTTGAATACCTTGTTGAACGATATTCCAGAAATCATACTCCATCGACTTAGGAGGGTTTGCAACGATTCGATCACCATGATGAAGTGCATCTGGTAAAATGACTCGAAAATCTTTTTCAGCTAGTGAATATGCAAAATGTAAATTATGCTCTTTTGCACTCGTATATCCGTGTATGAAAATAAAAAGCGGCAACGGTTTACCCGCATTTTCTTTTTTTTCCGCAAGTAAGAAAGGAATATCGCCGATCGTTCCTTTTTGTATACATACCATGTGTGTATCTCCTCTTTCTCTTTTTTTCCATCTTATCATGAGACATGTTTCTTTTTCATGAAAGACGCCCTGTATGAATAGACTTTTTGTAAGTAAAATAATACACTTTATATAAGCATCCTAAAAAAGGCAGGTACTTTCGTGACACAACCTTACTTAATTGCATTAGATCTTGACGGAACTTTATTAAACGATGAGAAAAAAATTCCTAGAAAAACAAAAGAACTACTTTTTCAATTGATCGATCATGGTCACCATGTTTGCATTTCTACTGGTCGTCCTTTTCGTTCTTCAAACATGTATTATGAGGAGCTAGAACTCAACACTCCCATTGTGAACTTTAATGGTGCTTTTGTTCATCACCCACATGATGCAAGTTTTGGTATTCACCATTCCCCACTTGAACTTGACGTTGCTAAACGTATCATTTCAGCCTGTGAGACGTTTAAAGTTAAGAATATTATGGTGGAGGTTCTTGATGATGTATATTTAAAAAAACCTGATGAAGTGATTGTTAATACTTTCATCATGAATGAAAATCCTCTTCAAATTGGCGACCTTCATAAAACCTTGAAAGATGACCCTACCGCAATTCTTGTTCATCCAGAGGATCATCATATTCCAGAGTTAAGAGCGATGCTTGAAAAGGAGCATGCTGAAGTTGTCGACCAAAGAGTTTGGGCAGCTCCATGGAACATTATAGAGGTTATTCGTTCTGGTATCAGCAAAGCCTCTGGCTTAGAAAAAATCGCTGCATACTACAACATTCCACAAGATCGGATTGTAGCTTTTGGCGATGAAGACAATGACTTTGAAATGATTGAATACGCAGGGCATGGAGTGGCAATGGGAAATGCGATCGATGAACTTAAATCACGAGCGAATTATGTAACCCTTACAAACGAAGAAGAAGGTATTGCTCATTACTTAAAAAATATATTAAAACTTGTTTAATCACGATAAAGATCTTCTGCTGAATGTCAGCTGGAGATCTTTTTTTCCATTTCTTTTTTAAAACGTTTGAAGCTTCTAGCTACATATTGTACTTCTTACGGTAAAAACTAAAGATACGGGAGAAAAGGAGGAATTTATAATGAGTAAAAAGAGTCGTTCCAAACGAGCAACTAAGCAAGGAGCCGATATGGTAAGTCAGGAAACAACTATGGCTTTCAGTAAAGATGAGCAACAAGATCGCAAACGTGAAAAAGAAGAAAGAAATTCATTAGGAGGCATATAACGATGGCAAACAGATTATTTCAAATCGCGAGAAATGCTGTTCAACAGGCTGTTGGAAAGGTACAACATTCCACACATGATTTAAATAACAAGATATCTAACAGTGAACATGCCCCTCATGCTGAACTTTCTGGTCATGACAAGGAAGTTGCACAGAATGCTCTTTCTTCTGCAATGGCTAATTCGTCTGATGCAGAGCGAGCTCAGTTGGCTGAGTTTCAAAAAGAATTGGATGGCCACGCTGGTGTTTCGTCTTCTGTCAATTCTATATCTGAACATGCAGATAACCAACATACAGAGTCAGGTCAGCCTCAATCTTTTACTCAAGCCACTGGCTTAAGTTTAGAAGACGCTGAAAGCTTATTGGAAGACAATCCCGATCGCCTAAAATAGAACTAGAAACAGCTTTCTCTTTTCACGGAGAAAGCTGTTTTTTTGGGAATGTAATGGCTGTCAATGTTTTGATTTTTCTTAGCACAAGTTCACTTAATTCTTCATATCCGAATTTATTAAAATGAAGACCATCATCTATCACGTATTTTTGAATGTTCTTTTCCACTAGTGTTTCGAACAAAGGTACATATGATGTTCCCTCGTGTTTCGCTACCTTTTTAACCGTTTGTGCATACTTTTTCATTCTATCATTTGTGCGTGCCATTTGCTGTTTCTCAAACACAGGAGCTGGACTGATCAATATCACTTTTTCTGCCCCAATTTTATTTACCATGTAAGTCAGGTTCTTTTCATACTCTTTTAATGGAATAAGTCTATGATCACTTGAATCATTCGCGCCAAAAAGAATAGTTACAAAATCAGGGTGATGCCTTAGAACGTCATCTTGTAGTCTAACTAGAGCAGCTCTCGTTGTTTCTGCAGGTATTCCAGCATTCATAACTACCCATTCGGTTAGTTCTTGCCTTAAACGGGAAGTTAATCTAAGTGAGCCATCTTTACTCTTTTCTTTTGAAGTGATGCTGTCTCCAAAACAAACAAGAGTCTTCATTTCTTACTCATCTCCTCTTTTAAATCTCTCTATTTAAACTATTCGAAAGAAATTACCATTTATCAAACGTCAAACTCTTATTATTTTTGTTATAATGTGTTATGTAAGCGAGATACCATATGTTTTAGAGTAATTTTGGGGGCATTGTATGAAAATATATCGTGTAACGAATGAAGCTGAATCTCATATCATTGAAGAAATTGCGCATTTATTCTTACAGCAGCGTACGATGGACGGTGAACCAGAAGACAAATCCAGAACGTTTGCTGGTATTAAGATGGCACTTGAAAACCCAGATAAAAGCGGAATTATCATTGCCGAAGAAGAAAATTCCGTGATTGGACTAGCCTTCTTCAACTTGGGAGTAAGTCTTCGTATCGGTGGACCATATCTTTGGTTAAATGAGCTTTATGTACATGAAAAACACCGTAACAGAGGAATCGCCCGTAAAATTTTGCTACACTTGATCTATTGGGCCGAAAGAGATGGCATTAAATCCATTGAACTCGAAACGGGTATCAATAACTCAGTTACGAAGCATCTGTATAATTCATTGGATTTCCATGATATCATCTCTAAAAGATATGCATTTCATTTTTAATACTATACTTTAAAGGAGTGTTTGTAATGGCAGTAGAATTTTCAATCCAACCAACACCGAATCCAAACGCAATTAAATTTGATGGTTCAGAGAAATTTTTAGAAGGCAGACTTTCTGCACGCGTAGGTGATGAATCAGATTCACCACTTGCAAAAGCACTATTATCCATTGATGGAGTAGAATCAATTTTTGGTTTTGAAAACTTTATTACAGTAAATAAAACGAACGACAGTGACTGGAACGAATTAATGCCAGAAATTCAAAAAGCACTAGAAGAGAATGCTTAAATTTTCACACCAGCCTTTATGATTAGGCTGGTTTTTTTGTTGGTATAAACTTGTACACATGACTAACGTCTATTTGAATGATTGAAGCGGCACCGCTAGTGTATCTGATTTCCCCCCATTTTTAGGATTGTAGTTAAACAATTCAAGCATGAGGGTGCCGTTTATAGGTAAATCTTCCTCCGGAATGTTAATGTTAAACGAGAATGGAGCCCAAGCTGGTGCACCTTCAGCTGTTTGTTCATGTCTTTCAATAAAAACGTTATGACCATCAGATACTGAATAGGCAAAAGATGCTTCAAATACTCTCGCCTCTCCTGAAACTTTGTAACTACCGTCTTTTCCTGAAAAGTGTATGTTTCGAAAAGAATTATTTCTCAGTTCTTCAGTTCCTCCTTGAAGAGTGAGCGTTTCTTTCACTGTTATATTCTCAGTCTTCAATGAACCAGGTGAGATTTCATTCGGTAGAAAGGTTGCGTTCACTTTATAGATCCCGGCTTTTCTTTTTGCAGCAGAGAGTTTCCACTTTGTTTTCCAAATGTGACTTGCTCCTGCTTTTATCTGTACATCCTCTTGTTTTTTCTCATAGTTTTTCCCTTTAGAATGCCTGAAAACTTCTTTACTTGAAGAATCCACTATAGAAACATCGAACATCTTGGAACTGTTGAATGATAAAGTTACAGTATGATTGCTTTGGTTCTCGAGAACAGCCAGTATATCAATGCCATCGTTTCTTTGTTGGATGGATAGAACGGGATTAAGCTGAGAAGCTACTTCACCGTGTTTTTCTTTAGGCTTCTCCTTTTCCTTGCTGCAAGCTGACATTAGAAAAATAACTGCACAAACGGTTAGAAAGACTATAACGGTCGTTTTATAGTGCTTCATGTTAACAAATCACCTCACTTTCATTCTTACCTTTATATGGTGATTTTATTGAAAACATTCGCAAAAAACACACGGTATGGACCTTGTCCATACCGTGTGTACAAAAGTAAAGTTTTGTAATTGTGTGGGGTCAGACCCCCCTCAGTCGTTTCTGAAGAAGCCGTAGATGCCCGTTGTGTGCACGATATTTGTGAAGGCTTTCGGATCAACTTCTTTAAGAACCTGTTCTAAATCATATAGTTCATATCGTGTGATAACGATGATAAGCATCTCTTTATCTTGCTTAGAGAAAGCTCCTTTTGCAGGTACGATCGTTATTCCTCGAACCATCTTACCGTGGATCGCTTCTTGGATCTCATTCCCCTTCTTAGTAACAATCATTGCCGTAAGCTTTTCGTGACGCGTATGTACCGCGTCAATAACACGTGATGATACATAGAGAGCTACAAGCGTATATAACGCCTTCTCCCATCCAAATAGGAAACCTGCAGCGAGGATGATCAAGCCGTTTAGGATAAAGAAATAACCACCGATCGGTTTGTTCTTCATTCTCGATAAGATCATAGCGATGATATCAAGTCCACCTGTTGAAGCTCCATACTTTAAGGTAACGCCTACACCTAAAGCTGCTATAACTCCGCCGAACACAGCATTCAGCAAAATATCAGAAGAAACAACGGTTATGGGTATGATCTCTAGAAATGCCGTGATCATGATAACGCTCAAGAAGCTATATACCGTAAAAGACTTTCCTACTTTCAGCCAGCCTAAAATCGTAACAGGAATATTAAACAATAAGTACAAAATACCAGTGCTGATCGGGAAAGCAGTGTTAACGAGTAAGGATGAAATCAACTGGGAAACCCCAGTAAATCCACTAGCATAAACTTTTGCCGGTATTAAGAACATGTTAAGAGATACGGCATTAAGCAGGGCTCCTACAATGATAAAAAAGATCTTTTTTAGTTCAGTTATACCTAAGTCGCTTAAGCGAAAACGTTCTGTCATAAGTGAGAGTCCCTCCTTTTTTCATTAATCCAAGATTTATTTTTAACAGATAAAGATACCCCGAGTCAATAGTCATAAGAGCTATTTTTCAAACATGATCATTGCCTTTTCATTCCAACACAAGTTAAACTATAGAAAAAAGCCAAGCAGGTGAACTATAATGACTACGATAATAACCGATACAGGATCTGATCTACCTAAACAGCTTTTGGATGAATACGAGATTATTATGCTTCCTTTAATCGTTCAAGTAAATGATGAAGAGTATTTAGATCGATCTAATATCGAACCAAAACAGTTATATACATATATGAAGGAAGGCGCTGTTCCTAAAACGGCTCAAGTCCCTCCATCTATTATTAAAGAAACTTTAACTTCATTTGCAAGGAATGGCCAACCTGCCATTTATATTACTTTGTCCTCAGGAATCAGCGGAACCTATCAGACAGCTGTTCTTATGAAAAATGAAGTACTTGAAGAATTTCCAAACGCTCAGATTGAAGTCTTTGATAGCCAATCTGCATCATTAGGATATGGATTAATGGTGCATGAAGCTGCTAAAGAAGCGAAGGAAGGAAAATCTTTTGATGAAATCCTTCAAACCCTTCAACATTACCAAAACCATCTAGAACATATTTTTACCGTAGATGACCTTGAATATTTATTGCGTGGCGGCAGAGTGAGTAAAACGGCGGCAGTCATGGGAACACTCTTAAAAATAAAACCTGTTCTTCATATGGAAGACGGAAAATTGTTTCCACTCGAAAAACTACGTGGAAAGAAAAAAGTTTTAGGACGCATGGTAGAAATCATGAAGGAAAGAGCTTCTTCTCTTGATGACATAACGATCGGTATCAGTCATGCAGATGATACTGAAACGGCGAAAGCATTAAAAGATTTAATTATTGAAGAAACAGGAAACAAAAATATTTTAGTTACAATGATCGGCTGTGCGATAGGCGCTCATGCAGGGCCAGGAACAATTGCTTTATTCTTCTTAAATACACCTAAAAATGTATCTTAAAACATGATGAATAATGGAACCCCTTCTGACAGATGTTAGAATCAGGAGGGATATTTATGACACACCGTAATACGAAAGACAATAATAAACGACCAGCAGATAATCAGGCTATGAACCAAATGAAAAATGAAGCAGAGCTCCAAAGTAAACAAAACGGAAAACAACCTTATTCTAAAAAACCTGATCATCTTTAAAGACAGGAAAAGCCCCCTTTTGAAAGGGAGCTTTTTTTTTCATTATTTAACATTTATCATCACCGTTTAGATGATTGGAAATTTAATCGTAAAACAAGTATCGTCTTTCGTTGAAGATACTTCAATCGTACCATTATGCTTTTCAACGATCTGTTTACACACAGAAAGCCCAAGCCCTGTTCCAAGTGACTTTGTCGTAACAAAAGGTTCAAACACGTTCTCGAGTAAATAATCAGGAATCGGGTTACCATTATTGCAGATTGATAATTCTGCCATGTTTTCTTCGTTTTTCCTTAGTGATACTTTAATCTTTCTCTCACCGTTCCAACCGCTCAATTCTTCGACTGCATTCACTAGAATATTTAATAACACTTGTTTGATCTGTGAACTGTCTCCTTCGGTATATACGGAATTTTCGACTTGTGAGATGGTTACGATATTCGCTTCAGTAAAACGCGGATACATAAAATTAAGCATTTCTTTCAAGAGGGATGATAAAGAGACTTTTTCAAGCTTATCTTCTAAGCCTCTCATCTTTGATAAATATAAAAATTGCGTTATCTTTTCTTCAAGACTCTGCATCTCATTTTGAATAATTTCAAAGTAATACTCTGATTGGTCTGTTTTATTTAATTCCTTTTGTAGAAGGTAGATAAATCCTTTAACTGAAGTCAGCGGATTTCTGAATTCATGAGCAAAGCTGGCGGCGATCTGCCCAAGCATCGTTAATCGATCGTGATGCATCTCTTGAATGAACTGATTTTTCCGATCAATAATTGAATCCTTAAGTGCTGTGTATTCTTTTACACTCAAAAAGACGAGCTGATCAAAATACCGCTGCATCTTTAATACCCCATCACCTTTTAATTGATCATTTAAAAGTGAACACATTAAAAGTTCATAAACGATGCTTCGTCCAACGTTGATGTTGTGAACGAAATCGCCTACGTTCGCTTTGGCTTCGATTCTTTCTTTGGCAATCTTGCTTGTTAAAGCCTTTAGCCTTTCGAGTGACCCTGTTTCTAAATAATTAATTAATTCTATGATCGTTTGATGGCCGTTCTTTTTCACTTCTTCAAAGAAAGGGTCATTTTGAGGCAACAGTACGTTCTCCAGCCATTTTTCAACAATGCTTGTTTTTTGCATCTTCAAGAATTGAGCAAGTTCTGTATTTGTTTGTATGTTTGTACTGCTATCCAATGTTATCACCCTTTTATTGAAAGCGGCTGTTTTCGTTTTCATTGTTGCTTTCGATAGTTGTTGATTTCCGCTCTTAGGTTGCTCGCCTTCCATGGGGCGTGCATGTAGTCTCCACCTGCCCGCTCGTTCCATAAGAGTCTCGAACCTTTTACTATAAACAACTTGTCAATGATGTGTAATTATTCGAAATCAAAAGCAACAATCATTAGAAAAGAGCCTATTGAAAATCTCTATTCTCATTATGAATGATATTGCATGTTTCTACAATGCATTGTCGAAATCTGTATAAACTATGGAAAAATATACATGATGTTGATACGTCTGGAGAAACTATTTGTAAATGAGTTTGGAAGGATGGTCATGATGCACACGATGTGGAAAGGTGCGATTAGCTTTGGTCTTGTGAATATACCGATCAAGCTGTTTGCTGCAACTGAGAATAAAGATATTAAGATGAGATATTTACATGAAAAGTGCCATAGTCCTGTTCAGTATGAAAAAATCTGCCCTGTATGTGAAGAGACTGTGGATTCAAAAGAAATCGTTAAAGGTTATGAGTATGAACCGGGTAAATTCGTAGTTGTTGAGAAAGAAGAACTTGATGAATTAGCAGGTGTATCTGATAAATCGATCGAGATCATTGATTTTATTAAATTAGAAGAGATTGATCCTATCTTTTATAATCGTTCTTATTTCGTTGGACCTGGCGAGAATGGGACAAAATCTTTCGCACTCTTGAAAAAAGCTATGGAAGATACCGGAAAGATCGGACTTGCTAAATTTACACTTCGATCAAAGGAACATCTTGCAGCTGTTCGAGTGTACAAGAACGGTTTAGTTCTAGAAACTATCTTCTACCCGGACGAAGTAAGAAATGTTGACCATGTTCCTGGTTTAACAGATGAAGTGTCATTAAATGAAAAAGAAGTTGAGATGGCTAAACAGCTTATCGAACAATTAACAGCTCCGTTTGAGCCTGAAAAGTATGAAGACGAATATCGTGAAGCGGTTCTCGAATTGATCAACAGCAAGATTTCTGGTGATGAAGTGAAAGTTGCTAAAGAAAAGCCAAAAACAAATGTCGTGGATCTTATGGAAGCACTTCAGGCCTCTATCAATGAGAGTAAAGGAAAAGAATCGACTGATAACAATAAGAAAACAAAGGATACCTCGTCTAAAAACAGTAAAAGTGCGGATGAACCAAAACCTAAGAAGAAAAAAACATCTGCAAAGAAGAAAGCTAGTTCATGATTCAACACTTTTTAAAGCCCATGCTCCCTTCTCTTTCAAACGAATTGCCGGAAGAGAGTCATTGGGTATATGAAGTGAAATACGACGGTTTTAGATGTTTACTTTATTGGGATCACGCGAATGTTATCATGACATCTAGAAATGGTCATCCTCTGCATACCATTTTCCCTGAGGTTGTAGATCACCTTAAAACGATCGAGAATAAAGTCAAAGACTTGTTCCCCATACTTTTAGATGGAGAACTATGTATTCTAGAAAATGAAAATAAAGCAAACTTTGAACAGATTCAAAAAAGAGGCCGACTAAAACAGCTCGATAAAATTGTGATAGCTTCTAAACAATATCCTTCTTCTTTTTGCGCGTTTGATCTGCTTGCCATAGAGAATGAATATATGAATACACTACCCTTTTTGGATCGCAAAGAAAAATTGCGAAAACTGCTTCAGACTACAGGTACTACAGGTATTCCTAACATTAAAATATCACCCGATCGCCGTCTTAATTTTATCAATTTCACTTCTGAAAAATCTAAAATCATGGAGGATGTGAAAGGAAGTAATAGCGAAGGAATTGTGGCGAAGAAGCTTTATAGTAAATGGTCTTCTGGCATCCGAACGAACGAATGGATCAAAGTTAAAAATCTTAAATTCCATCCTTTTATTTTATTAGGTTACGATTCAGAGAACGGGTTTTTTCATGTTGGCGTTATTAAAGATCGTTCTGTTCAATTCGTGGGGTTATTCTCTCATGGCATTTCCCCTCAAGAGAAGGAAGCTTTGATACAAATTATAAAGAAAAATATTGCCAGCAGGAACGGATCTCTTATTTTAATAGAGCCGTCAATCTGCGTAGAACTTTCTTATTTAGAACTATATAAAAATCAATTGAGACAGCCAAGGTTTGTTTCATTCCGTTTTGATACAAATTGGGAGGATTGTACATGGGAAAGTCTACAAAAGAACAAGTAGATCTCAACGTAAACAACGAGATCGTAACATTAACAAGCCCTAACAAACCACTTTGGCCAGATCTTGAAATTGTAAAAGTCGAATATATTAACTATTTAACCCAAATTGCACCTTATATGCTGCCTTTTTTAACAAACCGGGCTTTAACGGTAATCAGATATCCTCATGGAGTTGGTGAGGAGCGCTTTTATCAAAAGAATTGTCCTGATTATGCTCCACACTATGTACATACGAGTATAGAAGAAGATATTAATTATATTGTTTGTAATAACTTACCTACACTACTTTGGCTTGGAAACCAGCTTGCCTTTGAGTTTCATATTCCATACCGAACAGTTAAGAATAGTCATCCATCTGAGATCGTGATGGACTTAGATCCTCCATCTCGAAAGGAATTTCATCTTTCTGTCGAAGCTGCGCTATTGATAAAAGAAGTGTGTGACAAGTTACATCTCACTACATTTATCAAAACAAGCGGTAATAAAGGCATGCAGATATACATTCCGTTACCTGAACAAGCCGTTACCTTCGAAGACTCACGACTATTCACAGCGTTTCTAGCCCATTATTTAATCGAACGAGAGCCGAAATGGTTTACAATTGAACGTTTAAAAAAGAACAGAGGCAACCGTTGTTACATTGATTATATTCAACACGCAGAAGGCAAAACAATCATTGCTCCCTATTCTGTAAGAGGAAATGATGATGCTTTAGTTGCCACTCCTTTATACTGGGAAGAAGTGAACGCTGCATTAAAGCCTGAGCAATTTCCCCTTACCACCATCATCGATCGTATAAACGATGTAGGTGACCCGTTTAAAAATTTTTATTCTTGTAAAAGTAAACAGCCTATCCTACCTGTTATTAATGCTCTTAAAGAAAAAAGCCTCTAAGAAGATTTCAACACATCTTCTTGAGGCTTTTTTTGTATACTTTGTTGCTATCGTTCCGCTCAATGTAACACGCTTTCCAAGGGGATGCGATGAGCCTCCAGCCCCTAAACACCATAAGGAGTCTCCACCTGACAGCTCGTTCCATAGGCAGATCATTACTTTTCGCTAACTTTACTGCACGTCTGCCTTTCGATCAATTGAAAAGGTACGACTACTCGTTTTGCTTCTTTTTCTGGACATTGAATGCATTCTAGAAGTCCCTTAGCCGCTTCATAACCAAGTTTAAAGATATTGATATCTACTGATGTTAGTGAAGGGGATGAGAGTTCAGATAGCATAACGTTGTTGAAACTTAGTAATGAGATGTCATCTGGTACGCTCACTCCTAACTCGTTTAATGTGCTCAGCACACCGAAGGACATAACGTCATCAATAACAAGAAGTGCCGACGGAGGCTCATTTAGCGCGAGGAGCTCTTTAACTGCTTCCTGCCCGCCTTCTTTTAAGAACTCCTCATGAACGATGTACTCATCTTTATAAGGCAGACCCGCATTTCGGATCGCTTTTTCATAGCCTAATAACCGGTCGATGGTTACGACTAGATTTAAATTTCCACCTACAAACCCGATTCGTTCATGACCAAGTGATATGAGATATTCAGTCATTTCTTGAGCAGCTTTGAAGTTGTCATTATCTATATGTGTGATAGTTTCAGCGTTCTTAAACGGCTTTCCGATTACCGTGAAAGGAAATTTCTGTTCTTGTAAGTAGCACATGATCCGATCATCTACACGTGAATACAACATAACGATTCCATCCACTCGACGTCCTTGTACCATTCGAACAACACCTTCAAATATTTCATCTTCTGTATTTCCAGTCGACATGTATAGAGCGTATTCTTGCTCATGTGCAATGGTACTGATGCCTCTGATTACTTCTGGAAAAAACGGATTCTGGAAGGCTTTGTCAGCAGAACTAGGCATGACAAGTCCGATCGCCTGTGTGCTTCGGTTTGCCAAACTTCTCGCATTAAAGTTTGGATGATAGCCAAGATAGTCCATCGCTTCTTTTACTTTTCGTTTTGTTTTTTCTGATATTCGAGGATTATTCGCGATTACCCTTGAAACGGTTGAGGGTGCAACATCTGCTAATTTTGCTACATCTTTTATAGTAACTGACATGGTATAGTCCTCCTTTCAGACTATTTGGCTTAGTGTATACGCTTACTTAATTCCATCAATAATTGTATAGAATTCGTAGGAAAAAAGAAATAATAATTCCTTTCCACTTTTAATGTTTTTCACTATTTTTGTAAATTGAACGGTTTCTTTTAGACTATAAGGCTTAAATCGTTTTATTCCGCTACTAGCTGGTTATTATTAGCGTTGTTTTCTTCTTCTGATCAGATAGAAAGAGCTCACTATTACTACAACAATTGCTACAGCAACAATCGTATATAGCTTCCATTGTGAATCTGCTTTTTGAACAGCATATATCTCAGCCGTTTCCCCAGCCATATTCACTTCAACAGAAGTATCATGCACCTTTATCTCTTCGTTTGATAAAAGACTCACAAGCTTTTTATTATGAAGGCTTTTATCTGAAAAAGAAATACCCGACTTCTTCTTATCATTGTTAAACACGATAAATAATGTTTCATTTTGAAATTTTCGTTTAAAGACCGCTTTCCCATCTTTATCAACAATCATTGAATAATCGCCCCGTCTAAGTGCAGGATGTTTTTGTCTAAGTTTTCCTAATTTAGAAGTGAACGTTTCAAACTCCTTATTTTGAGTAAAGTCCATCATGTGACGGTTGTCCGGATCTTTGGCTCCGTCCATCATATGCTCTGTTCCTTGATAGAGGATAGGAATACCAGGTGCCGAGTAAAGATAGGTAAGAGCAAGCTTCAGCCTTTTTTCGGGATCTTCTTGCTTCAACAGCACTTCACGTACAAATCGAATGTTATCATGATTATCAATAAAGTTTCCTAACGTATACGGATCTTTATAATAGAATTTATTCCGCTCCCATACAGCGTTCAGCTCTGAAAGTGATTGACCACTTTGTCTAAAGATACGAACCATCTCATTAAACAAAGGATAGTCTACAAACGATTGAATTCCTGCTTTATTGTACTCAGCAATATATTTTGGATCATTGTGCCAAACTTCACCAATTAAATAAAAGCCAGGCTTTGCTTTCTTCACTCGTTCAGAAAAATCTATCCAAAAGTCTTTGGGCACATGTTTAACAGTATCTAAGCGGTAGCCGTCTATATCTGTTTCTTTAATCCAATATTCAGCCATGTCGAGTAAATACTTACGTGTTTCATTGTTCTCTGTGTTCAGATCGGGCAAGCCAGCAAGCCAGCCGTTCTCAACTTCTTGTTGGTTATCCCAGTTCCCGATCTCCATCTCTGGGTGAAACCAAGCCTTTTTTGACGCCTCATCTAACCAAGGATGTTTATAGCCTGTATGATTTACGACTAGATCTAATATAATTTTTATATCACGATCATGCGCTTTTTTAACAAGTTGCTTCAACTCATCCTTTGAACCAAAATGTTCTTCCGTTTCATAGAAATTCTCCGTCCAATAACCGTGATAGCCACCGGGTTCGTTCTTAACCACAGGTGTTAGCCATATCGCCGTAACCCCAAGATCATCAAGATAATCAAGCTTATCCATTATCCCTTTGAAGTCTCCCCCATGGTAAGCTGTGGGGTCATTAAGATCTACATCAAAATCGTTATCTTTGTTTCCATTATTAAACCGGTCCACCATAATAAAGTAGATTGTCTCGTCTTTCCATGATCGTTCTTCCTTTTTTTCTGCAAGCGCTTTATTTTGAACAGATAAAAAAAGAAGAAACGACATAGCTAAGAATATCATTCTTTTGCCCATCGCCGTTCCTCCTATAGTAAGGTGCTGTGATTAACCTTTAGTACCACCAGCAGTTAAGCCAGAGATAAAGTAACGCTGCAGTGATAAGAATAATAGACCAATCGGAATCGCTACTAATACAGAACCCGCTGCAAACAATGTAAAACTGTTACCGAATTCGTTCTTAATCATGTTAAACAGTCCAACCGCAAGTGTCATCTTCTCATCTGAACTGATCAGAATGGACGCTAAGATAAAATCAGCGAACGGTGAGATGAAACTGAAAAGTGCGATTACCGCTAAGATTGGCTTTGAAAGCGGCAGGATGATCTGCCAAAAGATACGAAAGTGACCAGCGCCATCAATTCGCGCAGATTCGTCTAGTTCTTTTGGAATCGTATCGTAATAGTTCTTTGCCAAGTATGTGTTCATCGGAATCAATCCACCGACATAAACAAGGATTAAGGCAAAGTGTGTATCAAGCAATCCTACTTGGTAAGCTAGGATGTAGATTGCAAGAATCGCTACGAATTGTGGAATCATCTGCAAAATTAGGAAAAGAAGCAATCCGTTCTTACGACCAACAAACTTATATCTTGAGAAAGCATAAGCCGTTAAGCCAATAAAGATTACAGAAAGTACCATTGTTATAAAACAGATTTTTAGCGTGTTCCAATACCAGATTAGATAATCCGTTTCAGCGAACAGCTCTTTATAGTGAGCTAGAGTTGCATTCTCTGGAATGATCGTCGAACTTGATAAAGTGTTACCTGGATTGAATGAAGATCCAATTACCCAAAGAATTGGGTAGACCACAATCGCAATTGCTGACAATAGTACTAGATAGGACAGAGTTAATCGTATTCTTCTTGCTGTTTTTATACTCATATTAAATCATTCCTTCGTCCTTAAATGATTTCGTTTTTCTAAACTGCCACAATGCAAGTGACACGATGATCAACGATAATAATACAGTTACAGCTGCTGCCTTACTATATTGAGCTGAAGTCATCGTTAAGTTGTAGATCCAAGAGATCAAGATGTCTGTCCCTCCTGCATTTTGATCAGCTACTGCAGGTCCACCGTTGTTGAATAGATAGATAACGTTAAAGTTATTAAAGTTAAACGTGTATTGTGTGATTAATATTGGTGCTGTTGTAAATAAGACCATCGGCAGTGTGATCTTACGGAATTTATCCCAATTTGATGCCCCATCTACAGTTGCAGCTTCATAAAGTTCACCAGGAATAGACTGAAGTACTCCTGTAGTCATAGCCATGATGAACGGGAAACCAAGCCAAGATTGGATGAAGATCAAAGCGATCTTTGTATAAAAAGGATCAGTCATCCAAGGTATGGAATCGATTCCAAGAGGTGCTAAAATAGATTGGTTGATTGCTCCAAACGTGTCATTAAATAATCCAGAGAAAATTAAGATCGAAACGAATGCTGGCACTGCCCAAGGTAAGATTAAAAGTGTACGAATAATCCCTTTAAACTTAATTTCTTTCTGGTTCAATACAACTGCTAAGAAAATACCAACAGAAACTTGAAGTGTAGTAGCTGTAAATGTCCATATAATCGTCCATGCAAATACAGAGATAAACGTTTCACGCCAAATGTCTAGTGAGAAGATTTCGATAAAGTTCTTAAACCCAACCCAATCAACAAGCTTCGCTGGTGGAGAGTTGTATAGATTATAGTTTGTGAATGCTAACAACAACATAAAGATGATCGGAAAAATGACAACGAAGATCAACAGTAAGAATCCAGGTCCCACCATTAGATAAGGAAATCCTTTGTCTACAACATTATGATATTGCTCTTTTAGTGAGTTAAGTTTCAAGCCGTTATCACGTTTTTTCCCATTTTGGAACGCATCATAGATATTAAAGTAGTAAAACCCTAAACCGATGCCTACTACTAGTATGGAAATAACGCCGTTCACAAGTAAGAAGATGGAATGATCTCTAGGCACTTCTGTACCTAGTGTTACGATTCCCCAAAGTCCGATATTCAGAAAATCAAGAAATGCAATAAAGTAACATATCGCTAAAAACAAGAATGCGAAACCTTTAACAAATTGCTTGTTATAGAATTGCCCCATTCCTGGAATGATGGACAGCAAAGCTGCCGTCTTACGGTGTGTCATTACAGGTTTCCCCTTTCTTTTCCCCACTAACTGTTTTGTGTGTAGTTCGAAAGATTTTAGGACCCATACATAAGCGAAATCTTTCCAACACACACAATAGTTAGAGAAAGCAGTACCCGCGACGTCTGGGTACCGCTTTCCACTTATTGCTTATTATTATTTACCATGGTTCGCTTCAATGTTTTGTCCAATCGTCTTAACTGCGCTTTCTAGAGCAGCTTTTGGCTCAGACTTGCCAGTAGCAGATAATTGAAGTGCATTTGCAGCTGGAGCCCAAACTTCTGCCATTTCAGGAATGTTAGGCATTGGAACTCCACGTTCTGATTGAACTGCTACAGCTTTAGCTGCTTCGTTGTCTGCAATGATTGGGTCCTCCATTAAAGATACAACTGGAGGAATTTCTGCTGTTTTCTCAAAACGAGTCTTAGCGCTTTCTTCGTTTGTAATGAACTCAACCAGTTTAGCAGCCCATTCTTGGTTAGGAGAGAACTGACTTACGTTGTAACCTTTAACTCCGATGAATGTTTTAACATCTTCACCGTTTGGAAGTTTAGGCATTGGTGCAACACCGATATCGATTCCAGCATCTTTATAGCCTTGGAAAGACCAAGGTCCGTTCATTACAGAAGCAACTTTACCTTCTTGGAAAAGACCATCGATTGTTTGTCCTGCTTTTTCACCGATGATTCCTTTTGGGAACAAGCCATCTTTGTACCAGCTAGTGATATAATCTAGTCCTTCAACTGCACCTTTGTTAGAAAGGCCAAGGTCTTTAGGATCTAATGTTCCGTTGTCGTCTTTAAATACATAGCTTCCATATCCAGAAAGCACACCATTTGCAAAGTAGAAATCAGTCCAGTTTGCTAGGAAACCGTATTGCGCTCCACCTTTATCACCTTTAGAGAATGCAAGAACATCTTCTAAAGATTCTGGTGCTTCAGGCATCTGTTTTTTATTGTAGATAAATACTGGTGTTTCTGTTGACTTAGGAAGTCCGTAAAGTTTCCCATCATATGTTAATGCGTTAATTGAAGATTCAGTGTAAAGCTTTGTTACATCATCAGATACTTCGATCGGTGCGATCAGACCTTCGATCGCTAATGGTCCAATACGGTCATGCGGAGTTGTAATAACATCCGGTCCTTTTTTAGCTGGTCCATCAAGACGAAGCTTCTCTTGCTGGTCTAGCATTGGAATTTCTTTTAGCTCAACTTTGATGCCGTATTTCTCTTCGAACTTTTTAATAGCATCTTTTGTTCCAGCACCTTTTTCTTGGTCTTCCCACATAACTAATTTTTCAGGCTTGTCTGAGCCAGATTCTTTCTTACCGCCTGTAGAAGAACTATCTTCTTGCGGTCCGCAAGCAGCTAACGCACTTGCAGCTAGAGCAAAAGTTAAAGGCAATGCTAATAACTTTTTCATCAATTGTACCCCCCATTATTGTTAAAAGATCAAAGCATACAAACGTTTGCACAGATTAGCAAAAAAAATGTTTTTCTGTCTTCTTATGAAGTTTTTTGCCGTTTATGAAAACGATTGCATTACCTGCTCAATTTCATTATACCTATGCTTTGAATTTTTACAATACTTTTTTAATTATTTTTGGTTTCGCTTTCATTTATCTTGATTTTATCGCTGAAAGCGGTTTATACTATCACCATTACAAGTTGAAGGCAATGTACGTTCCTTTAGGGGTACAACCTAGTTTTTATAGGTTGTGCCCCTTTTTTATTGCTGAAACTGAGAGGAGATCAAACTATGTTAAAAGAAGCAATCTACCACAGAGCAGGTAACAATTTTGCTTATGCTTATGACGAAACTACCCTCCACATCCGTCTTCGTACCAAAAAAGGTGATGTTGATTCTGTAACGTTAATTCACGGTGATCCTTATGACTGGACGAAGGATGGCTGGCAGACGTCTCGGTCACTGATGACTCTATCAGGTACAGATGAATATTTTGATTACTATTTTATTGCTATCTCTCCCCCGTTTCGCCGTTTACGCTATGGATTTGAACTGAAGAATGGTGATGAGACGTTGGTATATACTGAAAAAGGCTTCTATAATGAAGCTCCGTTCGATGACACAGCTTATTATTTTTGTTTTCCATTCTTAAATGGAATTGATGTATTTCGTGCCCCTTCTTGGGTAAAAGATACGGTTTGGTATCAAATATTCCCTGAACGTTTTGCGAATGGAGATACGAGCAACGATCCTGAAGGTTCTCTTCCGTGGGCTAGTGAAGAGCCGAAGTTCAACAATTTTTTTGGAGGAGATTTTCAAGGTGTGATCGATCATATCGATCATCTCGTTAAACTAGGTGTGACTGGTATTTATTTCACACCGATCTTTAAAGCGAAGTCTAACCACAAGTACGATACGATTGATTATTTAGAGATCGATCCACAATTCGGTGATAAAGAAACGTTTAAGCAATTAGTAAAAGTTTGCCATGAAAACGGAATTAAAGTTATGCTCGATGCTGTGTTTAATCACAGCGGATACTATTTTAAACCATTTCAGGACGTACTTCAGAATCAAGAGAATTCATCTTATAAGAATTGGTTCCATTTAAGAGAATTTCCAATCCAGACTGAACCACGCCCTAATTATGATACGTTTGCTTTCGAAAAAGCGATGCCGAAACTGAACACTGAAAACCCAGAGGTTCGCGAATACTTACTCAAGGTCGCTCGCTATTGGGTGGAAGAGTTTGATATTGATGGATGGAGATTAGATGTTGCCAATGAGGTTGATCATTCATTTTGGAGAGAATTCAGAACAGCTGTTAAGTCTGTCAAACCAGATGCATATATCTTAGGTGAGATCTGGCATGATTCCATGAACTGGCTACAAGGAGATCAATTCGACGCCGTTATGAACTATCCATTCACAAATGCGGCTCTTGATTTTGTAGCAAAAGAAACGATTGATGCAAAAGTGTTTGCGGAAAAAATGACGGCTGTACTTCATATGTATCCTGAAAATGTTAACGAAGCTGCGTTTAACCTATTAGGTTCACATGATACAAAACGTGTTCTAACGTTCTGTGATGAGAATAAGGATAAGATGAAGTTATTGTTTCTATTGATGTTAACCTTTAAAGGAACTCCATGTATCTATTATGGAGACGAGATCGGTATGACAGGTGGTAATGATCCAGGTTGCAGAAAATGTATGGAATGGGATGAAAACAAACAAGATTTAGATCTGTTTGAACATATTCAATCTTTGCTAACTCTTCGTCAAGTTCATAAAGTTCTAGCCAATGACGGCGAAATGAAGTTTATCAAGGTAAATGAGAAAACATTAGTATATGAGCGTTCATCAAATGAGGAAAATGTATGGATCCTTTTAAATGCGGGTGAAGAAAGCGCTGACCTTTCCATTGATATCCCTGAAGGCTACACACATATTTTGGGATCATCATTCTCAGGATCTTTGCCTGGATACGGCTTTAGTATATATAGAAGAAAATAAACATGTTCCCCCTCACTGTTAAAAGTGAGGGGATTTTATTTCAGTAACTACTCATACCTGATACAATAGGTAAATGTTATAACCATACAATATAAACACGATGGAGAGGGATTTACATGAAAGGCAACAAAGCTGCTAAGCTTTCCCTTTTTGCCATAACGTGGCCAATATTTATAGAAATAATGCTTCATATGTTGATGGGGAACGCTGATACTCTTATGCTCAGTCAATATTCTGATCATTCAGTGGCTGCTGTCGGACTCACTAATCAACTGTTATCGATTGTAATCGTTATGTTTGGATTTGTTGCAACAGGAGCGAGTGTAGTTATTGCACAGGCAATAGGTGCTAAACTTGAACGTACAGCTGCTGAAGTAGCAGTAGTTGCCATCTTAGGCAACTTGCTTTTTGGGGTACTCTTAAGCGCTGCATTACTTGTCTTTGGCGATGTATTTTTAACATGGATGAATACGCCACCAGAGTTAATGGCTGAAGCATCAAGCTATTTAATGATCGTAGGTGGATTTTCATTTATCCAATCGGTCATCATGACGATCGGAGCTGCCATTAGAAGCTACGGTTTTACGAAAGATGCCATGTATGTCACGATCGGGATGAACATCTTGAACGTATTTGGAAACTATTTATTTATCTTCGGTGCTTTCGGTTTTCCGGTATTGGGTGTTGAAGGTGTAGCGATTTCAACATCTGTTAGCCGATTTTTAGGTTTACTTGTAATTCTGTATCTGTTGTTTAAGCGCTCTTCTATACCATTACCTTTTTCCAGCTCATTCAAATTATTTCCTATTCATATAAAGGGTGTATTAAAAATCGGATTGCCATCAGCTGGAGAGCATCTATCTTATAGTGGATCTCAGATGCTGATTACGTTCTTCATCACGCTGCTTGGTACAACGGCACTTACTACAAAGGTATATACCTTTAATATTATGATGTTTATCTTCCTTTTCGCTGTAGCGATCGGCCAAGGTACACAGATATTAATTGGTCACTTAATCGGTGCTAAATCGTACGACTCTGCTTATAAGATGTGTCTCAAAAGTCAGACGTATGCCATGATCATAAGTTTTCTTATGGCAGGTATAGCTTCACTATTCGCAAAGCCACTTCTATCTATTTTCACAGATAATCCTGAGATTATTAAGGAGGGTACTATTCTTTTATACTTAACGCTCCTGCTCGAACCTGGCCGTTCTTTTAATCTTGTTATCATTTCAAGTTTGAGAGCTGCAGGTGATGTTAAGTTTCCCGTCATTATGGGTGTCATCTCTATGTGGGGAGTTAGTGTACCACTCGCATACTTGTTAGGGATTACTTTCGATCTTGGTTTAATAGGAATTTGGCTCGCCTTCACTGCAGATGAATGGCTGCGGGGACTCTTTATGCTGTCGAGGTGGCGAAAAAGAAAATGGCAAAAACAATTAGTCGTCAAACATGAAGCAACTGCATAAATTAAAAAACCGGAGAACAGAAATGTTTCCGGTTTTTTCGTTTAATCTACGATATTAATATTATAGTCGGTCAGCCAGCTGTCGATCTGCGCAAGATGAGCCATTAATTGTGGGCCGGTCATAAGTTGACCAAACCAAGGCTCTTTAAACGTCTCACCATTCGTTTGAATAATTTCTTGAACACGTGCTCGGTTTAATACTTCAAACAATGGTGAGTTCTTTTTCGCGACGATGCTTGTTAACCAATCTTTTACGCCGTTCGTATAATCCGGATGGAACGTTTTCGGGTAAGGGCTCTTTTTTCGATACAGTACATCATTCGGAAGTACCCCAGTAAGTGCTTTTCTAAGTATTCCCTTCTCTCTTCCATCCAGCATTTTCATGTCCCAAGGAATGTTCCATGCGTATTCTACAATTCTATGATCTGCAAAGGGTACCCTCACTTCTAATGAAGCTCCCATACTCATTCGGTCTTTACGATCCAACAGTGTCGTCATGAACCAAATCATATTCAAAT
This sequence comes from Fictibacillus sp. 26RED30, assembly GCF_015903845.1. Lineage (NCBI taxonomy): Bacteria > Bacillati > Bacillota > Bacilli > Caryophanales > Fictibacillaceae > Fictibacillus > Fictibacillus sp. 26RED30. Next base: position 2,077,353 of record NZ_JACZDV010000001.1, read on the forward strand.
AGAAGATTTCACGTCTTCTCGCTTCTATTTTAGATTCTCCTTCTAAAACAGGCGTTTCATTCACTGTTTCTTCGTATCGTTGCTGAACATATGAAGCTAGATTCAACTTGCTAGCCCATGAGTCTTGTAAAAGATTTTGGCGCGCTTCTGTTGAACGCATCCACGGAAACATTGGACGATTCAAGAGTTTCTCTTTATGAAACCATGGATACCCACCAAAGATTTCGTCTGCGCATTCTCCTGAAAGTGCAACTGTTGACTGAGGTTTAATCTGACGGCAGAACCATAAAAGTGAAGAATCAACATCAGCCATTCCTGGCAGATCCCGAACTGTGACAGCTTCACGCAAATGATTGATTAATAGTTCGTTATCAATCACGCAGCTATGATGAACAGAGCCTGTAGCTTCAACCATCTGATTGATCCAATACGCATCTGAATTCGGCTGATAATCACTCGCTTTAAAATACTTATCATTATCTACATAATCAATGCTGAACGTATGGAGGTCACCCTTGTTTTCTTCTTTAAAATATTTCGCTGCGATTGCGGTGATCGCACTTGAATCGAGACCGCCAGAAAGAAAAGTACTTACTGGTACGTCTGCAATCAGTTGTCGCGTCACTGCATCATTCACGAGATATTTCACTTTTTCAACTGTATCTTCTAAAGAGTCTTGATGTGGTTTACTTTCTACGTTCCAATACCGCCAAATTTTCAGCCCGTTTTTTGAATACGTCGCAGCATGTGCCGGACGAAGTTCTTTTATCCCTTTATATACTCCGTTACCTGGGGTACGAGATGGTCCTAGACCGAAGACTTCTTGTAGTCCTTCACGATCTATTTCAGCCTTGACATCTGGATGAGCTAATATGGACTTTATTTCAGATCCAAATAACAGCATACCGCCTTTTTCAGTATAGAAAAATGGCTTTACCCCTAATCGATCACGAGCTACAAACAAGCTTTCCTTTTCTTCATCCCAAATTCCAAATGCAAATATTCCATTAAACCGATCGATACAACTCTCTCCCCACTCCATATAAGAAGTAAGTAAAACTTCCGTATCGGAATGCCCATCAAACGTGTACCCTCTTTGTAAAAGTTCTTTCCGGAGATCTTCTGTGTTGTACAGCTCTCCGTTATAGCAAAGTGTATAATTCAATTTGTTCTTCGTTCTTGTCATCGGCTGAACGCCGCCTTCAATATCTACAACTGCTAACCTTGCGTGACCAAAACCTGCATGTGTGGTACTCCATACATTAAGTGCGTCTGGTCCTCTTTTTGATAATGGAGAGGCCATCTTAATTAATATATTCTTTTCATGTGTGAGGTTACGATTCCAATCTGCCCAACCCGTTATTCCGCACATTGGTTTCATCCTTTCTGTACAAACTCCATTTCTAGTATCTATGCCCATTACTCAGCATATGCTTTTATCCTTGTACAGGTGTTTTTTTAAAATTTGTGTATGTTCTTATAAGTTGTATATAATGAATACATATTTCAGAAGATAAAGGTGATCATTAAATGCCACAGTCGAAGTTTTTTCGTATCGGTTACGGATTTCTCCTCATTTTTCTAATTATTTTAGTAGGAACAAAGATTGATTTTATTTTCAGGCCGATCGTCGTTCTTGTTCAAACGCTATTCTTCCCGTTTTTACTTGGCGGTGTTCTTTACTATCTGTTCCGGCCTGTCGTTCAATTTTTGCATAAGCGAAATGTGCCGAAGGTGTTATCCATCCTTCTCATCTACTTGCTTGCTATCGGATTATTCGTATTGCTGTTCTATTCTATTGGTCCGATATTACAAAGACAGGTAAGTAATTTAATCGAGAATACACCCGCTTTAATCGATGCTATTCGTTCTAAGCTAAATGATTTACAGCAAAATGAATGGGTCAGCCGTTTCCAAGAAAGTGACCAGTTTGATGTAAAAGAAATCTCTGATAAAGTAACTGCCTATTTATCTACAAGTGTTCAAACAATCGGTACGAACATCGCAAACTTTATTGGAATCATCACAAACATTATTATGATTTTTGTTACCGTTCCTTTCATTCTTTATTACATGTTAAAAGAGGGTGAAAAAGCTCCACAGATGGTACTTCAAACGCTTCCGGAAAGACAGCGTACGAATGGAACAAAAATTCTAAAAGACATGGACATCGCCCTTAGTTCATACATCCAAGGTCAAATCCTCGTCAGTGTTTGTGTTGGAACCATGCTATATATCGGTTATCTCGTAATTGGAATCGAGTATTCACTGATCTTAGCCATTATCGCGATGTTCACAAATGTTATTCCGTTCCTTGGACCGATTATTGGAGTCGTTCCTGCGCTGATCGTAGCGGTCGTTGACTCGCCGGCGATGGTGATCAAAGTACTAATTGTTATGGTTATCGCTCAACAGATCGAAGGTAATGTAATCTCTCCTCAAGTTATGGGTAAAAAGCTGGATATCCATCCGCTTACAATTATTTCTATCTTGCTTGTAGCAGGAAGTCTAGGTGGTCTCCTTGGATTGATTCTAGCCGTTCCAGTATATGCGGTTCTTAAGGTTATCGCCCTGCACACCTATCGTTTAATCAATCTAAGAAAATCAAAAGAGCTTTAAAATAATGAGGAATTTGAAAAAGCATCGGATATTAAGTACGTAGTTCAGATAACGTGGAGAAACAAAAGATTTAGCATAGGAAATCGAGTATGAAATCGCAAAGATTTTATACTCGATTTTTTATTGATATGTAAGGGTTATTCATGTTTTTAATGCCGAATTAACAAGTGAAATTTCATATGAATTAACGGAATGACAACAACTATTGTCATTCCGTTATTTGGGTGTGATTATAGTTGTTATTTGTTGTACTAAAAATAACAAAAGGATTAGGTAATTTATGTTGCAATTTAATTGGAGAGATATTAGTCTTGTTCCGTAAAAGGGCAAGATTGTTTAAGGGGGATGGTGAAAAAATGTTAAATAAAATAAAGGAATTACCTGAAAAGTTGGCATTTTTTATAGGCTTATCTTTAACTTTATTTAGTCCAATAATATTACTTTTAATGTCATTTGGTGAATTGATGACAATACTAATACAAGCGATTGTATGGGGTGTTGCCACCTTATTTATACTAAGTGCTGCTGATAAAAGACATTTTCGAAAAGGTAAAAATAAGTGAAGATTTACTTATGGGGGCTTTAAAGAAAAAAATTCTCTAAAAAAGCTCAGAGCAATAAACTCAAATGTTATTTAGTTTGTTTTTTAAAGTTTTTCCACAATAACTGAACTACTTAATATTAAAGTCCGATGCTTTTTCTTTGCTCGTATTTTCTGTATGGCGCTCGTCCAGCCTGCTTGTCTGCCGCCGGACGAGCTTCTTACCCGCCAACTACTCTCTCATTACAAAAGAAAACACACCATTTCATTCAAGTAAAATGGTGTGAAAGGTTTATTATTTTGCTTCTTGTGGCTGTTTATCGTAGATCGGTACCCAGCCTTCTTTTGATTTGAAGATGCGGACCGCTACTACTTTACGATCTTCTTGCAGCGTGAAATAGTGACGGAAATTTTCTGGAACGGAGATTAGATCTCCCGGCTCAAGCTCTACATCAAAGAACCTTCCATTAGGTCCTTCGATCGCAAAGATTCCATGTCCAGAAACGATAAATCGTACTTCATCATCTGTGTGATGATGTTCTGCTAAGAAGTTTTTCAAAAGCTCATCTAAGTTTGGTGTCGCATCAGAAAGGGAGATAACATCTTCTGTTACATACCCTCTACGCTCAGAAATATCATCGATCTCACTGCGGAAGGTTTGAATCACTTCTTCTTTGTCCTCATCACTTAACGAAAAATTTTCACGAAGGTGTGATGGAAGTTTTTCAATGTCCCACTTTTCGTAAATAACTTCCTGTGAGTTTAAGTACGATTCTACCTCGCTTTGTTTTTCAATTCTTTCGTTGTTATCATGAAATCGTAGTTGTGCCATTTTTAACGCCTCCAAATGATTGATTTTTATTTAAAACGTTTAAAGTTTGTAATTTGATATGGTAAGAGAACAGAAACTCGAAAGCTTCTAGGTGTTTCTTCGCTTCAAAAGCATTTCTGCCCCATACGGTAATACCATGATTGCGGATCAGGACAGCTTTGGTATCCGTATTTATAACAGCACCTACCGCTTCTGACAGCTTCGAAAGGTCACCGTAATTTTCAACGATAGGAACCGTGATACTTCCTTCTTCTTCCCATATTCCAAAAGCTTTTATCAGTTCTTGACCTTGAAACGTAATCTTCCCTACATCACCATATAACTCAGAGATTAAATTATTATCCACGGTGTGAACGTGTAAACAGCAGCCTGCATCCGTTAATCGATAGACTTCACAATGAATGCCTGTTTCTGCTGAAGCTTTTAAATGCGTTTCTTCTACCGGATCCCCATACTGATCTACTAAAAGAAAGTCTTCAGAGGTACGCTTTGTTTTATCTTTTCCACTTGCAGAAACATAAAAGTTGAGCGGTGAGTCACTTACTTTAATCGATACGTTACCACTTGTTCCAGGAAACCAGTTCCGTGAAGCCAGCTCATCCTTTACATCAGCAAGCTCATTCCAACGCTGTTGTTTACTCAACTTTTCACACCTCTTTTCTCTAAGACATGAATGATGTCATGAAACGTTTCAAATGAAGTATATGGTATTTGGTTTTCTTCGCATTTTTCAATCAGATAATCTCTTGCAAAAACAACATCAGCCATCTTAGAAGCTTGAAGATCAGTAATTGAATCACCGATCACAATCTTTTCTGCTTGGGAATATTTCTCTTCAAGTCTTCTGATAACAGACGGTTTGCAACACCCACAATCATTGTCACATTGATCATCACACGCATTCGGCCAAGTGATTTTTATCGTGTCACTGGTAAAGTCACTGGCATTACAAAATACGTATTGTGAATCTAGCTTGTTTTCTAAAACAGGATGAACAAAAAAATCAATGCCGCCACTAACGATGTATAACGGAATTCTCTCGCTTTGAGTAAATTGAATAAATTCCTGAAAGCCATCTCTAATCTTAGAACGTGTTAAAACGAATTCAATAATCTCTTTCTTTTTATCCGAAGGAATTCTGGAAAACATTTTTCCTACACCTTCTCGAATCGAGATCGTTTCATTCAAGATTTCATTTACGATCGGCTGCCATCCCTCAGGTGAAAATTCTTCCATGATGGCGACGATGTTATCTTTTTCGGTAACTGTCCCATCAAAATCACAAAAGATTACCGATCGGTGTTGAGTTGTCATTTTACAGGAACACCACCCCAAAGCTCTAATGCTTTTTGAAGTTCTGCATGTTTTTCAGCAAAACTTTCAAAGTCTTCTCCTTTAACAACGGCATCTATCGCCTGACGGAAAGCACGTGCTCCACCGGCAGCTCCATCTGGGTGACCATGTATGCCTCCACCTGCATTTATAACACTGTCCAAACCAAAGTCATTGTATAAAACCGGAGTTAGTCCTGGATGGATACCAGCTGAAGGGACTGGAAACGATTTGTTTAATAAGATGCTATCTGTTGTTAAGGCATCCGCAATGCTTAATGTTTCTTGACGATCAAGTGCTACACTTCCATATGGAGATGGGAACAACACAAGATCTGCTCCTGCATAACGAAGCAATTTGCCTAATAATACTGAGTAACCAATTCCGTAAAGTGATGATGACCCTATAGCTCCGGATAGTGCAGGATGAGCCATGATCGGTAGTGGAATCTCTTTATCTTCGGCCAGTTCTTGCAATACATCTGGTCCGTAAGATAAAACGTTAAATAGTAATGCGTTTGCTCCTAATTCTGCTGCGCGCCTCGCTTTATCTTGAAGTTCACTCGTTCTGCCTGTTAAGTTAACTGCGTAGAGCGTCTTTTCGCCTGTTCGCTCGTGAACAGACTTTAATACTTCTTTAGCGATTTTCACTCTTTCTTCAAAAGGAGTGAGTGGATTCTCAAAAAGAATTTCATCATCTTTTACAAGATCTACCCCACCTATGGCCTGCTCATATAATTGCTGCTTGAAGAATGAAAGATCTTTTCCGAGTACCCCTTTAAAAATACTCATAACAAGTGGACGGTTATGTACGCCTAAGATATCTCGAATTCCTGTTATTCCAAACTTCGGACCGGGAAATTGTTTTTCTAGCTCTCTATCAAACTCTAAATCTACGAGCTTGATCTCACCATCTAACGAAAGTTTACCGAAAACCGTCGTTAGAATTGCTGGAATATCATTTGAAAAGTTCGCTGATGGATAGGAAATCTTAAGCAAGCCTTTAGTTCTTTTACTTCCTAAAAATTGATCAGCACGTGGATCTTCAGGAAGTTCAATGACCTCTTCCACAATCCCTTTATGTTTTTTTAGCTGTTCTTGCTCAAGTTGAGGAAGATCTGTCCAAGAACCTACTGTAAGTCCTAGTGCAATTCCTTCCGCTTTTTTTTGTAAGTTCTCTTTCTTATCATGTACTAAGTACGTCGCTGTAATTTTACTCATGTTTGTCGTTCTCCTTTCAAAAACACAAAAAACCCCTTCACGAGGAAGGGGTGTCTACATATTGACAGTTCCACTTCCTCTTATCTCTCAGTCAACGTTCGACTGCAAGAATTAGCACCGTTTTCAGTTAAGCAAAATTAACTGAATGGTTGCCGGGTTTCATCGGGCTAGTCCCTCCACCTGCTCTTAATAAGAGTGCAAATTGTTAGAATATAATTTTAATTGTGATTATGACAGGGTATGAAGGATCTGTCAACCCTATCTTCTTTCTTCAGTGTATTGAAAGTGATTTGATTTCCGTTCCAGATGCTCGCTTTCCGGGGGGCGTGCGGTGAGCCCCTTGCCGCTTTGCGCCCTTAAGGGTCTCACCTGCCACACTCGTCCCCCAGGAGTCTCCCATCTTGCACTACAATCAAATGTCAGTGGAGGTAAACACTAGTTACCAATAAATTCTCAAAGGAGTGGTTTAAATTAATTTAGCAATTCGATCTGCAGCCTCAATCAAACGTTTTTCAGACGTTAAAAGGCCAGCACGTACATACCGATCGCCTTCGCTTCCGAATCCGATTCCTGGCGCGACTACGACGTGTGCTTTCTCAAGTAAATAGTCTGCGAAAGTTTCAGAAGTATACCCTTCAGGTACAGGCAGCCAGCAGAAAAATGAACCTTTTGGCGATGCTACCTTCCAGCCGTTTTCGTTCAAACGTCCGATGAATGCATTTCGGCGACGTTCATATGTATCTACCAGTTCATCCACACATTGCTGTGGTCCGTTCAATGCCTCAGCCGCTGCGTGCTGGACAGCTCCAAACAAGCTTACATAAAAATGATCTTGAAGAAGGTTAATAGATTCAATAACAGTTTCGTTTCCAACCGCGAATCCAACGCGCCATCCTGCCATGTTATACGTTTTAGAAAGGGTGTAAATCTCTATACCTACGTCCTTTGCTCCTTCTATCTGTAGAAAACTGACCGGCTTTTGTCCATCAAATCCGATTGCTCCATAAGCAAAATCATGGCACACGAGAATATCATGTTTGTTAGCGAGTTCCACTGTTTCTTTAAAAAAGGATTCAGTGGCAACACCTGCAGTCGGGTTGTTCGGATAGTTTAAGAACATAAGCTTTGCTCTTTCCAGTACCTCTTTATCTATTTCATCATACTTCGGGAGAAAGTCATTTTCTTTTCTTAAGGGCATCGTCTCCATAGTAGCACCAGCCATTGCAACACCTGACCAATAATCAGGGTATCCCGGGTCTGGAACGAGTGCAACATCTCCTTGATTTAAATAGCACTGCGATAGCTCTACTAAACCTACTTTCCCGCCAAAGAGTACGGCTACTTCTTTCTCAGGATCGAGTGTTACTCCATATTCTCGTTTATAAAAATCGGCAGCTGCCTGCTTCAAAAATCCATGTCCGCGAAACGGTGAATACTTATGAAAATCAGGTCTATCAGCTCCATCTTTTAATGCATCAACAATATGCTGTGGAGTTGGTTGATCAGGATTCCCTTGTCCTAGATTAATAACATCAAAGCCTTGCTCTACATAGTAAGATACTTTTTTTACAAGCTTGGCGAAAAATTGCTCTGGCAGTTTCCCCATCACTTCTGCCTGCTCAAAACGTTTCACGACGATCACTTCCAGTCTAATTTGAATGTTCTTGAAATTCTAATCAGTTATGTTATACGCTTAAGGAAATTCTGTAAAGACTTTTTTTACAACCTGGAGGGTACAATCATGAAAATTGCCTGCATACAAGTTGACATTCAATATGGGAAACCTGATGAAAATTATAAACACATCGAAAATAAAATTCGTAAAGCCGTTAAACATCATAATCCTGATACGATCGTACTACCAGAACTGTGGGATACTGGGTATGATCTTACCCGATTAGGTGAGATTAGCGATCATGATGGTAAAAAAGCAAAGGAATGGTTAAGTCGATTATCTAAAGAGCTGGATATTAATATTGTCGGTGGGTCTATCGCGTATCGTAAAAGCAACACAGTTTACAATACATCATTCACTTACAACAGAAACGGTGTACAGGTTGGCACCTATTCAAAGGCTCACCTCATTACACTTATGGAAGAGGAAAAATATATCTCCCCCGGCAGTAATAGCAATCTGTTTACAATCGACGGTAACCTCTCCACTCTTGCTATCTGTTATGACATCCGTTTTCCTGAATGGATCCGTGCTCCTTTCTTAAAAGGGGCAAAAATATTGTTCGTTCCTGCCGAATGGCCGATTCAAAGACAATCTCATTGGCGAGCATTGCTTATCGCACGTGCTATAGAGAATCAATGCTACGTTATTGCTTGTAACCGAGTTGGAAGCGACCCTAAAAACACCTTCGCTGGTCAATCACTAATTATCGACCCATGGGGAGATATCATTGCTGAAGGATCTGTGCACGAAGAGGAGATCCTTACAGCAGAGATCTCACCTGAATTAGTAGACGAAGTCCGTGTAAAGGTTCCTGTATTTAACGACCGTCGAACAGATCTGTATTAAATCCATTTCGAAAATTTAGTGTTGACAGATCTCCATTCAACGTTGTAGTATAACGATTATGAATTGCGTGAATATTGTTACGCATTAACAAAACGAATAATTTTGGTCTCTTATCAAGAGCAGGTGGAGGGATATGGCCCGATGAAACCCAGCAACCGACCGTAATACCATTGTAAGATGGGGCGCCCGCATTATACGGGGAGCCGCTGATTAATTCAGCGTATGGCACGGTGCTAATTCCGGCAAAACATTTTGTTTTGCTAAGATAAGAGGCGCGGGAAATCATCATTCCGAGCCTCTTTTCTTATACGAAAAGAGGCTCTTTTTATTTGTAAAAAACTTTCCGGGGGGAACAAAAATGAGCGTACAAGTAAGACCTATATATGAACCGTTAAACGAACTGACAGTCCTTGATGTGGTAAAACCTTTAGCATTTTTTGATGCATCCGAACAAGACCAACTGCATGTTAGGGAGATTGGAGATGGCAACTTAAACCTTGTCTTTCATATAGAAAGCGCACTATCCAAAAAAGCTGTAATCGTTAAACAAGCACTTCCTTATGCAAAAGTAGTTGGAGAAAGCTGGCCTCTCACACTAGATCGTGCACGAATCGAGAGCGATGCGTTATTAAAAGAAGCTGAATTCGTTCCTCACTTAGTTCCGAAGGTTTTATTTTCAGATTCAACACTTGCTGTCACAGTTATGGAAGATTTGTCTGACCATGTCATCCTTCGAAAAGGACTTATTGATGGTCAAATTTATCCCAAACTTGCTGATGACATTGGAACATTTGCTGCTAAAACTGCTTTTTATTCAAGTGATTTCTACCTGCATCCTTTTGAAAAAAAAGAACAAGTTAAACAATTTTCAAACCCTGAACTTTGCAAGATCACGGAAGACTTAGTGTTCACTGATCCATTCTTCAATCATGATACAAATGACTTCCCTGCTGAACTCCAAAGTGAAGTTGATGTAATTTGGAATGACAAAGAGCTTTTACAAGAGGTAGCTCAACTGCGACTATCATTCTTAACAAGAGCAGAAGTTCTTCTTCATGGAGATCTACATTCTGGAAGTATTTTTGTAAAAAGCGATTCTACTAAAGTGATCGATCCTGAGTTTGCGTTCTATGGGCCAGCCGGATTCGATATCGCTCACTTCATAGCTAACCTTGCTCTTAATCATCTTTCTCAGAATGCACATGCAAAAGAGCCGTTTCATCGCGAATCTTTACAATCCTACCTGTTACAAACGATCGAAAAGACTTGGGAAACATACAGAGAAACGTTCTCACAACTATGGAACGAGAAAGCGACTGATCCTTTTGCAAAGATCGACGGTGTACTTGATAATTTCTTGGAAAAGACTTTCCAAGAAGCTATCGGTTTTGCTGGTTGTGAGATTATTCGAAGAACGATTGGACTTGCACACGTTGCTGATCTAGACACTATCCCCCAAAAAGAGGTCGAGCTCTTTTATAAAAAAACAGCACTAGCGTTAGGGGCAAAACTTGTTAAAAATCAAAGGAAACTTACAAACATCACAGAACTTACTGACTGGATTAGAGGTGCTTAAATGATGACTGTAGCAGAAAAATGGGTTCCTTCTGTTCGATACAGAGGTGACCATCTTCTTATATTAGATCAACAACAACTTCCCCATCACACGGTTTACTTAAATGTAACCACGATTGAACACGTATGGGACGCAATTTCTAAGCTTAAAGTTCGAGGCGCGCCAGCAATTGGAATCGCTGCTGCATTCGGACTCGCACTATGGAGTAATTCTGAAAAAGAGGTGGATCATTCCTCGTTTTTAACTAAATTGCAAAGACAAAGAGATTACTTAGCGTCTTCCCGCCCTACCGCTGTCAATTTATTCTGGGCATTAGATCGTGTTGTTGCTTCTGCTCAACAATCAACTTCAGTAGAAGAGGCGAAAAGTAGAATTGAAGCTGAATCACTTTTAATTCAAGAAGAAGACGAGAATACATGCAGAAAGATCGGTGAGTACGCTTTGTCACTTCTCCAAGACGGAGACGCTGTCATGACGATCTGTAATGCAGGTGCCATCGCGACAAGCAAATATGGAACAGCATTAGCTCCTTTTCATCTTGCTAAAGAACAAGGCTGGAACCTCTCTGTTTACGCGAACGAAACTCGTCCTGTTTTACAAGGTTCTCGTTTAACAGCATGGGAGCTGCAAGCAAACGATATCGATGTGACCTTGATCACAGATAATATGGCAGCCCACACGCTAAAAACAAAGAACATTAAAGCGGTGATCGTTGGATGTGACCGAGTGGCAGCGAATGGCGATACAGCTAACAAAATCGGAACTTTTGGTCTTGCGCTACAAGCAAAAGCGCTTGGTATTCCCTTTTATGTCGCTTGTCCTCTTTCTACCTTAGATCTCAGTACAACAAGCGGTGATGATATTCCGATCGAAGAACGTCCGGAAGAAGAAGTCACGCATCTAAACGGTGTTCGCATTGCACCAGAAGGAATAAAAGTGTTCAATCCCGCTTTCGATGTAACTCCCGCTGAATACATCTCAGCGATCATAACTGAAAAAGGAATCATCAATGGCAATTATAAAGAAGCACTATCCACACTTAAGGAGGAAGAAAAGCATTGAGACCTTTTAGAATCTTGGCAACCGCTTGCCTAACATCAGCCTTGTTCTTAACAGGATGTACCAATGAGCAAGATGCTCTTTCCAATAAGACAGAAACAAAACCTGCTGCAGCAAATGAGTCACAATCAAATTCTACAAAAACTGCTTCAACGTCAAGCAAAGTTCCAAAACAACTTCAGAAGCCTTTAAAGATCGCTTCAATTAATCAGTTCTCTATCGGTACTTTTTCTTCTCAATATATTAGTGGCGTTAAAAAGCAAGTGGAAGAGTTTGGCGGTGAAGTGCAAATTTATAACGCTGATAACGATCTTTCAAAAATGGCAGCATATGTTGAAACAGCCGTTAACCAACAAGTTGATGGAATACTAATCGATCATGGTCGTGCAGATGCGATCGCTCCAAGTGTGAAAAAAGCAGTTGCAGCAGGAATACCAGTTGTCGCTTTTGATAGTGATATCAACATTCCAGGAGTAACTGTCATCGATCAGGATGACTATAGCCTTTCTTGGAATGCTTTACGAAGCATGGCCCAAGACTTAAATGGTAAAGGTGAGATCGTATACGTTTGGGTAGGCGGTTTTACACCGATGGAACGAAGAAACGTTATGTATGAAGCTTTTAAGAAACGTTATCCTTCTATTAAAGAAATCGCTCGATTCGGTACAGCGACACAAAACACTGCACTTGATACACAGTCACAAATGGAAGCTTTACTACAGAAATATCCGAAAAAAGGTGATATTGACGCTGTATTCGCTCCTTGGGACGAATTTGCTAAAGGCGTAACGCGTGCGATCCAACAAGCTGGACGTGACGAGATTAAAGTATATGGAATCGACTTAAGTGACGAAGATCTACAACTGATGCAAGAAGAAAACAGTCCATGGGTTTCAACAGCAGCAACAGATCCTGCTGACGTTGGAAAGCTGCAAGTACGCTTTCTCTACCAAAAAGTAGCCGGTGAAGAAACACCTCAGATCTATAGTGTACAGCCTCACCTTGTTGAAAAAGAGGATCTGCCAAAATCTAAGGTATCCATGGATGAAATCGGTAAGTACGTGGAAGGATGGGGCAAATCTGACGCGGGAACATCTCCATGGATGGAAAACTTAAGTAAGGATACCAAACAATGACGATACTTTCATTAACTTCTATACAAAAATCATTTGGTGAACAGATTGTATTAAAAGGGGTGGACTTTACCGTAAAAAGCGGTGAGGTCCATGCTCTTTTAGGAGCCAATGGTGCAGGTAAAAGTACCCTTATGAAAATACTGTCTGGTGATTATGAACGGGATGGCGGTGTTATCACATTGAATGAAAAAGAGCTGATTATTAAAACACCAGCTCATGCAAAAGAAGCAGGCATTGAAATGGTCGTTCAAGAAGTAGATACCGCCCTCGTTTCCTCATTAAGTATCGCTGAGAACGTTACAATGAATACTTTTATCTCAGGACCTGCTTTTTTTTCTTGGAAAAAAAGATATAAAGTAGCCCAAGAGCTTTTGAACAGAGTTGGTCTACATATTGACCCTGCCCTTCCTCTTTCTCATTGCTCTTTAGCTGAAAAACAGTTAGTTCTCATTGCAAAAGCCATTTCTCGGAATATATCTTTTATTATTCTTGATGAACCTACAGCCGCACTTAGTACGAAAGAAGCTCAGCATCTTTTCTCTGTACTTCGTGAACTTCAAAAGCAAGGTGTTGGCATTATCTATATTTCACACCGTTTACCTGAAGTCATGGAGTTGTCGACTAGAGTAACCGTCTTAAAAGATGGGTATGTGACGCTTCAAAAAGAAACGTCTGACTGCTCTTCTGAAGAAATAGTTCGCGCGATGCTAGGCAATGAATTGGTTGAACTCTTAAACGATGAAGAAGACAGAATACTAGGCGCTACCCTTTTAGAAGCCAAACATTTCAGTGTTCCTGCTACCAATGAATCTGTATCTTTTTCCGTTCGAGAAGGTGAAATTGTTGGAGTTGCCGGATTAGTAGGTGCAGGAAAGACCGAAACGGCGAGAGCATTATTTGGTGCAGATCCCTCTAGAGACTCTATTTACATGAAAGGAAAAAAAGTTAGAATCTCTAACCCTCAAAAAGCCATTTCTGCTGGTATCGGTTTTGTTCCAGAAGAACGCCGTAAAGAAGGGATACTCGTGGATTACAATGTGATTGAGAACTTAACACTACCCGTCTTAAAACAGTTTACCAAGTTTGGGTTTATCCAAAGAAAACGCGAAAAAACAGAAGCTGAGAAATGGATCAAACAGCTCGGTATCAAGACACAAAAATCGTCTCTTCTTCTGAACCATTTAAGCGGAGGTAATCAGCAAAAAGCTTCGATCGGTAAATGGCTTCTTACGGACGGAGATGTATTTATTTTCGATGAGCCGACAAAAGGAATCGATGTTGGTGCTAAGCAAGATGTGTTTCAATGCATCAAAAACTTAGCTGCAAACAAAAAAGGAATTCTCTATTTCACGAGTGAGATACAAGAACTACTCGCTTTTTGTGACCGGATCCTCATTATGTACGATGGTAATATTGCTGGAGAATTAAACAAACACGAAGCTACCACTGAAAAAATTATGCACTATGCAACTGGAGGTCATTATGGCACAGTACGTTCATAAAGAACATGTAGAGAACGACATAAACACTACTAAACTCTCACTTCAAGAAAAGGTCTTTCCTTTTCTTTACCGATACGGCACGCTTCTTGTCATATTATTAACCGTAATCGGCTTTAGTCTAGCAAACGACAAGTTCTTAAGCTATCAAAACTTTACGGATATTTTACGCTCTGTTTCCATTATTACATTGCTTGCGATCGGTGTAACCATCTCTTTAATCGTTGGTGGCTTTGACCTTTCTGTTGGATCAACGGCAAGCCTTGCGACCGTTACGAGTGCTGCGGCTCTTGTTCTGTATCGCCAAGAAACGATTATCGCCATTCTCATTCCTATTGCTATCGGTTTATTAGTAGGACTATTAAACTCGTTCTTCGTTGTAAAAGTAAGACTTCCAGATCTGCTCGCAACTCTTGCAGTTATGTATATAATCAATGGATTGCACCTTACCTTCACAAAAGGATTTTCGATCTACAACAACATGCCTTTGTCAGAAGGTGGAACAGCTCCTGGGGTTTTTCTTCCTTCTTTCTTATTTATCGGTCAAGGTGAAATATGGTCGGTTCCAGTTCCCGTCATTATCATGCTGATCGCCGTTATTGTCGTTCATATCATTCTACAGCAGACTCGGTTTGGAAGATTATTGTATATTACAGGTGGAAATGAAGAAGCAGCTCGTCTATCTGGTGTCCCTGTTCAGCGTTACAAGATGTATGCTTATCTTTTATCTGCATTCTTTGCCACTCTTGCTGGTATTCTATTAGCGGCACGAATCGGAACCGGCCAAGTTTCTGCTGGTGCTCCTTTGTTGATGGACGGTGTTGCAGCTGCATTTATTGGCTTTTCCGTATTTGGTGCAGGGAAACCGAATGTGATCGGCACTTTTGTTGGTGCTGTTTTGATCGGTATACTACTAAATGGTTTAACGATGTTAAACGTTCCGTACTATGCACAAGATATCGTAAAAGGTTCTATACTGATTGGTGCCCTAGCATTTATGTATTATGAAAAGAAAAAATAGCACGAACAAAAACAGCACTTCCTTTACGGAGTTGTGCTGTTTTTTTCTGCAAGAAACTTCTTTAAGAACTCACTCGCTTCATAAGCAGGCATAGGCTTACTGATTATATAGCCTTGTGCTGTATGACAGCCATATTCTTGAAGTAATTTCATCTGTTCATATGTTTCTACACCTTCTGCCACTGTAGAAAGAGAAAGACCTTCACACATCATGATGATCGCTTTTATGATTGCTGCATCACTCGTATTAAAAAAGTCATCACTAAGATGTCTGATAAAGCTTTGATCAATTTTTAAATAATCGACCGGAAAATCTTTTAAATAACTAAGAGAACTGTAACCTGTACCAAAGTCGTCGATCGATAAACGAACACCTAGCTCTCTTAATTCTTGCATGATGCTGATGCTGTATTGGACGTTTTGTATCATTGTACTCTCTGTTAATTCTAGGTGTAAATATTCAGCTGATATTCCTGCTGTTTCTATCGCTTCTTTTACTTCATATACAAATGACAACCTTTGAAACTGTCTGCCTGAAACATTTACAGAGATAGAAAGATGAGGCGCGCCATCATCATGCCATCTTTTTAGCTGCTTACAAGACTCGAATAGAACAAACCGACCGATCTCATCAATAAGTCCGATCTCTTCAGCTAAAGGTATGAACTGCATCGGAGATACCAGACCTAAGTCAGGATGATTCCATCTTACAAGCGCCTCAAATCCGAGGACCATTTCCGTTTTCAAACAAAATTGAGGTTGAAAATAGGGTTCTAGCTCACCCTTTTGAACCGCCTTACGCAAAAAGCCTTCTAGCTTGAGCCGTTCAAGCGTGAATGCGTTCATATCACCGGTAAAGAATTCACGTTTCCCACGGCCCTTTTCTTTTGCTTTATGAAGAGCGGTGTCGGCATTCTTAATGAGAACATCGGCACTCGTGCTATCATTTGGGTAGATGCTGACCCCAATTGACGTACTAACCGTATACTCTTGGCCATCGAGATAGATCGGCAATTGAAGTGCTTCTTCTATCCGATCTGCTGTATCAATCACGTCTGCTGGCTTTTCAATCGTCAAGATTAACGTAAATAAGTCCCCAGCGAACCGGCATAGCAAATCTTGACTATGGATTACTTGTCTAAGCTGATTGCTTACATGCCTCAACACAACGTCTCCGATATGGTGACCAAAACTCTCATTTATGATCTTAAAATGATCAATATCCACAAACATCACAGCTAATAAGTGGGTTCCAGAATCACTTTCAGAAACGAGTTCTCTCAGCCTTTTTTCAAATAAACTTCTGTTCGGTAAACCGGTTAACGAATCGTGGAACGCTAGCTGTTCGATCTCTTCTTCCGCTTTTTGCTGCCAGGTAATGTTCTTTCCGATCCCATATACACCAACTACTTGATCGTTTACGACGATTGGAATGTTTGTGATGCTGCTTAAAATGTGTCCTCCATCTTTTTTCTTGATACTCGCTATAAAATTTTGCGGTTTATCATGTACGGCTAGCCTGAAGTGTTCAACAACCCGTTTATGATCTTCATCGCACACAAATTGCAGAGCGTGGGTTGAGAGTAACTCTTCTTCTGAATATGCTAAAGACTGAACGAGCGCATGGTTTACACTCGTTATATAACCTTGTAGATCCATAGAATAGATCATATCAGGATTATGATTGAACAACGATTTATAACGTTGTTCAGATTCAATTAGATTATCACTAAGCTCTTCCATCTCTTTCGTATTCATCTTGATTAAATGAGATAGCGCTAAATATTCATCCATCTCTTTCATTCTTACACCTCATCTGTCCAATGAACCAATTTATAAAGTGATACTTGCTATCATTTATATCGGTGTACAGGAGGCATTGTTAACAAAACAAAGATTGGTTATTTTATCCAATAAAAAAAGCCGTCCTGCAAGGGCGGCTTAAAACGCATTAACCAAGTACGGAATAACCGTAAAATAGTACTAACAATAAAGTAATCCAGAAAAACACCCAATTGAGCAGGCGGCTTTCACCACGTTTTCTTTGAACAAGGATGATTTCCATTAAACCAATGAGGACTACTCCTAAAGTTCCTTTAATAATTATCGGCCCTTGATTAACAATTCCTGGATCGGTTAAATAACCAGCAAGCATGTGACCACCTGTTGCCAGAATCGCTAAGTACAGAACGCGCAGAATCATATGCAAAATTTTTGATTTTTTTCCTGCATTTTTTTTGTATAGCATATACGTTACAAAAAACAAAATTAATGCCAGAAACCACGATGTTACATGAGCATGAATCATAAATATATCCTCCTATGTATAATTCTCCATATTACTATACCATGAACTGCTATGAACTAGGCAATCAAAAGAGTTCCCTCTGTAAAGTAAGCACTTTCATTGCTATAATAGCAATGTGAGAAATCTTGCAGAATAGAGGTGTTTCCTTTGAAACAGACAGAAACGAGAAATACGGAAACTGTAATTTCTAAAACGGAACAATATGGTGCACAAAACTATCATCCGCTTCCTATCGTTATCTCGGTAGCTGAAGGTGTGTGGGTAACAGATCCTGAAGGTAACCGCTACATGGACATGCTTAGTGCATATTCTGCGGTAAACCAAGGTCACCGCCACCCTAAGATCATCCAAGCACTAAAAGACCAAGCAGACAAAGTTACATTAACATCACGCGCATTTCATAACGATCAGCTTGGTGACTTTTATGAAAAAGTATCAAGTCTAACAAAAAAAGATATGGTGTTACCGATGAACACCGGTGCAGAAGCTGTTGAAACAGCTATTAAGGCTGTTCGCCGCTGGGCATATGATGTTAAAGGTGTTGCGGATAATCAAGCAGAGATCATCGTATGTGAAGGAAACTTCCATGGACGCACGATGACTGCCGTTTCGATGTCATCTGATCCTGATTACCAACGTGGGTTCGGTCCTATGCTACCAGGAATCAAAGTGATTCCTTACGGTGACTTAGACGCCCTGAAAGCAGCTATTACACCTAATACCGCTGCATTCATTCTAGAGCCAATCCAAGGTGAAGCAGGAATCGTTATTCCACGTGAAGGTTTCTTGAAAGAAGCGCTTGACGTTTGTAAGTCTGAAAATGTACTCTTTGTTGCAGACGAGATTCAATCTGGACTTGGCCGTTCTGGCAAAATGTTTGCTTGTGACTGGGAAGAGATCGAGCCAGACATGTACATCTTAGGAAAAGCACTTGGCGGCGGCGTAATGCCAATCTCTTGTGTAGCAGCAAACCGTGAAGTACTTGGCGTGTTCAATCCTGGATCACACGGATCAACTTTTGGAGGAAACCCGCTTTCTTGTGCGGTATCAGTCGCTTCTGTAGACGTGCTTGTAGAAGAAAACTTAGTTGAGCGTTCGCTTAAACTGGGTGAATATTTCTTAGGCGAGTTAAAGAAGATTGATAATCCAGTGATCAAAGAAGTTCGCGGTAAAGGTCTGTTCATTGGTGTTGAACTGAACGAACCAGCTCGTCCATATTGTGAGCGCTTAAAAGAGCAAGGCTTGTTATGTAAAGAAACACACGAAAACGTTATTCGTTTCGCACCGCCATTAATCATTTCTGATGAAGATCTAGATTGGGCGATCGAACGCATTAAAAACGTACTTTCTGTTTAATTTGATTTATTGAGAGCTGACTCTTTTTGGAGTCAGCTTTTTTTAGGGCTACAATTGAGCTCAATTTCATATACGGACTAGGGTATTAATCCGCTTTTTAATAGATGAATCCACAACTTTTTTGGATCAATCCAAAAGTTTTAGCGGTTTATCCAGAAGTTTTAGCTCTCAATCCAAAAGTTTTCACTGTTTATCCACGAGTCTACAAATATCGACATCTATACTGGATCTGATACCCCTCACTTAACTCAAAAAAAAGAAGCAGCCATGAGCTGCTTCTTCCCTTTATAGTGCTTTCACCATACCGCCATCGATCAGCAGTGACTGCCCTGTTATATACGTGTTTGCATCTGAGCAAAGGAATACGACCATCTTAGCAAATTCCGCAGGTTTACCGTATCGTCCAAGTGGAATTCCGCTTTCCATGGAAGTTCTAACGTCTTCAGCAGAAACTCCTTTTTTATCAGCCATCATCTGATCTAATTCACCTACTCGATCTGTTCCGATTCGTCCCGGTCCGATCGTATTGATCAATATGCCGTCTTTCCCCAACTCTTGAGAAAGACTCTTTGATAATCCATTAATAGCTGTTCGAAAAGTGTTTGATAAGATGAGTCCGTCGATTGGTTGTTTAAAAGACGAAGAAGCGATATTTACGATGCGTCCTCCTCCGTTTTTAATCATATTAGGCGTAACGGCTCGTACGGTACGTACAAGGCTAAGCAACGTTAACTCAAATGCTCCCTGCCAATGCTCATCCTCAAAATCATTAAAATTACCAGCAGGAGGACCACCTGCATTGTTCACAAGCACGTCCACACTGCCAAACTTCTCTACGGCAGCTGCAACGAGTTCATCGATCTCATTACGCTGTGTGATGTCACATTTTTTATAATGAACATCCGTACCTGTTTCACGCTTTATCTCTTCTGCAGTCAGAGAAAGCTGATCTTCATCTCGGCTTGTCAACATCACGTTCGCACCTTCACGGGCAAATTCCAATGCACAAGCTTTTCCGAGCCCCTTACTTGAAGCAAGGACGAGTACATTTTTCCCTTTTAATCCTAGATCCATTTCACAATCACCTGGTTTCTTAGAGAGATTTTATAATACGAAACTTACGTACTTCGTTTCCAGATAAGCTTCCATACCTTCTACGCCACCTTCACGACCAAGACCGCTCTCTTTCATCCCCCCGAAAGGTGCTTGTGCAGCGGAAGGAACACCATCGTTCCAGCCGATGATTCCATAATCTAGTCCTTCAACAACTTGAGTTCCTTTGGACATGCTCTCTGTATAAACATATGCGGCTAAACCAAACGGACTCGTGTTTGCGAGACGAATACCTTCTTCAACACTGCTGATCTTGTGAATTGGAATGACTGGACCGAACGTTTCTTCATTCATGATCAGCATATCTTGTGAAACATTCTTTAAGACTGTCGGCTCGTAATAATACCCCCCGTTATCTGCTCTTCCTTTTCCTCCTGTTACACACTCTGCACCATTTGAAACAGCATTCTCCACGTGCTCGGAGATTTTTTCATATCCGTCTTTGTTGATGATCGGACCGATATCTGTACCTTCTTCTAAACCGTTTCCTACTTTTAGTTTCTTTGCTTCAGCAGCTACTCGTTCTACAAACTCTTCATAAACACTTTCTTGCACGTATACTCGGTTGATACAAATACACGTTTGACCTGCGTTACGAAACTTAGAAGTTACAATACCAGCTACTGCTTTTTTTATGTCTGCATCCTCTAGTACAACTGCTGGAGCATGTCCTCCTAGTTCCATAGAAACGTTCTTCACAGTTGCGGCACTTTGCTCGATCAATTTCTTACCGATCTCTGTAGAGCCTGTAAAGGTCACTTTTCGAACTTTCTCAGAATCCATAATCGCTTTGCCGATCACTGAAGAAGATCCTGTTACGAGATTGATTACACCTTTTGGAAAGCCTGCTTGATCTGCTAATTCTACTAATTTAATCGCAGTTAATGGTGTTTCTTTTGGTGGCTTCACAATAAACGTACAACCTGCTGCGAGCGCTGGACCGAGCTTTCTTGTAATCATTGCTGCTGGAAAGTTCCATGGCGTGATGGCCGCTACCACCCCAACAGGTTGACGTAATACTTGCATTCTTTTATTTTCTGCACTTGAAGGAATCGTACGGCCGTAGATGCGCTTCCCTTCTTCTGCATACCACTTAATAAAGGAGGCAGCATACATCACTTCGCCTACAGATTCTTTTAACGGTTTTCCCATCTCAAGCGTCATTAGTTCTGCTAATTCTTCTTTTTGTTCGATCATTAAGTCATGCAGTTTCATAAGATAGTCAGCGCGTTCATAAGCTGTTAACTTAGACCAGCTCGGAAATGCTTTGTGAGCTGCATCAATTGCAGCATCTGTTTCTTCTTTTCCACAAGATGCCACAGTTCCTACCACTTCACCGTTAGCAGGGTTGTAAACCTCTATTTTTTCGAGAGAATCTCCTGTCCATGAACCGTTAATATAAAGCAGCTTTTCCATGTGAATTCCTCCTCTATGTAACTAGTTAATTCGACTTCATTCTACTATTTCATTACGAAGTGTCCCGATTCCTTCAATTGTAATCTCGATAATATCTCTTGGCTTTAAAAAAACAGGTGGCTTCATTCCTTTACCTACTCCAGCAGGTGTACCTGTTGCGATAATATCTCCCGCTTCAAGCGTCATGCCCTTTGAAAGCTCAGTGATCATCGTCGGTATATCAAAGATAAAATCAGATGTGTTTCCGTTCTGCCTTACTTCTCCGTTTACTTTTGTAACGATCGATAGGTTTTCCGGGTTTGGTACATCAGAATGATGAACAATCCATGGACCCATCGGGCAAGTTCCATTCAAACTTTTCCCGAGCAAAAATTGCTTATGCTTCTTCTGAAGATCACGTGCTGTAATATCGTTGATGATGGTATAGCCGAAAACGTGATCCATCGCGTTCTCTTTCTTTATACCTGTACCCGTTTTGCCGATAATTACGGCAAGTTCACCTTCATAGTCAAGCTGATTGGTTATAGACGAGTGATTTGGAATACCATCTCCATGACCGATCACAGACGTAGGAGCTTTTGAAAATACCATGATATCTTCAGGAATGTCTGCTTCGCTTCCCATCTCTATCGCATGATCGCGATAATTTTTCCCGATACAGAATACATTTTTCCATGGACGCGGGATAGGTGATTTTAACTGGACTTCATTTAACTCATATGTATGGTTCTGTGCAGAATCAGAATGAATCAAAGTCTCGACTTGCTCAAAAACTGATTCTCCAAGTGAAATAGCTTCAATTAATGTTGATGGAAACTTCACATCACTGCTCTTAGCAAGTGCTGTTAAATTGAATACCTTTTCTTCTTTTACGATGCCTATAAACGTCTTTTCATTCCTAACAGCTGTAACCCATTTCACAATAACGAATTCCTCCTTTTTAACAAACGCTTACAAAGTAATTATTACTACTATATAGGTTCTGACTTTGTACCGTAAAGAAATTTGCTGTATGAAAACACAATAGTCATTTTTGATTCTTTTTAAAATATGGTAAAATAGTTTGTCATCTAAAACGCCCAATTGAATGGGTAACAGTAATGAGGTTATCAAATTATGAAAACTGTACTAAGTACGTTAAATGCTAAATATATACACACGTGTCTTGCGCTGCGCTATTTAAAGGCCTATAGCGAGCCTGATTTCCCTGTGACGATTCGAGAGTTCACGATTAAGGATCCTTCTCTTAATATCGTGACTGATCTTTACAGCCAAGAGCCTGATGTTCTCGGATTCAGCTGCTATATTTGGAACATTGAAGAGACGATAAAAGTAATTCAGATGTTTAAAAAGATCAAGCCAGAAACGAAGATTGTCTTAGGTGGACCTGAAGTATCTTACGATGTGGCGCATTGGCTCGAGAGCATTCCAGAAGTGGATTTTATCGTTGTTAATGAAGGGGAGGAAACATTTAAGCATTTGTTGACTCAAATTCAGAACGGTGCTGGATTTGATTCCGTAGCTGGTCTTGCTTATCGAAAAGACGGAAAGCCAAAGATTAATGGTCCGCGTGAAAAACTGGACTTAAAGGCCGTACCATCACCTTTCCGCTTCGAAGAAGATATCCAGTCACTATCAAAAAGGATCACTTATTTTGAAACAAGCCGTGGCTGTCCCTATTCATGTGCGTTTTGCTTGTCTTCGATTGAAGTTGGTGTTCGATATTTTGACCCTACACTCGTTAAAGATGATTTGATCTTTTTGATGGATAACGGAGCAAAGATCATTAAGTTTGTGGACAGAACGTTTAACATTCGCAGAGATTATGCACTCGATATGTTCTCGTTCTTGATCGAAAACAGAAGACCAGGTGTTGTTTTTCAGTTTGAGATCACAGCAGATATCATGAGACCAGAAGTCATCGATTACTTGAACGAACATGCACCAAAAGGGCTCTTCCGTTTTGAAATCGGTGTTCAATCTACAAATGACGCGGTTAACGAACTGGTACAACGCCGACAGAATTTCGAAAAGCTGACTCGTACGGTAACAACTGTGCGCGATGGCGGAAAGATCGTTCAGCATCTGGACTTAATCGCTGGATTGCCTGAGGAAGACTACAACTCGTTCAGAAAAACATTTAACGATGTATTCGCTTTTGGCATCGAAGAAGTTCAGTTAGGTTTCTTAAAGATGTTAAGAGGGACAGGTCTACGATTAACAGCTGAAAAACATGACTACGTGTATATGGATCACTCTCCATATGAGATCTTAGGAAACAATGTTCTTACTTTTGATGAGATTATTCGTATCAAACAAGTTGAAGACGTATTAGAAAAATATTGGAACGACCATCGAATGGATCATACCGTTAAATACCTGATACACCATGTATTCCAATCGCCTTTTGATTTCTTCCAAGAATTCGGGACTTATTGGGAAACGCGCGGTTGGTCAAGAATCGGCCATCAATTAGAAGACTTATACACGCGCTTGATCGCATTCTTAACGGAAGCTGCACCACATGCACTTCCTGTTGCTGAAAGCCTGATGAAGCTTGATTATTTAGAAAGACAACAGTTCAAACCTCGTAAACCATGGTGGGAGAACACACAGAACAAAGAAGAAACATCTAGAGTGCTTTCGCTGCTCTCTCAATACCCTGAAATGATCGATGGGTTTCCAGCTCTTTCTGAAAAAGATATGCATAAACACGCTTTTGTCACAGAAACAGCAATCGACCCACTATCAGATCAGCTAGAGCCAAAAGGTGAAAAAGATTTCTTGCTCATCGCATTATTTGATCCTAAACAACAAGTAACAAAAGTGTTCACAACATCTAAAAAGTCATTGTTAACAAAAAATTCGTAAATTGTGAAAGCGGGGATCTCCGTTTCAGGGTACATGCTTTCCGCGGGGCGGGCGGTGAGCCCCCTGCCGCTACACGCCTTTAGTGGTCTCACCTGTCCCACTTGTCCCGCAGGAGTCAGTACCCTTCCACTCCCACTCCAATCCCTAAAAGTTAGCACGAAAAAGATTAAAGGCACTAACTAAAAAAAGCTAAGTAAAAAAACAAGGGTTTCGCAAGTAATATACTTGCGAAACCCTTTTTCTTCTAAAAAAACGTAACACTAGTGTAATCCCACTTGTTTTTTATTGGTAAAAATTTAAGATCTAAATAGCAATTACTTCTTTAAGACCGGCTGCCCTGAAACAAAAACAGGAGAAGGATTAAGTACGACCACCTGACCCTTTTTAAGTCCTTTGGTAATTTGAACATTACCCTTTTGCTCAAGACCCGCTGATACCTTCAGCTTATACAATTTGTTTTTCACAATCGTTAACACATACGTTTTCCCATCATCTTTTAAGATTGCTTGTTTTGGCACACTAATCGCTTTTTCTGCAAGTTTTTCTGTTACGATGATCTGAGCAGTTTGTCCTTCAACCCAAGCCGCTTCATCCTCTACGAGAACGGTTAACTTAAAATTATTCTGATCAGCTGGTAATACAGTTTGAACAGTACCCTTCAACATCTTTTCACCGTTGGACTTGATTAGAACCGAGTCTCCTGTCTTCACGAGAGACGCCATTTTCTGATCGATGTCAGAAACAAGTTCAAAGTTTCCTTGCCCTACAATGGATAGAAGTGGTTCATCATCGCCTACACCATTTAATTCTGAAACTACACCGTCAGCCGGACTTTTTACACTAAGATCATCAAGCTGTTTTTCTAGATCTGATATTTCATCTGATAAGACGGAACTTTCGTTTTCAGCTAGCTCATTTTGTAACTCAGCTTCTGCTAATTTTTCTTGAAGAAGTACTTTAGCATCTTTGCTGTCTTTTTCTTCATCAAAATCCGAGAGTTCACTTTTCCATTCACTTATTTGTCCAGAATAATGGCTGCTTCGAACATCTGCTGCTTCTTGGTCTCGTTTCAAGTTGCGAAGTTCTTTTTCAATCTCTGCATTTTCATATGTAATTAAAGTTTGACCAGATGTAACGGTCTCCCCCTTTGATACCATTATTTCTTTAATCGAGCCTAGGGATGCATTTTCAAAAATCTCAAATGTGTTCTTTGACTGAGCAACACCTGTTGTTTCGTGTTTTTTTGTAAAATCTTTCTGTGTAGATAGACCCGTTTCAACTCTAGGTGCTTCAACTGCGGCTGATTCCTTTTTATCGAAAATCACGATGTTCATCACGACAAGGAGGATGACCATAATAGCTGCAGCAACCCATTTTAGTTTATTCATAAGCTTGTCTCCTCCTTAAACCAGCTGTCCACTAGTTAATGCAGCGTATAGTGAAGATAATAAAATGAAAACAACAAAAAATCCTATTGTAACAATCAGGCAGTAATTCTTTTCTTTAAACGATAATTGTCGAAGTGCAAAATACAAAACAACAGAACCCCAGATTGTAAAGATATTGATGGCGTTTAAACATTCTTGCCAAAATCCATGCTTAAAGAATAGTACACCAGCAAAACCGAAACCTAAAGGCTGAACTACTTCTTCAGCACCTGTTACAAACTGGATCGGTAGTTCGAATAGCAGCCCAAGAATAAATAAAAGATATACCGCTGTCATTACATAAAAAAGTGCTTTATATCCGATGTCCCGAAAAAAAACATACAAAAATAATGCTCCTGAATTTATTACTATGAATGGTACGATCAATCCCCAAGCACCACCTACTAAAGCGATAAGGTATCGCAAGAGCTCAAGTTCCGCTCCACTTAGTTTAGCTGTTTCTACAAATGAAATAGTTTTGAACGATGGAAACGCTGCAAAAAAAGAAAGTGCATGCAGCAACCCGCTAGCAACTAATATAGCAAAAAAACGGATCCAAAAACCCTCTTTATCTTTCCATTCATTATAAAACGCAAAATATGTATTCGGCTTAGTTAAAGCAGGAATAAATTGTGCCCTTCCTGTCATGGTGCCGCCCCCTTCTCTCTTTATCTCTGTCTATGTTATCACAATTTTTTACTCATAATGACAATTTCTGACTCATTTTTGAAAAATAGTACCTTATCCGCATAAATAAATTAGGGTAGCAAAAACTAAAGCAAATTATTGCGAATCGGGATGATGTACATCATGACTTTCTTTAAAAAACCAAAAAAATTACTAGAACAAAAAAGTACAGAAAAACACCAAGAACCTAATCCATCCGCTAGAACAAATTCATCTCAAAATTCACAGTTTGAACAGGAGAAGAGCAACAATCAAAATAAGACAATAAATCAACTGTTGGCTGAAATTGAGGAGAGTTTTTCTTCATCACAAGATTTGCAGACGCATTGGATAGAAATGCCCTCTGATAAGAGTAACGTTGCTTTAATATTTTTAGATTCTATCATCGATAAACAAAGAATTCAGGATTTGATCCTTAATCC
Source organism: Fictibacillus sp. 26RED30 (assembly GCF_015903845.1). Taxonomy (NCBI): domain Bacteria; kingdom Bacillati; phylum Bacillota; class Bacilli; order Caryophanales; family Fictibacillaceae; genus Fictibacillus; species Fictibacillus sp. 26RED30. Next base: position 2,104,311 of record NZ_JACZDV010000001.1, read on the forward strand.
CTTATTTGAACTGGACAAAGACATTGACATTAGAACATTCGAAAAAGTAATCAATATTGATTTTAGGAAACAAACAGACTTTACCAAAATACAAGAGTTACTCTTACAATCTTATACGATCATATTTACAAAGGATACAACCTGTTATTATTCAGTATTCACACCGATTAAAACAGAACGAGACATTTCCGAACCAGATAACGAAGCTGTTATTCGCGGTTCTCACGAAGGTTTTATTGAGAGTATGTCTACGAACATCGCTCTTATTAGGAAACGGCTAAAAAGTCAAAAGTTGGTTGTAAAATACTTAAAAGTTGGTAAAGAGACACATACGAATGTTGCCATGCTTTATATGTCGGATATCGCAAATCCAGAACTACTACATGAGATGGAAAGGAGAATTACTTCAATAGAAGCTGACGCTGTTATGACTCCGGGAAATATTGAGGAGAGCATAGAAGATAAAACATTTAGTCTGTTTCCGCAAACCTTAAGTACAGAGCGGCCTGACCGTGTTGCTGCAAACCTTATGGAAGGAAGAGTAGCATTGTTGTATGATAGTTCACCGACTGTAAACATTGCGCCCGTAAACTTTTTTATCTTCTATCAAACACCGGATGATTATAACAAACGCTGGATGTTAGGAAGCTTTTATAGACTGATCCGATTGTTTAGCTTTTACATTGCCATAGGACTCCCGGCTTTTTATATTGCCGTCGTTTCCTTCCATTTTGAGGTCATCCCATCTGCGTTAGTATTGTTGATGAAGAGTTCACTAGAGAATATACCTTACCCACCATTATTTGAAGCGTTAGTGATGGAGCTGACGATTGAATTAATCCGTGAAGCGGCAATCCGTCTGCCTACAAGAATTGGTTCTACCATTGCCATTGTTGGTGGTTTAGTTATTGGAGATGCGGTAGTTAAAGCTGGGCTGATCTCGAACCTAATGATTATCGTTGTGGCTACAACGGCAATCGCTGCCTACACCGTACCTTCAAACGAGATGAGCTTAGCTGTTCGTTTACTACGTTTTCCTTTCATGGTAGCTGCTGCAACTTTCGGGTTTCTAGGCATTATTTTTGGTTTAATCATTATGTTCTTTCATCTATGTCGTCTCTATTCTTTTGGAACACCTTATTTCGCACCGCTTGCGCCATTTAGAATGGGAGACTTAAAGGATACAATCATTCGTTTACCCTTTTTCAAAATGAACTCCCGCCCTGAAGATATTAAGCCGTTAAAGAAAGATGAAGATAATCACACCAGAAAGTGGGAAAAACAATGAATAGCAGCCATACAATTACTCATAGACAGCTGTTCTTTGTTCTCATACAATCCCAGATCGGAGTCGGAGTCCTTTCACTACCATACATGTTATTTGCTAAAGCAAAGACAGATGGATGGATTTCTCTACTGTTAGCAGGTATTTTTATACAGTTTTCCATCCTTGCGATTTGGAAGCTCTGCGAGATGTATCCAAAACAGACAATCTTTGATTTCATGCCTAAGATCTTAGGCACTAAACTCGGTTTACTATTAAATATTCTTTTTATCGTTCATCTGTTCTCAGTATGTATCGTAATCTTAATTCTCTATAATAACATTGTATCAAAATGGATATTTTTTCAGACGCCGCGATTCATAGTCATCATTATCCTATCTCTCACTTGTGTTTATTGTATTACATGTACAGCAAGAGAAATTGCAAGATTTTTAATGCTCTGTTCACCATTGTTACTCATCTTATTTTTCTTTGTTGGTTACGCGTATACAGATGTACATCTTCTTTACGCTTTTCCAGTAGGAGCAACTGGTATTAAAACCATTATCTCTACTTCGACTGATGCGGTGATCGCATTACTTGGCTTTGATACCGCTTTAGTCTTTTTAGCTTATACGGAAGGAAAGTCTACTAGTAAGCTAAAAGCGATGTCGTATACCTCACTATGTGTTACTCTTTTTTATTGCTTTGTAACATTTACAACTTATATATTCTTTAACCCTGCAGAGATTGTAATCGTACCGGAACCAGTCCTTTACATGTTAAAAGCGTTCTCTTTTAAATTCTTGGAACGTACTGACTTAATCTTTTTAACGATATGGATCGTTTCTGTTACAACGTCTTTGATCAGTTATCTATTCTTTACGGCAAAAGGCGTTCAGACCTTATTTAAGCTTCACCATCACAAATCTGCAGCACCATATGTAGGTATCATTTGTGCTTTAATAGCTTCAATACCAGGAAGTAAGTTAGATGTTCAAATGTGGTCCAAGACAATCGGAATGACAGCAATGATCTTTTCTGCTCTATTCCCAATCTTATTATTGCTGATCGCCATTATCAGGAAAAGAAAAGAAAAAGGAGCTGCTTCAACATGATACTAAAAAAATTACTCCTTTTCTTTTCTTGCCTAGTATTGTTATCAGGTTGCTGGGATCAAGCACAGCTTAACGAATCGAAGCTGATCCGAGCTGCAGGATTTGATTATACGAAGGATGGTAAGATCCTGACAACCGCAGCTGTACCGCAGGCAATGAGTGCTGACACTGGGACCGGGAAAGTATTTAATGAGATTTTTTCCGCTAAGGGAAATACGGCAAGACAAAGTCGAATACGTTTAGATAGAAAGGTTTCCGAAAGAGTGGAAGCTTCTAAAAACTTAATTGTCGTGTTAGGAGAAGAGGCAGCAAAGAAGGACATTTATCACATTTTAGATGTCTTCTATCGAGATCCAAAGTCAGCTCTTAATGCTCGGATAGCAGTAGCGAAAGGCAAAGCATCAGATGTGATCAGTGCAAGGTTTGAAGAAACAAAATCCTCCATAGGAATTGGTAAGTATCTGAGTGAATCAATTCGTGCTGCAGAAGGTGCTTCAACAGTGCCAGCGGAAAACATTCAGACCGTATGTCCAGTAATGTTTGATCCTGGTCAGGATTTTGCTTTACCTTATCTTGTACCCAAAAAGAATGCCGTTTCAGTGAATGGAATCGCAATTTTTCATGGTTATGAGATGGTAGGTAAGATGCATGGTGCTGAGGCGGTACTGTTTACGTTGCTTACCGGAAAACAGAAGACGATCTCTATGTCTTTGACAAAAAAGATTTCCGATAAACATAAGGATAAGATTCTGAACTATGCTTCGATAAAAGTGAAGAGAAATAAACGAACGTTCAATGTGCATGTTTCACCTGATGGTGAGATATCGGCACATATTAAACTCAATATGAAAGTGGTTATTACAGAGTACCCTGGAGACAACCTCACTTCAAAAAAGAAAATACAAAATATCGAAAACGCGTTGACCAAATCACTAACAAAGGATGCTAACATCATTATTAAAAAACTACAAGACATGAACAGCGATACATTTGGCGTTGGCAGAAAGCTAATTGCATTTCACAACCCAACATGGGAAAAATTAGATTGGAACAAAGAGTATCCAAACATCGATTATACCGCTTCAGTTAAGGTTAAAGTCATCGGTCATGGAATTATCGAATAACAAAAGGATGCAAGGCTTAAACGCCCTGCATCCTTTTTATAACTGATCTAATTTAACCCGAGTTCCTCTGCCAGAAGGTTCAGCAGGTTCGACGATCAGTCGTTTCGTTAACCTTGCTTTTAACTCAGGAACGTGAGATATTACTCCGATCGAAAAGTTTTCCATCCTAACTTTTTCTAACGCAGTTACAACTGTATCTAGCAGCTCTTGGTCAAGTGTGCCAAATCCTTCGTCTAGGAAGAAGAACTGAAGAGGAAACTTTCCTCTTAATTGAATCTGAGCAGAAAGCGAAAGCGCGAGTGCGAGTGATGTTAAAAAGGTTTCTCCACCAGATAAAGAGGTTACGGGGCGTTTGATTCCTCCGTTAGCATCATCCCGGATAACAAAACCACCCGCTGAATCTACTTCGATCGCATATCGTCCACGAGTAAGTTTCGCGAGTCTGCCAGATGCATCGCGTGTTACAAGATGCAGCTGCTCTTCTGCCATAAATTCAACAAAAGCATTTCCACGGAATACACCTTGAAGCTTACCTAATTGCTCTAATAAGTTAGAAACCTTTTTCTTTTCCTTTTCCAACTCGTTGAAACGTTTATGATTTTTCTCAATCATCATATATCTTTGTCGCGCTTCACCAACAGCCTCATGCGTATGATTCATTTCTTGCTTGAGACTTAATAGTTGGCTTCTCGCAGATTCAACATGTTGATCTGAAAGAATCTCCTCAGGGAGCTTTTCTTTTATCGCTTCTAAAGCCAAAGCATTTGATTTACACCGATCATGGTAATCCGCGATCTGCTTTTCCCATTCCATCTGAACTTGTTCATCTTTCAAACAGTTTTCAAAGTCTTCATACGATTGGAAATCTGACCTTCTTAACTGTTTGTTCCATTCTTGTTTTGCTTTTTCTACTCTTGATACAGCATCATTCATCCGTTGAACAGAAGAATGGTATACTTTATCACTTTCTACATATTGCTTCTTGGCAATGTCATACTCCCGTTCTGAATCAATGTATGCTGTCTTCAGATTCTGCAACTCATTCTGTGTTTCTACAAGAACTTTTTGAACTTTTTCATAGCCTACTCTGTTATATAACTTTTCTTTTAAATTTTGAATTTCTTTTTGAAGCATCTCTTGTTGATTAGAAGAGACCGATAAACTCATCTTCAACTCAGATTTTTGCTCTTTGGCAGATTCCATTTTTTTCGTTTGTGTTTCTAGAAATTCTTCCGCAATGTTCAAGCTTTTTACGATTTCCGCATGACGACTTTCTTTTTGCTGAAAAATTTCTAGCTGCTCTTTCAGCTCTGTTGATGAAAAAGGTATCTCAGATTGCTTCCATTCCGAATGAATCTGTTCCATTTTTGTTGATATTAAAGAAAGCTGTTGACTTAACTTGTTCGTTGTCTCTTCACCATTTTCAACAGAAATAGAAATCCGTTCATATTGTTTTTGATCTTCTTCTAATTTGGACAATAACTTCTGCATGCGTTCTTCCACTTGAAGCTTATCTTGCTGAATACCTTTTACTATCGTTACATGATCCTTGAATTGTTCCAAAGAAAACACGCTGATATTTTCTTTCTCCACCAAAGTCATACTCAGATCTGCTGCTGCAATTTCCGCTTCAGCAAGATTTAGCTTTTTCCATAGCGTTTGGGAATCCTTTTCAAGTCCTTCACTAAGATGTTTCAGCACATGATAATGCTCTTTCAGACTTTCATTCGCTTCTTCTAATTCTTGAATACGCTCGTTATCATGTTCAAAAGTCTCATGCATTCGCTTCGGTGAAGGATGGGTTGTTGAACCACATACAGAGCACGGCTCGTTCTCTTTTAATTCTGCAGAAAGCTGTGCAGCTAAATAGTTGATCCTCATTTTTTCTTGTTCGTTTTTCAATTCACGAAGGTTAGCCTTTAAATCTTTTGAGACCACTTCATTCGAACGCAGAGCTTCTTCCACTTCTGCATACATTTCTTGAATATGTTTCAGCAGTTTCTTTCCTGCATCGTAACTGTCAGCTATTGTTGAACTGATCTGTTTTTTTGTTTTTTCTGCAGAAATCATTTCAGTTTCTGAAACGGAGATTTCTTTTTGTATCTTTTTCTCTTCATCGTGAACATCTTCTAATCGTTGATTTAGCAAGATAGCTTGTTGAAATTTAATCCGGTCTTTTTGTGTTATTTCAATTTGAGACAATTCTTTCTTTAACGCAGATTGTTTATCCTTCCCACGCTTAAGTATTTGCGTGGCATCATACTCAGCTTTTTCGCATTTTTCGTACAATGTCACTAATTGTTTATGCTTTTGGGTTTCGTTTTGCAAAAGTTCATTTTTACTCTCAAGATCCTTTTCCCAGTCAACCGCTTCTTTTAAGCCGCTTCTTTTTTCGATAAGAACAGGCTCTTCCAGATTGATTGCCTTCTTGGCTAATTCATATTTCTTTTCTAGCTCTTCAAGAATAGTTTTAAGCTTTTCAGTTTGTCTTTTTAGTTCCTCTTGCTCTCCACGGATTTTTTTCTCATCTTTGAGCGAATGCTTCCATTCGTTTGCATAAGGATAAATTTTGTCTGCAGAAATAGCTTTCTTTAGATTCCCTTGAACACGTCCCATAGAGATTTCCAGTTTCTTCAGTTCGTTTCTCTCTTGGATCAGTTTTTCATTTTGAACTTGAGCATCCCAATACACCTCAAGCTTTTTGAGGTTCTCTTCTTTTTCTTTGTACTGTTTGGATATCTGTTCTAACTTTTTTTCATTTTCCTTCAGATAAACGGTTGCCTGCTGAAGAGTTTCTAAGGAAGCTTCTCCTAGACCCGTTTGTTCAGCAGTGATTTCATTTAAGCGATTTTTTTGTTCATCCGACCGCTTCTTTAACTTTTGATTCAGTTTATCTCCGTATTTTTCAAGCTGAAACAACCGTTGCAGCATCTGCCTTCTATCCGCACCTTTTAGTGATAAAAATTCAGCAAACTTACCTTGAGGCAACACGACTGCACGCGTGAAATCATCGATTGTTAGACCGATCAGCTCTTGCACAAGACGTGTAACATCCCGTTCTTTGTCTGCATGAACGACAGATTCATTATCCACGGTTTCAATTAATCTGCACGTACTTGTTCGAATGGAATGTTCGCCACTTCTTTTAAACGTACGTTCCACGCTATATTCTTTTTGCTGAGCACCTTCACCTAATTGAAAAGTAAACGAAACAGACAGTTTATCTTCAGCCTGGTTCATAATTCCGTGTGTTCCACCAGCTGCACGCTCAACTTTCCCGTATAGAGCAAGTGTCACCGCGTCAAGAATCGTGGACTTACCACTGCCGGTCGGTCCAAAGATACCGAAGACTCCGCCAGAACAAAGCTCATGAAAAGGAACGGCTTGTGCTTCTCGAAAACTTTGCAAGCCTGAAACGTTTAATGATATAGGTCTCATTCGCGTTCCTCTCCTTCTGTTTCCTCTTCTCCAACAAGATCAAGAAATAAGGAGATCAACTCATTGTCAGGAACCGCTCCACCTGTTTGTCGCTCATAAAACGTTGTAAATAGTTCATCTACAGGTAGTTTTTGAGCGGATACCGCAATTTGTTCTCCGGACTTTTCTTGAAACACAGGTTTGATATGAACAATACCATCATGTGCTTTTCTAAGCCGTTGAATCTCTTCCATCGACAGTGCATCTTGAACATGTACGGATAGATCAATCCAGCAATTCTGATACATTCCATCTTGAATTCCTTGAAAAACCTCTGACACACCATTTCTAGCTTCCCATGCTACAAGTGGTTTTCCTGCACATAAATGAATCTCTTCTACCTCTGCTATACCGTTTGGTTGCACGTCAATAATGGATACGGATTTTGCTTGACCGCTTTCTGAGAAACTATAAGAAAGTGGAGAACCTGAATACCTTGCGTCTGTTTTTGCTCGTTTAATTCGCTGTGGACGATGCAGATGGCCTAATGCCACGTATTGTGCTGCACTCGGAAGGCTTTCAGCAGCAACCGTATAAGCACCACCAATATGTACAGGGCGCTCTGAGTCAGTCTCCTTGCTTCCTGCTACATAAAGATGACTCATGGCAACATTCACATTTCCTGGGCTAAATTGAGATGTGATCTTCTTAAAATAAGAGTCTACCCAATCATCGTATTGGGTTCTAACATCTAATTCTTCAGCTGATTCACTCAAAAGCATTTTCAGCCTTGATTCAGAAGGATAAGGTAATGCTGCGATTTCTAGCATTTCTCCCGTTCTCTTTATCGGGACACGTTGAAGGTCTAACGTTGGAAGACCTACTAGCGTTATGCCCAGTTCTCTTAAAAGCGGGAAAGATGCTGCTAGTCTCTCTGGATGATCATGGTTTCCCGCTATCGCGATGAATGGACATTCTCCTTTTCTATTGATCCGTGACAGTGCATCATAAAACATTTGCTCTGCCGCAGCTGGAGGATTTACCGTATCAAAAACATCTCCCGCCATTAATACCGCATCTATTTTTTCACGCTGTACGATCTCTACTAGTTCGTCTAAAAAATCTTGTTGTTCCTGAAGTCTACTTCGTCCTTCTAATGAGCGCCCAAGATGCCAGTCAGCCGTATGAAGTAATCGCATCGTATCCCTCCTTATTTCACTTGAAGAATGTGTCCACCATCAAAAAAGTAAAGATAACTTTCTTTAACAGGCTTTTTTAGTATTCTTTCAATAGCCTTTGCGTACAAATTAAGCTGCAACTCGTAACGGTTGAACAGGATGTCTCTTGCTCCTGTAAAGCCATTTGTAAAGCGGTTCGTGATTTTGTCTGTTTTATAATCAATCAGTATATAACCGTCTTCCTCTTCAATGAGACAGTCAATAACACCTTGTACGAGAACATACTCTTCTTCGCCGGTCCACTCTCTTTGAATTTCTGATATCGGGAGCGCTATACTAAACGGAATTTCTCTTTTTAAATTCTCGTTCTCTTTGATTCTCTCGCCAAGTGGTCCTTCCATAAACTCCTGGATTTGTGGAAGCTGGATATACTGAGCTTGTTCTCTTGTAAGCAGCTCTTTCGTTTCTATTTCTGCAAGCTGGTTTTGAAGAGAGTCTAGTGTAGCTGGTCTTCTAAAGTCAACATGCTGCATGACCATATGCATGGCTGTTCCAACTTCAGCAGCGTTCAACTGTTCTTCCTGCATAAATTTGGGCCGCTCGTGTATAGCTTGTTGGGCTGCTTTTACTAATTCGGTAGAACTATACTCATCAGCTTGATATTGTTTTTTAATTTCTGTAACAGATTGTTTAGAACGGGTATATGTTGATTGTTTATGTGTATAATTCCATTCCAGTCGCCGCTTAACTTCATCAAAATCATTCGTAACAAGATTCACCGTTTCATAGTTCTCTAGACGATTCAGCAGTTCTTCTTGTTTTTCTTTCTCTTCAACTTTCAACTCTTCATATTGACTCGCTTGCAGGACGGTAATCTTCCAATCTGTTTCATCCAGATAAACTTCACCTCTACCTCTTTCACTTGTTCCTAGCAGCGATAAAAGGGGGTCAGCGTTCTTATGGCGGATGACTGCTCTCCCGATCCAATCGAGATAACTCTTTACTCCAGCTCTTTCAAAGTCTGGTAGAATCCAATTTTCTTCATAAAGAGAATCACTCCACGCATCCACAGATTTTTCAATATCATTTACTGTGCCGACTAAATACAATTTTTCTTTAGCGCGTGTAAGAGCGACATATAGTACTCGCATCTCTTCTGCGATCAATTCCATTTTCTTTCTTCCCGCGATCGCAAGCTTCGGCAGTGTCGGATAGGCGATTCGGTACTCGGGATTTATATATTGAGTTCCTAGTCCTAGTTCTTTATGAAGAAGAACTTTTTCGTTCAGGTCTCTTGTATTGAACTGTTTATTGATACCCCCAACGAAAACGATTGGAAACTCTAGACCTTTACTTTTATGAATCGTCATTACACGAACTACATCTTCTTGCTCACCTAGCGCTCTTGCAGCTCCTAGATCTTTGCCTCGTTCCTGCATTCTTTCAATAAAACGAAGAAAGCGGAAAAGCCCTCGAAAAGATGTACTTTCATACATTTTCGCACGGTCATATAAAGCTCTTAAGTTCGCTTGTCGCTGTTTGCCACCCGTTAATCCGCCTACATAATCAAAATAACCTGTCTCTCGATAAATTTCCCAGATCAGGTCAGAAAGAGATCCTTGTCGCGCTTGATGACGCCATTTTTCCAATTGGTCTAAAAACGCAGAGACTTTCTCTTGAATTGCAGCATTTTCTCCTTCAGCACGATACAGTTCTACGGCTCCCAAATAATTATCTTGTTTTTGTTTCAATCTGATCACTGCAAGTTCTTCGCCTGTCATTCCGACTAGCGGCGAACGAAGAACGGCAGCAAGCGGGATGTCTTGCAGTGGATTATCGATCACTTTCAATAGTGACATCATGACATGAATTTCCGTCGCATCAAAATAGCCAGTTGAAAGTTCAGCATACGCAGGTATTCCTTGCTGTTTAAACTCTTCTAGTATGACTGGTGCCCATACGGAGGTTGCACGAAACAACATGACAATGTCTTTGTATTTTGCAGGACGTAATTTTTTCGTATGTTTATCAAGAACGAGATGAGGAGAATTATCCGCTGTTCCAACGATCTGTTTTATTTTTTCAGCGATGACTCTTGCCTCTAACTGAACGGTTTCAAGCTCAGACTTCTCTACTTCTCCACTCTCAAGACCTTCTTCATTTGTTACAGGCTGACTTTTATTAATAAGTAAAAGTTCTGGTTCATTTCCCTCTTGCTCAGGGTAATAAGTGGCACCAAGCTTTAATTCAGCATCATCGTTGTACTCAATTTCCCCTACTTTTTCGTTCATGATCTGTCTGAACAAATAGTTTGTAGCTTGCAAGATTCCATTTCTGCTTCTAAAGTTTTTGGCAAGGTCAATGCGTAATCCGTTTCCGCCTTCTTTCGTGAACTGCTTGTACTTGCTTAAGAAAAGAAGTGGTTCTGCTAGTCTGAATCGATAGATGGATTGCTTTACATCACCTACCATGAACATGTTTCCTGCTTCCTCATCCTTTGATACTAGGCGTACAATGGATTCTTGAACAAAATTCGTATCTTGATACTCATCGACTAGTACCTCTACAAATCTTTCGCGATATTCTAGAGCCGCTTCTGATGGAACCGGTGCATCCATCGTAGACCCTACACCTTTTAAAACTCCAAGGCAATAATGCTCAAGGTCACCAAAATCAACAAGAGACTTTTCCTGCTTTGCTTCCAAATAACGTTCACCAAACTTTTTCACCAAGGAAGAAAGCTCTTTTACGACTGGAGCCATCTCTTCGATATGAACGTTATACGAATCGGGGTGTCTTTCAAAATATTCTTCCTTTAATGCACTCGTCCGCTTTTTAATGTTGTCTCTCATAGCTTTTACTTTATTCTTCAGTTCTTCATCTACATCTTTCCCACGAATAGCCTTTAATTTCGGAGGCTCATAGGATTGAAACTCCTCATAAAGCTCACTCCAGCTATTCTTTGCACGAAGTAATCGTTCAATAAAGACGAGATCTTCTTGAAGTGTTTCTGCGTATGCAAGAGGTCCTCCTGAAAGCTCGCTCAGCTCTATCGCTCTTAATGCCAAAGAACGAAGCCCGTCTATATGTAGCGAGATATCAAAGAGAAGCTCTTTCGTCCAAGGAAGATCATCAATGCTTGCTGATTGTACCTGATATGTTTCTGCCATCTGGTCTAGCCAGCCGTTCGGATCAGGGTGACTTCGAGCAAAATCAAAGAGAGATAAGATCAATTTTTGGAGTTCTATATCATTTCGGTCAGAACTATAAGCATCGACCACTTGGTAGAAAATATGGTCTTCTCCCTTGCTATACTCTTCTTCAAATAAATCTTCTATCACTTCTTGGCGAATAAGTTCTGCTTCTGTTTCTTCTGCTACACGAAAGCCAGGATCGAGATTCGTTTCGTAATAGTGTTTACGAAGCACCTCAATACAAAAAGAATGAAGAGTAGAGATCGATGCTTTGTTTAACAAGTTAAGCTGTCTTCTTAAGTGTAGAGATGAAGGGTTTAAAGACAGCTCTTTATCGATTGCTTCTCCAATTCTTTTTCTCATTTCAGCAGCAGCAGCGTTTGTGAACGTAACGATAAGCAACCGATCTACATCAGCAATCTTTTCACGTATCATCGTGATGATTCGTTCGACAAGCACGGCCGTTTTTCCTGATCCAGCTGCTGCAGCAACGAGAACGTTTTCTCCTCTGGCTTGAATAGCCTGCCACTGTTCATCCGTCCAAGTGGCACCTTCTGGTTTTGGGATTAAAGTCTTCAATTGACAGTTCCTCCTTCCTGATGCATTTTTTCTAGGATGACGTCATCTTTTTCTGAACGAAGTTGACGGTATTGATTCTCTTCAAGGGTTTGATCAAACTGACAAACAGGCTTATATGAACAGAACGTACATGGTGTTTTTTTCTTCATCTCATATGGAGAGATATCGATCACTCCGTTTGTAATTCCTTCTCCACTCGTTACAGCCATCTTACGCGCATGATTACGCATCGTGTTAAACTGCTCACTTGAGGCGATCGAGGAATGTGACTTATGAAATCCTTTTTGAGTTAGAGCGACTGGAATGATAGAAGAACGCTTATCCATTGTACTGTCCATAAGTTGAACGGCCTCTTCTTCAGCAAGTACTAAACCTTTCATCTTAAACTTCTTTAACACTTCTTTTTCGATTTCTTCCACACTAAGCAGTTTCTTTTGACTCAATAGTGGGTTGTGTACATGGAAATACAGAACGCCTGCTGGAACGGATTTTTCACCAAGCCAACTTTCTGAATGTGTGACTGCAACGTCTAGATAAGTCAGCATCTGCAGAGCAATTCCATGATACAGCTCTGCCAAGTTGAGACCAGTTGAGCTTGATTTATAATCAATTACGCGCATAAGAAGTCCTTTTGAACTTTTTGCTGTATCAACACGATCGATACGTCCGATCACTTCCATAGTCGTTCCATTCGGCAATTTATACGTTAATGGCGGCAATGTTGCACCAGAAGCAAATGCTAGTTCAAGACCTGCAGGAGTGAACCCGCTCGCCTTTGCGTGCTGACTTAATATGTGAGAAGCTTTTCCGACTACTTCTTTTAGCTTTTTCTTGATATAAAGATGTCTATTAGAACTTAACAGAATCTCATGCTGAAGCTGTGGTGCCAAGAGTTCTACAATATCTCCTGCCAAACGATAACAGTCCCCTTTTGAAAGATCACTCCAGGCTACGCTTCTTTGCTGAAGCGAATCATTCATCTGTTTTAACGCAGCATGAAAAAGCTGTCCGATATCTGGAGCTTCAAGTCTGTACATTTGCCGTTCTTTAAGCTTCAGACCATACGACATGAACTGAGAGAATGGACATGATTGGAAAAGCTCCATTCTCGAGATGCTCGTTAAAATCTTATCACCATAAAGATCTCTTGATACAGATGAACTGAGAGGTGCTTCTCTATTAAAATAGAAGAGAGAAGACAGAGCTCGCTTTGCATAGAAATCATAATCCTTATCTCTGACCACCCAATTGTATACATCCCACCAAACGGAAGAAATCGGATAACCTTTTTTCCATTCTCTGAGCTGCGTACTTAAAAAAGATACACTCTTTATTGGATGCTGCACAAAATCCAAATCGTTTTGTAAAGCTGGTTCATTTTGATATAGTTCTTCCTTTAAATCAGGGAAAAGATCATGCAATCGCTGTATGACCATAGAAGGCTGCATCGTTTTCCCTTCCTCGTCTGCTAGGGCATATGAAACAAACAGATGATCACTAGCATTCGTTAAAGCCAGATAGATCATAAACTGTTCATCAAGCAGCTTTCTGCGTGCCGTCGGTGCTAGCACCACACCGTTTCGATCCAGAGCCTCTCTTTCATCTTCTGAAAGCAATCCATCGTCCTTAGGTTTTAACGGAATGATTCCATCGTTTACGCCAAGAACAAAATTCACTTTTACATCTGTGAAACGAGATCTTTCCATCGTTCCTACTAGTACTTGATCGAGAGAAGGAGGAACAAGAGCAAATTTAAGACTCTCAAGCCCTGTTTCAAGCATTTGCATCCACGTTTCTTTAGAAAGTTCTTCCTCACCAGTCAACTCTACCATCTCATCGAGGAGACCCAGAACCGCATTCCAAACTTGGCCATGTTCAGATGCTGACCGTAATTTACCTGCTGATTCCGCATGAAGTCTCAAGCGTTCAAGTTTCATCGGTACATTTAAATCCTCAAGATACTGATAAAGACTTTTACAATATTGGATGATACTTTTACTGTTTGATAGGTTTTTAGATAAACGACTCAAAGGAGATACAATCATGTCCCGCATATCGTTAATCAGCTGTTCTTTTTCATCATCACGAGTTGTCTTTCCAAAATCTTCTGCTTCGAATCCTCTAAATCTTTTATACTTCCAAGGTTTAGGATCTGTCCACCTTCTGCCTTGAATACCAAGTGCTAACACATAATTTTCAAGTTCATCCATACAACGTCTCATCTCAGAAGTCGTTTTTCTTATCTCATCAAGCGGATAGAGCATATCTGTTTTAACAGCTCGAAAAACGGCTTCATAGCGCCAATTCTTTAAGACAATATCTAGTGAAGAACGTATAAGCTCAATCAGTGGATGGTGAAGCATAGATTTTTTTTGATCAAGAAAAACAGGTATCTCATAATCTGTAAATACCGTTTCGATCAGTGTTTGATAACTACCAGCATTTCGGACTGTAACTGCGATATCGCGATACCTATATCCGTGGTCACGAACGAGTTCTGCGATTTTCCTTGCCGCTCCTTCAACTTCTGACCGAACATTGACAGCTGCCGCTACTCCAACACCTTCATGTTTGGAAGATGGTATGGACGGCCTTCGATCATACTGCTCTTCGATATGAGCGATAGCACTTGAATTAAACTTAGGCTTTTCATGAAGATAGATTGGTTCCTCAACGAATACACCAAGTTCTTTGGCCTGTGCTGTTAGCGTCTGAGCCGTCTTTTTTGTCATATAAAACAAATCTAGCTCATGAGGTTCTGACTCCGTAGTAAAAGATTCATCGACAGTGAGTGCAATGGTCACTTTTTTGGCGTGTGCCAGTAATCCCGCTATAACTTCAAGTTCTTGTGGAGTAAACGAATGAAATCCATCTATGTAAATTTCACTTTCATTAATGCTCTCGGATAAAGGAATCTTTGCTTGAAGCAAACGTAAATAATCTTCTGAATCTACATACTTCCCAATCAGTGCCTCATCCAAGGAGCTCGAAATGACACTCAGATCTGATAATTTATCCTGAAGCACTTTTTTATTATTTTCTTTTTGACCGAGAGAAAGCAGTGTTTCAGCATTCCACGAAAGATCTTCTGCACTAACACAATATCGTTTAAGTTCTGTAGTCATCAACTCAAGTAATTCGTAAAAACCACTTTGTTCAGAGGCTTTTCGAAAGATTTTAAGATCTTCTTTTTTATGCTCGACGATTTTCCGAAGCATCATCCTTATTCCAGTAGATGTGATGTGCATTCTTGTCAAACCACCGGTCTCACCAAGAATACGCCAAGCAAGCCTTGAAAAACTAAAGACTTGCGCACGCATCATTCCGGATAATTCTGGCGTTGATGCAAGCTTATACTCCGATTGAAAGGTCATCTGATCTGGTACAAGATAGATGATCGGATTTCCTGAAGGACGTTCTGTAAGTTCTCTTTGGATCTCCTTAAATACAGAGTGGGACTTTCCGCAGCCGGATCGTCCCAAAATAAATTGCAAACTCATTATGTTCATCCCCTGTTCCGCACTTGAATTCTAACTTCATTATCTCATAATCTACTATGACATCAAAGGCTACGACCTTTAAAAAGAAGCACATCCTCCTGGTAGTTATAGGATAGTTACGCAAACGAATAATATTGGTAAAAGGCACATACCATCATTTCGGGTAGACGAGAGTGCACCAAGGAACGAAAATCATAAAAAAGGAAAACCGCTATATTGATAGCTGATTTTCCTCCATTGTGACCGTATCCAATTTTAACGTATTTCTTCCTGCCGCCTTTGCTTCGTATAGCAGCACATCAGCTCTTTGAATCATTTGCGAAGGCTTCTCACCTTCTACATAACTCGCAATGCCATAACTAAGTGTAACAGGTAACTCATTATCACCTGATATATACGGAAAGGTTTCTAAATGCTTATTGATCGTTTCAATCGTATTTTTCACTTCTGTTCTGCATGTAGTATGGAGAATCCAGGCGAACTCTTCTCCACCGTAACGATAAGCTTCTCCTTCTTTTAAAGAAATGAAGCGTTTAAACGTTGCACCTACAAGCTTGAGCACCTCATCACCAATTAAATGGCCATGCTGATCGTTAAACATTTTAAACCGATCAATATCACATAATACAAGTGTAAAAGGTTTATTCTGTTTTGTTTTTTCCAATACGTCCTCTTGAAATTTCCGATGATTCAGCAAACCTGTTAAATAGTCTTGTTCAGATTGAAGCTGATACATATTCTTCTCGAAATAATATTGTCTTTCTTTTGAGGCAATCACACCGCCGTAAAAAGCGATCAACCATAAGAAGATGCTCTTCATTAAAAATTCAAAGGAAGAGAGCGTGTTCAAATACCCACTATCTCTTATAAAAAAGTAACAGAGAATGGTAAAACTCACTGTTCCTACTATAAAAGCGCCCTTTAACCTCCAATACAGAGCAGCATGGATAACGATTAGGTAACCAACAGCAACAAACGGACTATCAGCTCCACCAGTAAGCTGCATCAACCATGCATAAGCAAGACAATCAAAAACAATTCCACCTCTTGTAAAAACACGGTAGTACAGTGACGTCTCTGGCAATCGGTGTAATACAACTTGTGTGGATGTCATATATATAATGCCGATTATAAAAAGGATCGGAAAAGTTTCCGTTTCATAATTCAAGACGCTTGATATAGGTTGATAATAAAAAACAGGTATACAAAGAATTAAAAAGAACCACCGTAACAAAGATGATATGGTTTCAGAACGGTGTTCCGTAATCGTAAATGAATCTTTCATGCATTCAACTTCCTTTACGTTATACGATCTGCGAAAAACATAGCAGAAAGGCCCATTATTTTACATGATCAAATCAGTGATTTATTCTCACTTCTAGCTCTTTTGTTCGTGTACATACGCTCATCAGCAAGCTGCAGGTAATAGTCTATGTTTTCGCATGCATCTGCAAGTAATTCTATTGCACCATACGCTAATGAGATGGATTCATTCCAAACGATAAGCTGACTCTCTAGTTTTTCAGTTAAGATGTATGCTTCATCTTCATTAATTCCTGGTAAGAGAAAAACAAATTCATCTCCACCGAATCTAAATCCAGAGAACAATTTTAGTCGCTTTGAAAGTTCTGCGATCTGCTGAAGTATCTCGTCACCCGCGTGATGCCCTAGCTCGTCATTGATTAATTTAAAGTTATTGATATCAAACATGACAAGTGTAAGAGGAAGCTTAAGTCTATTTGCCTTTTCTAGCTCCTTTTCTAAACAATCATAAAAGTAACGACGATTATACAGATTTGTTAATGGATCACGAATGCTAATCTCCTTAAGATCTTTAAACTGTTGAGAAGAGAAACCGCTTAGAAAACCTGTAACAGCATGGTGAGAAATCCGGTTCCAGCGATCTAACATAAATAGTTGTATCACTAACGGCTCGTTGGACGTTGCTTTTTTTACTTCAAATAAAACGGATTCACTAATACTCGTTGTAAAACACGCAAGTGCTTGATGAGGAATTCGTTGATGCCTTAAAAAATGAATACCTGATCGAAACGCTTTCTGCTCTCCTTGTTTTAAAAAGGATTTAAATCGTTCTTCTTCTAAAAACACTGCATGCACAATCCCGCGTAAAAATTTCTCTAGTATCTTCTCGTATTGCTCAACAAAACCGTTTAGAAACGTATGAAAGTCTTCATTTTTTCTTAGATGTTCTTTGTGTGTATGTATCATGGCTGGAATAGACTTCATAAATTCTGGTAACAAGTTTCTTTTGAGTGCGCGTAAGTCTAGTTGGAAGTTTTCCATTCTACAACCCCTCAAATCCCTCAAAAATTACATACAAAAAGCCATCACCTAATAAAGGGAATGGCTTCAATTTATGTTTTAGATACTTTTAACCTCTATGGAACACATTATTCCTGCAGAGAAACTACAAAATACGAGAATAAAGCTTCATAGAAACGCTTGTGTCTAAACACGAGTCCGTTTCCCTTTGGCAACCGGCTGCCATTGCATGTTCACCATACTTTAGGCCCATAGCTTTGCGTCCCAGCTTTTCAACTGGTTTGCCCTTAATAACAAAGGTTTCTATTGATTTATAGTTATTATATCCTACTAAGGTAATTTGTGCCAATGATTTTAATAGTTCTTTAATCCTATTATTTTAGGCTTTGTTTTTTGGATATTTTTAACTTTCTATAGTACCTATACCCAATCCTTACTCCATTCAAAACAATATAAGGAATCTTTATTGGAAAGTAATACAGCGTTTTCTTGTAAAATGTAAAATAAGCTTTCCTCAAATCTTTCCATTTCCTGCAAGTTTCGTATCGGCTAAAATCAGATACGTCTACAATAATTCCTGTATTATTGGATATCATGACATTTTTTCCATGTACATCGTTAGGAAACAATCCTTTGTCTTTTGCATGCCTCACTGCTTCATCGATGTCATAAATCACATTTTCAGGAATTTTAACACCTTTATGCACACAGTCGTACAGAGTCATTCCCTCAATACGTTTTAAGATTAAAAAACGTTGTTCGGAATAATAACAAACAGAAAATCCAGGGTGTGTTCCTAGTCGATCATAAACCTTTTTTTCCTCTAACAATCCATGCTCATCCCTGCCGTAAATCTTAACTACATATGCTGGATGATCAGGATGTGAAAACACCGCTGCATAGTTCCCACAGCCCAGCATCTGCCAAGGGTGTGGTGTATTCACCGGACATACCGGATCAAATGGGCTGCGGCTTTCAATCATTATTTCTCTGTTCAATTGTCTAGCTAGCTGGATAAAGTGTTCCATAAGGTTCCTCAATTCAAATTCTAATCCTATTATCATCATCTTATGTTTCTGCAATACGTTCATTGTATACAGATGTTATCGAAAATGAAACTGGCATGCTTTATCCATTATTTTACGGTCACTTGTAGATAAGAAAGCATAAGTGTTTCTGCTTTGTTTTTTAGATGAATGTTTGGAAACCTCATAATTTCACGATAACCCCTAATAAAGATTTCATATTCTGTAATATCTTCCTCACGGCGTGCATCCATAACTTTAATTCTTCTTTTTCTCAATTCAATTCGTACATCAAATAGATCTTTGCTGATTTGATTCATAATTTGTTCTACTAATGCAACGTATGGCTGTCTCAATTTAAATGGAGAGCCGCAAATAATCTGCAGATCGCGATTAAACACTGTAAGTAAAATCGGATACATCACAAATTTTTCAATAAGCGAACGCTCTTCTTCGCTTCCATATTGCACGACAATCCCCCCAATCTCAAGAAGACAAAAAACGTGAATGTAAGGATAATATGTTTCTTATGTGAAAACTTCGAATCTGCTTTTTTGCCGAGCAGTATCCCTTTATTGTATGACCGTCGAAAGAGTATGGAATTACAAAACGGTGCGAGATATCACCTTTTTGCGAGAGGTAGATCATTTCTATTCCAACCCGTTCTTGAATGCATCTCATTAATAAGTTAGTCATGAAGCAACCTCCTTTTTTATATTATATGCGAACAAACGTTCTTTTTATACTAGAAAAAAATACCTGCCTTACTTAAGAGGCAAGTATTTGTGGTTTATTTATTTTTTTGAGGTCGAATCCCCATTGCTTCAAGCTCCTGATACAAGTTTCCAGCAATTGAAAATCCTTCGAAACTAATTCCTAGCGAAACGACAGTCTGAGCAAGTTCAGGACGCATCCCGCTTAAGGTTACATTTACACCTAAAAGCTTAAGAGAATTTATTACCTTAAATAAATTATGAGCGACCATCGTATCAATCACGGCTACACCAGATAGATCGATAAATAGATGTTCAATCTGTAATTCCATGCATTTTTGAAGAGAAGTTTCCATAATTAACTTAGAGCGATGCGTATCAATCGTTCCTACAAGCGGGAGAACCGCAACCGCTCTTGTCAGCCTGACAACGGGAACAGACAACTCTTCAATTGCCTCTCTAGCCAATCCAAGTACACGATTATTATTCTCAACATATGCGACACTAAAAGCATGGACCGTTTCATCTAGAAATGGGTCGATGATAGAGGCGGCTTTCAAAATGGTTTCAACGCTGAATTTTTCATTACTAATTTCGTTACGTATGAAATCCCAAAGCACCATTCTATAGTATCTGGTACTGCTTAATGCTTTGTCCAGCGGAACTTCATGCTGAACAGCAAGCTCGCCATTTTTTCTTCCCCAGTTAATAAAATGTTCTTGTGATGTTTTCTTATCTTCGTAAAGAGCTTTTCCAAAGTATGAAAATAGTTCTCCACGGAGGTTTAACACAAATTCCGTTTGCTCTGTAGGATGCTCACCAAGTGATACGCGCACCTCATCAATTTTCTTTGATAGATCATATTTATGCTCAATGATTTTTTTACCTAATACCCTCAATTGTTGCTCCATGTTCTACTGCTTCCCCCTATGTACACAAAAAATGGCATACCTCCAACTTATTTACCATTAATTTGTGTACTTAAAACCTATTCTCACAAAAAAATAGCCTGCCGATCGGAAAGCGAGCGACCTGGAATCAAAAATCAACACATCGCAAGGCTGTTTTGCCATATATTGTTTTAAGAGTGATCAATATGAACAGCAAATCCTGCAGATTTAGCTTTTCGAGAAAGGTTTTCGGCATTCTCTCTAGATGTGAATGCCCCAATCTGCACCTTATAGAGCTTTTCTTCTGCAGTGACAAGTTCTTTAAACTCGTTCTGGTTAACAACAAACTTTTTTAGCTCATACTTAACATCCTCAATGAAAAATGGAAATGTTTTATCATATTGATGAAAACAGTTTAAAGGATCTGTCCTTCTTTTTGGGTCTAGCTGAAAGTGCCCTTTTATGGCCCGCGCAGGGTCCCATTGGTACATCTCACATAAATACGCAAAAAACCATACATAACGGCTGTAAGCTTTGTTAAAATCTATGGAAGGTCCATAGCATAACTCTACACCAATCGCCCATTCATTAGCATCCGATACGTCAGAGCGAACGTGCCAAGCTTTTTCTTGCAATGGAATGATCATCAATATCTGTTTATCATCTATGAATACGTGTGCAGAAGCCTCTAGTTGTCTGCTATTGAAATATTTATGGTTCTGTTGAGCCGAAGAGTTAGGGTTACCAGTATCGTGCGCAACCGCATAGCGTGGTATACGATTACCTCCTGGACGCTGCTTCCAATCTTTCTTAATAAGTTTAGTTGTAATCTGATACTTTACTTTCATACCAACACCTCCCATTTATTTAAATTAGAAGTGTTTGTTTATACAAAAAAAGAGCCATTACGGCTCATTTTTTTACATTCCACCTGGTTGTGATTGTGTTGTGATTGCCCAAACCCAGTAAGCTGCTCCGATCAAAAATCCAAAGCCTAAAAGCACAAAAAATAATGTTGAATTTTTCATAATCCGTGTCTCCCCAAACCTTTTGCTTTCTTTCTTATTAAATATAAATTATCATATACTAGTAGAAGAAGAAACAAAAAGCAAGGGTGTTAAAATGAAAAATAGAGAACAAACCCCATTAAGAAATGATTTAGAGCGCGAATTGGAAATGAGTTTACGCAGACTTTTTCGCACGTTAAGAAAAGGTTTGAACGAAGTGTACTCAGATTATATCCCAAGCAATGAGTTTGCAGTTCTTCAGACTTTATTTATTCAAAGTCCTCTGATGGCTTCCGAAATCGCAAACGAATTAAAAGTTTCATCAAGCCATATTACCGCGGTTACGGATCGGCTTGTTGGAAAGAATTATATTCAGCGTGTACGATCAGATTCAGACCGTCGGATCGTCTATTTGGAAATTACTGAAGATGGTAGAGAAATTGCACGAAAAATGGATAACATTAAAAATAACTACCTAGAAAAAAAGTTTGCTGCTTTAACAGATGGAGACATAAAACGAATGATAGAATCTTCAACAAAACTGCTTGATTAATAGAGCAGTTTTCTTTTTAACGAATAATTCACATTGTGAATTATTTACAACATGAATAGGAGGATGATGCATGGAACATCTTGAAATGCGGCGGAAAGTTATTATCATGCTTTCCATCATGTCTGCTATGCTTTTTGCTGCGTTAAACCAAACAATTGTTGGTACGTCCTTACCAAAAATCATTGCTGATCTTGGAGGAATAGAATACTACAGCTGGGTTTTCACGATTTTCATGCTCACTTCAAGTATCACTGCTATTTTAGTTGGAAAACTATCAGACATTTACGGAAGAAAGCCATTTATCCTTTTAGGGATTGGAGTGTTTACGGCAGGTTCGCTTTTATGCGGCATATCCGGAAGCATCCTTGAGCTCATCTTATACAGAGGTATTCAAGGCTTTGGAGGCGGTATGATCATGTCAACTGCTTTCACAGCAGTTGGCGATCTATTTCCACCTCGCGAACGCGGCAGATGGCAAGGAATTATGAGCAGTGTTTTCGGTTTAGCTAGCGTATTTGGTCCTACATTAGGCGGATACATCGTCGACCACTTTCATTGGCACTGGGTATTCTGGATCTTTCTTCCCTTTGGCCTCGTCGCTTTTGCTGCTATCTACTTTTTATTTCCTTCTGTACAAAGAAAAGAGAAAGAATCTATTGATTACACAGGTTCTCTGCTACTAACGTTAACAATGGTTCCTCTTCTCCTTTCATTCACCTGGGCAGGAAATGAATACGATTGGGTATCTCCAGAGATCATCGGACTTTTCACTGTAACGATCGTAGCTTTCTTTTTGTTTGTGCTAACAGAAAAGCGTGTATCAAGTCCTGTACTACCACTTGATATGTTCAAAAATAAAGTGTTCACCGTTTCTAATATAATCGGATTCTTTTTAGGAGCAGGCATGTTTGGATCCATCATGTATATGCCTTTCTTTATACAAGGAGTGATGGGAACATCTGCTACTAAATCAGGATTTGTAATGATGCCATTAACACTTGCCATGGTTGCAGGAAGCACGATAAGTGGGCAGATTATAACTAAGACAGGCAAGTACAAGAAATTGGCTATGCTTGGATTGTTCATCATGGTCAGTGGTATGACAAGCATGCATTTTATGGATACGCAAACGACTAATTCGACAGCAATCATGAATATGATCCTCGTAGGTTCAGGACTTGGAATCGCGTTTCCCATCTTCACCTTAACTGTGCAGAACGCAATTGAACATAAATATTTAGGTGTTGCGACCTCTTCTGTTCAGCTGTTCAGACAGCTTGGTGGTACGATTGGTGTTTCAATCATGGGAAGTGTTATGAATAACTCTCTAGCCGATCACTTTAACAAAGAGTCCCAAAAGTTAGTCGCCTCTTCTCCCAGTGTTACACCTGAGATGAGCGAGCAGATTAAAGAGCTTGCAAATCCTCAAGTGCTGCTGAACCAAGAAGCTGTTTTAGAAAAATTTAGTGCTTTACCACCGGAATCGTTAAACGTTATTAAACAAGTACTTGGGATATTGCGTGAGTCATTGAGTCATGCTTTAAACGGCGTTTTCTTAACCGGCGCAATCGTTATTGGCACTGCATTCATATTAACCTTCTTCTTCTTAAGAGAAATACCACTAAGAACTTCAAATGAAGAAAAGAATGCCTCAAGTGAACAAGCCGAAGAAAGGAAGCTTGGTTAGTTAACAAAAGAAAAGGCTGTTTTCGTAAACTTTGTTGCTTTTGGAAGTGTTGATTTCCGTTCCAGGCTGCTCGCTTTCCACGGGGCAGGCGCTGAGCCACATTCGTACGTTTCACTCTTAAGTGGCTCAGCTGTCTAGTTGCAGTGGCTAGCCCCTCGAGGTCAAAAGTTTAACGGTCAAGAAGGCAAAGTGCGCCTTCATGGCCCATTCAACTTTTGCTTTTCGGGGCTGAACGAGCCACTTCCACTTTTCAAACTGCCCGCCTTAAGAAGTTTCTTGCTCCTGCGTCTACAAGTGATGCTTGGTAGTAAGCTTCCTCGTCGCATGCCTTGCATGGAGTATCTCAGGTGGTAGGCACACACCTTCCACTTCAATCAATTATCAAAGGTGACAAAGAGTTTAAAGCAACAATCTTTTAGAAAAGTGCCAAAGAGAAAGACGGCAGAATCGCTAGAGTTGATTCTGCCGTCTTTTTTTCGCTATTGGGCACATCATTCTTCGGGCTGCCCTCAACGTCCTAGCCGAGAGTTACGCATCTTCACTTCATTCAATTGTCAGAGGAGAAAAAGATTTGAAAGTTATTTCACTACTTCTTGGTTTTTTTGGGTTTCTGTTGTTTGGACTGAATAGTTCATACTCCAAAATCCAATATCTTTAAAGCCTAAACGCTTATATATCGACCCTGCTTTAGGATTATCATAGAAAAGACAAAGCGTTTTCCCTTCAGCTAGAATATCGTAGCATAGCGCTTCCATACAAAGTGAGGCATACCCTTTGTTTCTTTTTTCAGGGTGTGAACAAACGCCGACAATCATCGCTGATAATGAATTTTCAGCCGTAGAGGATGCACAAGAAACAACGGTATCCTCTTCTCTAATAAAATAAGTGCGCCCTGTTTTGGTGGATAATGCTTGCTCCAAGCTTTCTTTAGCTGTTTTTCCAATTGAGAATTCTTTGATCAAATATTTTAATTCCATGAGGCTATCAACATCTTTAAGCTCTGCTTGTAAGATGCTTTCTCTTGATATATTTTTCTTTAATGATGTTGCATCTTTTAGCTCAGCAAAATACAGTTCTTTTGTTCGCTCAAACTGTAAATAAGGAGTAAACTGCTCCGTGATTTCCTTTTTACCAGAAAGCATCTCATAACTTTTATCTTTATTGATAATCTCTGAGAATGCTTTTGCATTAATCCCCCCTTTGGCGTAAGGAAGGTAGTTTCCTTTATAACGAAGAAGAATTCCTGTGATCGCTCCGTTCTCTTCAACATCTGCCCAGATGTCTTGAGAATCTGTTTCATAACCAAAATTCTCAATATCAGCGATGATGAATAAGTTTAGCGCAGGTTCTGCACTCAAATAGTTCATAACTTTTTCATGCCACGTTTGATCCATCTTAACTATCATCTCTATACTCCTCCTTATTTTGTTTAATTGTATCCGCGAATTGGAAAAATGCAACATTTTTTTCAAAAATAAAAAACCAGTCAGAAGACTGATTTTCTTATTTCTATAGAAGATGAGACAAAAACATTGTTGCTGTACCAAAGTAAACCAAGAGTGAAAAAATATCATTCAATGTTGTGATAAGAGGTCCCGACGCTACCGCTGGGTCAATCTTAAATCTGTATAGCAATAACGGAATAAGCGTTCCAGCAAGCGTTCCAATTATTAATGTGAAGAACAAGGAACTGCCCACAACAAGCCCCAATATTAGATTGCCTTTCCATAAGAAAGCCACGATTGAGATTAAAATTCCGCATGTAATTCCTATAATAAAACCAACACCAAATTCTCGGAGTATTAATTTCATAATGGTCGGCCGATCGATGTCATGCGATACAAGTCCACGAACAACTACTGCAAGTGACTGTGTGCCTGTATTTCCTGTCATACCTGCAATCATTGGCATAAAGTACGTAAGTGCAACTGCGCGTTCAATCGTGCCTTCAAACGTGCTAATGATACTACCGGATAAGATACCAATAAAAAGAAGTAAAATAAGCCAAGGTAGTCTTCTATAGGAAGCTACAAGAGCACTCGTCTGAAAATCAATGGATTTACCTGTTGCCGATAACTTCTCGATGTCTTCATTCGCTTCTTCAATTAATACATCGAGGACATCATCGACTGTAACAATCCCGATCAAACGATCATGTTCATCTGTTACAGGGACAGCTATAAAGTCATAGCGCTCAATGGTACGCGCTACTTCTTCTTGGTCTGTCTCTGCAGGTACGGAGATAACCCTGCTGTACATGATTTCCTCGATCTTCTCATCCATCTCTGCTAATAACAGATCACGATAAGAGACAACACCAACAAGCCTTCTATCATCATCAATTACATATAAGTAATAAATATTCTCTGCAAACCCGGCAAATGTCTTTAGCTTTTCAACCGCATCTCTGACTGTATACACTTGCGGAATCCATACAAACCGATTAGTCATGATTCCACCAGCGGTATCTGAATCATACTGCATAAGACTTTGAACCGTCTTCGATTCATCTGCTTTCATGGAAGACAGAAAATCTTGGATCTCATTAACATCCAAGTTGCCGAGAAGATCGGCCAAATCGTCATTCTCCATTAAGTTCATGATGTGAGATGAGCGCTCAATGCCAAGTTTGTTCAGAATTTCCATCTGAAGGTCACTTTCTAGCTCTTGAATCAAGGAAGCGATCTGTCTTGTGGTTAAAAACGTAACAAACTTATGTCTGTGCTTTTCCGGCAAATTTTTATAAACATTTGCGATATCATACGGGTGAAGTTCATCGATTAAGAGCTGAAATTCTTTTTTTCGTAACTCTTTTAAGTTTTTTATGACATATAATAATATCTGGTTCTCTGACATCTCTTTAAACAAGGAACGTCACCTCCTTATAAAAGTACTTCACCATTATAAGTGATTTTTCTAACTGTGACTATGGTATCGTATTGAATCTTTTCTTCTGATCTTAATTACTTAGGCAAAAGAAAAAACCACTTAGCATAAAGTGGTTTCGTCATTTTTGTTCTGTATTCAGTTCTATTTTAACCAAAGGTGATCCAAAGAATAATCTCCTGCACCTGTTAAGGCGACTCCTATCACTACTGCGATTAAGACTAGGTTAAACTCATAGCCGTTCGAAGTTACCCAGAACCCGTTCTGCAAGTGAACTTTAACTGCAGCCACAAGCATCGTTCCAGCGATCAGCACAGCACCAATTTCGGTGAACAAACCTGCGGCAAACAAAAGTCCTCCGCCAAATTCAGCCAGACCTGCTAATAGAGCCATCGTATAGCCTGGTTTAATACCGATAGATTCCATCCAGCCTCCAGTTCCTTTTAATCCATAACCGCCGAACCACCCAAACAACTTTTGAGCTCCATGTGCTGCTAATGCTAGACCTACTACTAATCGAATAATCAGTAATCCTAATGATAACATCCCTATCCCTCTTTCTCTTCATGAATTTAACTTACTTTATGTTAGTATATTACAATGAGCAACTTGTCTATGTCAAGTTACTTTAAAAAAATAACCTTAAGAGCAAAAAAAATTACCGCTCTTCTTTAAAGAATATGCGGCAATGTTTATTTTAAGCTTGTTCTGTTAAAATAATTGGTCCCTCTTTTGTAATGGCAACAGTATGTTCATATTGTGCTGAAAGACTTCCATCATAAGTGACGGCGGTCCAACCATCCTCCAATAAACTAACGTGCGGCCGCCCTCCATTGAGTATAGGTTCAATGGTTATGACCATACCCTCTTTTAAAGTGATTCCTGTGTTACGCTCTCCAACATGGTGAACTTGAGGCTCTTCGTGTATGGAGCGACCTATACCATGCCCAATAAACTCTCGAACAATCGAATAGCCCTTATTCTCCGCATAAGATTGAATCGCATGACCGATATCACCTATACGATTACCAACCCGAGCTTGTTCTATCCCCTTATATAGTGCTTGTTTAGTTGTTGCCAACAAAGCACGAGACTTTTTAGAAACCTTTCCTACTTCATATGACCAAGCGGAATCAGCCAGCCATCCATTTAAATTCACAACAAAATCAATCGTTACGATATCTCCGTCTCTTAACGCATTTTTATTTGGAAGCCCGTGACATACTTCATCATTTACAGAAGCACATGTCGCAAAAGGATACCCCATATATCCTTTTTGAGCAGCTTTTGCTCCGTGAGCTGTTAAAAAACTTTCAACAAACTGATCAATTTTAAATGTTGTTGTTCCAGGTATAACAAGCTTGCTTAATTCTCTGTGACATGAAGCAAGCAGCCTTCCCGCTTCTTGCATCTTTTCAATCTGCTTTTGTGACTTAATCTTAATCAATACAAAGTCTCCCTTCCTCTTTTTAACTATATTCAAGGAAAAAGATCTTCGTGAAAGTAAAAAAGCACCTGGCGTTTTATCACGCCCGATGCTCTGATTCTTTAAGTCTTGATTCGACTATTTTTCCACCTAGCCACAATACAAATATGCCAAAAGCAATCATCCCAAGTTTTAAAGGACTTTTCAACACATCGATAAAATCATACCCGATAAAAGAAACGATCGCGATCATCACCAATTTACCGAGAGTTAATGCAAGCAAAAAGGTTTTAATATTTATCCTCGATAATCCGCCTACAACATTTACTAGAGCGGAAGGAGTAAACGGAAAACAATAAATAAGAAATAGCATACCAAAACCATGCCTCTCTACCCAGCCTAGCATTCGTGTAGTGTTTGTATGCCTGTTTAAGAAATTCAAAAAACGCTTTTGTCCATACCGCCGTACTAGCAAGAATACGATGATAGAACCTACGCAAACCCCAATCCATGAATAGAGAAAACCTAACCAAAATCCGTATGCTGCTGCATTTCCCGCTACAAAGATAAAGAGCGGAAGAATCGGCAGAAATGATTCAAGCATAGGCAGCAATATTCCTGGCAAAAAACCTAGATCTTTGTATTGATCAAGCAGCTCTAATATATTTTTTTCAGTAAAATAGCGTTCCCAGTTTCGCCAGTCCATCCATCGTTCACCCTTTTCTTCCTCATACCCTCATCGTTGCCACAGTTAACTTGTTTAAAACCGACTTTAGGAAAAACAAGGAGTTAATCATTTAATTTTATCACAAAGAGACAAAAGTTCACTATTTGCTTAACGTATTTGAATGTGTTTTATCACTTTTTTGTCCTACAATAAATCCACAGCAGCATACGGAGATAAATGAGAATAATGGAGACAAAATAATTATAACCTGTACTCCTTTTGTTTCTGCGTCAACCGGAAACAAAAGACCATACATAACTACTGTCCCGTGAATTAAAATTCCCACAACAGCCAACAGTTTGTTTATCCACCCAATATTAAAGCGGTTTAACGCACATAAAAATGCAGCAATCCCCCACAGCAGAAGAAAATATCCCCAAACGTTCAATCCATCAGTTGTTTCCACAAGACTCGTGATCTGCAAGATGCCTACAAACATTGAAATTAGACCAGATAAGAAAAACAATCTGTATACGATAGGCATGTGATCTCCTCCTTGTTTTTTCATGACTTCCTTTCTAAGAACAAATCTATAAATAAACAAAAAACCGCCACAACATAATGTTTTGACGGTTTGTATGATTCTTCTAGTTGTAGAAAGCCACCTTATTTCATTAGAGCGTCATACACTTGTACATCTAACTCTTTCGCTTTCTTTTCATTATACGTTTTTTCATAAACAGGTTCTTGGACGATCTTTGCACCCCAGAACATGCTTTCAAAAACATGATCAATTTCCACTTCAATCTTCGCAAGCTTTAATGGTACACCTTCCATGGTATCTTGAAGTATATTCGCTCTTCCATTAATAGAATACACCGTTTCAAGCCCTACCACCGTAAGGACCACATTTGGATTATCTTTAATGTTTGTTACGATACGTGAATTGTTCGTAACCGTAAATCGAATCTTTTCTTTTGACAAGCTCTTTACCCAAGATATTGCGTTAACAGATGGAGCTTTCGTTTCTACGTCAACGGTTCCTAAGAGGACAAGCTGTTCGCCTTGCAGGTGTTCAAACAATTCTGGACTTAATGCTGTCGGAATTTCTTGTTTTGCCACATGATCGCCACCTTTTAGAAAAATTATGTATGTTCCCTATTTTACCATATATTTCATAAGTTAAAAGTGAAAAAGGAAGCCAATAATTAGCTCCCTTTACTCTTCAAAAGTTCCCTTGACCAAAGCTTCTCCATTTTGAACCACCACTTGCCCTAACGCAATAACTGAATCGATGCTAAGATCTTCATTAAGCAGAACAAGATCAGCATCAAGTCCTTCTTGCAACCTTCCTTTTTGTTTAAGCTTTAAAACGCGAGCGGGATTAGAAGTGATTGTTTGCAATGCTGTTTGAAATGCAACACCTTCTGTTTTAACTGCGTCACGCACTTCGCTGTACAGCGAGTTCACTTTACCGATACGCAGCCCAGTAAATTCTCCAAATTCATTAAATGCAGGCAAACTTCCCTGCGCGTCTGATGTGAAGGTTATTTGTTCGATAGCAACCCCTCTATCAAGCATTTTCTTTAACCCAATGCTGCATTTGACTTCGCCTTCTTCTAAAAACTGCTTTGTCGTACTCGTTGTAAAATCCACGATACCGCCTTTTTTTGCATATTCGATACCTGCTTCAAATAAATAAGAATTTCGGTTAATATGAGTCGGATAAAATTGAGAAATAGGCAGATCAGTCGTCTCTACAACTTCCTCAATTAAAGACAACATGCGTTTACTGTCGCCAAGGTGAATGTTCACTACACCCGCTTTTCCTGAAAGCATACCTCCAACTCTTGCTTGTGACGCAAGCCTTGCGATTTCGTGAGCAACCGGCTGGCTGGATCGATGATCAGCAATAGCAATTTCACCTACACCAATAATCTCATCAATCATCATAATGTCTGTTTCGATATTCCCCGTTAACGTTTTAACAGGTACTTGGTATGATCCAGTATGAACGAAGCACGATATTCCTTCCTCTTTAAGCGCTTTTGCTTTCGCGATTAAATTAGTCATCGTACGAGCTGTTCCGTCTGTCCCGATCACACCAACAATGGTTGTCACACCAGCTTTAGTAACATCTGAAAAATAGATCTCAGGAGTTCTCGTTTTATAACCGCCTTCTCCTCCGCCACCAGTAATATGAACATGTGCATCAATAAATCCTGGTGTCACAATTTTTCCGGTTGCATCAATAATATTAATATCTAGAGCAGGTGCCGGCCAATTAATATTTTCTGAGATGCTGGCAATCTTCCCAGCAGCTAGTAAGATATCCTTTTTACCAAGATAATGAGGCGTATATACCTCACCGCCTTTGATAAGAGTAAACATGTAAATCATTCCTTTATTCTTCAAAGATAGATTATTTAAAACCAATTAGTACAGCAATTACAATTATGATTGAGGCAAAAGTAAACAACAACGCTTGAAACTTAATTTGGAACTCGAACCATTTTCCCCAATCTAGACGTGCAACTCCTAGTGTTCCCATCAAAGCCGCAGAAGTTGGTACAATCATGTTCGTAAAACCGTCACCAAGTTGGAAAGCTAGAACTGCGACTTGCCTTGTAACTCCCGCAAGATCAGCAAGCGGAGACATTAACGGCATTGTCAGTGCCGCTTGACCTGAACCTGATACAACAAAGAAGTTAAACACAGATTGGAATACATACATAATCCAAGCCGATAGCGCTGTAGGCACATCTTCAACAATTCCACCTGCCGCATGTAGAATCGTGTTTAATACTGATGCTTCAGCAGGATTGTCACCACCAAGGATGATCACAATACCTTTTGCCATACCGACGATAAGTGCTGCTGGAAGAAGATCCTTTGCCCCTTCTTTAAAGCCATCAGCAATTCCGTTCACTGTCATGTCGTTCATCTTGAATATAATACCAATTATACCCGCAACTAAACCAATCGTAAAAAATTGAGTCGCAATTTCTGGAATGTAATATGCTCTTTCTACAACTCCCCAAACGATCCAGGCAACTCCCGCTAAAATAGTAAGAAGAATTAAGATATGGCCTGTTCCAAAGTTTGATTTAATATCTGTATGTTTAAAATCTTCACGGAAGTATGCATCTGAATCATAAGATAAGGAACGCTTTGGATCTTTTCTAATTCTTGATGCGTATATCCATGTATATACAATTCCTACTAATGTAAAGAAAGCCCACATCCCAATTCGGAATGGTGCACCAGATAGTACTGGAATGCCAGCAACACCTTGTGCAATCGCGACACCGAACGGGTTCATCCATGATGTTGCAAAACCAATCTGTGTTGCAACGTATGTAATCATAATGGCTGTTATGGCATCATAACCGAGTGCTATCACAACGGGGACAAGAATCATCGCAAATGCGATCGCTTCTTCACCCATCCCAAAAACAGCACCGCCTAGAGAGAATAATAAGAACATGAGCGGGATAATGAGTGCTTCTCTACCTTTAGTATGGTCGATCATTTTTAATATACTGTCTTCTATCGCACGCGTTTTCATAATGATACCGAACGCGCCGCCGATGATTAGTATAAAGGCAACAACCCCAACTGCTGACCCCCATTTATCCCCAGAAACTAAACCTTCAAAAATGTAGTTTAAAAAACCGGCACCACCGCCTTCTTCAAACAGACTTACCCCTTGAGTAGCTGGCTCTCCGTCCTCCCCTTTTACATACGAAAAGCTATCAGGAACAAGTACTGTTTTAGTCTGCTCTTCGCCACCCTGCATAAAGGTTGTTTCTTTTGTCTCAAATTGACCTGCCGGAATGATATACGTTAGTAAAGCCATTAATGCTACAACAAAAAACACGATAACAAACGTGTCCGGCATCGTAATACCTTTTTTCTTATCCACGTTACTTCCCCCTTTTCTATAATTCACCATTCATCATTTGCAAGAATTATGCCAACATTCCGTCTCCCTTTGTTAAAGGTTTTTAAATATTTTGTTTTATTTAATGGCTGGTTATAAGATAATAGTTTCATAACCAAAAAACGACCTAAAAAAGACCATTAAAAGAAGGTGTATATGATGGAAACTAAAAAACAGATTGTTCTATTAGCAGGTACAAAGGAAACTCGTATTGCTTTATCCTGCCAACTTCAATCCATATTAGGCGACTATTTTCATATTAGAAGCTATTCTTCCGAAGAGATTCTTCCTACACGACTGGAGAATGAAATCGTAATTCTATCTTCTTATCTGATAAAACGCGAGGTAGCTCACTGTTTGAGTAAATCTTGTAGAGTGATTACGGCAAGACGCACCGTCAACTATGAATTTATGGATCAGCTTTTACAACTGCCAGAGGGTACAGATGTTATGTATGTGAACGATTTTCCTCAAACGGTAGAACAGTCGGTACAAACTCTCAAACATCTAGGAATCAATCACTTGAATTACCTTCCCTACTATCCTGGCATTCCTCACTACCAACATGCAGATATCGCTGTGACACCCGGCGAGATGCATCTCGTGCCAAAAGAGGTTAAGAGAATTATTAATATCGGCGTACGTCTGATCGACATTACTACCATAACAGAGATTTTGAGCATACTTGGTGTCTTAGATGACCGGGCAACAGGCATTTCTGAACGTTTTACAGAAAAAATTATTCAGTTGTCTAAGAAGCTTGCACTTGCTAATCAAAAGGCACTTCAACTTAACGAACACCTGGACAAAGTATTAAATGGAGTGAATGATGGTATTTTATCATTTGATCATACGGGAAAGATTACCGTATTTAACGAAGAATTGAAAAGCATATTTTCAACCGATTCAAGACAAGCTGTCGGAAAACATATTAAACAAATTATGAAAGATAAAGACCTGCTGAACTTTCTAACAGATACAACAAGTGAACAATCAGATCAATTTTTCACGATTAATGATACAAATGTTATGGTTCATCGTTTCGCATTACCGGCGGAAAACACAATGATTGCAACATTTAAAAACACGAGCACTACAATCTCGATGGAGAAAGCCGCACGACATGAACTAAAGCGAAAAGGTTATATTGGAAAGTATTTTTTCAGTGATATCATCGGGGACTCCGAGGAAATTATTCGAACAAAAAATATTGCGAAGAAACTAGCTGCAACAGATCTCTCCCTCCTCATACAAGGGGAGAGCGGCACGGGTAAAGAACTCTTCGCAAGCTCCATTCATAACGAGTCCCGCAGAAGAAACGGCCCTTTTCTAGCAGTAAACTGTTCTGCTCTTTCTGAGGACTTATTAGAAAGTGAACTATTCGGATATGAAGAAGGTGCATTTACAGGTGCAAAAAAAGGCGGAAAACAAGGTCTTTTTGAACAAGCAGAAGGTGGTACCATTTTTCTCGATGAAATTGGTGATATTAGCGTCAAACTTCAGACACGCCTCTTACGTGTTCTGCAGGAAAAAGAATTAAGGCGAGTCGGAGGAACTCGTGTACTCCCTATTGACGTAAGGGTTATTTCTGCAACGAACAAGGACTTGGCATCTGACATAAAGCAAGGATTGTTCCGGGAAGATCTGTATCATCGTTTAAATGTTCTTTATTTAAAAATCCCGGCACTTCGTGAGAGAAAAGGCGATATCCCACTTTTACTGAATCATTTTTTAGCGATGCGTACTACGAAAAAAATGAAAGTGGAGAATGAAGTCGTTGGCCATCTTATAAACCGCTCCTGGACGGGTAATATTAGAGAATTAAAGAACGCCATTGATTATATGCTTGCTGTTTGCGACAAAGAGAAGATTACTGTTTGGGATCTGCCTCAGGAAGTGATGAGAATAAGTAGTTTTGAGAGTACTTTTGCAGGAGAGGCGATTAAGGAGATTTCAGTCACCTCGGAGGAACTGCCGCTTATCGCACCAAATGAAGAAGCTGCGATTATGAGCTGCATCTATCGCAATCATCTTTCTGGTAAAGCATCCAGCCGAAAGAGCTTACTGCTGGACTTGGAATTACAAGGCGTTAAGCTTTCGGAAGCCCAAATCAGATTGCGCTTAGACCTCTTGGAGAGAAAAGGATTTATCGTGAAAGCAAAAGGGCGAAAAGGAACAAGGCTGACTGAGAGAGGACTACTTTATATTAAGAATGAATTGTAGAGGTCTTATCGTCCATCGTGCATATCATGCCGCTGGACGAGCTAGAATCCTCCTACATTTCCCCAAAAATTCAAACAAAACCGGCTCCTGCATACTGAAAGCAGGAGCCGGCTTCAATTTATTTACTTTTCCAAACATTATATCTAAGAATCAAGTCACAAAATCAGGCTTGCGCTGCGCTAGAGTCGGACTTCTCAGCTCTACCGGCTCACCTTTTTCTAAACTCAAAAAAGAGGTTGCTTCGTTAAACCAGCTGTCAGGAGCTTTATGTCCCCAGAACGTCTGGCGCCTCGGGTCGTTAATATCCCACTTGATCGGCTTAAAGTCAGGATCACTCGTCAGATAGTCTCCATTATATAACTCAATGCGATTTCCATCCGGATCACGAACGTATAAAAAGAAGGCGTTCGATAACCCGTGACGTCCTGGCCCACGTTCGATATTGTCAGCATATCCCATGCTCGCCATCACATCACAGCAATGGATGAGACTCATCGGATCAGACAGCCAAAAGCCTACGTGATGAAGACGAGGTCCTTCTCCGTTCATAAACGCAACATCATGTACAGTCGGCTTACGATGAAGCCATGCCGCCCATGTTCGATCATCTTCTGTTGCTGTATATTCAGAAATTCTAAATCCGAGTTCATCTGTATAGAATTGAACAGCTGCTTCCACATCTGGAACCATACAGTTTATATGATCAATACGCTGGACACGTGCACCGCGGTAGAGATCATACTTCTGGATACAGCGCTCCACACTTTCCATCTCTACAAAAAACTCAAGCGGTATGCCTGAAGGGTCTTCTACACATAACGTTTTACCGATTCCAACTGCAGGATTTGCATCTTTCCATAGCACTTTTGCGCCCTTCCCTTTAAAAAAGGATTCGAGTGCATTTAAGTGGCTGTCTTCCCACACCTTGTAGCTCACAACATGAACGCCAGGCTTATCAGCTTTTTTCAACAAAAGGCTGTGATGAGAGTGCTCCTCCAGTCCACGTAATGCCATCCATTCTGATGAAGAGGCTGTTTCGATGAATCCAAGAGCATTTACGTAAAAATCACGGGAAGCATGAAGGTCGGTTACGTTCATGACAACACGCGCAATTCGAATAATGTTAAAATCCATGACGGCTCCTCCTATACACTACTGTAATTATGGCTTTTAGAATTCACGCGCTGCAGAAAATCTTTTACCATCGCTTTATAAGGCTCTTTGTTAAATTGATCATAATAGATGTTCGACATACGTGCCGGATCTCCAAAGAAGTAATATTCATAAAGAGCTTGGCGACCGCCGAACGTGCTTATTGAAATATCCCATGCTAAACGGAACAATTGAGTGCGTTCGTACCCATCAATGTTAGCCCCTTGTGTATAACGATGAACAAGTTCTCCGATGTCATCAGCGTTAAAATCTGCTTCTGTTGGAATTCCCATCAAACCAGAAGCACCGAGGATCTTCACAATTTCAACAATGCGCTGATACATTTTTGGATACCAGTTACGAGCTGCGTTCAATGGTGCAAAGTCCGGTGTCATGTTTCCATACTTATCAAGAGAAGCGTTGTGCTCTGCACGGTAAAGGTGAGAACGCATCGTTTCCAGGATAAGCATGACTTCAGATGCTTTTTCTTTGACATGTGGAAACACATCAATACCGATAGATTCCATCATATTTAGGATGACGCCGAGCACAAATTCAGTTTTTACCGTATTCTTTGCGATTACTTGATGAGCCATATGAACGATGGCGTTCGTCTCCACATACGTACGGTTACAAATATCTGAACTGCCGCTTACGAAAACGCGCTCCCAAGGTACAAGAACATTGTCAAAAACAACAATCGCATCACTCTCTTCAAAGCGAGAGCTTAACGGATGATCCCATTGGCTTCGCCCCGTATCAAACGATTCTCGACATAAGAACTTTAAGCCTTCTGTATTGTTCGGAATAGCAAAAGCCATCGCATACGGATCATCTTCAGACGAAGCTTTGTTCAATGTTGATGGGAACACGACGATCTCATCCGTTACCCCACCAAGTGTAGCTAACAACCTCGCCCCTTTAACTACGATACCGTCTTTATTCTTTTCAACGATGCGAGCGGATAAATATGGATCTTTTTGTTCAGACTGCTTTTTCGAACGATTCGTCTGTGGATGAATCAGAGTATGAGTTAAGCTGATGTCATTTTCCCGGCAATAGTCATAATACTTTCTTGCGTTCTCTGCGAACATTGGATCGTTTTGTGCAAAAAAGTTACCTGACGTACCGAATGCCATAACACTCGTGTTTAAATAATCTGGTGTACGCCCCATCATTCCGCCTGTGTATCCCGCCCATTCAGAAATCATCTCACGTCGGCGAATGAGATCGTCTACAGTTTTAGGAGCAATAAAAGAAAGCCCCACTTTATCTCCTGTCTGTTCAGAGGTATAGAGCATCTTGTCTGCTTTTTCATGCTGGAGGTCATACAGGTTAGCAATGGATCTTACAATGTTTCGAAAAGCTGGATGAGAAGGAACATCTTCCACTTTCTCACCATGAATCCAAACGTTATTCTTAGCCTTTGAAATCCCTTGGATATATTGTTCCCCCGTGCGTGCAGGCAAAGAAATCCCTCCTAATGTTTCGCTTCGGTTTGAAGCGACTGTTTTTTCTTTCCGAACTGCTGAATGTGATGGTCAGCTAGTGCAACATGCACTACTTTCATCTCAGTATAAAACTCAAACGCATAGTGTCCGCCTTCACGACCGATCCCGGAATTCTTAGAGCCTCCGAAAGGAATACGAAGATCACGAACGTTTTGCGAGTTCACCCATAACATCCCAGCTTCAACCGCGTTTGCGACGCGTAGACCTTTTTTCATGTCATTTGTCCACACATAGCCCGCTAGACCATATTTAATATCATTTGCATAATCAATTACTTCTTCTTCATCTTTAAAGGTCATCACAGATAATACTGGACCGAATATTTCTTCTTGGGCTACAGTCATATCATTTTTCACATTTAATAAAAGTGTCGGAGCAACAAAGTTTCCTTTTTTGTGAGTTTCAGAGATAGGCTGACTGTATACTTCTGCACCTTCGTCTTTAGCAATCTGTAAATATCGTTTTACATTTTCATAGTGTTCTTTATGAATGAGTGGCCCGACTTCTGTATCTGGATCTGACGGGTCACCTACGATAATGTTGTCTACCCTTTCTTTCAAACGTGTTACGAACTCGTCTTTAATCGATTCTTGAATGAACAAGCGGGAGTTCGCCGTACACCTTTCTCCATTAAAAGAAAAGATTCCCCATACACAAGCATCGAGAGCACGTTCAAAATCACAATCATCAAATACGATGATCGGCGACTTTCCGCCCAGTTCCATTGAAAAACGCTTTAAAGATGCAGCGCCGTTTCTCATAATCTCTGAACCTGTCTTTGTCTCACCTGTAAACGA
Source organism: Fictibacillus sp. 26RED30 (assembly GCF_015903845.1). Lineage (NCBI taxonomy): Bacteria > Bacillati > Bacillota > Bacilli > Caryophanales > Fictibacillaceae > Fictibacillus > Fictibacillus sp. 26RED30. The sequence continues at coordinate 2,142,448 of NZ_JACZDV010000001.1, forward strand.
GATAAGCTGTACATCTTCATGAGCAACAAGAGATGCTCCAGCTGTCTCTCCAAAACCATGAACGATGTTGAAAACACCTGCAGGAAGTCCTGCTTCATCCACAAGTTCAGCTAGTTTATTAGCAGTTAACGGCGACCATTCAGCTGGTTTCAAAATGACCGTGTTTCCCGTGGCAAGTGCAGGTGCGATCTTCCAAGTCTCAAGCATGAAAGGTGCATTCCATGGCGTGATCAACCCTGCAACGCCGACCGGCTTTTGAATCGTATAGTTCATGAACTCATCATCCACATGATAAGCTTCACCAGACATACGGTTCTTTACCATTTCTGCATAAAATCTAAAGTTATCCGCAGCACGCCCTACCATCTTTCGGGTTTGAGCAATAGGAAGTCCCGTATCATAGGACTCTAACAACGCAATCTCTTCTACATCCCTATCGATTAAATCAGCAACCTTATAGATGTATTGCAGTCGCTTTTCCTGCTTCATCTTGCCCCATGGTCCTTGCTTGAAGGCCTTTTTTGCAGCAGCTGCAGCTCGATTAATATCTTCGATCGTACCTTCACTAACCGTATTGATCTTTTCATTCGTAAAAGGGTTTACGTTTACAAAAAAATCACCTTTGTGTCCCGTTACAAACTGACCATCTATATAATGGTGAACCAACTCTTTAATTTCCGGTTTCATGATCCTTCCCTCCAGTTGGAACTTTTTCTGTACGACCATCAGCGATCGTATTCTCTAAACAGCCTAAGTAATCGATCTCAAGTCTAACCACATCACCTGGGTGAACGTGTGATATTCCTTTTGGTGTACCTGTCCAAATCACATCATTTAGTTCAAGCGTCATGAACGATGAAACAAATTCAATGATCTCCGGGATAGAGTACATAAGATCTTTGGTGTTACCCTGCTGTCTCAATTCACCGTTCACATATGTGCGTAGTTCTAGGTTCGTAACATCTGGGATATCTGTGGCATCAACATAATAAGGACCCATCGGACCAAACGTGTCATGCCCTTTTGCGCGTACTGGAGGACGGTACCAGTTGTTCACAAAATCACGGACTGTTACATCGTTCGCAATTGTGTAACCGCTTACAAAATCCATCGCGTTTTCAGCTTTAATATTTCTTCCCTCTTTACCAATGACCACAGCTAGTTCATTTTCATAGTGCATGTATGTTGCACCATCTGGATAGAATACTTGCCCTTTATGACCCACTAATGATGAGTTTGGTTTAATAAAAAGGACAGGTTCAGCAGGTTTCTCCAGTCCCAGCTCATCGGCATGATCGGCATAGTTTAGCGCTAACCCGATCATCTTATTCGGCTTAAATGGAGGAAGCCACGTTTTGATTTCACTAACCTTAGCTGATTTCCCTGATGAAAATGTGATCACATCATCCACTACAGTTCCTTTTTGTTCTCTTCCTTCAAAAATCACACGAGCATGTTTCATTTATACTTCACTCCCTATTTTTTCTACTAACCCGTAATCAGCAAGTACACTTCTTATTTCTTTTTGCAAAGAATCTGCCGGCAAGTCCATTGGTAATCTTAATTTTGGATTGATCTTGCCCATCATGCCTAACGCAGCTTTTAGTGGAGCAGGATTCGTATCTTTAAAAAGAACATCATTTAGAGGCATTAAATCATAGTGAAGCTTAAGTGCTTCTTCTACATTTCCAGACTCCCAGGCGTTGTATACTTCTGCCACTTTAGAAGGAAGCACATTTGCTGTTGCTGATATGTATCCTGCACCACCAATTGCAAGCATCGGATAACAAAGAAGTTCTATGCCTGAAAACAGCAAAAAGTCACGTCCACAGTTTAATAGCACTCGGTTAATATGCTCAAAGTCTTTATTGGATTCTTTTACTCCGATAATATTCGGACAGTCTTCGTTAAGGCGTGCAAGTGTCTTCACTTCTAAATTTACTGCTGTTCTTCCTGGGATGTTATAAATGATTAGAGGAATGTCTACTGAGTCTGCGATAAGTTTAAAATGTTTGTATAGCGCATGCTGAGAGGGCTTGTTGTAGTATGGGACAATGACCATAGCGGCATCTGCACCCATTTCTTGAGCTAATTTCGTTAAATGTAGTGATTCTTGATGGTTCGTTGATCCAGTTCCTGGTACGATAGGCACTCTTTTATTTACTGCTTTTATCGCTGTTTCCATGACAAGCTCACGTTCTTTTAATGTCAGCGACGATGGTTCTCCTGTCGTCCCGGTGACGGAAATCCCGTGACTTCCAGACTGGATATGCCAGTCAATTAAATTTTTTAGCGTTTCGAGATCCAGCGACTCATCATCATGAAACGGGGTGATGATCGGAGCAATTGATCCTCTTAAAGACTTTTTTACCTCTTCTACTTTCATGCCTTCATCTCCTCAAAATGTATTTTGTTTCGAATCCTCAAGAAAAGCTTTTAGCGTGTTTAACTTATGGTTTCTTGTATAAGATTCTATTACTTTTGGATCTTCTCTTCTTTCTATCATTTCAATTAGTTGATAGTGTTCTGTGACTGAGCGCTTCATACGTACAGGTTTCATTGTTGACCCCTGTTTGCGAACAGTACCCAGCCTTTCCCATGTTGTATGAATCTGTTCTAACAGAAATTGATTGGTGCAATATCTGTAGGAGAGTTTGTGAAATTCTTTGTTGTAGTTGGAGAAAAGAGAATAATCAAGATGTTCAAGTGCATCTTCCATAAGCTTTGTATACTCTCTTAAACCTTCAAGTTTTTCGTGAGGAAAGTGGACGGATGATTCTGCAGTCGCAAAACCTTCTAATACGGCTAGAACGGATAAAGTTTCTAAATATGCTTGTTCATCGAAGGGGGTAACAATCGCTCCTGAGTATGGCTTAAATGAAATCAAGGAGTCCGCTTCCAGCAATCTAATCGCTTCACGAACCGGGATAGCACTCGTTTGAAGCTCTCTTGCCAGTTGGTCAATAACAAGTTTGTGACCAGGCGGATACCTGCCATCTAAGATACGAGAACGGATGACTTGATAAGCATACTGCTGTTTGTTTGTTTTATGTTTAGTCTTCATAATCCTATGTTAATCGCAAATCATATATGATTTCAAGCTAATTATCAGAAAAATCATATATTATTGTTAATTTAGTAAAAAAGTAACATATAGTGTTTTATGAAAAAATAATTATAGTTAAATAGTCTTGTTACACACACTAGAAGTTTACATATGTAGTAAGAATAAGCTATTCTATTCATATAGATTGTGTATAAAGGGGTAAAAAGCCCATGAATGTAAAAAACGCCATGGAGATTCTAGTAGAAGAAGCACTAAAAAATTATTGGGGACAACTTCAGCTGCCTTGCAAATGCGAAGTTTGTAAAGCTGATGTCTTTGCGATTACACTTAACAATTTACCACCCCGCTATGTATCAAATGAAGATGGATACGCTTTTGTCAAAGCTCAAAACTTTGATGATCAATCCAGAGTCAACATCTTAAACCAGATTGTAAAAGCTACAGGTATTGTAGCAACTCGACCATCACACGATTTAAAACCATCTCCTGCTAGCGAATAGAAGGCAGATGGTTTTTATTTACTGTACAATCAATCATGTTTATTTCGTTAAGTATACCTAAAAACCATAACATTCAATTGAAATTTACATAAGAACAAATATCCTGACTCTTTATTCCTATTTTTCAGAAAAGTTCCTTGCGAGAGCTTTTTTCTTGTGATATATTTGTGACAACCATTCAGTACTGGATTACATCTTAACTTAAGAGTTTGAAAGTGGTTTGGTAATTACAGAGCACAAAAGTGCAAACGTTCTAGGAGGCATTTACATGCAAACAGGTAAAGTAAAATGGTTTAACGCTGAAAAAGGTTTTGGATTCATCGAAGTTGAAGGTGGAGACGACGTATTCGTACATTTCTCTGCTATCCAATCAGAAGGTTTTAAATCACTTGACGAAGGTCAAGAAGTAGAATTTGAAATTGTTGACGGAGCTCGCGGACCACAAGCAGCTAACGTAACTAAAAAATAAGTTCGGATTATATATAAAAACCCGGCAGTAACTGCCGGGTTTTTTCTGTATGCAAATATATGTACAAATAAAGAGGCTCCCTACTGAGGCAGCCTAGTCTTTTAAACCAACTTTTAATTTGTACTTTTGTATCTTACCTAATATATCTACCTTATCTTCCTTCGAAAAGATTCCAAGTTTGTGTAGAATTATTGTGTACTGCTGAAGTTTAAACAATGAACTCTCTTTATACCACATAACATTCACCTATCTTTCCTTGAGGAAACTTTTTAAACCTTTGTAAATATTATATGCCATCTGCCACTTTTATGATAATGATTTGTTCTTTATTTTAAAGTTGCTACACATTAAAAAAAGCGCACCAATACGATACGCTTTTTTTCACTATTTGGTTTGAATTGTAGAAAGCATTGCCCAAATGGCTTGCTCCCATTTAGCAGCGTTCTTATGCTCAGGCAAGTTAACCGTATATTTGACTTGATCTCCGTTGCTTAAATCTTGAATCACAATGTATTTTTTGTAAGAATCTTTTGAAGCTGTAATAAATAACGCAGTGTTTTCAAATGCCGGTCCAGCGATCTCTTTTCCGTTCACTTCACTTACTTCTCCAACCGCTTTAAGCTCGTCATTCGCCCATTCTTTTAGATCATCAATGGACGACTCCTCTGACAACGGCTCTATTCTAACGAATGTTTCAGCAAATTTCGTAGCAAATAGTAAATCTTTTCGTGGTTCCTCTGCTGTAAATTCAAAATCTGGTAGCTTATAAAAGTGGTAATTCAGTTCACTCTCTGTTAAAACGGCGTCCTCTTCAATAGAGGTTCCATCCACTATGTACGTTAGCTTTTTCGATGGAGCAGCTTCTGGCACACTTTTTTCTGTAATCTGCTCAAGCAGCCATTGTCCTTCTTCATTCTTCTTATAAATGATGTTAACTTTGGCTCCTTCCTCCAAACTCTCAACGTCATCCCTTACTTCGTCTGTAAGTCGAAGAACTAATGTTTCACCTGCAGCTTCTACTTCAATAGAATTATTGTCAATCAGACCAATATACGTTCCTTCTTCTTCAATAGAAGTAACTTCTTCGTTAACTGGTTCTTCTTTTACTTCTTCATTCTTTTCAGTTGGTGAAGTTTCGGCTGTTTTCGGAGCTGGTTCTTCAGTTGTATCGGTGCTTTTCGATTCACTGCTACAAGCTGCAAGCATTAGTATGATTGCAAATATCCACGTTTTTTTTATCATTGTTAAACACCTCAAATTAAAAGTTTGATAGTAATGAACTACGTATTCAGACATATAAAACAAATTTTGGTAAACACCTTAAATGCTATGAGAATCCTGACGATATATAAATAGTACTTATACATTTTAAAACGGAGATGACGAAATTTGAATCCATCATTTGCCTCAAATTTACAAACGAATAAACTAGTTACAAAAATGCTGTGGGGTATGTATTTCCTTGGTCTAGCAAGTACTTTCGCTAGTACGAAAACCATAGACAGTGTCATGTTTTATGGTATAGCTGGACTAGTTATACTTCTCTCACTATCGATTTGGACGTACCGAAAATGGGCTCCATACGCCGTTCAATATTTTGTTGTTATCGGCTTAACGATTCTGACGGTTATCATGGCGGACACGAACCCGAAGATTTCAACTTATCTTATGACATATGTATGCTTGGCAGTTATCACGTTGTATCATAACTATCTTTCTATCTTACTATCGGGTATTAGTGGATTATTGTTAACTAATTTCTTCTTTTTTCAATATAAAGAAACGATGTTTGCCGGACAAGACCCTAAGATCATTATCTCATTAAACGTTTTCTTAACCGTAATTACTGCAGCTTTAGTAGCACAAGCGAGAATTGGTCAGCGTATGCATGAAAATATTAGGGATGCTGAAAAACAATCGGAAAATGATAGAGTTAAATTGGAACAGTTGTTGACTAAGATTAAGGATGCAACAGAAAATTTGCATCACTTTAGTCAATCGGTAAAGGAAAACGTAAAACGAACAGGTGAAATATCGAGCAACATTACTTTCGCCTTTACAGAAGTAGCAAAAGGTGTGGAATCTCAGGCTGTCAGTGTAGGTGGAATGAGTCAATCTGTCACAAGTACCAACGACGTAGCAAAAGGCCTTTTTCAACACTCCAGCGATATGAAAAAACTTTCAGAGCAAACAGCAACTGTTACAAAAGCAGGAGAAAACCAAGTACTAGAACTCTCTTCTAAGATGAAAGAAGTGAGCGAACTAATGCAGCAAACAAACACTCTTATGTATGAATTAAATCAGCAAAGTGAATCCATAGAAGGAATTTTAACGACAATTGAAGAAATTTCTTCTCAAACGAATCTGCTTGCATTGAATGCTGCAATTGAAGCAGCGCGTGCCGGGGATCAAGGTAGAGGATTTGCAGTTGTTGCAGACGAGGTTCGCCGCCTTGCTGAAGATTCTCAACATTCTACAAAGCAGATTGGAGCAATCTTAGGTGAAATCCGTAACAAAGCCAAACAAGCAGCTCAATTTGTAGATGGTTCGCAAGGTGTCGTCACATCCAGTCTTGAAGCGACTGAGAAGACTGCAAACAATTTTATTCAAATTTTAGTAAACACTGATCAAGTTGCAACACAGTCTTCTGAAGTACAAGAATTGATTAATCAATTGTATGAATCTACCGGATATATTGTAGGAGAAATTCATTCGGTTTCAGGAATCGCAGAAACATCTAGTGGTTCTGTGGAAGAGGTTCTCGCATCGGTAGAAGAGCAACATAGATGTGTAGAAGAAGTGGTAGAAAGTTTCAACAAGTTTGAAGCATTAACCTCAGAACTAAATGCACTCGTAAAGAAATAAAAATGATAAAATACCTTTTCATGTATATTGGAGAGGTATTTTTGTTATGAAAGGCTGTATAAGATGCATACACACAGAGGTATCTATTCTATCTCTTATAACGAAACTGGAGAACTGCTCGTAATTGAAAAAAACGGAGGACCTTATAAAAATCGGTTCGATCTTCCTGGAGGCACACCTATCGTTGGTGAAACTGAATACGAAACGGTTATCCGTGAAGTATTAGAAGAGACGGGATTTGTTGTAAAGAAAGGAATTAAGCTAGGCGAACGCTGTTACGAACTTCCATGGATCTATAAGCAATGGACCTACTCACAGCATACAGCTATATATTTTGAATGTACGCTAGATAAACTTCACAAGCCACTTTAGCAGATATTCCTGATCAAGATTCTAAAGGCACAAGATGGATACACCCTAATAATCTTAGAAGTGATTGGTGCTCTCCTCTTGTTTGGGAAGCAGCTCAATATATACTAACAAAACACATTTCCTCTGATATTAAAATATATGAAACATGGAGTGTTCTGAAAGAACCACTATACCTTTAGAATAAAAAACAACCGCACAGAGGCGGCTGTTCTTAGTAACAATAAAATGAACTAATTTGGCGTGTATCCATGCCGAAATAGATCCATCTATTGCCGGTCCAACGGAATCCTGCAACCGATCTACGACCTGCAAAGGTAAGCCATGCCCAAAATCCTGGTCCCCATGTTGGCCAGATGTAGACATATTGGTACAAACAAGGTCTAATCGCTCCCGGATCAACTGCATAAACTCCTGGCTGACTTCCACCGCCTCCGCCTCCACCTTGCAAACTAAAACCTTGTGATTGAGATGGTGTAAACGTAGGAGGTGCTGATGTTGGTGCCATTCCACCGCCACCGCCGCCTCCTGGTGGTCCGCCTGGAGGTCCACCTGGTGGGCCAAACCCTTGCCCTCCACCTTGCCCGCCGCCTTGACCTGGAAAAGGTGGAAAACTTCTATTCATACTCAATACATTCAACTCCTATAAAATTGTATTCGGTTCATATTATTCATATCGTGCTGAGACGTATAGACAAGTAACCCGTAAAAATATAAAAGGATTGCTGCATGCTGATTTCGGGTATATTACATGAAACAACTATGATTTTTATAGGAGGATGAAAATGGGACGTATTAAAAAAGGCATTAAAGGAATGGCGGTTGCTTTTTTAATAAAACAAGGTAAGAAAAGGTTATTGCCAATTATTAAACGAAAGCTAAAAAGCAGATAATAACTAAAGAGCTCCTTTCCTAAGGAGTTCTTTTTGTTTAGGCACCCGTTTATTGAACAGATCAATTTCACCGCTTCATGTTCATAAACTCTTCTCTTAAGAAACGTACTTCAAACTCAATGAGTGATTCACCTGTTTCTTTCTCAAACATACGATAAAAATTTTGCTGTTTATTAAGTAATAACGATTTGATTTTAGATTTATTTCCGTCTTTAACCAATTGGTCGATCGCATAGTAGCTCTGTCTGTATGGACGATGAGTAGATTTTCTTCGATTCTCATAAGCCCATTCTTCGACTGAGTGCAGTCTTGTGAAGGGAATGAAGTTTAGAGGTACAAAGATAGGCACCTCTCTCACACTCTGTTTTCCTGCATATTCTGCAATCCCTTCTTCAAACCACCTAGGAAGATGCCGGTTATCCAATTTATTTTCAAACAAGTAACTTACAATCCAATGATGTGTATATTCATGTCCCACCAATTCTAGAAATTTATCAGGATTCTCATCCATTTCGTCAGTAACAAGCAGATGAATTGTTTCTTGAGCAGGGACGTACAATGCTTGCAGATTTTCATAAGAATGAAATGGCAAATGTTGCTGAAAGATTAATGGGTTTCGATAGAGGATGAGCGTAACCGGAAGAGCTTGATGAACATCAATCCATTCATTGTGATAAGACTGCATTTTACGGATATGCCGAATTGCAGATCCTGCAAACTTCTCATCTTGCGGTTCATAAAAAACCGTAGCACTTTCCTCATTTACATTTTTTAAAGTTTTTAAGAAGGATACGCGCTCAAATATTCTATCTTTTTCTACTAAAATTGCTTCCAAATAAAATTGATTTTTTACTCTTGATGTTAACGAATTAGGCAAAGAAGTTTCGAGCGCATAGTTGCTTATCGATAAAATTACGGTAGCGAATGCAATAACAATAGTAATAATGAGATTTGGCTGAATTCGTGCTTTAAGAAAAGTTGCTCTTCTTCCTTTAAGGATTTCTATGAATCGGATGCTGAATAAGAAAAAGCATACTAAAAGAAGAATCACCCCTACAAATAAACCCTCTATATCACTGAGCAGTAAAAACAATCCGTAAACCATCAAAAGTGAAAAGAAGCTAAGAAAAATATTTCTTATAAAAGATATTAGCTTCTTCAATCATTACACTTCCTTTGTCCAAATATTTTGTAGAAGTCGTACTATTATCGATATGCTCTCCATAAAATGATAATGAATCTTAGTTTTACAGGAGGCGCAATGACCGGATACATTGTTGAAGGCAAAAGTGATCAACTGAGAGTACAAAGTGTTCATCCTCACGCCCATTTTGTCATATTAAATGGAATATCGTTTCGACATAAAGAACGAAGAGCGATTGAAGAAGCATTAATCCTTTGTGATGAAGTTTATGTATTAACTGACCCAGATGAACCCGGTGACAAAATAGCTTCAAAAATCATGGAAACCTATCCTGAGATCAAACGGATTCATATCGATCCGAAGAAAGCACGGAATGTCAGAGAAAGTCGCTACAAGTATGGTGTTGAATATTGTTCAAACCAGTATTTAAAAGAAACACTGCCAGGCATTTAATTCCCATTCATAGACTTCTTTACTGCTGTCTCATCACCTTCTACCTCGAAGTACTCTTTACAAAGAAATAAAAAAAGACTGCAATTCATGCAGTCTTCATTTCTATTTGCTCTCAAAAAATTCAAGTGATTCTTCGTCTAGTCCGTAAAAGAAGAAATATTTTCCGTTTGGAAGCTCTGTAATTTCTTTATCTTTCATGACTACGTCTTTTTTCTGCAACAACTCATACTGTTTTTCAATGTCATTGACAGAAAACGCAATGTGATGCACTTTCCCCTCATTCGTAACTGGTCCGGTATATCCAGCGATCAGCTCAACAAGCACTTTTCCGTCTACCCCTAAGAATGCTAATTCAACGGGTACACTAGTATGGTCAAAACGATCTAATAGATCTAAGCCAAGTACATCGGTATAAAACTTGATAGAGTTCTCCATGTTAGAAACCATAATTCCCGTATGTTCAATTCCAGTAATCATTGTTGTTTTCCCCTTTCTTATGTTGAAGCAGATTGTTGTTCAAGAAGCGTTTTGCGGATGCCTTCTCCATATTGAAAGAACGGTAAGGAAAGTAAGGAGATAAGCGTAAGAATGCCAAACACATAAAATCCTTGTTCAAATCCAAACGTGCTTAACAGTAAACCACCAATCCAAGGTCCCGCGCTGAAGCCAATCGATCGAAAAGACATCGCCCCAAAATATGTACCTCTCATATGCTCAGGTGCTAAATCATCTAATAATACATCACTCATTACGAACACAATTATTTCTCCCACTGTAAGAAATATCATACTAATCATGAGAAAAATCCAATTCGTTGAAAGTCCGAATCCAAGCAAAGCTAGACTAAATGCAAAACTTCCAAATCGAAGTGCATTCATGGGCTGAAATCGTCTTACATAGTTAGTGACCGGAAACTGTAAAAGCAGCACAGTAATTGCATTTGTAACGACTAGGTAGGCAAATAGCTTAACACCATTTTCAAATTGAGGAGCATTCCCTATATATTGCGCTAGCGTAGTATCCATTTGTGACTGTGCCATCATAACAATTGTGTTGCCGATTAGAAAAAAAGCAAGCACTCTATCTCTTGAAAGAACACCAATGGCAGACTTGATGGAAAACTTCCTTTCTTCTCCACCTTTCAACTCAGTTGAGTAGCCTCTCAATGTGAATACAATCAATAATGCATACAATAAATATGCTACAGCCGTAATGTAGAAAGCTTGAGTTGAATTTGATGTACCAAGCTGTGTCCCTACAACCGGACCAATCGCAGCACCGACATTGATCGCAAAGTAACGAGCATTGAAGACATGAAGCCGGTTTTCCTTTGTCGTTACATCCGCAAGCAATGCTCTTGATATTGGTTCAAACCATGAGCGACAAAGCCCGTTTAACATGTTCAATAAAAAGAAATGCCATACTAGATCGGCTACAGCAAACCCAACAAAGACGGCACTCCATGTAAATATAGCAACTGTCATCACAGGCAGTCTTCCTATACGATCGGATAGATAGCCTCCGAAGAAACCACCGAACGTGCCAGTTAAAGCACTTACTCCTATAATCAATCCAACCATAGCTGGATCGATTCCTTTTTCATTGTACAAATAAATGGCTAAGAATGGCATTGTCATAAAGAATGCCGCTCGTGTAAATAGTGTTCCAGCAACAATTACGATTACTGCAGGATGCCACTTTCTAAGTAAACCCCTCATCTCCATTCCTTCTCTCTTCTATTTCTGTTACCTACTCTATCATTTTTTTATAGTGATAGCGTAGAAAATTTACATTTTTTGAAACTTTTCTATTTTTCCTTCGTCATATATAGGTGTACCCCCCTTTCCCGAAAAAAGCCCTCCCCTAATTAAGGGCTTTTTTCATTTTTAAATGAATGCCTTTAGTCCGTCAGCGCGACTTTGTCACAAAGTGATAACGTTTATCAAAAAAATCACATATTCGTCCATAATGAATTGGAGATTGATATATTATAGACATCCCTATCAACAACCCCCTTTTTTCATTGTTAAGAACGAAAGAGAGCGCTAAGAAGGACGACCTTCTAAGCGCTCTTTTTTCATTATTTTCACTTTCATTCACATTCGTCGCCATCACAAAATTCAAATTTCGCATCCCTAATTGCACCTCTTAATGCACGTTCGATATTTGCTTGAGGATGCAGGCCTTTTAGTACTCGCTCACCAATAATAATGGTAGGAACAGCAGTGATGTTCAGATCTTCTACAGCTTCTTTTAAATACTTTTCTCTTTCTTGATTAAATTCACGGTATTCCAAAGCGTGTTGAAATGCGTTCCCATCGAGACCCACTTCTTCGGCGATCTTACGAAGTACGGTGATCTTTCCGATATCTTCACCCTTTTGATAAAAAGTTTTAAAAACAAGATGTGCATACTCTCTTTCCTTGTTGTATTCTTTGGCAAATAACAGTCCTTCATGTGCGTAGAAAGTATGTGGTTGAGGTGACACATCTGGCAAAATCATATTAACACCCATTTTTTTTGATAAAGGCTGAACGGACTCCTGCCACGAACGCTGTAGATATTCTTCATCAGCTCGTAACGTTTCTTGCGGAAATGGTCTGAGTTCATATGGCATCCACTCAATTTCAACATCTTTACCTTCAGTTGCTTTTAATAGCGGCGTTTCAGCTAAGAAACAATATGGACACACAAAATCAGAATATACTTTTATATGAATGGTCATGTTTATATCCCCTTTAGTTAAACCTCAGTTCTGCTTTTTAATATGTTTTCACTTTTGAAGCTTATGATATTTACATAATGATCATAGTTCAAGCAATAAGTCTTAATCTCCACCGCTCTTTCAAATCTCATATCATCCTACAGCAGTACGTATTCGTGTTTGATCAGAAAATCCCCCATTAAGTCTTATTTCTTAATGAAACAACCTCTGTTCACCTTTTGTATTACATGATATATTTAGAAAGGCTTTATTACTTACATACCATATATTGATTTTTGAACTTATGAATACATACGTTTTACACTAGTCCCGCATCACTGATTTCAGAGCAGATGATGCACCATTTTAGGAGGATATACCGTGATTTTAATGGCAGGTATGATCGGTACAGGCAAGTCTACATATGCTGAATTTTTGAGCGAGCAGCTTGGGAGTTCTATCTTTTATGAAAGCGTCGTTGACAATCCTATTTTACCCGATTATTACAAAAACCCGAAGCGCTGGGCTTTCCCGCTTCAAATTTATTTTTTGAACACACGTTTTAAGACCATCCGAGAAGCTCGTACAAGTTCAGATAACGTTCTTGATCGTAGCCTTTATGAAGATTTAATTTTTGCCGAACTGAATTTTGATTCCGGAAACATGACACAGCTTGAATTTGACACGTATAAAGATTTACTTGAAACGATGATGAACGAGATCGACAAAACACCAAAATCACGTCCTGATTTACTTATCTATTTGGATAGTGATATTGAGACTGTATTAAGTCGTATCCGTCAAAGAGGTCGTTCATACGAACAAGTTGATGAAAACCCAGAACTTTTGGCATATTATCGAACACTTCATGCTAAATACAAAGAATGGATTAAAGCCTACGATAAAACGCCTGTATTGATGATTGAGAGCGATCAGTACAACATTTTTGATACAAATGATCAGGATAAGATTCTTACACTTGTAAAGAATGAACTGGCACGACTGGATTCATTGAAGCAACCTTCTTTTCTTATGCATGAAAGCCTATAAAACCACAAACACTATTAGGACAAACAAGGTTTAAGGAGTGAACACAAATTGTTTACATTGTTCTTTATTTTGTTATCTGTCCTTGTAGCTGCAGTAGGTCTCTGGTGGACGATGAAAATCGCAAAAAAACAAAAAATGTATACGGAAGATGAAGTAAATCCTGCTGTATCAAGACATACTGCATTGTTGAATCCTGTATTTATTGCACTCGCCGGCTTCACACTCGTGATTGGCCTCATCATCTACATTGCCTATTTTGTCTACTAAGAACTTAAAGACCAAAAGACATTTAGTCTTTTGGTCTTTTTTCTAAATCTTGTGGTTTCTCAGGATTCCAAAAACTCATACTTTCAATAAATTGTCTTGTTTCCTCTTGACCGAGATCATGAATCATCTGATACGCTTCTCTTAGTTTTTCATCATACCTGTCGTTGTCTGAGTCGTTTGAATAAGGTACGTATGGTAAGTGTGACCTCACAAAAGTATCATTTGCCGTACTGTCCAGCTCACTAAACTTTCTTTCAAGATGTCTTACGTCTTCATCAGAAGCAGAAATTTCAAACTGAAAAGTAGAAGCAGTTTTGATGGGAAGGATCTCACCAGTTTCAACATTAATGTAATACGGTCTTTTTTCCATTCTACACGTCCTCCTTTTTTCTTTATTTTCCTCAGCTCATACATTTTTATGTAAAATCACCACCATCTTTTCTTTCTAAAATAGCTCATGATTATGATAGCGAGAGCTAAACAAAGAGTTAACACGTAGAAATAACCATATCGCCATTTAAGTTCAGGTATATATTCAAAATTCATTCCATAAAGACCAGCAATAAATGTGAGAGGTATGAATACCGCACTAACCAAGGTCAAAGTTTTCATGATTCTATTCATGTGATCGGACTTCAAAGACATTTGAAGATCTAGAATACCTTTTAGATTTTCTTTAAAACTGTCAAAAGCAGCAGTTACCCTTGAAAAAGAGGATAGCAAATCCTTAAAGTAAAAACCTGACTCTTCATTTGCATATTCAAAGTCATCATGTCCCATTTTCTGAATGATGCTCTCTTCAGCTTCAACATATTGTCTAAGCTTGTGCAAACGAGTCTTCCAGCGGTAGACATCTCGCCCGATCTCACGTTTCTGTGGGTCGATAAACACACTTTTTTCAAGCTCTAAAAACTCATCCGAAAGTTGATCTACTACTTCTAGATAAGAACTTACAATATCCTTCATCAGATAGTACAACATATAACTAACATGCTTCATGTGCTCGGGATTGCTCGTGAAATCATTAACAAGTTGTTCCCTAAAAGATATTTCATGTTCACTCATGACAATTAAATAGTTCTTACCGATTAATAGGTTAAGCCTTATTGGTTCATAATTTTCTGTTGCTAAATAAAACGTTGAAACAACAGCGTGATTTGCATAGACATTCAATTGTGGATGTTCCGAAAAACTCATAAAAGCATGTTTGGCTAACGGATGAAGATCAAGCTGCTCTAATATTTCGTCTTGATTCATTTCTTCAGGAGATTGATAAAACATCCAAATCGTTTCTTCTTCTTTTGGCATTACAAAGTGTTCAATGCGTACAGATTGATTCGTGGTCTCTTTATACATTAACATCTCATTACTCCTGCGCTTTTTCTTCTATCTTTCCCATAAGATGAGATTCACATGACAAAAAAATAACCCTTTATCCAATTAGAGGTTAAAGGGTCACTGTACTAATACTTTTTACTTTTTTCACTACAACTCTATCTCCTTGCGCAGGTGGCTGAGAAGTTAAAAGAAACTCAACAGGCAAACTTGTCTCGTTACGAACTTGATGGGTTGTTCCTGCCGGAATAGCTATTCCTTGATGCGCGGTAAGTGTAATTTCTTCTCCATCTTTTTCGATCAACAATTCTCCGTTTAACACAAAGAAGAATTGATGTGAAAACACATGATAATGTCTCACCTCAGCTGTTTGAGGGGGCATTCTTTCTTGTATGATGCTTAGGTTATCTTGCTTTAGAAGGTGCCAGCCATCACATGCATCTCCCCATTGATAATGTTCAGCATTTAATGTACTTTTCTTTGACATACACCCTCCAATTATTTCTTCAAAACGTCCTCCAGATTTATCTTCATCCTTTGTGCACTAGGCGGACAAGTTAAATTATACTGAAAGACTTTTTGGTTAATGGTCTCTACTGTCTTTTTGATGTTAAATTCTACTGTGTACGTTTTTAGTTCCTCTTTTAGTACGTCTATCTCCTGACCAAGTTTCACCCAATTCGGGAGAATGTTATTATCTTTCATTACTTTATGAAGGCGCTTTTCAGGATTATAAGCAAGATCTTCATCAAGCTGGAGTGGCTTCCCTAATCCATCTAGATTATCGAATGCACCTTCTTTACGTGCACGGTTAACGATGGCTGTGATGTGATCTTCGTAAAACCAAGCATTTGTTTGCTCGTCTTTCATTAAGATCTCACGTTGCTGCAGTTCCTTTTCAAGCGACGTTTTCTTTTCCATCACACAAACCTCCAGGAATAAATTTTGTCTACACTTATACTTTATGTTTTTTATCCCTTTTCCCTTGGAAAACTTATGGCAGATTTATTGCGAATTTGTGTACAAATTAAGAACGCCTTTCCTCCTGGTTATCTTCATCCATGTTCAATTTTTAAGTAAAAACTAGAGTTGACTTGAAGAAGAAAAAAGGAAGCGACTGCTCGCTCCCTCTTTATTACACACTTATTTTTTTAAGAAGTACTTCTCCAGATCATCTAACATTAAGTTTGCAGCCTTTACTCCACCAGCTGTATTCCAGATTGCATCACTTACTTTGTACGCTTTATCTGCTTTAACAACATCAAGGTTTTTCCAAAGCGGGTTACCTGTCCATTCTTTTTCTGTATCAGTCGCTTTTCCATCTCCAGCTTCGTACGTAAAGTAGAACAGAATGTCACCATTCATATCAGGAATACGTTCTTGTGTTACTTCTTCCATAAAATCATCCTTGTTCTGATCACCAGGACGTGCAAATCCAACTTGATCAAGAATTACACCAGAGAAAGAATCTTTGTGATAGATACGAGATGTTCCAGGCAAGAAACGAACCACTGAAACTTCTGTTTTTAATTGATCCGCTGCCTTTTTCTTCATATCCTCAATACGCTTGTCGAATGCAGCTAGAACTTCTTTTCCTTTTTCTTCTTTATTTAATGCTTTTGCATATAGTTCGAAGTTGATCTTCCAATCACCACGAAGCTCTTCTGAAAATACAGTTGGTGCAATTTTGTTTAGTTCGTCATATTGTTTCTCTTGACGCTGTTTGTTTCCGATGATTAAGTCAGGCTTTAAAGCTGCGATCTTCTCAACGTTCACAGCACTTTCGTCACCTACTACTTCAACGCCATCCATGTCACTCTTAATATGATCATACCAAGGATCACCTAACCAAGATTTAACAGCTCCAACTGGTTTTACCCCAAGAGCTAGTACTGCTTCAGTACCTTCGTTTGTTAAGACAACCACTCTCTTGTTTTCCTTAACTTCTGTTGTCCCCATTGCATGTTCTACTTTATAGCTCTCAGAAGATCCTTCTGATTTTTCTTCTTTTTCTTTATCTTTCCCGCCGCATGCTGCCAATGCAAGCATTAACGTTAACACCGCTGCGAGCGCAAGCCATTTGTATGTAATTTTTTTCATTCTATTTTCTCTCCCCTTTTTATAATGTAAATGATAATGAGAATCAATTACAATTCGTATCATAATATGTTATGAATACGTTGTCAACAACTAAATGATAATGATTTTCAAAGTCATTGACAGAAACCTACTTTACTTTTAAACTGATAAATGAGAATAACTTTCATTAATAAAAGAGGCTCTAATGAACGGAATATTATACGGAAATAAATTGAAGACTGCCGGGCTTATCGTTGGCATACTAATCGCGCTCATTATTATGGTCTTGAGTGTTGTGCTGGGTTATACGAACACTTCACTAAAACAAGCTATTGAAGCGTATACGGCTTTTAACGGTTCGAACGAACATTTAATTATTCAACTATCTCGAGTCCCGCGTTCACTTGTAGGTATGGCTGTTGGAATCTCTTTAGGGATCGCCGGCGTTCTCATGCAAGCGCTCACTCGAAATCCAATTGCATCTCCGGATATATTTGGTGTTAATGCCGGTGCTGGATTCTTTATTGTTTTTGGCGTTACTTTCCTAGGAGTATCATCCATACAACAATTTATGTGGATCGGTTTCTTAGGAGCTGCAGTTGCTGCAGGATTGGCTTATGCATTAGGTTCTTCTGGCCAAGGTGGACTTACACCTGTTAAATTGACACTTGCTGGAGCTGTTATGGCCGCTCTTTTTGCATCACTCACGCAAGGTATGCTCGTTACCAATGAAAAAGCACTAGATGAGGTTCTATTCTGGTTAGCTGGTTCAGTAGAAGGAAGAAAACTTTCTATGCTAGTCGCGGTCTTACCTGCACTTGTTATCGCTTGGGTGATTTCCCTCTTATTATCAAGGCAGTTAAATGCCTTTGCGCTTGGAGAGGAAGTAGCCATCAGTTTAGGTCAAAAAACAGTAGTTTTTAAACTAGCAGCCGCTCTCATGGTTATCATACTAGCTGGAGGATCAGTTGCAATTGCTGGCCCTATCAGTTTCATAGGAATTGTTGTTCCTCATTTTGCTAGGTATCTTGTAGGAAATGATCACCGCTGGATTGTGCCATACTCTGCTATTATAGGTGGCATTATGCTCGTCGTTGCAGATATTGGCGCACGTTATATCATCATGCCTGAAGAAGCACCTGTTGGAGTTGTAACAGCCCTGATCGGTACACCATTCTTCATCTATATTGTTCGAAAAGGAATTTTTCAAAAATGAGAAAGTACTGGGTCTTACAGCGTAAATCATTTTCTTTTTTAATTGATAAAAAAACGACTGTTAGCATAATTGCCTTAACACTAGCAGCAATAGCTGCCATGCTAATAAGTATCGGTGTCGGTGATATGTATATCGCACCGTGGGATGTATTCAATGCATTAATCGGAACAGGGCTAGATATTAACCAGCTCATCATTACTGAATTTAGGCTGCCGAGGGTATTAGTCGCATTTATTGCAGGAGCCTCACTCGCTCTTTCGGGTGCTATCTTGCAAGGTATTATTCGTAACCCACTAGCCTCTCCCGATATGATCGGAATAACAGGTGGTGCAGGTTTTGCTGCAGTTGCCTTTCTAACGATGTTCAGTGATGATTCAAACAACCTTTTATTAAGTATTAATTATTTACCACTGTTTGCTTTTGGTGGCGCTACTATCGTTGCTTTCTTAATTTATGCATTAGCTTGGAAAGACGGAGTTACACCTATTCGTCTCATATTAATAGGAATCGGACTCATGGCTTTATTACAGGCTCTAACAACGCTCATGATGCTTATGGGACCAATCTATAGAGCGAGTCAGGCCACAATATGGCTTACTGGAACGGTGTACGGTACTTCTTGGAACGAAGTAAAAGCATTGCTGCCTTGGTTTATTGGATTGATTCCAATCTTAGTACTTCTCGTCCGCCGTTTGAACATTCAAGGATTCGGTGATGACCTTACAAAAGGAGCAGGAATCTCCGTTCATCGTGAACGTTTCTTACTTTTAATGGTCTGTACAGCTCTTGCAGGTTCAGCAGTCGCGTTTGCAGGGGCGATGGGGTTTGTTGGTCTTATCGGACCACATATCGCTAGAAGAATTTCAGGATCATCGTTCGGCGGCTTGTTTCCAGCTTCAGCCTTGATCGGGGGTATCATGGTCGTATTGGCAGACCTTGCCGGACGTACCTTATTCTCACCTTTAGAAGTACCCGCCGGTGTTTTTACAGCGGCGATCGGTGCTCCCTACTTTATCTATCTTTTATTTAAAAACCAATAACAGGAGTGGATGACAGATGGCTGTAATAACAACCTCTAACCTAACATTAGCTTATGGAAAAGAACCGATTATCGACGAGTTGAACCTACAGATTCCTAAAGGTAAGATTACCGTCTTGATCGGAAGCAATGGTTGTGGAAAATCCACTCTGTTACGTTCTATGGCAAGACTCTTAAACCCTAAAGGTGGTCATGTATTGCTAAACGGTAAAGACGTTGCGAAACGTTCTACAAAACAAGTAGCAAAAGAACTAGCAATCTTGCCGCAAGGACCAATTGCTCCTGAAGGATTAACTGTACTGCAGCTCGTTAAACAAGGACGATTCCCTTATCAATCATGGCTGCAGCAATGGTCACGAGAAGATGAAGAAGCCGTAATGAACGCACTTGATGCTACAAACCTTCTTCCTTTTATGGAAACATCAGTCGATTCACTTTCAGGTGGTCAGCGTCAACGAGCGTGGATTGCTATGACATTAGCGCAAGGAACAGAAACCATTCTTTTAGATGAACCTACTACTTACTTAGACATGACACATCAAATTGAGATTCTCGACCTGCTTTTTGAGTTAAATGAAAAAGAAAAGCGAACAATAGTTATGGTACTTCATGATTTAAATCTTGCTTGCCGGTATGCTCATCATATTGTAGCGATTCAAGATAAAACCGTCTACGCACAGGGTGCACCTGAAGAAATTATGAACGAACAATTAGTAGAAGATGTATTTCAGATGGCGAGTTCTGTGATTCCTGATCCAGTTTTCGGCACACCAATGTGTATTCCATATGGAAAGGGGCGAGTCGTTCGACATGTCAATACTCCTCAGTACGCCTAAGTCAAACGGTTGGACAGCAGAAGAAAAAAAGCATATCAGTTCGAACTATCGCTTCTCTTTTCAAGCGCCGTATGAGAATGAAGTTGTCGTTTCTGCCGAACAACTGTTGAGCTCTGATAATCTGCTTCAATTTTTGGATCAAACAGGACCTCGTATCGGTTCAAACAAACGCCCTGTAACAGCGTCTCTATTCTTTAAACGCTATGCGTATTGCAGTTTAACTTCCTGTTTATATGGGATGACCATCCTGAACAAGTCATTTGATATGAACATAAAAAATGTCTATCTTATCGATCACAACTCTGACAGCATGTGGCTTCCATCATTCACACTGAAAGATGCATCTGCTCGCATTGCTGACGAAAATAGAGCAGATTGGCGATCTTCAGTTATTGAAACACTTTTTAAAGAGAACATGTCAGTCATGTTGAATCATATCGCAAGCACTGCACGCATTTCAAAAGCAACTCTTTGGGAGAACGCGTGGATCTACATACGCTGGGTTTATGAAACGTGGTTAAATGAAGAACATCCAGCAGAAGTTATGAAAAGAATCCAAGAAGATTATGCATTCTTTATGGAAGCTCATGCTTTTCATTTTGGGTTAACGAAAAACCCTTTCCATCGCTTTGCAGCTCCTATTGGCTGCGGACCTACTAAGACCCGTAAGACTTGCTGCCTTTATTACAAAACAGATAACGGGACTTGCTGTTCTACATGTCCAAAGCGATAAAATCGAGACTTTCTGTCCTCGATTTTTTGTTTTTTCTTTATCAATTACGGGTAATTTAGTATAGATAGATTGATTGGAGGCGATTGTATTGATGTGGTTATGGATTTTCTTAGCTATATGCGCAGCTGCAGCTCTATTTATTTTAATTCCAGGAATTAAGGCTATGAAGGAGTCAATGAGTACCGTTCAACAAATGAAGAGCACCGGTGACAGCATTACCGCTCGTATGAACGATGTAAAAACACAGCAGCAACTTCTTCAAGAAAAGAAAGATTACTTAAGATATGACATCTACCAAAAGAAAAATAGTTTTTCAGCTGTTAAAGAAGGATTCACAGATTTAAAAGATACCTTTAAGAAAATAAAAAACTAAAGGAATATGATAACCATGCGGATTACAACTTTTGTAATGGCTGCGATCGAACAGCCTGGTGATGAAATATTGAGTGAATTGTACGAGGAAGAATTGCCCTCTTATGAAATCTCAAAAAAAGGGTTGTACACCCTATATTCCTTGGAGTCTGGTGAACGGTTAATTAAGGACGAAAACGATACGTGGTATGTGTGTGCTTCTTTCGAAAGAAAAACGTTTCACGAGATCAAATATGGCAGACAGCTCTTTCCACCGCCTTACACGGATATTCCCATTGAACAACTACCTTTTGTAGAGTTGCTGCAGCGATATAAATGGACCCCGTTAAACGCGCATTACGATAAAGCGCTATGCCATGTCGTCGCCGTAGTAGATGACATTGATTCCGTGCCTCTAGAATTCCAATCAAGATTGGCACACGCTGATGGTGATGATGATCCACAAGTGGCACACTCTCTTCATTACATAGAATCTAAGCTGAACGGTAAGCGCACACGTTTCATTTCAGGATGGGAATCCCATTCTTTTGCAACGATAACGGAAAGTCACGAATTTGCTCAAAATATACTTATTCCTACTTCTTCTTGGCTCTATCTTTTGTATTATGAACATTTTCGCCATCATAGAGGTGCGATTCCTTCAGACCAGATGATGCCAAGATTATTAGGTAATCTGTGGGCTTCTACAGGAAATGAAGTTCCTTACAATAAGGCGGTTCTGCAGATTAAAAAGATATAATGAAAGCCTCTAGCTTTTATAGCTAGAGGCTGATTATTTATTTTACAACTAGTTTTGATACCATATCTGCATGACCGTTTCCACAAGGAACGCTGCATCGTAATGTATATTCACCAGGCTTTAAATTTACGACATCAGAAGAACCACCTGTTACGTTCACGTCTTCTCCCTCAATCATGACCGCGTGGTTACCATCAACGTTTTCTAGTTTAAGAGCTACGTCTTTATTTGCTGGTATCTCATACTCTTTTTTATCGAATTTAAAATTAGTAGCTTCAATTGTAATCGTTTCTTCCGCATTCTTAGTGCTTTTTTCTTTGTCTTTTCCTCCACCGCAAGCTGCCAGTATGCCAATAGCAAGAACTGCGATCGCTGCAAGCCAAAAAGATTTTTTAAGCATGGAAAATCCCTCCTAGAGTGTTTCTACTATCATTATAACCCCATTTTATAACAACTAGTATGGAGAAACTGTGACAGATAACGAATTCTGAAAAAAATAGGCCGTTGGTTGCCAGACTATTTCTCTAACTTCTTATATTCTTCATGAATCTGTTTAGACGTTTTTTTGATCTCTTCTCCCCAATGGTCGTTCACCTCTGTAACGATAACCTTTCCTTCCTTATCGATCAGTGCGTAACCACGTTTAGCTACACTGTCCCCTTTCATATCCAAATGGTCAATGAGCTTAAATTCCGGATCAGATAAAAACGGAAAAGCAGGTTTCATCTCTTTGTGAAGGAAAGACAGATGCTCAACCGTATCAGAGCTTACCGCATAGATATTTACATCCATATCCTTAAATTTACCTATATTTTCATTCAGCTGAACCAGCTGCTTTTGGCAGAGACCTCAGCCAGCTGTAGTAAATAAAAAGATGAGTGATGGTTTGTCAGATGGGAAAACAACTACAGGTTCACTGTTTTGATTCTCTAGCTTTGCTTCTTTTAATTTTGAATCGTTTCCACATCCCGCTGTAACAAGCATTAGAATAGTTACTACACACATACTGAGATTTCTATATATCTTTTTCAAGTGAATCCCCTTTCTTACGTTTCAAAAGAATGATTTATGATAATCTGTAATCTCTACGACCTATCATTTATTATAATAGTAAATGGTAAAGCATATTCAATCAATTAAATATGAAGGATGTTTATATGTTAAAAAAGAAATTGCTAGTCTCTATTATTAGTATCGTGTTCCTTATGTCTGCCTGTAGTTATTTGACTTCTAACGATGAACAACGAATTCCTGTAAAAGTTGAAAAGGTTGTTGACGGAGATACGATAAAAGTTCGAGTAGATGGTAAGTTAGAAACGGTTCGCTTTCTGCTCGTTGATACACCAGAAAGTGTTCATCCTTCTAAACCCGTACAGCCTTTTAGCAAAGAAGCTAGTAAACACACAGAAAATATGCTAGAAGAAGCTGATGTTCAGTTAGAGCTTGGAATAGGAGAACGAGATAAGTACGGTCGTCTTCTCGCTTATGTCTATGCAGATGGACAAAGCGTTCAAGAAAGCCTGCTAAAGAAAGGATTCGCACGTGTAGCCTATGTGTTCGAGCCGAATACGAAGTATGTAGATCAGTATGAAAGTATTCAAAAGCAAGCCCAGAAAGATGGTGTTGGTATTTGGAGCTTAGAGAACTATGTTCAAGAAGAAGGTTATGTTTCAGATAATGGTGAAGAGAAACCACAACACAAATCACAAAATGAAGATTGTACGATAAAAGGTAACATCAGCTCTTCTGGAGATAAAATTTATCATCTGGAGAGTGGCCGTTATTATAAAGTGACAAAGCCCGAATTATGGTTTTGCACAGAAAAAGAAGCGATGGATTCGGGATTTAGAAAATCTAAACAATAATAAAAACCGCTGATGACTTTTAAAAAGTCATCAGCGGTTTGATTTGTTAACAACAATCGTCCTGTCCAAGCATCACGAGACCTGATCCATATTTAGAATCTTCAAAGTCTAATTTTAACGCAGAAGTCTGCTCTTTGATCCTTGGATCAAACGCTACACGAATCCCGTTGATCTCTTCGATAATATCAGAGTTTTCCGGCTCATCCAGAGCCAGGCCAAGCTTAGGACCTCCTCAGCCCATTCCTGAAAAGTAAACTCTTATTCCATTGGCGTTGTTCATTTCAAGCACTTCTTCAATATACTTCTTTGCGCTTAATGTTATATCCATAACCATCACCTCTTACAAGAAGTATAACGCAGAAGTGAGGTTATCGTCTAAGAAAGGGCTTGATCCATTCCACTTATAAACCAAATGCAATGGTGGTATAATCCAATCGTGTCCACTGTAGATGTACAAAATTAGTGAAAG
Source organism: Fictibacillus sp. 26RED30 (assembly GCF_015903845.1). NCBI lineage: Bacteria > Bacillati > Bacillota > Bacilli > Caryophanales > Fictibacillaceae > Fictibacillus > Fictibacillus sp. 26RED30. The sequence continues at coordinate 2,166,912 of NZ_JACZDV010000001.1, forward strand.
TGTAATTGTCTAGGGTCTGTCCCCCCCTCGCAGTTGTTTTAGCACTTGCTCAATGTCTCCAGGGGTGAATCCACAGATCTCCATCGCTTCAGTCACTTTCGCAGCGATATTTTCTTTCCCTTGGTGTTCTTTAATGCGCAGAAGCAACTCATTAACTTTAGCTGCATTGTATGTTTCATGATAACTCTTAATAAATGTATCCATCTCAATTCCTCCCCTTTCGTTTTATATTGCGGTAGCGATATATATGTTGTGTACAACTCTCGTTAGAATTTGTCTATACGTTATTTGAAGAATAATAAAAAAAGCCCGGTACATAAATACCAGGCCATTACGTGTAAGACAATATGACAGCGATGATTATTTCTTCTTTACTTTATAAAGAATAAACAAAAAGATGACAACAACAGCTATGATCATGATTCCGCGTGTATAAGGAGCTGCAATCGTTTTAATATCCTCCCAGTTAGAACCAAGACGGCTGCCTAATTCAATAAAGAAAATTGACCATGGAATAACAGCTAATGTTGTGAACAACGTAAACTTCGCGAATGACATTTTTGCGATTCCCGCTGGAATGCTGATAGCATGTCTCACAACCGGAATAAATCGTGCAAAAAAGATGACACCTGTTCCATATTTATTGAACCATCTTTCAGACAAGTCGATCTGCTTCTTTGAGATTAAGACATACTTTCCATACTTCTCAAGAAACGGACGGCCACCGTAATATCCCATCCAATACAAAAAGAGCTGTGCAATCGTTCCTCCGATCGTTCCAGCAATAACACTCAGCGTGAAGTTTAAGTGCCCCTGTGACACCATATACCCTCCATAAGACAAAACCAGCTCACTCGGGATCACTTCGACCATCAAACCAAGTGCGATCCCAAGATGTCCTAAACTCATAATCCATTCTAATAAAGAAATTACTAAATCTTTCATTATATCTCCTTTAATGTTTTCATTGGCTGTTTTTGTATTCGATGCTGCTTATGAAAGTAATTGATTTCCGTTACAGATGCTCGCTTTCCGCGAGACAGGCGGTGAGCCACATTCGTACGTTTCCGTATAAGTGTCTCACTTGCCCGCCTGTCCCGCAGGAGTCTCACATCTTCCACTACAATCAAAAGTCAAAGAAGGAAATAATACTTAATGCAACAATCTTTTAGGAAACAGCCTTTTGAAAATCTTTCATTTTATGCCGATAACAAAGCCTGTCCAAGCTGCTAGTAGTCCTAATATATATGTAAGGAACAAATACGTTATACCTCTTTTAGCATTACTCTTCAATATAGTAACTGCTTCAAATTGCAAGGTGGAAAAAGTGGTGAGAGCTCCCAAAAAACCAGTCGCATACAGTGAACTCAATAGACCGTCTCCTTCATCTGCCTCTGCCACATACCACCCTAACAGAAGCGATCCAGCGACGTTAACAGCCAACGTTCCCCATGGGAAACCTCTATTTATCCGTTGACTAATTAAAAAACGAACAACTGCACCTACGGCCCCACCTGCTGCTACGGCTATTGTTTGTGCGATCATTGTTCTTCACCTGCTTTGCCATAGTAAATAGAACCTAACTTCATTCCCAAGTAGATAGCGATAACACCTGTAACAGCACTTGCAGAAAAATATAACAATGCCATTGTATACAGCTGATCCTCAACCAGTAATAATATTTCTGTGTTGAAAGTAGAGAATGTTGTAAAAGAACCGATTAAACCAGTCTGTAGAGCTACTATTAAATGGTTGTTGTTTATACGTTTCACACCAAAAACAACAAACCAGCCTAGAATAAAACTGCCAATTACGTTAACCAAAAAAGTAGAAAACGGAAAAGACCCCTGTGGGTGGAAAAGAAAAAGACCGCACCAAAATCGCAGCAGTGCTCCAACTATTCCTCCAAATGCGACTGCAAGTATTTTCACCTAAAATAATCCTCCTATATGTACAAAAAGATTAAGACATTCAGCCTTAATCTTTCGTAACTTCTTTATTCCAGATTAAATTTGCACAATACTTGATAATATCCCGTCTTCTAATAATTCCAATAAAATGGCCGTCATCATCTGTAACGGGTATAAAATTTTGATCGGTAGACAAAGTAATAAGATCTTCCATGTTAGAGTTGATGGAAACAGAGATATTATTTATCCGCTGAGGTACATTCACTAACTTCGTCTTTAATACGTCATCATACCCTTTGTCAAAGGCTTCTCTAAGTTTCCATAACAGATCGCCTTCCGTTAACGTTCCTATGTAACGACCTTCTTCTGAGACGAGAGGCACAGAGGTGTACTTGTGGTAAGATAACTTTTCAAGTGCCTGTCTCATCGTTGCTTCTGGGTTCAAATACTTCACTTCATCTTTAGGCAACAAATAAAAAGCAATATTCATGTTAGTACGCGCTCTCCTTTTTAAGCCTGATTCACGCTTATTAAAACGCTTAGTTAAAAAACATCTTCTTTATTATACCAAAAATGACTTCTACCTGCTTGTAAAATCACTACCCTTTAGAGTTTTCGTTTTAGACTATATATTTCACATCTAGTAAAAAATCTTCCAATACAAGAAATAATATTTTACAAATCGTAATGATTACGTTTATAATGAGTAAGGATTGTTTGAAAGGAGAGAAAGCTAAAATGCGAACGATAAGCTTATTAAGCGTAACGATAATGTTAATTCTATCAGCTGCATGCGGTAATAATAGCACATCTGATCAAAAAGAGGGTACATTGAAGATCTATACAACCATGTATCCATTAGAATATTTCACTGAAAGAATTGGAGGGAAACATGTAGAAGTATCTTCTATTATACCTCCTGGTGCTGATGCACACACGTATGAACCTTCTACAAAAAAGATGGTTGAAATGACTGAAGGTGATGCTTTCGTTTACAACAAACTCCCGTCTGATGAATTCTCATCTTCCGTTGCAGATACATTAAAAGAAGAAGATATGCCTATCATTGATGGCGCAAAAGGAATATCCTATCATGAATCTGCAGAACATGAAGGCGAAGAGCATGCTCATGAAGAAGAAAATCATGCTCATGAGGAAGAAGGACATCATGATCATGGTTCTTTAGATCCTCATATTTGGCTTGATCCTGTTCTCGCACAGCAGATTGCAGATAATATTTATAACGGACTCGTAAAATTAAATCCTGATGCAAAAGCTGAATTTAAAAAGAATCATAAAGCACTAGTTGCTGATTTAGAGAAATTGGATTCAACGTTTAAAACAAAAGTGGAAGAAGCACCAAAGAATTCGTTCATCGTATCTCATGCTGCATACGGATATTGGGCAGAACGCTACGGCCTTGAACAAATAGCAATCAGCGGTCTCTCACCATCACATGAGCCAAGTCAGCATCAGATCGAGAAGATTATTGAAAACGCAAAAAAAGAAAAGACCAGCTATATTTTATTTGAAGAGAACGTGAATAATAAAGTAGCTGCGATGATCAAAAAAGAAGTCGGTGCGGAAACATTGACTCTTCATAACTTAGAGACATTAACGAAAGACGACATTAAAAAAGAGCGAGATTATCTATCCATCATGAACCAAAACATTGATACACTTTCAAAAGCATTACAATAAACAAAAACGCCTAGGAAAAAAATTTCCCAGGCGTTTTTTATATCGCATCAAGCATCTTAAACTGAGATACGACAAGGTGATAATAAATGCCTTCTGCATGCATAAGCTCCTCATGACTTCCTTGCTCCATAATCTCACCGTGATCGAGAACGACGATATTATCTGCCTCTCTGATCGTAGAAAGTCGATGTGCAATGATGATCGCTGTTCTTCCCTTTAAAAGCGTCTTTAAGGCTTGTTGTATCTTTTGTTCAGATTCGGTATCGATACTTGCCGTTGCTTCATCCAGAATCAGAATATTAGGATCTGCAAGAAGTGCTCTTGCAAATGAAAGAAGTTGCCTTTCACCAACTGATAAAACATTTCCTCTTTCCTCTACTTCTGTTTCATAGCCATTCGACAGTCTCTCGATAAATGCATGTGCTCCAACTGCTTTTGCAGCATTCTTAACATCTTCATCGGAAGCACCAGGTCTCCCAAAGCGAATATTCTCTTTAATCGTTCCTGAAAAGATAAAAGTATCTTGAAGAACGACACTTACTTTTTCACGAAGACTCGCTAGATTGACGTCTTTCAAATCTTTTCCATCAATCTGTACCGAACCCGATGTCGGATCATAAAATCTGCTGACTAAGTTCGCGATTGTAGTCTTACCTGACCCAGTATGGCCGACCAGTGCGACGGTCTGACCCCCTTGAATCGTTAGATCGATGCCTTTTAATGCTTTTCGATCAGCGTTATAGGAGAACTCAACGTCCTTAAACTGAATTTCCCCTTTAATTTTTGAAAACGAAAAAGCATCTTCTTTTTCGTGAACATTCGGTTTTTCATCTAAAAATTCAAAGATTCTTTCAGATGAAGCCATTCCTACTAAAAGCTGATTGTAAACTTGCCCAAGTCGAGAGATCGGCTCCCAAAACATACCGAGATAAAAAGCAAACGTAACAAATACCCCAATTTCAAGTGCCTCACCTTGTATCAAGTAGGAACCAAACCACAATAGAATCGCTGTTCCAATCGCATTAGACATTTCAACAAACGGTCTGAACAATGCATTCTGTTGTGTCGCCGTTTTCCAGCTATCATACGTTTCGTTGTTAACTCCATTAAAGAAGCTCATGTTCTCTTTTTCTTGTGTGTACGATTTAGTCACTCGTATCCCCTGTATGCTTTCATTCAGGTGTGAGTTGAGCTTAGCTTGTTTAATACGTACAACTTGCCAAGAGCGTCTGATCTTCTTTCGTAAACTTGTCGAGATGAAGAACATAAGAGGCAAGATCACCATGATCGCTAGTGTCAGCTCTGGGCTGTAGATGAACATGATGACGATGATACCAAACAGAAGAATGATATCCATCAATACGTTGATAACACCGTTCGTGAACAGATCTTGTAAAGAGTTTACGTCGTTAATGATGCGAACAAGAATAGATCCTGCAGAACGCTGATCAAAAAAGCGATGAGACAGGCGCTGTATATGCTTGAACAGATGCTGACGTATGTCGTAGATCACATATTGCCCAAGATAGTTCATCCATTTTATCCGCAAAGTATTCGCACCCCAGGATAAGAGGTAGAGGCCCCCGATCGCAATGATTAATTTCACAAGTAAGTTCGTATCTTTATTCTTGATCGCATGATCAAATGTAAGAACACCTATAAAAATAGGAACTACAAGTCTTACTGCAGTCGAAACCATCATCGCGATGATCGCTTTTGGCAACAAGTTCTTGCTGTAAGGCTTCATGTATTGAAACAACCGAATAATCTGTCCCCAGTTGAACGGTTTATCGATCACTTGTTCAGAAGAATATTTAAAACGAGGCGAATTCTTCGTTTTTAATTTCTTTGAATGCTGCATCCCTCTTTATACCCCCTGCCCGTTCATTTGAAAGACTTTATCTTTATCTTGATACTGAATATCATAAATTTTTCGATACGCTCCTGATTCTTGCTGTATCAACTCTTCATGTGTACCTCGTTCAATTACCTTCCCTTTTGATAGGACGAGTATCTCATCAGCATGTTTTAAAGAAGAGATGCGATGAGCAATAATAAATGTTGTTCGGTCGCTCATCACTTCTTTTAAAGCCTTTTGGATTCTGAATTCTGTCTCCATATCTACAGCACTCGTCGCATCATCAAGTATTAAGATTGTTGGATCGATAAGGATCGCTCTAGCTATTGAAATCCTTTGTTTTTGGCCTCCAGATAGTCCTAGTCCTCTTTCTCCTAATATTGTATCGTAACCATCAGGAAGCTCCATTATAAAGTCGTGCGCTTGAGCTCGTTTTGCTGCATCGATAATATCATCCATATCTGCATATGAGTTACCGTAAGAGATGTTATCTTTTATCGTTGACGAAAACAAAAAGGACTCCTGAAGAACGGTCCCAATGTTTTTCCTGATCGTTCTTAACGAATAATCTTCGAGTGGTTTACCATCTATTAAGATGGTTCCCGATTCAGGATTGTAAAACCTAGATAGTAGTTGGGTAATGGATGTTTTCCCAGAACCCGTGGCACCGATCAATCCAATCGTCTGACCAGGTTTTGCTGTAAAAGAAATATCTTTGAGTGCTTCTTTTTTCTCGTTTTTATAACGATGTGTAACATTTTCGAACGTCACTTCTCCGTGAAAGCGAACCATTTCAAGTTCGCGATCTTTCCCTTCCATCTCAAGAGGTTCGTCTAACACTTCCAACAAACGCTCTCCTGATGCTTTTGATTGAGAGAAAGTGTTCATGATAAACCCAAGATTCATAATGGGTCCCATGATATACCAAACAAGACTAAAGAACGCCACGAGCTCTCCAGCTGTCAGGTTCCCTTGAATAACAAGATAACCACCATAAGCAAGCAGTAAAACGACCGACAGATTTCCGATCAATTCCATTACCGGAAAGTACTTAGCCCAAATATGAGACGTGTTTAAGTACTGAGACTTATAATCTTCATTAGACGTATCAAACTTATTAATCTCAAAATCTTCGCGTGATAACGATTTAACAGTGTTGATTCCGCTAATATTCTCCTGAACCTTCGTATTGAGATTCGCCATAGATTTCCGAATTCCCCGGAAAGCCGGATGAACTTCTTTATCAAACTTGTAAACAACGAGTGCGAGGAAAGGCATCATGCACAGTGTAATGAGTGCTAATGGAACTGAATAGAAGAACATTACGGAGAGACTAAAACCTATGATTAAAACAAAATTTATTAGCTGCGAGAAGCCAAAAGAAAGAAAAAAACGAAAACCTTCAACATCAGCAGTTAACCTCGACATTAAATCTCCAGTCTTTGCATTATCATAATAATCGAATGGCAGAAACTGCAGCTTTTCGTATAAAGATTCACGAAGTTCATAAACAGAACGAATACCGAACAGATCTCCATAAAACTGATGAGTGTATGTAGCTGCCCCTTTTATTACCATCAGAAGTACAAAGCCTAATGCAACATATGGGACGGTTGAATATTCCCCTTTGATAATGATTTCATCGATGGTAAATTGTAAGACCATCGGATAAACAACTGTAATTCCTGACACTAGAATCAAAGTCAAGATCGACCAATAAAAGTACTTTTTATACGGCCAATAAAAATCTTTTAATCTCTTAAATGTATCCACCCTATCACCTACCCCCTTCTGAAAATTAAAAGACAATATACATCATATAACAGAATAGTTAGAAAAAACTATCTATTTGCTCATATTCTTTACTAAAAACAAAATAAATAATTCACTTTGTTATCTTTCCTATAGTACGAAAAAAAGCCTCGATATATTCGAGGCTTTTCCTTTAACGCTTTCTTCTAAATGCAAAGAATGACACGATAGCAATAATGATAATTAAACCAATGGTTAATGGTGCAAAATATGATGGATTATTCGGCTTTTCATTTTTTTCTTGATCATCCAATGCTTTTTCACTATTGTCTTCTTGTTTCTCTTCAGTCCCTTTATCTGTTGTACCCTCTTCTGATGTTTCTTCTTGTTTAGGGCGATCTACAGAAAATGAGTAGTTCCCCTCGATCACATGACTGTCAGCGCCAATGATTTTATACGCTACTGTATAGTTTCCATTTTCAAGCGGATTTGTGATCGCTCCTGTCATTTGATCGTCCTCTACACTAATCTGTAAAGGAATCTCTTTCTCACCGTTTTTTAACGTCATCGTACTTAACGACTCAATCTTCGTTGAAAACGTTAAAACAACCGCTTCAAGATCTGTTGTAACCTTCTCACCTTCTGCAGGAGTAGAAGTTTCTAGTTTAGAATGAGCAGACGCCGATAAAGGCAGTTGGAAAACAATCGTAAATAATAATACTAAAGGTAAAAGTAATTTTTTCATAAGCTGACTCCCTGTTACGTATTTTCTTTCTCTTTTCATTAAAACAAAGAAGATATGTTCTTCACAAGTATCCAGTCTTTACAAATCGTTGACACTTTTATGGTCAAACATACATTTAACGCCTATTTTAATGGAATCTGGGCTCCTGCCCACTTCAATTATGAAAACAGGCATAGGATATATGGAATTAACAATTGCAAGAATTAAAGGAGGAAAAATCGATGGGTTATTCTTATGGCAATTCTTTTGCATTGGTAGTAGTGTTATTTATTCTATTGATTATTGTTGGGGCAGCTTGCTTCTGCTAATAATGAATAGTGTGAAGGGAGAAAACCGGCCATGTGCCGGTTTTTTCTATTTTATAAAGGCTGTTTTCGTATACAAATTTACTTCCCGAAAGTAGTTGATTTCCGCTCCAGGTTGCTCGCTTTCCGCGGGGCAGGCGGTGAGCCACATTTAAGTGTCTCACCTGCCCACCTGTCCCGCAGGAGTCTCGCACCTTACGCTCCAATCAACTGTCATAGACGTAAATAAAAAAGTTTTAAAAGCAACAAACTTTTAAAAAGAACCTTTTTAAAAAAACAAACTGACTAAAAAGAAAAACTCAGCATCATTCTGCTGAGTCTTCTTCGCTGACTTTTTCTAAATTACCGGTTACTGCTGCTGCATTCTCACCGTATTCTTCTTTTAAGTTCCAATACGCTTCTAATGCACGTTGGCCGATGTATTTGTTGATCTTCTGGTTTCCGTTCTGTGGTGTACCTTCTGGAACCACTACGGCAAATGCAATCTCAGGATTCTCAAATGGTGCGTAACCTACAAGCGTAAGATTATGCTTTTCCACAATGTTCCCCGTACGAGGATGTCTTATAATACGTTGAGCCGTTCCAGTTTTCCCTGCTGGATTATGATATTTTTCTTGGTCATCGAAATAGCCTTTAGCAGTACCTCTAGATCCATGCATAACTTGCCAAAATCCATCTTGAACGCGTTCAATGTATTTCTGTTCAACATCAATCTTGTTTAGGATCTCTGGCTCAAATCGCTTTAAGAGTTTACCATGACTTTCTTCATCTGTTGCTGGTTCTCTAATTTCACGAACAAGATGTGGCTTAACACGATATCCATCGTTCGCAATGGTTGATACATATTGAACAAGTTGCATAGTTGTGTATGTATCAAACTGACCGATACCTAAGTCATATAGAGTAGCTGATTCTCCCTCAGGCGGTTTTCCTTCATATCCAACAGCTTCGTTTGGAAAGTCAATTCCTGTTTTTACACCTAAACCATATTGATTAAAAGAATAACGCGCTTCAGCATACGTTTGTGTCCAATGTTCAGGACCAATCATACGATCCATGATGTTAAACATATAAACGTTGGAGGACATCATTAAAGCTTGTAAATCTGTAATAGGTCCCATCGTTCTCCAAGAAGATTTATTCATTCCATTCTTTGTGAAAGGTGTATCTACAATAACTTCTCCCATATGAATCAGTCCTTGTTGAAGACCAGTCAATACGGTAGCTCCCTTTACTGTTGACCCCATCTCATAAGCATCAAACAATGCCCCATAAGAATCATTCGTAAATTTTCCATCTTTGTACTTTTTACCTGCAATCCCTTTTATTTCACCTGTTTTAGGGTTCATCATAACGATGTAAGCTGAGTCTAGAAGATCATTTCCTCCTAGTGGCTTAGCTCGTAAGATTTCTTCCTCAAGAATTTTTTCTAAATGGAATTGCAGCTCCATATCCAAAGTTAATACGATATCTTTTCCACGTTGACCTGGAATCGTTTTAGGTTCACCGATCGTTGCACCTGTTTTTGGATTTGTCAGGTAAACGGATTTTTCTTTTGTGCCTCTTAATACATTTTCGTATTGGTCTTCAAGACCACTGATTCCCACTTGATCGCTTCGATCATATCCCATGCTCATAAAGTAATCTGTTTTGGATTTTGGAATCTGTTTAACTTGTCCAAAAATGGTAGAATCGCCGTACGGATAGATTCTTTTTGAATCCGCCATAATATCTACCCCAGGAAGGTCACCTAAATTTTCTGAGATAACCGAAACTTCCTCGTTGTTCAAGTTCGTTTTAATTCGTTGCGCTGAATACGCATAACCCGTATCCATTGCACGTTTATAAGCCAGAATCTTAATATCTTTATCAGTTAGACTATTGATTTCTTCCTCTGTAATCTTATTGACGAGTGCGATATATTGATCTTTGTCACTTAATTTCTTTTCCTTCTTGCTAAGACGCTCTTCAATCATCTTCGTCACATCTTGTTTCGCGATAAAATAGTCTTTTTTATCGCGTTCTGTGATCTTTTTAATCTGATCTTCTGTAACCCCAAGGCGATCAGCTAGCCATTCTGCAATTCGCATCGTGTCTTTTGCTTTTGTATCTACTGTTTTCGTATATGTTAAAGAAAAGAAAGGTTCATTCCCTACGACCTCACGGAAGTTGCTGTCTAACAGCTTTCCTCGTGGCGCTTCTTTCCTTGCGATAACTTCTTCAACTGCTTCAGACTCTAGCCGTTTTTCCTCTCCATTTACGATTTGGAGAACACCAAGCCTTAAAATAAGGACTGAGAAAAGAAAAAAGACGACCAAAAACAAGACATTTAAACGAAAGGGCACTTGCGATTTTTTCCTCTTTTTTTCCGGATCCGCTTTCGTTACCATCATTCCGCTCCTTTTGGAAATATTCCCGTTAATTTTACAATTATATTACAAAAGCATCTACCTATAGATTACTAGAAGTTGGTCACTATTCCAAGTCATTCGGTAAAAAAACCTTATCTTTTTTTGATAAGGTTCCTGTAAATTTATTGAACAGCTGCAGCTAAAGATTTTGTTGGAACTGGACGGCCAAAAAAGTAACCTTGTGCAAGCTCAACTCCGCATTTAAGTGCGATATCTGCTTCTTCTTTTCTTTCAATTCCTTCAGCAAGTACGACAGCACCTATTTCTCTTGCCACCTCAACGATTTTTTGTATCATATCTTCCTTAGATGCGTCTTCATCACAGAAAGAAACAATTTTACGGTCAATCTTCACATAGTCTGGTTTCAGCTCTTTTAATACAGAAAGTGTTGAATGACCAGCACCCAAGTCATCTAATGCTACTTTCATTCCTTGCTCTTGGTAAGCTTGAAGGATACTTTTTAAATGATCGATGTCTGCGATTTCTTCTGTCTCCACCACTTCAAAGACGAGATCGTTTGGGTCTACTCCTGCGTCAGCTGCTGCTTTAAATGTTGTAGCCAGACAATGCTTTGGGTCGTATATCGATGACGGAAGGAAATTAATGAATCGTTTCAAGCCTGGTGAAACGGCTCCAGCGCTGTTTCGAATAGAAGTCATCCTAGCATTTCCGTCCAACAGCGCCTGAAGACCTGCTCGTTCAGCAAACTGAAAAAGTTCATAAGGTTTGAATTCAAATTCTTCAGTTGATGGACGAAGTAAGAACTCATATCCATAAATCTCTTCGTTTTGTAAAGAAACAATCGGCTGCGAGTGTGTAGTGAAGAGCTGCTGTTGAATAATGTCATACAGATCGATATGCTTCATTCTTTCATAAAATTGCTGAAATGAAATCCAAGGTGTGAAGACGCTCATTTCTTCCAATGCAGAAGTAACTGAACAATAAAATGACCCAACAGCCATTTCGTTAAATGTTTCAAGTGACTTTTCCATGAAAACTTGCAGTTCTATAAGATTGCTATATTTTGCTGATGCAACATTTCCAGAATGAATGCCTACCAAACCGTGCTCTTTAAATAAATTCATCAAACTTTCCACAAGAACGGGATGATCGGTACGGATATGAAAAAAGCCACTCTCCGGAAAATCTCCTGTTGGACGACACTGTGAACATGACATAGAAATAACCTCCAAAAAAAGAATTGCAAACTTTTGTAAAATTTGCTATTTTATATTTCTGCGCTAAAAAATGAAAACTTCATAAAGGGGGACTTATGGTTTATTGGATTCTTTTACAAAAGAGCTTTATGCGTAACATGCAATACAAGGTGGCGCATCTGATCAATAATGCAGCGAGTGCGATCTTCGGATTTGTTTTCATCGCCATATGGGTCGGTGTACTCCAAGGAAAAGAGAATGACAGTCCCTACACTGCCCTAGATATGACCTTTTACATTGCGGCTGTACAATGCATCCTTTGGTTATCCGGTTTCTTAACGGCAGGACTCAATATTCATAACGGAATAAGAAATGGTGCAATCTCTTTAGAACTCGCAAGACCAACAAACTTTTTTCTCTATGTTACCTCTCAAGAAGCTGGAAGATTAATATATAACTTGTTCTTTCGATCTCTTCCTATTGGGCTTGTTTTTTCCTTAACGGTAGGCTTTTATATTCCTCAACACATACTGACTTATTTTTTCTTATGTATTTCTATTCTTTTTGCCATGATCATTTCTATTAACCTGCACTACCTAGTAGGGATAAGTGCATGCTGGACGACTGAGATCGATTGGGCGCATTTTGTAAACTTTACTTTATTGGTTGGACTTGGAGGACAACTTGTACCTATCGATTTACTTCCAACTCCCCTATCTTCTATCACACCCTATTTACCTTTTGCAGGAGCCATCTATTACCCTGTCATGATTTTCCTTGAGAAGAGTTCAAGTGAAGTTATTCTTATCCAGTTGGTTTGGGTCGTGGTCTTAACATGCTTCAACCTATGGCTAACTGAGAAGGCACGCCATAAGTTGGAAATTCAAGGAGGATAAGTCATGAACCTTTATCTGAAACTATTATCAGGAAGTTTGCGTTCACGTATGCAGTATAAGATGAACTTTCTCGTATCCTCCTTATCATACGGTTTGATCATGGCGGTGGACTTTGTGCTGCTCGCAGCCATTCTGCAGCGTTTTGACGATGTAAAAGGCTGGAATCTTTATGAAGTGGGGCTTCTCTATGGAATTTCATCTGTTGCCATTACTCTGTACAGAGTATTTTGTGTAGAGGTACATAATTTTGAACGTTATATGGTCGAAGGTGAATTCGATAGTCTTCTAATTCGACCTGTCTCTCCGTTATCATTGCTTCTGACTAAAAACATAGACCTATCCCGAATAGGAGGAACGATACAAGGTATCCTGATCCTTGTTATTTCTATTATCGGTTTAAAACTTAATAACGTTGAATTATTTCTTTTGTTAATTTATTTACCTGTAACTATCATTTCTGGAGTACTTATTTGTTTTTCTCTAGGGTTGATCACAGCTACCATTGCCTTTTGGACACAGAGGATCAAAGATTTCCAAACCTTTACTCTATATGCTCCTTTTAATGCAGCAAACTATCCGATGAACATCTATCCCGGCTGGCTCAAAATCATTTTTTTCACAGTCATCCCAGTAGGATTCATGAACTATACACCTGTTCTGTTTCTATTAAATAAAGGTGGTGACGTTTGGAACCTAGCATTACCACCACTCGTTTCAATCGTTTTTCTTTTCATAGCGTTACGATTCTGGATGTTTGGAATCCGCCATTACCATAGTACAGGAAGTTGAGGAGGGCTATACATGATTCAAGCTCAGCAATTAAATAAACACTTTAAAATCTATGAAACAAAGAAAGGATTTATCGGGTCGTTTAGTTCTCTTCTTTCTACAAAGCATCATGTGGTAAGAGCTGTAGATGATATTTCTTTTTCTATTGAAGAGGGTGAATTCGTAGGTTATATCGGTCCGAACGGAGCTGGAAAATCCACTACGATTAAAATGTTATCAGGTATTCTTCATCCAACTAGCGGTGAAATTACAGTGGGGGGATTAAGCCCGCAGAAAAAAAGAAAAGAAGTAGCCAAAAAGATCGGCATTGTATTCGGACAACGTACACAACTATGGTGGGATCTCCCGTTACGTGATTCTTTTGATATTTTAAAAGAAATGTATAAAGTACCTGACGAAAAATATCGCCAGTTTTTGAGGTTGTATGATGATATGCTTCAAATTGGAAAGTTTATGGACACGCCTGTTCGAAAACTATCTCTAGGGCAACGGATGCGCGGGGACCTTGCTGCAGCCATGATTCATGATCCTGACATCCTTTTCTTAGATGAGCCTACGATCGGATTAGATGTTAATGCAAAAACAAGTATACGAGCCTTTTTGAAAGAATTGAACGAAAACGAGAAGAAGACCATCCTGTTAACCACACATGATATGGATGATATTGAACGGTTATGCAGCCGCGTGATCGTGATCAATCACGGACAAATGGTTTTAGATGGAACGCTGGAAGATTTACGTAAGAATATTGGATTACCAAGCGTCATGGAGATTCAGTATCGTGTAAAACCAAACACGGATGACATACAATTAGAAGGAATTGAAAGAATGACATGGGAAGACGAAAAGTTAATTATCGATTATGATCGCTCTCTTCTATCTTCACCTCTATTACTTCAAAAAGTCACACAATGGGGAGAACCGGTCGATATTCAGATGAAAGAACCAGATATTGAACAAGTTATTCAAAAGATATACTAAATGAAAAAAGCTTGCTATAGAGATCTGTTTCATGACTTCTATTGCAAGCTTTTCTATTTTTATGGCATGAAATGATACGGGAAAGTGGATTGATTTTAATTGGATAACCAACTTCTTAAGTTATCCAATTGGTTAAGTGCATCTATTCTTCCTTGTTCGTACAGAACTCCAAGTCGTTTAGGATCGCGTTCAATTCTTTTTACTATCATTTTCTCCATGGGACGAAGGACAAATAAGTTTCCACTTTTCTCTTCTTTTTCTATAAAATCAAGCGTCTCATTATATTTGATGTAGCGTCCACGTAAACTTTCGTCGAGACCTGTGTATTCAGGATAGAATTTTTTCGTTACCCACGTCATTTTAGGCTTTTTCTTGCGATAACCCTCATTCTGAGTGAGGATTACGACTCCTTTTTGGACGCCATCTTTCAAAGCTTTATGAACAGGTATGGGATCCGCAATCCCTCCGTCCATCATCTGACCTCCTGCAAGCTCGACTACTGGTGCGATAAAAGGAATGGATGATGATGCACGTAGAACATTTGAGATCTCCATCTCTTCGTAATCTTCTTTATTCAAATAAACGGGTTGGCCTGTTCTTACGTCTGTTACAACGACTACAAATCTTTCTTTCGATTGTTTAAATGCAGCATAATCGAAGGGAACTAGGCGGTTCGGAAGTTCATCAAATATGAAGTCCATACCGAACAACCCCTTCTTCTTAAACAACCAATTCTTATAAGAAATATATTCAGGATGTGAGCTATATTCTAGATTCACCGTGCGATTTCTTCCGTGCTGGCGTGATAAGTATGATACAGCGTTACAAGCACCAGCAGATGCCCCGATCACATACGGAAAGTAAAGGTCGTTCTCCATAAAAACATCGAGTACCCCTGCCGTATAAACACCGCGCATTCCGCCACCTTCAAGAATAAGTCCAGAGTTCTCCAAATTTGGCACCACCTATTGTTAACTACATTTATTATTTATGATTTTAATTATATGAATAAAGTGAACATAAAATCCAGTCAAGCGAATTAAGAATAGGAAAAGATACTTACTGAAACAAAAGAGGCACCGTTTAAAAGTTCACACTTTTAATCACCGCCTCTTCACCTTATTGAAAATATTGAGCCAATCCTTTCGTAATACCCGTTGCTGCTTTTGTTTGAAAAGAATTACTCTTGATTATACTTTCATCAAATGGATTTGACAAAAAACCAAGCTCTACTAATACGGCAGGTTGTTTGTTTTCACGGAGAACGTGAAAGTTTCCATATCTAACATTTCCACCTTTTAATCCCGTATTTGCTCCAATTAATCCGGTGTTTACCGAGTTCGCCAATTTCAGGTCCTTCTGGCCGTAATAGAAGGTTAACAGTCCTGTAGCGGATCTATCTGAAGCTGAGTTGTAATGTAGACTAACAAAAGCATCTGCAAAATGATAATGACTAATCTCCACACGTTTATTAAGAGATATATACGTATTATCACTTCGAGTTAAGTTGACTTTTGCACCTGCATTACTAAGCTGTGTGGCTAATAACCTCGCACTCATCAACGTCATAGCGGCTTCTTGTGTACCAGATGATTTTCCTGAAGCTCCTGGATCATTTCCACCATGACCAGGATCTATAACAATCCTTTTTCCTTTTAATCCCTTCAAAGATGGTTTAGGAGTTGAAGGATTGTTTGAGGATGATTGTTGAACAGCTACAAGCCATCCTGCCACCCAAGCACTTTTACCATTTGGCAGCTTAATTTGTACCCAATCGTTCTTAGATTGAAGAAATGCGAATTCGTCCCCTTGATTTGCATGACCCACTATTAAGTAGGCAGTAGAAGGACCTTGCCTAATATTTACGCCATCTGACATGATGACAACTTTTTTGGCTATTGAAGAAGGTGGAGCAACGGGAGGTTTCGTTGCAGGCTTAGGGTTTGTAACGATTGGAGACCCTCCCATTTTTAGTGATATGTACTGGCTAGATACCCAACCTTTCTTTCCATCGGACGTTTGAATGAAAAGCCAGCTTCCTGACTCTGACAAAATCTGAACAGAAGTACCATATTTGAGAGAGCCGATGATCGGTGAAGATAAATTTCCGGATGATCGAAAATTCAAATACGTCGCTGTTACTGTTCCCCACTTTCCATTGTTTACAGGTTTGTTTGTAGGAGGTTTAGGAGGAGTTGTACCTGTTTGATTCAATAGATACGCACTGCTTACCCATCCTTTAATTGAACCGTATGTTATATTAGCCCAATTGCCTTCTTCTTTAATTACAGAAACTACCGCTCCATTCTTTAGCGAGCTTACCGTCTTATATTGAGTTCCTGCACCACTCCGCACATTTAGAGAAGTTGCTGTTACTTTTGCTGTTTTAATATTTTTTGCTTCCTTTTGAGATGGTGTTTTGGAACTGGTTGAGTTATTTACCTTTATGTACGCTGAACTAACCCAAGCTTTTCTATCCTGAAAAGATATGTTTGCCCATCCTTTTTCTATCTGGAACACCGTAACTTTCGAGCCTTTTTTTAATGATCCGATCTGTTTTGACGCTGAGGAGGGTTCTGTGCGAACATTCAAGCTTGTTGCATTCACTGTAGCCGTTTTTCCTGCTGCCGAGGCAGGTCTAAATGGAAAGCTTACGATTAAAAAGACAGCGATTAAAAAGTAACACATCACCTTTACATTCAATCTCACACGTTTCAACTCCTATTTGAAAAGTTCTTTACTTGCTGTACGTGTTATATCGTCATTAAAAGGTTGCTCCTTTACCTTTTTCACTGCAATTTTCAGAACAAAAAAAACCCTAGCTGAAATCAACTAGGGTGCTCCATGATTAAATTAATCCAAAATGTTTAAGTCCATGATAGATACCATCTTCATCAACTGATTTTGTAACAAAGTCTGCCGCGTCTTTTGCTTCTTTTAAACCATTGCCCATCGCAATTCCTGTTCCCGCTGCTTTAAGCATTTCGATATCATTTAACGCATCACCAAATGCGTACACATTCTCAGGTTTCATGTTCATCTGGTTCATAAAAGCTTCAATTCCTTTTGCTTTAGAACCACCAGTTGGCAAAATGTCTAATGCATTTTCATGCCAGCGTATAAAATCGAACGTGCCTTTGTATCCATCACGATAGACATGTTCATGCTGTTCCTGGCAGAATAATAAAACTTGGTAAACCTCATTCTCCTTATAGAATCCTGGGTGGAAAACGGGATAACTCGGCATGAGATTAAACGTACAATTCTTGATGATCTCATGATTATCAGCATTGCTTGTTGCTCGTTCATGATCAAGGTACACAAGTGGGTGACCCGCATTTTCAGCTTCTTGTTCTATTTTTAAAATAGCTTCTCTAGATAATGGCGTCTTGTGGATCACTTCATCTTTAAAAACAACATATGATCCGTTAAAGCTTACAAATGAATCAACCTCTAGTTCCTCACGGATAGGTTCAAACATAAATGGACCCCGCCCAGTAGCAATTGCTACATGCACGCCATTCTTTTTTAACTGTGAAATACTCTCTCGCGTGCTGTCAGGAATTGTTTTCTCTTCGTTTACTAACGTTCCGTCTATATCAAAAAATACTATTTTGTCATTCATATCCGCATCGTCTCCTGTTGAATGTTCTTCCCTACCATAGTGGTACGATTCCGTATAAATGTCAAATCATGCGTTTCGCTTTACTTTTTTATTGATTGACTCACTTGTAATAGTCCCTTTTCTGGCATAGATAACAAGAATACTGTCAAAATAATGAGCATGCCACCTGCTGTTTGGAAACTCCCAAACGCAGTACCAAGCCATATGACAGATACAAGAGTTGCTACTAAAGGTTCTGCACTTCCAAGTAAGCTCGTTTCTGTCGAGCTTATATACTTTAAGCTGTCTAAGTAGAGATAAAAAGGCAATAGTGTTCCGAATACTACTACAAATGATAGCATCCCAAATAATGAGAATGACCAATCGATTGCATTCGCCTGCCACGGCTGAGTAAAAATAGAAACAGCAGATCCACCAAGCAACATAGCCCAACCTACGATCGTAGCAGATGCATACTGTTTTAACAGTCTCACTGGATAGACGGTATATATAGCTACTGAAATACCTGAGAGAACTCCCCAGAATATAGCTTTTTCGGAAACCGTTATCTCTTGCAAACTTCCATTTGTTAAGAGCAGGAAAGTTCCTGAAAGAGCCATTAGTACTGCGATCCATTCTTTTCGTTTTGGCCATTTTAAGAACTTTAACGCAAAATAGATCGTAATAAACACCGGGCCTAAAAATTGAAGCAGTGTAGCCGTTGGTGCATTACCCGCTTCTATACTCAAAAAGAACGTAAGCTGTGCCCCAAGCATACCCGTTAAAGAAAATACTATTAAATCCATTCGGTCTTTTTTATTTCTCCAAACTTCAAATATATTGTGATGAAAAGAGACTAGAAATAATAGCAGCGCTCCAGCCATTACCATACGGACTGAAACTAACCATGTTGCGGTCATTGCTGAATGTGAAAAGATCCATTCTGCTGCGTTTCCTGAAAACCCCCAAAGAGAAGCTCCTGCTAAGGCTAGTCCTATACCTTTCCACCGGGAATACTCTTTTTTATTCCCCATCCTACACCCGCTCTCCCAATTGCATGAAGTTCTAACGTTTCTGATCCTTCATCTATTCATATTACTATTGAATCTATATCCTTCATTCATTATAAAACGAATGCGTTAAAATCAAATATATTTTATTATTCTAATTTCTACAATTTTATCTTTTTATGTATCAATCAGCTAGTAATCAATTACCTACCATAGTATCAACAGGCGTCATAAAAACAGAAAGCACTGAGCTTAACAAACCAGCTCAGCGCTTATCTTGAAAATAAAAATAGGGGGATGATGTATCATACGAAACTTACGGGTTTTGGTGTCGGTTAAAGCAAAAATATGCGAATACCTATCGATCTCTTCTTCCGAAAAAAACTTTTCCATCATGCGCATAAAATTGTTAAATATATACAAACTAGTAATACAAGGAGGTGATACATATGGCACGTAACAATAACTCTAACGAATTAGTAGTAGCTGGAGCACAAGCAGCTTTGGATCAAATGAAGTATGAAATCGCTTCTGAGTTTGGTGTTCAACTAGGACCAGACACAACATCCCGTGCGAATGGATCTGTTGGTGGTGAAATCACTAAACGTCTTGTTCAAATGGCTGAACAACAGCTAGGTGGCGGATACCGACGCTAAACTGCAGTTAACATGAAAAAGTCATCCACAATATGCGGATGACTTTTATTTATTTATCTGACTTTATCTAGTTTAACTTGAATTAACACAGGATCATGGTCACTTGCTCGACCGTGTTCTTCCATAAACTGCGAATTGATATGAACGATATCAACTTTTGTCTTTCTCGCCATATTGTTTGTTACTAAAATATGATCAAGAACTTGAGCGTTCCCTTGGTAAGAATATGTGTAGCGCTCTTTGTATGGAACTTTCTCGATCATGTTCGTCAACTCTTTGCCTTTAACTTTCTGCAGCGTCTTCGTAAACTCGAAATCATTGAAATCTCCAAGCAGCACGACCTTTGCATCCTTATCTTCACTCTTAACATTTTTAACAAACTGATTTACAATTCCCGCGATTTCTAAACGTTGCGCTTCACTTCCAAGGAAAGGAGGCTGATTTTTCCCAAACAGCGGCTGATCTCCGCCTTTTGAGTTAAAATGATTCGCAACCACAATTACGCTCTCACCTTTAAACATGAACTGTGCTGCGACTGGCTTACGGCTGTTTTCAAATGCTGGGTTTGTCGGATCGATACGCCCAGGATTTACAGTAAGCTTCCCGTCCTTATAGCCTACCGCTTCTGTTGCTGTTCCTTTAGTTCCTTTTGCAAGTGAAACACGTTCAGGATTGTAGATGAATCCTACACGAATGTTACCACCAGGAATTCCGCCGTCTTTTCCATCAACTGGTGCGATATCTGTATACACATATTGTGGACCACCTTGCGCCGTAATCTCAGCGATTAATCGATCTGCACTTGCTTTTGCATCTGTCGTACCATCATTCGTTGGACCATTTCCATCTTGCATCTCGACAAGCCCTACGATATCTGGTGCGTTCAGGTTACGAACGATCGATTTTGCGATACGCGATACTTTTTCATCGCTCGTACTGTCACGCCCTTCTTCAAGTGCAGAAAAGTTCTCTACGTTAAAGCTCGCGATCGTTAACTCTTTATGTTTTTCATGAATCTTTGTAACTTCCGGTTTTGTTCTTCCTTCAACAAACGTTGGAAGTTCTTCTCGGTCAGCTAACACTTTATAGTTACCAAATCCGTAGCTGACAACTCCAGTAATTGAGCCCAAGAAGAAGTCTCCTGTTTTTGCCACAAACGATTCGTCGTTCATATCGACAAAAATGCGTTCTGGGTTGTAATCAAATTCCTTGATGTTTAGACCACCTGATGAGTTAAATTCTTTTTGCTTCCAAAAATCTGGAACAACAACAAGTTCTCCATATTTTTGAGGTGCAAGAACACCAGGATTTTTCACTTCTACAAGCATACCTTCTAAACTCTCATAAAAATCAATGCCATCTTCTTTTGGATCAAACAACCCAAAGTTATCATTATCAATCACTCTAGTTGGTTGTTCAAGACCAAACAAACCGATGATTGTTGACTTTGGAAGTTTTTGTCCTTCTTGTAGTTTGTTAATTTCACTTGCATTGATCTCTGTAACAGCTAGATCTGTTTTTAATTTATCTGAATATCCTTCAAGTACCCATTCTTTTACAAGCCCATCAACTGAAACAAGATTTCCTTTAGCCTGACCGTGATCTTTTTGGTAGACTAAAATACCTTCAGACGTTCTATAGTCTTTGTCTGGTTTAGCGTCCTGCATATAAAAATTATTGTTATCTACAACTTTTGTTACAATTCCTTCGACACCCTCTACTGCTTTATTCGAAACAGGAGATTGATGACTTGCACCTTGAATATCATGGATACGAAGCCCGGATAGAGCAACTTGGTATTTGAACTCTGATATGTTGCTATTCTTTAATCCTTCTTTAACAGCGACAGCTCTAATGGTAACATCTTCTTCTACTGAAATAGGAGATGTATAACGTGTGCTATCTGTAGTCGGATCTTGTCCATCTAAAGTGTAAAAAATTTCAGCATCTGTTGTTTCAGTAGAGAGTACGACTGAAGTCCCTTTAGAAACAACCTGTCCCTCAACCGAAGACTTTACTTCTTCTACTTGTGGTTCAGAAGGAGCACCATCAATAATCTGATATTTGTTTACATTTTTAAGTCCTGGCACACTAAAATAGGCCTCTAGTGTTCCTTCAAGTTGAACTTTTTTCCCTAAATTCTCAGGGTGATCAACGAGGTTCAATGCAGATCTTGCAGCATTATTAGGTAATTGAACAGTTAGTATTTTCGTTTTGTCTGTTTCGTTCACTGAATCTGCGATGGCCAAGTTGGTATTCGCAGTAAATGGTCCTTCATGTTTGAATGAGATAGAAGACCCACTACCTCCATGAACAGTTCCTACGATATACCCTTCAACCATCTGTGTTGATTTATCCTGCTTAACCAATGCTTCGCTAACCGTTAGAACGTCAGCTGCAGATGCAGTCTGCTGCAGTGGTATAGCCATGCTAAGCACCATTACTAGCATGATACTTATATTTGTAAGCCTTTTCGTCATTTTCATGAACATATCGTTCCACCTGCCTCACTAATAGGATGTAAAACATGTAAATCCATGAAAAATATAACACAATTCTGTCGATTCAATTGTTAGTTTTATATTAAAACAGTCAGAAAGACTTACAAAAAATTTACAATATAGTACTCTTGGATTATTTTTCGTAAAAAAAATGACACTTTCACCTGATCAAATACAGATCAAAAGAAACTGTCAGCTAGTTCTATGAACGTTCAAATCCATAGTGACTTGTTCTGCAAATAGTTCTGGGTTGTTGTCTTGGAGAATAGAAAAAAGTTTATCCTTACTTGCTGAGCGATCCAACCAGTTCTCTCCAACGTTTGGCTCTAACATTACCGGCATACGGTGATGATATTTTTTCATAGAGTCATTAGATGCTTTTGTTAAGATGGAACAGGTAATTCTTTCTTCTTGCTGTCCTTCGACTTCACCTGTCCATCTAGACCAGACCCCGGCAAATGCGAACGGCTTTTTATCTCTTAATGTAAACTTATAGGGCTGCTTCTTGCTAACACCTTCTTCAATAACCCATTCGTAGAATCCACTTGCAGGAATCAAGCATCTTTTTTGAACAAAAGAGTTTTTAAAGCTTGGTTTTTCAGAAACTGTCTCACTTCTCGCGTTCATTAATTTGTTTCCTATTTTCGGATCGTTCGCCCAACTTGGGACAAGCCCCCACTTCATATATCCTGCTCTATTTCCTGAGCTCGCTTTAATAATCGAAAGAACTTGCTGACTCGGGGCAATGTTAAAGCGTTTATCATAATCAAATTCGTTTTCTAAGTTAAAAGCATCAATAATCACATCTTTTTCGTAGTAAAGCATATATCTGCCACACAAAACACATCACCTCGGTTCAACTTATGGATAAGGATGTCAATCATGCAAAAACTAAAAACAGGAGGTGGATGTCATGAAGAATCCTGTTGTTATTTATACCATATTACTATTCAGTATGTTCTCTTTACTCGTTGTCATTGATTGGTTTCTAGGGATCGCTCCAGCAACGGTTATAAAAAAATCGTTTATGTCTTTCTTTCACTATGTGGACAAGGTTGAATATGTTCTAGTGATCACTTTGATGATTTTACCCATCCTAACGTTTATTCTGTCGAAGTGGATGGAGAAGAAGCAAAAGGCTTAAGCTTCTTTCTTCTTATTAAGAATACAACAATGAACAGACTCGGTAAAACAACTTGAAATGGTAAATGGATAAAATGAGGAACGATATTTAAACCTTCTGTAATATGTTCCACATAATTTGCTGCTATGACGATAGATGAAAGAATCAATACAATACCGATTGGTCCTATGAGCTTTTTTTCTTCTTTTACTCCGAAGATGTCTTGGGTTGCTTTAACTGCAACATAAAACAATACAGAGATCTTAAAGAATCCTCCTATAATGAGCGTAAATACCACTAACGCATCCAACCTTTGAATAAATTCTCCTAAGTTAATCTTCGCAACTGCAGCAAGCAATGGGAAGTAGACATGAGTAGCAACATGCCCTCCTAATATCGCAATGTCCATCGCGACCGTTACACTTAAGATAATCCCACTCACCATAATGGCAAATAACCCAACTGTTAGTGCTTTACTTTTCTTTGTTGTTTTCAAATATGGCAACAACATTGTAAAAACCACCATTTCTCCAAAAGGAAAAGTCGGTGTTACTGGGAACGCCGCCTTTAAGACCGGCAAGAACCCCTTGCCTAGAACAGGAAGAAGATAATTGTATTTCATTAAGTCTGCTGATAAAACAAGTACAGCAAGAATTATTCCTAAGAGAACGACTAGAAAAAAAATGATCTCCCCTGTTCTTACTAGAACTTCGAAACCTAATTTTAAAACATAAACGATCGTAGCAATCATTAGCGCATTTACAACGATAATCGGTGTTTGTACAAAAACAGCTGAAAGCAGAAGGCTTCCAAAGTCACGCAAAACACGAGCAGCTAAATACATGAAGTACATTAGGTACAAGAAACCAAATAATTTTCCTATATACTTACCGAACAAGATCTGCAAATATTGTGTTAACGATTGCTCTGGAAATTGTTTATAGAGATAATAATAACCTACAAATAGAAACATACCGCTTGTCATACCGAGCAGGATAGCGATCCAAGCATCCCTGCCAGCATCCATTCCTAAACCAACAAGGATCGCACTTCCGAGTTCAAATAAGACGATGATAATAAAGTATTGTTGAATGTCGATCTTGATGGTCTTCATTTTGGAGCCTCTTTCTTTTCCTCAAATAAAAACGGTGAAGTTCGAACACCTGATCTTCTAATACGAGAATCGACATTCACTTTCACTTCTAACTTCGGAAATATTTCTTTGTAGTTCTTTTTGTAAACATTGCGCCATTTACTCGGATTTTCTCTATACAACAATTCACCAAATCCAAGTACATCGCTATTAAAGTCTTGTGATGCGTTTATCGTTTTTTGAATTTCTTTTTCAATTACAAGGTTTAATTTACTTTCAATTTTAAGGATTTCAGAAGTTTTTTCTAAGTTCACTGCACAGTTTGCTTCTGCAATATTTGCTTCAGGAAACACATCGAGTGTTATCGTTGGTATATCCTGTTTTGTATCTGCCGACAGTTCAGTATTCGAACGAACAATCTCGATAGAATATCCGTTATCGTTACCCATACAAGGTACCGTAATCGCTGAACTAACAAGCTTTCCCTTTATCCACAGAACGCCTCTAGCTTCAGGTCCATCCAACCACCCCTGCAGCTTGCCATCTCTAAATACCCCCATGCCTGATAACTGAACTCTCGCGGGATCGCCCACTTCATAGTTTTGTGCTGTCACTGCCAATTTATGGTCACCCGTAATTTTAATGCCATTGATTATCGGTTCTCCGCCTTCATCGATTATGGATTGAAGAACTTCATTAATATCCTGCTGCATATTTTCTCCCCAATTTTTCTCTGAAATCTTCAAAATAGTAGCTATTTCATCGGAAGTAACTTTATCGATGGCAGTAAACGTTCTTAATAATTTTGATGGCGTCGTATCTCTAGCTACAACAACTTGAATGGTCGAACGAACTTCAGGGTCACGAGAAATCATGTCAACCGCTTGATAGATACTCTCTTTTGCAATTTTCTCACTAAAAACAAGCATCCTCGCATGCGCAAAAAACAAGCGTCTTGATGTTTGTTTACTTGCTTTTCTCGTTGCTTCCATCAAGTTTCTTCCTGTTGTCTCATAGACGGTGAAGACGGGCTGTTTTCCTCCTCCCGCTCCGGTAATCCCCGGAGCAACTTCTGTTGGGTTCACCACTTGATAGGTCACAATTAAATTTCCTTTTTTATCAATGTTAATTCCAATTCCCATTACGATTGAAAGCTCATCCAGCTCATTTTGATCCCAGCAGCCTGTTAGAAATAGAAGGCAGAGTGAGAGAGGAAGGCAACTTTTTAAAAGTTTCAACGTGTTGTCTCCTCCTCTCGTTTCTTCTTAACCGAATAAGGTTTTGTACGTGTTTGGTTTTTTTTCGATAGCTTTTCTGGTCTTTTGAACAATTTGGTAATCGGAAATCGAAACAGACTATCTTTTAAATCCTGTGTTTGTAACGGAGCAAAAGGACTTAAATATGGATAACCGAAAGATCTTAAGCTTGATAAATGTGCGATGATTACAATCAAAGCTAGTGTAAGACCATAGAAGCCGAAAACTGATGAGATCAGCATTAACGGAAATCGTAATAATCGTGCTGATGTGGCGACAGCAAACGATGGGATCGCAAAGCTGGCTACTGCAGTGATTCCCACAACGATAACCATCGCAGGTGAAACAAGTCCTGCTTGAACTGCTGCTTGACCTAATACAAGTGCCCCAACGATCGAAACGGCGACGCCTACCGCCCGTGGCATCCTAATTCCTGCTTCACGTAAGATTTCAAATGTAATCTCCATCACTAACGCTTCTGCTATTGCCGGAAACGGTACTCCTTCACGCTGAGCAGCGATTCCAAACAAAAGAGTCGTTGGAATCATGGCTTGGTGAAAAGTGGTAAGGGCAATATAAATCGATGGAGCGATCAAGGAAATAATAAAGACCGAAAATCTCAACAAACGAAGAAATGTACTGATGTCATACCTCATATAATAGTCTTCTGATGACTGAAAGAACTGTATAAATTGTGCTGGGGCGATTAAAACAAACGGTG
Organism: Fictibacillus sp. 26RED30; assembly: GCF_015903845.1. Taxonomy (NCBI): domain Bacteria; kingdom Bacillati; phylum Bacillota; class Bacilli; order Caryophanales; family Fictibacillaceae; genus Fictibacillus; species Fictibacillus sp. 26RED30. The sequence goes on from NZ_JACZDV010000001.1 coordinate 2,193,381, forward strand.
TTCCATTAATAATTATACCCACACGACCTTCGAGCAGGTTTCCGATAACAACATCTGGTCGTTCAGTATTTAGAAACTGCGGAAAAACAGTAACTGTCTCGTCTTGAATAAACTCTTCAAGTTGACCGGATTCTAGCAAGCCATCTGTCTTCACTTCTTCAATTCTCTCTTTAATCTCTTGGATCAATAATGGATCAGCGATATTCTCTAGATAAACAACCGCAACATCTGTATGTGTGACTTCTCCTATTTTGAACTTTTCAATTCTAATATCTTTTGATCTTACTCTTCGTCTTATTAATGAGATATTCGTCTTGATTGACTCTGTGAATGAATCCTTAGGACCACGAATAACAACTTCTGATGTAGGCTCTTCGATTCCTCGAACTTTTCCGCCGTTCGTTCCTAGTTTAAGACCTTTTGTATTCCCTTCAACTAAAAGAACACTTAAACCAGCAAGAAGGGCTTCAACTAATTCATCTTCCGTTTCGACATCCAATACTCTTCCAAGTGCTAAAGCATTCTGTTTGATGTAATGTAATGCATGGTCTACTGGCACTGGAGAAGATTGCTTGTCTGATGACAGTGACATTAATGGTGAAAGAATGAACTCATTTAACACTTGAGAATCATTCATTTCTTCTAAAAATAATAATGTAGCTGTAACCTTGTGTTCTAACTCAAATTCAAACTCACGAACGATTAAATCCATCGGGTTACCTAAGAGTGTCTTTACTCTATCAACCACCACATGCAGAACCGGACTAAGTTTTCCAACACGCTTTTCTGTTTGTTTCTTCTGTTGTATTGATGTATCCATAGAAATGGTATTAGATTGAAGAGAAGAATGATCATCATGCTTTTTATCTGCTAACATATCTGTTAACTTTTTATGAGTTCTAATGATTGGACGCTTTCTTCTATTCCGCATAACCATCCGCCTTTTTACCAAACTTTTCTTAGCATTTGCACAACACGACTTGGTTATGTACTAACGATTCGTTTACACACTCTAAACACAAAAAAGCCCCTGATCGATTTCATTGATGAAAACGGTCAGGGGCTTTAACAAATTAACAGTATAAATGCCAGGGTTCTGTATCCCTGGCTGGAAAAAGGTAATTTTATTATAGCATCTTCTTTTAAAAATGCGAATCTTATGAACTGCAAAACACTAAAAATATATCTTTATACTCACATTGGATCCCAAGGTTTTTTTACTCCGAACTCTTTGGCCAATTTCTTGCTTTCTTCTCTGCGCTTTTTCCTTGCAATTGCTCGTTCTGGCGCATGTTCATGTAGCCATTTTTCTTCTTCTGTTTCAGGTATTACTTTCGGCACTGGGGTTGGTTTTCCACCTTCATCTAATGCTACGAAAGTTAGAAAGGAAACCGCGCAAACTTTTCGTTCTCCAGACAATAAATTTTCTGAGATCACTTTTACGAAAACTTCCATTGAAGTTGTTTTCGTCCACGTCACAAATGATTCTAAGCAAACAGAATGTCCTTCTTTTATCGGCTGTAAAAAGTCAACCGAATCCGTTGAAGCTGTAACCACATTTTTTCGTGCATGGCGGATCGCTGATATAGCTGCAACATCATCGATGTAAGCCATTAATTTCCCTCCGAATAACGTACCATGATTATTTGTATCCGGTGGAAGTACTACTGAGGATTTTACTGTTCGAGATTCACGAACAAATTTTTCTTCCATGATCAAAACTCCTATTCTTATCTCTTCATCACTAGTATATGTTGAATGTCCAAAAATTAATGAAAGACCTCTGCTTAAACGTATAAGCAATGAGGTCTTTATTAAGGCATTTTATTATTTTTTCACGACTGCATGGCCACCAAATTCGTTACGAAGTGCCGCAACGACTTTACCGTGGAACGTGTCGTCTTCTAATGAACGGAAACGCATGAATTGAGATAGTGCGATAACTGGAGCTGACGCTTGATAATCAAGAGCAGCTTCAACTGTCCAGATCCCTTCACCTGAAGAATTCATCACACCGCGGATGTCTTCAAGTTTTGGCTGTTTGCTGAATGCGTTCTCCATCAGTTCGATCAGCCAGCTACGGATAACTGATCCGTTATTCCATACTCTAGAAACTGCTTCATAGTCGTAATCGAAATCACTTTTATCTAAGATCTCAAAACCTTCTCCGATTGCTTGCATCATACCGTACTCGATTCCGTTATGAACCATCTTCAAGAAATGACCAGAACCTGCACGCCCTGTAATCATAAATCCTTTTTCTACACAAATTTTTTCGTATAGAGGAGCAAGGTAGTTAACAGCATCGTCATCTCCACCCATCATGGCACAAAGACCGTAACGCGCTCCATCAGTTCCTCCACTCGTACCAACATCTACAAGATGGATGCCTGATGCTTTTAGTTCTTCATAGCGGCGAAGAGTGTGCTTGTACATGGAGTTACCAGCGTCAACGATAATATCGCCTTCTGTTAAATGTGGCTTCAGTTGTTCGATTACTTGGTCAACGATCTCTCCAGCTGGAACTAAAAGAATAACCGCTTTTCTTCCTGTAAAAGAATTAGCAAGCTCTTCGATCGAGTCAACACCTTTAACACCTTCTGCTGAGATCTCTTTCACTGTATCTTTGTTTACATCTGTAGCGAAAACAGTATTTCCTTTATCATTCATATTCAGTGCCATATTGAAGCCCATTTTCCCAAGGCCGATTAAACCGATTTCCATTGTACATATCACTCCAATTTATGTATTTATAACTGTTTTGTATTATTCCACAAAATAAAGGCGATTAACCTCTACTTGCAACACTGTCTATTAGAGTATCTAAAAATGAACAAAAAAACAATTATTTCAGTTCTTTTTATATGAAATAACAGAGAAAAATTATAAAATCATAAACATTTGACCTGAACCTTTCTCATTTTGTCCACATAATCTATAGCATCATTATTGTTGGAGGACCTTTTATGAAAAAAATTGTAATGCTGGCTTTGATTGGTCTCATGGCTCAACTCATAGATGGCTCTCTAGGCATGGCTTATGGAGTTACTTCTACAACTCTTCTCTTAGTAGTTGGGTTCTCGCCCGCTTTAGCCTCTGCTTCTGTTCACTTATCAGAAGTTGTGACATCTGCTGTCTCAGGCTACTCACACCTCAAATTCGGAAATGTAGATATGAAAACGGTCAAAAAGCTCGTCATCCCAGGCGCTATAGGTGCATTCTTAGGTGCTGCTTTTTTAAGTTACATTCCTTCTGCATTTATCAAACCGTACATCTCGTTATTTTTATTAGGTCTTGGCTTTTATGTTCTGTTCCGCTTTTTACTGATAAAAGTAAAGGTGGATGCAGAGACAGATTCTACAGAGAGCAGTGCTAAGCAAATGATGTATCGTCCATTAGGGCTAATCGCTGGGTTTATGGATGCAACAGGTGGCGGAGGATGGGGACCGATAACAACTCCTATTCTGCTTACACAGAAAAACCTTACTCCTAATAAAGCGATCGGCTCAGTAAATTTTAGTGAATTCGCAGTATCATTATCTGCTTCTATCGGTTTCTTTTTGTTTATCGGTTGGGAAACTTTGCTTTGGCAGGTCGTTGTTGCGATGATGCTAGGTGGGATCATTGCAGCTCCTTTCGCAGCGTGGCTCGTACAAAAGTTAAAGCCAGCGCTATTAGGTGTATTAGCTGGTGGTTTAATAATCGTAACGAACTTAAGAACGATTATGAACGAATTTTTTTCTATAGATTTGTTTACAGAAATTTCAGCTTTGGTGCCCCTACTTCTTCTATGGAGTATGTTGATCATCTATGCAGTTCGAAAAAAAGCTTAAGAAAAGCAGTACAGTATAGATCATAATAAAACAGGCAAAATGTCCATCATGGATGGACATTTTGCCTGTTTGTAATTGTGTGGGGTCAGACCCCTATTCTTCAAACCAGAGGAGGCCGAGGGTGCCTGCGCCAACGTGGACGCCGATTGCAGGACTCAGCTGCCCTAGATTGAATGTAATGTGTGGATACTTCTCTCTTAACAGGTGAAGCCATTCCTCAGCTTTTTCTGAGGAGCCGCTGTATACGACACTTACACCATAAGCACCTTTATTTTCTGCCGCTTCATCAAACAAAGCGAGTACGCGAGATTCTGCTTTTTTTAACGTTCTGATCTTTTCAAATGGTACGAGTGAACCATCGTCAAAGGTAAGTATAGGTTTGATCTGAAGAAGATTTCCAACAAGGAAGCTTGCACCAGATAATCGACCACCTTTTCTCAATTGCTCAAGACTCCCGATGCAAACATAGCCTTTTACATGATCTGCTGTTTCACGCAGCATCGCAGCAATTTCCTGAGCTTCCAATCCTTCAGATTCAAGTTTCTTTCCTTTTAACAAAAGTTGTTTCATTGATTCAGATAAAATCTTTGAATCTACAATATGTACTGGAAAATCTGCCATTTCCGCACCAAGTCTAGAACCATTGATCGTGCCGCTGAATTTTTCAGAAACATGTATGGCAATTCCACAATCATAGTTATGTTTCAGAACTTCATAAAAGTCTGAGAACTCTCCAACTGTTGGCTGGCTCGTTTTTGGAAGTTCAGAAACACTTTCAAGTTTTGCATAAAATTCATCCGGGGTAATATCTACACCGTCTTTATAAATTTTATCTTCCATTATGACAGATACAGGAATAATATGAATGCCAAGTTCTTTCGCTTCATCCTGTGTTATGCAGCTTGTACTATCTGTAATCCAAGCAATACGTGCCATCTTGCACATCCCCCTTTATCTCTCTATTTTTTATTAGATAGTAACAAGTGAATTCCTCTTTTAACAGGAAATATATTTTTATTTCTAAATTAAACCTATATTTCAATAGTTTAAATACTAGCACAGAGATACACATTGAAAACTAGATACTTTATACTACTCTTTAATGGAACTTATCGGAAATTTATATTAAAATAGGAGTAATGTAAGCTAAGGAGGCAGTACTGTGAAAGTGGTGGCAGATAGTAGAAATGTATTAATGGAAGTAGAGCGTATAGAGAAAGCGTTTAATGAGATCATGGACGTGATAAAGCCTGAGATATGGGAAGAAGAAGAGATTACTTCTACTCAATTCCAAATATTAAAGACTTTATCATCTCGTGAAAAATGGACGGTTTCCGAGATTGCTGACGCTATGAAAGTACGTGCAAGTGCTACTACCGTTATCATCGATCGACTCGTTAAAAGAGGATTAGTAGATCGTTATCGCTCTGACCTCGATCGAAGAATTGTATATGTGCAATTAAATGAAACTGGTTTAGTGGCATTTCATGCAATTCAAGAAAAAAGAAACGGTGTACTGATCAAGTACATGTCACAGCTCACTGATAAACAGCTTGCGGATATGGTTCAATGCATTGAACGCCTTTCTTCAATAGTAAAGAACTAATATTAAAAAACTGCTTATAACAATGACCGCAGATTAGTTTTCCTACCTTTCATACTACGAAATCAACACGTTATCCAATGGATTAACGTGTTTTTTAATTTATTCTTACTTTATTTGGATAAACTCTAACATTTCAGCATATTTGTACGATATAACATACAAAGACTAGTACAAAAGTTTTAATATATGAATATTTCAATTAGGGGTCTAACATGTCAAAAATAAAAAGACTGGAACGGTTACTGCTTTCCATAAACTCTAAAAAGCATTTTACCTTAAAGGAATTAGCTGATGAATTTGGAGTATCTACAAGAACCATTCAACGTGATCTATTAAATCTTATCGAGATGGGCCTTCCAATCGTATCTGAATTCGGACCACACGGCGGATATCGCATCGAGAACGATCGTATTCTTCCTCCGATTGGATTTACCGAAATGGAGGCTTCCTCTATTCTATTTAGTTTGCAAGCATACACTGAATCAAGTTTTCCTTTTCAAACCCAAAGTAAATCTATTCTACATAAACTGCATCAATTCATGCCAGAAGATGCTAAAGACAATTGGACACAAATTCAAAAACGACTTTTGGTGCAGCTACCATTACCTCCAAAAAGTCAGGTTGCGCCAATTATTCTTGAAGCTTCAATCAAACAAAAGATTGTCACGATTCTATATACGATGAAAGAACAAAAAATGTATAGCAACATTCAACTGATTGGGCTGTATAGTGAAAATGGTGAATGGTACTGTCCAGCATATTGTTACTCGCTCATGGATTATCACGTTTTTAAACTATCAGATATCAAGCATGCTGTAATAAATTATGAACCAATAGAAGTAAAAGATTTTACTGAGGTAACTATTCATAACTGGGCATCTCAAATCTCACCAAGAAACTATGTTAGACTCGAAGCAGATCTATTACTAGAAGAATTAACTTATTGTGAGTCTCACCCTTTTCTTAAGCAATTTATTACTATGAAACAAGATGGTTTATACAGTCTGACAGGAGATATTTTGGCAACTTATGTTGAAAAAGCTGCCGAGTATTTATGGCCATTGAAAACGAACATTTCAATAAAATCTCCTAGAGAAATTAAAGAGATTCATGCACGCTGGGCAAGGGAAATCTCTGCTCAATATGAACTTATTTTAAATATGTAATCAAATTGATACATATTTTTCCTCTTTTAGGCGTATACTATAAGTAGAACAGAAAAGGGGGATATCTATGGCTTTTTTTTCAAAACAACCTGCAGAGCCGATTCCAGACGTAGAAACGAAGGTTTGGGCATGTACGAGTGATGGATGCTCATGCTGGATGCGCGCTGACTATTCTTTGCAAAAAGAACCGCAATGCCCCATTTGCAAATCAGCAATGAATGAAGAAATTCGTATGCTTCCAGAATTAAAGAGTTAATGAAATAAATAGAAATCGGCCGGGTGATTGCTGCCCGGCTTTTTCTATATTCAAATATATAACGTTTTGGAGTTATCATTCTCCATCAACCGTATGTAGAGTAAATATACTATTTACATTTCATCATGCCATCCTAACCGATAAAACTGGTTCTATTAATATTCATCACGCCTACATGCTTCATGTTTATCATCAATAGGTTCCGGGTAGGGTTTTATACAGACTAAAAGGAGGATTCAATACTATGCCTAACCATACAAACACAACAACGACTACTGCGGAACCGGTCTTTACACATTCCGATTTCCAAACACGAGATTCAGCTGATACTAACGTTAGCAAGAAAAGTAATGCTTCTGGTTTTGCTACAGGTTTAGTAGTGGGAGGTCTTGTAGGGGCTGCTGCAGCATTATTATATGCTCCTAAAAACGGAAATGAGTTTAGAAACGATCTTCGTGATTCGTCTATCAAATTGAAAGAACGCACGCAACAGATGAAAGATGAAACAATGCTAAAAGCAAAACTTGGAACGATGGATGCTAAAGATACAGTTGCATCTATAAAAGAAAAATCCGGAAACCTTTCTCTTTCTGCTCGTCAAAAGCTGCAGGAAGCGAAGAATACGGCGACTGAGGTAAAAAGTGAAACACAATCTGCGATAGAAGAAGCAAAACAAGAGGCTGAAAAAGACAACTATCAAACCAACACGCAAACAAAAGCTGTTGTAACGCCTCGTACCCTTTCTTCCACTGATACACAGCAAAAGACAGGAACAGATTCTAGCTATGAAAAAAAACAAAGTGATATAAACAATAATACTTTTTAATTCAGATAAAAAGCCGCGACGTTAAGTCCGGCTTTTTTCTGTTGCTATTTTAATAAGCGTAGCCCATTTAAAATCACTAGTATCGTGCTTCCTTCATGCCCGATCACGCCAAATGGCAACGTGAGGAACTGTAAATAATTCGCACATAATAAAAATAAAATAACACTGATTGAAAAAATGATATTTTGTTTAATAATTTTTGATAAACGTTCAGATAGTTGCATGGCATAAAGCAGCTTGCTTAGATCATTTTTTACGAGGATTACATCTGCAGTCTCAATGGCAGCATCGCTTCCCATTCCCATCGCTACACCAACATCTGCTATAGCGAGAGCAGGTGCATCGTTCACACCATCACCGATCATAGCTACCACCGCTTCTTTATCTTTCCATTTTTTCACGGTCTTAACTTTATCTTCAGGCATGCAAGAAAAACCTATTTCGTCGACCTTCGCGATTCTTCCGATCATTTCTGCTCCACGTTTAGAGTCACCAGTTAGCATGATCGTTAAAATTTGTTTTTCTTGTAGATCTTTTATCGCTTGAATGGTCTCTTCCCTTACAGTATCTCCTAGTAGAAAATAGGCTGCGAGCTGATCATCAGCTGTTACATAGACAACAGTGTGTCCTGTTTCTTCTCCTTTGTCCTCTATCCTCATCAACAGCTCACACTCTTGCTTTTCTGTTATATCAGTCCACTCACGATTGCCTATTTTCCATATAGTATCTTGGATGTGAGCTTTCACACCCATTCCTGGAACATCCTCAAACGCATTCAGTTCTATAGGTTTTATTTCTTGATGAATTTTAAGATGTTCATTAACAGCTTTTGCAAGAGGATGTATGCTATTACTTTCAATTCCATGAATGATTGAGATCAACTCTTCTTTTGCCCAAGAAGAATGGAGAAACTCAGCATGTTTCACAGTGGGACGGCCTTTTGTTAAAGTACCTGTTTTGTCAAAAGCAATTACGTTCACTAAACTCAACTTCTCCAAAAATACACCACTTTTAAATAGAATCCCATTCTTCGCTGCGTTAGATAACGAAGCAAGTAATGCTGGCATTGTCGATGCTACAAGTGCACAAGGAGAAGCAACAACTAGTAGAACACAAGCTCGATATAAAGATTCGGAATAACTCCAAATACCAATCGATCCAGGCACTAGAAACGTTAAGGCTGCTGCCAGTAATACGAAAAGAACATATTTTGTTTCAAACTCTTCAATCTTCCTTTGCACTGGCGGAGCATCACTTTGAGCGTTGTTCACTAAATCTATCATTCTTTGAAACACAGAGTCTTTCATGTGTTTCGTCACAGAAATCTCTAATAATCCAGATTGATTCAACGTTCCTGCTAATACTTCCGATGATGCGTAGACCTCTCGAGCAAGCGGCTCACCTGTTAGAGCGGATTCATTAATAAAAGAGTTCCCTTTTACGATAATTCCATCTGCAGGAACCCGTTCTCCTGGCTTAACCTTTATAAGGTTACCAGGTTCTAAGGAGGAAGCTTCCACTCTATATTCCTTTTCCTCCAATAAAAGCCATGCTTCTTCCGGCTGCAAAGAAATCAATGCTTTGATTTCTTTATCACTTTTTTGTAAAGTGTACATCTCTAGCGCACCAGAATAAGCAAAGATCAAGATCAAAACAGCGCCTTCTCCCCAATAGCCGATCGCAGCTGATCCAATTGCGGCAAACATCATAAGAAGTTCAACATTCAATTGTCGCTCTTTAATGCTTTCCTGAATCCCCTCAACCGCTTTTGCATAGCCTCCTACGATGAAAGCTAACAGATAAAAGAGCACATAAAAAGGAGACTCTGAATACTTTTCCATCATCCATGCCGTTAATATGAAGATGCCAGACGTCGTTGCCATTAACAGTTGTGTTCGTGCAGAGAGTTCCATTGGACTTCCCCTCCTGCTGTATTGATAATAACTATCATCCTCAAGTACCCTTAAAAAGCAGAAATGCTGCCGTCTTTTACGACAGCAGCCTGAAAACTATCCAATATTCGGTTCCTAGCACTAACATTGTATGTGGAATTTCCATTTTGGTGAATTTGTTTATTTATATTATACACATTAGTCGAACTATTTAGAATATTTATAACGGAAGATTTCTATTCTTAAACACGATCACACTAACCATGAACAATAAAAATGTTGAGATACTTAGAGAACAACCGATCCAGATCGCGTCCGTTTCATTGTTGATCAACTTAACCGGGTCGTACCATTTAAAGATCGAAAAGTTTAACATCCATTCTGTTTTCTCACTTAGTTTACCTGCCATGTTCAACATATAAAACAAAAGCGTGATCCCAGCAGAAATTCCGAGCGCTTTTTTCTCATCATTACTTACCGATGAGATAAAAAAGCAATAACCTGCAATCGTTGAGAAGATAAGAAAGGTCAGTACATTCATTCTAATAAAAGAAGGAATATCCAATTGATACCCTTGAATCAACCATTCACTTGCTGCAATGCCACTAAGCGTTGTAAACCCTACGATCAATGCAAGTCCGGTAAGCAATACTGCTGCCTGTGTGATAGCAACCTTAACTCTTGAATTAGGTGTAGCGAGCATATAGGCCATTGAACCTTGATCGATCAGGCGTGCCATCACCCGAGTTGAAGTCAAGATCACATATACCATCAATATGATCAAAAACAACATACCGTAAAATTCACCCGCTACATAGTCTGATAGGGAATTTATGCCATTCTCCATACCGATCAGTTTTCGCATGCCTTCTGGCAGAGCTGCAATCATATCGTTAAATCCTTTCATATCAGCAATAGAAGGATATATCCAAATGATCAGGACAATATAAGCTGCAGCACCGTATATGAACCCGGCAATCAGCTTTCCGTGACTTTTCATCATCGCAAGGAATAAAGGCAAGCTCATTTCGCCACTTCCCTTCTGTCATAATAATGCATAAAAATATCTTCTAAATCCTGTGGCCGTGTATCGATATGTTGAACGTCACAGCCGCTTAACAACTGAAGAAATTCCTGATCATTCCCTTGAACCGTAACATGAACTGTTCTTTCCCCTTTTACTTCTGTATCCAAATTGGAATGAAGAATGGTGTTCATATCATTTTCAGACTTAACTTTCACTTCAAATACACGTCGTTGAACCGTACGTAACCTATGCATATCTTCTAGCGCTACTAATTTTCCGTCTTTTATGATCCCTGCCGAATCACAAGTCCGCTCAATCTCTTGAAAACTATGTGATGACATAAGTATCGTTTTGTTATTTTGTTTTTCTTCCAAGATAAGATCGATAAAAACACGCTGCATGAGTGGATCTAGCCCCGATGTAGGTTCATCTAATATAAGAACTTGAGGTTCATGCATAAACGCTGCTATGATTCCCACTTTTTGTTTCATCCCTTTAGACATCTTCCTTATTGGTGCTTTTACATCTAACTGAAATCTTTCAATTAATTCGTCTCTCCGTTTTGTAGAGGTTTGCTTTCGCATCTTTTGAACGAGTGACAAAAAACCAAGCCCTGTCATCCCTTCTAAAAAAACAATCTCTCCGGGCAGGTATCCTGTTTGTTCTTGAATACGTGCAGCGTTGTTCCAACAGTCCATTCCATCGATTGAAGAATGCCCACTATCTGGTTTCATAAAACCCATCAAGTGACGAATGGTTGTTGATTTGCCCGCTCCATTCGGACCAATATATCCAAACACCTCACCTTTTTGCACTTCAAAGTTCAGGTCAAACAAACCTTTTTCTGCAGTAAATCGTTTTGACAGTCCCTTTACGATAATCATCGTCACACCCACCTTTTTGAAATATTTAACTTATTATATTTCAAAATAATCATAACCTTTTTCGTCGTACTTAGCAATACTTTTTGAAATATGTGATTTGTTATTTTTCAAAAAATGTTTTATCCTAGTAAAGAGGTGAAGAAATTTGAACGGATACGAACGTCGTAAGGAACAGAAGAAAAAAGATATTAAACAAGCTGCTTTCTCGCTTTTTCAAAAACAAGGAATTAAAGAAATAAAAATAGAAGATCTCGCAAAACATGCTGGGGTATCTCAAGTAACCATTTATAATCATTTCGGCAGCAAGGAAGCTTTGTTTCGTGAAGTGATTAAAGAATTTGTTGAAGAAGAATACAAATTTCATAAGAAGCTATTTCAGAAGGATCTTTCTTTTAAAGAAAAAATGACCGCAAGCATCCATCAAAAGACGAATAACGTACTGAACATTCATCCAGAAGTTATTCAAGAGATGATGCTAAACGATGAGGAGTTAAAAATTTACTTAACGGAATTTCAATCTAAGTATGCAATTCCTTTAATAGTTGACCTGATTAGAAGTGCTCAAAATAATGGTGAGATCAATCCTGATCTTTCTTTAGAATCGATAATGGTATACATCCAACTTTTCAATAACGATATGCTTATCTCAATGATCACCGGAGAGAATGGAAAAAAGCTAGCAACAGATATTTTACAAATGTTCTTCTATGGGCTTTCTGTCCCACTAGATTCTAAATAATACGTTACGTGATGATGAGTTAGAAGAATATAAAGAAAACATTTCAAATCATTTACATTGTAAATTCTGTGTGTGTAAATTATAAAAAGATAGGTTAACCTTGTTAATCTTTTGTAAATAATTGATTACAATTCATTCTTTTTCGACAAAAACTCTTATTTTTTTGTATAATGTGTTGGGTGGTTAAAAAATAGAAAAAAATAACCACTATAAAAAACGTAAAAGAAAAAGGATAAAAGACATTTCTTTTGGAGGGTACTATGTTTACAAAGAAAAAGGACAAGTTCATGGTCATGCTAACGGATATTGCAAGCAACTTGAAGGACTCTGCTGGTTATTTCCACGATTTTAAGATTAATAACGAAAATGATCTTCGCGAGTTTGCGGACCACTTAAAAGAACTAGAATCTAAAGGTGATTCTTATGTTCATACCGTTATCATGGAACTGAACAAAGTATTTATTACACCCATTGAAAGAGAAGACATCTTATCACTTGCCATGAGCATGGATGATATTTTAGATGGTATCGAGCAATCTTCTGCATTGTTTGATATTTACGCAATCACAAATCCAGATCAATACATGGTTAAATTTGTAGAATACATTAAATTGAGTGCGGAAGAAATCCTGCTTACTGTTAATTTGTTATCAGAGAAAAAACTTCTTGATATGCGTGAACATGCTATCAAAATTAAAGATTACGAATCAAAATGTGACGATCTTTACCGTGAAGCACAGCGTGAGTTGTTCTCAACACAAACAGATCCGATCAAAGTTATTAAGTATAAAGAAATGTACGAAGTGCTTGAAGGCATTGCCGACAGCTGCCAGAACGTTGCAAATACTTTAGAATCTATCATCATGAAAAACGCGTAACGGGTGGCTGGTATGGATACAGTATTACTCATTACCATTCTTGTTGTAATCGGTGCGCTTGCATTTGATTTTATCAATGGATTTCATGATACGGCGAATGCGATTGCAACATCTGTTTCAACAAAAGCGTTGACACCAAGAAGAGCTATTATTCTAGCTGCTGTCATGAACTTTGTCGGAGCCATGACATTCACTGGTGTTGCAAAAACGATCACAAAAGATATTGTTGACCCATTTACACTTCCAAACGGGTCAGTTGTTATCCTTGCTGCTCTTGTTGCGGCAATCGCTTGGAACTTAATTACTTGGTACTACGGAATTCCAAGTTCATCTTCACATGCGATTATCGGTTCTATCGCTGGTGCTGCGATTGCAGCTGCTGGTTTTGAAGCACTTCATTATTCTGGTTTTCTAAAAATTATTTATGGTTTACTTCTTTCTCCGATTCTAGCATTTATTGTTGGTTTTATATTTTATAACGTTATTAAGATGATATTTAAAAATACGAACCTAACGAAAACAAATAACGGTTTTCGTAAAGTGCAGGTAGCTACTGCTGCGCTTCAAGCTTATTCCCACGGTACGAATGATGCGCAAAAAGCGATGGGTATCATCACGATGGCACTAATCGCGAACGGCTACACGGAAAGCACTGATATTCAGCTTTGGGTACAGATTTCCTGTGCACTTGCAATGGGTCTTGGTACATCTGTAGGTGGCTGGAAAATTATTAAGACGGTTGGCGGAAAGATCATGAAGATTCGTCCAGTTAACGGGGTATCTGCTGATTTAACGGGAGCTTCAGTTATCTTTGGAGCATCTTTCTTAGGTATACCAGTAAGTACAACGCACGTTATCACTTCTTCTATCCTAGGAGTTGGTGCGTCTCACCGTTTAAAAGGGGTTAAGTGGGGAACTGCTAAGACAATGATCATCACTTGGTTCATCACACTTCCGATCTCTGCGACATTAGCAGCTCTATCTTATCTCGTATTAAACTTAATCTTTTAGTTACACTTAAGCCTTCCGTTATTAGTTAGCGGAAGGCTCTTTTTATTTTGCTTTTACTGTCATCCAATGATTGGCATGCGATAACAAAACAGGTAGCTTTGTATCATCCATTCCCTTTTGCTGAATTCACCTGAGCTTGCGTTAAAAATATACTCCCTCTTAAGTTTGCACCACTTAAATCAGCATCTCGTAAATCAGCACCTATTAGATCTGATTTTCTTAAGTCCGCGTTTTTTAAGTCTGCCGCTATAAGAAGAGCACCCTGTAAATTTGCACCAACTAAATCTACTTTTCGAAGTTTAGCGCCTATTAGGTCACTTCTTTTACCTGTTACTTTATATGTTTTATGAATGAATTCCGCTCTTACTAATTCACTTGTATGAATCAGTAACTTCTTTATCTTCATCCGGATGTTTGATATGTTAATCTGTTTGATCTCCGCTGCTCTAAGTTGTGTTAGTTTTTCAATTTCACCTATAGCCATTTTTAATTCATGGAGGATAGGTCTAGTTTCATTGAGGTTCACCGCCTCAGTTAGGTAATACAACATTTCTTGAAGTTGTTGCATGATGGGAAAGACATCAAACATCTCTTTCGCTAACTTAGGATTAGTCGCCCAATCCATTCCAGAAAAAGTGTTTTGTGAGACTTTTTGCCCCGCACCAAAGCATTCATATACCGTACAACCTTTAAATCCTTTATCTCTTAAGTGCTGGTGAATTCCACAACGAAAATCGTCTTGCAAGTTCCTACAAGGAGTGCCTCCATCTTTATCAAAAGCAAAATCTGCAGATCTTGCGTAAGGGAGAGCCACACAGCAAAGACCAAAACAACGAGCACAGTCAGCTTGTAATGAAGAATTCATTTGTTCACTTCCTTTTCCAACCTAATCATGTTAATTCTTGTTAAATTAAGAGTAACATTTACAATATGTTTTGAGGATGTGTAGATACACATTTTTTCCATAAAAAAATCTCTAACTCAACATAGGATGAGTTAGAGATTTAAATAGATTATGCGCCTTTTTGTTCTGTTAACGAACCTGTCTTTTTAATCAGCCAGTTCTTACCTTCAACTAAACGCGCTGTCATCATACTTGCGACATTATCACCTGTAGCGTTCAATAAAGTAGCTGGAGGATCAATAATGGCAGAGATCGCTGCAATTATTGGAAGAGCTTCAGGAGGAAAACCGAACAGAGATAGAATAAGCATCTCCGCTATCAGTCCACCTTGAGGGATCGCTCCCATTACCATACCGACTAGTAGAGCAACTCCTCCAACAAGAAGATAAGTATTGAATCCGGAGAAGTCCATTCCAAATATTCCAAAAAGGAACGTGATCTTTAATACCCCACCTATAACAGATCCGTCTTTATGCAGCGTTGCACCGAGCGGAATCGTCGTTTCACTAATATCGTCAGGTACTCCCATTTTCTTAGTAGCTTCTAAGTTAACAGGAATACTCGCAGCAGAACTGCACGTTGCTAAACTCGTTACAGATGGCGAAAGCATGTTTTTCCAAAACACACGAATACCAAGCTTTCCATGAGCCATGAACGCGTATAGCGTAAAGAAACCAAAGAAATAAAGAATAGAGAACGGATAGTAGAATAAGACTGCTTTAAAGTATGAACCGAGCAGCGTTGGGCCGAATTCACCTACAAGTGCAGCAAAGTATGCTCCTAAACCAATCGGTGCATAATACATCACATATTTCACCATCTGAAGGGTAACTTCACTTCCCGCTGAAAGGAAGTTCGCCAGCGGCTTTGCTTTTTCTCCTACTTTTGAAGTTGCAAGACCTAACAACACAGAAAAAAGGATTAGTGCTAACATATTGGCACGACTTAATAGATCTACGAAATCTGGCACAGTGACTGTACTAACTAACTGATCACCAATCGATACTTCCTCACCCGTTGTATCAGGCTTCACTAAGTCGATCTTCACACCCTCTGAAGGCGGAAAGATTTTAATTCCAGCCATACTGATGATAGCAGCAACCGTTCCTGTGAATAAAAAGACGATCAGCATAGAGCTGATAATCTTACCAAAACGTTTAGTTCCAGCCATACTCGCTACACTCGATGAGATCGAAAAGAAAACGAGTGGAACGACAATCATGAACATAACGTTTAGAAACAGATCGCCGAACGGTTTAAGGACTGCAGCGTCCTTACCCATCGTCGAACCGATGATGCTTCCGGCAATAATTGCGAGGAGCAATATAATCGGTGAACGATAGGCTTTCCAAGTGTTTTTCATAACATTCTCCCCTTAAATAGATTCATAATCACTCTATCTATTTTATACGGAAAAAATATTTTTCATAGAGGTGAAGTAAAAATAGTACTATTTTCTAGAATATGTTTCTGCTGAAAGTTGCTTCTTAATATGAAATAGTTCTTTTTGAATAACAAACCCGATTCTCTGGTATAGGTTAATCGCTTGTTTATTATCATGGTTTACGCATAGATCAATACGTCTCATGTGCGGATTACTAAGTATCCATTTGACGGCATACGTTAATAGCTGTACGCCGATTCCTTTTCCTCGATGCTTTTCATCTACAGCGAAAAATTCAATAGAACCCTCTGCAAACTCAGGTTGTATTTCCACATAAATGTAACCGACCACCTCATTCTCAGTCTCATAAACAAACACTTTATGAAACTCGTTAATTCGTTCAATGATCTGTTGTGAATTATAGTAAGTAGAAGGAAAATATGTATCATGGAGATTTTTGAAAACATCTTTATCATTTTCTGTCAGTTCTTTTATGTTCTTTACTGAAGCTGCGGCTATTAAGGATTCCTTATTGACCGTAAGTATTGTATGTTTACTTTCTTGATCCATAAAGTCATTATGTAGTAGGAACTCTCTCTGATTTGTATTTTCTGTAGAGATAAAGAAATGAACCGTGTTAATCGTTTTGGGAATGAGCTGAAGTAAAAACTCCCAAAGCTGTTTAGTAATTTGCTGGTGCTCACTATGCCGGATAAAAGGTCCCCATATTTCTGCGTTTCCGTTCTCGAGATCTGCATCAAATCCGATCACTCCTACAAGGAGGTCTTCCTCATAAGCCAATGCGAAGGATTCATTGTAAGGAACATCTGAAACGTCTTCAATTAGTGAATGGAGAATTTCATGCTCTTCTTCACCACAATAACCGCAATAGTTAGAGGTGATTCTGTTTTCGTTTGCAATGAAGATTGCGATTTCTTTCGCTTTTGAAGAATCTGCTTTTACTATCGTAAACACGTTATTCCTCCTTCGTATTTTTCTACTATTAAATTTTAACATATTGTTCCATTTCAAAAATAAAAAGACTTCTTTTTAGAAGCCTTTTTCTTATCCATTTTTCATCCATTGGTCGATGACAGCGTTTGATTTATTTGCTTTATTGAAACCCGTAATAATATCAATGATGGAAAATACAGCCATGAGTGTTGCTATTGTGGATACAAACCAAAATGCCGGAACATCCGGGACGGTGTCATATAGTTTTTGAGTAAATGACTTATTATAAAGAGTTTCATCCGTTAGCATAAAGCAAAGTAATCCTACCGAAATAAAATGATAGATTAAGTTCAATGAAGCAAGCAGATTCGTCCATCTTCCAATGAAAAATTTATAGATAGCAAGACCCACTTCAATAAGAATAAGCAAAACTATAAAAGGAGCATACGTGAACAAAACTTCTTCATTAAATAGTGGCGCTTTGAGCGTAAGTCCTTCTAATCCTTTTCCACTTTGCTCATACCAGCCGATCATTTCAGACGACTTAAATAGGATTATTGCCCAAATTGCTGTCCAGAACAAACTAAAGAAAACTTCCGCTTTTGGAATCTGTCTTTTCGCAACTACTTTCTTAAGTTGATATAGATCAGATGGAGACCATGTTTTCTTTTTTCTCGTGTAAAGATCACCATTTGAAACTCCTGATCGCTCTAACATGATAAATACAATCGTTACCCAGAAGAAAACTTGAAACAAAACATTCAAGCTGGATAAGAGCATCTTCAAGCAAAGTTGACCGATAAAAGCCATTACAGTGAATAGAGATTTATCACCCTCAAACGTGATCATACCGTTTACAAAAAGCGTAAGGCTGCTGATTACAACAGAAATGATCGCTGCTACGATCAAGACATTGATATAACTTTCATAAAACATAGGACCTATGAGATAACGAGGCTTATTATTGTATTCGTCTGCAAGTTTTACAGGATCTCCCAGTTTCATTAGAACCACTTCAACATCCTTGTCTGTGTATTGATCTGGAAGCATATCTTCGATAGTAGACCTTAATTCCATCGCAATGTCATCCCTTATTTTTTCGGGAAGTCTTTGTGTCACTTCACTGATATACGTTTCAATCAAATTCATTTGGAATTCCTCCTTATAACATCGAATTTAATTGCATGGACGTTTTTTGCCATTCTTCTTTCAGCTGTCTGAACACTTCTTGACCAAACTCGCTCAGAAGATAATATTTTCTAGGTCGGTTCTCGGTTGTATCCCACTCACTCGTCAGCAGCTCTTGCTTTTCGAGCCTTCGAAGAAGTGGATACAATGTGCTTTGATCAATAGATACGTTGTTCTCTTCTAACCGTTGTGCGAGTGAGTACCCGTATTGCGGTGTTTGGAGCTGGCTTAAAACTGCTAAAGTTAAAGTTCCTCTTCGCAGTTCTGTCTTTAGAGAGAAAATTAATTCGCTCATGCAATCACCTCGATTATAGTATAGTGTATGTCATACAGTAATGTAAAGTTACTAATATTATGGAATTTATCATATTTAAAAATAAAGAAAGGGGTCAGACCCCGGGTCTGACCCCTTTCCTTTAATATGCTTTTGCCCAGTAGACAAGTTGTTTAGCTTCTTGGTCGCAGCAAACGCACTTTTCTGAGAGCTTTTCTTGTTCAAATGGTATACACCTTGATGTTGCACCTGTTTCATCTTTAATAAAATTCTCACAAGCTTCATTTCCACACCACATCGCTTTAATGAACCCGCCTTTATCAGTTAGTTCATTTTTAAATGCATCAAATGTAGTGACTGTCGTTGTTTGATGTTCTCGATGAGCCTTTGCCTTTTTAAATAAGTTACTCTGAATATCAACTAATGTATTTTGTATGTGTAATTCTAAATCTTGCAGAGATATTGTTTCTTTTTCTCCTGTATCCCGACGAACTAATATGACTTGGTTTTGCTCAATGTCACGCGGCCCAACCTCAAGACGAAGCGGTATTCCTTTCATCTCATATTCATTAAATTTCCACCCTGGTTTTTTATCACTTGCATCAATTCCAGTTCGAATGGTCTGTGAAAGCTTATCTTTTAAATCGTATGCAAAATCGAGAACACCTTCTTTGTGTTGAGCAATCGGAACGATCATGAGTTGAGTTGGTGCTATTTTTGGAGGAACGACTAGCCCGCGGTCATCACCATGAACCATGATCATCGCTCCAATAATACGAGTTGTGAAGCCCCATGATGTCTGCTGAACCGTCTGCAGTTTACCTTCTCTGTTCGTAAATTCGATACCGAACGCTTTGGCAAATCCATCTCCTAAATGATGAGAAGTTCCAGACTGTAACGCCTTCCCATCATGCATTAGGCTTTCAATCGTATAAGTGTATTTCGCTCCAGCAAATTTTTCTTTCTCCGTTTTCTGACCTTTCACGACCGGTATTGCAAGGAATTCCTCACAGAGATCAGCGTATACGTTAAGCATACGAACCGTTTCCTCGTGTGCCTCTTCATCTGTTTCATGGCACGTATGTCCTTCCTGCCAGAGGAATTCAAGGGTACGAAGAAAAGGTCTTGTGGTTTTTTCCCATCTCACAACGTTCGACCACTGGTTATAAAGCTTTGGAAGATCACGATGAGAATGGATAATGTTTTTAAAATGCTCGGCAAAAAGAACTTCAGATGTGGGGCGAACACAAAGACGTTCTGTCAGCTTTTCTTCTCCACCATGTGTTACCCATGCTACTTCAGGTGCAAATCCTTCAATATGGTCTTTTTCTTTTTGAAGCAGACTTTCTGGTATGAAAAGCGGCATATACACATTCTCATGACCTGTCGCTTTGATCTGCTTATCAAGTTCCTTTTGAATGTTCTCCCATATTGCGTATCCGTAGGGTCTTAAAATCATAGACCCTCGAACACTTGAATAATCGATAAGTTCAGCTTTTGTAACAACATCTGTATACCATTGAGCAAAATCATCTTGCATACTCGTTACATCTTTTACAAATTCTTTTGCCATAGGTTGCACTCCTCACTATTATTAGAAAATAAAAAAAGCTAAACTTTTTCATTAGGGACCAATTTCATGGCGGTACCACCCTAATTCAAAGCTTAGCTTTACACTCTTTCATGATAACGGTATTTAACCGCTGGATATCTTATTATGGGAATAAGATACAGAACTCAGAGGCAGGTTCAATCGTTTGTCAGTAGAAGCTTTGCAGCCAAACAGCTTCCTCTCTAGAAAGACAGAATCGATTTACTAATCCTCTTCTTCGTTTTCTACTTCATATGTTTTTGAAATTATATGTGATATTGGTATGAACTGTCAAATTTTTTTTAATTAATGAGGTTCAACATTTAATTTCATAAACACTAAACCCGTATCCCATTAACTGGGATACAGGTTTTATCAGAGCTTGTGAGACTTGAATGTTAACCGCTAGAGAGTGTTCACTCCACAAATACAAATTTAGTAGATTTGTATTTGTGTGGGGTCAGACCCCTAGACCCACCACATCTCGGCTGGCTGCTCGGCGATGAGGATCGACTGCAGGTTCTTCACCGCGCGGTTGAATCCTTCGTCGATCGACATGATCGGATCTTCATGCTCGATGCTTACTACATAATCATAACCATACGTACGAAGGGCACTCATCATGTCTGACCAGTCTTGAACAGAATGACCACAGCCTACTGAACGGAAGCTCCATGCGCGGTTTTGAACAGCTCCATATGGCTGCATGTCCGTTAATCCGTACATGTTGATGTTGTCTTGATCTAAGTATGTGTCTTTTGCATGGAAGTGGTGGATTGCTCCAGCTTTTCCAAGAATTTTGATTGCTGCCACAGGATCGATGCCTTGCCACCAAAGATGGGATGGATCAAGGTTCGCACCGATTGCGTCACATGTTTCTTCACGCAGCTTCAGTAACGTATATGGAGTATGCACTAAGAAACCACCGTGAAGCTCTAAGCCAATCTTCACTCCATGTTCTTTTGCAAATTGACCCCACGTGCGCCAATACGGAATCAACTTCTCTTCCCATTGCCACTTCAACACATCGCTGTATTCATTCGGCCAAGGTGAAACAGGCCAGTTTGGATACTTTGCATTCTCAGAGTCACCCGGTACACCAGAGAAACAGTTTACCACTGGTACATTCATCAATTCAGCCAGTTCAACAGTTTTTACAAAAGTATCATGAGATTCTTTTGCAAAAGCCTCGTCTGGAGATAACGGATTACCATGACAACTGAATGCTGAAATCGTCAAACCTCGCTTTTCTACTTCATGAAGATATTGTGAACGCTTCTCTTCACTCTGAAGTAGTTCATCAAGCGGACAGTGAGCGTTTCCTGGATAGTTTCCAGTTCCAATCTCTACAGCTTGCACTCCCGCTTCTTTCACATAGTCAAGCATGTCTGTAAATGATTTTTGTGAGAACAAAACCGTAAACACACCTAATTTCATGCTACTTCACTCCTTTTTCATTTCCTAGTTGAATACCTTTTCCCATAAGACTGCTAGCATAGATCGCTTCGATTACGCGTGAAGTATTCATCGCTTCTTCAGCTTTCACAAGTGGTTCTGCTTTACCTAAACAGCTGTCCACAAAATTCTCTGCTTGAGGAAGACCGGGATCATCTTCTCCAAGAATCCAATCTGCTTTAGTTGTCGTCATCATCCCGTTTACTGCTTTGTTTACCGTAAGTGGAAAGACATCTAGCCCGCCTTTGTCACCCGAAATACGAAGCAGTTCTGCATCGTTCGGAATATTTGCCGCCCACGATGTTTCAAACAGAATTGATCCCCCATTTGCAAGACGAATATATGCCGTTACGTGGTCATCAACTTCAAACGTTTCTGCATCAAACGAACCCCATTGGTTCACTTGTTCTGCTTCACGACTCACTGTGTTATACGTTTGTCCAGTTACTTCACTCACAATCGGGTTATCTAGGAGCCAAAGCGTTAGATCCAGTAGATGACAGCCATAGTCGATCAAGCTACCGCCACCTTGAAGTTCTTTATTTGTAAATACGCCCCAACCCGGAACTTTTCTTCTTCTAAGTGCTTGTACACGAACAACAAGAGGATTACCAACTTCTCCTGCCTCCATTATTCGTTTTGCAGCCTGCGACTCTTTCATGTATCGATAGTGATAGGCGATCGATAATACTTTTCCTGATCGTTTTTCTGCTTCTACCATTTCTGCACATTCTTCAACGGTCATTGCCATCGGTTTCTCACATAAAACATGTTTGCCTGCATCTAATGCTGCAACTGTAATCTCTCTATGAAACTTGTTAGGTGTACAGATAACAACAGCATCTACATAAGGCCACATCTCTACATAACTCGTAAAATAGTTCGGTACGTGAAATTTTTCAGCAACACTTTTTGCAACATACACGTTCACATCACTAATCGCAGTAACTTCTGCTTTTTCTCCTAACTTTTGAAAAGCGGGGATATGACGGCCTTGTGCGATTCCGCCTGCCCCGATGATCCCAACTCTTAGTTTCATGCGTGAACTCCTGTTTTAACTTTTTCGATCGTTTTCTTCTCGTTTGATTCTAAAGCAGCTAGTATGACTGCCAATGAACGTTTTCCTTCTTCGCCCGTGATTAGTGGAGCTTTACCAGAGTCGACCGCTTCAATAAAATGATCTACCACATGCGAGTTAGACTGGTTATCATTCGTTTGGATCGCACCCATCTCGTAGCGTACAACATTTCCGTTCGTATATTGTGCGACTAAAGAATACTTCGGATCATCTTCTAATCGAAGGATTCCTTTTTCACCATAAATAATTGTAGAGTTATCCTCTTTTGCCGTGTAAGACCAACTAGCCGCCAATGTTCCGATAATTCCACTCTCTGTATTCAACACGCAAACAGCTGTATCATCAACGGAAGCAAACTCTTTTGCACTCGTCTCAACAAAAGCACCAACTTCAGCGATCTCTTCTCCAAGAATGTATCGAATCAAGTCTGTTTTATGAACACCAAGGTCTCCCATTGCGCCGATAAATGCTTCATCCTTTTTAAAGAACCAGCTGTTCACACCATCTACGCTCCAGCCTTCAGGTCCTGGATGCCCGAAAGCCGTTCGGAAACTGTAAATTTTCCCGATATCACCAGAGGCAATTAGCTCACGCGCTTTTTGGTGTGCCGGAACAAAGCGCTGATTATGACCAATCATTAGCGTTTTTCCGCTCTTTTCTGCTGCTGCGATCATTTCCTCTGCTTCTTGAAGCGATGTTGCCATCGGTTTTTCACATAAAACGTGCTTTCCAGCATGTAAAGCTGCAATTGAAATCGGTGCGTGAAGAAAGTTAGGCGTACAAACACTTACTGCATCAACTTCTTCAAGTGCAAGAAGATCATTATAATCCGTAAAGATCTTTCCTCCGTATACCGACTGTGTTGATTCAGCACGCTCTTTTATGATGTCACAAACAGCAACGATCTCTACGTCTCCATTAGCCGCATATTCTGGAAGGTGACGATGTTGTGCGATACTACCGCAACCGATAATTCCAACTTTAATTGTCATATTTAGTTCCTCCTTTTATTGTTAACCCTTATTAAAGATTGTTGTTTTACAGACTTTTAAATTGGCTTCATTTACACGTAGATGGGTGCGTAAGGTGTATGCCTTATGCCTGAGACTCAGATTTAAAGAAACTTCCTTGCTCGTTTGATTGTAGCGTAAGGTGCGAGACTCCTGTGGGACAAGCTGGCTGGTGAGACATTTATACGTGAAACGTACGAATGTGGCTCACCGCCTGCCCCGCGGAAAGCGAGCAACATGGAGTGGAGATCAAACACTCTCAATAACTTCATAGTTTTTCAAAAAAGGCTTTTATTTTTACTTTGCACCGATCGCTTCAAGCGGCTTAGCATTTCCGTACTTTGGCGCTTCACTGCCTGAAGGAGCTAAGAAAGATACAGCATTCGTGATTACTTTTTGTACATCTTCGTTATAATATGTCGGATACGTCTCATGTCCCGGACGGAAATAGAACACTTTTCCTTTACCACGGTTGTAAGCCGCTCCTGATCGGAATACTTCTCCTCCTTCAAACCAGCTAACAAATACTAGGTCATCTGGAGCAGGAATGTCAAAATGCTCCCCATACATCTCTTCTTTTTCAAGCTCGATGTATTCACCAAGTCCGTTTGCTATCGGATGGCTTGGATTAACAATCCAGATGCGTTCTTTTTCATCAGCTTCACGCCACTTAAGGTCACAGGATGTTCCCATCAGCTTTTTAAATATTTTTGAGAAGTGACCAGAGTGAAGAACGAGTAGACCCATTCCATCAAGAACGCGTTGATAAACTTTATTTACGATTTCATCTTCTACTTCATCATGAGCTAAGTGTCCCCACCAAACTAACACATCCGTGTTGTCTAATACTTCTTCTGTTAGCCCATGTTGAGCTTCATCAAGTGTTGCTGTGTTAACATCATGCCCTGCTTTTTCTAGAAATTCTTGAATAGCACCATGAATTCCTTTTGGATATATTTCTTTTACTACTGGATTTTTCTGTTCATGGCGGTTTTCATTCCAAACTGTAACTTTAATCATTTATAACTTCCTCCTATGTGTGTAAGCGTTTTACGTAAACGTTTACGTAAATCCCAAATAAAAATGAAGCTTTGAGGTAACCCGTTTTTTACTTGTCACGAAATTCACTGACTGATTGCCTTTCCACAATAGTAAAAGGCATATAACGGCTTTTTGCTTCTTGTTGTTCACCTTTAATCAAACTGACTAGCATTTCACCTGAGGTTTGTCCCATATCCTTTAACGGCTGAGATACAGTCGTTAGTGGCGGATAACACATCTCAGCAATCTTCAGATTATCATAACCGATGATTGATAGTTCCTCTGGCACCCTTATTCCTAACTGATGTGCAGCAGACATTGCACCAATGGCCATCTCATCACTTGCTGCGAATAGTGCCGTCATGTCAGGAAGTTTTTTTAGCAGAAGTGGCAGCGATTCTTTTCCGTTTTGAAAACGATAGCCTTCATTTTTCGTTATGTGATTGTTAGTAAATGAAAGACCATTGCTCTCAAGAGCTTTTTGAAATCCTTGCATTCTTGGTACTCCAGCAATCGGATCCTCATCGCTTCCACCGATCATGCCAATCACTTTATGACCTTTTCGAATTAAATACTCTGTAGCTTGAAAAGCTCCATCAAAATCATTTACCCGAACAAACGGAAGATCGTATTTGGATGACGCCGTAGAAACAAGGACAACAGGTACTTTCATCTCTTGAAAGATTTTATAGTACTCTTCTTTAACATCTTCTGAAGCAAAGATGATTCCATCTACTCGTTTTTCTTGCAGCAGCCTCAAATACTTCACGGTTCTCTTCCCACTTGAAGTCGTGTTGCAGACGATTACGCTAAATCCTCCGTCATGCGCCGCATTCTCTACACCTTCTAATACTTCTGACGAGAGCATTCCGGATACATCCGGAAAAAGAACCCCTATCGTCTGTGTCCGCTTGTTGATGAGCCCGCGTGCGATGGCGTTAGGCTGATAACCGAGTGCTTCAATAGATTGCTGAACTTTTTTCTTTGTTTCCTCCGAATAGCCAGGCAATCCGTTTACAATCCGAGATACTGTAGCGATTGAAACGTTTGCATGCTTGGCAACATCTTTTATTGTCGGATTCAAAACATCTCCCTGCTTTCTTGTTACGTAAACGTTTACATTTACACTTACAATCTATCAGCGCTCTTAGAAAAAGTCAATTATTTTATTATCAAAATAAGATTACGAATTACTAAAAAGGGAAAAGACTACTATTATGAAATGGAGGTCAGATTTAATGTGGTATCAGCACTCATTTTTCAAGTACGCCGCAGGCTCAGTTTTACTATTAATGATTCTTTATTTACTAGGGAAAATTGATTACCTGCTTGACTTCCTTTATCTTGTTATATCTAGCGTTTTCTTTCCTTTGTTTATCGCTGGGTTGCTTTATTATCTGCTTAGACCGGTCATACGTTTTTTAATGGAGAAAAAAGTCCCTAAGTTTGTAGCCATCATGGTAGTGATGGTTGGTTTAATCGTAGCGATATCTAGTGTTGCCATGCTAGCCGTCCCCGTTGTAGCAGATCAGCTTTCTAGTATCACTGATGATTTCCCAAAAAAGATTGGAGAAGCTACTGAAAAAACAGGTACGATGATTACTGGAAGCAAAAAATCATTCGTCGATAGCACACATATAACAAAATTAGCTACACAACGGCTTGAAAAGTTTACAAGTACCGTTTCAAAAGATGTTATTGCTCTTTTAGCCACATTGACAAACATCGCTTTAGTATTGTTAGTGGTCCCTTTTATTCTTTTTTACTTGTTGCTTGACGATAAGAAATTTTTTAATTATTTTTTAAGGTTTACTCCTCATCACATGGAGCATGATGTCGCTGCGATTGTTAGAGACATAGACTCTACCCTATCCTCCTACATAAAAGGTCAAGTTCTCGTTGCTTGGTTTGTAGGTATTTTTATGTTTGCGGGGTATCTATTGATCGGATTAAAGTTTGCCTTAGTGCTTGCTCTTTTTGCAGTTCTAACAAATGTGATTCCTTTTTTAGGACCATTTATCGGTGTATTTCCAGCTCTTTTAGTAGGTTTGATCCAAGACCCGTTTATGGCTGTAAAAGTCGCTATCGTAACGCTCGTTGTACAACAAGTAGAGGGAAATATTTTGTCTCCTCAAATCATGGGAAAACAGCTTCGTATCCATCCGCTCACCATCATCCTAGTCGTACTCATGGCAGGTGCAGCATTTGGATTTATCGGTCTGCTTTTAGCCATCCCTACTTATGCGGTATTGAAGACGATCATCAGTAACGTGTACCGAATCTACTTGTTATACAACCCACCAGAGACTAGAAGTAATCTACTCTGAAAGGAGAAACGTGTTTATCGTGAAACAGCCTTTTGTAAAAGAACCAACATTCAAAGATAAAATGAAAACTCATTATGAATCGTATCGCCCTTGGGTACATCGTTCTGCTCGTATCGGGTATCTTTCAAAAGGTATCGTTTATATCATCATCGGCATTCTAGCGCTAATCATGTCTATAGGAAAACACCCGAATGAAGCGAGTTCAAACGGAGCGCTATACACAATCGCTCAACAGCCATTCGGCCCCGCATTATTAATCGTGCTTTCCTTAGGTTTGAGTGCATTCGCTTTTTGGCAGATTGTTAAAGCTCTTTTCGATCCTGAGTGTGCAAAACACGATTGGAAAAGATGGTTTAACCGATTAAATTTTTTAATCATTGCGGGGATTTATATTGCAATGTGTATCATTTCATTACGCATATTGTTTCGTGCAAGAGCAAAATCTTCTGATGAAACTTACCAAACGCTTTCTGCACAAATGCTCTCACAGCCTTTTGGTCAACTGTTAGTCGCTATTGGAGGTATTGTTTTTGCCATAACAGGAATCGTATTTATGTTTCGAGCCTTTACACACCGATTTAAACGCGACTTAAAGAAGAATGAAATGAATAAAAAAGAATGGCGATGGAGCGGTTATATTGGAACATTTGGAATGGCTGCCCGCGGTATCGTTTTTATGATTATTGCATTCTTTCTAGTTCGTACGGCTATACTTGCTGATCCAAAAGAAACTCGGGGTTTGGATGGCGCACTCTTAGAGCTTGCGTCACAGCCGTTTGGTCCAGTGCTTCTCGCCATCGTAGCAATCGGCTTTATATCGTACGGTATTTTCATGTTCGCAAGTGCTCGATATAGACGATTGAATAACTAGATAAAGGCCCCGGTCTCATATGAGACCGTGGCCTTTGTCTTTGTGGGAAAGACATAATCGAAAAAATGTCTTTCTAGGGGGTCTGACCCGGGTCAGACCCCTGAAGACCATTTCTTAAGCGTTTTATCTTTTGGCAGCATGACAGTTAACAATCCTACTAACGGCAAGAAGCTGATCAAAAACATCGTGTTTGAGATGCTTGTAACGTCAGCGACCTTACCAAGTACTACCGATCCGAGCGCTCCCATACCAAACGCCAGACCTACGATCAAACCTGATACCATGCCTATTCTGCCTGGTACTAGTTCTTGAGCATACACGACCGTCACCGAAAAACTCGTGTTCAAAATGAAACCGATTAAGAAGAACAAAGGAATAACCGCCCACAGTCCTACGTGTGGAAGAAGGAGAGCGAGTGGAGCAGTTCCGACCATCGACCAAAAGATCATGTTTCTCTTTCCTAGCCGGTCTGCGATCGGTCCTCCAAAGAATGTTCCGAGTACACCGGAGGCCATGAAAACAAATAAATAAACTTGAGCTTGTCTAATCGTTAAACCATAATCATCGATCAAGTAAAATTGATAATAGTTTCCGATTCCAGAGAAATACCATGAACGAGCAAATACTAAAAATACGAGTAATGCCATCGCTCCTATTACTTGTTTTTTTCGCTTTCTATCAATCTTTTTCTTCTCGCCAGTTTGCTTTTGAACGCGAGGAAAATGCACGAGCTGTTTAGCATACCAGCCTGAAACATAAAACAGTACAAAAATGGCGATAGCCGCCAGTGAAGTAAACCATACAGCTCCAAACTGTCCGAGTGGGACGAATACAAGTGCCGTCATCACAGGAGCGAGCGAACTGCCTGTATTGCCTCCTACTTGATAGATGGATTGAGCTAGACCTCGGCGGTTTCCTGCTGCCATATACGCGACTCTAGAGCCCTCAGGGTGAAAGACAGCAGACCCTAAGCCGATTCCAACTACCGAGAATATGATCATGTAAAAGGAATCTGCAAACGCGATGCCTAACATACCTATTAAACTCGCCATCATACCAACAGGTAGGATATAAGGTGATGTCGTTCTATCCGTATACCAACCAATCACTGGCTGCATGATAGAAGACGTGATGTTTAAAGTAAAAGCAATCCAACCAAGCTGAGTAAATGAAAGATTCATTGATTTCTCTAAAATTGGAAAGATGGCTGGAATAACCGCCTGCATAGAGTCATTTAATAAATGCACAAAACTTATCGCAAAAAGAATAGAATAGATCGTTTTTTGTTGGTTAGAAGTATCTGTTGACTTGCCTGTGGTAGCTGACATGCTTCATTCCTTCTTTCGTTTATCTTTGCAAACTCATATACTGTTGAACAATGCAACTTACATTAGATTACCATATTCAGCCTGATCAGAACGAAATGGCATGCATCTGAAGTTCAAAATGAAACAAACACCCGTAGAGAAAATCTTAAACCAAGACGGGAAATAAATTGTTTGGGGACTGACCCCATCAGTACATAAGAAAGCCAGTCGTTGATCACGACTGGCTACCATGCACTTATCTCTCTTCTATCTCTTAGATCTTCTCGATCACTTTATCAATGATCCCGTATTTCAATGCTTCTTCTGCAGACATGAAATAATCACGGTCAGTGTCTTTTTCTACCTTCTCGATCGGTTGACCCGAACGGTCAGAGATGATCTTATTCAACAACTCACGAGTCTGCAGGATGCGCTTCGCGTGAATTGCCATATCGGATGCCTGCCCTTGTGTTCCGCCTAATGGCTGGTGTATCATCACTTCTGCGTTCGGAAGCGCGTAGCGTTTTCCTTTTGCACCAGCTACCATGAGTACAGCTCCCATTGACGCCGCCATCCCGATACAGATCGTTGAAACATCTGGTTTGATGAACTGCATCGTGTCGTAGATTGCGAGACCTGCTGTAACAGAACCTCCTGGTGAGTTGATGTAGATGGAGATATCTTTATCCGGATCTTCAGCAGCTAAGAAGAGCAATTGAGCAACGATAGAATTTGCCACGTTATCATCGATCGCACTTCCTAGCATAATAATTCTGTCTTTTAATAAACGCGAATAAATATCATAAGATCGCTCTCCACGATTTGTCGACTCTACTACCATAGGGATTAAATTCATCTGTTTTCCTCCTAGTTAGGCTGCAATTGCCATTGGGTTTGTATTTGTTTTTGGTGAAACATGTATTTTACCAAATCCTGACGTGATAAAAATGATCTTAGCCGGCTCCTGCACCGTTTCTGTTTCTTTCACCTGTACTTCCGTTTTCATAGGAATGATGTTCGCACCCTCATTTGCCACTTCAGAATTGATCGGGATAACAGTACCTTTGCTCTTCTTATTCACGTTGTGCCGCCTCCTTCAGGTTTTGGATACATCGCCATTGAAACGTGATACACTTTTGCGTTCTCTTCGTTTGGTCTGTGGTGTTTTTGTATGAGAGTGGTGAGCATATCTGCATATTCCTGTAAAAATGCATTGCGGTGTTCCATGGTAGAAAGTGCTAGTTCCATTTCTACTACTGCGCTTGGTATCTCTTCTTCCTCCGATTGCTCCATTAAAGAAATGGCATCCCGCTTCATCTTCTCTGTAAGGGATAACACATGAGCAAGAGCGGTTTGATCTTGGAGTTTTTTTATCGTATCAGAAGAGAGACCTAATGAATCTGACAATAAAAAAGAACGGCCGGCACTTACATATAGAACTTCTACAAGGTTCCTAACATTCCTTGTGCCTGCGCGAACCACAAGGCCCACTTTTTCAAGTGCTTTAAGATGATAATTAATCTTTTGAGCGGAATCGTTCATTCTTTTTGATAGCTCTGTCGCAGAACGCGGCTCTTTTAACAAACTTATGAGCTCAGATCTTACAGGATGCAATAGTGCAGCTGCTTGTTCCGGTTCTGTGACAATAAACGTCTCTGGCATTCTTTGATTCCTCTTCACTCTCATCACCTCACTTCACAATAATATATGTTCGTTACATAAAAATATTTCTTTACGTAAAATTATTTTATTACGTTCAGTATCATTTTGTCAAAGATTTGAAAAAAATATACGTTTGCCTAAAAATAAAGAAAACAGACTGATTTTCATTTCAGCCTGCTTTCTATACATTATCCTTTTTATACAAACGGTACGATTCCAAGAATGAAAAAGACCGTGGCCATTCCTGTGTTCAACCAAAACTCAGTTTTTTGATTAAAAATTTTTCGCTCAACTGCACGAAAGATAAAGATCACCATCAAGATTGAAAATAATACAGTGGGATTTTCCCAAGTCTTACCGTTATAAATAGCTAAAAGCAGTCCAAAAAACATAAGAACCATCTCTGTATACACCCAGGGTTTTGGACGTTTTTTCATCCGATCTTCCCCCTATTCAGGTTGATAGTACACATTGTACGGTATGTGAGCCTATCCGGTGCATAACTTCATAGAGCTTTTTCTTCATTCGATCCTAGCCAGTTTTTTGCCGCTGCATTTTTAAAAAGAAGACGGAAAATTAGCAACCCGATCACTCCACCAATGATGGAGCTAACCAAAAAAGGAGTGACAAAAAAGAATGCACCCGTTTTTGATCCTAAGAAAACAGTAGCAACCGGCACTGCTATAACAGCTCCTATAATTCCAGTTCCAACCCATTCCCCTATTACTGCGAACGTGTATTTTTTTCCTTTTTTATAAAGGTAACCGGCCAAAAATGCACCGATCATTCCCCCCGGAAAAGCAAGCAGAGAGCCGATTCCAATTAAGTTACGAAGCAAACCGATACTGAATGCGACGATTACCGCCGGAATGGGTCCGAGCATCACACCAGCCATCACGTTGATCGCATGCTGAACGGGAAACGCTTTTGCTACTCCAGCAGGAATATATAACAAATGTGAACAGATCGTCCCGATCGCGACTAACATAGCCATTACAGTAAGTTTTTGAACAGATATCTTCACTTCACTTCTCTTTTCGCTGTTTGAATAGCAAAAAGCAGGTTGCTTGAAGCGGAAGAAGGATCAACTGCACCACTTATTTCTGAGATTAGAGCTACACCATCCGCACCTGCCTTAATGACTTCACTCGCGTTTTGCAGCGTAATCCCGCCGATACCAACAAGCGGAATGTTCACTTGATTGCTGCGAAGTTCTGCGATTAGATCAACGCCTACAGGTTTCTTCGCATCAGGTTTTGTACTCGTCTGATAGATCGGGCCAGCACCAATATAATCGGCTCCATGTTCGATGGCATCCTTCGCCTCAGCAAGTGTGTGAGCTGACACACCTAAAAGTTTACCTTCTGTTTCTTTACGAATATACGCCAGATTACCATCTGTTTGACCAACATGAAGTCCATCCGCATCAACAGCTTTCATCAAATCTAGGTCGTCATTCACGATAAATAGCACATCATGTTTGTGGCATATTTCCTTTGCACGCTTTGCCATTTCTAACTGTTTCTTACCACTCAAGCAGTTAACACCTTTTTCACGAAACTGAAACGTGGTAATTCCACCTTGAATCGCTTGCACAAGAATACGATAAAAATCTTCTGGTGAACAGCAGTTCTTCGTCCCTGCTACATAATAGAGTGATAGATCTTGTTGTAAACGTGTCTTTGCTTGAGTTTTCATCGGTTCGCTCCCTCCTTCAACACGTGATCTTGCCAGTGGATGGATCCGTGAAATATCTCATGAGTAGATTCTAAACTATAGAGCTGATCGAGAAGGTTTTGCTGAAAGCTTCCAGGGCCTTTGGCCGTTTTCACAGCCTCTTCAGCCGCCTTAGTGAGCATCAATAGCGCAAGTGCTGTTCGTTCTAGTATCGGAAGGTCAACTTTAGCTTTTGTAACTTCTTTTTTCCGATTTCCCTGATAGAGAGCTACCATTGATGTAGCAAAGCATCCTGTCCCGGTGACATAGGAGAGCATCGGATCTCCATGAGAAAGTACGATTGCTCTTTCACCATCTGAAATAACATCTTTAGTTCCAGTCATGGCGATAAGACAGCCTGTTTGCTTCGCAGCAGCTCTAGCAAGCTTGATGAGATCCTCTTCTGAGTTAGCTAGATCACCATCTACTCCTCTGCCTTCCCATGCGCCTTCAGCCAAAAACTGCATCTCAGCAGCATTACCGCAAATTGTCAGAATTGTTTGGGGTCTGACCCCCTTCAATTCTGAATATTCAAACAATAACTTCCTTACAAGCTCTTGCCTGAATGATGATAATCCTATCCCCACTGGATCGAGGACTACTGGCACTTCTGCATGCATTGCTCTTCGTAGAGCGAGTATCATAGATTTCGCTGATGCTTCATCTAAAGTACCGATGTTTAGTACTAAAGCATCGGCCACACTTACTGCTTCTTCTACTTCACATGCGTCATGCACCATCATTGGACTTCCTCCTGCTGAGAGGACACCATTAGCTAGAAAGTTCATGGTTACGTTATTCGTTATATGATGAACGAGCGGCTTTTCTTCTCTGATCTGTGATACGAACGTTTTCCATTCTTGTATTCTAGTATTGTTCATGTGTAACCCTCCTATAAGCGAAATGATTGACCGGTCCATGACCTGAACCAACATCAATTCCATGTTCGATAGCGGTTTGTATATATTTTTTTGCACACACTATCGCATTCTCTGCTTTCTTGCCAGAGGCAAGCTCAGCTGCTATAGCCGCTGAGAACGTACACCCTGTTCCGTGTGTATTTTTTGTTTGAATCCGCTTCTCTACAAGTTCGATCATTTCAATGCCATTAAAGACAAGATCTGATACAAATTCACCATCTCCAAAGTGTCCACCTTTAACAACAACATGATCAGCACCAGCGTCAAATAAAACTCTTGCCGCCTCAATTCTAGCTTCAATGCAGTCTATCTTTATCCCTGTTAATGCTTCTGCTTCTGGAATGTTAGGTGTGATGATTTTTGCGAGTGGAAGCATGCATGTTTTCATCGCATGAAGTGCTTCTTCACCTAACAGCGTTGCGCCTCCTTTTGCGATCATGACTGGGTCAACGACTACGTTCTCCCATTGAAATTCCCTTATCATATATGCTGTTCTCTCGATATACTCACCTGAAAAAAGCATTCCTGTCTTAATGGCATCCGGCGTCAGATCAGTCCCTATTGACTTCAACTGAGCTTCTAATCCCTCTATTGCGACTGGAAATATCCCTTGGACACCTGTTGTGTTCTGAGCAGTAACTGCAGTAAGAACCGACATACCGTACACACCTAATTCTTGAAACGTTTTTAAATCAGCCTGAATGCCTGCTCCCCCGCCACTGTCTGATCCTGCGATCGTGAGGGCTTTACTAACTTTTATCAAATGTGCCATAACTTCTACCTCCTAGTTGTCTATGCAAAAAAGCCACCCGCTTATTTAGCGGGTGGCTTAAATTTTCAAATCATAAAGGAAACGATAGTTTATCCACGCCGCTTCCCTACGCCAGTATGAACTGGATCAGGTTCAAAGGGTCGAAAGTCATAACCTTCTCTCAGCTTAGAATAAGCACCCCTAGCGAAATAACAATATTGAGTTAACACAATCCTACTCATACATAAACAATAATGTCAATATTTTTTAGGTTATCGGTTTCAAAAAGTTTAACCCTCTTGAAATACGGGGAAATAATAACTAACACAGAATTACAACATAAAAAACATAGAAATAAAACATTCGTAACAAATAGTTTTTACCAGAAATAAAAATTACAATTCATTAACATTTTTCCCAGAAGGTGGTGAAAGAAAGGTACTTTAGAAGCAATAAAGAAATTTTTTCTGAATTTTCAAACAAAATGGTTGTCATTAGGCATCTTGCTCAGTATACTAGTAGAAACCTAGAAACATAAAAGGTTAATTGGATAGGGAGATAATTTAAGGAGGGAAACAGGATGAAAGACAAAAATGCTTCTTTTAACAAGAACCAAAATGAAATGGTGCAGTACAAACAACAAAAAAGAGACCCATTTGCCTTCAGCCTTATTGCCCAAATGGTACTGGATGAGGCCCTTCACAATTATTACAGAGAATATTATGAAAGAGAAATTGACAATGCCTTGGATACAAAAGATAAAGAACGATTCATGAAATTGAGCGCAGAGTACAAAGCGTTTCTCAGTTAGTGCTTTTGGGCGGCACACTCTCTAAAAAGGTGCCGTAAAAGCCAAAACACCCTTTCAGCAAACGGTGGAATCATCCGTGCTGCAGAGGGTGTTTCTGACGTCCCCGTTACTGACAGGTTAAAACCTATTTTTTAAGTCAAAGTTGTCGGTGATTCCGGCTTTTTCTTTTGCTCTTTTTTCCGTTTCAACCACCACATATAAATCACAATGACTACGATCACCCAGATCGGCGCAAGACCCAATAAACTTACTACAACAAACGAAATAGCAGACATTAAAAAGTTAACTGTATCCATAAATAGGACCTTTGTTTTTGCCCACGTATTTAAACCTTCTGTTTCAAGTGCTTTCGCATTTAAATTTTTCACTTCAAATTGTATCGTAACAGTTGAATAATCACTTTGGTTTTGTAAAAAATTCAAACGACCCTCTACCTGTTCGATCTCTTCTTGAACAGCAGCCAGATCACCCGATATCTTCAACAAATCTTCTGTTTTCTGAGCATTCTTCATGAATGCTTCAAGCCGCTCTCTTACTTGTTGTTTGGCTTTTAACCGTGAAGATAGATCAACGTATTCTTCCGTAACATCTTCTCCACGAATATTTTCGTTTGGAGTCCCCTTACTCAAACCTCGAACCTCGTCTAAGAAAGGACGAAAATTTTTCATCGGTACACGAACAACCATCACACCAGATTCATAATCTTTCTCTCCTGTACTCGTGTTCGACTCAACCATATATCCGTCCATTGTCTCTAACTTTTTCCGAACGGCTTCCATAGAGGTTTGTAATCTATCTACTGTAATCTCAAGATCAGCGTGATAGATCACTTTTCTTTGGTTCTTCATTTGTTGCTCATCTTTTCCTTTTTCAGATTCAGAACTCTGACTTTCTTCTGTAGAGGTATCCATGTTTGCTTCAGACTTGCTGCCACTATCTCGGTCTATTGCTTTATCACTCTTTGAACTGCTATCGCTGCTGCATGCACTCAACAAAAACACAGTTATGAATACCCACATTTTCCATCTCTTCCACATATCGTAATTCCCCCTTTCTCGCTTAGACGCTCTCTACAAGAAAAAGGTTTCAGTTCCCAAAAAAACCAACCTATTGAATGATTTTTTCCGAGACATTTTTGTGATAAAATAGTGTCTGATGATTTGTAGTTTGAAAAAAAACCGATTTATGCTAGTATGTACAGGATAAGTAAGTGGTTTACTGGAGGAATAGCATGTCAATGATAGGAAGAAATGATCCGTGCTATTGTGGCAGCGGAAAAAAATATAAAAAATGTTGCTTACATAAAGAAGAGCAAACACGTGAAGTATCCTTTCATCAAGAAGGACTCATCAAATATGCTCTAGAGAACTATCAGCAGGATTTAGCTGCACGTACTTCTAAGTATGTGAAAAAATACCCTGTTGCTAAAGAGCAAGAACAAACATACGCAAACATTGCCGTTTGTTGGGAGATCTTTTGCTCCGAGATTAAGGAAAACAAGACCCCTGTTCAACTTTATGTAGAAAAAGTGAAAAGTTCTGTTAAACCAGAAGTAGCTGAAATTCTAGCTGGCTGGACAACTGCTGCACCTTCACTATATAAAGTTTTAGAGCAAAAGACAGGATTCATCTTTACCGTTCAGGATATTTGGACAGAGGCGGTGTATGATGTCACGATCAATGCTGCTGAAAAGCCAAAAACAGAAAGTGCACTACTTGGAACACTCGTTTCAAACGGAATCAACCATGAGTTTTACGTTGGATATGTAGAAATGCCGATGACTGAACTTCCGCCGCTAAAAACAGCGATAGAAAAGATTCAGCCTCACCAAGATCCAAAAGTTACATTCAAGAACGAATTCCCTGCTGTTCTGCAACTCGCTTTGATCGATATTAGTGCTGGTGTACCTCAATCTCAAGTTGAGAAGAAGGAAACTGACGCTACATCTACCAAAGTTGAAAAACCAGAAGAAACAGCGGATTTTAAAGATGAAAAATACAATGCTGTAACCGAGCTCGTTAAAGCGAATGCCGAAACAGAAGTTGTAGAAGAAGCAGAAAAGCTTTGGAGTGAGTACGTTACAGAAAGCAAACCTGCTATTCGTAAAGAAGAGATTTATGCGGCTGCACTTGACTATCTCGTTTCAAAAGATATTCGAGGAATCGCTTCTACTCAAGCAGAAACAGCTAAAAAATATGGTGTCTCACCTGCTAGTCTATCCTCACGATATCGTGAGATGAAAGAACTATTAAGCGTATAAACTTTTTTTCACTAACCCGCCTGATGCCTCAGGTGGGTTTTTTCATAAAAAAAACAAGACCCTCTCTAAAAAGAGTCCTGTTTGTTATTTCGCTCTAGCCAATAATAAACGGGAAGTCCCGCAACTGTAATAAAGATAGCTGTAAAACTATCTAAAGGATCGTTGAGTATCGTTGATACTACGATGTACAAAGAGCCTAAGATCGCAAAAATAGGAACGACAGGAAATAACGGAACACTGTAGGTTCTCTTTTTATCACGATTCCGATTGCGCAGTATAAACACAGCATAAAACGCAAAAATATAAAAAATGTATACAGCAAATATCGCCATTTCTGATAGATAGTCTGGATCAGTTACGATCATCATGATGATCGCAATCACGACTTGTAAATACGTAGCAGCAATAGGTGTACCATATTTTTCACTAACCTGACTAAACGTTTTTGACATCGGAAGCTGATTTCGTTCTGCCATTGCAAAAGGAACACGTGGAATGGTTAAGATCTTACCGTTTAAACAGCCAAAAATCGATACTGCGATTCCAACTGCTATTAACTTTCCGCCTAGTGGTCCGAATAGAATCGTTGCTGCTGCTGATGCAGAATTCTCTCCTAGTCTTACGATTTCTGAAGCAGGTAAAATGTGAAACAGTGCAATGTTAACTAACAGATATGCTGCCATAACGACCAAGATTCCACCAATAATAGCTTTAGGTAACGTTTTTCCGGGATCCTTCATCTCACCTGCTACGAATCCAACCATCAACCAGCCATCATAAGCAAAAAGTGTTGCTAAAATCGCTGCACCCATTGATATTTCAACAACTGCCCCACTTGAAGCATTTAAGATCTGTTCATTTCCTTGCGTTAATCCAAAAACAATGATCAGCACGATCGGAACCAATTTTCCTATCGTAAATATATTTTGGATAAAACCTCCATACTTTGTTCCAAAGTTATTAACGACGGTGAGAAAAAGTACAGTTCCTATTCCAATCCAAGGTCCTAAGTATTCTTTCCACGAGAATAAATGAACCATTAACGAACCGAAATATAATCCTAGAGCACCGATCACCGCCGGTCCATAAATAACAGTCTGAACCCAACCACTCAAGTATCCCCAAAGCTTACCGTAAACTTCTTCCATATAGACATACAAACCACCCGTCTTTGGAATCTGCGTTGCCACTTCAGCGATCGTTAACCCGCCAGCTAACGTGATCAACCCTCCAAGAGCCCAAGCTAATAGTGCAAGGTTGGAATTTCCTGTATACTCAAGCACACTTCCAGGTTTCATAAAAATCCCTGATCCAATAACCGTTCCAATAACGATGGACATGGCTACGGAAAGCCCAATATCTTTTTTCAATGCTGTGTCTTGATTCATGTTGTGTTCACTCCCTAAAAAAACCTACAAAACAAAATGTCCATCCGAAAAAGACTAGTGTCACTTTAACACATACAGCATCAAGCTGTCACTACCTCGCTAAAAAGACAGTTAATTCAGTTTTTTGAAAGTGTGTTCTATAGAGTCAGAAAAATTCAGAGTTCCTTTCGCCGTAATAACTGTTTTTTGATAAAAGCTTTTTCGATCAGATTATTGAGCTGTCGTTCAAGTTCCATTTTTTCTTTTACATTCGATTCATGTCTTATTTTCTTCTTCAGTTCACGAATCATGAGCTTTTCTTCTGATGAAAAATGAGAAGAATGCAACAACGTAATCACCTCATTTCAGATTTGATTCACTGAACTTCCTTCTATTTATTAGGATAAGTTAATCTCACATCCATAACCTTTCATGTGTAATAAAATCTAACACTCTATTTCCAGATGTGAATTCCATTGTCACAATTTTTATAAGATGTTTACTTTTGAAAGCCAAATCTTTTTATAGTCTACTTTTAAATTTTCCAAATTCAGGCTTGAATTACTCGTTAAACTTCCCGAAGCTGAGTATAAACGACTTCAAGTAAACTCAGATACATCAGACATCAAGATGCACGCTATTAAAGCTAATAACATCCATCTTCAAACAAATCTAGGAGATATCCTTCTTGAAGATGTAACAGGTGTTGTGTCAGCAAAGTCAGACGTTGGTGATATCGACATACACCTTCTTCATATAAAGAAAGATATTATCGCTAAATCCAATCTTGGTGATATTACGATTAAAACAAAAAATGAACCCGATCAATTACGAACGGATCTTCGAAATACGATAGGTGACGAAAAGATAACGTTACCTTCTTCAAAAAATGGATCAATAGGAACAGGTGGACCACTTGTATTCCTTTCGTCAGAAGTAGGAGACCTCGCTTTAATGATGAGTAACGAATAATAAAAAGACCTCCACATTTGGGGGTCTTTTATAAGAAAATTATTCTGTTTCTGAAGCTGAGTGCTGCTGGCTTAATTCCGATTGAGCAATTACTACACTAACTCCTTGCTGTTCAATGGCTGACAGATGGTCTCTTTCTGCATCATCATCTGTGATTACAACATCTAGATTGGAAACTGGCCCAACTTTCGCAAACGCGTTAACCCCTATTTTGTAATGTGGAAATACACCGATACTTTTACGGGATACCATTCCAACTGCATTCATAAAAGCAGCTACTTCAGGCGTCGCCGTACTGATACCTCTCTCAGATATCCCGCCACCTGTTGCGAATGAAACATCAAACGAATACTGACCGATTAGATTTGTTACTAGTGCATCCGTCATATTTCCTGATCTCTTCACTTTTCCTCCGACCACATAAAGATCGATGTTATCTTTTTCGCGAAGTATTTCAGCTGTTACAAGAGAGTTTGTCACAACAGTTAATCGGTAGTGTGGAAGATGCTTTACAATCTCATGGTGCATTCCGCCTCCACTTAGGAAAATAGTATCGTTCTCTTTGATGTACTTCACAGCTTCCTTCGCTATTGCTCTCTCATACTTAGATCCTTCTCCAAAACGAACTGCGTTTGATGTAGGTCCTTTTTTTACTTCT
This sequence comes from Fictibacillus sp. 26RED30, assembly GCF_015903845.1. Lineage (NCBI taxonomy): Bacteria > Bacillati > Bacillota > Bacilli > Caryophanales > Fictibacillaceae > Fictibacillus > Fictibacillus sp. 26RED30. The sequence continues at coordinate 2,234,000 of NZ_JACZDV010000001.1, forward strand.
GTCACAGGAATTGCGCCACCATGCGTGCGTTTAAGTAGCCCGTTATCCTCTAGAGATGATAAGTCCCGGCGAATAGAATCAATCGAAACTTGGAGGGCATCAGATAATTCTTTTGCAAGCACTCGACCTTCATTCTTAAGCACTTCTAAAATCTTTTCTCTTCTTTCCTCAGAAAACATAATAATTTCCTCCGTTACCTCTTATTTCCACGCGGTACTCTAATCTTATGCTGTTTCATGCTTGTTTGTCAAACTTATTTTGCATGCTTTCTCTTTTTTTATATGAAAACGGGCTAAAACAAGCAGTTCATTAGCTTGTTTTAGCCCGTTTTGATAGGAATATAAATTACGAGTATACAGTGTTGTCAAAGTATGTATTTCTGACAAATACAAATTCTTTAAATTTGTATTTGTCTGGGGTCAGACCCCTTTAGTCTTCTACCTTGATCAGGAAGAGACGCTCGTGAAAACGCCCTTGTTTTTGAGCCTTTTCCTGCCTGATCTCATCCAATTCTCTTAGAGTAAGATCATGTACTTTCGTTAATGCGATCAAGATCTCAAACAGCTCCGCCAGTTCTTCCGCAGCATCTATTTCATTTTTGGCTTCTCGATATTCTTTCACACCTTCTGTTAGCTTTTTCTTCAGTTCTGTTTCGAACTCCTGATTTCCAAGAATCCGAAAAGTTCCTTTCTTCCCAGCCTGTTCAAGCAGTTCTGGTATTTTATCTCGCACTAATTTATTGTAATACGCCATCGGCTCTTTTCCCTTCCAACAATTTCACAACACCTAAAAAAACAATCCTATATAAACGATATGCATCAAGTTAGTTTTTTAGCAGAAACAACACCTAAAAAAATAATTGCGATTATACCAAATACTGGATACAAATAATGAAGAAGCTCAGAATAGCCTACTTGACTCAACAAGTAACTTCCTGTCATCAAAGTAATCAATACAACTTGATTGGATATCCTAACATTTCTTTGCAATGCACCTGCAAGTCCGAAAATGTTACCTATTAATGTTGAGAAAATCTCCCCATAGATCACAATCACAAAAATATAATGTACAGCTACGCCAAGACCTCCTACTATTTCCGCGATTGGTATCTCATAACTCAATACACGCGGAACAGAATAGAGGACATAGTGGCTATTTAATAGAATAAAAGTTAATCCTAAGCCACCTAAAAAGCCGCCCCACTTAATAACCGATTCATCATTAGCTTCTCGTGATAAAGGAACAAGGACAGCTTGTGCAAGGGTTAAGTTAAATGCTGCATAAGCAAATGAACTTACAAGCCATCTCCAATCTCCAACAAAGTCACTTTCAACAAAAAGCTGCCTACCTTCAGATAGATCAAACATTGATACCGACAAAACGATAGAAAAGAATATCATGATGGGGACAATCAATGAGTTTGTCCAAAGAATCCCCTCTATGCCTTTTTTCATAACTAAATAGGTTACGAGTAGTGTAAAAACAATTCCCAATTGAAACGGAAGATGAAGTTGTTCCCAAAACAATGCTCCTGCACCTGATAACATGACTCCAGTGACTCCAAAGAGCATGATCATCATTAAAACGTTGACGATTCTTGAGGCAATCGCTCCAAACAAGTATTGATTCATCTCATCAAAAGAAGTTGCACCTAGTCGCTTTGCCATGATCATTAGCTTTGTACCAATCATGATAAAAAGGAAGCCACTGATCAGAATGCCGGCAAATCCAGCTGAGCCGTATCTAGTAAAAAATTCAACGATTTCTCTTCCAGTAGCAAACCCAGCACCGACAACAGTGCCGATGTAAGTGGCGGCTATCTGCAGTATTTGTTTCATTCGACTACTCATGCCCTCACCTCCATGGCCATATCTTTTACAAACATATGCATGGACAAGGATTTTAGAAGAAAAAGAAAAAACAGCAAGATATCTCTTGCTGCAAATAAGTGACTTATTAAATATGTATAGCTTCACTGTATCCTTCAGTAATGACTCTATTCTTCCCTTGCCTCTTTGCAACGTACAAGCTATTGTCGGCACCTTCAAAGAATGCCTGTTTATGCATGCCTCTTCTGTACGTTTGCAACCCTGTACTAATTGTTATATGTTCTTCCTTAACTTCAGGGTGTTCAAGCCTTTGTATGACCAATCGTACTTTTTCTAATAAAGTAAAGGCTTCTTCCTCATTTATATCATTTAAGATAACAACAAATTCTTCTCCGCCGTAGCGTGCGACAAAATCATCTGTAGTGACATTATCTTTTATCGCTTTCGCAATTCGTTTTAAGACGACATCTCCAATTCCGTGACCATATGTATCGTTGATCTTCTTAAAATTGTCAATATCCATCACCGCTAAATGGACGGGATAATGGTATGTTTCTGCTTGAAGCAACAACACATCCATATATTCATAAAACGCCATATGATTATACAGCCCTGTTAGTGCATCTGTTTTCACTTGCTTCTCCATAATTGTTGACTTAACCATTAAATCTTGATGATCTGCCTGCGCTTTGTTAAGCTCTTTTGCCATCTCATAACCTCTACTCATAATTCCAACACAGATTGCTGTTGATGTTAAGAGAATGCATATCATTGAGACTTGATCCATGACAGCATTCATATTTCTTATGACCGGATGGAAATTGGAGATCAGCAGATAGGTAAGTGAGCTAAGAGCAAACGACAGCCACACTTTCTTCTTTTTAAAATAAATGGTCGATATCAACATAGGGAAAAACAGACTCGTATACATGACATACATTTCATAGTGCACGCTGATTAAAATTGCGGAGAACATACTCGCTGTCCAAATAATGATGTAATCTATGTATTTTGTTTTCTTTATAAAACTCCATTCAGCCAAACTAACCATAGAAATCAAAAGCGCTGTCGGCAGAATAATGTACATCCCAATAAATTCTTGTAATGGCCTAGCTGTAAAAAAACTATTAATGACCTCTACACACACTGACACAAAGATTACAACCCAAAATACATTTATGATTTTTCGATTCCAAGCAATGTGATTTAGGTGTGCAGGCAGGTGTTTTTTCCCCAATACATTCACCTCATCTACACGTATCCAAAATCATTATAACATTTTTTTCCTTCTTTCATTTTATTTTCTATATTATTTCTTTTCCAACACATGGCTCTTTTTTAAAAAAATCCTACACATATAAAACGAAAAACGCACAGCAAAATGAATCTGCTGTGCGGTTATTTTAAGGTTATTTATTTTATTTTCACACGTTTCTTTTTAGGTAGTTTATCAAGGAGCCAGCCTCTGCCCACTTCACAAAAACGAATCGGCATCTCAAGTGTCGCGAGTATCTTATCCTTTCCATGAATGGTAAGTAACCCTGTCTCATCGTTCACTTGATCAACAACTGCATTTTCAGTACCAGAGAGCGGAAACGCCCATTTGTTGTTACCAGGATCCTTGATCTTAATCATTCTTCCGTCACAAGTTACTTTGTGGCAATGTGGAGGCAAGCCTAACGTAATTTTATTCATTGCATTTCTTTCCTCCCTTTCCGGATTTGTTTTATTGTAACAGATATAGTGCGTGTCTGACTCTATATTTTTTTAATTTTTCGACTATTTAACACATTTGAAATAAAGCTTCAAAAAATTAGGGGACGAGTAGTAGGTAATCGCCAAATCGAATTGGTTTGTACAAACATATACTATACAAATTGGAGTTCAAAGGGGGAACGATCGAGTGGAAAAATGGTCCATGCTATACAACATGACTGTAGTATCACTAGGAGCAGTTGCCAGCTTCTTATTTGGTACACCAAGCATGTTATTTAAGACACTTGTCTTATTTATTGTATTAGACTATTTAACTGGTATGGCTGCTTCAGCCTACGAAGGCAGATTAAACAGCAAAGAGGGCTTTAGAGGAATACTAAAAAAAATGATCATATTTGCGATCGTCGCAGCAGCCCATTCTCTCGACCAATTGCTAGGTGGAAATTACATTCATTCCGCTACTATCTTTTTTTATTTATCTAATGAATTGTTATCAATCATTGAGAATGCAGGAAGAATGAATGTTCCGATTCCTGAGTTCATAAAAAATGCCGTTTCTCTGTTAAGACAGAAAAACGACAATCAAAATAAGTAATGTTTAATTGGAATAAAATTGTGAGATCTTTTTTGCGATCGCTTGCGCATCGATCTGGTATTCACCAGCATCAATGCGTTTTTTAATATCTAATAATTTCTTTTCTCTTATGTTTAATTGAGCATTTTCATGCAGCACTTTTGCCTCGTTAGATATGTATAGTTCGTCTTTAGCAAATGATGGCGGCTTTACAGAAGGCTGCTGATACACTTTATTCACATCATATTTTCGCTGAACGGGTTGTTGTCCATCAATTCTCATGATTTCACCTCTTCTGTGTATTGAAATGTGCCAAGCCATTTCCATTGATCATCATAATCCAAGTTGTCCAACAGTCGGAAGAACAATTCTTGTCCTGATGTATCCCATTTTACTTCGAACTCATTTCCGTTTTCTTTATCCTTACAAAAAGAATGAATCCACTGTGAAGTAAACAAGTAAGGCGTAAACTGTTCAAAGTCTAATAGATGTTTCTCTAACAATTGAATGACATCATCATGTGTAAGTTTATGCATCATTAGAATCGTCCTTTGTTTGTGGTCGTCTTAACCTGTATCTATATAATTCGGCCACTACCATTTTTTTGAGGGTATACAAATAAAATAATTCACATTTTTTTCTAATGTTCGTTATCAATACTTTCTTGCTTTATGGAGTTTTACCCGCTATACCTACATTTATAAACATCTTTCCTTTCTACGAATCAAGTGAAAGGTCTATAATGAATAGTGACGAAATACATAACAGAAGGTGTTTACATGAAATTAACGTTTTCTTCTCTTCAATGGATGGTTTTTATCCTTGCGGGTAGTTTAGTAGCTCCTATCGCTATTGGTGATGCATTTGGAATGACACAAGCAGAGACTGCAGATCTTTTACAACGTTCATTCTTAATTATTGGAGTGTCTGCGATTCTGCAAGCACTTTTCGGACATAAGCTTCCGATCAATGAAGGACCTGCTGGATTATGGTGGGGTGTTTTTACCGTTTACGCGGGGATTGTAGCTTCAGGGGCATTAACGGTTGCTGACGGGCTGCAGCAACTTACAGCGGGAATGCTGATCAGCGGCGTTCTTTTTCTACTGCTTGGAATGTTTCGCATCATAAGTTCGGTCAGAGCTCTCTTTACTCCTTTAGTTACCGGCACTTACTTAATCCTTCTCGTCTCACAGTTGAGTGGTTCTTTTATTAAAGGTATGCTCGGGATTGGATATCTGCAGGAAGGTGCAGATAGCAAAGTGGCTCTCACATCACTCTTCATCTTAATTTTATCTATCGTTCTAGGAAAGTCTCGTGTGAAATGGTTAAGAAGTTATTCCATCTTGATCTCTTTGTTACTTGGTTGGGGATTGTTCAGAATCTTGAACTTAACAAAAGAAACGATGCATAGCAATACGACTTTTGCTTTTCCAGAGTTACTAGCTTGGGGGATGCCAGAACTATCTTCCGGAACGATAATAACTTCTCTATTCGTAGGCATGCTCTTACTTACGAACATGGTAGCTAGTATTAACGTCGTCGAAAAAGCGTATGAAACAGAGAAAAAAGATTATGAACCTATCAATTATAATCGATCATCAATCATGATGGGTATAAACACGTGGATAGCTGGTCTATTTTCAGCAGTTGCAAGTGTACCCATCTCAGGTTCAGCAGGCTTTATACTAACTACAAAAATGTTCAGCAAACTAGCATTCATTATAGGAAACGCACTTATTATCTTGATTAGTTTTTTTCCGCCACTTACTTTTTTCTTTGCTGGTATTCCTGCTCCGGTAGGATATGCAACCATATTCCTCCCTTTTTCTAGTATGATTGGTTTAGCTTTCAAAGAATATAGATCCGAGCTAAAGTCGGAAAATAATCTCTTTATTATCAGTACTTCTCTTATGGTTGGAATCGGGAGTCTCTTCATTCCTGCTGCCGCTTTAAAAGAATGGCCAAATATTATCGTAACGCTATTAAGCAACGGCCTGATCATGGGGATGCTAACATGTATGATTCTTGAACAGTTCTATAAACGAAGAAATTCGCATCAGCATGTGCAGAAAGAAGACTAATAAATAGAAAAGGGCTCCCTCATTGTAGGGAGCCCTTTTCTAGCAATCATCTAAAAGATCTCTCTGAAACAGGTATTTCCGAGTGAAACTTTAATATGGCCGCTGCTAGTTCTTTGGCATGATCAAACATCATTAGATGTGTTGAATTAGGGATAATCACAGTCTCACTGTAAGGCAATCCTACCTTTGCCTGACCAATGAACTTTAATGATTGTTGGAAATGTCCTTCATTTTCTGCGGGTAGAAATAGAACAGGCGATTGAACCTTCTTATACCAAGTTAAGAAATCTATATAATAGATTTCGGATATAATCTTCTGCATCGTTTGGCCTGTAGTAATATTACCTACTTTTCCGTTCTCTTTCATGCGTGGTTCATATTCTGCTACATAATTGGCCCGTTCCTTATTCCATGGCAACCATTGCTCTCTATAGACCTGTTGAAATTCTTCTATCGATTCGTAATCCGGATCTAGTTGTCCTTCAAATTTAGCAAGGTGCTCTTCTAACGTCTCATCATTAAGACCATTCTCACCTGTATCGTTAATGATCGCGCCGTCTATGTTTGCGAGTGACAGAACTCTATCCTGACGCATCGCTGTAAAATACAACCCTACCATACACCCGTAAGAGCTTCCTACAAGATGTGATTTTTCAATCTCAAAATGATTCATTACACTTTCTAAATCCTTCGCGGTATCCTCGAAAGAGTATCCATAATCGGGTTGATCAGATTTCCCATGTCCACGAAGATCATAACTTATTATTCTATAATGATCTCTCAAGAATGGAATTACTGGATTCCAGGCTTTCACTGTACCACCAAGATAGTGAATTAAAATCAACGGATTTCCCAAACCGCCATAATCATAACCTGTAAGCATTGTTCCATCATGTGATTGTATCTTATGTTGATCAAACGGAATATCCATCTATTTCACCTCCTCTTTCATACGCTTCTGTAAATTTGATTTTGAACGAGTATTGATTTCGTTCAGTTTATTTCGAATATCTTGTTCGATATCTCTTTGGAAGAACGTTGCAAACTTGCAAAGATAAGCAATACTGTCAGCAATTTCTTTCCCAATATCTTCAGCAACTTCTTCCTTTGCGAGTTTAAAAGCCTTCTCCCCTTCAACACCTTCTTCTTTCATCTCATACGCTCTATTTAACATTCTTCTTAATTCTTCAGCAATCTCCGCTATCTCTGTCGTTAATAGCATGTGATTTAGCAAAAGGGATTCCGTGCTTTTGCCAGCACCATCTTGACTAATCTCCCATCCTTTTTGCAGTTGAAAATCCTCTAACTCTTTATGCATGCTTTTCATGATTTACAACCCCTCCGTTTAAAACCATTCTATCTACATATTTCTCCACAATTTTACATAAACCTTTTTTACAATCAATAAATGTAGGTTATAATATTACCGAATATGGAGGTTCACTATGGAACATAAAACAGCAGATCGGCCAAATTGGAAAAGAGTAACAGACAAACATTTTGAAGTAACGCATAAAGAAAGTTCTTGCTTTAAAGGGAAAGTTACAGCGATTCATTTGAAACAAGTTTCTGAACCATTAGTTGTAAACTATAAAGAGAATAAGATATGTATTGCTGACTCTGGCTATACATGGATGCAACATTTTCCTGAGGGAGAAAAATACACGATCACCACGGTATTGGACGATAACGGCGAGGTTGTACAATTCTATATTGATATGTGTGGGGATCATGGAGTTGATGATAGAGGTATACCTTGGTTTGATGACCTTTATTTAGATATCGTTATTCTTCCTGAAAAAGAGCTCTTTCTTTTAGATGATGATGAATTGATGAAAGCCTTTCAAAAAGGGGATATCAATGAAGAGCAAATGAAACTTGCACATGAAACGGCTCAAAAGATTATTTCAATGCATAAAGAAGGCAAGTTTGAACAACTAGAAACATGCATTGAGCATGCTACAGAATGGAAACAAGCAAAAAAATTTTCTTAATCAAAGAGATTATTAAAAAACCAGAGGGCATATCCCTCTGGTTTCATCTATTTGTTCATATTGTTGTTTTTCTCTAAAAAACGCAAAGCATCCTCTACTTCATCTAACACTTGTGATCCGATGATTCCCTCTTCCTCATCTAAGAAAGTGACTTGGAAATAACCACTTTCTCCTTGTGGAACATACCGCATTCTAACAAGTTCAGGCTGCTGATCTTCTTCTCTCCAAAACTCCAATTCTTGTTCTGGATTGTTCATCAATTTTTCTATTTGATCACTATTCATCTGTAAGACACCTCTAGATTACTCTGATTAATTTAGTATATACATTTTTACCCTAAATAAAATCCTATAAACCATTAGCAGTATACGACATTTCCTGGGGAATATTGTCTATGTCTGTTATTGCATGTAAGGAGAAGTCCTAACCCATCGTGTTAAAGCTTCTTCTGTACTTATTATTTCCGCAAATTCTTGATGAAGGTGAGCAAGAGCAGACTCATGGACATCTTGAGCTGAGAACACTTTTTCATCATAAGAATGAATTTTAAATGCAGCAGTTGCATCATGGATTAAAGACACTCCAAAACCGTAATTTGCTGCCATTCTTGTGGTTGTAGATACACAGTGGTTTGTTGTTAAACCTATTATCACAATGTGTTCGATACCCTCTTTTTCTAATGCGTCTTTAAGCTCTGTACCAATAAATGCACTATTAACATTCTTAATAAAAAGAAGTTCATCTTCTTTAGGTTCAAATCCTGTTTTCAACTGATAACCTAATTTTGAAGGATGCAATGGAGAGTGTTCATTTTCTGATTGGTGCTGGACATGAAAGACAGGCAATCCTACCTCTCGAAAGGCACCAAGTAATATAAGCATATTCACTTCAGCATTTGCATTATTTCGTTCTCCCCAGAAATCTGTTTCATCAAATCCTTTTTGAACATCAACAATAAGCAAACCTGCTTTTTTCACATTACAATCTCCTTATATTCAGACTGTGCTTCCTATTACATTACATTTTCGATGTGACTTTAATTTTTCCTTCCGTACTATTTCTGATCTAAATCTCATATTTTGTAAGTACCTTAGACAAGCCACATGAAAAGGGGGGCACCCTTTGAACGAAATCATGATATTGAGTATTCATTTCGTTACGCTTGGTATCAGTTTAGCTATTCCAATCGGCCCTGTTAAACTTGAGATGATTAAGCATGGATTATACGGTGGTTTTTGGCCATCTTGGCTCGTTGGAATCGGGGCAGTTTGTGCAGATATATTGTTTATGTCATTTATCTTCCTAGGACTCTCGCCTTTCCTACACGAGAGATGGATTACAGTCTGCATGTTGATAACCGGTATTATGATGCTTAGTTACTTAGGAATTTCATCCATCAGAAATTCCGTTACATCCTTGCCTTTATTCGAAGAAAATAAAAAAGGCGTCAAAAAACCTTTTTGGACAGGTTTTGTCATCGCTCTTATGAATCCATATAATTTTATGTTTTGGTTTGGTGTTTATGGTGGTTCACTTCAAAGCATACCTTCTGCAACAAGTGCATTGTTAAGAATTGGGTTAAGTTTTTGTATAATAGTAGGAATTATTCTATGGAACCTTAACGTAGCCTTTACCGTTCATTTTTTTCGTACGCTCATTAATGATTTTACAATAAGGTGGCTAGCAAGATTAGCTGGAATCGGTTTACTTGCCTTCTCTAGCTTCCTTACCTATAAATTATTCACATTGTTTTTATAAACCAAAAGGCGCTGCCTATATATAGTCAGCGCCTCGTGTCTTTTTACTTATCATACTTTTCTCTATCTGACTGCTTGCCCTCTTCCCTGTCCAACTCTTCTTCATATTCTTCATGATTTTTATTTTGAACAATACTTCTTTCTTTTCCAGTAATGTCAGTAGCAACAAAACTTTCATAATCTTCTACAAATCCTTCATCATCATCTGAATCTTCATACATCTCGTTGTAGTCTCTCTTATCAGGATCAGTGAAGTCTGATGGAGTTTCACTCGTTCCATACTTGGCCACGGACTGCCATGTATCTTCTCCATCAAAAAAAGTCGCATCCTTATTGTCATTGCTTCTTGTTTTATAATCAGGTCCAATTACCTCTTCTTCAATCGGACGATCATCTGATGAGTTTTGTGCAGGGCTATGTTCTTTACAATAAAGCGTATAAGGTACAATTTCTAACCGCTCTTTTAAAATATCTTGGCCACACGTTTTACAAACTCCGTAATCACCTGTCTCAATACTTTTTAAAGCTACATCTATATCTTCAAGTTCTTTTTCATGAAGATCATTTAACGCAATATCTTTTTCTTTTTCAAATAATTCAGTGCCAAGATCACCAGGATGATTATCATAATTTGAAAGTTCACCTGTTGATTCTTTCGGAAATTCTGAATCATTACCAAATGAGTCGTTTCTTTCCCTCATTCCTTTTATCTCTTCTTTTCGTGATAATAAAATTTGCTTAAAATGGTCCATTTCTTGTGTAGATAATGCCATGATTCAATCTCCCTTCCTACTTCCGTATACCATTTCATACCCGTTATTACTAATAATTATCCATCCTGTGTATTTTGCACCACTATCATACATGCTATACTTAGTGCCAAACCTTCTTGTTCTCCAGTCAATTACTATCAATAATTTTCATTTCTTCTGAACCCATAACTCATAAATGAAGCGTAATACCTAGTTATTATCAAAAAATGTTAAAAAGTGTTGAAAAATCGCTTTTTTTCCAACTTTTTGTAAGGTATGCTAATAATATCTTTTAAAAGTCATAGTAAGAAAGGCGGGGGAACATGAAGATATATGAGAATTTTGAAAAACGTTTATTAAAAAATTACGTGATTGGTTCAACCGCTGCCGTATTAGGAGTCGGAGGGGTATTTGTTTTTACCACACTCCGTTTATCAACCTTCGAATTTTTAGTTTTGTGTGGTATTCTCCTTATTTCTAGTATGATTATGTTTTCTCTTGAATTTGTTTTTTTCCGTATGCATACAGCCGTTTTTAAAAATTATTTCTCGAAACAACAACCTGCCATACAGCTCGCAGAAAAAGCATATTTTCACGCGCACCATTTCCCGATAAGAACGGTTAAACGAATTCTTGGTCCACATTTATTCGGGTTATCTATACCTGCACTATGTCTAACAGCTATTGCGATCTCGTCAGGTTATTTGTCACTCCCCTATTATTACATGTATCTCGCATCACTCGGAGCTATCTTAGTGGCAGGTATGCATGCGATCATTGAATTCTTTTTGACGACGAAAGCTGTTCAGCCTGTGCTTCGAAACATTCAGGAAAGAACGCTTAAGGACCATGGGAAGATATTGTCTTTAGCAACCTCTAAACACATATCTATTCAACGAAAAATTCAATGGAGCACCTTATTTATTGGAACATTTCCATTGCTGTTGTTCGCACTCGCGAATCAAGTACGCTTATATCATTTATCCGCACCTGTAAACGGATCTTATTGGAGTTGGGCTTTCTTCATCTTATTGATCGGTATTTCTTTTGCTATCTATGGAGCATACTTATTGTTTAAAGATATTCAACAGCCTATGAACGAACTTCAAACAGGCATGCATGAGGTCCGCACTGGAAATTCTAATGCGAAAGTCAACGATCTGTATTCAGATGAGTTCTCTAAACTTATAAAAGGCTTTAATCATATGGCTCAAGCTATACAATCTCGTGAACATGAAAATAAACAGCTGCTCGAAAGTTTTTTCGCGACGATGGCTGCCACTTTGGATGCACGTGATCCTTACACAGCGGGGCATAGCTTACGAGTTGCCGATTATGCAATGAAGATCGGTCAGATGGCAGGACTGCCGTTTCAACAATTGGTACAACTTCGAAAAGCAGCTCTTTTACATGATATAGGAAAAATCGGTATACCCGATGTCGTCTTATTGAAAGAATCTAAATTAACTTCAGAAGAATTTGAACAAATAAAAAAGCATCCAGTAATAGGTGCTGACATCCTAGCGCAAGTTCAGCCTTATGATGCGATGCAACCATTGCTTCCTGGTGTTCGTTATCATCATGAACGCTATGATGGTAACGGCTATCCTGAACAGCTAGCTGGAGAAAACATCCCTATTTTCGGAAGAATCATTGCTGTAGCCGATGCTTATGATGCGATGACATCTGATAGACCATACCGGAAAGGGATGACCCATGAAAAAGCATTGGCTATCTTAGAGGATGGAAAAGGTACACAATGGGATCCATACTTAACCCAACTATTTATAGAAGAGATGTCGTTAAAATCTATTTCTTAATACAGGAGGTAATTATTGAATACATACGATCATTTTCCAGTCATTGAAACCGATAGGCTAAGACTAAGACCTGTTATTCAATCAGATGTAAAGGAAATATACGAAACCTTCTCTGATGGTGACGCACTTCAATTCTATGGGATGGAACCTTTAAAAACAGAGGAAGAAGCTTATGAGCTTATTCAAGCGTTCGAAAAAGGATTTACAACAGGAAGCTCCATCCGTTGGGGAATCATTCTAAAAGAACAAGATAAACTCATCGGAACATGCGGATTTCATAATTGGAGCAAAGCAGACAGAAGAACAGAACTCGGCTATGAACTAAATCGTGCATATTGGCATAATGGATTCATGAATGAAGCATTACGAGCGATTCTTCATTATGGTTTCAATGGGATCGAATTTAACAGAATTGCTGCTGTGATCAGACCGGAAAACAATTCTTCACGCTCACTTGTAACTAAACTTGGTTTTCAAGAAGAAGCATTACTTCACGAACACCAAAGAGTTGGAGATCATTATTATGATATGTACATCTATTCCTTACTAAAAAAGAACGCTGATCTATATGGACAAGAAGCTAAGAGTATTTAGCTTCTTTTTTTCTTTTCTACGTAATAGGTTTCAAAATAGCTTACTAGAGGTATGAAAAGGAAAAAGGAGGTATTCGAGAATGGAGCAAAAAGGAACGTTTTATGTAACAGCTAAAGGCGATATGGAGCCCCTTCCTACTGATGATCATGTGCATTATTTTGAGATTCAAGCTTCTTATGATGAAAAGCAACAGCTAGAGCATCTGTTTGCTAAAATGCACGCTAACAATAAACAAGAAGGATTGGATATTTTCTCACCGAAAAGACACTTTTCTGAATCACATGCCCAATACCATCGAGGAAAAGACAGTAAGCTTGTGTACGAACTGTTTAGGAACCTCTACTTATTAGGAACTGAAAAAACGAAGCGAGAAATTGAAGAGATGGAAGTTTTGTCTGAATTATACGAAGCTAGCCATGATACAATCGAAAAAGTAAAATAGCACCGGAATTTTTCCGGTGCCTTTTCTTGTTGAGCAACTCTATTCCCACTCTATCGTTCCATCTTCTTTAATCCAAAACCTTACCATTCCTAAATCATCCAATGCATGTCTGATCGTATTTGCTTTTTCACGATAACTTGGAGTGTCGGGATGAGCAAGTACTAATGTCTTAGCAGGGTTTTTTTCATGACTTTTTAGCAGATTTACAAATTTCAGACAAAATTCATTCTGGTTTTGATAGCCAGTTATTTCAGACATATTCCCTTCCGCTGCGATCAGAAGTGTATGATATTCATTTGTTGCAGTCAAATCTACGCCGTCAATCTCATTGCACGTTTCAGTCTCATAGCCTTCGCGTAATAAATATCCTTCTACTGCTTTAATCACTTCTGCTTTGTTCATTACAAATGCATCACTAATATATGGATGGTCATGTAGAGCCAAACTCATCACTCCTTCTTATCTATAACAGCATTCGCAACACTTTCCTATCAATAGAGGGGTACTTAAATGTCGTATACCCCTATTTTTCAATCAAAAAACCGTCTATAAAGGAATTTTCTTAAAAGAGAAACTTCTTTCCCCTTTTAACGTATTTCCTTTAAGATAGAAATAAGAAACTATAGTTGGGGGATTCATACATGGCTCAAAAAGCTGAAAAACAAAACCAATCCCGTATATGGACCGTCATAGCGGGAATAGGTTTGTTTCTGTTAAGTAAATTAAAGTGGGTGTTCAGCCTACTAAAATTAGGGAAATTCGCAACACTCATCTCCATGTTTATATCACTTGGTGCATACGCGGCATTTTATGGCTGGAAATTCGCAGTAGCGATCGTATATCTAATTTTTGTGCATGAGATGGGCCATTTAGTCGCTGCTAAACAAAAAGGAATAAAAACATCGCCCGCGATATTTATCCCCTTTATGGGTGCCGCGATCGGTATGAAAGAGTTGCCTAAAAATGCTAAAGATGAAGCCTATATCGCTTATGCAGGACCGTTGTTCGGGTTATTATCTTTCTTACCAGCTGTGTTTCTGTATGAAACGACTGCAGAACCATTCTGGGGCTTGGTCATCTTTTTAGGGGCTCTGATCAACTTATTTAATTTGTTCCCTGTCTCACCACTCGATGGCGGAAGAATCGTTGGAGTTCTGTCTACTAAGATCTGGTTTATTGGTTTATTACTTGTTCTGCCTTACTTGTTCATATCACCTGACCCAATCATTTTCTTAATCTTCATTTTCGGTATCCTAACATGGTGGAAACGAGTTCGTGAAGACTTTGAACAAAACAAACTGAAAGAAACACTTACTTTGTTTCAATCAGAACAAGATAAACTCACTGAGATTAATCAGGAGATGGATGAATACAAGGACATGCCGAACTTTGGTTATATCATCGGTACGTATTTAGAAGATGTGCGCGTTGCAAAAGATAGACTAAAGCGAAACATGCCCACCGGGTATTCGTTCCCTGTTCTGCAGGATAAAAAGAAAATTCGTAAGCATCGTACATTAGTGGAAATAGAAATTTTAAACAACCGAGAACGGTTCCTACAAACACTCTTAGAAGAATATGAGAGCAATCAACGTCAGAAAGAATATATTCATAACATGTATAAAGAAGCTGATCCTGAAGAGTTGGCAACTATACCAGAGCTCTCAAACTTTAGCCACAGCAGCTTGTTTGAAGCGTATGAACAAAGCTTGTTAACTGAAAAAGCAAACATCGAGAAACAATTTGAACAAACTAAAAACTATTACGTCTCAAACACCAAAACAAAAGTGATCGTGTTGATCATGTATCTATTGTTAGCAGGAGTCTTGTCTGCTTTTGTTGTTTACGGAAATCAGCTTATGGATGCAAACCGTTTTTTAATAAGCTAGACCTATCAAACACCTCTTAAAGGAGGTGTTTTTTTCATCCCTCTTTTTACCTGCAATCTTTCATTTCTAGTACATAAGCTACAGATGATCCAAAACATACATAAGGCTATTCGACTTATCTTTTGCAAGTATAAAAGGAATGCCAAACCAAAAACACGAATGATGTAGAAAAATAGAAAAGGAGCGAAGGTGCTATGAAAAAAATAGTAAAAATATTATTTTCACTTGCTGTGTTACTTGGTATATTTTCAAACACAGTTTCAGCTGAAAAAGGAGCAACAAACAAAGATATTGTTGGGAAAGATATGTATGTGAATGTTGCTGCAGCAACCCTTTGGGTAGGACCAGATGCAGCAAGACCTGTTGATGATCCATCGGTTTCTTACCCCGTTGACTTAAGAAGCTGGACAACCAGTATGACGTATGAAGAAAAGCTTTGGTTAGTAGGCGAACTTGAAACACAAGCGCTATATGGTCAAAAAGTACATATTTTGGAACAACAAGGTGATTGGGTAAAAGTTGCGGTCTATGGCCAGCCTACCCCTAGAAATGAGCTTGGATATCCAGGGTGGATGCCGCTAGCACAATTAACTTATTCTGAGCACTTTAAAAAAGCTGAAGGAAAACAATTTGCATTGATTACAAGTCCAACTGCTTGGCTTACTAAAGGACCATTTGGACATAAAAAAGATCTTGAATTAAGCTACAACACGAAGTTGCCAGTTATTAAGAAACTAGCAAAAACGATTGCCGTTTTAACACCTCAAGGAAAAGTTCGTTGGCTTAATGCGAAAGATGCAAAAGTGTATAGAAGTGAAAGTGATATTCCGGTTCCAACAGGCGAAGAACTCGTAGAAGAAGCTAAGAAATTTCTAGGTCTTCCTTATTTATGGGCTGGAGCTTCAGGGTTTGGCTTTGATTGTTCTGGATTTACACACACCATCCATAAAGCAAACGGCATAACAATTCCACGAGACTCTGGCCCACAATCTAAGGAAGGGCTGATCGTTGATAAAGAGCAACTGCAGCCTGGGGATCTCATGTTCTTTGCTTATGATGAAGGAAAAGGACGCGTTCATCATGTAGCGATGTATGCCGGGAACGGTATGATGATCCACTCTCCAAATACAGCATCTACAGTAAGACTCGATCCGATCTCAACACCTGCTTATGCTGTAGAATTCTCAGGAGCACGAAGATATATTCCACAACCTTAACAAAAGAGCAGAGCACAATGAAATGTGCTCTGCCTTTTTATTATCATCAATTATTCTAAACCTTCTATTGTCATTTCTGTTACAGGTAAAAATGCTTCTCCCGTATTTTGATAAGTAACGTTAACTTTATCTTGTTCTTTTAAATAGATAGCTAGAGGACTGTTTTCTGAAGATACGATGTAGCTCTTACGGTTATCCAGCAAGAAGGATACAATCGTATAATCCCCTACTTTTTCTTTATAAACGCGAAGCACGGCACCTGTTATCTGTTTTTCCTCTGCATTTGATGTTCCATCAACTGTACCTCCACCTCGCTGTAAAGCGGTTTTGTATTGCTTTATTGCAGCATTCGGTGTATTTGCATATACCGAGATCTCTGGATTTGCGGCAGAGACGATAAAATAGTTTTGTAGAAATCCATTCGAATCTAGAACAGGGGTCAGCCAGCTTGCTTCTCCATAGAAGTTATACAATACGGGCATCTCACCGTCCCATTTTTTCTCGATAAACTTCTTTTCTATGATCTCTAAAGCTCCTTCAGAATCCATATAAGACTCTTCAAGATTACCAGTAAAATAGGTCGCCTTCCCCGTTCTTGCATCTGTTAATGAATAACCGAGCATAGAGTCGACTCCCTCTTTCGGGCTTGTGAAGTCGGTAAAGTAAAACATATCACCATTCTCATCAAAGATTGGGCTTACATTAGCTTCCGTTCCTTCATCAGATGGAAGCTTCACATCCTTTTTACCGAATTTACTGTTCCAGAATCCATGCACATAGTTACCAAAGTAACTGTTTTGCAGGCTAACTGTTTCTGGAGATACTGCGCCATCAATAAAGGCTGGAATGTCCTTGATGTGATAATTTTTTGTATTTCCATTTTCAGGATCTGTTACGACAATACCTTTTACTTTAAATCCGTTACGCGCAGATATGAATTCTCCATAGGAGCGAATATAAAACGGCTTTCCATCATCATCGATCTCTAGTTGTGGATCGCCATAGAAAATGTATTCTGGATAACTTGAGCGCATATGTCGTTCAACGTTTTTATTAAAATAAGAAGATGGTGTATAAGTCATTTCTGATTTAATAAACTTCGGGTTGGCCGAAGAATCGGTAGCACTCAATGTAAAATACCCTGGGGTCACATCGCCATTCCACCACTTAAAAAGTCCAGAGAATTCAACAGGTGCAATATAGACGTATTTTCCGTCCACTTTTTGAATCTGTAGATTTCCTAATTCATAAAAGCTTGTGTTTGGCACTTGCCCGAAAGACTTTCTCATTTTATTTCTTGCAAACTTGGGCGGTACACTTGCCGGAGTTTCTTTCTCATCAAAAGACTCGATCTCTGTCTTTTCTGCCATTTTGGATGACTGATACTTTTCACTAGCGTTAAATAAACCAGCAGACAGAAAAAAGATACCAATAATCAAGCTAATAAGGAACAAAGCCAGCTTGATCAATCTTTCTTTGCCTGTCGCAAAAAACGCACCAATGGCTGTAACAATAATCGCAAGTATCCAGATTGACGAAAAATTGCGATCCAGATTCGTTATATAATAGAAAACAAATATTGCAGGAATGGTACAAATAGTAACACTAATCATAGTACCAGTAAGGTTGTTTTTCTTTTCTTTTTTTACAGGCTTTTTGCCGCTAGAGATCGGAAAGATCACTAATGCTGCGGCTAGACCCACAATGATGGAAAATAACAAGATGTTCATAAACTATCCCCTTTTTTAACATTTACTTCTTTACCCTATTAATCAATACGACTGAATATGTAAAAAGTTCCATAACAAATACAATACGAGAAATTTAACTTCCTAAAAACAATAAGTCTCCAGATTCAACTCTACTTCCATTATAATGGAATAAAAAGGATGTATTTTCCTCGTTCCTTAGATTGATAGGCTATTCTGTACTAATCGTTACTTTGTTCCCTAACCTACTTCCTTTTTTGATTAATTATTATCTACCTAAAAGCATACAAGTTCCTTTATCTATTATTTTTTTTAAAGGAGTTGTCACAAAATGAAATACCCCTCAAAAAAAGATTGGTGGCTTGGATTGATTCTCTTTGGCGCCACCGGTTATGGCGCTTATATCAGTACATACGCCTTACTTTCAGAAAAAGCAAATCTGTTAGGAATACTGATTACAATCATCATTAATCTTACCTTAATCGCGTTTATCAGTTGGCTTTGGTTTACAACCTACTACGTTTTAGCAGAAAAAGAACTGATCATTAGATGTGGTCCGATCCACAAAAGAATCCCATATCGTGAAATTTCATCTGCCCATAAAACGTTGAATCCAATTTCCAGCCCAGCTCTATCCTTAAAACGTATCAATATTACGTATCAGTTTGGAATGGCTCTTATCTCCCCTAAGAATAGGGATGAGTTTTTACAAGAACTTAGTAAACGATGTCCGAATGCAACAATCAAATTTGATTAGGAGCTGATATAGATGAATGGAGCTTTTCAAGCTGTTTTTTTAGATCGTGACGGAACGATTGGCGGTTCAGACCAGATAGAATATCCAGGGGATTTTAAACTTTTTCATTTTACTGAAGAAGTGATTCAAACACTCAAATTTCATAATATTTCCGTCTTTTCTTTCACTAATCAGCCTGGAATCAGTCGTGGTGATGCATGCGTAGAAGATTTTATCAGTGAATTAAGTGCGTTTGGATTTGATGATGTTTATCTTTGTCCGCATCACCATACAGAGAGCTGTGATTGCAGAAAGCCTGCCATCGGCATGCTGAAGGAGGCGGCAAGTGATCATAATCTTGATCTATCAAAGTGTATCGTGATTGGTGACCGGTGGACAGATATGCTTGCTGCCAAATCTGCTGGTTGCATAGCAATATTAGTACAAACTGGCTCTGGAAAAGCTTCGTGGAATCAAAATCATACTTCTTCTAATATTCAACCTGATCATGTCGCTGCAACGTTAAAAGAAGGAGTGGAATGGTTGTTTGAACAAACAATCATCGACCAAGAAAAAAGAAGAAGCGCTCCTTTCTAAAAGATATTTACTCTCACATCCTTTTTTTTCACGAAAATAACCAAAAGAAAAAACGCCTCGAAAAAAGACGAGGCGTTTTAACATTAAAACATTAAACGATAAAGGATTGTACAGAAACATAAAAGTTCACAGCAAATGCAAAAAAGCAGAGATAACTTATCCATTTTTTCTTTTTTTGCCACTCTTCAAATCCTATAACAAGTAATAATAATGCAACTCCAAGAGACGTATATGGTGTTAAATCATGATTTCCTGTAGATAACCCATATACAGCAAGCAATAAAACGACTGCAGAGAAAGCAATTTTCAAAATACCGAACAAGTTACACTCTCCCTCTATTTTAGTGAATTCCCTTTTTCTTAAACCTTCCGCCTTTTACTTCAGCAATATCAGCAATCGCTAGAAAGGCACTCGTATCAAATTCATCGACAATATCTTTGAGCTTTGCCTCTTCTAGACGAGTGATCACACAGAATACAACACCTTTTTCGTCACCTGTATACGCGCCTTCACCTTTTAGATAGGTAACTCCACGTCCTAAGCGATGAAGGATGGCGTCCCCGATCTCTTTATGATTATCACTAATGATCCATGCGGACTTCGATTCTTCGAGACCTGTAATCGTTAAGTCAATCGTCTTGAATGCAATAAAGTAAGCGATTAGTGAATACATAGCTCTATCCCAAGTGAAAACAAAACCTGCTGCTCCAAGAATAAAAATATTAAAGAACATGATAATTTCACCAACAGAAAAAGGCAGTTTGTTATTTGAGAGTATAGCTAAGATTTCTGTACCATCTAAAGATCCACCACTTCGGATTACCATTCCAATTCCGACACCGATAAATATGCCTCCAAAAACAGTCGCTAATAATAAATCGTCTGTAAAAGGTGGAACAGGATGTAATAATGTTGTTGCGATTGAAAGAACGATGATTCCATATAATGTTGAGATCGCAAATGTTTTTCCGATCTGCTTATAACCAACAAAAATAAACGGTAAGTTTAATGTGAATAGAAAGAGTCCTAATTTTAATCCTGTGATGTGAGATAGCATGATCGAGATACCAGCTATGCCACCATCAATAACATTGTTTGGTACTAAGAATATTTCTAATCCAACTGCCATCAGTATGGCTCCGAACGTTATGAGGATCGCTCTTGTAGCAAGTTTTCCTTTCGTTAATTTCTTGTGTTGTTTTTTTATCTGGTCCATGGCCTGTGCATTTGTTATCGCTTCTTCTGTCATAAGTACCTCCACACTTTCCCTTATAATCTTACGTCAATCTGCGTTTTAATGGGATCTTCCCTAGAGATCCCAAGATATTTAAGTGTTTCAGAAGGACTTGAATGGTTGAAATGCCTTTGCAATAGAGATATGGCTACTCCCCTTTTATAGGCATGGTAGCCGAATGTTTTACGCAGCGAGTTCGTGCCAATTTTACCTTTGATCCCCGCATGTTCTGCAGCTTGATGAATGACTCGATAAGCTTGCTGTCGAGTAATCGGCAACTTTGTTTTTTTAGATAGAAATAAAAAATCCTCTCGCTTTAGATCTGCACATTCAACATACTGAATAATGATCTTTTTAACTGTTTCGTTTAAGAATACCTCTTTATTCCCCTCTTTATTAGGGACAGAATAAAAATCATGAACGATGAGATCTTCCGAAAGTAAATCTTTTACTTGTATGCAAAGTAATTCAGTAATTTTTAAACCCGTGTTGATTCCTAAAACAAATAAAACATAATCACGTACCGAGTTTTTCTTTAAATAACGTTTAATCGCATTGATCTCTTTAATATCTCTTAAAGCTTCAACATATTCCATCTGAATATCCACCTTATATGATGTTACTTAATACTATTATATCAAACGGTTATGTAACATTAAAAATATATGCTCAAAGTTACTCCTTTATTAATCTCTGCTTTCATAAAGAAAAAAACCTCCTTAGAATAGAAGGTTTTTAACATTTAACATGATTCTATATGTTCTTCGTTTATCTTAACCACTTTTACATTTGGATAATGTTTCTGAATTCGAAAAACTAAGTTCTCTACACCGAAGATTTCAGTATATGTGTGACTTCCAACATATAAGGAAATGCCTGCAAAATTTGCATACTGAACAGAATATAACGTTCGTTCTCCCGTAATAAATGCATCGCAGTTCTGTTTCTTCGCATACTCAAGGAGTGCTGTATTATTTCCTGCACCAGTAAGGATACCTACTTTGTTAATCCGCCGATCGTGATTTTTCCATGCTTTTACTGGTTCTTCCATTACATGTTCAAGTCGTTCTTTTAGTTCCAAAAAAGTAAGTGGCTCATGAAAAATGCCGATGCCTGGAAACTCTTGATTATCCTTAAATGAGGATAAACTCGTAATCTCATCAATATCTATCCGTTCGAATAAAGCTGTACTCGTCCCAAATTCCACAAAATCAAGTGGATAATGAGTAAAGTAATGCGATATATGATGTTTCTTTAACGCATCCACACACACTTCTTTCATTCCGTAAACAAAATCCCAAGCATCGTGATGAGTGATCAATAGATCTGCTCTGCTAATATGCGCTTTCTCCACAGTCTCTGGGGTTAAATTTGTCGCATAAGCGATTACTTTAATCTCTTTCTCAACCTTATGCGTAAAGCCGTATTCACCCTCGTCTTCAAATTCCTTGATCCACCTTCCAAAAAGCTGTGTCATCAATATCTCGAAATCTCCAGTATTCATAACGGCATCTCCAATTCTTTGTTTCAACCATTATTACATGTTTTCCCATATGATTCTATAAGAAAAGACCAAGTATTTAAACTTGGCCATACCGATTGCACTTATTTTGTTTCGTCCTCTAATGAACTTTCAAGGTGCTTCATTAAATCGTAATAGTCATCTGGTCTTTGAAACTGTTCAACAGACCAATGCTGTTTAATCCACTGAGCAACTTCACTAGCACTGTTGAAGACTTCACCTGTCGTATCACTATCCCGTACTGTAAAGACCATATTGTCATAATCAACTGTAACATCACATGGAAACTTTCCGTCCTTTTTATATAGTGAATACTCCACCTTTCTAGCCTCCTTGTAAATTACTTTCTTACAGAAGTAATACCCACTCTCTTCATGTTTTATGACACTTCAAGGAAGAAGTTTTTAAACAAGGTATAAAACATGGCTGTAACGTTCATTCTGTTAAAGATTGCAGTTATAGGTCTTTTACGATGGATTTAGCATCATTCGAAAAGGCTGTTTTCGTAAGCTTTGTTGCTTTAGGAAGTGTTGATTTCCGTTCCAGGCTGCTCGCTTTCCACGGGGCAGACGCTGAGCCACATTCGTACGTTTCACTCTTAAGTGTCTCAGCTGTCCGCCTGTCCCGTAGGAGTCTCACACCTTCCACTCCAATCAATTTTCAAAGGTGACAAGTAGTTCAAAGCAACAATCTTTTAGAAAAGAGCGTTCGAAAAACATAAGAATCCCTATCAATTTAATCAGGACAAGGAGTAAATGAGTATGCAAAGTTTGATGATAAAAATTTTAGGTATTCCACTCGCACTTATATTAGCCAACTTTATATTTAAAAGTGTAGATTTTGAATTTGTCCAACCTTATATTTGGATCACGGCCATATTAGCCCCTCTAGGTGTATTGCTAGAATATATTATGGTTCCTCGCATTTCATACAGCAAGCAGCTTACGGTCGATTTTGCTTCAAGTTTTGTACTTGTCTACTTATTGGGACTTGCTTTACCTGGTGTAAGTATCACTTTGTGGGGCTCGTTTCTTATTGCCATCCTGATAACATGTATGGAGGCGATGGTTCATAAGCATTTAATCTCTGATCACTTGGACCATTCTTATCGTTAAACAAAAAAATGATCAGCACTTAACCGTGCTGATCATTTTTTTGTCTTTCATTTATTTTTCACAAATATATACGAAAGCTGGAGGGAAATTTTTCGCTACAAATGATATTTCAACGGTATGAAAGATGTTCTGAAATGTTCTTTTCATCTGAGTAGAATATTGAAATGCTACTAATATTCCCCCGGGCCGTAGCGACCTGTATACTTCCTCGACAATCTCGTTTTGTAATTCGCGTGTGAAATTTGCAAAAGGCAGCCCTGAGAAAATCGCATCGAGTGTTTCCTCATCTTTTCCAGTACTAGATAAGATATAACGAGCATCTTCACATACGGTATTTTTAAAAAATTCAAGTTTGAGTTTTTTTCTCATCTCTTCATCTTTTTCGAATATATAAAGCTCTGAGCCTGGCTTTAGATTGCGTATTATTTCCTTCGTTATTACACCTGTGCCTGCTCCTAATTCAGCAGCGATGTCTATATGATCCCAGCATAGAGGAGCCGTCATTCTCTTAGCTAAACTAAGAGAGCTTGGAAACAGACTCCCTACTTGTTTTGGTGATTGAAAAAACTTTTGTATAAATAAAGGGGTTCCGCCATCCACCCTCAACACCTACTTTAATTCCGATTATTACAATCAATTTTATCTAGTATATTCATGAAATATAGGTTGGTGAAAATACTGGACTCTTGAAATCTTTTTCCATTTATACCGTTTGTTCCTACATACTTCAGGGAATATTTATTTGGAAGAAATAAACGGAGCTCATCAATGTTTATCAGCTAACCTTACATGCTAAAAGAGAGTGGAAAAAATTATAATTGATAATTATGTAAGGTTTTGTTACATTAAAAAATGGTGTACAGCTGAGATAGACAAAAGAATAAATGAGGTGTATGTATGGATTGGATTAACAATTTCATAGGAAGTGTTAACACATATTTATGGTCTTATATCCTAATTGTCATGCTAATTGGGTTAGGACTTTATTTTACGGTCAGAACAAAATTTGTTCAGTTCCGTATGTTAGGAGAGATGATCCGCCTTTTAGGTGAAGGAGCAAGAGCTGATAAAAAAGGCGTTTCTTCATTCCAGGCTTTTTGTATCAGTACAGCTTCACGCGTAGGTACTGGTAACTTAGCTGGGGTGGCTCTCGCCATTACGGCAGGTGGACCCGGTGCAGTGTTTTGGATGTGGCTGATCGCATTAATCGGATCTGCGTCTGCATTCGTAGAAAGTACATTAGCTCAGATCTACAAAGTTAGAGATGGCGTTGCATTCCGCGGTGGACCCGCTTATTACATGGAAAAAGCATTGAATGCTCGCTGGATGGGTGTTATTTTTGCCATTTTAATTTCTATCACGTTCGGACTTGCCTTTAATTCTGTTCAATCGAATACGATAGCAAGTGCGTTTGGACAATCTTTTGATATAAAACCTGTTTATGTAAGTATTTTCTTAGCCGTTGTAACAGCAATTATCATTTTTGGTGGCATCAAACGTATTGCGAAAGTATCTGAGATCATCGTTCCAATCATGGCAGGTCTTTATATACTCGTAGCTCTGTTTTTGATGATCACAAATATTACAGAACTTCCTGCTGTTTTTAGCATGATCTTCGAAGGTGCTTTCGGTGTAGAGGAAGTAGCTGGCGGAGCACTAGGTGCAGCGATGATGAACGGTATCAAACGTGGTCTGTTCTCAAACGAAGCGGGTATGGGTAGTGCACCGAACGCAGCAGCGACAGCTGATGTCAGCCACCCTGTCAAGCAAGGCTTAATCCAATCCCTAGGTGTTTTTGTTGATACCCTATTGATCTGTTCTTCTACTGCCTTTATCATTCTATTGTCCGGGATGTATGATTCTAAGGAAGCAGATGGCATTATTTTAACGCAAGAAGCTTTAAACACTTTACTTGGATCTTGGGGTGGCCCTTTCCTAGCGATAATCGTTATGTTGTTTGCATTCAGTTCCGTAGTTGGAAACTATTATTACGGTGAGTCTAACATCGAGTTTATCAGTACGAACAAAGCTTGGTTGTTCATCTACCGAATAGCTGTTGTAGCTATGGTTGGTTACGGTGCAATAGCATCACTTGATTTTGTTTGGAGTTTAGCTGACATGTTCATGGGACTTATGGCGATCATCAACTTAATTGCTATTTCACTGCTTGGAAAAATTGCCTTTGATGCACTTGGTGACTATATGAAGCAAAAGAAAGAAGGAAAAGATCCTATTTTCCGTCCGTCTAGCATCGGACTAAAAAACACAGAGGCATGGGAAGAAGATGTTTCTTCAGATAAATAAAAATAAAAGAAGACTTCCTGAGTGAAGTCTTCTTTTATTTATGTTAGTTTTAAAATAACTGAAGCTTAAAAAAATAAAAAACTGGCATAGCAGCCAGTTTTAGTTACCATTTATCACTCAACTTATTTTAAGTGGCTTTTTCTTCTGCAGGCGGGGATAGTAAATCCTTTAATTGTTGTTCAAGATCCTGCAAAGAAAGCTCGTATAAATGACGTCCATCTGCTGTCTTATAAATATTATGTAACAATAGATCAGCAATTAAATTTTCTCTTTTTTGATGGTCCGCTGACACGTTCAATCCCTCCTGTAAATCTCTTCAACATTTTACTTACCCTGAAATGATGGAGAAAAAACTTCCATTAATAGTTTATGTAAAAAAATGACGAAGGTGATGTAATTTTACGACCATTATCTTCCGTCAAGATTACCCGCTTTTGGTTAAAATGTCAATTGTTACAAGACAATAATTGTCGTTGTTACTGTAAAACGATTTGTTGAATACTGGAGGGCTACATAATTGTAAAAAATAAAGGAGAGTTGTTATGTTCGAAGGTGGTCTTAACGTAGATTATTTTATTTTATTACTTGCAATCTTACTGCTGCTAGGTGTGGTGACTACAAAATTTTCTTCTCGTTTTGGAGTACCCGCTCTTGTTCTATTTATTGGAATAGGGATGCTTGTTGGAAGTGACGGGCTTAATTTTATTTATTTTGATGATCCACACTTAAGTCAGCTTGTTGGAGTAATTGCTCTGATTATTATTCTATTTGAAGGTGGGCTACAGACAAAATGGGGAAGCGTAAAACTTATCTTGACCACATCACTTTCACTCGCAACTTTTGGCGTATTCCTTACAACTGCTGTTGTAGCTGTATCTGTTAAGTTGTTATTAGATGTTAATTGGCTTGAAGCTTTTCTATTCGGATCAATCGTTGGTTCAACAGATGCTGCAGCGGTTTTCTCTGTATTAGCCGGAAAAAATGTGAAAGAAAAGCTTTCTTCAACGCTTGAAGCAGAATCTGGTTCCAATGATCCAATGGCAGTATTTTTAACGATTACCTTTATTGAACTGCTCACAAAAGATTCCACTTCAATTCTTGGACTCATTCTTTCATTCTTTTGGCAGATGGGAATGGGAGCTGTATTTGGGTATCTCTTTGGTAAACTTGCGGTTTATGCCATCAACCGTATACGACTTGAATCAAGTGGGCTCTATCCCGTATTTGCTCTTTCGTTTGCAATCTTAACATATGGGGTCACGATGCTTGCCGGAGCAAGTGGACTGCTTGCGGTATATGTTGCGGCTGTCTTAATGGGAAATAGTCACCTTACATACAGAAACTCAATTGTACGATTTAATGAGGGTTTCGCATGGATGATGCAAATTTTAATGTTTGCCATATTAGGTCTTCTTGTTTTTCCAAGTGAGCTGTTTCATGTTGATATCATGCTAAAAGGCTTAATGATCTCTTTTGTACTTATTGTTATCGCACGTCCAATAGGTGTTTTTCTAAGTATGCCTACTTCTGCTTTTACAATAAATGAAAAATTATTTATCTCATGGTCCGGCCTTCGTGGCGCTGTTCCTATTGTTCTAGCGACGTTCCCACTCATTGAAGGTGTAGAGAACAGCCAATTACTCTTTAATCTTGTATTCTTCGTTGTTCTTACTTCGGCTCTCATCCAAGGATCTACTATTCCTTGGGTAGCTCAGAAATTAAAATTAACTGAAAAAGAAAAACCTACTTCTCCACATGTATTGGAACTTGTTTCAATGGGTAAAGCAAACGCAGAGATCGTAGAGTTCTTTGTACCAGAACATGCAAAAATCATTGGACAGACACTTGAAGAAATTTCATTACCAAAAGAATCGGCCGTTAGTGCTATGATCCGTGGTGACGAATTGATCACACCAACAGGAAGAACCGAGATTCACGCTCACGATATACTTTATATTATGGCTCATAAAAGCAAACTGAAGAGTGTGACCGAATATTTATCAAAACAGAATATCGAAAAGAATTAAAAAAAGCCGGGGAACGTTCGCCCGGCTTTTCTTATGCTCCTTTTTCTACATTTACTTGATGAGGATACGGAATCTCGATGCCGTTTGCGTCTAAAGCTTCTTTTAAAGCTTTGCGCAACTCTCTCTCGACCGCCCACTGTTCTCCGTTTATCGTCTTAGAAATAATACGTATGACAACGTCGGAGGATCCTAACATTTGAACACCTAACACGTTCGGTCCTTCGATAATGCTAGGGTTCTTTTCTTTTACTTTGTCGCAAGCATCTTGTAATACAACAAGAGCCTTATCTATATTTTCTTCGTATGCGATCCCAATATCAACGAGTGCTCGCATATTACCGCGTGTATGGTTTGCGATCGTACTGATCTCACGGTTCGGCATATAGTTTAATGTACCATCAAATGCACGTATGTGAGTCGTTCGTAAACCCACTTCTTCTACAATTCCATCAACACCGCCAATCGTTACGTAATCTCCGACCTCCATCTGTTTTTCAAGGAGAATGAAGAATCCGGTAACAACATCACTTACAAGTCCCTGTGCTCCAAAACCTATGGCTAATCCGACTACTCCAGCCCCCGCAATAAGAGTACCAATTTCAAGTCCGAACTGCTTGAATAAGATACCAGCAAAAACAAAGATTAATACGTATGAAAATAGGTTGACCACAAGCTTTTGCAACGTAATGATTCTTCCTGAAGACATCTTTCTATGTGTTGCTGCTTTATCAAACATTCGGTTGATCACACGTCTACCGATTGAACGGATAACCAAGAACATGACGATGATCAATAAGAATTTCGCCGCCCATAAACCAGCTGCTAGCATAATCTCAGCCCAGTTTATTTTCCCCATCCAATTTTGCCATTTTTCCAAAAAAACCACTCCCACTATATACAATAGAATACTCCTTATTGTACAAAGCTTCGAGTGGCTTTTCAATCTTTAACAAAAACTATCGCGCTATAACTGGAGTTCGATCAATCAGAAAGCCCATATCTTCTAACATCTTATGGTCTGTTGTTGACTCTTGCCCTCTCGTCGTCAGATAGTCACCTACGAATATGGAGTTCGCGGCGTATAAACCGAGTGGCTGCAGACTTCTCAAGTTCACCTCACGTCCCCCTGAAATGCGAATCTCCTTTGTAGGGTTAATATAACGAAATAATGCAAGTACCTTTAAACAGTAGCGTGGATCTAACTCGTCTGTCCCTTCTAGCGGCGTTCCATCGATCGCATGCAAGAAATTCACTGGAATAGAATCTGCGTCTAGTACGTTAAGATTTCTTGCCATATCAATAACATCTTGTTTCGTCTCTCGCATACCAACGATAACTCCTGAGCAGGGAGAGATTCCGCTTTCCTTAACGATGTTTACCGTATTCACTCGATCATCATATGTATGAGACGTTGTAATATTTTTATGATTCCGAGCTGAAGTGTTTAAGTTATGATTGTATCGATCGACACCCGCTTCTTTTAGACGCTCTGCTTGTTCTGGTTTTAAGATTCCTAGACAAGCACATACTTTTAAGCCATATGTATCTTTGATTTCTTTGACAGCTTCAACCACTTTATCTACATCTCGATTAGAGGGTCCGCGACCACTCGCAACGATGCAATATGTTCCAACGTTCAAGTTATAGGCTGATTCAGCACCTCTAACCATCTCATCTTTATCCATCATTCGATAAGTTTCAATAGGTGCAGTTGAAACAATAGATTGCGAGCAATATCCACAGTTCTCTGGGCATGCGCCTGACTTTGTATTAATAATCATATTGAGTTTCACTAGATTACCATAATAATGCTTTCTGATTTGATAAGCCCCATGCAGAAGCAATAGCAAATCTTCATCTGGACAATTCAAAATATCAAGTGCCTCTTCGTTCGTAATCTCTTCACCACTCAAAACTTTTTTTGCAAGAGCATTCCATATCATCTAAATTGCACTCCTTTATGATGCATGTTTTGTTCGTTGAGAAATCGTCTTTTTACGTGCAAAGTTAATTCTCGGAGCTAACATACCTGCACAAATGGCTAGAATGATATCTTTAGGTAGTGGAACCATCATCCACGCCCATGCCATAGAATATGTGAAACCTTCTGGTGCATCTGCCCACATTTTATACGCCAAGAACATTAAGTTTGTCCCTACAATGTAGTTAATCGCTGTTCCTACAAGTGTTGCTACAATATAAGAAGTTTTTCCGCCATACTTTTCAATGATCAGACCCGTAAGATATGCCACTAAAATGTACGATAGTAAAAATCCAAAAGTCGGGCTGATCACTGTTGCAAAGCCACCTTTAAATTGAGCGAAGACAGGTGCTCCGACTAATCCGACTAATACGTATACACTCATCGCGATGGCACCTAATCTACTTCCTAACAAGGCTCCTGCCAGAATACAAAAAAAGGTCTGCAGCGTGATCGGCACTCCCCCAACCACCATGAAAGGAAACATGGTCGTGATGTTTGCACCTATTGCCATAAGAGCAACAAACATGCCGACTAACGTAATATCGATCGTTTTCAAGCCATTTCTTTGTGCTGTCATCTTTAATAAACCTCCAATATATGTTCTATATACGATTTAGAATAGCGAAGGTTCACAATTACGTCAACTTAAAATAAAATTAGGTTAACATTTATGTTATAAGTAAACCATTCAATAGACTGGAATGGTTTACTCCATTAATACACTAAATGAGCTTGTCGACTATCGTCGAAGATCGTTTAAATTATTTTATGTGTGAAATTGTGTGCAGTTACCGTGAATAAAATGTTGATTACCGTGAATAAAAAAGAGATTACCGTGAAATTAGTGGTTTTTTAGCAAAAAAACTGGCTATTCGTGTGCTTAGTTCCCACACCTCAAGCCAGTTTCACTTCAATCATTTTATTTGTCTCCTGTAAACTTGATTCCTTTTACAAAATATCGGTTAAAGAAAGCGTACAGGACAATAATCGGTAAAGTAAAGACCATCGATGCGGCCATTATATAGTTCCAAAATGAGATGAACTGGCCTTTGAATGAGTTCAGTCCTAGTGGTAGAGTGAACATGTCTTGATCGGACAAAATGATGAGTGGTCTCATAAAATCGTTCCAGAACGCCATGAATACGAAAATCGTCTGAGCTGCAAGTGCCGGTTTAGCAAGAGGCAAAACGATACGGAAAAATGTCCCGAAGCGTCCAAGCCCGTCGATCGCAGCTGCTTCTTCGACTTCTTTTGGAAAATTGATAAAGAACTGCCTCATCATAAAGATAAACGTCGCGTTCACCGCACCTGGAATGATCATTCCTTGATACGAGTTCAGCCATCCAAGTTCTTTAAGTATTAAGAAGTTTGGAATGAGCGTTACTTGGAAAGGAATCATCAATACGGCCAAGATCATTAAGAAAATGCTCTTTTTCCCTGGAAAGCTTAATCTTGCGAGTGCATATCCAGCCATAGAATTGAACAATAAGTTTAATAGGGTTCCGATTGTTGCAATGAACAAACTATTAAACAACCATCTTCCGAATAGTGGCTCCCTCGTAAAGATCTGTTTATAGTTATCAAGTGTAAAGTCTTTTGGAATAAAATTAATCGATCCACTTACGATCTCACCAAGTGTTTTAAAGGAAGAAGACAGTGCCCACAAAAACGGAATAACGGTGATGATTGCGTAAACGACAAGGATTACATACAAAGCTTTTCTTCCAGCCGTACGTTTTTTCATGGTATCTCCTCCTTAGTATAGTGATTCTTCTTTTGAAAATTTGCGCTGTAAAAGGGTTGCAACTAAGATGATGATGGCAAGCATGAAAGCGATAGCTGTAGCATAACCCATCGTTCCTAGTGTCTTAAATGCATATTGATAGATTAAAAGAACGACCGTTAGAGTGGAATTGTTCGGTCCGCCTGACCCTCCAGAGAAAATATAAGATTGATCGAAAAGCTGGAATGTCCCGATCAGTCCCATGATCACAACAAAGGATGTTACCGGTCTTAAGTTTGGAACCGTAATATGCCAAAACTTTTGAATCGGACCTGCTCCGTCGAGTTCAGCAGCTTCATAATGACTATCTGGAATGTCTTGAAGAGCAGCTAAATAAATAACCATGAAAAACGGTGCTGTTGCCCAGATATTCATAATCATGATAGCGATAAGAGCTACGTCTGGATCACCAATCCAGTTATACGTTGGTAGATTTAAGAACTTTAGAACATAGTTAATCAATCCGTTCTGATTATACATCCACATAAAAATAAGTGTTAACACAGCAGATGAAGTTAACGTTGGTAAGAAGTATACGATGCGAAAGAACTTCTGACCTTTGAGCCCTGCATTCAATGAAGCTGCTAATACTAAAGCTAGGAACGTCTGGGTTGGCACTACGATTGCAACATAGATAGCCGTGTTCTTGAGTGCAATAATGGCTCGATCATCAAATGTTACTTTCATAAAGTTATCAAGACCTCTAAACTCGTAGGTGGCTCCGCCGATCAGTTCTACTTTATGAAAGGAAAGAAACACAGCATAAAGGATCGGTGCGATTACAAATACGCCTAAAACGAGCAGCGCTGGCAGTAGAAATAGATACCCTTGCCCTGCTTCTCTTCTATCTTTTTTTGATAACATCTTCACATGGTTCACCTCGATTCATAAGTTATTATTCTGTTACTTTTATCTCTCTGTTCGCCTGTTTTTCTGCATCATTTAATGCTTCTTTTAAAGGTCGATCACCCAAGTACGCACTCAGGAATTGATTGTTAAAATTGTTCATCACGATTGGCAATGTTGGCCCATCCTGCCATACAGTTGCATATTCTGCTCCGCTAACAAGCGGACCGCGTAGTTTGTCTTGATCGAATCCTAGTTCAGCGGCTACAGACTTTCTTGTTGGAAGTGCAAAACCTTTGCTCGTCCACTTCTTCATACCTTCTTTACCCGTGAGATACTCAATCAGTTCCCAAGATTCTTTCTTATACTCTGATTCTGCATTCATAGCGTATCCGACCGTGAAGGACATCGTTCCTTTTTTACCGTTTATAGTCGGCAATTCAGCTGTTCCATAATCGAGCTCTGGAAACGTGTCTTCTAAAAACGGGATGTTCCAATTTCCTTCCATTACCATTGCTGCATTGCCGCGACCAAACATCTCACCAGCTGATTGCCCTGCACCCACTTCTGAAGGTGTTGCTGCAGTCTTATCTTTCACGTGCATATCAACAACTGGCTGAATGGCATCCACGACTTTATCGTCAGCAAAAGTGGCTCGACCGTCTGTGATGACCTGTCCACCACGGGATTCTGCCATATAATACATCCGTTCAATCTGTGGAAGCATACCAAGTCCGTATACTTGCTTTTCTTGATCGGTCAACTTTTTAGCCGCTAACTCCATTTCTTCCCACGTTTGTGGAGGTTCTGTAATACCGGCTTCTTTAAACATCTTTTTGTTATAAAAAAGAGCAAGTGTTGAGTAATCCTTTGGTAAACCATAAAGCTCCTCACCTTTTTTAAAGGCGTCAAGCATCGGCTTTTCAAAATCTGCTAGATCAAAGTCTTGAGTCACATATTTGTTGAGCGGTTCAACAGCGCCTGTCTCGATTAAAGCAGGGGCTTCAAAAGCATCAAGATAGAATACATCTGCTGCAGTACCTCCGATCAATCGGGTCTTTAGTACGTCCATGTACTGATCACTGATTGTATTCAATTTCACATCGATGTGAGGATGTTCTTTTTCAAAATCTGAAAGGACTTCATCTAAAAGTTTCTTCTCAGTCGGATTCCCTCCCCATCCACTCAGTACGATCTCTGTTTTTTCTGATTGACTTTCTTCATTTCCACAGCCAGATAATATCGTTGCTAGAAGCAATGAAGATATACTTAACGTAGACAGCCACTTTGTACGCCTCATTTTCTCAAGCTCCCTTCTTTAACTAAACTAAGTTGATGAATCACTCTATTTTTGAATCACTTGATATCCTGTCGTATTCTCTTTAATCTCCACTATCGTTTTTTCTTTCTCACGTCGAACATGAACAGAAAGATGTCCTTCGCCAATCTTAATTCCATCTACTCTAAGCTCATTCATGTTCTCCAACAGGTGTGGAGAGAGGTGAACGACTTTATTTAAACTATCTGGAAATAAACCAAGAATGGTTTGGATGAAAACTAATGGTGTTCCTGCAGCCCAAGCTTGAGGCGAACACGCGACCGGATATTTTACTGCTCTTCCTGTTTTAGAACCATATCCACAGAAAAGCTCAGGAAGTCTGTCGTATTCAAAGTGACTAGCAGCTTTAATCAATCCTGATATCACAGTGTTTGCATCCCTTTGGTGGTTAACCTTACTCATTCCAAGCAGGATCATGCTGTTGTCATGTGGCCATATGCTACCATCGTGGTAACTCATCGGGTTGTACCCGGCTTCTTCTTCTGCCATCGTTCGAATACCGTAACCAGAGAAAAAACGAGGTGAAACAAGTTTTTCTATCACCTTACTTGCTTTATGATCGTCCAGCATCTCTGCAAAAAGGACATGACCAGGATTGGTCGTTAATGTACCTACCTGTTTTTTATCCTTGTCTAACGCAATCGCATGGAACCCTTGCTCTTCCATCCAGAATTTCTCATCATACAATCTCTTTAGCTTTTCAGCTTCATTACGAAGTCTGTTTGCTTCCTCCACTTTTCCTTGTACTTCGAAAATGGCGGCGATACCGTTTTTAGCTTGATATACATAACCTTGAACCTCTGATAACGCGATCGGTGTTTCAGCGTAATCTCCGTTTCGATGCACGATAGAATCTCCGGAATCCTTCCACCCTTGGTTCGCGATTCCCTTACTCGATTCTTGATGATATTCTACGAATCCATCACCATCACGATCACCATATTCATCGATCCAATTCAGTGCTGCCTCTACATTCGGCTGCAGTTGATCTGCCAAAGTTAAATCACCTGTCCATTTTGTATACTCAGATAAAAGAACCAAAAACAGAGGTGTTGCATCAATCGTCCCGTAATAAGGTGTAAAAGGAACTTGGTTTGTAGAAGCTAGTTCTCCGTAACGAATTTCATGCATAATCTTTCCAGGCTGCTCATCCCGCCATGGATCCACCTTAGTACCTTGTTGAGATGCCATGGTTAATAAAGTGCCTTTTGCGATTTCAGGATTAAAGGCAAGCATCTGAAGCGCAGCGATCAAACTATCTCTTCCGAAAGGAACACCAAACCAAGGTAACCCCGCTACCGGAAATGCTCCATGCCCAATATCTGTTAGCAATACGCGAAGATCCATAATTCCTCTGTCAACAAGTCTTTGAAGAGGCTTATGATCTGTTTGAACTTTTGTTGTGTCTCTTTCCCAATCTTTGTATGAAGTCTTAAGTAGTTGAAGCGCTTTCTCCGGATTCATAACTATTCCTGATTTCCCGTTTATTTCTGGAGTTACAGAAAACGTAACCGTCTCGGTCTCACCGTGATTCAAATGAAAATCAAATGCGATAGATCCGTCCCTATCAACTGACTTTGCATCTCGATCCCATTGAACTCTCGTCGCACGATCAATATCGTCTGCGCCGCTGTAAAAATAATTGATAGAGTTCTCAGTAACTTCTTCGCCCGTCCTTCTTCCAATTTCACCATATTGAAACCCGCGAATAATAAACATGTCTGTAAAATCAGCATCAACATGAACACTAATTTCAAAATCTACCGGCTTTGGATAATAGCTTTTCAGATTAAGTGTTTCGTATAAAACTCCATCATAAATTAAGCGCTTTCTTTCGATCTCAACAGATTCCCTCCATAGGATGAGTTTTCCGTCCTCTTCCATGTGAGGGTTGGTTAGCAGGATTTCAGCTTCATAATTCTCATCCGCAGATGAAGAAAGAAGAATGGGATCTTGACCGTTTATTTTGATATCGAACTTGCTAAGAAACCGGGTGTCTTTCGTATACAAACCTAGTCCGTAATCATTCTCTTTCGGGATATTACCTTTGTCATCTGTTAAAAAAAATAGATCGTTTTCTTTGATTACACGGTAGTTCATTTGCTAAATCCTCCTGTTTTTTTAAGAATGGTTGTTTCCAAAACGTTTTCGGTCTTAGTCTAAGTAAAAACCACTATCTGTGGTTTTCGGTTGTTGATTCTCTTTTTATGAATGCAGTCTGAAGAACTTTATTCTTTTCAACTTCCTTTCCTTCTAGCAATTTCGTTAGAAGTGTAGTAGCTTCAAACCCTAATCTATAGCGATCTTGTGCAATCGTAGATAGAGAAGGCGTTGAATAAGCGGATAGGATAATGTTGTCATAGCCAACAACAGATAGATCTTTTGGTAGTTTCTTACCCATCTTTTTAGCGGCTCTCATAGCCCCCATCGCCATTAGATCACTGGCACAAAACAGCGCTGTAATCTCAGGGTGTTTACTTAATAGTTTGGTTGTTTCAAGTTCTGCCGATTCCTCTAAAAAAGCACCGTTTACAACATACTCTTCGTTGAAAGGAATTTCTTTATTCTGTAATGCTTCCTGATAGCCTGCTAACCGTTCCCGGCTAACAAAAGCTTGACTGTGCCCATTAATCATCGCAATGTTTTTATGTCCGAGATCAGTGAGATGCTCTACCGCTGTTTGTGCCCCGCCTTTGTTGTCGGTTGTAACATATCCAACTGATTCACTTTCAATCGGTATATCGATTAGAATACAAGGAATATCGCTTTTTAATACCTCATCCAAATAAGGATCGTCTGTTTTAATTCCTTGCAGAATCACCCCTTCTACTTTTCTTTCATTGCATAGCTGGTTATACGTTTTTTCCTGTTGTTTTTTTGAATCTGTACTGATTAATACTAGTTCATATCCAAGCTCTCCAGCACAGTCATTAACACCGCAGAGTACTTCAAAGGTAAAATTATCTTTACTTCCTTCAATTCGAAGTCCAGATACGAGTAATCCAATGGTTTTCGTCTTTTTCATCACAAGACTTCGAGCTAGCAAACTCGGACTATAATTAAGTTCTTGAGCGATCACCTTAATTTTTTCCCTTGTCTTTTCGTTTACATCAGAGTAGCCGTTCAACGCTCTCGAAACCGTTGTAACAGATACACCTGCTTTTTTCGCAACATCTCTAATTGTAGCCATCCGCATCCTCCAAAACGTTTTGGAATTGATTAGTTGTTATCTTAACGTTTTTTGTGACCGCTTTCAAGTATAAGTTAGTAACCATTTAAAAACCCTGAGAGAAGTCTCTTAAGACTAATCACAGGGTTTCTTAGCATCTACTTGTTTTCTTCTACTTTTTCATGAGGAATTTCTTCTGTTGGAGTTCCAGTTTCAGTAGAATTTTCAATAATACGTTCCTCTTTCCAAGATTCTTTTTCATTATGGATCTGGTGCAACTTTTTCACTTGTCGCTGCAGTTGAATTACTTTAATCAGACCAAATAGTCCGACTGATAGGCCACCGATTACGGCTGATCCTAAAATGACGAGTACTAATGGCCAGTTGGCAGTTCCAAAGAGGTAGTTGATCTCTACATCACCAACGTTTATGACCGCGAATGTTGCTATGATCAGTGCGAAGATAAAACCAAATAATAGATACAATTGCATTTTCATTATTATCACCTCATTGTTATCTATTCCCTCAATGACAGGGAAATTCACCTAAATTTTTATAAAATTTTTTTTGAAGTTAATCAGTTATGATTTCGGGTAACCTTGTATTATGAGGAGGTGCTTCATTGACGATTAAAGCCTATGTTTATGACGCATATGGAACGCTTTTCGATGTACATTCAGTTACTGAAAAAGCCGAATTTCTTTTTAGTGGTCATGGTGCTGCCATTAGTGAAGAGTGGCGAAAAAAACAAGTAGAGTATTTCATGCTTCACCAACTAACTGGAACATACATTCCATTTTCCGAAATCACACGCAATGCTCTTTTATATACTTTAAAAAAATTCTCTCTACAATGCAAAGAAGATGCACTTGATTCCTTAATGGAGGCTTATCTAGAGCTCCAAGTGTATGAAGAAGTTCCCGAAACTCTTCATAAAATTCAACAGAATAATGTAAAGCAGGTTATTTTTTCTAATGGAACTTATAAAATGTTAAAGCCATTAATTGAAAAAAGAGAGCTCACTGATGTTATAGATCTACTTTCAATTGAGGATGTTAAACAATATAAACCTGCACCTGCTGCCTATCAGTATGCTCAAGAGACGTTAGCGGTAAACCGAGATGAAATCTTATTCATGAGTTCTAACTATTGGGACATAACGGGTGCAACAACATATGGTTTTAAGACTGCATGGATCAATCGAGGAAATCAGCCAATGGATGTTTTAGGTGTAACTCCTCATTATATATTTGCCTCCCTCAATGATTTGTTGAAAGAAAAAGAGCTGCACTCATAACGATGCAGCTCTTACCTATCCTTCGTATGACTTCTAGAATTAACTACATAATCCGGTATTAACAAAGTACCTATGAAGAATAAACTACCCCCACCTATGCGAATAAGCCTCTCATGTTCAGTATCTATCATAAAAGAACTTAGCATAATTAGTGCACCTATAATAACGAACGTAATTCCCCAATATCGATATTTCAATATAAGCACTCCTTGTTTTAAAAAGTTAATTCAGCCACTTCATGATAAAAGACTTATTTTCTTCCAATTCTTTTTCTTGCTTTTCAGAAGTAGGAATCTGCTCTCCTTGCACGTTACGAATCTTCTTTTCAGCTTTAGATTCTGAATAGTTCGTATGAGATACAAACCAACCGGAATCCTCTTTCTTTATACGAACCCATACATCTTTTTGACAATCTGCACAGGATTCCATTTTGTAGTAGTGAAGCTTGTAAATATATTCCTTACTGTTTATACGATATTCAAACTGATCTAACTCTTTAAATGAGTAGGTAGGTTGTTCTTCTTTATTAGTTTCTGAAATAATATCCACGTACTTCATTTTTTCTGAATCGGAGAGCAAAGTGTATTGCATTGATTCATTATTTATTAACTTGGCCTCTCCCCACTGTCTAGCAATTCCTTGTGTCTCAACACTTTGATCATCTATATCTACAACAAGAACAAACAAAAGACAAACGATCAAGAAAGTAAATATTAAATGAAATGCATAGATTGATTCCTTATCTTCTTTTAATTCCAATTTAAATTTAATTTTGTCTTCATTCATTTCGTACTCCTGGCTGACTTTTATTAATCTCCACACTCACAACTGTTTGCCATGTTTCAGGTTTATGACATTTCATTGCAGGAGTTAAATAGATTTCTTTATAACTTGATTTCAGTGAAAGACTCTCTTGATCAGCAAAGTTCATGATTTCACTTAAAGTCTCAATTGAGTTTCGATAGTGACCTCTATGTAACTTTTGAACACAAGTGAGCGACTCATTAGAAATGAGTTGTAGTGTAGAAAGCTTGTTTCCCAATCTCTTTTCAACGTGAAAACATGCTTCTTCAAATAATTCTTCGGTTATACAATCAGGTACTTGCATCATTTGAGTTGTAAGAGATCTGCTGTCATTCTTCTCGTGCCATAAAATCTCGTGAGGCATAAGAGTAAATTTATATCTCAACTTATTTTTTGTTAAATGTTTAAGCTGATTTACGACTTTCCAGACGATCCATTGCTCATCAACTGGTTCAGGTCTACCTGCCCAATCCATTTGATAATTCGTGTTCATCTCTTGCGTAACATACTTCATAGCTGGTATCTCACGAACAGCAACTGGTCCCATCTTCATTTTATAAATCTCAGAATGAATGTTTCGATGGTCATGAGTCATTAAGTTCGTTTTCATCATAGCACCTCCTTCAATAAGGATTGGAAAATAATGATAATAAAAGAATAGCATAAAATAAACCGAATTTCTTTACAAAGGAGAGATTCAATTGTACAAAAAGTGGCTAATAGGATTAGGAATGTTTTTGCTTTCCTTTGGGATTATCTTCATGCTTTTCAATACTTACTTCTTAGCTGTGACACCAGAAAAACACATGGAATGGATAGAAAGATACGGCTGGAAAGCAGACGTTTTTCTTCCACGTAAGAAAGTATTTGTGATTCCTATTCAGCCTGAGTTCCGGCATACATACCAACTTGCCGATGTTAATTTTCATGGTTTAGAAAAGGGCACTATTGAACAAAATATATATCGGCTAAAAGGGAATTGCGGGAATCATCATCTTGAAGCTGTCCTATTAACGTATGAAGAGAATATAATTGATAGCTTCATTCAACTGTCTGAAAGTGACCCTGGTATTGTTAAGATGATGGACCAACCTGTGTTCATGGAACAAATTTGTCAGAAGCAGTGATTCGTGCATCCTCTTTTTCTCATCAGAAAGCTTTAAAAACGCAAAAAAACACTTATTCCCCTAAAGTCACAAGTGTTTTCTCTTTTTCTCTATTTACTTCTTACTTCAACTTCACTCAGCCCTCTTGTTAACTGATCAGAATCAAGATCTTCACCAATAAAAACAAGTCTTAGCGGCATCTTCATCAACTCTTTTTCATATGTAGGCAATCCATATGAGTACTGAAAGAGATAAATTTGATCTATAAATTGAATATACCCTTTAATTCTATAGATTGATGAAGGTACATTTCTGAGCCAGTGTTCAAACAACTCTTTATTCACAGGTGCTTCAAACCTATACATAAATGTTTTCACTTTTAGTTTTTCTGCTGACACAGATTGATGTTCTGATCGTTGCTTTACCGAAAGTGAAAAAAGTTGGGATAGTTCTACTTTTGCAAAATCTGTTAATACAAAAGGAGTTCCTTCATTCAACCTTGTTGAATCACTCGTAAGTTGCCTCTTCTGTTTCTCCGTCAAAGCGCTTGTTTTGTTCCACACGATGTAATCGGCGTGTTTGATCTGCTCCATCATGAGCATTTTCGCCTGAACATTCATTCCCTCACGATCCAACCATCGAGGCGCGTCCATGACTGAAATAATTCCTGATATCTGTAAATCGTCGATTAGATACGGTGACAAACAGGCATCAAGAACATCTATAGGATGAGCTACACCTGTTGCTTCAATGATCAAAGTATCCAGTTCATTTTCCTTACAAAGTCCCCAAAGCTGTTTTTCAAGCTGATCTGATAAAGAGCAGCATATACAGCCGTTGAGAAGTTCTTTTAGTGGCACATCTTCTGGAACACTATCAGAATCTATTGAAACTTTCCCGATCTCATTCATCAACACAGCCGTTTTATGATTATGTTCTTTTTCATACGCTAGCAGCCGTTTGAGTAACGTTGTTTTTCCGCTTCCTAAAAAGCCAGCGAGAATAATAACATTTGCTTTCTTTTTCATCGTACACCTCAAACTTAGTTCTTTTATATGGCATCAATTTCTTCATTTTAACACAAAACAAAAAACAGCCTATTTACAGGCTGTTAACATTAAGTTTAGCTAATAATTTTTTTATGATATCAAGGCTTACTTCTTCCCAAAGAGCATGGTCAGTCGTAAACAAACTAGAGATACGATCAGCAAATAGTTTAAATGCTTTTTCATATCGTGGATCTTCTTTAGAAGGTATCTTCTTTTTGCGTTCTTCGACGATCTGCTGCAATTTTGGTGCACGCGGCCCCCACTTTACAACCTCTTTGCCCTTTTCATCAATAAAGATGATGATGGGAATTGATTTTGCTTTTGCAGTTAAGTATCGATCCATTAATTCCGGATGCTGGTCGCGTAAGATAAAGCGGATATCTATAAGTGCTTCATCTGCCATGCGCATAAAAACAGGAAGATTCAACATCGCATCGCCACACCAATCTTCGGTAATAACGATCGCTCTCAACCGGTTTTTTTGGATGCCTTGCAACGCATCTTTCATAGGTTCAGGCAGTACGAATGAATTATATATCGTAAGCAAGTTTTCCTTGTGCGTTTTCATTGAATGGATATATGCATAGCGTGTCATGCCTTTATCGAACCATGTATTGAGGTCAGTCATCATCCTGTGTTCCTCCCTGTTTATCTTGTATTCTTATTTTAACCAAACAAGGGGGAGTTGTGGCAACGAAAACGCCTTAAATTTATTTTTTTGGTTCTTTTAACCTGCTCTCAGCTTTTTCTGGAGTTGGGAAACAGCGAATAAAAGCAGGTATCTCTCATTCGGCGTTAACCGGAGCCAGTCCTTCGCTTTGTACTTCATACTGATTTCCACCTTTCACTAGCATTTATCATACTGTAACTATCTAATACCTCTTTTCACATAAAAGAAAACTTTTTTTAACACATAAGTTTTCGTCATTTATTGAGGAATTTCGCATTATTGCTCTTATTTTCTTTTTTCTCCTATAATTTTTTCCGAAAGAAGACGGGTTTCTTTTCATAAAAATAAGGGAATGGATACTAAAACAGGGGAGGGGTTATATGGTATGAAAATGCTTAGCGAAGATGTCAAAACTTTATTCTTTACAGACGATGGGAAGATTCCGAATCATCCTTCCTGGCCAGTTTTGCTATACGTAGGTAAATTAAAAGAGCCACAGGATGCATTAGACGTTTTTGAACAAAACGGCTGGACAAATGGTTGGAAGAACGGTGTTTTTGATTATCATCATTATCATAGCAATACACATGAAGTTCTCGGAGTTATGA
This sequence comes from Fictibacillus sp. 26RED30, assembly GCF_015903845.1. NCBI lineage: Bacteria > Bacillati > Bacillota > Bacilli > Caryophanales > Fictibacillaceae > Fictibacillus > Fictibacillus sp. 26RED30. The sequence continues at coordinate 2,276,565 of NZ_JACZDV010000001.1, forward strand.
GCGGCGAGGCTGTCCTTCTTCTTGGAGGAGAGGATGGCGTGTCAGTTACTGTTTCAAAAGGGGATGTCATCGTACTCCCTGCTGGTACTGGACATAAGTGTATCGGTAGCAGCACGGATTTCAAAGTAGCTGGAGCTTACCCAAACGGTATGGAGCACAACTTAAAAAAGGGTGAACCTGCTGATCGACCTGCTGTATTAGATGATATTATGCTCGTACCTTTACCTGATAAAGATCCTCTTTTTGGAAGTGATGGTCCTCTGATGGAATTGTGGAAAAGTTAATGAATACATGCAGAGAGTGCCCTCCAAAGTGAAGAGCACTCTTTTTTATAAATTTGAATTCTCTCTCCACCACTTGGAGCTAGATCGTAACTCTGAGCCAATCGTTACTGTCTCACCAATCTGAGGTGTACATATTTTAACATTCATTTTTGTTGCAGCATTTACAGCTCTTTCAACAGGGTCTGTCCAATCGTGCAAAGATAGTGTAAAAGCTCCCCAATGGATTGGAATCATGACTGTGCCTCTTACGTCAATGTGTGCTTGTACTGTTTCTTCAGGCATCATATGTATCGCAGCCCACTTCTCATGATATTGTCCACATTCCATTAAAGAGAGATCAAATGGTCCATATTGATCTCCAATCTCTTTAAAGTGTGGCCCATATCCACTGTCTCCACTAAAATAAATGTTAGATTGCTTTCCTTGAATAATCCAAGAACACCATAGAGTTGAGTTACGGTCAGTTATGCTTCTTCCTGAAAAATGGCGTGCTGGCGCACAGATTAATGAAATTTCACCGACTTTTATTTCATCCCACCAATTACATTCCTTTATACGTTCTGGTTCCACTCTCCACCTCTTTAAATGTCCAGCAACACCAAGCGGGACAACAAACTGTTTCACTTTATGTTTGAGTTGTTTGATGGTTTCATAATCCAGATGGTCATAATGATCATGTGACAAAACCACTAGATCCACTTGGGGAAGTTCTTCAATTTTAAAAGGCAGTTCTTTGCTATAACGTTTGTTTCCAAACCAGGGAACCGGGGATGGCGCGGAGCCGAACATAGGATCGATAAGTATGCGTTTTTTTTTCATCTCTATCAATAATGCAGAATGTCCAAACCAAGTTACCCTTGTTTCATGATTTGCTTTTTCAGGTAACTGAAACGACTGTATAGGAATTGCTTTCTTAGGCTGACGATTCGGGCTTCCACTTAAAAATTCTTTTAATACAGGGAGCATAGAGCGTAGGTCGGAAGTCATCACTGTTTCTATCTGATTGGTAAAAATACCTTTTTGATAGTGTTCAACTGGTTCATAGGTGCTCCTATCATGTTTTGAAGGTTTCTTTCCAAAAACAGGATGAAACATCATAAATAAAAATACAGCAGCTACAATTACAAGTAGAATGCCTAATAAAAGCATAGTTACGTTCCTCTCTATTTTACAGTAGTGCTCATATATTACTCCTTTTCAAATCATAGAAGCAACTTTCCAGTACTTTTTCTCCCTATGAAAAGCGAACAACCTGGAGCAGAAATCAACTACTTTCAAAGAGCATCAATAAATACGAACACATTCTTCTGAGTACTTAAAAAAACGACAAAAAAGCTAATCCATGTGAAAATACCTCATCTCACTGAATCAGCTTTTATTCCATCTATTCATTTAAGCACTTTCCTTTTCCTTTTTCTTTACTGCTTTCTTTCGCTTTCTTTTCTTTTTCTTTTGAAGCTCTTCTTCTTTTGCCCGATTCTTTGCTCGTCTGCTTATCTCTTCATAGATTCTAATGCAAAGTGTCGCAAAGCTGATCAGCAACGCAATAATTTTGTACGCCATCCCCATACACGCCCTTTCTTCCTAAGAAACGGGGCAAACTTTATGATTCTGACTCTTTCGCTGCAGCCGTTTCAATAGGAGTTCTCATCGCTCTTAAATTCTCCTGATCGCAAACTGCTTTTTCTTGTGCATTTAAAACTAGCAATCCATTTCCTTCTGCTTTCTTTGTTAATCCGATACTTAACGTATTTTTTACCAATTGAGCGTAAACCTCCGCTTCTGAAAGTTCACGGCCAAACAATTTTTCTTCTCGTTCAATCAGTAATGCAGCTGCTCCCGATACATGAGGCGTCGCCATCGAAGTTCCGGACAACTTGGCGTATTTATTTCCTGGATAAGTAGAAACCACATCTACGCCTGGAGCAACAAGGTCAATCTCATCATTCGTGTTCGAGAATGGAGCAAGTTTCATTTTCGCATCTACTGCACCAACTTGTACTACTTCTTTGTACGCCCCAGGATAAGCGTGCTCATTCGTATTCTCTTTGTTATCCCCTTCGTTACCTGCAGCACATACCACAAGCACATCTTCCAATACTGCTTGCTGAATCGCTTCGTGTAACTCAGGTACATCCGTCGGTCCACCAAGAGACATCGAGATCACACGTACTCTTTCTCCGTTTTCTCCTCTCCATCTGACTGAGTAATCAATAGCATCGATGATTCCTTGATATGATCCACCGCCATCTTTACCAAGAACTCTACAGATCAAGAGTTTCACATCTGGAGCCACACCAGCTACACCGGCATTGTTTAAAGTAGCTGCAATCGTACCTGCAACATGTGTTCCGTGATAGTGGGCATCTTGATAATCTTCTTCATTCCCATCAACAAAATTCCGTCCATCAATGACCCTTTCAGCAAGTTCCGGATGGCTCGTGTCACAACCTGTATCTAGTACGGCAACAACCACACTCTTTCCTTTTTCACCTTCACGCCAAAAAGCTGGTGCATTGATCATCTCGACTCCGTATGGAATCTCTTCTTTTGATTCTTCTATGACTTCTTCTAACACAAACGGGATTAAGCAAACTTCACTCATCATCTTTACCTCCTTTTTATTTAAAAAGAATGTTTTGTAAAGAAAGTGACGCTAGGAAATACAAGTGGAATTTCTGAACCTCCCTTCTTATAGAATGTAATACACGTAAGAAAAAAGATTCTTGTTGAGGATTTATATTACTATTCTACCAAATTGTTAAAAGTTACCACAAGTCCTGTATTTAAAATGAGCTAATAAGTCTACATCGACATTTTACGCAATGCGAACATATGTCCTTATCCTTAAATTCCAACACAATTCGACAAGAATTGCTAGTTCTATTAAACTATGGCAAACAAAAAACTTCCAAGGCTAGAACAAATCTAGCCTTGGAAGTTTGAAAGTATAAATAAAAGATTAGTAGCGTACTGCGTCTGCTGCGTTTACACGGCCTTTAGAGTAGTAAGATCCTGTTCCTGAGATTGGATCTGCAGTGTTCTCGATTGCAGCACGGATATTAGAAGCACTTCTTCCTTGTGAAGCAAGTAAGCCTGCAACACCAGCTACTAGAGGACAAGCCATGGATGTACCAGACATGTAAGCATATCCTCCATTACGTACAGTAGAAGCGATGTCTACACCAGGAGCAGCAACGTCAACCCAAGATCCATAGTTAGAGAAAGAAGCACGAAGGTCATTGCGGTCAGTTGCAGCTACTGCAATGGCACCCGAATAGTATGCTGGGTAGCTAGGTGCTGAAGTGTTTTCGTTACCTGCTGCGGCAACTACAACTACTCCTTTAGAGACCGCATAGTTTACTGCGTTTTGTAATGACGTTGCAGATCCAGGTCCGCCAAGACTTAGTGAAACTACTTTTGCTCCGTTATCTACAGCATGGTAGATTCCGTTCGCAACATCATCAAGAGATCCGCTTCCGTTCGCATCAAGTACACGCACAGCATAGATAGATACGTTTGGTGCCATACCTGCGATACCTCTAGCGTTATTCGTTGCAGCTGCTGCGATACCAGCAGCATGTGTTCCGTGGTCGTTCTGATCCATTGGATCCCAATCATCACTTACATAGTCATACCCTTTAATGACTTTTCCAGCTAGATCAGGGTGATTGTAATCAACACCTGTATCAATGATTGCTATTTTTGTAGTAGATGAACCGCGTGTGATGTCCCAAGCTGATTGAGCACTTACTTTTTGAGGTGCATATTGTACTCCGTTTGAGAAATACGTGTCATTTGGAGTCCAGCTCGCATGGTATGTATAGTTTGGCTCTGCATACTCTACATCTCCACTCGCTTCATATTCTGCAATGGCTGCATCTACGTTTCCGTCTTTTACTTTGATTACATGAAACTTAGAGCCTTTTTCTTTAACTTCATCTTTTCCTTTTACTGCTAGAGACTTTACTTTTGACTCTGACACGCTGTCTTTAAATTTTACGATAATTTCTTGAGGTGTAACCTTTGCTTTCACCTCTGTGCTTTTTGCAGCTGCCGCTGGTGTTGCAAGTGAAACTACTAATGGTAAAACCGCTGCCATCGTGGCAATCTTCTTAATCATTTACTTCACTCCTCTAATTTGGTGTTGAACTACAATTTCTAATATAGAGCCCAATTTACAGAAAATAAAGAAGAATTTTACTATTCTAACAAAAACAAATATAAACTACTAATTTTTAAAAGTTTTAACTTAAAATAGGAATAAAGTCATTAATTAGACTCTTATTTTATTACTTCTTTCCTCATCTAGACGTAGCTATGACCTAGTATGAAGAGTGATTTTTTTAGAATTAAAAAGCTTAAGAGTTTAAAATTTTCTGCAAGAGGAATACCTAAAGAAGAAACTTATTTTGGAGGGATGTTCACATGTTACAAACAGGAGACACTGCACCTGACTTTACTATTAAATCCGAAACCGGAGAATCTTTCTCCTTTTACAATCACCTTGAAAAAGATGATCGTTTTCACTTACTTGTCTTCTTCCGTGGTGAATGGTGCCCGGTATGTAATGATCAATTGAAAGAGTTAGAGCAAAATATTGATACATTCAAAGAATTGAATACTCACATCATCGCGATTTCTACTGATGAAGAACAAAACCTAAAGAAGATGAAGGACAAACATTCCCTTTCTTTTCCTGTTTTCAGTGATACAGAGCGTGTGGCGGGAGAAATATATGGGGTTCAATACCATAACGGAAAATTATATGACGATCATGGTGAACATGGAGAACCAGCGTTATTTTTAGTTGATGATCAAAAACGAGTTGTCTATTTTGATATTCAAACAGGACCTTTCGGACGACCAACAGCAGAAGATTTAAGAAAGACAATAAAATATATTAAAAAAACGTTAAGATAATATAAGAAAACGACGAAGCGAGGCAGTACCAACCTCACTTCGTCGTTTGTTGTTTTCAGGTTTGTGAATCCACTTACCCTTCTTCTGTCCCTACAAAATATTCATTCTTCCGATAAGATAGAGCACTCACATGAGCAACAAGCTCTTTATCGTTCTCCACTCTCACTTCATACCAAGAAGTTCTATGATTACGTTTAATCTCTATAGCTCTTGCTGTAATTTTATCACCACTTTGACATGCAGCGAGATATCCAATATTTACAGAAAGTCCTACTGATGTTTTTCCATAGGAATTACATGCTACAGCAAAGACAAAGTCAGCAATAGCAAATAATGCAGCACCATGTGCTGTACCATGAGCATTGAGCATATTTTCAGAAATTGTCATTTGTGCTACTGCCGTTCCTGGTCCAACCTCTACTAATTCAATACCTAACCACTCTGCAAAAGTATCATTCTTTAGCTTTTCCTCAATCTCCTTCGCATACTGAAAATGCACATCACGATCGTTTCTTTTTATCTTCATTATTCTCACCTCGCTATAAGACATTCTTGTTATAACAAACAATCCCCTTCTTTCATTAATAAGGATTAACACTTCACATTACTGACGAATACATTTACAATAAGATAACTAAACCTATGAGAAAGGTCGGATTTCCATGTCCCACTCCTCCATTTCAATTCCAAGACCTTTAGTGCGAACAAATCAGTGGTTCATTTTTTTATCAACGCTAGCAACATGGCTTTCTGGTCAAACTTGGTTTTTGTTGCTGCCTTTAATCGCTGGACTTCTTGGTATGTTGTTCGATTACAATCCTATAATGAGAGCTGCTAAATTATTCTTGAAAAAGAAACCTTCTGAATACATTCCAGAAGATAAAGATCAGCAACAGTTTAATCAATTGATTGCGATCTCACTCCTTACTGTAGGATTTTTAAGTCATTTAATGGGATGGAGTACTATAGCTTGGATTGCTACTATAATGGTTGCAACAGCTTCGTTCGTAGCCATACTTGGCTTTTGTATCGGGTGCTTTATCAGGTTCAGATGGCAGCAATATCGTTACAAAAAAGCTCAAGACTCTAACTAAAGCATAAAAAAGAACCATTCCCTTTACCTGTGAATGGTTCTTTCCAATTTTATCGCTTCAAATACAAAGCTTTGTCTAAATCCTATCGAGATAACGACTCCCTTACTCCCTGGAAAATCAAATCTTAAGTGTTCCTATTTTTCTAAATGTATACCTTTTTCAGTTAACAGTAATTTGATTACAATTTTTTCTACTATAACCTCACATGAAAATGAGTGAGTACTCACTTGACGATTTAAATCCTACCGCGTATGATATTTATAAATGAGTGATTACTCACTTTAAATTTTGGAGGTGGTTTCCATATGCAAACCGTAATTCAAGTGAAAAATGTTTCTAAAAATTATCGATCTCATCATGTGTTACAGAACATTGATTTAACGGTGAACAAAAATGAAATCTATGGATTGCTCGGTCCATCAGGTGCTGGAAAAACAACACTTGTTAAGATGATTGCAGGGATCGAAACCCCAACAACTGGCAGTATAAGTGTTCTTGATTCGGATATGCCAAAACTTAACACCATGACACAAATTGGATTTATGGCTCAATCTGATGCCCTTTATGGAGAATTAAGCGGAAAGGAAAATCTTGAATTCTTCTCCTCTATTTATGGTTTAAAGGGACAAAAACAAAAAGAACGGATCGATCAGGCATCAGACCTCGTAAACCTTACAAACTTCCTGCAAAAACCCGTTAATCAATATTCCGGGGGCATGAAACGGAGATTATCTTTAGCTGCTGCACTCTTGCATGACCCTAAGATCCTCATTCTAGATGAACCTACTGTAGGAATCGATCCAGTTCTCAGGCAATCTATATGGGATGAACTGTATAAGCTAAGCAAGAGTGGTACAACGATCTTAGTCACAACACATGTAATGGATGAAGCAGAAAAATGCAACCAGCTGGGAATGCTTCGTGATGGAAAGCTAATTGCATCTGGTTCACCAAGAGAACTAAAGGATAACACTTCAAGCACTTCAATCGAAGAAGCATTTCTTTATTATGGAGGTGTTAATCATGCGAATTAAGGCACTAGTGATCCGGATAATCAGACAATTCGTGCGGGACAAACGTACACTCGCGATGATGTTCATTGCCCCTCTTCTAATCTTAACGCTTGTGAACCTCGTTTTTTCAAGCAATGACTATGAACCAAAGATAGGCGTTGTCAGTGATCAACAAATGGTGGTAGACAAACTGAAATTATCAGATAAAGCTTTCATAGTTTATCAAAAGCGTTCAGAAGCTCATCAAGACTTATCAGAAGAAAAACTTGATGCCGTACTTGAAGTCGAACTTCCCTCAACTACTATTACTCTAGAAGGAAGCAATCCGACAGCAAACAAGGCTTCTATTATGATGATTGAAAAGACATTGAAAACAATGCCGGATCAAGACACAGAAAAAATAAAATTAAATCCGGAGATTCATTATTTGCATGGTTCAGCTGATATGGAAACTTTCGACTATATCGGTCCATTTTTAATAGGATTTTTTATTTTCTTTTTCGTTTTTTTAATTTCAGGGGTTTCATTTCTACGCGAAAGAACGACTGGAACACTTGAACGGCTGCTCGCTACTCCGATGCGTCGATGGGAAATGGTAGTTGGATATGTTTTAGGCTTTGGCATTTTCACGATTCTACAATCAGCCATTATTGTTTCGTTTGCCATCTATGTTCTCGATATTATGATGGCTGGGTCTCTTTGGTTAGTAATTTTGATTACACTTATGCTTGCTATAACGGCCCTCACACTCGGAACATTACTTTCTGCTTTTGCAACGAACGAACTGCAGATGATTCAATTCATCCCGCTCGTCGTGGTACCGCAAGTGTTTTTCTCTGGTTTATTTACCATTGAAACAATGGCAGATTGGCTTCAGCCCTTGAGCTATATTATGCCTTTAACATACGGAGGAGAAGCGATTAGGGATATAATGATTCAAGGTGACGGTTGGGGAGATATTTACGGAAACGTGCTAGTGCTCCTTGGGTTCTCTCTTTTATTTATGATATTAAACGTGCTCGCTTTGAAAAAACACCGCAGACTATAAGTTAAGCGTTTGTACTGCCTGACTTTAGTGTCTATAATAAAGAAAATGTACGTTTTAAAAGGAGTAGCTTTAATGTCCAATTCAGAGTGGATCAACGACCTAATTAACGACCACGATGTCCCAACTATGAGTGATAAACAGCGAAAAATCTTAGAAGCAGCCATCGATACATTCTCAGAAAAGGGATATGCCGCTTCTTCTACGAGTGAGATTGCCAAAAAAGCTGGAGTTGCTGAAGGCACGATTTTTCGTCATTTTAAAACGAAGAAAGAGCTGTTGCTTGCTATTGTTACACCAACAGTAGCAAAATTTGTAGCTCCCTTCTTCATCAAGTCCTTCACTAAAGAGGTATTTGAAAACGAATATGAACATTATGAAGATTTTATAAGAGTGATTGCTAAAAACAGGCTTGAATTCGTTCGGAAGCAATTTCCTGTATTAAAAATTTTTATTCAAGAGATTGCTTTTCACGATGAATTACGCGAGCCTTTTCAAAAGCTTTTCACTGAACATGTTTATCAAAAATTCAAGAAAACCATCGAGCACTTCCAAGAAAAAGGGGAGATTGTTCCCCTTCCTCCGGAAACGATTATGCGCATGACTGCATCAAGTATCATAGGCTATATCCTGCCACGCTTTCTTCTCTTCTCTGATAAAGAATGGGATGATGAAAAAGAAATTGATCAAATCGTGGCGTTTATTATGTATGGTCTTACAGGAAAAAGATAACGTAAAAACAGAACCCGCTTTCTAAGGAAACGGGTTCTGTTTTATTCTACTAGTATTTGAGGTTCGGGGGTAAAGTGAGAAAGTTGAACATTAGGATCAGTTGTTGTCGGTGACATTACCTTAGCAGCGGGACTAATAGCAATGAGCAAACAAATGATGACAAATATATTCACTTTCTTCATACACTCACCTCCCACTCTTCACTTTAAATCTTCATTTATCCTCGAGATTCATAATATACATTACCCAATATTCTCACAGTCTCAAGCCTGTTTTTTTGGTGTGATCGGTTTTAGTGTGCTTTTTTCACTTAATAGAATGACGAACAAGCAAACAGCAAGAATTAAAAATATAATGCCAGAACCCATAAAACCATTTGAATAGGATGGTATATCTACCGTTGGAACCCTCTCGTTGATTTCTATTCCTAAAAAGTACACACCAATGCCGTCTCCGTCGACCTGGGTTTCAGCAACCTCCCTTAGATTTAGTCCATAGGTTAACAATAAGATACCTAATATAGAAAAAAAGATACCTATTAACCACCTCATCTTTCAATCTCTGAAACAGTTTCTTTCCGTAAAGTTTTATACTTTGGACTCAGGACACTCCAAACATCAAAACAATTTCCATCAGGATCGAAAAAAACGAAATTCTCACCGTTATGTCCACGATCTTCAATATCTCCTGTTTGTATGCCCTGAGTTCTAAATTCAGCATGCAAGTTATACAGTGCTTCCTTTCCGTCTACTTCAAATGTTAATGAAAATCTTTTTTCCCCTTTGTAGTCTGTAAAGTTTGAAGTCTCATCTTTTAATGACCTCACTAGAAAAAAACTTTGGTCTGCTAGATCTAGTATGGCTTTTTCCTCATCACAATAGTTGATCGTTGCACCAAGCTCTTCAGCGTACCATTTAGCTGAATGATCAACATGCAAAACAGGCACATAGGTCGTACCTACACGGATTAGTTTTTTATTCAAGGATATCTCCTCCTCATAAAATAGATTTATAATATAAAAAATTCTTCTATTAAAAGAAAAATCCTCCTAGAAAACAAGGGAACTCGTCATGCGTAGCAGAAATAGTCTTATAACAAAATACTTGGAGAGTGATTACTTCATGAATCATTATCAATTTAAAAATACAATCCCTGTCCTTCGAATATTTGATGAAGATAAGGCAAGAGAATTCTACTTTGATTTCCTTGGATTTTCATTAGATTGGGAACATCGTTACGAAGAAGATTTCCCCATCTATATGCAGGTTTCTCTAGGGGATTGCTCTTTACACCTATCTGAACATCATGGTGATTCGAGCCCTGGAATAAAAGTAAGGATACATGTTGAAGGAATCGAAGCCTACCATCAATTTTTGGCAGAAAAAAAGTATAAGTATGCTAGACCTGGACTAGAAGAGGCACATGGCTTTAAAGAAGTTAGAGTAGGGGATCCGTTCGGTAACGAATTTTGTTTTGTAGAACGGATTGAATCACTGTAATATGTTTTCAGAAAACGAGAAAAAAGACACCTCGAGTTAAAACTCCAGGTGCCTTTTTTCATTTATCTAACGCTCTTTTGGCTAGCGTACTAATAACCATATCATCCATCGGAGGATTATGAAGCCCTGCTCTAACATCCCGGTAATGTCGTTGTAGGGGGTTTGACATAGCTAGACTTCTTGCTCCAACAATCCTCATAGCGAGATCAACCACCTTTGCAGCCGCATTCGTTACAACGTGCTTCACTGCCATCAATTCTGGACCCATTTGCATTCTGCGATGAGGTTCATTTACCCATCTTAGAGCAACACTGTATAATAGCTCTCTAGCATGAAAAAGCTCAAGCTCCATCTCCCCCACCTTTCGTTGCACTTCTGGTACTTCTCCGATTGGTCCTCTCAGACTATTGGGTTTGTACGTTTTTGCAAAGTGAACGGCTTCATTGCGAGCTGCAACCGCAACGCCAATGTAACACGCTGGTATATGAAGCAGCCACGCTTTTGGCAATTCGCTTTTGCCTCGTTCTTGTTCGACTAAAGCATTGTTTTCAACTTTTACATCCTTCATGATAAGATCATCACTTCGAGTTCCACGCATCGCTACAGTGTCCCACGTTTCTTCAATTGATACACCTTCGGATTTCATAGAGATCATGAAATTCCCTTTCTTACCCGTATCTCCTACCTGTGCCGAAACAATTGCATAATCAAGGGCTGGGGCCATAGAAGTGAAGGTTTTCCTACCATTAATAATCCACTTATCATCACTTTGAAATGCTGTTGTTTGTGGCATTCCTCCACGAGTAGGACTTCCTGTTGCTGGCTCCGTTGCTGCACGGTTCACTAAAACTCGATCATGCACTACCTTTTCACAAAGCATCTTAAATATTGCATCATCCCAAGTTCGCTCTTCTGCGAGTTCTAAAAAACAGCCAAGGTGCCAACCGAGACACAAAGCAGTAGCTGCATCACCAGTCGCAATTTTCTCTTGTAATAGAACAAACTCGTACAAACTTAATCCTTCTCCACCAAACTCAGTCGGAATAGTTAATGATAGGTACCCCGCTTCTTTTAACTCTTTTATATTTTCAAATGGAAATTCACTTTTTTGGTCATATGTGTCCGCTCTCTTAGCAAATCCACCAGCAAGAGCATCAATCTTATCAAACCATTCTTGCTGTTTCTTTGTTTGTATATATCTTTCATATAAATAATCCATACGACGACAATCCTTTCTTTACAAATCAGAACACTATGTTTTTTAAAAATAGTGTATGCCCTTTACATAAAAAACGGCAAGGTATTAGTCTCATAATTCCCCTTTGACATCTTACTGACACATTAAACCTTCATAATCACTATATGAAATAGCTTATTTTAGAAGAATATATGAGCTTAATTGAATGTTGAGTAGATTTTATAAATTTTTTTATATTTTTACTACGCCTGACATGATGCTGACACGTTCAATGGTTACATTATTGGTACAAGGAAAGAAACACAACACTTTAGAAACTTAGTAGGAGGAACATTCAATGAAAAAGAAAGTAATCGGATTTACAATTGCAGGTGCATTACTAGTTGGTGGTTATGCTACAACATCTCTTGCAGCAGATAATGATCGTTTTAGTTCGAATTCAGTTTCAGAAAAATGGGAGATGAAAGACAAAGGGTTTGGCCACGAACATTTCAGAGGTTTACTTAAAGGAAACTCAGAAGAATTAATCAAAAAAGCCAAAGAACTTGGAATTGCTACAAGTGGGAAAGATGCTGAAACGCTCATGAAGGAAATTCGTGACGCAAAAATCAAAAAGGAAGCAAAGGAATTAGGCATTAAGACTTCTGGTAAAGAGATTGATACACTCGTTGAAGAAGTAAAGCTAGCTAAACTAAAAGAAAAAGCTAAAGAACTTGGAATCTCTACCACAAAGAAAGATGCCGAAGTTCTTCGCGATGAAATTCATATGGCAAAGATTAAGAAGGAAGCAAAAAAACTAGGTATTGCAACTGATGGAAAAGATGAACAAACATTAAGACAAGAAATCAAACAAGCCACTCTAAATAAAAAAGCAAAAGAGCTTGGCATCTCTACTGATGGCAAAGAGCAAAAAGTGCTTCAACAGGAAGTGTTGACTGCTTCGATTAAAAAAGAAGCTAAATCATTAGGTATTACTGTGGACGGAAAAGATATTCGTGAAGTTGCTCAAGAAGTTACACGTGCAAAAGTAAAAGCTGATGCTAAGAAGCTTAGCATCACGATTGACGGAAAAACTATTCCAGAAATTGCTTCAGAAATCAAAAAGAAAAAGATAGAAAATTTAGCAAAAGAATTAGGAATTTCAACAAAAAATCAATCAACAAAAGAACTAATTGAAGCTATTGAAAAGAAGGATCCAAATAAACTAGAAGCATTAAAAGATGAAGGCTTTTTCCCTCTGATGGGTAAAGGTTACGGAGGCTTTGGACCAGGTGGTCACTCTACTAAACATCATAAAAAAGGACAGCGTTTTGAAGGTGAAGCACCTCCGTCAAACAATAAGATGCAACCACAGATGAATGAGCAGGCCGAATTCGGAAACGATATGTAAAGTCTATGATCCCCAGTCTATAAAACTGGGGATTTTTACAGTATAGTATGGGTTAACAGGAGGTATGAACATGAAAAGTATATTGCTAGTAGAAGATGAAGTAACCATATCAAGAGTATTAACTGTCTATTTAAAACACGAAAACTTTGATGTTGTTCAAGCATTTGACGGTAAGACCGCACTTCAACAGTTCAAAGAAACTTCCTTTAACCTAGTATTGCTTGATGTAATGCTTCCCGATCAGGATGGGTGGTTAATCCTTCAAGAGATTCGTCGAAATAGTTCATGCCCTGTTATCATGCTCACAGCCTTAGGAGACATCGATTATCGCTTGAAAGGATTAAATCAAGGAGCAGATGACTACATAGCAAAGCCCTTTATCGGCGAAGAAGTTATTGCGAGAGTTCATGCAGTCCTTCGTCGATCTACGAATGTACTAGAAACCGAGAACACAAAACAATATGGAAGTCTGAGCATCAACTTCGACTCTCATTCTGTAAAAATAAATGGTGAGCCTATCATTCTAACACCAAAAGACACCTCCTTATTGCTCTTTTTGGCCAATCATCCAAACCGCACCTACACAAGAGAGATATTAATTGAACAAATATGGGGCTTAGATTATTATGGCAGCGAACGTGCTGTAGACTTATCGATCAAACGTGTTCGTCAAGCACTTGCTGCATGGCCAGACACACAAGGAGAAATCCGAACACTTAGAGGACTGGGGTATCAATTCTGTGTATACGAATAAAAAAGACAGAACAACTTTATTAAAGTATTGGACCACCCGATATGTCCTCACCCTCTTTATTGGTCTTGTAATCTTAGGTTTATGTTCTTTGTGGTGGATACGGCATACGGCTTTAGAAAATCGTTTAACACTCATGGAATACATGGCAGCTGATACAGCGGATCGTATCGAATCCGGAGACAGAAAGAATGATTTAGGTCGGTTCAATCGTAAACTAGATGATCGCGCAGAACTATTGCAGATGGAAAAGCCACCTGAACTATATATTACGGATTTGAATGGTAACATTCTTAATCTAAAATCTATAAAAAAGGGTCCAGATGCAAATAAACCTACATTAAAATTGAATGCTATCCCGGTTGAAATAGTAAACAGTGAAAAAACAACTAACAAATTTAAAGTGAATGGCAAGTCTGCCTATGCAGTAAAAAAACCTTTAATATACGCTGGAGTCCAAGCAGGTTGGGTAATTATCATACAATCTGCCTCAAACCTCTCAGATGTGGATCAAGGTTATCGTCTTCCTATCTTCCTATTGATAAGCCTTGGTCTTCTCGGATGGTTGATCATCTATATTCTATTAAAAAAGATTCTAAAACCCATCCAAGATGTGGCACATGCTGCTTCTCAGATTAAAGATGAAAATTACGACATTCAATTAGCTACAGATGCTAAAGAACAAGAAATTTATGATCTTTTAACTTCCTTTGAACAGATGAGTACGAAGTTGAAGCATTTAGAAAAGCTCCGAGCAGAATTACTGGCAGGAGTTACACATGACTTAAAAACACCTGTTACGTCCATTAGTGGTCTCGTGCAAGCTGTGAAAGACGGGATTGTTTCAGGAGATGAAAAAGAAGAATTTCTGCAGATTACAATGAAGGAAATTTATAGATTGCAAAGGATGATTGAAGATTTATTAGATTATAACTCTCTTTCCGCCGGAGCTTTTACGATGCGTAATGAAACATGCAACATGAACGAGCTTGTTCAAGATATCGTTCACCAATGGAGTATGACCAAGAACAAAGAAGTTATGTGTAAGACTATTGTTCCAGAAAGCTTCATATATAGAGAAGTTGATCCACTTCGTTTACAGCAGATCATCATTAACCTCTTAAACAATGCTTATCAAGCTTTAGGAGATGAAAAAATGATCAGCGTTGTCTTGTACGAAAATACGATTGAAGTGACAGACACAGGGTCAGGGATTCCCGAAAATGAACAGCCCTATATTTTTGAACGGTTTTTTCGTGGTGAAAAGAAAAAGTTAAAAGTGCGTGGGCTTGGCCTTGGACTACCATTTAGTAAAATGCTAGCAAAAGCGTTAGGTGCAGAACTAGTTCTTAAAAAAAGTTCCACTGCAGGAAGCACTTTTTTAATAGAATGGAAAAAATAAGTATTATACATTTACAAGAACACATGTTCGTGTTATGATTATTTCAGGTTAGGTCAACCAACAGCCTACCTCCCCACCAGTGAGACCGGCCTACCCAGCCGGTCATTTTTTCATAAATCTTATACCTTACTCAAATAATGAATGATGTCCATTCTACGTATGATACCGATAAATACTTCGTTGTCATCCACAACTGGTACGAAGTTTTGAACTGCAACAAGCGACATTAAGTCTTCCATCTCAGCATCAATATGAACAGGCTGATAGTCCCTGTTTACCATTATGTCCTTAATATAATGATGCTCACTATTTTGAAAAGAAAGACCTTCTGTGTTTTTAATTTTCCATAAAAGGTCACCCTCTGTGATCGTTTTTATATAATGTCCCTTTTCATCAATTACAGGTACAGCGGTGTATCTGTGATACTCCATCTTTTCCATAGCCTGGCGAATGGTTGATTTTGCATGTAAACAGATCACTTCTTTCTTTGGAAGAAGAAAGAATGCAATATTCATAACTTGTAAATCCCCTCTTGATTGAAATTTTATTCGTATTAATTATGACTGTTCTTCAGAAACGATGTGTATGTCTATGTTTTTTGAATTTCTCATTATACTGTTAACAATAGAACCCTTTGTAATCTCTTCCCATCTCGTTCTTGCAGATTGGCCTAAAATAATCTGAGTGATATGATGTTCTTTTGCGACATCTGTAATAACTTGTGGTATTTTTCTTTGTCTGGATCTTTCTAGAATAAATTTAGCGTTAAATTCTACAGCAAGTTTTTTCCAGCCTCTGATTCTTTTTCGCTGTTCTTGAGAAATGTTCCCTCTGTGATCGATCAACACATTTAAAACATATAATTCTGCATTTAAACGATTGGCTATTCGCCAGCCTCTTCGGATCAGCTTTTCTGCACTTGGACCATATTGTACACAGACTAAAATTTTTTCTGCCACACCTGTTGGACCACTATCGGTAAAGACGATATCGGATTTTAAGAGCTTTTCATCTACATCATCTGCAATTTCACGGAGAGATAATTCACGCAGTGCACCTAAATTGTTCTTAGTAAAAAAGTTGTTCAATGCCTGGTCTATTTTTTCCTGCGCATAAATTTTACCTTCTATTAAACGTTGCCTCAGCATTTCTGGTGTCACGTCAATTAAGATTACTTCATGTGCAATATCCAGAATCCTGTCAGGTATTCGTTCGCGAACTGCTACACCTGTAATATGCTGAACAATATCATGAACACTTTCAATATGTTGGATGTTTACTGCTGATACAACATTAATTCCGGCATCAAGTATTTCTTCCACATCCATGTATCGCTTTTTGTTTTTAGAACCTGGAACATTGGTATGGGCCAATTCATCAATTATGACCACATCTGGTCGGCGTTCAATGATCTTTTCTATATTTAACTCTTCTAGTTTTTTATCTTTGTATTCAATGATTTTTTTAGGTATGATTTCAAGATCTTTAATTCTTTCTGCTGTTTCTTTTCTACCATGGGTTTCAATTAAGCCGATTACGATATCGACTCCTTGTTTTTTTAAATCATGAGCTTCTAAAAGGATTCTATACGATTTACCTACACCTGGTGCTGCTCCAACGAATAGCTTTAACTTTCCCTTTTCATCTTGATAGATTTCCTGCAGAAATTCTTCAGGCGTTTTCCTTTTAAGTTGAGGGTATTTGTCATACATTTACGCACCTCGTTATCATCATCATCGACTACAAACCAATAAGCAAGAGCCTTTACCCTAAGTTTAGAGTAAAGGCTTTGTCTTCTACTATTGTAACAATTTCTCTAAAGCAATATTAAGTGTCAGTACATTCACGCGAGTTTCACCAAACAGACCAAGCTCTCTTCCTTGAGTATTTTCTTTAATCAATTTTTTAAGTTTTTCTTTATTTATTCCTGTTGCTTCTGCAATTCTTGGAACCTGTACAGCTGCAGCCTCAGGAGTAATATGCGGATCAAGTCCGGATCCGGAGTTTGTGATTAAATCAACCGGAAGCTCGTTAACAGGTACAGCTGGGTTAGCCTTTTCCCATGCAGCTATGCTTTCTTTCATTCGTTTCATCATATCTTCATTTGAAGGTGCATAGTTTGGACTTCCAGAACCAGCCGCGTCGTACTCGATACTGGAAACACGCCCGCTGAAGTATTCGGGTTTCGTAAACGTTTGACCAATAAGTTCAGAACCTATTACTTCTTTATCTTCATTATAGATTAGGCTTCCATCCGCTTGCTTCGGCATAACGACTTGTGCAATTCCTGTGACAACAACAGGATATACAAGACCGCATATCACCATTAAAGCAAGGGAAAGGCGAAGCATCTTAACGATATTGTTAAAGATAAATACTTTTTCATTATGTTGATTTAATGAATGTGATTGCATATCAATCAATTCCTTTCTTTTCTAACGGTTACACGAACAAGTGAACAATCAGATCAATCAATTTTATTCCGATAAAAGGTACGATTACACCACCGAAACCATAGATTAAGAGGTTACGTTTCAATAATGCATTTGAACTCATCGGTTTGTAAGCTACTCCTCTCATAGCCAGAGGAATGAGCAATGGAATAATAATCGCATTAAAGATTAACGCAGACAGTATGGCCGACATCGGTGAGCCAAGCTTCATGACATTGAGTACTTCCATCTCAGGAATCGCCAGCATGAACATCGCTGGGATGATGGCAAAATACTTCGCAATATCATTCGCGATACTGAATGTTGTTAACGCACCACGAGTCATTAGCAATTGTTTCCCAATGGAAACCACTTCAATAATTTTCGTCGGATCGGAATCCAAGTCTACCATGTTGGCAGCTTCTTTCGCTGCAGTCGTTCCACTGTTCATGGCAAGCCCTACATCCGCTTGTGCAAGTGCTGGTGCATCATTCGTTCCATCACCAGTCATCGCAACCAATTTCCCTTCTGCTTGTTCACGCTTAATTACAGCGATTTTATCTTCCGGTTTACTTTCAGCAATAAAGTCATCCACGCCGGCTTCTCTTGCTATTGTTTTAGCCGTTAACGGGTTATCACCTGTACACATGATCGTTTTGATTCCCATTTTTCGTAACTGTTCAAAACGTTCTTTCATTCCAGGCTTTACGGTATCTTTTAAATAAATCAGTCCGTATATATGCTGATCCACAGCTACTGCCAGCGGCGTTCCACCTTCAGATGCAATTCGGTTTCCTTTTTCTTCAAGGTCATGTGGCACTTCTCCACCAGTTGCAAGTACCCAGTTTTTAATTGCGTCTACCGCTCCTTTTCGTACTTTTTTTCCATCTTTTAAGTCGATTCCGCTCATTCGCGTTTCGGCTTTAAACTCAATAAATTCTCCATCTTCACCAAGAGATTGATCAAACGATAAGTGTTCTTTTTTCATGAGTTCCAAAACGGATTTACCTTCTGGTGTATCGTCTTTTAATGAACTGATGGCAGCCCATTCCCCAACTGATTTTTTCGTATCGAATCCTACTGGTACAAATTCGCTTGCCATACGGTTACCGAATGTAATCGTCCCCGTTTTATCTAGGATGATCGTATTGATGTCACCTGCAGCTTCAACCGCTTTACCAGACATAGCGATTACATTAAATCTCGTAACACGGTCCATTCCAGCAATACCGATCGCGGATAAAAGTCCACCGATTGTTGTCGGAATCAAACAAACGAGTAATGCGATTAAGACCGGTACTGGTATGTCAAAACCTAGATACTTTGTAAAGAATGGAAGTGTTACAACTACAATCATAAAAACAAGTGTCAAACTCGTTAAAACAGTACTTAACGCAATTTCATTCGGTGTTTTTTGACGCTTCGCTCCTTCTACGAGGGAGATCATGCGATCAAGGAATGATTCTCCTGGATCTGCTGTAATTCGTACTTTAATTTCATCACTTACTACACGTGTTCCTCCTGTTACGGAGTTAAAGTCACCGCCAGCTTCTTTAATTACAGGAGCTGATTCTCCTGTAATCGCCGACTCATCAACAGAGGCAAGACCAGATATGACTTCACCGTCTCCTGGAATCATTTCACCTTGTTTTACAATAACGATGTTTCCTTTACGAAGATCAGCTGATGAAACTGTTTTGTGTTTACCGTTTTCCAGCACAAGGTTTGCATAAACTTCTTTTTTCGTTTTCTTTAATGAATCAGCCTGAGCTTTCCCTCTTCCTTCAGCTATTGCTTCAGCGAAATTTGCAAACAGGAGGGTTACAAACAGAATGAAGGTTACAGCAATATTGAAACCAACTTGAGTTTGATCTCCAAAAAAGGTTAATAATAATGTAATTACAAAACCAATTTCAACAACAAACATGATCGGATTTTTAATCATTACCCTTGAATCTAGTTTAATAAAAGATTCCTTTATCGCCTGATTCACGATTTCTTTATTCATCATTGTTTTATTCATTTGTACTTCCTCACGATTCTTTTTCATAGGTCCGTTCCCACCTTTTTGGGGAGGAACGTACTGAGATAATTCTTTTTTGGTCCTTAAGCCTTGAGCACCCATTATTTTTTCACCTCTCTACAGCATCTATAATGTTAAATATTCGGCAATCGGGCCTAATACCAATACTGGGAAGAATGTTAAAGCCCCAACAATAAATACAGCCCCAATAAACACACCTGCAAATAGCCCGTTATCTGTTCTGAACGTTCCGATCGTTTCTGGAACGGTTCGTTTTACAGCCAATGATCCTGCAACCGCAAGCATCGTTACAATGGAAAAGAATCTTCCAAGATACATAACGATTCCGGTAGAAATATTCCAGAAGTTTGTCGCATCTCCTAATCCTTCAAAACCAGAGCCGTTATTTGCTGCTGAAGAGGTATATTCATAGATTACTTGTGAAATACCATGAAAACCTGAGTTCGAAATGGCCTCATGTCCGAGTGGTGTAAAGAAAGCTACAGCAGATGCTCCTAAAATAAGGAACGGGTGGATTAACAACGTCGCTGCAATCAGCTTCATTTCTTTCCCTTCAATCTTTTTACCTAGAAATTCCGGGGTACGCCCCACCATTAATCCAGATAAGAAAACACCAATAATCGCATACATTAAGACGTTGACAAAGCCTGCCCCTACACCGCCATAAACGGTATTTAACATCATATTGGATAATGTAACTAATCCGCCAAGCGGAGTCAGTGTATCGTGCATCGTATTAACAGCCCCCGTTTCTGAAGCCGTTGTAACAACCGAGTAAAGTGAAGACTGAGCGACACCAAATCGTACTTCCTTTCCTTCCATGCTTCCTTGATCATGTTGCACACCTAGAGCATTGATTGCTTGGTTTCCCTGATATTCCGCACTCAGGGAGATGCCAAGGAACATAATAAACATCATCGTCATGGAAACGAAAAGAATACGTCCCTGCTTTGGATTTCCAACCATCTTTCCGTACGTAAACGGTAATGCCATCGGTAATAGTAGCATCAATAAGATTTGAATAAAGTTGCTCGGTCCGTTCGGATTTTCAAACGGATGCGCTGAGTTAACTCCGAAAAACCCACCGCCGTTATTTCCTAATTCTTTTATGGATAGGAACGAACCAACTGGTCCAACTGCTATGTTTTGTTTTCCACCTTCAACTGTAGTGACTGTAACCGTTGGATCTAATGTCTGCGGTACTCCAAGTGCAACGAAAATGAGTCCTGTTACAAAAGCGATCGGTAGTAACACACGAATGATACCCCTAACCATATCCACAAAAAAGTTTCCTAAAGACTTGCCAGATAGCCCACGAATGAATGCGATTGCTACTGCTAATGCTGTAGCTGGTGCAACAAACATCATGAAAAGAATGCCAATCATTTGTGAAAGATAGGATAAACCACTTTCACCACTGTAATGCTGCAGATTCGTATTCGTCATAAAACTTACTGCTGTGTTAAACGCAAGACTTGGATCCATGTTTGCTATCTTACTCGGATTCAGAGGCAAACTGCCTTGAAAACGGAAGATTAAGTAAACTAATAGAATCATAATCGCATTGATCACGATTACTGATGAAGCATAAACTTTCCAAGATTGATTTTTATTTTTCATTCCACTAATGGAATAAATCAGATTTTCGAAAGGATAAAAGAGTTTGTTCTTATTCGAATAATTGAACGAGTTCGCTAAATAAATTCCTACTGGTTTTGCAAGTAAAAGAGCTATAAGTAGAGTTATAGCTATAGAGAGTAAACTGACTATCAACGGAAAAACCTCCTAAAATTTCTCTGGATTCAATAATACGTAAAGAAGATACACCGTTGTTAAAACGGCTACTCCAAACATGACAGTCATCATTTATTTACACTTCCTTCATCAACAACACTTGATGACCATTTTGCTAGACCCATCATTAAGACTGGCATTCCTACCATCAATAAAACCATCATCACATCTAACATTTTTACACCTTCTTTTTATTAGTTCATTGTTCTAAGTAACCATTCAGCATTAGAGATAAATTTTTGATAGCCTCTTGAGCATCACAACCTTCTATTCTAAGTGTGATCGGTTCGTTTTGATTTCTTGAATAGTGTGACAAAAAGAATAGATTAACGGATAGTAAGCCTTTCGCATTAATCTGTATGCCTTGATAAAAGAATAGAATCTCACTTTCGAAAGAACCAGCAGCATTGACAAATTCATTGATCTGTCCGATCGACAACCTTTTTGGCAATAAAACAACTGACTCTGTCCCCATGTTTTCACCCTGCCTATCACTGGTATGGATTTACAGAGGGAACATCTTATCTTTGATGGGTTCCCTCCTGTAATGGTTTAACCTTTACTTCTAAGCGTGTCTTGTATGATCCATTTTGAGAGACTATGTTGAATCACACTTGCATAATAAGCATTCAATTGATCTCTTTTTGCTTTTAACAAAATCTGTTCAATTTCGTTTGGACTTAATCTCATAAATGAATTCCTCCGCTCTTTTTTTTATGAAGAAAGTAAGAATTGAATATTTCCGGTTTTGTTATAGATTACGTAATCGGCACCTAACTCCTTATAAACTCTGGAAATATACCGTGTGTCTGATTTGATAACATAAACAGGTATGTTATAAATGCTGCGAATGAGTTCAATCGTTTGGCAGCATTCTAAAAATCCAGATTCAACAACAATGATTTTTTGAACAAAAGGACCTACCATCTCGATAACTTTACGCTTGTCACCATAATTCATAACATATACATGTTGAAACCCAACTTGTGAGAGTCTATCTGCTTCTTCTCGGTTAGGAACACAGAGAACAAGAGATTGATAGTCTTCACACAATCTTAGTTTTGAAATAAATACATCTGAAACTAGATCAGGAAACATAATGAGCACGTTCCCAGATGATTTCTCCATCGTTCCACCCTCCATCTCGTAAAGAAATAGGCTGAATTCTAGCCTCTCATGTCAGCCTTAATTGCGCTTATACTATCGTCTTAAACTTGTTGCTACGTCGAAAACCATCGTGCCGACAAGTTATACTTTTAGATAGTGAAAAAAAGGCAACAAAAAAGAAGCCTGCGGAAGAGGAACTCTTCTCGCGGCTTCTACGCATACTTGAATAAGCGTGTGAATACACGAAATTTGTTGCCTCTCTCTGTACGCTTACGGAGTTAGCTGACGGATTCGGGCTTGAGAGTAGCCCTACTCGATCTCTCGAGATTCACCCCATGCAGACGCAATGGCCTGCGATTGGTTCCCCCGCTCCCTAAATTAGGAATTAAGCGATAAAGACGCATGATATAATAATCATAATTTGTAAAATTGTTATTATTACTCTTTTTTAATGTTCACCTTCCCTCTCCTACCACGCTTACGAAGTTAGCTGACGGGTTCGGACGGCAGAAGTCGCCCGACTTTATAAGTTTCACCCCAGGCAATGGAAACTGCCGATGGTTCCTCCGTTCCAAATTTGGATTCAGCGGTCATGGAAAAAATTTAAAGTTTTACGATAAGCAATATATTACTCCTGGTTTCAGCCGTTGTAAATCCATTAAAAACTCTGAAATATTCATATTTCGTATAAAAACGAATTAAATAAACTTATTTAAGAAACAAAAAACAAACAAATCATCTTTTTTCTTTTACTTTCTCAATTTTTCGATACATTTCAAACAAAATAATAGTTGTAATATTCTAAAAAAACCAAGTACTGAACTTAAATTTTTTTTTAAAAATAAAAAAGCTAAGCAAATTTTACTTTGCTTAGCTTGGTTAAAACGATCTAAAATCCAATCTCTGTCTTTTAGTCCAGAGCCATACGCCTGTGAACAGATGAATCGCAAACACTACAAAGACAGCTCCATAACTTTCTGTAATCCAGCTCACAAACCAAATGATCGGTAGAGCTAAAAAAAAGTTAACAAGCAACAACACCCATGAAGTTCTCGCTATAGCTACAAAGAATAAAATAATTGGTAAGATTAAAAAAATCCAGAATAGTACGTTTTGAAAAGTTGCCATGACTTCCCCTCCGCTTTTCATTATAAAAGGGCTTCGCCATAATCTCCAGCTTTAAACTGGTACTTTTTCTAATTCCAAATCATTTTTGTTATCATTTTCTTCAATATCATACCTGGGTAGAGTGAACATGTAGAATAGTCCAACAAGAATCAGACATCCTCCCACAACCCAGAACAGCATTTCTACGGTTAGAATTTTCGGGAAAAACACAGCGATTAAACCGAGTGTCATGGTGTGAGATAGCATGTTGATCGGTGTAATCCATCCTTGAACACGTCCCATCATTTTAGGATCTACGATCTTAGGTAACCAGCCACCGATTCCAATATTGATTAATGGAATGCTAAACCCAGCCAATCCTGTAAAAATAAAGAATGTCAACACATTTGGCGCGATGGCGCATAAACCAAGTGACAATCCACTTACGAATAGTCCAAGAACAATCGCATACGAGAGTCTGATCTTTTTAGCGAGCATCGAACAAATAACACTCCCTGTAAGGATAGATACACCAAACACCACACCCATCCACATCATCATTTGTTCGTAATTATCTGGAGCGAGTTTATATTTCATGATAAAAGCCGGCATAACTGACAATCCACCATTTACTATACCAAACAAGAAAAAACCAAAGATTAATGAAAGTAGAAGCTTAGATTGTTTAATGTAATTGAACCCCGCAACAAAATCCTTCCATACCATCTTTACACGAATATCTTTGAACCTGTGTTGTCCGTTCGGCAGACGAACATCTTCATCAACTCTCATACTCATAATTAATAATGCTGATATAACATATGTAATAAGGTCAAATGCAATTGCTCCTTGTATTCCTATACTCCAATAAATAAAAATGGCGATCATGTTCCCAAAAAGCATAAATAAACTACCTACCATTTGATTCAATCCAGCTGCAATTGCATACTCCTCTTTCGAGAGTACACCTTGTACCATCGCTTGATCAGCAGGAAAAAAGAATTTACCTACTGCACTTCTTAAGAATAAGATAGCAAAAATCAAAGGCATCCAGTCTAGCCATATAGCACCCATTAATAAGAGGCACAGCCCTGCACAAATCCAATCACAATAAAGCGCGATTTTTTGACGATCCATTCGATCGGCTAATACCCCTACGATAAAGAAAACAGCTAGTGTTGGCAGAGAATACATCAATTCTGCAAGTGTGGCATAAAACGGCTGTTCACCGAACTTATCCAACAAATAAAACATAAAAGCTGTAACGCCGATAATACTTCCCATCATTGAAGTAAAACCAGCAAAAAACAGCTTGCTGAAGTTTTTATTCTGAAACACTTTCAGAAACTCCTTCACATCATAACCCCCAACTTTAAATAATTTTCATCATTACCATTTTCTACCTAATGAAATCAATTGTAAATAAATTCTTGTGAAATTTCACAAGAATTATTTAGCATATTCATCCGGTTTCGGTGTTAAAATCAGCTGAATTTGTAAATGAAAAGAATACTACGATATAAAGGTTGAACTTTATGCTTTATGACGATACTCTAGACAGAGAGCATAATAGAGAGGATACTAACATGATTCATTTATTTTCACACAACGATTTAGACGGAAAATCGTGCGGTTATTTAGCACAACTAGCATTTGGAGACAACTGTAAAATATCGTATTGTTCACATGGAACGATTAATGACCGTGTAGAGATGCTGCTTGATAATCCGAGAGAAAGAAAAACAGAAATTATCATTACAGATATTGCGGTTAACGAAGAATTAATGATGCGACTTGATGAACGATCTAATGCAGGTGGAAAAGTAAAGCTGATCGACCACCATGCAACAGCGCTTCATTTCAATGGGTTTGATTGGGGGCATGTTCAAGTTCGTTATGATGATGAACGTTTAACATGTGCTACTTCCCTTTTCTATGAATATTTGATCGAGAACGGTAAGCTTAAACCAACAGGTGCGCTCGATGAATATGTAGAACTTGTGCGTTTATATGATACGTGGGAATGGTTTGACCAAAAAGTTGAAGCTAAGCGTCTTAACGACTTATTCTTTATCCTTCCTCCTGATAAATTTGAGGATCAGATCATGGATCGTTTAAAAGGTGATTCTTTTCAGTTTTCAGAAACAGAAACAACGATTCTGGATCTTGAAGAAGAAAATATTGCAGATTATATTAAAAAGAAACAACGTCAGATGGTCGAAATCTGGGATACTTGGTCTTTAGGCGAAGGATTTGAAGAGAAAACGTATAAGGTTGGTATTCTTCATGCCGAACGTTATCACTCTGAGCTTGGGAACGAGATCAATCGTGAGAATCCTCACTTAGACTTGATTGTAATTCTAAATATCGCTAACAAACGGATCGGTCTTCGTACCATTCATGAAGAGGTGGATTGTTCGATCTACGCCAAACAATATGGCGGCGGCGGGCATCCAAAAGCTTCTGGCGGAAACATGACTTCTGAAGCATTTGAAAAGTTTGTTGTTGCTGCATTCCATGAACAACCTAGACGAATCGATGCACCGAAAAACGAGCACAACGTGAAGGAAAATCCTGATGGCAGCTTATATGTGAACAATCATCGTGAAGTATCTAAGATCTATTCAGAAGATAATCAAACATGGCTGATCACACATAAGACACATCCGGTCGATGAAATTTTCGATACGTATCAAGCAGCGGAAAATTACGTGAAGCGCCATTTTGAGGGCTGGTTAATGCGAGATGATGAAGCGAATAACAATAACTAATTTATAGTAAATACCTTGGCTACAATTGCCAAGGTATTTTTAATTTTGTAGATCACTTGTCATCATTTTCAATGACTCTGAATATCGAATATCTATGTTACATCACTCATGTGAATAGAATTGTGTTTTAGTTAGGATAAAAATTGTAAAGACGCTTAGAACCAATGCTAAGCGTCTTTTCGTTTATTATTTTGAATGATCTTGCAACTGTTCTAACATACTCGTCAATGTTTTATTCAATATTGTGAGTTCATCTTTTCCCATCGGAATATTATCAACAAGCTGATCCGGTATACACTCCGCTTTTTCTTTTAGTGCTTCTCCTTTTTCAGTCACAGAAACAATTACACTGCGCTCATCTTGTTCTGATCGTTTTCTTTCAACAAGACCATTTAGCTCCATGCGTTTTAACATTGGTGTTAAAGTTCCGGAATCTAAAAACAAGCGCTGGCCTAATTCTTTTACAGACAATGAATGTTTTTCCCATAAAAGAAGCAAAACTAAGTATTGTGGATATGTGACGTTGAGTTCTTTTAACAACTCTCGATAAAGCTTTGTAATCTCACGTTCTGCTGTATAGATTTTAAAACATATCTGATTTTCTAATTTTAACGTTTCACTTTTCATGATGTTTCCTTTCTTTTTGTAAAGGGTAATTGCATTATAACACAATTTAGTTTTACACAATTAAATTGTTTGACTCTACAAAAAGGATACGTTATGATGATTACGAGTCATTAAGTTGTACACAATTTAATTTTACACAAAGGAGTGTTTGGAATGGAAGCATTATACACAGCAAAAGCAACAGCTGAAGGTGGAAGAGCAGGTACAGTAAAGAGTGATAACGGTGTTCTAAATCATGAGTTAGCTATGCCTAAAGCACTTGGAGGATCTGGAAGTGAGAACGCAACAAACCCTGAGCAACTATTTGCAGCAGGATATGCCGCTTGCTTTGATTCAGCACTAAACCTTGTTGCGCGTCAAAGCAAAAAACGAATTGAATCGAAGGTTACTGCTGAAGTTTCTATCGGAAAAGATACAGATGGCGGGTTTAAGCTAGCAGTAGTACTAAACGTTGGTGTTAACGGTGTAACACAAGAAGAAGCTGAGGAATTAGTAAAGACAGCTCACGGTGTTTGTCCATATTCTAAAGCAACAAGCGGCAACATTGACGTAGAGTTGAAAACTGAACTTCTATAATTAAAGTTTAAAGGACCATTCATTTTGGTCCTTTTTTTATTTGTATCCCCCTCTCCTTTCTTCAAATCACCTCTTTTAAAATTAAAATATTCTCAGTTTCTATATTCAATCACAGTGAGTAGTCGTATAATTATTCATAAATAAATAATTATTCAGAAATGAATATTATTTAACTGATAAAAGGACTGATGAACTTGAATCAATCAAAAGATTGGAACGAAAATGAACAAATTCTTCATTCTTTAAAAGACGATATCTTAGTTACGAATGTAGAGGGTATAATCCTTAAAGTAAGTGAAGTTACAGGAAAGATCTACGGAGTAGAATCAGATAGTTTAATCGGAAAATCCGTTTATGATCTAGAAACTCAAGGATTATTTACACCGATTCTCACTCCAATGGTTGTAAAAGAAAATAAAAAGATTACGTTTGTTCAAACAACGAATAAAGGAAAAAAACTGCTTGTTACAGGAATCCCTGTTTATAACGAACAAGGCGAATTATATAGAATTGTAAGCTACTCACACGACATTACAGAACTGGCTCAGTATAAAGAGTTTTTGTTTGCTATGGAAGAAGAGATGCAGCGTGTAAAAACGGAGCTTGGACTATTGAGAAACAAACAGCTTCATGATGCTGGAATCATCGCTAAAAGTGAAGATATGAAAAAAGCTGTTTCAACAGCACTTCAGTTGTCTGAAGTAGATGTGAATGCACTCATCTTAGGAGAATCTGGTGTCGGGAAATCATTGTTAGCTAAATTCATTCACAATAAAAGTCACCGATCAAAAGGTCCATTCATTGAGGTTAACTGTGGTGCTATTCCAGATTCATTATTTGAAGCTGAATTATTTGGTTATGAACCTGGCGCTTTTACAGGTGCACATCAAAAAGGCAAAGTCGGTCTTATTGAACTATCGAACGGAGGCACACTCTTCTTAGATGAGATCGGTGAACTTCCCCTACAGCACCAAGTAAAAGTGTTAAAAGTCATACAAGAAAAACAGTTTTATCGTGTTGGAGGAACGAAACCAATCAAAGTAGATTTCCGTTTGATCTCAGCTACGAACAAAGATCTGCAGAAGGCGATCCATGAGAAACAGTTTCGCGAAGATCTCTATTTTCGTTTAAACGTAGTACCTGTAACGATTCCCCCACTCAGGAAGAGAACCGAAGATATCGTACCACTTATACATATGCTCTTACAGCAATTCGAAGAAAAATATAACAAGAAGAAAAGGTTAGATGAAGCTGTCATTCATCATCTTCTGCACTATGATTGGAGGGGAAATGTACGAGAACTAATCAACATCATGGAACGATTAGTGGTACTCTCCCCTACGACTCTCATTACGGATGAACATCTTCCTGATCATGTAAAAGAAGGTACATCTACACCCTCGCCAACTATTCATGCAGAACAAACACTTAAAGAAATGTTAGATGAAACAGAGAAACAAATTTTATTAACAGCAAGAAAGAAATTTAAAACGACCATACGGATGGCAGAAGCACTCGGCACTAGTCAGCCTTCAATCGTAAGAAAAATGAAAAAATATCAGATTATTTAGTTTTTTGGCATGATCCTTGCATGGATATTCTATATAGAAATTATTTATACAACATGAGAATGGAATATCAAGGAGGTAATACACGTGTCAATGAACAACTGGAGCAACCTTGTAACCGAAATGCCTAACCTTTTAGCGCCTAGTATGGCAAAAGATCATCCGAACCTACCCGTCGTAAAAGCAGAAGGCTGCTACTATTATGGATTGGATGGAAAGCAATATCTTGATTTCACATCTGGTATCGCAACAGCCAATACTGGCCATCGTCATCCAAAGGTGGTCCAAGCTATCAAAGATGCAGCAGATCACCTCATGCACGGGCCATCTGGGGTCATCATGTATGAATCAATCCTGAGACTTTCAAAGGAACTAGCTCATGTTCTACCAGGTGATTTGGACTGTTTCTTTTTTGCCAACAGTGGAACCGAAGCCATAGAAGGTGCTCTGAAACTCGCTAAGCACGTGACTAAAAGACCTTACGTTATTTCTTTTACAGGATGCTTTCATGGTCGATCACTAGGTGCGTTGAGCGTGACAACTTCCAAAAGTAAATACCGCAAGTTTCTACAACCGAACGGTCTTGCCTATCAAGTTCCGTATGCCGATGTAAAAAGTGCTCCAGCTGGTGAAGATCCAGAAACGTATGTCATCGAGAAGCTTGAGAAAGATTTTGAAACATTGTTCAACCATCAAGTAACACCAGAAGAAGTCGCCTGTATGATTGTGGAACCTGTTCTAGGTGAAGGAGGCTACATCGTTCCACCGAGTGGCTGGCTGAAGAAAATTAGAGAAGTTTGTGACAGACATGGCATTCTGCTGATTTTCGATGAAGTTCAGACCGGTTTTGGAAGAACAGGTGAATGGTTCGCTGCTCAAACATTTGGAGTTACACCAGACATCATGGCTATCGCAAAAGGGATTGCTTCAGGACTGCCACTAAGTGCAACGGTTGCTTCTAAAGAACTGATGCAACAATGGCCCCTCGGCAGTCATGGTACAACATTTGGTGGAAATCCGATCGCTTGTGAAGCAGCGCTCGCTACTATTGATGTCCTAACAAAAGAAAAGCTCATTGAGAACTCAAAAAACATGGGAAATTATGCATGTGCAAAATTGAAAAAACTTCAGGAACGTACACCGTTGATCGGCAGCATTCGTGCGGTAGGACTTATGATTGGAATTGAAATCATCGATCCTTTTACAGGTAAACCAGACGGTCAAGCACTAATGAAAATTCTAGACAAGTGTTTAGAGAAAGGCGTTCTTTTTTATCTTTGTGGAAATCATGGTGAAGTAATTAGAATGATCCCTCCTCTTACCATCAATCATGAGCAGATTGATCAAGGTCTTGCAGTCCTTGAAGAGTCACTTGAAGAATATTTGGATGAGGTTCATGCTCAACTCTCGGAAAACTATCAAAACACTTAAATGACACGGTTAAAGCATTACACTAAAAAGGAGGTTTTTTATTATGCAAACTTTTGATACTGTTATTATTCTTTTGTATTTTGCCGTATTGATCGGTGCAGGAATCATTGGCTCTACTAAAGCAAAGACTTCTGAAGATTTTACTCTTGCAGGACGAAACCTTGGCATGTTTATGTATCTTGGATGTTTGTCTGCCGTTATTTTAGGCGGTGCAGCTACGATTGGAACGACAAAGCTAGGATATCAGTTTGGAATTTCCGGCATTTGGTTTGTATCTATGATCGGTTTAGGCATTATTCTTTTAGGTACTATATTTATAAAAAAGATCGATTCATTAAAAGTTACAACAATCAGTGAATTATTAGGAAAACGATACAAATCCGAAACACGTCTGTTAAGTGCCATCGTGGCATCCATATATACTTTGATGATTGCAGTTACCCAAGTAATCGGGATGGGAACGATCATTAATGTACTCTTAGGCTGGAGCTTAACGACTTCCATGTTAGTAGGCGGAGGAATCGTTCTCTTCTACACAATCCTTGGCGGAATGTGGAGTGTTACAGTTACGGATATTATTCAATTTATCGTAATGACGGTCGGTGTCTTCTTCATTATGGTTCCTATGAGTCTTTCAAAAGTCGATGGGTTAGGAAATCTATTAACAGAACTTCCTCAGTCTCACTTAGATTTCACAGGTATCGGTTATCAGCAGATCTTCCAATACTTTTTGTTGTTTGCACTTGGTATGGTCGTATCACAAGACATCTGGCAACGAGTATTCACAGCAAAATCTAGTAAGATTGCTAGAAACGGCTCTATCTTCGCGGGTGTTTATAGCTTTGCATACGCGATTGCAGGAAGCATCATTGGAATGTGTGCATTCTTGGTGCTGCCTACCCTAGATAATCCGCAGAACACGTTTGCTGAGATGGCTCTTACCATTCTCCCTACTGGTATTTTAGGACTTGTACTTGCAAGTGTGTGTTCAGCACTTATGTCAACCGCATCTGGTTCGTTACTTGCGTCTTCTACTTTAATAACGAACGACATCCTAAAACAGTATTTCTTAAAATCTCCTACTGACAAACAAATGATTAGAGCATCAAGGATCACAACGCTTATTATCGGTTTAATCGCCATTACCTTTTCCATATGGATTCAAGATGTACTCGTTGCACTTGATGTGGCTTATGCAATACTATCTGGAGCAATCTTCATCCCACTTGTTATGACATTCTTTTGGAAACGAGCGACTCCTAATTCAGGATTCTACGCTATCTTAATTTCTACAGTTGTTGTACTAGCAGGATTGTTTATTGAAGGACTTACAGCTACGAATCCCATTCTTTATGGTATGTCTGCTGGATTGGTGAGTATAGTGGGTATTTCCTTATTCACCGCTCCAATTTCAACTGAGTTCGACACACCTTTCGATGAAGATGTAGCACTTGATGATGTAGAAGAAGGAAGAAAACAAGCTTAAATATAGAAAAGCCTCTCCCTCGGGAAAGGCTTTTCTCTTTTTATCCAACAATTTCAATAGCTAATGCATAAGATTATTTACCACCGATTCCTAACGATAACAACAGCAGACCGAATATAGAGATCAAAGCCATGAACAAGATAAAAAACAGTCCAAAAAACTTAGCTTTTCCAGCTTCTTTCTTTACAATAGCTATAACGCTAAAGATGACACCGATAAAATACAACATGATTCCACTAAAAAGAAAGACAGCAACCTGTTGAGCTACATCATCTCGAACGATGAATGGCCAGCCAGCAAGAACAATTCCCGCTATGCAAAACCATAATGATAAACGACCAAAACGCAGATTCAATATATGGCACACTCCTGTTTAAATTCTTCAAATGAAGTTCAATATCCATTGTTGCCATTTTTATATCAAAAATCAACTATCTACTAAATAAAATAATCTTTATAATAAACAAAGATGGAGACTAACGAAACAAGCGTATAAATAATAGCTGTATAATAAGGATAACTTGGTTTGAACGTAGCTTTTTCTTCTTCAATCTTGATTCCGGTCATAGCTTGTGCCTGCATGCGAACCATGTTTGATGAAAGTCCACCTTTCGAAGTGAAAAATCGAATCGTGAGAGCAAAAATCAAACCAACAAATAATGAAGTATCAATAAACGCCACTCCTAATAGATTTGCAACCACATAATTAACGACTAGCATTAATATTACGGTTACGATGCAGCTTATTACGTGTTTCATAACATCCCCTCCTTAACTGGTTATACGCATCACAAGGAAGAAAGTTCCAGATAAATGAAAAACATTGAATGAAAAAACGCCCATGCATATTGCATCGGGCGTGATTCTATTATTCTACTTCTCTTAATATCTTATTATTCTTTCACTCACTCGCTCACTAAGAATATATCTATATTGTGCTGTTCGGAAAAGTTTAGCCTCTAATGCATATTTAGATTGGGGTAAGATTAAATTTGCGGTGTTTTTAAAGTGGACACTGCATGTGTCGGAATCTATAGAATCTATCCGTTGAACATGTGATTGGGATAACCAGATGCACGTTTCATTCTTAGGAGATTCTACAGGAAAAAAGAAAATGCCAAGTTCGAGGTTAATCATGATAGGAGATAGACTAACATAGCCCATTGAACGACGCACTGCTTCACGCCTGCCTTCATAGCTAGATCCAAAGAACAAACAGCTCTCGTTAATGATCTTGATTGGACTGAGTGCAACTCTTTCGTTTTTTTCGCTTTCTAATATCTCGGTTTGAACCTCTCCGTATTCGTTATAAAACGGTAAGAGTGCCATCGTGCTCGTGTTAATTTCGTAGGATCGAAGAAGTAATGTTTTTTCCATTTATACATCCTCCCTTTAAATAGTTAAACGAATCATAACTCCTCCCCTTTAAAAAATTAGAAAGTAAAATACTCCCAATAGGTAAATTATACTAATTGTTTTGACAAGAATCTATATAATTTTACAAAAATTTTAACTATTTAAATAAATAGTTAAATAATTCCTCAAATAGGTTTGAATACTAGCGGATCGTGGAATACATAACAGGGCGAAATGGACGATTATTTCGACCTGTTTTTCCTACTACTTAATGAATAAGAGGCTGATGAAAGATGGCAAAAGGTGATCTGCTGATCATTGGTGGCAATGAGGACAAGAGCGAAAAGAAAATAATCTTATCTAGATTCTCTGCACTATGTAAAAATCGTCAGGGACCGATCGGAATCCTGACAACTGCATCCGGCTATCCGGAAGAAGTAGGCAGTGAATACTATCAACTGTTTCAAACATTGCATGGTACGAAGCCACTACTTTTCCATTTAGATTCCCGTGAAAAAGCGGAAGATCCTGAATTACCCGAACAGCTTTCTTCCCTGTCTGGTCTTTTCATGACAGGCGGCGATCAATTACGATTAACAAGCATTTTAGGTGGGACATCTTTTTATAAACACCTCTTTCGAGAATGGAAAGACGGTTTGATCATCGGTGGAACGAGTGCCGGTGCTGCTGTAATGAGCAGATTGATGATAATATCATCAAAACTGTTTGAAAAAGAAGATGTTTCCATACTTGAGTTAGGTTCAGGCTTTGGATTTTTAGAAGACGTAATTATTGATCAGCACTTTTCTCAGCGTGACCGTTTTAGTCGTCTCATGCGAGCTATCGCGTTAAATCCTCAGATCATTGGCATCGGAATTGATGAAAACACGGCAATCTGGGTTCATAACGACGGTAAGCAGTTTGAGGTAATCGGTGAGTACAACGTCAGCATATTTGATGGCAAAACCTCGACTTACGTAGACATCGCTGAGAATAAAGGAAATATGACGATTTCCGATATCCGTTTCCATACACTAGGAGCAGGTGCTGTTTTTGACTTATACAAACGAGAATTAATCATCACTTAAGGAGAGAACGTCTTAATGAAAATCAACCGCGTCAATTATTTAACAGGACCGAACCTTTACAGCTTTAAACCTACTATATGGATTGAGCTTGATATAGAAGAATTTGAGGAAAAACCCTCTAATACATTACCAGGGTTTGTAGATTCATTGTTAAAAGTCATTCCATCCCTTCACACACATACTTGTTCAAGGGGTTATGCGGGCGGGTTCGTAGAACGCCTTCATGAAGGAACGTGGATTGGCCATATATTAGAGCATATCGCCCTTGAGATTCAACATCTTGCTGGTATCACAGTCAAACGTGGCAAAACGATCACAAGTGAACGAAAAGGAATTTATTTTGTAACCTATGATTATGCAGAACCGAAATCAGGTCTATACGCTTTCGAAGCTGCACTTGAAATTGTAACCGCTATCTTAGCAGGAGATGAAATCAGCGCTGACTCGTACATCTCGCACACCTCTGACCTGTACCATCTACATAAATTAGGTCCGAGTACAGAGGCCATTTATGAAGCTGCTAGAAAACGAAAGATTCCAGTAGAGCGTATCGGAACAAACAGCTACTTAAGAATCGGAACAGGTAAAAAGCAAAAATCCGTCCAGGCAACCATCTCCTCCCAAACGTCATATTTAGCAGTAGAAAATTCTTGTGATAAAGATATGACCAAAACATTAGTAAGAGGTGCTGGGCTCCCAGTTCCGAAAGGTGATGTAGTTTCCAATGAATATGAGTTGCTGCAATCTGCTGAAAAAATTGGTTATCCGCTTGTCATTAAACCGCTTAATGGGAGACAGGGTCAGAACATCATAACAAATATTCAAAATGATACAGATTTAATTGCTGCTTTCCGCTGTGTGTTCAGCGAAGGTACTTCATATATTCTAGAGCGATATTATGCAGGCAACGATTACCGTTTTTTCGTTGTAAATAACGAGTTAGTTGCAGCAAGTCTTCGTCTCCCGCCATTCGTAATCGGTGACGGATATAAGACGATAGCTGAACTTATTGATGAAGAAAACTTAAATCCATTGCGCGGTGATGGTCATGAAAAAGCGATGAGCAAGATTCCTTTAGATGAACGTACGGTCGTTCATCTTGAGAAGAGTGGCTATTCTCTTCAATCCGTATTGAACAAAGGAGAGTCTCTAGAAGTATTAGGTAACGCAAACCTGTCTACAGGTGGTTCGGCAATCGATGTGACAGAAGACGTTCACCCTGACTACCGTAACATGGCCATTGAAGCTGCGGCTGCAGTAGGTCTTGATATTGCAGGAATCGATATTTTATCGCCCGATGTAACGGTTTCCTTTATTGAAGGTGAAGCTGCCATTCTTGAAGTGAATGCAGCTCCTGGTATCCGTATGCATCTTCATCCATCACGAGGAAAAAGTAGAGATGCTGGTGGAGCAATCGTGGACTATCTGTTTGGTTCTCGTGAGGAAGCTGCGGTTCCCGTTGTGGCTGTAACAGGTACAAATGGAAAAACGACGACCACTCGTCTTGTATCACATCTTTTACAAAAGGAAAACATCACGGTTGGATATACGTGCTCTGATGGGGTTTGGATTGGTGATCAGCAACTAGACGAAGGAGATTGCAGCGGACCAAGAAGTGCTCGTAAAGTTCTATCTCATCCTTCTGTCGATATTGCCGTCTTAGAGACCGCTCGTGGTGGAATGCTGCGCGAAGGCCTTGCGTTTCGCTATTGTGATGTTGGAATCGTAACAAACGTTAGTGAAGATCATCTTGGCTTAAATGGGGTAGAAACATTAGACGATTTGAAGAAATTAAAGCAAACAGTTGCTGAAGTTGTTCTTCCTGAAGGTACATGTGTTTTGAACGCTGACGATTCACGATGTGTGGATATGGCGAATCATACAAATGGCAAAGTAATCTTTTTCTCCCTATCAGTATTGAATCCAGTTATTCAAGATCAGTTAAAGCAAGGGTTAAAAGTTTGGTATCTAGAAGATGACTGGGTGGTATTTAACGAGAACGGTAAAGCGGAAAGGTTCCTTCCTGTATCACACATTCCGATTACGATTAATGGCGCTGCCCGACACAATATCGCAAATGTCCTAGGCGCACTCGCAGCCGCTCATTCTTTAGGAAGACCTTTGTCTGAATTAAGAAGCAAAGTGATCACTTTTCTTTCATCGGAAAATCAAAACAGAGGACGCTTTAATGTACTAAACATTCATGATCGTACAATTGTAGTAGATTATGCGCATAACCCTGCTGGCTTGAAGGCACTTTTTGAAACGGTAGATCAACTAAAGAGTGGTCGAGTAATAACGGTTGGATCAGCAGCTGGAGACAGACAAGACCAAACGATACAAGAGATGGGCCGAATCTTTGGAGCTCACTCTGATATTTTTATCATCAAAGAAGATGTAAACCTAAGGGGACGGATTCCTGGAGAAACGGTTCATCACCTATATACAGGTGTAAAAGAAGCGGAGGGCATTACATCCGTTTCTGTTTATCCTAAAGAAGCTGAGGCCTTGATCCAAGCATGGGAATGCTCAGAGCCTGGTGATACACTTGTTTTCCTCTATGACGAATACACGTCCATTCAAGGTATTCTGCAGAAAATCAGAAATTCAAAAGCTGTCGGTGTCCTGCAGAAGGCAGAATAAGAAAAGCAGTTCCCTTTTAGGGAGCTGCTTTTTACCGTTTATGCTTTAAGTGTTTTAACAACAATCGCTTGTGAAGCACTCTTAATTAAGCACCCTTCCAAATCTCCTTCACTTAACAAGCCGAGCATGATCGCAGACTTTACCTTTTCCTCATCTGGTTTTGGTACATGATGAATGAGATCTGTCATATTCAACTGAGTGAGTCTGTTCACTGTCTTTTCTTCGTGAAGCTTCTCTGATTTTCGGATCTGCCGCTGCAATTTGTAGTTGTTTACTGTTACTTCACCTTTCTCGTTTTGGCCAACTAAATGATCAAAATAAATATGAAAGACTTTTTTTAGTTCATCTAGTTCTTTTTCTAATTCTTTTTTCTTCTCGTTAAGTTTGTTATATTTTATGATCAAGTCTTCTGATATGGTATAGTTCGTATTTTGTGTAGTCAAAGCTCGTCCCTCCCATTTACCAATGAATAGTTCATCTTATGGTAGATTTGAGTGATTTATTCCAAAATAAAAACCATCTAACTTTAGTAGTAGATGGCTCATTCACAGCATTGGGCTGTTCTATTTTTGTTAATTGTTTTCTGTTCCACTTTCGTTCTCTGGTTTATTCTTACCTTTACTCACATAAGGCTTTGGACCTTTTTTCTTACTGCTGGATTTCCAACGGTTCCATCCCTTTTTCCCAGTTCCTTGCCCTACGCCGCTTTTCTTGCCTTTTGCTTTACTCATTTTAATCACTCCATGACCGTTCTTGTGCTTATTTCAAGCAGTAATTTGAATTATACTACATTAGCGGCGGCGGCGATAGTTCCGTAGGCAGTACTAATATCTCTGGATTATAAAATTATGTGATGGATGCCATTTTTTATGTGATAATCCCCATTTTTTATGTGATAATCCCCATTTTTTATGTGATGAGTGCAAATTTTTATGTGATTTCCCTAAGAAATTATTTGATTCACACTATTTTAAGGTTCAGTTATTCAGAAACTCGTTTATTGAAAGCCAAATTATGGAGTCCTATAATGAGTTCATAAGCCTAAAGGAGGTTATTTTATAAAAAAACAACCGCACATCCCCTATGTCATACAAAAACTCAGCACAGTTATTGACAGATTAGAAAGCTGTCATCAAAAACGTTCAAAATTGGAAGGAAATCTGGCAAAATATATGGCTGGCCATAACGGTGAAAAATCCCTACAGTATTTTTATCGGTATCTACCAAAACAAGAGGCTGACATTATCCATAATATTCGAATTAAGCACATGGAATTCTTTTTTCAGATCGATACACTTATTATTACTTCTAAATTTCTTATTCTGTTAGAGATAAAAAACTATACAGGAGAACTGTTCTTTGATGATAAATATGGACAACTCATTCGGACCTCAAGTAAAGGAAGAGAAATCTTTGAAGACCCTATTCAACAAGTAAAAAGACAATCTTTCCATTTAACTCAGGTGCTAGAACAGCACAAAATCCCTAAGATCCCCATTGAAACATTAGTTGTTATTACTAACTCACGAACTTTTGTTGATAGTTCAGAGACATATAAAAATGCATTAAAGTTAGTAATTAAAAGCCCGATGTTACTTAGTAAGTATGAAGAATTCAATGCTCAATATAAAAAGGATGTGCTCTTGATGAAAGAAAGGAAAAAGATCAAAAAATTATTGATGAAGCTAAACGAACCATATAATCCCGATATCTTAAGCTATTATGGAATTGATAAAAGTGAGTTGATAACAGGGGTGCTTTGCTCAAAATGTAACACTCAAATGAATCGGATAAACGCTAAATGGGAGTGTGCAGCCTGTTTTCATACCTCTAAGACTGCACATGTTGGAGCATTGAGGGATTACGCTCTTATCATTTCAACGGATATAACAAATAAAGAATGTAAAGATTTTTTACATTTATCAACAAGCATGCAAGCATACTACCTGCTCAACTCACTAAACCTTCCATACACTGGAACTTCCCGCAGGACAAGAACCTATCACCTAGACTCCCTCATCACTTGATCGCTTCCTTCATCAATCAGCAGGATTGATAATAGCCATTTGTTGATGGTCTTCCCACTTTCCATTAATCTTCACGTTTTTACGTGCTAGTCCTTCTTTCTCAAAACCAGCTTTTTCTAACACTCGAATAGAACCAATGTTATGCGGCATCACACCCGCTTCTACTCGATGAAGTTTAAGTTCATCAAATGCGTATTTTACGATCAAACGTACAGCTTCTGTCGTATAGCCTTTTCCATTGTGCTTTTGATCTAAAAAGTAACCGACAAACGCACTTTGAATTGATCCGCGCATCACGGCGAACAAATTGATTGTTCCGATCAAAATCTCTCCATCTTTTGTAAAAATACCAAAATAGTAATCTAAATCTTGTTTTGCATTCTCTACTAACATTTGAATACGTTTTTGCTGATTTTCAAGGGAGTAAAAATCATCGCTGCGTTCCATAGCAAACTGACTAAAGAACTCCCGGTTCTCTAATTGAAGGTTCACCATATCCTCTGCATCCTCAACGGTCAATAACCTAATATAGATATTGTCTCCTGTTAATTTAACATTTGTTTCCACAATTTGATTCATCATACATTCTCTCCGTTTCTTATTTAAGAACCTTTTTGGCAAGGAAACCCTATAACATGTTCCTGGATTTTTTCCTTACTTAGCATCCATTTCATCGCGCCAGCCGAAGATTCTCCAAACATTATATGAACGTTCATTAGTACAACCCCTTAACTTAACCTTACCTTACAATCCATCAAGACCACCCTACACATTCTCTAGTCTACCTGTAATACCCTTTTTATTTCCAGAATTTATTACAGAATTAAAAAAGAGCTGAGTATGTTCAGCTCCTCAAACCCAATTATTTTAAATCTGTTTCTTCTAATGTAAAGTTGTTGTCTTCCGCAAACTTCTCTAATTCACTCTGACTTTTTTCGCTCATTTTTTCTGCTTCCTCAAGCATTGTATACGACTTTTCATCTAATTCTACATCTTGTTCTTCTATTGCAGTTAAACTTAATTTCATTGCTTCTGCTCTAGTCTTTATATTTTTCACAAAAAGATCTTGTGATTTCTTTAAATCGTCTAATTCATTCAAGCTTATTCCTTCAGCTTCTTTTGCCAATGCTTCATAATCGGCAATTGTGGTCTCTAGTTCTTCTTTCGCAGTAGGGTCTTGTAACATTTTTTCAAAGTCAGTTTCCACTTGTTTAGATAATTCCATATCTTTTTTTATAAGTTTATTGCGATCATCCAAATACGTATTAAAATCATCTTCGATCAACATGTTACAACCACCTAAAACGATTACACTTAGCGCTACTACCATCACCAATAACTTTTTCATATTTCTTTTCACCTCATGGATAATTTTGGAGTCTATTTCTTGATACCCTTTACCCACAGGTTATTAAACCAAAGTTTTACATTTTTATAAAACTTTGGTCATAGGTTAATCGTTTGATAACTGATAATAGCTCTATCCAAAAATTCTAAGACTTCGCTGCTAACAGGATATAAATTCAATGATTGTGATGAAGTTTCTGATTTTCTAGCGGTCCAGAATTTTCCCTCTAACTCGGTGTCTCCCTGAAACATTTCATGCGATAAGAGTAATACATCTGAAGCGATCAATTGACCATCGTCGGACGATGGTTCTCTTTTGTTTTGCAAACAGATCTCTATTCGTTTTATGATGTTCACCCATTTTGCTGTACTTGCATCCTCAAGTTTTGGGAGGGAGGTTTGAAGCATCTGTCTCTCATTATCAGAGAAGAACTTTTCCCAGGTTTGATTTCTCTCAGCGATCTTTGTATCTTCATTTGCTTGAACGAGGGAAAGGATATGCTCCCAATCCAACTCTCCCTGAAGCTCTAGGATATGTAGGAGTGTATTTATTTTTTCAGACGCTGATTGAAGCTGATTCAGCTGTGTCTGTACATCTTTTTTCTGAGCTGCAAGAATATCTTTTATCGTTACTTCACCTATTATTTTTTTTATCTCTGTTAAAGGTAGAGACAAAGATTTTAAGAGTGTAATCTTTTCTAATAGTTGCAGATCTTCTTTCGTATACATTCTTGTACCGCTATCACTCTTGATACTCGGTAAAAGCAGTCCAATTTGGTCATAGTATCGTAGTGTTCTTACCGAAACGCCATATTGTTTTGAAACCTCTCCTGTTGAAAATAAGCTCATGATTAATAAACTCTCCTTTTTCTCTTGCAGGTTACGTTACGTCACCACTTACTATTAACATATTATAACAAGTTAATCAGGAGGAACAATACAATGATAGTTACTACAGAGAGAAAATGGAATGGTCGTGAACTCATACTTTTATTGAGTCTTTGTTTAGTTGGCGTACCCATTCTATTAGAGAATGTACTTTATGATCAGTTGCTTCAATGGTTGGATAGCACATTGTACGCGGGAACATTAACTGGTTTCTGCATGGCAATCGTATTTACTTTAGGTGTTTATTGGATCGCTTTAAAACCAAACAAGTTAGGATGGCGTGCAGTGGGTATTGCACCACTCACAAAAAAAATGTGGAAAACAATTGTTCTATGGACAATACTTCTTATACTCATTAGTATCGCAATTGTCGTAGTGATGGATTTCCTCACCATAGGAACAAATAATGCTAAGACAGACAGTTTAAAGGCTGATCTTACACCATTTACATTTGTGATTGGTTTCCTATCCGCTGCTGTTGTTTCTCCTATTTATGAAGAGATTTTTTACCGTGGTTTTTTGTATACATGGTTCAGACGATGGGGTGTTAAAAAGGCGATGATTTTAAGTTCGTTCATTTTCATGATTGTGCACATACCTACGTATAACACATTGCCAGTAAACTTTGCATCAGGTCTTGTCTTTTGCTGGGTATATGAAAAGACGGGTTCCATTATTCCAGCGATCATCATTCATGGAGTTGTGAACGGAATCGGAATCTCGTTGTCTGTTTTAGGATAATCCAAAAAAATAAAACAAAAAAAGCGAAGATCCCCTAAGGTCTTCGCTTTCTTCATATTTCATATATAGCGTCTTTTATTTCGGATTCAAAGGCGTTAATTCAAATTCTGGCTTGCGCTTTTCTTGTTCAACTACAGACTGTTCTTTAAGCACGTATCGTGATACTGGCAAATCCAAAGGCTTTATCGTTTGCTGGTTATGATTGGTCATAGTAAGCATAACTCATCCCTCCTTACCAGGTTTTAACTTCTATTTACCCCGTATGTTATAGTAAGAAACCTTTTTCTACAAAAATAGTGCGACAGTCCTCATTATTTGTCTAAATCATGACTATAGGAGTAGAATACATACTATGATAAGCAACAGGTACTGCCTACAGCGTGTGAAAGGATGAGTCATCTTGAAATTTGGAGTTATTGGAACGAATTGGATTACAGAGAGCTTTATTGCTGCCGCTAAAGAAGTTAAAGGTTTTACATTGAGCGCAGTTTATTCGCGTACAGAAGAAAAAGCGAAAGAATTTGCTGAGAAGAATGGTGCTGAACATACGTTTACAGATTTAGAAAAGATGGCAGCTAGTGATGTAATTGATGCGGTGTATATTGCCAGCCCGAACTCTTTCCATGCAGAGTATGCCATCACGCTCATGAACCATGGCAAGCATGTAATATGTGAAAAACCTATGGCATCGAATGCACGAGAAGTAGAAAAAATGATCGCTGTCGCTAAAGAAAACAACGTACTGCTGATGGAAGCTATGCGTTCGACCGTGACACCGAACTTTAAGAGCATTCAAGAGAACCTGCATAAAATCGGTAAGATCCGCCGTTATTTTGCAAACTCCTGCCAGTATTCTTCCCGTTACGATAAATATAAAGAAGGCACGATTCTTAACGCTTTCAAACCTGAGTTCTCAAATGGATCGTTAATGGATATCGGAATTTATTGTTTGTATCCAATGGTCGTCCTTTTCGGAGAACCTGCAGATATTAAAGCAAACGCCTACCTGCTAGAGTCTGGCGTCGATGGTGAAGGGAGTATACTCTTAAACTATG
Source organism: Fictibacillus sp. 26RED30 (assembly GCF_015903845.1). NCBI lineage: Bacteria > Bacillati > Bacillota > Bacilli > Caryophanales > Fictibacillaceae > Fictibacillus > Fictibacillus sp. 26RED30. The sequence continues at coordinate 2,319,984 of NZ_JACZDV010000001.1, forward strand.
GCGAAAGTGAAGCCGTTGTGATGTACTCCAAAATCTCAAACTCTTACGTACCTTCTGAAATTCAAGGAGAGAACGGAAGTATTTTGATCGATCATATACAGGACATGACAAAGATTGAAATCCGCTACCGTGATGGAAGTACGGAGGACATTACAGTAGAGCAGAACAAACCAAAGATGTATTACGAAGCAAAAGAATTTATCGAGCTGGTCGAACGTGGTGAACTTGAGTCTAAAGTGAACTCACATGCGAATTCACTTGCAGTAATGAAGATTATGGATGAGGCTAGAAGACAGGTTGGACTTGCTTATCCAGCTGACCGATCAAACAACGTGTAAAAATAATCGAATCCTTATATACTATAGGTGAAATAATAAATTGGGGGGATACCTATGTTGCACATTGAAATGTGGACAGACTTTGCTTGACCATTCTGCTATATTGGCAAAAAGCGTCTGGAGGACGCTATTAAAAAGATAAATCATCCTGTTGAAGTAACGTATCGCTGCTTCGAACTGGATCCTACAATGGAACGTGACGTTAACGAAAACATCTATGAAAAATTATCTAAAAAGTATGGCATGAGTATTGACGCCGCTAAAGCAAACACGCAAAACGTGATACAAATGGCAAAGGATTCCGGACTAGAGTATCACATGGATACGATGATTCTAACCAATACCTTTGATGCTCACCGTTTGACGATGCTTGCTAAAAAAGAAGGTAAGATGCAGGAGATGACAGAACGCATCTTATATGCCTTTTTTACAGAATCCAAACATATTGGAGATCATGAAACATTAGCAAATCTTGCAGAAGATGTTGGTTTAAATAGAGAAGCTGTCAGACAGATGCTTTCAAGCGATAAGTTGTCTGATGAGGTTAGAGCTGATGAAGAAACAGCAAAAGCTTATGGAGTAACAGGTGTACCCTTCTATCTCATCGACAAAAAATATGCGCTTACTGGTGCACAGCCGACAGATGTTTTTGTACAAGCGTTGAACAAAATCATAGCTGAAAACAAAATCACGATACTAAACAATGAAGATGGAATGAGCTGCGACGATGATGGCTGTGAAATTCCCAAGAAATAGCAGAGCATTAGTATGGCAAATCGCATATTAGAAAAACGCAGAGGGATTAGTATCCTCTGCGTTTTTTCACTAAAGCCATAATTCCTTAATTATATAAACCTCTTTAAATATTCACCGAATATTTTGTTCATCACTTTGGGAGTATTTTCAAAATAAACATTAATCTGTTCCTTGTTTGATACGAATTTATCAGAGTTTCTTTCATCTGTTGGAAAATCAGATATACCTTTGATAATAATACATTCAACGTCATTCTTCTTACAGATATAAGCAATTGCACTCGCTTCTGTATCGGCGATTGTTATTTGATTTTCTTTAAGCTCTAAATAGTCCTTCCACATAACGACTGCTTTATCAGCTGTGCCAATTATTCCCGTGTTAAAATCATTTCCGTATTTCGATAAATCAATATCAACGATGAAGGATTGCTTAATAAAAGGTTCAACTTCTTTTACTGTACAATCATATTGAACGGCTTTATCGGGTACGAAGATATCCAAATTACTAAACGCATCGTCTATGCCTGCACATGTTCCAGCTACGATTACCTTCGTTAAGTTGAATCTTGAAATCATATACTGATTACCACCAACACCATTTACTTTCCTTACACCTGTACGATAAAAAACAAGTTCGGAATCATTCATTATTCTCATGAAATACTCGCCATAAGGATATTCGAAGCGTTCTGTCTCTTTTATGCTGAAATATTCTAAGGTCGCTTCATATTCCCACTTCGTCGCTATACTTATTCCTATCATCAAACTTATCCCCTATAACGCTTAAGATTAAAAAGCCTTTTACATCTGAGCCAAAATCTAGATTTATACGCTTCTCTCGACCTTCAATTCAAAATTAGGTTTGGTCACATATTCCTTGTAGATAACTTTTCCTTCATTTTTTAAGTAATCACTAAAACGTGTCAGATATGCCTCTCCTGTTAACATGCCTAAAACATCTTCTTTTGGCACCCACCGGCTATCTGTCGTTTCATCAGACACCCCTAGTTCCCCGCCAATCGGTTTACACACAAAATCAAACATCACTTTCGTTGGAACGTTCGTGACTCCATCATGCCATGTATATTGTGCCGTGTTCGAGTACACACCCGAGAGATATGAAACGGTAGTATCAATACCGCTCTCTTCCTTTATTTCACGAACCAATGCGTCGATTAAATTTTCTCCTGCTTCTACTTGTCCTCCAGGAAACACCCAGCCGTTATGTATCGTTTTTACTAATAATACATTCCCTTTACCATCTTCCACATATCCTGCCACTGCCACAATATGAGTTGGCATTATCATCACTATGACCTCCAATAAATAGATTTCTATTACCCTATTTCATCATAGGTTCAATTAGAAGTTATTCCCATGATTTCGTGATGATAGGTCGATGATAAGACGGCCATATTTAATCATTTTTCAAAATCAACGCTTACATAAATGAATGAAAAAAGAAAAAGCAAAGCTTCGATGATATTTGTAGCAAGTTTTATTGTGGGATTAAAAGAAAGATCAAATATGATATGCACTACACAATATAAACCTGTAACAATGATTAGAACTAGCAGGACAGGTTTGTTAATTATCGCCTTAAATTTTATTTTATTCACTTCCCTATTAAACAACTTATCAATACCTGCACAACGCTTCATTTAAAAAGTCTTTCCGATAGCCGCTTTTCTGATGAATGACTTCCACCCAATGTTCAATTGAATCGGTTTGATCTCCCTTAATCAAGCCTTCACTCGTACTTAAAAAACTTTCCCAATCGAAGAACTCCCAGTGTGCAGTCTCATCTTTATAAGGTACTCTACATTCAAAGAGAGGCTTTGGATATATAAGATTCTGCGAATATTCAGCTCCTCTTAAGAAGATATCAGTATCAATAGGAGTCAGATCAAATATTTGATTTGAAACTTTGCCATTTGGTCTATGATAAAGGATTTCAATCTGGTTTTGATTTCTAGACTGGACTTGGATTTCAGCCGCAGGAAAGAACCCTTTTAACTTTTCATTTGAAAAGTCTTTACTATTTGTTTCAACGAGGATGGGCTCCAGCCACTGATCACCTAAATCACACAAATAGCGGTTACCATTCTCGTCTAATGCCACAACAGCTACATGTGCTTCATCGGAATGAAACTTTGAACCAATTGGATAGGCTTTGATTCTATCTTGTTTACATTCATCTAATAACCATAGTGCTAGATCAAAGCAGTTTCCCGTATTGCCGTATTGAATCCTATGCTCTTTCATCAACGAGACGTCTCTTTGTTTTTTTGCCGTTTCCTTATGGAAGTACCAAGCCTTCGTTAAGGTTTCCATAGGAAAAGAATCGAACTTCTTCCACGTTTCAAGAATATGATGTGTTGGATACACCTAAAATCCCCCCTTACACTCATACTATATATTTACAATTAAGTATATCATCATCAATTAGCACCGTTAACATGTTAAGGAGGTTATGAATTGGAAAGCGTTATTTTTGTCAGTGAACTATTTTTATTTACCTCGTTTATACTTATTCTCTTTCTAAGAAAACACACTTCTAAAAACGTATGTACGACTCTATTCCTTTACCTAATCGGAGCACTCCCCCTTATTATTGCAGGTTTGACTAGTCCTCGGGATAATCTTAGTACACCTTTAGGACTCGGCCTTTCGTTGATTTACACATGGCTTATCGTAGGGATCGCTATGCTTTACTGCATTGTATTATTACTGAAAACAAAATAAGTGACCAAATAAAAAGAGCCCCCACATTCTCGGAGCTCTTTCCCAGTTATAGCTTTGTAGTTCTGTAGCTTCCCAATACTCGTACATCATGTCCGAAGGCTTCAAGTATCGTAATTGCTTTGTTCATTTTCTCTTCATGAAAACCATTTTGAGCTTCTACAAAAAAATGATACGTCCCAAGCTGCTTTTTCGTGGGTCTCGATTCAATCCACGTTAAGTTGATAGATAGCGCCGTAAATACGTTCAATATGGATGAAAGGACACCCGAATAATCTGATGTTGGTGAAATCAACAACATCGTTTTTGTGTTCTCGGGGTGAATTTCTTTATTCTCCTTGCTGATCACAACAAAGCGCGTATGGTTATTGCTGTTGTCTTGAATCCCACTTTTAATGATTTCTAGATCAAAGACTTCGGCAGCATATTTGGATGCAATGGCGGCAACATCTTTTCTTTCTTGATTGTTAACAGCTTGTGCCGCTGCAGATGTGCTATCATAATGCTTGCTCTTTACTTTTGCTTCTCGAATAAAATCTCTACACTGCGCGAGAGCAGGAACGATTGACCATACTTCACGTATCTCTTCTAAATGAGCTCCTTTTAATGCCAGAAGGTGCAAGGAAACGGGAAAGATGATCTCAGCTTCTACAAAGAGATCATGTCTCAACAATCCGTCTGCCGTAATATTAATCGTGCCTTCAATTGAGTTTTCAATGGGTACGATCCCTTTATCTGCTATACCCTCTTCTACGGCTTCAAGTACATCTACAATAGAATCACATTTATGCCATTCATTCTCTTGATCTGCAAAATAACGAAAGGCAGCTTCTTCCGAGAAACTTCCCTGTGGACCTAAGTATGCAACTTTCATGAATTTGATAACGCCTGCCTTTAGTTTTTCATATCAGTATACAACGATTAAGGACGTACACCAACCTTTTTTCACTAAAAGATTTGTCTTATTTAACTTCAACGACGATACTGCTGAATCTTTTCCCTCAATTTTCTTGTTTTTTGTACTGTTGTACAAGCCATTTTCACCAAGAACCATATATTGAAACAGAGGGGAGGTGATTACTTGGCTAAATTTCTTGATTTAAGAACAAGTCAAAATGCAAGTTACTCTAACTCGATTGCCCAACCGATTACTGTAGCAGGTGCTCCCCAATTATTCGGAAGAATCGGTTTAGGTACAGTTGGAGCTGGCCCTAATATTAGGGTGCTCTTACAAGGTGCCGTTTCGCTGCAGCTGCCATTACTTCCTGCCGTCACTACGATAACGATTCAAGTCGTGCGGGGTACAAGCCCAAACTCTCCTCTAGTTTATTCTGCCAGTGAAAATATGGACTTAAATATTTTAGGACCACAGACTTTTGCATTTAACGCGCTTGATTTTAATCCTCCAGCGGATATTCAACAAACATATTCAGCTTATATTTCAGTAAGTTTAGTTGGCGTTGTCCGAGTAGGACCTGAAAGCTTCTCTGGGGTTGCGGTAAGCGATTAACGATATAGAAACAACCTTCTTTGCGAAGGTTGTTTTTTTACAAGAATTATTGAAACAGAGAGCCCCATTATTCCAGAACAACATTGTAAGTTAAATTATCTAAACTTTAGACGTACCATCAAGCAACGAGTGCAGAGAATGTACGAATGGTTTAGAAAGAGCTCTTCTATATTATTTATTAGATGGTCGCTTATTGATATCGATGAAGAGCAACTGAAAAAAGAAACTGCTGAATTAGAGATGGTATTATCCACATGTGTAAAAGGTGATTTTATCATTCTAATGATTTATCCTACAGACAAGGTAGGACAACTAACAGAAGTAAATTGGGGTATGAAGCATGTGTGTGTCATTTATGTACCTGTAAAAATAGATCCCATTACACATAATGATACTTGGGACCATTTATTAAATGGCGTATCAATAAAATATTAATTCTACAATATGGGTGTGCAAGTTTATTCTAACGCTATCCAGGTTTTTCTTAATATATTTATAAAATTTAATAAAAAGTTTACAGTAGAAGGTTTCCTAGTTAATCACTATGTGCTACGCTCTTATATAGGATAATATAACTAGACTAGGATGTTTTTAAAGATGTGTGATGACCAAATAGCAATAAAAATAATAAAAAAATTAGGTCTATTGTTTGAAGAATATAAATGCTGTAAATGTGAAAAACACAAACAAAAGTTAGTACGCGATATTCAGCTTTTGGGTGAAAAACTAGAAGAAATTTAAGACTGTTCTATAAATGAAGCTTAACATTTATACATGTTGAGCTTCTTGTCTTTTTAAAGCAAAAAAGCCATCCAAAATCTGGACGGCTTTTTTATGTTAGTCGTTTGTTTCACTTTTAGGTTTTTCTTCTTCTTTGATGTTGTAATCATATTTAGAAGGATCAACTGGCTTGAACCCTTTTACTTTATGGAATCGAAGCAAGTCACCGTAAACGGTTCGGTCAGATAGGTCCAACTTCGTCTCTGCTTCTTTTTCGATGGCTTTAATTTCTTTTGTTTCCTTAACAGACTCACCGGATTTAGAGTCGTAATATTTGCCATCAATTCCGGTTACAGTAGGTGAAACAAAATCTCCATTACGCAACGGAAGGACTTGGTCATGATTCTTAGACAATAGATCAGTACCAAACTGAATGTACTCTTTCGTATCCATTCCTAACAAATGCATTAGCGTTGGACGAATGTCGATCTGACCTCCAACTTTATCAATGGTTCCACCTTTTAAACCTGGTGCATGAATAAATAATGGTACCTTTTGAAGTTGTGTGTTCTCAAAAGGTGTAATCTCTTTTCCGAGTACTTTTTCCATTGATTTATTACGTGTTTCGGCAATCCCGTAATGGTCACCATACATCACGACCATAGTGTTATCATATAATCCCGCTTCTTTTAAGTCCGTAAAGAACTGTTGAAGAGCTTCGTCCATATATCTTGCCGTTTGGAAATAACGGTCTACCGTTCCATCTCCTGTTGTGTGAGGCTCAATCGTAGCTTCCTCTTCTGTGATCGGATAAGGGAAATGGTTCGATAGTGTAATGAATTTAGAGTAGAACGGCTGCTTTAACGATTTAAGCATCGGCATAGATTCTTCAAAGAACGGCTTATCTTTTAGACCATAATTCTCAACATCTTCCTCGTTCATATCGTAATGTTCTGCATCAAAGAACTTTTGATAACCAAAGCGCTTATAGATCACATCTCGATTCCAGAACGACTTGTAGTTACCATGGAAGACAGCTGTTGAATAACCTTGTTGCTCCATAATGGCTGGTGCTGCTTGATAAGTGTTTTCGCCTTTTGTTGTAAACGCTGTTCCTTGTGGTAATCCATATAACGAGTTCTCAATCATAAACTCAGCATCAGCTGTTTTACCTTGTGATGTTTGATGATAAAAATTGTTAAAATACAACGTGTTTTTATCTTGTGTTAACGAGTTTAAGAAAGGTGTTACTTCTTGTCCGTTCAATTTGTAATTAATCGCAAAATTTTGCAGCGACTCTAAGTGAAGATAGATGACGTTCATGCCTTTTGCTTTTCCGAAATATTCCGGATTAGGTTCAGCATAATTAGCCTTCACATAGTTCTCTACTTCTGTAACATCATCTGTGTCTGCAAGTGCACGCTGTGCGGAAGATTTCGAGCTTAGTACAGCATCATAGAGCGTGTAGTTATACATCCCTAAGTATTTTACGATATAGTTTCGGTCAAACGTTCTAATCAACAACTGCGGGCGATCCATCTCCGCTAACAATAAGTTTGCAGATAATGCAATAACTGCAGCTAGACCAACCGTTAAGATACTTTTTCGTTTTACTCTGATTGGTTCTGGATTAATTTTCTTTGTTAAAACTAATACTAACAGTACAACGATATCTAGAAAGAACAGTATGTCATACGGATTGAAAAGTGCTCCAATACTGTTTCCAATCGTTCCAGCATTTTTTGTCTGCGTTAAAGTTGGCAGCGTGATAAAATCTGTGAAAAAACGGTAATAAAGCATATTTGCAAATAACATTAAGGTCATTGCCGTATTGATGATAATCATCCAAACGTATGATTTTCTACCTTTTGCAAACAAGGCAAATCCTACAAATAAGAGTGCTGAGCCAATTGGGTTGATAAACAAGATGAATTCTTGAAATCCACCTTCGACTCCCAGATTAAATTCCGTTTTATAAGCGGCATAAGATTTAATCCAAACTAAAACAACTGTAAGCAGGAAAAATCCCATATGTTTGTTCAATATTTGTTTTTGGTTAATCATTCTCTCACCTCTAAAGTTTCGGTAACCAATCTATCATTCTAGTTTATTTTTAGTTCATTATCAATTACTTTCGTGGAAAACAATATAAAAAATAGTACACCTTATTAACTAAAAAGTCAACGAAACATACCTTCCTTTATTTCCATGAGATATTATGCATACCAGAAAAAGCTACTCTTCTGAGCAGCTTTTTATCTATATGTTCTTCATTTTTTTTTATGTGATCATGTCCCACAAAATGTTCGGTACGGTCCTTCTGTTTCAGGTGGTAGTTGCGTGTATTCTTCTTGATCTGGTAAATAATCGTAAGGCATAGATAAGACATGATGAAGTCTTTCCAGTACGCTGTAATCACCATTTTCAGCTGCTTGAATAGCCTCTTCCACTCTATGATTTCTTGGAATGATGGATGGATTGTTGTTTCGCATCAACTGCAATGTTTCTTCCTTGGACTTTGGTTGTCTCGTTTTTCTTTCTTCCCACTTTTGATGCCAAGTCTTAAAATCTTCCCCTTCAAAAAGATCAGAACAATCTTTGTTGCCAAGCGTTAAGGAACGGAATGTATTCGTATAGTCTGCTTTATGATGAGCCATGAGTGAAAGTAATTCTTCTATCAGAGATAGATCTTCTTTCTCTTCATTATATAGTCCAAGCTTTGATCGCATTCCTCTAAAATAGTTACCATGATACAGATCAGAAAAACCATATAGAACTTCTTGTGCCAATTCAACCGCTTTTTCTTGATCATCATGTAAGAGTGGCAATAAGGTTTCAGCAAATCGAGCGAGATTCCAACCAGCTATTCGAGGCTGGTTAGCGTAAGCATAACGCCCTTCTCTATCAATTGAACTGAAAACAGTTAGTGGATCATATTTGTCCATGAATGCACAAGGGCCATAATCAATCGTTTCTCCGCTGATTGTCATATTGTCGGTGTTCATAACACCGTGGATAAAACCAACGAGCTGCCACTTCGAAATTAAATACGCCTGCTGTTCAATCACTTTTTTGAGCAAGCTCAAATATGGATTTCCGTCACTTTCCACTTCAGGATAATGACGCTTCAAACTATAATCTGCTAACTCTTTCAATTCATCGAGTGTTCCCCATTTTGATGCAAACTCAAACGTACCCACTCGTAGATGGCTTGACGCTACCCTGGTCATGATTGCTCCTGAAAGAGCCTTTTCACGCATGATTGATTCACCAGTCGTCACAACCGCTAGACTTCGGGTCGTTGGAATGCCTAATGCGTGCATCGCTTCACTCACAATATATTCACGAAGCATCGGACCAAGAGCTGCCCGTCCGTCTCCTCCTCTAGAATAGGGAGTCTTTCCTGTACCCTTTAGTTGAATGTCAAAACGTTTCCCATCAGGAGTGATCTGCTCTCCTACCATTAATGCTCGTCCATCACCTAACATATTAAAATAACCAAACTGATGTCCCGCATAGGCTTGCGCTATAGAAGATCCACCTTCCGGAAGCTCGTTACCTGCAAATACGTTTACAGCATCTTCATCTCGAAGGAATTCTGCGTTCAATCCAAGAGACATAGCCACCGATTCATTAAGCACAACTAATTTTGGTGAAACAACTGGATTTGGGTCGATGATAGAGAAAAATTTATCTGGAAGTTCAGCATAACTGTTATCTAAATTCCACCCTTTTACTTTCGTCATGAGAAGAACACCTTCTTTTATATGATTATATCCTTGATTTCTAATTCCACCTTAACATATTAGATCTGTCTTTGTTTGTTATCTGTATATTACTCTGATTAGAAAGTAATTGATCATAAGAAAACTCGGAAAAATTTAATCCGAGTTCTGTCTAAATGATATCATTCCTTAAGCACTTAGTTTTTTCATAATAGCTGATGGATTAGAAGTAAACAAAATATAGGTTTGTTTTTTTGTCTCAATAAAAACCCGATCTGTCATTCCATACGGGAAACCAATACGGATAGCTTCCTTATTTTCTCCACCATATGTATCGTCTAATCCTACATTAAGAATTTCATCGGCAGGAATCTCTACCCTTAATAGCTGCCATCGAATAATAAAGTTGTTATCTATCTTTTTTACACTAACCTCAATCATTACTCTCCACCCCGATTTTTTGTCTTATTATTTAATACGTTATAGGTGATGGAAAGTTTCGGTAATCGTTATCTAAAGCTGAATGATTATATGTTTATTTAAGAATAATTCTAAAATCTTTGTATATATTTCTGGTTGCTCTGAATGCACTAAATGAGATGCGTAAGGGATGATTGAAACATGAACATGTTTATTTAACTTTGGATAGATAATTGCCCCTTTTGTTTCATTAACATTACCTTCTCCAACTAAAAATAAAATAGGTAGACTCATCTCTTTCAATCCACTAGTTTCTTTAAAAGGATACCAATCTTCTTTTCTACCCATAAGAATAAACTGCTTCCATCCTTCACCATGGAGATTATTAAAATAATCGATTATTTCTTGATTCTCTAAGATACTCGATTGATTTTCTACGTCTTTTTGATGTAGTTCTAACCAGTTAGAAGGCTTTTCTGGTAAAACACCTGAAATTGTTAATGACTGAACTTTATGGGGATAATTTTGTGAAAGAATCAAACCCACTAATGCACCTAGCGAGCAACCAACTATGTGCGCTTTTTTTATTTGTAAATGTTCCATTGTTTCTAGGAGGTCAGTGGCAGAGTCTTGAAAGAAATTAGAACAATCATTTGTATATGACTTTCCATGACCTCTTAAATCAGGTTTAATTACTTTATAGTTGTTTTTAAAATATTCACTTTGGTATTCATAATCTGTATTACCTGTTTGTAAACCTGTATGCAGGAAGATTACAGGTTCTCCAATTCCTATAACTTCAGTATGTAAAATCATTTAGTCCCCCATAGTTTGAGAATTCTTGAGATAACTTATTACTTTTTTTACAAATGTCTCACTTAATTTCCGAATCCACCATTACGCCAAGCTAATCCGACCAACTCCATAAGTAAAAGAGGAACTGCGAGAATGAGTGCTGCTGTAATTGCCAATCCCCGAATACCGATCTTTTTAGGTGACCGAAATGCAAAATACATGGCAGAGAGTACTCCTACCCACAAGATAAACCGCAAATACTCTATAGAAAAGGCATATGTTTGTATAAAAAGAAAGAAAGCGACTGTAGAAGCACTTAAGAGTAACGAAATATAACTGTATTTTTCACTCAAAATAAACACCTCCTAATAGTCCATCGAATTTGCTGATTTCAAAAGATCCTCCATCTTAAATTCAGAACCCATTAACATCATCCCGTAATAAACATCGTCTTTCCTCCAACGAATGGCTATAACTTCAGATGATTCAGCTTCAATAACAACCTCAGTTCCATCTTTCAATTTTGTTGTCTTCTTCTCACCTTCATCATTAAAAGTTGCCTTTTTATTTTGAAACGTGGTTACATGAAGGACAGAACCTTTTTCATTACCATAAATAAATTCAGTGTGTAAGATATCCCCTTTTGGATCTCCCGCCGGTTCTGCAGCATATGTTAATTGGACATCTTTTGGCTGAAAAGGAAGTTTTTCTGGAGCTGCCATTTTATTCTGCACCTCTGTCGACATTTGCTCTATCTCTTTCTTTACACTCGGATAATTCATTTTCAGCTTTTCTACGGCTCCTTTTTCACTGCAAGCTGCCAACATGATTAAAAGTAAAAAGCCAAGTATTTTTTTCATACAATCACCTCTAATTCTCTATATTCTCCTTCTGGAATTTAATTCCTGTTACTGTAAATCACATTTATTAGAATGAAAAAAGCTCAGAGTCACCATGACCCTAAGCTTTACCACAAACCTATATTTAATAATGTTCTATAAGATGAATTCCATTGATATTCTTGTATTTTTATACCCTAATTTCTTATATAACTGATAAGCGGCTTCATTTTCCCCAAAAACACTTAACCCAATAGAGTCTATACCTGACTGTTTTAACATACTTTGAAGCTTTTCTAATGTACCTTTTCCGTATCCTTTTCTTCTATAGAGCTCGTCTATGAAAATATGATACACGTAGGCTTGATTGATTTCTGGTATCAATCCATACCAGAGGATTCCTACTTTTTCATTGGTTTTGGAGTCTTTAATTTTGTATAAATACTGACCTTCAGTAAACAACCCATCTTTCCATAGGTCCTTCATCATCATTTCTGATTCTTCTAATGCTGACTGTAACGATAGGTTAAAGTTCTTAGTGATTTCAAGGGCATAATCTGAAATCATGAATGTTTGATATTCCTTAAATTCTTGCTCAGTTAGTAGGTTTAAATGAATCATGCTATCTCTCCATTCTATTTTTTTATCATTAGAAGGGAGTAAACAGAGACATCATTCATAGAGAATCGGTGAAAATAAACATTAACCCTTCATGAATAAACATCTTTGTCTACTCATGAGACCATGTTACACAATTTGTATGTGACATTCTTATATGCTCCTTTAGCTTTCATATTCCAATAGAGTTAATTTTAACATAAAAACCCAATAAATGACTCAGTCCATTATTGAACCGCACGTTACATTCATAACGGCACCCGTTATTGCGCTTGCTCGGTCAGAAGCAATAAATACTGCTGCATCTGCAACTTCCTTTAATTTTGGAAGACGTCCTAGTGCTGTTCCTTCCTCCATATACGCCTGAATCTCATTATAATCTGGTTTCCATGTTTCTGGAATAGCGTCTGATCTTATAGCTACGACACGAATGCCTTTTGAACCGAGCTCACCGGCTAAGCTACGTGTATATCCTTCAATGGCTGAACATGCGGACGCAAAACCTCCTGTTAAATGATAGGTTCGGTCTCTGCCTGACAATGCTGCAGTTGAAGCAGAGAGAGTTAGGATAACCCCTGATTTTTGGTTGATCATATGCTTTGCCGCTGCAGTACTTGTTAGAAAATGAGTTTGGACACCTGTTAGAATAGGAGTCATAAAGTCTTCCTTTGACATTTCAATTAGTGGAGTTCCTTGAAGGTCCCCACGTATTCCTATTGCATTAAAGGAAATATCTATTTGTCCCACATGTCGAACGATTCGATCCAGATGTCCTACTATTTCATTTTGATTCAGAGCATCTACTTTTGTAACTTTTGCTTTGCCTCCAGCATTTGTTATCTCATCTGCTACAATTTGAAGTGAATCCATAGATCTTCCTGCCAGAAATACAGAAGCTCCTTCTTCTGCAAAAGCGCGTGCAACAGCACCGCCAATTGCACCACCAGCACCATAAACGACTGCGATTTTGTTTTTCAACAACATCTTCAGTCCTCCTTTTTTCATTCTTTCAATCAGTATTGCACCTAAACCGAAACTTTCATTCTTGTTATCCTCATTTCATTCAATAAAAAAAGTACATCCTCCTCCTTGGAGAATGTACTGACCGTTATCTATTTTAAAGACTTAACTTTTCTTTCACTTCTTTAATTTGAAGGATATGTCGTTGTTCATGGTAGGCCACAAATGGAATCCATTGTTTTAAACTTATGTCACCGAAGATAGGATGGGGATAGCCTTTTGCTTCTAAATCTTTTGCATCAGCAGTCTTCTCGATATCTAGTAAATTTTTATGCGTCGCAGCCAATTTCATTTTTAGCTCTTCAATAGATGCACATTCTGAAGTTGGCACTGCAAATTCTGGAGCATCTACCTTAATATCTCTATTGATTGTTGCTTCGATCGGCTTCTTGTCTGCGTTTACCACTTTACCATTTTGGAGTTGATGGTTAATGTTTCTTGCGATTCCACCTTCCATTAAATATAGATGTTCCAAAATTTGCTTAATGGACCATTCATTTTCCGAAGGTTTTTGATTTAGATTTTCGTCATTTATTCCTTCCACTTCTGCAAACAAATCTTGGCGTATCTTATCATTAATTAGCATCTCATCATCACCTTTAATGTATATGACTTGTCCTCGTAGTGTAGCATAATCAACTGCCATAATTCTCGTTTGAGAACTTTATCTAATCGTTTATCTAATAGATTCCTAATCATTTCAATACTTGTTCCGATATAACAAAGGGTTCTTGATGAAATAAATTTAATTATTATAGGAGTCACGTTTTATGTCTATCAAAATTCAAACGTATCTGTCCGTGAGCATCTCATTGATCATATTAGCCACATCATTATTTCTTAGTATCTTTATCAGTGATAAATCTAGCGAATTATTAGAAAAAGAAATAGGTAATTCTTTAGCTTCTTCAGCTTTTCAACTATCCCACAACCTTGATTCTTTTATGTGGTCCAGATACCAGGAACTACAAGTTTTGAGTGAACAGGAAGTTCTGAAAGACCCAAGAAGAATAAATGAAGCACAATTTCTGATCGATCAGCTTCAAAATAAAATTCCCTCCTTCTCTTGGGTTGGAATAACGAATCAACAAGGAGTCATTCAAGCTTCAACAAAGAAACTTCTCATCAACCAAGATATATCTGCTCGTCCCGTTTTTCAAAAAGCAACTGAACAGCCTTTTATCGGTGATGTTCATGATGCACTTTTGTTATCCAAACTGATTCCAACCAAGGATGGTTCACCCTTACAATTAGTTGATATCAGTACACCATTAACAGATAAAAATGGTGTTTTCCAAGGTGTGTTAGCCGCCCATCTCAGCTGGGAATGGTCTAAAGAAGTGGAAGCCGCGATTCTAAAGCCCATAAAAGAGCAGAAAAAAGATGTGGAAGTGTACATAATCAGTAAAGAAGATACAGTATTATTAGGCCATAAAAATGATCTAGGTAAAAAAATAAAGATAAGTGATCTCGATAATAAAGGAAAGAGAAACGAGTGGAATTTTGTACGTTGGCCAGATGGAAAAGAGTATGTGACAGGCTATGCTTTTGGCGACGGATATCAAAATTATCCAGGATTAGGCTGGACGGTTGTCATTCGTCAATCAGAACAAGCGGCTTATGCATCCGTCCAATATCTGCAAACATTCATTTTAGTCTGTGGTATTGTGATTTCTCTACTTATGGCTGTAATAGGATGGTTTATCACTAAGAGAGTTTCTCGTCCTCTTTTTGACTTGGCTATTTCCGCTGACAAGTTGAAAGATGGTGAGATCGTAGAGATTCCTTTGTTGCGAGGAATCAAAGATATAGAAGTTCTAAGTTCTTCTTTTAGAAGCTTAATCTCATCATTAAAACAAACAGAAAAACAGTTAGACAAGATGGAGAACATGGCACATACCGACTATCTGACAAGTATGCCGAATCGGTTAGCTCTTTTAGAGTACATGAATTCAGTTCGCTTTGATTGTTCTAATGGTAGCTATGGGGTGCTTTATTTGGACCTGGACGGTTTTAAATCAATCAATGATTCACATGGACATCATGCAGGAGATCTACTTTTAATAGAAGTTGGTAAGCGTATCATTGATTCATTAATAAAGAAGGAACATTTTGCAGCACGTTTGGGTGGAGATGAATTTGTAGTTGTACTTCCGATTCAGGAGAATTATCTGAATGAAATAACCGAGATCTCACAATTCCTCATAGACACTCTTAACCGACCATTTTTTATTCAGGAACATTCTATAAAAATTGGATGCAGCATGGGATCAGCTGAATGGGTAGCTCAGGACGTTTCACCACAAACCATACTTGAATATGCAGATGAGGCACTATACGTTTCAAAGAACACGGGTAAAAATAAGTTGAGTTTTTACCCATTTCGAAAAACATCATAAAATTGCTTCAAATAAAGAAAGCATCCGAATGTAGACATCCGGATGCTTTTTGTACTTATTTACTTTAATTGGCTAATGAAAGGTCCATAATTTCTTGGATTACGTTGCACAGATAACCATTTTAGAGTAGTGAATTCTTCTAACACCCACTCACCATTAAATCGACCAAGTCCTGAATCTTTTTCTCCACCAAATGGCATGTGAGGTTCATCGTTAACAGATTGGTCATTGATGTGAATCATACCTGTATGAATGTCATGAGCTATGTTTGTTGCATGTTCAATGTTTTTAGAATGAACGGCTCCGCTCAGTCCGTACGGATAAGCATTTGCCATTTGAACAACGTCTTCATCCTTTTCAAACGGAATAAGAATAGCTACTGGTCCAAAAATTTCATTCTTCGCTAAAGGCATTTCGTTATTCACATCTGTTATTACAGTAGGTTCTAAAACATTTCCGTCGGCATCTCCACCAATACGAATCTTCGCACCTTGTGAAACACTGTCTTCAATATCTTTTAAGATTCGATCAACTTGGTCTCTATTGATTAATGGACCAACGTTCGTATCTTTTTTGGACGGGTCACCAAATTTTAGGTTTTTTGCACGTTGAACAAAGGTTTCTGCAAATTCTTCATAAATATCTTGATGAACAAAGATACGATTGATTGCCATACATATTTGCCCTTGGTGATAGAACTTTCCAAACAGGGCTGAATCTACTGCTTGATCAATGTCTGCTTCTTTTAACGCGATAAATACGTTATTACCGCCTAATTCAAGAGCAGATTTCTTTAAGTTCTTACCAGCAAGTTCACCGATGTGTCTGCCGACTTCCGTTGAACCTGTAAACGAGATCAGACGCGGAGTTGGATGTGTAACAATTTCATCCCCAATTTCTGAACCGCGTCCTACAATAACGTTTATCAGACCTTTTGGAAGGCCAGCCGCTTCAAAAATACTCGCAAAGATTAATCCACCTGTTACCGGTGTGTCTGTAGCTGGTTTAATTACGACAGCATTTCCAGTCGCGATAGCAGGTGCGATGGATCGAATAGCCAGATGGAACGGAAAATTCCAAGGACTGATAATTCCAATTACACCTAATGGATTACGGTACACTCTATTTTCCTTCCCTGCTGTTTGTGATGGAAGAATCTTTCCTTCCATACGATAAGGATATGTTGTTGATTCTTTTAAAATATTGATAGATGCCCGAAATTCTGAGATAGCTTTCATATACGTTGAGCCTGATTCTTTGATGATCCAATCAATAATAAGCTCCTCATTCTCTTGCATAACGTCAGCTACTTTTTCTAAAACAGCACGCTTGTTTTGTGGAAGTTCGTTTGCCCATTCAGCTTGAGCAATTCTCGCCGCTTCATAAGCTTCGTCCAAGTCTTCTTTCGTCGCAGCTTGAATCGTAACAAGCTCCTCATCTGTGAACGGATTTGTGTTTTTCATGAAGCTATCACTGCTTCCTTTTCTCCATTCGCCGTTAATATATATATTTGAAAAATCGGTGTTCATTTTATTCATCTTCATTTCCACTCCTTTTACTTACAAAAGATTAGTTAAGACCTTACTCCTATTTTTAGACGATGTAAATCAATCTGCTTATTACTTTACCCAAATACATATAGATACTACACATGACTAGTTGATCTAAAGTGTTTTACGGTACGTGTTTTTATATTTGTTACACGTTCTCCGATAAAAGGAGTGTAATCACCTAAGAATTATTTTGAGCACCGGTAAACACTTAACTTTCACTGATAATGTTAACCTATTCACCTGAGATCAAGGCACCTTCACCTGTAAATATACTGTTTAATGTTGCAGGCGTACTCAGCTACTACATTCTGGTCCTAATTCTTAAAGAAAAAGAAAAAACCGACACTAAATTGGGTATTAATCGTACCCAATTTAGTGTCGGTTTTATAAGTATATTTTAAGCTGTAACTGACTTAGTTGATGTTTTGTTACCTTTTTCAATCTTATTTACTGCTTCAGCACTTGTATCTACGCGTTTAACGAAAAAGGCTAGCACTAAAGCAACAATGTTAATTCCGAATGCTACAAAGAATGAGTATTGAATACCTGACAGAAGAGCCTGTTGTGTTAAAGCAGCGGTTGAGGCTTCGGTAATCGTCGCTGGATCTACTCCGCTCATTAAGCTTTCTGCTTCAGTTTTCGTAACAGTGTTCATAATCGTAACTAGTATCGCTGTACCAATCGAACCTGAAACTTGCTGTGCTGTATTATTAACGGCTGTACCGTGCGGATTTAAGCTCGTTGGAAGCTGATTAAGACCATTCGTCATAATCGGCATCATAACCATTGATAATCCAAACATGCGCATGGAATAGATCAGTATGATGTAAGAATAAGCCGAATCAGCTTGTAAGTGAGCGAGCATATAAGTTGAAACCGCAGTGATTGAAAGTCCTACAACCGCTAAAGCACGCGGTCCAAATTTATCAAAAAGTTTACCAGTAATCGGAGACATGATACCCATAATGATTGCTCCAGGAAGCATCATCAACCCTGAATCTAACGGCGATATGCCTCGCACGCTTTGGACGTAAGCTGGTGTTAAAATCATGCCTGAAAACATGGCAACTGCATTAACAATCGCAATTACAGATGCAAGAGCAAACATTGGATACTTATACACTCGAATGTTCAACAATGGTTCATCTAACTTAAGTTGTCGTAGGATGAAAATAATTAACGCTATACCACCAATGATTAGTGTTGATAGAACAACCGTATCTGTCCATCCGTCCGAACTCGCTGTGCTACATCCGTAAAGAATGCCACCAAAACCGATGCTAGACAACACGAGTGAAAGATAATCTAGTGAAACATTTTTGTTTTGCTTCATCACGTTTTCAAGCTTCCACACTGCAAATAGTAAACTCAAGATAGCTAAAGGCAGAATCATTTCAAAAAGCAGACGCCAGTCGTAGTATTCTACAATATACCCCGACAAAGTTGGACCGATCGCTGGAGCAGTTATCATGACCAACCCGAAAATCCCCATGGCAATACCTCGTTTTTCGCGTGGAAAACTAACGAGCATAACGTTCATTAGGATTGGTCCCATCACAGATGAACCTACAGCTTGCACCATTCGTCCAGTTAATAACAAACCAAAGTTAGGAGCAAAAGCCGATAGCGCTGTACCGATTGTAAAGATAGCCATCGCTGTAATAAATAACATTCTATTTGAGAATCGAGTGATTAAAAATGCCGAAGCAGGTATCAAAACACCGCTCACTAGCATGAATCCGGTTACCAACCATTGAACGGTCGAATAGTCTTTAACATTTAAATCCACCATGATGGTAGGCAATGCTACGTTCAGCAATGAATTATTTAAGAAAGCTACGAACGCTCCAACGAACAAGATCGCAAGCATCAAATAGGGCGGTTTTTTATGTTGTAAAGTGGAATCTGTATTCCCCATGTCATTTCTCCTCTGTATTAAAATAATTACTTAACTTTATTAAGTTTATACCCTCAGTATAAAAATATCAACTATTTTATACCGTCAGTCTAAAAGCGTTGTGTTTCCATCTGAAGAAATTTATACTAGCTATAAGGGTTGGACTTAGGAGGAACAAATGAATAACAGGAAAAGAAAAGTTGCTGACACCGCTTTAAAGCTTTTTATAGAAAAAGGTATTCAGCAGACTTCTATACAGGAAATCATTGATAAAGCCAATATATCTAAAGGTACGTTCTATAACTATTTCTCATCAAAGAGTGACTGTATTGCAGACATATTAGAATTTTTACGCTATGACGCCAGTCAACAGCGAATAGCCGTTCAGATTGGTAAGGATACAGGCGATCGGGATGTTTTCATCGAACAAATTGTAATCATTATGCGATTAAACCAGGAAAGAAACCTTCAGCCACTTTTTGAAGCGATTCTATCTTCTAATGAAGCTGACCTCAAAAAACTCGTTATGCAGCACCGGTTATACGAGATGGAATGGATATCCGATCGATTTATTGAGATCTTAGGCGACGAAGTTCGGGAGCATGTTTTTGAAGCTACCATCCTGTTCTTCGGAATGATGCACCATATGTTGTTTACATTAAAAATTACAAATACGACATACTCCTTAGAGCATGTCGTTGATACACTTCTTTCTTATATTGAATTGATCGTACCGAAGATGATGACGAACGAATCTGTTCTCATCCCTCTTTCAGCTATTGATTTACTTCGTACAAATGCAAATAAAAAACAAGTTAAAATAGATGACATTCTATCACTCGCTGATCAACTACAGCAGGATTATACCTTTACAGAAGAACAGCAAGACCTTTTTGATGCGATTATGAGTGAACTTCAACGTGAGCGTATTCGTAAGATTGTTCTTCAGCCATTATTGAAGCCATTTCAAAAGTGCTTTGAAGAATCACCTATTTCTTCTCAAGCCCAAACGTTTACTAATTTGGTATGGTACTTTTTAAGAAATCTGAGTTAAAGAAGAAGGCTGGTCGGTGTATTCCTTCCGATCAGCCATTTTATGTTTGCACAGGAGTCATGCAACGGACAGCCATGAGTGCTTGGAGTTTCAACATATTTACGCTTTAGAAAAATTTTCTTCAAGACGTTCTATACTAAGCAAAAGCCAAGCTACTGCGTCTAGCAGCTAGCTTGGCTTTATTGTTACGAGTTAATGTTTTAAAGCTGGAAAATGCGGTATCACTTCTTCACCTAGTTCTTGTATAACTTCCTTCGCTGGTCTTTCACTATCAAAAAGCGCAAAGAACAAGTGATTTACTCCAGATTTTTTATACACTTGCAACAGCTCGATCAATGGATTGCGGCCAATTCTAAATCCTAATCGAATCGGTTTCGGAGCTTCATTAGGATCTTCTGCTAGATCAAGATGCATCGGCTGAGTGAATGGTTTGAACGTATCAGGATGATAACCCTCTACTAATTCTCTCCATCTCTTGATCGTTACTTCTTGATATTTTGGACTGCGAGGATAGTACATCCACCCATCTCCATGCTCTGCAAACCACTCCATTTCCTGTTGTGCATAGCCTGTAATAAATGTTGGAATTCGTTTTGTTGGCTTAGGTACAAGGTTCGATCCTTGCACGATTCCTCGAGATGAACGGATACTAGGATACTCTTTGTATAGCACCTCGTTAAGATATTGAAAAGCCTCCACAAACGCTTCCCCTCTTGTTTCGTGCGCTACGCCTAATGCAGAAAAATCAGCACGCCTGTCACCTGAAGATACACCGAGTAATACACGTTCTGGGAACAATTGATCCAATGTTGCGATCTCTTTTGCAACACGCAACGGATGCCTTAACGGTAAGACTGCAGCTGCTGTTCCTAGAGCGATTTCCTTTGTCTGACTTGCTAAATAAGTCATATAGATCATCATATCGTAAATCTGTCCTACCGCTGGATCTCCAAAATTCGGATCTTCCATCAGAACATCACGAAACCATAAACTTGTAAAACCTAATTGTTCAGCTAACTGCGACAGTTCAACTTGTTGTTCCATCGTCGGTGTGGCAAATCTATAATTTTCAAGAGGTATGTGTAACCCAAGTGTCAATTCACCCTCTTTATACATTCGATTGTAAGAACGATGATTTATGAATGGATTCATTGTTGGTCGTGCCCTCCTATGAAAAAATTTTCGTTTATGATTGTAATCATACGCTCTTTAACTAAAATTAATAGTACGCACTTTCAAGTACGATAGGCACTTTCTAGTAACATTTGTTTAAATAATCCCACTTAAAACAAAAAAGCCGACAGCAAAAAGGTAAGTTAAAACCTTTTCGTGTCAACTTTCATTAACATCCTAGTTATTTTGTTTCCATTCTTCAGACAATAGGCCATATATCACATGATCAACATAATGATCATAAAGCCATTCTGCTTGGCGAATTTTGCCCTCTTCCTGAAATCCTAGTTTCTCAGGAATCACACGGCTTTTTTTATTTTCTTCAGCTACTCGTATTTCAATTCGATTAAGATCGAGATCATGGAAGCCATATTTTATATAAGCTTTACACGCTCTCATCATAATTCCTTTTCCTTGAAACTGTTGACCGAGCCAATAACCCATAACACCGATCTTATGTAACCTACTAATTTCGTTAAACCCAATAATTCCAGCGATTTTTCCTTTATAGATGATTGCTGTAGTCTTTGGATAGCCCCCTGTTTCTTTTACTCCGTTTAAGGTTGCTTTTATAAACGCTAAAGAGTCCTCTTCTTCATTTGTATAATCTAACCAGCCTAACCATTCTTTCAAATACTCTTTAGATTGTATGGTTAGTTGGAAGAACTCTGTTGCATCTTTTTCATTGAACATACGAAGAGATAGCTCCTCGTCAATTTTATAAACAAACATAACCTCCGACCCCTTTTTTTCCTAATTTTAGCACATAGATAGGCAAAAAAGAGGTTTTACTGATTTTAAGAAAAGTTTCAATTTACTTCGAATTACATATTCTAAATATATTGAATTTTAAGTTTCATTGAATTAGAATAAAAACTAGAATTCATTACATTTAGGAGGTCGACATGAAAAATATCCATTCTCCTCATTCTCATGAAACGGTATCACTGTCAATCGAAAGTTCACCGATATGGGAGCTAGCTTTAGGAATTGCGGGTTATACATATGCGAAGCTGCGTCACACATTTGAGCAAGATGAACAGTGGACGAATCGAAAGTCCTTAATGACTGTATCCTTGGAGAACAATCTAGATAAAATTGAGCAGACAAATTTGTGGTATGGAATGATCATGCTGCAGAACAAGGTTTCAGCTTCTTCAATAAGAGAATTTTCAGTAAAGGTTTCTGAATTACCATCTACCGTTTTCTATGAAACACTTTTACCTTATAAAAATCGTTCATATGAGTCGCACAGAACTGAGACAGCGAAAAGTTATGAACAGCCTGATGCTTTCTATCAATATGCGTCTCTATTTAAAGAACACGATTATTTAGAGGGATATGTACGAACGCTTGGGAGTATTAGCCGCGATGAACTGCACTCCTTGCTAACTGATACACTTTCGGAATGGTACAACTGGCTCAGCCAAAATACGGATTGGAAAAAATGGATGCAAGCTCTCTCATTTGAAAAAAAACAGCATGGTCTTCTTGATAACCAAAAACCATTAGAAGAAATTGAACGTATTACAAGAGGCGCAAAATACGTACCAGAACCTTCCGTGTGGAACATAAAACTCATTCCACATGTCTCGTACAGACCATGGATTTTGGAACAAAAAACAACAGATACAAAGCTGATCTTCTATCCATTAACTGATGAAGCATTATTAGAGCCCGGTTCTCCTCCAAACGAGCTTGTACGAGGTCATAAGGCACTAGGTGACGAGCTGCGATTAAAGGTATTGTATCAACTAATGAGAGGACCACTCTCTCTTCAAGAATTAACCATTCAGTTCAACGTATCAAAAACAACTCTACATCACCAGCTTTCACTTTTAAAAGCTGCTAAATTTGTTAAGGTTGAAAGAGGTATTTATTCAGCTAACACACACCAGATTCATTCGTTCTCCAACCAACTTCAGCACTATTTAGGAGAATAGACAAATGAAAAATAAGTCATTATCCAGACCATTTAAAGCTCTCTGGATCGGAGAAATCATATCCGAATTCGGAGGTGCTGCCGGTGGAATCATAAACGGACTTCTATTGTTTGAGATAACTGGTTCAAAAGAGTGGATGGGAGCACTTTGGCTAGTTTACTTTCTTCCTTCCTTAATTCTGCAAGGCATTAGTGCTCCGTTCTTAAATCACGTTATCAAAGAACGAATGCTTAAAAATATTCAACGGGTCCGCTCATTTGCTTATATCCTTCCTTTGATCGGATACGTAAGTGGTACAGAAATGGGTACGATAGCTGGATTAGTAGTATTGCAATGTGTGTTGGGACTTTTGCAGCCGATCTACGCTAGTCTTTCGTTCTCCTTACTACCCGACCTTTGTGAAGAAATAGAATTAGTTTCAGCCAACAGCATACTCGACGGAACTATGCGCCTCATGAGTTTTATCGCACCAGGCGTTACATCCTTACTTCTCTTAGTCAGTCCTCTATATATCATCTATGGGTTATCCAGTCTTATGTTCTTACTTAGTTCAATATCGCTTTCTCAAATTCCTCAAGTAAGCACAAAAAGAGTAGCGACATGGTCAAAAAAGTTCTGGTGGCAAGAAACAAAAGCTGGGTATCAAACTTTCATTCAATTTCCACAGCTATTAAGACTTACTCTATTATCATCTTCTGTGCAATTTGCAGTGGGAGCTACTTTGGTATTAAACGTGCCTTTTATAAGAGGAGAATTATCCGGAGAAGCTTGGGAATATGCCATTTTCGCGGGAATGTTTCCGATCGGATATGCGCTTGGCATGCTACTTCTTACAAAGTTACCTAAGAACAACAAAACCATGTACGCTGGTCTTTTAGGCGGTGGATTGTCTTTCATCGCGTTATACTTTGCACCTACCATTTATATTGCATGGGGATGCGAGCTTTTAGGAGGAATCTTATTCCCTATGTTCAATGCGCAAAGCTCTGCTCTATTTCAACAGAAAGCCCCTAGAGAACGCTTAACACAATTAAGCGCGGTAAGGTTACTTTTTCTACGTATAACCATGCCACTCGGAATTTTATTTGCTTCTTCCAGTTTCTTAGGAATGAGTACGCGCATGACTTACCTTCTTATTGGAGTGATTATTGCCGTTCCAGGTATATATTACTTAATACGTACCCGTTTGCAGATTGACGATAATGCTATAGAGGATCAAGTAAAAAGAACAAGTTAAATGACAAAGGCTGCCTAAAAATTAAGAACACTTAATTTGGGCAGCCCATTCTTCACTTTTGGTGTGAACTAGTTTTACTTCCTTTTTCAAGACATATGAACTAAGGAATTAATACAATCTTTCCTAACTTTCCAGCTTTCTTAAAATACGTTTGAGCTTCTCTCGCCTCTTGGAGAGGAAACGTTCGATCTATAACTGGCACAATCTTGCCTTGAGAAATCGCTTGAAGCATTCGAACAAATTCAGTCCTTGTTCCTAAGACAGAACCATAAAGTGTTATGTGTTTTAAATATAAGGTTCTAAAATCAAGTTCTGTTTTCTGTCCACCGGCAGATCCTGAAATACAGTACTTGCCTCCATTTTTTAATGCTTGGAGAGAAATAGAAAACAACGCGTCCCCAACTACATCTAATACAGAGTCAATTGGACCCCCGTTTATTTGTTGAATCTCTTTTGCAAGGTCACTCGATTTATATGACAAGACATGAGTTGCACCGAGTTCTTTTAGTTTTCCCTCTAACGTTAGGTCACCTACTACTGCAATTACTTTAGCACCAAAAACTTTAGCAGCAATCTGTACATTCAGTGAGCCTACACCACCGTTGGCACCTGTTACAAGGATGGTCTCATTCGGTTGAATTTGTATCTGTTCAACCATGTGCCAAGCAGTTAAACCGCTCACTGAGAAAACTGCACTTTCTGTGAAACTTTGTAAAGGCATATCAAAACACAGTTCAGCTGGCCACACTACGTATTCAGCATATCCTCCGTCATACTCTGACCCTATAAAAGACATATCATCAGAAATATGTTCGAAGCCGTCTTCTCCAGTTGATGTAAAAGGGAACAGAACAACATCCTTTCCTATTATAGAAGTCGCAACTTGTTTACCTGTTTTCACAACTGTACCTGTAATATCGGATCCCGGAATTCTCGGAAATTGAACGCCTTCTGGACGCCATCCGGATTTGGAATCCTTCCCATATGCTCCTTCTCTCATCCAAATTTCAGTATTATTGATGCCACAAGCCTTTACCTGTACCAATACTTCATTTTCTCCTGGCTCTGGAATGTCTATTTCAACAACTTCTAATTTGTTTACATCCCCATAACCAGTCACTTGAACGGCTTTCATATCATCAATTCCTTTTCAATACATATTTTTACATTGATCAACAACAATATAAATTATTGTTCTATCGCTACATCTCTTATAGTAGCCCAAAAATAAAGTGATAAAACCGCTACTTGAATGTCATTTAAAACAACTTTAGCTTTTACAATACTTCCCTTAGCTTTTATCCTTTAAAACTAGTACACTAATAGAAATACATACCCGAGAGTTGTGATGATTTAAAATGAATATGAACGAGTTGTTTAAACAAAGAAGAAGTGTTCATGTGCTTTATTCTTACAATGGAATGAAAAATTACATGGAACAAATTGTTAGTTATATACAAGAAGGTACCTCTCTAGGAGAATACGTTGTGGTTATAGAAAACGAACGAATCTATCGAATGGTTCATAAAGAGCTTACTACTTGTTTAACACCAGAACAAATGAAGCTTGTCCATCATGTAAATAACTTCGATTTTTACTATTCAAGCGGCAGTTATCATCCGCCTGCAATAATTGATTACTTTTTCAAAACGGTTAAATCATATGTAGATAATAACCAACCTTTTCGCTCATGGGCACATGTTGAATGGGGCACGATGGAAGATCCCCTTCATCTGGTCGAGGATCTTGAGAGAGTCGTGGATGGTGCGGTAAATGAACTTGCATTCCCACTCATTTGTGCATATGAAGGTGAAAGGATGCCAGAACATTTACAGACAAGTTTATTGAAAACACATCCTTATATACTTATAGACGAGAAATTCAATATATCAGACCAATATATTTTGAATGATAACAATAAATAAAACACTGCGATATTTTGCAGTGTTTTTTATCTATAGATATCTCAAAGTCAAAGTAGTATAACAAGTGGAATTCGTTTATTTTTATTTGCTAATTATACGTTTTGTCTTTCTTTCGTCGTGTAACATATTGTTCTATGGCAGAAACCACACTTCCGATTATATAGAGAGCACCGTTTGCAATAAGGACTATAGCTATAATCGCTCCTGCTATTCCTGCTCCGAACCCGTCGCTACCATCCCGATGAGCTTCATCTAATAGATAAGATCCTACCCCCATTGCAACCAGTGGTCCTAAAAAGCAAATGAGGATACCTGAAACCCAATAAGGCAGTCTGAGCTTTTCTTTCAAAGTATATGGAAAGTAGTTAAACACAAAAAGACTTAGAGTCAATACAATTCCGAACACAGCACCTGAATTCATAAGCTCCTCCTTGATGGAATATAATGGTACAATAATACATATGTTACTCGATAAATAAATATATGAATGGGAGTGCTAAGTTGTATGAATAAAACATTGCTCTCACTAATTTTCGGAGCAATCATCGGAAGTGTTCTTTCTTATTTTCTATTAGACTATGAAAACCAAACAATGGAATTACTAAACTATTATGGTGAAGAATCTAAAATCGTTCATGAATTAGATTTTAATTATATTTCTAACACTGCAGCCTTCATTATAGTAGCTTCTCTTACCGTATTCTTAACGATTTCGTTGATTGAAAGAATAAATAATAGTTGATTATACTCAACATTATGCAAGATAGTCTAAAGGATTTACAACACTAAATGAGTTACTCTCTTTTAAAAATTGAGTAACTAGATGTACATGAGCCGCACCGATAATTAATAAGGTACGATCTGATGTCGATGTAATCTGAGTTAAATTGTAATAAAGAATTAGATTTCGTTGATACCACCATCTGATCCAATCAATGCCAATGTATTCTACGTTAGAGCCAATTCGTGCTATCGCCATATACATCTCATGCTGTTTCTCTATAAATGACTCATGATTTTGTGATTTGATAATATCATATACACTCTTTTTCCCTATTGACAGCTCATGATTAGAACGATAGTTTTCATTTATATAACGAAAGTGCTCAGGTTGATTCTTTTCTGCCCACTCAAAAACCTGACCCAATCCTCTATTCCTTACTGTATCCATCCAATCCACAGCATGAACTTTTTCATGTTGAAGATCTGAAGCTATTCGAAACCCAAGCTGGTGAACTTCATCAACCTCTAGTTTCAGTTCACCTTCTCTGTATTGATGAAATTCCCGATTTAATTTATCCTCTTCACTTTTCACCACCTCTAATGCAACCTTTGATGGCTTGAACTTCTTTAATTGCTTCACCACCGTAAGAATTTCTTGTTGTCTGGAATCAGCTAATAAATCATCTAAGTCCATACGTTGAAGGTCCGGTGTGTATCTCATATGAAAAGTACCTACTATCATAATCAAGGGTTTCTCTTGTTTCATGCTCATCACATCAGCTCCAAATGATTATTTCTTATTCCTGAGCGTTGGCGAACCCAAGTTTCAGCTTTCTTTATGAAATCATCATCTTTCCAAGCCGTTATCGCATCTCGCTCACCCAGCATTTTGACTTGGTCTTGAAAGAACAGATACGCTAAGTAATAGCCAAATCTACTGTAACCAAATTTCTTTCCACCATTTATGGAGAACCATTCAGAAAAGATCGTTTGAGAGGGCAATGAATTGTAATCATTTGCAAATGCAAGTAAGATTTTATCTTCATTTTTTTGAGCAAACTCAAACCAATCACATCCATGATTATCAAAAGAAAAGTATACGGAGGGATGGAGTCCTGCTACAATTTGTTGAGAAAAATGGGTTGCAGCGCCTTCTTGATTCAACCAGGTCATTGGACTGCTCCAATTCACTCTCTCCCAATTCATAATTGTTTTATCTGTCAAAATATTTTGTGTGGCATGCCCAAATTCGTGAGCTACGATGGTTTTTAAATGATGGCAGTCTGGAGACAACCTTTCTAACGCAAACGTAATATTAGGTATAATCTGTCTATGCGTGTAAGCATTAGAGCCATAACCACCAACGATTAGATTTACTTCAACAGGAAAAATTACACCATATGCTTCTTCATAAGCTTGAACAACTTCCTGAATAATCGGCTTTATCATCTCGTGAACACGTTGTATAGACGACCAAGAGTCTTGATACTTTTCAATTGATGAATTATGTCTTTCCTCTGTGTCTTTGCAGTGATAAGAAAAATATTCATGAAAGATACATGGATTCCTCTTATAATATTCTTTTAAAAATGAAATGGACGGTTGATAGTTTTCTAGAAAAAATGGAACAGTATCAATAATTTTCATTATGATCCCTCTTTTTTATCCTTCTTGCTTTCACAATTCAATAAAATCCATAAAATTCCTTTAAATTAAAAAAACTGCCCTATTGGACAGCTTATAGTCTTATTTTTTACTACTTGATCATCTTTTCCATTCGAATATCCGCCCACATTCGATCTTGATAATACGTGAATGCCTCGACCCTACCAATTTCTGAGTATCCCAGTTTTTGATAAAGCATTTGTGCGGTGGTGTTGAATTCAAATACACCAAGCTCAATGCGTTTCAAACCATTTCTTTTCATTTCATTCTCTAAGTACGACAACGCTTGGTAACCAATTCCTTTACCTCTTCCAACCGATTCACCTATTGTAATACCTAACCATGCCGTTCCTTCCGTTCTCTTAAAAAGGTGAGGAGGATCGACCATATAGTTCATCTCACCTACTAATTGATCATCTACAAAGATCAAATAAATCTCGTGAAACTCTAAACGTTGATACAAGTCTTCCATCGTGATAATTCGTTTACTTACGAGTTCTACTCTATCCTTATTCGGTCGTGTTAATGGAACAAGCTTTGTGTCGTTCTCCCAACGATTTAAAGCTTCTACTACGTTTTCTTCAGGTTTTAACATCTTTCTAAAGTGAATGTTCATTTCATAACAGCCTCCGTATCCTTATCTATGAACCTGCATGAATGTATGTCGAGCGACCATAATCCTGAATTTAAGATAACATCTGAGTGAACAATCTCAAGCCTTTTTCCGAAGATTGGTCCGTCTACAACAAATGTATGATATTCTCCATGTTCACCCATAGAGCAGCTCTTGGTAACTTCAATATCCTCACAAAAACTTGTATTCAACTCGCGACCTGTCCAAGTCGAGTCCAAGATATCTGCTGAAGCTCGACAAACAATCGACTGAAAACCTAATGAAATAAATTCTTCCAATAGTTCAGAGGCTTGTTCTTTTAAGATCCATACGGGGAAAAGAGCATCCAGACCTGCTTTTTCCGCAACCTGTTCATTCCATTTCCGGTCTTCTTCCATATACAAACTGCCGAATGCGATCGCATCTATCCCAAACTGTTCCTTTATAGAAGTTAAAGACTTTACCAAAGAAACTTCATACTCCCCAGCTGAATCCACCATAATTAAAGGAAGGTCGATCGCATCTGCTTGTAATTGTAATATTTCTAATGGAATACCATGGGCATGATTTCGGACATCTTCTTCAGAAACCATGGATATCAAGCATACAACTTCATGCTTTTCTTGAAGCAATCGATATAGAGCTAAGCAGCTGTCTTTCCCGCCGCTCCAGCTAACAGCTACTTTTTTCATGTGAAAATCCTCTCTCCCTCTATTTTAGTCTTCAATATATTCGATGAGATCGCCTGGCTGACATTCTAGTACTTTACACAAGGCATCTAGTGTTGAAAAACGAATCGCTTTTCCTTTTTCATTTTTAAGTACAGAAAGATTAGCAGGGGTGATATCAACCAGTTCAGACAATCGGTTCAATGACATTTTTCGCTGTGCCATCATAACATCTAATTTTATTCTAATCATTGCAATCCCTACTCCACTTTTAGATTGTGTGTTTATTTTCTTCTACTGCCTCTACGGCAACCTTTAGTGCAGAGGCTAGAATCATTACGAAAATCCCTGTGAAAAACGTATCAACATAAGCTAATCCTGTATATGTTACAGAAGCGTTCGTTACATGTATTTCCTTAAGTGCTTTTGTCATTAAAAGCTCGTCCATAAAGGTAAAAGCTGACCCAAGTACAAGAATGGTGATACCCATCTTGAATAAAACCTTAACGTTCTCCATCATAAATAAACTCTCTTGGTGTAAATTCTGTAACAATTTTCTCATGAGTCTTAAGAAAATTAATGCAAAAACAAACATAATGATAGAGGTCACCAATGAGAGGACGATGAATTCTTCATCCTTATAAAGTAAAGGTTGAGTATCAAAAACTAACGTTAAGTTGCTGTACACAGGATCAAATGCACCGAAAGACTTTGCCAATTCCCCTGTTGGACTCATTAAATAAGACAAATGATATACCAAGGTAAAAATACCAATAAGACCAATAACATAAAAAAGAACTGAGCATAATTTCGCTCCATATTTATAAAAAATTTTCCACTTCATCTTTCTGCTCCTCTTCTTTAATTTCATAAATTTAACATACCATAAAAGAAGGATAAAATCTCAATAATCATTATTTTTTTATCGTAAAACAATAAATAATTGTTGAATTTTATAAAATGCGCTGTTATAGTTATGTCGTCGACGCATTTGTTAGGTATTGGTAATTATGTAGAAAAAGGGGATCATTAACATGTCATTGGTCAAACAGAGAATTAACATCATCGATGGTATTAGGGGATTTAGTTTATTAGGGATTCTTTTAGCAAACCTACTCATTTTCCAGTTCGGAATCTTTGGAAAGGATGAAATTCATTATTATCAATTATCAATCGTTGATACATATGCTTACTACTTCACAAAAGTGGTGATTGAAGGCGCATTCCTTCCCATCTTCATGTTCATATTTGGGTACTCTCTCATTCTTATGCGTAACAAGTTAAAGGAAAATAACAAACGCGTAAAGTGGCATCTGTTCAGAAGATTTGCTTTACTGATGACTCTTGGGATCTTGCATAGTACGTATTTATGGGAAGGAGATATTCTTTTTGTATATGGGCTTATGGGTCTTCTGCTTTTGGTCATGGTAAATCGCAAACCAAAGACACTATTGATTTGGGCTGTTCTACTATTCTCTCTTCTCTTCATTGGCTCTCTGTTTGAGGCAGAAGAAATCAAAATGATTCGTGCTGATAAGATAGATTTATACATGAAACAAACACAAGAGATCTATGGATCAGGAACGTACTCAGAAATAAGAGCACACAGTCTTAATGACGAAATGCTTGATATGAGTGGTGGTGAAGCCGCCTTCATGTTATTATTAACTCCTTTTGTTCTTAGTCCGATGTTTCTGATTGGTATGTATGCAGCACATCGAAAATGGCTGCAAAACACGTCTTCTAAGATCAAACAGTTCACAATCCTAAGTGGTTTATTTATACCAATCGGTCTCTTACTAAAAGCTACCCCTCTCCTCAGCAAGCAGTGGGATTATCGTTTAGATATGAGTATGATCGGAGGAAGTATGCTTGCTATCGGTTATATCAGTCTGTTCGTTTACATTTACAACCATCAGAAGTTCAAACGCTTTTTAAGTGGTTTTGAGAGTATGGGAAAACTATCATTAACAAATTATTTAATGCAATCGATGATTTGTACATTTCTTTTTTACGGCTATGGTTTAGGTTGGTTTGGTGATCTTGGTGTAATTCTGGCCACTGTAGTAGGTGTTATAATCTTCGGAACTCAAGCATTCCTTAGTTCGATTTATTTAAAACATCTACCCATCGGTCCAATGGAATATCTTGTACGCTTGGTCGTCTACTTAAAGATACCTAAGTTCAAAAAACATACTTCTTTAGAGAATAATCATAGAAAAGCGATATAAATAAAGATAGCTGTCCACACAGGGACAGCTATTTTTTGTTTGACTATTATTTCTCATCTAGTCGATCTGGTATTCTTTTAAGTGATTGATTCATTCGATACAGCATGACCAACACAAAGGTTCCTACAGCTATTGGAAAAATAAAAGTAAATAAGCCCATAAACGCTAGCCCTGAAGCCCCACCCATACACTCACCACCTCATTCAAGTTTAAAAATTAAATAGGACCTTTCTCAAAATATCTTCTTCCCAATTCTGGTCATACGTAATTTCAACAACTTCACATAACTCTTTATGCAACTTTTGAAATTGAGGTAAGATGTTTATTAAGACTCGTAACATGTCCTCTTCGTTTGAATTGTAGCGCCATTCAGATAGAAGCATACGCTGCCAGTTAGCTAACGGACTCCTCATTCCTTCAACCTTAGACCAATCAGCAAAGTTATTTGGCTGTAGACCTGCCATCATATACCATCCAGACACCATAGAATAGATTCCGTTTTCTAAACATTGTTTTGCGTATGAGAGTTCACCACGCATGACTCGCCTATAGAACTCATGAACGTATGCGAAGAATTTAGTACGCCAAATCTCTACTTCTTCTATCGTTGGTGAGTAGGATAGCTGAAGTGATTGTTGCTTTATTGAGTTTACATGACCTTCAGGATCGTAAACTATTTTTAAATGCTGCATCCATATAGAAGGCTGAAGATCTTTTTTCTTGTAATAGAAAGTATCCACTTTAATAAAGAAGTCATAATGAGCGATAGAATAGTTTGTCCAAGGAAAATCTTCATAGAAAAGAACTTGCCCCCAATTGGCCGCTCTTTTCTTTTTATTCTCTCGAAACTTCTCAAAAACTGCGTCTCGCACGACAACACGAAGATCAATATCTGAATAGAGATCTGTGCTTTCTTTTCCGATCGACCCGCCATAAAAAACGGCTAAAACATTTTTATCTGCCACTAGGTCTTGTTCTATAGTTCTCATTAATTTTTTCCGCTGTAACGGCAGTTCTCCATCCCTCTTCTGATAAAAATTCCGTAAAGCTTCAAATCCCACTCATCGAAAACCATCTCCCTATTATCATCTTCATTTCATATTCCTCTTAAAGGAGGATGGTACCTTCTTTTTCATTTGTTAAAGAAAATAAAACAAAAAAGTCTCATTTCCCTCAAAATGGGAAATGAGCTTTATAGTGTACCAGAATTCTCTTAATTTCTGTTTAGATTCGTACGTTTTTGCGCCTGCCAAACGTGGATCATACTAGGAACCCCAACGCTCATACTCACGATGAAACTCCACATCACGAAGCGCCATTCACCGGAATAAATAGCGATTATTATAAAAAACAACAGCTGTCCTATAAGAGCAAATAACGCAGCAATCCAAGCTAGTGTAAGGTTCTCCTTCATTTCATCTCTCCTAGCGGAAAATGATTTTATACATGAAGTAATGCCATATGTGCCTACACTTTAATTTTAACATAATTATCCAATTGGTCGTTAATATTAATTTTATTCCTCTTTTACCTTTAATCCTAACAATGTTGAAAACACGATTGCCTGTTCTCGAGATACTGTGCATCCCTTTAAACTTGAGATGTCCACATTAATGTTATTGAATTTACAAGTACTAATATCAATCCCGTTTAATGCTGTTTCTGTAAAATCGATTTCCTCGATATTACACGTCTCAAATTTCACTTTATTAAGTTTTGTTTCATAAAAGTTAGCATTCTTAAGCGAAGATTGATCGAACAAAACGGGTTTAAGATCTGTTTCTACAAACTCACTCATGTCTAACATGCAGTTCTCAAACGTTACATTTCTAAGATTCGCCTTTTCGAAGTCTACACCCATCAGCTTACATTCTTTAAAATGAACGCAGTAAAGGATACCTTCTTTAAAATTTGTGTTGGAAAGATCACAGTTTTCAAATACAACATCGGTCATGTCCACTTTATAAAAACTGGAGTGGATTAGTGTCACATTATTAAATTTCACTTTGGATAGGATGAGTTTGTCGATTTCTTCATTCTCTAAAAAAGCTCCCGTTATCGAGCAGTCATGAAGATAAGGATCTTCCTCCAAATACAAATCCCGAAATCTTGCTTCTTCTAAATCTCCCTGAATTTTAGGCAGATTCACCTTGAATTTCTTTGTCATTTTCTTCACTCCATTACGTAATCTCATTAAATCAAGCTTACAGAAGTAAAAAAATAAATAGTAGTCTTTTCTTTTCTTTGATTTTCTGTGCAATGAAAAAACCGCTGAACAAAAATAGTCAGCGGTTCTCTTGTATATTAATATGCTCCTTGAGAGTAGGTAAGCTCATAACTATGCGTATAGATTTCAAAGATGTTGCCGAATGGATCTTCTACATAGACCATTTTATAAGGCTTTTCGTTCGGATAATATTCACGAATTGGCATGCGCTGTTTGCCGCCATACTCTTTAATTTTAGCTACAATTCCTTCAATATCCGGATCTTGGATGCAGAAATGGAACAAACCTGTTTTCCAATATTCAAAATTGTTTTCAGGCTTTTCGTTATGAGGAAACTCAAAAAGCTCTACTCCAATCTTGTCACCTGTTGCTAAATGTGCAATTCGAAATGTTTCCCAGTCATCACCGAAAACATCACGGCACATTTGACCGATTGGTGTATCGTCATTCTCTACATCTGAAGGCTCCATGATAACGTACCATCCGAAAACCTCTGTGTAAAATTTAATCGCTTCTTCTAGATTTGGCACGGACAATCCAATATGAGAAAATGTTCTTGGATAGATTGGCATATTCATCTTCCTCCCTGTTTTTGTTGATTACAGGAATCATTATACCCAGACACTCTCCTACTATGTAAGAACGCACTTTAAAGTGACATACTATCCTAGAAGTAAGAAAGGATGTTAGTTTCGTGAAAATATCAACACATGACGATGGCAAGCTAAAATGTTCAATTGAATATACATTACAAAAAATCGGTGGTAAATGGAAAACGGTTATTCTATGGCACTTAGGTGTAGATGGTACTTTACGATACAACGAATTAAGAAACCTGTTGTCAGGAGTGACACATAAAGTTCTTTCTCAGCAATTAAAGGAACTTGAAGAAGACGGATTCATTGATCGGAAATCGTACAATACAGTACCTCCGAAGGTAGAATATACATTGACTGCATTCGGTTCGACAATAATGCCCATTTTAAAACAGATGCATGAATGGGGAACAGAGCACGGAGATTTAGCATAACAAAAGGAGGTTCAGTGCTCTAAACCAATGGCCTGCCTCCTTTAGCTTGTTTAAATTTGTGATAAGCATTTTTGAATCGTATGTTGTAATGAGTTACATATTGGATCATCACTAATTCCTATGAAGAGGCTTTTTAGCAGGGACTTACAGTTAGCCATAACGAACCAATACTTTTCAGATGACAATTCTTCTTTTTGAGATTTTAAAAAACCAGGAATACCTTCGACAAACATTTTTAATTCTTCTAATCCAACCTCTTTTTTGAGCATTGTTAGAACAGCAATAACAACACGATCGTCTTCTCCATGCAAAAATCCAGTCGGAGTCGTACAATATTTTTTCAAAAGAATTTCGATGATAAGAAAGTATTCAACTTCGGCAATTTTTTCACTCTTGATCAATTCATCACATGTATCCGCCACATGAGCAATGCTGTGTGCCCAACCTTTTACGGGTACATAACCCCTAACATCTCGTTCCAATTCTATGTACTTTTTGATTTCATTTTTCACTTCAATAAGTGTTTCTTTTGAAAGAAAGTCCACTTCAATATCTTTATGGATGATCACAGCAATTAATATCGTCGTGAAAGCTCGTGTGAAAACAGAATCTGTCCCACTTTCGCCGATTCCTTTAAATAAAAGGTGCGTTACACTATAATCTAGAAGTTTCTTTAATGTCTCGTAGTCGAGTTGATCGTGGATAATTGACATATAAAACGATCGATAAACCATCTCTCGTAGATCACTATTAGGTGACCCAATATGTAGAATCATCGCATCTAAAACAACTTCCTGATCTACATCTTCCCATGTCTTTTCCTTGTTATTTATTGAAGTCAAAAGCCTTAATAATTCGCTTTCTTCAACGGTTTTGTCGCTTTGGAACAAAGTAGTCATAATCTTTCTACCCCCATTTTGTATTTCTATATTTTCATTATACAAAAAGATGGTATAATACAGGTTTATTTTTGGAAAAATTTGTTTAACTCGTTACAATTCTGTGGAAAGCTTGTTAGTTGTTATTGGAATTTTGGATACAATGATACAATAAAGAAAATGAATCGAAAGAGTGAATGCACTTGAAAAAATATATAATTGTTGCGATATCTATATTGTTTTTAGCAGGCTGTAGTTATAACAAACAAGAGACTACAAACAACATCTTTTTAATTCCAGAAGGCTTTGAGGGCTCTATCTTTACGTTCTATAACATGCCAGACGAACCCGCTTTAAAAAAAGAAGATGATTACACAGTAATTCCTGTAAAAGAAAAGACTTTGGATGTACTAAAAGATACTGAGATCAGTCAGTATGGTGTTTCATTCACCTCAACGAAGGACATGATCTATGGGGTTGTGAATGATAAATATTATTATGTTGATAAAAACGGCAAACGAAAAGAAATCAACGACCAGTGTATCAGTCTTGGATCAAACGGTGGTTTTTCAGGTAGAAACGGTGAAGATATTAAGTATTCCGTTATTCAAGTAACGTCTTCTAGTTGTGGTCCTTCTTTTAAAGAAAATGGAAGAAATGATTTTAACGCGCAAGTGAACCATGTAGGAAAATATTATTTTCAAAAGCTAGCTATAAAGAAATAAGTAACGGTGCTAGGGGATTTCAAATCCTCCTGCACCCTTTTTTTATTTAGCATTCTTCACCTCATGACATGTTAAGAACAGCTAGAAATAACTTCAGAAAGTGGATAAATGATACCGTTTCCATACTACCTTGTGCTGGTTCATTTAAAATTTATGTGTTGACAAGCCCAAGATACAGCCTTTATAGTAATCCATATTATTCTGAATAATCATTTTGATAAAAGCAACGAACGGGAGTAGTAAAAGTCATTTTGTAGTCTAGAGAGCTGCGGGTTGGTGGAACGCAGTCTATGAAAACTTTGAACTCGCCCTGGAGCAGCAAGACAAAAAGAACGCGTTCTCTATGTTTTGACGACTAACCTTCGTTAACAGGTTCTACAAGCAGGATTCTATGACGAATCAACAAGAGTGGTACCGCGGTCAGCCAAAGGCTTATCGTCTCTTTTCTCACAAATGAGATCAGAGATGGTAAGCCTTTTTTTGTTATTTGTTTTATAGATTCTAACATCACTTTAAGAGAGGTTATGAAGATGAAAAAAAGCACAGAGAACTTACAACGAACGATGACTTCTCGTCATATTATGATGATGGCTCTTGGAGGCAGTATCGGAGCTGGACTTTTTAAAGGCAGCAGTGCGGCTATTGATTCAGCTGGTCCCTCTGTTGTTCTAGCCTATTTGATCGGCGGAATCATTTTATTATTTGTGATGCAAGGTTTAGCAGAGATGGCTGTTCAAAACAGTGGTGCCCGAACGTTTCGTGACCTTGTTCAATCTGTATTAGGCATGTTCCCCGCTTATTTTCTTGATTGGATTTATTGGAAGATGTGGGTGCTAAACATTGCGGCAGAAGCTGTGGTGGCAGCGATATTTCTTCAATATTGGTTCTCGGATACGCCAATTTGGCTGCTAGCCTTTTTGGTTTCAATCGCCGTCACCATCGTAAATCTATTATCCGTTAAAATATTTGCTGAGACGGAGTATTGGTTAGCACTTATTAAGATTAGTGTCATCGTCATCTTTATTCTTTCAGGACTTTTGCTTTTATTCGTGTCGTTTGGTGATCATATTGCACCGAATTTTACGAACTTAACAGAGCAGGGGGGATTCTTCCCGAACGGTTCAGCCGGTCTTATGACAGCTATGTTAGTCGTGATCTATTCGTATGGTGGAACGGAGATTATCGGTGTAACCTTAGCTGAAACGAAGAATCCAGAACAAGTAGTACCACAAGCTGTTCGCAGTACATTAACTCGTATCATTGCGTTTTACTTGTTTCCTTTCTTTATCATTGTTGGCTTAATTCCTTGGAATCAAGTAAATGGCGTGAATGAAAGTCCTTTTGTCATGGTGTTTCAGATGATCGGAATTCCTGGTGCAGATCATGTGATGAATGGTGTGATTCTTCTTGCGATCATCTCATCCATGAACTCAGGGTTATATGGTTCATCACGTGTGCTGTATACACAAGCCGTTGATGGTCGTGTTCCTAAGATTTTCGCTCGACTTTCATCTAAAAAAGTTCCTTTTATCGCTATTCTGATGTGTACAGCTTCTCTATATGCAGGTGTACTCATTTCTATTTTTGCAGGCGACAAAACCTTTAACTATCTTATGGGATCACTTGGCTATACCGTATTGTTTATATGGTTAATCATTGCCTTTGCACATTTAAAGTCACGAAATAAGAATGAACAGCTTTCCGGCTATTATGTAAGATGGTTTCCTTATACCACTTGGATTGCTATTCTGTCTTTACTTGCTATATTGATCGGCATTGTACTCACCACTTCAATTATAATCACTAGTGTAACCCTAGGCATTTATTTATTGATAAGTGCAACGTATGTGTTTAGAAGAAAATCACTTAACCCGAATCAAGAAAAGATGGTGAGTTAACAAAAGAAAACGCTCGTAACCGAGCGTTTTCTCCTTACCTTTTCGCACCTGTATTCATCGCTACTTTATTTAACTTTAGTTTACCAACCTTTGTTTCCAGTGATCGTCTTCGAGATAAGAAGATGCATGAAGCAATAATCAACATACCTCCTAGAACCGTTTGACCATCTGGAATCTCTGACCAGAATAAAAAGCCCCAAAAAGCGTTAAAGACGATTCCAATGTAACGGGTAACCTCTACAACAACGACATTTTCATGCGTAAATGCACTTGTTAAGAATAACTGTCCTACTAAAGATACAACTCCGATACAGATCAGATAAAACAGTTCTAATGGTGAAGGTATTACAAATTGGTTCCACATTAAAGGTATACTAACTATCGTTGCTGTAGCGAGAAAATAAAATACGATTTCATAAGCATGATGTCTGTTGCTTAAATAGCGTATAGAAGTGGCCGCACAAGCTGCGAAAAAAGCACTTCCTACACCAATTAGCGCATACATGGAATAGGACGAGAAATCTTGTGGTTTAATCAGCAAGAGCGCCCCTGCTAACACGACAGGAAGAATATATAGAAGCGTTTTCGTTAGTTTTTCTTTTAAAAACAAACCTGCTAATACTACGGCAAAAATGGGAGACAGATGGGCCAGGATACTAGCATCTGCTAATGGAATTTTTGCGATTGTATAAAAATAGGCTAATAGATACAACGCGCCAAAGACTCCTCGAACCATAAGCATTGGTACACCTGTCTTTGAGAAGGCTACCTTTTTCTTTTTCATAATAATGTAGATAATGATTGTGCCTATCAAACTTCTAAAGAATACACTTTCTGAATAAGGGATGTTTAGACTTACTGCCTTAACGAGAGCGTTCATAATACTGAAAACAAAGGAAGATAGGATGGCGAGCAAAACACCGTTTTTCATGAATAACGCCTCTCTCTTTCCTTCACGATGTCTGTTACTTCTCGCAATGAAGATAGTCTTCTAGCTTCAATCAATGACTCTGTTATTCCTAACATCTTTTCAATCTGTTGACACTCTATTTCAAAATTCTTTATGAGCATCTTCATCTCAGGCATTGATATCCCTAACCTTTCTGCAAGACCATAGATTAGGATTAATTTTTGGTAGTCTTCAAAGGGTATCCTAGGGTTACTCCATACTCCCTCTTCTTCTTCTGCTTTTTTAAAGGGAACTGCTGAGAATTCAAAATATCTTCCTTCATGATCAGGCTTTGAAAATGGGTCGATTAGAATAGAAGCATAGCGTATATAGAGCAGATACTCCTGTTTGACTTCCTCATATTCTGAAAAGTTATCAATATCTTCTCTTGGTATAGATTCGATTGGTACTGGATAATTATCGTCATTTAAAAACTTTAATAAATTTATGGGATCCGCTCCTAATTCTTTTATTAAAGTTGAGATTTCTTTCCAGAGCCGTACCATTGTTTTTATTCTTTGCTGTGTGATTGGCCCTTCAGGATACAACTTATACATATACTTCTTATCTTTAGGTTGAACATCGAATATTTCATTTAAAGTAAATGTATTTAAAAAGAAGGCTGGATGCACATAGGTTGTAATATTTCTGCATTCCGCGTCGAGCGGATGATCAACGATCACCCCATCAATATTCAACGATTTTAGAAATTCTTTCAGGACACCTTCCATACGGCTTTTGCCTTTTGAAGAACCTAAGTAAATCCTTTTTTTAAATGCTTTCGTATGAGCAGTGACTGCAGAATCAGCATGAAATTTAGTTGCAGCATAATAAGTTGACATACTGATTACTTCAACTGTTTCTTTTGCTATCAAACTTTTTACTAAATCGTTTGAACCAATGTTAGGAGCTAAGAGGATTATAGTTCTTACTCGCTTTAATTCTGCAGTTTGAAGAGACTTCATTACATTTGCATAACTCGTACAGGGAGTTGCTAGAATTATGGTGTCCCATTCATCAGGTAAATTGGATACATCATCAAAAAAACAATCAATCTTTGCAGTTGATTCCGCCTCTTTACCTTGGATAGTCAGGCTAACTTCAAAATTATTATGAATCAGTTCTTTTTTTATACGTTGCGCATGTACACCAGGGCGATTATACAGTCCTATCCTTTCACTAAAACCTGAATATAGTTGGACGGCTGTCTGAATAGCAGCTGGCCCAGCGCCTGCGATTAGGGTATTCCCTAAGTCGCTTGGCCTAATATCATTCATGATTTCACTCACTTCCTTCATTACATTCATACATTCATTTTCTCTAAGACCATCGTGTCATAGATACCTTCTGATCTCTTTACACTCTTCAGTTCCCAATCGTTAGTCAACTTCATCTCTAACGGATAGTTAAAGATTGATTTTAAACCGTTTCCGTATCGGAGTATAATTTTTGTATGAGGCTGTACCAAATCCTTTATTTCATTTAGTACTTCCCGTTTGTTTCTAACTAGAGAAGCGATTATTACATGAGTCGTTCTTTTAGCAAAAGGCACATCGTTTCGAACGGACTTAGAAAATCTAACAGTTTCTTGAAGTCCTGTAATCTCAGAAACTTTTCTGCCCATCTCAACCGCTTCTTCGTCAATGTCTATACAATGAACTTCTGCATTCTTTTCACTCGCAATGGTAAGAGCGGAAATGGGAAACGCTCCTGAACCTATAAATAACACTTTTGAATTCTCGTTAATATGTAATTCATCTAATTCTTGTTTCACCGTTTGTGAAAGTGTAGTTATGTATTCACTTGCATTCAATTGATGATTACATGTTCGCAAACTCTGATATTTTTCCATCTCACAAAGAGCTTGTACGGAAGCTTCCCGCAGCTTTTCAGATAAAGACACTATGTCCTTATCTTCACCCCACTCTCGCCATCGATGCAGGTTAGTAGGATCTCTCATAAAATGATGAAGACTATCAAGTTTTACTTTTAATAGCTCATAACACTCATCACATTCTTTGGCAAACTTTGAAAGTTCATTGATCTCATACTCAGTGACTTTCAAAGATAGTAATAATTGAAATCTCTCTTTCACTAGAACCTCCATACACTTTATTGTAAATCGTAATTATTACGATTTAATTTTTAAATAATATCATCACTTCATCACACGAGTCAATGATAATTATTCTTGAACGTTACAATCACTGCACTTTTACCTAAAACAAAAAAAGCACTGCTAAATGCGCAGTACTTTTAATGAGGTCATTATTTTACCTTAGCAATTGAAGAAGGTTTCGATTCTTTTCCTAAAGTATCAATGGATGTAACATAATAATAGTAACTCTCAGCATTTTCATCTGTGAAATTCTTTCTTTCATGAGCAGAGATGCTTCCAACTTGTTCGAACTTCCCATCTTTTTGTTCACTTCTATAAATTCGATAACCAACGATGTTATCCTTTCGAACAGCATGCCAGGTTACAAAGCTTCCGTTAACCTCCACATTCTCAGGAGCTTCAGGCGGTGTAACGGGTTTTTCAAAGTTTTCTTTCTTTAATTCAGCAAATACAACAAGTCGTTCTTCGTGTGTACCTTCTGTTCGATCAAAAACGCCAGAGCAAGTAATTAGATTCAGATTCTGGCCACTAGTAGTTTGAAAGATCTCATTGATAGGGGCTGAGTTTCTCTGATAGCTTTTTTGTTTGTTCACCACAAACGTCAGTGCTGCTCCATTTTTATCGGTAATAATGATCTCATCACCCTGCTTTAATTTCTTGAGATCAAAGAAAATAGCTGGCCCCGTTTTGCTATCAACATGTCCTGCCAAAACTGAGCTTCCTCTTCCACCAGGTTTTGCACCCGGTTCAAACCATCCTACACTATTCGTATCTTCTGGAACACCCATCTGTCCGTTTTCTAAAATACCTACCTGCTCAATAGGTGCTTTAACATTGATTGCGGGAATCTCAATGCGAACAGGAACAATGCCTCTCATTTCCGCAGACTCTTTTGCTTGAGCTTCAGTCAGCTTTTTTACTTCAGACTTTAAAAGTGTGAACTCTTTTGCTAAAGGACTCTTAGTTGTATCAGGTGTTTGTGTTGCATTCTCCAGGTTGGATTCAATACGCTCTCCTTTAGATTTCTCTTGTAGAGAAGAAGCTTGAGATGGAAAGATTCCGTAATTGTAAGCTGCCAGGACAAAACAAAGCAGACTGCTGATGGAAAGAAAGATGATTTTTTTCATGTGATCATTACACCTCTTTTATAAAAAAAGAAGAGAGGTTTCCCCCTCTCCATATATGTTTTAATTACTGATTAGTTGACTTTCTTCTGAATAAGAATAGTGCTGACATTGCTAATAGTGAGCCAAGACCAGTCAGAGCAATTGCAGAAGCAGATGTAGATTCACTCGCTCCACCAAATCCTGTCTTCGGCATATCTGAAGGCATTTCACTTCCTGCAAACTTGTCTGGCATTTGAGTTACAATCGCACCACCCAATGCTTGACCTACACCAAACATGTATTTGTATCCTTCACGGAATGAAGCGTATGATGCATCATAATCTCCTGCCACGTATTGATCAAATGTTTGTCTTACTAGGTCTTCGTGTGCTTTGATCGCTTTTTCAGCATCAGCAGCTGGCAGATTTTCAGCCGTTGCCGCTCCTAAGAATGCTCCGAAATCCATTGCAAACTGATCAAGTTTTGCTTTTGCTTCTTTTGCTTTTGCCTCATCACCTTCTAGTGTTGCTGCAACGATTTCAGATTGTGCGTTAATATGGTTTCCTTGCCAAACTTTTTCAAACTGTGCTGCTCCTTCTTCACCATAGATAGAAGCGATAGCTGCTTTGAAATCACTTGTATGAG
The DNA here is from genome assembly GCF_015903845.1 of Fictibacillus sp. 26RED30. Classification (NCBI taxonomy): domain Bacteria; kingdom Bacillati; phylum Bacillota; class Bacilli; order Caryophanales; family Fictibacillaceae; genus Fictibacillus; species Fictibacillus sp. 26RED30. The sequence goes on from NZ_JACZDV010000001.1 coordinate 2,364,124, forward strand.
CATCTTCCGCCCAGCTTACAAAATCGTAGTCTTTTTTCTGATCAAATCCTTTTTGCATGCCTGTCGCAGCTAATGCAAAGTGTTCAGCAGCTAAGCTGTTCAGTGCTGAACGTAAATCTGCTGCTGGTGTGTCAGATTTCGTGTTTTCAAATTTCTCAGGCATTTGTGTAGTGATTGCTCCTGATAAAGCATCACTAATTACGTACATGTGTTTATAACCTTCACGGAACGTTTCGTTCGCTTCTTTATAATCGCCTTCTACATAATTATCAAACACTTCTAATACTTGAGCTTCATGTACTTTTACTGCTTCTGTAGCAGCTTCTTTTGGAAGTTTACCTTCTGTTGCTGTACTTAAGAACGTGGAGAACTCTTCAACGAATTCCGCTACTTCTTTTTCAGCATCTGCACGAGCATTTTCATCTTTTTCTTTTGCTGCGTTTACAAGATCATCTGTGTAGTTATTGTGTTCTCTAAAGATTCTCTCGAATTCAGCTGCACCTTCTTCACCATATACAGATGCAATTGCAGGTGTCATATCAAGAGCGTTCTGATCTAGAGCTTTGTTCGCTGCTTCAGCATCCTTCGCTCCATCGTACGATTTAGTCATAGCTGTAACAGCTAAGACAAAGTGTTCAGATAATAGATAATCCAAGTCAGCTCTTAACTGAGAAGCTGGTGTGTTCACCGTTGGTTTCTCAGCTGCTTGTACATTTCCAGCAGTAGGAATCAGTAAGGATACGCTTAATGCGGGTACGATTAGTTTTTTCAAGTTCATTATAAGTTCTCTCCCTTGTCTCTAGAAATTTTTGAAGTTAGCTAACTTTCTTATCTAGATAACGGGAGGTTTTTCAGTTTGGATCACTTTTTATAACATTTATTTATTATTTTCGAGTTTTTGTTACGGTGTCAGATAGGGAAAACACTTAAAAATCCCATTTCAACGGGATTTTCCGATCATATAAAAGGTAGTTATTTTACTTCTTCAATTATGGATTCACCAGAGCTTCCCTCAACCCATCTCCATTTTTCATACAATCTAATCCTTCTATCACTCAAGATCTCAGGTTGTGAAACACATGCCCCACCCCATATTTCATCAGATGTGTTCACATGATTGTATCTGAAGTTCAAGCTGCCATCTTCATTAGCTATTCCGATTAACGTGCCTTTTAAGATATCTCCACCTCCTTAGGAAGCAGTCACGATATTCCCCTCTTGTTTGTAGTGAAACGTTGTTTGTGAGGATACTTCACCGTTCGAAGAGTTTTGAACTGACACGAATATTTTTCCGTCGTAATTAATCATCTTTCAACCACCTTTTTAGAATATTCACATAAGTTAACATAGAAGTTTGATTTTTCCCAGTAAATGATATTCATTAGAGTAATGCTAGGCTCGCAGACATATTGTTGGATTTCATCATTGAAGGGAGTTTACTTCATGTATGATCACTTAAAAAAACTGCAAAAAAAACACCTCACAAAAGCAAGTGAAGTCTTAACGAATTCGTTTAATGATAATCCAATGTTTGTGTACTTTTTTCCTATCCCGAATAAAAGGAGAAAAATTTTACGTTCTGTCTTCCCTATGGTCCTTCGTATTCTGCAATCTAACGGCTCACTATATGTAACTTCTGATCATGTAGAGGGACTCTTTTGTGTATCTCAGCACGGAGAGAAAACAAAGCTAGGAAAATCAATACTTGCTGCTCTATCATGCGCATTTCGTCTGCCCGGTGTTTTCATACAACTATCTATAGTAGATTTTTTGAGAAAAGCGAGCCGTTTACAATCATCTAACAGCAAACTTAACTATTATAAGAATAACTATAAAAACTTTCTGTTGGTAGATTCAGTATGCGTAGACCCACTCCACCGACATCAAGGTCACATGACCACTATGATGAGTGCCGCTGTTGCAGAAACCAACGAGAAAAGAACCTTTTGTTTGCTTCAAACAGAAACAGTGCAAAATGTGAGAATCTATAAGCACTTAGGTTTTTCACTCGTTGAAGAGATTACGAGTGATGAGATTCCCTTCTCTACTTTTGTAATGATCTATGATCCATTTGGCTTAACGACAAATAGAGAACTAGATACATAAATACTAGTTCTCCTTGCTTCATTTACATCATTTTCAAATTCAATTAATCATCATCGTCTTTAAGAAGCTCTTTCATCATTTTCTCTCTATTATTTAAAAAGTACTTGGTTACTTGAAAGTGATCTGTAGATTCATAATCTATGGTAGATATCTTTCCATCATCGAAACTTAGTATATCTGCATTCGGATAACCTAATAAAATCGGAGAATGAGTCGCAATTATAAACTGCGTATCACCTTGGGTTGTTAAATCATGAATAATCTTTAAGAAAGTGAGTTGTCTTGAAGGTGAAAGGGCCGCCTCAGGTTCATCTAGTAAATAGATCGCTTTTCCTTTAAAACGATTCAAAAAAAGAGATAGGAAGGATTCACCATGAGATTGTTCATGAAGGGACCGCCCTCCATAATCACGGAATCCTGTATTGTCTACTTCCTCAAGATGAGTAGCAAAGCTGTAGAACGATTCTGCACGTAAAAAGAACCCGTTCGATACTTTCGGCAACCACGAAAGGCGAATATAATCTCCTAGATCTGATTCCGAAGCGTACACGTCGTACATATTGTTGCGACCACCACCTGCTGTATGAAAATCACACTTATCCGCGATCGCTTCTAACAGCGTCGATTTCCCCGTTCCATTCTCTCCTACAAAAAAAGTCACGTTCTTTTCGAGATGTATCTCATCCAGTTTACTGATTGCAGGAATAGTGAACGGAAACTCTTCAAATGATTTAATTTCATCACATAACAGCTTTATTCTTTTTAAAAACATTAGCATCACCTATTAAAAAGTATAACAAACGAGATCAGCCGTTCACCGCTTTCAGTCATAATTTGTCCGATTATAATCGTTATCTGTCCAATGTCTGAGATAATCTGTCCGATTTAAAGAGGAAACTGTCCAAACTTGGGAATAATCTGTCCGATCTAGAGGATAATCTGTCCAATGTCTGAGATATTCTGTCCGATCTAGAGGCTAATCTGTCCAATGTCTGAGATAATCTGTCCGATCTAAAGAGGAATCTGTCCAAACATGGGAATAATCTGTCCAATTACAGCTCAGTGCCTAATCCATCCCCTTTCTGCAATACTGCAAGATAGCTAATCCCCCAATGACGTGATAAACTAATTTCTTGGTTAGCCTCTTTTTTATTATTCATTTAACAAAGTGAACTACTTATGATTCTGTCATTTTTTTTACGAAGGAGGACATATATGAGAAAACAAATTATGACCGCTTTATTGCTAGTAACTGTTCTGGCTGCGATGGAAGGTACGATTGTGAGTACAGCCATTCCACGTATCACGAGCGATCTTTCCGGCATTGAACTGGTGAGCTGGGTTTACGCGGTTTATATGCTGGCTACTGCCGTATCGACTCCGATCTATGGAAAGCTTGCGGATTTATTCGGCCGGAAAAAGGTAATTCTTGCAGGTATTATTCTATTTTTGATAGGCTCTGCTCTTTGCGGAATCGCCATGTCAATGGAACAACTCATCTTCTACCGTGCTATTCAAGGGCTCGGTGCTGGTGCAGTTATGCCGATTACGATGACGATCATTGGAGATCTGTATGCTGAGGCAAAGGAAAGAGCGAAAGCACAAGGCTGGATCTCAGCAGTATGGGGAGTTGCTGGTGTTCTTGGACCCTTAGCTGGTGGTTTTCTTGTTGACACGCTATCATGGCGATATATTTTCTTCTTAAATATCCCGTTCGGACTTCTTGCTTTCTTCATGCTCGCAGCAAATTACAAAGAAAAGCTTACAAAAGGTAAACCTTATATTGATTATTGGGGAGCTGTCACGTTTTCCCTTGGTACGATCGCTTTTCTATATGCACTTCTAACAGGCAGCCAAACTCAAGAGTGGAGCAACCCTATCATTATCGGACTATTCCTAACTGCGATCCTGCTTTATGTACTGTTTGTATATATAGAAAAAAAATCACCTGAACCACTCATTCCACTTAACCTTTTCACCAATAAGAGTGTGTTGATCGTAAACTCACTCACATTGATATCTGGTGCTGTCGTTATTTGTATCACGATTTATTTACCGATATGGAGCCAAGGAGTTATGGGGAAAACGGCTACACAAGCTGGTTTTGTTTTGATGCCACTTCCTGTTATGTGGACTTTAGGTTCACTTCTTGCTGGCAACTTAGTAGGACGGTTAAAGGATAATTGGATTATTACTCTTGGAATTAGCGTAGTAAGCATGGCTTCATTACTTTTCTATCTGTTAGATGCTCATTCTCCAACATACTTAATCTATATTGCCTCAGGTGTTCTTGGCCTTGGGATGGGACTCATTACGCCAATTTACATGCTAATCATTCAAGCTTCTGTACCCTCCAACAAACGCGGAGTAGCTGTAGCTTCAAATACATTTACGAATACATTCAGCCAGACGCTCGGATCTGCTGTTTTCGGAACGATTTTTAACTTGATTACCATCTCTAAAGCTGAAAAAGCGGGACAAGACCTTGATTTGAACGCTTCTTTTGAACACGGTGGTGAACTAAAAGCTAGCCAATTGGATCAACTTCAAGAAATAATTGCTTCTGGGGTTCATGCTATTTACGGTGTTACGCTTCTTTTAACCGTAATCGGGATTGGAATCTCATTTCTACTACTGAAATATAGAAATGAACAGAACGAACAGATTCATTCTTCTAGCATTCGATAAATTATTTTTTTCTTTTAGTTGTCAATGATGAAGGCTTCGGCAAGCCTTCATCCATTTATTTCAAATTGAACACGTGTATACACTATGTTACAGTAGGCAATAAGTTAATAAAGTTAAAAATATAAAGTTTTAATATTTAAAAATCAAGTAAAATGAGACGACACTTAATAAGAAGTGTCGTCTTTTCATTTACTTTAGGAGAATGATTATGAATAACAATAACAACTTTGAGATCTACGAACTGATTAAATTTGTTAAAAATTTTAAAGAATCATTTCTTCATGATGAAAAACTGAATTATCTTCAAATAGAAACGATGATTTATTTGCTTGAGAATCAAAATCAAACAATAACTGCACTTGCTAAAAAAATCGATACAACTCCAGCTTCAACTTCTACTCTTATTGATCGACTTGCTAAAAAAGGAATGGTCCATCGGCAATATACAGAATCTGATCGCAGAAAAGTCTATGTATCTTTAACAGAGAATGGTTCACAGGAAATCACTAGGTTGCTGGTTAAAAAAAACGAAATTATTTCTTCATCACTTTCACCATTAACATCTGAAGAAAAGCTTTCTTTTACAAAGTTAAACGAGCTTTTCAAGAAAATTAATGACTAATCTTCTAAACCAACATCATCAGTATCGAAAAACCAGTTAATCCTGCGATAAACGCGACAAAACTGCTTTCCTGATTCTCTGGAAGTTCTTCTTTTAGGACATTTAATATGATACCTCCAGCTAACAAAGCAACTAATATAGATTCGATCAGTACATGAACTACGGTGATAGCTCCGACTGCCCAACCAATTAAAATCGCAACTGTAAGCAACGCTCTTCCATACTTGTCATATTTTTGTTTGTGATCCTTTCTCAGGCCATGATCATTGGCGACAAAGTGAATGCTCAATGCCAAAAAGAAGAAAAACATTCCCCATTTCGTCTCGTACTCTTCTCTTATGAGCAAGTAGCCAATAACCGCATTGTATAGGAAGAACGATGTCACGTGTATCCAGAATACACCTGAAGAAACAGCAACTTCTTCAGAGTTTGACTGTGCATCTTTTTTCTTTTTTGAATTCTTGACTAACCGCTCTAGCCCATAGAAAAGTACCAAACCGAGCATCGCAATTAAATAAATATGGTCCTCTACGTAGTGTCCAATCCCTTTTTTAAGCGATTCCCCTACCTTTTGTTGATAGTAGTTTAAATCAGGGAGCAAATGTAGAAAAACATAAGCAACAGCTACGCCCCCTGAAAAAGATAAAAATTTACTTCGTGGAGAGTCTTTAATAAAACTTAAGTACTTAGAGCTTAAATGGACAAGTGCAAACCCGATTACAAATATGAAACTAAGAACTGTTTTTGTCATCTACAAACTCCTCTCCCACTATCAAATAAGTACACTCAACTAGTATGTATCGATCTCCTCTTTTAATAAACCACGACATCCACTTTAAAGAAAAATAGTTAATTCTCTCAGTGTACGCGTCTATACTTGTCCACTGCTTCCTTCATATACTATTAAATCGGATAAGTGAAGGATGTGATTTTGTATGAAAATAACAAAAGAGTTATTTGTGTTCGATGGAGAAATGGCTCTATTCTTGGCAGTGATGTCTTACAAAGCCTATATCGTTCACGAACTTAGCACGATTGAATTACCGAAGCATTACGAGATGAAACGTGCAATCGTCTCAGATTCAGGAGAAACATTTGGATTTATTGCTGAATCTGAGGATTCACTCGTTGTGGCTTTTCGGGGAACAAAGACCATCGATAACGTAAGCTCATACCTAGATGTTTCACAAGTCCCATATATCTATGTTACGGATAGCGGGTTAACTCATCGAGGAATCACAAAGATTTATAGTACATTTCGAGATGCTCTCTTAGCGGATATCAACCAGCTATATACAGGTGATAAACAGCTACTCGTGACAGGTCATAGCCTTGGTGGCAGTCTAGCTGCATTATTCACACTTGATGCGGCAGTTAACACTAATTTTATAAATCCTATTCTCTATAGTTTTGCTAGTTTGCCGATCGCTAATGAAGATTTTACTAAAAAGTTCTATGAAGAAGTGATAAACAGTATCCGAGTTGTAAATGTGCACGATGCCATCTCAAATTGCATGACTCCTCTCTTTTTTAAGAACAAGCCTCTTTTAAACCTCCCTATTGGACAGGAATATCAACTGAATTTTAAGAACAGAAAATATATCCAAAATCATAGAATCCTCTGTTATATTCATTTTTTAAGCAAGCAATATCCAATTGAATACAAAAAACTTTGCAACAAATATCCGGGCTTCTTTCCTGAATCCACGATTTGTGAGTGATTGACAATATCCGTTTAACAAAATGTTAAATGGGTTTATTTTTATGTAAGGATCGTTTCTTAACCAATCCATTTATTTACCCGTTCACTCTGCATTGAAACGCTTATATAACGAGTTAGTAGTTTTGTAACATGAATTGTCATATTTCCCTACTTTAGAGGGACATGTACTGCTGCAAAAAAATAGAGAATGCGCTTCATGTTTAAATCATCCTTTATTGATAATATATAGAAATCATGAAGGGAAGGGTGATTACAATGAGAAACCTACTAAGTAAGCTGGTACTCTTTTTTGTGGCATTGGCGTTTTTGTTCGTTCCGACTAAAGTTCAAGCGCATGGACTATTAACTGAAGGAAGTCAGGGCTATGAGGTCTCCATCCTACAAGAAAAACTAAAAGTACTTGGTTTATTCTATGGACCTGTTACTGGATATTATGGCCCTATTACTAAACGAGCAGTTGCTAACTTTCAGTATGAGACGAATCTTTCATCAGATGGCATTGCTGGTCCTGCTACCTTTTTAATGCTACAAGATGTAGAACAAATGGCACGTGTTGTTCACGGTGAGGCACGTGGTGAATCCTACATAGGCAAAGTTTCTGTAGCCGCTGTTATATTAAATCGTTTAGAAGATCCTGCATTCCCTAGTCATGTAAGTGATGTTATTCATCAGACAAACGCATTTACAGCCGTTCATGATGGGCAATATCACTTAAAGCCGTCCAGCTATGCATATCGTGCAGTGCTTGACGCAATGAAAGGCTGGGATCCGACTTACGGATCTGTTTATTACTACAACCCTGAACTTGCAACGGATACCTGGATATTTTCAAGAGCTTCGGTTACGAAGATCGGCAATCACCTTTTTGCAAAATAAATTTGTGAGAACTTGTTTGTTGTGGTGAGGATGTCGTTTTGTCGAAAGTTGTTTAAATTAATTTATACCTGAAATTATGCTAGTTATCCGCGAAATTATTGCTGATTACCGTGAATATAATCTGAATTACCGTGAAATTATTTTTCCTGTTTCTTCTGAACGAACAATCTGTATATATTGTCCTGCCTAGCTTTACACATATACAAAAAGGTATGCCCTTAATCCAAAGGCACACCTTTTTTCTATCATTTATTATTGAAATGTTTTACTTACGTGCATGAATTCACGGTAACCAGAGCGTGTCAGGTGGTATGTTTCATCTAATAATCCATCTCTAATTAAGGAATTTAGCGTTTCTTCAGGAATAACATCAATCACTTGATCCATACGCTGATTTAAGTCTTCAAGAGACGCATTCTTGAGGGTGACTGGATTCATCATGCGAACAATTCCTTCGATCCGTGAATCTCTTTTTTGGAAAAATTGCGGAGTTTTCTTGAACACATTTTGAATACGATCTTTAAACTGATTCAATTCTTGTTTTGTGTTAAAGCTTTCCGTTTCTTTTTCTCTGATTTTCTCGTTAAAGTATGTCATTTCTTCGTTGCTTAACTGTGCACGTGTAAAGAGCTCGTTGTAGATCTGTGTTTTATCCATCTCAATCTTGGCTAGCTCTTCTTCTTTTATTCGCTGTGTTTCCCAGATTTCTTCTTCATCTATTACTTCTTCTTTTCCTTCTTGTTCTTTTTCATCTTCTTCAATTACTTCATCTTTTTCTACTTCAGAAACAGGAGCTTCAATCAATTCTTCCTTTTCCTCGAACAGCTCTAATTGCTCTTGTTCAGGCTCATCAACTACTGCAGCTGCTGCCGGAGATGTTTCATAAGTCTGAACAGCCCTCTCTTTGGACGTGAAAGACTCAATCATCTTCTCTAACTTGCTGACCTTGTTAAAATAGATTAGAGATATGGTTATAGCGAACAACGAACTAAATACGGAAATAAAATCTGAAAAGCGGAATACGAATGGTGCCGTGGCTATTTTATAAAAGATCAATAAAGCAAAAGCACCGATGATAATAATCTTTAACCAGCTTTCACGATTCTTAAATTCTGCTGATTGTTCATTGTTTTTATTAGTATTATTTGATAAATTCTTTAATCGTTTCATATTCTTACCTCTTTCATAGAGATTGTCGTGCAGCTTTTTATTTTAAACGAAATATGTAAAAGTGGAAAGGAAAAGGAACATTTCATCATGTAACTATCATGTGCGTAACATACATTTTAAAGTTTTAGGACATATGTCCTTCCCAACATATCCTCTCTTATTCTTTAATGGTTATAGAATTTTGTATTGGGAAGTGATGAAATGAAAGGAATAATGTTTGCTTTTTTTGCCGGCGCCTTTATTACTCTGCAAGGTGTAGCGAACGCACGGATCAGCCAGGATATTGGCTCATGGCAAGCAGCCACGATTACTCAATTGACTGGTTTTGTCGCAGCCATCTTAATTGTTTTGATCGTAAAAGATCAAAAATGGAAAGAATTTAAGAAAGTACGACCGATTTATTTAACGGGAGGATCATTTGCTGCAGTCGTCATCTATGGAAATATTTATGGAATCCACTCTATAGGTGTGACATTAACGATCGCGGTAATCTTGATCTCACAGCTAGCGATCACGTTCTTAATCGATGGCAAAGGCTGGTTTGGTGTATTGAAGAAAGAGATGAAGCTTCCACAATTTATTGGAATCGCGATGATGATCGCGGGAGTTGTCATCTTGAAATTTTAAGGAAGAATGAGATGAGGTGTTTGAAAATTGAGAGAAATTCACGATCCTGAGCTGCTTCAGAATTATTTGCAGACTTTTGAAATCAAACCTATTTTAAATGATGAGCTTCTACCTTATCTAACATTATACCGCTATGATCATGGTGAATTAATCTGTACACAAGGTGATCCTTACAACCACCTCTATTTGTTAGTAAAAGGAAAACTGAAGATTTTCAACACCTCACCTGAAGGAAGAACACTCATTCTTTCATTTAAAACACCTCTAGATGTTGTAGGTGATATTGAGTACGTTCAAGGAACTGACTTTATCAATACGGTTGAAGCCGTTTCTGAAGTGCATATGATCGCTATTCATCACCGCTGGTTGAAAAAATACGGTAGCGATCATACTCCGCTCTTAAAATTTCTGTTGAACGTGATCACCAAGAAGTTTTATGTAAAATCAAGTTCTCTAAGCTTTAATCTTCTGTATCCGGTCGAAGTTCGTTTTGCGAGCTATCTTTTGTCGGTTTGTTTTGACGAATCCGATGCTTTATATAGCGGTAAGTTGAGCACGAGTCATCTTATAGATGCCGCTAACTTGATCGGAACGAGCTATCGCCACTTGAACCGAGTCATCCAACACCTTTCTAAAGATGGCCTTGTGGAACGGCATAAAGGGTTCATTGAAGTGAAGAATAGAGAAGGCTTAAGTGAACTAGCTAATCACCGGAATATATACGAAAAATAAAGGAGCGTGCAACATGATTATCGGTTTACTCTTTGCAATTCTGGCAGGCATACTTGTTGGTCTGCAAAATATTTTTAATACCCGAGTCAATGACCACGCAGGAACTTGGTCGACTACAGCTCTTGTGTTAGGTTTAGGGTTTCTTGCTTCCATGACACTAGGTGTTGTTTTTGAAGGAAAAGAATTGTTCGTACTGAAGAACATGGAGACATGGTTTTGGTTCAGCGGATTGATTGGTGTCGGGGTTGTTGTTTGTTTAGTACAAGGTACACGACTGCTCGGTCCAACATTTGCGATATCAATCGTCCTGACGTCACAGCTAGGTTCTGCACTCATGTGGGATTCACTCGGTTTGTTCGGTCTCGAAAAAATACCGTTTACCTCTCAGCAGTTATTAGGGGTGCTCGTCATTATCGGTGGCGTTATCATGTTTAAGTTTGGTGGAAGTCGCGCTGAACACCTTAAAGTCACAAAGGTGGTTAAGCATACGCTAAAGCAAAGTGCATCTGTCGAGAGATGATTCACGTTTTCTAACGTGGTCATCTTTTTTTATGCGTCTCTATTACTGTTACGGTACGTGATATTATATTTATTACATGGTCGCCGTTTAAGTGGTGTTTTTCACCTGTAACACATTAATGATCACCTACAAGTGCCCAAGTTCCACCTGCAACAAAGTGATTGACACCTGAGTTTCAATCAGTTTCGCCGCTAAAGCTTCTTCACCATAAAAAAAACGCCCACTTGAAGTGGACGTTTTCACATGCTTATGAAATTTATTCGTAACTTTTTGCTCCGATATAGCTTTCTGACCAATAAGAGCTATTAAGTTCAGAAGTTGTTACGCCTTTTGAAGAAGAAGCATGTACGAACTGGTCGTTCCCGATATATACACCAGCATGACTCGGCCCGTCACCTTCTAGATCAAAGAATACGATGTCTCCTACTGCTGGTGAATCAACCTTTGTTCCTTCTGCATAAATATCATCCACTGTACGAGGTAACTCAACATTCTCTGCTTCGTCAAAGATATATTGTAAGTATCCGCTGCAATCAAAACCATCTGGTGACGCTCCACCCCATTGATAAGCTATTCCTTCGTACTTTTTAGCTACATCAACAATTGAAGAATCACTTTCTGAAGTATCGATTCCTAACGCTTTAAATGTTTCATCACCTGCGATGCCATCCACTGTGATACCTTTATCTGCTTGGAATTTCTTTACCGCATCTGTCGTATAGTCACCGTAATAATCCGTTGTTTTGCTATATGAAAAATATCCTTTTTTATCTAACGTTTGTTGGAGGTCTTGTACGTCTGAATGCTGCGTCTCAGGTTTCAGCATTTGATCTCCAAGAGCGGCTTCACCCACTATCGGATTGAACGCCACGACACCTGCTATTGCTAATCCTGCTGCTGCTTTTTTCAAAGTAACATCCCCTTTTCTTATTTAATCTGACCTGTCTCATACTAACAGGCAGAGATGACAAAGACATTGTGAGGGAGTTACAGCGGTTTAACAATTTTCTGCAGAATGTATGAGAAATTACACATTGTAATATTTGAAAAGGTAAAGGAAATAAGAGGTAGGTATGAAGTAGTACCATACGTAACTAGACTATAAACGGCACAAACATCATCCAAATAAATTTTTGGGGAATGTGGACAAATAGAAGGAAAGATTAGCTGTATTCTGTATAGAGTATATAAAGGGCAAAAAAGGGTAAGGAGGCATCTATTTGGAGTTCCCGTTCATTCTTACTAACTTTTGGGATGCATTGATTGCTATACCCGCCATCATTATCATGATTGAAATCCTCAAGATCTTCTTTCCTTACATCTCTGCTTGGATACCAACGATCGCCTGCATGCTAGGCTTAATCATATCTGTTTTAATTGCACACCCACATAGTCTTTGGACTGGAATCGTAATGGGAATCATCTATGGAGTAGCTGCGGTTGGATCATACTCAGGTTTCGTGTTTGTCATTTACAACTATCGAGATAAGCGGCCAAACAATCCGTATAAATAGTTGATTGCTTAGAAAAGTTCGTTTACGTTTAGTACATAACTTAACGAACTTTTTTATCATGAGGAGATTGAAATGAACAGAAAAACAGCCATTGTTACAGGCACTTCTAGCGGGTTTGGTATGTATTGTGCAATTGAACTTGCAAAGGCCGGTTTTAATGTAGTGAGTACGATGCGAAATGTCGGGCGTGCGGAAGCTCTTTTAAAGTTGGCAGACGAAAACAAGGTAAGTGACCAAATTTTTCTTCATGCTCTGGACGTAACATCAACAGATTCTATCCAAACATTTAAAGGCTATATCAAAGAGCTTCCTAACATTGATCTTTTAGTAAATAATGCGGGATATGCACTTGGCGGTTTTTCAGAAGAGCTATCAATCAATGAATATCGTCTGCAGTTTGAGACAAATGTATTTGGTGTTATGGCAGTTACCCAATCCGTCCTTCCCTTCATGCGTAAAAACAAGCGAGGGCGCATCATTAATATGAGCAGCATCTCTGGAAAGTTTGGGTTTCCTGGTCTATCACCTTATACGGCATCTAAGCACGCGTTGGAAGGATACAGCGAAAGTTTGCGTTTGGAACTGCGACCGTTCGGAATAGATGTCGTTCTTATAGAACCTGGATCTTATCAAACAAACATTTGGTCTTCGATCGACAACTTGACTATCGATTCTCAGTCTCCTTATTCCTTTTATATGGATGCACTCCTGAAAAACATGGAAAGCAGCAAGGCAGGTCATGGAAACCCTATTGATGTCGCAAACCTTGTGACTAAACTTGCTATCTCTACAAAAACTCCTAAACTCCGTTATCCGATTGGCAAAGGTGTGAGATTAACGTTATGGCTAAAAAGCATCCTGCCATGGAAGATACTAGAAAGGTTAATTACAATGAGATTAGTAGGAAACAAAAAGAGGTAGTCACCCGAGACTGCCTTTTTATGATGTTCGATCATGATTGCTCTTAAAATGAGCATTAAATTGGCCACGAAGCATCTCTTTAAGCAAACTCTTTTCTGACTGTTTTTCTTTCCCCTTTTTCATCTCAGTTCTAATTTCATGTGTTTGTACTCCGTCTTCTCGTTTATTTGCAATCTCAACCAGCTTCTCAATATCCGAAAACGAATATTTCCGCGTCCCTTTTTCAGTACGTTCTGGGAAGATCAATTTTCTTTCTTCGTAATAACGAATCTGTCTGAATGACAATCCTGTTAACTCACTTACAATACCTATTGAAATAACCTTCTTATCTTTATATGGTGTATTTTCAAAAGACATAGTGTAGCCACTCCTTCGCCCTACCCCCTCTTTTTACTATATCTCAATGAATCTTTCTTTCAACAAAGCTGTTAGATTATCTCACTTACGTTTTCATATCCTTCAAGCCTTAACAGGTGTGACAAAATTTTTTTAAACACTAATTGAAACTAAAAGATTATTAACGCGTAATAACTTGTGCATTCAGTAATCTTAAGGAGCCTTCGATGAAGAAGAGACGATTGCTGATTATGAAGATAAGAACATAGAAAAACAACTATTGTATGAGGTAGAATTAAACAAAGCCTATGAAACCATTCAATTATACAAAAACGGTAAATCTTCAAACTTTGAAATGGTCTCAGGAAACACAGATTAAACATTATTGGGGGAACAGAACATGAATAACCACGAGATCGATTATAAAATTTACGGCGATGATATGCAGTTCGTCGAAGTAGAGTTAGATCCAAAAGAAACGGTAATCGCTGAAGCTGGTGCATTAATGATGATGGAAGACGGCATCGAGATGGAAACCATCTTTGGGGACGGTTCAGGTTCATCAGGCGGAAGCGGTTTAATGGGTAAACTTTTTAATGCCGGTAAGCGCGTTCTGACAGGCGAGAGTCTGTTTATGACAACATTTACGAATGAAGAGCGCGGAAAGAAACACGTTTCATTCGCTTCACCATACCCTGGGAAAATCATTCCAATGGACTTAAGTGAGCTTGGTGGTAAAGTGATCTGCCAAAAAGATGCATTTTTAGCGGCTGCGAAAGGTGTAACAGTCGGCATAGAATTTCAACGTAAAATTGGAGCAGGTTTCTTCGGTGGTGAAGGTTTTATCATGCAGAAGCTTGAAGGCGATGGGATGGCTTTCGTCCATGCCGGTGGAACCATTCATAAAAGAGAATTGGCACCTGGAGAAGTGTTGCGTGTAGATACAGGATGCTTGGTTGCGATGACAAGCGGTGTCGATTATAATATCGAGATGGTTAAAGGCGTGAAAACAGCGCTTTTTGGTGGTGAGGGCTTGTTCTTTGCCACATTAAGAGGACCGGGAACGGTTTGGATTCAATCTCTTCCATTCAGTCGCTTAGCAAGTCGTGTCTTTGCTGCAGCTCCTCATAGAGGTGGATCTAGCGATGAAGGCAGCATTGCTAAAGGCGTGTTCGGCATGTTGAATGGAGATTGATTGAGAAGATGAGCGTTAAACAGATGTAATAGTTACAAATAAAGAGCAGAATCATCTTCAGTAGATGGTCTCTGCTCTTTTTATTGTTTGATTCGCTTTGCATAAACGACCAACCGTTTCTCATGTTCATTGTTTTTCCTGTTATATACACCTGTACATGTTATGAGGTTTAACCTAGGCTGCTGACTAGGTCCAAAAATCACACGTAAAGGTGCTTCGTCTTTTTTATAGGAAACAACCTTTTCCACTTGAAAAGAAACTTTTTCATTTTCTTTTCCATAAACGTGAATGAGATCACCAGCTTTCAAGTTCTTTAAATAATAAAATACAGCAGGTCCCGTATAATCATCCACATGGCCAGCTATAACCGCATTTCCATTCGCACCCGGCTTAGCACCCAGTTCATACCAACCAACATCTTCCCCGTTATCTGGTACTTCCATCTGTCCGTCTTTGTTTAGTCCCTGTCCGTTTACAGAAGCGCTAACTTTTAAAGCTGGAATCTCTATTTTTGTTGGAACAATACCTATAGATTCAGTCTCATCTGGCCGATCTTTTTTTGTATCCTCGTTATTCATTTTCATCATAGACTCGGTTTGTTGGGCTGATTTTGAATTTGTTTTCCCTCTTTCTTCTTGTGATGAAACTAGAATCTCGTTCTGCCTATACTTTTGTTTCTCATCACTTTCAGAGTTATATCCTGCTGAGCAACTGCTCAGCAGGAATATGGTTGTAAATAAGATTATTTGTTTCTTCATCATTATTGAGCTGTACGTTTGCGATATAGGACAAACGCTACTGCTCCAAACCCAGCCACTGCTGCGATGATTCCTGCTGTATAGTTTGATGATGACTCATCAGATGCTCCACCCATTCCTGTTTTAGGCATTTCTGATGGCATCACCATTGAGTCTTGTAGAACTAATACTTCAAGTTTATCAGCAGTATTAATTGCGTACACGCTGTATACCATATTTGCTTCAAGCTTTGTTCCTGAGAGGTCAAGCACTTGTGTACCGTCTGAAGTACGGATCTCTAGATCATACGTATTTGGATCTAATTCTTTATAATCTGTGAATGCTTTGAATGAAGCTCCACTAAACAAAGCATCACCACCAATTAAACCAACATCCACTGTTGGCGCATCAGGAGAAAGATGCCCGATACGTACTTTTGCTTTTCCTTCAGTTGCTTGCATGGAGTCTTCTGCTACTACCAACTCAACCATTTCTAACATGTTTGCCGCAGCTACCGTATAAGCTTTACCTGCCTCTACCGTTAAGCTTTGTGAAATGACTGCATTATCTTTTGTTCCTGCTGCAAAGACTTCAACTTTATGTTCGCCAGCTGGCAATGGCATGTAATCAGTTGCTGCCTTGAATTCAGCCCCTTCAACTACTGGTTTTCCATCTACATAGACATCAACTGCAGGTGCATCAGGCGAAGCATGTACAATACGAACCATCGCATCATTAGACTCAGCGAAAACCCCCGATGCCATCAAAGCAAACATCATGATTGCAGCTAGTGCAGACCCAAAAAACTTTTTCATTTCATCTCTCCTCACAAAGGGTATACAAACAAATGCACAATAAATGTAATATGTTTGTATAATCTATGTACCACTTAAACTTTAAACTTAAACCATATTTTTAAATTTTTTACAATTTACCATCTCATCTATAATTGTGGTCAGAAAAAAAGTTGTCCCCTTCACTAAGGAGACAACTTCTAAATTATTCTTTATTCAAATTTTCAACTGTACTAATGATATAAGACGCTATCATGAACGAAAATGCTGTGAAACCTTCCCTCTACCACCTTCAACCTCAACTTCTGCGTAAGCCCCGTTTATAAAAGTAATCTGAGGTGGTACATGTCCACAGTCCACATCGTAAATAATAGGTATTTTCAGCTCATCTTCCATTTCTCTATACACGTCTTCCTTTGTGTAATGATTAACAGGCTCATTTGCAGGGCTTCGGCCAAACAGAATACCGGAACAATTATTAAACCAGCCGGCTAGCTTCATTTGAACAAGTGATCTTCTCAAATCAGCTGTGTTCATTTCACAATTCTCTAAGTACCAAACGATGGGTTCTCCATTAATCTTCTGTTTATTAAAATGAGCGACGTCGCCATAAGGTGTTCCTACCAGATGACGAATCACATCAATACAACCTCCAAGCAGACGTCCAGAAATCTTTTCGTATTTACCTGAGACCGTCTTCCACTCTGTATCTTCAGTTAGATGAAACACGAATGGTGTTGGTGCGTCGTGTTGCCACTCTTTTTGATATTTCTCAGAAGACTTCTGAAGAACGATATCATTTTCTCTTGTAGAGAGTACCTTTTCCCACATTGCTGTGGTTTCATCAGAGTACTCACCTCTTAAATCGACAAAATTTGTGCCATGTGCTGTGGCGATTCCTGTTTTCAAAGTGATGGGAAGGAGAAGAGTACTTGTGTCTGAATAACCTAAAATCCACTTATTCGGCAAATTCGTGAAATTAACATGCTCTAACATTTCGATTAATAGCTCTCCACCCCAAGGAGGGATGATTACATCTATCTTTGGGTCTCTTACCATCTCATTAAATTCAACAGCTCGTGTTTTTGCTGGTGCAGACTTCGCCTTATTTTGCGTCCATACCGTATCACCACAAGTTACTTCATAGCCTCTATTCTCCATTCGCAGACAGGCTTGCTTGAACATGTCATGAAAAGCCGATTGTACACCTGATGAAGGGGCAGTTACTCCGATTGATGCTTCTTCTTTTAATAATGGATATCTAATCATCTGAAATCATCCTACTTTTTGTATTTTTCTGTGTCCACTAAACTTCCACAAAGTAAGTAAGAGTTCCTTCAACCTTTTGCAATTAGAGGTGATTCCACCTTGATGATAACTTTACCTTTCGCTCTCCCTGTTTCCACGTATTCAATTGCTTTCTGTGCATCGTCAAATGAAAAGACTTTATCAATCACAGGTACGATATCTTCTTTTTCTACCAAATGAGCAATCCTTCTTAACTGTTCTCCGCTCGGCTTCATAAATAGGAAATGGTAGCGGACGTTGTGTCTCTTTTCAAGCATCGTTAACTTTCTGCTCACGATAGAAAAAATCACTTTTTTGAATAAACCCATGTTGTTTTGTTCTGCAAATTCTTTATTCGGAACGGCAGAAACTGAAACGATCTTTCCACCTGGTCTCAACACTTCGAATGATTTTTCTAAAGAAGGTCCACCTAACGTATCAAAAACAGCGTCATAACCTTTAAGGACTTTCTCAAAAGCTTGTTCTTTGTAATTAATGATCTCGTCAGCTCCCAAAGACTTTACAAGATCGTATCCTTTTTCACTAGCTGTAGTGGCTACGTATGCCCCCATGGCTTTTGCAAGCTGTATCGCAAATGTACCAACCCCACCCGCACCAGCGTGGATTAAAATTTTTTGTCCTTCTTTCAATTGAATTACATCATGAAGCGCTTGCCAAGTGGTCAGGCCAACTAGCGGCAGAGAAGCACTCTCAATCAAAGAAATGTTACTTGGTGCGATTGCTACATCATCTTCGTGTACCGAAATAAATTCGGCGAATGTTCCAATTCGATCTTTTCTTGGCCTTCCATACACTTTGTCTCCCGGTTGAAACGTAGAAACTTTACTCCCTACCTGCTCGACGGTTCCTGAAAAATCATTACCGAGAATTAGTGGCATGTCATAAGATAACAGCATTTTTACTTTTCCATCTCTAATCTTAAAATCAATTGGATTAATACTTGCGGCATGTATTCTGACTAAAAGATCCTGATCACCCATTTCAGGTTTGTGCATTTCTGTTTCTTGTAATGCTACGTCCTTGCCGTAACGATCGATTGTCATTGCTTTCATTCTTCACATTAAACCTCCATCATATAGCCCATTTCATTCTGATTTTACTATTATGTACAACGAACAAGCTACTCAAAAGGAACAGCTATCATATTCATATATCGAACAAACTGTTTAGTGGAAGGAGGAAACAAACTTATGAATAATAATCCGATGAACAATCACCCATATTATCATCAACATCAGCATTCCATAGATGAATCACACTATTTAGAACGCCAAACGGAAGAAGATGAAGCAGGTCCATTTTCTCCACCGCCACAACAATTTGCCCAAAGCCAAATACCACAACCTTTTTTCACTCAAACATTCCAACCTCCTCAAATTCGTGCCCGGTTGTGCAGCTGTTTAGGAAATTGGGGACTCTTAGGGCTTCGTCGCCCAGGTCAGTTTGGTCGTGATTTTTGGTTCTTCCCTGTAGCAATTCGTCAAAACAGCGTTACCGGCTATATTTGGATAGGCGGCCGCAGACAACGTGTACGATACCAATTTTCCCAGATTCGAAACTTCGTATGTTTTGGTTGATCGTGCAAACAAGATATACATTCTGAGTATAAAGAAAAAGCCGCTCCCTCGGGAACGGCTTTCTTTGTTCACATTTCTTATAATAGATCACCAAGGATATCATCAAGAATTCCTTCGTCATCATTTTCATCGTCTTCCCAGTGGTCGTTGTCATTACGATCCAAAATGTTGTCCAGATCTAGGCTAGCATCTAAGTTTAAATCTAAAGAAGCGCTGTCTTCCTCACTCCAGCCATTCTCTTCTGCCCAAGCTTGAATTTCACTCTCTGTCATTCCTTTTGCTTCTGCCCAAGCTTGAAGATCGGACATCTCCCAATGATTCGCTTCTGCCCAGGCTACAAATTCAGCGGAAGTTACGGTTTCATTATTTTCAATCGCAGCATTGAGCTTCGCGCTAAGATCTACAGTGGTGTTGTCATCTTGAGCAAAGGATGCAGTACCTCCACCTAATAACAATCCCAAAGCTAGTCCTGTACTCGCAAATTTCTTCATCATGATTCATCACACTCCTGTAATTTTTTTGTCTTGCACTAAGCTAACGAAGTGGATGTCGAATCAGATCATTTTTTGTATCAATATGAGTAAATAGGCTTATAATCCTTCAAAAATTTAGGTGTTAATGCTTTAAAGAGAAGCGAGTGATTTAAATTAGCAGAATTAAATCATATTACCTTCTTGATCGTTTCGTTTCTTTTGTATAATCATTGAAACGATCCCTATAATCACTGAGATTCCGATACTAACGTATAGCCCCGGCCGGATTGTTTCTTCAAACCAAGTTCCTGTAACGGCTAAAGAAATTAATAGGATAGCAACAATCGAAATCATCTTCAGCCATAAGGATTGCTGCAACATCTTCATCGAAGACATAATGATAAACAACCAGTTGAATAGAAGTAAAATCCCAGCTGCGGTTGTAATGTATTCATAGATCTTCCCTGGGAGAAGTAGGGCTGTGATAATACTTGCTAAAAGCCCTCCTGCTCCTAAACCCATTGCAGGAAGCGGCAGTTTTTTAAATTTTATGGTTTTCGCAAACAATTTTGGAGCATCTCCATCTTCTGCAAGCGTCCTTAATAAGTTGGTCACTCCAAATAGAGCTGCCGCCATCGCTGAAAACCCAGCTACGATGATGGCACCATTAAATACATGAGGGAAAAAACCTAGATGATACCTTTCCATCGCCGTAACAAACGGACTTTCTTTATGATCAAATGTTTCTATAGCGACAGTAGACACGGCAAGTCCGATCGATAGAACGTAGATGATGGTAAGGATAAAAAGCATGATCGTTCCCGCTTTTGAAGCTTCTTCTGTCTTTTTCAATTGCATCGCCATCATGCCGATCACTTCAATTCCGCCAAATGCATAAAACGCATAGATTAGAGAGGACCAAAATCCTTTTAACCCACCTGTAAAATAACCGTTGTACGTTCTTGGTATATCCAAGTCATAGCTTTTACCGTCCACAAAACCGATTAATCCTGCAATCGCCAAAATAATAAACATCACGATAGCTGCCACTTTTATGACAGCCAGCAAATTTTCAACTTGATCGAATTTCTTCGTACCTGCTAAAACAACAATAATGGCTAACACCGCGTAGAATGCTGCAAAGATCCAAAGCGGAACATGTGGCCACCAAAATTGAGAAAGGATCGAGAGCGCAGTAAGCTGGCTCCCCATGATCAATATGCTCGAGACCCAATAATTCCAGCCACAACTAAAACCCGCCCATCTTCCATAAGCATGAGTGGCATAGTAACAAAACGAACCTTTTTGAGGATCAGCCGCTGTCATTTTGGCTAGCAACTGAAACACGATATAAGTTCCTATAGCTGCCAATATAAAAGAAAAAACAATTGAAGGGCCGGTAAGTTGAATCCCAATTGTGGATCCCAAAAAATAACCTGTCCCAATTGTACATCCTACTCCAACAAGAGAGAGCTGCCACCAAGCCATATCCTTTGCTTCTGATTGATCAAGATTTGGTTGAACCGGTCCATTACAACTAGATTTCTTCACAATAATACCCTCCTGCTTTACAAGTATTATTGTTTTACTTAAGCGTTTGAATATTCATTGGCGTAAGAAAAAAACAGCATTAGAAAAATTCCAAAGCTGTTTGTTTACGATAATAAAAACGATATACCTTTATACCCGAAATAAAATCCAAATCCGATCAGTGATAATCCTGATAATTTTGAAATTCCATGTAAAATGCGATCAGCCAGCATTTTCCGGAAACTGCTGGATACAACAGCCATCGCGAAATCCCATAAGAGAATGCCTGAAAATATGGCCATACTATAGAGAAGTAAACTTTCCAGCGAATACTTCGTTGCAGTTTCTGCGAGTATAGAACCGTATATTCCTAACCAAAATAAGATGGTAAGAGGATTGGTAAGAGACATTAGAAAACCAGCCAGAAAGCTCCTGCTGTTATGTACTGTGTAATCTTGCTGACTGCTCTTTCTTTCCATTGAAGCTTTTTTGAATGTCTCGATTCCAGTGTAAAGGAGAACAAAGCTGCCAAAGAGCCAGAGAAAAGTTTTGATGAACGGAGTATTGATATAGCTAACAAGCCCCATGTACACCATGAGCATATAGAATGCATCTGCAACGGTTGCACCTAACCCGACCATCCAAGCTTGCCAAAATCCATATTTGATTCCACGGTCCATCTGTGCAGCGTTTACCGGACCAATGGGAGCCGCCAGAGATAGACCTAGCAGTACATATTTAAAAAATATAATCATTGAAGACCTCCACGTATAAGATGGACAACTCATGCTTGTCTTAAATCTTATTCGGAGGGAATTCTAAACAGACCTAAAATCAAATAATGAATGGGAGATCATAGAAATGGATCATCAAATAAGTCCAAAGATTCAAGAAGCACTAGACCATGTAAAACGTGCGGATGAAGCTATGATAGAAGCTCAAGCAAACCAAACGCCCTCTTGTTTTCAAACAGCAAAATTAAGGCTCGAAACTGCTCAGCAATCCATACATGACGCAGGTGAAGGAATGTCAGATGAAGAAAAGAAACACATTCATCATGCCAAAGAATATTTGAGACATCTTCATGAAACGCAAGCTGCACTGCAGGAAACAAGGTACGATTAACGTACGAATCCCTCATGAAAAAATCATGAGGGATCTTTATGTTAGGCAAATAAATTTCGAATAAACCCTGCTTGGTTGACCGTTTCTGTTCGAACATCAACATTTAATTTACGAATGTTATCACAATAAATATGAAGTCGTTTTGCTTTCTCTGCGTTTAGATAAGAGGCGTAGTTGTCCAGCTTATCTACTTCGCGAAGTACATCTTCCTTTGTGTCTGCTTTCTCGATCCTGCTGCAACAAGAGCTGATCTGGTCATAAACAGACATGCTAGCCACCTCCTTTATGTTTTGTTTAATAATTCCCTTCTCCAATTTTTTAAAACTGAGACCTATGAACTGTTAAGTGATTTAACAATAATTTCCATAGTTTCTTTACTAGACTTAGCCTTTAATATTTTAGAAGGGGGCACAACAATGTGGAAGAATTTCTATGTACAACATTCGTACAATTATCCTAAATCTTCTACTTCACTAGATGAATGTGTAATCTGTAAAAGAAGAAAAGCAATACATTTATCCTAAGAGTCAAGAGTGGACAACATTAGATGAGATGTTTTGCTCTGGTAATTACAGAAATAAAATTGTGAGCGAACAACCTGGCCTTTATTTTAATAATAATCGCTGCGCTTAAAGGTGAATGGTTCAATACATAAAAAAAGGGCGAATCTCTCTCCCCTTTTTAAGTAGTAATCAAGAAATTACTGGTGGCAATGTTCGTCCAGTTTCTAGCATTGTTTTCAAGTTGCTCAAGATCGCTGGCCAGCCGTTGTTAAATCCTACGAACGTATCTTCATCCTCTACAAGATCTGCATCCTTCAAATTCTCATGACGCAGTGTCAATCGCACTGTACCGTTCATCTCCTTTAGCAGAAATGTCGCAATAGTTGGCTCTTGTCGCTCTTCTTCATCCCACTTATTGATCCAAGTAAAGGAAAGCCTCTTTTCTGGCTCACACGTTAAGATTTCTCCCCAATCAGTAACCTTACTGCCCCGTGAATACGTAATCTGTGAACCTTCTTTCCATTCTGAATCCACTCGACTGCCGAAAAAGTATTGTTCTGTTAGATCTCCATTAGTCAGAGCCTCCCACACTTTCTTAGTAGAAGTCTCTATGTAAGTAACATATACAAACTTCAGATTTTCCACATTCTCGCCTCCTCAATGAACACCTTTTTTAGAATCCCAGTTCCCTTTAGATTTTCTGATCTCTATGATCTGCCCGATATGATAGGCATTATGGATGTTTACATTGGCAAGCACAGAATACCAAGGATCGTGACGGTCTTCATGAGCAGAAATCTCAAAAATACTCTCATCCGCTTCTTTTACAACAGTGGCCCAATCCGTTAGTACAGCAAACAATTGATTCTTAGCTGTTTCCCAGTCATGACTGTTTTCGTTCTCAAACGTATCATCATTGCTTTCAATCTTTTGCTGGGGCGAATTTCCTTTAAACCTCTGTAAGTAGCGTTCGTTCCAGAAAATCAAGTGGTTGACGATCTCCCATATGGAGTTGCTATCTCCTGTTTTTTCTCTTGCTTGTTCAGCCGTAAGTCCTTCAAGTGCCAGATCAACGGGGACAAACCAGTTTGGTTCATTATGGTTGGCTGCCATTTGATTTAATAAAATCGTTTTTTGATACATAAAAAAACCTCCTTGTGCAGAACTGTTTACGAACATACATTCTGCACCAGGAGGTTGGATTCCTTTTTATTAACTTCAAATATTTTGCTTCACTTCTAGTTCTGATAACTGTACACGACGACCTTCTTTACTTGAAATTGCTGCTGCTTCATTTATGGCGGTTAAATTTACGATATCATCCCTTGAAATCGTCGACTTTGTACCTTTTTCAATGGCATCAACCCATTGCTCCATATTAGAAGAAATCGGGTTCGGCAGCTCTGGGGTTACCCAATCCTCTGTGTTAAGGTGCTTACTTTTAATCCTTACATCTTGCCCTTCTACCATGATTGTACCTTCCGTGCCGTAAAGTTCAAGTTGCTGCGGACTTCCATAAGATAAGAAGCCCGTCTCAATCATACCCATAGCACCTGATACATACTCCACCATAACGACAGCGTTATCATCTACACCTAATTTGTATAATTCATTTAGTTTACCGCTTACAGCTTTTACTTTCCCCCCTAAACGATTCGTTAAATAGATCGGGTGTGCCCCAAGGTCGATCAGCGCACCTCCGCCACACTCTTCTTTATTATAAAAGTGCGGTGGAAGCCATCCTTTTGGATTTTCTTCTGAAGGTACAGATCCGTTATGTGCAACACGGCATCTGATGTATGTAATATCTCCAAGGAGTCCTTTGTCCAAAGCTTGTTGGGCGTAGAGATAAAAGCTTTCTGTCAGTCTTGGTAGATTGACCATTAATTGTACGTTATTTCTATCTACGGCCTCTAAAATTTCTTCGCATTCTTTTACAGTAAAAGCGAGGACTTTTTCAGTGAAAATGTGTTTCCCATGGTTCGCAGCGGCTATAATGACCTCTTTATGACGGTTGGTTGCCGTTGTCACAATGACTCCGTCGATGTTTGAATCATCTAGGACGTTCTGTAGGTCCGCTTCATACGATACCCCTAATTCTTCCGCCCACTGGGTACCCCGCTCTTGGTTTTCATCCCAAACCGTTTTTATAGTGATCGCTTCATTTTCCATTGCTTCTCGTGCGTAATCAACCGCATGCACGTGCCATTTACTGAGTAGAGCTACGTTCATTACCTTCATCACTCCTCAAGCTAGAATTATTACCATTATACATAAGAGAGACGTACTATATTGTTTTTCTAGAAGTTTAGAAGTTTTCCAAAAGTTAATAGCGTAACGATTTTATATACTACTCTTAACTGCGCCTTCTATTTTCACCATTCTATTTTGAAGTGACTCTACAAAATCTCCCGCATGGTCAAAATAAAGATGCACTTTATTAATCTCTTCTTTTTGTCCAAAGTAACCTCTTGCATGTACTGGATCCTTAAAAACGATCTCATATTTCAGCTCGTCGCTAATCCCAAAAATAATTGTAAGTATTCTTGGAAAAGCCGTAGCATGGAATACTTTCTTTTCATTTATGATACTTCCACTTTTGTTGTATTTTATTGAGGCAGGCTGTATATAGTCAATCTGGCTTAAATCGAAATAAAGAGATCGTCTAGCACCAATTTTCATCACTACTTTATCTTTGGTGATACGAAATGGGGTATTTCTCAATAAGTTATAATCACCCAACATGTAAATTACACTGTAAATATGTAAAACTAGCATAATAAGAGCTATATCAGGCTCTTCTTTTTTTAAGTAAATATGAAACACGATCATTTCAATGATCTGCTCGTGGATTAATGCAAGAAATAGATAAAAATAGTTGGAGTTTTTATGAAAGAGGTAACTATCATTCTGAATCATCATATGTTTTTTGGTTCTCCATTTAAAGAGAGCATGATATAAGATGTTCCACTCCTTTTTAATGAGTAATAATAGAGGGTTCTGATCTATGTTTCCTTTCTTATACATAAGAAATAAGTAAATAAGCAAACTCTCAAATAAAATGATGATAATGACAATTGAGATTAATAGTTGGCGATCCATAAATACCTCTCCCTTCCTTCACCATATTCTTCAATTCAATTGTAAAGGATTGGGAAATAATTAATAGGGAAAATAAGGGTATTCATACTTTCGTAACAATTTTATGGCGAATTCGTTAACTTACCTCTTAAATGGAAGGGATCAGGATTGAATTCGCTATTTATAACACACGTTAAGTAACATTAAGAACAAAAAAAGCCGTACTCGAAAAGTGACGGCAAAACGTTATGAGTCAAATCGATTTATAGTACAAGACGGTTGTGTCTAATCCACCTTTTTCATTCTTAGCGAAAAAGGGTATTCGCCCAGCCTCTTGAAAACCAAACGACTGATAAAGTAGATTTGACGGATCCCCTTCCCTTGTATCTAAGACAAGCAGCGACAGTCCAATTTCTTTTGCTCTTTGTTCTGCGTGAAGCAGCAGTTTTCGCCCGATTCCTTTTTGTCTGAACGCTGGGTGTGTCATCAGCTTCGCTACCTCTGCCCGATGAGTGCCGTTTGGTTTTTTACACAAGTGAAGCTGAATGGTCGCTGCGATCGCACCATCTATTTTTGCAACCCAAAACATGATGTCAGGGCTAACACAGTTTTTCCAAAAATCATCAGCTTCTTGTTTTTTTAGCGGAGGCAAGAATCCGATAGAAGCTCCTTCTTCTACTACTTTTATTAATAGATCAGACAGCTCGTCTTTACATTCGTCTACATTCCGTATCTCAACAATTTCCATTCCCTTTACCCCCTCATCACATTGCTTTTCATTTATTTTAATACTCATTTTCATGGAAAAGAAAGGGGATTTGTCGAAAATCGGATAAAATATTTTATACGTGAAATTATGAGAGTTATCCGTGAAATTATTAACGCTATCCGTGAATATATGAGAAGTTACCGTGAATTAATGGAGGTTGTTTAACTTCAGGACAAGATGTTCGCGCGATATGTACAATGAAAACATGATTGTCCACATGTAGAATACACCTCTTAAAAAGTGACTAAATCCTTTTAGCTGTCAGCACTTTAGATTGATTTTACCCAGGCATTCTTGTCATATCCTCTTTTTTCCCAATACCCAACGTGCTCCTTTTGTATTAACTCAATTCGATTCAGCCATTTTACGGATTTGTATGCATACATTTTAGGTACGATTAATCGGACTGGTCCTCCATTGTTCTGTGAAATCAGTTTACCATCGATCAACACAGCCACCATGATGTCATCCATCATCGCCTGCTCAACCGTAAGCGTATCCGTATAGACACCATCAGCCGAATAAAACTTCACATATTTTGCTTTCTCCTTCACACCTGCTTCTTGTAACAATTTCTTGAGCGGAATCCCTTCCCATGTAACATCATATACACTCCACCCTGTCACACAATGAAAATCGCTAACTTGCACGTCACGGTGTACGTTCACAAACTGATTCCAATTCCACTTTTGTTTTCTTTCTACAAGTCCATCAATCGCTAAGCTGAAATTATCATTATTGATCTCTGGAATCTCCGTCACGGTGTAATAGCGGAATTCTCCTCTTCGTCCACCACCAACAGGAGGGGCAGACTTTGGACTTGGACTTGGCAGCGGATTTAAGTTGTTTCCATCCGGTAAAGCTTGTTCACTGGGTCCTGTATTCTCAGGCAAAAATGGTTTGATCCATTTTAAGAATGAAGGCAGAAACGTCACCGCAATAATACTTCCGCTTAAAAGTTTTAAAAATGTCCGTCTTCTATAGATTGGATTCTCTTCACTAATAATCATCGGTTCTTCCTGAGGCAGATCGACAGTCTTGTTTGCAGTTAATCGTTTAAACCACTTGCTTCGCGTTATGCTGTGATACGTGGCGTAAGGAACCCCGAACCATGTTGCAGCATCATGAAAAAATAATGATACAGAACTTACGACTGGTGGAAATTGGCGATGAAACGTAAGCTGCAGTCCGGTTATGATCAGTACCGTTACAATACTAAGTACAACATACAGGTTCACACGGTGTTCTTTCTTTTTACTTAAAGTTTTAAGGTGTTTTCGCATTTTAGGTATATAAAAAAGGAGGGGCAAACAAAAAACGATGCCGATCCAGATATGGATATCTTTTATCCATACTCTGAATGTTGGAAGTGTTGAGCGGAATGAAGATGAAAATAAAACAAAGCCCGTTACACTTAAAACTAAAAAAAGGAGAGCGTTTATATGGTGCAGGCGGATTAACTTCTTACCAAAATTCATGTTCTGCTGAAATAAGCCTTTAATGTTCATTCTACCCTTCTCTCCTTCTTTAGCATGATTTATTAGATGCAATCTAAACTTATGAATGTCGTAAAAGAACCTATAGAAAGAATACGAAAAAAACGAACAAATCGATCATTATATATATATTAATTCACTAATTCATAGCCTTTTCCCTCTTGTTGAATACTTGTAATCCCATTATCTTTGTCACTCCGCTGTTGCCTATGCATATATTATTCTCGAGATTATATTAGGGGGAGGCTCTGATGATGAAGCAATCAAAAAACAGCTTATTCTCACAGCATCATCCGTCACATTTGGAAAAAAAGATTGATTTTAATAACTGTGATAGCTGTATATGTGAAATTTTCAGGAGAATAAACGAAGAATGTACAGATGGATGTACGGCAAATAATCAGTTTTTCTACATTCTTCCTAAAGGTCAAAATCAACCAGTCGGCGAAACACCAATTCCTTTTCGATTTCTTAGGTTTGATCCAGAAAGTTGCTGTACATTCTTTGAAATCAGAATTGAACAAAATACTGTTACATTGCAAGTCGCAGTTGACTGTCACGAGATCAGTGGAATCGTACCGCTTCAATAAAGGGGAGGAGCACTTATGCTAAAAAACTGTGGCTGTTCAAGCCATTCAAAATGCAGTGGATGTGCATGTTGTGTTTTAAAGGAACTAGCAGAGAAACTTTCCACGAATTGTGATGCCAGTATGAATCCATCTATATTTCTTTTAAATAAAGGAACACGGGACCCTATTCAACTTACAGGAGAGTTGCAAGAAGGCTCCACTATATTTCAACTGTTGAAGTTTGATTCGAATTCCTGCTGCGCTTACTTTTCTTATATAGACGATTTAGGAATTACACGCACTTTTATTATTGATTGCAGAAATATTAGCGTCGTCGCCATCGGACCCCCAGGAGTCAACGACAATAACAACTCTGTTTCATTCTAGAAAAAAAAGGAACGACATAATCCTCGTTCCTTTCTTTATATCTTCTATTGTTTAGCAATACAAACTCTATTTCTGCCTGTTCTCTTTGCTTCATATAGTGCTTTGTCTGCGTCTTTAATCACCAAGCTTCCAATCGTTGTTGTTTCAGGAAAGTTAGATAATCCAACTGAAACCGTAATGTTCACTTCTGTGCCACTGTTTAAGAGGAATGCATGCTCTTCCACGGTTGTCCTAATTCTTTCCGCAATTTTTTTTGCTTGATCCAGTGAACAATCTACGAGTAAAACAGTAAATTCTTCTCCGCCGTTCCTGCTGACAATGTCCGTTGGCCGTGCGCATGATCTAAGGATTAATCCTAAATCTTTTAAAACTACATCACCTTCTGAGTGCCCATAAGTATCATTAATTTTTTTAAAGAAATCGATATCAATATACAGTAATGACAGCTTTTTCTTCTTTTCAAGATCTGCCATACAACTGTTAAATACTTCATCAAATTTTCTTACATTGTTTAGCCCCGTCAATGGATCGATCGTAGACTCTGCTTTATACTTATCAAACATCATCTGACTCTTAAATAAAATATGTAGTACCTGAAACGCTACATAACCTGAGAGAAACGACACGAACCAATAGCCAGGAATTAAGTAAAGTAGCAACTGCGGGTCTTTAATCAGATAGAAAAATAAGAGGGTAGTTAATAGATTTGCAAAAGTTAGCATCGACCATTTTTTTATCTGATGACTCAAGTTCGTTCTTGCAATTATGATAGCAAACAATGTAATAGCGATCATCAACAAACCTGAAGTATAAGATGAGATGTTTATCCCAATTAAAAAACGCCCCACAATAACCAAAGCCATACCTACTAATGCCGGCACTGCTCCACCAAAATAGGCTAGTAGAATAATCGGGATATGTCGAAGATCAATCAGAGTTGTACCGATCGGAATGCTGTATTGCATGAGGATATTACTGAACAATCCCCCTGCAACTCCTGTTGTGAGCTTTTTCTTTATAGAAGAATTCATTCTAAGCGGTGGATCTCTCTTAATTTGGGTATACAGAAACAATAGTGCGACTAAGATTGCAAGATTAGCAAAAAGCTGTTTAACAATTATCATTTTTATCACCATCTAGTAAAATACCATATAATACATCCAAAAACTAACATTAATACCAACTCATTTGTTACATTTCTCTTTTTTTACCTTTAATTAAACAAATCATTCGCACGATTTACATCATCCTTATATGATTAAGTAAAAATACTCATCAATTTAACTGGAGTGTTCATATTGACAAAGCTTTTATTAATCGGTGGTGGACATGCTCACCTTTCCATTCTCCGTAGTCTTTTGCATGAAGAAATTAATGATTTAGAAGTTACACTTATTACATCGTCAAAATATCAATATTATTCAGGGATGTTTTCAGGATTTACAGAAGGTCTTTATGACGAAGAAGAAATCCGTATTGATCTAGAGTCGTTATGCACTCGAGCTTCTGTCTCGTTTATAGAGGACACCATCATCTCATTTGATCCCATGCAGAAAGTGTTATTGGGGTTTTCTGGAGGAATCTATTACTTTGATGTGATTTCTTTTGATATTGGTTCTGGGATCTCATCGGACTTAATCCAAACTGTTGGTTTGAACATTAAACCGAACTACCGCTTTACAGAGCAGATCAAAGACTTTCGTTCAAGCGAAAGCCCTGTTATTGTCGGAGGTGGTTCTGCTGGAGTAGAGCTTGCCCTTTCGACATCTGCTTGGCGACAAAATCATAGTTTGAAAAACCCGGTAACCTTGATCAGCTCCTCTCCGCTTCTTCATTCTTATGGAAACAAAGCGACACAGAAAATTAGAGAAATTGCTAATGACCATAATCTCGTATACTACGAAAATGAAAAGATAGAGAAATTGAAGAACAACATCATCATTACTGATAAGGATACAGAGATAGCGTATTCAGCAATCCTGCCCGTAACCGGACCAAAAGCAAGCTCTCTATTTAAACAAGCATTGCTTTCGACTGACAAAAAAGGGTATTTACTCGTTGATGACACACTACAGAACGCTGATTATCCGTATGTGTTTGGAGCTGGTGATTGTGTCTCTTTGGCTGGTTATCCTAATCTTCCGAAGAATGGTGTCTATGCGGTTAGACAAGGACCTGTTTTATGGAAAAATATTAAGCGTTTAATCACAGGCAGACCACTAGTACCGTTCAAACCACAAAAAAAGTTCGTCTCTATCCTTTCGACCGGTGAAAAGCACGGTTTATTTACTTATGGTGATTTTGTCACTTATGGAAAATGGGCATGGAGCTTAAAGAATAGAATTGATCAAAAATTCATGAACAAACACCTTTAATTCAAGCCGCAATTTATTTATGAAATTCTTTTGATTAAGTCTTCAAAAAAACGAGCAGAACATTTTCTGCTCGTACCACTCTATCTAAACCAACTGATGTACTTTTTTGTTAGTTTTGGTAATGTTCCGCTAAACAACTTGCTCCTCCAGTATAAATCAGCGGTTCGTTGAATAGCAGCGGCATGATTAGGATATGGATAGATCATCTGTGAAAGGTCTCCAATTTTGCTCCCCTTTTTCATTGCAAAAATAACAGACTGCATCCAATCAGCACTACCATTTCCTATCGCATGCCCACCTAGGATCTTACCCTTCTGGTCGGTAATAATTTTTATCAATCCATCCGCTTCTTGATCTGAGATAAACCGATCAACATCTGTTAAAGGAACTTCATAAACCGAAAACTTAATTCCTAACTTTCGCGTTTCTTGTTCCGTCATGCCCATATGAAAAATCTCGGGTTGCGTATAAATGTTCCAGGGGATGTGATCATAGCTCATTTTCTTTGGTACACCAAGAATTGCATTCTGAACGACAACTTTTCCTTCTTCCCCAGCTACATGTGTAAATGCGAATTTACCGTTAATGTCTCCGATTGCAAAGATATGAGGTACATTCGTCTGCAACTTTTCATTTGTTGGGATGAATCCTCGCTCATCCTGAAATACCCCCGCAACATTCAGATTCAAACGTTCACTATTTGGTTTTCTACCGACAGCCAAAAGAATCTGGTCATATTCCTCTGTATATTGCTCATTACCTTTTTGTATCGTGACTCTTTTTCTTCCGTTTGATGTTATTTCTACTTTTTTGACTTCTGAATTTAACTGAATCGTTAACTCCTTCTCCAATATGGAAAGCGCTGCTTTTTGGATACTTTCATCCTCAGTTGATAGGAGTTTCTTTCCCTTTTCAACTATAGTAACTTTGGAGCCTAATCGTGATAAAGCTTGTGATAGTTCCAGCCCTATGGAACCACCGCCAATCACAACAAGCTTCTCTGGCAATTCTCTTTGCTCAAATAAGTTTTCGTTCGTCCAAAACCCCGCTTCCTTCAAACCTTCGATCGGCGGTACGAGAGGTCGTGAACCGGCAGCAATAACAATCCTTTTCCCGTATATCTCTTGATCATCCACTCTTACAGTGTTTGCCGAAGTGAATGCTCCCGCTCCCTTATACAGATCGACACCTAGTGACGTAAACCGTTCATCACTATCATGCTTTTGGATCGCACGTATGGATTGCTGTACACGCTCATTTACCTTTCTTAAGTCAACAGATCCAGAAACATCAAGACCAAGTTCCTTCGCTTTGGTTCTAGCAGTAAAAATATCCTTTGAAGCTTGTATAAGAGCTTTTGAAGGTACGCAGCCAACGTGAAGACAGTCACCACCTAGATGCCGTTCTTTTTCAATTAGTGCTACTTTCGCGCCAAGAGAACTAGCTCCAGAAGCTACTGTAAGCCCTCCAGCACCTCCGCCGATAATGACAACATCATACTTCTTCACATCTCTCTCTCCTTGTGTTGCAAGATTTTCTTAGCTTCAAGCAATCTTTGCAATGCTGTATAAAGTTCAATCACAAAAAATAATAATGTTATGAGCGTCAAATAATTAGAGAATAAGATCATTAGACTGAACAAGATAAAGCCTTCTGTCCGTTCAGCTAAACCTGCTTGATAGTAGAATGACTTCATGCCTTGCTTCTCACTCACTGCCCCTACTGTAAGAAAGATTGTCATCGAAACGATAATCGACACGGATAAGAGCAAAAGTGCTAGCTGTGAATCAGGGAACGCAAGCGCTAACCCAATGATCACACTAATCTCTACAATCCGATCGAACGTAATATCTAATACAGTTCCCCAAGGAGATGGTTTTGTAAGTCGTGCCATCGAACCATCAACTGCATCGAGAAACCCTGAAAACCATAGGACACATACAGCTAGGATTGGTCTATCAAAATAGATCCAAACACCGGATGAAGTCCCAATGATAAAAGCGATCCAAGTAACTTGATTCGCACTAAGTCCCGCTTTCAATAATAGCTTTGCCGTACTCAGAATAGTCGGCTGCACATACTTTCTTGCATGAGTATCTAGCATATACTTCTCCTCACTTCTGATCTTCCACCGATAAATATCGCTTGATCTGTTTTTTATATAGTACGGGAAGAACTGTAATGATAATAAATAAAATTATTGCAATATAAAGGATAGTTGAAGTATCAGCTGCCGTGCTCGCACCTAGAAACGTATAAGCAAAAGTTCCTGGAACAATGCCTATTAATGTCCCGAAAAAGAATTGGATGCTTTTTACTTTAGACATCCCCGCTGCATAACTAATCAGATCAAAATGAAAAATCGGAATAAGCCGAAGTAGGATGATAACTAAAAATCCATTCTTTTCTAGCACGTTCTGTAATTTGTGCAATTTCCTTCCCCATCTAGATTCAATTCGACGAGCCCCTATCTTTCTTGCAGCAAAAAAGGCAAGAAGAGCGCCAATCGTAGCTCCAGTAAGAGTAAGAATGAATCCCCACACCGGCCCAAATGCTAAACCTCCTGTCAAAGAAAGAACAGAAGCAGGAAACAAAACAAAAGGTCTAACGGAATACAATAAAACATATACGAAAGGTGCCACAGCTCCCATTGTTACGATCCATCTACGAACTGATCGAGGAGTAACGTCTAGAACCGTTTGATTCAAAACAATGAGTGAAACAACCAAAATAACAAAAAATATAATAGAGAAAGTCGTCTTCTTCATCTCTTATTTCTCCAATCTTAACACCACTTATCCTTCGTAAACCTTTACTCGTTCACCAACATTCACCTTTTCTTCAGTTGTTAGTGTAATAACAGCCTCTGAATGCTCGATAGATAAAACACTATTAAACTTTCCGTCTTGATAATACGTTTCTATCACTTCAGCACTTTTTCCATTTCGATCATCATTTCGTCCCATCTTAAGACAGTTTACGGGGATGAAGCGCTCTTTTGTCCATATGCCACCTTGAAGAAACGAAGCTACAAATGAATTAACTGGAGATTCATATAAAACATGTGGACTGTCGAGCTGTTCGAGCTTACCTTCATTTAACACGGCTACACGATCTCCAAAAGCCATCGCTTCCTCCAAATCATGCGTGACGAACAAAACGGTTATGTTTTCCGATTTTAATAGATGTTTGATCCATCTCCTCGTCTCTTTTCGAAGTTCCGTATCAAGACTTGAGAAAGGTTCGTCCAATAAAAGAACTTTAGGATGTACGATCAGAGACCGTGCCAAAGCTGCCCGTTGTTTCTGACCACCAGAAATCTCATGAGGAAAACGAGATTCTAAACCTTCTAAGCCCACTCTTTTCATCATTTCTTTACTTTTATCATATCTCTTATTTTTACTGACTTTTGCCATCTTTAGTCCGAAAGCTACATTTTCTAAGACGTTCATGTGTGGAAATAGAAGTGATTCTTGGAACATATAGACTACCGGCCTTTGTTGTGGAGGTACGTTTGTTAAATATTCACCATCAATCTTGATCTCTCCAGTGTCTGTCTTCTCTAATCCAGCTATCAGTCTAAGTAAAGTAGATTTCCCAGTACCCGAAGGACCGACTACGGAAATAATCTCTCCCCTTTTTACACTCAGTTGGTTCACGTTCAGTACTTCTTTATCTTTGTAAACTTTTCTGATGTCACTTAATTCAATAAAATGAGATCCCATTCTTCACCTCGGTTGTTTTGGAATAAGTAGTCTTAAAACACCTTCGATTAACAGCCACACAGCTATAGGTATCATGGCAAATAAAATCGAAAAACTTGCGATCACTGCATCATTTGTTGTTTGAAAATAAGGAAAGAATAAGATTGCCATCGTGTTAACTTCTCCACCGCCGATAAGTGCGGTTAAAAAATACTGTCCGAGTGAAATCACAGTAACAAGAAAAACAACACTTCGGATACTTGGAATGAGCTGCGGCAAATAAACATTTCGAAATATCCCCCATGCACCAGCACCAAGAGAAACCGCAATTTCTTCCTGTCTTTTGCCGATTTGCTCAAATCCTGCGCGCAACACTTTTATCGTGTAAGGAAGAGTTGGTAATAGGTGGACAATGACTACTCCTGTCCAATGATTAGCAATTCCAAGCTTAATAAAAGTTAGATGTACACCAAGCGCAATTACAATAGAAGGTATTAAGATAGGTGACAATAATAACGTCTCTACCACACTTTTACCTTGGAAGATATGAAACGCGAGACCCTTAGCAGCTGGCAGTCCAATCAATAGATTTAGCAATAATACTAGCAAGCTTATGCCTAACGAAGTATAGATCGCCTCTGTAAATTTTGAGCCATGCCATAGTATTTCGTACCAGCCTCGGGTCGTAAATGAGCTTGGAAGGAGCTCGCCATATCCCCATCTTTGAACAAAACTAGTCAAAACTAGTATGAATATAGGCAGAAACGTCATTCCTAACATAGTAAAAAACAGGACTCTTGAATACTTACTATTTTCTGCTTTTACATCGTGAAATGATCCAGCGCTTTGAGATAAGTGGATCCTTCCTTTCCTAGTGAACACGTATGTCAAAAAGACAATAAAAACGATAAATATTGTCAAAAGAAACATTGCCGCAAAAGCGTACGGCTGCTTTGTCCAATCTGATCCAAAGAACCAGTCATAGCTGATGACAGGAATCATCTTAGGGTAGGTTGCTCCTAGGAGTGCAGGAACTTCATAAGCGGAAACAACAAAAGCAAAGATGATAAAAAACGTCTCTAACATGACAGGAAAAACGTACGGCCGCTCAACATGCCAGAAGACATCCCATCTTCTCCCTCCAAGTGTATACACTAGCTCTTTTTGAGCGTTCGATAGTTGTTCATATACGGGAAGAAGCATCAGAATGACAAAAGGTACCTCTTTCCACACGTAAGTGATAATGATACCTATTCCAAAAGAATCTTTAAACAGAACAGGAAACTCATTGGGCAGGTCAATTAGCCCCATTCCATTTAATAACGAAGAAATATACCCCGTTTGGGAAAAGAGAAGAAACAGCATATATCCCCAAATGAAATGTGGAAAGACCATTGGCATCCAGGCGATTAACTTTGGAAACTTATCTTTTAGAATCGGATATAGTGATCTGACAATGATCAGCCCGATTAGAATGGAAAGAATCGTTGATATAAAAGCAATTCGAAGACTGTATAGGATAGATGTGATAAAGATTTCATCACTAAACAGCTCTCGATAAACGCTTAAAGTTGGTTGATTATAGTACTTAATACTCTCTAGAAACGCCATTACTATTCCATAGCCGAGGAGAAGAATGGTTATTAGAACAGCTGGAGCCAAAAGTACATAAGGATTACTTGTTCTGAACCACTTCATTAACCCAATTCTCCTTCAGCCAAGCAACGTACTCTGAATCTATTTCTGGCTGCAAATATTTTTTTAAAGTTTCAGCGGGTAATACAGATTCTCCACGTTTGATGGTTTGAAGTTTCTTTTGATCTGCCGCTGAAAGTCGAGCTGGATCAAGGGACATATTTTCACCCCAAAATTCCGAGTCTAACTTTGTTAACTGAGCCTCAGGAGATAGCATAAAGTTAATAGCCGTCATCGCACCTTCTTTGTTGGGACTATTAAAAGGAATCGCTAAAAAGTGAGCATTTCCTAAAGAACCTGATTTCATAACAAACGATCTCGTTGTTGCGGGGAATACACTTTGATTCATT
Organism: Fictibacillus sp. 26RED30; assembly: GCF_015903845.1. Taxonomy (NCBI): domain Bacteria; kingdom Bacillati; phylum Bacillota; class Bacilli; order Caryophanales; family Fictibacillaceae; genus Fictibacillus; species Fictibacillus sp. 26RED30. The sequence goes on from NZ_JACZDV010000001.1 coordinate 2,401,627, forward strand.
AATTTCTCTGCTCGCGCCTCGTTATAACCCATCGTCATATATACTTCGCCTTTGCTGTACAAACGATCTAGTTCTGTTAAATTATTCGGATATGTCTTCCCTTCTCTCCATAAATAAGGTTTGATCTCGTTCAAATAATCCCACATCTTCACACTATTTTTCTGGGCAAAATCCTCTTCATAGCCATTGTCCAAAATGTTCTTTACGTTTCCACTAGATTCATAAAATAATTGACGAACAAAAGCATTACCTGTAAAGTCTGCAGGATCAGGGTATGTAAATTTTCCTGGATTTTCTTTTACCCATTGAGCTAATTCTTCAAATGATTGAGGTGGATTTGGCACCTTTTCTTCATCATATTGATAAACGAACTGCACTTTTCCCCATGGTGCTTCTAAGCCCTCTGTTTTTGTTCCAAAATCATATTGAATATCTAATGACTCAGCATCCACATATTTTTTGTAGTTAGGCAACTTATTGACAAAGGGACCAAATAATAGCCCATTGTCTTTTGCATTTTTGAAATTCTCGCCATTGATCCAGATGATATCCATGTTTCCTTCATCTTTCCCTGCTCTTTTTTCATTTGATAGCTTTTTTAAGAATTCTGGTGCATCCATCGGTACTCGCTTCAATGCAATGTTATATTCTTTCTTTAACCGTGGAGCGACCCAATCATCCATATAACGATTGATCCCTGTGTCTCCACCCCACATGTACATTCTGACTGTCTTGTTCTTAGTGGTCTCTTCAATTTCTCGCCAATCTTTTTTCAATATGGCTTTAGATTCTTTTGCTGCATCCGTTGATGGGGAACATGCTGACACGAATAAATACAGCATTATCCAAACCAACAATCTCATTTTTTTCATCGTATACTCACCCTCCACTAAGCTAACGTTACTTCTCTTCGTTTGGTTCATTCTTTTTATTGGTAATTTATTGTTTCCCTTTTTTTGTCCAACTCACGTACAAATATTGAAGAAATTTTGTATTATTTTTTATGTATGTATTGAAAGCTATGAATCTCGAAAAAATGATAAAAAAAAAGCTATTTTCTTAAAATTGTTGCTTTTAAGTCATTATTATTTTCTTCTTTGACATTGATTGTAGTGGAAGGTGCGTGCCTACCACATGAGATACTCCTTGCAAGGCATGCGACGAGGAAGCTTACTACGAAGCATCACTTGTAGACGCAGGAGCAAGGAACTTCTTAAGTCGGGCAGTCAGAAAAGTGGAAGTGGCTCGTCCAGCCCCGACAAGCAAAAGGTGAATGGGCTAGGAAGGCGCATTTTGCCTTATTGACCGTTCACCTTTTGACCTCGAGGGGCTAGCCACTGCAACTAGCCAGGTGAGACACTTAAAAGTGAAACGTACGACTGTGGCTCACCGCCTGCCCCGCGGAAAGCGAGCATCTGCAACGGAAATCAAAAACTGTCAAAAGCAACAATGAATACGAAAACAGCCTTTAGAAAAGAGCATAAAAAAAGAGGCCTTTGACAAAGGACCTCTTTTTTCAAAACCTATTAAGCTTTTACCGTATGAGCACCTTGAGTAGCCATAAATTCCTCGATTTCTTCTACCTCACGGAAAATATCTTTAGATAAGTTTTCGAATCCATCTTCTGTTACCAAGATGTCATCCTCAATTCGAATACCGATCGCTTCTTCTTCGATATAAAGCCCAGGCTCAATTGTAATCACCATTCCAGGCTCTAAAATGCGGTCTTTGTAAGAACCCACATCATGTGTATCAAGTCCAAGGAAATGGCTCACACCATGATAATAATACTTAGAGATCTCATCATCATTTTGGATTAAACCGATACGTCTGCATTCTTCTGCTAACACTTTTTTCGTATGATTATTAAGTTCGGCAAAGGCAAGACCTGGCTGAATGATAGCCGTCGTTTCTTTTAGCGCTTTAAGTACGATATTGTAGAGAACCTTTTGACGTTCTGTAAACTTCCCATCTACTGGGAAAGTATAACTGATATCCGCGTTATAATAATTCTTTTGTGCTCCTAGATCGAGAAGAACGAGCTCACCGGGATTCGTTTGCGCGCTGTTATGCTCATAATGAAGGATCGTAGCGTTTTTTCCGCTAGCCGTAATCGTCTTAAATGCGAAATCACGCACACCGTTTGATTTTAAAGTAAAGTCAAAATGTGCTTCGAGTTGATTTTCTTTCATTCCAGCTTTCGCGTGTTTCAGCACATTATAGATGCCTTCTTTCGTAATGGAGATCGCTTCTTTAATCTTTTGAATCTCTTCTGTCGTTTTGAACACACGCAGTTCAGCGACTTCAGGATATACGTTGTGAATCGTCAAATGCGGATAATGCTCTCGAATATGTTTTGCGAATTGTGATGTTTCAGTTGGGGCACCCGACCATCCACGGCGTTCTAGATCTAAACAAACGTGCTGAGCTTGATTTGTAAAGAATTGACTGGCAACAAACGACTCAAAGCTATCCACATATTTAATATCTTTTATCCCAGATTGATGTTCTGCTTCCTCTTTAGACACGGTTTTCCCGACCCACTTTTCCATGACTGGATCAGCTTTTACGATAAAAAGTGTTTCTTCAAATTTCCCACCGCTCTTCTTTAGCAAGAGGATCACGTTTTGTTCCGAAATCCCAGTTAGATAGTAAAAATTTCGGTTTGGTGTGAACGGATATTGTTCATCTGCTGATTTTTGCGGAGCTTTTCCTGCAAAAAGAATGGTTAATGATTCATTCGGCACCAATTCTTTTAATCTACTACGATTACGTTCAAAAAAATAAGACTCCATGTGGATCCTCCTTAAAATAATTAAAATCGACTGATTAGTTTATTTATATATATCTATAGTATAAAGATTTTTCCATAGCATTAACAGCTTTTTTCAGAATTTTATAAATGCATTACCTATACTTTCTGATAGGTATCTAACAAATGTTCTTCAATAAAAGAATTGATCTGTTTGTGTTTAACATACTCCTGAATATGATTTTGTACTCTCGGATACAAAATGATATGTTCCAAATCTTCTAGAGGAATCCATTTTACGCCAGTTTGGTACGGATCTGGCTTATCCGGTAATCTAGGTTCGGAGTCTCCAACCCTGTTACATTCAAACATCATTCCTAGTGAATGTATCGTTCCGTATCTATTTTTTGTCAGATGCGGCGCATACTCATAAGTGAACGCGAGTGGACCAACATCTACATCAATGGATGCCTCTTCTCTCGCCTCACGTTTTGCTGCTTCTTTTACAGATTCATTTGCTTCAACACCACCTGACGGTAAATTATAATGTAGTCCATTCTCATCATGAAACTCAATTAAAAGAATCGCATCATTTTCAATAATTAAAGAACCTGCTCTAACACGAATAGGATAGCTCATTTACACAACCTCCCTATTATTTATCACCATTTCAACCACAGGTCTTGAAACATCATCAAAATACATATCATCTTGTAGGTCGATCCAGCGTACAGCAAGTATGTCTTCATCGTCCTCGATTGTAAGCGTTCCTGAGATTAGTTCACAAAGAAATGCTTGTTTTTCTTTTCTTTGAATCAGTGGTTTTATTATTTTTACGGTATAGCCCGTTTCTTCCAATACTTCTCGTATACATGCTTGTTCGAAAGTCTCGCCAGGTTCAACTCCCCCACCCGGATAGTTCCATACAATGTCCCCGCGTTTTACTTTTTGTTTTACTAATAGCACCTTTCCATCAGAAATAACAACACCTTGCGCTAACATCTTTACTCCCCCTAGTGAAAGATAAAAGCTAACCAATACAAAGTTGGTTAGCTTTATAGGTTACGCTTCCTGCTCAAACAACTGCACAAGTTCAATGATAACTTTAGTTGCTTTGATCATATTATCGACCGAGATATATTCGTGACGGCCGTGGTAGTTTTCTCCGCCTGTAAAGATATTTGGAGTCGGCAGACCCATGAATGACAGCTGTGATCCGTCAGTACCGCCTCGAATGGGTTTGATGTTTGGTTCTATGTTTAGCTTTTTCATCGCTTGAGAAGCGAGATCAACAATCTCTTTTACAGGTTCAATCTTTTCTTTCATATTATAATACGTGTCGTTCATATCTAATTGAATCTTATCTTGTCCATACTTTTCTCGCAGTTCGTCCACGACCTCTTGCATTCTATCTTTTCTCTTTTGAAAAAGTTCCTTGTCATGGTCGCGGATGATATATGAAATATCCGTTTGTTCTACGTCACCTTTCAGACCCGTTAAATGATAGAACCCTTCATAGCCTTCCGTATGCTCGGGCGCCTCTTCAACAGGAAGCTTACCATTCAGTTCCATCGCAATTTTCGCTGCATTAACCATCTTATTCTTTGCAGATCCAGGGTGAATGTTCTTTCCTAAGATACGAATTCTAGCACTAGCCGCGTTAAAGCTCTCATACTCTAATTCACCTAAAGGGCCGCCATCCATCGTATAGGCATACTTTGCTCCAAACGCTGCCACATCAAATTTATGAGGACCGCGTCCAATCTCTTCATCCGGAGTGAAAGCCACTCTGATCTTTCCATGCTTAATCTCTGGGTGTTCGATCAAATACTTCATCGCAGTCATGATTTCAGCGATGCCCGCTTTATTATCTGCACCGAGCAATGTTGTGCCGTCTGTTGTGATCAATGTATGCCCTTTATAATCTTTTAAACTAGGAAAGTCATTTGGAGACAATTCGATATGTAAGTCTTCGTTTAAGATAATCGTTTCTCCATCATAGTTTTCAACAATCTGTGGTTTAACGTTCGTTCCGGTAAAATCAGTAGCTGTATCTACGTGTGCAAGAAACCCGATGACCGGGATTTCCTTATCGGAATTGGATGGTAATGTCGCCATAACATATCCGTTTTTGTCGACTGTTACTTCTTCCATACCAATTTCTTTTAGTTCCTCAACAAGCATGTTTGCCAGAGTCCACTGACCTTCTGTAGATGGAGTCGTATCACTTCTTCCATCAGATTGTGTATCTACTTTTACGTATGTAATAAACCGATCCATTATTTCTTGTTTCAATTTTCAATCAACTCCTAGTGTTTTGCTTTATGATAGCATGTTTTACAAAACATTACATATTGCTGAATTACAAAAAAATGTACGTTTTTACTCCTCTTGACGTCTAATCAACTTGTCCTTTTTCTGCATATGATGTATTACCAGCACCAAACAAAGGTGTTGTGAAAATAATGGGGTGATTTAAATGGGTTGTTGGAAAAAAGACAAATGTGAGTCTTCTTCACACTATATCTATCTAAAATGTAAGCGTTGCAAGAAAAAGAAGAAGAAAAGCTGCGGCTGTCATAAAAAACATTAATTAAAAAAGGAGTCCTATCGGGCTCCTTTTCAAATATCATTCTATTTTGATCCAAGACCAAAAGCAATTCCTAATGCAATGCCTATACCAATACCTAATCCAACGTTTTTAAGTGCAATGCCGATTGCTACACCAATTGCAATTCCGATTGCCATTCCGCTTTTATTAGGTTTAGTACCTTTCTTCATAATCGGCTCACCTCCTTTACGAATAAGGAACCTGAGAGCACGCACAAATTCTTGACGATTGTTACTCCGTACAGATACCTATTCTTGAGGATACGTTCTTAACAAAAACTCAACAGAATTGTTGATTAGTTTTTTTAACACACCCACATCAACATCAGCTAGTTTATTAATGTATACACAAGCGGCACCCGTTGTATGCTTACCGAAGTGCTGAAGCAGCTCAGCTCGACCTGGGTCCCCTGGGGCAAAATACAGACTAGTCTTTGCTTTTCTTGGTGAGAAGCCAACAAGAGGCGCGTCCCCTTCATGGCCTGTCTTGTATTTGTAATGATAGGAGCCGAATCCAATAATGCTCGGTCCCCACATCTTCGCTTCAAATCCAGTTGTTTGTGTAAATATATCAAGCAGCTTGTATGCGTCTTCTCTCTTTTTTGGTTGATCTACACTCTCAATAAACTCCACGACACTCTGATCTGTTTCTTTTGTCTTTTGCTCGTACATAAATTGCTCCTTTTTAATGTGAATTTTGAAGAAAAACCTTCTTATGTCTAAACCTTCTACATCTTCGGCTAATCCCCTTTCTTTCTAACACTTTCAATTTCCTGATTGTAAAGTTTTAAAACTGATTGTATACTACTAATTGAGAATGATAATCAATATTATGTTCCAATAAGGGAGCGAACATTATGGATCAACATAACGTTTTCGATGTTACCATTATCGGCGGCGGTCCAGCAGGCCTTTATTCAGCTTTTTACAGTGGTCTTCGTGAAATGAAAACAAAAATTATCGAATTTCAACCGCAGTTAGGCGGAAAGATTCATGTATATCCAGAAAAGATGATTTGGGATGTTGGAGGACATACTCCACTTCCTGGTGCAAAACTTATTGAAAAACTCGTGGAACAAGGACTTACGTTTCATCCTGAAGTAGCACTAAATGAAAAAGTAGAATCTCTCTCACGAGATGAGAATGGAATTTTTATTTTGCAAGGTTCTTCCGGTGAGCAGCATTTTTCTAAAACGGTTATCGTTGCGGTTGGAAGCGGTATCTTGAACCCTCAACGACTAGATATCGAAGGTGCTGAAAGGTTTGAAGTGTCAAACTTAAACTATACGGTTAAATCCCTTCAGCATTTTAAAGATAAGACTGTTGTTATATCAGGTGGCGGAAATACTGCAATCGATTGGGCGAATGAATTAGTTCCGATCGCTAAAAAAGTGTATCTAACTTATCGAAAAGGAAATCTAGCTGGACATGAAGCGCAAGTAACACAATTGATGAACAGCTGTGCTGATTGCATTTTTAACACATCGATCTCAAAATTATTTGCGTGTCCCAACCATGAAGTTATTGAACAGATTGAGTTAACGAATCACGAAACAGGTGAGATCTCTTACCTTCCTATAGATGAAGTCATCATTAACCATGGCTATGAACAAGATACATCTCTGTTAGGTAACAGCGGATTGAACATTGAACTAGCGGACAATTTTTATATCGCAGGAAATGCTAATAGTGAATCTTCTATTCCAGGATTGTATGCAGCTGGGGATATCCTCAAACATGACGGAAAGCTAAATTTAATCTCTGGTGCTTTTCAAGACGCTGCAAATGCAGTAAATAAAGCAAAGCAGTTCATCCAGCCTGATGCACAAAAAGTTGCGATGGTATCCTCACATAATGAGGTGTTTAAAGAACGTAATCGCGAACTCGTCAAGCAGATGGTGAGATAATAGATCATTCACATACAAAACACCTTATTTTAACCCGTAATGGTTCTAGTCGGGTGTTATTATCTATCGTCCATTAATTTTTAAAAAGCTCAGAGCAGCCTCTGAGCTTTATTTGTTCGTATTTTATTTTTTATTCTGTATTAGTCCAAAACCTATACCTGTTGGATCATTAAGGTAAGCCAGATAAAACTCTTCAAATTCCATCTTTTCTCTTACAATAGTCGCTCCGTTAAGAACGGCATGCTCAATCGCATCATCAATAACTTCAACTTCGATTTGAATACGAGTTCCATGTGGAAAATCTTGAGGACCTTTTGCGATTCCACCATTAACACTCTTATTTTCACCTTCAGTAGTTGTAGCTGCCCAATAATCCCATTGAGGTTCTGCAATCTGCCACCCAAATACATTGCGATAGAAAGTTACCGCCTTTTCAGGTTCTTGACTGCTAAGTTCAAAACCTACAACTTTTCCGATATTCTTCTTCATAGCAAAGTCCTCCCTATTTAAAACAGCTTTTGCAGCTCATTTAATCCTAAAAAGGCGAACATGAGAAGACACCCGATCAAGACTGCATTAGTTAACCACTTGTTGCGATACTCAACATCAACTTTTTTAGAGTTTAATAAGATAATGAGTGAGATTGCAAGAAATGGCATGAACAATGCACCTAGCACACCATATATTATAATCAGCTGAACAGGCTTTCCTAAAAAAAAGATAAGCATTGGAGGGAATGTCAGCCACGCTAAATAAGCACGATATGACTTATCTTTTTCCGTAACCGGCTTAACCGAATGTAAGTCTTCCTTGTTCGTCTTGATTGTTCTTAAGAAGTCCGCAAACAGATAAGGCACACCGTTCCAAACGCCAAGGAGTGAAGTAAAAGCAGCAGACCAGAACGCGATTAAGAATAACCAACGTAACGGTGTTCCGAATTCTTGACCTAACAGTTCTGCAAGATTAAGAAGACCTTGGTCTCCTTCTAACTTTACATCCGTTCCAAATAAGAACTTAGCTCCGATTACGAGTGCGGCCATAGTGAAGATTCCTGTAATTACATAGGCTGCTTTCGTATCAAGTCTCATAATGGGAACAAATTCTTTTCCTTTCCAATTCTTTTCTCTTAGCCAATATCCATAAGAAGCCATAGTAATCGTACCGCCTACTCCTCCAATCAATCCAAGAGCTAACATGAGCGATCCGTCTGGCATTCTGGGTACAAAACCACCCGCAAATTCACCAATTGAAGGCAAAAAGAGCAATGAGGTACCAATAATTGTGATGAACATGACACCGATTAATACCGTCATGATTCTTTCAAAAAGCAAGTAACGGCCTGTCCAAACAAGTGCAAAACCTAATAGGGAATGAACGATTGCCCAAGCCCAGATCGGCATGATCGGAAGCATCGCATGCATACCTAGTCCACATGTCATCGCTGCGGTGGCACCGTAAATGTAACCCCAGATAACGGAGTAAACACCAAAATAGCCAGTCGCCCACTTCCCTAATGAATGCCAACCTTGTAGAATGGTTTGACCTGTCGCGAGATACCAGCGTCCGACCCCTTCGTTTAAGAAATACTTTAAAATAGAACCGATAACAATCGCCCATACAAAAGTCATCCCGAATGAGGTACCGATTACAATGGCAGTTACTAAATCTGCTGTACCTACACCAGTTGCCGCTACTACGAAACCAGGACCGATCATTTTCAGCTTTTGACCCATCGTTTGAGGTGGTACTGGTTCACTAGCAGCAACAGTATTAAGTTCATTGTTTAATTTCACTTCATTGTTCAAATTCAGCTCCTCCTTATCCCTTAAATAAAACGCTTTCAATAGAACATCTGCTAATTATGTCATATGTCTGAATATTTTATCAACTCCTTTTGTACCCATTCCTTCTTTAAAATAGCTCTTTAGAAAAGGACTTCTTTCATACTTATAAGAAACTAAACAACGGTATAAAATTGTATTCACCAAGAAAAATGTATTGGAATAAAATATATGTAAGAAAATCTAACATCAATATGGTATAATAAGTAACAATAATTAGAATTGTCTGGTTCTTCACTTCTTAGGATAGGAGGCTCAAAATGCCTGTTGATAAATCATCTTATAAAGATAAAAAGGTCATGTCTATCGGTATCATCAGTGAACTTACTGGTTTATCAGAGCGGAAGATCCGTTACTACGAAGAAAGAAAACTGATCTTTCCAGAAAGAACAGGTAAAGGCACGCGTAAATACTCTTTTTCGGATGTCGAACGTCTTATGGAAATTGCTGATCAAATTGAAGATGGTGTGCAAACATTTGAGATTAAAAAAGAACTTACGAAAAGACAGAAACGTGACGAACGTAATAAAATGATTCGCGGACAGATTAACGCGCAATTTAATATGAGAAATTAAAAAACAGCTGGCTCCACATTTCAAGGTGCCAGCTGTTTTATCTGGAGAGTCGTTCATATACCTCTCTCAAATTCTTAATTCCTAACTTTTGAACGCGCGCTACATAAACACTCCAAAGCTCAGCCGTCATCTTCGCATCTCCTAAGGCATGGTGTCGATCAATCACAGGCACGTTACAATGCTTACAGCAATCTTCTAAAGTAACAAGATTAACGTTTGGCTCAGCAATTTTTAGTAAAAATGAAGTATCTACTATTCGGTGTTTGAACTGACTTCGAAATAGCTTCCAATTATAATGTTGCAGAAACTTCTTTTCGTGACTTGCATGATGAGCCACGAGGACATGACCCCTTGCAAAATCATAAAAATCTACTAGCACTTTGGATAATTGAGGCGCATTCTCAAGTTCACTCTCTTCTATTCTTGTAAGCTCTTTGATCTCAGGAGAAAGCTCACCCTTACAATGCGCGAGAGAATAAAAAGTTTCTTCACGCCTCACTTCTCCACCTTTTACTTTCACAGCACCGATTGATAGAATCTGGTTTCCTTGCTCAGGAAAAAAACCAGTAGTTTCTAGATCAAAAACCACTACATTCAAATCATTGAGGGGTACAGTTAAACTCTCTTCCCTTTTCAACTCTTTTTCAAGCTGCCTTAAAAATGCGACATGTTGAGGACTAGATTGCCCTTGTAACGACGCATAAACACTTGAGTTTATTTTCCCCTGTACTTGCTTCATAAATTGAATAAGCGGATTCATCCTCATGTTTCTATCGTTCCTTTAATGACGGATTGAGTATATTCTTGGAGTTTTTGACCGTTTAATAGAATATGTTTCATCTCTTTTTTCTCGTCTTTACTGAGTTCTTTAATGTTTAAGTAGTGTATATCATCATAGTTTTCTGTATTTTTTTTATGATACTGCAGCCTGTAATGAAGCAATTTTTCAAATTCTTTAGCGCACCAACTAAGATTTTGTTTGTATTTAGACATGTTATTAAGCGCTTTTAGTCTTGCAAGAGTTGAAGTAGCTTCTAGACTTTCTTTCATTGCAAGCAAACGCACATTATTAACATACGGAAAGAAACCTGATTGCTTTAGCTCAATACTGCCTGCATGTGCGCCATGTGGTTCTGTTAAAAATTGATGAAAGAACCCGACCGCTTTTTTTACATGCTGTGTATTTTCTAACAAGCGTTCTAGAAAACGCGGATTCTTCTTAATGTAATCATGTACGATTTGTTTAAGTTTCTTGCAATATGCTTCTTCACCAATAAGCACTCGCGCATCGTAGAAGATCAGAAGAAATCGTATACTTTCAAAGCTCTCTTCAGTTAACCACTTTGACAGCTGCTCTTCCCACTCTATTATTGATTTACTCCAAACAGGATTTGAGCTCATTACATTTCCATCACAATACGGATAACCAACTTCGTTTAACCCATTCGCTAATTCTTTTCCGAATGTAATAAAGTATCGATTCGTTTTTTCGTTTTTTTCCTCATAGATCAGACCATGATCTTGATCTGAGATGATCGCTTGTTCAAATCTACCTGCACTCCCCATTACAAACCACGTATAACGGCAAGGAACAGGACCAAACTCTGAGATATGCCTTTCAAGAGCTGCTTCGAATACTTTCAACATCAGTTCATCATGAAAATCATTTAAAGCATGAGATGAATCTTGATGGTCGTTCCATTTATCATCACGCCATTTTTTTATCTGTGAATAAGGCATTTTTACACATCCTATGTGATAAAAGCATTGAGGAATAGACCCCAATGCTTTTATCCACTATTAATTTGCTATTCTATTCTTTTCTTCGTTTGCGATGAACGCCTCTGGATAACCATAGTTTCCGTGTTCACTAACATCCAGACCGATAATTTCTTCTTCTTCAGAAACTCGAAGACCTTTCATGACTTTTTTCATAGCGTATAAAAGAACGAAGGAAACAACAAATGCGTATAACGCTGACACAGACACACCCATCGCTTGAACGCCAAGCTGAGAAAATCCACCGCCATAGAACAATCCGGGCTTTCCTACTGTAGCAAGTTCTGGCGTAGCGAATAACCCTGTAGATAATGTCCCCCATACTCCAGCTGCTCCGTGAACGCTCAACGCATAGATCGGATCATCTACTTTTAATCTATCGAAAAATTTAACAGAATAGAATACTAAGATTCCTGCAACAAATCCGATCAGAACTGCTGCCCACGTTTCAACGAATGCACAAGAAGCTGTGATCGCAACCAGACCTGCTAACGCACCGTTTAATATTGTCGGAATGTCCGATTTACCAAGGACCATCCATGAAATAATCAGGGCGGCAACCGCACCTGCCCCAGCAGCAAGATTTGTATTTAACGCAACAAATCCAAAGAATCCATCATCAACTACAAAGGTACTTCCTCCATTAAACCCAAACCATCCTACCCAAAGGACGATAACCCCTAAAGCTGTGTACACTTGGTTGTGACCGAAAATGTTATTAGATGTACCGTTCTTATTGAACTTTCCGATACGCGGTTTTAAGAGAAGTGTCGCTGCAAAGGCTGCCATCGCACCTGTTAAGTGAACTACCGTAGACCCTGCAAAATCCTGCTTACCATGTTCTGCCAACCAACCTCCGCCCCAAATCCAGTGAGCTACAACCGGATAGACCACTACAGAGAAAAGAATAGCAAACACGAGATAGGCTGATAATTTCGCTCGTTCAGCAAATCCTCCGAACGCAATTGTTAAGGAGATTCCTGCAAACGCGAGCTGAAACATGAAGAATGCCGCTGTCGAGTAGGCCATTCCTTCAGCTTGATCACCTGAATAGAAAAAATCAGACAACCCGATAAAAAAGTTTGAGTTACCTCCAAAGATAAATCCATATCCAACTGCCCAGAATACGATTGATGCTAAACCAAACGTAAAGACAGTCTTTCCGGCAATGTGGCCGGCATTTTTCATTCGAGTCGATCCCGCTTCAAGTAAGATAAACCCGCCTTGCATTAAAATGACAAGAAGTGCACCTAGCACAAGCCAAACACTGTTTAATGAAAACATGATATCTTCCATCTGAACGCCCCCTACTGAACTGTTTCTTTCATTCTATACAGTTCTGGCGCAGATTCTACACCCATGTAAGATTATCTAACATGGTTTTTGAAATGACCAATTAATAAAAGAAAAAGCAAACCCCACAATGTATAAAGGTTTGCTTCTCTCACTGTTAAACCACTTTAGATGATGTAGTGTGAGTGCTCGTTTGTACGGCATCACGTTCCGTTCTCTTTCCCCACCATGTTGCAAGCAATGGTCCTGATATGTTGTGCCACACACTAAAAATTGCACTCGGCACAGCAGACAACGGCGAAAAGTGAGCCACTGCAAGCGCCGCACCTAGACCAGAATTCTGCATTCCGACTTCAATGGAAATGGCCTTTTGGTCGGCAAAGTCCAACTTCAAACCTTTCGCGATCAGAAAACCGATTAAAAGTCCCAGCACATTGTGAAGAACCACTATGGATAAGATTAATAATCCTGTCTCAGCAATTTGTTTTGCGTTTGCTGCTACAACAGCTGATGCTACAGCTACGATTCCAACTACTGATACTAGTGGTAGTGCAGCCACGCTTTTTTCCACTTGTTTACGGAATAAGAGTTTTACAACTAGACCTAATACAATTGGTACGATTACAATTTGAACGATTGATAACAGCAAGCTGCCCGCAGATACTGAAAGCCATTTGCTCGCAAACAGCAGCGTTAGAGCTGGTGTTAAGATCGGTGCGAGCAGTGTTGCCACAGATGTCACCGCAACCGATAAAGCGGTGTTACCTTTTGCTAGGAAAGTCATCACGTTTGATGCCGTTCCACCAGGACAGCATCCTACTAAAATAACTCCAACTGCCACTTCTGGCTGTAATTGAAATGCCGTTGCTAGTCCAAACGCAAGAAGCGGCATGATCGTATACTGTGCTGCCACACCAATAAAAACACTCTTTGGAGCTTGAAACACTGCTTTAAAATCATTCAGCGAAAGGGTCAGCCCCATCCCGAACATGATAATTCCTAATAATAGAGGAATATAGGGAGCGATCCATGTGAAGCCTTCTGGAATCAAAAATGCTGCAATGGCAAAAAGAATCACCCAAATCGCAAAGGTGTTGCCCGCTGTCTTACTTACTTTCTCTAAAAATCTCATGGTTGTCACTCTCCTTTTTAAGAGAGTATAAACGAGTTATCTGAAATTTCAATGGTTATTGCTTAAAAATTTAGAATTATGTGATTATATGTGTTTTTTATGTGATGAGGTCTTACTTTTATATGATCGACTCCATTTTTTATGTGATTCCTTCAAATATTTATGTGATTATCAATTTTCAGGCTCATCCAACTGAACAAAGCCAGGCGGATACTTCCACCTGACTTTGTTTTACAGAGATATTTTTTGTACGAGCTGCCGCTTTTTACTCATTAATAGTCGTAACTCTTCATCAACCGCTCTGTACTCATCCGTCCCCGTTTTACAAAAACTTATTTTTCCAAGCATTTCTGTAATCTTGTTTTCTACTAAAGCTAATTCTTCAGCTAGATGCTGAGCACCTTCATTTGTAGAACGTTTACTTTGTTCTTCATGTTCACTAAGGCCAATCTCTATCCTCTTGAGCTGCTGATTCTCAATCACTAGCAGTTTATCACACAGCTTTTCAACGAAGAATCTGTCGTGCGAGACGATGATAAGTGTGCCTGAAAACTGTAACAATGTTTCCTCCAACTGCTCCAGGCTCGGCAGATCCAAATGGTTTGTGGGTTCATCCAGAATGAGTACATCATATTCCTGCAAAATCATCAGGACCAGCTTAACGCGTGTTCGCTCTCCTAAACTCAAGTGACAGATTGGCTTCGAAAGTTTTCGGTCCTCGATCCCCATGTTGGCAAAGATTGTTCTTGCCTGCGTCACTTGATGCTTCTCCTCTAAATCAAAATATTCATACACCGTTTTTTCTTCTGGCAGATCACTCACATCTTGGGATAGATAAGCAATTTTCATCGATTCACTTTTCCAGATGGATCCTTTCGTTACAGACTCCTCGCCAAGCAACATTTTAATAAATGTTGTCTTCCCCGATCCGTTCGGACCCTGCAACGCTATTCTTTCACCGTGTTTAATGTAAAAGTGACTTTCTTTAAAGAGGGTTCGATCTCCATATTGTTTCGTTAGACCACGGGCTTCGATGAGTCTTTTTCCTCTCTTTCCAGTGGAATCAAATTGAAAGAAAACGTCACTTTCTTCTTTGGGCTTATCGATCCCTGTTTTCGAGAGTTCTAGATTCAAGCGCTTTAATTTTGATTTAATTTGATTATCTTTTTTCTTTGCTTTCATCCGTTCATATTCTTTCAGCCCCATCTGTCTGTTCTCAGCTGCGGTTCCACCCTTACCTGCTTCCCGGTGAGCTTTATCAGACCACGTTTTTAACGTGTTCACTTGCTGCTGAATCATGTGTATTTTTCTTTGTTGTTTCTCATAATCTCTTTGTTGTTGTTCAAAACGACGTTGTTTCTCTTTTCTATACGATGAATAGTTCCCTTCGTAAATGGTGAGAATGCCGTCTTCCAGTTCAAAAATCTTCTCTACCGTTCTATCAAGAAAATAACGATCGTGAGAGATGATAATGGCTGCTCCTCTATAGTTTTGAACCTCTTCTGTAAGCCAAGTGATTCCTTGAAGATCTAAATGATTTGTCGGTTCATCTAAAATAAGGAACTCTGGATGATTCGCCCATATTTTGGCGATAGATACCTTTAATCGTTCTCCACCACTCAAATGTTGTAATTCACTCTTTTGAAGTAAATGTTTTTGAAGCCCTAACTGCTTACTTGTTCGCAGCAAATCTTCACCTGTTTCCATCAACTCCCGTTCAACATCTAACACATAATCTGTTGATTGTGGTAAATACCCCATGTGCAGATTTGCCGGCCAGGTCGTAATTGATCCATGATCGTGGTTAATACATTTCATAAGGATGTTAACGAGCGTTGTTTTCCCACTGCCATTCCAACCTACTAAACCAATTTTTTCACCTTGCCTGATATCAAATGAGATATCTTTTAATATTTCTTTATCTCCAAATTTTTTCTGCAATCGTTTAACTTGTAATACAGTCGTCATGCAGCTCACCTCTTTCTTGTTCGTAAAGGAGGCTCGCAAAAAAACCTCCCTGGAGACCCAGAGAGGTTGGTGAGTTCGCACAAATATGGTAATAACACGTATCCAAAGAAACACAAGAACATCATGTTCTTTGTGTGAAATCATAAGGGATATTTACGTGTATACGCAAAATGGGCAGACTTATCCTATTCTCCAGGTCTCAATATTGAGTTAGCCTAAGAAAATAAGAGTTTTCCACATCAGCGTAGTACCGTTCCTTTCCAAAATGACTTCTACTTACAATTGTTAGTATATGGTCGTAAACATTAAATGTCAACGCATGCATCAAACTGTTCTAAAAGACAAAAGGAAGAAGCCTTCTGCCTCTTCCTTTCATACATTATTTGATAAAGAAAGTTTTCGTGTTGTACTTCTTGTTGTTTCCTGGTTCGTATCGATTCTCTACGTTTTTGCTCGCATCGACTGAGAACCAGTTTAACGTTGTCGTCTTTTCAAACGTTAATGTTTCCGGTCCTTCACGTGTACCGCTCAACTGCAATTTCTGAGAATCAAACGTTGGACGGCTGCCATCTAACGTGTAGTAGATTGTAGCAGGTTCACTCGTTTTGAAGCTGACTTCAACTTTATCTTCGTGTTTTCCGCCATTTGGTGTGATACTTGATTTTGGCGCTTTTTTATCTTTAGAATATTGATACGCCACATCAATAAGTCCTAATAATCCGTTTGAAAACTCCATGGCTTCTTCATGCCCTTCTTCAAACGGAGGCTGAAAACCAACCAGTTCCCAACGTTTTGTTTCTTTGTTCCAAAGATCGGCCCCTACTTCAAAGTTCCAAGCGTAGATTCCTTTTTCATACCAGAGGTGATCTGCTGAGTTTCCTGCAGCAGAATAAAGTACGTCTGGAATTGGCCCTGTTCGACTCGGTAAAATAACCGTTCCACGATGCTTTTTGATCTCTTTTAATATATGGTCAGATGCTTGCCAATAATAAGCTTCTTCCCCAGCAGACGGGCGAGGCAATGTTTCACGTTCTGGCGTATACGCACCTGGTGACCACATGAAATAACCACCATAGCTATGAATGTTCATTGCAAATCTAATGTTTGGATTCTCATCCGTTAACCAAACTAGATTTCGGCTTTCAGGTTCAGAATGCTCGCTAGGTCCCGCATATGTGCCACTTAAACAATTCGTTGTTGATGCTCCAACATACCCATCAAATGCAGAACCCACATCATGGTTACGATTCAAATCAACGCCCCATGAATTGCGATAACCATTATCAGACTGATGAGGTGAGCAATGGTTCGTCATGTTTTTACGTTGTGAATTAAAGTCATAGAAACTATAGTGCCCTCCATCAGGATTCATGGACGGAATAATAAAGATATCAAGATTATCAACAAGTTTCTTTGTCTCTTTATCATGCGAATAATTTCGTAAAAGTCGTTCAGCGGTTTCAACGGAAACTAGCGGTGTTACCCATTCACGAGCATGTTCTTGTGAGTAACCGAGTACACCAGGCTTAGTACCATCTCGGTGCTTTCCGATCCGAATCGCTTTAACAGTAAAAGGATCACGCGATACGGTGGCAGGTGCTTTTAAGTTATCCGAAAGGTTAGATATAGCAGGTTCAACAATTCCGTTACCTGTATTTCCACGGTAAGTCGTAGCAGAGACAAGATTACTCGCTTCTGCATTCAGAAGATCTACAACTTCCTTAGCCGTACTTTTTGCGTTACCTGCGGCATCTGTCGCTAGCGTAACGATGATTTTGTTCCCGCTTGTTCCAACAGAAAGAGGAGCACCTGCAGCTGATGCCTTTTTCAATTCAATGCTGATTGCATTTCCGCCTTCATGTCCCCAGTCTCTAGACGTCACAACAACAGCTGTGTTCTGCATCGCTCCTAGAGTCGCTTGTGCTTGTCTGCGATATCCGTTCGTCTTGTTCGGCATCTCCACAATTTCAGCAAGCTCTGGGTATTCTTTTACTAAGTTCTCAATTCTCGCGTTAATTTCTGTTGGATCCATATAATGGTCAACAAAGTTTTTTACATAATGTTTTCCAGGCTTGTCCGGCTTTCCTTCACCAAGCCATTCGGTTACTTTAGATGTGGCTGATCCTCCTAATGAGCTTTCAATTGTTATGTCTTTCGGTATCGCTGTTACTGGCAGCATAAAGGAATGATAGAGATACTCTCCAGCATCCTGAATCTGTTGCAGTGTTGTGGTTTTCTCTTCTCCATTTTCTGTCCATTTAGCAGTAAGGATTGTGCTCGAAACAGCACCAGATGTGGATTTTGCTTCAACATAAAGGAAAGTGTCCGATTGATTCGTGAAGTGGTTTGCTCTCAGGATCGTTACTGTTTCTTCAGCAGCTGTTAGCTTTTGTTCTTGCTTAACTGCCATTCTTCTTTCTGAGGCACGCTGGTTGAGTTGGTTTTCAGTAATCAGCGTTTCTTTTACGTTAATTCCATAGAGCTTCAGCATCGCAACTTCAGATGGTGTTACGACCGCATCTACTTCAATTTGTCCATTATGAACGTGCATCCTGTGTGTCAGATCGATACCAAGTTCTTCAATCTTCCTCATCGCTTCCTTCGTGTTAGGAACAGCAAGCTGAACGAGAGAAACAGATTCTTCTGGCTGTATTTTAAGGGATGAAGCTTCAGCAACCGGTGGCGCTATACCTGAATCCATTGTTGAAAAAGTAATCCCTGCAACAGTTGATAATACAAGTGCAGAAGATAGCCATCTCTTATTTCTTTTCATAACAAGCACACCTCCTATGTATATATAAGGTAAGTGTAACTTTATTATCAGAAAATTCAATCATACTTAAGGATGTACAAAGAGAGTTAAAAAGCCCATCATAATAACTACGAAATTTGTAAAAATAATTAATAAAAGGTAAATTTAGTAATTTAGGAGTGGGTAGAAGATCTTATCTCGATACGTTTATCAAGTTTTAAAGGCTATGCTTCATTTCAAACTCTTCTTTTAAGACAGCGTACATCTTTAGATCTCGATGCTCTCCTTTTGTAAACATCGCTTTTCTTAACGTACCTTCATATTTCATCCCTAGCTTTTTCATAACCCCTTCAGATCCACCGTTCTCTATAAAACATCTTGCCTGAATTCGTACTAAATTCATGTTTTTAAAACCGTAATTCAGAAGCTCCTTACCTGCTTCAGTCGTAATGCCCTGACCCCAATAGTTCTTCGCGATCACATAACCGATCTCAGCAGTTTTATGATTGATCTGCCATGAGACAAAGTCGATCGTACCAATCAGTTGGTTGGTTTCTTTTAAAACAATTCCCCAAGGGGCTAAATCAGCACTTTCATATCTCCTTAACACGAAACCGATGAATTCCATCGTATCCTCTATTGTTTTGTGAGCATCCCAAGTAACATAGCGTGAAACCTCTGCATCCGATCCATACTGAAACATATCTTGTGCATCCCCTACTGTTATTTTCCTTAAAAGAAGACGCTCTGTTTCTAATGTTGGTAAGTTCGTAAAAATATCTTTGATTTCCAAGATAAACTCCTCCTAACTTTATTGTATACTTAATTCAAAAAAAGGAAAAATATGGACTTTCGTCGAATTTTGGAATAAGGGGGAAATAAAATGAATAAAATAAAGCCTTTTGTTATTCCACTTCTATTCTTCTTGGTTATTTTTATTTCGTTCACTTTAGAAAATTTAAAGACTGAACAAAAACTACCTATTGAAGGTTGGAGCCGGTCACTGCCATTACAAACAGAGAAGATAGGTGAAGTTAAGCCTGTATTTCAAGAACAAAACGGAATGCAGCGTGTATATGTTCCGAAAGAAAATGAAGTTTTGAGTTTTCAAGTTACTGAAAAATTAGAAGTGAAAAATAAACAAACCGTTCCTCTTTCTATTCCAAGTCCCCAAGACTTCTGGGTACAAGGTGATCAGTACGTATTCGTAAGGGACAAGAAGCTCATTTACTATGACGGGAAGAATGAAAACGTTCTTGATCAAGACGTTAGAGGTATGGATTCTAATCCAAACAACATCATTTATTTTAAAGAAAACGAAATTTTGGCAGTAGATAAGAGTTCATGGAGTGTTCAATCTTTAAAGAAAGTGCCTGAACAAATTTATTCAGTTGTTCTAAACGACAAATCTGATTCGTTTATTAGTGTTAGAAAATCTTCTAAGGAAACGACTAAACAAGTTAAGGTTACTTTTCACCAACCTGATAATCAGTTTGACTCTGGATTTAAGGAATACATAATTTTAAATATAGATGAACAGATTCATGAAAATCATTTTGGCTTTTACTTTATTGAGAATGGAAATGATGTGACGGTTTATTATTCTCTGTTTAATAATAATTCTGGAGGTAAGTCATATAAGATCTATCAAGGGACCAACCAATTGAATGCAAATACTGATTGGGATTTTTCTATCATGACATTCATAGACAATAAAGGAACGAAGCTTGAAAATCCAAAGTTTATTCAATATGGCGTTGATGAGAATGGTCAAGCAAAAGTACTGTTTACTACTCGTGCATTAAAATCTAACGAAAAAGAAGCTGTTAATGTATATGAAGCACGAGCTGATGAAAATGTTTGGAAAACTGAACTACGGAGTACAACAAACTATCAGTCCATTCACCCTTACTGGATTGGTGAAGATTCAGTTATGTGGTCAAACTTAGTGGGTTACAAAGAGTACAAATTTAGTGGAGCTTCTAAAAATCCTGATGTTATTGAAAAGAGTCTTAAAATAACAAAGATAGATATTAAGGAAGCTGTTTCTGCAACGGTATTATCTCTTTTTCAAGGATTAATCTTTGTGATGAGTTCGGTGTATTGGATCACTCCTGCAGTCCTTTTTGCATTAGTTATCTACATAGTAAAGATTAAATGGATGGAAGATGAAGATAAGCGCATTTTGTACACCATCTTAGCTCTGTTCCTCGGTGTTCAATTCATCTTTATTCAGAAATTGTTTAATACGCATTATTACATGTATGCTCCCGATTACTTGGCGTTTGCAGGGAGTTCCATTGTTATTCCTGTGGTAGTGGCACTACTTAGTGGTGCCGCAGTCTGGTATGGAAGAAAACAAGATTGGGGCAAATTAACGGCTATTTGTTATTTTGCTGTATTAAATACTTTCTTTTTATCGCTTGTTGTTGGGCCGTATATGTTTTAAAGGATGGAAATAAGAAAAATAAGGAAATAAGACTATTTATTGATTATAATGAAGATAGCTTTTGGCATATATATTTTTATCCATATTAAAGAAAATGAAGGAGGTTTACATATGCAACGTCATAGAAGAAGAAACACACCTGCTTTTACCGTTTTAGCTTATTTCACGTTCATTGCTGGAGTGTCCATGTTTTGTATCGGACTCTACAATGCAGACAATTTGCAACTGAACGAAAAAGGGTATTATATTGCCGTGATGATATTGGTCGCAGTAGGCGCAATCCTTACGCAAAAAGTTACTCGTGATAACGCGGAGGATGACGAACTAATCGCTGAGCAAGAGCGAAAGTATACGAAAGCAGAATAGGACCACAAAAAAAGGAAGGCACATTTAATGCGCCTTCCTTTCATCATTATTTTACTTGTTCTCCAGCGTACACTTTTACATCCATTGGAGCAGCCATAAAGCTTGCTGCTTTTTGACCGAACGCCACAAAGTGCTCACTTGTGTTATGATTTTGAACCGCTTCTTGGTTCTCCCAAACTTCTACCATCATATACGTTGCTTTTTTTTCTGTATCTTTTTTAAGATCGTATTGAATGTTACCACTTTCAGCGCGCGAAGCCTCTACTAACGTTTTCACCTCAGCTAAAAATGCTTCTTCCTTATCCTTTTGAACCGTTAAACCTGCGTGAATAATAATCATTTATTTATTCCCCTTTCCTTATCTCCACTCTGTTGTTTCTTCTACTGATAGACGAACAGATTGATATCCTGCATCAGCTGCTTTACCGATAGAAAGCAGCATAACTGGGAAATATCGTTCTTTATCTAAACCAAACGCTTCAGCAATTTCAGCTTTTTCGTATCCACCGATCGGGTTCGTGTCATATCCGTGTGCACGAGCAACAAGCATCAGTTGCATGGAAACAAGTCCTGCATCGATCAAGTTCATATCTTTAAATTGCTCTGGAGTCATTTGTTCTAACAGTCCACGAATAGCTGGCACTTGCTGATTTCTAACTTCTTGAGGCATATGTCCTTCGTCTACGGCTTTGTCGTAGATTTTTTCAAGGTAATCCAAGCTGTTGTTATCTGCAAATACAGCAATTACAGCAGATGATGTTTCTACTTGACGTTGGTTAAACTTAGCTAGAGGTGCTAACGTTTCTTTTCCTTCAGGTGTATCAATTACGACAAAGCGCCAAGGCTGTAAGTTAACAGAAGATGGAGCAAGAGAAGCCTCTGTTAAGATTTCTTTCATCTCTTCTCTAGAGATTTTTACTGATGGGTCGTAGTTGCGAATGGATCGACGTCCAGTGATAATTTCGTTGAAGTTGTTGATTTTAGTTTGTTGCATCATACATTCTCCTTTATGTGTAATAGTCTTGGTTGTGCTTGATTGTGATTACTCAAAATGTACAATATTGTGCTGAATACGTGTTAACATCTCAAGCAAAGTTTTTCTTTCTTCAGCAGAAAAATCATGTAATACACCAGAAATAAAACGTTCCTTTTCTTCCAGGTAATGAATGATTTTCAAACGACCTTCCTCTGATAGAGAAACATACGTAAATCGTTGATCTTTAGGATCTTTCCTGCGGATCACCATTCCTTTATCTTCGAGTTGTTTCAGATGCCTAGTTACGGCAGCATGATCAATATTCACTTTCTTTTGAAGAGCTCTTTGACTAATCTCTTCCACTTCATATAATTCATGCAAAAGCTCTAAGCGAGTCTGACTGATCCCTGTACAGCTTTCAAACTTAGGAACCGTTCTGCGATGTATCTCATACAATCGGTTAATAATCTTCTCATCATCTATATATGAGTTGGACAACAGCATCCCCCTCCTTCGGATAATTGATAGCTCAATAATTGATACGTCAACTAATATAAAATACTTTGTTTCAAATGTCAAACAGAAGAGTTTCTTATGTAAAAAAATAAAGAGGCTATCTGCGATGAACAGATAGCCAAGCCATGATATTTAATTTAATTAGCGCTTTCCGCCAAGAGCTTGAGCAACTAAACGTTTTGTGATTTCTCCACCTACAGATCCGTTAGCACGAGAAGTTGAATCTGGTCCAAGGTTTACTCCGAACTCAGAAGCGATTTCATACTTCATTTGGTCGATAGCTTGTTGTGCACCTGGTACTACTAATTGGTTTTGGTTAGCCATGTTATTTTCACCTCCTTGTTGAATTAAGATTATAATCCCACAATGAATCGTTCTTATGCGCGACAGAAAAAGGTAGTATTTGTTAATAAAAAAATAGGACGATAATTTGAGTATCGTCCTGTGTGAAACAAGTGGCAAACCTGTTCTTTGTATAGTTTTAGATTTTCCTTAAAATGAGTAATTATTCCATTTATCTTATAAAATTTTACAGGTATGAATATGGAATACAACAATTAAAGATGCGAAACACTATTTGCAAAATATTCATCTTTTATCACACTCATTCGTAACCGATCAACAAACATGCCGCCACGTAAACGGTCTTGTCTTAGAATGCCTTCTTCTACATAACCTGCGTTTTTATAGGAGGAGATGGCTTTATTATTATCGATCTCGACTCTAAGCCAGATTTTATTAAGGGAGAGTTCATTAAAACCATACTTTAGCATCTCATGCATAGCGGCAATACCATAGCCTTTGCCCCAATAACCTTTTTCACCAATGGCTATGCCTAATTCGGCATGTTGATTCAATCGATCTATATTTTTCAGATCGACCCATCCAATATGTTCGCCTGTTTCACTAAGTATTGCTTTTTGCTCATAACCGCTGTTCTTAGCGATACACTGCCTTATCCAATTCCTTGTTTCTTCCATACTAAATGGTGGATATTTGTCAGGCATGTTTAGGTGCTTTGTCACTTCTACGTCCAAACACCACGCATAACGTTCTTCAGCATCCTCTAGAACAAGATCTCTAAGTTGTACTTTTGGAAGTACCTTTTGCATGTTTTCACCTATTTTCTTTGTTTTTTCTTTTGAAAAGATTGAATGGACTTTGTATAACCTAACTTTTCAAAGAAATGTTCTTTCCCTGGCTGAGCACCTATAAAGAGGGATGTTGGACTTTGTTTCCAAGCTATTTCCATTAGATGTTTGCCTATCTTCCTGCCTTGATAGTCTGGCCTAATAAGAATTTCAGTGATGGTTCCAAAGAAATAGCCATCAGTGAGAATTCGAACACAGCCAACGAGTTCTTTATCATCCCATGCTGTGATGTTTAATGTTTTTTGTATAGCTTCTTTTGTAAACTGTTCATGGTACTCACCTGGCCATACAGCATTCACTAACGAGAGGAATTTTGTAACGCACAAATCCTGGTCTAAAACATATGTGATTCGTTTTTCTCCATCTTTGTACTTCATGGAACACACTCCCTAAAAAGATCTAACGGGTGAAATGAGATGAAGATAACTTGATTTTTGATGTGTGGATTCAATTACGATTGGTCTCATCGAGCCGTTAAATTTTATGTTGATCTCTTCGTCCATAATCGTATGTAAGGCTTCCTTCAAAAAGTGACCATCAATTGAAATCTTAAGATCATCGTCACCTGCTAGGTCCTTAATTTCTTGTAATTCTTCAATGTGACCCATTTCTGAAGAGCCTGATGAGATGCACAGTTTACGATTTTTAATACTTAACGTAATATTGTTGTTTTTCCATTCAATAGCAAACAAACAGGCGCGATCAATTCCTTTTACAAGAATCTCTCTATCTAGAGTCAATACTGTTTTTTGTTCATTCGGAATGAGTTTGGACGTATTCGGATACTGCCCGGAAATTAATCTAGAATACAGTGAAATCTCATCTGTTTCAAAAAGGATGTAACCGTCTGCTGAGTACATTTTTACGATACCTGAATAATCACTGATTTGTTTTACAAGTTCATTCAGGCTGGAGCTTGGAACAATAAACGAGGTCTCATTCGATACGTGAACTTCGTTTATTCTAGAAGCTAAACGTTGTGAATTAGTGGCAACTGCCGTTAGCTTATTGTTTGAGAACGTAAAATGAACACCAGTAAGTACTGGCCTCGTTTCATTTTTAGCTGTTGCAAAAACTGTTTGTTTGATAATCTCTTTTAATTCGTTTGCATCCATACCAATAAAGTTTATTTGATCAATCTCAGGTAACTGTGGATATTCGTCCGCTCTAAACCCATTCAGCTGAGTGAAGATGTCCCCCGATCTAACCTTTAACACTTGAGTATTGCTTACTTCGATATGAACGTCTTCAGGTAGCTTGCGAATGAGCTCTGTAAAATATCGCTCTGAAACGACTGCACTTCCTGCTTGATCAATGCTGATATTTCGGGACGTTATGTCTCTAGAAATAAAACGTTTAATGATAATATCTGAGTTTGTGCCTATGAGCGTTATCCCCTCATCCTCTGCTACCACTTTTATGCCGGAAAGAATGGGAACGAGTGATTTTTTAGTAACGGCTCTTCCCACATCAGAAAGAGCTTTACTAAATACTTTTTGATCAACCGTAAACTTCATAATTTGATGTATCCTTCCTCGTTTATCTGCTTGGATTTTCATTAATATTCAGATTATTAGTTTAACACAAAATTCCAATTTCTCAGATTTAAAAAACCCTTTCAGCTCATGGAGCAAAAAGGGCCACACACCATTTATTTCACTTTTTCAGCTTTCTTAACGAGCGGGATGTAAATGTCGATCTGTTTGTTCTCATCTCCATAGCAACGTTCATCGTAAAGCTCGAATTCTAACTTTCCATTATGCTCATATCCTGAATCAGGAAACCATTTGGAGAAGATTTCAACCCATGTTTGCTGGATCGATTGTACGAAGTTCTCCTCTGAAGCTTTTGGCGTTGTAAAAACAGCATACTCCATCTCTGGAAAACTTCTATAGGACATTCCTTCTGGAGCAGGTGTACCCTTATCCACTTCCATTCCAATCATATAAACAAACTCACCGGTTGTTGTATTGTATTCTGTGCACAACCCCAGTTCTTGGTTCTTGTTTAGAGGGTTTGGAATCTTTTCTCCTAATTTATTCTGAATATAATTTTGCCAAAACTTTGGAATATCTACATTATTTTGTCCATCTGTGTTTCGTGTGTTTAAGTCATACCCGATGATGTGGAAAGCTGGTTTTTTAATGATTTTCATTTCCATGTTTATTCCTCCTGTATAACGGTTCATATTCAGGTAAGTCCTTTGATGAAGTGAGACGGGATGAACGGATGCATTACGGTACTCTCGCGGCGATCGGCCATACTGTTTTTTAAATGCTCTATTAAACGATTCATGATAGTGAAACCCTAGATCAAAAGCGATATCGATCACTTTATCGTCTGATTGCAACAATCGCTTTGCCGCGTGTGAGAGTCTTCTTTTCCGCACATAATCCATAACGGATTCGCCGACTAGAAACTGAAACACTCTATGATAATGAAAAGGCGAGAAGCAAGCGAGCTCTGCAAGCTCCTCTAATGTGATGCGGTTCTGCAAATTCTCTTCAATATAGTCAAGTGTCCGCTGAATACAAACTTCATAATCCATCTCCATCACCTACCCTACTTCCATCATATACACGAACGTTCATTCGTTCTTAACCTTTTTTGCTAAGTTATCGATTTACTTATTCTATATCGACAGGAGCAGTCCTCCTATGAGGGTTAATTTCATGAGATTGAGCTTTCAATCCCTGGGTTTCGGCTCTCAATCCACGAGTTTTAGCTCTCAATACACGAGTTTCGGCTCCCAATCCACGAGTTTTAGCTCCCAATCCACGAGTTTTAGCTCCCAATCCACGAGTTTCGGCTCTCAATTCAAAAGTTTCGGCTCCCAATCCACGAGTTTCGGCTCCCAATCCACGAGTTTCGGCTCCCAATCCACAAGTTTCGGCTCCCAATCCACGAGTCGGTAATCCTCAACATTCGATATTTTCCTCAAGTGTCTTCTTCAAAAAAGCTAGAACCACGAACATGGTTCTAGCTCATCAAAATTTATTGAATGCCTACTGCATTAAATGCTTGATTTACTGAAGTAACTGCTTGTGAAGATGCACCATATAAGTCTGTTGCAGACTGTACTGCCGCTGCTCTCGCTTGACTGAAATTTGATGATGACGTTAAGTACACCGTGTTCATACGGTAGAAGATCGCACCTAGTTTGTCCCGTCCGATTCCGGTTACTGACACGCCATAATGACTGCCACCCTCACTTAATAGATATGCTGCTTTATTGATGATACCACTGTTGATATGAACGCCACCATTGTCACCTGTTCCGGTATAACGAACAGAATAGTGGTCTGGATCTTGGTATTTCGCAGGGTCTGACATCGAGCGAAGTGCATCTCCCGCTACTCCAGGCGTGTATACATCTTCACCGATCTCAAAGTCAGGATTTTTACCGTTATAGTACTCAACTAATGTACCAAATATATCAGACATCGCTTCGTTCAGTGCACCTGACTCGTTTTGATAGACAAGGTCTGAACTTGTATCTGTTACTGCATGTGTCAATTCATGAGCAACTACATCAATCCCCCCAGAGAAGGCGATAAAGTTCGTGCCATCACCGTCGCCATATACCATTTGCGAACCGTTCCAGAAAGCATTATTGTAGTTTTTATTAAAGTGAACAGACGATTTAATCTGTGCTCCTCTATTATCATAAGAATTACGTCCATGTGTATTTTTATAGTAATCGTAAGTTAAACCGGCAAAGTAATGAGCATCAACAACTGCTTGATCGTATGAGCTGTCGAATACGTTATCCGTTCCATTGTATAGCGTTCCTGGCAAGAAGAACTCAGGAAGGAACGTACGGTTCTTCATATCATAAGTGAAGATTCCGTTTCCACGCGTGTTGTCTTGCATATAATACTTTCCGCTAGATAATGTGAGTTTAAGTGTTTTTGAATCACCTAGTACACCTTTTCCTGTTCCGGTCGTGTTCGTTCCTGTTACTTCGTGCATGTCGTTATAACGATTTAGGATTTCACCTGACTGTGCATCAATAAAATAGTTCCAGTTTCCAGGTTCAGGTGTTAAGTAGTTTAAGTTTACAAGATAAGCAAAGTGCGCTTTACCTTCTTTAATTAGCACGATCTTATCCGCTTTTGGCTCCTTCTCATATTGCGGTTTTAGACCAAGTGCAGCAGTTGCGATGCCTACCGCTTTTTTACCACTGATCTGCTTTGCGTTATTTAACTTTGATTGCTTGTCCATTTCTGGAGCAACTTCACCCGATATTACAGTTAGTTCACCGTTTTTATTAATGTGCGCCACTTGGGTATAACCCCAGATTGGAACACCGTTGTATTCTTGCTGAAGTCTTAGTACCGTATTTCCATTCGCTTCTTTTGTACTCTCTAAAATAGAGAAGGAATCTTCTGCTGTTGTATTTCCTAGTTTGAAGATCGATTTATGACTGTTCACATAATTGAATAGTACCTTTTGTGCAGAAGCTTTTGATTTAGAAGATAACTTACCTGCTAAAAAAGCTGGTGTCCCAGAATCACTGCTTACTTTTACCTTTACTTGCTCTGTGGCAGCCATTGCTGATGGTCCGAACGCACCTGCGATTAATGTTGCCGCAATCCCCATTGCAACCCACTTCTTCTTTGTCATTGTCACGCCTCCAATTTCCTTTTATTTACTTTGTTTGCAACATCATATCACCTCTCGAACTCTATTTATATGAATTTTCAGAAAGTTAATTAGTTGTTACTAGAGTAAAAAATAGGAAATAAAATCACAGTGTCTGATGGCATATTTTCTTTGTAGTTCTTTTTTACCTAAAATTTGTTAAATAAAAAGAAGGAGATGTTCTAAAAAAATAGAATGATTTATATTATTAGATTAAGGAGGCATAACAGATGACTAACTCACTTTCCATATCAGCTGATCAACAAAAATTAATTGCAAATGCAACTCGCATCCAAATTATCCATTTGTTAAAGAATGAGGAATTAACGGCTAAAGAAGTTGCAGTTAAACTGGGAAAAACAGCTGGTACGATTCATTACCACATCCAGCTTCTCTATAACGGCGGCATATTAGAACTTGTAAAAGAACAAAAGAAAGGCGGAATCATAGAAAAATACTACCGCTCTAAATCCACTCGTTTTGAATTAATTGACGAAGATAACACTAAACCCTCGTCTATTTCAACCAACCTTTTACTTGATGATGAAGAGAAGAAGCAGTTCCTACTAGAGTTAGAACAGCTTTTCGTTCGATGGGAAAGCCAAGTCACAAATGATAGCACTAAAAAAGAATATAAGGTCTATTGCACGTTTCAGGTGAATGCGTAATGAGGAAACTAAACAGCGAGTGGAAATTTCCCGCCCTATTGTTATCTGCGGTGGGTATTTCATATATTGGTGACTTTATCTACTTAGTTTCTTTAAATTTATTTATCTTTGCAAAAACGGAATCTGTTGCAGCAGTTGCTGGTTTATGGTTAATCGGCCCTCTAGCTGGAATCGTGACAAGCTTATGGTCTGGCAGCTTGATCGATCGATTAAATAAAAAATCAATCATGATGATCACTGATATTATGCGCGCGCTACTCGTTGCCTGTATCCCCTTCTTAACAGAATTGTGGATGATTTATACGATCTTGTTTGCCGTTAGCCTCTGTAGTTCATTCTTTAATCCAGCATCTTCAGCCTACACCGTTCAACTCGTACCGAAAGAACAAAGGCTGCGCTATAATTCAATTTCTTCTGTTCTAACGACTGGTGCACTTGTTATAGGACCAGCTATTGCTGGGGCACTCGTCCATTTTGGTTCATATAACTTTGCGATCTGGTGTAATGCTGGTTCATTTCTTTTATCAGCATGCATTCTTTCTTTTCTACCAAGTTTATATGATAAACAAGGGGTTTCTTCTTCCTATTCTAGCAAAATAAGATTAATGATAAATGACTGGAGGATAGTAGGTGATTTTTTAAAGAAACAACGATTATTCTTAACTACATACATCCTTTTTCAAATGATCATGACTTTAGCCATTGCATTAGATTCTCAAGAAGTGGTTTTTACACAAACTATTATTGGTCTTTCAGAAAGTCAATATAGTTTGCTTGTGAGTATAACTGGAATTGGCTATTTAACCGGATCTTTACTTCTCGCTGTAATGGCTAATAAATTTCCTGTTCCCTACCTTATTGGCTTTGCTTCCACGCTTTTTAGTTTAGGGTATGGAATTTATGCCTTCTCTCATTCATTCTTTTCCGCATGTATAGGTTTTATTATTCTAGGTTTCTTTTCATCATTTGCTAACACCGGATTCCAAACTTTTTTCCAACAAAGTATTCCGTCTAACAAAATGGGAAGAGTTGGAGCTATGTTAGGGTTTTTTCAAAGTATAAGTCTTATCGTTATCATCCTATTTGCTAGTTTCTTAAGTGAGTGGTTAAATGTTAAAGAAGTTGTCATCGGAATATCTCTATTCATCATCTGTTTTGCCGTAACACTTAATGTATTAATGTACTTTTATCACAATAAAAAAGAAAATTATCATAAAGATGCAAAACAAAAAGAGCTAGCACATTAATTAGTGCTAGCTTTAGATTAATAGATTGTAATTGATTTTATGCTCTCATGAAGCAGTAAGTCTTGTGGTTTTTTGAGTTTTGGATAACCTGTCGTTCTCTCACTGATCACTGTTGGCAAAAACCAAGTTGCTTGAAGTGCTGTCATTCCTGCTTCTGTAGCACCTCTTAATTCGTCAGATCCACCGTCACCAATAAATACTGATTCTTGCGGTATTACACCAAGCTTTTCACAAGCCAGTTGATAGATTTCTTTTTGCGGTTTCGCTACTCGTACCTCATAGGAGAAAATCACTTCATCAAAGTAGTCTGGCAGTTCAGTTGTTTCCCAGGCAACCACTTCTTCTGGAGCAGCATTTGAGATCAGACCGAGCTTCAGGCCATTAGATTTTAAAGTTTGAAGCAGTTCTATCACTTGAGGATCGATCTCTTGAAAAGGAATGCTCTTAGCTGACAATCTTTCTAGGTGAACGTACTCAATAGCTTCTACGTTTGGTGTAATCCCATGTGAATCTAAAATATCTCTTAACACACTCTGGTGATCTGGAAACGTTCCATTCATTCTAAGCTCTCTTCTTAGATCCCACTCTGCTTTAAAAATATCTTTATCTAATCCTAAAGGTTCGATAGAATACTTGGCTTTCTTATATCCATCTTTCCATTCCGTAATCAACGTTTCATACAGATCAAAGAAAACTGCTTTAACCAAGGTTTCTCCCCCTATTAAAAAATCTTTGCATATACACTAGTATCTCGAAGGCTTGTTGTTGAACCAATCTCCAATGAATCATTGCGTAGAATACCTTCCAATGTAAATCCTAACCGTTCAGGGATGGCTGCACTTTTCGTATTACGTGTGTCACAACGGATCTCAACCCTTCGTGCTTTAAGCTCCTTAACAGCAAAATCAGTAATTCCATTAACGGCTTCTGTCATATATCCTTTTCCTGCATAGCGAGTATCAATCCAATATCCAATCTCAAACTTTGGAATTTCCCAATTAATACGGTGTAATCCTGATGAAGCAATCA
Source organism: Fictibacillus sp. 26RED30 (assembly GCF_015903845.1). Classification (NCBI taxonomy): domain Bacteria; kingdom Bacillati; phylum Bacillota; class Bacilli; order Caryophanales; family Fictibacillaceae; genus Fictibacillus; species Fictibacillus sp. 26RED30. The sequence continues at coordinate 2,433,282 of NZ_JACZDV010000001.1, forward strand.
AGTTCCCGCTGTCCTTTAAAAATACGAGCAATCTTAAATCTTCCCTGCTTAAAAACTTCAAATGCGCTTCCCGAATATTAACTTCTACATCTTCCTCTGTTTGAACAAAATGGGCAAAAGGTAGCCAAGGCTTTAATTCATCTAGTGAAGCATGAATAGCTTCAAACATCGCTTTGCCATCTCCAGGCTTTGGCATACGAATTAGCAGTCGATCTGTTGTAAATTCAGTTGGGAAATTTATTAAAATTGGTTTCAAAGTGTACCTCCGAGTATCTGTTAGGTAATGTGAGTAAGTTTGTCAGGGTTTACTACCCAATATATCGTTTGTATTAAGTCATTCTTAATCTGTAAGGACAGAACACCATATACTTGTTGTTCCACATACAGTACAATGCCTGGTTCGCCGTTAACATTCGTATATTTGAATGAAAAGTCTTCCGTTGTTTTTGCCATGATTCCCATATAGAAGCGTGAGATCCGCTCTGCTCCAAGGATTGGAACGAGAGCAGCTTTTATTTTCCCTCCACCATCTGAAATGAGCTTTGCATCTACGGCAAGCAGATTTAATAGATTACTTACATTTCCTGAAACTACTGCTGCTACGAACTGTTCAGTTAGTGCGGAAGCTTTTGGAGGTGACATCGTAGAAGTAGTATGATTGCCTATCGCCTTTTTTGCACGGTGAAAAATTTGTCTGCAGTTTGAACTACTTTTTCCGACCATTTCTGAGATAAAACGATAATCATACTCTAGAACTTCACGAAGTAAAAATACAGCACGTTCCGTTTCTGATAGCTGCTCTAATAAAAGTAAATATGCGGTAGAAAGAGATTCTTTCATTACATATTGTAACGCTGGGTCTTCTTTATTCTCTGCTAATAAAGGCTCTGGAAGCCAGGGTCCTACATATGTTTCTCGTTGTTTACGAGCAGACCTAAGCAGATCCAAACAGCGATTCGTGACGATTTTACAAAGATAAGCTTTTGGGTTCTGAACAAGATCCATTTCTTGTTCACTCCAAGTAAAATACGCATCTTGCACGATATCTTCCGCATCTTGCACACTTCCTAGCATTCTATATGCTAATGAAAACAAGAGGGGTTTATATGTTGTAAATAGAAGCTCAGTTTGAACATCATTCATCCATTAAGCCTCCTTTCGCAAACGATTTAATCCTATATTTTGTTCAATAGCTTTTGCTGCTCTTTTAGCACTAGCAAATGCTGCGTCCACCAACATTTCTCCATGTCCTGCACCGTCTCCTGCAATGTAGAGTCCTGGTATTTCAGGTATACTCGGACCAAAATATTGAGTGTCTTTGATGCTGATCATATCTTGCACCACTATCATTCTTGGTAAAAACTGTTGAGCTACAAGTTCTTTTCTCCATTCCGGCTGCATGAGCTCAAGAATACTTTCAAGCTCTTTTCTATGACAATCTGGATTGCCCTCTTTATTAGTACCTAAATATTTTATTAATTGAATAACATTCTTCCCATCCTCGCTTAACGAGCACGCTCGAGAGTGATTAGAGAACAGAATATGCTGATCGATTCCTATCGCAAAATGATGATTTGATTTAGGGAGTCTTTTCAAAGCTACGTCTAGGCATGCAGCATATACGGGAGAAGCTTGCTGACTCCACTTTTCTAGTAATGTCCCTACTGCATTCTTCACCAGTTTCATTGATTGCTCTGGTCCTGTTGTTAGTAGGACATTTGAAACTTCGAATGTATCTCCATCTGAACAGAAGAGTTGATGTGTAATCCCATAATCAATAGAAGAAATCTTCTTGTTTGTATAAATGGTTACTCCAGCAGTCAAAGCCTTATTGCGAAGACTTTCAACGATGGATTGCCAACCATTGTTTACATAGAGGACTCCTTTCAGACCTAGTTGAACTTGTTGGATAGCTGCATTCGCTAATAGTTGATCGTAATCTATGCAATATGTTGATGTTCTGGTCAATGAGTAAAAGATGTTACGTACCATGGGATTTTTAATTTCTTTCTCAGCCCATTCTCGTAAACTCATATGAGGGATCGATGCAGCGTCAATCGTTTTAAGCTTTAACATCACTCTTACCAATTCCGTCTTGTTAGACCATGTTAAAAGTTTTGTTTTGAACATTGCACCTAATGATCCTGGCAGTTCAAAAAGTTTATCATTCCAGATCGCGTATCCATTGGTATCAGGAACTGCTCCAGAAACATTTACTTCTAACTCATTTAAAATCTCTTCAGCCGCTCCCCCTCTATATAATGCATGCCCACCTAAGTTGAATAGTGCTCCGTTTTTAGAGATGGTTTGTGCACGACCTCCTAATTGACTAGCTTTCTCAAGTACTAAGACAGACTTTCCTGCTTGTGCTAAATACACCGCAGACGTCAAACCGGCAATACCACCACCAACAATCGCCACATCAAATGTATTCATGTGTAATCACCACTTTCTGATTTTACAAACATGACGATTCTGGCTTTTGCTTTGTGACAGAAAATTGTATTTTGTTTACATAAAATATCAAGGGGTAATGTTTTTATAAGGTAACATGTTCATACGAGTTGCCAAATCTGCAAGAAAGGAGATCAACGTGATGTTATATACCAAGATTCTGGTTGCTTTTGATGGCTCTGAAGGAAGTTACACCGCTCTTCACAATGGTAATGAGATTGCACGGCATACAGGAGCTGAGTTAACGTTACTTTATGTGACCAATGAGCTGGTTCTGCCTTTGTATGGTGGCGTACACCCAGGCGGAGTAGCGAGTTCAACTGTAGAAGTAAGAAAAGCAGAAATTTTGGAGCAAAGTCATGGTGAAGAAATCCTAAACAGAGCGTTAGGACGTGTTGATCATCAAATAAAGACAACAACAGCCATTTTGCATGGTGACCCGACTACCACCATTTGTGGTTATGCGGATAGCCATAACATCGATCTCATCGTCATTGGTAATCGTGGCCATAGCGGATTTAAAAAACTTTTCTTAGGAAGCGTTAGTCAAAAGGTTGTTTCTAACGCGCACCAACCTGTACTTGTTTCTAAATAACAATTAATTTGTTTGAGGAGCGCCTCTTTAAAAGATGGGCTCCTCTATTTTATTGAATCATTTCAGACACCGTTTTAAACGTATATCCCTTTGCCTTTAAATCCTTGATGATACCTTTAACAGATTTCATCGATTCTGTGCGGCTGTCATACATAACGTGCAACAGAATTATCGAACCAGGCTGAATATTTCGACTCACATGCTTCACTATTTTGGTAGAATCAGATGCAACTTCTGGATATGTTTCTGGCTCTATGTCCCAAAGAATTGTCTTTCGATCGTGTTTATCTAAGTAATAAGGCAGCCCGATTAACTTTTTACCATACGGCGGGCGAAACTGAATATTTCCCTTATATCCTGCTTTGCGGATTAAATCATCCGTTCTTTCAATCTCACTTTTTATATAAGAAGGTGTTTTCAAAACCATTCGTTCATGAGAATAGGAATGATTTCCGAGCTCATGTCCTGCTGCAACTATTTCTTTTGCATCTTCCAAGTTCTCTTCTATCTCTCTGCCAGTTACAAAAAAAGTAGCTTTAACTTCCTCTTCTTTTAAAATCATTAAAATTTCATCAGTGTTATCTGTAGGGCCATCATCAAATGTAAGGGCAACTACTTTTTCAGTAGTATCTGCACTTGTTACTAAACCTCCGAAAAATTGAAAGTCCCTAGAACTGCTTAACTTTAAACCGCTGTATGCCAATCCTATTAATAGAATGATCGCAACGCTTACGTATATGACTATTTTCTTCATTTATTTCTCCTCATTTATGTATAGAGCGATTTGTTAGTCAGAATACCAATAACTCGTTAAATCTGTCGTAACCGAGCTGTAACCATTTTGACGCAGCATAGCTGTAATATTACCTCGATGATAGGCACCATGAGTCGTAATATGCATCACCATCTCAGAGATACTCGTTTCTCTTCTTCCTGCCCAAGGTGTATCTAGTATTAACATTTTGTCCAAATCATCATATCTATTAAGAAAGTCCTTATATTGTATCGTTAAAACATTGAACATCGTAATGATCTCCTCAATTCTCTTTGTATCAGACTCTACTTTTTCGATTTCGAGCGCTTCTGTCATACTCGTGCCTGAGACGATATGAAACCAAAGCTGGTCAACGATGTACATGTGTGAAACCACCTTAGAGATGGATGTAAAAACACTTTGCATTTCCTGGTGATATACCTCATCTCCGAGTTCTAATAAACGATTTAATATCTCCTTGTTCGCCCATATGTGATATTCGTACATTTTTATTGCGTGATGAGTCATATTGTCCTCTCCCTTTAATTCATTCTTCAGCCTTTTGCCTATTTTCGACAACACGATATGATTCCCTCTATTTGTGAAGTTTCAAGAGGAGTTGGAATTGTTTTGAAGAATTGAATACAGAAGATACAATTACTCTTGTTATAAGGAGAACATTATGAATTATTTTGAACACGAGATATAAAACTGCTACTTATCAAGGGGACCTCCAACAGAACCTTAAAGACTCATCATAATGAAACATAAATTTTTGGAGGTGCACGTATGAAACGTGATGTAGATTTTGAAATGTATATTAAAGAAGTTAACAAACCATTTTCAGGATGGGATTTTTCATATATAACTGAGTCTGGTCGAATGGCAAGTGGAATGCTTTCTTGGTCTTATGGAAGTATGGTGACCCCTCTTATCGGCAAAGTGCCATCGATGCTTGACATGGGCACTGGAGGTGGAGAACTTTTGTCCAAGCTTCAGCCATTTCCCGCAGTGGTTTGTGCAACAGAAGGATACCCTCCAAACGTCCCAATTGCAAAAGAACGTCTTGAACCTCTAGGTGTAAATGTATTTCAAATTGGTGACGACGATCTTCTTCCATTTGAAGATCATACGTTTGACCTTATCATTAATAAACACGAATCCTATTCTCCACTTGAAGTAAAACGCGTATTAACTGCGGACGGGATTTTTCTTACACAACAAGTTGGTGGTTCGGACTGTGCTGAAATTAATACAATGATCGGCTATCCAATTAATGAAGAATTTTCACATTGGAATTTGCGTTTTGCTGAACATGAATTACGTGAGAGTGGATTCGAAATACTAGAAGCAAAAGAAGAATTTCCTATTCAGCGCTTTTATGATATTGGCGCCCTGCTTTATTACCTAGATGCCATACCTTGGCAGGTGCCAGATTTTAAAATTGAAGATTCTGTGGAGAAGCTACATCACATTCATGAGATGATTCAAAATAATGGATACTTTGAAGTGAAACAGCATCGTTTTCTACTAAAAGCGAGGAAAAAGTAAGGAAATTTAAAAAGCTGGCCCGGCGATCGTTCAATTTGAACGCGCTGAGCCAGCTTTTCTTGAGAATGTTCTGGTGGATTGTTAGGAAGATAAAGATTTACTGTCCAGTTTTCTAAATTTACTGTCCACTTTTGATGTTTTACTGTCCACTTATCGCTTTTTACTGTCCACTTTCAACATTTTACTGTCCACTTGTTTTGAGACTACTTCTGAACACTCGTCACCATCCAGCCTTTTTCATCAACCCACTCGAGGTTAACGGTGTATTTTTCGTTCGGCTGTTTATTCGGACTTACTTCTGCGACTGATTTTTGAGGACTGCCACCGTTACCAATCTTCCACACCGTCATGTTTTCATCAAGTCCTGTGGCAAGACGAATCGCTTTCAATTTTTCATTCCAGTCCACGCTGCCTTCATCATAACTAGAAGTATGTGGTCCTGTTTGAGACGTACCGATCGGCTTATTTAGAACAGGTTTGTCACCGGAAGCTTGCTGTTTTTTCTTTTCTGCTTCAGCTTTTTTTGCTTTTTCTGCTTTTTTCTTTTTATCCGTTTCTTTTTCAGGATCTATTCCGATTTCTTCAGAAGGTTCTTGTTTTTTTGCTTTGTCCCCACTATTTGCTTCTTTATCTTCATCTTTTTCATAAGCACTTTCGTTGTCTGGCTGAAGTTTGACCACTTTATGTTTTGGTTCTTGATTTTTTTCTTTTGTAGCAGACTTCTCTTCACCGCCCATAAGCAGCGCATCTTTTGGTAAGAATAATAATGCTAAAAGAACAGCTCCTAATGCACTGAATAAAACCACATTTCTCTTATTTGACTTTTTGCGTTCTGACCTTCTCATCTATTTAATTCACTCCTTCGTATCAAACGTTCCCTTTTGTGATGAAACAAAACAAAAAGAACTCCATTAAAACATGGAGTTCAATAATTCTACAAAACTTTTATATACTCAACATTAATTATTCGAAAGCATTTATTAAAAATTTGAGGGTGGCATGAGATTTCAGAAGTATTTACCAACGTAGAACTATGTATTAATTTTCTAGAACAACAGCCATTTCTTTACCAAATCTGTCACCTTTATCCACAAATCCTAAGCTCGCATACAATTGGTGTGCACCCTTATTCTCCGGATGATATCCCACTACAATTCGTTTAGCATTCAACAATGTCTTCATTTCATCAATCATCAACTGTGTTGCGACCTTTCCAATTCCTTTTTGCTGATAATTTTTATCGATCATAATACGATAGACCCAATACCCATCTAATTCTTCTTCCATTGAGTTGAACATAAGAAAACCAACTGTTTTACCTTCGAAAAAGATAGCGTAAGGCTTTAAGCTTGGTTCAAATTTGGATTGTGCAATGGAAACTGCGTTAGGTTCAATATGACTCACTTGATTGTCTGCAACTTCTAAAAAGCAGCATTCGTACCAATTTTCTGCGTTTAATTCTGCGATTGTAACTTGTTTTTGTGTCATAGTATCTCCTTTGAATGTAAATTACATCTTTCGTTTACCATATTATAACATATGAATAATAGGCAGATTGCTCTCAAATTCACAATAATAAAAAACAGTGCCTTCCCGTTAATAAAGACACTGCATTACAGTAGATTATGCTACGGATTTTTCTTGTTTCTCAGCTAGTTTTTTCATATCAAAACGGACGAGTATGGACACAATGAGTGCAAGAATAAACAGTCCAGAAAAGAAAGTTAAGCTGTTCGCGTAAGATCCCGTTGTATCCTTGATCCATGCCGCGAATAACGGACCTGCAAGACCTGCTGCTGCCCATGCTGTTAAGATGTAACCATGAATCGCTCCAACTTGTTTTGTTCCGAAAAGGTCACCAATATATGCTGGAATTGATGCAAATCCTCCACCGTAACAAGTATAGATGACTGCGAGCATGACTTGAAAAAGAATCGATGATGAAGTTTGTGGCAGCATGAAGAAAAGAGCGATCTGCAAGACAAAGAATGTTGTATATGTATTAGGTCGCCCGATGTAGTCTGAAATGGATGCCCATCCGATTCGACCAAAACCGTTGAACAATCCTAGTACACCCACAAGTGCTGCAGCTTCTGCAGTAGTTAATCCAATACTTTCTTCAGCAAGAGGTTTAGCGGCAGAAAGTATTGCAATGCCACAAGTCACATTGATAAACAGCATGATCCACAGATAATAGAAGCGTCGTGTTTTTACCGCTTCGTTGGCTGTTAGTTGCGAGAGGTCTTGTTTGATTTTCACTTTACCACTTTCTACATTTTCTTTAAAACCAGCAGGAAGCCATCCTTCTTCTGGTTTTTCTAAATAAAGAGAGGACAAAGTCATAACAGCAAAATACGCAACCCCTAATATAAAGAACGTGTTAGCGATACCTGCCGATTTAATAAGTGCATCCATGATTGGTGAACTGATCGCTGCTGCAAAACCAAATCCCATAATAGCAAGTCCTGTTGCTAAGCCACGACGATCGGGAAACCATTTAATCAATGTAGATACAGGCGCGATATAACCTACCCCGAGTCCGATTCCACCAAGCACTCCATAAAAGATGTAGAGCAGAGTTAACGAACCTATATTGACTGCAATCCCTGAGCCTGCAATTCCAACACCAAAGAAAATGGCTGCAAGCAGACCCGCTTTCTTGGGACCATGTTTTTCAACAAAATGTCCTAAAAAAGCTGCCGACAGACCTAAGAATAGGATAGCGATACTGAATGTCATCTGTACTTGAGAAGCTGTCCAACCGAATTTTTCAATCAATGGATTTGTAAAGTTGCTCCAAGCATACACGGAGCCGATAGAAATATGAATCCCTACAGCTGATAGAGCAATGAGCCAACGATTTTTAGACTTTTTCATTCTTAATTCCCCCCTAAAAAGTTAATGAAGTTAAACATTCTTGAAACTTACCCTAATGTGAGACAAATAAAAAGACAACATTCAAAAGTACTTATTTTCTCAAATAAGTCTTTGTAGAATGTTGCCTAAAAGCTCTACATACTCGTGCAGAGCGTTCATTCATCATTAAAGTAGAATAGAAAAAGTACAGATCTTGTATTTTCTCCATTACTATTTATATTATTGTAAGCGTTTTTATAATATCAGATCGTCGCATTATGCGCAACATAATTTTTTGACTTTTTAGACAATAACCGAGTGATATGTACCTCCTCGCGATCAACACACTTTAATTTACATAATTTTATTAGATAACTTGAAATATATTTGTCTTTCACTTTAGTGTAATGGTTTGGATTTTCCCATAAGTCACGAAATACTTCGCACAGAATCTGTTCAGCTACTTGCTTATCACCTGTAATTCGGAGGGCAACTTGAAATAGTAGTGCGCTATATGAATCGACCATCTGTTTTAAAGCTTTTGTATCCTTTTGGAGCAATCGGCTTAAACCCTTACTCTCAAGGTCATGTCGTATGTTCATTATAGCAACACCCTCCTGTTTACTTCCTTTGATATTTTTCATTTCCCATAAGTTAAATATGTTAAACATTTAATACACGTTCAGTCAAATAATTATATAGCTTTTGTACAACAAAAAAACAGCGCTGTATTTTTAGCACTGTTATTGTTTACTCTTATTTTTTTAAGTTTTGCTCTAATGAATATTTTATACCTGCGACGGTTCCTATTCCTAAAAGTGCGTATTTTAACCCGATCAATGTAGCCTCTGGTGTAGCTCCACCAGCTTCCCAAAAAGCATAAAGAACACCTAAGACAACAGCAACAATGGGGATATACTTATTCGAAAACCGATCCGTATGACGAATTGCATATAAAATCACAGCTAAACCAACGTACGGCGCAAAATCGGTCATAAAATCCATGATTTTCACCCCAATCGATAAAATTTGTATAACTTATACAAATCTTATTATATTTCGGATGAAAAAAGACCATTTTCCTTAGCTGTTTAAGGAAAACTTCAATTCAATGAAGCTCTTTGGAGTGCTTCATCACATTGATCAACCAAATTCCCAACCAAATTCCTCGCAGATCTCACTTGCGCTAGACCTGATGCTTGCCCGGCCCACATCGACATCATCTCTTTATTTCCTTGCTTTGCTGCTTCTTTTCTAATATCAGATGTTAATATGTGCTGCAATGGATATGGAGGCAGATCATCTTCTATACGACTCTCCAATTCTACCATCATCTTATTCTTAAAACCTCTCGCACTTTTTCCAGAAAAAGCTTTCGTGATTTTCGTGTCTGTTTCGCTACTAGTTAGAATGGCTTCTTTATGAATATTGTTCGCTCCGCTCTCTTTAACTGTTAAAAATGCTGTACCCAGCTGAACGGCTGCGGCACCTAAAGCTAGTGCTGCCGCCATTCCTCTGCCGTCCATGATGCCTCCCGCTGCTACAACAGGACAGGAGACAGCATCTACCACTTGTGGAACGAGGGCCAATGTACCAATCATAGATTCATTTTCAACATTTAAGAACGTCCCTCTATGTCCACCTGCCTCAGCACCTTGTGCAACGATAATATCTACACCATTGGACTCAAGCTGAACCGCTTCTTTAACAGAAGTTGCTGTTGCGATAACTATGATTTCTGAAGCGTGTAATTTCTCTACTAATCTCTTAGTCGGTGCATCAAATGTAAAACTTACTATTTTTACACCTGCTTCTATCACTGTAGCGAGTTGTTTTTCAAATAGATCCTCCATGTCTGGAATGTTATTAATCTTAGGAATCCCAAGTTTTGTGCGGTAAGTATTCAAGTATTGCTGCATCGCTAGAATGGCATTCTCATCTCTTTCGTAAGTCTGGGGAAGAAATAAATTAACTGCAATTGGGGATTGTGTAAGTTGATGAATCTCTCGTAACGCAACTTCAATTTGTTGAGGAGTCATGTATCCTGCACCTAGTGTTCCTAATGCTCCCGCTTCACTTACTTCTGCTACTAATTCAGGTGTTGTCGGTCCACCTGCCATGCCTGCTTGTATAATAGGATAATTAATATTGAGCATGCTACAGATCATAAGTTAACTTCCTCCATTTCTTATCTTTTAAATAAGCATATCAAAAAGAAAGAGCTTTAGTCTGTTCCGACCAAAGCTCCTTCCAACGTTATACCGCAATTTTTCTATTTTCGTACATCGCCTGAATGGCCTCTTCACTTTTACCTTCATCAAACTCATTTTCACTTTTGGACACAACGATCGTTGCAATTCCGTTTCCGATTAAGTTCACAATGGCACGCGCTTCACTCATGAAGCGGTCAACTCCTAATAGCAGTGCTAGTCCTTCAACAGGAATAACTTGCATAGCTGTTAGCGTTGACGCAAGAACGATGAATCCGCCACCCGTAACGGCTGCTGCACCTTTTGACGTTAACATCAATACAGCGATGATCGTTAGCTGCTGCGTGATACTGAGATCGATGCCAAAAACTTGAGCTAAAAAGACGACTGCCATCGAGAGGTAGATGGACGTTCCATCTAAATTAAAGGAGTAGCCGGTTGGAATAACAAGACCTACAACAGACTTCGAGCATCCAAACTTCTCCATCTTGTTCATCATTCTTGGCAATACAGATTCTGAAGAGCTCGTTCCAAGTACAATTAAGAGTTCTTCTTTTATAAATTTCAAATACTTCCACAGACTAAATCCATACATCTTGCAGATCAAATTCAATACGATAAAAACGAAGAAGAACATTGTCGTGTAAACCGCAATCATTAACTTGCCGAGCGGTACGAGTGACTCTAGACCATAGTTTCCTATTGTAAACGCCATAGCACCGAACGCACCAAGTGGCGCAGCTTTCATGATATATCCGACAATCTTGAAAAAGACGTTGAGCAACTTTTCGAAGAACTCGATAATGATCTTCCCACTATTTCCGAGTGCTGTAAGTCCTACACCAAATAGAATGGAAAAGAATAGCACTTGCAGAATATCACCTTTAGCAAATGCATCGACCATGTTGCTTGGAACGATATGTGTAACGAACTCGATCCAATCAATCTTACCGCCTTCTTCAGACGTGTATTGTGAAACATCACCCTTTTCCAGCTTATCAAAGTCTAATCCCGCTCCAGGTTTTAACACGTTAACAACGATCAACCCAATAACGAGTGCGAGGGTCGTAACGATTTCAAAGTAAATGAAAGCTTTACCTCCCACCTTACCTACCTTCTTCATGTCACCCATTTTCGCGATGCCAAGTACGATCGTTAAGAAGATAATTGGCGCGATCACCATCTTGACGGCATTAATAAATGTATCTCCTACAGGTTTCATCTGTTTCCCGAAATCTGGCCAGAAGAGTCCTACTAGTACACCTACGGCGATAGCGGTTAAAACCTGAAACGTTAAGTTCTTAAATAACTTTTTCATTGTTCTTCTCCTTTCGAGTTTGAAAATGAACTTCTAAGAGTTAAATTATCTGGGGTCTGACCCGGGGTCAGACCCCAGACAATTTCCACACAATTTAAACAAGCCATAGAAAAAAGCGTTATCATTTGTAAAGGTAATGATAACGCTTTCAGTATTTTGTTAGAATATTAAGAACTTATTGGACGTTTTGGTCTTTTTGGTCTTGAACTATTTTTTAAGAAGATAACGATTCACTGGCCTTCCGACCGTACCGTACTGAATGTCCATTTGAATCGTGCCGCTCTTCACTAAATAATCGAGATATCTTCGTGCTGTCACTCGTGCGATTCCTATTCCTTCAGCTACCTCTTCTGCGGACTTGGCCTCTGTTTGTACTTTTATAAAGCTGCCGATCTGTTTTAGCGTAAGCTCGTTTAATCCTTTAGGAAGTTCCATCGTAGCAGGAACTTCGCGTATTTCAGAAAAGAAGAGGTTATCCAGATCTTTTTGTGTAGCGGTTCCTGATGGAGACATTGTAGAGTGATACGTTCTATATTTACTTAATGCTTTTTCAATGCGCTCAAAATTAAACGGTTTGATAATATAATCGAACGCACCGTTCTGCATCATAGAACGAATCGTCTCTAAGTCATTTGCGGCAGTGATAATCATTACATCTACCTGAATTTTTTCCGCTCGGATCTGTAGAAGTGTCTCGACACCATCCTGCTCTGGCATGTAGATATCAAGCACGACGAGATCTGGCTTATGTTTTTTTATCAGCTTCAGCCCTTCTGTTCCATTTGATGCCGTCTCAATTACCTTAAATGTCTTGACTTTTTCTATAAACGCTTTGTTGATTTCTAAGACCATCGGATCATCTTCAATCAATAGAACCTTTATCTCCCTCATCTTCTTCACCTCTATCATTCATCGGAAATACGATAACAAAACTTGTTCCCTGATTTGCGTGTGATGTTACTTCTATCTCTCCATTACCTTTTTCTACAATCTGACGAATTAGGTACAACCCAATTCCAGACCCGTTGTTTCCTTTTGTCGTATATCCTCTTTCAAACATGTGTTGCTGAACTTCCTGACTCATTCCACAACCGTTGTCTTCAACCAAAATAGCACATATTTCAGAATCCTGCGCGATGGAAACATCAATCCTGCCATCCCGCATTCCTTTTAGAGCATCATACGCGTTCTCTATCAAATTACCAATAATCGTAACAAAATCATGCTGATCAAGCTGATCGGGAAACGTTTTTAGTAAGCTTTCATTATCAATGACCACTTTTATTCCGAGCTCTTTACCACGTCCGACTTTGCTTAACAATAGACCTGCTAGACTCTCATTCTTAATCCTTTGATTTAAAAAACGAGTGAGTGATCCTTTTTCTTCTGATATTTGAAAAACATACTGCATCGCTTTTTTCATATTTCCTAACTGCAGAAGCCCTGCAATCGTATGAAGCTTGTTCATGTGTTCATGGTTCTGAACACGCAGCGCCTCCACAAATGCCTTTACACCTGTCAGTTCTTCCGCCATTTTCGCAACCTCTGTTCTATCTTGAAAAATAGCAACAGCTCCAACAATTTGATCCTTCACTTTAATCGGTACACGATTACTCATGATGACCTTTCCACTTACACGAATCTCTTGATTATAAACAGGACGACTTAGTTCTATAATTTCTGGCAGACGAGTATCTGGAATCACTTCACGAATCTGCCTTCCTACGACGTCTCCACTCACGGAGAATATACTTTTAGCTTTATCATTAAAGATCGTGATGTGTTCCTGATTATCAATGGCGATCACACCTTCATGCATGGAGTGGAACGTTGCTGTTCTTTCTTCGAACATTCGAACGATCTCGTGCGGTTCCAAATAGAACATCTGCTGTTTAAGATGACGAGCTAACAGATAGGAGCCGATCACACCAAACAAGAGAACTAAGAGTAAGATGAGAGTCATCTCATCCGTCAGATCGTGAAACACTTCATAATATCCTGGAATCACATGACCGACCACCACAACGCCGATCTGCTCCAACTCATCATTTTTTATAGGAACAAACGCCCTTACGGCTGTACCGATCTCTCCCTTAGCTTTTGAAATAAACGTATGGTCAGCAAACGCTGCACCTTCATCACTTCCTTTAGACACCGTACCAATCATATCTTTAACAGGATGGGAATGCCGGATATGATCCATGTCCATGACCACGACATAATCTGCTTCATTAATGACACGAATCTTTTCAACGACTGGTTCTATCTCGTTCCAGCCCTTATTTACTTGAATGTATTTCTTCACTTCTGGAAGCTGCGCTACCGTGCGTGAAGTAATCATTGCCCGCTTACCGAGCTCTTCTTCTTGGATATCGAGGATCTTACCAATTATGACGACTCCGCCGATAAGGATAGCATAGAGCACGATTCCCAACGTAAGTATCATTATTTTTGTTCGAATGGGTAATCGTTTTATCGTCATTTACTAGCATCCTCCTTTTCATTGTTCCTATTGTATCATTCCAACTTCAATATGTTAGACTATTTAAAAAAGTAACGGATTTGGGGAATTCATGATGAAATCGTTCATTGGGATCGCGCTGATACTAATCGTAGGTTTAGCAGTATCGATCTGGATTGGTTTTCATACAAAAATGTCAGAAGGAACACTTCCCTATGACGATGATCAAAAAGGAATAAAGGACCAGGTCGTCATCAAGTTCAGTCACGTGGTTGCAGAGAACACACCGAAAGGCCTCGCTGCACAGCGTTTTGCAAAACGGGTAAACGAGAAATCAGGTGGTCAGATAAAAATAGAAGTGATTCCAAACGGTGGACTCTATTCCGACCAAGAAGAACTCGAAGCTCTGCAGCGTGGTGATGTACAGATGATCGCACCAGCTACTACAAAACTAAGCTCTTTTTCACCAGAATGGCAAGTTCTTGATCTCCCCTATGCCATGCCTACTTCCGAAAGCATTATAAAGGCGTTAAACGGAAACATTGGGAACACGTTGCTTCAGTCACTAGAAGAGAAAAATATGAAAGGCCTAACGTTATGGATCAATGGTTTTAAACAGATTACAACAAACGACGGGCCAGTCGTTCACCCCGATGATCTAAGAGGGCAAAACTTGCGAATCATGCCTAGTACAGTGCTCCAGAATCAATTTGATGAAGTCGGAGCTAAAGCCGTTGGATTGGATTTTAACGATACGTACAGATTATTGGAATCTGGAGAATTGAACGGTGAGGAGAACACGATCTCTAATATTTATTCTAAAAAGTTCTTTGATGTACAAAGCCACCTTACGATAAGCAATCATGGATTTTTAGGTTATGCCGTAATCATGAATGGTGAGTATTGGAATAACCTTAGTAGCAAGCAACAGAACATTATATCTGAAGCTTTGAACGAATCCACTTCCTGGAACCAGACTCAATCCTTCGCGATGAACGAAGAACAGCTTGCATTGATTGAGAAAAACTCTTCAATTGATATTCATTATCTGACAAAAGAAGAAAAAAGAGAGTGGGCGAATCGTTGGGAGACTGTGTACCGAGATTTCAAAAGTGAGATTGGAGAAGATTTACTTTCCAAGATGTTAAAGTTAAGGGATTCATATAAAGACTTTTAACCTGTAAAAAACCTAGGTGCTGACCACTTATTTTCAGCACCTCTTCTTATTCCATTCATCCACACACGTTTGGCAAATACACGTTTCACGTTCTGATGCAGCAAATTCAAGAAGTTGAGTTGAAATCTGAACGTTCATACACCAACACGTTTCTGGGTTCTTTCCGTTTGAAATTGCACAGACATTATCTCCCTTACATAACGGGCACTCAGACATGAGCTTTCACCTTTATCTGCATCTCTTTTCCCCATTCTGCCAAAGATTTTAGTGATGGAATTAAAGCTTCTCCTGCCTCTGTTAATGAATATTCCACTCTAGGAGGTATTTCCATGAATTGCGTTCGCACGATCAGACCTTGTTTTTCCATCTCTTTTAAAGACTGAGATAAAACCATGTTTGTGATTCCATCTACCTGACGCTTCAATTCGTTATAACGAATTCTTTTATTTTTCCACAATGCCCATATGATAGGGAGTCTCCATTTACTACCGATTAGTGTTAGAGCAAAGGTTAACGGGCAATCTTCTTTTCTTTTATATTCTTCCTCACTCATTTTACGGCTCCTTTACTCAGTTTTTACTGACTTAGTAAGAAATTACTGCATACTTGTTTTCCATTTTCAATGTAATAAAATTATAGCGTAATGAACTACGTAGGGGAGTGATTAATATGGAATTAAAATACGAGATTATTCCTAATCATGAGATCGAGGTTTGCCGAGAACTCTGTAACGAGCTCATGAAGTATCAAAAATCAATAGCCAACATAAGTCCTGAATTATTTGACTCCATGAACTTTGAAACGCGCTTGATTCCGTCCGTACGTAAAGCAATGCATAACTATATCGTCGTAGTCAAAGATAAAAATGAACCTGTTGGATACGTATATGTTAACATTTCTCCGAAAGAGGTGTATCGCAACGATTTTGCCACCTTTTTTGATATGAATTCCGTTCAGAAAGAAGCCGTCGGTTGCCTTTCACAGTTTTATATTAAGGATGAGTACAGACAATATGGAGTGGGTTCTAAATTATTTAACATGTCTATGAACTGGCTTTCTCTTTTTGATGAAGTGGATGATTACTTTATCTACGTTTCCAATGGGAACGATGACGCATTATCCTTTTATCAACGTAAAGGATTTACAGTCAGTCATGAGATATTAGACGGTTTCATCTCGGTTCTACGCAGTAAGAAAGTAAGAAGTAATTAACTTCTTTTCATTTATTAGGTCCATATAACTGTTTTTCAACGCCTCTTTAGTTCCTCCCTTTGTAGCTAGTTTTCTCGTTTTACAAATCTGTAAAATGAAATTAATAAAAGTATTGTAGAATAAAACCTGTTTCACCAACATTTTGAAATATGTGAAACAACTAGAAATACAAAGTGCAAGGTGTAAAAATTAAATGGGTGGAGGCGTTGATGATGAAAAGGCATGAAAACAAAAAGTTTCTTTCGCTTTTCTCAGTAGTAATTGCGTTAGTGGTCAGCACGTTAGCATTTATACCAGCTCTTCAAGCGGCTGGAGATGGATCGTGGTCCAGTCCTTATTCAGTTTCTCAAAGTATCTCGAATCAGAACAATTCTGCAAAGACTGTTCAAGGTTATGTAGTAGGACAACCTACCGCAACAACAACCGTAGTAACAAGCAATTATCCAAATGATTATGCACTTGCTTTAGCAGACAGTCCCACTGAAACAAACACAGCTAATATGGTTTATGTTCAGATTCCAACATCTTACCGATCACAGTTTGGTCTAAAAACAAACCCTACTTTAAAAGGTCAATCCATTAAAGTAACAGGCAGTCTGGCGGCTTACTTCTCGCATGCTGGCCTAAAAAATCCAACAGCTATGGAGAAAGCATCTGGTACAACACCTACAGATCCGCCTACAGATCCTACTGACCCACCAACTTTTGATGAATCGTATTATGATCCTGCTCAAGGAAAAACTGGCGCAGCATTAAAGACGGCTCTTCACAATATTATCGACGATCATACTGAACTCTCTTATGATGCCGTATGGAACGCACTTAAAGTAACCGATCAAGATCCAAACAACAGCAACAATGTCATCCTTCTATATACCGGCCGTTCGCAGAGCAAAACCACTAACGGTGGGAACGTAAACGATTGGAACCGTGAGCACGTTTGGGCAAAATCACATGGAGACTTTGGAACAGCGATGGGTCCAGGTACAGATATCCATCACTTGCGTCCAACTGATGTAAGTGTTAACAGCTCTCGCGGAAACCTTGATTTTGATAATGGCGGCTCGCAGCATTCTGAGGCACTTGGCAACTATTACGACAGCGACTCATGGGAACCACGGGATGCAGTAAAAGGCGACGTTGCCCGCATGTTGTTTTACATGGCTGTTCGTTATGAAGGGGACAGCGGTGAACCACAACTAGAATTGAACAACAACGTTAATAATGGTACGGCTCCTTATCACGGTAAGATGTCTGTGTTGCTGCAATGGCACTTAGAGGATCCGGTTGATAACTGGGAGCGAAACCGAAACAACATCATCTATGAAGATTATCAGCATAATCGTAACCCGTTCATCGATCACCCAGAATGGGCTGAGGAAATTTGGTAGGAAATTGGCTGTGACGCCAATCCCTATATCGAAGGGCAGACTCCATTTTTAGAGTCTGCCCTTTGTTTCGTTATGTGATGGAGGAAGATGCAAGGTTTACGTTACGGTACGTGTTTTTATTTTTGTTACACTTTCACCGGTAAATGCTTTGTTTTCACCTGAGATTCACATGAATTAACCGCTAATGCCTCTACTTTCACCTGTAAGCAACCTCGTTCCACTTGTAAACGCCTCTTTTCCACCTCATGGGCCGTGTTCCACAGCAAATCCTTAAAATAACAAAGTAAAACTAGCTTAAAAGGGCAGAGTGTAACCCCTATAAACTAGTTTTACAGTAATAACTCATAATAGATGAGACAAATGCCACACGCAGCCCACGAAACCATCGCAAACACGGTTACGATCATATTTTCTGACCATCCATATTTTATTCCGTAGTGATAATGTATGGGTGTGAACCGGAACAGCTTCTTTTTTGTTCGTTTAAAATAAGCGACTTGAATGATGACAGAAAGCTGTTCTGCGAGATAGATAATGAACAGGATAGGTATTAAAATCTCTACGTTTTCGATGATGGCGAGAAACGATAAGGTTCCTCCAATAGCGAGTGATCCCGTGTCACCCATAAACGCTTTTGCCGGATACAAGTTATAGATTAAGAATCCTAAAATCGTAGCGATCATGACTAAGCAAAAGACTTTCACTTCCGTATACTCTGTGATTACAAAGAAAAAGAAGTAAGTAGGAATCGCAACCATGCCTAGAAGTCCATCCATACCATCTGTAAAATTAATCGCATTTGCCGTCCCGACAATAAACAATGTGATCAGGATAAGGTAAATGATGTAAGGGAGAACAATGTTAAATGATTCCGTCACCCGAATGCTTGTATCAATGTCAAAAAGATCGATGCCAACATATAAGAGAAGAATGGTGAACGCGAACTGGAATTTTAGTTTTGTTTTTCCTGATACCCCGCCAGGATCTTGTTTTGAAGCTTTCCAAAAATCATCTAAAAAACCAATAAAACTAAACAATATAAACGTTGCTATTAAAAAGAGCATGATGGGACTTGTCGTGTAATAATAAAGCGCAACGAAAATCCCTACAAAAAACACACTACCTAACATTAAGGGTGTCCCCTTCTTTTCCTGATGATCTTGTGGAAGTTCTACTCGAATGGGCTGTGTGAGCTTTAGTTTTTTTAACGTCATGATCAACAGAGGCGCAAATATTACTGTTAATAAAAATGTGATAAAAGCAGGTGCTAGCTGTAACAACACGACTGTAGTCTCCTCTCTTATTTGTCCACTGTAACTATTCGAGAAAAGATGAAAAGTTCCTTTAAATTGTAGGGGGTCTGACCCGGGTCAGACCCCCTACAATTTCTATACAATTTAACTAGTACAAAATGCTGTGGGACTTCCGAGTGATAGACACCTTTTCTCCAGATTGCTACTGTAAGTAAGTGTAAGAATATTCAGAATAAGGAGAATGACTTATGAGAGGAAAACGTGTTTTAGTTTGTACCATGCTTAGTACAGCCATGTTGTTATCCAGTTTTACTCCTGCCATTTTTGCAGAGGGCTCCTCCTCCCAACATCATAATCGAACGCACCACGGTGACTGGAACCAGCCCTCTAAATCATCACCTGTTCTACATCCGGGAACACCAGAAAGTGCTTCACTAAAACGAGAACCACTAGAGCAAATCGGTCCGTTTATTGAGAGTGAGATTGAGAAACGAACCATGCCAGGCGCTGTAGTTCTCATCGCTAGAAGTGGAAGTATCGCAAAGCATGATGCTTACGGCTATTCCGCGCGCTACATAGACGATCAGTTCACAGAAATGGATCAGCCTGTTGAGATGAAAAAAGACACGATTTTTGATATCGCCTCAATCTCCAAGCTCTTCACAACAACAGCTGCAATGAAGCTTTATGAACAAGGAAAATTCCATCTAGATGATCCTGTCGGAAAATACATTCCAGAGTTCAATGAAAACGGAAAAGAGAGCGTAACCATCCGGCAGATCATGACGCATACTTCAGGGTTTACTGCATGGATTCCTCTATACAGTATGGGAGCAAATCGCGAGGAACGACTGCAGATCGCATTAAAATATTCACTAAAAAATGAGCCTGGCACAACGTATACATATAGTGACTTAAATCTAATTACACTTGGAGTTTTAGTTGAAAGATTGTCAGGATACCATCTTGATGAATATGTAAAAAAGAACATCACTGAACCGCTCGGAATGAAAGATACAATGTACAACCCTTCGGCAGATCTTCGTGACAGAATCGCTGCTACTGAATATCAGCCAGCAATCGGCCGTGGCATGGTCTGGGGCAGTGTGCATGACGAGAACGCGTGGAGTTTAGATGGCGTTGCAGGACATGCCGGTGTCTTTTCCACCGCTAAAGACCTCGCTATTTTTGGCCATATGATTTTACAGAATGGTAAGTATGGTAAAACACAGATTCTAAAGCCTGAAACGGTTTCCTTATTAACGGAAAACCAGCTGCCACAGTTTCCATCAAACTCACACGGACTAGGCTGGGAGTTGAATCAAGGGTGGTACATGGATGCTCTCAGCAATGAAGAAACACTCGGACACACTGGATATACCGGAACCTCAATGGTTGTTTCACCTAAGAATAAAACGATTGTACTTACCTTAACGAATCGCGTCCACCCTTCTCGAGCGACGGTCTCTATGAATCCGATACGACGCAAAGTCGCACAACTAACAGCTGATACGATCTCAGTGCCGCTTCATCACAGAGATAAAGCTTGGTTTGCCGGATATGGCGATAACCTGAAAAAAGGAATAACTTTTGAAGTCGGTAAAAATCAGGATACTCTTCATTTTAACCATTGGTTCAGTATTGAAGATGGAAGTGACAGAGGTTCCGTTCAAGTTTCAAGTGACAATGAAACGTGGACAACACTACCGAACACATATACTGGAAAAGAAGAAACATGGGATCGCGAAAAGGTAAAGCTCCCTGAAGGAACAAAGTTTGTACGCTTCCTCTATGAAACCGATGCTTCTGTAAACGGTAGAGGATGGTATGTAGATGATGTATATGGAAGTGACCGGCGCGGAAAGAAGAAGCGATTAACAATCGTTCAAAACGAATGGGTAGAACGCGGTTGGTAAAACAAGAAAGCAGTTTCGCTATAATCGGCGGAACTGCTTTATTTATGTACAACAATCCGCTCAGGACGTGTATACACATTCATAGAATCCCCTCTTACAAAACCAACTGTAGTAATTCCTAATTCTTCCGCTGATTGCAGCGCAAATTCTGTGGGAGCTGATTTAGAGAGGACGATTTCACAGCCAATCTTCGCTACTTTTAACAAAATCTCAGAAGAAATCCGCCCACTGAACACGAGAATCTTATTCCCTATGAAAATATCATTCTTCAAGCAGTATCCATAAATTTTATCGAGTGCATTGTGACGCCCGATGTCCATTCGGCTCAGCACAATTCCGTTCAGATCACAAAGTGCCGCGTTATGCACACCGCCTGTTTCTTGAAAAATGCCTGCTCCTTTCTGCATCTCTCGCATCAAACGGAAGCAGTCCTCAGGCGTAACTCGCACCCTGACTTCATTCATAGATTTCGCCGTACGAGCATCATTCGCAAAAACAAAGCCTTGCCTGCTCATGCCACAACATGATGTTATGTATCTTTTATTCTGCAGATTTTGATACACAGGGTTCAAGCGATCTGTTGTCACGTGTACAAAGCCACCGTCTTCCTGCACCCATAGGTCTTTAATATCTTTATAGTTTCGGATGATTCCTTCAGAGGCGAGATAGCCTACTACCATATCCTCAATGTACTCAGGGCTGCATACCATAGTAACAAATTCTTCCCCATTGATCTTGATCGTTACAGGAAGCTCGGTTACGATAGTGTCTTCTATGTTCACTGCATGTCCGTTCTTAATCTGCAGAATGCTGCGCTTAGTCACAATCGGTTTCATAAGACAATCACCCTTTCGCTATGCAATCGGTTTATCAAAAACAAAGACAGACACAGCCATGTCTTCATCCACTTTAAAATCTGAGAACAGATGAACGAATTTTGCACCGGTCACATCTTCTAATCCTTCGGGTGGAGCTGTTGCGTAAACGTCCTGAATCAGGCGAGTCCTTGCAGCATGCACCATCTCCTTGCCTTCAGCCGTTCGGGCGATGAATTTTTCAGTTGGTGTTAAATTTCCGTACATGGTTGAGATCGCCATGTTTTCCACAAAGACCGTATGAATTTTCTCAGGTCCTTTTCCTAATAAGTTCTTACGAAGCTTACGAATAATATCGTTGAAGTCATGCACTTTCTTCGTCATTCGAACATCACCACTATTTCTCCATTTTTTACTAATCATACATGATGTACTTACTTTTCGCACGTGATTAAAATGAAAAGCTAGAATACAAGTCTTGTTGTTTCTTGATGATGTAAACGCTATAATAAAAGAGAAAAGTTGGTAGAGAAGATCGTTCACACTGTTTTTTCTTCCATCTTGTTAAATTACATAATGATCTATCTTTTATTCCAAATAAAAGAGATCCAATGCTGGATTGGCCTAATGGTATGACCTGCTATTACACTATTCCACCATGAACTCACATTTTCTGTACGTCTATAGAATTTGTGCTTTCGTGGTGGATTTTTTTGTACGATCATACGTTTACGATATTAGAAGTATCAAACGAAAGGAAGATTCTTAATGGATAAGATGATTCAAATTAAAATCGACGGCAACACGTACGAAGCTCCTTCTGGCACATCCATTCTCGATATAATAAATAAAAACGAACTAACTCACCCTCAAATTTGTTACACCCCACAAGTTGATCCGATCGAAACGTGTGATACATGTATCGTAGAGGTTGACGGCAAGCTGATGCGTTCATGCTCAACGATGGCACTCGACGGTATGGCGATCGAGCGCTCTTCTACAAGAGCAAAGGATGCACAGAATGAGGCGATGGATCGCTTACTTGAGAACCACCTTCTCTATTGCACGGTTTGTGATAACAATAATGGCAATTGTAAGCTGCATAACACAGCAGAACTGATGGAGATTGAACATCAAGCGGTTCCTTACTCGCCAAAAGAAGAGCCGGTGGACCTTGATATGTCTCACCCGTTTTACCGTTATGATGCCAATCAATGTATCACTTGCGGTCAGTGTGTTGAAGTGTGTCAAAACCTGCAGGTGAACGAGACCCTTTCAATTGACTGGGAACGCGAACGTCCACGTGTAATTTGGGATGCCGGTTCAAGTATCGACGATTCCTCATGTGTCAGTTGCGGACAATGTGTTACCGTTTGCCCGTGTAACGCTCTAATGGAAAAGTCAATGCTTGGTGAAGCGGGCTTCATGACAGGATTGAAAGAAGATCTACTTGAGCCGATGGTCGAACTCGTAAAAGAAGTTGAGCCTGGCTATAGTGGTATTTTTGCCATTTCTGAAGTGGAAGCCGCTATGCGTGAAACACGTACGAAAAAGACAAAAACGGTTTGCACGTTCTGTGGTGTTGGATGTTCGTTCGAAGTTTGGACGAAAGGCAGAAAGATTTTAAAAGTAGAACCAAGTGAAGGTCCTGTAAACGCGATTTCCACCTGTGTCAAAGGAAAGTTCGGCTGGGATTTTGTAAATAGCGAAGAACGCCTCACTACACCACTTATTCGTAAAGACGGTGTTTTTGTAGAATCCACTTGGGACGAAGCACTTACAGTAATAGCTGATAAGATGAGCACGATAAAAGAAAAACACGGAAGCAACGCGCTTGGCTTTGTTTCGTCATCTAAAATAACAAATGAAGAAAACTATTTGATGCAAAAGTTCGCGCGCCAAATCATCGGCACGAACAATGTTGACAACTGCTCTCGCTATTGTCAGTCTCCTGCAACCGACGGATTGTTCCGTACGGTTGGTATGGGTGGTGACGCAGGAACGATTCAGGATATCGCGCAAGCTGGCCTTGTCATTGTCGTTGGTGCGAATCCGACAGAAGGACATCCCGTTCTTGCCACTCGTGTAAAGCGTGCACATAAGCTACACGGACAAAAATTAATCGTAGCGGATCTTCGTAAACATGAACTCGCTGAACGCTCAGATATTTTCATGAGTCCAAAGCAAGGCACAGACCAAGTATGGCTCATGGCCGTTACGAAATACATGCTCGATCAAGGCTGGCACGATCAGACATTTATTGATGAGAACGTGCATTACTTAGAAGAGTTTAAAGAAGTACTTGAAAAGTATACGCTTGAATATGCAGAAGAAATTACGGGTCTTTCACAAGAAACAATCATAGACGTGGCAAAAATGATTCGCGACGCTGACGGCACATGCGTCCTTTGGGGAATGGGTGTAACGCAAAACACGGGTGGAAGTGACACTTCTGCTGCCATCTCGAACTTATTGTTAGCTACCGGCAACTATCGTCGTCCGGGTGCAGGTGCTTACCCGCTTCGTGGCCACAACAACGTTCAAGGCGCTTGCGATATGGGGACGTTACCTGCTTGGCTTCCGGGGTATCAGCATATTACAGATGACCTCGCTCGAGCGAAGTTTGAAAAAGCATACGGTGTTACGATCAGCAGCAAACCTGGTAAAGACAACATCCAGATGGTCGAGGGCATCGGAACAGGCGAGATTAAGTCGATGTATTTAGTCGGTGAAGACATGGCGCTCGTTGATTCAAACTCCAACCATGTTCATGAGATGCTCAGTCAGCTTGAATTCTTTGTGGTCCAAGACATTTTCTTAACGAAAACTGCACAATACGCGGATGTCGTTCTGCCTGCAGCTCCTTCTTTAGAAAAAGAAGGAACATTTACAAATACGGAACGTCGTGTGCAGCGTTTGTATCAAGCCTTGCCAACAACAGGAGGGTCGCGACCGGACTGGGAAATCATCCAAGCGATCGCCATTCGAATGGGTGCAGATTGGAACTACAGTCATCCGAGTGAAATTTTTGAAGAGATGGCGGGACTTGCTCCCCTGTTTGGAGAAGCAAACTATGATGTATTAGAAGGCTGGGGCAGCTTCCTTTGGGGAGACTTTAGTGGTAAAAGCACACCGCTTCTTTACACAGATGGCTTTAACTTCCCTGATAAAAAAGCACGATTTGCACTATCAGACTGGATGCACCCGGCAGAGTTTCCAGAAGAGTTCGACCTTCATATCAACAACGGGCGCATGCTCGAACATTTTCATGAAGGCAATCTGACGAACAAATCGAAAGGCATTCAGCATAAAGTGCCTGATGTTTTTGTTGAAGTCTCACCTAGTCTTGCAGAAGAACGCGGTGTGATCGATGGATCCGTCGTTCGGTTGATCTCGCCGTTTGGAGCTGTGAAGTTAAACGCACTCGTTACAGATCGTGTAAAAAACAACGAACTGTATCTTCCGATGAACTCCGTGAATAACGAGACAGCTATCAACTTTTTAACCGGTCCAGCTGTTGATCATCGTACACATACACCGGCTTACAAGCAGACTAAAGTACGTATGGAGATTATTAGCCGTGAAGGTGAAGTGAAACTTCCTGGCAACAATCCAAGAAACAAAAAACGCTATCCGCAGAACGGTGTTGAAGTACAGCGTAAATGGAACCGTCCGGGCTATGTTCACCTGACGGACGAAGTGTAAGGGGGGCGGAATTCATATGGCACAACCAACTACGGTTATAAAAAAGAGTGTAAAAACCGAAGAGCAGATTCAACAAGAGAAGCTAACTGAACTGCAAAAAGCATTAGCTGAAAAAGATGCTGCACTTACTAAGGCACTTGATTTTATTGGGGAGCTAGACAAAATCGGCGCATTGGAAGCGGCAAACTCCATGCTTGTTGCAAAAGATAAAATTGCAAGCATCGCACTTGGCCAAGCAACCCGGGAACCCGTTACGAACATGATCAACAACCTGATGGGTGCAGCAGGCATCTTGACGAAAATGGATCCTGAAGTTACCGCTAAGTTGCTTGATAGTGTTGTTTCTGGCTTGAAGCAAGGGGAAGATTTTGTGGAGAGCGAAAAGAAGGTTGGGGCGTTCGATCTTGTGAAGTCGCTGAAAGACCCTGATATTAATCGAGCGATCGGCTTTGGTCTTCACTTTTTGAAAGGCATGGGGCAGGAATTGAAGAAATGATGATAAGGAAAGGTGACGCTTTGGTGGCGTCACCTTTTATAATGGCTTAATTGTCGAATGGACAGTATTTATTTGAAAGTGGACAGTATTTTGGTAAAAGTCGACAGTAAATCTTCAGAAGTGGACAGTATTTTTTAAAAACTGGACAGTAACCCTCCCAAAGTGGACAGTATTAATGTTGCAGTAAAGCAACCAACCGCTCTCTCCCTACAGAATGAAGAAGTAAAGGTATGCGCGGACCACTATTGTGGTTCAAAACAAGCTGATAGATGATGCTGAACAACCTTTTTTGGTTGTTTCTTTTCACTTTGGGATCATCCACATGACAGATATTGTAAACTTTTCTCATAAACTCATCATCCTGTAGTTGTAATTCATCCTGCAGCACGCCTACAAATCCTACAACCCACTCCTTCTCCGTATCAGTCAGTGAAGCATAATATTCTTGGTTCTTTTGTTCATTAACTCCAAGCACTTTCTCAGGACACCAGTTTCTCAGCCAATATTCCGCTCGCGCACAAACTTCTCTTACCTCTTCCAACGCATACTCCTCACCTGTTCTTCCTAATACGTCACGAACTAAAGAAGCTTCGAAATTTACAAGTGGCAAGATGCTCGCCACATGACTAAACCTTGGCACTCGACGTGTTCCAGAATTCACAGCTGACAAATCTAGCGCGGATCTGATCTCCTCTTTCAGCAGACCCTGATCTGCCTGACTAAACCTCTCAAATTCCATATAGTTTCGAATCACATCTTCATCCAACCCGATATGAAAGGGCGCATTCGGCTGATATTTTGCAAACATGAAAAGGATCACTTCAGGTGTATAGATCTTCAACAACTCTCCGGGTGTAATATTGTTGCCTGAAGAACTCGACATCTTCTCACCAGATCCTTTAATACTAATAAAATCATACGGTTCATACTCTGGTGCTTGAAAGTTATAGATGTTTAATGCGATCTCCTTGGAAACATTAAAACTTCCAGTCGCAGAAGAATGGTCTCTTCCACCTGGTTCAAACACCACTTCTTCAGCCTGCCATCTCATCGGCCAATCCACTTTCCAATTCAACTTGATGTTTGTCGCTTCTTCTACTTTGATAGAATTTGAATGACCACATGAACAAGTGTAACTTAATCTCTCATCTTGAAATCTGTGAATGTTTACTGTGTCTTTCCTGCAAACTTCACAATACACATTTATCGGATAAAAGCGCTCTCGCTCTTCCATATTGTGTTCACTAGATTTAAAGTTCATTAAGATATCATAAATCTGCTTGCGATTTTGAAGAGCATAGACGATCTGAGCTTGATACCTTCTAGCCCCATACTCCTTGCTTTGATAGATGAAATCAGGAACGATCCCAAATTCTCTCAGTGACTGTTCAAACTCTTTTTCAAAATGCTCAGCGTAAGAACTGTGGCATCCAAAGGGACATGGAATCTCTGAGTATGGCATTCCAATATATTGCTCAAAAGTAGGATCCACATTTTTAGGGACTTACGAAAACGATCAAAATCATCCCATGAAAAGATAAAACGCGTTTTCTTCCCAAGCTGTTGCAATGCCTTTACAACGAAGTATGTGGTAACCACTTCTCGAAAATTTCCGATATGAACCGAGCCCGATGGACTGATGCCTGACGCACAAACATACGTCTCACGATTTGGGTGCTTTCTTAATAATTCTTCTGCTATTCGAAATGCCCAATGCATGTTTAAATCACTCCTCATTATTTATGAAAGAAAAACAAAAAAGCCCTCACCCCCAAGATTATTCATCTTGAGGACGAGAGCTTATTAGCGTTCGCGGTACCACCTCAGTTTGTTCATATGTCACCATATCAACCTCTTCAGGTACGGCAATGAAAAATAATCACTTGCGTATACCCTATCTCTATAACGGGAGATCCCGTTGTAGTATCAGCAAAGATATCTTTGCATCCGTACAAAGCTCAGAGTCTTTTTTCGTTAAGGTATTATTGCTCTTTCACACCAACCAAGAGCTCTCTGAAAATAATGTTACTTAACTACTTTTCTCTTCATAGCCATAAATTGTTAAATTTTTATTAGTATAATCAGTTTTATGGAAGTTGTCAAAACTTTTTATAACAAACAAGAACCTCCAATCCTGTTGATTGGAGGTTGCCATCTAGCGCATTCTTTAATGGTTCTCAATGAACCTTAAAACATAGTCACATAATTCATAAATGATTATTCCTGCAATTGTATAGAGAAATGCATATCCTAAAAGATAAACTCTTTTTACAAACCAATTATGATGATCAACTCTTTTCCCTGACCAATAAGCGATTCCCATAAACAGAGCTGAGAGTACATTCACCGTTTTAGTAAAAACGGTATCCACGTTCCTAAACGTTCCCCATTCGTACCAATTAATCATTGTGTTTCCTGCTAAAAATA
The DNA here is from genome assembly GCF_015903845.1 of Fictibacillus sp. 26RED30. Classification (NCBI taxonomy): domain Bacteria; kingdom Bacillati; phylum Bacillota; class Bacilli; order Caryophanales; family Fictibacillaceae; genus Fictibacillus; species Fictibacillus sp. 26RED30. The sequence continues at coordinate 2,461,873 of NZ_JACZDV010000001.1, forward strand.
TGGCTAAAAAGTAAGCTCCTTGCGTGCCCAATATTGCCATTAAGCCAATTCTTACTAGTTCAGTCATGGCAAGTAAACATTCCTCTCGAGGTAAATGAGAACAGAATTTATCAGTTTAAAGGCAATCATTGCAAGGATAATATAAAGAAATAAATAACCGCTTAGTAGCACTGGTCTCAAAAACCATTTCCGCTTTTTCACTTTTAAACCTGCCCAATAAGCGACACCAAAGACTAGAGCAGTTAGGAAATTAACAGTCTTCTCAAATATATTACTTGGTTTCGGAAACGTTCCCCACTCGTACCAGTGCATCATGGTCCCATATAGTAAAATAAGTAATATAAAATAAGATCCTTGGCAAGTTAGTATCATTACTAGACCAATTCTGAATAACTCTATCATGATTACTCCTAGCTAAATCAACATTTAACTACTATTTCATTATTATACTCAAACTCTTCCCTCAAAACGCCCATAACAATCGTGTCATAGTATTTGCCATTGATAAAAGCATCGTTTCTGAGACGGCCTTCAATCACAAAACCGCACTTCTCATAGGCGCGTATCGCGCGTTCGTTACCACTCCATGTATCCAGTTGCACGCGTTTTAAATTCATCGTATGAAATAGGTAATGAAGCAAAGCTTTTAATGCATCGGTTCCATATCCTTTGCCCCAAAGCTCTTTCTCACCGATTCCGATTCCTACTACACACCGACGTGAGATTATATCTAGGCTGCGGTATCCGATCGAACCAATATGACGCGCGTCTTCCCCTCTTGTATAGATCGAGAATTCTCCTACTTCACGTTTATCAATCGTACGAATATCTTTTTCATAGCTTGCTTCGATCTGTTCAAGCGGCATGTGACTGTATCGATAATAACCAGAGCCCGCATCAAATGTAGCGGTTTCTTCATCGTTTCGCCAGTGATATGTTCGCTTATGATCTTCAAGTGAAACAGGTCGTAATTCTACTTTTTTACCGGATATCATAGTGGTGATCCCTTCTTTCAGTTCGTAATCTATTAAAATACGCCTTATAAAAACCACAGACACGTACCATTGGCATCACCCCTCTCACAAGTATTTGTTTATTTTACAAACGCCTTAATCTTCGGGAAAAGCTTTACCGCTGTGTTGTAAAAGACATCTTCATGATGCTCTTCAGGAATGATTTCTTTTATAAAGTCAATATACGGCTCTACTGGCACAAGTGGCCAGTCTGTTCCGAACAAAAACTTTTCGTAGTTATCCGTGAACGTTAAGGCATGGCGCAAGTGATTAAAGAAGCGTGGTGAATCTTTGTATCTTGCAATATCTTCTTTTGTTCCTACAACGAGCCCTGACAGATCGGCATACATATTACGATTCTTGTAAACAACTTCTGCTCCATCTAATGTCCACGGATCGCCGAAATGCGCCATCATGAAATTTACGTCTCGGTGCATAACCGCTACTTCATCTAGTGTCAGGGGATGAGAGTATTTCAACAAACCGCGCTCTGAATAAGTATCACCTGTGTGAAAAACAACTGGCAATCCGTATTTAGCAGCTAGCTTATAAACCGGCTGATACACCTCATCATACGCATAGTACGGGTAATAACCGAGGTAGATTTTAATACCAACAACTTCAGGAAGCTGAACCGTTTCTTCAAGCTGTATCATTTCACTTTCACCTAAATGATACGGATTGATGCCAGCACAATACACGACGTTTTCAGGTATGTGCTTATCCAGATCAATCCCCATTGGAGTTGGAGCTAGAGGGTCAGGAAAACCCTCTACCTCTTTTTCTGTTAATCCCATCGCGATGCCAAGCACAACGCCAGATTCTCGGTACTCTTTGATAATTCCTTCATACGAATAGTCAAGTTTAGAAAGATTTATTGCCGTATGTTTAAAGCTTTCAATGTTTGAAAAATGCATGTGTGCATCGATAATTTTCATGAGTTTGCCCTTTCTAGCTGAATTTTATTTTCTTCAGATCTTCTAAAGCTGTATCTGGAATAACTTTATCATTGAATACATAAAACACAGGGGAAGTGAATTGCTTAGCACCGTGCTCAAGGTTCATCTTTTCTGAGTACCCAAGCTCAATGACTTCTAAATTGATATAAGAATCAACTTGTGTAGCGTTTTGGTCCGCTACAATTTGAAGCTTGTTTTCATGATCATCAGATCCGTAAATTACGCTACGTTCAACAGTCATTTCCTGCTCACCTTTCGCACCAGAAACCATGGTCCAATCCCCATTTTCAGCCTGGAAGCTTCCCCAGCTCTTCGCAGGCTCTGTTCCTGGATTTAAAAAACATCCTGTGTAAAAGTTCTTACCATCCAAGTAACTCTTCATGTTCTGGACAATTTCCGTTGTATGGCAGAGTACCGGAACTCCTGGCAGCATCAAGAAGTATTTATGAATCTGAACCCCTTTATACGTCTCGTGTTTTTTGTAGATGGTAGAGACTTTGAAACCTTTCCACACATTCCCTTTGCTATCTTCCTTTTCTACAAAGTCAACAGTGCTTTCCTCTTTTAATAAGGAATGAAGACTCGTGCCTGTCAGAAGGCCTGCGATTCCGCCGAACCAAGGATTCCACCACGATTTAGGTGTCGGCTTTGGAAACGGTGAATCCATCCACTCTTGATCTCTGTATTGAAGAGAGAACAATGATGGTGCGAACTGTGCTGAAGCAGAAATCTTCATTTCTCCATTATCTACGGTATACACTTCGAGACCTTCTTTTATCGACTTTTCCAACTGAACGGGTGTATTCTTCATCACAAAAGCGGCTGATTGCCGTGTAATATGAACAGCACCTAAATTCATTTTGGAAGTTAAGACATGTATGCCTCTATCGTCAAGTAATTCAATATCAAACTCGGCATGTGTTAGCTCTTCATCTGAAGCGAATAGGTGACTCTGCAGAATCTCTTCCTCTAGTTTCATCTCAATAAAGCCATTGAAAAATGAGGACTTATAATCTCTAACAACTGCCTTAAACTTACCATTATCAACAAAAGGATTTCCCCCGTTAACCGATACGTTCATATGATTGGTCAAACTGGCTGGTTTATCATTCTTTTGCGTCGCAAATTCTCTGAATGATTGCCAATCACGGAAAGCACCAATTGTCATCGTGATTGGTTTTGTCGCAACTGTTTCTTGAGAAGCAATCTTGCCTAACTTATTTTCAAAATACATGAACCAACCGGAAAAATTCACCTTCCCTTCTCTCGGCCATGAGATGCCTCTAGGGTTATCATTTCCACGAAGAAAAAGCCAGTTTTCCGTAATTTTACTAGGATCCCAATAGGATAAACCAGATCCCATTGAATCATTGAGTTCAACGTATCTTCCCTCGTAAGGCAATACACCCTTGTCTAACATCGGACACATAATCGGTGTATTCAGCCATACTTCTGCGGCAGATTCTACATCGCTAATATTTGTTACTTCATCGTATCTTTCTACTAGACCTTCACCGTACAATTTCACAACAGTTGCAAGCTGCAATTCTGGAAACGCTTGTGATTGGAAAGTTGCTCTTAATCCTGAGTAACCATCTTCCACCAATGGTTCAATTTTTTCTGGACGAAGTCGTGTAATTTCCTCAGAGAAAGGTTTGCCGAGTTGAGGCACCATGAAAGCCAATTTATAATCCACATCACCTTTACCAGGAGCAATCCAGTTATTGAACTTATCTAGTCTTATTGAATATTGCCCGTTGCATACGTGATAAAAATCATCACACTCGCCAGCAAATTTAGCTCCAATTCCCTGCAGTGCTACACCTAGCTTTTTCGTAAAAGTAACGATATCTCCATTAATTTTAGTTGCCGAGACTTCAATGTCAGCCGAGTAAAATCCGTGTTTTACTAGCGTGAAAGGAACAGATACCGATTGCTTTCCTTTCGGTGCTAGTGTAACACTCACCTTACGATCTTGAATGGTAGCCAATTCTGATGACGGAAGTTCAAAGCTAAACGTTACTTGTTCATCAAAGTTATTTTCAAAGTTAAAATAAAGATGAGAAGAACTACCAACAAAACTAAGGTTACCTGGCGTGTTACAGCTTAACTTAACGGGATACTTAGGACGAATACCTACTCTAAATTCCGCTTTCTTCCCATTGATTAGTAATTGAGAAGTAACAGCTGGGTGCGTTCTCCATACACTTTGATCTTCAGTAATCGGATTTACCACAAAAGGAATCTCAATCTCCTCTTCCTTTTGAACAGTGATTTTTTTTGAAGTCGCAAACTGAATGTTCTTATCATCCACACCTTGAATCTCTACGGTTAATGGCTTACCTGTTTTATTCGTCATGTGGTATCGAATCTTGTATTCAGAGCCAAAAACAAGATTAAAGTGTTCAACAGTTGCTGAGATTTTATAGTCATCTGTTTCAATGTAGCGAAGCCCTCTTCCGAAACGCTCGAATTGCATCTTCAAGTTACCCAGAGTCTCGTGATTCCAAGCATACTCATAATAATGAAATTCATTTTCGTTGTTTCCATCAGGGGTCGTTTCAATGGTACGCGTACTATTTTCATACCATTTTCCATCTGTAAAATAACCCAAAACCGCTTCTGTTTGCATCACAGAAGGCATGAAGTTCATAAGGTGTGTCGTGTCATCCCGATCTTCCCAAAAAAAGCCGCATTTTTTATACAACGGCACTGCCTTCGTGTTCCCTGGCCATGTATAGAGATCCAAACGTGGCCACTTCATTTCAACCGCTTTTTGTAGCGCTTTTAGTACAAGCTTTTTGCCGATCTTCTTACCATGATAATCTCCTCTAACATTTAACAACGGAATGTAGAGTGCTCCTTCATCTTCCCGATATTCGCCCAGACTGCAGTAGCCGACGACTTTGTCTCCATCGAGTGCGAGATATAAATGGAGGTTTGATGAGTTCGATTCTTTCTTCAATACTTGATCTTCCGTCATGATTGAGTTTCCGCCGCCCCAGCCATCTTGGCTCTTATTCCACATTTCAGCGACTGCTGCGGCATAGCTCGGATCATATTCTACTATCGTAATCTGATCGGTAATGTGCGTATTCAATACTTCCATTTTTTCTAACCTCCGCTTTTTCAATATTCAATATCGTACCGTTGTTCGTTCTACTCAGCTTCTTCAAAATAAAAAGCCACCCAGAAATAGATGGGTGACTTTTAGGTACAAAAATACATAAAAAGGCCCCAGAATGTATACACATCCTGAGGCTCTGATTCACGTATCAATGGTTAGATCGAGTTCTCAAAAAGAAGGTTGTGTATTGGACAATATAAAGTTGATTGTGTAGTGTCTAAAAATTTAATCATGTCCAACGCCTCCTTATCTTGAAATTTTTTCCTTACCTCTTGTATTGTAAAATAAATGGATGTAAAAGTAAATATAATTTTCCGAATATTTATATATTAATTATTACGCTAGGATATTCGCTAAAGCTAAGCCAATAATTATTAATCCTGCTCCTTTATTGATAGTAGCTAAGTGCGGCTGAATACTTTTTGTTAACAGGCTTACCACTATGCTTAAGAACATCCACCAACAGGTAGCGCCGATAAACACACCGCTTATTAAGAGGATTGCAATTTGTAATGACATCTCACTCTCACCAAACCCAAGACCTGCAAACATTGCTGTAAAATTTAAAATCGTAACAGGGTTTGTAATCATTAAGAAGAACGTAGAAGCAAACATCATCAACTTGCTTTCCCCTGCTAAATGAGCGGCTTGAGTTGGTACTTTCTTTAAGAATGTTTTCACCCCTAGGTAGAGTAAAAAAAGAGTACCGATAATTTTTAGCAACATATCGTATTGAATCAATAATGATGACACAGCTGAAAAGCCTAATACTGCAATGCTCGCATAAACAATATTAGCTGTTACTGCTCCAAAACCAGTTAAAAATCCCGCCGACTTTCCTTGGGAGAGTGTTCTTTGTATACAAAGCAAACCGATCGGCCCAACTGGAGCGGATATAGAAAAACCTAAAATAATACTCTTTAGTAATAACATTCAAAACTCACTATCCAATCATTAAACGTATAAGTGAAAAAACACCGAACAAACCTATAATAATTCCTGATATAACATTAATCATAACCATGTGCTGCTGATTCATTCTTTTACTCATCATGCTCACTATAAATGTTAAGAACAACCACCAGGCAGTAGATCCGCAAAAGAGGCCAACTATCAATGTGATGGAAGAGATAGTACTTGTGTGAGTGTTAACGATACCTAACCCCGCAAATATGGCAGCAAAGGATAATATGGTCATGGGGTTCGTTAAGGTTTGTAGAAAGGTTGTAAAAAAAGCGGAAGTAAGACTACTACTCTTTTGGGGTGTGCCATCCATAGGTCTTGCTTTAGAAGTTAAGATTTTCAGACCTAAGTACAATAGGAATACTCCCCCAATTAGTTGAATCCACAATTTATGGCTCATTATGAATTGAGAAACCATCGTGAGACCAAGCCCTGCAATCAAACCATAAATAACATCTGCACATGCAGCACCCAATCCCGATACAATTCCCACCACACGACCTTGCGTTAATGTGCGCTGCATGCATAATACACCGATTGGTCCAACTGGAGCCGCTATTGAAATCCCCATAATTAAGCCTTTTAAATAAAGTTCGTAAAGCACCTTTTATCACCTGAAAAGAAATGCGGTTGCAAAGGAACTTCGATCGATTCTTTTGTCGTATCCATCACAATTGTTGTTTTGGTACGAACAACCCCTGTTAGTCCTTTTATTTCATAGCTGATGATTCGATCTAAATCCTTCGTATTTCGTGATCGAATTTTTAATAAATAATCATCTTCTCCCGCAATATGATGACATTCCATCACTTCTATCAACTCTTCAATACGTGCTAAGAATGGAGCGCGATGCTCTGGACGCTCTAGTGAAACGGCAACAAAAGCTGTTATTTCACTTCCCACTTTCTCAGCATCAATTCTTGCAGCAAATCCCTTGATCACACCATTTTCCACCAAGCGGTTAACACGTTCAGCGGTAGCTGGGGCGGATAGACCTACCTGAGTAGCTAAGTCTGCCCATTTCATTCTTCCGTTCTTCTGTAACAGTTCTATTAATTTCTTATCATACGTATCCATAACATAAAACCTTCATTTCGTATTATTTTAGTCTATATTACTTTCAAAAATAAATAAAATCAATAATTTTTATTAATAAAAAAAGAACCCCAATATAGAAGAGGTTCTCTTGCAATCTATCCATTTAAAATGTAGCATGAATAAATCACTCAAATACTTGCCTTAATTCAATCTGACCTTCTCCGTTTCCTTGTGGATCAGGCATTTTCATCGCCCATTCTACGGCTTCTTCCCTAGAGCTCACATCAATCAGAATAAACCCAGCGATTAATTCCTTCGTTTCCGTAAAAGGCCCGTCCGTAACCACTGGTTTTTCTCCTGGATGTAGATAAGAAATTCGCATACCATTGGAACTTGGATGCAATCCTTTAGCAAGAACTCGAACGCCAGCTTTAACTAATTCTTCATTGTACTTTCGCATCGCTTCATTAAGCTCTTCATTTGGACGGTTACCACCTTCCGAGTTTTTTGAAGCTTTAACAATCAGCATGAATAGCATAGCCGTTTCCTCCTTGTATGCAAAAACTATTTTTTCTTCTTTTAAGTATACAACGAACGGAAACCCTCAAAATCGACAAAGCCACTAAAGAAATTTAAAGAGCTGATCTGGTTAATTCTTTCCTACGATAAACGCTCAGCACAACTCCAATCAATACAGCGTTTAATAGAATGGGAACTAACCCGTAACTAATAAACGGCAGTGACATACTAGTAAGAGGGAAAAATCCGAACGCCATTCCAATATTACTTACCATTTGAAAAAGTAATAAAGATAAGCTGCCTATGATCAGAAGTTTTCCAAAGTAATCTCTTACATGCTGTGTGGCGATAACCACTCTTGTAAGTATTAATAAAAGGATAAGTATAAGAAAAATCGCTGCTATCCAGCCATAATGATACGTGATGCTAACAAATGCAAAATCAGTGTGTGCTTCAGGTATGAACTGTTGAATACTCTTATTTCCTCCAAACCATCCCGCTTTAGACAGTAACTCTTGAATTTGAAGCACCTGATACCCTGCTCCATCAGCTACTTTTCCAGGATTCAGAAAACCTAGCATTCTATCTTTTATAAAATAAGGTTGATAGTTCCAAGAGAAAATACCAATTAATAGTAAAGAACCCATCGTAATCCCTGAAACAACACCTTTTTGACGAGTCGAAAATTTGCTCCACCATAACATGGATAGCACCATGGCAAGATACAAGTAAGTGGTTGCAATACTTGGAATCATAAAGAATAATAACAGCGAAACAAAGAATAATAATATAAATTGATAGACTTTGAAGGTATCTCGATTAAAGGAACACGCCCAGGCAATCATAAAGAATGGAAGTGCAGCAATGCTTTCTATTGTTAGCCCTCCGATTAGTAAGAATGGCTTCCCATTAATCGTACCACTAGAAAAGAAGAGCAAAGATAGTAGCAACAAAATACCTACACCATAAAACACCCATCCCCACCTTACTAACTTTCGATAATCAACAAACATGAGGCCTAAAGCCACAATCATACCAAGGACAACCAATATCATCTTTCTCATTAAAAAGTAATGATTGCTATCATTTCCCAAAGAAAGTACAGGTAAAAAACCTAGCAAGAGTACAGAAGTCAATAACGCGAGCAAAATCCAATCAATTCTTGGACGATGAATCTTGTTTAACTGAATACCTAGCGTGATCGGACTTCCCATCTGCTCAATGGCTTTTTGTTCAGCATCCACATCAGAGTATCCTTTATTTACCCATCGCATTTTTGCTTCTTTCATATGGTAATTCAACTCAGCAGAAACTTGTTCTTTTGCTTCCTTTGAACGAATCTGATTTGTAACTTCGTTTAGAAACGACTTTCTGCGATTTTCCATTCCGCTCCTCCTATCAACTGCTGCAGAATGACTGATGACCGTTTTTCCTTATGATCTGCTTGCTTCAATAATCTTTTCCCTTTACTTGTTAACTGATAATACTTGGTTTTCTCTTTCGATAGCCATCCAGATTGAACGACTCCTTTACTCTCTAAACGGTGCAACAATACATAGAGAGATCCTTCATTGTCATCAAATTGTTTTACCCCACGTGCAAGAAGTAAGTTCGCTAACTGATAACCTGTCTTTTCTTGATTCAACAACTGCAAAATATTTAATACAATCTGTTCCTTATCTTCTTGATTAATCCATTTATTCTGTATGATTTCGCGATGCTTTTCGGTGAACCTTACTTGCGAAAAGGTTTTTTCGTCCATGATTTTCTTTAAGTTTTTTAAACGGTTCTCCATCCCTAACCCTCCAAACATATTTTCAATAGTTCTTTAGCTCGGCGCATTCTTGTTTTGACTGTATTGTCACTCACTTCAGTGACTAAAGCGATCTCCTTAATAGGAAGCTCTTCATAATAAAAAAGATAGATAACCTCTCTGTATTTAATTTCCAGCTGCATAATTGCATGGATTAAATTCTCATCATCTTCTTTTTGTATGACTTCATGCTCAACGACATCCACCTCAGTTCGATGAAAAGAAGACTCATCATCGGTGGTTACTACTTTATTGTTGTACCAACTTTTCAAAAAGTCCTTACAATGGTTAATGGCAATTCGCCATAGCCATGTTTTAAATTTAGATTTGCCGTTATATGTATGCAGTGCGTTATAGCACTTTACAAAGATATCTTGTGTTAAATCTTCAGTAACGCTTGTATGATTCACATAAGAATAAACGAGCTGCAGCAAGTCTTGTCCGTATTCATTCATGGCTTCGTTTAAAATGTGCTCTTTATCTTCTACAGAACTCACATCAACTAACATGTTTTCCATACCAATTCCCCCCTCTCTTATTATTAGACGACAAACGATGATTGCAAGTTTTTGTTAATCAAAAAAAAACAGCGTTTAATAACGCTGTCCTGCTTTTACCCTTTGAAAGAATATGATGGCATTCCTTTCACACCTGGTCTTACTTTAAACAACCCGCCCGCTTCTGGAAACCTTTCTAGGTTCTCTGCACTTGTATTTTTCCTAGCTGTTGTTACATACAACTCGTCCATATTTTCTCCGCCAAACGTGCATGATGTAACATTTAAGGATGGGATGGGAATAGAATATAGCTGTTCGCCTGTTTCTGGGTTCCACCGGGAGACTTGCGCACCGCCCCAATGAGCGATCCAAAGCATGCCCTCTTCGTCAATCGTCATTCCATCTGGAGCACCTACTCCTTCTGGAAAGGAAATCACTTCTGTTGCATTTTGGATATGGCCCGTTTGAAGATCATATTGGAATCTCGTTACTTTTTTCGTTGGTGTATCAATTAGATACATATAGGATTGATCAGGCGACCACGCCAAACCATTCGAAATCGTTAAATTTTCTCGCTTCTTTTCCACTTGAAGATCGTGATCTAAACAATAAAGAGAGCCTTTTTCAGCTTCTTCACTTAAACTCATCGTTCCTGCCCAAAACCTACCGAACGGGTCACACTTCCCATCGTTAAAGCGATTCTCAGGAAGCTCTTGTTCAGGGTCAATAATAGGTGTAAGTTTTTCCGTGTTAAGATCTAGAAAAAAGAATCCGTTCTGAAGAGCTACTACTACACCATCTGACTCCCTCGGTACAACCGTTCCTACCATCTGATCTAGTTGAATCTCTCGATTTTGGTGGGAGCGTGGATCGTAGATGTTTACTTTTTTATCTAAAATGCTAACCCAATACAAGACGCCTTGTTCCGAGTCCCAGCACGGTCCTTCACCTAAAGATGCTTTTGCAGGTAGAACTAATTCAGCTTCACTATTAAACATGATTTATTCCTCCCTAATCTAGGATGTATGTAAATGTACGTGATTTAGATAACGTTATGCATTAAGTATATCACGAGTATTTATCACTTTATTAAAGAATCTAGTTAAGAGTGAATAATAACAATCTCTTCTATACCTACTCCAGAAAAAATCATTATTGTCTCTATATCTACAAGTCTACCTCTATAAAGCCAAACAAAAAAAGTGACGAATCACCATCCCCCGTCACTTTCCTCATTTATGCTGTTTCTTTACCTTCACTTACACGCTTATACTGACTTTCTTGTGTTAATTGATGAGACAGGCTAGATAACGTTGCTCCAACGAGATAGGCTTGTTTAATCTTTTCATTTTGTTTAACAGAAGTTACAGACATCTCTTCTGAACTTGCTAAAGTTTCTTGAGAAATGCTTGAAAATTGAATAGCAGCTGTTTCAATCTCAGGCAATGCTACTTTTAATTGTTGCAGAGCTACACTCATCTCACCCATTCGCTCATTATTGTCTAAGACTGAGTTCATTAAATATTGAATGAATCCAGTTGTATCCTTCACCTTTTGCACATGTGATAGATTCGCTTCCCCAAGAAGGCGAGACTCCTGAATCGCCTGTAAAGCTGTTTGGTTCATTTGGTTTACTGTCGCAATGATATCTGCCGCTGCTTTACTCGATTGGTCTGCTAATTTTCCTACCTCATCAGCAACTACTGCAAAACCTCTTCCTGCTTCTCCTGCTCGTGCCGCTTCAATTCGAGCGTTTAATGCTAGCAGTTTTGTTTGTTCCGAAATCTCTTTAATCGTAGAAATGACATTTTGAGAGTGACTCGAGTATGTACCCATCTCATCAATGATCTTGTTTAGTTGGAAGAAACGGTCATGGTTATCATGAATCTCACCAACTAACTTCTCTACTTTTTCTTGACCTGCAACAGCATTATGATTCATAGATAAAAACTCATCCATTACAGTCATCACCGTTTTGTTCAAATCACTCACTTTTTCCTGCATATCTGTGAATAGTCGCACACTATGCTCTGAACTTATTGCCGTTTCTTTCGCACCTATCATCACATTCTCTATCTTTTTCACAAGTTGTTCATTATATTGGTTTGCCTCGTTGTACGTATGTTCAAGTTTATTGCCTTGAACAGTTAGTTCACCTGATATTTGTTGAATCTGATCATGTATATTTCTAATAAACAACATCATCTGGTTAAAGCTATCAATGAGTCTCTGAATCTCAATATGTCTAGAACGATAATCCACATTATGTTTAAAATCGCCTTTTTGAACACGTTTCATAACTTGGTTGAGCGCTGATAACGGTGAAGTAATGCTTCTGATAACGAAGATAATTACCCATGCAGTTAAAAGAATGCTAATGACTACAGCAACCGTTATAAAGTTTCTGAGTTCATAAACGGGTTGCATGTAACTTTCTGTTTCCACAGCTATCACGTAGATGCCATTCAGCTCTTGGATCTGTTTTATTGCTAGTGTATACGGCTTGTCTTGAATATGCGTGTGAAGAACACCATTTTCTAGTTCGCTGATTTTCTTCATACTTCCTGAGGATAAAGCAACAGGCTTTTTACCGCTCGTCTTATACGGAATCACCGTACCATTTTGTAGTAAGAAAATAGTTGCTTTCATATCATCTTGCTGAAGGCCTACATACTGTGAATTGATACTTTCAGCCACACGCTGATTAAACATTTCTTCATCTCTTATAAAACTAAATTTAAGATTCTTTGCAATGTCATATGTAGTTTCTGTTTCACGTTCTAAACGATTTTCAATAATTGTTTTAGTAGTTTCAGATGCCTTGTTATAACTAAAAAGACCTACGATCGAAATGGTTAAGATAAATAACGATAGCATCATCAATAATAGCTTTGTCTGTAAATGAAGCTTTAATTTCTGTGATGTAATTCGTTTCAGTTGTTCAGAAATCTTTACACTCTTAATTTGTGAACGCATTTGTTGAAAAACCTTCTTCAAACTTGCCACCCCTTTTGTCTATGTATAGAAATTATTACAATATTTACTAAGGAGTGGTGTAAAGGTTTGGTTAAGAGTTTGTAAAGGTCTAAATACCCATACGAAAAATCATTTCTATGCCATATTCCCCATTATAGTTTTCACCTTTATGGATGAATCCCGCTTTTCTGTAAAGAGATATTGCGGCATCGTTCGTTTCATGAACGGTTAATATAATTTCATTCTTACCTTTGTACTGCTGTTTCACAATATTCGGTAGTAGTTTCAGAGAATCGAGCCCAAATCCTCTTTTCTGAAATCTGACATCGATTGAAAATGATTTTAATAAAATGGCCTGCTTATTATTCGTATAAATATTACCTGATTGATCTGTGTATAAAGCAAACCAACCTACAAGTTGTTGATCAAAATAAATCACAAAAGGCTGATTGAAGATATCACTTTGAAACGTTTTCAGTACCTCGTCAGGCATAGACGTAAATAATGATTGTTCTGGTGGTAAACAGTACTCCATTGCAGACTGAAAATCCTTACTCTCATACATTCTAATTTTCACGAATCGGCCTCCGTTCTAGAAATGATTGAAACAAGGAATTCACCATTAAATAAAGAATACACTGTTATGTAGTGGATGAGAGGAACGGTGGAGGATGAAAAAGAAGCTGATTTTAGCTGCTGTTTTATTAATAGGATTTGTTTCTGTTTTAACGATCTTCTTTAAAGACTCAGCTCCAACTTCAAGTACCAAGGGACCAACATCCAAAAATGACGCAATCATTTATTCTGGAGAAAATGACTACTGGCGAGCAAGGTTCTCTGTAGATAAAACAAATTCACTTAAGCTCACACATATTGACGATAAAAACAATCTGCCGAAAGAACTAACGTTCACGCTTAGTACAGCCTATGGTCAAGAAAAAAAGCAAACAGAGATTGGCGAATATACCTTTTCGATGAATCAGTTTCCAAACCAAATAAGCTTAACTTTTGATGGGGAAGTTCATCGTCTAAAAGAAAATAAAAAACTCATATTAAAGATTACCGGTAAAGATCATTATCAATTTTTTAACCTTTATAAAGAAGAGTAATTTATTTATTCTTTATCTCTTCTAGTAGTGCAATCATTTTTTCATTCTGCAAAATAACGGTTTCATTTTGCTTACGGATTTTTGCAGCGTCGAACAAAAACACGATTAATATTATAAAAATAAAAAACTCCATAAATTTTAGTCACCTCTTTGTATGAAATAACTAAATATTAACATATATATGTATCACTTTTTTAGGAGAGATAAAAATGAATTACCAGACTTTATTTACAAATCCACCTACTTTAGAAAGTAACGATATTAAGCTAATTCCTTTAGAATTGGAACACTCTTTACCACTATTTCAAATTAATCACTCTGAAAATTGGGCTTATATGGTAACTACAATCGATACTCAACAGGAAATGAATACATGGGTTAATAATGCGATACAACTTCGCGAAGAAGGTTTAGCTCTACCATTTGCTATTGTGAACAAGAGAAACGAGAAAATTGTAGGTACTACTCGTCTTTACGAAATAAATCCTACTCAACGTTCGTGTGAGTTAGGCTCCACTTGGTACGGAAAAGATTATCAGCGTACATTCGTAAACGCTTCATGTAAGCAACTGCTTCTCACGTTCTGCTTTGAAACTTTAGGTTTTATTCGTGTGCAATTTAAAACTGACGAGCGAAATGAGCGCTCGCAAAAAGCGATTGAACGATTAGGTGCTGTGAAAGAGGGACTTATTAGGAACGAACGCATTCTCTCAAATGGCTATATTCGCAATGCTGTTTTGTATTCTATTACAAAAGAAGATTGGAAAACAGTAAAACAAGGTTTTATTGAGAGGGAAAATCGATATATTCCTAAACAGTAAAATCAAACTTCTTTAATAGAAATCGTTTTCTTTCAAACAAAATGTAGTAAGTCAGTAAGTGAATCACCTCTTTCTCTATACCATGTAAGGTGGTCATTGAGAAGTTCAGGCTGATTTTCTAAAATCTGTATCGTTCTTTTTACAAAATTCCAATTTAAGCAGCCCGATAGCCACAATAATGAAGATAATCTTACTTTTTCAGATCGTAGAATATCTCTATCTATTTCATATCCTTTCAGAAATGCTGCTGCTACCTCTGAAGACATCTTTCGAGAATGGATGCCATTCGTTCTCGAGTACCACTTAATTAACCATGCTAATCCCTCGATTCGATCGGTATATCCAATAGACTCAAAATCAACAAACCCTTTAACGCTCTCTTCGTCATCCCAAAGCACATTAAGGGGATTTAAATCTGATTGAACAATAAAATCCAATTCTCTAGTGCTTGCGTTCTCCAAATGGAATTTACACATCTCTAAATAGTATTTCATTTGTGGTGAATCGTGTATCGACAATTCAACGTTTAATATTTTTTTATTGAGTTGGTCATAAAATGATGTATAGCCAACGGTATGAGACGTCTTACTAAAAATATCTGATGTGTACTGACTAGCTATCTCGTGAAATTCCCGAGCAGCTCGTCCGAATTTTTCTGCACTTGTACCAACATAACTTGTAATATGATGACCCTCTATCCAGTCAAAAAGGACAAATCGATATATGATATGCTCAATCTCAACAATTGTGAACAATTCTCCTTCTACTGTTGTTCGTAACTTCATAAATGGTACTTCGTGCATATTAAGGAAGAGACAAAAATTTAATTGTTCTAATAAATCATCATTAGTAAGCTTACCAAATTCCTGGTTGGGTGAACGATCATTCGGAAGAAAACGAGCAGCAAACAACCTGCCATTGATCCTAACTTTATAATGAAGATCTTTGTGCCAACTCGTTTTGTGCAGTTCTTCTTCTATGGATATTCCATCAATTCCATTAAAATATTTTAGTAAAATCTTTGTTAAAATTGTTTTCAATTACAATTTTCTCCTTTAATCATTTTTATGACCCTTCAAAATTATTATTTTAAGCGTTTACTTTGTAATTTATAAGATTTACCTCTTTCTTTTTACCTCTCACACCAGTTATTGTAAAGAAAGAGAATATAGCGGAATGAGGTGGAATTCATGATTAACGAAAACATCTGTAGACTTCTTGAAAAAGAACTCGTTGTTGCACTTGGGTGCACAGAACCTGTTGCAATCGCTCTCGCATCAGCTACTGCCAAAAAATATATTAGTGAACCGGTAACATCAATCTCTGTCAAAGCGAGCGGAAATGTTATCAAGAACGCTTTATCTGTAGGGATTCCCGGCATGAATCATACAGGTATCGATTTTACTGCAGCTCTCGGTATGATTGCAGGAGATCCGTCGAAAGGACTTCAAGTACTTGAAGGTGTTACGCGTAATGAGGAAGATAAAGCTATTGATTTAGTCCAGAGAGGCATTGTTTCAGTTGCAACTGCAGACGGTCCTGAAAAATTATATATTAAAGTCGAAGTGAAAACCGCAACAGAGAAAGCGACTGTTGTGATCTCTGGTGACCATACGAACATAAGCTTTATCTCTCAAAACGGAAAAGTGTTAGTAGATGAATCGCGGCCAGGTCCGTCCTCAAGTTCTAAAAAAGCTGATAATCCTGAGTTAACGATCGAAGACCTTTATACGTTCATTACTGAAGTTCCACTTCATCGATTGGATCTTGTTAAACGAAGTGTCGAATTGAATTCTGCAATCTGTAAAGAAGGCCTTTCAAATGACTATGGTTTAAGAGTCGGTAGAACGTTATACGACCAAACAAAAAAGGGTATTCTTTCAGATGACTTAGCTACGTATAGTATGGCGTTATCTGCTGCAGGGTCTGACGCACGAATGGCTGGTTCGACTATGCCGGTAATGGCAAATTCGGGCAGCGGAAATCAAGGAATCGCGGTTACGATGCCTGTTGTTGCAGCTGCAGAAAAACTAGGTGTAACTGAAGAAAAGATGTTACGAGCCGTGACATTGAGCCACCTTCTATCGATTCATATGAAATCAAAATTCGGCCGATTGTCTGCACTTTGCGGTGTGACCGTCGCAGGTGCGAGTGCATCTGCAGCTATCACCTACTTACTTGATGATAACCTAGAAAAAATGAAAGCTGCTATACAGAATACGCTAGGCAACGTTAGTGGAATGGTATGTGACGGCGCAAAAGCCGGATGCGCTATGAAGGTTGCTACTTGTTCAAGTGCCGCTGTCCAATCGGCTGTCCTTGCATCAAACGGATTATGTATCCCTTCCACAAATGGATTTATTGAAGAAGATGTAGAAAAGACGATTGAAAACTTTTGCCGATTAGGTGCTGAAACATCTAGTACAACCGATTCTGTGCTTTTAGATATGATGGTGAATAAACAACGGTAAGCACAATTGATTGAAATCAAAATGAAAAGAGCTGATCATGGATCAGCTCTTTATTGTTTATTCTGTAACTGCCTGGTTAGACGACATTTGCTCGCTTTCCTTGTTTGGGTCGACCGGTTCTTTCTTGATACGGCTGTTCCCTACCGATAAAGCAACAAAAATTCCAATTCCGATAAAGATAAGTCCCGTTAAGAATACGCTTGAGAATGAAGTTGACCACACGTCTTTAATCGTTTCAATGACAGGTGTTTTTAAATCAGTCGGAAGTGGCAACAAATCAGGATTGATTAAGATACCAAACATCGCATCTGTTTTCTTCCCAATCTCTTCGAGCGCTTTTCCAAGAACCGGATTTGAAGCATCACTTGCCGCTTCACTGATTTTATTTGTTAGTGAATGGTTCATGACTGCGTTTAAGATCGTAATCCCAATCGTTCCTCCAATAGAACGGAAGAAAGTAGAAGCAGATGTTACTTCTCCGAGCTGAGATTTTGGAAACTCGTTTTGTACAGCGATCATGAGCGTTGGCATAACTAAACCCATACCAAAACCGAGAATAACCATATAAGCATATGCCGTAAATTCGTTAGAATCCACATCCATCGTACTCATTAAAAAGAACCCAATAGCTGTTATCACCATACCAGATGTTAGTACTGTTCTGAATTTAAGCTTTAATAACAAACGGCCACCAATAATGCTTGCTGTAATGAGCGCAATCATCATAGGAGTCATCGTCGATCCTGCTTTTGTCGGACTCACCCCTAGTATTCCTTGCATGTACATTGGAACGAACATGATAGCTCCAAACATACCTAAACCAAGCAAAAAGCCTAAAATATTTGTTGTTGCAAACACTCTATTCTTAAAGAGTGACAGATTTAAGATAGGTTCTACAGCACGTTTTTCAATCGTGATAAATAATGCTAATAATACAATGACTCCACCAAACAACAAATAGCTTGTTGTAGACTGCCATTCAAATTTATCTCCGCCAAACGTAAGTCCTAATAAGAGCAGTACAACAGCCGGGATTAGTGTAAAAATACCAAAATAATCAATATTTACTTTCCCGACTGCCGCTCTGATCGATTCGTTCTTCATTCCGATCACGATCATTGCTGTAGAAATGATTCCAAATGGTACATTGATCAAGAAAATCCAGTGCCAGCTAATATGATCGACCATGAGCCCACCGATAAAAGGACCGATTACTGAACTTAATCCATAGATCGCACCAAATACACCTTGCCACTTTGCACGTTGTTCAGCTGTAAAGATATCACCGATAATCGTTTGAGATAGAGGCATGATCATACCTCCGCCAATTCCTTGTATCCCACGATAAATGATAAGTTCTTCCATAGAATTTGCTGTTCCACAAAGTGCAGATCCTAGTATAAATATAAAATTCCCTAATAAATATAGCTTTCTTCTTCCGTAAAGGTCAGAAAGTTTACCTACGATTGGTACTACAGTAGTTGAAGTGATCAAATAGGCTGTCGTCACCCAAGCAAATATAGAAAACCCGTTTAGGTCAGCAATAATCGTTGGCATCGCGGTACCAACAATCGTTTGTTCTAAGGCACTAAAAAACATACCAATAATCAAACCAGCTAGTATCAATTTTGTGTTTAATGGCTTTTGCGTTGTCTCCATGTTCATCTTTCTCCTTATTAAGCTGGACGTAAGATCCCGTCCAAGTTTTTTAAATTCATTTTATATGGTCACTTTTTCCTTCATAAACTAAACCCTTCACATGATTAAGTATTGCCCATGCCTCTATTTCAAAGACTTCTTTGTTAGTCATGAGATGCACTTTGCAATTATATAAGTACTACCACTGAGTTATAACTACTTATTATACATCTATCATATGACCAATTAGTCATGATTACCATTAGTTAGTATACTCGGGTCATGACCAGTCAGTCAAATGAAAAATTCAAACTTTAATTCTTGCTAATTGTGTTAAAATTATCCATATAGATACTCAAGCAGAGGGGTTTAAACTTACGTGGAGCACAAGCAAATAATAGGCGAGGGTAGTACCGCTCGGGTCATTATCTTTTCTCCTAACGAAGTTGTTAAGCTTTTTCATGGTCACATATCTGATGATTTTGTTGAGCATGAGTATAAGGTCAATAAAATGATCAACCAGTTAAGGCTTTCGGTTCCTGAGGTTAGGTGTAGTAAACCGATTTTTGGAAAAAGAGCGCTGATATATAAAAGGGTCGAGGGTACCACGTTAACGAGTTTATTAGAGTCTCAACCTAGAAAAGCACTTCATCACTTGAGGAGGATGGCGTCTCTTCAAGCAAGTGTCCATGAAAAGGAGCTACCTACTCTTCCCACACAATTTGATGTGTTGAAACAAAAGATTTCTTCAGTGAAAGAACTAACTCAAGATCAAAAGAAAAGAATTCTTGAAGAGTTAGAAAAACTGCCTAAAGGCAAATCTCTGTGTCACGGTGATTTTCATCCTGACAATATTTTAATCACAAAGGATAATGCTGTAATCATTGACTGGGTTGATGCTACATGTGGCAACCGTATGGCAGACTTAGCTCGAACCCTACTTATCTTGCGTTACGGCGGATTGCAAGATCGCACATCTTTTCTAAATTTTAGAACTACTTTATATGTACGAAAACTTTTAGCTATGTATTATAGAAAAAGTTATACTAGACATTACCAGTTCTCCTTAAAAACGTTAGAGAGTTGGATGATTCCGATAGCGGCAGCACGATTAAGTGAAAATCTTCCTGATTTCGAGAAAAAGTTATTGTTATCAATTATTAATAAAGGAATAAAGGTATGAATAAGTAATTAAACGTTATGAAACCTCTGCCTCACTAAAAACGTTGTTAGTAGATAACAAATGAAGTAAAGGAGAATTACATATGATATATGAAATGACAGTTCAAGTTCGTGTATCGAACATGGAAGATGGTCAAAAATATTATGAAATTCTGTTGAATCGTCAGCCTGACTTCACTCCACATGAAGGATTTGCTGAATGGGAGCTGCTTCCTAATTGTTGGTTGCAAGTTGCTGAGGGAACACCCACTGTTGGAAACGGACCTCTTCGTTTAGGTGTTGTTGATCTCCATGCTGAGCGAAAACGATTAATGGATGTTTTACATATTGAAGAGTTTGAAATTTTTGAGCGTGTCGAAGTTCCTGTTAAATGGGCTACGTTTTCCGATCCTTGGGGAAACCGCTTAGGATTATTTGAATATAAAGATTCAGAAGCCTTGAACGAAAAGCTTCGACAGGTAGTTAGGAGATAGTTATGAGAGTCATCATTTCATCAGTAATATCGGTACTTTGTGGAGCACTGTTCTTTTTTGCTATTCCAGGTGGGAATCCATTTAAGCTTGATCTACAAGGTGTGTTATTCGGTCTATTCTTTGGAATTGTTACAGCACTTCCCTTTTTTCTTTTTTGCACATTGCCCATTGCATTTATTATTGAATCTTCTAAAGATAGAATGAGGTTAAAATTTAGGTTTCATCTTCTTTTATATGTAGCACTAAGTATTGTTTTTCTTTTGATATACCGTTTCACTATCTTCTATTGGGCTAAGTTTGAAGGACTGAATACGTTTGCTGTATTTGGTTATGGGATCACTTGCTCGATTGGTTTTTGTTTAAGTTATGCTTTATTCCGACCAAGAAAAAAACGTGATCCGAAAGAGCCTAAAAAGCCTTCAGGTCCATCTGACGCAAGAAGATACAGAAGTAAAAGTACTGTTTAAGGGAGAGGAACGCGGGGATGAAGAAAAACTAAGGTCAAAAAAAGAAGCTTGAGCACTAACACTCAAGCTTTTCTCTATTCAACCACTCTAACTTTGTACCAAACGGCTTCCCAATTCTTTTTTTTCACGCGCTCTGCATATTTTTTTCTTCGATCGTCAGTGCTTCTATAGCTGTCTGTTGGCCTTACTTCCATGCTTAGTACATCTTCAATTCCACATGGAGCAGCAAGAATTACTTCATCCTGTTCATTTAGCTTAACACCTAGAGCTGTTACCGTTTCAGGAAATTTGGAGATCGCATCTACTGTTGACGTGTACGGTTCGAAATCATCATTGACGAGATGCATTCTCGCTTCATTTTTTACAGACCACGGCAAGTCTGGAATGAGTTCTAAAAGCATTTCCTCATACTTTCTTTCACTCTCTTTTTTGAGGTCTTCAGGATAGAAATAAACAACATCAATATCTGCTATTCTCGTTCTTTCTTGAAAGTCATGAAGTGTATCCCAAACTTTAGATCGAACAAACCCTGCACATATCCACCAATCTGGTAAAGCTAACGTTTTGACAGCACGTAAAATCTCCATCATCCAATCATCATTTTTTATCATGTCTATTATGTATTGATGTTGGTCCAACTTTCATCCACTCTTTTCCTGTATATATGTTAAAGATACTACAATTAGTTGTGTCTACATTTTTCCTCACATAAAATAATTGACAATTTCCAAGAGAGCATAATATGATAATAGTAACTTCATAACTCCTAAAGGGGAGTAGCTTTTACAGTATAGTCGTCATTTCGGAGCTTCGTGCTCTCGGCTATATTGGCAACCTTTTCGTTGTTAGCAAGACCTTTACCGTTCGGTTGGTAAAGGTCTTTTTCTATGTTAGACCTTTACCTGCTATTGGTAGAGGTCTTTTTTATTTGTTATCAGGAGGTCGCTTCATGTAAATCGTTCTCGTTTCATTCATGCATCTATCATTTTAAAGGAGGAACCAAAATGGAACTATCTATCTTGTTAGAATATGGTTGGATCTTGTTAGTGCTGATCGCATTAGAAGGCTTACTAGCGGCAGACAATGCACTGGTCTTAGCCATTATGGTAAAACACTTACCAGAAGAACAACGAAAAAAAGCATTATTCTATGGTTTAGTTGGTGCATTCTTTTTCCGTTTCGCATCACTGTTTGCCATTTCATTCTTAGTCAACGTATGGCAGGTTCAAGCTATAGGAGCTGTGTACCTTCTGTTTATCGCCCTCAACCATATTTTCAGAAAAGTTGTGGTTAAAAAAGCAGATGATTCTACGGAAAAGTCTAAATCTGAAAAGAAGAAATCTGGTTTTTGGACTACAGTATTAAAAGTTGAACTAGCTGATATCGCATTTGCTGTGGATTCAATCCTAGCAGCTGTTGCATTAGCGGTGGCACTTCCCGATTCAGGTCTTCCGAACATCGGCGGTCTGGATGGTGGAAAGTTCTTAGTGATCTTTGCCGGTGGGTTGATCGGCCTCATCATCATGCGTTTTGCCGCTAACTTTTTTGTTAAGCTTTTACAATCGAAACCCGGCCTTGAAATTGCAGCCTTTCTCATCGTAGGTTGGGTTGGGGTTAAGTTGGCCGTATATACACTCGCACATCCTGACTTAGCAATCCTTTCTGAAGGTTTCGCAAAGTCACCAGAGTGGAAAATCACGTTTTATGTTGTTCTCATCTTGATCGCTGTAAGCGGTTGGTTTCTCTCTAAAGAAAAATCACCACAATCACAAGCTGAATAATTGAATACAAAAAGAGGAGCTTATCGTAGCTCCTCTTCCTTATTTATCGTTTTCGTACGGAATCCCCTTCGATCAGGCTTACGTTGATTCTCTCATGTTCAGGACTTTGCTTTTTTTGGATTAAATTCAGCAGCAGTTCAGAAGCTAATGCTCCCCACTTATGCTTTGAATAATTGATCGTCGCAAGTCTCGGTTGGATATATTGAGACACTTCAATATTATCAAAACCGATAATATGAACATCTTCACCAATGCGTAGATTTGTGCGGCTGAAATAATTATACATACCGATCGCCATCTCATCATTCAAACAAAATACACCTACAGGTTCTGTAAAGTCTTGATGAATCTTCTTTCCTGCTTCTTCACCTGAATGCTTGTTAAAATCACCATCGATTTCGATGTACTCGATATGCGAATAGCGTTGTACCGCTTTTTGTACAGCTTCTAATCGCTGCCTCGCATCAAACGAGATATCTGGACCTTTAACAACACAGATCTTTCGATGACCTTTTTCAGCCAGATAATCAATCGCGAGGGTAGCCCCAGCTTTATTATCAAGCAGTACTTGAGAGATGTTCGGATGATCCATTCTGCGATCCATTACGACCAGCTTATGTCCTCGTTCTGCATGACTTAACAATTCTTTCGTTTCATATGTGGCATCTAGAATGATCGCACCATCAATCATGCGCTCGGGAAGAAAACGATGTGACTCTTTTCCGCTACATACGATTAATTCATAGCCGTTCTCGCTTAATGTCTCCATCATTCCCTGCAGAAGCTGACCATAAAAAGCCCCACTATAGTTCGTTAAATAGATACCAATGATTTTTGTTTCTCGTTTTTTCAAGGAACGAGCGGCTGCGCTTGGGATATAATTAAGTTCTTTAGCGATCGCTAGAATTCGGGCTGATGTTTCCTTCGTAACTTTCGGACTTCCGTTCAAGGCATAGGAGACCGTGGAAATGGATACACCTGCTTGTTTTGCAATGTCTTTAATACTTACCAACGAACTTCTCTCCTATCTCTCATGTTGCAAACGTTTCCTTTATTATAACGAAAGGTTATGAATAAATCTCTACGGTATTCACGTCTGCTGACAATTTATTTACAAATTCAGAGCGATTCACGCTCACTCCACCTTTTCGGTAGATATTTTGATATGTGCTGCTCTCCACTTCTTGACCATTAACGACGAGTCGCTTCGTTTCTCCACCGCGATCTCGGAATACCATTTTGACAGGTTTGTTGTCGATCATATACTGCAATTCTAGACCATTCATTTCTTCTGTTAATATTGGATCAATAATTAGGTTCTCCCCTTGTGGACGGATACCTAAACAATTTGAGATCAACTGGTTCATGTAAATTCCCGGACCAGAAGAATAAATTCTCCATCCACCTTTAACTTTGGCTTCACCATCTTTTAGTTCACCAAAACGTTCTTGAGCTTCATAGCGAGTTTTAAAATCACCATCAGAGCTTGAGAAATAAGCATTACTCTGACGTCGCTCTGCGTTTGGAACTTTTTCTTGAATCATAACAGGATTGATTTTTTCTAAACCACTCCACACTTCTTCTTTTTTGCCTAGCTTCGCCATCGCTTCAACAAAACGAATATGAGCATGAACATATTGAAGTCCGATTTCACGTCCAAAGTTTGATGCTTGTTCAGCACGTTTGAAATGCGTACTCACACCGCCTTTGTAATGAGCAGGTTTGTCCATCAATCTTACGCCATCTGGGCAATAAAACTTATCCATGATCAGATCAAGGTGCTGTTTTGCTTGTTCAGGTGTTAACAATTCTGCAATCATACTCCGCGTCATCGGTAATAAACGATAGTTGATACCTGTCGTGTTATCACTAGGATGGAGCATCAGTTTTGGTGATTTTGGATCCTCCATGTAAACAAATCCTGGGATTACATCTGTGCCTAACATATGTTCTTGATAGTCTGCCTTAATGTTTTTAGCGAGCTCGCTCAGTTTTGCAGCTTCTTCTTCGTCCACATGCTGTAATTGCTGGGAGAACTGAGTCATGACTTGATAGGTTAACGCAACCGTCCATGAACTTACCATGTATTTCTTAAGCTGTGGATTTGCAGGTTGAAGCGTATCATCCCAATCACCGTCTCCATATGAGGAAAGGTGTGTATCATGCAAAAAGTTCTCTCTCATGTAACCGATCTGTTTTTGAATATGCTGTAATAATGTTTCTTTTTTCTCATTAAAGTTAAAATCACGGTTAGACGTGTAAGGAACTTCCTCACGTAAAATATCAAAATCATTCGTAGCAGCAAGGTAATCAGTCACTAACTTCAGTGGCCATACGATAATATCTCCATGTGAATCATCTTGCTGGATTTTGAAGTATTGATCAAACATGAACCATTGTGGCCAGTTCCCTGTTTCTTCAAACTGATGAGAATATACAGTAAGCAAGATGTCTTTTACTGCACCATAATGCTGAGTTGCTAAGAAGTATTCAGCAGGTCCTTGGCAAACATCTCGAGTACCCCACGCTGCTCCACCATATTGCTCGAGACCATGAGGAACAGAATAGTGAATAAGCATGTTATGTGTATACCAATGTGCTAACGCGTTCATCTTCTGAAGCTCGTGTGTCTCGACTCCATCCTTCGTCAAACGGAATCCTCGGTTCGTGTTTTGTATAAATGTACGGTAACGCTCAATTTCCGTTTCAATCGTCTTACTTGTAAACGGAATCTTCTTCCCTTCGATCAATCCCTGATGAGAGATGCCCCACTCATTTGTTGGTTCAAGATCGCAAACCACAAGAGAAGCAGAACCACTATCCATATTTTCACCAAAGATTGTCTCGTCTGTTACGCTCCACTCGGTTCCCGTAATCTTCATTCGATAACTTAAATTTTCATACGTTTTCGCACTGTCTGAAGCAGCATCCGCGAAGAACGAAAGAACTCCATCTTCTTTTTCCATCTTAAATGGCACTTCATATTCTTGATTATTCAAGGATACTTGGTTCGTCACAACGAATCGGTAAGCCTTTCCGCTCATAGCCTTAACATGCAGCTCAACTTCCGGGGTATCGACTGTTGTATAGTTTGTGATGATGAACGTCTCATCTTCCGTCTTATAAAACCAGCGCGTATAGTTAAAGCCCATCTCGAACAACGAAGGCATGGTTAATAGTTTCAACTTTCCATCTGACTCAACATAGATTCGTTGACCCGATGTTTTCATAACATTCAACGCATTACGTGCATTCGTCATCATCTTATGAAAAGAAGTGTTTCCTACTACTAATTGTGAATTAAAGATTCCATACATATAAGAAGTAGTCGTGATCGTGTCCTCTTTTAATGACACGTTATCTCCCGTAACGAGAATATGTCCATGAGGTCGCTCTACGATTCTTTCTTTTTCTTTTAAAACGATATGTTCATAGGTCGGTGTAAAAAAGGATAGAAGCGTATCTCCTTCATACTCTTCTAAAATACGCTCCGGGAAAAGAGCTTCCACTTCTTCCATTTGAAGATCAACTGTTTTTAATGTTCCGTCAAACTGGTCATTACGATTAACTTTTTCAAGCGCAATCGTATCTTCAATTAGCTGAGCTTGAACTTCATTCCAAGCTAATTCAATCTCATCCTTATATTCAATAGACGTAACAGCATCCTGATGATCCTCTTTAAAACATCCATAAAAATTGATGTGATGTTTACCATTAAGTGCAAATTGCTCTGATTGAAGTGCAATATAAGCGAATTCGTATTGATACACTTCACTCGCTAAGTTCTCGTTATAAAGTGCTTGTGGTACATCTGTTTCTTTATATGAAGTACCGAAGAACTGAAAACCATCAGTTATATAACCAACAGATTTCGTTAACGATCCTTGTTGTAGGTAAGGAAAGGCTTTTCCATTAGGCTGATTCTGACGTGAACAGATCACATAACCTAGCTTCTCATCTTCAAACACACCATGGTCTACATACTGAGCGATGAATGCTTCATTTGTTCGAACAGCTCCGATATGAGCAAGTCCCACGTCTTGCCCATAAATAATATCAGCCTTCTCAGCCTTTCCTTCGAGTTCAACATCCCAAAACCATATACCACTTTCTTTTAATGAAAAAGTGACTATATAAGAGATGTCTTGAAACGTACCACTCCAATAAACTTGATTCTCATTATACGAAACGGTGCTGTTAGATTTCCTACCCAAAAGCGGAGTTACATGGATACCCTCACTGTTGAACACACGTAAATAAAGATTGTTCAAAGAACCATCGATCGGATTACTCATCCATTGGTTGATCATCGTATCATGGTGGGAAGCTTTGTAGATATCACCAGTACTTAAGAACGCAAATGCAAAGTCACCAGCTTTAATCGTGATGTTCCCTTTCGTTAATGTTGTCATTGTCTATCCCTCAATTCTTTTATGATGTCTATTTTGTAATAAGGTAAATTCTGTTGATATAAACATGAAGTTTTCATCTCTTTTAAGATAAATGAAAGCATTATATCGAAACGTTTCAATTAAATTCAAGAGAGTTTCTAGGTTTTTGAGTTTCATACTGTTATCTTCTTTATTCCTTTTGTAACAAGGAAAATAGTATATGAAACCTTATGTTTCCAACAATTTATGGAAGGAAACCTCTTTTTGAAAATTCCATGTTGTAAACGATTACAACTTGAATTATAATGTGCTTATCGAAACGTTTCAACAATAATCTCAAAGAAAATTCGGGAATAATAAAAATTGATTGCTTTCACAGGCAAATTATAGGGGGAACTCACATGAAAAAACGTTGGTTTAAAAAATCGATGGTTACGTCAATGGTTGGTGCACTTGTACTATCCGGCGTCTTAGCTGGCTGCTCTTCAGGTTCAGAAGACGGAAAAACAACAATTACGGTTTGGGGAATGGGTGAAGAAGCAAAGTCACTTCCTAAGATCGCTGAAGAATTTGAAAAAGAAAATCCAAAGATTGACGTTAAAGTACAAGCCCTTCCTTGGGATCAAGCACACGATAAGCTTTTAACAGCCGTTGCTTCTAAAAAAGGACCTGATGTTGTTCAGATGGGTACAACTTGGATTCCTGAGTTTGCATCAGCTGGGGCATTAAAAGATTTAACACCTCATGTTAAAGATTACCCGGAACTAGATCCAAAACATTTCTTTGAAGGTTCTGTTGAAACGACAAAGTTTGAAGACAAAATGGTCGGTGTACCTTGGTACGTAGATACTCGCTTGCTCTACTATCGTACAGACCTGCTCGAGAAAGCTGGATTTAAAGAAGCTCCAAAAACGTGGGACGAGTTGAAGGAAGCCGCTGACAAGCTAGCTGATCGTGGAAAAGGGAAATATGGAATTTCGATCGATGCTAAAGAACAAAGCTTGTCATTCATGTTCGCACGCCAAAACGGCGCTGAACTATTAGGACCTAACAATGAGCCTAAATTCAATGATCCTAAGTTCGTTGAAGCGGTTGAGTACTTGAACAGCTTCTATGAAAGTGGAGCAGCTCCAAAAGAAGAACTAGGAATGGACATCGTTCAAGGTTTCCGTGGAGACGGAATTCTGCCAATGTTCATCAGTGGTCCTTGGATGATCAAACTGATTAACGATCAAGCTCCTGAGCTTAAAGGTAAATGGGGTACGGCTGTTCTTCCGGCAAAAGAAAATAACATTTCAGCACTAGGTGGATCTAACCTTTCTGTATTTGAACATACGAAGCACGAAAAAGAAGCGTTAAAATTCGCAGCATATATGAGTAAGCCTGAAACACAATTAAAATGGATGGAGATGACAAATTCCCTTCCGGCAACCCAAAAAGCATGGGAAGACGAATCTCTTACTGGAAATGAATTTTACAAAGCATTCGGTGAACAGATGGAAGCTTCACAACCGATGCCTGTTATTAAGCAATGGGAAGAAATCGCTCAATCTTATTTAAAGAGTTTTGAGAAGATCTACAGAGGCGGAGCAGATGTTCAGAAAGAATTAGATAACTTCGACAAAAAAGCTGAAGAGATCTTAAAGAAATAAATCCTGTTGATCCGGGGTATAACGAGCAGGTTATCCTGCTCGTTACCTTTTTATCATCAACACGGGTAACGATGAAGGATGTGAAAACATGAAAAGCTATTCAAAAACGACTCCTTACCTCTTCATTGGACCAGCGCTTGCACTATTGGCTTTATTCTCTCTTTTTCCCATTGTTCTTGCATTGGTGATTAGTTTTACAGATATTGACCTAGCTGGACTTGCAGACTATTCAAATATTAGCTTTATTGGAATCGAAAACTATATCAATATCTTTAAAGATCCTATTTTTCTAAAATCGATCGGCAACACTGTCTTTTATGTCGTATTCGGTGTTCCTCTCGTTATCGCATGTTCACTTGGTATCGCTCTTTTGATCAACTTTGGTACAGCGCGTATCTTCAAGGCTTTTCGTCTTGTTTTTTATATGCCTTCGATCACAAACGTTGTAGCAGTAGCTGTTGTGTGGACGTATCTATACAACCCACAGTTCGGTCTGTTCAACTATCTACTCGGTCTAGTCGGCATTCCTGCTATACCCTGGTTACAAGACCCAACGATCGCCAAAGGATCATTGATCGCATTAGCTGTTTGGCGCGCGATTGGTGTGAACATGATTATTTTCTTAGCAGCTTTACAAGGAATTCCGAAAACGTATTATGAGGCAGCTCAACTAGACGGTGCAAACAACTGGAAACAGCTTACAAAGATTACGATTCCTCTTCTTCGTTACGCTATCTTCTTCGTGTCGATCACAACGATGATCGGATGGATTCAGTTCTTCGAAGAACCATTCGTTATGACGAACGGCGGACCGCTAGATAGCACTACATCTGTTGCCCTCTTCATCTATCGCAACGGGTTCCAGCTAAGCAACTTTGGTTATGCCGCTGCAGGATCTTTTGTACTGTTTGTAACAATCATCATCATCACGATGATTCAGTTCCGATTGCAAAAGAAAGATACCGACATTTAGGACGTGAGGTGAGAACATGAAATCAAAAGTATCTGATGCGAAAAAAGCATACAAAATGCAGCAATGGATCGCAGGAATCGTCTTAACGCTTGGCGGTCTTTTAGTAGCCATCCCCTTTATTTGGATGATCCTTTCTGCATTCAAACCTGAAAGTGAAGTCCTTCAGCTCACACCGACTCTGTGGCCTGAAACCTTTACAACAGAGAACTTCATCTACCTGTTTGAGAACATGAACTTTGGTGTTTATTTACGAAATACGATCGTCGTCGTCCTCTGTTCTTTCGTCGGACTTTTCTTTAATGCGATGGCTGGATACGCATTTGCGAAGTACAAGTTTAAAGGAAGAGAAAAGCTTTTCTACCTTGTACTAGCAACAATGATGATTCCTGGACAAGTAACGATGATCCCAGTTTATTTAATCTTAAACCAGATGGGCTTGACGAACACGATGGCTGGTGTTGTTCTGCCAGGATTAGTTGGTGCATTCAGCATCTTCTTGTTCCGCCAGTTCATGTCTACTATCCCAGACGAATTGCTTGAAGCTGCTCGTCTAGATGGAGCAAGTGAGTTCCGCGTGTTCATGCAACTCGTCCTGCCTATATCTAAACCGATTATGGCCGTTCAAGGTATTCTAACTTTTATCGCGGGCTGGAACAGCT
The DNA here is from genome assembly GCF_015903845.1 of Fictibacillus sp. 26RED30. Lineage (NCBI taxonomy): Bacteria > Bacillati > Bacillota > Bacilli > Caryophanales > Fictibacillaceae > Fictibacillus > Fictibacillus sp. 26RED30. The sequence goes on from NZ_JACZDV010000001.1 coordinate 2,492,395, forward strand.
TCTTATGGCCGTTAATCATCGCGAATGACGAAAGTCTGTATACACTGTCTGTCGGATTAAGCCTTTTGAAAGGACAATACGGAGGAAACTTCGCGTTGCAGATGGCAGGATCAACGTTCATGGTTGTTCCAATCGTCATCATTTTCATCATCTTCCAAAAGCACATTATTGAAGGCTATACCATCTCTGGTATGAAATAGAAGTTTGACGTTGAAGAACCCTCGATTCGAATATGTAA